>NZ_JACIDJ010000001.1:0-275586 GCF_014196305.1 Roseococcus suduntuyensis
CACCCCAGCTCGCCAGCCCTCTCAGACCAACAAACCAAAGCAGATCACGTCAGCACTTACTATCTGCATAACCAGATGTGATTTTGAAACAACGAAGAAGCTTTTCAGCTTCTTGCCCTAACCTTTGGAGACAGTCAATCGAGGCCGACGAACCGCCCTCGGTTACTACTCTTTGTGTCAGAACCGCGTCAGGCATCCCGTCGGCGTGGAGGGGCTTTTACGGGTCTGACCGGACCCTGTAAACCCCCTCCGCATGCGATAAACGCATGGCCGACATGTTCAGCTACGCAACAGGCGCAACCTCCACCTCCAGGGCGAGTTCATCCCCGTTGGTCGTCACGCGGACCACGTCACCAGACCGCACCTGGCCCTCCAGCAGCAGAACAGCCATTTTATCTTGCAAATTCCGCTGGATAACGCGCTTCAGCGGCCGCGCGCCATACACCGGGTCATACCCCGCTTCCGCCAGCCAGGCCCGCGCGGAGCCATCAAGGGCCAGGCCGATCTTGCGGTCATCCAGCAGTGCCCGCAGCCGCTCCAACTGGATGTCCACGATCACGTCCATGTCCGCCCGCGCCAGGCGGCGGAACAGCACGATTTCGTCCAGCCGGTTCAGGAATTCCGGCCGGAAGCGGTCCCGCACCGCCCGCATCACGGCGGGCCGGGCCTGCTCGATATCCGCGTCCTCCGACAGCTCGGCGATGGCATGGGCGCCGAGATTGCTGGTCAGCACGATGATGCAGTTGCGAAAATCCACAGTCCGGCCCTGGCCATCCGTCAGCCGCCCGTCATCGAGCACCTGCAGCAGGATGTTGAAGACGTCCTCGTGCGCCTTCTCGACCTCGTCGAAGAGGATCACCTGGTAGGGCCGGCGGCGGATCGCTTCGGTCAACGCGCCCCCCTCCTCATAGCCGACATAGCCCGGAGGCGCCCCGATCAGGCGGGAGACGGCGTGCTTCTCCATGAACTCGCTCATGTCGATGCGCGTCATCGCCCGGTCATCGTCGAACAGGAACGACGCCACAGCTTTCACCAGCTCCGTCTTGCCCACCCCCGTCGGTCCGAGGAACAGGAAGCTGCCGATAGGCCGGTTCGGGTCCTGCAACCCGGCACGCGCGCGCCGCACCGCCTTGGACACGGCCTCCAGCGCCTCCTCCTGCCCGACGACGCGCTTGCGCAACGCATCCTCCATCCGCAAGAGCTTGGCGCGCTCCCCTTCCAGCATCTTCTCGACGGGGATACCGGTCCATCGGCTGACGACGCCCGCGATGCCCTCCTCGGTCACCGCCTCGTTCACCAGCTTGGCCCCGCCCTCCCCGGCCTCGGCCAGCTTTTTCTCCAGCTGCGGGATGGTGCCGTAACGCAGCTCCGCCGCCTTGTTCAGGTCGCCGCGGCGCTCGGCCAGTTCCTGCTCAGTGCGGGCGGCGTCCAGCTGCTCCTTCAGCTTCTGGGTCTCCACCACCTGGCCCTTTTCCGCCTCCCAGGCGGCGGTCATCGCGCTGGAACGCTCCTCCAGCTCAGCCAATTCCCGTTCCAGCTTGGCCAGACGGTCGCGCGAGGCCTCGTCCTCCTCCCGCTTCAGAGCCTCACGCTCAATCTTCAATTGCAGGAGGCGACGGTCCAGCTCGTCCAGCTCCTCGGGTTTGCTGTCCACCATCATCCGCAGGCGCGACGCCGCCTCGTCCACGAGGTCAATCGCCTTGTCGGGCAGGAAACGGTCCGTGATGTAGCGATTGGAGAGGGTCGCCGCCGCAACCAGCGCCGCATCCGCGATGCGAACCCCGTGGTGCAGCTCATATTTCTCGCGGATGCCGCGGAGGATGCTGATCGTGTCCTCCACCGTCGGCTCGCCCACGAAGACCGGCTGGAAGCGCCGGGCCAGGGCCGCGTCCTTCTCGATGTGCTTGCGATATTCGGCCAGGGTCGTCGCACCGATGCAGTGCAATTCGCCCCGCGCCAGGGCTGGCTTCAGCAGATTGGAGGCGTCCATCGCCCCATCCGCCTTGCCCGCGCCCACCAGGGTGTGCAGTTCGTCAATGAAGAGAATCACCCGCCCCTGGGCGTCCTCCACCTCCTTTAGCACGCCCTTGAGGCGTTCCTCGAACTCCCCGCGATACTTGGCCCCGGCCACCATGGCGCCAAGGTCAAGCGACATCACACGCTTGTCCTTCAAGGCCTCGGGCACATCGCCCTTGGCGACCCGCAGGGCCAGGCCCTCCACGATGGCGGTCTTGCCCACGCCGGGCTCACCGATCAACACGGGGTTGTTCTTCGTACGCCGCGCCAGCACCTGGATGGTGCGGCGGATTTCCTCGTCGCGGCCGATGACCGGGTCCAGCTTGCCGTTGCGCGCCGCCTCGGTAATGTCCCGCGCATACTTCTTCAGCGCATCGAAGCTTTCCTCGGCATTGGGGGCATCCACGCGACGGCCCTTGCGGAGGCGCTGGATGGCCTCTTCCAACGCGGGCGCCGTGACATGGCCGGCCTTCAGCGCGTCGGCCGCCGGGCCGGACGTCAGCGCCAGGCCCAGCAGCATGCGATCCTGCGCCACATAGGCATCACCGGCCTTGGTGGCCGATTGCTGGGCGGCATCCAGCGCGCGCACCAGTTCCGGCGCAGCATTGGGCTGGCCAGCCCCGCCGCCCTGCACGGAGGGAAGCTTCTTGAGCGCCGCCTCGACCGCCGCCCGCGCCGCGGCCGCGTCGCCGCCGGCGGCGCCGATCAGGCCGGCGGCCGCGCCCTGCTCGTCATCGAGCAAGGCCTTGAGCAGATGCTCTGGCGTCAGGCGCTGGTGGTATTCGCGGATCGCGATGGTCTGGGCGGCCTGGAGGAATCCACGGGCGCGCTCGGTAAACTTCTCGATGTCCATTCCTGTCCCTCCATGAGGCGACTGCATGTCCGCGCCCCCGATTGGGCGACGCGGTCAAGGGGAGTGTGGTAACTCTGCCACGGTGACTTCAAGAGGAATCGGTGAGGAAGCCATGCGCGTCGAACACATTTACCGCTACCCCGTGAAGGGATTCTCGGCCGAGGCGCTGGAGGAGGTCGCCCTCACCCCCGGCCAATGCCTGCCGCATGACCGGGTCTATGCCCTGGCCCAGGGGGATTCCCCCTTCGACACGGCCGCCCCCGTCTGGATGCGGAAGACGAATTTCGCCTGCCTCGCCGCCAACGCTCGCATCGCCAAGCTGCACACGGCCTATGACCCCAAGACCTCACAGCTGGTCATCCGCCCGCCTGAGGGCGCGCCGCTGATGCTGGACCTGGGCAAGCCCGCCGACCGCGCCCGGCTTGAGGACTTCATCACCGACTACCTGGGCGAGGAGGCGCGCGGCCGGCTGCGCCTGGCGGAGGCGCCGGGCTACAACTTCACGGACATTCCGCAGAAATCCGTCTCCATCATCTCCCTGGCCAGCCTGGCGGCGCTGGAGCGCGCCCATGGCATGCGGCTTGATCCCCTGCGCTTCCGCGCCAACATCTATGTCTCGGGCGGGGCCGAATGGGCGGATTTCGACCTGATGGGCCAGGAGATCCAGCTCGGCACGGCCCGGCTGCGCGTCTGGAAGCGCATCGTCCGCTGCCCCGCCACCGAGGTGAACCCCGACACGGCCGAGCGTGACGCGCGCCCCCCGCGCGTGCTGCGTGAGAATTTCGGCCATGCCGACCTGGGCGTGCAGGCCGAGGTGCTGGAAGGGGGCCGCGTGGCGGTGGGCGATGCGCTGGAGGTCTTCACCCCGGCCTGACCCCTCGCCGCCTGAAAGGGAAGCTTGGGCATGGAGCCGGTGGATGTGGCGCTGGTGCTGGCGGTGGATGTTTCCGCCAGCGTGGACTTCCAGGAATTCGCGCTGATGATCGGCGGGCTCTCCGCCGCCTTCCGCGACCCATCCGTGCTGGCCGCCGCCACAGGCGGGCCGCGCGGCGCGGCGGCGCTTTCGGCCGTCTTCTGGTCCGACACCGCCGAACCCGCCGCCCCCTGGACCCGCATCCAGAACGCCGCCAGCGCCGATGGCTTCGCCACCCTGCTGGAGGAGGCCCCCCGCCTGCCCCGCCCGGGCGCCACGGCGCTCGGCGATGGGATGGTGGCGGGCCTTACTTTGCTGGCCCGCTGCCCGGCCCCGGCGACGCGCTCGGTGATGGACGTCTCGGGCGATGGGCGCAGCAATCGCGGCCGCCCCCCCGGCCCGGTGCGGGACCTGGGCGTGGCGGCCGGCGTCACCATCAACGGGCTGGCCGTGCTCGATGAGGAACCTGACCTGCTGGAGCACTACGAGACGGAGGTCATCGGCGGTCCCGGCGCCTTCGCCATGTCCTGCGCCGACTACGCCGATTTCGTGGAAGCCATCCGCCGCAAACTGATCCGGGAACTGCGGGGGCCGGGCCTGCTGGTGGTGTGACGGGGCGCCATTCAGCGCGGCGCCTCCGCCTCGCCCGCGCCGGACAGGCGCTCGACCAGATGCAGCAGCCGCAGGATTTCCTGCTCGCGCAGGGCGTCGAGCTTGGCGTGCAGCGCCTCGATCTCCAGCTCCGCCTTCACGTTCACGCGGTAGTCGTGCTCGGCGTGCCGGCGGTCCAGTTCGGCCTGGCGGTTCTGGCTCATCATGATGATGGGCGCGGTGTAGGCCGCCTGGAAGGACAGCAGCAGGTTCAGCAGGATGAAGGGATAGGGGTCCCAGGCGTTTGCATAGGCGATCACATTTCCCGCGATCCAGAGCGCGAGCAGCACGCTCTGGATGATGATGAAATGCCAGGAGCCGATGAGGGCCGTCAACGCGTCGGCGATGCGCTGGGCGCGCCCGGCGCGCCGCCGTGACGGGTGGGTGAGTTGGGCCGGACGTTCCTGCCGCAATTCATCAAGTCGCGACTGGTCCTCGGCGGAGAGCTTGATGCGGTGTGCGGTCATGGCAGGCTCCGTGGTGTTGACGAAGCATAAGCCCCATCCGCCGGCTGGCGGGGTCGCGAAAGAAGCGGCTCAGCCCAGCGTCCGCGCCACCTCGGCATGCCGGGACAGCCCTTCGCCGAACTCCCCTGCCTCGATCGAATCCGCGAAGGCGCAGAAGGCATCGCGTGCATGATCGGGTGGTAGGCTGCCCGTCGCCACCCACCAGCGCAGCAGCACCAGCCAGGTGGCGGCCACGTCGGCGCGGCAATAGGTGGCGATGCGGGCATGGTCGCCGGCCGCCCAGAGGCCCTCCACCCGTTCCCCATCCATCTCGGCCTTCAGCGGCAGGCCCAGCAGGGCGCAGCATTCCGCCAGGCTGGGTGCCGGCGAGGCACGGAAGCCCGAGAGCCGGTCCATCAAATCCAGATGCGCCCGGCCGAAGCGGTGCAGGTAGTCTGCGCCGGCCGCCCCGTGCAGGTTGGGCAGCGGCACGCCGAGCGCCATGGCGCGATAGCGGAGCACGGGAATGTCGAAGCCCGAGGTGTTGAAGCCCACCAGCAACGGCCCGCCCTGCAGGGCGCGGTCGAAGCGGGCCAGCAGATCGGCCTCATCGTGATCGGCGAGGGTGGCGGCACGGACATAGCGCACCCGCCAGGGCTCATCGGGATCGGCGCGCTCCGCGCCCAGCAGGCCCAGGCAGCAGAGGCGGTGCAGGGGGGCCTTGAGGAAGGTGGCCTCCGGCGCCTCGCCAGCCCGGGCATAGTGGGCGCCAAGGGCGGTGCGGATGTCGGCGTCGGGCGCCTCGGGCAGGTTCAGCAGCGCCCGCCCGGCGGTGAGGTCGGGCAGGGTCTCGATGTCGAGGATCAGCAGCCTCTGCAGCTCAGGCCTGCTTGCGCTCGATCAGTCCGCTGCGGATTTTCCGCCCGCGCTGAATACGGTCCACGATGAACTCCTCCTGCCCCCAGCGGATGGCCCGGCCAAAGGCGTGGGCATCTTCCGTGAAGCGCGCCAGCATTTCCAGCACGGCCTCGCGGTTGTTGAGGAAGACATCGCGCCACATGGCCACGTCACTGGCCGCGATGCGGGTGAAGTCCCGGAAGCCCGAGGCCGCGAATTTCAGCACACTCTCGCGCGTTTCCTCCGAGAGGTCGTCGGCCGTGCCGCAGATGGTGAAGGCGATGAGGTGCGGCAGATGGGAGACGATGGCCACCACCTTGTCATGCGTCAGGGGGTCCATGGCCTCCACGGTGGAACCGCAGCGGCGCCAGAATTCCCGCACCTTCTCCAGCGCGTCCGGGTCCGTAGCCTCGGTGGGCGTGATGATACAGTAGCGGCCGTCGAAGAGCGTGGCGAAGCCGGCATCGGGGCCGGAATACTCGGTGCCCGCCATGGGGTGCGCCGGCACGAGATGCACGCCGGGCGGCAGCAGCGGCGTCAGGTCTCGGACGACCGAGCCCTTGGTGGAGCCGACATCGGAGAGGATGGTGCCCGGCGCCAGGTGCGGCGCGATCTCCCGCATGACCGAGGCATAGGCGCCCACGGGCACGCAAAGGATGACGGCATCGGCGCCCTGGACCGCCTCGGCCGCGCTGTCCACCACGCGGTCGGCGAAGCCCAGTTCGCGCACCCGCGCGCGCGTGGCGGGGCTGCGGGCGGTGACCACCACCTCGCCCGCCAATGCGCGGGTTTCCTGGTTGCGGCGGGCGATGGAGCCGCCGATCAGCCCCGCCCCGATCAGGCAGAGCCGCTGGAAGAGGGGTTCAACCGCCATTCTGGACAAAGGCGGCAAGGCCCTCCTGCACGAGGGTGCATTCCTCGGCCGTGCCGATGGTGATCCGAAGGCAGGTGGGCAGGGCATAGCCGCCCACGGCGCGGACGATGATGCCGCGCGCGCGCAGCGACGCATCGGCGGCCTTCGCACGCTCCGCATCGCCGAAATCGGCCAGGATGAAGTTGCAGGCGCTGGGCCAGACCTTGATGCCCAGCGCGCGCAGCCCCTCGGAGAGCTTCGCGCGCCATTCCTCATTGTGAGCGACGCTACGCTCGATCCAACCGGGTTCGGAGACCGCCGCGATGCCCGCCGCCATCGCGGCCGAGTTCACGTTGAAGGGCCCGCGGATGCGCGCCAGCACATCGGCCACCTGCGGCGGCATGTAGGCCCAGCCCAGGCGCAGCCCGCCCAGACCGTAGATCTTGCTGAAGGTGCGCGTCATGACGGTGTTGCCCGAGGCATCCACCAGGGCATTGCCGGGGTCGTAGTCCGGGTCGGTCACATATTCGGCATAGGCCGCGTCCAGGATCAGCAGGATGTCGTCGCGCAGCCCGGCGCGCAGGCGCTGCACCTCGGAGCGCGGCAGCAGCGCGCCCGTCGGGTTGTTGGGGTTCACGAGGCAGACCAGCTTGGTGCGCGGGCCGACGGCCGCCAGCATCGCGTCCACATCGGCCATCAGGTTGCGCTCGGGCACCTTGATGACGCGGCAGCCGGCGTAGCGGCCCGTCAGGTCATACATGACGAAGCCATGGGCGGGCATGACCAGCTCCGTCCCCTCCCCGCCATAGGCGAGGATGAGATAGGCGATCAGCTCATCCGAGCCATTGCCGCACACGATCCGCGCGGGGTCCAGACCGAAGCGCGTGCCGATGGCCTCGCGCAGCCTGGTGGCGCCACCATCCGGGTAGCGGTGCGCCTCGCGCGCGGCGGCGATGATGGCCTCCTGCGCCGAAGGGGGCGGACCGAAGGCGCCCTCGTTGGAGGAGAGCTTGATGATCCGGTTCACGCCCGGCAGCTTCGACTCGCCGCCCACATAGGGCTCGATCGTCAGGATGGAGGGGCGGGGGAGCAGGGCGTTCACGTGGAGGGCGCTCCTCGTTCAGGGATGGCGTAGCGGCCGAGCACGGCCGCATCGGCCGGCACGGTGCCGTCGGTCTCGATCAGGGCCAGGGTGTGGGTGCCCTCGCGGCGCAGGACCACCACGCGGCCGCCGGGAAACATGGCGGCCACCGAGGCGCGGTCCGGCGTGCCGGGCAACTCCACCCGCACCAGCCGGGCGTCCTCGCCCGAAGGGTCGGCCGGGTAGAGGGCGACGACCGCGGCTTCCAGCGGCGGCTCGCGCTCGCTCAGGAAGGGCAGGCGCGCGATGATGGAGAGGTGCTGGGCGTCGAGGCGCATCCACCAGCTCTCGGCCTCGTTGTCGCTCTCGCGGGGCCAGGGCAGCACGGCCACCGCGGCCTCCCGCTGGCCGAGCGCGGAGAGGGCGGCGCCGGCCGAGGGGTGCTGGCGCAGCGGCGTGGCCGCGCCGAAATGCGAGGCGGCCAGCCGGGCCAGCGCCGGGTCCGCCGGCAGGGATACCGAGAAGCTGGCCTGCTGGGCGATGGAGCCGGCGAAGATCTCCCGCCAGACCTGCACCAGCGTGGCGCGCGGCATGGCCCCCTGGTGGCCGGCCAGCAGCCGGCGAAGGATGCGGGCCTCGCGCCCCGGCCGCAGCACCGTGCCCTGGGGCTTGGCGGCGCTGCTGGCCAGGCGCTGCACCACCTCGGCCCGGCGCATCAGCAGGGCGTGCAGGGCATCGTCGGCGGCGTCGATCTCGGCGCGCAGGGCGGCGAGCGCGGCCTCGGAGGGCGCGGTCTCGGGCGGGGCGGTCTCGGGGGGGGGCGCGTCGGACATGTCTCCTGCACGCATAGCGGGGGGGGCGCGCGGCGCCAAGTTGCCCGGTCGCGGGGCAGGCCCTATCTCTGTGCGTGAATGAACCAGACCGCCGCCCCGCCGCCCATCGAGCACCAGCGCACCGTGCTGCGGGACGGGCTGCGGCTTGACTCCGGGCAGTTGATCCGCCCGCTGCATGTGGCCTGGCGCAGCTATGGCACGCTGAACGCGGACCGCAGCAACGCCATCCTGATCTGCCATGCCCTGACCGGCGACCAATACGTGGCCGAACGCCACCCCAGCACGGGCAAGCCCGGCTGGTGGGCCAACCTGGTGGGTCCGGGCCTGCCGGTAGACACGGACCGCTTCTTCGTCATCTGCGCCAATGTCCTGGGCGGCTGCATGGGGTCGAGCGGCCCGCGCGAGGAAATGACCGACGCGGACGGCAACGGCCTTGGCCGGCCCTGGGGCACGGATTTCCCCTCCATCACCATCCGCGACATGGTCCGCGCCCAGAAGATGCTGGTGGACCATCTGGGAATTGACCGGCTGCTGGCCGTGATCGGCGGCTCCATGGGCGGGATGCAGGTGCTGGAATGGGCCGCCACCTTCCCGCAGAGCGTCTTCGCCGCCGCCCCCATCGCCTGCGCCACGCACCACTCCGCGCAGAACATCGCCTTCCATGAGGTCGGCCGCGCCGCCATCCAGTCCGACCCCGACTGGATGGGCGGGCGCTACTGGGAGACGGGGCGCATCCCTGAGCGGGGCCTGTCCGTCGCGCGCATGGTGGCGCACATCACCTATCTGAGCGAGGCGGCGCTGACCCGGAAGTTCGGGCGGGAGTTGCAAGGCGGCTCGGCACTGACCTTCCTGGAGGATGTGTTCCAGGTGCAGAGCTACCTGCGCCACCAGGGCAGCACCTTCGTGCGGCGCTTCGACGCCAACAGCTACCTCACCATCACCCGCGCCATGGATTATTTCGACCTGGCGACGGAGCATGGGGGGCTGGCCAAGGCCTTCAGCGGCACGCCGACGCGCTTCCTGGTGGCCTCCTTCTCCTCCGACTGGCTGTTTCCCACCTCGGAAAGCCGCACGCTGGTGCGGGCGCTGAACGCGGCCGCGGCGCGGGTCAGCTTCATCGAGATCACGACCGACAAGGGCCACGACGCCTTCCTGCTGGACGAGCCCGACTTTCACCGGGCGCTGGGCGGCTTCGTCGCCGGCGCCGCGCGGGACCTCGGCCTGTGAGCGCGGCGCTGCTGATGCGCGCCCAGGCGCGCAACAATGCCTGGGCGAACCACCGGCTGCTGACGGCCTGCGTGGCGCTCTCGCAGCCGGAGTTCGAGGCTCCGCGCACGGGCTTCTTCCCGTCGCTGCGCGCCACGCTGAACCACATCCTGGTGATCGACCTGTTCTATGTGGACGCGCTGGAGGGCGGCACCCTCGGCCCCGCCGCCTGGGCGGACCCGGAGCCCTGCAAGACACTGACCGAGCTGCATCCCGCCCAGGCCGCGGTGGACCGCCGCCTGATGGCCTGGTGCGACACGCTGACGGATGGCGACATGGGCCGCCTCATCCATGTGCATCGGGGCCAGCGCGTGCAGACGGAGCGCGCGGACCGGTTGCTGCTGCACCTGTTCCAGCATCAGGTCCATCACCGCGGCCAGGCCCATGCGATGCTGTCGGGCACCGCTGTCCGTCCGCCGCAGCTCGACGAGTTCTACAGCATCGCCGAGGCGCCGTTGCGCGCCACGGAATTCGCGGCGCTGGGCTTCACCGAGAATGACCTCTGGCAGGAGCACGCATGATGCGGCCGCCCGCCCCGGTCCAGTATGTCGCGAAGAACATGCGCCTCGACCTGCGGCTCATCGCGGAGATGATCCCCGAACGCGCGCGGGTGCTCGACATC
This sequence comes from Roseococcus suduntuyensis, assembly GCF_014196305.1. Classification (GTDB taxonomy): domain Bacteria; phylum Pseudomonadota; class Alphaproteobacteria; order Acetobacterales; family Acetobacteraceae; genus Roseococcus; species Roseococcus suduntuyensis. The sequence goes on from NZ_JACIDJ010000001.1 coordinate 10,432, forward strand.
GGCTGCGGCGACGGCGCGCTGATGGCGCATCTCGTCACCGAGAAGGCGGTGGATGCGCGCGGCATGGAGATCGACATGAAGGAGGCCACGGAAGCCGTGGCGAACGGGCTGGCCGTGATCCATGGCGATGCCGACACGGACCTGGCCTTCTACCCCGACGACGCCTTCGACTATGTGGTGCTGAGCCGCACCCTGCAGGCGGTGGAACGCCCGCGCGAGGTGTTGAGCCAGATGCTGCGCATCGGCCGCCACGCCATCGTGAGCTTCCCCAATTTCGGACATTGGGAGGTGCGGCTGAAGCTGCTGCTCGGCGGCCGCATGCCGGACACCGAGACCTGGAGCCGCCCCTGGTACGAGACGCCCAACATCCACCCCTGCACCATCGTGGACTTCGTGGCGCTGGCCGAGATGGATGGCCATGTCATCGAACGCTGGCTGGCGGTGGATGAGCGCGGGTTGAAGGCGCCCTGGCGGCGCTCGGTGCGCCTGGCCAACATGTTCGGGCAGCAGGCGCTGTTCCTGTTGCGACGCAAATAGCCGCGCCGCCCAGGCTGGGCACCGGAAATCGTGGTCCTGCCAGCCCTTGATCGTCTAGCATCTGGCGGCCTGCCCGACTGTGGCCCTGCAAGGGAAGCGGCGGGCAGGGCACGACAGGGCAGGAAGGACAAGAAGCATGGCACGTCTGGCGGTGGTAACGGGGGGCACGCGCGGCATCGGCGCCGCGATCAGCAAGGGGCTCATGGCCGCCGGGCGAAAGGTGGTGGCGACCTATGGCGGGAATGACGAAGCCGCGCAGGCCTTCTCCGCCGAGACGGGCATCCCCGCCGTGAAGTTCGACGTGAGCGATTTCGACGCCTGCGTGGAGGCGGTGAAGCGCGTCGAGGCCGAGCACGGCCCCGTCGAGATCCTGGTGAACAATGCCGGCATCACCCGCGACGCCATGCTGCGCAAGCAGACACGCGAGATGTGGGACGCCGTGATCGACACCAACCTCGGCTCCTGCTTCAACATGTGCAAGGCGGTGTGGGATGGCATGACGGGGCGCAAATTCGGGCGCATCGTCAACATCGGCTCCATCAACGGCCAGGCGGGGCAGCTGGGCCAGGTGAACTATGCCGCCGCGAAATCCGGCATCCATGGCTTCACCAAGGCGCTGGCGCAGGAAGGTGCCCGCGCGCAGGTGACGGTGAACGCCATCGCGCCCGGCTATGTGGACACGGAGATGGTGCGCGCCGTGCCGGCCGATGTGCTGGAAAAGATCGTGGCGCGCATCCCGCGTGGGCGTCTCGGCACCGCCGATGACATCGCCCGTGGCGTGGTCTTCCTGACGGCCGATGATGCCGACTTCATCACGGGCAGCACGCTGTCCATCAATGGCGGACAGCACATGTATTGAAGCCGCGCGGCCCCTGGCGTCACCGCCAGGGGCCTTGCGCGCTCAGGCGTGTTCGAGCGCCACGGTGAACTCGGCCTCGGTGGCCGCGCGCAGCTCGTCCAGGCTGACGCCGGGGGCCAGCTCCACCAGCCGCAGGTCGGTGGGGCCGCGGCGGGCGATGGAGAACACCGCCATGTCCGTCACCACCATGTCCACCACGCGCTGGCCGGTCAGCGGCAGGCCGCACTCCTTCAGCAGCTTGGGCTTGCCGCCGGCGGTGTGCTCCATCAGCACGATCACGCGCTTGACCCCGGCGACGAGGTCCATGGCGCCGCCCATGCCCTTCACCATCTTGCCCGGGATCATCCAGTTGGCGAGGTCGCCGTTCGCGGCCACCTGGAGCGCGCCCAGGATGGACAGGTCGATATGCCCGCCGCGGATCATGGCGAAGCTGTCGGCGCTACTGAAGATGCTGGTGGTGGGCAGCATCGAGACGGTCTGCTTGCCGGCGTTGATGACGTCCGGATCCTCGGAGCCTTCCTCGGGGAAGGGGCCGATGCCCAGCATGCCGTTCTCGCTCTGCAGCTGGACGGAGATGCCGGAGGGGATGTGGTTGGCCACCAGCGTCGGAATGCCGATGCCGAGATTGACGTAGAAGCCGTCCTCCAGCTCTCGCGCGGCGCGGGCGGCCATCTGGTCACGGGTCCAGGGCATGGTCGTCTCCTTTCCTCAGGCCGCTTCGCGGGGGCGGACGGTACGGTTCTCGATGCGCTTCTCGTAGCCGGCCGGCACCTGGATCATGCGCTTCACGAAGATGCCGGGGGTGACGATGTGGTCCGGGTCGATCTCGCCGGGATGCACCAGGTGCTCGACCTGCGCCACCGTCATGCGGGCGGCGGTGGCCATCATCGGGTTGAAGTTCCGCGCGGTGCGCCGGTAGACGAGGTTGCCCTCGTGGTCGCCCATCCAGGCATGAACGAGGGCGAGGTCGGCCACGATGCCGCGTTCCATCACATAGGTCTCGCCGTCGAATTCGGCGGTGGGCTTGCCTTCGGCCACCGCGGTGCCGACGCCGGTCTTGGTGTAGAAGGCGGGGATGCCGGCGCCGCCCGCGCGGATGCGCTCGGCCAGGGTGCCCTGCGGGTTGAACTCGATCTCGAGCTCACCAGCCAGGAACTGCCGGGCGAATTCGGCGTTCTCGCCCACATAGCTCGCGATCATCTTCTTGATCTGGCGCGTGCGGAGCAGCCGGCCCAGGCCCACATCATCGATGCCGGCATTGTTGGAGACGACGGTCAGGCCCTTCACGCCCGAATCGCGCACCGCGTCGATCAGGATGTCGGGGATGCCGCAGAGGCCGAAGCCGCCGGAATGGATCACCATGTCGTCGCGCAACAGGCCGGCCAGTGCCGCCGTCGCGTCGGGGTAGACCTTTCGCATCGTGCCTCATTCTCCATTCGGTGGGGCGCAGGCTACCCGCCCGGCCGATTGCAGGAAAGGCCGGGGGGTGGGCTTGCGGGGCGTTTCGAGGGGGGCTATAGCCGCGTCCACCCAAGGGGGGCCATAGCTCAGTTGGGAGAGCGCTTGAATGGCATTCAAGAGGTCGGCGGTTCGATTCCGCCTGGCTCCACCACTCCCCTTCCTGCACCGGACATCGTGATTTTTCGACCCGACGCCGTTCAGCGTCGCGGAAGCATGTTCGGTGAATTTGGGAAGGCATGTCCCCGGCGGGATTCGAACCCACGGCCCCCAGATTAGGAATCTGGTGCTCTATCCGGCTGAGCTACGGAGACGCCGCCGCAGGAAATAGCACCTCCCGCGCCCCCGCAAAACCCGCCACGTTGGCGGCGCCCGCCCCGCGGCGCATAACGGGCGGACCCATGGCCCGCCCCACCCCCCGCCTGCTGCTGCCCGATGCCCCTGCCCTGGTCGCGGCGCATGGCCGCGCCACGCTGCTGACGCCGGATGGCGAGCTGATGGTGCTGACCGGCCCCCGCATCGCCGAGACGCTGGCCGAGATGCCGCCCCCCATCCTCGTCCACGGCCCCGCCACGGCGCGCCGCCTGGACCTGCCACGCTTCCTCGATGCCTTTGACCTGCTGGAGCTGTTCGCCTTCGCGCGCCCCGCGCAGAACGCACCGCCCACCGCGCGCGGCCTCGCCTTGGCGCTGGACCTTCCACCACCGGCCGATGACGCGGCCGCCGCCGCCCTGCTGCCGGACATCGCGGCCCGCCTGTTGCGGTACCTCGCCGACGAATCGCCCCACCCTTCCGCCCGCGACGCCGCCGGCATGGCCGCCCAGCTCGACCAGGCCGGCTGGTCCTGGGCGCCGGGCGTGCTGGCCGCGCTGGGCCAGGCGGACCCCCGCCCCTCGCGCGATGCCTTCAAGGCTTGGCGGCGTCTGACGGAATGGGAAGAAACCGCCCCTCTCCCCCCGCCCTCCAGCCACCCGGTGTCATCCAACGACGCCCGGCGGCGCCTGGCCGAGATGCTGGGTCCCGGCGCCGAGCAGCGCCCGCAGCAGGGGGACTTCGCCTCGGCCGCCGCCGGCGCCTTCGCCCCGCGCGAGGCGGAGGGCTCGCCCCACATCGTCCTCGCCGAGGCCGGCACCGGCACGGGCAAGACGCTGGGCTATATCGCGCCCGCCAGCCTCTGGGCCGAGCGCAACGGCGCGCCCGTCTGGCTCAGCACCTACACCCGCAACCTCCAGCGGCAGATCGACCAGGAGCTGGTGCGTCTCTTCCCCGATCCCGAGGAGCGCCGCCAGCGCGTGGCCGTCCGCAAGGGGCGGGAGAACTACCTCTGCCTGCTGAACTTCGACGAGGCACTGGGGCAACTGAACATCCGCAGCCTCACCCTGCCGCTTGCGCTGGTGGCGCGCTGGGCCGGCGCCACGCGCGATGGCGACATACAGGGCGGCGACTTCCCCGGCTGGCTGGCCGAGCTGTTTCCCCCCGGCAGCTTCGCCAACCTGGCCGATCGGCGCGGCGAGTGCATCCGCTCGGCCTGCGCCCATTACCGCAAATGCTTCGTGGAGCATTCCATCCGCCGCGCGCGGCAAGCGCGCCTGGTCGTCGCCAACCACGCGCTGGTCATGGTGCAGGCAGCCCTGGGCGGGGGCGAGGACAGCCGCCCCACCCGCTATGTCTTCGACGAGGGCCACCACCTCTTCGACGCGGCCGACAGCGCCTTCTCGGCCGAGTTCTCGGGCATGGAGGCGTCGGAGCTGCGCCGCTGGCTGCTGGGGGCGGAGGGCGGACGCTCCCGCGCCAAGGGCGTGCAGCGCCGCATCGAGGAGTTGGCGGGCGACATCCCGGACCTGCTCGCCCCGCTGGAGGCCACGCTCCAGGCCGCCCGCGCCCTGCCCCCTGCCGGCTGGTTCGGCCGCCTGACCGACGAAACCCCCACCGAGAATGTCAGCGAGACCTTCCTGCGCGAGGTCCGCGCCCAGGTCCTGGCCCGCGCCGAGCGCGACGAGGGCTATACGCTGGAGGTGGACCTGCACCCGGTGGGCGAAGCCCTCGCCGAGGCCGGCGCCACCCTGGCCCGCGCCCTGGCCCGGCTGGAGGAGCCACTGACCACCCTGCGAGATCGCCTCGCGGAACGCCTCGCGGCCGGTGAGGAAGACCCCGACACCGAGGCGGGCGAGCGCATCCGTCTCGAAACCGCGCAGCGCGGCATCGAGCGCCGCGCCCTGATGCCGCTGGCCGCCTGGCGCGCCATGCTGGCCAGCCTCGCCGAGCCCGCGCGCGAGCCTGGTCAGCGCCCCGTCATGGTCGAATGGCTGCAACTCGACCGTCGCGACGGGCGCGACGTGGATGCGGGGCTGCACCGGCATTGGCTGGACCCCTCCATCCCGTTTGCCCAGGCGGTGGCGGCGCCGGCGCATGGGCTGCTCATCACATCCGCCACCCTCACCGACGCCGCGAAGCGCGACGACCCCGAGGCCGCCTGGCGCGTGGCGGAAGCCCGCAGCGGCGCCGTCCACCTGCCCCTGCCCGCGCTGCGCGCCGCCGTGCCCTCGCCCTTCGACTATGCGGCCAACACCCGCGCCTTCGTCATCACCGATGTGGACAGCCGCAACGCCGGGCCTGTCGCCGGCGCCATGCAGCAGCTGTTCACGGCGGCCGGCGGCGGCGCGCTCGGCCTCTTCACCGCCATCCGCCGCCTGCGCGAGGTGGCCGCGCGCATCGCCCCCGCGCTGGAGGCCCGCGGCATCCCGCTCTACGCCCAGCATGTGGACGCGATGGACAACGCGACCCTGGTGGACATCTTCCGCGCCGAGGAAGATGCCTGCCTGCTCGGCACCGACGCCATGCGGGATGGCGTGGACGTGCCCGGTCGTGCCCTGCGCCTGCTGGTCTTCGACCGCGTGCCCTGGCCGCGCCGCACCATCCTGCATCGCGAACGTCGGCTGCACCTCTCCGAAGGCGATCCGCAGGGCCATGACGACGCCCATGCCCGCCACAAGCTGCGACAGGCCTTCGGCCGGCTGATCCGTCGCGCCGATGACCGGGGCGTTTTCGTGCTGCTGGACCGCGCCTGCCCCTCGCGCATCCTGGCCGCCCTGCCGGAGGGTGTGGCGGCCCGGCGCGTCACGCTCGCGGAAGCGGTGGCGCAAACGCGCGATCTGTTGCAAGGGTGAGCGCCATGAACATCCCCGAACAGCTTTCCCCCCAGCAGGCGCTGATCTGTTCCATGCTGCTCATGGCCGCGGCCGGCGGCCAGGTGGACGACCAGGAACTGGCCCAGATGACGCGGCTGATCCAGAACCTGCCGGCCTTCGCGGAACTCGCCCCGGACGAGGTCGCGCGCAGCACCGAGGCCTGCCTGCCCCTGTTGCAGCGCGCCGACGGGCTGGACCGCGCCTTCGACCTGATCCGCGAGGCCCTGCCGCCCCGCCTGCGCGAGACCGCCTATCTGCTGGCCTGCGACGTGGCGGCCGCCGATGGCGATGCGACGCAGGACGAGTTGCAGATGCTCCAGCATTTGCGCATCGGGCTGGAGCTGGACCGGCTGGTGGCCGGCGCCATCGAGCGCGCGGCCCGCGCGCGGTATCAGGTGCTATAGCGCCTGATCCGCGGAGGCGGAATCGCCGGAGCGGTGAATCAGTCGCTCACAAAGCCACCGGGGGCTCGCCGCCCTTCAGCAGCATGACCACGCCGACGACCAGGCAGGGCAGCCCGCACAGGATGAAGCCCAGCGCGTGGCTGCCCGAGACGCTCAGCACCGCCGCGTAGAACAGCGGCATGGTCAGCGCGCCGAGTTGCCCGAAGGAGAGCACACCGCCGGTGGCCGCCCCGCGCATGCCCTCGGGCGCGAGGCGCGCGGCCTCGGCCAACAGGACCCCGTGCCAGGAAAGGACCGTGGCGCTCAACGCCACCGCGGCCAACCCGAGCAAGATGAGGCCCGTCAGCCCCCCCGCCAGCCCGATCATCGCCGTGCTGGCCGCCATGCCGATGGAGAGCCAGGCCAGCACCACGCGCGGCGCGGCGAAGGCGCTGCTGAACCAGCCCCAGAAGACGCGGCCCGGCACCGCCACCAGCGTCGCGATGGAGAACACCATTCCGGCCACCGCCAGCCCGTGCCCCAGCACCACCAGGTAGGTCACGAAATAGGCCACGAAGACCATCTGCAGACCGTTGAAGGCGAAGCAGGCGAAGGAGAGGTTCCGCAACTCACGGCGCTTGGTCACCACCGTCAGCGTGGCGCCAAGGTCCGACAGGTGGAAGCTGCGGGACGGCACGCGGTCTGAGTCGAACTCCCGCCGCGCCGGCTGCAGCACGAAGGCGAAGACGAGGCAGGCCGCCGCCGCCGCCAGCATCGCCGCCCGCCAGCCCCAGAGCCCCACCAGCAGCGGCCCCAGCAGCCCGGCCAGCAGCAGCCCGGCCGGCACCGCCGTCTGCTTCAGCGAGAACACCAGCGGCGCATAGCGTGGCGGCGAATAGCGCCCCAGCAGATGGGAACTGGCGGGCGTCGAGATGGCCGAACCCCCGCCGCCGATAATGGCCGAGAGCGCGAACAGCGCCATGGGCCCCACGGTGGCGGCGGCCAGCCCCACCGCCAGCATGACCAGCGCCGCCTGGCTGGCGCGGAGCGCCCCATAGCGCACGATGAAACTGCCGCAGCTGAGTTGGGCCAGCAGCGCCGCCGCCGCCGTCAGCCCGACATAGACACCGATCCAGGCGGGATCGAGCTGGAGGTCCGCCAGGATGGCCGGTGCGATGATGGGCGGCAGGTTGCGTCCAAGTGCCGCGAAGGTCTGCTGGAAGAACATGGCGCCCAGGGCCAGCAGCAACAGGTTCATCTGCGGGGAACGGGGCATCCCATCATCCATCCGGCGCGGCCCGGATGGCGGCGCGACGGCGGTGGCAGCATAGGCACGCCCCCGCCGCGCGGCAAAACCGTGGTGGCTACAGAACGCCCGCCGCGCGCATCTCGGCCACCTCCTCGGCGGTGAAGCCGAGTTCGGTGGCGATGTCCGCGCCATCGGCGCCCGGGGCGCGCAGATCGCCCGCGCCGCCGGGCCGCGCGCCGTCGAGCGTGATGGGCAGGGCCGGCAGCTTCACCGGCCGCCCGTCCGGCAGCGTCATGGGCACCAGCCCGTCCGAGCCGTTGAGGTGCGGGTCCTCGAACAGCTCCTCGGGCCTGCCGATGGGGGCGTAGGGCAGGCCCAGCGCCTCGCACTTCGCCATCAGCGCTGGCTTGTCATAGGTGCGCAGCACGGCCGCGATGCGCGGGATGGTGCGCGCGCGCTCGGCCACGCGCTGCTGCTTGGTCCGCAGCGTGGGATCGGCGGCCAGGTCCTCCAGGCCGAAGGCCACGCAGAAGGCGGGCCAGGAGGTGTCGGTCACCACGCCCACGAAGACCTTCCCGCCATCGGCGGTGTCGAAGATGTCGTAGACCGGCCAGGCGGGCAGGCGCGTGGACATGGGCGGCGGCGCCTGGCCGGTGATGGCGGTCTGCGCCATGTGCTGCGCCATGAGCAACGCCACCGTCTCGAAGAGGCCCGCCTGCACCTGGCCGCCCAGGCCGGTGGCTTCCCGTTCGCGCAGCGCGGCCAGGATGCCGATGACGGCCGACAGCCCGCCCATGATGTCAATGACGCTGGAACCGGCGCGCAGCGGCCGCCCCTCCGGCCCCGTCATGTGGGCGAGGCCGCCCATCATCTGCACCACCTCGTCCAGCGCGGTGCGGTGCTCATAGGGGCCGGGCAGGAAGCCCTTGCCGGAGCAGTAGATCAGGCGCGGGTTGCGGGCAGCCAGCTCCTCCGGGCCGAAGCCCAGCTTGGCCATGGCGCCGGGGCGGAAATTCTCCAGCAGCACATCGGCGCGGTCGGTCAGGCGGTGCACCAAAGCGCGGCCGCGCGGGTCCTTCATGTTCACGCAGAGGCTGCGGCGCCCCCGGCCGAAGGCGGCGTAGAAGCCGATGCCGGAGCCAGTGAGACGGCGCGTGGTGTCGCCCTCCGGCGCGGGTTCCACCTTGATGACCTCGGCGCCCAGATCGGCCAGGACCATGCCGGCCGTGGGGCCCATGACCATGTGGGTGAACTCGACGACGCGCAGGCCCTTCAGCGGGGTGGGCGTGGTCATGCCGCGGCCCGCCAGCCGGTGGGGCGGCCGGCACGGGCATAGGCGCCATGCAGCGGTTCGCGGGGCAGCGCCTCGGCCAGGATGGCGCGGGCGGCCAGCAGCGCGTCGAGGTCCACGCCCGTCCGCAGGCCGAGGGATTCCAGCAGGAACACCAGGTCTTCCGTCACGATGTTGCCCGAAGCGCCCGGCGCGAAGGGGCAGCCCCCCAGCCCCGCCAGCGCGCCGTCGAAGATGCGGATGCCCTCCTCCACGCCCACCGTCACGTTGGCGAGGCCCAGCCCCATGGTGTCGTGCATGTGCAGGCTGTCGCAGCGTTCGCCGATCTCGGCGCGCACCGCGCGCAGCAGGCGCCGCACCTGGGCGGGTTGGGCATAGCCCGCCGTGTCGGAGAGGCCCACGCTGTCGAAGCCCGCCTCGGCCAGCGCCACGGCCATCTCCACCACCTCACGCTCCGGCACCTCGCCCTGGAGGGAGCAGCCGAAGGCGGTGGACAGCCCGGCCTCCAGGCTGGGTCGCGTGGCGGTGGCCAGCGCCATGACGTGCGCGGCCAGCGCGCGCGCCTCCTCCATCTGCCGTTCGCGCGAGCGGCGGAGGTTGGCCTGGCTGTGCTTCTCGCTGGCCGACAGCGTCAGCGTGATCTTGTCGGCCCCCGCCGCGACCGCCGCCTCGGCGCCGCGCTTGTTGGGCACCAGCACGGCCACATGCAGTCCGGGCAGGGTCTTGGCAAAGCGCGTCACGGCCTCCGCATCGGCCATCTGCGGCACCAGCGCGGGCGGGACGAAGGAGGCGACCTCGATCTCGGGCAGGCCCGCCGCGTGCAGCGCCGCGATCCAGCGGCACTTCACCTCGGTGGGCATCACCTGGGACACCATCTGCAACCCGTCGCGCGGGCCGACCTCGCTGATCGTCACGTCGCGCTGCATGGTTGTTTCCTCCTGTGCTCGTTGCGTGGCGCCGGCCCCGCTTCTACCGCGCCAGGAGGTAATCCGGCAAAGCCGTCACCAACCCGGGAAAGACCGTGATCAGCGCCACCGCCAGCACCAGCATGGCGAAGAAAGGCAGCGCAGCCAGCGCGATCTCGGTCTGTTCCTTCCCTGTCATGCTCTGCATGACAAACAGGTTGAAGCCGAGCGGCGGCGTGATCTGGCCGATCTCGACCAGCAGGATGATGAAGATGCCGAACCAGATCAGGTCGAACCCGGCCTGCTGCACCATCGGCACCACCACGCTGGTGGTCAGCACGATCATGGACACGCCATCCAGCGAGGTTCCCAGCAGGATATAGACCACGGTCAGGATGGCGATGATGGCATAGGGACCGAGCCCCGCACTCGCCACCGCCGCCGCCAGCGCGGCCGGAATGCCCGTCAGCGCCATCGCCTTGGTCAGGAAGGCCGCACCCGCCAGGATGAACAGGATCATGCAGGAGAGCCGCGTGGCGCCGGCCAGGCTGTCCTTGAAGCCCTGCCAGGTGAGCGAACCGGTCACTGCCGCCAGCACCAGGCTGCCTGCCACGCCGAAGGCCGCGGCCTCGGTGGCGGTGGCGATCCCGCCCAGCATGGAGCCGATGACAGACAGGATCAGCAGCACGCAGGGAATGAGCTGCGCCGATTGCCGCAGCTTGTGGCCGAAGCTGGTGGAGGGCTCGGCCGCCGGCTGCTTCTGCGGATTCAGCAGCGCCCAGATCGCGATGTAGGCGCTGAACAGCACCACCACCATCAGCCCGGGGATGAAGCCCGCGATGAAGATACGCACGATGGAGACCTCGGCCGCCACCGCATAGACCACCATGATGATGGAGGGCGGCAGCAGCAGCCCCAGCGTGCCGGCGGTGGCCAGGCTACCGATGGCGGTGCGCTGGTCATAGCCGCGCTTCGCCAGCTCCGGCAGGGCAATCTTGCTGACGGTGGCGCAGGTGGCCGCACTGGACCCGCTGACGCAGCCGAACAGGCCGCAGGCGAAGATGTTCACATGCATCAGCCGCCCGGGCAGGCGCCGCACCCAGGGGGCGATGCCGTTGAACAGCTCATTGCTGAGGCGCGTGCGGAACAGGATCTCGCCCATCCATATGAACATGGGGAGGGCGGCCAGGGTCCAACTGGCCGCGCTTTCCCAATACGCGCCGGCCAGGAACAGCCCCGGCGAGGGGTGCACCAGCGCCATGGCCACATAGCCCGTGGCCGCGAGCCCGAGCGCCACCCAGACGCCCGACCCCAGCAGGAAGATGAGCAGCACCAGCAGCAGGAGCGCGAGTTCGAGAAGGCCCATCGCGGTCAGGCCGTGTAGTCGTGGGCGGCGGCACGCGCCTCGGCCGCGCGTGCATAGCCGGGCTTCTGGCCGCGGATCACGGTCACCCATTCATCAAGGATGGCCACCAGCAGCACCCCCGCGCCGATGGGAATGGCAAGTTTTGGCATCCAGAGGGGATAGGCCACGCTGCCCTGCGCCACCTCCTCGATCTCGAGGCTGAACATGGCGTCGTGCCAGCTCCACCAGGTGATGTAGGCGACCATGACGGCGGCGATGGTGAGGGCGAAGATCTCCATCACGCGCCGCTTGGGCGGCGGCAGATTCTCCACGAGCAGCCCCACGCGAATGAGTTCACCCTTCCGGAAGGTCCAGGCCAGGCCCAGGAACCCCACCATCACGCAGAGATAGCCGGTGAGGTCCGTGGCACCCGGGAACTGGATGGCGAACTGGCGCAGGATCATCTGCGCCATCATCACCAGGAAGATGCCCAGCAGGGCCAGCGCCGCGAGCACGCCACACAAGCCATAGAGGGCATCAAGCGCGCGGCGCACGCCCCCTCAGCTCCGGCCGGCGCGGTAGGCCTGGATGGCGGCCTGCCCGTCGGGGCCCGAGCGCGTCAGCCACTCCTGCACCATCGTGTCGGAGATGCGCGCCATAGCCTCCAGCATGGCGGGCGAGGCCTGGCTGACATTCATGCCGCGCTGCGCCAGCGTGGCGGCGGCGGCGTCACGCGCCTCCTCGCTCATCCGCCAGCCGCGCGTCTCGGCGGCGGCGGCGGCGGCACGGACCGCGGCCTGGTCGGCGGCGGAAAGGGCTTCCAGCGCGCGGCGATTCACGAAGACCGCGTTGCGGGTGAAGGTGAAGCCCACATGGGTGAAGTAGCGCGCGAAATCCCAGGCGCTGCTGTCCACGCCGGTGGCGGCACTCGTCACCATTGCGTTGACCACGCCGGTGGCGAAGGCCTGCGGCACTTCAGCCGCCTGCACCAGCACGGGGCTTGCGCCCACCAGCGTCGCGAAGCGGTTGGTCATGACGTTGAAGGTGCGCATGCGGGTGCCGCGCAGGTTCTCCAGCGTCTCGATCGGCGTGTTGGTGTAGAAGCCCGAGGAGGGCCAGGGCACCATGTAGAGCAGCGACAGGCCCTGGCGCTGGAGACGCGCCTCGATGAAGGGCTTCGTCACCTCGTTCAGGCGGCGGGCATCGGCATAGGTGGGCACCAGCTGCGGGATGCTGTCCACCTCGAAGAACGGGTCCTCGTTGCCATAGGCCGAGAGCAGGATCTCGCCGAGCTGGACCTGGCCGCTCTGCGTGCCGCGCTTGATCTGCGCCATGGGCAGCAGCGAGGCATTGGAATGGAGCTGGACGTTCACCCGCCCGCCCGTGGCGGTGGACAGCTCCTCCAGGAAGCTCCGGACGTTGCGCGTGTGGAAGTTGCCGTCCGGATAGGGGGTGGCCATCTGCCAGCGCGCCTGGGCGGCGGCATCGAGGGCAGGCAGCAGGGGCGCGGCGGCCCCGGCCGCCAGAAGGGCGCGGCGGGTGGTGAGCATGACGATGAGCCTCTCCCATTCGGGCTTTTGATGGGGCGGATCATCACGCGACGGGTGGGCGGCGCGCAAGCCCGCCTTGGGCCGGTCCCCGTGGGGCTTCGCACATCCCTGCCCGCCGAGGCGGCAGAAACCGCGCAGGGTGCACGCGAATCCATGCACCCCGCCCACGGCTCAAAGCGGGTAGTCGCGCTCCGGCTCGACACCGGCGGCTGCGATCAGCTTTCGCAGGCGCATGACCTCGTCACCGCCGACAGAGCCGGAGCCGAGGTGGAAGCTGCCGCGCTCCTCGCCCAGCTTCACGGCCAGGGCGCCATGTCCGGTGTGGCTGAGCTCCGCGCCCAGTTCTTCCAGGACATGCTCGACCGCGCGCGGGTCGAGGTTGTGGTTCAAGGGGTGGGAAAAGATGCCATGCAGCACCTTGCGGTGGCGGTGGTTCATGCGGACGCTCCTTTCAAGATCGCCCGCCGAGATCACCACGCCACCCGCCCGCCGTCCTTGCGGCAGGTCAAAACCCTCAGCCCGCGGTGGCGACGTAGCTCTTGAGCGCCTCGGCCTCGTCCTCGGCCTCCGCGATGCGGGCCTTCACGAGGTCACCGATGGAGACCATGCCCGCGAGCGTCCCGTCGGCATGCAGCACCGGCAGGTGACGGACCCGGCGGTCGGTCATGAGCTGGAGGGCATCCTGGATGGTGCTGGCCGGTCCCGCGGTGAAGAGCACCCGCGTCATCAGCTGGCCCGCCGTCATTCGCATCACGGCTTCGCCAAGGGCGGCCAGCGCGCGGACAATGTCGCGTTCGCTGACGATGCCCAGCACCTGCTCCCCTTCCAGCACCAGCACCGCGCCGATCCGGTGCTGCGCCAATGTGCGGGTGATGGAGGCGATCGAGTCCCCTGGACGGACGGACACCACCTGGCTGCCCTTGGTCTTTAGAACCTGCGCGACGATCATGTGGAGATCTCCTCCCACCTTTAGGGGGAGAAGAGTGCGGCCGCGCATGGCCAGGATGCAATCTTTTGGTGTGCTGCACCGCAGCGAAGGCGTGCGGTGCAGCGCGCCAGGTCAGGCCGCGCTGAGGCGACCATCCCCCAGGCCCGCACGCAGCCCCGGCATGGCGGGGAGCGGGCTGCTCTCACGGATGATGTAGCCGCGGCCCCAGACCGTGCCGATCACATTGGGCGCGCCGGCCTGCTGGAGCTTCTTGCGGAGCTTGCAGACGAAGACGTCGATGATCTTGGCGTCCGGCTCGTCCATGCCGCCATAGAGGTGGTCCAGGAAGTTCTCCTTGGACAGCACCGTGCCGCGGCGCATGAGCAGCAGTTCCAGGATGGCGTATTCCTTGGTGGTCAGGTGGACCGACCGTCCATTTATCGCCACTTCCTTCGCGCTGAGGTCCAGCGAGAGGGCACCAAGCTGGATGCGCGGCTGGCTGAAGCCCTTGGACCGGCGGATCATCGCCTGCAGCCGTGCCACCAGCTCATCGGGCTCGAAGGGCTTGGACAGGTAGTCATCCGCGCCGACCGACAGCCCACGGATCTTCGCCTGGGTCCGGCCATTTGCGGAAAGCATGAGCACAGGGGCCTCGATGCGAGCGGCGCGGAACTTCGCCACCACGTCATAGCCCTCCATGTCGGGCAGCATCAGGTCCACGATGGCGGCGTCGTAGTCATAGAGGCGGGCCAGTTCCAGGGCCTCGGCCCCGCAATCCGCCACATCCACGACCATCCGATGCTGCTGGAGCTGAAACGCGATGCCGCGTGCCGCCGACCGGTCATCTTCCACCAGGAGAATTCGCATCCGTCCATCTCCACACGTTTTGCGTGCAGAGATTTACCACCGGAAGGTGTAGGCGGCTAGGGTGAATCGACATTTTCTGTGTATTTAAAAGAAAATTTTTCACATTTAGAGATTTTTTGGCTCAATTCGACCGCCTTAATGCCTCCCCGGCAGGCCCTGCGGCCCCTGAACCCCATTTCGTATCATCAATTGGACAGACGCTGATAGAGTCTCGAATTGATGGATTCGCGCACCGAAATTAAGCGCTGACTCGGCATCGCGCGACCATGAAAAAAGGGGCGAGCCTCACGGCCCGCCCCCTGCATTCCCGTGCGCCCCTCCCTCGCGGGTGGGGCGCCGTGTCTCACTCCTCGCCGGCCATCTCGCGGCGGCGGCGGATGGCCGCGCCCAGGATGTCGCCCAGCGAGGCACCGCTGTCGGCCGTGCCGAATTCCTTCACGGCCTCGCGCTCCTCCTCGATCTCCTTGCCCTTCACGGTCAGGGAGAGGCGGCGGGCGGCGCGGTCCACGGCGGTCACCTTGGCGTCCACCTTCTCGCCGATGGCGAACTTCTCCGGGCGCTGGTCCTGGCGGTCACGGGCCAGTTCGGCGCGGCGGATGAAGCCCGTCAGCACGTCGTCCACACGCACCTCGATGCCATTGGCCTCGACCTTGGTGACGGTGCAGGTGACGATGTCGCCCTTGCGGACGCGGTCCAGCACCTCGGCGGCCGGGTCGGCCTCAAGCTGCTTGACGCCCAGCGAGATGCGCTCCTTCTCGATGTCCACGTCCAGCACCTTGGCCTTGACCATGTCGCCCTTCTTGTAGGCGGCCAGGGCCTGCTCGCCAGGGACATCCCAGGACAGGTCGGAGAGGTGCACCATCCCGTCGATGTCGGGACCCACGCCCACGAACAGCCCGAACTCGGTGATGTTGCGGATCTCGCCCTCGATCACGCTGCCCAGCGGGTTGTTCTGGACGAACAGCTCCCACGGGTTGCCCTGCGCCTGCTTGAGGCCCAGCGAGATGCGGCGCTTCGGCTCGTCCACGTCCAGGATCATCACGTCCACCTGCTCGGAGGTGGCGACGATCTTGCCCGGATGGACGTTCTTCTTGGTCCAGGACATCTCGCTGACGTGCACGAGGCCCTCGACGCCCGGCTCCAGCTCCACGAAGGCGCCGTAGTCGGTGATGTTGGTCACGCGGCCCGAGAAACGGGCGTTGACCGGGTACTTGAGCGCCACGCCATCCCAGGGGTCGCTCATCAGCTGCTTCATGCCGAGGCTGATGCGCTGCGTGTCCTGGTTGAAGCGGATGACCTGCACCTTCACCTGCTGGCCGATCGTCAGGGCCTCGCTCGGGTGGTTGATGCGGCGCCAGGCGATGTCGGTCACGTGCAGCAGCCCGTCCACGCCGCCCAGGTCCACGAAGGCGCCGTAGTCGGTGATGTTCTTCACCACGCCATCCAGCACCATGCCTTCCTTCAGGCCCTGGACCAGCTCCGCGCGCTGCTCGGCGCGGGTCTCTTCCAGCACGGCGCGACGGGAGACGACGATGTTGCCGCGGGCGCGGTCCATCTTCAGGATCTGGAAGGGCTGGGCCTGGCCCATCAGCGGGCCCACGTCACGGACGGGGCGGATGTCCACCTGGCTGCCCGGCAGGAACGCCACCGCGCCGCCCAGATCCACCGTGAAGCCACCCTTCACGCGCCCGAACAGAATGCCGTTCACGCGCTGGTTGGCGGCGAAGGCCTTCTCAAGGTTGGTCCAGGCCTCCTCGCGGCGGGCCTTCTCGCGGCTCAGCACGATGGAGCCGTCGCGGTCCTCGTAGCGCTCGACGAAGAGGTCGAACACGTCGCCGACCTGCACTTCCGGCTTCATGCCGGCGGGGGCGAATTCCTTGAGGGGCACGCGGCCTTCGCTCTTGAGGCCCACATCCACCACGGCAAAGTCGTCGTCCAGGCGAACGACCTTACCCGTGACGACGGAGCCGGCGAAGCCGGTGTTGGCGCCCAGCATTTCATCGAGGAGGGCGGCGAAATCTTCGGTGCCCGCGGTCGAGCCGGGGGCGTTGGCGTTGGCCATGTAGAGCTTGTGTCCTGGGTCAGGTTCGGAACGAGATGTTCCGAAGTCCGGTCCTGCGCAACGGCCTGGGGCCTTGCCCCGCCATGCCATCACGGCTTGCCGCCAGCCACGGAGGGGTCTGGGGGCCGATGGGTGGGTCGCTTGCGGCGCGCCCCGAAGGCCGGTCCCGGCATCGCCGACACGCACCTGTCTTCGACGGAGTCGTCCCCAGGGTCAAGCCAAAACCGCGATCCACTCCGGGATCACGTCGCTTTTTGCGCCGCAACAGCCCAGGAAAGGGCGATCTGGAACACGGTTTCGGCATCAAGTTCGCTGGTGTCGAGCAGCTTGGCGTCCTCGGCCGGGCGCAGCGGGGCCACGCCGCGATTGGCATCGCGCGCGTCGCGGTCTGCCATGTCCCGCGCCACCTGATCGAGGCTCGGCGCCGGGCCCTTGGCCAGCAGTTCCGCATGGCGACGCTGGGCGCGCACCTCGGGGCTGGCCGTGACGAAGAGCTTCAGCCGCGCCTCGGGGAAGACGACGGTGCCGATGTCCCGCCCATCCAGCACCGCGCCGTGCCGCGCGCCGAAACCGCGCTGGAACTCCAGCAGCGCCGCCCGCACGCCCGGAATGGCCGCGACCTTGCTGGCGGCGGCATCGGCGGCGGGGCCGCGCAGATCGGGGCGTTCGAAGTCGGCGGGGGTCAGATCGCGGGCGGCGGCCTCGGCCGCCACGGGGTCGGCGGGGTCGGCGCCCATGTCCAGCGCCCGGCGCCCCGTGGCGCGGTAGAGCAAGCCGGTGTCCAGGTAGGGCAGGCCCAGTTCCCGGGCGAGGCGCCGCGCCAGGGTCCCCTTGCCCGCCGCCGCCGGCCCGTCCACGGCGATGACGAAGGGCGTGCTCATGCCGCCTCGATGGCCGCGCCGCCCGCGGCGCGGTTCATCAGCCCGACGAAATCGGGGAAGCTGGTGGCGATGAAGCCGCCATCATCGATGGTCATGGGGGCGCGGGTGGCGAGGCCCAGCACCAGGGCGCTCATCGCCAGGCGGTGGTCCATCTGGGTGGCGACCAGGCCGCCGCCGGGGGCGGGGCCGCCCGTGCCATGGACGATCATGTCATCACCCTCCACCTCGACCTTCACGCCGGCGGCCTCCAGCAGGGCGGCGGTGCCGGAGAGGCGGTCGCTCTCTTTCACCCGCAGTTCGCCCAGGCCACGGAAGCGGCTGGCGCCGCGGGCATGGGCGGCGGCCACGGCCAGGATGGGGTATTCGTCGATCATGGAGGGCGCGCGGGTGGCGGGCACGTCCACGGCGCGCAGCTCGCCCTGGCGCAGCACGAGGTCGCCCACCGGCTCACCGCCCTCGGTGCGGGCATTGGCGACGGTGAGCGCGGCGCCCATCTCGCGCAGCGTCTCGAACAACCCGGTACGGAGTGGGTTCAGCCCCACATTCTCCACCACCAGGCGCGAACCGGGCACAATCAGCGCCGCCACGGCGAAGAAGGCGGCCGAGGATGGGTCGCCCGGCACCTGCACCGGCGCGGCGCGAAGCTCGGGCTGGCCATCCAGCTCGATGACACGGCCATGTCCCTCCGCCGCCACGCGGACGGTGGCGCCGAAATGCCGCAGCATGTTCTCGCTGTGGTCGCGGGTGGCCTCGGGCTCCACCACGCGGGTCACGCCAGGGGCGCAAAGACCGGCCAGCAGGCATGCGCTCTTCACCTGGGCCGAGGCCACAGGGAGGCGATAATCGAGCGGCAGCGGGTTGCGCGCGCCGTCCACCGCCAGCGGCAGCCGGCCACCCTCGCGCGTCAGGAAACGGGCGCCGGTGGCGGCCAGCGGGTCCGTCACGCGCTTCATGGGGCGGCGGCGCAGGCTGGCATCGCCCGTCATCACGGCAAACAGGGGGTGACCCGCCAGCAGCCCGCAGATCAGCCGCGCGGCGGTGCCGGAATTGCCCATGTCCAGGACATCCGCGGGTTCCGTGAGGCCGCCGATGCCACGCCCGGCCACGCGCCAGGCGCCATCGCCCAGCCGGTCCACCGTCGCGCCCAGCAGGCGCATGGCGGCGGCGGTGCGCAGCACGTCCTCGCCCTCCAGCAGGCCCTGGATTTCGGTGGTGCCGATGGCCAGCGCGCCGAACATCAAGGCGCGGTGGCTGATGGACTTGTCGCCCGGCACGCGCAGCCTTCCGGAGAGCGGTGCGGGGGCCGCGCGGGCGCGCAGGGGCTGGGGTGCGGATTCGCTCGACATGGAAGGCGGTTTGACACCGACGCGCTGCCCGTGGCAATGCGCCCCGCCCGCCCGGACGGGCGGCATTAGTATAGAGGGCTCCATGGCAAAGCCGGAACTTGGCCTGAAGCGCGTCTGCGTGGCCTGCGGCGCGAAATTCTACGACCTGACGCGCGCGCCCGCGATCTGCCCCAAATGCGGGACGGAACAGCCGGCCGAGCAGCCGCGCGCCCGCCGCTCCGCCGCATTGCCGGAGGACAAGGTGAAGAAGCGCGCCGGTGTCCCCGCCGAGGCCGACGCCGAGGATGTGGAACTGGAAGACGTGGAGGCGGACCCCGCCCTCGACGACGACGCCGACCTCGAGGACGAGGAAGAGGCGATCGGCGATGAGATCGAGGTCGAGGCCGATCGCGACGAGGAAACCTGAGTCCATGGACGCTGGGCGCGGCTGCGCCTATTCAGCGTCCATGTTCCGGACCCTTTTCGTCGCGGTGCTGCTGGCCGCGGCACCCGCCGCCGCCCAGCAGGCCAACCGGCCCTCCAAGCTCGGTGATTTCGACGCCTGGACCGCCGTCACCCATACGGAGGGCGGCCAGCGCGTGTGCTACGCCTTCGCCCGCGCGCGCTCCGTGGATGGTGTGCCAGGGCGCCTCGCGCCCAATGTCATGCTGCTGGTGACGCACCGCAGCAACCAGCGCGACCAGGTGGCCATCCGCCCCGGCTACGCCTTCGCCCGCGGCGCCGAGAGCGCGCTGGTGGTGGGCAATGCCACCCTGCCCTTCTTCACCGCGGGCGACACCGCCTTCGCGCGTGACGGCGCGGCCGTGGTGGCGGCCCTGCGCGGGGGGCGCGAGGCGCTGTCACGCGGGCCTGGTCCCAACAACCGCGGCGTCTCGGCCGATGTGTTTCCCCTGCAGGGCTTCACCGCGGCCTACAACGCCATCACGCGCGCCTGCCCGGCGGCCCGCCGATGAATGCCTTCCCGCCCCACAACCGCACCCTGCCGCCCAGCGACGGGCTGACCGAGGCCGAGCGCGCGCGCATCCTGGCCAAGGCCGCCGCCTTCGCGCCGCCGCCCATGCAGGACGCGGAGGGCCGCCGCGAACTGGTGGGGCTGACGCGCGAGGAACTGGCGGCCGAGATGGTCGAGATGGGCGAAAAGCCCTTCCGCGCCAAGCAATTGTGGCACTGGATCTACCACCAGGGCACGCGCGACTTCGCGGCCATGACCTCCATCGCCAAGCCCTTCCAGGCGCGGCTGGCCGAGCGCTTCACCATCGGCCGGCCCGGTGTGACCACCGAGCAGACCAGCACCGACGGCACCCGCAAATGGCTGTTTGCCTTCCGCGACGGGCAGCAGGTGGAGACGGTCTATATCCCGGACGAGGACCGGGGGGCCGTCTGCATCTCCTCCCAGGTGGGCTGCACCCTCTCCTGCACCTTCTGTCACACCGGCACGCAGAAGCTGGTGCGGAACCTGGGTGCTGCCGAGATCGTGGGGCAGTTCATGGCCGCGCGCGATTCCTACGGCGAATGGCCAACGCCCAAGGGTGGGTCGGGGGACAAGGATGGGTCCGAAGATGGCCGCCTGCTCTCCAACATCGTCGTCATGGGCATGGGCGAGCCGCTCTACAATTACGAGAACATCGCCAAGGCGCTCACCATCATCATGGACCATGAGGGCATCGGCCTGTCGCGCCGGCGCATCACCCTCAGCACCTCCGGCGTGGTGCCCATGATGGACAAGTGCGGGGCGGAGCTGGGGGTGAACCTGGCCGTTTCGCTCCACGCCGTCACGGACGAGTTGCGCGACGAGATCGTGCCGCTGAACCGCAAATACCCCATCGCGGAGCTGCTGGCCGCCTGCCGGCGCTACCCAGGTGCCTCCAACGCGCGGCGCATCACCTTCGAATACGTCATGCTGCGCGGGGTGAACGACAGCGAGGCCGAGGCGCATGAACTCGTCCGCCTGCTGCGCGGCATCCCGGCCAAGGTGAACCTGATCCCGTTCAACCCCTGGCCCGGTTCCCCCTACAAGACCTCGACGCCCGAGGCGGTGAACCGCTTCGCCGCCATCCTGAACGATGCCGGCTATTCCAGCCCCATCCGCCGCCCCCGCGGCCGCGACATCCTGGCCGCCTGCGGCCAGCTCAAGACCGAAAGCGAACGGGCGAAGCGGGGCGGCGCGGCGTGAGCTGGGCGCCGGGGCCCGGCCTGTGGCGCTGGGCGCTGGCGATCGTCACTCTCTTGGCCTGGAGCCCGATCCTGTCGGTGCTGACGGCCTCGGCCCTGGCCGATGTGCTGGGCTGCCGGCTGAATGAGGGCACCCCCCACCCCTGCCTCCTGGCCGGGCAGGACATTGGCGGCACGCTCTATGGCATGTTCGTGATGGGCTGGTTCGGCCTGCTGACCTTCCCCTTCGCGATCGGCACGGCGCTGGCCTGGGCCTGGCTCGGCGCCCGCGCCCTGTGGCGGCGCTTCCAGTGAGCGTGCCCCTGCCGCTCGGCCTCATGGCATTCGGCGGCTTCGCCATCGGCGCGGGGATGCGCCTGCTGGACCCGCTTCTGCCCATGATCGCGGTGGGGTTCGGCACCACCGTGGCGGGGGCCGCCATCCTGATCGCGGCCTTCGCCCTGCCCTATGGCGCGGGGCAGATCGCGACCGGCCCGCTGGGCGACCGGCTGGGCAAGGTGCGCGTGGCGAGCTTCGCGCTGATCGCCTACGGGCTGGTCAGCATGGCATCCGCCCTCGCGCAGGGGCTGACGGACCTGACCATCATGCGCGCGCTGGCCGGGCTGTTCGCCGGCGCTGTGATCCCGCTGATGATGGCGCATATCGGCGACAGCGTGCCCTATGAGGACCGCCAGGCGGCCATCGGCCGGTTCCTGACGGGCATGGTCTTCGCACAGATGCTGGCCGGCCCGATGTCCGGCGTGCTGGGCGAGAATTTTGGCTGGCGCGCGAGCTTCCTGGCGGCCGGCGGGCTGGCGGTGGGGGCGGGCGGGCTGATGGCCTGGAAGCTGCTGCGCGGGGCGCCGCCGCCCGTGCCCTCGGGCGCCGGGATGTTTTCCGGCTTCGGCAAGCTGCTGCGGGCGCGCGCGGGGCGAAAGCTGCTGATGCTGGCGGGGCTGAACGGGGCGCTGCTGTTCGGCGGCGCCTTTCCCTTCGTGGCGAGCTTCCTGATCGAGCGCTTCGGGCTTTCGGCGGCCGAGGCGGGGCTGGTGATGGCGGGCTTCGGCGCGGGGGCGTTTCTCTACACGCGCATCGCCAAGCGGCTGGTAAGGCGCTTCGGGGAGCGGGGGCTGCTGGGCATCGGCGGGGCGGCGCTGATGGGGCTGCTGCTGCTGATCAGCGTGGCCTGGGCCTGGTGGGTGGTGCTGGTGGCGCAGCTTTGCATCGGCCTGGCCTTCTTCATGTTCCACGGGGTGCTGCAGGCGCGCGCGACCGAGGCGCTGCCCGAGGCGCGCGGCACGGCGGTGAGCGCCTTCGCCATGGCGCTGTTCCTGGGGCAGACGGTGGGGACGCTGGTGTTTGCGGGGGTGATCGCCTGGGGGGATTACCGGGTGGCGTTTGCGCTGGCGGGGGTGGGGGTTGGGGGCTTGGCTTGGTGGGCGCGGAAGGCGCCCTCGCAACTATAACAATAGTTTGTCAGCTGGAGAGAGATGCCGAAAACTTTGAGGCCGCCAAGCAGGAAGGCTGTCACTGCCAAGCAAGTCAAGAAACAAAGGATCAAAACTGAGTGATCCATTCGAAAAAACTACATTTGATACATACTTTTTCCCACTTGATAACGCCCACTGAGCCCCGATTTCGACCTCGACAACGTCTGCCAGCTTTAGTGAAGCAAGCGGATGAATGCAGTAAACCCATTTACGTTCTGCGGCCTGCTCGGCGTCTACCCTTCCATAGTTTTGTTCTTTAAAAAAAACTCCTAGACCCCTCTGCAGATTGAATTGACCCCTTCGGTCAAGAGTAACGAAGATCGTTCGAAACTCTAATATTCCGGCTAAAGGAAATAGAAAAGCTTCCTGGTCAAAGATATGGGCCACAATTATTGGAACACAATTCAAGGCAGACCACTTCTCCAATCTTCCTAGGTCTTCGTCTTTGACAAAAATATTTGGCGCGACGGGAACAGGTAGTGTTTTTGGAATATTTCGATTTGAAGGTATGAGCCGTGGAATTTTATAGCGCTCTTTCATTTCAGAGGCACGATAGGGCGAAAACTCCACCTCGAAAGCAAGACGAGCCTTAGACAAAACGAAGCTTGGCTTTGAAACAGAGCCTCCGGCAGGCACAGACAAGTCATTGCTCACCAGCCACTCTAATTCTGTCTGGGTAAGTTCTTCTTTAAGATATAATAAAAGATCTGGTTCTTTTATAGTTATATCGCCGAGATCCACATACTTCGAATCAGAGGAGAATGAGGCTCCGTACCGTATCAGCAAATACGGACCAAGTTTGTTTATTTCTTGAAATAAAAGATTTTCTGCCCACCGACTCGCGTTGAATCTATTCTCAAAATCGGCGCCACGGCCTCGTGACTGAGATGATTCACTCATCGGATGGCCCTTTATATTTTTCTGCGAGAAGCACTAGACAGGAAGGGGCGATCGCAAGTCCTGCAGCTATTCGGACTAAGATAGAAAATGTCGGATTTCTTTTTCCTCGCTCCACGCCACTTAGATAAGTAACGTGGATGCCCGCCCGGTCAGCCAGGGCTTCCTGTGACATTGCGCGGGCCAGCCGGGCCTGTCGGACAGCGACACCCAACTGCAGTAAATCTGCTGCGCCCGCATTGGGGGCTGGGGAGGCCTGCTCATTAGTCACAGGTAAGTCTCACCCCTTCCTCAAGTTGAGGGATGCGACACCGGCGCGCGGCCGTTCCGCCATAGCCAATGAGTCAAGTTCAAGCTATGGCTGCAGAAACGCAGCTCTTCGCAGGCGAAGCCATTAACGGCGCGCTCGCGATCGGTTGGGGGTTACGACGACTGCCGACCTCGGGCAGTTTAGCACTTAGAATCCGAGTACCAGGCACCGCCGATGGGGATACCTTTGAGTAGAATGCGACAGGAACCGTTTGCTCCTCCTTTGCCGGTTGGTCCGGAAAGGGAGCAACTTCGCACGAAAGGCCAATTCTGGACGCCGGCGTGGGTTGCACGAGGAATGGTCGCCTGGGCACTGCAAGGGACGGAAACTCTTTTCGATCCCGCAGTTGGACCTGGTGCGTTTTTCGATGCAGGCAAGTACGTAGGCCAACTGCGTGAAGCGTCTGTGAAACTCAAGGGCGCAGAAATTGATAGCGACCAGATAGCTGCCGGTATCGCAGGCGGCCTTTCTCCAGATGATTATGCCGCCGTGACTCACGGTAATTATATGAGTTTAAAATTTGATGATTTACCATGCATTGTGGCAAATCCTCCATATATCCGTCACCATCGTATGCCCCCCGATGAAAAATTGGCCTATCAGGAAAACAGTTCGCGTATTATCGGAAGAAAAATTGACGGCCGCGCCGGTCTACATGTCCATTTTCTTATTAAATCGCTAACAGAACTAAAAAAAGCAGGGCGTCTATGTTATATTCTTCCGTCTGATGTGTGCGAAGGTAAATATTCAGACGCTCTTTGGTCTTGGATTAGTCAGAATTTTCGAATCAACGCCGCGGTAACATTCAGGAGCTCTTCGTCGCCATTCCCAGGAATTGATACAAACCCGATTATTATTTGTATATCTAATGAGGAGCCCGCCCCCGAATTTGTTTGGGCGCAAGTCAAAGAATACAATTGTTCAGATTTTTTTGATTTTTTCAATTCGAATTTTTCTAACATTGCCGAATCTATTTCGGCAAAGAGAAGACAGACGCTCGAAGCGATTCGTACTGGCTTGAGTCGACCGCCACAGATGGCCATTAACGGCATCGAGTTCGGAAAACTCTTTAAGGTTATGAGGGGCATTGCGACTGGAGATAATTCCTTCTTTTTCCTTACATTGAGGCAAATCCAATTTTACGGCCTCGAAACTAAGTACTTCCGCCGGGGAATTGCTCGTACCCGTGATCACGCATCACCGGTACTTCGTCACGTTGACCTTGACCGGCTAGATGAAAAAGGCCGTCCGACTTATTTGCTTTCGTTCGATGCAAGAGGAAAGGATATTCCAGCGTCGCTTTTAAGTTATATTCGAAGAGGGGAGGATTTGGGCCTGCCGCAGCGCCCGCTGATTGCGCAGCGGTCCCCCTGGTATAAAATGGAGCAGCGCGTTCCGCCGCCATGGTTATTTGCTTACTTGGGACGACGCGAATGCCGCTTTATCAGAAATGAAGCTGAGGCACTACCTCTAACGGGTTTTCTCTGTATATATCAACGTGACGTCCTCAACATATCGTCCAGTATCTGCGAAGAAATATTGAGCGACCCAGATATATTAACTCACTTGGCGCTAGTGGCGAAGAGTTATGGTCAAGGTTCCCTTAAAGTAGAGCCGCGCAATTTGGAAAAACTAATGATCCCTCATGAAGTTTTGCTACGAGCCGGACTCAGTAAATATTGATCAACCTTAACAGGTGTATGGAGAACGTCGTGACCACCCCGAATGTCAAAAAAGTCGTCCTCGCCTACTCCGGCGGGCTCGACACCTCCGTCATCCTCAAATGGCTCCAGACCACCTACCGCTGTGAGGTGGTGACCTTCACCGCGGATCTCGGCCAGGGTGAGGAACTCGGCCCCGCGCGCGACAAGGCGCTGATGCTCGGCATCAAGCCCGAAAACATCTACATGGACGACCTGCGCGAGACCTTCGTGAAGGATTTCGTCTTCCCCATGTTCCGCGCCAACGCGCTGTATGAGGGGATGTACCTGCTCGGCACCTCCATCGCCCGCCCCCTCATCGCCCAGCGGCAGATCGAGATCGCGGAAGCGGTGGGCGCGGACGCCGTCTCCCACGGCGCCACCGGCAAGGGCAATGACCAGGTCCGGTTCGAACTGAGCTATTACGCCCTCAAGCCCGACATCAAGATCATCGCCCCCTGGCGCGAATGGGACCTGACCAGCCGCACCAAGCTGATCGAGTTCGCCGAAACCCATCAGATCCCCATCGCCAAGGACAAGCGCGGCGAGGCCCCCTTCTCCGTGGACGCCAACCTGCTGCACAGCAGCAGCGAGGGGAAGATCCTGGAAGAACCCTGGGACGCGCCGGACGAGATGGTCTGGCAGCGCACCATCAGCCCCATGGACGCGCCCGACACCCCCACCGAGATCACCATCCAGTTCAAGGGCGGCGATGCGGTGGGCATCAACGGCCAGGCGCTGTCCCCCGCCACGCTGTTGACGAAGCTGAACGAACTCGGCAAGGCCAACGGCATCGGCCGGCTGGACCTGGTGGAGAACCGCTTCGTCGGCATGAAGTCCCGCGGCTGCTATGAGACGCCGGGCGGCACCATCCTCTCCGTCGCGCACCGCGCCATGGAGAGCATCACGCTGGACCGCGAGGCCGCGCACCTTAAGGACAGCCTGATGCCCCGCTATGCGGAGATCATCTACAACGGCTTCTGGTTCGCGCCGGAGCGCCACATGCTCCAGGCCCTGATCGACGCCAGCCAGGCGAGCGTGGAGGGCGATGTCCGCCTCAAGCTCTACAAGGGCAACACGATCGTGACCGGCCGCCGTTCGCCGCACAGCCTGTACAGCATGAAGCACGTGACCTTCGAGGACGACCAGGGCGCCTATGACCAGGTGGATGCCCAGGGCTTCATCAAGCTGAACGCGCTGCGGCTGCGGCTGGGCGCCATGGCGGGGCGGCGCGGCGGGGCGCTTTAGCGCCCGCGTCCGATCCGAGCCGGCGAAAGCCGGCGCGGTGAATCGGCCGCCAAGCAAGTTCTAACGGGCCCGCGTCTCCACCATCACGGCGCGGGCCGCGACCTGCCCGCCCGCGCCACGCCGCGCCTGTTCCAGGGCGGCGGCCAGGGCAGGGACCGTTTCCTCATCGGGGCGCGGGGTGGCGAAGAGCGGCCGCTCCGACGCCACCACCAGCACGAGTTCCAGCCCGAACGGCTCGTCAATGATCCAGGGGAAGTCCGGGCTGGTCTCGCGCATGTTCACGCGGGCGCCAGGGGCCATGGGGCGCTCGCGGATCAGTTGCAGCGCGTTCCCGTCATGCATCACGAACCAGATGTTCAGGTGCGCGGCCCAGGGCGGCATCTGCAGGGCCAGTTCCATCTGGTCGTTGCGGCGCAACAGGCGGGCGCGCGGCTCCACCTCCAGCCCCGCACCCGGCGCGGCTGTGATGGGGCGGATGGCGGCCAGCACGTCGCAATAGGGCGCATCGAAGACATCGGCGGCCAGGCGCAGGGTCAGGTTGGCCTCGGCGGCGGCGCGGCGAAGGGCCGTGGCGTCATCCTGGTGCAGGAAGCCGTTGACGACGAAGCCCGAACCCTCCGGTGCCTGTGACACCACGCCGCAGCGCACACGGCCGAGGATGTCGGCCAGGATGGCGGCGGGTGCCGGGGCCGGCACGAGAACGGGCGCCTGCGGCTGCACCAGCACGGGCGGTGGCGGTTCGGGGCGCGGCTGCGCCACCGGTGGCGGTGGTTCCGGACGGGGTTGCGCCACGGGGGGCGGTGGCGGTTCGGGGCGCGGCTGTGTCACCGGCGGCGCGGACGGCTCAGGCCGAGGTTGCGCAACCGGGGGCGCGGGCGGCTCTGGACGTGGCTGTGCCACGGGCGGCGGAGGTTCCGGACGCGGCTGCACCACGGGGGGCTCAGGCTCAGGCCGGGGCTGCACCACCGGCGGCTCCGGACGCGGCTGCGCCTGGGGCGGCGGCGTCACGGGCGGCGCCGGCGGCGGCTCGGGCCGTGGCTGCGCGATCGGCGGGGCCGGGGGCGCTTCGGATGGCGGCTGGGGCTGCGTCACCGGCGGCGCGGGGGGGGAGGCGGACTCGGGGCGTGGCTCGGCAACGGGCGGCGTCTGCAGGGCGGGGGCGGGTGGCGCCTCCGGCTGGGGCGAAGGCGGTGTCAAAACCAACGCTTGCTGCTGTTGCGGCGGCGCGGGTGGCGCCTGGCCACCTGGCAGCAGGAAGATCACGGCGCCCACCACCGCCGCGACGGCCAGCCCCGCCCCGGCCAGGAGGGCCGGCGAAACCCCACCCTTCTTCGCAGGCGGGGTCGGCGCGGCGGGGGGCGGTGCCACGGCGGTGGCCCGGGTCTCGTCCCCCCGCCGGGCGCGCGCGGCCTCCAGCAGCCCGGCCGCGAAGGCACGGGCATCGGGGTAGCGCTTGGCCGGGTCCTTGGCCAAGGCGCGTGCCAGCACCGCGTCGAAGGCGGGCGTCGCCAGGAAGGAGATGCGCGAGGGCGGCTCCGGCTCCGTGGTCAGGATGGCCTGGGTGACGGCGTCGGGGTGGTCGCCGGTGAAGGGCTTCTTCTCGGTCAACAGTTCGTAGAGCAGGACGCCGGTGGCCCAGATGTCCACGCGGTGGTCGAAGGGCAGGCTCTTCGCCTGCTCGGGCGCCATGTAGGCCGGGGTGCCGATGAAGCTTTCGGCGGGCGGGCGGGCGCCGGCCACCACCGTCACGTCATCGGCGAATTCGGGGCGGGAGCGGGCGATGCCGAAATCGGTCAGCTTCACCTCGCCGGAGGAGGTGGCGACGGTCAGCATGATGTTGGCGGGCTTGATGTCGCAATGGATCACGCCCTGATCGTGGCAATGGGCCAGCGCATCCAGCACCTGCACCACCAGGCGCACGATCTCGGGCAGGGTCAGGCGGGTTCCACCACGGATCAGGTCGCGCAGGGAGCCGCCTTCCACCAGCTCCATCACCATCCAGCCGGTGCCCTGCTCCTCGCCGAAGTCATAGACGCCGACGATATGCTCGTGCTTGAGGCCGCCCGCCACCTGGGCCTCGCGCCGGAAGCGCTGGAAGGCGGCCATGCTCTCGGGGTCGCCGGGGATGGGCGGGTCGGCCAGCTTGATGGCGACGCGGCGGCGGATGGTGGTGTCGAAAGCGGCGAAGACGCGGCCCATGCCGCCCCGGCCGAGCAGTTCCTGCCACTGGTAGCGCTTGGGCAGGCCGCTCGGGAGCGGTTCGGTCTCGCTCATGCCGCGGCTTCCCTCAGCGCCCGAGGTTGATCACCTGCACCCTTCGGTTCTCGGCGCTGGGGGTGTTGTCGGGGGTGGGCACCAGAAGCTGCGTCTGGCCAAGGCCGATGGTCTCGAGCCGCCCGGCATCCACGCCGAAGCGCTGCGCCAGGTAGCGGCCCACCGCGGCGGCCCGGCGCTCCGACAGCGCCTGGTTCAGGCTGGCGGCCCCCACCGTGTCGGTGTGGCCCTCGATGCGGAAGCGATAGGGGGCCAAGTCGGCCGAGGTCAGTGCCCGGCCCAGCCGGTCGAGTTCGCGCATGGCCGAGGGCGTCAATTCGTCCGAGCCGGTGGCGAAGTTCACCGTCAGGCTGGCCGAGGGCATGCCGGCGGGCGCGGTCGTGCTCGGGCGCGCGGTCTGGGCCGCCGGCGCGGGGCGCGGCGGCGGCTGGGGCGCCGGGGCGGCGGGGGTCAGTGTCACGGCCGGGGTGGCCGGGGATTCGCTCGGCGCCGAGGGCGGGCGTCGCAGCCCGCGGGTGGCGTTCAGCGCATCCTGGCTCTGCGGCCGAAGCTGGTCGATCAGCCGTTGGGTGGCGGGGTCCATCTGCGCCTGGACGGGTGCGGCAGGGAGCAGAAGGCCGAAGGCCAGAAGGGACACAGGCAGGAGATGAATGGTTCGCATGGAACGCCCCCTAGACGCTGCACGGCGCACAAGTGACGGTGGGACACAAATACTGTCCCGCCGATCGTGGCCGGATGTTTGGCCATCATTATAGGAGACGGACCGCCCACGACCAGAGAGAAACCTGAGGCCGCGCCCATCACCGCCCTGGATAACCGACTTGCGACGCGCGCCCCTGGCTGATTTGATCGCCTTCGACCCCACGAGGCCGCACGCCCCGCATGAAACCCGCAAGCTTCGCGCACCACGCCCCCCTCACCCTTGAGGAAGCGCTGGCGTTGCTGGCACGGCATGGCGAGGAGGCACGGGTCCTGGCCGGGGGCCAGAGCCTCGTGCCAACCATGGCCTTCCGCATGGCAAGGCCCGCCGTGCTGGTGGACATCAACCGCATCGCCGCCCTCGATCACGTCACCGTCGAAGGGTCCGTGCTGCGGATCGGCGCCCTGGCCCGCCATGCCCGCTTCGAGACACCGGCGGTGGCGGGCCCGCTCGGCGCGCTGCTGGCGCGGGTGGCGCACCACATCGCGCACCCACCGCTGCGGCTGCGCGGCACCTTCTGCGGCAGCCTGGCCCATGCCGACCCCGCCTCCGAATGGTGCGCCACGGCGCTGGCGCTGGAGGCGCGCATGGTCCTGGCCCGCGCCGATGGCCTGCGCGAGGTGGCGGCCGAGGATTGGTTCCAGGGCGTCTTCTCCACCGCCATGGCACCCGGGGAGATGCTGCGCGAGGTGGTGCTGCCCCTCCCCGCCCCCGCCTGGCGCGGCGGCTTCGCGGAGTTCGCGCGCCGCGCGGGGGATTTCGCGCTGGCCATGGCGGTTGTCGGGCTGCGGCTGGAAGGCGGCGTGGTGCGTGGCGCGCGGATCGCGCTGGGCGGCATCGGCGGCCAGCCCGTGCTGGCGCGGGAGGCCATGGCCCTGTTGGAAAGCCAGCCCCCCTCGCCCGCCCTGCTGGAGGAAGCCGCCGCCACCGCCGCCCGCCATTGCGACCCGCAGGAGGACCTGCACGCCCCGGCCGAATACCGCCGCGAACTGGTGGCCGTCATGGTGAAGCGCGCGCTGCGCCAGGCGGTGTCGGCATGAACTGGGTCGGCCGCCGCTTGCCCCGCAGCGAGGACCCGCCGCTGCTGCGCGGCGAGGGCCGATATGTGCCCGACATCGCCATCGGCGCGCGGGTGGTGCGCTTCCTGCGCAGCCCGGTGGCCTCGGGCCGCATCACCGCGCTGCGCCCGCCGGCCGAGATGCCGCCCGGATGCCTTTTCGTGACCGGGGCGGATCTGGCCGAGGTGCAGCCCATCAAGCCCGGCCTGCGCCGCTTCAACTACCGCGCCGTGGAACAACCCGTGCTGCCCATCGAGCGCGTGCATTTCGTGGGCCAGGCCATCGCCGCCATCGTGGCCCCCGGCGCGGCCCTGGCCGAGGATTTGCTGGAAGCCTGCGAACTCGACATCGCGGCGGAAGACCCCGTGATCGGCTTCGACGCGGCGCTGGCGCCGGACGCGGCCCTGGTCCACCCCATCGCGCCGGGCAATGTGGCGGTGGAGGGGGAACTCCGGCCCGAAGCCTTCGCGGAGACCCTCGCCTCCGCCGCGCATATGGTGGAATTCGCCTTCCGCTCGGGCCGGCAGAGCGCCATGCCGCTGGAGGGCCGCGGGGGTGTGGCGGAGTATGACCGGGCGACGGGCCGCATCCGGCTTTCCGCCTCGGCGCAGATGCCGCACCAGTTGCGCACCGGCATCGCGCAACTGCTGGGGATGCCGGAGGCCGACCTCCAGGTCATCGCCCCCGATGTGGGCGGCGGCTTCGGGCAGAAGATGGCGCTGTTCCCGGAATACCCCGTGCTGGTCTGGCTGGCGCGCAAGCATCGCGGCCGCTTCGCCTGGGTGGAGGACCGGAACGAGAACCTCATCGCCTCCGCCCATTCCCGCGACCAGCGGCATGTGCTGCGCGCGGGCTTCGATGCCGAGGGGCGGTTGCTGGCGCTGGAGGCGGACATATTGGCCGATGTCGGCGCCTTCTCGGTCTTCCCCACCACCTGCGCGGTGGAGCCCTTGATGGCGCTGGCGGAATACCCTGGCCCCTACAAGGTGCCCGCCTATGCCGTGCGGACGCGCGGGGTGCTGACCCATACCTGCCCCATGGCGCCCTATCGCGGCGTCTCGCGCCCCGTCATCACCTTCGGCATCGAGCGGGTGATGGACCGGGCGGCGGCGGCGCTGGGCCTCGCCCCGGACGAAATCCGGCGCCGCAACCTGCATGACGTGTTTCCGGCCCGCAGCGCCACGGGGATGGTGCTGGACGAGGCCAGCTACATCCAGGCACTCGACGAAGCCGTGCACATCCTGGACATCCCCGCCTTCCGCGCGCGGCAGGCCGCCGCGCGCGCGCAGGGGCGCTATCTCGGCCTGGGGCTTTCCGTCTTCAACGAGCGCACGGGCTATGGCACGCCCGCCTTCGCCGCGCGCTCCATGGACGTCGTGCCGGGCTATGAGGTGGTGGACATCGCCATGCTGCCATCGGGCGAGGTGGAGGCGCGCATCGGCTCCTCCCCGCATGGCCAGGGGCTGCGGACCACGCTTTCGCAGATCATCGCGGACCGGTTGGGGCTCGATCCCGGCCACATCCGCATCATCCATGGCGACACGGACCGCACGCCCTATGGCTGGGGCAGCTTCGCCAGCCGTTCGCTCGTGATCGGCGGCGGCGCCTGCCAGGTGGCGGCGGACAAGCTGGCCGACAAGCTGCGACGCGGCGCCGCGCGGCTGCTGCAATGCGAGCCCTCCGATGTGACGCTGCGCGACGGGAACGCCGTGGCCGGCGCGGCCTCCATGCCCATCGCGGAGCTGGCGCGCCTCGCCCACCAGCGCAGCGAATTGCTGTCCGACGCCATCGGATTCAACCTGGCCGAAACGGGCCAATACGACCCTGGCGGCACCTTCTCCAACGCCTGCCACGCCGCCATCGTGGAGGTGGAGGCCGAGACCGGGCATGTCCGCGTGGAACGCTATCTGGTGGTGGAAGACGCGGGCCGCATCATCAACCCCATGATCGCCGACGGGCAGGTGCAGGGCGGCGTGGCCCAGGGCATCGCCAATGCGCTGTTCGAGGAGGTGATCTACGCCCCTGACGGCACGCCGCTCACCGGCACCTTGGCCGACTACACGCCCCCCACCTGCGCGGAGATCCCCGAGATCGAAATCCACCACCTGGAGACCATCAGCGACGCCACCATCACCGGCGCCAAGGGGCTGGGCGAGGGTGGCTCCATCGGCGCGCCGGCGGCCATCGCGAACGCCATCAGCGATGCGCTTTCGCCCTTCGGCGTGGATGTGGCGGAATTCCCGGCCACGCCGCCCCGCATCCGCGCGCTGGTCCGCGGCCGGGCGCCCCGCGCATGACCGAGGTTCGCTTCACCGTGAACGGCGCGGCGCAATGCGCGGAGGTGGAACCGCGCCTGACCCTGGCCGACATGCTGCGCGAGGAATGCGGCCTGACCGGCACCCATCTGGGCTGCGAGCACGGCGTCTGCGGTGCCTGCACGGTGCTGATGGATGGGCTGCCGGTGCGCGGCTGCCTGGTGTTCGGCGTGCAGGCGGAGGGGGCCGACATCCGCACCGTGGAGGGGCTGGCCGCGCCGGACGGCACGCTGAACGTGTTGCAACGCGCCTTCCAGGCGCAGCACGGGTTGCAATGCGGCTTCTGCACGCCCGGCTTCCTCATGCTCGCCACCTGGATGCTGGAACAGCCGGGGGGCGTGGACGAGGCGCGGTTGCGGGACGTGCTGGCCTCCAACCTCTGCCGCTGCACGGGCTACCAGAACATCCTGGCCGCCGTGCGGGCGGCGGCGCAGGAGATGGGTGTGTGGAAAGGCTGAAGCGCCCTCAGGCCGCCGGCGTATCCGGGTCCTCGACCTCCACGCGCCCCGTCGCGGCCTTCCACAGCTTGGGCCATTGGAAACCCAGCGTCAGCACGATGGCCAGCAGCGGCTGCATCAGCCAGGACCAGACGCTGGCATCGCGCGCATCCATCAGCCCGTAGAAATCCGCCGCCCAGATGCACAGCACGATGATAAGGGTGACGATGCCAAGCCCGATCGGCCCCAGCGCCCGCCACGCCCCATAGACGTAGAGGCCGAAGCCCAGCAGCGCGAAGGCCGTCACCAGGAGCTTGACCGGAAGCGCCACCTCGTTGGGCGCGGCCCAGAGGTGGAAGACCGACAGGCCGGACGGGTTGTACAGCACATAGACGTTCAGCAGGATCAGCAGGAACCAGCCCCAGATGGGGATGTTCCGCAGGAATCGTGTCATGCGGGGTCTCCAGACGCGTCGGCCCCTGCATAGCAGAGGCCGGCGCGCCCGGCATCACGCCGCATGCAGCGCCTTCCACACCACTTCCGGCGTGGCCGGCATGTCAATGGCGGAGACGCCATCCTCGCGCAGCGCGTCGATCAGCGCGTTCACCACGGCGGGGGGCGAGCCCACCGCGCCGGCCTCGCCCGCGCCCTTCACGCCCATCGGGTTGCTCTCGCAGGGCACCTCGATCAGGTCCACCTCGATGTCCGGCAGGTCCTCCGCGCGCGGCAGGCAGTAGTCCATGAAGCTGGCCGAGAGCAGCTGGCCGCTGTGGTTGTCATAGGCCGTGCGCTCCAGGAAGGCTTGGCCGATGCCCTGCGCCACGCCGCCATGCACCTGCCCGCGCACGATCAGCGGGTTCAGCGCATGGCCCACATCATCCACCACGATGTAGCGCGGGATGGTGATGTGGCCCGTGTCGGGGTCCACCTCGACTTCCGCAACATGGCAGCCATTGGGGAAGGTGTGGGCGTCGATGTTCGCCGTCTCCAGCGCATCGAGCAGGATGGTGTCCTCGCCTGCCGCCACCCGCTGCCGCTGGCGCGCGGCGAGGTCCAGGATGTTCACCGCGCGGTCCGTGCCGACCACGCTGAAGTCACCCTTGGTGAACTCGATGTCCACCACGGCGGCTTCCAGCATTTCGGAGGCCGCCTGCTTGCCCTTCTCGATGACGCTCGCGGTGGTGACGAGGATGGCCTGCCCCTCGGAATAGAGGCTGCGCGCACCGCCCGTGCCGCCGCCCGAGGGCAGGCTGTCGGAATCGCCCTGCTTGATGCGGATCTTGTCCATGGGGATGCCCAGTTCATGGCTGGTCATCATGGTGTAGGCGGTCTCGTGGCCCTGGCCGGAGCTTTGCGTGCCCACATAGACATCCACCATGCGATCCTCGGCGAAGACCACCTTGGCGTTCTCGGTGGGGCTGCCGCCCGTGGCCTCCAGGTAGTAGGCGAGGCCGATGCCGCGCTTCTGCCCGCGCTTGGCGGCCTCGGCGCGGCGGGCGGGGAAGCCGGCCCAGTCGATCTTTTCCAGCGCGGCGTCCATGACGCGCGAGAAGTCGCCGCTGTCATAGCGCTGCTTCATGGCGGTGGTGTAGGGCATGGCGGATTGCCCCACCATGTTGCGCCGGCGCAGCTCCACCCGGTCCACGCCAAGGTCACGCGCGGCCTGGTCAATCAGGCGCTCCACCAGGTAGTTGCTCTCGGGCCGGCCGGCGCCGCGATAGGCGTCCACCGGCACGGTGTTGGTCAGCACGCCGATGACGTTCGCGTGGATGGCCTGGAAGTCATAGACGCTGGCCAGCACCTTGGTGCCCGCCCCGGTCGGGATGAAGGGCGCGAAGGTGGAGAGATAGGCGCCCATGTTCGCGTAGTTCTTCGTGCGCAGCGCGAGGAACTTGCCGTCCTTGTCCACCGCCAGCTCGCCGAGCGTGATGTTGTCGCGCCCATGCGTGTCGGACTGGAAGGCCTCCGAGCGGTCGGCGGCCCATTTCACCGGCCGCCCCACCTGCTTCGCCGCGATCGCGCAGAGGGCATATTCGGCATACAGGTAAAGCTTCATGCCGAAGCCGCCGCCCACATCGGGCGTCAGCACGCGGATGTTCTCGGGGTCGGTCTTGAGCACGGCGCTGGCCAGCAGGTTCTTCACCAGCCAGGAGCCCTGGGTGCCGGTGTGCAGCGTGTAGCGGCCGGTGGTGGCCTCGTATTCCGCCGCGCAGGCGCGCGCCTCCATGGAGGCCACGACGACGCGGTTGTTCACCACCGTCAGCCGGGTGACATGGGCGGCCTGGCCCATGATCTCCTCCACCATCTGCTTGTCGCCGGTTTCCCAGTCGAAACAGATGTTGTTGGACGCCCCCTCCCAGAGCTGCGGCTGGTCCGCCAGATGCGCGGTGGCGAGGTCGGTGGCCGAGGGCAGGATCTCGTACTCCACCTCCACCGCCTCGGCCGCGTCGCGCGCCTGCTGCGGCGTCTCGGCCACGATGAAGGCCACCGGGTCGCCCACATGGCGCACCCGGTCGGTGGCCAGCGGCAGGCGCGGCGTGTTGGCGCGGTCCGTGCCGTCCTTGTTCTTCAGCGGGATGGCGCAGGGCACCTCGCCGATGCCGGCGGCGGCCAGGTCGGCCCCGGTGATGACGGCCAGCACGCCCGGCATGGCCTGGGCGGCCGAGACATCCATGCTCTTGATCTCGGCATGGGCGTGCGGGCTGCGGAGCACATGGCCCGCCACCTCGCCCGGCAGGGAGATGTCGTCGGTGTAGCGCCCCTGCCCCAGCAGCAGCCGGGGGTCCTCCACGCGGCGGACGGATTGGCTCAGACCAAACTTGGGCATGGTGTCTCTCCCGCAATCTTCCCTCGCATCATCTGACGATGCTGGGGGAAAGGGGAAGGGGTCCCGCGCTTCAAGGCTGGATTCGGCCGTTCCCGGGCGGCGGCGGCGACTCAACCAGGGAGGACAATTCGCCCGGCCATGTCCTGCTTGCGTCGCATGGCTGCCCGTGCAGCCCCGCAACCTTGGGTCCGCCTTTCCGGGATTCAACTTGACCGAATGGAAAGCTTCCATGCCAAGGATACAGCCAGAGGTGCATTTATCATGCTGCGATGGCTTCCCGCTCTCATTCTCCTCCTTGCCGTGGCCCCCGCGGCCCAGGCGCAATTCGGCCCCGCCGGACCACCCTCGGTGGGCGTGGTCGAGGCCCGGCGCACACCCGTCACGGAATTGTCCGAGTTCATCGGGCGGGTCGAGGCCATCGCGCGGGTGGACATCCGCGCCCGCGTCACCGGCTTCCTGGAGGAGCGCCTCTTCCAGGAGGGCAGCGAGGTGGAACAGGGCGCCCCCCTCTTCCGCATCGAGCGCGCGCCCTTCGAGGCGCAACTGGAGGAGGCCCGCGCCAGCCTGGCCTCGGCCGAGGCCACGCAGCTCAACGCCCGCGTGGCGCTGAACCGCGCGCGGGAGCTGCGGTCCACCGGCGCCGGCACCCAGGCCGCGCTGGACAATGCCCAGGCGCAGGAACGCACCGCGGCCGCGGGCGTGCTGGGCGCCCAGGCGCAGGTGCGCGTGGCCGAGATCAACCTCGCCTACACCGAGATCCGCGCGCCCATCGCGGGCGCCATCGGCCGGGCGACCTTCACGCCGGGCAACGTGGTCACGCCGCAAAGCGAGGCGCTGGCCACCATCTACAGCCAGGACCCGATGCGGGTGGCCTTCACCATCCCCTCCCGCACCGCGACCGAGCTGCGCAACCGCTATGAGGGGCGCGGCGGCACCGCCGCCGTCGTGGTCCGCATCCGCTTCGCCAGCGGCACCACCTATGAGCAGGTGGGGCGCGTGGACTTCATCGACGCCGCGGTGAACCGCGACACGGATTCGCTGCTGGTGCGCGCCTCCATCCCCAACCCCGTCCGCCAGGGCGCGACCGCGGGCGAGCCCGGCGCGCGCGAGCTGCTGGACGGCCAGTTCGTGACCGTGCTGCTGGAAGGCGCGGAGCCGGTGAACGCCATCACCATCCCGCGCGCCGCCGTGGCGCAGGACCAGATGGGCTTCTTCGTCTTCGTGGTGGACGCCGAGGGCCGCGCGCAGCGCCGCAACCTGCGCCTGGGCCGCAGCACCGCCGAGACCGCGGTGGTCGAGGAAGGCCTGCAGGAAGGTGACCGCGTCATCAGCGAGGGCGTGCAGCGCGTGCGCCCGGGCCAGCAGGTGAACGCGGCCCCGGCCGGCGCCCCGCCACGGCCCGCCCTGGCACCGGGCCAGGGCGGCTGACGCGCTATGATCTCCAACCTGTTCATCCGGCGGCCGCGCTTCGCGATCGTCATCTCCATCGTCATCACCCTCGCGGGCCTGCTGTCCATGACGCAGATCCCCGTGGCGCAGTTCCCCGACATCGTGCCCCCCGTGGTGCAGGTGACGGCGCGCTACCCGGGTGCGTCCGCCGCGGTGGTGGAGGCCACGGTGGCGCAGCCCATCGAGGGTGCCGTGAATGGCGCCGATGGCATGCTCTACATGCGCTCCAACAGCGCCAATGACGGGACCTACACGCTCAGCGTCACCTTCGCGCTGGGCACCAACCCCGACATCAACACGGTGAACGTGAACAACCGCGTGCAGGGCATCCTGGCGCGGCTGCCACAGGAGGTGCAGCGCAGCGGCGTCACCGTCCGCAAGCAATCCTCGGCGGTGCTGCAGTTCATCGGCGTCACCTCCACCAACCCCGCGCATGACCCGCTGTTCCTGTCGAACTTCGCCACCATCAACATGCTGGACACGCTGCGCCGCCTGCCGGGCGTGGGCGATGTGCAGATGTTCGGCGCGCAGGACTATTCCATGCGCGTCTGGTTCGAGACAGACCGGCTGAACAACCTCAACGTCACGCCCACCGAAATCATCTCGGCCATCCAGGCGCAGAACGTGCAGGCCGCGGCGGGGCGGATCGGCGCGCGGCCCATCGGCGACGACCAGCAGTTCCAGTTCAACATCCAGACCTCGGGCCGCCTCGCGAGCCCCGAGCAGTTCGGCGAGATCATCATCCGCGCCAACCCCGACGGCTCCACCCTGCGCGTGCGCGACGTGGCCAACGTGGCGCTCGGCGCGGCCAACATGGATGTGGAGGCGCGGCTGAACGGCCAGCCCACCGTCACCATGGGCGTCTACCTCTCACCTGGCGCCAATGCGGTGGCGGTGGCGGAGGCGGTGCGCGCGGAGCTGGCACGGCTGCAGCAACGCTTCCCCGACGGCATGGAGACGGTGGTGGTCTATGACACCTCCTCCTTCGTGCTGGAGACGATGCGCGAGGTCATCATCACCCTGCTGGAAGCCTTCGTGCTGGTGGTGGTGGTGGTCTATCTCTTCCTGGGCTCGTTCCGCGCCACGGTGATCCCCATCATCGCCGTGCCGGTCAGCCTCATCGGCACCTTCGCGGTGATGCTGGCCATCGGCTTCTCGGCCAACACCATCTCGCTGCTGGCCATGGTGCTGGCCATCGGCATCGTGGTGGATGACGCCATCGTCGTCGTCGAGAATGTCGAGCGCGTGATGGAGGAGAACCCCGAATTCACGCCGGCCGAAGCCACGCGCGTCGCCATGGGCGAGATCACGGGGCCCATCATCGCCATCACGCTGGTGCTGCTGTCGGTCTTCGTGCCCATCAGCCTCATCGGCGGCGTGTCGGGGGTGCTGTTCCAGCAATTCGCGGTGACCATCAGCGTGGCCATGATCATCTCGGCCATCAACGCGCTGACACTCTCGCCCGCGCTGTGCGCCATCATGCTGCGGCACACGGGGCCGAAGCGCGGCCCCATCAAGTACGTGCTGCGCGCCATCGACAAGGTGCGCGACGGCTATGCGGCCATCGTGACGCGGCTGGTGCGGGTGGCGGCCGTCTCGCTGCTGCTCACCGCGGCCATCGGCTGGGGCATCTTCGAGATCGGCAACCGCACCCCCTCGGGCTTCCTGCCCAACGAGGACCAGGGCGCCTTCTTCATCCAGCTCCAGCTTCCCCAGGGCTCCTCCGTCGCCCGCACGCGCGAGGTGGTGGAGCAGGTGGAGGAGATCCTCGCCCGCAACCCCGCCATCCAGGACCGCCTGGCCATCGTGGGCTTCTCGCTCATTGACGGCGGCGCGCAGTCCAACGCCGCCTTCATGGTGGCACGGATGCGGCCCTTCGAGGACCGGAAGGCCGTGCAGGACAGCGTCTTCGCCGGCATCGGCCGCGTCTTCGGCGAGACCCAGGCCATTCGCGCGGCCGATGTCTTCGCCTTCAACATTCCGCCCATCATCGGCCTCGGCACCGGCAGCGGCTTCGAATACCAGCTCCAGGATTTCGAGGGGCGCGACCCCGCCGAACTCGCCGGCGCCATGCTGGGCATGATGGTGGCCGCCAACCAGGACCCTCGGCTGACGGCCGTCTTCTCCACCTTCTCGCCCACCACGCCCTCGCTCTTCCTGGATGTGGACCGCGACCGCGCGCAGGCGCTGGGCGTGCGGATCTCGGATGTGTTCACCACGCTGCAGGCCTCGCTGGGCGGCTACTACGTGAACGACTTCAACCTGTTCGGCCGCACCTGGCAGGTGAACATCCAGGCCGTGGCCGAGGACCGGGACGACATCCCCGACATCTGGCGCCTGCAGGTCCGCAACAGCCGGGGCGAGATGGTGCCGCTGCGCGCCTTCGCCGATGTGCGGGTGGTGCTGGGGCCGCAGACCATCCAGCGCTACAACAACTTCCGCTCCGTCACGCTGAACGGCCAGGGGCGGCCGGGCGTCTCCTCCGGTGACGCGCTGCTGGCCATGGAGGAGATCTCGGCGCGCGTGCTGCCGTCGGGCTATGGCTTCGACTGGACCGGCACCGCCTACCAGGAGAAGCGCGCGGCGGGGCAGACGGGCGTGCTGATCGCCCTCGCCTTGCTGTTCGCCTACCTCTTCCTGGTGGCGCTGTATGAGAGCTGGACCATCCCGGTGCCGGTGCTGCTTTCGGTGGCGGTGGGGGGCCTGGGCTCCTTCGCGGCATTGTTCATCGCGCAGCTGCCGCTCACGGTCTACGCGCAGATCGGCCTTGTGGTGCTGATCGCGCTGGCGGCGAAGAATGGCATCCTCATCGTGGAATTCGCGAAGGAGCAGCGCGAACGCGGCCTGCCCATCCGCGAGGCCGCGGTGATC
Organism: Roseococcus suduntuyensis; assembly: GCF_014196305.1. Lineage (GTDB taxonomy): Bacteria > Pseudomonadota > Alphaproteobacteria > Acetobacterales > Acetobacteraceae > Roseococcus > Roseococcus suduntuyensis. Next base: position 51,008 of record NZ_JACIDJ010000001.1, read on the forward strand.
GCCGCGCGCATGCGCTTCCGCGCCGTGATGATGACGAGCTTCGCCTTCATCCTGGGCCTGGTGCCGCTGGTGACGGCCAGCGGGGCCGCGGCCCTCTCGCGCCAGGCGGTCGGCCTGCCCGTGTTCGGGGGCATGCTGGCGGCCTCGCTGCTCGGCATCTTCATGATCCCGATGCTCTACGTCGTGTTCCAGACCCTGCGCGAGCGGGTGAAGGCACGCTTCGCGGGCGGCGCCAAGGCAGCGGCGCATTGATCCGCGCGGCGGCCTTGCTGGCGGCACTTCTGGCGGCGGCACCCGCTTCCGCCAGCGAACCGCCGCAGCGCCGCCGCGCGGCCGAGATCACGCAGGTGGTGCGGGCCGCGACCGATGCGCTGGGCATGCGGCCCATCACCCTGGTCGAGTATGTGGAACCCGGCCTCTATCGCGTGCGCGGCGGCGGCTGCACCGTGATGGTGCAAATCCGGGTGGGCTCCACCCGCCCAGGGCGCCCCGGCGCGATGCCCCTTCCCCCCTTCGAGGCGGTGGCCGGCACGCCGGATTGCGGTTAGCCCGGACCCCGGCTCAGCCCCGCCGCCACTCCCAGTAGAGGGGCTGGCGGCCCGCTTCCAGCGCCTTGGCCTCGTAGCGCGTGGGCGGCCAGCCCTCCGGCCGCGCCTCGTGGAAGGCGTGGGGCGCGAAGAGGGATTGTTCCGCGAAGACCTCCCGCACCCAGTCCTGGTAGGTCGGGTCATCGCTCGCCACGCGCCAGATGCCGCCGGGCTTCAGGGCGCGGGCGACGATGGGCAGCATCTCCGGATGGACGAAGCGGCGCTTGGCGTGGCGCGACTTGGGCCAGGGGTCGGGGAACATCAGGAAAAGGCGGTCGAGGCTGGCTTCCGGCAGGGTCAGCAGAAGCTCCCGCGCATCGGCCGGCCAGAGGCGCAAGAGGGGCGGCGGGGGCGCGGTGGCTTCCTGGCCTTCGGGGATGATCTCGGTCAGCAGGGAGCAGAGGCCCTGCTCATAGACCTCGCTCGCGATGATGGCGGTGCGGGGGCTGGCGCGCATCTGCGCCAGCGTGTGCTCGCCCCCGCCAAAGCCCACTTCCAGCCAGAGCGCCTCGGCGCCCGCCGCGAAGCCCAGGCCTTCAAAGCGGATGCGCGGCAGCGCCTGTTCCAGCAGCCGTTCCTGCCGGGGCCGCAGCTTCTTGCCGCGCCGGCGGCCATAGAGGCGGTGGGGAATGCCCTCGGGCCAGTCATCTTCGGTGGTCATCGCCACGCCTCACAAAAAACCCCGCGCGGCAGACCACGCGGGGGAAATCAATGCAACAGTCGAGCTGGCCCCTGTCGGGCGGCGCCGTGGCTTCGCCACGGCAACGCGGCCCGCCCGCGCAGAACCAGGACCAATCCGTGGCCCCCACGAAAGCGCCAAAGGCGATTTCGTGGGGAAAGGCCTTAGCGCCCGAAGGCCGACTTCAGCGCGGGAACGAGGTCCGTGCGCTCCCAGGTGAAGGTGCCCTTCTCCTCATCCGGCGTGCGGCCGAAATGGCCATAGGCGCTGGTGGGGACGTAGATGGCGCGGTTCAGGTGCAGGTGCTCGCGGATGCCGCGGGGCGACAGGTTCATCAGCTCCTGCACCACCTTGGCCAGCTTCACCTCGTCCACATCCTTGCCCGTGCCGTGCAGGTCGAAATAGACCGACAGCGGCTTGGCCACGCCGATGGCGTAGCTGACCTGGATGGTGCACTTCTCGGCCAGCCCGGCGGCCACCACGTTCTTCGCCACATAGCGCGCGGCATAGGCGGCCGAGCGGTCCACCTTCGTGGGGTCCTTGCCCGAGAAGGCGCCGCCGCCATGCGGGGCCGCGCCGCCATAGGTGTCCACGATGATCTTGCGGCCCGTCAGGCCGCAATCGCCGTCCGGCCCGCCGATGACGAAGGTGCCGGTCGGGTTCACGTAGAGCTCGCCCTCGGGGCACATCCAGCCCTTGGGCAGGCTGCTCTCGATGATGGGCCTCACCATCGCCTTGATCTGGGCCTGGTCCATGCCCTCTTCGTGCTGGGTGGACAGCACGATGGAGGTGGCGCCGACGGGCTTGCCATCCACATAGCGCAGCGTGACCTGGGACTTCGCGTCGGGCAGCAGGCCCTTCACGGCCACGTCGCCATTGCGGCGCATCTCGCTGATGCGGCGCAGGATCAGGTGCGCGTAGTAGAGCGGCGCAGGCATGAGTTCCGGCGTCTCGGTGCAGGCATAGCCGAACATGATGCCCTGGTCGCCGGCGCCCTCGTCCTTGTTGCCGGCGGCGTCCACGCCCTGCGCGATGTGCGCGGACTGGGCATGCAGGTGGCATTCCACATGGGCGTTCTGCCAGTGGAAGCCGTCCTGCTCATAGCCGATGTCATGCACCGCCATGCGCGCCTTGTGGATCAGCAGCTCGGGCGTGATCGAGGACGGCCCGCGGGTCTCGCCCGCGATGACGATGCGGTTGGTGGTGACCAGGGTCTCGCACGCCACGCGCGCATAGGGGTCCTGCTCCAGGAAGGTGTCCAGCACGGTGTCGCTGATGCGATCCGCGACCTTGTCCGGGTGGCCTTCGGAGACGCTCTCCGAGGTGAAAAGGTACTCGCCCTTGTCGCGCATGGCTTGGTTCGGCCTCTTGTCGCTGAGGATGTGATTCTCGGGTTGAGATCAGCCTCGGGCGACCGGACACCCCGGTCAGGCTGGCCCGCGTCGCGCGGGCGCGCGGTCTGTGGCAGGGTGGCGGGGCGCGGTCAAGCGGCGGCGGGGTCGAAACCATCGGTTGGGATGGGCGGCGCGCGGCCCGCGAGGCGCGCGGCCAGGACGGCGGCGCTGCCCATGGCAAGGGTCCAGCCCAGGCCGCCATGCCCGGTGTTCAGATAGAGGTTGGGCGCTGCCGGGCTGCGGCCGATCAGCGGCAGGCCGGTGGGGGTGTAGGGGCGCATGCCCGTCCAGGGACGCAGCGGCCCGTCCCAGTCGCCGGCCTCCGGGAAGGCCTCCCGCGCCTGACGGATCAGAGTGGAAAGGCGCTTCTCGTGCAGGCGGGGGTCCACGCCGACCAGGTCCGCCATGCCCGCCACGCGCAAATGGCTGCCCAGCCGGGCATAGACCACCTTGGAGGCGCTGTCGGTCACGCTGACATGCGGCGCGGCATCGTCCCGCGCCACGGGCAGGGTGAGGGAATAGCCCTTCAGTGGGTAGATCGGCACCTTCTGTCCCAGCGGCCGCAGCAATTCCCGCGCGCCGAGGCCAAGGCACACCACCACCGCATCGGCCTCGATCACGCCCGCATCGGTGACCACGCCCCGGATGCGGCCCTCGGCGCGGATGATCTGCCGCGCCCGCAACCCCAGCCGGATGGCGACCTTGTGGTTCGAGCGCGCGAGCCAGGCGGCCAGCCCCTCGCAGAACAGGGCGCAATCGCCCGCATCCTCACCCGGCGTGTGGATGCCACCCGCGATCCGGTGCGCGATACGGGCCAGCGAAGGCTCCAGCGCCACGCATGCGTCGCGGTCCAGCGCCACCTGCTCGGAGCCGAGCTTCGCCTGAAGCGCCATCTGACGCTTCGCGCCCTCCATGGCGGCGGCATCGGGCTGCAGCACCAGCTTGCCGGCATGGGCGAAGCCGAACTCCGCCACGCCGCGCGCCGCGACCTCCTGCGTCAGGTCGCGCGAGAGGTAGGCGAGGCGCAGCAGCCGCGCCGTGGTCTCGGCCGCGGTGGCGGCGTTGCAGGCGCGCAGGAATTGCCAGATCCAGCCCCATTGGTGCGGATCAAGCTCCGGACGGAAGCGCAAAGGCCCGTCCGGGTCCATCAGCCAGCCTGGCACCTTCCACGGCACGCCGGGCCCGGCGAAGGGCGCCACGTAGGAATAGGAAAGCTGCCCGCCATTGGCGGCACTCGCGCCGCGCGCCACCGCCGGCTCGGCGTCCAGCAGCGTGACCTCATGGCCCTCGCGCGCCAGGGTATAGGCGGTGGTGAGGCCGATCACCCCCGCGCCCAGGACCAGGACATGCATGGGGTGGCGCGGATCAGCCGTGGATGAAGACGGGGCAGGGTGAGGCGCGCAGCAGCCGCGCCGTCGCGCTGCCGAAGACGAGGCGGGACAGCCCGCCTTCCCCCTCCGCGCCCAGGACCATCAGCCGCGCCGGCAGGCGGCGGGCCTCGGCCAGCAGGGTGTCGTGCTCATCGCCCGTCTCGGCCTTGGCGGAGACCTTGCAGCCATGATGGCTGAGGTAGGCCTTCATCCCCGCGAGGCCGGCACCACCGGGGCTGAAATCCAGAAGCCGCACCTCGCCCTCGCGGCCCAGGCCGAGCAGGGCGAAGAGCTGCACCGCGCGCATCCCGGCGAGCGATCCGTGATAGCCGATCAGCGCCGGGCCATCGGCCGTGGCGGGCGCGCCCGGCGGCACGACCAGCAAGGGCCGCACGCCGTCGCGGATCAGCGCCTCGACCGTGGGGGAGAGCCCGTCCTCGCAGGCCTCGCGGCCCAGGGTGCAGTCGCGGCCGATGACGATGAGGTCATGCTGGGCGCCCTCGGCCAGGATGGCCGGCTCGGGCGCCTCCTCGCGCAGATGCACCTCGAAGGGCAGGTCGCCGGCGGCGGCGCGGGCGGCGGCCACCACATCCCGCGCCTCCTCGCGCAGGGCCTCGGCCAGGCGCTTGTTGCGCTGGGCCGCGAAGGCCCCGCCGCCCACCGGCACCGGCTCATGCACATCGCTCGTGTGCGGGCGGTCCATGACGAAGACGCCGGTGATGGCGGCGCCGGTGCGCCTGGCCAGCGCGAAGGCCAGGTCGCGCGCCGCGGCGGCGCCCGGGGTGTCGTCGAGGACGAGCAGGATGGAGGCGATCATGCCCCGCAAATTGCGCCTGCCATGCGCGGCACGCAATACAGGCTTGGTTTGACTTTCATGAATGCCGCGGTCAGCTTGGCGACATGGCTCACCTCGGCACATTTCGTGGCCCTTGCGCGCGTCACGGCTCCGGCCGTCTGAAGCGCCCGGCGCTGCTCGGCCTGCTGCCGGTGCTGCTGATGCCTGATCCACAGGGCGGCAAACGCGGCTGAACCCGCGACCCATCCCCGACCGCCACCACTGGATCCCGAGGGGGCGCCCCTGCGCGCCCGATACATCATGTCCGCCACCACCCTGAACGCGGCGCCACGCGCGCCGCGCAACCCCTTTGCCCTGTTCGTGGGCGCGGCCACCTGCGCCTTCGCGGGCGTGTGGATGAGCACGCCGCTCGCCGCCATCCTGCTGACCGAGGCCGGTGTCTCGCCCGCGCTGGTCGGCCTCTACGCCGCCATGGTCTGGGGCTCGGCCCTGGCCACGGCACCCGCCACGCCCTGGATCGCGGGGCTGGTGGGCGGCGCCTTCGCGCTGCACCGCATCGCGGGGGGGCTCGCCATCCTTGGGCTGGTGGGGTTGGGCTTCAACCCGCCGCTCTGGCTGTGGTTCGTCTTCGGCGCGATGCTGGGCGTGGGCTCCTGCCTCACCTGGACGACGGCCGATGCCATCGCGGCCGCCCTCGCCCCCGAGGGGCAGGAAGGGCGTTCGCTCGGCCTCTACCAGACCTTCGTCTCGGCCGCGATCGGCGGCGGGCCGGCGGTGCTGCTGATCACGGGGGTCACACCTTCGGCCTTCTTCGTCTCGGCCGGCATCCTGGCGCTGGGGCTGGTTCTGGGCGCGGCCCTGCGGGACCCGCCGGGCACCATGCCGCGCCGCATGCGCCTGACCTTCGACCGGCTGCGGCCGGTGCTGTGGGTGCTGGCGGCGCCCGCGGGTGCCGCGGCACTGTGCGGCGCGCTGGAAGCGGCGGCGGGCGCGGTGTTCCCCGTGCAGGGGCTGGCGCTGGGCCTGACGGCGGGTGCGGCGGCGGCCATCGTCATCGCGTCCGGGTTCGGCAATGTGCTGGCGCAATATCCGGTGGGCTGGGTGTCGGACCGGCTGGGGCCGCACCGCGCGCTGCTGGGCTGCGGCATCGCCGTCGCCGCCGCGTCCCTGCTGTGGCCGCTGCTGGCGCCTGGCTGGGGCATCTGGCCGGTGCTGGCCATCTGGGGCGGTGCCGCGGGCGCCATCTACACGCTGGGCATGGTGCGCGCGGTGCAGCGCTTCGCCGGCCCCACCCGGGCGCTGGGCATGGCCGGGCTGAACACGGCCTATCTGGCGGGCGGCGCGCTGGGCGCCCCGGCGGCGGGCCTGGCGCTGGAAACCCTGCCCGGCTGGGGCCTGCCGGTCGCACTCGCCGTGCTGGCGCTGGCGGGCAGCCTGGCCCTGGCCCGGGCCGCGCTGCGCCACGGACACTGAGACGCCCATGCTGAAGCAGTTCGCCGCCTGCTACCGCCCGCACAAGCGGCTGCTGCTTCTGGATTTCGGCTGCGCTTCGCTGTCGGGGATGCTGGAGCTCGGCTTCCCGATGGCGGTGCGCGCCGTCATCGACCACCTGCTGCCGCAGCAGGACATGCAGCTCATCGTGCTGGCGGTGCTGGGGCTGCTGGCCGTCTACCTCGCCAATGCCGCGCTTATGGCGGTGGTCACCTATTACGGCCATGTGCTGGGCATCGCGATCGAGACGCGGCTGCGCGCGCGCGCCTTCGACCACCTGATGAAGCTCTCCTTCCGCTTCTACGACAATCAGAAGACCGGGCATCTGGTCGGCCGCGTCACCAAGAACCTGGAAGACATCGGCGAGGTCGCGCATCACGGCCCCGAGGACGTGCTGATCGCGGTGCTGACCTTCGCCGGCGCGTTTGCCCTGATGCTGCTGGTCAGCCCGACGCTGGCGCTCATCACCGCGCTGGTGGTGCCCGGCATCGCCTGGGTCGTCGCGCATTACGGCGGGCGGATGACGCTGAACTGGCAGGCGCAGTTCGGCCGAGTGGGCGCCTTCAACGCCCGCATCGAGGAAGCGGTGGGCGGCATCCGCGTGGTGAAGGCCTTCGGGCGCGAGGCGCATGAGCGCGCGCTGTTCGACGCCGACAACGCCAAGTACCGCGACACCAAGCTCGACGCCTATCGCATCATGGCCGTCAGCCAGACGCTGAACTACCTCGGCATGCGGCTGGTGCAGGTGATCGTGATGCTGGCCGGTGCCGTGCTGATCGTGCGCGGCGAACTCACCATCGGCGACTTCGTGGCCTTCCTGCTGCTGGTGGGCGTGTTCTACCGCCCGCTCGACAAGATCAACGCCGTCATCGAGACCTATCCCAAGGGCATCGCGGGCTTCCGCAGCTTTCTGGATTTGATGGCGACGGAGCCGGACATCACCGACCGCCCGCAGGCGCAGGCGGTGGGCAAGCTGCGCGGCGAGGTGCGCTTCGAGGACGTTCATTTCGGCTACACGCCCGACCGCCCCCTGCTGCGCGGCCTTGACCTGCACATCCCGGCCGGGCGCACCGTGGCGCTGGTTGGGCCGTCGGGCGCGGGAAAAACCACCATCTGCTCCCTGCTGCCGCGCTTCTATGAGGTGACGGGTGGGCGCATCACCATTGACGGCACCGACATCCGCGACATGACGCAGGAGAGCCTGCGCGGAAACATCGGCATCGTGCAGCAGGATGTGTTCCTGTTCGCCGGCACGCTGCGCGAGAACATCGCCTATGGCCGCCTGGGCGCGACCGAGGCGGAGATTCGCGACGCCGCGCGCCGGGCCCGGCTGGATGACGTGATCGCCGACCTGCCCCTGGGCCTGGACACGCTCATCGGCGAGCGGGGCGTGAAGCTCTCGGGCGGCCAGAAGCAGCGCCTGGCCATCGCGCGCATCTTCCTGAAGAACCCGCCCATCCTGATCCTGGACGAGGCGACCTCGGCGCTCGACACCGTGACCGAGGCCGCGATCCAGGGCGCGCTGGCGGAACTGGCGGCGGGGCGGACCACCTTGGTCATCGCGCACCGCCTGGGCACCATCCGCAATGCCGACCGGATCATCGTGGTGACCGAACAGGGCATCGTCGAGGAAGGCACCCACGCCGAGCTGGTGAAGGCCGGCGGCGTGTATCAGCGGCTGCACGCCCAGGCGGGGTGAGGGCTACTCCGCAAGAAACTCCCGCAGCACCCGCACCACCTCGGCCGGCGCCTCCTCCATGGGCACATGTCCCACGCCCTCCAGCACCACGCGCCGCGCATTGGGCATGGCGCGCAGGTAGTCCTCGGCATTCGTCACCGGCACCATCCGGTCAACCGCGCCCCAGAGCAGCAGCGTCGGCGCCTGGATGCGCGCCAGCAGCGGCTCGGGCGGGACCAGGATGTGCTGCGCCATGCGGTCCAGGATGGCCTGCCGCACGCCGGGGGCGATCATCATGGCGTGGTAGCGTTCGACCAGCGCGTCGGTCATGGCGTTCGGGTCGGCATAGGCGGGTGCCATGCCGCCCTTCACCATGAAGCGCGGCAGGGTGTAGGGCAGCGCCCGCATCAGCAGCGGCACGCGCGGGCTGCGGTTGTAGTCGATGCCGGGCGAGGCGAAGCCATCGGGCGCCATCAGCACCAGGCGGTCCACGCGGGCGGGCTCAGCGGCGGCGAAGCTCCAGGCGATGCGCCCGCCCATGGAACTGCCCACCAGGTGCACGCGGTCCAGCCCCAGCCGGTCCAGCAGCGCCGCGATCACGGCATGGGCGCGGGCATCGGAGTAGTCGCCGGAGGGGTCCGCCCCGGTCAGGCCGAAGCCCGGCAGGTCCATCCGCAGCACGCGGAAGCGGTCCTCCAGCCCGGCCGCGACATCGTCCCAGGTGTGCAGCGAAGACCCGAAGCCGTGCAGCAGCAGGATGGCCGGCGCCTCGCGGGGGCCGGTGTCGCGCAGGTGCAGGCGCAGCCCCGCCACCTCGACGAAGCTGGAGGGCGGCGGCGCCCAGCGCGCCTCATGCGCCTCCCGCCGCGCATCGGGCGTGTAGAGCCAGATGGCCAGCCCCAACAGGAGGACCAGCAGGCCGACAAGGATCCAGGTCATGACGCGCAGCAGCATGGCCGCAAGACTGGCCCTTTCGCCGCGGAAGTCCAGCGCCTCACCGGCCGGCGTAGAGCCGCAGCAGCCAGCGTGGCGGCACGCCCGCGAACCACAGCGACAGAACCAGAAGATTCCGCGCCGAACGCCGCCGCCACCCGTCGCGCCGCCAGCGCTCGGCCGAGGTGATGGCGGGCACCGGCATCGCGGCCAACCGCGCCCGGCCCAGGCGGCGAACCATGTCCACATCCTCCATCAGCGGCAGAGGGCGGAAGCCGCCAAGCAGGGCGTAGAGATCGCGATGGATCAACAGGCCCTGGTCGCCATAGGGCAAGGCGAGCCAGCGGCAGCGCCAGGCCACGGCGCGTTCCAGGCGGCGGGCCTCGGGCGACGCGTCATCCAGGGCGAAGGCGAAGTGGTGGGCGCGGGCGCGCTCGGCCATGGCGGCACGCAGCGCGCCCTCCCAACCCTCGCCCAGCCGCGTGTCGGCGTGCAGGAAGAGCAGCCAGTCCCCCCGCGCCGCCGCCGCGCCCGCCACCATCTGCGGCCCGCGCCCGCGCGGGGCGGGCAGCAGCCGCACGGGCGGGGCGGCTTCGGGCGGGGTGGCGCTGCCGCCATCGGCCAGGATCACCTCGCCCACCCCCGCCGCGCGCAACTGCGCCAGCAGCGGCGACAGCCGCCCCCCCGGGTTCAGCACCGGCAGCACGACCGAAACAGACGCGATTTGCATCCCTTTTCCTTGACCCAACCCGCCCCGGCGGACAGCTTCTCGCCATGCGAAACGGAGGCGCCACCATGCCCGACAATGGCCATCCGCCGATATGGCCGCCGACATGGCAGAAGGGGCGCGGCACCGCCTCCAACCCCGCCGTGCGCTTCGAGAGCACGGCGCGCGAGGCCTTCGACGATGGCTGGGGCAGCCTCACCGAGGACATGCCCCCGCTGCGCACGTCCCTGACACGCGAGGCCGCCAAATCCGCGCTGAACTACAATGACAGCCCGGACCTCAGCTTCGACCGCTCGCTCAACCCCTATCGCGGCTGCGAGCATGGTTGCGTCTATTGCTTCGCGCGTCCGAGCCACGCCTATGTGGGCCTCTCGCCCGGGCTGGATTTCGAGACGCAGCTCTTCTTCAAGCCGGACATGCCGGAGCTGCTGGCGCGAGAACTGGCCAAGCCCGGCTATGTGCCGCGCGTGGTGACGCTGGGCGCCAACACCGACCCCTACCAGCCCATCGAGCGCACCGCCCAGGTGACGCGCCGCACGCTGGAGGTGCTGGAACGCTTCCGCCACCCCGTCAGCATCGTGACCAAGGGGGCGGGGGTGCTGCGCGACCTGGATATTCTCTCGCGCATGGCCAAGCTCGATCTCGTGCGGGTCTGCGTCTCGGTCACCACGCTGGACGCCAGGCTGGCCCGCGCCATGGAACCCCGCGCCGCCAGCCCCGCGCGCCGCATCGAGGCCATCCGGCAATTGCGCGCGGCGGGGGTGCCGGTGGCCGTGCTCGCCGCGCCCATGATCCCGGGCATCAACGACGCCGAGCTCGAACGCATCCTGGAAGCGAGCGCGGCCGCCGGGGCCGGCCTCGCGGGCTATGTGCTGCTGCGCCTGCCGCATGAGCTGCGGCAGCTCTTCGAGGAATGGCTGCACCAGCACTACCCCGACCGCGCCGCCCGCGTGCTGGCGCTCGTGCGGCAGACCCGCGGCGGCAAGCTCTACGACGCGGATTTCGAACGCCGCCAGACCGGCGAGGGCGCCTATGCCCAGATGCTGGGGCAGCGTTTCGCCACGGCCGTGCGGCGCCTCGGCCTCGAACGCCGCGCCGAGACCATGCACCACCTCGCCACCCACCATTTCAACGGCCGTGTGGACGACGCGCAGTTGCGCCTGCTTTGACCATCCGCGCCCCCGCGCGGCAGGATGGGCCCGCGATTCGCTCGGGGGGCATGGTGCCGGACTACACGCTGGAGGCAGACGCGGGTGGCCTTGTCGCCGGGGTGGATGAGGCGGGGCGCGGGCCGCTGGCCGGCCCGGTGCTGGCCGGCGCCGTCATGTTCCTCGCCCCCTGCCCCGACCCGCTCGCCGCGCTGCTGGATGACAGCAAGCGCCTGACGCCCGCGGCGCGCGCGGTGGCCGCCGCCGCCATCCGGCAGGCGGCGCGCGACGGGCTTCTCGTCTTCGCCCTCGGCGCGGCCTCGGCGCGCGAGATCGGCACGCACAACATCCTGGCCGCCACCCACATCGCCATGTGCCGCGCGGTGATGCGGCTCACCATCCGGCCCGATGTGGTGCTGGTGGATGGCAACCGCGCGCCCACCCTGCCCTGCCCCGTGCGCTGCGTGGTGGGGGGCGATGGGCTGTCGCTGTCCATCGCGGCGGCCTCCATCCTGGCCAAGACGGTGCGCGACGGGGGCATGGCCAAGCTGGCCCGCGCCTGGCCGCAATATGGCTTCGCCCGGCACCAGGGCTATGGCACCGCCCAGCACCGCGCCGCCATCGAACGGCACGGCCCCTGCCCGCACCACCGCCGCGGTTTCGCGCCCATCGAGGCCGCGTTGGAGCTTCAGCGCGGTTGACGGGGTGACTCCGCCCCCGGCATGGTCGCTGACCGATTCGCGAAGGGGACTACGTGGGCGCCGGGCTCGATCTGCCGCTGGACAAGGTGCTGGTGGGTGACTGCATCGAGACGCTGCGCGCCCTGCCGCCGGCGAGCGTCCATGCCATCTTCGCCGACCCGCCCTACAACCTCCAGCTCCGGGGCGAATTGCTGCGCCCCAACCACAGCCGCGTGGATGCGGTGGATGACGAGTGGGACCGCTTCGCCGATTTCGCCACCTATGACGCCTTCACCCGCGAATGGCTGACCGAGTGCCGCCGCGTGCTGCGCAAGGACGGCACGCTGTGGCTCATCGGCAGCTACCACAACGTCTTCCGCCTGGGGGTGGCGTTGCAGGACCTCGGCTTCTGGATCCTGAACGACGTCATCTGGCGCAAGTCCAACCCCATGCCGAATTTCCGCGGCCGGCGCTTCACCAACGCGCATGAGACGCTGATCTGGGCCGCCCACAGCCAGGACGCGAAATACCGCTTCAACTACGCCGCCATGAAGTCGCTGAACGATGACCTGCAGATGCGCAGCGACTGGTTCATCCCGCTCTGCACCGGCGCGGAACGCCTGCGCGACGAGGCCGGGCGCAAGCTGCACCCCACCCAGAAGCCCGAGGCGCTGCTGCACCGCGTGCTGCTCTCCTGCACCAAGCCGGGCGATGTGGTGCTGGACCCCTTCCTGGGCAGCGGCACCACGGGGGCGGTGGCGCGGCGGCTGGGGCGGCGCTTCATCGGGATCGAACGCGACCCCGGCTACGCGGCCGCCGCCGAACGGCGCATCCTCTCCATCACCCCGCATGACGAGGCCGCGCTGGTGGGCACCCCCTCGAAGCGCGAGCAGAAGCGCATCCCCTTCGGCGTGCTGGTGGAACGCGGCCTGATCGCCCCCGGCGATGCGCTGACCGACCGGCACCGCCGCTGGACGGCCACCGTCCAGGCCGATGCCAGCCTGGCCTGCGGCACGGCGCGCGGCTCCATCCATGCCGTGGGGGCGGCGGTGCAGGAGGCGCCCTCCTGCAATGGCTGGACCTTCTGGCACCTGGTGCAGCGCGACGGTTCGTTGCGCCTGCTGGACCTGTTCCGGCAGGAGCTGGGCGGCGAGGGCTGAAGGGCTCTCAATCTCAAGTTCCTGCAGTATATTATGCGGCTTTTTCGTCCGAAATTGTCATGTGGATAACCCGCTGACCACCTTGAATCCGCTCTACGCCAGGGCTACCCCCCGGCCCGCACACCTCAACTTCAAGGTTCCTCGGAATGGCGGAAAAGCGGGCGGCCCGGCGTGGCGATGCCTTCCTCATCCTGCTGCGCTTCGCGCTTCTGCTGGTCCTCGCCGCCTTCCTGGCGGTGATGGCGCGGACCATCTGGAACCTCTTCACCGGCGGCTGAGCTTTCGGCAAACGCCGCGCGCCATGGCAGTATGGGGCGCATGACCCTGCGGCGCCTCGCCTTCCTCGCCCTGTGCGGGCTGATCGCCCTCTCGGCCCTGCTGCTCGCGGGGCGCGCGGTGGCGGGGGATGGGCTTACCGTGCTCGACCTCGCCTGGCTGCTGGTGCTGGCCGGCCTCACGCCCTGGGCCGCGCTCTCCTGCGGGAATGGGCTGGTGGGGCTGGCCATCCTGCTCTTCACGCCGCGCCCGGCCGCGCATGTGGTGCCGGCCCTGCGCGACCCCGAGGGGCCGCCGCGCACGCGCACCGTGATCGGTGTCTGTGTCCGCAACGAGGACATGTCGGGCGTCATCCCGCCGCTGGAGAGCCTGCTGGACGGGCTGCCGGCGCCGCATTTCGACCTTTGGTTCCTCTCCGACAGCACCGCGGGCCCGCATGCCGAGGCCGAGGCCGCCGCCATCGCGGCCCTACGCGCCCGCCGCCCCGCCGATGCCGCCCGCATCCATCTGCGTCGCCGCGCCGTGAACACCGGCTTCAAGGCCGGCAATGTCATGGAATTCCTGGAGGCGGAGGGGCGGGACTACGACCACCTGCTCTGCCTCGACGCCGATTCGGAAATGTCGCCGGCCGCAGTTCGCACCCTGGTCGCCACCATGGAGGCGGCGCCGCGCATCGCCATCCTCCAGCAATTGATCGTGGGGCGGCCGGTCACCGCGGCCTTCCCGCGCCTCTTCCAGTTCGGCATGCGGGCGGGCATGCGCGCCTGGTCCAGCGGCCAGGGCTGGTGGCAGGCCGAGAAGGGCCCCTATTGGGGCCACAACGCGCTGATCCGGGTGGCCCCCTTCCGCGAACATGGGCGGCTGGAGGCCCTGCCCGATGGCCGCGCCATCCTGAGCCACGACCAGGTGGAGGCGGTGCGCCTGCACGAGGCCGGCTGGGAGGTCTGGTGCGTGCCGGAGGAGGCGGGCAGCCTGGAGGGCAACCCGCCCGCCCTGCCCGAATTCCTGGCGCGCGACCTGCGCTGGGCCGAGGGCAACATGCAATACTGGTCGCTGCTGGGCGCGCCGGGGCTGACGCTGATGGCGCGGTGGCAATTGCTCCAGGCGGTGCTGCTGTTCCTCTGCGCGCCGCTCTGGGTGCTGGCCTTCGCGCTGGCCGCGCTGATCGCCGCAACCGGCGGCTTCGACGCCGCGCCGGCCGGGCTGCTGGCCGGGGTGTTTCTCACCTTCTGGGCGTTGCCGGCGGCCTCCAAGCTGGCGGGCTATGTGCAGGTGCTGGCCCAGGGGCGGCTGGCCGCGACCTATGGCGGGCGGGGGCGGTTCCTGCGGGGCGCCCTGGCCGAGTTGCTCTTCGCGCTGCTGCTGGCCCCCATCCGCGCCGTCCACCAGACGGGTTTCCTGCTCGCCCTGCCCTTCGGGCTGCGCATGGGCTGGAAGCCGCAGAACCGCGCCGACCGTGGCGTGTCCTGGGGGGATGCGGCGCGGCTGCTCTGGCCGCACACGCTGCTGGGGGTGGTGGCGCTGCCTGCGGTGGCGGCGACCGCGCCCTGGGCGCTGTGGTTTGCCCTGCCCTGGGTGGGGGGGCTGGTGCTGGCCATCCCCTTCTGCGTGGTGACCACGGCGCCCGGGGCCGGGCGCTGGCTCAAGGCGCGCGGGATCGCCGCGACGCCCGAGGAGGTTCAGGCCAAAAGCCGCTCGGGGTCCAGGCTGGCATAGACATCGCCGCTGTTGGCCTCGGGCGGCAGGGCGGTCAGCCACGCGGCCATCTCCGTGGCGTTCACGGCGGCCGGGAAGGCCCATGCCATGCTCTCGCCCAGGCAGGCGTTGAAATGGGCGAAGCCCAGTGCCACCAGCCGCGCCAGCGCCGCATGGGCCACCTCGCGCTGGATGGTGGTGAACTCGAAGGAGAGCGCGGGCGGGGGCGCGGAGAGACCCGCCAGCACCTCGGCCTCCCACCCCTCCACGTCAATCTTGATGAAGGCGGGGGCGCCATGGCGGGCCACGAGGGCATCCAGCGTGGTGCGCGGCAGGGTCAGGGTGGCGTCCCATTCCTGCCCCTCCCAGCCCGGAGCCCCGGCGGCGGCGGCGATGAAGGCCTCGCTGGCGGTGGCGACGGTGGGGTTGGCGCGGTTCAACCGCAGCACGGCCTCGCCGGGGGTGGCGCCGAGCAGCAGCTCCTCCAGCGCGAAGCCGGGCGCGCGGTGGAACAGCAGGCGCAGCGTGCGCGCGAGGCGCGGCTGGGGTTCGACGGCCACCACCCGGGCGCCAACACGCAAAAAGCTCGCCGCGCGGTCACCCACATGGCAGCCCACGTCGAAGGCCAGGTCCCCGAAGGACAAGAACCGCCGATGGAAGGCGTCCAGCCCCGGCCGCCGCGCCTTGTCGTGATACAGCCGCAGCGACCGCCCGATGGCGGCGGCGGGGATCACGGGGCGAAGACCAGCGCCGCACCTGCCGCCAGGGCGGGCGGCACCATCAGGCGCCCGCCCGGCAGTTCCACCGCCTTGCCCGCCAGCAGGCGCGACACGGCGGCATTGCCATCGCTGGTGCGGACCACGAAGCCGGCCAGGAACGGCAGGGACGGAATTTCCACGCCCGGCAGCACGGCGGGCAAAGCCTCGGGCGGCAGCAGGCTCACGCGGGTTTCCATGGCGGGCGCATCCGGCCCGGCCACGCCCGCCCCGCCGGGGAAGCGCAGCACGAAGCCGCCCGCCGCACCCGGCTCCAGCGGCAACCCGGTCAGGCGCGACAGGCGTGCGCCGCTTTCCGCCGGGTTGGGGCTGACGAGGATGAGCTCCTCCAGCAGATCCGCCTTGTTGGCGTGGTCCAGCAGATGCGGCTGCCACATCAGCTCCGGCGTGTGGTGCTGGATGAGTTGCAGCCGCCCCTCCGGCGCATCGGGCCAGGGCAGGCGCGAGAAGCGGGCGCGCGGGCCGTCGGGCTTGTCCACCGGGCGTTCCAGATGCGCGATGCCGGGGATGTCCACGCCGCCCCGCCGCAGCCGGGCCAGGTTCGCCTCGGCATCGTCCATGGCCATGGCCAGGATGTGCAGCCCGCCATAGCGGCCCACGAACTCCGAAAGGCGGTTGTCCCAGCGCCCCGGCTCCACGATGGCCAGCAGCTCGATATAGCCGTGGCGCAGGAAGGCGCAGCGGTTGCCGGTGGCCATGCGCTCGGTGGGCGCGTCGGGCGTGCGCTTGCCCGATTGCTGCGCGATGGGCGAGAGGGTGAAGCCCAGCGCCTCATAGGCCGCCGTCATCGGCCCCAGTTCGAAATTGCAGACGCCCACGTGATCCAGGGCCAGGGCTGTATCGGTCATGCCGGGTTCTCATACTTGTCGAGGAGCCATTCGGCCGGTTCGGCGCGGGCCAGGTCATACCATTCCGCCACCAGCGGGTGGGCGCGCACGGCCTCCACATAGGCCATGCTGGTGGCCTTGAGCTGCGGCTGCCAGGTGAGGAAGCGCGCCACCACCGGCGCGTAGAAGGCGTCCGCCAGGGTGAAGTTCGCGCCGAACAGGTAGGGCCCGCCATGCGCCTCCAGGCATTCCGCCCAGAGGGTTTCCACGCGCGCGATATCGGCCAGCGCGCCCGGCGTGCGGCCCCGCCCCGCGAAGTCGCGGCCCAGGTTCATCGGCATGGCCACGCGCAGTTCGCGGAAGCCCGAATGCATCTCGGCCGTCACGCTGCGGGCATGGGCGCGCACCATGCGGTCGGCGGGCCAGAGGCCGGGGGTGAGCTCGGCGCAATATTCCCCGATGGCCAGGCTGTCCCAGATGCGGGCGCCCCCATGCTCCAGGCAGGGCACCATGCCGGTGGGCGAGGCGCCCTTGATGGCGGCGGTGGATTGCGGGGCGAGGGCGATCACCACCTCCTCCACATCCAGCCGCGCGAGGCGCACGGCCAGCCAGCCGCGCAGCGACCAGGAGGAATAGCGGCGTGTGCCAATGAAGAGGCGACCTTCGGGCATGGGGCGTTCCTTTCCGCCGGGCTTTCTCGCATGGCGGGGCGAGGGAGGAAACCTCGCGCGTGATCGCCGTAGGGCGGCACGCCCGGAGGCGTGAATCACGCGCGCCCAAGCATGATCGCCGTAGGGCGGCATGCCCGGAGGCGTGAATCACGCGCGCCCAAGATTCTGGCGCCGGCGCCCGGTCTGTGGTCTGGTCCGCCCCCATGATGCGGGGATGGTTTCTGGGGGCGGCGATCTGGCTGGCGGCAGGTGGTGGCGTGGCGGCGCAAAGTGCCGCCGAGGCGCAGCGCCAGGCCGCCGAGGCCCGCCGCGCGGCCGAAGCCGCCGAGGAACGCCGCGCCGAGGCCGAGGCGGAGGCCGAACGCCTGGCCACCGAGCGCGTGGCCGGCGCCGCCCGGGCCCAGGACGCCGAACGCGCCCTGCTGGACGCCACCGAGCGCGCGGAAGCCTTGGCCACCGCCGAGGCCGCGGCACGGGCGGAGGTGGCGGAACTCTCGGCCCGCATCGCCCCCCTGCTGCCCGTGCTGATGCGCGTGGCGCGCGAACCCGCCCCCCTGCTGCTCGCCGCGCCCGTGCCGCCGGAGGAGGTCACGCTGGGCCTCGCCGCCATGCGCGGCATGGTGCGGGAGGCGCAGCTTCTCGCCGCCCGGCTGCGCGACGCCGCCACCCGCGCGCGGGAGGAGGCGGAGGCGCTGGACGCCGCCCGAGCCCGCCTCGCCGCCACCGAGGCCGCGGCGCGCGAGGCCGCCGCCGCGCTGGATGCCCAATTCGCCGACGCGCAGCGCAACCTGACCGTCCAGACACGCGCCGAGCGCCGCGCCGTCGAACAGGCCGAAGCCGCCATTGCCCGCGCCACCTCGCTCGCCGAGGCGCTGGCGCGGGTCGAAGCGGCCCAGGCGCGGGCAGAGGCGGCGCGCGCCCGGGCGGAAGCGCGTGCGGCCGCCGCCGCGGCCCGCCGCGCCCGGCCGGCGCCCGCGCCCAGCGCCCCGCCCGCCGACCCGACGCCCCCCGGCAGCATCGCCCCGGTGGCCGGGCGGCTGGTGCGCGGCTTCGGCTCGCCCGGTGAGGGCGGGCCGGCGCGGGGCCTCACCTTCTCCGCCGCGCCAGGCGCCCGTGTCGTGACGCCCTGCGCCGGCTCCATCGCCTTCGCCGCGCCCTTCCGCAGCTATGGGCAGCTCGTCATCGTCGAGTGCGGGGCGGGGCAGCATCTGGTGCTGGGGGGCATGGCGCGGCTGGACGTGCGGGCCGGGCAGCGCCTGCGCGCGGGCGAGCCGGTGGGGGTGCTGGCGCCCTCGGGCAGCCCCACCCTCTATGTGGAATTGCGCCGGCGTGGCGAGGCGGTGGACCCCCGGCCGCTGCTGCGGATTTGACCCGGCGCCGTTCCGGGTTAATTCGGGGCAAGGATAAAGGAGACGACCATGCCCCAGCCCGCCCACCCCGCCGCCGTGAACGGCCTCACCCTCGCCCAGGCCGAGACCATCGCCGATGCCGCGCTCGCCAAGGGCCGCGAACTGGGGCTGCTGCCGCTCTGCGTGGTGGTGCTCGATGCGGGCGGCCATGTGAAGGTGACGAAGCGCGAGGATGGCGCGAGCCTGCTGCGCCCCGAGATCGCCACCGGCAAGGCTTATGGCGCGCTGGCCATGGGCTTCGGCACGCGGGAGCTGGCGCGGCGCGCCCAGTCCATGCCGGGCTTCACCAACGCGCTCTCCGACCTGACGGGCGGCAAGGCCGTGCCGGCCCAGGGCGGCGTGCTGGTGCGCGACGCGGCCCACAACCTGCTGGGCGCGGTCGGCATCTCGGGCGATGTCTCGGCCAAGGACGAGGAAGCCTGCATCGCCGGCATCGAGGCGGCCGGCCTGGCGCCGGACACGGGTGATCCGGCCTGATCGGGGCCAAACGGATCAGGGACTGACAGCGGCGCGCGGATGGGCCTAGGCTTCCCTCTCCGGACCGGGAGAGGGAGCCCCCATCATGCGCGCCAACAACCTGCACATGGCGGACATCGCCCATATGGTGCACCAGCAGACCGACCTCGACGCCCATGGGCGCGAGGGGGCGGTGCTGATCGCCAAGGGCGACGGCGTGCATGTGGTGGACAGCGAGGGCCGCCGCTACATCGAGGCGATGGCGGGCCTCTGGTGCGCCTCACTCGGCTTCTCCGAGAAGCGGCTGGCGGATGCGGCCTACAAGCAGCTCCTGGAACTGCCCTACTACCACACCTTCTTTCAGAAGGGGCATGAGCCCTCGGTGCGGCTGGCCGAGAAGCTGGTGGAGATGGCGCCGGGCGACCTCAGCCACGTCATGTTCCAGTGCTCGGGCAGCGAGGCCAATGACGCGGCCATCAAGGTCATCTGGTACTACAACAACCTGCGCGGCAAGCCGGCCAAGAAGAAGCTGATCGGGCGCATCCGCGGCTATCACGGTAACACGGTCGCCACGGCGTCGCTGTCCGGGCAGCCGCACATGCAGGCGGATTTCGACCTGCCCTATGGCGACCGTTTCCTGCACATCTCCAACCCGCACTACTACCGCTTCCACGAGGCGGGCGAGACGGAGCGGGACTTCTCCGCCCGGATGGCCGCCGAACTGGAGGCGCTCATCGAGCGCGAGGGCGCCGACACCATCGCCGCCTTCTTCGCCGAGCCGGTGCAGGGCGGTGGCGGCGCCATCACCCCGCCCGAGGGGTATTTCGACCTGATCCAGCCCATCCTGAAGAAGCACGACATCCTCTTCGTGGCCGATGAGGTGATCTGCGGCTTCGGGCGCACCGGAAACCTCTGGGGCAGCGAGACCTATGGCATCACGCCTGACATCCTGACCTGCGCGAAGCAGCTCACGGCCGCCTACCAGCCGCTGTCCGCCACGCTGATCAGCCGGCCCATCCAAGAGGCGCTGGTCGCGGGGTCGAAGAAGCATGGCAGCTTCGGCCATGGCTTCACCTATGGCGGGCACCCGGTGGCCTGCGCGGTGGGGCTGGAGACGCTGGCCATCTATGAGGAGCGCGACATGGTGGGCCATGTCCGCGCCGTGGCGCCGGCCTTCCTCAACGGACTCGGTGCCTTCCGCGACCACCCGCTGGTGGGCGATGTGCGCGGCGTGGGCCTCATCGCGGGCGTGGAACTCATGGCCGACAAGGCGAGCCGCACGCCCTTCGCCCCCTCCCGCAAGGTCGGCGTGCTGGTGCAGAACAAGTGCCACGAGGCCGGGCTCATCGTCCGCGCCATCGGCGACCGCATCGCCTTCACACCGCCCCTCATCATCACCGAGGCCGAGATCCAGGACATGTGCCACCGCTTCCGGGAGGGCCTCGACGCCGCCTGGGCCGAACTGGGCCCGGAGGCCAGGGCCGCCGCGGAGTAAGTAAACCAGAAGTTACAAGCCTTTGGCGCAGGGCAGCCCCGCGTGTTCAGGAATGCCTCGCAAACCGGGACGAATGCCGCTAATCTAGGCGTCATGGCCCCGACAAAGCCACTTCTTGAGACGCGGCAAAAGGCCGGGGCCCCCGTCCCGCGCCGTTCCACGCGACTCTACCCCACCGTGGCGGCCATCGTGATCCTGTGCCTGCTGGGCGTCTGGGGCATCGTGACCTATCGCGGCCACACCGAGGCGCGGCGCGAGGCGGAACGCCTGACCGAAGCCGTCGCCGTCGCCCTGTCCGACCAGCTCACCCGCGCCATCCAGACCGTGGACCTCATGCTGCTGGATGTGGCCGAGCGCCCGCGGGAACGGGTGGCCGCCGCGCTGGCTGGCGAACGCTCCAGCCTGCTGGGGGATCTCACGCAGCTTCGCGCGCTGGGCGTCACCGACACGGGCGGCGTGGTGATCCACGCCACGACGGACCCGCTGGTGGGCGTGGACCTCGCCAACCGCGACTGGTTCCGCGTGCTGCGCTTCGGCGGGCAGCAGCTGCGCCTGGGCCCGCCCGAGGCCGGGCGCTTCCTGGCCGGCACCAACCCCCGCGCCATCGCGGAAAGCGGGCTGTGGTCCATCCCCCTCGCCCGCGCCATCCGCACTCCCACGGGCGAGTTCGACGGCGCCGTGGTGGCGCTGCTGAACCCCGACTACCTGATCTCCATCTCGCAGCAATACGCCAGCGCCTTCGGCGTCACGGTGCGGCTGCACGCCTTCAACGGCGCGCTGCTGGTGCGCTCGGACGGGGCGCGGGAGGGCATCGGGACCATCCATCCCGGCGCCTGGCCCTTCCGCAACTTCCTGCCCCGGCGCGAGAGCGGCACCTACACCGGCGCCGACCAGGACGGGCTGGACATCATCGGCAGCTTCGCCGTGACGCGGCAGGGGTTGTTCGTGGTGGAGGTGGTCCGCCGCCAGGACGACGCCTTCGACGGCATCCGGGCGCTGAGCCTGCTGCTGCTGGTGGGCATCGGCGTGGCGGGGCTGGCCATCCTGGGCGCGCTGGCGCTGGTCATTCGTCAGGCGCAGGCGCTGGAGGCCCAGGGCCGCCGCCTGAAGGAAAGCGAGCGCCAGGCCCGCGCCGCATCCCGCGCCAAGGAGGACTTCCTGGCCAGCATGAGCCACGAGATCCGAACGCCCATGAACGGCGTGATCGGCATGACCGGCCTGCTGCTCGACACGCGCCTGGACCCCCTGCAGCGCCGCTATGGCGAGACCATCCAGAACTCGGCCGAGCACCTGCTGATGGTGCTGAACGACATCCTGGACCTGTCCAAGCTCGAAGCCGGCGCGGTGGAGCTGGAACGCGTGCCCTTCGACCTGGAACGCGAGATCGGCACCATCGTGGAACTCTTCGCCCCCCGCGCCGCCACCAAGGATGTGGAGCTGGTGGTGGCGCTGGACCCCTCCATGCCCGCCCAGGTGGTGGGGGACCCCGGGCGTTTCCGCCAGGTGCTGTTCAACCTGGTCGGCAATGCGGTGAAGTTCACCGAGCATGGCTGGATCGAGCTGGAGATCAGCGCCGAACGCCTGCGCGGCAAGCGCGAGTGGCTGCTGCGCTGCCATGTGCTGGACACCGGCATCGGCCTCGAAGCCCACCAGATCCCGCACCTGTTCGAGCGCTTCACCCAGGCCGATGCCTCCATCAACCGCAAATATGGCGGCACGGGGCTGGGGCTGGCCATCTGCAAGCGCCTCGCGGAGGAGATGGGCGGCAACATCGAGGCCGCCCCGCGCGATCCAACGCTGCCGCGCGGCGGCGGCAGCCGCTTCAGCTTCACGCTGCGCACCGGCGTCTCCGCCACCCCGGCCGAGCCGCCGCGCATCGATGGCCTCGTGGGGCTGCGCGTGCTGGTGGTGGATGACCTGGAGATCAACCGCGAAATCCTGGTGCGGCAACTGACCGCCATGGGGGCGCTGGCCATCGCGGTGCCCGATGCCACGAGCGCCATGCAGACCATCCTCGCCGCGGCGGAGGCCAACCAGTCCGTGCAGGCCATGGTGCTGGATGGGCAGTTGGGCGAGACCAACGGCCTCGACCTCGCACGCCATGTCCGCGCCACGCAGGGGCTGCCGCGCATGGCCATCCTGCTGTGCAGCTCGGGCGCGGACCTCGCGCGCGAACAGCCGCATGAGGGGCTGGTGGACGCCATGCTGCTGAAGCCCACCCTGCCCGCCCGGCTGCGCGACGCCCTGCAGCACGCCATGCGCGGGCCAGGGACGGCCGCACAGGCCCCCGCGCCCACGCCCGAACCCGCCGCCGAGATGCCGCGCCGCCATGTGCTGCTGGTCGAGGACAACCCGACCAACCAGATGGTCATGCGTGCGCTGCTGGGCAAAATGAACTGCGAGGTGGTGGTGGCGGGCGATGGCGATGAGGGTGTCACCATCGCCGAGGCCCATGCCTTCGACCTCATCCTCATGGATTTGCAGATGCCGGTGGTGGATGGGCTGGAAGCGACACGCCGCATCCGTGCCGGGGACGGGCCCAACAGGCGCGCCCCCATCATCGGCCTGACGGCGGCGGTGGGGCTGGTCTATGAACGGCAATGCCGCGCGGCCGGCATGGATGACTACCTGCCCAAGCCCGTGCAGCGCAGCGCCCTGCTGGAACGCCTGATGGCGGCGCCGCATGGCGCCATCGCGCCGGCAGGCTGATCAACCCTCCCAGACCACCTCGCAGGCCAGGCCCGCGCGCAGCCAGAGCGTGGCGGGGCCGGGGCCCTGTGCCGCGGGGGCATGGGGCGGGCCCCAGCGCAGCGCGGCGCGCGGAAGGGGGCCGCGCAGGGCGCGCAGGCGGGGTTCGGGCAGCGTGTCCAGATAAGGCAGCGTGACCCAGGCGGCCTCGCCCGCCGCCAGGCGCAGCATCGGCCGCGCACCGCCCGCCCCCAGCGCCACCACCGCGCCATGGCCCAGGATGCGCGCGGCCTGCCAGGGCGGTTCGGGCGGCATGTCCCAGGCGCGCAGGGCGGGGCGGCCGTGTTGGTCCAGGGACAGGGCGATGGGCGCGCCCTCGGCCCGCAGCGCCACGGGGCCGGAGGCCGCGCATTCCACCCAGCCCGCGCGCAGCAGCGCCCCGGGCAGGCGGGCGGCGCCCACCACCAGCGTGGAAAGGGGCGCGGGGCGCGACAGGTGCAGCGCGAGCGTGCCGGCCACCGGGGCGTCCAGTCGGAAGGGCGCCTCGCCCAGCCAGAAGCGGGCGGGGCCGGGCGGGCGATCCAGGATCAGGCGGCGCATCGGGCGGCCTCGGCCTCGATCAGGCGGGCGGTGAGGGTGATCATGCCCGCCTCGTCGCAGGCCTCCGCCACCGCGCGTGCCGCTGCCACACGGGCGATGGTGCCCGCGCGGTCAGCCAGCAGGGCACGGAAGGCGGCGGCGATGGCATCGGCCTCGCGCGGGATGATGCGCGCCACGGCCTCGGGCGCCGGCCAGGCCTCCAGCGCGGCGCGGGTGGCGAGGATGGGGCAGCCGGCCCGCGCCGCCTCCAGCAGCACCAGGGGCGCGCCCTCATGGCGCGAGGGCAGCACCAGCGCATCGGCCGAGGCCAGCAGCGCCGGCACATCGGCCACCTGCCCCAGCAGCCGCACCCCGGCGGCGGCGAGGGCGGGCGCGAAAGGCCCCTCGCCAGCCAGGACCAGCAGGCCCGGCGCCACCGCCCAGGACAAGGCGGGGGCCAGATGCGCGCCCTTGCGGTCATCGAGGCGCCCCACCTGCACCAGCAGCGGGACGCCCTCCGGCAGGTTGAAGCGGGCGCGGTCCGCCGCGGGGGAAGACGCGGGCGGCAGGCCGTTGGGCACCACGGCCACCTGGCCATGCGACAGGTCGAACAGCGCCTCCAGCCGCCGCGCGGCGGGTGCGGAGACGGCGGCCCAGCCCACGCGCAACCCGGCCACCAGCGCGGCCTCGGCCGGGGTGGAATTCCAGTCCACGCGGACCAGATGCGCCACGGCCAGGGTGGGCATGCGAACTTCCGACAGGACCCGCAGCGCGCCCAGCGCGGCATTGGGCAGGGGGCAGCAGACCAGCGCGGCCTCCGCCCCGCGCAAAAAGGGACGGAGCGCCTCGCCCTGCCGGGCCAGAGCCACGGCGAGCGGCGCGTCGGGGTCCATGTGCAGCGCGGCGGGGCGGCTGGCGCAGCCGGCCAGGGCCGCGCCCGCGGCGGCGAGCGTGGCCGGTTCGGCCACCACCAGCACCTCGACGCCCATCCGCGCCAGGCCGCGGGCCACCTGCAGGGTCTGTGCCTCCGCGCCGCCGAAGCCGGGCGATGGCACCACCACCAGCAGGCGGCGCAGCGCGATCATCCGCCCAGGACCAGGAGCCGCGCCTTGCCATGGGCGCGTTCCGTCAGCACCGGGAAGCGGGTTTCCGGCGCGTCGTCCTTGGGGCCGAGCTCGGTGCAGATGATGGCGCCCGGCGCGAACCAGCCGGCCGCGTCCAGGGCATCCAGCGCGGGCTTCAGCAGGCCGGCGCCATAGGGCGGGTCCAGGAAGGCCAGGGTGCAGGGCGTCACGGCGCGCGGCGGCCTGGTGGCATCGGCCGCGAGCACCCGCGCCGTGGCACCCGCGCAGGCGGCGATATTGGCGCGCAGGGCGGAAAGCGCCGCGCGGTCCTTTTCCAGGAAGGTGGCCTCGGCCGCGCCGCGCGACAGCGCCTCCAGCCCATAGGCCCCGGTGCCGGCGAAGGCGTCCAGCACCACGGCACCCTCCACCAGTTCGCGCCCCGCCCAGGGGGCATGCCAGAGCATGTCGAACAGTGCCTGCCGCGCGCGGATGGAGGTGGGGCGCGTTCCCAGCCCCTCCGGGGCCTGCAGCCGCCTGCCCTTCCAGGCGCCGGCGATGATGCGCATCAGCGCTTGCGGGCCGGCGCCGCCAGCCCAAGCTGCTCGCGCACCACCTTCGGGTTCACCTCCTCCACCGCGCCACGCTCCATGGTGCCGAGCTGGAAGGGGCCATAGGCGACGCGGATGAGGCGCGAGACCTCCAGCCCCAGATAGGCCATGACGCGGCGGATTTCGCGGTTCTTGCCCTCCTGCAGGGCCACGGTCAGCCAGGCGTTGTCGCCCTTCTTGGAATCCAGCCCCGCCTCGATGGGCGCGTAGCGGATGCCCTCGATGGTGACGCCCTGGGCCAACGCCACCAGCGCCTTCTCGTTCACCAGGCCGAAGACCCGCACGCGGTACCGCCGCACCCAGCCATTCGAGGGCAGCTCCAGCCGCCGCGCCAGCGCGCCGTCATTGGTGAGCAGCAGCAGCCCCTCGCTGTTGTAGTCGAGGCGGCCGATGGAGATGAGGCGCGGCAAATCCTCCGGCAGCTTCTCGAAGACGGTGGGGCGGCCTTCCGGGTCCTTGTGGGTGGTCATCAGCCCGGCGGGCTTGTGGTAGCGGAACAGCCGCGTGCGCTCCGGCTCGTTCACCGCCTGGCCGTCCACGGTGACGATGTCGTTGGGCTGGACGAAGGTGGCGGGCTGGGTGACAGGCTTGCCCTCCAGCGTCACGCGGCCCTCGGCGATGATCTTCTCCGCGTCGCGGCGCGAGGCCACGCCTGCGCGGGCCAGCCACTTCGCAATCCGCTCGCCTTCCGGCTTGGGGGTTGTTTCCCCCGGCCGATTCAGCCCTCCAGGCTTCGCCTTGCGGTCATCGGACGGGTCAGCCACGGCACGCCTCCACGAAAGCCTTCAGGATCAACGGGTCGGCCGGGTCCACCGCGTATTCGGGGTGCCACTGCACCCCCAGGGCGAAGCGATGCGCGGGGGCCTCGATGCCCTCGATCAGCCCGTCCGGCGCACGGGCATTCACCACCAGCCCTTCGCCCACCGACCGCACGGCCTGGTGGTGCGCGGAGTTCACCGCCATGCGCGCGCGGCCGGTGATGCGCGCCAGCAGCGTGCCGGGCGCGACCTCCACCTCATGCCCCGGCTCGGTGCGCGGGTTGGGCTGTTCGTGCGCGATATCGGAGGGCGCCTCGTCCGGGATGTGCTGGTGCAGCGTGGCGCCGAGCGCCACCGCCAGAAGCTGCTGCCCGCCGCAGATGCCCAGCACCGGCATGTCCCGCGCCAGGGCGGCGCGCGTCGCGGCCAGTTCGAAATCGGTGCGGCCGGGCTTCAGCACCACCTTGGGGTGGGGGGCGAGGGGCGGGTTGCTCCAAATTGCCGGGTCCACGTCGAAGGCGCCGCCCGTCACCAGCAGCCCGTCCAGCGCGGCCAGGTAGTCCAGCGCCAGTTCGGGCGCATGGGGCAAGGCCACCGGCAGCCCGCCGGCCGCGATGACGGCGGAAAAATAATTCTGGCGCAGCGCATACCAGGGCAGCTTCGACCAGCCGCCGGCCGCCTCGCTGTCCAGGGTCAGGCCGATGAGGGGGCGTTTCTCCATGCGCCCTTGTGACGCGGGGGCGCCGCCGGCCGCAAGTGGCGCGGCCACGACTTCTGCGGCACAAGCGCCGCATGTCGCCCATGGAGATCGCGCTGGAAGAGGCCCGCGCCGCCGCCCGGCGCGGCGAGGTGCCGGTGGGCGCCGTCGTCACCGATGCCGCGGGCCAGGTGCTGTCCCGCGCCGGCAATGAGGTGGAGGCGCGGCACGACCCCTCGGCCCATGCGGAAATCCTGGCCATGCGCGCCGCCGCCGCGCTCCGCGCCGACAAGCACCTGGAGGACGCCACGCTCTGGGTCACGCTGGAGCCCTGCGCCATGTGCGCCCAGGCGGCCAGCCTGTTCCGGGTGAAGCGCGTGGTCTTCGGCGCCTATGACCCCAAATCGGGCGGGGTGGAGCATGGCGCACGCGTCTTCGCCCACCGCCAATGCCACCACGCGCCGGAGGTGGTGGGCGGCGTGCGCGAGGCCGAGGCGGCGGCGCTGCTGCGCGAGTTCTTCGCGGCCAGGCGGTAGCCGCGAAGCTGGGGCGCGGTCCGCGACGGCGATATCGCCGTCGCGGTGAAGCGCCCCTTCAGCAAGGGCCGGACCAGCATTCGCCGGTCCGGATCATGGTCTAGCGCCGGGTATCGGGATGAATGGTGGCGTGGCGGTCGCGCCGCATGAAGAGCGGTGCCAGGCCAGCGAGCCCGATCAGGCCGAGCCAGCCCCAGTTGAACCCGTCGGTGCGCCCAACACCGGTGTAGGTTCCGCCCGTGCCGGGGATCGTGGTCATGCCGGGTGTCGTCGTGGCGGGCTGCGCGTGGACCGCCGTCGTCAGGACAGGTGCCGAAAGCAGGGCGGCCACGAGGGCCGCCTGGCAGACGCGGATGAATTTGGCCATGGAACATCTCCGTTTGATTTTGGTGTGGCAGGTGAACGCCACGTCACCATGACCGTTGCAAAAAAACTCCCGTTCTGGCGCAGAATAATGCAGTAATAACTACGCCATGGACTTGGTCTCTCCAAATTTTTTTGCAAAAAAATGGGGGTCATTTCTGGATTATTGTCTCAGCAAGCTTGGCGGTTACAGGAGAAATAGTTACCGCCAAGCACCAGCTTATGCGGGCGGGACGGAACCGGCCGGCGCCTCCTCATGAATGGCGATGAAGGGCCGCCCGCCCGCGCGCCATGCGCCGCGATACATCCCCTCCGTGTTGAAGGGCAGCGCCGCGTGGCCCGCCGCGTCCACCGCGATCAGCCCGCCACGCCCGCCCGCCGCTGGCACATCCGTGCCGATGACGCGCGCGCAGGCCTGTTCCAGCGTTTCGCCCAGATGGCGTATGCGGGCGCTGATCTCATGCGCGGCAGCGGCACGGATGAAGGCCTCGCCCGTGCCGGTGCAGGAGATGGCGACGGCCTGGTCCGCCCAGGTGCCGGCGCCGAAGACCGGGCAATCCCCCACGCGCCCCGGCCGCTTGTTGGTCATGCCGCCCGTGGAGGTCGCGGCCGCGAGCCGCCCCGCCGCATCGCGCGCCACGGCGCCCACCGTGCCCATGCGTGCGGGGGCCGGCACGTCATGGTCCAGCGCCACGCGGTCCTGCGCGCGGGCGGCCTCGAGCTGCGCCAGGCGGTGCTCGGTGCGGAAGTAGTCGGCCGGGGCCAGATCGAGCCCCGTGGCGGCGGCGAAGGCATCGGCGGCGGCGCCGGACAGCAGCACATGCCGCCCGCCCTCCAGCACCGCGCGCGCCGCGCGGATGGGGTTGCGCGGGCGCGTCACGCCGGTCACGGCGCCGGCCTTGCCCTCGCCCAGCATCAGCGCCGCGTCCATCTCGATGGTGCCGTCCGAGGTGAAGGTGCTGCCACGCCCGGCGTTGAACAGCGGGCAATCCTCCAGGGCGCGCACGGCCTCCACCACAGCATCCCCGGCCGTGCCGCCGGCGCGCAGCACGGTGGCCCCCGCCTCCAGCGCCGCCAGCAGCCCGGCGCGGTATTCGGCCTCCTTGCCACCGGTCAGCGCGGCGCGCGGAATGGTGCCCGCACCCCCGTGAATGGCGAGCGTCCAGCCCGCCGCCTCCGTGTCCATCGTCGTATCCTCCTGCCGGCGCAGCATTCGCCGCGCGCGCCCGTGCTGCAAGCTGCTTGCCGCAAGCCGCTTGCGGGGCGCCCCGGTTCCGCCTATCCGCGAAACATCCGAGGGAAGGAAACCGCACATGAACCGCCGCGCTTTGCTGGCCGCACTTCCGGCCACCGCCGTCGCCACCGCCGCGACCGCCCCCTCCGCCATGGCACAGACCTGGCCCGCCCAGCCCGTCCGCGCCATCGTGCCCTTCGCCGCCGGCAGCGCCACCGACATCCTGGGCCGCCTCTTCGCCGAGCGCATGCGCGACAACCTGGGCCAGCCGGTGGTGGTGGAGAACCGCGCCGGCGCCTCGGGCATGATCGGCGCCGAGGCCGTGGCCCGCTCCGCCCCCGATGGCTACACGGTGCTCTTCGGCACCAACTCCACGCAAGCCGCCGCCAACGCCCTGTTCCGCCGCGTGCCTTATGACCAGGAGCGTGACTTCGCGCCGGTCTCGACGCTCGCCTCCATCCCGCTGCTGGTGGCGGTCGCCGCCAACTCCCCCTACCGCACCCTGCAGGACCTGATCGCCGCCGCGCGCGAGCGGCCGGAGAGCATCAGCTTCGCTTCCGCCTCCTCCTCGCAGCAGGTGGCGGCCGAGATGCTGGCCGCCATGGCCGGCGTGAAGATGCTGAACGTGCCCTACCGCTCCTCGCCCAATGCGGTGCAGGATCTGATCGCGGGGCGGGTGAACCTGTTCGTGGCCGACCAGGCGGTGATCCTGCCCGGCGTGCAGGGCGGGCAGCTGCGGGTGCTGGGCATCACGACGCGCACGCGCTCGGCCCAGTTGCCCGACGTGGCGCCGGTGGCCGAGCAGGGCCTGCCGGACTACGAGCTCTTCGCCTGGTTCGCGCTGATGGTGCCGGCGGCGACGCCCGCGCCGATCATCCAGCGGCTGAATGTGGCGGTGCGGCATGCGATGTCGGACAGCACCTTGCAGGAACGGCTCAGCAGCGGCTTCGGCATGGCGCTGCTGCCCTCCACCCCGGCGGAGGCCGCGGCCTTCATCCGCGCCGAGACCGCCAAGTGGAGCAACGCGATCCGCGCCGCGGGGATTGAACCGCAGTAACGCCCTGCCACCGCCGGAGCCTTCGGAAAGCCGCGCGCCTGCGATGGGCGCGCGGCTTTTTCGTTGAGCTGGGCCCGCCTCCTCACATTGGACACAACTCCTGGCGGCAGGAGGCCCCCATACCCGAGCTGATGAACCCGACGGGTCCGCACGGCGCTCGAGAATGCCATCAGGGGCAAGGCCGCCCAGCGCCGCACCTGGGAAGAAACACCGTGGGATATCGGAAGCCATCCTCACCGGGGACGAGGCGTTGGCCGCCAGCCGCGCCGAGGCCCATGTCCGCCGCGCCGGCGCTCCCCTGCTGGCGGGGGACTGACCTGCCGCGCGTGGACTTGCGCGCGGGCCACGGGTAATCAGGTAAGCACGGCCTAACCCACGCGCGCCCCTCGGAGCCACGCCGCCTTGAGCCATTCTGTCTCGGACATCGACGCCCGCCTCTCCGGCCGCCTCGACGACAACCTGGCCGGGCGCCTGCCCGACGCGGCGACGGTCGCCGCCGCCGATGCCCGCGCCCGCCACTGGCACAGCCCCGAGCCCGGCCGGCTGCGCCCCGGCTCGCCCGAACACAAGCGCGCCGTCTGCCGCATGTTCGAGGAGACCTTCAACCCCTACAAGCCGAGCGTCATTCCCTGGCCCAAGCTCGACGCGGAGGCGCTGGGTCGCATCACCTCGCTCCCCATCTGGGACATCGCGGTGCAGACCGAGGGCAAGGCCCGGCTGCGGATGGCCGCCTATGCCGCCACCATCCAGGACCCCGAGATGCGCGAGACCATCGCGCGCAACGGCTGGGAGGAGAACCGCCACAAGGAGGTGCTGTCGCGCCTCGTGGCCGCCTATGACATCAAGCTGGCGCCCGAGCCCGAATACGTGCAGCCGCGCGACCCGGAATGGGCCTATCTCGTCACCGGCTTCAGTGAATGCGTGGACAGCTTCTTCGCCTTCGGCCTGTTCGAGATGGCCCGGCGCTCCGGCTTCTTCCCCACGGAACTCACCGACACCTTCGAGCCGGTGATCCAGGAGGAATGCCGGCACATCCTGCTCTTCGCCAACTGGCTGGCCTGGCACCGCGCCAACATGCCGCTCTGGCGCCGCCCCTGGTTCGAGCTGCGGGTCTGGGCCGTCTGGGCCTTCCTGGGGTGGGAGCGCGTGGGGCTGGCGAAGACCGTGGATGGCTCCGGCAAGGAGCAGAAGCAGGACAACAACTTCACCGTGACCGGCGCCAAGTCGGTCTCCGCCGAGGACTACACCCTGGCCGACATCATTGACCTCTGCCTCGCGGAGAATGACCGCCGCTTCGCGGGCTATGACACCCGCCTGCTGCGCCCCACCACCATGCCGGCCCTGGCCCGCTTCGCGCGCTTCTTCCTGCGCGCACCCAACCGCATGGCGCCCCCCGCCACGCCGGCGGCGGGCTGAGCGATGATGGAGGGTTGGTTCCCCTACGCGCTGGCCATGCTCGCGCGCAGCGCCGCACTCGGCAGCGCCGCCTTCCTGCTGGTCGCGGCCCCGCCCGCGGTGCGGCCGCTGGCCCGCTATGTCACCACCGTGGCCGCCGTTCTGGCGGTGCTGGTGGCGCTGCTGGTCCTGCCCTCCACCGCGGGCTGGGGCGGCTGGATCGGCGCGCTGATGGCACTCGGCGGCGGGGCGGCCACCGCCGCGCTGGCCTGGAAAGACGGGCCGCCCGCCCCCATCGTGGGGGCCGCCGCCGTGCTGCTGCTGGGCGGCATCCTTCAGGGGGGCGCCCATGCCGGCGCGCTGCCCGTGCTGGCCACCTTCCTGCGCGAATCGGGGGCGGCCATCTGGATGGGCAGCCTGCCGCTGCTCTGGTTCGCCCTGCGCGGCACCGGCGCCATGCGCAGCGCGCGCAAACACCGCATCCTGGCACTGGGCGGCATGGCGCTGGCCCTGCCCGGCGTGCTGCTTCTGGGGGCGCAGGCGGGCACGGGTTTCGCCGCCTCCGGCGCCATGATCCTCGCCACGGCGGTGCTGATGCTGGGGCTGGTGAAGCTGACCCTGTGGCAGGCCTGGCTGCTGCGCGGCGAGGTCCCGCCCGACCGGCTGCAGGCGTTGACCGAGTCGTCCATCCTCATCGCCACCGCGCTCTGCGGCCCCATCGCGGCGCTGTTCATGGGGGTGCTGGTGCCGGGGCTCTGGGCCGTGCTGCCCGTGTTCCTGCTGGCGGCGGCGCTGGCGCTGAGCGTGTGGTTCCCCGCGCTGCCCGGCGGCATCCTGGCGCTGCTGCTGGTCGGCGCCGGCACGGTGGCGCTCGGCGCGGGTGCCGCGCTGGTCGGCCTGCTGGCCGTCATGGCGGGCTGCCTGCGCTGGCTTTCCCGGCGCCAGCCCGAGACGTGCGAGGGCAGCACCAGCCAGGCCTTCTGGCCCGGCGTGGCGCTGGCGGCCCTGGTGGCGGCGCTGCTGGTGCATGCGGTCTAGACCGTGATCCGCCAGAACGGATCACGGTCTAGGCTTCGCCGGGAGGGCGATTCACCGCTGCGGCGATTCCGCCTTCGCGGATCGCCCTCCTTCCCATGAGCCTCCCCCCGCAGCCTTCCCCCCCGGGGGCGCTGCTGGGGCGGCTCGTGGTCGCGCTGGTCGGCCGCTCGGTGCGCTGGCCCGTCGCCACGCTGCTGCTCTGCGCGGTGGTGACGGTCTTTGCGGCCTGGCTGACGGTCACCCGCTTCACCCTCGATTCCGACGTCTCCAAGCTTTTCCCCGATGACCTCGGCTGGCGGGTGTCCGAGCGCACCCTCGCCGAGGCCTTTCCCGAACGCACCGACCTCGTCGTGGCCGTGCTGGACGGGCCCGATGCCGGGCGCCTCGACCGCGCGGCCGAGGCGCTGTCCGAACGGCTGCGCGCCCAGCCGCAACTGTTCCGCACCGTCCGCCGCCCCGATGCCGGGGAGTTCTGGGACCGCCACGGCCTGCTCTTCCTGCCGGAGGCCGAGGTCGCGGCCGTCGCCGAACGCCTGATCGAGGGGCAGGCACTGCTGGGCACCATCGCGGCCGACCCCTCGCTGCGCGGCCTGGCCGAGATCAGCCGCCTCATGGCCGAAGGATTGGCGCGAGGCGAGGCGGAGCCCGACCGCGTGGCCGGCCCCCTGCACGCCCTGGCCGCCGCCGCCGATGCCGCCACCCGCAACGACGTGGCCCCGCCCGACTGGCGCGCCCTGATGACGGGGCAGGCGCCCCGCCCCTCCGAGCTGCGGCGCTTCGTCATGATCCAGCCCACGCTGGACTACGCACAGCTTTCCGCCGGCGCCGCGGCGTCGGAGGTGATCCGCGAGGAGGCCCGCATGCTGGGCCTCGCGGAACAGGGGATGCGCCTGCGCCTGACCGGCCCCGTCCCCATGGGCGACGAGGAATTCGCCACCGTGGCCGACGGCGCGGTGCTGACGGGCGTGCTCTCCTTCGTGCTGGTGGGCATCCTGCTCTGGATGGCGCTGCGCTCCTGGCGGCTGATCTGGCCGCTGCTGGCGCTGACGGTGGTGGGCATCTTCTGGACGGCGGCCTTCGGCCTATTGGCGGTGGGCAGCTTCAACCCGCTCTCCATCGCCTTCGCCGTGATGTTCATCGGCCTGGGCAATGATTTCGGCACGCAATACGCCGTGCAGTTCCGCGCCGAGAGCGCGCGCCTCGGCCAGGTGCGCCCCGCGCTGATCGAGGCCGCGCGGGTGGCCGGCCCGGGCATGACGCTGGCAACGCTGGCCATCGGCCTCAGCTTCTTCGCCTTCATTCCGACCGACTACCGCGGCGTGGCGGAGCTGGGGCTGATCGCGGGTGCGGGCATGTTCATCGGCTGGCTGCTGGCCATGACCATGCTGCCCGCCCTGATGCTGCTGGCCCGGCCAGGGCGCGAGATGCGGGAGGTGGGCTACCCCGCCCTGCGCCCGGTGGACCAATGGCTCTCCCGCCATGCACGGCTGGCCGGCACGCTCGCCTTGCTGCTGGCGCTGTTCTGCGCCGGCGCCAGCTACTGGCTGCGCTTCGACACCAACCCCATCAACCTGCGCGACCCCCAGGCGGAATCGGTCTCCACCTGGCGTGACCTGGCGCAGGACCCGGACACCGACCCCAACACGCTGGAAATCCTGGCGCCGGACATGGAAGCGGCCCAGGCCCTGGCCGCGCGGCTGGACGCCCTGCCCGAGGTGGCCCGCGCCACCACCCTGGCCGACTTCATCCCCGAGGGGCAGGAGGCCAAGCTCTTCCTCATCGAGGACGCGGCCATGCTGCTGGGGCCCGCTTTGGCCCCCACCCCGCGCGAGCCCCCCACCGAGGCCGAGACCATCGCCGCCCTGCGCGAGGCGGCCCTCGCGCTGGCGGCCCTGCGCGGCACGGGGC
This sequence comes from Roseococcus suduntuyensis, assembly GCF_014196305.1. Classification (GTDB taxonomy): domain Bacteria; phylum Pseudomonadota; class Alphaproteobacteria; order Acetobacterales; family Acetobacteraceae; genus Roseococcus; species Roseococcus suduntuyensis. Next base: position 85,181 of record NZ_JACIDJ010000001.1, read on the forward strand.
CGGTCGCGGCCGATGCCCGCGCGCTGGCCATCGCCTACAACCGCCTCGCCGACGGGCTGCCCGCGGGGCGCGAGGCCCTGGCCGAGGCCACCCTGCCCGGCCTGACCGACACCTTGCGCCGGGTGCGGCTGCTGCTCTCCGCCGGGCCCGTGACGCTGGACACCCTGCCCGAGGCGCTGCGGCGCGACTGGATCACCGCCACGGGACAGGCGCGCATCGAGATCGCGCCCACGCCCAACACAGGCGGGGGCGAGGGCGACGAGACCACCCAGCTGCGCCGCTTCGCCCGCGCCGTGCAGGCGGTGGCGCCGGATGCGACGGGGCTGGCCATCTCGGCGGTGGAATCCTCCGCGACCATCCAGGGGGCCTTCATCCTCTCGGGCGTCATCGCCATGACGGTGGTGGTGCTGCTGCTCTGGGTGGCGCTGCGCTCGCTGAAACTGTCGGTGCTGGCGGTGGCGCCGCTGGCGCTGGCGGGGCTGCTGACCATGGCGCATTGCGCCCTGCTGGGGCCGGACCTCAACCTCGCCAACATCATCGCCCTGCCGCTGCTGTTCGGGATGGGTGTCGCCTATGACATCTATTTCGTCACCGCCTGGCAGCAGGGGCGGCGCGACCTGCTGGCCAGCCCGCTGAACCGCGCCGTGATCTATTCCGCCGTGACCAATGCGGCCGCCTTCGGCGCGCTGATGGTCTCACCGCACCCGGGCACGGCCAGCATGGGCGTCGTGCTGTCCATCAGCCTTGTCTATTCGCTGGCCTGCGTGATGCTGGTGCTGCCGCCTTTGTTGAAACTCTTCGCCACGCCGACGGAACGCGCCCACATGGAACGCCCATGAAGCTTGCCATCTTCGACCTCGACGGAACCCTGGTGGACAGCGCGCCGGACATTGCGGCCGTGCTGAACCGCGCCCTGGCCCGGCACAAGCTGGCGCCCTTCACGGTGCCCCAGGTCGCCGCCATGGTGGGCGACGGCGCCCACGCCCTGCTGGTGAAGGCCTTCACCGCCCGCGGCGCCACCCTGACCGATGACGTGATCCCGCCCTTCCTGGCCGACCTGGAAGCCAACAGCGCCAACCTCACCCAGCCCTATGAGGGGATCGAGGCCGCGCTGGCCACCATGGGCGTGGCCGGCTGGCGCGCCGCCGTCTGCACCAACAAGCCCGTGGCCGCCGCCCAGGCCCTGCTGCGCGCGTTGGGCATGCTGCGCTTTTTCGAATTGGTGGTGGGCGGCGATACCCTGCCCGTCCGCAAGCCCGACCCCGGCCATGTCCTGGGCGTGCTGAAGGCCATGCACATGAGCCCCGCGCAATCCGTCATGATCGGCGACCACCAGAACGACATCCTGGCCGCCAAGGGCGCCGGCGTGCGGACGGTCTTCGCCGCGTGGGGCTATGGCAGCGGCGAGGGGGCGGATTTGGTGGCCAGGCGCCCGCAGGACCTGCCCTTCCTGCTGGGCGGCTAGAGCGGGATGCGTTGAGGTGGAATCACCGAAAACGCTGAATCCCGCTCTCAACAAAGGCTGGAGCAGGTTGCGTGAACGCAGCATGCTCCAAGCTCAGTTGGTGGCCGGCGCCTCGCGGCGCAGGTCCATCAGCGTCGCCTCGATGGTGCCCCACCAGCGGCTGCCGAGTTCCACGCGCTCCGGCACGGCCGGGTGGCCAGGGGCACGGGGGCCGAATTCGGCCAGGATGCGAAGGGGTTCGCGCGCCTCGGCCGCGTCACGGTCCAGGGCATAGCCGGCCAGCGTCCGCGCCTCGATCACGCAGCGCAGGCGGGGCGCCTCGGCCGGCGCGGGGTCACGCGCCACGACGAATTGCGTGAGGCGCCGCCCGTCGAAGCCACGCGCGCCCGTCTCGCAGGTGGCGGTGTCGCGCACATGGCGCGCCAGCCCCACCAATGCGGAAAGCCCGTCCATGGTGCCCGGAATGGCCGAGGCCGGCACGGGGCTGCGCGGCATGTCCTGGGCCGGCGTCAGCACCGCCACGCGGGGCGCGCCGTCCGGCCCGTATTCCAGCCGGGTGCGGCGCATCACCCCGCGCCAATTGCCCTCGCTGACATGGACGCGCGGCTGCGGCATTCCCTCCGCCCAGCGGCCTTCGGAGCGCGAGACCTGCTCACCCCGCAGGAAGAGCCGTGCGACACCGAGCGAACGCGCGCGGGTTTCCACGCTGTAGCCGGGGCCGTCCAGGGCGAAGCGCAGTTCCACCTGCGCGATGGGCAGGCCGGCGGCATTGATGAAATAGGTGGCGCGCCAGGGCTCGGCCGCGGCCGGCGTGGCGAGGAGCAGCAGAAGTGGGATCACGCGCAGGGCCATGCTGCCGCATATGCGCTTCACGGCCGCCCATACAACCGGTGCGGCGCGCTTGACAGATCGCCGCCTTCGCCGCAAAGGAGCGACCACGGATGGGCGCGTAGCTCAGCGGGAGAGCACTGCCTTCACACGGCAGGGGTCACAGGTTCAATCCCTGTCGCGCCCACCATCCAAATCAAGCACTTATAGCGAATCGTGGGCCAGGCAGCGAAAGCCTGGGAAGCACATAGGTAGCAGCGGCGCACGCTTGGCCCTCGGCCGAGTCCTGTCCCGGCCGTCGGTGCGGGCTGGTCATCCGCTGGCCTCCGCCACCTCCGCCACCTCCGCCAGCAGCCAGTCGCGGAAGGCGCGCAGCACGGGATGCCCCGCCGCCTCCTGCGGGTAGGCCAGGCTATAGGCTTCGCCATCATCCAGCGGCAGGTCGAAGGGGACGACGAGCCGCCCCGCCGCCAGCTCCGGCTCCACCAGGAAGCGCGGCATCAACGCCACCCCCAGCCCGGCCGCCGCCGCCTCCGCCACCATGGCGTGGTGCTGGTATTGCGGGCCGCGCAGCCCATCCACACCCGTCACGCCATGGGCCTGCAGCCAATGCAGCCAGGCGCGGGGCCTTGTCGTCTGCTGGAGCAGGGTATGGCGGACCAGCGCCGCGGGCGCCGGCAGCCCGCCCCCGGCCAGCAGCGCGGGCGCGCAGATGGGCACCCGCACATCCCGCACCAGCGGGTGCAGCGTGACGCCCGCGCGCGGCACCGCGCCCATGTAGATGGCGGCATGAACCCCCTCACCCGCGAAATCCAGCGGCCGTGGCAGGGTGGTGTGGTTGCGGATATTCACCACGACCAGCCGATGCCGCGCCTGGAAGCGCGGCATGCGCGGCATCAGCCAACGCGCGCCGAAGGTGGGCGAGACGACCAGGTTCAGCGTGCCACCCGCGCCGCGATGCGCGAGCACCTCCTGCGTCGCGCTGTCGATGCGCGCCAGCGCGGCCCTCACCTCGGGCGCATAGCTGGCGGCCGCGGCGGTCAGCACGAGGCGCTGCCGCACCCGCTGGAACAGCCGCAGGCCAAGCTGGCCCTCCAGCGCGGCCAGTTGTCGGCTCACCGCGCTCTGGGTGAGGGACAGCTCCTCGGCCGCGCGCGAGACGCTCAGATGGCGCGCGCAGGCCTCGAAGGCGCGCAGCCAATGCGTGGGAGGCGTGTGGCGATGCATGGCGCGTCTCCGGTCACTTCATTCCATACCCTCATGGAAACATGACGGCTTTTCAGTAGCGAGCAGGGCATTCCTGCCCTTACGCTCCTTCTTAACGGTCTCGGACAGAAAGACATCATGCAGCATGGACATGACCCGCGCTGGACGCGGGCGGCCATGCGCTCAAGGGGAAGGGCAGCGCCGGTCATGGCCCACGGAAGGAATTGCGCATGACCGACGCCATCACCTCACGCCGAATGCTGCTCGCCGCGGGCTTCGGCACCGCGGCCGCCCTGCCGGCACGCGCCGCCTGGACGCCCAGCCAGCCCGTCCGGCTGCTGATCGGCTTTCCGCCCGGCGGGGCGGTGGACATCGTGATCCGCATCGTCGCCGAGGGGATGCTGCGCCTGCGCGGCGTCGCGACCGTGCCGGAGGTGCGCAGCGGCGCCTATGGCTTCATCGCGGCCCAGGGCGCGGCCCGGGCAACGCCCGACGGCTACACCCTGGCCAGCGCCATCATGGGCAACATGTCCGTCGCACCCGTCATGCCCGGGGTGGCGGTGCCCTTCGACCTGGACCGGGAACTGGTGCCGGTCTCCAACCTCGCCGGCACGCCCATGGCGCTGGTGGCGCGGCCCGATGCCCCCTTCGCCGACCTCCAGGGCCTGGCCAGCTTCGCGCGGGAGCGTGACGGCGCGGCCACCTATGCCTCGGGTGGCACCGGCTCGATCAACCACCTGGCGGGCGCCTTGCTGGCGGGGGTGCTGGGCGTGCGGATGACGCACGTGCCCTATCGCGGCGGGGCGCCCGCCGTGCTCGACGTGACGGCGGGGCGGGTGGATGTGATGGTGGCGAACCTCGCCGAGGTCGCGGGCCAGCTTCGCGCGGGGCAGCTCAAGGGCATCGGCATCACGGCCGCGCAGCCCAGCGCCATGGCGCCCGACCTCACGCCCCTCGCCGCCCGCGTGCCGCAGCTCGACATCACCAACTGGTTCGGACTGGTGGGCCCCGCGGCGCTGCCGGCCGATGTCCGGAGCGGCCTCGCCGACCTTTTCGACGCGGTCCTGCGCGATGCGCAGACCGCGAACACCCTGCGGCAGCGGGGCCTCGAACCGCTGCCCGAGGCGGGCCCCGCCTTCCAGGCCCGCATCCGCCGCGACCGCGAGCGCTGGCGGCAGGTGATCGAGGCCAACGCCATCCGCAGCGACTGAACCGCGGCCACGACGGGGCGGCCCGTGCCCAGCAAGGCGCCATGCGCGCAAGGATATGGAAGTTCATGACAGCGTCACTTTCCCTCGGCATCGACATCGGCGGCACCTTCACCGACCTCGTCCTGCTCGACCCGTCCGATGGCCGCATCGTCATCTGGAAGGAGAGCACCACGCCCGACGAACCTGCCCGCGGGGCCATGACGGGCGTGGCCCGGCTGCTGGAGAAGGCGGGCGTGGCGCCCGGCCGCGTGGGCCGCGTGGTGCACGCGACGACGCTGTTCACCAACGCGCTGATCGAGCGCAAGGGCGCCCCCACCGGGCTGCTGACCACCGCGGGCTTCGCCGACGTGCTGGAGATCGGGCGCGAGCGGAAATACGAGCTCTACGACCTGTTCCTGGAGATGCCGCAGCCCCTCGTGCCCCGCCCCTGGCGGCGCGAGGCGCGCGAGCGCCTGGCCCCGGACGGCACGGTCGAGGTGCCGCTCGATGTGGACGCGCTGCTGGAGGAGGTGGCGCTGCTGGTCGCGCAGGGTGTCACCAGCCTCGCGGTCTGCTTCCTGCACGCCTATGCGAACCCCGTGCATGAGCGTGCGGCGGCGGCGGCCATCGCCGCGCGCTTCCCGGGGCTTTCCCTCTCGCTCTCGGCCGACATCGCGCCCGAGATCAGGGAATATCCGCGCACCGTCACCACCGTCGCCAATGCCTATGTGCGCCCGCTCGCCGAGACCTATCTCGACCGGCTGGAGGCGGAGCTGAAGCACGCCGGCATCCCGGGCGAGCTGTTCCTCATGCTGTCCAGCGGCGGGTTGACCCATGTGGCGGAGGCCAAGCGCGCCCCGGTCCAGCTGCTGGAGAGCGGCCCCGCGGCCGGCGCGCTGGCCGGCGCCTGGTTCGGCCGCCAGGCGGGGCTGGACCGGGTGCTCGCCTTCGACATGGGCGGCACCACCGCGAAGCTCGCCCTGGTGGACGAAGGGGAGCCGCTGGTCGCCTGGGGCTTCGAGGCGGCGCGCACCAAGCGCTTCCTGCGCGGCAGCGGCCTGCCCATCCAGATCGCGACGGTGGAGCTGATCGAGATCGGCGCGGGCGGCGGCTCCATCGCGCGGCGCAGCGAACTCGGCACGCTGCATGTGGGCCCCGAAAGCGCGGGCGCGCAGCCTGGCCCCGTCTGCTACGGAAGGGGCGGCACCGAACCCACCGTGACCGACGCCGATCTCGCCCTTGGCTACCTCAACGGCGATTTCTTCCTGGGCGGGGCCATGCGCATCGACGCCAACACGGCCACCGATGCGCTGGGCGCGCTGGCGGGGCGCATCGCGCTCGATGCGTCGCGCGCGGCCTTCGGCGTGCATGACGTGGTGAACGAGAACATGGCGGGGGCGGCGCGCGTCGCGATCGCCGAGCGCGGGCGTGTCCCGCGCGACTATGCGCTGCTGGCCACTGGCGGGGCCGCGCCGGTGCATGCCTGGCAGGTGGGCGGGAAGCTCGGCATCGGCCGGGTCATCTGCCCGCCCGGCGCCGGGGTGGGCAGCACCATCGGCATGCTGATGGCACCCGCACGCGTGGACCGCGTGGCCTCCTTCAACCAGTCGGTCGCGGCGGCGGACTGGGCCGGGGCGGAGCGCCTGCTGGCCGCGCTGGAGACGGAAGCCGCCGCCATCATCCGCGCGAGCGGCGCCGATGTCGAACGGCGCACCACCCGCCGCCTCGCTGACATGCGCTATGTGGGCCAGGGCTCCGAGATCACGGTCGTCCTGCCCGATCCCTTGTCGGAGCAAGCCGTGCTCGCGACCTTCGAGGCCGCCTATCGCCGCCTGTTCGGCCGCACGCCGCCCGGCGCCGCGGCGCAGTTCGTGGCGCTGCGCCTGTCGCTGGCGGCACCCATGCCGGGCGCGGGCTCGACCCTGCGGTTGCAGACCCACGCGGCGGACACCGCGCTGAAGGGCCGCCGCCCCGTGCATTTCCCGGAAGCCGAGGGGATGGTCGAGACCCCCGTCTATGACCGCTACGCGCTGGCCGCCGGCACGCAGCTGCCCGGGCCCGCCGTGTTCGAGGAGGACGAAAGCACCTTCGTCGTGGGCCCCGACGCGCGGATCAGCGTCCTGCCCGACCTTTCGATCCTGGCCGAGCGGCTGAGCTGAGGATGCCCGACATGGAACACACCCCCCGCAGCTTCGACGCGGTCGAGCTGGAACTGCTCTGGCGCCGCCTGATCTCGCTGGTGGACGAGGCGGCGGCGGCGCTGGTCCGCACCTCCTTCTCGACGCTGGTGCGCGAGAGCTATGACTTCTCCTGCGTGGTCACGGATGCCGAGGGCCAGTCGCTCGTGCAGGCGACCGAGAGCATCCCGAGCTTCATCGGTACCCTGCCCGAGACGGTGAAGCACTTCCTGCGCTTCTTCCCCGCCGAGGCGCTTCGCCCCGGCGACGTGCTGATCACGAACGACCTGTGGCTCGGCACCGGCCACCTGCCCGACATCACGGTGGCCAAGCCCATCTTCCGCCATGGCCGCCTGGTGGCATTCAGCGCTTCCACCGCGCACGCGCCGGACATCGGCGGCAAGATCCGCAGCCCCGAGCCGCGCGAGGTGTTCGAGGAAGGGTTGCAGATCCCGCCCATGAAGCTGCTCCGCGCGGGCGAGCCGGACGAGACGCTGGTCGCCATCATCCGCAAGAACGTCCGCACGCCCGAACAGACCATGGGCGACCTCTGGGCGCAGGTCGTGGCCCTCGACCTGATGGAGGAGAGGCTGCACGTCCTGATGGAGCAGGCCGGGCTGCACGACCTGTCGGACCTCGCGCGGGAGGTGCAGGCGCGCTGCGAGAACGCGATGCGCGCGGCCATCGCCGCCCTGCCGGACGGTACCTACCACAGCGCGTTGCAGACCGACGGGCTGCTGGACAAGCCCGTGACGCTGCGCATGGCGCTCACCATCGCGGGTGACCGCATCGAGGTGGACTACAGCGGCACCGACCCGCAGGTGGACCGCGCGATCAACTGCGCGCTCTGCTACACCTATGCCATGACGATGTATGGGGTGAAGGTCTGCACCACCCCCACCCTGCCCAACAATGAGGGCGCCTGGCGCCCCATCTCGGTCAAGGCGCCCGAGGGGTGCATCGTGAACCCCGTCTTCCCGGCCTCGGGCGGGTCGCGCATGCTGATCGGCCATTACCTGCCCATGCTGGTCTTCGGCTGCCTGGGCCAGGTGGTGCCCGAGCGCGTGATGGCCGCCTGCGGCTCGCCCATGTGGGGCATGAACCAGTCGGGCGTGAACGCGGCCGGCAAGCCCTACGCGAACATGTTCTTCTTCAACGGGGGCATGGGCGGGAACGTGCATGGGGATGGCATTTCATGCCTCTCCTGGCCCTCCAACGTCTCCTCCACACCGGTCGAGATCAGCGAGCACATCGCCCCCCTGCGCATCCACCACAAGCGGCTGCGCCCGGACAGCGGCGGGCCGGGGCGGCACAGGGGCGGGCTCGGTCAGGAAATCCTGATCGAGAGCCGCTCCGACACCCCCATCGCCGTCTCCTTCCTGGCCGAGCGCACCATCTTCCCGGCCTTCGGCATCGAGGGCGGGCAGGCCGGCGCGCCCGGCATGCTGCGCATCAATGGCGAGAAGGTGGACCCCAAGCGCCAATACGTCCTGCAACGGGGCGAGACGGTGCTGCTCGCCACGCCGGGCGGCGGGGGCCATGGCGACCCTGGCCTGCGGGGCCCGGGCGCGCTCGCGGCCGACCTCGCCTCCGGCCACGTCACCGACCCCGCACCCTACGGCCGATGACGGCGCCCTGCGGCGCCCCACCGGCATCACCCGCTTTCGGACCAGAACAGGGAAGGATGAACATCATGCGTAGACGCAGCCTCGCACTCCTGCCGCTTGCCACGGCGCTCGGCGCCGCGCCGCTGGGCGCGCCTTTCGCCCAGACGGCGGCCTTCCCCACGCGGCCGGTGCGCATCGTGGTGCCCTTCGCCGCCGGGGGCACGGCCGATGTGCTGGCCCGGCTGGTGGGGGAGCGCCTCTCGGCCAAGTGGGGTCAGCCCGTGCTGGTGGAGAACCGGCCTGGCGCGGGCGGCAATATCGGCGCGGAGCAGGTGGCGCGCGCGGCGGGTGATGGCCACACTCTGCTGCTGGGCACCATCGGCATCCATGCCGCCAGCTCGATCTATGCGCGCCTGCCCTACAACCCGGACACCGATCTCGCACCCGTCACGGTGCTGGCCGAGATGCCCAACGCCCTCATCGTCCACCCCTCGGTGCCGGCGCAGAATCTCCGGGAACTGATCGCGCTGGCACGGGCGCAGCCCGGTGCCCTCACCTTCGGCTCGGCCGGCAGCGGCAGTTCCACCCACATGGCGGGCGAGCTGTTCATGCAGGTGGCCGGCGTGCAGATGACGCATGTGCCCTATCGCGGCAGCTCCGCCGCCCTGACCGACCTGATGGCCGGCAGCATCCAGCTGATGTTCGAGAACGTGCCGACCGTGCCGCCCCTGGCCCGCGCGGGCAGCGTGCGGGCGCTGGCCGTCACCTCGGCCGAGGCGGTGGACGCGCTGCCCGGCGTGCCGCCCGCGACGCAGGCGGGCCTGCCCGACTATGTGGCGACCGCCTGGATGACGCTGGCCGCCCCCGCCAGCGTGCCCGCGCCGCTGCTCCAGCGCCTGAACGCCGACACGGTGGCCGTGCTGAACGAACCCGCCATCCAGGACCGGCTGCGGCAGCTCGGCGCCATCAAGCGCGGCCTGTCGGTCGAGGAAAGCCGCCGCTTCTTCGCGGAGGAGACGCGCAAATGGACACGCGTGATCCAGACCGCCAACATCAGGGTGAACTGAGGAATGGCTACGGCGCCGCGGGCCTTCGATCCCGTCCTGCTCGAACTGCTCTGGACCCGCCTCGCCTCGTCGGTGGACGAGGCCGCCGCGGCGCTGCTGCGCACCTCCTTCTCCACCATCGTGCGCGAATCCCACGACTTCGCCTGCGTGCTGGCCGATGCGCAGGGCCGCTCGCTGGTGCAGGCGACGGATGGCGTGCCCTCCTTCCTCTGCACCGTGCCGCGCACCATGCGGCACTTCCTCGACGAATACCCGGCCGAGACGCTGGCGCCGGGCGATGTGCTGCTGACCAACGACATCTGGATGGGCACGGGGCACCTGCCCGACATCACGGTGGCGCGCCCGGTCTTCCGCCAGGGCCGCCTGGTCGCCTTCGCGGGCTCGGCCGCGCATGCGCCGGACATCGGCGGGCGCATCCGCACCGCCGAAAGCCGCGAGGTGTTCGAGGAAGGCCTGCAAATCCCGCCGCTCAAGGCCGTGCGGGCGGGCGTGCTGGACGACACCTTCGCGCGCATGCTGCGCAAGAACACGCGCGTGCCCGACCAGGTGATGGGCGACCTCTTCGCCCAGTTCACCGCGCTGGAGCTGATGGAGCGCCGGCTGCTGGCGCTGATGGACGAATACGGCCTCGATGACCTCGAAGCGCTGGCCCTGGAGATCCAGTCGCGCTCCGAACGGGCCATGCGCGCGGCCATCCGCGAGGTGCCGGACGGGACCTATCGCGGCGAGGTGCTGACCGACGGCCTCGCCCAGCCCATCCGCCTCGTGCTCGCGCTGCACAAGCGGGGCGATGGCATCGTGGCCGACTATACGGGCACCGACGCGCAGGTGCCGCGCGGCATCAATGTCTGCCTCTCCTACACCTTCGCCTACACCGCCTTCGCCCTGAAGGCGGCGCTGTGCCCGGAGGTGCCCAACAACGAGGGCGCGTTCCGGCCCGTGACGGTGGAGGCGCCGCGCGGCTGCATCCTGAACTCGACGCCACCCGCAGCCGGCGCCAACCGGGCGCTGACCGGACACTTCCTGCCGCCGCTGATCTTGTCCGCGCTGGCGCAAGCCATCCCGGAGCGCGTCATCGCGGGTGTGGGCTCGCCGCTCTGGAGCCTGAACTTCGCCGGCCAGCGCGCGGATGGCAGCACCACCGCGAACCACTTCTTCATGAATGGCGGCTACGGCGCCTCCGCCCTGCGCGACGGACCCAATGTGCTCTCCTGGCCGAGCAACGTCTCGGCCGCGCCCGTCGAGATGATCGAGCAGCACAACCCCTTCCGCGTGCGCCACCGCCGGCTGCGCGTGGGCACGGGCGGGCGGGGCCGGCACCGCGGGGGCACCGGGCAGGAATGGCTGTTCGAGAACCGCGCGGCGGGCCCCGTCGCCGTCACCTTCATGGCCGAGCGCACCCGCATCGAGGCCGCAGCCCCGGGGCTCGCGGGCGGGGAGGCCGGCACGCCCGGCGCGGTGCTGGTCAATGGCGTGGCGGTGGACCCCAAGCGCCAGCACATCCTGGAGCCTGGCGACACGGTGGAGCTGCGCACGCCAGGCGGCGGCGGCTTCGGCCCGCCCGCCGAGCGCGACCCCGCGGCCATCGCCGCCGACATCGAGGATGGCTTCGTCGCATGAGCGCCCCGCATCTCGCCCTCGCCGTGGACATCGGCGGCACCTTCACGGATGTGGTGGTGCTGGACCAGCGCACGGGCCGCTTCCACGCCCACAAGGAGCTGACCACCCCGGACAACCCCGCGCGCGGCGTGGTGACGGGCATCGCGCGGCTCTTCGCGCGCGAGGCGCTGGCCTGCGCCGATGTGGGGCGCATCGTCCACGCCACCACGCTGTTCACCAATGCCCTCATTGAGCGGCGGGGCGCGCGCACCGGGCTGATCACGACGGCGGGTTTCCGCGACACGCTCGAAATCGGGCATGAGCGGAAATACGAGCTCTACGACCTGCATCTGCCCCTGCCGGAACCGCTCGTCCGCCGCAGCCTGCGCGAGGAGGCGAGCGAGCGCATCGGCCCCGATGGCGGCATCGAACAGCCGCTCGATGCCGGCAGCCTGCGCGCCGCGGCGGCGCGGCTGGTGGACAAGGGGGTGGAATCCCTCGCGGTCGTCTTCCTGCACGCCTATGCGAACCCCGCGCATGAACAGGCGGCGGGGCGGATATTGGCCGAGGCGCATCCGGGGCTGCCGGTCTCGCTCTCCAGCGAGGTCGCGCCGCAGATCCGCGAATACGACCGCACCTCCACCACCGTCGCCAATGCCTACATCAAGCCGCTGGCCGATGCGTATCTCGGCCGTCTCTCGACGGATCTGCGGGAGCTGGGGCTGCGCGCGCCGCTGTTCATGATGCTGTCCAATGGCGGCCTGACGCATCTGGAGGAGGCGCAGCGCGTGCCCGTCCAGCTGCTGGAGAGCGGCCCGGCGGCGGGGGCGCTGGCGGCGGCGGTGTTCGGCGCGCGCTCCGGCCTGCGGGACCTGCTGGCCTTCGACATGGGCGGCACCACCGCCAAGCTCTGCGTGGTGCAGGGGGGCGAGCCGCTGGTCGCGCACCGCTTCGAGGCGGGGCGGGAGCGGCGCTTCACCCGCGGCAGCGGCCTGCCGCTTGCCATCTCGACGGTGGAGCTCATCGAGATCGGGGCGGGCGGGGGCAGCATCGCGCGGCTGGATGCGCTGGGCCTGCTGAAGGTGGGCCCGCGCAGCGCGGGGTCCGAGCCCGGGCCGGCCTGCTACGCGCGCGGCGGCACCGCGCCCACCGTGACGGATGGCAACCTGCTGCTCGGCCTGCTGGACGCGGAGGGCTTCGCCGGCGGGACCATGCGCCTCGATGCCGGCCTGGCCGAACGCGCGGTGGGCGAGGTGGCGACAGAGGGCGGCCTTGCCACGGCGGAGGCCGCTTCCGGCATCCATGCCGTCGTGAACGAGACGATGGCCGCCGCGGCACGGGTGCATGTGGCGGAGCATGGCCGCGACGCGCGCGACTTCGCGCTGCTGGTCACGGGCGGCGGCGGGCCGCTGCATGGCTGCGAGGTGGCGCGGCGCCTGGGCATCCGGCGCGTGGTCTGCCCGCCCGCGGCCGGCGTGGCCTCGGCACTCGGCCTGCTGCTGGCCCCCGCGCGGGTGGACCGGGTGGCGACGCTGGCGCGCACGCTGGACCAGCTTCCGCCCGAGGCGCTGGAGGCCGCCTTCCAGCGCCTGGAGGAGGAGGCGGGCGCCGTGGTCGCGGCCACGCTCGGCCCCGATGTCCCGCGCGAGGTGCGCCGCGGCGCGGACATGCGCTTCGCCGGGCAGGGCTACGAGATCGTGGCCGCCCTGCCGCCGGGGCCTTATGGCGCCGCCTCGCTCGCGCCCCTGCGTGACGCCTTCCTCGCGGCCTATGACGCGATCTTCACGCGCCGCCCGCCGGTGCAGGGCATCGAGTTCGTGAACATCCGCGTCTCGGTCAGCGCGAAGCCGCCCGGATCTTCGCTGGAGCCCGGCCTCGCGGCCGCACCGACGCCGGTGGGGCAGCGTGGGCTTCGCATCGAGGGAAAGCTGGTGCCCGTGCCCGTCCATGCCCGCGCGGGGCTGGTGGCCGGCGCCCGACTGCAAGGGCCCGCTTTGGTGGAGGACGGCATGTCCACCCTGGTCCTGCCGCCCGGCGCCGTGGCCTCGGTCGAGGCGAATGGCAACCTGGTCGTCACCCTGCCCGGGCCGAGGCAGGCGGCGGACACCCCACTGATGGAGCACGCCCCATGAACGAGGCCCGCATCCGGCTCGATGTCGAGGACGGCATCGCGCGCCTGACCTTCGATCACCCCCGCCGGCTCAACGCCATCACCGCCGCCATGTGGCGCGAACTGGCCGAGGCGCTGGCGCGGGTGGAGGCCGACCCCGCCGCGCGCGTGCTGCTGCTGGAAGGCGCGGGGGAGCGCGCCTTCTGCACCGGCAACGACATCAGCGAGTTCGAGACGCTGCGCGCCGACCCCGAAGCGGCCGCGCGCTACAACGAATTGCAGCACGTGGTCGCCGCCCGCCTGCGCGACCTGACGAAGCCCGCCATCGCCGCCATCCACGGCCATTGCCTGGGCGCGGGCATGGAGATCGCACTGATGTGCGACCTGCGCCTGTGCAGCGCGGAAGCCACCATGGGCGTGCCGGCCGTGAAGCTCGGCCTGCCCTACCGGGCGGAGGACATCGTGAAGCTGCTCGACGTGATCGGCGAGGCGGCGGCGCGCGAGATGGTGCTGCTGGGCCGCCGCCACGGCGCGGAGGACATCCGGCGCCTCGGCCTCGCGCACCGCATCCTGCCCGACCGCGCGGCGCTGCGGGAAGAGGCGCGTTCCATGGCGGAGGAGTTGGCGACGAATGCGCCGCTCAGCCTCGCGGCGGCCAAGATCGCCTTCCGGGAACTGGCCCGTCGTGACGGCCCGCCCGACCTGGCACGCGCCCAGGCCTGGGCCGATCGCTGCTATGCGAGCGAGGATTACGCCGAGGGCAGGCGCGCCAAGCTCGACAAGCGGCCGCCGCGCTTCACGGGAAGCTGACGGCCGTGCCCAGTCTTTGCTGAGAGCGGGATTCAGCGTTTCGGTGATTCCACCTCAACGCATCCCGCTCTAAGCTTTCCCCGGCAACTCCCGCCCGCGACATGATGGCGGGAGGCCACCCGGAGGAAAACCAAGATGCTGCAACGCCGTCGGCTCATCGCCGCGTCAGCGACCCTTCCCCTTGCCGCGCCGGCCCTGGCGCAGCGGCCCTGGCCCAATCGGCCTGTCCGCGTGATCGTGGGTTTCCCGCCGGGCGGCTCGCTCGACGTGATGACACGGCTGGCCTGCGAGCAGATGCAGAACAGGCTGGGCCAGAGCTTCTATGTCGAGACGCGCTCGGGCGCGTCCGGCAATATCGGCACCGAGGCCATCGCGCGCGCCACCCCCGATGGCTACACCATCGGCACGGTCAGCATGCACAACCTGCTGATCAACCCGCTGCTGTTTCGCCGCCTGCCCTATGATCCGCAGCGGGATTTCGCCTGGATCAGCGCGATGTGGGACCTGCCCAACGTCGCCGCCGTGCCGGCGCAGCACGTGCCCGCGCGCAGCCTCGCGGAATTCATCGCATGGGCGCGGGAGAGGCCGCAGGGGGTCAGCTTCGGGTCCTCGGGCGTCGGCACCACCATCCATCTCTCCGGCGCCTATCTCATGGCCCAGGCGGGGCTGCAGGCCGAGCACGTCACCTTCCGCGGCGCGGCGCAGACCATCCCCGCCATGCTCTCGGGCGATATCCAGATCGCGGTGGACAACCTCGCCTCCTATGTGGGCGTGATCCAGGACAACCGCATCCGGCCCCTCGCCGTCACCACGCGGGAACGCTGGCCGGCCCTGCCCGATGTGCCCACCATGGCCGAGGCCGGCTTCTCCGGGCTTTCCTACGGGCCCTGGCACATGTGGGCCGCGCCGGCAGGCACGCCGCGGGCGGTGATCGACCGGCTTTCCGAGGAAGTCCGCGCCGCGTTTTCGGATGTGGCGTTGCAGCGGCGGGTCATCGGGATGGGCGCGCGCCTCCTCGGCACCACGCCGGAGGAGCTTCAGGACAGGCTGGATCGGGAGCGGCCGATCTGGGGCGAGATGGTCCGCATCTCCGGCGCGCAACCCGAATAGCGCGGCGGCGCGGGTTCAGGGGGCGGCCGGCTACCTTCCGCCCTCCGCGATCAGGCGTTCCTTCGCCAGCGTCACGAGTTGCAGCAACGCCGCGCCCAGCGCCAATCCATCCAACCCCGCATCATCCTGCATGTCCGCATGGCGGCGCATCTCGCCGGCGAACTGGTCCAGCATGCCGGCCGGGTCGGGGTGCTGGCGGGCCTGGGTCAGCAGCAGCCGGGCCACGACCGCCTCCAGGGCAGCCAGGCGGATTTCGGGGTCGAGAGCGGGCATCGGGGGTCTCCATGATCCGGTTGGCGCATGGTGGGCCGGGTCATGGCGTCCCGGCAATCACCCCTCGCCGCGCGCCGGTCGCCGCAGCCCCAGCAGGTCGCGCAGGGTGGTGCCCTCGTAGCGCGTGCGGAACAGGCCGCGGCGCTGGAGGATGGGCACCACCAGCTCCACGAAATCCTCCATGCCGCCCGGGAAATGCGAGGGCATGACGTTGAACCCGTCCGCCGCGCCATTCTCGAACCAGTGCTGCAAGGTGTCCGCCACCTGCTCGGCCGCGCCGCACAGCACCCAGTGGCCGCGCGCCGCGCCCAGCAGGTTGTAGATGTCGCGCAGCGTCAGGTTGTCGCGCCGCGCCTTGTTCAGCAGCGCGCGGGCAAAGCCGTGCCCACCGTCGAAGAGCGGCATGTCGCCCAGCGGCGCGTCCATGTCCCGCCCCGCCAGGTCCACGCCCAGACGGTCCTGGAGCAATTGCCGCGCATTGGTGGGGCTGATGAAGGCCTGGAGCTGCGCGAGCTTGTCCAGCGCCTCGCGCTCCGTGCGGCCCACGATGGGCATGACGCCGGGGAGCACCGCCACCTCCTCCGGCCGGCGGCCAAGGGCGGGCAGGCGCGACTTCAGCGCGGCGTATTGCGTGCGCGCCTCCTCGAACTCCTGCACCACGGCGAAGACGACATCGGCCGTGCGGGCCGCGAGGTCGAGCCCCGCATCGGACCCGCCGGCCTGCAGGATCACGGGCCGCCCCTGCGGCGAACGGCCGATGTTCAGCGGCCCCTGCACCGAGAAATGCGCGCCTTCATGGTTCAGCTTGTGCAGCCTGGCCGGGTCCACGTAGAGGCCGCTCTCGCGGTCTGCGACCAGCGCATCCTCCTCCCAGCCATCCCATAGGCCGCGCACCACCTCCACGAACTCGGCCGCGATGGCGTAGCGTTCGGCGTGGTTGGGATGGAGCCGCCCGAAATTCGGCCCCGCCTGCGCGGAGGACCCCGTCACCGCGTTCCACGCCGCCCGCCCACCGCTGATATGGTCCAGCGAGGCGAAGGCGCGGGCGACGCTCCAGGGGTCGCTGTAGGTGGTGGCGACGGTGGCCCCCAGGCCGATATGCTTCGTGACCATGGCGAGGGCCGCGAGCATGGTCAGCGGCTCCAGCCGCACGGTGTAGGAGGGGTGGGCGCCCGGGTCGGCATAGAGGTTGTCGCCCATGAAGATCAGGTCGAAGCAGCCGCGCTCGGCCTGGGCGGCCATGGCCTGGATGGCCTGGATGTCCTGGAAGCTGGTCACCGCGCCCGGCATGCGCCAACCCGCCACATGGCTGCCGGTGCCGAGCAGGAAGAGGCCCAGATGCATCTGCCGCATGAAATCTACCGCCAGAAGATGAAGCGCCGCTCCAGCGCGCCCACCGCGCCGAAGAAGGCGAGGCTGAGCGTGGAAGCCACCAGGATGGCCGCCCAGACCTGCACGAAGTCGATCAGCGTGACGGACTGGTAGATGATCCAGCCGAGGCCGCCATAGGCGCCCAGCATCTCGGTCACGATGGCGACGATCAGGCTGCGCACGGTGGCCACCCGCAGCCCCGCGGCGATCAGCGGCAACGCGGCCGGCAGGCGCAGCCGCCAGAAGATACCGATGCGCCCCGCGCCGAAGCTGCGCATGAGGTCCACGCTGCGCCGGTCCACCCGGTCGAATCCGGCCAGTGCGCTGAGGAAGATGGTGAAGCCCACCGCAAGCGCCACCATCACGATCTTGGAGGAAACCCCCACGCCGAACCACAGCAGCACCAGCGGCGACCAGGCGACCACCGGCACGGAGTTGATGGCCAGCAGCAGCGGCAGCACGCCCGCGCGCAGCGGCCGCGCCAGCACCAGCAGCGTCGCCATGCCGATGCCGGCGAGCGCGCCGATGGCATAGCCCGTGATGGCCTCGAAGCCCGTGACCAGCGCGGCCGCCTGCAAGGCGGCCCGATGCTCCCACACCGCGCCCAGGATCTGCGTCACCGCCGGCAGGGTGTAGGCCGGCAGGGCGAAGCCGCGCGCGGTGACTTCCCACAGCGCCAGGATCAGCACGGCGCCGAAGACGCCACGCGCGGCGGAGGTGCCGCTCATTGCTCCGCCCCCCAGAAGACGATGCGCCGCTCCGCCCAGGCCACCAGCGCGTAGAAGCCCGTGCCCAGCAGCGCCGCGCAGAGGATGGCGGCCCAGAGCGCCACCACGCTTTCATTGTACATGGCCTGGAGCAGCAGCACGCCGATGCCGGTGTTGTCGCCGAACCACTCGCCCACGATGGCGCCCACCAGGCTGAGCGAGGCGCCGAGGCGCAGGGCCACGAAGATCTGTGGCAGGGCCATGGGCAATTGCAGGCGGAACAGGATCTGGGTCGGCGTGGCGCCGAAGCTGCGCAGCAGCGCCGCCTGGCGCGGGTCCACGCTGTTCAGCCCGAGCAGCGTGTTCACCGTCACGGGGAAGAAGGTGAGGTAGAAGGCGATCACCGCCTTGGCCATCAGCGTGTTGCCGAACCACATCACCACCAGCGCGCCGAAGGCGATGACCGGGATGGTCTGCGACACCACGAAGACCGGCAGCAGCATATCGCGCAGCAGCGGTGCCCGGAAGAACACCAACCCGTTGACGATGCCCACCGCCGTGCCGGCCGCAAAGCCGATCAGCGTCTCGGCGGCGGTGCGTTGCAGCCCGGCCCAATAGGCGCCGGGCGTGAAGGCGATGGCGGCCAGGATCTCCGACAGGCGCGGCAGGAGGTGCGGGCGGATGCCGAACAGCACCACCACGCCTTCCCAGACCAGCCCCGCCAGGATCACCCCGCCCAGCAGGCGCAGCGCCGCCATCGCCGTGGCATTCATGCTATGCGGTCCGCCAGCGGGATCGCCTCCAGGAAGCTGGAGTTGTAGGCGGCGGCGAGGTCGAGCGGCGTCTTGATCACCTCATGGCGCAGGAAGAAGTCATGCGCGGCCTGCACCACCGGGCGGTCGATCCAGAACAGCCCGTTCCGCGCGGCGCCGCCGGCCACCATCAGCTTGCCGGCCTCCTCCATCATGAATTCCTGATGCGGGCGGTTCAGCGTGGGCGCGACGGACATGACGGCATCCACGCCGGCCTTGCCGTCGCGCAGCGCCTCGCGCCAGCCGCGGATGGTGGCGCGCAGGAAGGCGGTCACCATCTGCGGCCGGTCGCGCGCCGTCTGCTCGCTGACGATGACGGTGTCGCGCGGGAAGGTGATGCCGTGGTCGTCGGGGACGAAGCTGCGGAGGTTGTCGCGCCCCACGCGGTTCATCAGCGTGAAGAACTCGTTGTAGCGGGTGGCCGTCACCACATCCACCTGGCGGTCCACGAAGGGCTGCACGCTGACCTGCTGCGGCTGCATGGTGAAGTCGCCGCGGCTCAGCCCCGCCTGCGCCAGCATGCCCAGCAGCACGAAGTTCGCACCCGTGAACCAGGTCGTGATGGTCTTGCCGCGGAAGTCGGCCAGGGTCCGGATGGGGCCGTCGGCGCGCGTGACGAAGACGAAGGGCGTTTGCTGGTGCATGACGCCGGCGCAGACGATGGGCAGGTTCCGCTCACGCGCCGCGAAGACGCTGTCCGTCCCGCCCGAGAGGCCGAAGGTGTCGGCGCCCGAGGCCACCAGGTTTTCCGTCAGCAGGTTCGGCCCGCCGGGGTTGATGGTGAGGTCAATGCCCGCCTCGCGGTAGTAGCCCTTCTGCAGCGCCACGTAGAAGCCGGCGAACTGCGCCTGCGTCAGCCATTTCAGGCGCAGCGTGGCGCGCGTCAGCGTCTGCGCCCCGGCGGGGCGGATGAAGGGGGAGACGGCGGCCGCGCCGGTCGCGGCCAGAAGGTGGCGCCTGTTCATCGTGCTTACTCCTGCGGGGGTTGGGTCAGTCACGGAAGCCTGGCTCCTCGCGGTCGAGCAGGCGGAGGAAGGCGGGCCACTCGCGCTCGCCAGGGCCCAGGATGTCGCCCTGCTGCTGCCAGAACTGGTTGGCGGCGCGGGCGCACACCTCGGGGGGCGGCTCGATGATGGGCTGGCCGGAGGACTGCATCATGAGTTGGATGCGGGCCGCGCGCTCGAAGTAGTAGAGCAGCATGAAGGCCGCACCCGGCGTGCGCCCCACGGTCAGGGTGCCGTGGTTGCGCATGATCATGACGGGGTGTGTGCCGAAGTCGCGCACCAGGCGTTCCTGTTCGTCCAGGTCTATCGCCACGCCCTCATAGTCGTGGAAGGCCTGGCGTTCATGGAACCACATGGCGAACTGGCTGAGCGGGCGCAGGCCGCCCGGCTGCGCCGAGACCGCCACCGCCGCATCCGAATGCGCGTGCAGCACGCAGGCCGCGTCATGCCGCGCCTTGTGGATGGCGGCATGGATGACGAAGGCCGCGACATTCGCCTCGTGCGGGCTGGAGGCGAGCTTGCGGCCCTCCGTGTCGATCTTCACGAGGGATGAGGCGGTGATCTCGCTGAACAGCATCCCATAGGGGTTCAGCAGGAAGGCATTCTCCTCGCCCGGCACGCGCAGCGAGATGTGGTTGTAGATGACGTCATCCAGGCCAAGCCGCGCCACCATGCGATAGCAGGCGGCGAGCGAGATGCGCGCCTCGCGCTCGGCGTCCGTCATGGCGCGGCGGCCGTGCCGGTCAGGAAGGACTTCATGGCTTCCTCCTCGATGGCGTCGAGCACCTCGCGCTTGATGGCGGTGAATTCGGGGGAGGTGAGAAGTTCCGGCGCGCGGGGGCGGGGCAGGTTCACCTCGCGCATCAGCTTCACGGCACCTGGCCGCGCGGTCATGACCACCACGCGGTCGCCCAGGAAGATCGCCTCGTCCACGTCATGCGTGATGAAGAGGATGGTGCGGCGGTGACGCTGCCACACATCCAGCAGCCAGCGCTGCATCATGCTGCGGGTCAGTGCGTCGAGCGCGCCGAAGGGCTCGTCCAGCAGCATGAGTTCGCGTTCGAAGAGGAAGGTCCGCATCAGCGCGACCCGCTGGCGCATGCCGCCGGAAAGCTGGTGCGGATACTGATTCTCGAAGCCCGTCAGGCCGAATTCTGGCAGCATGGAGAGCGCCTTGGCGCGGGCCTGGCTGCGGTTGGCGCCCTCGATCTCATTGGCGAGGATGGCGTTGTCCACCACGTTGCGCCAGGGCAGCAGCAGGTCGCGCTGCGGCATGAAGGAGACCTGGCCCAGCAGTTCCCTCGCGTGACAGCCGCGCCCCTTGAAGCGGAGGATGCCGCCCGCGTCGGGTTCGTCGAGGCCCGCCACGATGTTGAACAGCGTGCTCTTGCCACAGCCCGAGGGGCCGACGACGGTCACGAACTCGCCCGGCTGCACGTCCAGGTCGAAGCCCTCCAGCGCCTGCACCGCGCCGAAGCGCTTGGAGAGACCACGCAGTTCGAGAAGAGGGGCGCTGTTCAATCCGTGACCTGCCTTCTGCGCCCCGGGATGAGGCTCTAAAACATCTTCACGACAGGGGCGCCGGTTTGGAATACAAAGACCCAGTTCTTTGCACACAAGAATGAGGCTTTCGCACACATATGCGCGCAAAACAGGCATTGCCTGAGGCAGAATGGGCAGGTTCCGGGCGAAAGCCCCCCGCCGCGCCCGGCCATGGCACGCTGGCCAACACCCTCTATCGCCGCCTGCGTGACGACATCGCGGGCGGACGCCTCGACCCCGGCGCGCGGCTGGACGAGCAGGAGATCGCCGACCGCCACGGCTGTTCCCGCACCCCCGTGCGCGAGGCTTTCCGCCTGCTGGCAAGCGAGCGCCTGGTGGAGTTGCGCGGCCGGCAGGGTGCGGTGGTGCGCAGCATTTCCGCCCAGACGCTGATCGAGATGTTCCAGGTGATGGGAGAGCTGGAGGGGCTCTGCGCGCGGCTGGCCGCCCGGCGCAGCACACCGGCCCAGAATGCCGCGCTTCAGGCCATCCATGCGAGGCTGGAGGCGGCCTCAGGCGACACGGCGGACGCCTTCTACGACATCAACGCGGAATTCCACGAGGCCATCTACGAGGCCGCGCACAACGCCTTCCTGGCCGAGGAAACCCGCCGCCTGCGCAACCGCGTGGCCGCCTATCGCCGTCGCGTGACGCATATGCCGACCCGCGTGGAGGACACGCTGCGCGAGCATGCGGAGATCATGGCCGCCATCCTGGCGCGCGACCCGGAGGCGGCGCACCGCGCCATGCGCGCCCACCTGACCCTGCTGGGGGAGAACCTGCTGGACCTGATCGCGGGCCTCGACTGAGGCGTGCGCCCATGTTGGTATGCATATTGCTAGTCATTGCATACAACACGGACAACGGAGCGCCCCTTGCAGCTTGATCTCGCGGGAAAGACCGCCCTCATCACCGGGGCTTCCAAGGGCATCGGCCTCGCCTGCGCCGAGGTGCTGGCCGAGGAGGGTTGCCACCTCCACCTCGCCGCCCGCAACGGCGCAGCGATGGAGGAGGCGGCGGCACGGCTGCGGTCCCAGCACCCCATCCGCGTCACCACCCATGCGATGGACCTCTCCACCACCGCCGCCATGGAGGCGCTGGCCGAGGCCGCGAAGGACGCCACCATCCTGATCAACAATGCGGGCGACATCCCGGCCGGCCCGCTCGATGCCGTGAGCGATGCCGCGCTGCGCCAGGGCTTCGACCTGAAGGTGTTCGGCTACATCACACTGACGCGCCTGTTCTACCCGCGGATGAAGGGGCGCGATGGCGTCATCATCAACGTCATCGGCAATTCCGGCGAGAACTGGGATGCGAGCTATTTCGCCGGCTCCACCGGCAATGCGGCGCTGATGTCCTTCAGCAAGGCCATCGGCGGCCGCAGCCTGGATGACGGCGTCCGCGTGGTGGGCATCAACCCCGGCCCCGTCGCCACCGACCGCATGCTGAAGATCATGAAGGTGAAGGCGCGCGAGATGCTGGGCGATGAATCCCGCTGGGAGGAACTCTTCGCGAAATACCCCGGCAAGCGCCCCGCCACCGCGCGCGAGACGGCGGATCTCTGCGCCTTCATGGCTTCGCCGCGGGCGGGCTACATCACGGGCACGGTGGTGACGATTGATGGCGGCATCTCGGCGCGCGGCTCGGTGATCTGATGTCGGGCGCGCTGATCCGCAACCGCTATTTCGACGCGCTGACCGCCACCCCGGGCCTGGCCTGGATGGGGCAGAACACCAACCACATCCCGGCACACCCGGCGGTGCTGGCCGCCATGCACGCGGCGGTGGACGGGCTGGGTTTCAACGCCTACGCGCCACCGCTCGGCTTCGAGGCGCTGCGCGAAGCGATCCTGGCGGACCTCGGCGTGGAGGGCGCGGAAGCCCTCGTGACGGAGGGCGGCGTGAACGCACTGGCGCTGGTGTGCCGCGCGCGCTGCCGGCCGGGCACCACCTTCGTCACCACCGACCCCACCTGGAAATGGCCCTGCCTCTTCGCCCGCCAGGCGGGGGCCGAGGTGGTGGAAATCCCGATCTACGACCCCGCCTGCAACTATCGCCTGACGCCCGCCGCCCTGCGCGCGGCGGTGGATGCGCGCACCAGCGTGATCTACATCGTGGACCCGAACAACCCGCTCGGCATCTGCTACACGCGGGACGAGATCGCCGCCTTCGCCGCCATCGCGCAGGAAGTGGGCGCGCTGCTGGTGCATGACTGCACCTATCGCGACTTCGCCGATGGCCACCACCCGGCGCTGCTGGAAACGCCGGACAACGCGGTGGTGTCGCTGTCTTTCTCCAAATGGCTGGGCCTCGCGGGGCTGCGCATCGGCGCGCTGGTCGCCCCCGCCGCCCTGCTGGAGGAATTCGCGGACCAGACGACCGGCGTGCTTGGCGCCAGCGTCATCGCGCAGCGCGCCGCACTCGCGGGCCTTGCCGTAAAGCCCGAATGGATGGCGACCGTCCGCGCCACCACACGCGCCAACAACGCCATGATTCATGAGGCGGCCCTTCGCATCCCGGGCTTCTCCGTCCCCGTCTGGCCCAGCCACGGCAACTTCCTGGTGGTCGAGACCGAGGCCGCGAACATCCGCCCCGAGGCCCTGGTGGAAGCGGCGCGGCGCGAGGGCATCATGATCCGCCAGGGCAGCTATCACACCGCGCGCTTCGGCCACCGCTTCGTGAAGATCAGCACCTCCGTCCCCGGTGAGTGGGCGGAGAAGCTGGCCCATCGCCTGCCCGCCCTGGTCGAGACGGCGCGCAGCCTGAACGACCTCACGCCGCAATTCTGAGAGGGACATCCATGCCGCGCATCACCACGCCCGACGGCACCGGCCTGCACTACGAGGAAGCGGGAACCGGCACGCCCATCCTCTTCATCCACGAATTCGGCGGCAACCACGACAGCTGGGAGCCGCAGATGCGCCATTTCGCGCGGCGGCACCGCTGCATCACCTATGCCGCGCGCGGCTACCCGCCCTCCGACGTGCCGACGGATGTGGAGCAGTATTCCCAGGCCATCGCGGTGGCCGATGCGGTTGCGGTGCTGGACGGCTTGGGCATCGCGAAGGCGCATATCGTCGGCCTGTCCATGGGCGGCTTCGCCACCGTGCATTTCGGCCTGCGCGCGCCGGAACGGGCCCTGTCGCTGACCGTCGCCGGCGCGGGCTATGGCTGCGAAAAGGAGCATGAGGAGTATTTCCGCGGTGTCTCGCTGGAAGTCGCCCGCCGCTTCGCCACCGACGGCGCCCGCGCCTTCGCGCCCATCTATGCCGAGGGTGCCAGCCGCGTGCAGTTCCAGAACAAGGACCCGCGCGGCTGGCGCGAATTCGCCGACCGGCTGGCCACGCATTCGGATGTGGGCGCCTCGCTCACCATGCAGGGCGTGCAGGCGCGGCGGCCCTCCTTCTGGGACCTGGAGGAAGAATTGCGCGCCATGGCCATCCCCACCCTCGTCATCGTGGGCGACGAGGACGATCATTGCCTCCAGCCCGGCATCTTCCTGAAAAAGACGCTGCCGGCCTGCGGCCTCTCGGTCTTTCCCAAGACCGGCCACACGCTGAACCTGGAAGAACCCGCCTGGTTCAACATGCACCTGGCCGAGTTCATCGCGCAGGTGGAGGCCGGGCGCTGGGATGTGCGTGACCCCCGCGCCCTGCCCGGCCAGATCATGCGGACGGATTGAGCATGTCGCGCCTCTGGGACCGGCTGATGCGCCTTGCCGAGATCGGCGCGCGGGGCGATGGCGGGGTGGACCGCCAGGCGCTCACGCCGGGCGAGATCGAGGCCTGGCACCTGGTGCTGCGATGGGCGGAGGAAGCGGGGCTGGAAGCGGCCACCGATGACGCCGGCAACCTGTTCCTGACCCGCCCCGGCCGCGACCGCACCCTGCCGCCGGCGGTGATTGGCAGCCATCTCGACACGCAGCCCAATGGCGGAAAATTCGACGGCGCCTGGGGCGTGCTGGCCGCGCTGGAGGCGGTGGCGGACCCTGGCTTCATCCCCGCGCGCGACATCAGCGTCGTCGCCTGGAGCAATGAGGAGGGCAGCCGCTTCGCGCCCGGCATGACGGGGTCCGAAGCCTTCGCCGGCGTGCGGAGCCTCGCCGCCATCCGCGCCCTGCGCGACGCGGAAGGCGTGCTCCTGGGCGATGCGTTGGACACCCTGCACGCCGCCTTCCCGCATCTGCCGCGCCTGCCGCTGGACCGCGACTTCGCCTTCTGCATCGAGCCGCATATCGAGCAGGCGACGCTGCTGGAGGAAGCGGGCCTCCCCATCGGCATCGTCACCGGCATCCAGGGCAAGATCACCTGGGAAATCACGCTGGAGGGCGAGGAAGGCCATGCCGGCACCCGCGACATGGCGCTGCGCCGCGATGCCGTCATGGGTTTCGCCCGCATGGCCGCGCGCATGCAGCGCGAGGTGGGCGAGGCGGACCCCATCGTGAAGTTCACCATCGGGCGCGTGCAGGTCGTGCCCAACGCGCCTTCGGTCATCGCGGGGCGCGTGGTGTTCCGGATAGACCTGCGCCATCCGGACAATGCCGCGCTGGAAGCCCATGGCGCGCGGCTGGAGGCCATCGCGGCGGCGGAGGCCGCGCCCTGCCGTGTCACCATCGCGCGACTGGTCCACGCGCCCTCCAACACCTTCGACGAAGGGCTGCGGGCGCGCTTGGCCGCCACGGCCACGCGGCTCGGCCTGCCGCATAGGGAGCTGCTTTCGGCGGCGGGGCACGACGCGCGCCATATGGCCCCGCGCTGCCCCACCGCCATGATCTTCATCCCCTGCCGCGGCGGCATCAGCCACTCGCCGCTGGAATGGGCGGAACCCGCGCATGTGGAGGCCGGCGCCGCCCTGCTGGCCGCGACCGTGAAGGAGTTGTGCGCATGATGGACATGGCCGCGCTGCCCGTGCAGCACCCTGAACGCCCCGCCAATGCCGCGGCCGCGCGGGCGCGCTTCTTCAACTCGGGCAATGCCTTCAACGTGAAGCTGGCGCCCGTGCCGGCGGCGGATTTCGGCGCGGTGGCCGCCGCGGCCTTGGTGCCCGGCGCCGCGACCGGCGTGTATCCCTGCGACCAGTCCGGCGCCATCGGCTGCCCCTTCCCCGCCACCACGCCGCTGATGCTGGCGCGCTATGCCGTGATCCGCGCGGGCGAGACGCTGGCCTTTGACTGCGTCGCCACCGGCCTCATCGGCTGCGTGTTGCGCGGCACGGGCGCGGCCGATGCCTTCACCTGGGGCGAGGGCGACGTCTTCCTGCTGCCCGGCGGACATGTGGCCCTGACCGCCTCGGCCGATGCGGTGCTCTGGCTGGTGGGCAATGAACCGATGCTGGCCTTCGAGGGCCTGCGCCCTGGCCCCGCCGCCCTGGTCCCCGTGCATTTCCCGGCGGCGGAGATCGAACGGCAGCTCGCCCTCATCGGCGCCTGCACCAGCAATGACGGCACGGCGGGGCTGGCGCTGATCTTCTCCTCGGATGGGTTGGAGGCGTGGCGGAATCTGACGGCGAGCATGACGCTCTCCCTCAACACACTGCCGCCGCGCGAAAACCAGCGCGCCCACCGCCACAACGCCGCCGCCATCACGCTGGTGCTGCAGGGCGAGGAGTGCCACTCGCGCATCGCGGGCGAGGCGCGGCGCTGGAGCCTCCACAACACCCTCGTCACCCCGCCGGGTGAGCCGCACTCGCACCACAATGGCGGTGACGTGCAGGCCCGCTTCCTGATCGTGCAGGATGGCGGGCTGCACTATCACGCGCGCACGATGGGCTTCCAGTTCCTGGAGTGAGCCTGATCGGCCCCGGTCCTTCACCGGGGCCGTGAATCAGCCTCACAAATGCGCGTTTAAAATGCCCCCAGGAAGCTCGCGGCCAGGATCGCCACCACCAGCGCCAGCAGCGGGAACACCACCGCCACCATGGCGAGATCCCCGTAGGATTGCCGGTGGGTCAGCCCGCAGATGGCCAGCAGCGTCACCACCGCGCCATTGTGGGGCAGGCTGTCCAGCCCGCCCGTGGCGATGGCGGTGATGCGGTGCAGCGCCTCGGGCGCGATGCCGGCGGCGGCACCCATCTGCACATAGGTGTCGCCCAGGGTGGAGAGCGCGATGCTCATGCCGCCCGAGGCCGAGCCCGTGATACCCGCCAGCACATTCACCGCGATGGCCAGCGACACCAGCGGGTTCTCGCCCCCGATGCCCAGCACGCCCTGCCGCACCAGGTCGAAGGCCGGGAGTGCGGCGATGACCGCGCCGAACCCCACCAGCGAGGCCGTGTTGAAGATGGGCAGCACCGAGGCATTGGCGCCCGCGTCCAGCGAGGTCTTCACAGATGCAAGCCGCCCCCAGTTCGTCGCCACCAGCACCAGGATGGCGGCACTCAGCGCGAGGATGATGGACCACACGCCCAGCACCGAGGAAAGCCCCACGCCGCCGAAGCGCGGCTCGGCCAGGAAGGCCGTGTCCCAGGCCGGGATGACGAAGCTGGAGAAGATCAGGTTCGCCAGGATCACCACCACCACCGGCAGCACCGCCAGCAGGAAGGGCGGCTGGGCCGGCGCGGGCATGGGTTCGATCTCGGCCAGGTCGAAGCCCTCGCCCGCCGCGCGTTCGCGCATGTCGGGGCTGGAGGCGGGGGCGTGGTCGGCATGGTCGCCATAACCCTCGCCGCGCGCGCGGGCGGAGGCCGCGCGGCGCATCAGCCACCATTGCCCGGCGCCGAACATCACCAGCGCGGCCAGGATGCCGAGGCCAGGTGCGGCGAAGGGCGTGGTGCCGAAGAAGGGCATGGGGATGGCGTTCTGGATGGCGGGCGTGCCCGGCAGCGCCGTCATGGTGAAGGTGAAGGCGCCGAGCGCGATGGTCGCCGGAATCAGCCGCTTCGGGATGTCGGCCTCGCGGAACAGGCTGGCCGCGATGGGATAGATGGCGAAGGCCACGACGAAGAGCGACACGCCGCCATAGGTCAGGATGGCGCAGGCCAGCACCACGGCGAGGATGGCCTGGCCGCCGCCCAGCCGCGCCACCAGCCCCTGCGCGATGGCGCGCGCCGCCCCGCTGTCATCCATCAACCGGCCGAAGATGGCGCCCAGCAGGAACAGCGGGAAGAAGGAGATGACGAAGCCGCCGGCCGAGGTCATGAAGACCTGGGTGTAGAGCCCCAGCAGCGGCGCGCCCGCGAAGATCGCCGCCAGCAGCGCCATGGCCGGTGCCAGCAGCAGCACCGAGATGCCGCGATAGGCCAGAAAGATCAGCAGCCCCAGCGCCAGCAGGACGCCCGCCAGCCCGATCATTCGGCGGACGCCTTCGGTGCCTTGCCAGGCTCGCGCAGCGTGCCGAGGAACAGCGTGTCGGGGTCGAAGGTGGACCGCTGGCCGATATCGTCGCGGTGCTGCGCCAGCCAAGCATCGGCCGCGGCCCGGCCATGGTCGCGCAGATACGTCAGGAAATCCCATTCCGCGTTGAGCTTGGAGGAGGAGGAGAGATGCTCCAGCCCCTGCCCGCCGATGCGGTGCAGCCGCATGTCGCGATAGCGTTCATTCTCCAGCCCTTCCGCCTTGATCAGGCGGCGCAGCAGGGTGATGGCGCGGAGTTCCTTGATGAGCGCCGCGTTGAAGGTGATCTCGTTCAGCCGGTTCTGGATCTCGGCCGCGGTGGTGGGCAGTTCGTCGCTGCGGATGGGGTTGATCTGCACGATCATCAGGTCGCGACAATCGCTTTCATCCACCAGCGGGTAGAGCGCCGGGTTGCCCATGTAGCCGCCATCCCAATAGGGCTCGCCATCAATCTCCACGGCCTTGTAGAGGGTGGGCAGGCAGGCCGAGGCCATCACCGCGTCCACCGTCAACTCGCCGCGGCGGAAGGTGCGCGGCAGGCCGGTGCGGACATTGGTGGCGGTGACGAACAGCTTCACGGACTGGCACGCATTGACGTTGTCGAAATCCACCGTGGCCTCGACCACGTCGCGCAGCGGGTTCAGGTCGAACAGGTTCAGCTCATAGGGCGACGCCAGGCGTGAGAGCAGGTCCATGGCGATGTAGCCGGGCGAGGTGTCCAGGCTCCATCGTCCCATCAGCCGGTCTATCGGGCTGCGCTGGATGGGGCTGAAGCGCGCGGCGTCGCTGACCGCGCGCCAGAACTTCTCCAATGCCTCACGCGCGCCCTCGCGCCCGCCGCGCACCAGCCCATCGGCCAGCACAACGGCATTCATGGCGCCGGCGCTGGTGCCGCTGATGGCCTCGATGTCGAGCTTGCCATCCTCCAGCAGGCGGTCGAGCACGCCCCAGCTGTAGGCGCCATGCGCGCCCCCGCCCTGCAGGGCCAGTTCGATCTTCTTGTCGCCGTTCATGCGCGCCTCCTGCCAGTGTCGCCCCCGGTGTTGCCACCGGAGGCGTCCAAACCTGTTCAGCGCATGAGCTTACCAAACGATGCTGCGGTGCAGCAAATATTCTGACGTGACGTTAATCCGTCACGTTGGAGGCGCGCTCAATCGACGGTGGCGCCCGAGGCCTGCACGATGGGCCGCCAGCGCTCCAGTTCCGCCGCCACGAATTGCGTGAACTGCTCGGACGTCATGTCGCCCGGGTCGCCGCCCAGCTCCGCGAACCGGGCCCGCATGGCGGGTGCGGTGATGATGGCCATGGTCTCGCGGTGCAGGCGTTCGGTGATGGCGGGCGGCATGCCGGCGGGGCCGGACAGCGAGAACCAGGTCGTGCTCACCAGGTCTACATCCTGCTCGCGGAAGGTGGGGACGTTGGGGAAGGAGGGGTGGCGCTGCGCGCTGGACATGGCGATGGGCCGCACCACGTCGGCGCGGATATGCGCGGCGGCCGAGGGCAGGCTGTCCGACATCATGGGCACCTGCCCCGCGATGACGGCCGCCATGGCCGGGCCCGCGCCGCGGAAGGGCACGTGGGTGTATTCAATGCCCATCAGCCGCGCGAACTGCACGATCATCAAATGGTTCGACGACCCGGCGCCGGAGCTGGCCATGTTCATCCCGCCCGGCTGCGCGCGGGCGAGGCGCACGATGTCGGCCAGGTTCTGGATGGGCGTGTTCTTGTTCACCACCCAGACCGAGGGGTTGGTGATGACCATGGCGATGTGCGTGAAGCTGCGCACCGCGTCATAGCGCAGGCCGCGGTAGAGCGAGGGGCCGATGGCGTGGCTCGCGATGTTGCTCATCAACAGCGTCTGGCCGTCCGGCGCGGCATCGGCCACCAGCTGGCTGCCCGTGGTGGCGGTGGCGCCGGCCCGGTTCTCGACGACGAAGGGGGTGTTGAGGCGGATGGCCAGCTGGTCCGCCACCAGGCGCGCCACCAGGTCGGTCGTGCCGCCGGGGGCGAAGGGGACCACGAGGCGGATGGGGCCGGAGGGCCAGTTCTGCGCCTGCACGATGGCCGGGCTGGCGATCAGGCCGGCACCGCCCAGCAACAGCGGGCGGCGATTGATATTCTTGAGCATACGTCTCCCCTCCACGACATCGGGACTGCGTCGTTGGAGGGGTGAGATGCCATGCCGCGCGGGCGCGCGGCAAGCAGGCTCAGCCGACCGGGTCGCCCTTGACGGCCATGCCATCGGCGCGGCGCTGGGCGCGCTTGCGCTCATTGGGGTCGAGGTAGCGCTTGCGAAGCCGCACCGCGGTCGGCGTCACCTCCACCAGCTCGTCATCCTCGATGTAGGCGATGGCCTGCTCCAGGCTCATGCGCCGGGGCGGGATCAACAGCAGCGCGTCATCCTTGCCGGCGGCACGGATGTTGGTCAGCTTCTTCTCCTTGACCGGGTTCACCTCAAGGTCGTCATCGCGCGAATTCTCGCCGATGATCATACCGACATAGACCTTGGCGCCAGCGCCCACGAACAGCGCGCCGCGCTCCTGCAGGGCGAAGAGCGCATACTGCGTCGTCTCGCCGTCCACATTGGAGATCAGGCTGCCGTTGCGCCGCCCCTCGATCACGCCCGCCCATTCCTGATAGCCCAGGAACAGCCGGTTCATGATGCCGGTGCCGCGCGTGTCGGTCAGGAATTCCGAATGGTAGCCGATGAGGCCGCGCGAGGGCATGTGGAAGGTCAGCCGCGTCTTGCCGCCGCCCGAGGGCCGCATGTCCTGCATCTGGCCCTTGCGGACCGACAGCTTCTCGACGACGACGCCGGAATAGGCCTCGTCCACGTCCACCAGCACTTCCTCGTAGGGTTCCTCGCGCGCGCCGGTCTCGGGGTTCTCGCGCACCAGCACGCGCGGGCGGCCGATGGTCAGCTCGAAGCCCTCGCGGCGCATCTGCTCGATCAGGACGCCGAGCTGGAGTTCGCCGCGCCCGGCCACCTCAAAGGCGTCCGTCTCCTCGCTGTCGCGGATCTGGATGGCGACGTTGCTTTCCGTCTCGCGGAAGAGGCGGTCGCGGATCTGGCGCGAGGTGACCTTCTTGCCCTCGCGGCCGCCCAGCGGGCCGTCATTGACGCGGAAGGTCATGGCGAGCGTCGGCGGGTCCACCGGCACGGAAGGCAGGGCCACATTCTGCTCGGGCGCGCAGATGGTGTCGGGAATGGTGGTGTCGGACAGGCCGGCGATGGCGATGATGTCGCCCGCCTGGGCCTCTTCCACCGGCACGCGCTCCAGCCCGCGGAAGGTCAGCAGCTTGGTAAGCCGACCGGTCTCGACCTGGGTGCCGTCGGCGCGGAGCACCTTCACCGGCATGTTCATGCGGGCCACGCCCTGCTCGATGCGACCCGTGAGGATGCGGCCCAGGAAGTTGTCGTATTCCAGGATGGAGGCGTTCATCGCGAAGGGCGCCGTCGGGTCCACCGTGGGCTCCGGCACATGGCGCACCACCAGGTTGAACAGCGCGTTCAGGTTCTCGCGCGGGCCTTCCATGCTCTCATCGGCCCAGCCCTGGCGGCCGGAGGCGAAGAGCATGGGGAAATCGAGCTGCTCGTCGCTGGCGCCGAGGTTGGCGAAGAGGTCGAACACCTCGTCATGCACCTCATGGGCGCGGGCGTCGGCGCGGTCCACCTTGTTCACCACGACGATGGGGCGGATGCCGCGGGCCAGCGCCTTGCCGAGCACGAACTTGGTCTGGGGCAGCACGCCCTCGGCCGCGTCCACCAGCAGGATGGCGCCGTCCACCATGGAGAGGATGCGCTCCACCTCGCCGCCGAAATCGGCGTGGCCGGGGGTGTCCACGATGTTGAGCTTCACGCCCTCCCATTCCACGGCCGTGCACTTGGCCAGGATGGTGATGCCGCGTTCCTTTTCGAGGTCGTTCCGGTCCATGGCCCGTTCGGCCACCTGCTGGTTTTCGCGGAAGGTGCCGGCCTGCTTGAGCAGTTGGTCCACCAGCGTGGTCTTGCCGTGGTCGACGTGCGCGATGATGGCGAGGTTGCGCATCGGCATGGGGCAGGCTCCGGGCGTGGGCAGGCCCGGGCGGAAGGAGCCCAGGCGGCGGGGTAACGGATTTTGGGCTTGTGGCGCGGTATCTAGGGGGTCCGGCGAGAAATAGCCAGTGCAAGTCGCACCTTTTGCCGCGTTCAAATGTTATGGCAGGGCCCCGCCACCGGAATTGCGCGAGGCATAGGCCGCAGATCAAGCGGGGTGCAGATGGCTTTGCCCAGACGGAGCACCGCCCCGGCCCTGCAACCTTGACCGGGAACCGAACACGATGACACGAGTTCTTGCCGCCCCCCGCCGCCTGCTGGTCCTGGCCGGGTTGGCCAGTCTTTGCCTGGGGTCAGCCGCGCAGGCGCAGCCCCGCACCCAGACCACCCCCTTGGGCCGCTACGGCGCCTGGACCGTCTATGCGATGGTGACGCCGGCCGGTCGTGATGTCTGCGGAATGGTGGCCTCGGGCGCCGAGGGGCGCCGGCTGCACATCCAGCACGTGCGGAACACCAACTTCATCCTGTTCCAGGCCCACAAGGCGAGCTGGACCATTCCGCAGGGCACGCGGATGCAGATCAACATGCGGATCGACCAGGGGGCGGGCTGGACCGCGCCGCAGGCGACCGGCCAGGGCCGTTCCGCGCACTGGACCCTGCGCTCGGGCCTGTCGCGCTTCGAGGCGGAGTTCCGCAACGGCAGCCGCCTGACGCTGACTTTCCCGCAGGGCAACGAGCCGGAGTGGTCGGTGAGCCTGAATGGCTCCTCGGAGGCGATGGCGCGGCTGGTGACCTGCATGCGCTCACATGGCAATGAGCCGACGCAGCCCTTCGGGGGGGCACCCACGCCGCCGGGTCAGCCCAGCCAGCCCTTTTCCGCGCCTGCCCCCTCTGGCCCGCCCTCTGGCCCACCCGGCCCCGACGTCCCACCCGGCAAGGCGGCGCCAGCCACCCAGGCGCCGCCCCTGCGGGGCCAGCCCATCGGGTTCTGAGCGGCCGCCCTCAGTCCGGCACCAGCCGCGTCAACCGCGAGGGCGTCATCTCCGCCAGCAGCACGCTGCCATCGGGGTGCA
Source organism: Roseococcus suduntuyensis (assembly GCF_014196305.1). Classification (GTDB taxonomy): domain Bacteria; phylum Pseudomonadota; class Alphaproteobacteria; order Acetobacterales; family Acetobacteraceae; genus Roseococcus; species Roseococcus suduntuyensis. The sequence goes on from NZ_JACIDJ010000001.1 coordinate 118,497, forward strand.
GCGCCATGCCATGCGCCCCGTTCAGCACGGCCCGCGCCTTGGACAGCAGCACCCCCTGGCGGGAAAAGACCGAGAGGCTGGGCACCTGGTCGGTCACCCACCAGTTCCCCTCGGCGTCGGCCGTCACGGCCATGGGCTTGTGCAGAAGATAGAGGGAGCGGAGGAAGCGGCCCTCGGCGGTGAAGACCTGCACGCGGTTGTTCTCGCGGTCGGTCACCGCCACCTCGCCCTCCATGCCCACGCGGACGGAATGGGGGGTGGAAAACTCGCCCGCCCGCTGGCCGGGCGTGCCCCAGCCGCCCTGCGGCGTGCCGTCGGGCGCGAAGACATGTACGCGGGAGGCCGCGTAGCCATCGGCCACATAGGCCGTTCCATCCGGCGCGAAGCCTATATCGCAGGGGGAGTTGAAGGGCTGGCCGGCCTGGTGGCGGGTGCCCAGGCGCCGGCGGACCACGCCCTCGCGGTCGAAGGCGATGATCTCGTGCGCGTCGCGGTCCACCACATGGATCAGGCCATCGGGGGCCACGTCCAGCATGTGCAGGTCCGCCACCTCCTCGCCGAAGGCGCCGATGCGCTGGCCCATGGCGTCCAGCACGATGACGGTGGGGCCGGGGCCAGAGGTGTAGGAATCCCGCCGCAGCCCGACATAGATGCGGCCTTCGGCGTCGGTCGCGACGTCGGTCACGCCGCCCATGTCGGTGGGAAGGTCGCCCCAGGGGCGTTCGATCCGGTAGCGCTGCGCGCCAAGCGTCACATAGAGCATGCTCCCATGTTGCCATGCCTGCGCGCCCGCGGCCACGCTGGACCCATGCGGGAATCGGATGCGCGCCATCAAAGGGCCGAGGGGGAGGCCAGGCTGGAAATCGGCCCCGGCGGCATCATGCGCCTCTACCAGAAGGCGCCGCTGCGCCTGCTCTTCCCCACGCCCGAGCCCGGGGAGCCCCTGCAGGCCGCGCTGGTGAACACGGCGGGCGGGCTGGCGGGGGGCGATGCGCTGCGGGCGGAGCTGGTACTGGCGCCGGGCGCCCAGGCCCTGGTCACGACCCCGGCGGCGGAGAAGCTCTATGCCAGCCTCGGCCCCACGGCGTCGCTACGGACCCGGATCGAGGTCGGTGAGGGCGCCGCGCTGGAATACCTGCCACAAGAAGCGATTCTCTTCGACGGCGCCCGCCTCGACCGCCGCACCGAGGCGCATGTGGCCCCCGGCGCCACGCTGCTGGCCTGCGAATCCCTCGTGCTGGGCCGTATCGCGCGCGGCGAGGCCTGGCGGCGCGGCGCGGCGCGCGAGGCCTGGCGCCTGCACCTGGACGGCCGCCTGGCCTGGGCCGATGCGCTCGCGCTGGACGCGGCCGCCCGCGACGCCCCCCACGCCCTGGACGGCGCCGAGGCCCTGGGGCTGATGCTGCTGGCCCACCCCGACGCCGCCCGCCACAGGGAGTTGGCCCGCGACCTGACGGGCGGCCAGGCCAGCCTGCCCCGCCCCGGCCTGCTGCTGCTGCGCTTCCTGGGCACGGCGGGTGCCGTGCGGGCCGGCATCACCGCCGCCATCCCGGCCCTGCGCGCCGCCGCCCTCGGCCGCCCCGCCACCTTGCCGAGACTGTGGACGTGCTGACACCGAACGTTCCATGATGCTGCGATGCAACTGACGCCCCGTGAGAAAGACAAGCTGCTCGTCGCCATGGCCGCCCAGGTGGCGCGAAGGCGGTTGGAGCGCGGCGTGAAGCTCAACCACCCCGAGGCCATCGCCCTCATCACGGATTTCGTGGTGGAGGGGGCGCGGGACGGCCGTTCCGTGGCCGACCTCATGGCCGCGGGCGGCGAGGTGCTGCGGCGCGACCAGTGCATGGAGGGCGTGGCCGAGATGATCCACGACATCCAGGTGGAAGCGACCTTCCCCGACGGCACCAAGCTCGTCACCGTCCACAACCCCATCCGCTGAGGGCCAGGCGCATGATTCCAGGCGAGGTGATCTGCGCCCCCGGCGAGATCGAGCTGAATGCGGGCCAGCCCGTGACGGAACTCGACGTGGCGAACACCGGCGACCGGCCCATCCAGGTCGGCAGTCACTACCATTTCTTCGAGACCAACCCGGCACTGGATTTCGACCGCGCCGCCGCGCGGGGCCAGCGGCTGGACATCCCGGCCGGGACGGCGGTGCGCTTTGAACCCGGCCAGAGCCGGCGCGTGAAGCTATTGCCCCTGCGCGGGGCGCGCATCGCGCACGGCTTCCGCGGCAATGTGGAGGGCGCGCTGTGAGCCGCCTCTCCCGCAGCGCCTATGCCGGAATGTATGGCCCCACCGTGGGCGACCGCGTGCGCCTGGCCGACACCGAATTGTTCATCGAGGTCGAGAAGGACTTCACCACCCATGGCGAGGAGGTGAAGTTCGGCGGCGGCAAGGTGATCCGCGACGGCATGGGCCAGTCCCAGCGCACGCGCGCGGAGGGCTCGGCCGATACCGTCATCACCAATGCCCTCATCCTCGACCACTGGGGCGTGGTGAAGGCCGATGTGGCGCTGCGCGATGGGCGCATCAGCGCCATCGGCAAGGCGGGCAACCCGGACACGCAGCCCGGCGTGGACATCATCATCGGCCCGGGCACCGAGATCATCGCGGGCGAGGGCAAGATCCTCACCGCCGGCGGCATGGACGCGCATATCCACTTCATCTGCCCGCAGCAGATCGAGGAGGCGCTTGCCTCGGGCATCACCACCATGTTCGGCGGCGGCACCGGCCCCGCCCACGGCACGCTGGCCACCACGGTCACGCCCGGCCCCTGGCACATCGCCCGCATGCTGCAGGCGGCCGAGGCCTTCCCGATGAATTTGGGTTTCCTCGGCAAAGGCAACGCCGCCCTGCCCGCCGCGCTGGAGGAACAGGTCCGCGCCGGGGCCGCCGGCTTCAAGCTGCACGAGGATTGGGGCACCACGCCCCAGGCCATCCGCAACTGCTTGAGTGTCGCCGACCGCTTCGACGTGCAGGTGGCCATCCACACCGACACGCTGAACGAGAGCGGCTTCGTGGATGACACCATCGCCGCCTTCGAGGGCCGCACCATCCACGCCTTCCACACCGAGGGCGCGGGCGGTGGCCATGCGCCGGATATCCTGCGCCTGGTGGGCGAGGCGAACGTGCTGCCCAGCAGCACCAACCCCACCATGCCCTACACGGTGAACACGGTGGACGAGCATCTGGACATGCTCATGGTCTGCCATCACCTCGACGCGCGCATTCCGGAGGACGTGGCCTTCGCGGAAAGCCGCATCCGGCGCGAGACCATCGCGGCCGAGGACATCCTGCACGACATCGGCGCCATCTCCATGATGTCGTCCGACAGCCAGGCGATGGGCCGCGTGGGCGAGGTCATCATCCGCACCTGGCAGACCGCCCACAAGATGAAGGTGCAGCGCGGCCGCCTGCCCGGCGAAACGGGCGAGAACGACAATCTCCGCTGCCGCCGCTACATCGCCAAATACACCATCAACCCGGCCATCGCGCAGGGCATCGCGCAGCATGTGGGCAGCGTGGAGGTGGGTAAGCTGGCCGACCTCGTGCTGTGGTCGCCCGCCTTCTTCGGCGTGAAGCCGGACATGATCCTCAAGGGCGGCAGCATCGCGATGGCCCCAATGGGCGACCCCAACGCCTCCATCCCCACGCCGCAACCCGTGCATTACCGGCCGATGTTCGGCAGCTATGGGCGGGCGATGACGCTGGGTTCGGTCACCTTCGTCTCGGGTGCCGCGCTGGAGGCCGATGTGGGCCGCGCGCTGGGTCTGCAACGGCCGCTGCTGGCGGTGGGCAACACGCGCGGCGGCATCTCCAAGCGCGACATGGTGCTGAACGGCGCCACACCGCGCATGGAGGTGAACCCCGAGACCTACGAGGTCCGCGCCGATGGCGAATTGCTGATCTGCGAACCCGCCAAGGTGCTGCCCATGGCGCAGCGCTATTTCCTGTTCTGACGAAGGACACGCCATGCACGACATGCTCCCGCGCGCCCGCGGCGTGAAGCCCGCCGGCAGCTTCACCCCTGATGGCGAGGTGCGCCTCGACTTCGACGACCGCTTCCGCCGCCGCAAGCGCTATGAGACGGCGGGCGGCATCGCCTTCATCCTGGACCTCACGGAAGCCCAGGTGCTGCGCGACGGCGATGGGCTGGAACTGGAGGATGGCCGCGTGATCCTGGTGCGCGCCGCCGACGAGCCGCTGGTGGAGGTGCGCGCCGGCGCCTCCATGCCGCTGATGCGGATCGCCTGGCATCTCGGCAACCGGCATTTGCCCGCGGAACTCCATCAGGACCGCATCCTGATCCGCGAGGACCATGTCATCGAGGACATGCTGCGCGGCATGGGCGCCGTGATCTCGCGCGTGCGCGCGCCCTTCAACCCCGAGGGCGGCGCCTATGGCGAGCACAACCGCAGCGCCCACCAGCACCACCACGGGCATGGCGACCATCACCATGGCGACGGGCACCATCATCACCACCACGACTGACCGCATGGACCTGCCAGAGGGCGATTTCTTCCGCCTCCTCGCCTGGACCTCGCCCGCCTATCCGGTGGGCGGGTTCAGCTACAGCCATGGCATTGAGATGGCGGTGGAGGAGGGGCGCATCCCCAATGCACCGGCACTCACCGCCTACATCACCACCGTGCTGATGCGCGGGGCGGGGCATGTGGATGGGGTGATGCTGTGCGCCGCCCATGACGCGGCCGGCGAAGATGTCGCCCACGCCGCCAGCGAAGATGCTGCCCACGCCGCCAGCGGCGATGTCGCACTCGATGCCGTGGCCGAGGACGCCTTCGCCTGGCGCGGCACCGCCGAGCACGCGCTGGAAGCCACGCAACAGGGCGGCAGCTTCGCCTCCGTCACCGCCACCACCTGGCCCGATCCACGCTTCGCCGCCTTCGCCGCCCGGCATCGCGGCCGGCTGACGCATGCAGTCGCCTTCGGTGCGGCGGCGGGCTTCGCGGGGCTGGCGCGGCGGCCGGCCCTGCTGGCCTATCTGCACGGCTTCGCGGCGAACCTGGTCAGCGCGGGCGTGCGTCTGGTGCCTCTGGGCCAGACCGACGGGCAGCGCGTCACCGCCGCGCTCGGGCCCGTCGTCACCGCCGCCGCGCACGCCGCCGAAGCGACCGACCGCGACGCGCTGGCCACCTCCGCGCCGCTGCTGGACATTCTCTCCATGCGCCACGAAACCCAATACACGAGGCTCTTCCGCTCATGACCCCAAGCACCCCGAATGGCCCGTTGCGCGTGGGCGTGGGCGGCCCGGTGGGCTCCGGCAAGACGGCGCTGGTGGAGCGCCTCTGCCGCCTGCTGTCCAAGACGCACGACATCGCGGCCATCACCAACGACATCTACACCAAGGAGGACGCCGAGTTCCTCACGCGCGCCGGTGCATTGGCGCCCGAGCGCATCATGGGTGTGGAGACCGGCGGCTGCCCGCACACCGCCATCCGCGAGGACGCCTCCATCAACCTCGCGGCGGTGGACGACATGAACGCGCGCTTCCCGCTGCTGGAAGTGCTGTTCATCGAGAGCGGCGGTGACAACCTGGCCGCCACCTTCAGCCCGGAACTCGCGGACCTGACCATCTACGTCATTGACGTCAGCGCCGGCGACAAGATTCCCCGCAAGGGCGGCCCGGGCATCACGCGCTCGGATTTGCTGGTCATCAACAAGATAGATCTCGCCCCGCTGGTGGGCGCGGACCTGTCGGTGATGGACCGCGACGCGCGCAAGATGCGCGGCGCGCGGCCCTTCATCTTCACCAACCTGAAGGTGGATCACGGCGTGGCCGAGATCGCGGATTTCATCCTGGAACAGGGCGGGCTCAGGCCGCGTTAGCGCCCCTCCCGCCTACGGCCCCACCCGCGCCATCTGCTCCATGCCGGGCTGGTACGGGAAGGTGCGGCGCCAATGCTCCGCGATCTCGATGCGCCGCGCCACCCACACGCCCTCATGGCCACGGATGTAGTCCAGGAAGCGCGCCAGCCCCACGGCCCGCGCCGGGTGGCCGATCAGGCGCAGGTGCAGCCCGCAGGACATCATCTTGGGCTGCGTGGCGCCCTCGGCGTAGAGCATGTCGAACTGGTCGCGCAGGAAGGTGAAGTAGTCATCGGCCGTGCTGAACGGGCCGCGCCCGAACTTCGCGTCATTGGTCACCAGCGAATAGGGCACGACCAGCACGGGCTTGCCGTCCTGCAGCACCCAATAGGGCAGCTCGTCATTGTAGGCGTCGCTGTCGTAGAGAAAGCCCCCCTCCTCGGCCAGCAGCGCGCGGGTGTTCACGCTGGGTCCATAGCGGCAATACCAGCCCAGCGGGCGGTTGCCGGTGCTGCGCGTCAGGCTCTCCACCGCGAGGCGGATATGCTCGCGCTCCTCCTCCCGCGTCAGCTTGAAATGCTCGATCCAACGCCAGCCATGGCAGCAGATGTCGTGCCCCGCCTCGCGGATGGCGGCGGCGGCGGGTGGGTGGCGCTCCAGGGCCAGGGCGCAGGCGAAGATGGTCATGGGCAGGCGGCGCTCGGCGAAGAGGCGCATCACCCGCCAGAACCCCACCCGCACGCCGTATTCGAACATGCCCTCGGCCGCGAGGTCGCGCTGGCCCGCCGGCACGGGCGAGGCCGCCATTTCCGTCAGCCCCACCTCCGACCGGCCATCATTGTCCATGAAGGAAGGTTCGGAACCCTCCTCGTAGTTCATCACGAAGTTGACCGCGATGCGCGCACCCCCCGGCCAGCGCGGGTGTGGCGGATTCGCTCCATAGCCGATCAGGTCCCGCGCGAAGGCGGCGTTGCCGTGAATGCTCATGCCGCCTTGCTCCGCTGTGATCTGTCTTGCATCCCATACCGGGGCATGCCCTATGGTTGACATTGTAACTCTTTTGGTCAACTCGCGTCGCCCAGTCGCATCTTGTGGCGCATCCCGCGACGCATCATGACGGCGGCGACCATTCCGGTGGGAGAGGTCATGCAGGAGCGTGCCAAGCGTCAGGGACGGCCCCCGCCCCCCGCGCCATGCGCCACGCCCGAACTCCTGCGCGGCGCGACCGAGGGGCTGCGCCTGCCGGTGGTGGTGCTGCAAGGCGGGGCCGGCGCCAGCATCCTCTTCGCCAACGCGGCCTTCGGCGCGCTGAGCGGCTTCACCCCGGCCGAGCTGGAAGGGCGCGCGCTCTGCGGCCTGCTCGGCCGCAAGGGCGACACCAGCCTGGAGGAAGGGCTGACGCACGCCGATACCGGCATGCCCGGCGGCCCCACGGAATACTGCTTCCGCCGCAAGGACGGGACCACCTTCTGGGCCACGCTGTCCATCACCACCCTGCCGGGCGAGGAGGGCGTGCCCGGCCACCGCGTGCTCGCCATGCAGGACGTCACGCCGCAGCATCAGGACATGGACCGGATGCGCCTGCTGCTGGTGGAGATGAACCACCGCACGCAGAACATGTTCTCCGCCGTGCTGGAAATGATCCGCCACAGCCTGCGCGGCAAGGCGCCCGGTGCGGTGGTGGAGACGCTGACGGGGCGCGTCCTCGCCTTCTCCCGCGCCCAGGCCATGCTGCGTGACGAGATGGACGGCCACATCACCCTGCGCCAGGTGCTGGGCGTGGCGCTCCAGCCGCCCACCATCCCGCGCAACCTGGCCGAACGGCTGGTGCTGGAGGGCGAGGATGTGCGCCTGCCCACCAATGTCGCGCTGACCACCGCCATGGCCTTGCACGAACTTGCGGTCAACGCGGTGCGCCACGGGGCGTTGTCAGGAGATGATGGCGTTGTTCGCATCCAATGGTCGGTCCGCTCGCCGCCGCGCGGCGGACTGCTGGCCCTGCGCTGGCAGGAGGCGGGCGGCCCCCGCATGAAACCGCTCTACGAAAAGGGCTTCGGCATGCGGCTCATCGAAGGCGGCGTGCAGCACGGGCTGGGCGGCACCGCGACGCTCAACCTGGAGGCCACGGGTCTCGTGTGCGACATCACCCTGCCTCTGCGGGCGGATGGGAGGACTCCATGACCGAACGCCTCGCGGGGCAACGCATCCTGATCGTCGAGGACGAGGTGATCCTGGCCTGGGCGTTGCAGGACATGCTGACCTCCTATGGCTGCCAGGTGGTGGGCCCGGCGGCGGGCGTGGCCGAGGCGCTGGACCTCATCGGCCGCGAGGGAATCGACGCCGCGGTGCTCGACGTGAACCTCAACCGCGAGAAGTGCTATCCGGTGGCCGATGCGCTGGTGCGGCGCGGCCTGCCCTTCGTCTTCTCCACCGCCTACAGCGCCGACAGCATCGAGGAGGGCTACCGCCACCACCCCTCCGTGCAGAAGCCGCATTCGGCGCCCGAGCTGGCGGATGCCCTTTCGGCATTGTTGCCCATGCCGGCCAGCCTCCCCTTCCCGACCGAGGCGGCGCTGGCAGCCGCGGGCATCGGCCTCTGGAGCTTCCACCGCAAGCGCGACGCGCTGCGCCTGGATGCCGGGGCGCAGTCCCTGCTGGGCATGCCCGAGGGCCCGACCACCCTCGCCACCCTGCTGGCACGGGTGCATGAGGAGGATCAGGCGGGGCTGCGCGCCGGGCTGCGCGCCGCCTGCGCGGAGACAATCGCACGTGACGTGCGGTTCCGCCTTGTCACGCCCGCGGGGCCGCGCGCCCTTGTGATGCGCGGGGCGGCGGGCGCCGAGGGGAACGGCGCGTCCGGCGCGATCTTCCCCCTGCCGGAGGTTTGACCTTCCCTTTCCGTGCCAACCCACCATTTCCCAAGATGTCTGGTCGGTGGATAATATTAGCAAGCAAGCCCAGGGGAGAGGTGGCCAAGCATGACGCCAGGCTTTTCGTCGAACCTTCCATGATACCTGCGCCGACCCGCCTTCCGCCCGGACGCGCGCCCTGCCGCTGACGCCGCCCGACCTCCCACCCGGCGCGGCCGCGCCGCGGGCCGAGCCCCCTTCCGCGCGCCTGCAGGTGGGCGTCGGCACATGGCTGCTGGGCCTCGTCCTGGCGGCCGTGCTGCCCGTCGTGCTGCTGACGATGGTCGCGGCCTGGATCGCGGCCGAAGGGGTGCGGGGGGGGCTCGATGACCGCGTCGGCCGCGTCGCGCATACCTTCGCCATGGCGGTGGAGCAGGATGTCGCGCTGACCCGCACGGTGCTGGAGGGCCTCGCCACCGACCCTCTTCTCTCCGCAATGCGCGACACCGGCCCCGATCCCGACAACCTGACCCACTTCACCGCCCATGCCCGGCAGCTTACGGCGCGGCTCGGCGCCCTTCTCTCCCTCACCGATCTGGACGGGCGCGAATGGCTCCGCATCAACGCCGCCCCCGGCGAGATCCCGCCATACCAGCTTGCGCCCGCGGCCGCGGCCCGCGCGCTGGCCACCAACGCCGTCACGGTCAGTGACCTCCTCTTCGCGGATCGGCCGGATGGGGCGCGGCTTGCGTTCTTCCTGCCGCTGGTGGGAGAGCAGGGGCGGCCTTTGGGCCTCCTGGGCGCCACCCTGCCACCCAACGCCCTGCGGGAGCGTGTCAGCGCCCACATGGTCCCGACCGGGGGGTTCATCATCGTCGCCGACGCGGCGGGGCAACGGGTGGCCGAGGCAGGGCGCGGCGCCGCGGGCGTCACGCGTCCCGCCGACGCCACCTGGCAGGAGGGCGGAGCGGCGGCCTTCCCCGCCAGGGACGCCGATGGCGCGCCCTGGCTTCTGGGCGTCACCGGCATCCCGGGGCTGCCGGGATGGACGCTGACGCTGGGTGTGCCGCTCGATGCCCACCTGGCCATGCTGCGCGCGCCCGCCCAATGGCTGTTGGTGGGCGGGCTGGTCGCGGCCGCACTCACCGGGCTGCTGGCCTGGCTGCTGGGCCGGCAATTGCTGGGCCCCGCGCGCGCGCTGGCCGCCCATGCCCGCGCCATCGCGCGCGAGACCATGGCCCCGGGGCCCGAAGGGCCGTTCCCTGCTCCTCCGGCCTTGGTCCCCACCGCCATCCGGGAGCTGGAGGAGCTGCGCCTGGGCTTCGCCGGCGCGGAGGCCGCGCTGCGCCGCCGCGCCGAGGATGCCGCCGCCCTGCTGCAGGTCCGCCAGCAGAGCGAGGAAAGGCTGCGCCAGGTGCTGGAGCAGTTGCCCGTGGGCATCAGCATCGCCGAGGCGCCCACGGGCCGCCTGATGTTCCACAACGCCCGGGCCGAGCGCATCCTGGGCCACGAACTGGCGGAAACGCCGGAGCTGGAAGCCTACCGGCAATATCCCGCCGCGCACCCCGACGGCACGCCCTACCGGCCGGAGGATTTCCCCATCCTCCGGGCGCTGCTCTTCGGCGAATGCGTGGATGGCCAGCACATGCGCTACGAGCGCGGCAATGGCGAGGCGACCTGGCTCGAGGTCAGTGCCGCGCCGATCCGCGACGCCATGGGCGAGATCGCCTTCGCGGTCTGCGCCTTCACCGATGTGGGCGCGGCCCGCGCGGCGGCGGAGGCGCTGGCCTCGGCCGAGGCGCGTTCCCGCGCGCTGTTCCAGTCGGCGCCCGTGGCCGCCTACCTCGCGGACGCCGTCACGCGCCGCATCCTGGACTGCAACGCCACCGCGACGGCCATGCTGGGCCACCCGCCGGAGACGCTGCGGGGCATGTTTCTCACCGATCTCGACGCCGGCCCGCGCCACGGCGCGCCCCGCCCGCGTGGCGCCGGCGGCCCGCGCGAGACGCGCCACCGCCACCGCGACGGCACCATGCGCGACGTGCTGGTGACGACGGTGCCGCTGGAACTGGACGGACGGCCCCTGCTCTATGCCATCGCGCTCGACGTGACCGAGCAGCGCAAGACCGAAGCCGCGCTCGCGACCAGCGAGGCCCGGCTGCGCATGGCGATGGAGGTCGCGGGGCTGGGCAGCTGGGAGGTGGATCTGCGCACCGGCACCATGTCGCGCGAGGGCCGCGTGATCCCGCCCCGGCCCGGCCTGCCGCTCGCGGGGTACACGGTGGAGGACTTCTTCTCCAAGGTGGTGCATCCCGAGGATGCGGCCCGTGTGCGCGAGACCTTCAACCTCCTCGCCAACGGGCACACCACCCGATACCGCATGGAATACCGCGTGCGCCGGCCCGACGGCCAGGGCTGGCTGCACATGGAAAGCTATGGCGTGCTGGTCGAGACCGACCCCGAGACCGGCGCGCCGCTGCGCGCGGCCGGCACCTCGCGCGACGTGACCGCGCGGCGGGAGGCGGAGGAGGCGCTGCGCGCCAGCGAGGAGCGCTTCCGCTTCGCCCTGCAAGCCGCGGGCGGCATCGGCACCTGGGACTGGGACGTGCCCAACGGCGGCATGATCGCCGATGCGGGCTATGCCAGCCTCTTCGGCGTCCCGCCGGCGCGCGCCGCCGAGGGGGTGCCGGTGGAGGAATTCCTGGCCGGCATCCATCCCGACGACCAGGCGCGCGTCCATGCGCTGCTGGACGAGGCCATCCGCCCGAACTCCCATGGCGACTACGCGGCCGAACACCGGGTGGTGGACGCCCAGGGGCGCATCCGCTGGGTGGTGGCGCGCGGCCGCTGCTACCATGACCTCTCGGGGAAGCCCGCACGCTTCCCCGGCGTGGTCATCGACATCACCGCCCGCAAGGAGGGCGAGGAGCGCCAGGCGCTGCTGGCGCATGAGGTGGACCACCGCGCCAAGAACGCGCTGGCCGTCGCGCAGTCGGTCGTGGCGCTGACCCGCGCGGAGGACCCCGCGGCCTTCCGCGCCGCGGTGTCCGGCCGCATCACGGCGCTGGCCCGCGCCCACACGCTGCTGGCGCGCGAGAGCTGGAAGGGGGCCTCCCTCGCCGTCGTGCTGGAGGCCGAGCTGGCGCCCTACCAGGACAAGGCGGCGGACGAGCTGCGCGGGCGCATCCAAGTGGCGGGGCCGGAGGTGGAACTGGCGCCGGCCGCCGTGCAGCCACTGGCCATGACGCTGCACGAGCTGACGACCAACGCGGCCAAGCACGGGGCGCTCTCGGTGCCCGGGGGCGAGGTGGATGTGGAATGGCGGCGCAGCCCGTCGGGCGGCCTGCTGCTGTCCTGGCATGAGCGGGGCGGGCCACCCGTGGCCGGGCCGCCCAAACGGCGTGGCTTCGGCGCCACGCTGATCGAGGCCACCATGCGCCGGCAGCTCGGCGGGGAGATGCACCTGGATTGGCGGCCGGAGGGTCTGCGGGCGCAGATGGAGCTGCCCGCCCTCCATCTGCGCTGGCACGGGGGCTCGGTCGCCTGAGCCGGCGGGCCATGCCATAAGCGGCCCGCCATTGCCGGAGCCACGCGCCACCCCATGATCCGCCTCGACAACATCAGCAAGCAGAACGGACGGCAGCTGCTGTTCATCGAGACCTCCGCGGCCCTGCAGCGCGGCGAGAAGATCGGCCTGGTCGGCCCCAACGGCGCGGGCAAGACCACGCTGTTCCGCATGATCACCAGCAAGGAACCGCCCGACGAGGGCCTGGTGCTGGTGGACCGCGGCGTCACCATCGGCTTCTTCAGCCAGGATGTGGGCGAGATGTCCGGCCGCAGCGCCGTGGCCGAGGTGATGGAGGGCGCGGGCGATGTCAGTGCCGTCGCCGCCGAGCTGCGCGACCTCGAAGCCGCCCTCGCCGACCCCGACACCACGGATTTCGACGCCGTGCTGGAACGCTTCGGCGAGGTGCAGGCCCGCTTCGAGGAGCTGGGCGGCTATGCGCTGGAAGGCCGCGCGCGGGAGGTGCTGGACGGGCTCGGTTTCAGCCAGGAGATGATGGAGGGCGATGTCGGCAAGCTCTCCGGCGGGTGGAAGATGCGCGTGGCGCTCGCCCGCATCCTGCTGATGCGCCCGGACGTGATGCTGCTGGACGAACCCTCGAACCACCTGGACCTGGAAAGCCTGATCTGGCTGGAGAATTTCCTGGGCGGCTATGACGGCGCCCTGCTGATGACCTCGCACGACCGCGAGTTCATGAACCGCATCGTCAACAAGATCATCGAGATCGATGGCGGCAGCCTGACCAGCTATGCCGGCGACTACGAATTCTACGAGGCCCAGCGCGCCATGGCCGAGCGCCAGCAGCAGGCGCAGTTCGAGCGCCAGCAGGCCATGCTGGCCAAGGAGATCAAGTTCATCGAGCGCTTCAAGGCCCGCGCCTCGCACGCGGCCCAGGTGCAGAGCCGCGTGAAGAAGCTCGACAAGATCGAGCGCGTGGAGCCGCCGCGCCGCCGCCAGGCCATCAGCTTCGAATTCCAGCCTGCCCCGCGCTCGGGCGATGACGTGGTGAACCTCAAGGGCGTGCACAAGCGCTACGGTTCGCGCGTGATCTATGAGGGCCTCGATTTCCTGCTGCGCCGACGCGAGCGCTGCGCGGTGCTGGGCACCAATGGCGCGGGCAAGTCCACGCTGCTGAAGCTGGCCACGGGGCACCTGGCGCCGGACACGGGCAGCGTGGCGCTCGGCGGCAGCGTGAAGATGGCCTATTTCGCGCAGCACGCCATGGAATTGCTGGATGGCGAACGCACCGTGCTGCAATCGCTGGAGGATGAGTTCCCCCGCGCGAACCAGGCCGCGCTGCGCGGCGTGGCCGGCGCCTTCGGCTTCCCGGGCGATGATGTGGACAAGCGCTGCCGCGTGCTCTCGGGCGGCGAGAAGGCGCGGCTGGTGATGGCGCGCATGCTGTTCGACCCGCCCAACTTCATCGTGCTGGACGAGCCGACCAACCATCTGGACATGGCGACCAAGGACATGCTGATCGCGGCGTTGGCGGAATACGAGGGCACCATGCTCTTCGTCTCGCACGACCGGCGCTTCCTGGCGGCGCTGTCCAACCGCATCCTGGAAGTCACGCCGGATGGCGTGCACGATTACGGCGGCGGCTACACGGAATACGTGGCACGCACGGGGCAGGAGGCACCGGGGCTGCGGAGCTAGAGCATGCTGCGTTCACATGCGTTCACGTAGCCTGCTCTAACCTTTGTTGAGAGCGGGATTCAGCGTTCTCGGTGATTCCACCTCAACGCATCCCGCTCTAGCGTCTGATCGGCTTCGGTGGAATCTCCGAAGCCGTGAATCAGCCGCTCAGTAACGCTCTACACCGGATAGGCGCGCAGGTGCTCCAGCAGCAGCGCCGTCACGCGCTCCGGCATCTGGTCGGGCGTGTAGTGGCCGCCGCCCGCCAGCACCTCGAAGCGATAGGGCGCCTCGATGAACGCCGCCGTGCCCTCCGCCGCCATGCGACCCACCGTGTCATCCGCATCACCCCAGATGAAGAGCGTGGGCACCTTCACCTTCCCGATGTCGCGATAGACGCGGCCGCGCGCGCGATACCAGGCGAGCGCCGCCTCCAACGTCTCCGCATGGCCGATCACGGCCAGGTGCTTCTCCGTCGCCTCGGGCGGGATGCCCTGGGCGGCATGGCGGGTGCGCAGCCATGCGGCGTTGTCGGCCAGCAGCTTCGGCACCGCATCGGCCTCCTGGAAGGCCTTGTGGTGGCGCGAGCGGTGGGGCTGGTCCGGGTCCTCGCGCATGGCACGGGCGAAGGCGCCGGGATGCGGGCGCGAGAGCATGGTCAGCGAGGCCAGCCGCTCCGGCACCCGCGTCGCGATGTCCCAGGCGAGGCTGCCGCCCCAGTCATGGCCGACCAGATGGAAGCGCCGTCCCGGCGCCAGCGCCTCGGCCATGGCGATGGCATCGCCGACCAGCTTCTCGATGTCGTAGTTCGCGTGCCGCGTGGTGTCCGGCCGCGCGCCCGGCGAATAGCCGCGCTGGCTGGGCGCCGCGGCGCGATAGCCGGCCTCGGCCAGCGCGGGCAACTGCTTGTCGAACAGGTGGCGTGACACGGCGAAGCCGTGCAGCAGCAGCACGAGCGGCGCGTCCCCGGGTCCGGCCAGGAACACGTCGAAGACGAGCCCCGGGCCCAGCGTGATCTTCCGGTCCTCGATCATGGCGTTGTCCTTCCCTTGTCTTGTGCGATGCGCCGCGCCGCCATCTCACCGATCATCACGCAGGTGAAGTGCAGGTTGGCGCGGCAATCCGTGGGCATGATGGAGGCGTCGGCGACGCGCAACCCCTCCACGCCACGCACCCGCAGATCCGGGTCCACCACGCCGCGCGGATCCTCGTGCGCGGTCATGCGGCAGGTGCCGGCGGCGTGCTGGATGTCGCTCGCGTGTTCCAGCATCAGCGCATCCAGCGCGTCATCGGGCAGCACGGCGGCTTCCTCCATGGAAAGCGCCGTCTCGCTGAAGGTGATGGCCTCCGCCAGCCCCGCCAGCGCCGGCTGGGCGCAAAGCCGTGCCAGCCGCCGGATGCCGTCGCGCATCCGCAGCCGGTCGGCGGGATGGTCGAGCATGTTCTCCTCCACCTCCGGCTGCGCCTCCGGGTCGGCGGAGATGAGGCGCACCTCGCCGCGCGAGAAGGCGTCGTAGAGTCCCACCGCCACCGCCCCCATCGGGCCGATGCCCGACGCATCCAGGCCGCGATGGTTGTAGGCCACCATGATCATGTCCCGCACACCGCCGCCGCCGAGCCCGCTGGAATAGGTCAGGCAGGCATTGGTGTGCCGCGCATCCAGGCCTGCCGCGCGGTGCTCGGGCTTCAGGGCGAGGTTCGCGCGCAGCACCGGGTGGTCCATGAAATGCCGCCCCACGGCGGCATTGTCGCGCAGCACCGGAATGCCCAGCGCGCGCAGCGCCTCCGCCGGGCCGATGCCGCTGCGCATCAGCAGACAGGGGCTGTGGATGGCGCCGGCACACAGCACCACCTCGCGCCCCGCCACCTCCTCCCACGGGCCGTTGCCGAAGCGCACCCGCACGCCGCGCGCGCGGGCGCCGTCGAAGAGCACGCGGTCCACCATCGCCTCGCCGCGGATGGCGAGGTTCGGGCGGCCGCGCGCGGGCTCGATATAGCCGTCATGGGTGGTGACGCGTTGGCCGTTGCGCAGGTTGATGGGGTTGCAGGCCACGCCCTCGCCCTCGGGCGCGTTGAGGTTGGCCATCCAGGGATGGCCCTCGGCGAGCGCCGCATCGCGGAAGCCAAGATCCACCGCGCCCCACTCGGCCACGGGCATGCGGAAGACGGGCAGCGGGCCGCCCTGCCGGCCGAACTCCGCGTCATCCTCGATGCGGTCGAACAGCGGCAGCACGTCGGAGGCTGCCCAGCCCTCGCAGCCCGCCTCGGCCCAGGCGTCGAAGGCGGCCGCCACGCCGCGGATCGCGATCTGCGCGTTCACCGTGGAGGAACCGCCCATGGCCTTCCCCCGCCAGTAGTATTTCGGCGCCTGGGCGCGGGTGCGGCGCGTCATCAGCCCAGGCCATTGCCATTCCGCCTGGTGCGCGGGGTCGTGCATGAAGGGGATGATGTTGGCGCTGCGCAGCGCCTGGGGCGCCTGATCGGGGCGCCAGTCGCGCCCGGCCTCCAGCAGCAGCACGCGGCGTCGCGGGTCTTCCGACAGCCGTGCCGCCAGCGCCGCCCCGGCCGAGCCCGCGCCCACCACGATCACATCCCACATGCGCCATTCCCCTGTCCTGGTAGGGGAAGGCTAGCGCCTGATCCGCGGAGGCGGAATCGCCGGAGCGGTGAATCAGCCGCTCAAGGATGCCTCACACCGCGCCCGCGGCAGCCCCCTCCGCAAAGGGCCGCAGCCGGGCGGCGATGACCTGGCCCACCGCCTCCACCGCCGCGCGGCGCGGAAAACCCGCCCGCCAGACGATGCGGATGCAGCGGCCCGCCCGCGCCGAGAGCGGCCGCAGCACCAGCCCCGCATCTTGCGCGGCGCCGGCCGCCAGGCCCGGGATCAGCGTCGTGCCATAGCCGGCCGCCACCATGTTGAGCAGGGTGGAGAGGCTGGCCGAGCGCAGCGTGCTGCCCAGCAGCCCCGCCTGGCCACAGGCCGCCAGCGCCTGGTCGCGCAGGCAATGCCCGTCCGCCAGCACCAGGATGTCCTGGGCGAGTTCGGCCTCGTCCACCAGTTCGCGCCCCGCCAGCCGGTGGTCGGGCGGCAGGGCGGCGAGGAAGGGTTCCTCAAACAGCGCCTCGCTGACCAAATCCGGCCCATCCACCTCGGTGGCGAGAAGCGCGGCGTCGAGCTGGTGGGTCCGCAGCCGCTCCAGCAGGGCCAGCGTCTGGTCCTCCCAGGGCTCGATCTCCAGGGCGGGCAGGGATTCGCGGAGCGGCGCAAAGATCAGCGGCAGCAGGTAGGGCGCCAGCGTGGGGATGATGCCCAGCCGGAACCGACCCGCCAGCGGGTCGCGCAGGTCGCGCGCCACGGCCAGGATGGCATCCGCCTCGGCGACCGCGCCCCGCACATGGCCCAGCAGCCGGTCGCAGGCATCGGTGGGCACCACGCTCTTGGCGCCGCGCTCGAAGAGGGTGACGCCCAGCGCCTCCTCCAGCTTGCGGACCTGCACGGACAGCGTGGGCTGGCTGATGCCGCAGGCCTCGGCCGCGCGGCTGAACTGCCCGTGCTCGGCGATGGCGAGGATGTAGCGGAGGTCACGGAGGTTCATGCGGGGGCCATGGCAAGCGCCATAGATGGCATCTATGACGACAGTTGAGATTAAGTGGTTCCCTTCATACTCGTGATGCCTCTAGCCTGTGGCAAGACCGCACCAGGGGGGGCGGGCCGCAACGGGCCCAACCCGGGCGGCGCGCGTCCCAACGACGGATCAACCGCAGAAGCCAGCACGGAGGCGACACATGGACGGAAATACCGCGGGCAAATGCCCGGTCATGCACGGGGCCACACCCCGCCACACCACCTTCGCCGGCCGCTCGAACCGCGACTGGTGGCCCAATGCGCTGAACCTGCGCATCCTCAGCCAGCATTCCGCCAAGTCCAACCCGATGGGCGAGGCCTTCAGCTACGCCGAGGAATTCAAGAAGCTCGACCTCGAGGCGCTGAAGCGCGACATCATGGCGCTGATGACCGTCAGTCAGCCCTGGTGGCCGGCCGACTACGGCCATTACGGCGCCTTCTTCATCCGCATGGCCTGGCACGCCGCCGGCACCTACCGCACCGGTGACGGCCGTGGCGGCGCGGGCAATGGCGCGCACCGCTTCGCGCCCGAGAATTCCTGGCCCGACAACGCCAACCTGGACAAGGCGCGGCGCCTGCTGTGGCCCATCAAGCAGAAGTACGGCAACAAGATTTCCTGGGCCGACCTCTTCGTCCTCACCGGCAATTGCGCCATCGAGTCCATGGGCCTGAAGCCTTTCGGCTTCGGCGGCGGCCGCGTGGACATCTGGGAGCCCGAGGAGGACATCTACTGGGGCACCGAGGACACCTGGCTGGGCGACAAGCGCTACCAGGGCGACCGTGAGCTGGAGAACCCGCTCGCCGCCGTGCAGATGGGCCTGATCTACGTGAACCCCGAGGGCCCGAACGGCCAGCCCGACCCCCTCGCCTCCGGCCGTGACATCCGCGAGACCTTCGCGCGCATGGCGATGAACGACGAGGAGACGGTGGCGCTGGTGGCCGGCGGCCACACCTTCGGCAAGTGCCATGGCGCGGGCGACGCCGCGCTGGTGGGCCGCGAGCCCGAGGCCGCGCCGATGGAACTGCAGGGCCTGGGCTGGCTGAGCACCCATGGCAGCGGCATGGGCGTGGACACCATCACCAGCGGCATCGAGGGCGCCTGGACCCCCGAGCCCACGAAGTGGGACAATGGCTACTTCGACATGCTGCTGGGCTTCGAGTGGGAGCTGCACAAGTCGCCCGCCGGCGCCTGGCAGTGGCACCCCACCGACAAGGCGGCCTGGACGCTGGTGCGCGACGCGCATGACCCCACGAAGCGCCACCCGCCCATGATGACCACGGCCGACATGGCCATGAAGATGGACCCGGCCTATCGCGCCATCAGCGAGCGGTTCCACAAGAACCCCGACCAGTTCGCCGATGCCTTCGCCCGCGCCTGGTTCAAGCTGACCCACCGCGACATGGGGCCGAAGGTCCGCTACCTCGGCCCGGATGTGCCCGCCGAGGAGCTGATCTGGCAGGACCCCGTGCCGGCGGTGGACCACGCGCTGGTGGATGCGGCGGACATCGCGGCGCTGAAGGCGGAGATCCTCTCCTCCGGCCTGACGACGCAGCAGCTGGTCGCCACCGCCTGGGCCTCGGCCTCGACCTTCCGGGGTTCGGACAAGCGGGGCGGCGCCAACGGCGCGCGCATCCGCCTGGCACCCCAGAAGGACTGGGAAGCCAACAACCCCGCGCAGCTCGCGATGGTGCTGGGCAAGCTGGAGGCCATCCAGGCCGGCTTCAACGCCAAGGCCAGCGGCGGCAAGAAGGTCTCGCTGGCGGACCTGATCGTGCTGGGCGGCTGCGCGGCCGTGGAGCAGGCGGCCAAGGCCGCGGGTGTCGCCATCGAGGTGCCCTTCGCCCCCGGCCGCACCGATGCCACCGACGCGCAGACCGACGTGGACAGCTTCGCGCCGCTGGAGCCGGAGGCCGATGGCTTCCGCAACTACCAGAAGCGCGACTTCACCGTGGCCCCGGAGGAGATGCTGGTGGACAAGGCCCAGCTCCTGGGTCTCACCGCGCCGGAAATGACGGCGCTGGTGGGTGGGCTGCGCGCGCTGGACGCCAATGCGGGCGGTTCCCGCCACGGCGTCTTCACCCAGCGGCCGGGCGTGCTGACGAATGACTTCTTCGTCAACCTGCTCGACATGAACACCGCCTGGGCGCCGTCCGCCGACAACCCCGGCACCTATGCGGGCCGGGACCGCGCGAGCGGGCAGGTGAAGTGGACGGGCACGCGGGTGGACCTGGTCTTCGGCTCCAACTCGCAGCTGCGCGCCCTGGCCGAGGTCTATGGCCAGTCCGACGCGCACGCCAAGTTCGTGAAGGACTTCGTGGCGGCCTGGACCAAGGTCATGAACGCGGACCGCTTCGACCTGGTCTGAGGCGGGCGTCCGATCGGCTTCGGGGACAACACCGAAGCCGGAAACCCGGCCGGGCCTGTCGTTGCACAGGCCCGGCCTCCCCGCCGCGAGGGCGGGGCAATCCGCCCAGCAAGGGCGCCCCGGGAGGATCACGCCATGCCCTATGCCGTGGACGCCACGCTGCGCGAGGCCCTGCGCCGCGCCGGCCTGCCCGCGCAGGGCCCGATGGCCCGGCTGCTGGCCCTGTTGCGCGGCGACGCCGAGACGCATTTCACCGCGGCCGCCGCCGCGCGCATGGCCGCCGCCGCCGGCATCGCGGCCCCGCCCACCGAGGTCGCGCGCCTGCTCGACACCCTGGCCGATCACGGCCTGCTGGGCCGCCTGCCCAGCCCGGGCGGCGAGGCCGTCTTCGACACGGTGCCCGAGCCGCATTCCCACCTGGTCTATGAGGAGACGGCGCAGACCGTGGACCTCCACGTCTCGCCCGAGACGCTGCTGGCCCTGCTGCGCCAGGCGCTGGCCGAACGCCCGGGCGAGGTGGAGGTGATGGTCCGCCTGCGCCGCCCGGCAACCCCAGAGCCCCGCCGCGCCTGACGCTGCAACGCCCCCGCTTGCGGCGCGTTACGTGTTCTTAACGCGGAAGGGGACATCCATGGCCATGCAACCGAGCGACCGGTTCTTCGTGTCACGGGGGTGGCGCGTCGTTCACCTGTTGCTGCTGTTGGTGGTCGGGCTGCTGGGCCTCGCTCAGGCGGGGCTGGGCGGCTGGCTTGTCGCGGTCGGCGGCACGCCCATGCACCTCGTCTGCGGCCTGCTGCTGGTCATCGCGGCCTTCCTGGGCTGGCGCCGCCCTGGCGCGGCCGAGGGCCTGGCCATGCTGGTCGCCTTCGGCGTGGCGCTGGGCTGGGCCATCTTCGAAATCGCGGGCAAGGGCTGGATGCCGGCCTGGGGCTTCGACCTGGCCGGGCGCGTGGGCATCGTCTTCGCCCTGCTGGCATTCACCTTCGCGGCCTCCATCCTGGCGCGGGTGCCGCGTTCGGGCCTCGCCGTGGGCGGGGCGGCGGGGGTCGGCATTCTCGCCAGCGCGGGCCTCGTCGCCTTCTTCTGGGAACGGCCGATGGAGCCGACGACCGGCGCCGCGCTCGCCTCGCAGCAGGTGCCGGCCGGGGGGAATGATGCCTCAGAATGGCGCGCCCATGCGGGTTCGCATCTCGGCCAGGGCTACTCGCCCGCCGCGCAGGTCACGCCCGCCAATGTCTCGCGCCTGCGCGAGGTCTGGCGCCACCGCACGCGCGACCTTCCACCCAATGAGCGCGTCTTCTACTCCGCGCAGAACACCCCCCTCGTCATCGGCGATGGCCTCTACACCTGCAGCGCCAGCGGGCAGGTCTTCGCCCTCGACCCCGCCACGGGGCAGGAGCGCTGGCATTTCGACCCGCGAACCTCGCCCAGCGTCATGGAAAGCCTGTTCAGCGTGGCCTGCCGCGCGGTGGGGCATCATGGCACGCCGGGCGCCCAGGCCTGTGGCGAGCGCATCTTCTCCACCACCGCCGATGGCCGCCTCTTCGCGCTGGATGCGCGCAACGGCACGCCCTGCGCCGAGTTCGGCGAGGGCGGCATCGTGGACCTGACGGAAGGCATGGGCATCCGCGAGCCCGGCTTCGCCTCCAGCACCTCCGGCCCCGCCGTGGTGGGGGATGCCGTCATCATCGGCCAGCAGGTCAGCGACAATCAGCGCCGCGACGCGCCCTCCGGCGTGGTCCGCGCCTATGACGCGCGCAGCGGCGCCCTGCTCTGGGCCTGGGACGCGCACCGGCCGGACGCGCAGGCGCCGCTCGCGCCGGGCGAGATCTTCCCCCGCGGCACGCCCAATGTCTGGACGCTGATCACGGCCGATGAACAGTTGGGCCTCGTCTTCCTCGGCACCGGCAATTCGGGCGCGGACCATTGGGGCGGCAACCGCACGCAAGAGGAGGATCGCTTCACCTCCGCCGTCGTGGCCGTGGATCTGGCCACCGGCGCCACCCGCTGGTCCTTCGCCACCGTGGACCATGATTTGTGGGACTACGACATCGGCGCGCAGCCGGTGGTGATGGACATGGAGATCGAGGGCGTCATGCGCCGCGTGGTGGTGCAGGGCACCAAGACCGGCTCGCTCTTCGTGCTGGACGCCGCGACCGGCGAGGCGCTGCGGCCCATCGAGCGCCGCCCCGCGCCCCAGGGCCCGCTGCTGTCGAACGAGCGTATCTCGCCCGACCAGCCACATTCGGTGTTCTACCCCAACTTCGCTGGCCACCCCGGCCCGATGCCCGAGGTGGTCGACGCGCGCCACACCTTCGGCGTGACGCCGCTGGATGCCGCCTGGTGCCGCATCCAGTTCCACCAGATGCGCTATGAGGGCATCTTCACGCCGCCCACGACCGAGGGGCGCGGCATGCTGCTCTTCCCCGGCACCATCGGCGGCATCAATTGGGGCGGGCTGGGCGTGGACCAGGCGCGTCGCATCGCCATCACCAACCACAGCCGCCTGCCCAACCAGGTGCTGATGATCCCGCAGGCCGAGGTGACGGATCGCGCCGTGGGCGATGGCGGCGCGCGTCCGGACCAGGCGACGGCGCCGCAGGCCGGCACCCCCTATGGCGTGCAGCGGCCCATGTGGCTCTCGCCGCTGGACGTGCCCTGCATCGCGCCGCCCTGGGGGTATCTCGCGGCCACGGACATGGCGACCGGCCAATTGCTGTGGTCGCAGCCGCTGGGCACGGGCTTCGACACCGGCCCGCTGCTGATGCCGACCTTCCTGCGCATCGCGACCGGCACGCCGAACATTGGCGGGCCGCTGGTGACGGCCTCGGGCCTCACCTTCATCGCCGCCGCGCAGGATGACTGGCTGCGCGCCTTCGAGACCGAGACGGGCCGCCTGCTGTGGTCCGGCCGCCTGCCCGCGGGCGGTCAGGCCAGCCCCATGACCTACATGCACCAGGGCCGGCAATACGTGGCCATCGGGGCTGCCGGGCACCAGCGGCTGGAAACCCGCACGGGCGACTACCTGGTGGTCTTCGCCCTGGACGAATGATGCGAAGGCTCGCCCGCGCCATGCGGGCGAGCCACCATCCTCGCGTGCCGGCGATGGAGGGCGGATCGGCCACGATCCGCGCCAGTGAGAGGAGGGGGCCTCAGCCCTCCTGCTTCAGCAGCCAAACGGAGAACAGCCCGTCCGCATCACCCCAATGCCGCTCGGCCTGCCAGCCGGCGGCGGCGCACAGGGCGGTGAAGCCTTCCGGCCGGTACTTGTGACTGTTCTCGGTGTGGATGGTCTCGCCACCTGCGAAGCGCAGCCGCCGCCCCGCCATCCGCACCAATTGCGGCCGCAGCGAGACGAGGTGCATCTCGATCCGCTCCTTCTCCGCGTTCCAGCGGGCCTCGTGGCGGAAGGCCGAGAGGTCGAAATCCGCCCCCAGCTCCCGGTTCAGCCGCGCCAGCAGGTTCATGTTGAAGGCGGCGGTGACGCCGGCCGCGTCGTCATAGGCGGCCTCCAGCACGGCCTGGTCCTTTACCCGGTCGGCGCCGATCAGCATCCTGGACCCTGGCCCCAGGATGCGGCCCGCCATGCGGAGAAACTCCCGCGCCGTATCAGGCGTGAAATTGCCGATGGTGGAGCCGGGGAAGAAGCCCAGCAGCGGGGTGCCGCGCGGCAGGCGCGGCAGCGGGAAGGGCCGGGTGAAATCCGCGACCACGGGCAGCACCGTCAGGCCCGGATGCGCGGCGGCGACGCGCGCCGCGCCCTCTTCCAGCCATTCGGGCGCGATGTCCACCGGCACATAGGCGGCGGGGCGCTCCATCGCGTCGAACAGCAGGCCCACCTTCTCGGCGCTGCCCGAGCCGAACTCGACCACCGCCGCCCCCGGCCCCGCCAGCGCGGCGACCTCGGCCGCGCAGCCGCGCAGAATCGCCGTCTCGGTGCGCGTCGGGTAGTATTCGGGCAGGCGGATGATGTCCTCGAACAGCCGCGCACCCTCGGCGTCGTAGAGCCATTTGCAGGGGAGCGTCTTGCGTTCGGCGGTCAGGCCCGCCACGGCATCGGCCAGCAGGGCGGCGCGCTGGGTGCGGGCCTCGGCCTCCGGGTCATACCGGTTCTCCGCGCGGCTCATGCCACGTCCTTCGCGAGGCGCAGCCCCGTGAACTGCCATCGCGCCCCGGGCGGGAAGAAGTTGCGGTAGGTCTGTCGCGAATGGCCCGGCGGCGTGGCGCGCGAGCCGCCGCGCAGCACCATCTGGCCGATCATGAACTTGCCATTGTATTCGCCCACGGCCCCCGCCCAGGGGCGAAAGCCGGGATAGGGGCGATAGGCGCTGCCGGTCCATTGCCAGACATGGCCCTCGGCGGCGAGGAAGCCCGGCAGGGCGCTGGACACCTCCCACTCCTGCTCGGTGGGCAGGCGGCAGCCGGCCCAGCGGGCATAGGCGTCCGCCTCATACCAGCTGATGTGCCGCACGGGCGCGTCGGGATGGAGCGTGCCCAGCCCACCCGGCGTGAAGCCCAGCCAGGCGCCATCGCGCGGCTCCCAGTGTTCCGGCGCCTGCCAGCCCTCGGCCTCGCATTGCGCCCAGCCCTCGGACATCCAGAGGGAGGCGGTGCGGTAGCCGCCATCCGCCACGAATTCCATCCATTCGGCGTTGGACACCGGGCGGTCCGCGATGGCGAAGGGTTCCAGGAAGACGCGGTGGCGCGGGGCCTCGTTGTCGAAGGCGAAGCCCTCGCCGTCATGGCCCACCGCCACCACGCCCGAGGGCCCGTCCAGCCAGCGCAGCATGGCGGGTGGCGGGGTGGCCTCGCGCCAGGCGGGGTCCATGGCGGGGTTGAGCGGGTTCTGCGCCATCAGGTGCAGCGCGTCGGTCAGCAGCAATTCCTGGTGCTGTTCCTCATGCCGCAAACCCAGTTCCACCAGCGTCGCGATCTCGGGCGACATCGGCCCGGCCAGCAGCGCCGTCATCGCCTGGTCCACATGCTGGCGATACGCGGTGACGCGGGCCGTGGCCGGGCGGGTCAGCATGCCGCGCCGCGGGCGCGCATGGCGGGGCCCGGCGGCCAGGTAGTAGGAGTTGAACAGGAAGGCGAAGTCCGGGTCGAAGCCCTGGTAGCCCTCCACATGCGGCTTCAGCACGAAGGTCTCGAAGAACCAGGTGGTGTGCGCGCGGTGCCACTTCGCCGGCGAAGCGTCGGGCATGGACTGCACGCACTGGTCCTCGGGCGAGAGCGGTTCGGCCAACCGCTCGGTGCCGGCGCGCAACGCCGCGTAGCGATCGGCCAGCGAGGCTTCCGCCTCCAGCCTGGCGTGCTGGTCCATATCTCTCTCCCCTTCGCGCAAGGCCGATCGCCGGGCGCGGAGGGTCCGGTCCGAGCGGTGGCTTGAGGGGGTGAACGTGCAGAGGGGCGCAGGGTTGCGTCAGTCGGCACGGAAGCCCGCGGCGGTGTGGGAGCCGTCGCAGTAAGGCTTGTTGCGCGACTGCCCGCAGCGGCACAGCAGCGCCGCCTCCGCCTTCAGCAGCGTCCGCCCCGTGCCGCTGATGATCTCCATGGCCCCCGCGACGGAGAGCGGCCCGTCGCGCTGCGGCGCCACCGCCAGCACGCCGCCACGCACCGCCAGGGCGGGGCTGTCGCTGGTCTCGGGCTCGCCCGTCGCGCGGAAGCCGGCCGCGTGATGGGAGCCGTCGCAATAGGGCTTGTTCTGCGAGGCCCCGCAGCGGCACAGCGTGGCACGATACCCGATCGCCGCGCCGCGCAACCGGATGTCGGCGCGCAGCGCGAGCGGCCCGTCCTCGCGCAGTTGCACCAGGTTCACGGGCGGCGGCGCCTCCTCCGGCCCGCCATCGTGGCGGCGATAGCGGATGGCGCCGGAGGGGCAGGCCTGCGCGACGGCGACGAGGCCCTCGGTGCTGGTGGCCTCGTCGGGCGCGATCCAGGCGCCGACCACATTGGCCTTGAACACGGCGGGCTGCTGCAGCACGCAAAAGCGCGCATGGATGCAGCGCTTCGCCTCGAAGAGGATGGTGAGGTCCCGGCCCTCGGCGGTCTCGATCTCCGGTGCCTGGGCGGCTTGCGCCTCGCCCGCCAGACGCCGCGCGATGCCGGCCAGCACCTCGCCGGCCGCGAGATGCGGCAGCAGCGCGGCGGTGCGCGCGGCGACCTCGCGGAAACGTTCGGCCAGCAGCGCCTGGGCGGCCTCACCCGGCGGCAGCGGCGCCACGTCGCGCAGCATGGCGAAGCTCATCCCCGCACGGCGCGCATCGCCACCCGCGCAGGCCGGCAAGGTGGTGAGGTGCTCGGCCACCGGGACCAGGGCGCGCATGGCGTCCACGGAAGCATCGAGGCAGGCGCGCTTGCGCGTGGCGTCCGTTTCCGCGAAGCCCTGAACCAGCGCGCGCAGCATGGCGGCATAGATGGCGTTGGCGGCGTCCATCACCGGCGCCGTCTGCGGGTGGTCCACATAGGTCTTGCCCGCGGGGTCGGGCGGGCGGCGCATGACCGGGTTGGCCACGACCGCCCGCGCCGGGGCGAAGCCTGGCTCGGCGGCGAGGCGCGCGGCATAGGCGTCCCGCACCGCGATGAAGCGGCGGTAGTGCGAGGCCTCCACATCCTCGGGCGAACCCTCGCCCTGCTCCACGATGGTGTCGAGCGCGGCCAGCGCCGAAGCGAGCCCCGTCACCGCCTGCAGCCCCGGCAGCGCGGCCAGGTCCGGCCCCACCTGCAAGGCGGGGTCGCCGGGGAAGAGCGCCGCCTCGCCCATCCCGGCCGCGAGTTGCTCCAGACCCGCGCGGAGGCTGCGATAGAGGTGCCCCACCGTCAGGTAGTCCTGCGCGCTGGGCATCAGCCTTTCGCCGGGGGTTTCGCGGCGATAGACGGGGTTGGGGGCGGCGAAGCCCGCGCCATCCTCCAGCGCCACGCCCTCGGGCCGTTCGAGGTAGATGAAGTGGTCCAGCGTCGCGCGGTCGAAGGGGGTGAGGTTCACCACCACGCCCGAGGGATGATAGCCCGGCGCCACGGGGAAGTTGGGCCGCCCGAAGCGCGGCGCGCCGCCGATGGCGGAGGTGAGGTTGGCCACCAGCGCCAGATGCGTCATCTCGTCCACCGCGACATGGAGGATGGCGCGGCGCCACTCCGCCACCATGGCGGCATCGGCGGGCGCAAGCCCATCGGCCGCGGACTTCAGGCTGAAGGCCGCGTAGAGGTAGCAGCACATCAGGTTGTGCTCGATCTCGGCGGCCTCCGCGAGAAGGTAGAGCAATTCCTCGCGCGAGGTGATGCGGATGGCGGGTTCGGGCGCGTCCATCATGCGATGGCGAGCCGCGCCAGCACCGCCTCGCCCCGCCCACCCGAGGTCAGGCCCCCCGTGCCCAGCGCATAGAGCGCGCGCCCATCGGGGGTGAGGGCCACGGCCGTGCTGCCCTCCACGCCCGGCGCCGGAATGGTGTCCGGCGTGGCGGCGCGGGGGGCGAGGCGCGCGATGCCGGTCGCGTGGGTGGCCGCGAAGATGGTGCCGTCGGCCGCCACCGCGAAATCATCCACGCCGCCGGTCATCTGCGCGAGGGTCTCGGGCATGCCGCCCGCGAGCGGCACGCGCAGCAGCAGGCGCCGCGCGGAGTTGGAAACGAGCAGGTGCTCCCCCTGCCGCTTCAGGCCGTTCACGCCCGGGTTGCGCTGCCCCTCGACGGGCGTCAGCAGCGGGTGGTCCAGCCAGGGCGCGACGGTGCCGGCCGCGAGGTCCACCGCCCAGATGCGGCCCAGCGCGCTGTCGGCCAGCAGCATCCGCCCCGGTGCCAGCAGCACGCCACCGTTGGGGAAGATGGCCTCGGGCAGGGCGATGCGGCCTTGTACGCGGCCCTCGCCATCCAGCAGCAGCACGGAGCCCGTTCCGCGCGTCGCCGCCGGGCCTTGCAGGAAGGAGGCCCCATGCGCGGCCAGCGCCTGGCGCCCATCGCCCAATGCCGTGAGGCTGACAGGGTATGCCGGCACCTCCGCGAGCATCGCGGCGCCCGCGCCCTCGCTCCAGCGCTCGATGCGACGGGCGAGGTAGTTGGTGAAGAGCACGCGCCCCTCCGGCTCCACCACCAGGTTTTCCAGGAAGGTGCCGTTGGGGAAGCGCGCGAGGATCTCGGGCGCGGACTGGGCGCGGACGGGCGCGGCCAGGAGGGACAGGGGCGCGAAGGCGAGCAGGTGACGGCGTTGCATGGCGTGTGACCCTCAGCGTGCCGCGATCTCGCGCGCAAGCGCGCCGGCGTTCAACTCGATCAGGTTGGGCATGGGGGCCACGCGCGGAAAGCCCTGGAAG
The DNA here is from genome assembly GCF_014196305.1 of Roseococcus suduntuyensis. Taxonomy (GTDB): domain Bacteria; phylum Pseudomonadota; class Alphaproteobacteria; order Acetobacterales; family Acetobacteraceae; genus Roseococcus; species Roseococcus suduntuyensis. The sequence continues at coordinate 146,671 of NZ_JACIDJ010000001.1, forward strand.
CGCGCATCCATCGCCGCGCGGATGCGGCCCGTCGCCTCGGGCGAAAGCGGCGTGGCGGTGGCGAGTTCCGCACGCACCAGGCGCTCCATGGTGCGGAGGTAGTCCAGTTGCTCACGGATGAGCACACCGGCCGGGGCGGCCGCGCCATGGCCAGGCAGCGCCGTGCCCACGCCGTCATAGCGCGGCAGCGCGGCTTCGAGCTGCGCGATCCATTCGAGGGTGTGGCCGTCCAGCAGCCAGGGTGTGGCGCGGTTGCCGGCCAGGTCGGCCGTCACCAGCAGGTCATTGGCTTCGGAATACAGCAGCGTCATGCCGCTCGCCTCGCCGCGGCCCAGCTGGTCCACGCGCCATTCGGCGCCGGCGAGCGTGATGCGTTCATCCGGGCGCAGCACGCGCGTCGGCACGGGCAGGGTGTCGGGCACGCGGCCGGGGAAGAAGCCCTGCATCATCCCGATCAGCTCGCGGCCGCTGCGGGCCGCGTAGTCGCGCGTGACCTCGCTGGCGAGGATGGGCGCATCGGGAAAGGCGCGATGGACCACGTCGAGGCCCGTCACATGGTCCGCGTGTTCGTGCGAGAGAAAGATGGCCTCCACCGGCAGGCCGGTGCCGCGGGCATGGGCGACCACCTGCGCGGCCTCCACCGAGGTGCGCTGGCAATCCACGATGACGACGGAGCGCGGGCCGATCAGCAGGAAGGAGTTCACGGACCCCTGGCCCGGCCGGTCGTATTTCGCGACCTCCAGCCCCGCGCCGGGCGTATAGGCCCGCACAGGGGCAAAGGCGGCCGGAACGATGGCGAGGACGGAGAGCGCGCCGGCGGCGTGGCCGAGGCTGCGGCGGGTGACCATGGGGTGGCATCCTTGCGTGACATGGACAGTGTCAACTTCGTGAGTTGTCGGCGTCAACTGAAATGCGGGGCGTCATCGGATTGTCACATCGAATTGTGTTGACGCCGTCAACTTCGGTGCGCGATGAAGTTGACGATGTCAACACGAGAGGCCCCCGCCATGCGTCCCCTGCCCTTCCTGCTCTTCCTCCTCACGACACCCGCCGCCGCGGCGGGGCTCGACGTCACGGTCACCGGCGCGCGTGGCGCCACGGGCGAGGTGGGCTGCGCCCTCTACGCCACGGAGGCGGGCTTCCCCACCGATGCCGCGCCCGCCACGCAACTCTGGCAGCCCGCGCGCCCGGAAGGTGTCATCTGCCGCTTCGACGGGCTGCGCCCCGGGCGCTACGCGGTGGCGGTCTCGCACGACCTGAACGGCAACCGCCGCACCGACACGAACCTCTTCGGCATCCCGACCGAGGATTGGGGCGTGTCCAACAACATCCGCCCCAGCTTGCGCGCGCCGCGCTTCAGCGAAGCGGCGGTGGAGGTGCCCGAAGGCCCCGCCACGCGCATCGAGATCAGGCTCGGCCGATGAGCGCGCGCCTCGATCGTTACGGACCCTGGGCGCTGGTCACCGGTGCCTCCGACGGCATCGGCCAGGCCACGACGCAGCGCCTGGCCGCACAGGGCTTTTCGTTGCTGCTCGTGGCACGGCGGGCGCATCGGCTGGAGATGCTCGCCGCCGAATTGCGCGCGGCGCATGGTGTCGCGGTGCGATGCCTGGCGCTGGACCTCGGCACCGAGGCCGGCCTCGCCACGCTGCGCCATGAGAGTGCCGCGCATGACGTGGGCCTGCTGGTGGCGGCGGCGGGCTTCGGCACCTCGGGCCCCTTCCTCGCCGCGCCGCTCGACGAGGAACTCGCCATGCTCGACGTGAACTGCCGTGCCGTGCTGGCACTCGCGCATGAATTCGGCAACCGCTTCGCCGCGCGCGGGCGGGGCGGCATCGTGCTGTTCAGTTCGCTGGTGGCCTTCCAGGGCGTGCCGCACGCCGCCGGCTATGCCGCCACCAAGGCCTTCGTGCAGTCGCTGGCCGAGGGCATCGCGCCCGAACTCCGCGGGCGCGGCGTGGATGTGCTGGCCGTGGCCCCCGGCCCCGTCCGCAGCGGCTTCGCGGCCCGCGCCGGCATGCGGATGGGTGCCACCGAGAGCCCGGCGACGGTGGCCGATGGCCTGGTCGCGGCACTGGGCCGCCGCGCGCTGGTGCGGCCGGGAATGCTGTCCAAGGCGTTGGAATTCGCGCTCACCCCGCTGCCGCGCCGTGGCCGTGTCTGGATGATGGGCCGCGTCATGTCCGGGATGGCGCGCCATGTGGCTTGAGCCCCGCTTGGTGCCGGGCGGCAATTTGGCTAGTCTCGCCAAGCCCTTCGCCACAAGGCCCCGCATGCCACGCAAGCCCGAACCCCCGCGCGACCTGCGCGAGGCCTGCATCGCCGAGGCCCTCGCGGTCATCGAGCGCGACGGCGTCGAGGCGTTGAGCCTGCGCGAAGTCGCGCGTCGCCTCGGCGTCTCGCACCAGGCGCCCTACAAGCACTACCCCAGCCGGGATCATCTGCTGGCCGAGGTGGTGCGCCGCGCCTTCGCCGCCTTCGCGGCCCATCTGGACGCACGCCCGCGCGCGAAGGACCCCTTCGAGGACCTGCACGCCATGGGCCGCGCCTATCTCGACTACGCGCTGCGCCACCCGCTGCAATACCGGCTGATGTTCGGCACGCCCCTGCCGGATGCGGAGGCACATCCCGACATGATGTTGGATGGCCGCCACGCCTTCGGCCTGCTGAAATCCGCCATCGCGGCGCTGGACGAGGCGCGGCCCGAACCCGCCCGTCCCGCCGATCCGCGCCAGGACGCGCTGCTGGTCTGGTCCATGCTGCATGGCCTGGCCAGCATCGGCCAATGCAGCGCGCTGCAAACCCTGCGCCTGCCACGCGCGGTCATGACCGCCATGCACGCGCACGCCATGGCGCGCATGGAGGAAGGGCTGCGCGCCGCCCTGCCCGCGGCCCGCGCCACCCGCGGCCGACGAACATGATGGCGCGCGAGGCGGGCGCGGCGCTGCCGCTGGCCTGGCTCGCGGTCCTGGGTTTCCTGCTGGTGTTCCTGGTGACGGCAGGGCTGGACCGCATGGATTCGCGGCAATGGGGCGGCGTGGGCGTCTGGGTGAAGCCCATGAAGTTCCAGCTCTCGGTGGCGCTGCACCTCGCCACGCTCGCCTGGGTGGCGGGGCGGCTGGGCGAGGAGTGGCGCATGGGCTTTGTGGTGCAGTCGGTGTTGCTGCTGGCCGTGCTGATGGCGGTGCTGGAGGTGGCCTACATCACCTTCCAGGGCGCCATGCAGCAGGGCTCGCACTTCAACCTGAGCACGCGCTTCCACGCCACCATGTATTCGCTGATGGCGGCGGGGGCGGTGGTGCTGACCTCGGCCGCGGCGGTGCTGGGTGTGGTGGCGCTGCTGGACGGGCAGGCGCGGCTCGGCCCCGGGCTTCGCCACGCCGTGGCGCTGGGGCTGGTCGGCGGCACGGTGCTGACGCTCATCATCGCCTTCGACATGGGCGGGCGCATGGCGCACCATGTCGGCACGCCCGCGAACCCTGAGGCGCGCTGGCCCCTGGTCGGCTGGTCGCGCGAGGTGGGGGATCTGCGCGCGCCCCACTTCTTCGCCACCCACATGATGCAGGCGGTGCCGGCGCTGGGCTGGGCGGCGGACCGCGCGCTGCCGCCGGCCTGGGCGGTGGCGGCGGCCTGGGGGGCGGCCCTGCTCTGGGCCGCGATGACGTGGTTCTTCTATCGTGGCGCGCTGGCGGGGCGGCCCTTTCCATAGCCCGCCGGGCGGGACGATCGGGCGCCCCCCTCTCAGCGGCTAATTCATGCCCTTGGCGTTCCGCCAAGGGCGATCAGGCCCCTCTCAGCGGCTGATTCACGCCCTTGGCGTTCCGCCAAGGGCGATCAGGCGCCTCTCTGCGGCTGATTCACGCCCTTGGCATTCCGCCAAGGGCGATCAGGCGCCTCTCTGCGACTGATTCACGCCCTTGGCGTTCCGCCAAGGGCGATCAGGCGCTAGCCCTTCTTCCGCTTCGCCGCCTTGCCGGTGCGGTGGCCCGCCCGTTCCAGGGCGGCCAGCCGCGCCGGCAGGGCGTCGCGCACGGCGGGCCGCGCGTCACGGTCCTTCTTCCAGCGCTTCTTCTCGGGCTTGGCCATGCCGCAGCCGAGGCACCAACCGGTGGCCTCGTCGAAGCGGCAGACGTCGATGCAGGGGCTTGCCATGCCTTCCAGATGGGGATGTTTCGGCGCGGTGGGCACGGAAGCTTCACGCCCCTGCCATCCCGTCGCAGCAAGGCTTGGCCCACGCTCGGCCCACGGGGTGGTTTACCGCCCCCCTGCCCGCCCTACATGACATCCAGGCCACGGCCCAACGGAGAGGAGATCCACCCATGACCCCACCGCTTCGCCGAACCCTGCTTATTGCCGGGGGCGCGGCCCTGGCCGCCCCCGCCCTGGCGCGCCCGGCCCTCGCCCAGGGCCTGGCGCCCACCCCCACCATGCGCGGCAGCGCCAACAATTATCGGCCCGGCGCGGCCATCGTGCCGCGCATCGGCCAGGGCGGCTTCTGGCTGACCGGCACGGTGCGCCGCGCGGGCGATGGCGCGCCCATCCCGCGCGCGCGCATCCAGATCTGGGCGCACACCACCGAGGGGCATGAACGCGACCCGCACAGCCATGGCGCCACGCTGACCGATGCCGAGGGCGTGTTCCGCATGGAGATGCCGCAGATCGTCCCCGCTTTCGGACAGGCACACGGCCACCTCGCCTATGACGCCGCGCATGACGAGAATGGCTACGAGACCGTCTTCCTCCGCCCGCTGCTCCGCAGTGCCCGCGACACCAGCCTGACCGCGCATTTCGTCCTGCGCCGGGCGTGACGCGCGGGCGCGCGGCGCTCGCCTGGGTCGGACTGGCCCTCGCCCTGGCAGTCCCGCTGGTGGTCGCGGCGAGAAGCCCGCTGCTGGCCTGGCGCGAGCCCATCTACATCGCGGCCGGCATGGCCGGCGTGGTGGGGCTGGGGCTGCTGCTGGTGCAGCCGCTTCTGGCCGGCGGCCATTTGCCGGGGCTGCGCCTGATGGCCTCGCGGCGGCTGCACGCCTGGGTGGGCGCGGGGCTCGTCCTGGCCGTGGTGCTGCATGTGGCGGGGCTGTGGCTGACCAGCCCACCCGATGTGGTGGATGCGCTGCTGTTCCGTTCGCCCACGCCCTTCTCGGCCTGGGGCGTGGTGGCCATGTGGGCGGTCTTCGGCGCGGCGCTGCTCGCGCTGCTGCGCCGGCGGCTGCGACCGCTGCTCTGGCGGCTGTGCCATGTCACACTGGCCGCCATCATCGTGCTGGGCACCGTGGTCCATGCCTGGCTGGTGGATGGCACCATGGGCACCCTGTCCAAGGCCATGCTCTGCCTGCTGGTGCTGGCGGCGGCGGCCAGGGCGGTGCACGAGGCGCGGCTGCCCGCCGCGCTGCGCCGTCTTGGCCGGCGGGGCGGATGAGGCGCCTAAGCCCTTGAGCGGCGATGCCTTCGCCCGCTAGCCTTCCGGCAATTCCATCCCGGAGACTCCAAGAATGCTTCGTCGCGACATCCTGGCCGGCGGTGCCGCCCTGGCGGGCGCAGCCGCCCTGCCGCGCTTCGCCATCGCCCAGCCCGCCCGCAACCGCGTGCTGCGCTACGTGCCCCACGCCAACCCCGGCAACATAGACCCCTTCACCAACACCGCCTTCGTGGCGCGCGACCACGCCTTCCTGGTCTATGACCAGCTCTACGGCATGGACGAGCAGTTCCGCCCGCAGCCGCAGATGGTCCAGGGCCATGTCGTCGAGAATGACGGCCTGCTCTGGCGCTTCACCCTGCGCGAGGGGCTGAAGTTCCATGATGGTTCCGCCGTGCGCGGGCGCGACTGCATCGCCTCCATCCGCCGCTGGGGCCGCCGCGACGCCTTCGGCCAGGTGCTGATGTCGCGGGTGGCCGACATGACGGAGGAGAGCGACCGCGTCTTCTCCATCCGGCTGGAGAAGCCCTTCCCCAAGATGCTCGAAGCCTTCTCGAAGGTGACGACGAGCTGCCTCTTCGTCCTGCCCGAACGGCTGGCGAATGTGGACCCCTTCACCAACATCACCGAGGCCGTGGGCAGCGGCCCCTATCGCTTCGTGCAGAACGAATGGGTGCCGGGCTCCTCGCTCGCCTACACGCGCAACCCGGACTATGTGCCGGTGTCCAGCGGCACGCCCTCCATGACGGCCGGCCCCAAGGTGGCGCATTTCGACCGCGTGGAATGGCGCATCATCCCCGACCACTCCACCGCCGCCGCCGCCCTGCAATCGGGCGAGATCGACTGGTGGGAGCAGCCGACGGCGGACCTGTTCCCGCTGTTCCTGCGCGGCGCCAATGCGCGCAACATCGGCGTGGACATCATCAACAACACGGGGCTGATCGGCATCTTCCGCCCCAACCACGCGACCGAGCCCTTCAACAACCCCGCCGTGCGCCGCGCGGTGCTGACCGCCATCAACCAGATGGACTTCATGACGGCCGTCATCGGCCAGACGGGCATCGAGGGCCGGCCCGATCTGCGGCGCGAGGGCATCGGCTATTTCGCCCCGGAATCCCCCTCCGCCTCCGCGGTCGGCCTGGACCGGATGCAGAAGAGCGTGGAGGCCGCGCGCGCGGCGCTCCAGGCGGCCGGCGCGATGGGCGCGCGCCTGGTGCTGCTGAACGCGACGGACCTTTCCTCCATCAACGCCGCCACCCTGGTGGGCGCCGACCTGTTCCGGCGGATGGGCTTCAACGTGGACCTCGTCTCCACCGACTGGGGCACGCTGGTGGCCCGCCGCGCCAGCCGCAACCCGCTGGACCAGGGCGGCTGGAGCGGCTTCTTCACCTTCTGGTCCGGCGTGGACCATTGGAACCCCGCAAGCCACGCCTCCATCCGCGGGCATGGCGCCAATGCCTGGCCCGGCTGGCCCGAGATCCCCGCCATGGAAGCGCAGCGCGACGCCTGGTTCGACGCGCCCAATGACGCGGCGGCGCTGGCGGCGACGACGGAGATGCAGCGCATCGCCTTCGACGAGGTGCCCTATGTGCCGACCGGCATGTACTACCAGCCCACCGCCTTCCGCCGCAGCCTGACGGGCATGCTGAAGGGCCAGCCGCCGCTGTTCTGGAATATCCGTCGCGCCTGAGGCGCGCGGGGAAAGGGCGCCTGAGGCGCGCGGAGGAAAGGCGCCTGAGGCGCGCGGGGAAAGGGCGCCTGAGGCGCGCGGAGGAAGAGCGCCTGAGGCGCGCGGGGAAAGGGCGCCTGAGGCGCGCGGGGCCGGCCGCGCCGGCTCAGCGCCGGGCGCGGCGTCCCGCCTTGCGCTTGGCAGCAGCCTTTGGCCGCTTCGGCGGGGCCTTGGGCCGTTGGGGCGGCGCTTTGGGCCGCTGCGCGGCAGGGGCCTCGGCCCGCTTCAGCGGCGGGGCGGGCGGCAAAGGTTGCGGCGCGGGCATGCCCTCCGGCCCGGCATAGCGCTGGAGCGTCGCGCCGGCGGCGAGGTGCGGATAGGCCTGGGCGCCCTTCGGCCATGTCCGCGCGAAGGAGGTGACCTCGGCCTGGTCCTGGCGACGGATGGTCTGGACCAGCAGCGACACCGCCTGCGCGGGCCGCAGCCGCTGCTGGCGCAGCAGATGCAGGTGCCATTCGCGCGTGCGCAGCGGGCACCAGTCCACCAGGGCTTCCTGCAAGGCACGGCGCACCTCGCCGGGCAGCTCCTCATAAGCCCGGTAGGGGTCGCCCTTCAGCTTGCTGTAGGGCTTGGTGGCCATGCTGTTGTCCATGGCCGGCTTCTAGCGGCTGATCGGCCTCGGTGGAATTGCCGAAGACGGGGATCAGCCTCTCGGCAACGCCCTACAAAGCCTGGGGCGCGGGGAAACCGCCGCGCCCCACCGCCCGCCGCGTGGCACCCATGCGGCGCGGCTCAGCCGGTCTCCGCCCAGCGGCGCTCGAAGGCGTGCACCTCGGGGAAGCCCATGATCTCCGTCAGCGTCTTGAAGTCGAACACGGGCACGGGGGCGTCGAGGCTGCTGCCCGTCGTGGTCAGGTGGCGGTACATCCCGTCCAGCACCGCGGCGGTGGAGAGGAAGCCCGCGGCCGGATAGATCGCGACCTGGAAGCCCAGCTCCGCGAGGCGCGCGCGCGGCAGCACCGGCGTCTTGCCGCCCTCCACGATGTTGGCGAGCAGCGGCTGGTGGAAGGCGCGGCCGATGGCCTCCATCTCCGCCTCGCTCTCAGGGCTTTCGACGAAAAGGATGTCGGCGCCGGCCTTCGCGAAGGCCTCCGCGCGGCGCAGCGCCTCATCAAGCCCAAGCGAGGTGCGCGCATCGGTGCGCGCGATGATGAGGAAATCCGCGGAGGACCGGCTGTCGGCCGCCACCTCGATCTTGCGGACCATGTCGGCCAGCGGGATCACGCGGCGGCCGGGCGTGTGCCCGCATTTCTTCGGGAATTCCTGGTCCTCGAGCTGAATGGCGGCGATGCCGGCCGCCTCATAGCCACGCACCGTGTGGCGCACGTTGAGCAGCCCGCCATAGCCGGTGTCCGCGTCGGCGATGACCGGGGCCTTGGAGAATTCGGCGATGCGCCGCGCGCGGTCCAGCATCTCGGTGTAGGTCGCAAGCCCCGCATCGGGCAGGCCCAGCGCCGAGGCCACCACGCCGAAGCCGGTCATGTAGGTGGCTTCCGCGCCGTGCTGGTTCAGCATGTGCGTCGAGATCAGGTCGAAGACGCCGGGGGCGATGAGGCATTTGCCCCGGGCGAGAAGGGGCTTCAGCGGCGTTCGGGGCATGTTTTCCTCCTGTGCGGTGCGGTCATTCACCGCTTGCGACGGGATGACACATTGCATACAATGTCGGTATCCATCGATCGCGCAAGGGGGAAACGAACACTCCTCGCATGACGGGAGAAGGCATGGCGACCGCGCGTGAACAGGCCTACCTGACCCTGCGCCGGCGGCTGGCGGATGGCACCTACGCACCCGGCTCGCACCTGCGCGAGGAAGAGCTGGCCGCCCAGCTCGGCGTCAGCCGCACGCCTGTGCGAGAGGCGCTGCGGCGCTTGGATGCCGAAGGCTGGCTGCGCGTCGTGCCGAACCAGGGCGCCTTCGCCTTTGAATGGTCCGTCGCCGACATCGAGGAGATCTTCGACCTTCGCGCGCTGCTGGAAGCCCACGCGGTGGAGCATGCCGCGACCGCGCCCGACCAGCGTGGCCTGGATGCCATGAAAGCCGCCTGCGAGCTGGCCGAACGCGCATTTCCAGGCGGCGATCTCGCGGCGCTGGAGGTGATCTCGGACGCCAATGTCCGCTTCCACCGCGCCATCTGGGAGATGAGCGGCCAGGCGCGCTGCCGCACCATCCTGCAAAGCCTGGCCATGCCGCCGATGATGCTGCGCAACTTCCGCAACTTCGACGCGGCCGGGCTGCGCCGCAGCCTGGACCAGCACCGGGAGATGCTCACGGCGATCATCGCCGGCAACGCGGCCTGGGCGGGGGCCGTCATGCGCGCCCATGTGCAGGCGGGGCGCGCCGTGTTCCTGAATGCCGTGGTCCATGGCGAGGCCGCGGCGGTGGCGGCATGACGCCCGCCGCGCACCTCACATTGGATACAAAATGACCTGCCCAGCCTGGCAGAGGCCCTCGCCTGCGGCGCGGTGCGGCGCGCGCTGGCCGCGCGATTGGCCAGGGAAACTCCGGCCCGACCTTCCGGCCGCCGAGGACATCGACAAGACGGGAGAGCAGAAAGATGGGTGACACGAGGATGCCGGCGGGAATGGGACGCCGTGGAATGCTGGCGGCCGGCGCCGGGCTGGGGCTCGGCGGGGCCTTCGGCTCGCCGGTGCTGGCGCAGGGCGCGCGGACGCTGCGCGTGCGCTTCGGCGCGGATGTCTCGCAGCTGGACCCGGCGCGGATCTTCCAGAACGAGAACCAGTCGGTCGCGAGCCACATCTACAGCGGCCTCGTCCAATACGACCAGGCGACCAACGCCATCGTGCCCGACCTCGCGGCCAGCCATGAAGTCTCGGCCGATGGCACGGCCTGGACCTTCCGCCTGCGACCCGGCGTCACCTGGCACAAGAATTTCGGCGCCCTCACCTCCGACGACGTGAAGTTCTCGCTGGATCGCGTGCTCGACCCCGCCACGGGCAGCCTGTACCGCGGCCAGCTGGCCAGCGTGCGCGAGGTGCAGGCGCCCGACCCGATGACGGTCCGCATCGTGCTGAACGAGGCGAATTCCGGCTTCCTGCACAAGCTCTGCGCCTTCAACCAGGGCTGGATCGTCTCGCGCCGCGCCGTCACCGAGATCGGCGAGCGGTACAGCATGAACCCAATCGGCACCGGGCCCTTCGTGTTCGACCGCTGGACCCCCGGCAGCGATGTGCGCCTCACCGCGAACCCGGATTACTTCGCCGGCGCCTCCACGCTGACCGATGTCGTCTTCCGCATCGTGCGCGACGAGACGGCGGCGGCCATCGCCCTCGAAAACCGCGAGCTGGACGTCTTCTACGCGCTGCAATCGCCCGACGTGATCGAGCGCCTGCGCCGCGCGGGCGGCGTCACCGTGCTGGACCGTCCGGCGAACAACACCGTGAACCTGGTGCTGAACACCACAGTCGGGCCGCTGCGCGACGTGCGGGTGCGCCGCGCCATGGCGCATGCGATGAACCGCAAGGCGCTGGTGGACGGGTTCTTCCGCGGCACGAAGTTCGAGGCGACCAGCGTGCTGACCTCGACCTTCCAGGAATTCACCGAGGAGGACGTACCGCGCTACGCCTTCGACCCTGCCCGCGCCCGCGCCCTGCTACGCGAGGCGGGGGCCCCGAACTTCCGCTTCGAGATCACGACGGTGGGCCTCAACCCCTTCGACCGCTTCCCCGTCGCCCTGGCCAATGACCTGCAGCAGGTGGGCATCCAGGCCACGGTGCGCGTGCTGGAACGCGGGGCCTATGTGCAGGCGCGCAGCAGCGGCAACGTGCAATCCTGCGTCACCGCCGTGGTCGGCCCGCCCGATCCGGACAGCCCGCTGGTCACGCTCTACCACACGCGCAGCCACCCACCGGGCCTCAACACCTCGCGCTACGACCGGGCGGACGACCTGCTGGCGGAAGCCGCGCGCGCGCCCGACCTGGTGGCGCGCAAGGCGGCCTATGCGCGCCTGCTCCGCCAGACCATGGAGGACCTGCCCGTGATCCCGCTCTACGCGGACCGGCTGTTCATCGCGCATGGCCCCACCGTGCAGGGCTTCGTGCAGAACAGCCTGTTCACGGTGAACGTCTCCCCGGTCTCGCTGCGCGGCGCCTGATGGTCGGCCATGTCGCCCGCTGCGTGGGGCAGCTCGCGGTGGCCCTGCTGGGCATCGTCACGGTGGCCTTCTTCCTGATGCGGGCCATCCCCGGCGACCCCGCGCTGTACATGCTGGGCGACTTCGCCACCACCGAGGCGCTCGCGGCCCTGCGCGCGCGCCTCGGCCTCGACCTGCCGGTGTGGCAGCAATACGGAGTGTTCCTGCTGCGCGCCGTGCAGGGCGACCTCGGCACCTCCGTGGTGACGGGGGAGCCCGCGCTGCGCGAGATCCTGGCCTCGGTGCCGCCCTCGGCCGCACTGGCCGTGGCCGGCATGGCCATCGCGGTCGTCTTCGGCGTGCCGCTCGGCATCATCGCCGCCGTGCGCCAGGGCAGCGCGGTGGATGTGGGGGTGATGCTGCTGGCGCTGGGCGGCATTTCCTTCCCGGTCTTCTGGGTGGGCATCGTGGCCATCCTCACCTTCTCGCACGCGCTGGGCCTGTTCCCGGCGCTGGGCGCCACGAGCGAGCCGGGCTTCTGGAAGGGGCTGCACCACTTGGCGCTGCCCGCGCTGGTGCTGGGGCTTTCGGTCGCGGCCTATATCGCGCGGCTGACGCGCTCGGCCATGCTGGAGGTGCTGGGGCAGGACCACATCCGCGTGGCCCGCGCCATGGGCGTGCCGGAGCGGCGCATCGTCTGGAAGCTCGCGCTGCGCAACGCGCTGATCCCGGTGCTGGCCGTCATCGGCGTCACCTTCGCCTGGTCGCTCGGCAACGCCATCCTGGTGGAGGCGGTGTTCAGCCGGCCGGGCCTCGGCTCCACCATCCTCAAGGCGATCCTCGCGCGGGACTACCAGCTGGTGCAGGCGGGCGTGCTGGTGCTGGCCGCCGCCGTCGTGCTGCTGAACACCGCGCTGGACCTGCTCTACGCCACCATCGACCCGAGGCTTCGCCAGCGATGAGCGCCACCTTCGAAGACATCGACGCCGCGGCCGAGGCCGCCACGCGCCGCCGCGCCACCCTGCGCCGCTACGCGCGGCACCCGGGCTTCATGATCGGCGCCGCGGGCATCCTGCTGCTGTTGCTGGTGGCGATTCTGGCCCCCTGGATCGCGCCGCATTCGCCCACCCAGACCGACCTGATGAACACCCTGGCGCCGGCCTCTTCCACCTACTGGCTGGGCACGGACCAGTTCGGGCGCTGCGTGGCCTCGCGCCTGATCCATGGCGCGCAGGTGTCGCTGCTGGTGGGCTTCTTCGTGGTGCTGATCTCGCTCAGCGCGGGCACCATCATCGGCGCGGTGGCAGGCTATGCCGGCGGCTGGCTGGAACGCGCGCTGGTGGCGGTCATCGACATCCTGCTGGCCTTCCCCTCCTTTCTGCTGGCGCTGGCGCTGGTCGCGGCGCGCGGCAACACGCTCGATTCCATCATCCTGGCGGTGGCCATCGCCTATACGCCGCGCGTGGCGGCCGTCATGCGCTCCGTCGTGCTGACCATACGGCCGCGGCCCTTCATCGAGGCCTCGCGCGCCATCGGCCTCACGCCCTGGACGATCGTGCTGCGCCACGTCATCCCCAACGCGCTGCCGCCGGTCATCGTCGTGGCGACCGTCAGCGCCGCGACCGCGATCCTGGCCGAGGCGGGCCTCTCCTTCCTCGGCCTCGGCGTGCAGCCGCCCACCCCCACCTGGGGCAATGTCATCGCGGAAGGACAGACCGCCATCACCACCAATCCGCTGATCTCGCTCTCCGCCGGGCTGTGCATCGCCTTCACCGTCGTGGTGCTGAACCTGCTGGGCGACGGGCTGCGCGACACGCTCGACCCGCAGATGCGCCGCAACACGGGCAAGCTGCTGTGAGCGCCGCCTTCGAACTGCGCGGCCTCACCGCCGCCGTGCCGGGCGAGAAGGCCGCCATACGCCTGGTCGAGGATGTCTCGCTGCACGTCCACGCCGGCGAAACCCTGGCCGTGGTGGGCGAGAGCGGCTCGGGCAAGACGGTCACCTTCACCTCGGCGCTCGGGCTGCTGCCCAAGCCCGGCCGCGTCATCGCGGGGCAGGCACTGCTGGAGGGCGTGGACCTTCTCACCCTCGGCCCCGAGGCGTTGCGCCGCATGCGGGGCGCGCGCATCGGCATGGTCTTCCAGGACCCGCTGACCGGCCTCAACCCCGTCTTCCGCGTCGGCGCGCAGATCGCGGAGGTGCTGCGCGCGCACCTGCCCCTCTCGCGCCAGGCCGCCCGCGACCGCGCGGTGGAGTTGCTGGCGCGCGTACAGATCCCCGACCCGGCGCGGCGTGTGGACGACTACCCGCACCAGTTTTCCGGCGGCATGCGCCAGCGCGTGCTGACGGCCATGGCCATCGCGCTCGGCCCGCGCGTGCTCATCGCGGATGAGCCGACCACGGCGCTCGACGTGACGGTGCAGGCCCAGGTGCTCGACCTGCTGGGCGACCTGCGCGACGCGGATGGCATGGCGATGGTGCTGATCACGCATGACCTCGGCGTGGTGGCGCGCCAGGCGGATCGCGTGGCCGTGATGTATGCCGGCCGCGTGGTGGAGACGGGCACGGTGGCCGAAGTCTTCGCCGCGCCGCGCCACCCCTACACCATCGCGCTGTTCCGCAGCATTCCGGACATCGAGGCGCCGCCGGGCACGCAGCTCGCGCCCATCGCGGGCAGCCCGCCCGAGCCCGCGCGCCGGCCCGCGGGCTGCGCCTTCGCGCCGCGCTGCTTCGCCGCCTCCGAGGCGGCCGGCTGCCACGCCACGCGCCCGCCGCTGACGGGCACGGGCCATGCCGCCGCCTGCCACCGACAGGGCGCGCTGGAGATCGCGGCATGAGCGCGCTGCTGGACGTGCGGGACCTTCGCAAGACCTTCGGCGGCGGCCAGACGCTGTTCGGCGCGCCGCGGCCGGAGGTGCGCGCGGTGGACGGAATCTCCTTCACCCTGGCGCGCGGCGAGACGCTGGGTCTTGTGGGCGAGACCGGCAGCGGCAAGAGCACGCTGGGCCGCCTGGTGCTGCGCCTGATCGAGCCGAGCGCGGGCCAAGTGCGCTTCGAGGACACCGACGTCACCGCCGCCTCCACCCGCGCGCTGCGCGCCATGCGGCCGCGCATGCAGATGGTGTTCCAGGACCCCTATGGCTCGATCGACCCGCGCATGACGGCGGGCGCCATCATCGCCGAGCCGATGACGGCGCATGGCGTGGGCCGGGCGGAGGCGGCGGGCCGCGCCGCGCGGCTGCTGGCGCAGGTCGGGCTGTCGCCGGCCATGGCGGCGCGCTACCCGCATGAATTCTCGGGCGGGCAGCGGCAGCGCATCGGCATCGCGCGCGCCATTGCGCTCGACCCCTCGCTGGTGGTGCTGGATGAGCCGGTGAGCGCGCTCGACGTCTCGGTGCAGGCGCAGATCCTGAACCTGCTGGCGGAGATCCAGGCGCGCTCCGGCGTGGCGTTCCTGTTCATCGCGCATGACCTGGGCGTGGTGCGCCATGTGAGCGACCGCGTGGCCGTGATGTATCTCGGCCGCGTGGTGGAGATGGCGCCGCGCGATGCGCTCTATGGCGCGCCGCTTCACCCCTACACCGTCTCGCTGCTGGCCGCCGTGCCGCGGCCCGACCCGCTGAAGGAGCGCAACCGCCCGCGCATCCGCCCCATCGGCGAGATCGGCAGCGCGGCCTCGCTTCCCACCGGCTGCCGTTTCCACCCGCGCTGCCCGCGCGCGCGCCTGGTGGCCGCGCGCGGCGGCGACACGGTGGAGGCGGAGGGCACGCGCCTGCCCAGCGCCTGCGTGCGGCAGGACCCGCTGCTGGCGCCGGCGGGCGGCGCCGCGCATCTCGCCGCCTGCCATTTCCCCCACGAGGATTGAGAGGAACCCCCATGGCCGCCACGCGCGAGCAGAACTATGTCGGCGTCTTCGATGGCAAGGTGGGCTACGGCACGCGCCCGGCGGTGGTCGTCATCGACTTCACCCTGGCCTACACCACGCCCGGCTCGCCCTTCTTCGCCGAGGGCGTGGTGCGCGCGGTGGCCGACACCGTCCCGCTGCTGGCGGCGGCGCGCGCGGCGGGCGTGCCGGTGATCCACACACGGGTGGAATACCACCCCTCCGGCGCCGATGGCGGCTGGTTCGTCCGCAAGGTGCCCGCGCTGCGCAAGATGGTGGCGGGCGAGCCACTGGCGCAGATCGACCCCAAGGTGGCCCCCCTGCCCGAGGAGGTGGTGCTGGTGAAGCAATACCCCAGCCCCTTCTTCGGCACGCCGCTCGGCCCCATGCTCGCGGCCATGGGCGTGGACACCTTGATCCTGGCCGGCTGCTCGACCAGCGGCTGCGTGCGCGCCGGCGCGCTGGACGGCGTGCAGCACGGCTATCGCGTCATCGTCCCGCGCGAATGCGTGGGCGACCGGCATGACGGCCCGCATGACGCGAACCTGTTCGACATCCACGCGAAATACGGCGACGTTGTGAGCCGCGAGGAGGTCGTGTCCTATCTCACCGGCCTGCCCCGCGGCGCCGCGACATGAGGGAAGGAAAACCAGATGGACCACACCGCCACGGCCGATGACGCGATCCGCGTCTACTGGATGACCGGCTGTTCCTCCTGCCTCCGCACGAAGGAATTCCTGCAGAAGCACGGGGTGCCCTTCCTCTCGCGCAACGTGCTGGAGGATGAGAGCGCCTATGCGGAGCTGGAACGCTTCGGCCTGAAGCAGGTGCCGATCGTCACGCGCGGGGCGGAATGGGTGAATGGCCAGGTGCTGCGCGATGTCGCGCGGCTCTGCGACATCACCTATGGCGAGGTCCGCATGCTGCCGGTGGAGGTGATGCGCGCGCGCCTCGACGCCGTGCTGGCCGGCGCCGCGCGCTTCCTGGCCCAGATGCCCGACGAGGCGCTGGCGCGGATGCTGCCCAACCGCCCGCGCAGCTTCGCCGAGCTCGGCTGGCACATCGCCAACATCGCCGATGCCTTCCTGGAGCATGAGGACGGCATCCCGCTCACCTTCGACAGCTACATGCGCGTGCCCATGCCCGCGCAGAGCGGCCGCGACCAGCTCATCGCCTATTGCGAGGAGATGCGCCGGCGCATGTCCGAATGGTTCGGCGGCCCGGGCGCGGATTGCGACTGGTCCAGGCGCGCGGATGTCTATTACGGCGAGCAGACCATGCATGAGTTCCTGGAACGCACCGTCTGGCACGCCGGCCAGCATGTCCGGCAGCTGATGTGGGTGCTGGAGGGGCTGGGCATCGCGCCCGACCGGCCGCTCGGGCCCGAGACCTTCGCGGGCCTGCCCATGCCGGAGAAGGTCTGGGACGAGGCCGACCCGGCGAAGCTGCGCCGCGCCCCCTGATCCCGGCCAGTTCAGCGGCAGCTGCGCCAGCTTCCCATGTCGAAGTGGAAGTGGTCGGCATGCGCGGCGTTGTAGTCCGGGCCGAGCACGGCGCGGAACCAGCGGCAGGCGCCGTCGCGCACGCCGCGCAGGAAGGCGGCCTCCGGCCCCGTGCCACCCCAGTCGCGCAGCAGCCGCACCTCGCGCCCGTCGCGCAGCGTGAAGCCCGCGATGTCGATCGCGTTGGCCGTCGCATGCTGGCTGCGCCGGCCGGCCCTGGCGTGGTTCACGTTGCGGCAATTGGTGGTGCCGAGGTGGCGCACGCCGCTGACCTCCGTGCCCAGATGCGCGCGCGCCGCCGGCTGCAGGCTGTGCCGCTCGAACAGCACCCAGGCGGCGGCCATGCGGCAGGTCACCACCGGGTTGGCCGGCTGCAGGCGCGCTTCGCCGGGCAGCAGCATGGCGTTCTCGATCGCGCAGCCGACATCTGAGGGGCGGTCGGGCACGCGCCGCGGCGTCATGCCGGAGGCGGCGAAGGCGGCGAAGCAGGCCTCCGGCTCCCACGCCAGGCGCCGCAGCTTCAAATCGGTCATCCAGCCTGGCGCGGCGCTGAAGTCGAGCGGCGCGCGCGGGTCCCATTCGGGCGGGAGGTGCCGCAGCGCGAAGAAGGCGGCGCCGGCCAGGGCCAGCAGAAGCAGCAAGAGAATGAGCAGTCGCATCCGGAAGATATGGCCCCGCCGGGGGCAATCGCACCCCTCCTCAGCCCCGCCCCTGCTCCCGCAGCCGGTCGCCCAGCAGGGTGCAGGCCAGCACGACGGAGAGAATGGCCGCGCCCGGGCCGGCCACCAGCCACCAGCGGTGCAGCGCCGTCGCTCCCTCGGCCACCATCAACCCCCACTCCGGCGCGGGCGGCGGCGCGCCCAGGCCCACGAAGCTCAGCCCGGCCCCCAGCAGGATCACCTGCCCCAAATCCAGCGGCAGCGCGACCAGGATGGGCGTCGTGCACAGCGGCACCACATGCCGGCGCAGGATGGTGGCCGGCGTGGAGCCCACCGTCACCGCGGCCTGGACATGCTCCATCCGCATCACGCCGCGCACCTGCGCCCGCATGAATCGCAGGTAGATGGGCCACCACACCGCCAGCATCGCCAGCCCCGCATTGAGCAGCCCCGGCCCCAGCGTCGCCGCCACGGCCAGCGCCAGCAGCACGGGCGGGAAGGCCAGCGCGATGTCGGCCGCGCGCGACAGCAGCCAATCCGCCGCCCCGCCCAGGAAGCCCGCGATGGCGCCCAGCAGCACGCCAAGGGCCGCGGCCCCCAGCACCACGCAGGCAGCCAGCGGCAGCGACAGCCGCGCCCCGTGCAGGGTGCGCGACAGCACGCAGCGCCCCAGCGCGTCCGTCCCCAGCGGGAAGGCGCCGCCGGGCGGCTGGAAGCGGCGGCCCACGCTCTCGGTCGGGTCGGGCAGCCCCCACCAGGGCACGCTGATGGCCGTGACCACCCAGAAGCCCAGTACCAGCAGGGCCAGGAGGGCGGCGGGCGAGGCCAGCGCGCGGCGCCACACCCCTCAACGGTCCCGCAGGCGCGGGTCGAGCCAGGCTTGCCCCGCATCGGCCACCACGCCGCTGAGCGCCAGCGCCACGCCGCCCAGCATGGTCACCGCCATGATCGCCGGGTAATCGAGGGTGGGGGCCGATTCCAGCGCATAGGCGCCGACGCCCGGCCAGGCGAAGACCGTCTCGGTCAGCACCGCCCCGGCCACCAGCGTGGCGAAGGAGAGGCTGATCAAGGTCAGCGCGGGCACCATCGCGTTGGGCAGGGCGTGGTCCAGCAGCAGCCGCCCCTCGCTCAACCCGCGCGAGCGCGCGGCGACGATGTGGAAGCGCGCCAGTTCCTCGATCAGCGTGGCGCGCAGCAGCCGCGCCACCAGCGCCGCGATGCCCCAGCCCAGGGCGGCGGCGGGCAGCACGAGACGGCGCGCCGCGTCCCGCCAGACCGCCCAATCCATCGCCAAGGCCGCATCCACCAGCAGAAGACCCGTCCACACGGGCGGCGGCGTCAGCCGCGCGTCGAGCCGCCCCGGCCCCGGCAGCCAGTCGAGCCAGCTGGCGAAGACCCACAGGAACAGCAGCCCCGCGAGAAAGACCGGAATGGACACGCCCGCCGAGGCGAAGCCGCGCACCGCCTGGTCCAGCAGCCCATGCGGCCAGCGCGCGCTCAGCAGCGCCAGCGCAGCCCCCACCAGCGTGCCCAGCAGCGTGGCCGCCAGCACCAGTTCGAGGGTCGCGGGCAGCCGCTCGGCCAGATCGGTGCCCACCGGCCGGCGCGTGCGGAAGGAGGTGCCGAAATCGCCCTGCGCGGCATTGGCCACATGGCGCAGGAACTGCACCGCCACCGGCCGGTCCAGCCCCCATTGCGCGCGGGCGGCGGCGACCACGGCCGGGTCCTCCATGGCGCGCTCGCCCACGATGGCGATCACGGGGTCCACGCCGGTGGCGCGGGAGAGGCCGAAGCTGACCGCCGCGATGCCCAGCAGCAGGACGGGCAGCAGCAGCAGGCGCTGGATCAGGACCACCTCGGCGAGGCCCCCCTCAACGGGGACGGATCTCGGCCAGCGGCAGGTTGCAGCAGGTGCTGTAGCGCACGCCCTGCAAGCCCGGACGATGCGCGATGACGAGGTCCGGCGAGAGCAGCGGCAGTATGATCCGGTCGCCCATCATGGAGCGCGCGACGGCCTGGAAGGCGGCCTCGCGCTCGCCCTCCGGCGCGGCGAGGGCGCGGGTCAGCAGCCCGCGCAACTCCGCGTTGGCGATGGAAGACAGGTTGCCGCCGCCCGCGCGGGTGAACCAGGGCGTGCCCTCCATGATGCCGAAGAAGTTCACATACTGCGCCGAGCCGAAATAGTCGGGCGCGTAGTAGCCGATGGTCATGGGCAATTGCGCCGCGCGCATCTGCTGCACCCAGACGGGGAAGGTGGCGGGCTGCAGCCGCAGCCGGATGCCCACCCGGCCCAGATCCTGCTGGAGCCGCTGCGCGACCAGCGACATGTCCGCGCCATAGCTGTTGATGGCGGGGAAGGTGAAATCCACGTCGAAGCCACGCCCATGGCCGGCGGCGGCGAGCATCTGCCGCGCGCGCGCCACGTCGGTGCCCGGCACCTCCAGCCCCGCACTGCCCGGGAAGCCGTTGGGGATGGGGCTGGCCTGCGGCTTGCCCGCGCCGCCCAGCACGAACTCGATCATGGCCGCGCGGAAATGCCCTGAGCCTAGCGCGGCATAAATAATGAAATTTCAACAAGATAGAGCTTGAGGGTGAAATCACCCCACCCCGAGCCTCGGAGACTTGTGCGCCTCCGGAGAGCGATTTCCGGGATCGTTGCGTTCTCCAACCCTCAAGCCATAGCGACAAAACCCCAGGAAATCTGCGGTTCACGGCACCATCAGCGGATAGGAAATGTGAGGTTGGAAAGCCGACTGGAGCAGCGGTGGGAACCGGATTCCAACCTGCTCTGGTGTTAGTGAGACGCGTCTCGGCAGCCGAGAGTGTTCGCCTGCGGTGACTCAACCGGCTTGAGCCTGAGTTTTATGCTGGCGGTAGGGGGCTCGTTCGTGATCGCCCCGTGAGGCTTTGGTGCAAGCATCGCGCCCATGCGGCGGCGCCTTGCGCCGGCCGGAACAAGCCCACACGCCAGCCCAGCCTTTACGCTACCCTTACGGGCTCAGCCAGAAATCCGAATAGCGCCTTTGCGCCTACCGGGCGGATGGTCACCCTGACCCGGGCGCCCTTCGTCCGGGAGGGAGCCACCATGCTTGATGTCCTTCTCCTCCTCCTCGGCCTCGGCGCCTTCGCGCTGATGGGCCTCTACGCCCGCGCCTGCGCCCGGGTCTGACGCCGCCATGCTGGACCTTATTCTCGGCGGCGCCGTCGCGGCGGGCCTGCTCGGCTACCTCGTCTGGGCGCTGCTGCGGCCGGAGGATCTGTGATGACCCTGATCGGCTGGGCGCAGATCGCCTTTCTCCTCACCCTCGTGCTCGCCACGGCCGTGCCGCTGGGGCGCTACATCGCGGCCGTGGCTGAGGGGCGAGTGGGCTTCCTGCGACCTCTCGAAACCGGTTTTTACCGCACCGCCGGCGTGGACCCGGCACAGGGCATGGGCTGGCAGCGCTACGTGCTGGCCATGCTGGCGCTGAATGCGGCGGGGTTCCTGCTGCTGTATGCGCTGTTGCGCGCACAGGCCTGGCTGCCGCTGAACCCGGCGGAGCTGCCGGGCCTCTCGCCCTGGCTCGCCTTCAACACCGCCATCAGCTTCGTCACCAATACCAACTGGCAGGCCTATAGCGGTGAGACGGCAATGTCGCACCTCAGCCAGATGGCTGGGCTGGCAGTCCAGAACTTCCTCTCCGCCGCCACCGGCATTGCGCTGGCACTGGCGCTGACGCGCGCCCTGGCGGCGGGTGGTGTGCAGGCGCTGGGGAATTTCTGGGCCGATCTGGTGCGCATCACGCTCTACCTGCTGCTGCCGCTGGCCCTTCTGTTGGGCATGCTGCTGGTGGCGCAGGGCGTGCCCCAGACACTGTCCGCCGGCGCCACGCTCGAAGGTGGCGAGGTGCTGCCCCTCGGTCCCGCCGCCTTCCAGGTCGCGATCAAGCAGCTCGGCACCAATGGGGGCGGCTTCTTCGGCGTGAACTCCGCGCACCCGTTCGAGAACCCGACGGCCATCACCAACCTGCTGCAGCTCTGGGCCATCCTCGCCCTTCCCTTCGCGCTGACACTCACCTTCGGGCGCATGGTGGGCGACATGCGCCAGGGCTGGGCGCTGTCCGCCGTGATGATGCTTTTCGTCATCGCCGGCACGGCCTTGGCCTACGCCGCCGAGGCCGCGGGCAACCCGCTGCACATCGCGGCCGGCCTCAACCCCGCCGATGGCAACATGGAGGGCAAGGAGGTGCGGCATGGCATCGCGCTCTCCGCGCTGTGGGCCGTGGCCACCACCGGTGCCTCAAATGGCAGCGTCAACGCCATGCATGACAGCTTCACGCCGCTTGGCGGCTTGGTGCCGATGTTCCTCATCCAGCTGGGTGAGGTTCTGCCGGGCGGCGTCGGCTCCGGGCTTTATGGCATCATGGTCTTCGTGCTGCTGGCGGTGTTCGTGGCCGGGCTGATGGTGGGGCGCACGCCCGAATACCTCGGCAAGAAGATCCAGGCGCGCGAGGTGAAGCTCGCCATGTTGGCGGTGCTGGTGGTGCCGCTCTGCGTGCTGGGGTTCAGCGCGGTGGCGGCGGTGCTGCCGGCCGCACTCGCCAGCGTGCAGGATGCCGGGCCGCACGGGCTCTCCGAGATTCTCTACGCCTACTCCTCGGCGGCGGGGAACAACGGCTCGGCCTTCGCGGGGCTGACGGCCGACACGCCCTACATGAACACCACGCTCGGCATCGCCATGCTGTTGGGCCGCTACGCCATCATCGTGCCGGTGCTGGCCATCGCGGGCAGCCTGGCGGCCAAGCCGCGCGCGCCGGATTCCGCCGGCAGCTTCCCCACGCATGGCCCGCTCTTCGTGGGGCTCCTGAGCGGCATCATCCTGATCCTGGGCGGGCTGCAATTCCTGCCCGCGCTCTTCCTCGGACCCGTCGCGGAGCATTTCGCGCTGATGGCCGGCCAGACCTTCTGAGGCACCCTGACATGAATACGACAGCTGAAGCGCGGGGCCAGCCCGTCCTGGCCCGTGCCCTGCGCGACGCGGTGCTGAAGCTCAACCCCGCGCATCTCATCCGCAATCCGGTGATCTTCGTGACGGAGGTGGTCTCCATCCTCGTCACGCTGCTGGCGATGCTCGCCGCTTGGCGGGCCGAGCCCTGGGGCTTCCAGGCCGGCATCGCCGCCTGGCTGTGGCTCACGGTGCTGTTCGCCACCTTCGCGGAAGCCATCGCCGAAGGCCGCGGCCGGGCGCGCGCCGAAAGCCTGCGCCGGTCTCGCGGCGAGGCGCGTGCCAAGCTGCTGGCCCGCGCCGACGACCGCACCCAGTGGCAGGATCGTGCGGCCGCGGACCTGCGCGAGGGCGATCTCATCCTCGTGGCGGCTGGCGACCTCATCCCCGCCGATGGCGAGGCCATCGAAGGCATCGCCAGCGTGAACGAGGCCGCGGTCACCGGCGAAAGCGCGCCCGTCATCCGTGAATCCGGCGGCGACCGCAGCGCCGTGACGGGCGGCACCACGCTGGTCTCGGACTGGCTGGTGGTGCGCGTCACCGCCGCCCCCGGCAACAGCTTCATGGACCGGATGATCGCGCTGGTGGAGGGCGCCTCCCGCCAAAAGACGCCCAACGAGGTCGCACTCGACATCCTGCTGGCCGGCATGACGATCGTCTTCCTGATCGCGGTCGCGACCATCGTGGGGCTGGCCAGCTTCCACGCCACGCCGCCCTCCGTGCCGGTGCTCGCCGCCCTGCTGGTCACGCTGATCCCGACCACCATCGGCGGGCTGCTCTCGGCCATCGGCATTGCGGGCATGGACCGACTGGTGCGCTTCAACGTGGTGGCGACCTCCGGCCGCGCGGTGGAGGCGGCGGGGGATGTGGACGTGCTGCTGCTGGACAAGACCGGCACCATCACGCTCGGCAACCGCCAGGCGGCCAGCTTCATCCCGGCACCGGGCGTGGACGAACGCGACCTGGCCGAAGCCGCCGTCCTGGCCTCCCTGGCCGACGAGACGCCGGAGGGCCGCTCCATCCTCGTGCTGGCGCGAGAGAAGCACGGCGTGGCGGCGGAGGCGGTGCCCGAAGGGGCCACCATCATCCCCTTCACCGCCCAGACGCGCGTCTCGGGCCTCGACCTGCCCGGCCGCGGCAGCTTCCGCAAGGCCGCGGCCGACCGGATGGCCGACGCGACGCCGCCCGCTTTGGTGGAGGCCGTCGCCCGCATCGCCCGCGCCGGCGCGACCCCGCTGGTGGTGGCGCGCGACGGCCAGGTGCTGGGCGCCATCGCGCTGAAGGACGTGATCAAGCCCGGCATGCGCGAGCGCTTCGACGCGCTGCGCCGGATGGGCATCCGCACCGTCATGGTCACCGGCGACAACCGCCTGACCGCCGCCGCCATCGCCGCCGAGGCCGGCGTGGATGATTTCCTGGCCGAGGCCACACCCGAGGACAAGCTGGGCTACATCCGCCGCGCCCAGGCCGAGGGGCGCCTGGTCGCCATGGCCGGCGACGGCACCAACGACGCGCCGGCGCTTGCCCAGGCCGATGTCGGGCTGGCCATGCAGACCGGCACCCAGGCGGCGCGCGAGGCCGGCAACATGGTGGACCTCGACAGCGACCCCACCAAGCTCATCGAGGTGGTGGAGATCGGCAAGCAGCTGCTCATCACCCGCGGCGCGCTGACAACCTTCTCCATCGCCAATGACGTGGCCAAGTACTTCGCCATCCTGCCCGCCATCTTCGTCGCGCAATATCCGGGGCTGGCGGCGTTGAACGTGATGGGGCTGACCAGCCCCGAAAGCGCCATCCTCTCCGCCGTCATCTTCAACGCGCTGATCATCGTGGCGCTGGTGCCGCTGGCGCTGCGCGGGGTGGGGCGTGGCGGCCTGGGCGCGGCGGCGCTGCTGCGGCGGAACCTGCTGGTCTACGGGCTGGGGGGGCTCCTCGTGCCCTTCCTCGGCATCAAGGCCATCGATGTGTGTCTCACTCTGTTGGGGATCGTCTGAACCATGTGGAACCTGCTTCGTCCTGCCCTGGTGATGCTGGGTGGCTTCACCCTGCTGCTCGGGTTGATTGTGCCGCTGGGCTTCACCGGCGTCGCGCAGGCGCTGTTCCCGCATACGGCGAATGGCAGCCTGATCGTGCGGGAGGGGCGCGTGGTCGGCTCGGACCTCATCGCCCGGCGCATGGAGGGTGCCGCGTGGTTCCAGCCGCGCGCCTCCGGCAGCGTTGCGGGCGATGGGCCGAGCAACCTCGGGCCTACCAGCGCCGCGCTGCTGGAAGCGGTGCGCGCCCGCGCCGATGGCCAGCGCGATGTGCCGGCCGATGCCGCCACGGCCTCGGGCTCCGGCCTCGACCCGCACATCAGCCCGGCCCACGCCGCGCGCCAGGTGGCCCGCGTGGCCTCGGCACGCGGCCTCCCGCCCGCGCAGGTGCAGGCGCTGGTGGACCGCCATACCGAGCGCCGCCTGCTGGGCTTCCTGGGGGAACCCCGCGTGAACGTGCAGCGCCTGAACCTCGCCTTGGGTGCACCGTGACGGACCGGTAAAAGAGGCCCCATGCCCAATACCCGCGACCCGGATCGCCCCGACCCTGACGCGCTGCTGGCCCTGGCGGCGCGGGAGGGGCGCGGGCGGCTGAAGGTGTTCCTCGGCGCCGCTCCCGGCGTGGGCAAGACGCACGAGATGCTGGCCGAGGCCCGCCGCCGCCTGGCCGGCGGCGCCGATGTGCTGGCCGGCATCATCGAGACGCATGGCCGCGCGGAAACCATCGCGCAGGTCGGCGACCTGCCCATCCTGCCGCGCGCCCGCCTCGAACATCGCGGCCAGGTGCTGGAGGAGTTCGACCTCGACGCCGCGCTGGCCCGCCGCCCGCAGATCCTGCTGCTGGACGAACTCGCCCACAGCAACGCGCCGGGCAGCCGCCACCCCAAGCGCTGGCAGGATGTGGAGGAGCTGCGCGACGCCGGCATCGAGGTCTGGACCACGATGAACGTCCAGCACCTGGAGAGCCTGTCGGACGCCGTGGCGCGCATCGCCGGCATCCGCGTGGCGGAGACGGTACCCGATGCCGTGCTGGCCGGCGCCGATGCGGTGGAACTCATCGACATCCCGCCCGCCGAGCTGCTGGAGCGGATGCGCCAGGGCAAGATCTACCGCCCCGACCAGGCGGCGCGCGCCATGCGCGGCTTCTTCCGCGAGGGCAACCTGGCGGCGTTGCGCGAAATGGCGCTGCGCCGCACCGCCGAGCGCGTGGACGCCGATGTCACCGGCTACATGCGCGCCAACGCCATCGCGGGGCCATGGCCCGCCGGGGACCGCGTGCTGGCGCTGGTCGGCGCCGATGCCTCGGCCGAGACGGTGGTGCGCCAGGGCCGTCGCATAGCCGATGCGCTGCGCGCGCCGCTGGTGGTGCTGCACGTCGAACGCCCCGGCACCCTGGACGCGACGGACCCCACGCCCATCCTGCGCATGGCCGAGGCGCTTGGCGCCGAGGTGGAGACGGTGGCGGCGACGGACCTGCCCAGCACCATCCTGGCCCAGGCGCGGGCGCGCAACGCCTCGCACATCGTCATCGGCCGGGGGCAGCCGGGTTTCGGGCGGCGCTGGCTGGGGCGGACGCTTTCGGCAACGCTCGCGCGGCGCGCCACCGACTTCACGCTGCACATCGTGCCCGGCCCGGCCGGCAAGGCGCGCGCGGTGCCCACCGCCCCGGCCGCGCTGCCGCGCTGGCTGGGGTGGTGCGCGGTGCCGGCCACCATCGCCCTGGTGGTGACGCTGGGTTACGGCGCGGAGGGGCTGCTGCCGGAGCGCACGCTGGGCATGGTGTTCCTCGCCGTGGTCGTGGCGCTGGCGGCCCTATTGGGGCCGTGGCACGCCGCGGCGGGGGCGGCGCTGGGCTTCCTCAGCTGGAATTTTTTCTTTCTCGAGCCGCGCTACACCTTCGAGCTGTTCGACGGCGCAGACTTGGTGGGCCTCGGCGCCTTCGCCGCAGTGGCGCTTCTGCTGGCCGGCACCACGGGCAGGCTGGGGCGGTCCGTCCGCACGGCACGGGCGCGCATGCTGGCGCTGCGGCGCCTGGTGGAGTTCAGCCGTCGCCTGGGCGGGCCGGGCGGGTTGCCGGACCTGCTGCCCGCCGTGGCCGAAGAGGCCACCCGCGTCGCCGGCGCGCCCAGCGCGGTGGTGATGCCGCTGGAACCGCTGCTGCCGGGCGCCGCGCCGGAGCCCGTGGTCCGCGCCGCCATGCCGGTCACGATGGAGCTCGATGAGACGGCAATGGCGGCCGCGCGCTGGGCGCTGGCGCAGAGCCGCCCCGCTGGCCGCGACACGGACACCCTGCCCACGGCGGCCTGGCAGTTCCGCCCCATGCGCACCGCGCGCGGCGTGGTGGGCCTGGTGGGCGTGAAGCTCGATGACCGGGCGGAGCCCCTGGCGGGCGAGACGGACAAGGCCCTGACCGCGCTGCTGGACCAGGCGGCGGTGGCCATCGAGCGCGCGCAACTGATGGAGCGCGAGGCCCGCGGCGCAGCGCGCGCCGAGACCGAGCAACTCCGCACGGCGCTGCTGACGTCGCTTGGCCATGATCTCCGCACGCCATTGACCTCAATTCGCGGGGCGCTGGGCACGCTGCGGGCGTCGGGTGACGCTCTGTCCGCGGACACCCGCGCCGACCTGCTCCTGGCCGCCGAGGAGGAGACGGCGCGCCTTTCGCGATACCTGTCGAACATCCTGGACATGGTCCGCATCGAGCACGGCCAGGTCGAGCCGCGGCGCGAGGCGGTGAACATCCCGGAGGCGCTGGAGGTGGCGGTCGGCCGGGCGCGGCGCGCCACGGGACGCGAGATTGCCGTGACGGCCGGCGAGCGCCTGCCCGAACCGCGGCTGGATCCGGCGCTGCTGGACCAGATCCTCGGCAATGTGCTGGACAACGCGCTCAAGTTTTCGGAAGCGCCGGTGCGCGTCGCGGCACGGCGCGAGGGGCATGAGGTGGCGATCGCAGTGGAGGATGACGGGCCGGGCATCCCGGCCGGGGACCTGCACCGCGTCTTCGATCCCTTCTTCCGGGTGACGCGGACCGATCGCGTGGCTGCCGGCACGGGCCTCGGCCTCGCCATCTGCCGCGGGCTGGCGCACGCGATGGGCGGCCGGATCGCCGCGGAAAGCCCGATACGTCCCGCTGGCGGCGGCACCCGCATCACGCTGCGCTTTCCTGCATGACCACGAGAGATGCCGCGCGGATCCTGGTCGTGGATGACGAGCCGCAGATCCATCGCTTCCTGAAGCCGGCACTCGAGGCGGCGGGCCTCGCGGTGCTGCGCGCGGACACGGCCGCCGACGCGCTGCGCCTGATGGCGACCCAGTCGCCAGAGCTGGTTCTGCTCGACCTTGGCCTGCCCGACATGGATGGGCAGGAGGTCTTGCTGCGGCTGCGGGCCTTCAGCCTAGTGCCGGTCATCATCGTCTCCGCACGGGAGCGCGAGATGGAGAAGGTGCAGGCGCTGGACGCCGGCGCTGATGACTATGTGGAGAAGCCCTTCGCCCTGGCCGAGTTGCTCGCCCGCATCCGGGCCGCGCTGCGGCGCGTGGCGCCCGCGGGGGTGAAGCCGGAGACGCTGCTGCGCTTCGGCCCGCTTGAGGTGGACCTTGCACGCCGCACTGCGCGTCTGGACGAGCAGGAGACGCTGCGCCTGACGCCTCGCGAGTGGGAGTTGCTGGCGGCGTTGGCACGGGCGGGTGATGGCCGCGTCGTGACGCAGCGCCACCTGCTGGCGACGGTCTGGGGCGCGGCGCATCTGAAGGACACGCAGTACCTGCGCGTCTACGTCGCGCAGCTGCGCCAGAAGCTGGGTGAGGCGGCCTTCCTCATCCGCACGGAGCCCGGCGTTGGGTATCGGTTTGGCGAGGATCCGTGATGTCGTTCGAGAAAGGCATTCCCCCATCAGGGCACGCGCCGTTTGACGACCCCCACCGACAGCGTCGCCGCCGCCAGGTCGAACGTCGCCGCGGAGATGTTTCGTGCCATCACGCGCACCGTGTTGTTCGACCACACGGCGGCATCGAGCTCGATGAACCGCGTCGACGACACCAGCGACGCCTGCGCCAGATCGCCGGCCCGCGCCCCGTTCACCGTGACGTCGATGAGCGCCGTCGCCCCCGGCGGCAGGTTCGGCAGATCCCAGGACACCTCTGCAGCAAACTCCCGCCGCCCGGAGCCGAACAGCGCACCCGTCAGAAGCGGCGTGCCGTTCAGCACCGCGGGTGCCGCCTCCGGCAGCCCGTAGAGCCGCAGCGATTGCAGGTCGATCGGCCCGTCGAAGCCGATCACTCCCACCTGCGCATAGGCGACAGACGCGCCGACGCGGATGGTCTGCCGACGATTGAAGTTCGCATCGTCCATCGGCGCGCCGGCGTTCCACCCCTTGGCCGGCCCGTTCCACTGCATCGTGGTGATCGAGGCCAGGACGTCGCCCGCGATGTCCTCCCGCACGTTCCCAGCGCCATCGAACACGCGCACGAACAGCCGCCCGCCCGACGCGCCGCTCGTCAGCCAATGCGCCAGCGCGAACTCCTTCGCCTGGGAGGTGTCGAGCACCCACCCCAGCCCGCGGTTCGCCGCCAGCGTCACCGCCCGGTCGGTCGGCGTCAGGTCGGTCAGCCCGTTGAAGCAGAAATCCGCCATGAAGGTCGCAGTGGTGGTCGACGTGGCGATGGTGATCAGGCCCTCCACGCCAACCTCCGTCGCCGACTGGCGGAACGCCGCGGCGCGCGTGTTCGGCACACCGGCCAGGAAGCGCTGGAAGCGCGACGCCGGCGCCCGGTGCCGGTTGATCACCGCATTGCCGCAGCGGTTCGCGGTCGCCGTGTAGTCGATGCCGACCAGGTAGGTGTTGGTCCAGGCGACGTCGTACTCGCAATCCTGCGCCCCGGCGGTGTGCCGCGCCGCCAGGGGCGAGCAGGCCTCCATGCGCATGTTGCGCGCGATAATGGCAGAGCCCGAGGTCTGGTTCAGGAAGGGGATGGCGATGTTGCCGCCGGCCTGGCGCAGCTCGAAGTTGGGCGCGTCAAAGACGTGACGGTTGTGGTTGGCGTAGGCGCCGGGCTCATTCCCGAGCCGGATCCCGAACCGGTCCTGGCTCGCATTCACCCCGGTCGCGTGCGCGAAGTGCCCGCCATAGTAGCGCACGGAGGTGTTCCAGGCGGTGGCGGTGGCGCACCAGATGTCGAGGCCGATGCGGTTGTTGACGATGCGGCCCAGCGTGAAGGTGCTGTCCTCCACGCCGCGGCCATCGCCCAGCGTGCGCATGCCGATGGTGAAGCCTTCCACGCGGCGCAGCTCGATCTGGCTCGCATCAACGTTGCGCACAGTGATGCCGATATCGGCCTCGGAGGACCAGTCGGACTGGGTGGCGCGGATGACGTTCAGCCCCGTGTAGAGCTTCTCCGCATTCCGGAGGGTGCCGCCATCGCCCAGCACCAGCACGCTGGTGGGCGCGGTGCCCGTGCTGGGGACGACGACATCCTCGCGGAAATCCGTGCCGTTACCGACGCCCGCCCACCTATGGCTATCGTCGCGTCACCGCCCTGCTGAACCGGGCCAGGGGTCGCACAGGACTGCCGCGCCTAAATCACAAACGCGTCTTTCGGCTCATGCGCCTGGCCTCGCTGCTGCTCCAGCCTCGCACTGACAGGAGAGCCATCCGGGCGCTTGAGGGCGCCGTCGTGGCACGCGCCTCCAACCAGCGCGGGGCGTCCGGCGGGTTTGAGATCCCCTGCTGGAATGGCGAAGTCGTTCTCATCGCTTTCGCCATCGACAACCACCCGGTCACGTAGGTCCGTCGACAGCGCTCGCCTCATGGGCTGCTGCCGTCCGCCCAGCCAGCGGCTTGAATCGGAAATCGACAGGCGCCGGAAGCCACATTCCGATTCCGTCTGTTGCGATCAGGCCCTAGCCTGCGTTGCCCGACCTAGGAGGCTGCCATGACGCACGCGCTGTTCCCTTCCGCCCGGCGCCGCGCGCGGCGTCGCCTGGCCTGTCTTCTCAGCCTGCTGCTGGGCGCCGCCGGGCCCGTCACCGCCACCGAGCTACGCAACCCGCCGGAGCTGGACACCGCCGCGCTGACGCTGCGCCTGCAGACCCACAATATGGTGAACGCGGACGGGACGACAGTCGCCGTCCAAGTCCGCAGCATCGCTGCCTCCGACGCGGCGCCGCTGGTGGGCCCCACAATCCGGACTACCCCGGGCGCCACGCTCCAACTCACCTTCACCAACGACCTCGCCTACAGCGCGACGGCCGGTCTGGACGGGACCGTCAGCACGACGACGCCGCATGGCTTCGACATCATCAACCTGCACGCCCATGGGCTGCATGTGAGCCCCGGCTACACGACCGTGGCAGGCCCGCCCCCGTCGATCGCCTTCGCGGACGACGTGCTGCTGAGCCTCTACCCGCGGGACACGCCGTCGGAGGTGATGGACGACTGCCGGGCCGCGATCGGCGATCCGAACCTCTGCCAGCAGGGCACGGTCCGCTACAGCATCCAGGTGCCGCCGGACCATCCGGCGGGAAGCTTCTGGTACCACCCGCATCGGCATGGCGCCGTAGCGCTGCATCTGGCGAGCGGGCTGGCCGGCGCCCTGATCGTCGAGGACCGCGCGAACGGCATCAACAGCCTGCCGGCGGTGACGGCGGCCGCCGAGAAGATCCTGGTGATCCAGCAGATCAGATACGCGGCCGATGGCGCGGGCGGCCGGTCGGTGACCTGCGCCTCGGCCTATGGCGGCCTGTGTCCAAACGCGCCGCCCAACCCGCCCCCGGCGAACGCGGCGTTCTCCGTCAACGGGCAGCTCGCGCCGACGATCTCCATGGGCACCCAGGAGGTCCAGCTCTGGCGCCTGGTGAACGCCACCCCGGCCGAGCTGGTTCCGGCCTGCCTCATCCCGATGCCGGGGAGCGCGAACCCGCCGGGCCTCTACGTGCTGACCGCGGATGGCATCCCGATTCAGCGCGCCGCCGGCCCCGCGCCCGACCTGCCCTTCCAGCTGCGCCCCCCGGTCGGCAACTTCTTCGCGGCGCCGCGCACGCTGACGCCCACGGCCGGTGAGGACATGGTGAACTATGAGCTGAGCTTCCTCGCGGCGGGCCAGCGCCTGGACCTGATGGTGCAGGCCCCGGCCGCGCCCGGGCGCTACCAGCTGGTCGGCTCGCCAGCCAATCTGTCTGACATCAGCGCGCTCTGCCGCACGCCGGTCGCCGAGGGCGACCCGACCTTGATCGCCAACGTGGTGGTGACGGCGCCGGCCGCGACGCCGACCTACAGCACCGCCCTGCCCACCCAGACCCAGCTGAACGCGCTGGCCCGGCCGGCCTCCCTCATGAATGAGCCGATCCCGGCCGGCCCGACGCAGGGCGTCACCTTCGGGTTCACCAACGCGGAGTTCGCGCCCAGGATCGGGGGAGCGAGCGTCATCAACGGCCGGCCCTTCACCGAGGAGCGGATCCAGCGCGTGCTGCAGCTCGGCCAGCTGGATCGCTGGAGCGCGATGAGCGCGGCCGACACCCACGTCTTCCACATCCACACCAACTCGTTCCAGGTGTTCCAGCGTGGGCAGGTGCCGCTCGCCTTCCCCATCTGGCGCGACACGCTGCTCGTGAACTGCCCCATGGGCCCGGGCGGCTGCTCCTTCCCCTGGGCGCTCACCAACGCGTCGAGTGGCCAGATGATCACGCCGCAAACCCCGTTGCCGGTGGCGGCGGGCGCCCAGGGCGAGGTCGTGCAGTTCCTGAGCCGGGCGCTGGACCACACGGGCGATATGGTCCTGCATTGCCACAACGTGTTCCACGAGGACACCGGGATGATGGAGCTCGTCTCGATCGTGGATCCCCGCCAAGCGGTAACGCTGGAGACGATGACCGTGCCGCGGCACCTGCGCGCGGCGCAGGGTCGCCCGGCGCAGTCGTCGGGCGGCCACCGGCACTGACCGTCAGTGGTCGGCCGCGGCCGCCGAGCGGCGCTCAGGGAGAGGGGGCGGCCGCACCCTCGGGCAGCGACACCTCGGCCGTGTTCAACGCGAAGGAGACGGCGGTGTAGTAGCCGGCGAGGCCGAGCAGCTCTTCAAGCCCGCCGATGCACATGTCACGGTGCTCCTGACGGTACTATCACCCATCGAGGAACGCCTCGGCATCACCCGGCGCCTCGCCGCCGCCATCCTGGATCCACGCTGGACATCTGTGGCCCTCTTTTCCGAGCGTGACGCCTTGCGGCCCCATCGCTAGAGTGCTGCCCAGGGGACCCGGACCCATAAGCGCGGGGACCGTCGGAGACGCCGCACGGTGGGGCGGATCGATGGCCGTGGTGGGGATGGCGGCGACCCCGTCTAGCTCCCACCAGGCTGGTCGTCATAGGGCTGGCCGAGACGGATGGAGCGTGCCCGGCATGGTGGCGCTGCTGGGTACGCCTATCCGTCAATTCGCTGCCAAATCCCTCATCACCCCGTTCCCCGTAGTAACGCCACCAACCCATTGGCGGTCCCATCCACCCGCGCGATGACGGTCTGCCCTGGCGTGAGCGTCGGCGTGGTCGAGCCCCGCACAAACCCCACGCTCTGCGTATTGGCCACGTCGTTATGCAGCAAATTGACCCGCACCACCGCAAGCAGCGTCACCATGTTCGATCTGTCGCGCGTACCGTGAATGCTGGCCGACGCGAAAGGCCGCTCCGCCCCGCCCTGTGGCCAACCGCGACACCGTGCCCACCTGCTTCATCGTCTCGAACACTCCGGGAAAGCGAAAGCTCTCCGACCCCTATAGCTCATCGAGTGCTGACCCATTGCGCAGCTGGGCCGCGCAATC
Organism: Roseococcus suduntuyensis; assembly: GCF_014196305.1. Classification (GTDB taxonomy): domain Bacteria; phylum Pseudomonadota; class Alphaproteobacteria; order Acetobacterales; family Acetobacteraceae; genus Roseococcus; species Roseococcus suduntuyensis. The sequence goes on from NZ_JACIDJ010000001.1 coordinate 179,774, forward strand.
CGCTGCCCGCTCTGCAGATAGCAATATCATGATCCAACAATCACTTGGCTGATTGGGGCCAGTGGAGCGAATGGTCCCTCAGCCGCGCGATGCGCTCGGGGGTCGCCTCGAAGTTGAGCCGCAACGGGCGCTCGACCGTCACTTTCAGGAAGCCGAACTCTGCATTGTCGAAGATGCGGGAAACGACCCGCTCCTCCCACGCGCCATCCACCAGCACCCGCTCTGTCTCACCATCCCGGAAATTGCCGTACAACTCGGTTAGCCGCGCGATGTGGGCGTCGGAGAGCTCATTCCGCTTGTTGTTCAGGCTCTTCTTCATTTTCTGGAAGAAGCGCGTGCCATCGATCAGCTGAACCTTGCCCCGGCGCTCCGGAGGCTTCCGATTGGACACGAGCCAGACGTAGGTGAAGATGCCCGTGTTGTAGAAAAGCTGGTCCGGTAGGGCGATGATGGCCTCAAGCCAGTCCTTCTCGATGATCCAGCGCCGAATGTTGGATGGACCCGAGCCTGCATCACCGCTGAAGAGAGGCGAGCCATTGAAGATGATGGCGATCCTGGAGCCGTCCCCGCCTCGGCCCGGCGCGTCATGCATCTTGGAGATCATGTGCTGCAGGAAGAGCAGCGATCCGTCATTGATCGCAGGCAGGCCGGCGCCGAAGCGCCCGTCGAAGCCTACCTCCTCATGCTCTTTGGTGACGATCCGCTGCTGTTCCTTCCATTCGACGCCGAAGGGAGGGTTGGCCAGCATGTAGTGGAACTTCTTGTCGGGGAAACCATCCTTGGTCTTGCCATCGCCGAGCGTGTCACCAAGGACGATGTTGCCCGTCTCCTCATCCTTGATGAGCATGTCGGCGCAGCAGATCGCCCAACTCTCGTCGTTGTATTCCTGGCCGTAGAGCCCGAGGTTCGCCTTGAGATTCTGCGCCCTGATCGTTTCCTCTGAGACCGACAGCATGCCGCCGGTGCCGCAGGTCGGATCGTAGATCTCTCGATAGACGCCGGCCTTGTAGACGTCCTCTTCGCCTGTGTAGATCAGGTGTGTCATCAGTCGGATGACTTCACGCGGCGTGAAGTGATCGCCGGCCTCCTCGTTCGCCTGCTCGTTGAAGCGCATGACGAGGTGCTCGAAGATGTAGCCCATCTCCAAGTTGCTGATTTTATCCGGGTGCAGGTCCACATCGGACATCAGCTTCACTATGTTGAAGAGGCGGTTGCTCGCGTCGAGCTTCTCGATCTGCTCTCCAAATTTGAACTTGTCGAAGATGCGCCGAGCTGTCTCCGAGAATCCGTTGATGTAGGACACCAGGTTGGGCGCGATATTCTCGCTGTCGCCGAGCAGCTTCTCGAAGGTGTAAGGGCTGACGTTGTAGAGCGGCTGCTTGCGGTCTGGCCCAACAATCTTGGTGAGGAGACGCGGTATAGCCCGTTCAGGCGTGCCGGCAGCCATGAGCCTGGCGTGCTCGCGGATGACTGCGTCCTTGCTGGGTTCCAACACGCAATCGAACCGACGCAGCACCACCATGGGCAGCATCACCAGCCGGTACTGTGGGGGCCGGTAGGGGCCACGCAGGCGGTTGGCGATGTCCCAGATCGTGCCGGCAATCGCTTTGTGGTTCTCGGTGAGCATCTGTCCGTTCGATTCCCCTGAGTAGGCATTTTTATGGACTCAGCCGGAATGTCATAGGTCGCGATGCGGCAGATGCAGCAGAGAATCAGGCAGTGGCCGGGCCTGTGCCGGGAGGGGGACTGCCAACCGATGACCAGGGAAGAGGAAGCAGAGTGTTGGAGCGCGCGGCGCTCGTCTCGCCCTCGGCCAGTTGCTCCCCCCATCGATCCAGGACCGATGAACCAGCTACCCGGTTTCCGCTTTCCGGTGCCCTTCGCCCGACCAAACGGCGTTCGGAAACATCCCAAGCTTCGATCCGAGAGAATGACAGAATTTCAATGGGATAAGGCTTGAGGGTAGAATCATCCCACCCCCGAGCTTCGGAGACTCTCGCTCTTCCAGAGAACCATTTCCGGGATCGTTGCGTTCTCCAACCCTCAAGCCGACACGGGGAAACCCCAGGAAACCTGCGGTTCACGGCGCCAACGGCGAAAAAGACATATGAGGTTGGGAGGCCGACTGGAGCGGGCGAAGGGATTCGAACCCTCGACCCCGACCTTGGCAAGGTCGTGCTCTACCCCTGAGCTACGCCCGCTCGTGGCGTGGCGGGTGATTGCCATGGTTCGCAGACCCTCGCAACCCCCCCGTCGGGAAAACCCCACCGGAAAAGCTACGCCCCCCGCCCCAGCCGGCGCAGCACCCACAGCCCCGCCAGCGTCACCACCGCCAGGTGCCCGAAGGCCAGGCCCCAGCCCAGCGCACCCCCGCCGCCCAGGTCCAGCATCAGCCCCACGCCCAGCGGCCCCAGGAAGCCGCCCGCATAGCCCGCCATGCTGTGCAGCCCCATGGTGGCACCCCGCAGACGCTTGTCGGCCGCCTGGACGGTGCCCGCGGTCAGCGCCGCGCTGTCCAGGTAGATGGCGGCGTTCCACAGCAGCACCAGCGCCACCGCCAACGGCAGCGAGACACTCCCGGCCCAGCCCGTCAGCACCGACAGCGCGGCAGCGGCCCCCATGGCCCCCAGCACCACCCGCCCCCGCCCATGCTTCTGCGCCATCTCGTTGCCAGTGATGGAAACCGCGATGCCCAGCAGCCCCGCCAGCGTGAACAGCAAGGCCGGCGCCGGCAGCCAGGACGGCGCGCCCAGCTGCGCCTGGGACGCCACCAGGAAGGTCACGGCCCAGGCGCGCAGGGCGGCCAGTTCCCAGGTGTGAACGGTGTAGCCCGCGATCCAGCCCAGGGCCTGGCGGTTCCGCAACACCGGCCGGAAGTCCAGCAGGCGGCCCGGCGCCGGGGCGGGCCGCGCATCGGGCAGCAACCAGGCCGCGATGCCCAGCGCCAGCCCCGCCATGACGGTGCCGAACAGGAAGGCCGCCCCCGGCCCCGCCAGCGCGTCGAACAGCCCGGCAAAGGCAAAGGACAAGGCCCCCGCCAGCCCCACACCCGCCGCATGCCAGGACACGGCGCGGGATTGCGCCGCACCCTCCAGCGGGTCGGTCAGGGCCTTGAGGCCGGGCATGTAGCAGGCCGCCCAGCCCACCCCCGCCATGGCCCGCAACAGCATCCCGGACCAGAACCCGTCCGCCCAGACCACGAAGCCCAGGTGCGAGACCAGCGTCAGCGCCGCCCCGCACAGGTAGATGCGCCGCGGCGCCATGCGGTCGGTCAGGGCCAGCAGCACCGGCACGGCGGGCACATAGGCGGCGAAGAAGATGCCGACCAGCCAGCCCGCCTCGGTGTTGGACAGCTCCCACCGCGCCATGAAGCCGGGCAGCAGCGCGGGCAGGGTGAAGGCGCCCACCTGCACGCCGAACTGCGCCAGCACCATGGCCCGGAGGAAGCCGCTGGTGCCGGGCGCCGGCCTCACAGCGCCTCGCCCGCCGCCCAGCCGCTCGACCAGGCCCACTGGAAATTGTAGCCGCCCAGCCAGCCCGTGACGTCCACCGCCTCACCGACCACGAAGAGGCCAGGCACCGCGCGCGCTTCCATGGTCTGCTGCGACAAGGCGCGGGTGTCCACGCCGCCCAGCGTCACCTCGGCCTTGGCATAGCCCTCCGTGCCCGCGGGCTCCAGGCGCCAGGATTTCAGCAGCGTCCCCAGCGCGCGGAGGTCCGCATCGCGCGTGTCGGCCAGACGGCCAGGCAGGTGAAGGGCCGCCAGGGCCTGCGCCAGGCGCTGCGGCAGGGCCTCGGCCAGCAGGGTGCGGCCCTCGGCGCGGGGGCGGGCGCGCTTGCCCTCCAGCAGCCAGGCGGAGGCGTCACGGTGGGGCAGCAGGTCGAGCGTCAGCGCCTCGCCCTCCCGCCAGTAGGAGGAGGCCTGGAGGATGGCCGGGCCGGACAACCCGCGATGGGTGAACAGCATGGCCTCCTCGAACGCCACGCGCCCGCAGCGGGCCATGGCATCCAGCGCCACGCCCGCCAGGGGGCGCATCAGTTCCAGCGCCTCACCCGCAAAGGTCAGCGGCACCAGGCCGGGGCGCAGCGCCGTCAGCGGCAGGCCGAAGCGCCGCGCCACGTCATGCGCGAAGCCCGTGGCGCCCATCTTGGGAATGGACAGCCCGCCGGTGGCCAGCACCAAAGCGGGTGCGGTGAAGACGCCCCGGCTGGTCTCGATACGATACCCCGTGTTGCGCACGATGTCGGTGACGCGGCAATCGAGCCGGATCTCCACCCCCGCCGCCGCGCATTCCGCCAGCAGCATCGCCACGATGGCCCGCGCCGAGCCATCGCAGAACAACTGCCCCAGCGTCTTCTCATGGAAGGGAATGCCATGCCGCCGCACCAGCGCGATGAAGTCATGCTGCGTGTAGCGCGCCAGGGCCGAGCGGGCGAAATGCGGGTTGGCGGAGAGAAAGCGCTCCGGCACGCAGCCCGTATTGGTGAAGTTGCAGCGCCCGCCGCCGCTGATGAGAATCTTCTTCCCCGCCGCCTCGGCATGGTCCAGCAGCAGCACGCGCCGCCCGCGCTGCCCCGCGCGCATGGCGGCGAACAGCCCGGCCGCGCCGGCGCCGATCACCACCGCGTCATAGGCCGTGTTCACGCGGCTTCCTGCGACAGCCCCGCCATGTCGCGCCCCACCGCCTCGGCCACGCGGATACCGTCCACCCCCGCCGAGAAGATGCCGCCCGCATAGCCGGCCCCCTCACCCGCCGGATACAGCCCGCGCGTGTTCACGCTATGGAAGGACGCGTCCCGCCGGATGCGCACGGGCGAGGAGGTGCGCGTCTCCACCCCCGTCATCACCGCATCCTCCATGTCGAAGCCCGGGATGCTGCGCGCGAATTGCGGCAGCGCCTCGCGGATCGCCGCCACCGCGAAATCGGGCAGGCAGAGCGAAAGGTCGGTCGGCGTGACACCCGGCTTGTAGCTGGGCACCGCGCTGCCGAGGTGGGTGGATGGCCGCCCCGCCAGGAAATCCCCCACGCGCTGCGCCGGCGCGCGGTAGTCGCCGCCACCCACCACGAAGGCGCGTTCTTCCCAGTGGCGCTGGAAGGCGATGCCGGCGAGCGGCCCGCCCGGGTAGTCCACCTCCGGCGTGATGCCGACGACGATGCCGGCATTCGCGTTCCGCTCGGCGCGCGAATACTGGCTCATCCCATTGGTCACCAGGCGTCCAGGCTCGCTGGCGGCGGCGACCACGGTGCCGCCGGGACACATGCAGAAGGAATAGACGCCGCGGCCATTCGTGCCGTGATGCACCAGCTTGTAGTCCGCAGCGCCCAGGATGGGGTTGCCCGCGAAGGTGCCGAAGCGTGCGCGGTCAATGACGGATTGCGGGTGCTCGATCCGCACGCCGATGGAGAAGGGCTTGGCCTCCACATGCACGCCGCGGGCGTGCAGCACCTCGAAGGTGTCGCGGGCGGAGTGGCCGATGGCCAGCACGACATGGTCCGTCTCGATGGTGTCGCCCGCCTCGGTGACGACGCTGCGCATGTGGCGCTGCCCGTCGCGCCCGGTCTCGATGAGGAAGTCCGTCACCTTGGTGCCGAAGCGGTATTCGCCGCCCAGCGCCTCGACCTTCGCGCGCATGGATTCCACCATCTGCACCAGGCGGAAGGTGCCGATATGCGGCTTGGCCACCCAGAGGATCTCCTCGGGCGCGCCGGCCTGCACGAATTCGGTCAGCACCTTGCGGCCCAGATGCTGCGGGTCCTTGATGCCCGACCAGAGCTTGCCGTCCGAGAAGGTGCCCGCGCCGCCCTCGCCGAATTGCACATTGCTCTCGGGCGTCAGCACGCCGCGGCGCCACAACCCCCAGGTGTCCTTGGTGCGCTCCCGCACCACCTTCCCGCGATCGAGGATGATGGGCCTGAAGCCCATCTCCGCCAGGATCAGCGCGGCGAAGAGCCCGCAAGGCCCGGTGCCGATCACGACCGGCCGGCGCGCGGGCGGCGCGGCCGCATGCGCCACATGGCGGTAGCTGGTGTCCGGGCGCGGCCCCAGCGTGCGCGCCAGCGCCTTGTCGCCCGCGGCGCGCTTGAGCAGCGCGGCCTCATCGGCCACGGCGAAGTCCACGGAATAGACCAGCTCGATGGCCGAGCGCCGCCGCGCATCCCAGGCGCGCCGCGCCACCTCGTGCGACAGAAGCTCATCCCGTCGCAGCCCCAGCCGCGCCACCACCGCGGTGGCGATGGCGTCGGGCGCGTGGTCCAGCGGCAGGCGCAGTTCGGTCAGTCTCAGCATGGCTCGTCTCTCAACGGTCCTGGATAGGGCGGCGCGCGGCATTTGGCGACAGGTGGCGTGTCATTCCGTTAACCTGTCATTTCCGCTTGACCTCCGTTGCGTCTGCCGCCATCCGCATCGGCCAAGAATGTCGCGAACGACACCGGGCGGGCATTGATATTTCACGATGGATTTTCTGGGGGCAGGACACGTATGGCGCAGACACGCCCGAACGACGACGTGAACACCGAGATCGAGGATCTCGAATTCGCCAGCGCGCGGCGCGAACTGCCGGGGCTGCAGGGCATGGTCTGGCGCGCCGCCGCCACCGCCTTCGTGTCCTTCCACCTCTGGATCCTGCTGGTGCAGCCGGTGGACCCCACCGTGTCCCGCGCCATCCACGTCTTCTTCGGCGCCGCACTCGGCTTCGCGCTGTTCGCGCCGCGCGCCAGCACCAACCTGGTGCGCCCGGTCCCGCTGTATGACTGGGTGCTGATCGGCCTCTCCCTCATCATCCCGTTCCACTACATCTTCGACGCCGACGGCATCGAGATGCGCACCTTCATGGGCCCCAACCTGCAGGACCTGCTGGTGGCCGGCGTGGGCATCCTGCTGGTGCTGGAATTCGCGCGCCGCACGGCAGGGCTGGTGATGCCGCTCATCGCCGTCACCTTCATCGCCTATTGCTTCGTGGGCCCCTGGATGCCGGGCATCCTGTTCCATCGCGGCGTCGCCTTCGACCAGCTGCTGGTGGAGCTGTTCAACAACAATGGCGTGCTGGGCACCATCGTGCAGGTCAGCGCCAGCTTCATCATCATGTTCGTGGTCTTCGCCACCTTCCTCCAGAAATCCAATGCGGGCGAGTATTTCAACGACGTGGCGCTCGCCCTGGTGGGGCGGCTGCGCGGCGGGCCGGCCAAGGTCACGGTGCTGTCGGGCATCATGTTCGGCGCGGTCTCGGGCTCGGCGGTGGCCAATGTGGTGGCGTCCGGCGCCTTCACCATCCCCATGATGCGCCGCGTGGGCTATGACCGCGCCACCGCCGGCGCCATCGAGGCCACCAGCTCCACCGGCGGACAGATCACCCCGCCCGTCATGGGCGCCGGCGCCTTCATCATGGCCGAGGTGCTGGGCATCCCCTACACCGAGATCGCGCTGGCGGGCCTCATTCCCGCGCTGCTCTTCTACTGGGCCAACTACACGCATTGCGACCTGAACGCGCGCAAGCTCGGCATCCGGGGCCTGCCGCGCGACGAGCTGCCGCGCTGGACCACCATCCTGCGCCGCCTCTACATGGCCTCGCCGCTGATCCTGCTGATCTTCATGCTGGTGCAGGGTTTCTCGCCCTTCCGGGCCGCGGCCTGGGGCATCGCGGCCACGCTGGTCATCATGATCGTCACCTCGCTGGTGCACCGGGTGTGGCTGCAGCGGCAGGGGCTGTTCACCGGCACCGCCTCGGCCGTCATCGAGACCGTGGCGCAGATCTATGACGCGCTGCACGGCTCCATGAAGGAGGTGATGCAGCTGATTGCCGTCTGCGCCGCGGCGGGCATCGTGGCGGGCGTCATCGGCGTCACCGGCGTGGGCGGGCGCTTCGCCTCCATGCTGCTGGACGTGGCCGGCGCGTCCTCGCTGTTGGCCATGGTCTTCGCCATGCTGGTCGCCATCATCCTGGGCATGGGCGTGCCCACCACCGCCGCCTATGCCATCGCGGCGGCCGTGGTGGCGCCAGGCCTGATCCGCATCGGGGTCGAGCCGCTGGTGGCGCACATGTTCATCTTCTACTTCGCCATCCTCTCGGCCATCACGCCGCCGGTGGCGCTGGCCTCCTTCGCGGCCGCCTCCATGGCCAGGGCGGACATGTGGCAGACCAGCGTGATCGCGCTGAAACTGGGGCTGGCCACCTTCATCGTGCCCTACATGTTCTGGCTCTCGCCCGCGCTGCTGGCGCAGGGCTCGCTGATCGAGATCGCGCCCGCGCTGATCACCGCGCTGGGCGGCGTCTGGTTCCTCGCCTGCGCGACCGAGGGATGGATGCTGAACGGGCCGCTGAACCCCGTGCTGCGCTTCGTCTCGGGCAGCGCGGGCTTCATGATGATGATCCCGGAATCCATGACGGACCTCACGGGCATCACCATCGGCGTCGCGCTGTTCCTGTGGCAGCGCCGCGCCTATCCGGTCGAGGGCATGGTCACGCTGCCAAGGCCGGTCGAGCGGCGCTCATAAACACATCTGCCCCGGAATGAACCGGGGCAGAAATTCCTTGATCCCCCTCTCCTCCCGCAACACCATGAACCGGGGACGCAAAGCCCCCGCATGTGAAGCAACGACAGGCTGCCGGGCAATGACCCGGCCGGCCGCCACATGGGCGGACCGGCCCGCGCGGCCATCAGGGAGTGAGACGACATGAACGATTTCGGCCGGAGAGCGCTCGGCCTGGGCGCGGCCGCCGCCACGCTCGGCGCCACCACCGCAAGCGCGCAGAACGCACGTTCCTATGTGCTGACCACCGCCACCATCGGCGGCACCTATTATCCGGTGGGCGTGGCGCTGGCGACACTCATCAAGGTGAAGCTCCAGGCGCAGCTGGGCCTGGACATGAGCGCCATCAGCTCCGCCGGCTCCACCGAGAACGTCCGGCTGATGCGCGAGAACCAGGCGCAGTTCGCCATCCTGCAGGGCCTCGTCGCGCAGTTCGCGGGCGAGGGCGCCGGGCCCTTCGCCAATGCCGGGGCGCAGCGCAACATCCGCGGCATCCTGCCGCTGTGGTACAATTTCGAGCAGTTCGTGGTCGAGCGCTCGCTCGCCACCACCGGGCGCATCATGGACATGAAGAACCTGGAGGGCGGGCGGCGCTTCTCCATGGGCGCGCGCGGCTCGGGGCTGGAGACCATGCACCTGTGGCTGTTCCCCAATCTCGGCGTGGACCACACCAAGATGGACCTCGTCTACCAGGGCTATGGGCCGAGCGCGGAATCGCTCATGAACGGCTCCATCCACGGCACGAATTTCGAGGCGGGCCTGCCCACCGGCGCCGTCACACAGGCCTTCGCCCGCGCGGGGGCCAGGCTGCGCTTCCTGCAATGGAATGACGAGGACATCCGCCGCGGCAATGGCCGTGCCTCGCTGCTGGTGAAGGGCCTCATCCCCGCCGGCACCTATCCCGGCCAGACGGAGGAATGGACCACGGCCAAGCTGCCCAACTACTTCGCCTGCAACGCGGCCGTGCCGGAGGAGGATGTCTATCTCGTCACCAAGACGATCTTCGAGAATCTGCCCTTCCTCAACAACATCCATGCCGCCACGCGGGAGATCAACCTGGAGGAATCGCTCGGCGGCTACCCCTTCCCGCTGCACCCCGGCGCCATCCGCTACTACCGCGAGCGGGGGCTGAACGTACCGGCGAACCTCGTGCCGGCGTAAGCCGGCGCTGCCACCCCGGCGGAAGCCGGCGCTGGAGTTGGGGCGGTGTTGGGTCTATCTCACCGCCCCATGGACCAGCAGCCCGAGACCAACACCCGCGCCGGCCTCGCCCAGGATGCGGTGGCGCGCGACGCCGCCCAGCAATCCGCGCGCCGGCGCACCTTCGCCATCATCGCCCACCCCGATGCCGGCAAGACCACGCTGACGGAAAAGCTGCTGCTGAAGGGCGGCGCCATCCAGCTGGCGGGCGCCGTGCGCGCCAAGGGCAATGCGCGGCGCACCCGCTCGGACTGGATGAAGATCGAGCAGGACCGCGGCATCTCGGTCGCCACCAGCGTGATGACCTTCGAGCGCGACAATCTCATCTTCAACCTGCTGGACACGCCGGGCCACGAGGATTTCTCCGAGGACACCTACCGGACCCTGACCGCCGTGGACGCCGCCGTCATGGTGCTGGACGGCGCCAAGGGCATCGAGGCGCAGACGCTGAAGTTGTTCGAGGTGTGCCGCCTGCGCGACATCCCCATCGTCACCTTTATCAACAAGATGGACCGCGAGGGGCGCGACCCCATGGACCTTCTCGACGAGATCGAGAAGACCCTGGCGCTGGACGTGACGCCCGCCGCCTGGCCCATCGGCCAGGGGCGCGACCTGCTCGGGGTCTATGACATCGTGAACCCCGCGCTCCGCCTGCTGGGCGAGGAGGGCGACGAGGTGATCCCCGTCTCCGGCCTCGACGACCCCATCCTGGACGCCCGCATCCCAGCGCCCCTGCTGGCGGAACTGCGCGAACAGGTGGGCCTGGTCACCATGGGCTACCCGGAATTCGACATGGATGCCTTCCTGCAAGGCACCATGACGCCCGTCTTCTTCGGCAGCGCGCTGCGCGACTTCGGCGTGGGGCAATTGCTGGACGGCCTCGGCCGCATGGCCCCCCCGCCCCGCGCCCGCGCGGCCGACACGCGCGACGTGGTGCCCGGCGAGGGCCGGCTTTCCGGCTTCGTGTTCAAGGTCCAGGCCAACATGGACCCCAACCACCGGGACCGCGTGGCCTTCCTGCGCATCTGCTCCGGCCGGCTGGAGAAGGGCATGCGCCTGACCCAGACCCGCACCGGCAAGCAGGTGCCCGTCAACGCCCCCCTCTTCTTCTTCGCCAAGGACCGCCAGGTGGCGGAAGAAGCCTGGCCCGGCGACGTGGTGGGCATCGCCAACCACGGCACCCTGCGCATCGGCGACACGCTGACGGAGGGCGAGGCCCTGAACTTCCGTGGCGTGCCCTCCTTCGCGCCCGAACACCTCCGCCGCGCCCGGCTGGAGGACCCCATGCTGGCCAAGAAGCTCAAGAAAGCCTTGGAACAATTGGCGGATGAGGGGGTGGTGCAGCTCTTTCGCCCCCTCGACGGCTCTCCACCTGTGGTTGGCGTGGTGGGTCTGCTGCAGCTCGACGTGCTGGCCAGCCGAATCAAGGTGGAATACGGCGTGCCGGTCAGCTTCGAGGCGACGCATTGGGACCAGCTGCGCTGGTTCGCCTCCGACGACAAGGATGCGGTGGAACGCTTCACCCGCCAGCACAAGGCCGACCTCGCCGAGGACCATGACGGCGAGATGGTGGCCTTCTTCACCTCCGACTGGCGCCGCCGCCGGGCCGAGGAGGAATTCCCGGCCCTGACCTTCCACGCCGTGCGCGAACAACACGGGCTGGCCAAGCCGGACGGCTGATGCTCAACTCCAGGTGGCGAAAGCGCCTGGCAGTTGACGCACCGCAATGCATCCTTCGCCCCTCCTGGCGCAGGATGCTCCCGGGTCGCGCCGCGAGGCGCGCGCCAGGAGGTCGCGCGCGAGGCGCGCGCCGGGAGTAGAACCAGATGCCGCGCCGGGCACCATCGCCACCACCACCACCAGACCGCCGCGCCCTGCTTCGCGCCGGCGCCGCGCTGGTGCCGCTGCTGGCTGCCCCCGCCCGCGCGGGGAACCATGACCAGGCCTGGCGCCGCATCCTCGCCCAGGGTCGCATCCGCTTCGCCAGCGGCATCTGGATGGCGCGGCTTCCCGTGCCGCCCACCCCGGCGCCGGAGCCGGTGGAGGACCCCTTCCACACCGCCCTCGCCACCCACCTCGCCGCCACGCTGGGGCTGCGGCACAGCTTCGACCCGCCTCGGCGCGCCTTCGAGACCATGCGGCGGGTGGTGACGGGCGAGGTGGATGTGGCGCTCGGCCCCATGCTCAACCGCCTGACCGCGCGGCAGCTCATGTTCACCCCCCCCTATGCCGAGCTGGAGACCGTGATCCTCTCCGCCCATGTCGCGCGCCGCCGCCGCCTCGCGGATTGGAGCGGGCTGCGGCTCGGCCTGCAGGATGGCTATGTGGCGCACCTGACCAATCTGGGCTTCGACCTGGAACAGGCCCGCGCCCAGCCCTTCGCCGAGCAGGCCGCGCTGGAGGGGGCGTTGCTCGACGGCGAGCTCGATGCCCTCATCACCACCAATGTGACGGCGCGCAACATCATGGCGCGCCACCCCGGCAGGGGCTTCGGCATCCGCACCTCCCTCACCCCGCATCTGCACGGGGCGGCGGTGCGCTTCGGCGAGCACGAATTGCTGCGCGCCATCACCATCGCCCTGCACGCCGTCCGGGAGGACGGCACGCTGGCCCATCTCTTCGCATTGCATGCCGGGGCGCCGCTGGTGCCCCCGCGGGAAGGCCTCTGATACCCATGACGCTCCTGCCACGCCGCGCGCTCGGCGCGCTGCTCGCCACGCCCTGGGTCGCGCCCGCCGCCGCCCAGCCCCGCCCCTCGGTGCATTTCCTGAGCTGGACGGCGGTGCTGGACAGCCTGCGCGCGCAATTCGCGGAATTCACACGGGCCAGCGGCGTCACGGTGCGGCACCAGCATGTGCCCTGGATCTCCTACCGCCCGGCGCTGCTGGCCCAGCTGCGCGCAACGGCGGCGGCGGATGTGGTCCTGATGTCCGATGCCTGGCTGCCGGAGGTGGCAGGCTCCGGGCTGCTGGCGCCCATTGACGCCATGCCCGCGCTGACCCGCTTCAACGCCGAGGCCGCGCCCGCCTGCACGGAGGCCATGCGCCATGGCGGGCAACAATATGGCCTCGCCTACTACACGGACAGCATTGGTTTCTTCTACCATCGCGGCCTGTTGCAGGCGGCGGGCATCGTCACCCCGCCCACGAGCTGGGAGGAGGTGATGGACCATTGCCGCCGCATCCGGTCGCTCGGGATCGCCCGCTTCCCCATGGGGCTGCCGCTCGCGGGCGACCCCTGGCTGATCGAGCTGCTCTCCACCCTCGTCTTCAGCCATGGCGGCCGCTTCGTGGACGATGCGCGCGTCAGCGTGATGGCCGAGGCCGGGCGCGGCATCATCCCCACCCTGGCCTTCCTGCGCGACATGATCCACCGCCACCAGGCCCTGGACCCGACCAGCCCCGGCCAGGACGAGGTGGGCGTGGCCCGCGCCTTCGCAGAGGGCCGCCACGCCTTCGCCCTCCTGCCCAGCTACCGCCTGCGCTTCCTGAACAATCCGCTGACCTCGGACGTGGCGGGCCAGGCGCGGCTGGGGCTGATGCCGGTGGGCGGCGCGCAGCATGACCCCGCCACCTGCGGCTGGGTGCGCTTCTACGCCATCTCGGCCGCGGCCGCGCGGGATGCGGGGCGGCTCGCCCGCGCCGGCGCCTTCCTCTCGGCCTTCGGCGGGCATGACGCGACGGGGGCCTACACCATGCAGCGGCGCCTCTTCGTGAATGACGGCCTGCCCTTCTGCACCCTGCCCCTGCTGGATGACCCGCGGGTCAGCGACGTGCTGGTGGCCGCCGGCGAAAACCCCGAATGGCGCGCGCTGCATTTGGCCTCGGCCCGCAACAAGGACGTGATCGCCCCCTGGTTCGGCAACTGGCAGGGCGTGACGAACGAGATCTGGCGCGCCGTGGCGCTGGACCGGCTGGCGCCCGAGGCGGCGGCGCAGATGGCCCATGCCCTCTGGGTGCAGCTCTGCGACGCCTGCCGGCCGCGGCCATGAGGGCACCGCCCCTCACCCGCCGCACCGCCCTGGCCGCCGGGCTGCTGCTGCCCGGCACCGCCCGGGCCGATGGCAGTTTCGCCGCGATCCGCGCGGCGGGCCGGCTGCGCCTCGGCCTGCTGGTGGACGACACGCCCATGGCCTTCCGCAACCACGGCACCCAACTGGACGGCATGGCGGTGGCGGTGGGCGCGGCCATGGCCTTCGGCATGGGCGTGCAGCCCGATTTCGACCTCACCACCTATGGCGACCAGGTGGACGCCCTGCGCGAGGGCCGCTTCGACCTGCTGCTGACCGCGCCGGCCATGACGCTGGAAGCCGCGCGGGTGATGATGTTCTCCACCCCCTATGCCGAGCTGGACTGGCACCTCCTGGCGCGGCGCGACCTGCCGCTGCCCGGCCTGGACGAGTTGGGCCGCCGCCCCCTGGTGCAGCTGCGCGGCTGGAACAGCGTCTTCGGCAACCAGCTGCTGGGCGAGCGCCCGCGCCATCTGCTGCTGCGCCAGGACTGGCGCGGGATCGCGGAGGCGCTGGCGGATGGCGAGGCCGAGGCCGCCATCGTGCCCGCCACCCTGGCCGCGCGCATCACCGAGACGCTGCCCGCGATCGAGACCAAGTCCAGCCTGGGCCGCGCGCTGATGGCCATCACGGCGCCCTTCGGCGCGCATGACCTGCTGGAGGCGGTGAACGCCCAGCTTCTGCTGCTGCGGCAGCGCGGGGTGCTGGCCATCCTCCACCAGCATTTCCTCGGCACGCGGCTGCGCGTGGGCGGCGCGCCATGACAGTTCCCCTGCCGCGACGCGCCCTGGTGGCGGGGGCGGCGCTGCTCGGCCTGGCCGCGCTCCCTGCCGGCGCCACGCCCGCGCGCGGCGCCCTGGCGCGCATCCTGGAAAACGGGGAGCTGCGGGTGGGGCTGATGCTGCGCACTCCGCCCTGGGCCGCGCATGACGAATTCGGCGAACCCGATGGCTCGGAGGTCGCGCTGGTGCGGCAATTGGCGCGCGACCTGGGCGCGCGGCTGCGCCTCGTGGTGCTGGAGGCGGAAGAGCGGATTCCGGCGCTGGAAAGCGGGCGGGTGGACATCGTCGCCTCCTTCCCGGTGGACACCGGGCTGCTGCGCCGCATCGCCCTGGCGCGGCCGCATGACCGGCTGCGGGTGGTCATCGCCGGGCGCGCCGGGCGCCATCTGCACGGCTTCGCGGACCTGGACGACCTGACCCTGGCGCTGCCGATCGGCACCGCCCTGGCGGAGCTGGTGCACCCGCTGCTGCCGCCCGGGGCGGTGGCCGTCTTCCTGCCGGATTACGCGGCATGCCTGGACGCCGTGCTGCATGGCGAGGTGGACGCGACCGTCGCCTTCGAATGGAGCGTGCGGAACCTGCTGCTGACCGACCCCTTCGCCCCCATCGAACCGGGCTTCCTGGTGCGCGACTCCCCCCTGGCGCTCGCCGTCGCGATGGGCGAGCGGGATCTGCTGCGCTTCCTCGACACCTTCGTGCTGCTCCGCACCGCGGATGGCACGCTGGATGCCCTGCACCGGCGCTATTTCGTCAGCGCGCCCGCGACCGAGACATCCGCGACCGACAGGCGGTCGCCATGAGGTCAGCCGCCCCGGCCACTCAGCAGGCGGCGCCGCACCGAGGCGAAGGCGCCCTCCACATCGGGGTCGGCGCGCACATAACCCACGCCCACCGCCCGCTCATGCGGGTTGCTGATGCCGAGCGGGGAGCCGCCCGCGCGTTCCTGCGTGGCCAGGATCTCCAGCAGCGGGCCCTGGCCCACCCCCTCCTGCCAGCGCTGGCGCCAGACGCTGACGGCGCCGCCGCGCACCATCTCGGGCCAGGACTGGGTTTGCAGCGGCGGGCCCATGGCGGCGCCCACATGGGCGAAGACCTCGGCCACCGTGGCCCCGCCCTCGATGGTCTGGAAGGCCTCGATGCGGACCACGCGCAGCCCGCGCTGCGGGTCGTTCAGGAAGTTCACGCGGATATTGGGGCAGACGAAGGGGGCGCCGCGGGGCAGGCAATCATCCTCGGCGGGGACGGCCAGCAGCATGCGCGTCAGCCCATCGGGCGGCAGGTCCGCCTCCACCTCGATGGAAAAGCCCGCGCCGCGCAGCACCTCCACCACCTCCAGCCGCGACATGTCGAGGTCTATGTCGCGGGCGGTGGCCAGCAGTTCGAGGCGAAGTCCTTCGAAACGCGCGCCTTCTTCGGCGGGGGGCGCCTCCGTGGCCTGGGCGGGCGCCATCACCAGCGCGGTGAACACCATCGCCGCCCGCAAGCTTCCAAAAAAGGAAACCCGACTCAACATTGGTCAATTCCCGTTCCCTGGTCGAATTCCTAACACATGTCGGGGACATTCATCATTGTTTCCGCGCAAGATGGCAAGCCGGAGTTCATGCGTCGGCATTGTCTTCTGATGGCGGCCGGCGCGGTCGGGGCCATGGGCATCGCCCAAGGCAGCCCGGCCGGCAGCGACGCCGAGGACTGGAACGTCTTCCGCACCCGCTTCCTCGCCCCGGATGGGCGGGTGGTGGACACGGGCAACCGCAACGTGTCGCACAGCGAGGGGCAGGGCTATGGGCTCTATGGCGCCGTCCGCGCCGATGATCGCCAGGCCTTCCAGCGCATCCTGGCCTGGACGCTGGCCTCGCTGAAACGGCCCAACGACAACCTCTTCGCCTGGCGCTTCACCCCCGACGGCACGCCCCCCGTCACCGACCTCAACAACGCGAGCGATGGCGACCTGATGATCGCCTGGGCGTTGGTCGAGGCCGGGCGCAAATGGCGCCATCCGGAATATACCCAGCGCGGCCTGGCCATCGCGCGGGACCTGCAACGCCTGTGTTTCCTGAACCTGGGCCGGCGCTGGCTGCTGCTGCCGGGCGCCTATGGCTTCCGCGCGGCCAACCGGGTGGTGGTGAACCTCTCCTACATCATCCTGCCCGCCCTGCAGGAGCTGGGGCGGGAGCTGCGCGACGCCACCTGGACGCGCGTCGAGATGGACGCGCTGGGCCTGCTGGAGGAGGCGCGCTTCGGCCAATGGCAGCTTCCGCCCGACTGGCTGGAAATCCAGGCCGACACCGGCGCGCTGCGGATCGCGCGGAACTGGCCGCCGCGCTTCAGCTTCGACGCGGTGCGGATTCCGCTGAACCTGTGCTGGGGCGGCTCGGGCGCGCATGCCGTGGTGCGCGCCTGCGCCGATTTCTGGACGCATCGCGGCCCCGGCGCCCCCATGCCCGCCTGGACGGAACTGCCCAGCGGCGTGCTGGCCCCCTACCCCGCCAACCCCGGCATCCGCGCCGTGGGGCTGCTGTCGAAGGCGCTGCGCGATGGCGCGGGGGCACGGGCGGTCCTGCCGCGCGTGGCCCAGGCGCAGGGGGAATACTATTCCGCCGCCCTGGTCATGCTGGCGCGGATGGCCTGGCGGGACCTGCTGCGGGTGTAGGCGGCGGGCGCATTCTGTGGGAGGCAAGGGCAAACACCCGTCGGAGGATTCCCCCCATGCCCACCGCCCTCGTCGTCAGCGCCCATTCCGCCGATTTCGTCTGGCGCGCCGGCGGCGCCATCGCGCTGCACGCCGCGAAGGGCTGGGAGGTGACGGTGGTGTGCCTGAGCTACGGCGAACGGGGCGAATCCGCGAAGCTCTGGCGCCAGCCGGGCATGACGCTGGACCGCGTGAAGGCCGCGCGCGAGGAGGAGGCGAAGGCCGCCGCCCGGCACCTCGGCGTGCATGACATCCAATTCTGGGATCTGGGCGACTACCCCATCAACCTGAACGAAGCAGCTTTCTACCGCCTGGTGGACCTCTACCGCGCCATCCACCCGAAATTCGTGCTGACCCACAGCAAGGCCGACATCTACAACCACGACCACCCGGCCGTGACCGACTTCGCCCAGCACGCCCGCATCACCGCCCAGGCGCATGGCCACAACCCGGGCCAGAAGGTGCTGGGTGCGCCGCCCGTCTTCCTCTTCGAGCCCCACCAGCCCGAGCAATGCGACTGGAAGCCCGACGTGCTGCTGGACATCTCGCCCGTGTGGGAGAAGAAGCGCGCCGCCATCGAGTGCATGGCGGGGCAGGAGCATCTCTGGGAATACTACACCCGCGTGGCGCTCCAGCGCGGTGCCCAGGCCGCCCGCAACAGCGACAAGTCCATCAAGCACGGGGAAGGCTACCAGTCCGTCTTCCCCCATGTGGTCGAGACGCTGGGATGAGCGCGGCCCTGCACGTCGCCATCGGCCGCACGCCGCGCACGGCGGCGCTGTTCGCGGACCCCACGGGCTTCGCCCTGGCGGAAATGCCCAACATCACCCGCGCCTTCGCCCCCATGGTGCGGGAAGGGCGGTATGAGGTGAGCGAACTGGCCATCGCCACCTTCCTGATGGCCAAGGCGGCGGGCGCCCACATCGTGCTGCTGCCCGCCATCCTCTCCGCCCGCCACCCGGAGGCCTCGCTGCTGGCGCGGCGCGGCGGCCCCGTCCGCAACCCCGAGGATCTGCGCGGCCGCCGCGTGGGCGTGCGCGCCTACAGCCAGACCACGGCGCTCTGGCTGCGCGGCATCCTGGCCGAGCGCCATGGCCTGCCCGCCGATGCCCTGCGCTGGGTCACCTTCGAGGATGCGCATGTGGCCGGCTACCAGGACCCGCCCTGGTGCGAACGTGCTTCCGCCAGCGCCGACATGACCGCGATGCTGTTAGCCGGCGAGCTGGACGCGGCCATCTTCGGCAGCGAGGGCGCCGGCACGCCCGATGTCCTGCCCGTCATCGCCGACCACGAGGCCGCCGCCGCCCAGTTCATTGCCACGCATGGTTTCATGCCCATCAACCATGTGCTGGTGGCCCGCGCCGATGTCGCCGCCGCGCGGCCCGATGCGCTTTCCGCCCTGCTGGCCCGGCTGCGGGCGGGGGGCATCGAGGTGCATCGCCGCGCGGCCCTGTCCGCGCCGCTGGCCGCCGCCGCCCGGCTCTGCCAGGCCCAGGGGCTGACGGAACGCGCCCTGACCCTACATGAAATCTGGGCAGGAACACCGGATCGCTTCCGGTAACAGCTGGCAACCGCAGGAGTAATCGCGCGTTCAGCCGGTCCACCCCGCGCATCGCGCCTCCGGCGGGACATGCCGGGCGGGGCAAGAATGGGGTAGCCTGTTGGGAATGACGCCGCGACACACAAGGTTTTTCTGTCTCCGGCCGGCCGCCCTTCTGTTATGCGGAATGGCGCTGGCGCTGCCCGGTGCCTCGCGCCTGGCCGCGCAGGAAACCCCGGCCTTCAGCGATGCCCTGCCCGGCGCCCTGCCCTATCGCACCACCGTGGTGCCGACCGGCATCGAGGAGCTGGACAGCCTGCTCCAGGCCGCCTCCCCCCTCATCCGCCTGCAGGAACGCGCGCCCACCGATGCGCTGGGCCTCGCCGCGCGCATCGGCGCCGAGCCGGACCGGCTGCGCCCCGCCTTCGAATCCGAGGGGTTTTGGGCCGGGCAGGCGCAGGTGGCGCTGGCCGGCAGCCCGCCCGGCAGCCCGCCGCCCACCGCGGAACAGCTCGCCACCCTGCCCACCCCCATCGCGCTGGAAATCCGGTCCACGCCCGGCACCCGCTACACGCTGCGGAGCATCAACACCGAGGGCGCCGCGCCCATCCTGCTGCGCCCCGGCCAGCCCGCCCGCGCCGAGACGGTGCTGGCCGCAGAGACCGCGGCATTGACCACCTGGCGCGCCGAGGGCCGCCCGCTCGCCCGCGTGGAGCGCCGCGTGACCGTGGACCATGGCGCGGCCGCGATGGACGTGACCTTCCTCGCCGCGCCCGGCCCCCGCGCCACCTTCGCCCCGCCCAGCGTGGCGGGCACCGTGGCGGTGAACCCGGAGGTGGCGCAGCGCGTCGCGGCCCTGCGGCTGCGTTCCTGGCACTACAGCCCCGGGCTGGTGGCGGAGGCGCGGGCGGACCTGCTGGCGCTCGGCCCCTTCGGCGCCGTGCGGGCGGAGGAAGGCACGGCGCTGGATGCGGAGGGCCGCTTCCCCGTCACCTTCCACGTCACCGAACGCCCCTTCCGCGCACTGACCGCCACCGCCGCCTATGAAACCAATTTCGGCCTGGCCCTGACCGGCGCCTGGGAGCACCGGAACCTCTTCGGCAATGCCGAGCGGCTGCGGGTCGAGGCCGCGATCAGCCGGCTCGGCGAAAGCTACGAACGCACCAATGCCCGGCTGTCCGCCAGCTACCGCCAGCCCTTCCCGATGGGCTTCCCCGGCACGCTGGTGGTGAACACGGCGGTGCTGCGCGAGCGCCTGGACAGCTACGACCGCGACGCCATCACCGCCTCCATCCTCTATGAGCAGCGCTTCGGCCGGCATTGGACGCTGAGCGCGGGCCCGACGGGCGAGATCGGCCGCTCCGGCCTGCCCGGCGGCCCGCTGCGGCCGAGCAACATGGTGGGCTTCGCCACCCAGGCGCGCTTCGACAACACCAACAGCGCGCTGGACCCCACGCGGGGCTGGCGCCTGCGCTTCGACGTGACGCCCAGCTACTCGCTCAGCCGCGCCCAGGCCTATGTGCCGGTGCGCGCCACCGCCAGCACCTACATTGATTTCCAGGGCACAGGCCGCACCGTGCTGGCGCTGCGCGGCAGCCTGGGCAGCCTGCTCAACGCCGAGGCCGAGGACGTGCCCGTCGCCCAGCGCTTCTTCGCGGGCGGCGGCGGTTCGGTGCGCGGCTATGGCTTCCAGACCATCGGGCCGCGCGACGCCCAGGGCCGCCCGCGCG
This sequence comes from Roseococcus suduntuyensis, assembly GCF_014196305.1. Taxonomy (GTDB): domain Bacteria; phylum Pseudomonadota; class Alphaproteobacteria; order Acetobacterales; family Acetobacteraceae; genus Roseococcus; species Roseococcus suduntuyensis. Next base: position 200,253 of record NZ_JACIDJ010000001.1, read on the forward strand.
GCGGCGCCAGCGTGATCGAGGGCAGCGTGGAACTGCGTCAGCGTTTCGGCAGCAACCTGGGCGGCGTGGCCTTCCTGGATGCGGGCGGGGTGGGGCTGGAGCCCTTCACCCCCACCGATGCGCTGCGCGTCGGCGCCGGCGTGGGCGTGCGCTACTACACCGCCTTCGGGCCGGTGCGCGCCGACATCGCCATGCCGCTGGTGCGCCAGCCGGGCAGCGGCAATTTCGGCATTTATCTCGGCATCGGCCACGCCTTCTGATGCGCGCGCTGCGAATCTTCGCGTGGCTCGTCGCCTCGCTGCTGCTTCTCACCGCCCTGGCGCTGGGCTTCCTGCTGGCCACGCCGCTGGGCAACCGGCAGGTGGCGCGGGTGGCGCAATGGGCGGTGCCCGGCCTGGTGCTGGAAGGCGTGTCGGGGCCGCTGCCCGGCCGCCTCTCCCTCACCCGCGCCACGCTCGCCGATGAACAGGGCGTCTGGCTGACGGTGGAGGATGCCTCGCTGCGCCTGGAATGGACCGCGCTGTTCGGGCGCGAGGCGCACATCACCCGGCTGGAGGCGGCGCGCATCCACCTGGCCCGCCTGCCGGAGGGCGAGCCGGACCCGGACCCCACCCCCGGCATCACCCTGCCCAGCCTGCCACAGCTTCCCGTGGCGATCCGGCTGGACGCGCTCGATGTGGCGCGGCTGGAACTGGGTGCGGGCGTGCCCGGCGGGCCGGCGGCGCTCTCCGCGCGCGGCCATGCGCGTCTGGCGGGACAGGCAGCCTCGGTGGAACTGGCGGTGCGGCGCCTGGACGCCCCCGGCACCGCCGATCTCGTGGCCGAGTTGGAGGGCGACCGGCTGGTGGCCCGCCTCGCCGCCAGCGAACCGCCGGGCGGCGTGATCGCCACCGCCGCGGGCCAGCCCGAGGCGCCCTTCAACGCCGAACTGGCCCTGGACAGCCAGGCCTGGCGCCTGGACGCGACGCTGGGCGAGGCCCGCGTGACCGGCGCGGGCGACCTCGCCTTGGCGGGCGGCGCGGTGGCGGCCTCGGGGCGGCTCGATGCCCTGCCCGGCCCCTTCGTGCCGGCGGACTACGCGCCTTTGGCCGCCACGGTCGGGCTGGACTTCGCGCTGCGCTATTCCGCCGAGGGCGACCTCGCTCTGGACCGCGTGGTGGCCACCGCGCCCGGTGGGCGGCTGGAAGGCCGCGCCACCCTCGCCGCCCATGGCGCGCTGGCGGGCGAGGCCCAGCTCGACCCCGGCGCCGCCGCCCTCTTCGCGCCCTTCCTGCCCGAGGGCATCACCTATGGCACCGCCACCGCCACCGCCCGCTTCGGCGGCACGCAGGACAACCCCAGCGCCACCCTCACCGCCCGCATCACCGACCCGCGCACCAACACCCCCGCCGACCCGCTGCTGGGCGAGGTGCTGACCCTCGAAGCCCGCTATGCCGAGCACGGCCGCGACTCCGCGCTCGCGCTGCAAGGGGCGCGGCTGGAGGCACGGGTGGCCGGCGCCATCCCCACCTCCGGCGAGGCGCCCCTGGCGCTCGACATCACCGCCCGCGTCACCGACCCGCCCGAGGCTGAGGGCACCGTCACCCTGGAAGGCCGCGCCACCGGCACGCTGGAGGCGCCCCAGCTCGACGCCGTGCTGGCCACCGAGGCACTGGTCTATGCCGGCCGCCGCGCCGGTCCATTGCGCGTCACGGTCCAGGCCAGCCCGCAACATGTGGCGCTGGACGCCAATGGCACGCTGGACGAACGACCGCTGACGCTCCGCGCCGAGGTGCGGCAAGATGCCGAGGGCCGCGTGGACATCCGCGCGCTGGACGGCGCCTGGGCCGGCATCACCCTGCGCGGCGGCGGCCGCTTCGCCTGGCCTGACGGGCAACAGCAGGCGGAACTGGCGCTGGCCATCCCGGATCTTTCGGTGCTGGCGCCCTTCATCGGCCAGCCCGTCACCGGCGCGCTGAGCGCCGAGGCCAGCGCCGCTCCCGTCGAGGGCGCCACCGGCCCCGCCGCCCAGCGCTTCGCCCTGCGCGTGGTCAGCCCCGGCTTCGCCATCGCGGGGCAGCGCGGGCGGTTGGATTTCAGCCTGGGCGGCACGCTGGCGGAGGCCCGGCTGGAACTCAACGCCCGCAGCGACATGGCCAGCGTGGAGGCCAGCGCCCGCATCCGCGTGGGCGACGAGGCGGCGGAGGCCGTCTTCACACGCCTCAACCTCGCCTCCGGCCAGGATGCCGCAAGGCTGCAGGGCGAGGCGCGTGTGACGCGCGTGGCCAATGGCGACGTGACGCTCTCCCCGGCCCGCTTCAACGCCTCGCGCGGCGGGCGCCTGGTCGTGCAGGGACAGACGCGGGGCGAGGCGCTGACGGGCCGCGCCGAACTCGCCGCCCTGCCATTGGCGCCCTTCACCGCGGGCGCGGTGGTGGGCACCATGGCGGGGCAGGTGAATGTCGCGGGCAGTCTCGCCGCGCCCCAGGCCCGCTTCGACCTGCGCGGCGAGGGGTTGCGCGCCACCGCGCTGGAAGGCCTGCCCGCCGCGCGCCTCACCGCCACCGGCACCGTGACACCCGAGGCCGCGCGCATCGAGGCGCAGATCAATGCCGGACCCGGCATCGCGCTGACGCTGAACGCCAGCCAGCCGCGCGGGCTGGGGGCCGCCGCCGCCACGGAGGCGCGGCTGCAAGGGCGGCTCGACCTCGGCGCCATCACCCGGCCGCTGCTGGCCGGGGGCGCCGATGTGGTGACGGGCCGCGCCGACCTCGACCTGCGCCTGACCGGCAGCCCGGAGGCGCCGCAACTCACCGGCACCGCGAACGTCACCGGCGCCACCTATCGCAATGACGCCCAGGGGGTGCGGCTGGAGGGCATCACGGCGCGCCTCGTGGCCCAGGGCGAGCGGCTGGTGTTGCAGCAATTCTCCGCCCGCACCCGCGGCAATGGCACCATCTCCGGCGAGGGCTGGGTGGAGCCGCTGGGCGAGAATATCCCGGCCGAACTGCGCCTCACCGCCCGCAACGCCCGCCCCGTGCAGTCGGAGCTGGGCGAGGCGGTGCTGAACGCGGACCTGACCTTGCGCGGGCCGATCCTGGCCGGCGGAAGCTTGTCAGGCCGCGTCGAGATCACGCGCGCGGAACTCCGCATCCCGGAGCAGTTCGGCGGCAGCATCCCCACCCTGGGCGAGGTGCGCGAAGTGGGCCCGCGCCCGCCCGGCCGCCCGGCCCCCGCACCGCCCCGCGCCGCCGCCGCGCCCCCCGCCGGCCCGCCGCTGACGCTGGACGTGCAGGTGGTGGCCCCGCGCGCCATCTTCGTGCGCGGGCGTGGGCTGGAGGCGGAACTGTCGGGTGATATCCGCGTGGGCGGAAACCTCGTCGCCCCCACCATCTCCGGCGCCTTCAACCTGCGGCGCGGCCAGTTCGACCTGGCGGGGCGCGTGCTGAACCTGACGCGGGGTGCGGCGCGCTTCGACACGGGCACGCTGATCCCGACGCTGGACTTCCTGGCCACCACGCGGTCGCGCACGCACACCATCACGCTGACCATCAGCGGCCCGGCCAATTCCCCGGAGCTGGCGGTGGGCGCCCAGCCCGACCTGCCGCAGGACGAGGCGCTGGCGCGGCTGCTGTTCGACCGGGAATTGCAGCGCCTCTCGCCCTTCGAGATCGCCGCGCTCACCCAGGCGGTGGCGCAGCTGGCCGGCATCATGCCCTCGGGCGGCGGCGTGACGGGCCGCATCCGCGAGGCGCTGGGGCTGGACCGGCTCTCGGCCGGCGCGGCGGAGGGCGGCGGCGCCACCGTGGAGGCCGGGCGCTATGTCGCGCCGGGCGTCTATGTCGGCGTGCGCCAGGGCACCTCGGGCGCGGCCCCCGGCGTGGGCGTGCAGGTGGAGCTGACGCCGCGCCTCAGGCTGGAGGCGGAAACCCAGACGGGCGAGGCGGGCGACCGGGTGGGCATCACCTGGTCCTACGAGTGGTGACCCAGCTTCCGGGAGGGCAGCACCGCCCGTGATGGATCACGGCCCCGCGCGGTGGGGCCGCGAACCATCACGGAACGGAACGGGCTTTGTCGGCGCGCTCAATCAATCGAGAGGTTGAGCCGCGCCACCGTCTCCCGCTCATAGGCCGTGCGCTCCTGCGCGAAGGACAGGTATTCGGCGGGGCCGAGATATTCGTCAGGCATCTCCCAGCGGCGCATCACCGCCTGGGCGGCCTCGTCCTGCATGGCCTTGCGGAAGGACTGGTGCAGCCTGTGCACCATCTCGGGCGGCAGCCCCCGGGGCCCCACGAACCCATAGGGCGACGTGACCGACATGCCGTAGCCCAGCTCGCTCAGGGTGGGCGCGTCGGGGAAGGAGGGCAGCCGCGTGCGCGTCCAGACGCTGAGCAGGCGGAAATCACCCGTCTCCACCTGCGGGCGCCAGGCCTGCGCGTCGGCGATCATGTCGATCTGCCGTCCGAGCAGGGCGGTCACCCCCTCCTGCGCGCCGCGGAAGGGGACGTGCAGCATCTCCACACGCTCCCGCGCGCAAAGCTCCTCCATCGCCAGGTGGTTGGTGGTGGCGACGCCCGAGGTCGAATAGGACACCTGCCCGGGCCGCGCCCGCGCCGCGGCGAAGACGTCGGCCAGGGTCCGATAGGGGCTGTCGTTCCGCACCACCGTGCCGAACAGGAAGCCCGAGAGCTGCATGATGTAGGTGAAGTCCGTCACCGGGTCCCAGGTGGGCTGCCGGGTCAGGAAGGGGTGGCGCAGGATGGACAGATGGTGGTGCGCCAGCGTGTAGCCATCGGGCTGCGCCTGCTGCTTCAGGAACATGGCCGCACGGGTGCCGCGCGCGCCGGGCATGTTCTCGGACACGACGGAGACGCCGAGGTCGCGGCTCACGATGTCGAACATCGTCCGCTGCAGCGCGTCGAGCGACCCGCCCGGCGGCCAGGGGGTGAGGATGCGGATGGGGCGGCTCGGCCAGCGCGCCTGGGCGAGGGCGGGCTGCGACAGCATTGCGGCGGCGCCCAGCAGCGCGCCGCGGCGCGCGATCCGTGCGGTCATCTCGTCTCCTCCTCCGTCGGCCGATGCCGACCGACTTTTCTTGTTTGGCCGAGCGAGACGGCCATTGAGGAGGGACGGTAGTTGTGGTGGGTCAGGATTTGCAAGCGTGAAGACGCATGGATCGCGGGGTCAGGCGGCGATCAAAATCCGGCTTCGGGGCACCGTGATCCGGTTCACCCGAAGCCTGGTCCGCGCCGTTGCCCCGGCGGAAGCGCGGAACGGCGTGATCAACTCTCGTGGACCACGCCGTTGGTGCTTCCACCAAAGGCTAACCGTTTCCGCCCGTCAGCACCTGGCCCGACAGGTTCTCGCTGAGCTTCGCCACCGCCGTGTGATCCTCTCCGGCGCCGAGGCTCTTCGCCGCCGCCGCCCACATCTCGCGCGTCAGCGCCGAGAGCGGCGTGGGCACGCCGGCCTCCTTGCCCACCTCCAGCGCAATGGAGAGGTCCTTCACCATCAGGTCCAGCCCGAAGCCGCTGTCGAAGCGCCGCGACAGCACGAACTGCCGGAACTTCTTCTGGGTGGAGTTGTTCATGCCCGTCGAGGCGTTCAGCACATCCACCATCAGCCCCGGCTCCAGGCCGAACTTCTGGCCGATCAGCAGCGCCTCGATGCCGATGAGGAACCCGCCCGCACTCACCAGATTGTTCAGCGCCTTCATCGCCTGCCCCGCGCCGATGGCGCCGCAGCGGTGGATGGAGGTGCCCATGGCGCGCAGGATCGGCTCGGCGGCGTCGAGGTCCGTGTCGCTGCCGCCCGCCATGATGGCCAGCTCGCCCGTCTTGGCGCGCGGCACGCCGCCGGAGACGGGGCAGTCCACCATGCGGATGCCGCGCGGGGCGAGGCTTTCCGCGATCTCGCGCGTGCGGGTCGGGTTGCCCGAGGTCATGTCGATGAACAGCGCGCCGTTCGGCAGGAAGTCCGCGACCTGGGTCGCCACCACCGCCACCTCGCGGCTGGTGGGCAGGATGGTGACGAGGGCATCGGCGCCGGACGCGGCCTCGGCCGCCGAAGCCGCGCCGCTGCCGCCCACCTCCGAGACGAAGCGCGCAACGCGCTCCGCCGAGAGGTCGCTGACCACCACGTCATGCCCGGCCTTGATCAGGTTGGCCGCCATGGGCCAGCCCATGTTGCCGATGCCGGCAAAGGCGATGCGCGCCATGATTACTTCTTCGCCTTGATGGCGCCTTCGGCGATGAGCACCTCATGCGCCGCCTTGAAGGCGTCGAGCGCGGCCGGGATGCCGCAATAGGCCGCGGCGTGGCTGAGCGTGGCGCGGATTTCGTCCACGCTGACGCCGTTGTTCAAGGCGCCCTTCACGTGCAGCTTCACCTCGGGAATCTTGCCGAGCGCCGTCAGCATCGCGAGGTTGATGATGCTGCGCGTCTTGCGGTCCAGCGTCGGGTCGCCCCAGGCCATGCCCCAGGCCCAGGAGGTGGTGATGCGCTGGAAGGCCATCATGAAGTCGTCGGCCTTCTCCAGGCTGGCGTCCACGTAATCGGCGCCCAGCACCTCGCGGCGGATGGGCAGGCCCTTCTCGAACAGCGCGTCGTCGTCGGCCATGGCGGTCTCTCCCTTGCAGGTCCGGTTTCGCGGGCAGGCTGGGCCGGGTGGGCCGGGTGGTCAACGGGGGCGGCGGGTGCTTCGATGCCGGCATGTTCTTCGATGGCTTCACGCTCGAAACCCGCGATGTCGCGGGCCAATCCCTCCGGCTGCGGCGCGGCGGCGAGGGTCCGCCCCTGCTGCTGCTGCACGGCAATCCGCAGACCCACGCCATGTGGCACCGCGTGGCGCCCGTGCTGGCGCGGCGCTTCACCGTGGTGGCGCCCGACCTGCGCGGCTATGGCTTCTCCGGCAAGCCGGGAGCGGGCGCGGAGCACGCGGCGCATTCCAAGCGCGCCATGGCGGATGACATGGCGGCACTGATGGAACAGCTCGGCCACGGGCGTTTCCAGGTGGTGGCGCATGACCGTGGCGCGCGGGTGGCGCATCGCCTGGCGCTGGACCACGCCGCGCGCGTGGAGCGCCTTTGCCTAATGGACGTGGTGCCCACCCTGCACCATTTCGAGCACGCCGACATGGCCTTCGCCATGGGCTATTATCACTGGTTCTGGCTGGCCCAGCCGCACCCGCAGCCCGAGCGGCTGATCGGGCAGGATGTGGAACTCTGGTTCGACATCCACACCAACCGCGAACCCAAGGACCGCGGCTTCTTCCACCCCGAAGCCCGCGCCGACTACCTGGCGGCGCTGCGCCTGCCAGGGACCGTGACTTCCATCTGCGAGGATTACCGCGCGGCCGCCACGCTGGATCTGGTGCATGACCGCGAAAGCCGCGCCGCCGGCCACCGCATCGCCTGTCCGCTGCTGGCGCTGTGGGGCGCCAAGGGCAAGATCCAGCAATGGTATGATGCGCTGGCGGTGTGGCGCGACTATGCCAGCGGCCCCGTCTCCGGCCACGCCGTGAACAGCGGGCACTACCTGGCCGAGGAGGCACCGGAGGAGGTGCTGGCCGCGCTGGAGCCCTTCCTGCGCGGCTAGAGCAGCGGCTTCCTTCTAGCGCGACATCGAATCCGACGCCGTCTGGGTGCGCGACAGCGAGGCGCTGACCTTCTCGACCGAGCCGGAAATGCCCGTCATGGTGCGCGCCAGCCCCTCCACCGCGCCGGCGGCGGCTTCGAGCTGGTCGCGGATGGCCTCCGTCTCCTCGGTCTGGGCCTGCACGGCGGTCGTGGCCTTGGACACCTCCTCGCGCACGCCGCCCACCGCGTCACGGATGCTCAGCACCGCCTGCGCCACGCCATTGGACAGGTTCTGCAGGCCGTCGATCTCGGTGGTGATCTGCTCCGTGGCACGCGCGGCCTGGACAGCGAGGTTCTTCACCTCGCCCGCCACCACGGCGAAGCCCTTGCCGGCATCGCCGGCGCGCGCCGCCTCGATGGTGGCATTGAGCGCGAGAAGATTGATCTGGCTGGCCACGTTGCGGATCAGCGCCACGATGCCGCCCATGGCCTGCGCCGCGCGCGCCATCGCATCCGTGTTGTCGCTGACCGCGCCGGCCTGGGCGAAGGCGGCCTCCGTGCCTTGCCGCGCGCGGTCCATGCCGTGGCCGACCTCCTGCATGGCACGCGCCACGGCGCCGCCGGCAGCCGAGGCGGCGAGGATTTCCGCCGTCACCCCGCCTGCCACCTCCACCGCGCCGCGGGTTTCCGCCGCGGTGGAATCCACCTCCCGCATCATGTCGGTGAGCTGGGTGAGAAGCTGCATCTGCGCCGTCACATCCGTGGCGAACTTCACGACCCGCACCACCCGGCCACTCTCGTCGAGGATGGGGTTGTAGGAGGCCTGGATCCAGACGGTGCGCCCGCCCTTGGCCACCCGCCGCATCCGGCCGACATGGGGCCTGCCCGCGCGCAGCCCCTCCCACATGGCCAGGTAGTCGGGCGAGGCCGCATCCTCCGGCGGCATGAAGAGGCTGTGGGGGCGGCCCTGGATCTCCTCCATCCGGTAGCCCATCACGTCCAGGAAGGCCGTGTTGGCCGTCAGGATCCGGCCCTGCGGGTCGAAGCTGATGACGGCGTTGGTGCGGCCGATGGCCTCGATCTCCGCCGCAAAGTCCAGGTTCTGCAGGCGATACTTCGCGTTCTCCCATTCCACCACGAAGCCGATGCGCTGGCCGTCCTCGTCCAGCGGCGTCACCACCAGGTCGAAGACATGGGCGCCGATGCGGATGGTGGCGGCATGCGTCTTGTCCATCGCGGCCAGCATGCGGCGCTGGTGGTCGGGCTGGCGGTGGAACACGTCAATATTACTGCCGATCAGCCCCGCCACGCTGAAGCGCGGGAGTTCGCGGCGCAGATCAGCCTCGGACTCGCTGAGCAGCCGAATGACGGAGGGGTTCACATAGACGATGTTGAGATCGCGATCCGCGATCATCACATTGCCACGCAATGCAATCAGAGCCGCCCCCTGCAGGCGGTCAGCCAGGGGCGGTTTGGAACGGATGAACATGCCTTGCTTCCTCGGTCAGGCGACCATGGAAGCGCGGCATCCCTTAATCCCGGTTTAAGCCGTCCTCAGCTTCCCATGGCCTGCGACGCCTCCCGCGTGCGGGTCACCGAATCGCTGACCTTCGACACCGCCTCGGAAATGCCGGTCATCTCCCGCGCCAGCCCCTCGACCGCGCCGGCCGCCGTCTCCAGCTGGGTGCGGATGCGCTCGGCGCCATCGGTCTGGGCCTGCACGGCGGTGGTGGCCTGGGCCACCTCCTCGCGCACGCCGCCCACCGCGTCGCGGATGCCGGTCACGGCCTGGGCCACGCCGGTGGAGAGGTTCTGCAAGCCATCAATCTCGGTGGTGATCTGCTCCGTGGCACGCGCGGCCTGCACCGCCAGGTTCTTCACCTCGCCCGCCACCACGGCGAAGCCCTTGCCGGCCTCACCCGCGCGCGCCGCCTCGATCGTGGCGTTCAGCGCGAGAAGGTTGATCTGGCTCGCCACGCTGCGGATCAGCGCCACGATCCCACCCATGGCCTGGGAGGCACGCGCCATGGCATCCGTGTTGTCGCTGACCGCCAGCGCCTGGGCAAAGGCGGCCTCCGTGCCTTCGCGCGCGCGGTCCATGCCGCGCAGCACGTCGCGCATGGCGCGCGCCATCTCGCCGCCCGAGGCCGCCGCGTCGCGGATGTCGCCGGTAGCCTGGCCGGTCGCCGCCACGGTCTTGGCCGCCGCCGCGCGCGTCTCCTGCACGGTATGGTCCACCTCCAGCACCGTCTCGCCTAGCTGGGCGGCCAGCTGCGCCTGCGCGGTCACGTCGGAGGCGAACTTCACCACCTTCACCACCCGGCCCTTCTCGTCCAGGATCGGGTTGTAGGTCGCCTCGATCCAGACCATGCGCCCGCCCTTGGCCATGCGACGGATGCGGCCCGTGCGGAACCGGCCGGCGCGCAGATCTTCCCACATGGCGGCGTATTCGGGGGTGCGGGCCTCCTCCGGCGGCATGAACATGGCGTGGGACTTGCCCCGCACCTCCTCCAGCGCATAGCCCATCACGGACAGGAAGGGCGGGTTGGCGTCCAGGATATTGCCCTGCGGGTCGAAGCTGATCACGGCGTTGGACCGGCCGATGGCCTCGATCTGCGCGGCGTAGTCCAGGTTCAGCAGGCGATACTTCGCGTCCTCCCACTCCACCACGAAGCCCAGACGCTGGCCTTCGCGCGTGAGAGGCGTCACCAGCAGGTCGAAGACATGCGGGCCGATCTGGATGGTGGCGGCGTGCGGCTTGTCCAGCACCGCCAGCATGCGGCGCTGGTGGTCGGGCTGGCGGTGGAACACATCAATGTTGCTGCCGATCAGCCCCGCCAGGCTGAAGCGCGGCAGGGCCTGGCGCAGCTCCGCCTCGGCCTCGCCCAGCAGGCGCATCACGGCGGGGTTGGCATAGACGATGGTCAGGTCGGGGTCGGCGATCATGACCTTGGCCCGCAGCGCATCGAGCGCGGCCAGGCGGAGGTCGTGCAGCAGCGAAGGACGGGGGCGAAGGAACATGCGGGTCTCCAGGGGATACCCGACCAAATAAGTCTGTTTTTATGACCGGCCCCTTAACGCCGCTTGCGACCGCGCGCCGCCATGCGACATTCCCCCCATGACAACCGAACGCTTCCAGCGCCGCATCCCCGAGGGCGAGGACCGCGAGCGCCTCATCTGCGGCGATTGCGGCTTCGTCGCCTATGAGAATCCCAAGATCGTGGTCGGCTCCGTGGTCAGCGAGGGCGGGCGCGTCCTGCTCTGCCGCCGCGCCATCAACCCCCGCCGCGGCTTCTGGACCCTGCCCGCCGGCTACATGGAGTTGGGCGAAACGGTCGAGGAAGGGGCCAGACGTGAAGCCTGGGAGGAGGCGCGGGTTAAGCTCGCCCTGGAAGGAATATTGGCCGTTTACTCTATCGCCAGAATCGGACAAGTTCAGGTCATCTTCCGGGCCGGTCTTGCCGAGCCAGGACATGAGCCGGGCCCCGAAAGCCTGGAAACCCGGTTCTTCGAGTGGGGGGATATCCCATGGGACGAGATAGCCTTCCCCTCCGTGCATTGGGCCCTGAAAGCCTGGCGGGAGGGCGGGACGGGGATCGCGGGGAACCCGCCGGAAGACCGTCGCGGCATGGCCGGGCTCTAGCCGCGGCGCTGCTGCTGCCGGGCCTCTGGCTGATCGCCCCCGCGCCGCTGGCCGCGCAGTCCCGCATTGATACCCGGATGGAGGCGCTTTCCGAGGCGCCGAGCCAGCCCCGCGCCCGTGCCAATGACCCGCGCGACCGCGCCTTCCGCTCGGGCGGCCTCGCCGCCACGCCGGATTTCGGCAATGCCCCGCGCCCGGCGCCCCGGGTGGAGCTGGCGCCGCGGCCCAATCTCAGCCTCGACGCCCCCCGCGCGCCGATGGCCGAGGAGGTGGCGGGCATCCGCCCCACCATCATCAACCCCGCCATCCCCGGCAACGGCATGGCGGCCGAGGGCATGATCAACCGGCGCGAGCGCCGCTTCCTCGACACGCCGGCCGCCGGCGCCAGGTTCTCCGCACCGGTGACCTGGTAGAGGACTTCGCATCCCTTCGCATGAGGCGCACACTCTCCGTGCGCCCCTGGGGAGGAGACAGCGCGTGGAATTCGACACCATCATCGTGGGCGGCGGCTCGGCCGGTTCCGTCCTGGCGCACCGGCTTTCGGCGCGTTCCCATCACCGCGTCCTGGTCTGCGAGGCCGGGCCGGACGTGAAGCCCGGCGAGGAACCGCCCGAAATCCGCGACAGCTATTCCGGCACCGCCTATTTCGACCCGCGCTTCCACTGGACCGAGCTGAAGGTCCACACCCAGATCGTCAGCCACAACAACCCGGATGAGCGCCCGCCGCTGCGGAAATACGAGCAGGCGCGGGTACTGGGCGGCGGCAGTTCGATCAATGGCCAGATGGCCAACCGCGGCGCCCCCACCGACTATGACGAATGGGCGGCGCGCGGCGCCGAGGGCTGGGGCTGGCAGGACTGCCTGCCCTATTTCAAGAAGGTGGAGCGCGACCTCGACTTCGACGGGCCGCTGCATGGCAAGGAGGGGCGCATCCCCGTCCGGCGCATCATGCCGGAGAACTGGAACCCGCACGCCCGCGCCGCCGCCGAAGCCTTCAAGGGGGCGGGCTTCGACTACCTGCCCGACCAGAACGGCGAATGGCGGGACGGCTACTTCCCCATCACCATCTCGAACGAGAACGAGACGCGCGCCAGCGCCGCCATGGGCTACCTGGACGCCGAGACGCGTCGGCGGCCCAACCTCACCATCTCCTGCGAAACCACGGTGAAGCGCCTGCTCTTCGAGGGCACGCGCTGCGTGGGCGTGGTGGCCCTGGTGCGCGGGCAGGAGCAGGAATTCCGGGCGAAGGAAGTCATCCTCTCCTGCGGGGCCATCCACACGCCGGCGCACCTCATGCGCGCGGGCATCGGGCCGGCCACGCACCTGCGCGACCACGGCATTTCCGTGCTGCACAACCTGCCCGGCGTGGGCCAGGGGCTGATGGACCACCCGTCCATCGCGCTCTCCTCCTTCGTGCGGAAGGCGGCTCGCGTGGACGAACGCACGCGGCGGCACATCCTGCTGGGGCTGCGCTATTCCTCGGCCATGGAGGGCATTCCGCCGGGCGACATGTTCGCCGCCGTGGTCTCGAAATCCGCCTGGCACTCGGTGGGCGAGCAGGTGGGCAGCTTCCTCATCTGGGTGAACAAGACCTACAGCGAGACGGGCCAGGTGCGCTTGGCGTCGGCCGACTGGCAGGCCGAGCCGGTGGTGGAGTTCAACCTGCTGTCGGACCGGCGCGACCTGGACCGCCTCATGCAGGGCTTCCGCATGTGCGCGGGGATGCTGATGGCGCCGAGCCTCGCGCAGGTGACGGACAACCCCTTCCCCGCCGCCTATTCCGACCGCGTCCGCAAGATCGGCGTCATCAACGCGAAGAACCGCTTCCTGACGAACGTCATCTCGCGCTTCCTCGACGGGCCGGCCTTCCTGCGGAAGGCGTTCATCGAGCGCTTCGTGGTGGAGGGCTTTCAGTTCGACGAGGTGATGACCGACGACACGGCGCTGGAGGCCTTCATCCGCAAGGCCACCATCGGCATCTGGCATGCCTCCTGCTCCTGCCGGATGGGGCGGGAGGAGGACCCGATGAGCGTGGTGGACACGGAAGGGCGGGTGAAGGGCATCGAGGGGCTGCGGGTGGTGGATGCCTCCATCTTCCCGGTGGTGCCGCGTGCGAACACCAATTTCCCGACGTTGATGAGTGCGGAGAAGATCAGCGAGGCGATCCTCGCCGGCCACTGAACTTCGCAACCCTGGTCAACCGGGCATGGCGTAGAACCCCGCCATGCCCATCAAGACCCTCACCCTCACCGACCACGCCCGGCGCATCGCCCGCGCCATGGCCCACCTGGCCGGGCGGCTGGACCAGCCGCCGAGCCTGGACGAGTTGGCCGCCGTCGCCGCCTTCTCACCCTATCATTTCCACCGCGCCTATCGCGCGCTGGCGGGTGAGACGCCGGTGGAGACCCTGGCCCGGCTGCGCCTCTCCCGCGCCGCGGCCGCCCTGCTCAAGAGCGACGCGCCCATGGCGCGCATCGCGCGGGAGGCGGGCTACGCGTCGGTCCCCGCCTTCACCCGCGCCTTCCGCGAGGCGCATGGCATCCCGCCCGGCGCCTACCGCGCCCGCGCGGGCATCGGGCTGGAGGAGGACATGCTGGACCGCGTGGATATCGTGGAACTGCCCGCCATTCACCTGGCCGCCCTGCCGCATCGCGGTTCCTACGACGCCATCGGGCCGGTCTTCGCGCGCCTCACAGCCTGGGCCGCCGCGCGCGGGCTGATGGGGGAGAAGGCGCGGTCCTTCGGCGTCTACCATGACGACCCGACCTCCATGCCAGACGCCCAACTCCGCGCCCATGCGGCGCTGACCGTACCGCCGGGCACACCGCTCGACCCCGGCATGGAGATCATCGCCACCCCCGCCCTGCGCTGCGCCCGGCTTCGCTTCCAGGGGCCCTATGTGGAGATCGAGGCCGCCTATGACCGCCTCTATGGCGAATGGCTGCCCGCCTCGGGCGAGGAACCGGCCGACCAGCCCATGATGGAGGAATACCTCAACGACCCCCGCGCCCTGCCCCCCTCCGAATGGCTGACGGACATCCTGATGCCCCTCAAGCCGCGCTGACGCCACCCCCAGGCCTGTCTTCCGCCATGATCCACACCTATAAGTGGCAGACAGGAGGCCCCCATGCCGCAAACCATCGCCCTTGTGGATGACGACCGGAACATCCTCACCTCGCTCTCCATGACGCTGGAGCAGGAGGGCTACACCGTCCGCACCTACACGGATGGCGAGAGCGCCCTGCAAGGCCTGCTGGGCAAGCCAGCGGACCTTGCGGTGCTGGACATCAAGATGCCCCGCATGGACGGGATGGAGCTGTTGCAGCGGCTGCGCGCGCGCTCGGCCATGCCCGTCATCTTCCTCACCTCCAAGGATGAGGAGGTGGATGAGCTGATGGGCCTGCGCCTCGGCGCCGATGACTACATCACCAAGCCCTTCAGCCAGCGCCTGGTGCTGGAGCGCATCCGCGCCCTGCTGCGCCGGAACGACGCCAGCCGCGCCGAGGCCTCCGGCCAGCCGCCCGGCGGGCTGCTGGTGCGCGGCGACCTGACGCTGGACGAGACGAAGCACACCTGCCTCTGGCGTGGCCAGCCCATCCAGTTGACCGTCACCGAGTTCCTGCTGGTGAAGACGCTGGCGCTGCGGCCCGGCCTCGTGAAGAACCGCGACCAACTCATTGATGCGGCTTACGGCGAGAATATTTACGTGGACGACCGCACGATTGACAGCCACGTGAAGCGCGTCCGCAAGAAGTTCCGCGCGGTGGATGATGAGTTCGCGCAGATCGAGACGCTGTACGGCATCGGCTACCGCTACAAGGAGCAGTAGCGTCTGATCGTCGGAGGGCGGAGGCCCGGAGACGTGAATCAGCCGCGCAAAGGTCAGCCAACCGGTAAGATGGTAAGATCGTAAGATGGTAAGGCGGGGGCCCGGAAACCGGGCGGCCCCGCTTGCCCTGTCTGCTTGCCGTGGCTAGGGTCGCCGCCACATCACGGCAGTGCAGCAAAAGAAGGCGCCACGCCCCATGAAGCTCCTCGTTCCCGTCAAGCGGGTGGTGGACTATAACGTCAAGGTTCGCGTGAAGGCGGACAACACGGGCGTCGAGACCGCCAACGTCAAGATGTCCATGAATCCCTTCGACGAGATCGCCGTCGAAGAGGCCGTGCGCCTCAAGGAGAAGGGCGTCGCCACCGAGATCATCGCCGTCTCCTGCGGCCCCACCGCCGCCCAGGAACAGATCCGCACGGCACTCGCCATGGGCGCGGACCGCGGCATCCTGGTCGAGCATGACGGCGTGCTGGAGCCCATCGCGGTCGCCAAGCTACTGAAGGCGCTGATCGCCAAGGAAAGCCCGGACCTGGTGGTCATGGGCAAGCAGGCGATCGACGACGACATGAACGCCACCGGCCAGATGCTGGCGGCGCTGATGGGCTGGCCCCAGGGCACCTTCGCCTCCAAGGTCGAAATCGCCGACGGCCATGCGACCGTGACGCGCGAGGTGGATGGCGGGCTGGAGACGGTGAAGATCAAGCTTCCCGCCGTCGTCACCGCCGACCTGCGCCTGAACGAGCCGCGCTACGCCTCGCTGCCCAACATCATGAAGGCGCGCAAGAAGCCCATCGAGACGATCAAGCCCGCCGATCTCGGCGTGGACGTGACCCCGCGACTGACCGTGCTGCGCGTCGAGGAACCCGCCAAGCGCCAGGCCGGCGCGCGCGTGGCCTCCGTGCAGGAGCTGGTCGAGAAGCTGCGCAACGAAGCGAAGGTGATCTGAGCCATGGCCGTCCTTCTTCTCGCCGACCACGACGGCTCGGCCGTCTCCCAGCCCACCCGCTCCACCCTCGCCGCCGCCCAGAAGCTGGGCGAGGTGCATGTGCTGCTGGTGGGCGAAGGCGCCGCCGGCGCCGCGCCGGCCGCCGCCGCGCTGCCGGGTGTCGCCAAGGTGCTGCTGGCCGAGGATGCCTCCCTCGCCCATCGCCTCGCCGAGCCGCTGGCCGCGCTGCTGGTGCAGCTCGCCCCCGCCTATGACCACCTGATGGCCCCGGCCTCCGCCGCCGGCAAGAACGTGATGCCGCGCGTGGCCGCCCTGCTGGACGTGCAGCCCATCAGCGACGTCTCGGGCGTGGTGGACGCGGACACCTTCGTCCGCCCCATCTATGCCGGCAACGCGCTGGCCACCGTGAAGTCCAGCGACGCGAAGAAGGTGATGACCATCCGCGCCGCCAGCTTCGACCCCGTGGCCGCCACGGGCGGTTCCGCGCCGGTGGAGAACGTCGCCGCCGCCGCCGACCCCGGCCAGTCCAGCTTCCTGGGCGCCGAGGTGCAGAAGAGCGAGCGGCCGGAACTGACCGCCGCGCGCGTGGTGGTGTCCGGCGGCCGCGCCATGGGTTCGGCCGAGAACTTCCACCTGATCGAGGGTGTCGCGGACAAGCTCGGCGCCGCCGTCGGCGCCTCGCGCGCCGCGGTGGATGCGGGCTACGCGCCCAACGACATGCAGGTGGGCCAGACCGGCAAGATCGTGGCGCCGGAGCTCTACATCGCCATCGGCATCTCGGGCGCCATCCAGCACCTGGCCGGCATGAAGGACAGCAAGGTCATCGTCGCCATCAACAAGGACGAGGAGGCGCCGATCTTCCAGGTGGCCGACTACGGCCTGGTGGGTGACCTCTTCAAGATCATCCCGGAACTCCAGGCCGAGCTGGCGAAGGGCTGACCCCCATGTCCTTCCGCCTGGCCACCCGTGCCGACACGAACGAGGCCCCGTCCGCGGTGCCCGAGATCCAGAGCGTCGGCATCGTGGGGGCCGGGCAGATGGGCAACGGCATCGCCCATGTCTGCGCGCTGGCCGGCCTGCCGGTGACGGTGGTGGACATCAACCCGGCCGCGCTCGACAAGGCCGTGACCACCATCGCCCGCAACATGGAGCGGCAGCTCGGCCGCAAGCTCATCACCGAGGAACAGCGGGACGCCGCACTCGCCCGCATCACCACGGGCACGGACTACGCGCTGTTCGCGGACACGGACTTCGTGGTGGAGGCGGCGACCGAGAAGGAAGCCATCAAGATCGAGGTGTTCAAGGCGCTCTGCCCGCACCTCAAGCCCACGGCGATGGTGGCGTCGAACACCTCCTCCATCTCGATCACCCGCCTGGGCGCGGCCACTGACCGGCCCGAGCGCTTCATCGGCATGCACTTCATGAACCCCGTTCCGGTCATGAAGCTGGTCGAGATCATCCGCGGCATCGCGACCGATGAGCCGACCTACCGCGCCGTGGACAACCTGGCCAAGAAGCTGGGCAAGCAGACCGCCACCAGCGAGGACTTCCCCGCCTTCATCGTGAACCGCATGCTGGTGCCGATGATCAATGAGGCAGTCTATGCCCTGTATGAGGGCGTGGGTGACATCCGCTCCATTGATACCGCCATGAAGCTCGGCGCCAACCACCCGATGGGGCCGCTGGAACTGGCGGATTTCATCGGGTTGGACACCTGCTTGTCCATCATGCAGGTGCTCTATGACGGGCTGAGCGACAGCAAGTATCGTCCCTGCCCGCTGCTGGTGAAGTATGTCGAAGCCGGGTGGCTCGGCCGGAAGTCCGGCAAGGGCTTCTACGACTACAGCCAGGACCCGCCCGCGCCGACGCGCTGAACTTCAGCGGTCCCAGAGCGGCAGGCCGATCACCGCCGCCAGCAGGATGAGGCCGAAGCAGATGCGTCGGAACATCCGCTGGCTGGCCAGCCCGAACAGCCGCCCGCCGATCCACAGCCCCAGCCCATAGCCCGGGCCCAGCGCGGCGGCCAGCAACAGCAGCTCCAGCCCCAGCAGCCCACCGGCCAGGTAGGCCAGGGCACTCAGCACCCCGCCAATGGCGCCCGTCAGCACCAGATTGGCCCGCACGCGCGCGGCGTCATTCGTGCCGCCCATCCAGTAGGCCACCAGCGGCGGCCCGCCCATCTGCGCCGCGCCCGAGAACAGTCCCGACACCGCCCCCACCGCCAGCGTCGCCGGTGGCCAGGGCGCGCCCTGGTAGCGCCAGCCCGAGGCCAGCAGCGCCACCATGGCCAGCACCATGGCGCACATGCCCCAGCGCAGCGCCTCGGCATCCAGTTGCAGCAGCAGCCAGGCGCCGGCCGGCACGCCCGCCAGGGCGCCCAGCGCCATCACCGCCACCTCCCGCCGCGCCGCGAAGCGCCAGGCGCGCGGGATCATGGGCGAGGCCATGACCAGATCCACCACCAGCAGCAGCGGCGCCGCCACGCGCGGGCCCAGGATGGCGCTACCCAGCGGCACGAAGATCAGCGCCGCGCCGAAACCCGAAAAGCCGCGTGCCAGCCCGGCCAGGAAGGCGGCGCCCATCGCGGCGAGCAGCAGATGGGTCTCCGGCCAGGGCATCACCCCACTATGCCGCAGGCTTCGGCGCCTGTCGCCGCGCGGGGCGGGCGGGTGTAAGGGAGGGCGCGTGGAACCCCTCGCCCTCTACCTCCATTGGCCCTTCTGCGCGTCGAAGTGCCCCTATTGCGACTTCAACTCCCATGTGCGGGAGGGGGGCGTGGACCATGCGCGCTTCCGGGCCGCGCTGCGCCAGGAACTGGCGCATGAGGCCGCGCTTCTGGGCCGGCGCCCGCTGCATTCCATCTTCTTCGGCGGCGGCACGCCCTCGCTGATGGAGCCGGAAACGGTGGCGGCCCTAATCGAGGACGCCCGCGCACATTTCGACGCGGCCCCGGACATGGAGGTGACGCTGGAGGCCAACCCCACCAGCGTGGAAACCGAAAAGCTGCGCGCCTTCGCGGAAGCCGGCGTGAACCGCGCCTCGCTCGGCGTGCAGTCGCTGGACGCCGAGGCCCTGCGCTTCCTCGGCCGCCAGCATGACGCGCCGCACGCCGTGGCCGCGCTGGAGAAGGCGCGCGCCATCTTCCCCCGCCTCTCCTTCGACCTGATCTACGCCCGCCCCGGCCAGGAGGAAGCCGCCTGGCGGGCCGAGCTGCGGCAGGCGCTCGCCTTGGCGGCGGACCATCTCAGCCTCTACCAGCTCACCATCGAGCCCGGGACGCGCTTCTTCACCGAGCACGCCCGCGGCGCCTTCGCCCTGCCCGCCGAGGACGACGCGGCCCGCATGTATGAGGCCACGGCCGAGGAGGCCGCCCGCTACGGGCTGGCCGCCTATGAGGTCAGCAACTACGCCAGGCCCGGCGCCGAAAGCCGCCACAACCTCGCCTATTGGCGCTATGGCGACTATCTCGGCATCGGCCCCGGCGCGCATCAGCGGGTGCTGGAAGGCGGCGAGATGCGCGCCACCCGCCGCCATCGCGCCCCCGAGGAATGGGCCAGCCGCGTGGAACAGCACGGCCATGGCGCCGTCGAAACCACAACCCTGACCCCCACGGAACGCGGGCGCGAGGCCATGCTGATGGGCTTGCGCCTCGCCGAAGGCGTGGACCCGGCGCGCGTCGAAGCCCGGGCTGGCCTGGCTTTCGCGCAGATCGTGGACGCCACCATGCTCTCGGCCCTGCTGGACGAGGGCTACCTGGAATGGGCCGGGGGTCGCCTCATCGCCACCATCGAGGGACGGGTGCGGCTGGACGCGCTGCTGCCGGTCTTGCTGCGCTGACGCGCCCCGCCTATCTTCCACCCATGTCCTGGATGACGCGCACGCTGCGAATTACGCCCCCGGCCGGTTGATCCGCGCCGCATGGGGCGGCGTGGTCCTTCGGTCGGGCCCGTTTCGCCACCGCTTCCAGGAACATCACCATGACCGATTGCGTGACCTTCGCCGTGCTGGCCCTGCCCGAACCCGGGCTGCTGCCGCGCCTGCTTCAGCCCTTCGCCAAGCGTGACATCACGCCCGACCACATGCTGGCCGAACGCCAGGGCGAGGAGATGCGCGTGACCTTCACGCTGCACGCGCCGGATCCCGCCATGCTGCACCTCATCGCCGGCAATCTCGGCCAGGTGGTGGGGGTGCTGGCAGTGGACATGCAAGAGGCGCGCTGGGCGCAGGCCGCCTGAAACACGAAGGGCGCGCCCCCCGTGCGGGAGGCGCGCCCTTCGTCAGGCTGAACCGGGTCTCAGGCCGCGCGGAAGACCGTGGGCAGGTTCGAGATGGTCTTGTCCAGCATCGCGGCATCGGCCGATGCGTCATGCTTGGAGGCGATCACCTCGCGCACGGCGGCGGCGGCGAGGTCGGTCGCGGCGTTGCGGACCTCGGCGATGGCGCCAGCCTCGGCGGCGGCGATGCGGTCCATCGCCATGCGCTCACGCCGGCGGGCGGCCGCCTCGGCCTCGGCGGCCATGGCGGCGGCCAGGCGCTCGGCCTCCTGCTTCGCGCGGGCGACCAGTTCCCCGGCCTCCGCGATGGCGGCGGCGCGCTCGGCCTCGGCGCGGGTCATCATGGCCTGGGCCTCGGCGCGCAGGCGCTGCGCCTCCTCCAGCTCCTCACGGATGCGGGCGGAACGGGCGTCCAGCATCTCCGTGATCTTGGTCCAGCCCATCTTGCCGACGAGCACGACGAACAGGATGAAGCTGGCGGCAACCCAGAATTTCGGATCGGCGAACATCAGCGCGCCCCCTGCTTGGCCGCGCGGTCCACGGCGGCGGTGACGGTGCGCGCGGGGGCGGAAACGCCCAGCCGCGCCAGCATGGCCTGGGCGGTGGACCCGGCCACCTCGCGCAGCGCGCCCATGGCGGCGTCGCGGGCGGCGCGGACACGGGCCTCGGCCTCGTCCACCTGGGCGGCGAGGCGGGCATTGATGGCTTCGGCCTGGGCGCTGGCCTTGGCCTGGGCGTCGGCCATGGCGGCGGCGACGGTGGCCTGGGCCTCGGCGCGGGCCGCGGCGGTGGCGGCGCGCAGCTCGGCCAGGGCGGCCTCTCCCTCACGCTGGGCGGCCTGCGCGGCGTCGAGGTCGGCACGGATGCGCGCGGCGCGGTTTTCCAGCACGGTCGCCACGCGCGGCAGCGCGTAGGACTTCAGCACGAAATAGAGGGCGCCGAAGATGAGGAACAGCCACAGCAGCGTGGTCGTCATCAACGGGTTGGCGAAATCGAGCTGGGGCATTGCCTTGTCCTGCTGTCCTGAAGGCCACGGCATGTGCCGCGGCCTTCAGCCTCTGCCGGGTCGCGGGGTGGGGCGCCTCGCGGCACCGCCCCGCCCTGAAGGTGGAAAGGGGGCCGGATGACCCCCTCCCCGCCGGATCAGGTGAAGAGGATGAGGAAGGCGATCAGCAGGGCGAACAGCGCCACGGCTTCCGTCAGGGCGAAGCCCAGGATGCCGATGGGGAACACGGTGTCGCGGGCGGCCGGGTTGCGGGCCACGCTGCTGATGAGGGTGGAGAAGATGTTGCCCATGGCGAGGCCCACACCGAAGAGAGCCAGCACGGCGATGCCGGCGCCGATCGCCTTCGCAGCCAGAACAATTTCCATGATCTCGATCCTTAGGTTTGCGAGGAAAGTTGAAGGTTCGGCGTCTGCGTCAGTGCAGATGCACCGCGTCGTGCAGGTAGATGCAGGTCAGGATGGCGAAGACATATGCCTGCAGGAACGCGACCAGCACTTCGAAGGCGACCAGCGCGATGTTCAGCGCCAGCGGCATCAGGGACAGGACCGGCCCCACCGTGCCCAGGCCCGCCAGCATCACCACGAAGGTGGCGAAGACCTTCAGCATCACGTGGCCCGCCATCATGTTGGCGAAGAGACGCACGGACAGGCTGATGGGGCGCGAGAGGTAGGAGACGATCTCGACCGGAATGATGATGGGCGCGAGCCACATGGGCGCGCCCTCCGGCATGAAGTAGCCGAAGAACTTGCGGCCGTGCAGAGCGATGGCGACGGCCGTGACCAGCACGAAGACGGTCGCGGCCAGCGCGAAGGTGACCGTGATGTGCGAGGTGAAGGTGAAGGCGTAGGGGAACAGGCCCAGCATGTTCCCGAACAGGATGAACATGAACAGGGTGAACACGAAGGGGAAGAACCTGCGGCCCTCCTCGCCCACCTGCGCCACCACCATGTCATCGATGAAGCCGTAGGCGCTTTCGGCCAGGCCCTGCATGCGGCCCGGCACCATGGCGGCTTCGCGCATGCCATAGACCATCAGCGCCACGATCAGGACGCCGGCGAAGACCATGTAGAGGTTGGAGTTGGTGAAGCCCACGGCGGAGCCCACCTGGCCGAGCGCAGGGTACAGCACGAACTGCCCGAGTGCGTCGATCGCATTGCCTTCTGCCGCCACCGGGAACCTCTCCTGGCCTAGTCCTTGCGAACACCGGTCCGGGGGGCGAACAGCCGATACACGTTCGACACCCCCGCGGCGGCCCCCAGCACGAAGAACAGCAGAAAGAGCCAGGGGGCGGTCCCGAGCCACCGGTCCAGTCCGAGGCCGATCACCACGCCGACGATCAGCGCGGAAACCACCTCGACACCAGCCCGAAGGCCCACGCCCCAGGTGCTCGACGGAAGCGCCCTTTTGCCGCGTTCCGGCTTGTCCAGGCCTCGTTTGGCCCGGGCATCCGCCAGTCGTTTCGCGAAGGCTTCCCGATCGTCCACAATGGCTCCCTCCGCGGTTCACCCCTGGAAGGCGAGGGTGGATTATGGCGGCGCAGCAATGCTGTCAAGGCGCGCGGCCCTTGTTCAATCCTGCCACTTCACCTTCAGGAATGGCGCGGGCATCAGCAGCTTGCTTTCCTGGCTGACGATGTAGGGCCGCACCTTCTTCAGGTAGTCCAGCCAACCCTGGTCCTGGAACAGCTTGGCGCGCCTCTCGGTTCGCTCGGCGAGGGATTCATACGCCCAGAGGTGGATCACCTGGTTCAAAGGGCCGAATTCGGTCGTGTAGTAGCCCACCATGCGGCCGAGGATGCGCTTCTGGATGGGCATGCCCTCGGCCTCATAGGCCGCGATGTACAGCGCGGCGGTGGCCGGCTGCACGGTGTAAATTCTTTCTTCGACGATCATGCGTCGCGTCCTCCCTGGGTGACGGGGACGAAAGCTAATCCCTTCCCGCGCCGGGCGATATCACCGCTCGGCGCGCGCGGCCGTCAGGTCGGTCAGGAAGTCGCGCGACCAGGTGCTGGACCCCGCCTCGTGCAGCAGGTCGTAGTCCTGGCGCCAGCGCTGCCGCCGCTCGGACAGCGGCATGGACAGCGCCTGGTCCAACGCCTCGGCGATCTCGTCCGGGTCGTTGGGGTTCACCAGCAGCGCGCCCTGCATCTCGCGCGCGGCCCCCGCGAAGCGCGACAGCACCAGCACGCCCGGGTCCTCCGGCGGCTGGGCCGAGACGAATTCCTTCGCCACCAGGTTCATGCCGTCCCGCAGCGGCGTCACCAGCGCCACCCGGGCAATCCGGAGGAAGCCCGCCAGCACGCTGCGCTGGATGGGCCGGGTGGTCCAGCGCAGGGGCACCCAGTCCACCTCGGCGAATTCGCCGTTGATGCGGCCCACCGCCTCGTCCAGCTCGCGGCGCAGCAGGCGGTAATGCTTCACCTCCCCGCGCGAGACGGGGGCGACCTGGAGGAAGGTGATCTTGCCGCGGTGCTGGGGGAAGCGCTTCAGCAGGTCGGCATAGCCTTCCAGGCGCTGGGGCAGGCCCTTGGTGTAGTCCAGCCGGTCCACGCCGAAGATCAGGCGCCGGCCGCTCAGGCTTTCCTGGAAGCGCTGCACGTCGCGGCGCGCCTCGGCCTTCTCGGCGGCCTTGCCGAAGGCCTCCGCGTCAATGCCCACCGGGTAGGCGCCGACCGGGGTGTTCACCCCCTGCTGGCGCAAGGCGTCGCGCAGGTTCTCGGCGTCGTCGGGCGTCTGCATGCCGATCAGGTCATAGCCGTCCAGGTCGCGCAGCAGCGCCTCGCCGCGCGGCAGGGCGGCGAAGAGGCCCGGCGGCGGGAAGGGCACGTGCAGGAAGAAGCCGATGCGCTGCTTCGCCCCCATCGCGCGCAGCTTCGCGGCCAGCGGGAAGAGGTGGAAGTCATGCACCCAGATGACGTCATCCTCGCGCAGCAGGGGCCAGAGCGCCTCGGCGAAGCGGTCGTTCACCGCGCGCCAGGCCTCCTCCTCCTCGCGGCGGAACTCGGCCAGGCCGAAGCGGTAGTGCAGCAGGGGCCAGAGCGTGCCGTTGCAATAGCCCCCGTAATAGAGGCGGTGTTCCTGGGCCGTCAGGTCGATCACCGCCTGGGTCCGTTGCCCGCGCGAGGTGACCTTGGGTTCGGTGCTGGCGGAGGTCTCGCCCGACCAGCCGAACCACAGCATCTCCCGCCGCCGCACCGCCTCTTCCAGTGCCACGGCCAGTCCGCCGGCCACGGCCGAGGTGGCCCGCAGCGGGGGAACCCTATTGGAAACAATCACCAGGCGCGCCAAAACCCCTCCTCCCAGCTCCGCGAGAGCCGCATGGCCGACAGGACGAGGCCCACCTGCGAGTAGCTCTGCGGGAAATTTCCCCAGAGCTGCCCGGTCCGTGGGTCCACATCCTCCGGCAACAATCCAACGTGGTTCCGGAGGGAAAGGATGCGTTCAAAAAGTGACCGCGCGTCATCTTTCCGCCCGATTGCGGCCAAGGCGTCCACCAGCCAGAAGGAACAGACGATGAAGGCCGTCTCCGGCACGCCGAAATCATCGGCGGCCGAGTAGCGCAGCAGCATGCCGTCGCGCATCAGGTCGCGCTCGATGGCCTCCACCGTGGCGATGAAGCGCGGGTCGGTGGGGGGCAGCAGGCCGATCTCGGGCAGCAGCAGCAGGGCGGCGTCGAGGCCATGGCCGCCGAACACCTCCTGCAGGCTGCCCGCCTCCTCGTTCCAGGCGCCTTCGAGGATGGCCTCCTTCAGCGTGGCGGCGCGGGCCTGCCAGTCGGCCGCCTCCTCGACCAGGCCCAGATGGGCGGCGATGCGCCCAAGGCGATCCACCGCCGCCCAGCACATGGCGGCGGAGAAGGTGTGGATGCGCTCCCGCCCCCGGTATTCCCAGATGCCCGCATCGGCCGTCAGCGCCGCGGCCTCGGCGGCCACGCCCAGCGGCACCAGGCGGCGATACAGCGCCTCGCCCGCGGGTTCGGGCAGGCGGTGGTCGAAGAAGAGCATGGCGGCGGCCATGACCACCGCGCCCCAGACATCGTTCTGCACCTGCAGGGCGGCGGCATTGCCCACGCGCACCGGCGCATGGCCCATGAAGCCCTTCAGCGCCGTGGCTTCCCATTCGTCAATCGAATCATTGGGCACCAGCGGATAGACGGGGCGCAGCATGCCCGTCTGCTCCAGCACCGCATTGGTGATGTAGCCGATGTAGTGCTCCATGGTGCGGGTCGCACCCAGGCGGTTCAGCGCCATCACCGTGAAATAGGCGTCGCGCAGCCAGCAGAAGCGGTAGTCCCAGTTGCGCTGGGTGTGCTCGGCCTCGGGGATGGAGGTGGTGAGCGCCGCCAGGATGCCCCCCGTGTCGTCATGGGCGCAGAGCTTCAGCGTGATGGCCGCGCGGATCACCTCGTCCTGCCACTCGAAGGGCAGGGAGAGGCCGCGCACCCAATCCTCCCAATAGGCGGTGGTCTCCTCCTCGAACTCCTGGGCGACGCGGGCGACCATGCCGTTCACCGTCTCGTCCGGGCCGAACATCATGGCGATGGGGCGGTCCAGGGCGAATTCCGTCTCGCTCAGGATGAAGCCCAGCGGCGCGTCGGTGGACAGGCGCATGGCCTCGCCACTGCCCAGATAGCTGATGTGGTTGGACCCCGCCCGGCCGCGCGGGCTTTCATGCCCCCAGCCGAAGCAGGGCCGCACCCTGAGCCGGATGCGCGGGCGGCCGCGCAGCAGCTCGATGCGCCGCACCAGCATGGGCGGGCGGAACATGCGGCCGAAGCGGCGCAGGCGCGGCATGTGGTCGGTGATGAGCAGCGCGTTGCCATGGCTGTCCGTCAGCTCCGTCTCCAGCACGGCGGAGTTTCGGAGGTAACGCTGCCGGCTGTGGGCGAAGCCCGTGACCAGGATGTCGGTGAAGCCGCGCTCCGACTGGTCGCCATCCACCAGGGCGCTGAAGACCGGGTCCCCATCCAGGCGCGGCCAGCACATCCAGTTCACCGCGCCGGCGGGCGAGATCAGCGCCGCCACCGTGCCATTGCCCACGGCGGCCAGGTCCAGCGGTTGGGGGGGCCGGTCGGGCGGCCCCACCACCTCAGGGTGCCGGGGCATGCGCGTGTTCGGCCAGGGTGGCGATCCAGGCGCGCACGCCGGCCGGGGTGCCGAAGCTGTCGGGCACCAGGAAGCCCTCGCCGCCCAGCGCCACGGCGGCGGCGATGCCGTCCTCGTCGGTCACGTCGTCGCCGATGAAGATGGGCCAGCGGCCGGCGAAGGGCGCCTCGGCCATCAGCGCGCGCACGCCCACGCCCTTGTGGACGCCGCCGGGGCGCAACTCCCAGGCATGGTCGGCGCGGAGCAGGTCGAAGCCCTGGCCGGACTCCGCGAAGCCGCGCATCAGCGCATGGGCCTCCGCGCCCCGGTCGGGCGCCAGGCGGTAGTGCAGCACGAAGCCGGCCGACTTCGGCTCCAGCAGCGTGCCGGGGTTGGCGGCGACGAAGGCCTCGGCGGCCGCGCGCCATGCGGCCGGCGCCGGCTTCAGCGGCCCCTGGCGCGGCGGCGCGTCGGGGATGGGGCGCAGGATGGCCCCGTGTTCGGCCGCCGCGGGCAGGCGCAGCGGGTGCAGGATGCGGTCCACGTCGTCGAGCCGCCGCCCCGTCACCACCGCCACCGCGCCGCCCAGCGCGGCGTGCAGCCGCGTCAGGTGGTCGAGCAGCCCTGGCGCCACCACCACCTCATCCGGGCGGGGGGCGAGGTCGAGCAGCGTGCCATCCATGTCCAGGAGGAGAGCCGCGCGCGAGAGAACATCCGTCGGCCCGGGAATGGCCGAAGGGGGGCGCGATGTGGTCGTCATCCGCCACAAAGTAACCAAAATTGGGACGGAGGCAACGCATAACTATCCGGGTTGTAACCCCGGGGCGCCTCCGAACCCCCGGTTCACTTCGTTACGAAGGCCTTTTCCACCACATAGGTGCCGGGTTCGGAGTTGTTGCCCTCGACGAAACCGCGGGCTTCCAGCAGCGTCTTGCAGTCGGCGTTCATGGCCTCGCTGCCGCAGATCATCACGCGGTCATGCGCGGGGTCGAGCCTGGCCACGCCCGCGTCGCGCTCGGCGGTGCCGGCCTCCAGGCGGGTGGTGATGCGGCCCTGGATGGGGAAGGCCTCGCGCGTCACGGCGGGGAGGTAGATCATCTTCTCGCGCACCATCTCGCCCAGGAGTTCGTGCTGGGCCAGTTCGGTGGTCAGGTAGTCGCGGTAGGCCAGCTCGGCCACCTCGCGCACCGTGTGGGCGATGATGACGCGCTCGTAGCGGTCATACACCTCCGGGTCGCGCAGCAGGGACATGAAGGGGGCGAGGCCGGTGCCGGTGGCCAGCATCCAGAGGTTCCGGCCGGGCAGCAGGTTGTCGGTGATCAGCGTGCCCACCGGCTTCTGCCCGATCAGCACATGTTCCCCCACCTTGATATGTTGCAGCCGCGAGGTCAGCGGCCCGTTCGCCACCTTGATGGAGAGGAATTCCAGATGCTCCTCCCAGGCGGGGCTGACCATGGAATAGGCCCGCACCAGCGGCTTGCCCTCCACCACCAGGCCGATCATGGCGAATTGCCCGGAGGTGAAGCGCAGCGCCGGGCTGCGCGTGCAGCGGAAGGAAAAGAGGCTGTCGGTCCAGTGATGGACCCAGGTCACTTCTTCCAGGTTGTAGCCCTTGGGGGCGACCAGCGTGGCGGCGGGGGCGGCGTCATTCATCAGGCGGGCACTCTGTGCGGAGGGATGCGCCTGTATTGGCGGCGCGGGAGGCGTGGCGCAAGTTGCAACCGGGCGATGCATGGCACCCTTGCGCGCCCGTGAACCGGGCGCGACGCCCCCTTGCGCGCCCGTGAACCGGGCGCGACGCCCCCTTGCGCGCCCGTGAACCGGGCGCGACGCCGCCTTGCGCGACCGTGAACCGGGCGCGACGCGGCATTGCGCCCACGCAAGGCCAGGACAACACTGCCACCCATGCCCGATTTCCAACCGCCCGGGTTCATCCCGCCGGCCGACCCCGAATCCACCCCGCCCGTCGGGCCGCGCGTGGACGCCACCCCCCGCACCCTGCCCGCGCGCATCCCGCACAAGGGGCGCAGCGTGGACCTGGAGCCGCTGCATGTCCGCCACGCCGCGGACCTCTGGCGCGCGGCGCAAAGCGACCAGGAGGGCGCCTCCTGGGCCTATATGGGCTATGGCCCCTTCGCCGACGAAGCCGCCATGCGCGCCTTCGTGGGGAACTTCGCCACCACCCATGACCCCATGGCCTTCGCGGTGCGCCCCCACCGCAGCGGCACGGTGGATGGCTGGCTGACCCTGATGGAGATCCATCCGGCCCACGCGCATATCGAGATCGGCCATATCTGGTTCAGCCCTCGCATGCAGCGGACACGCGCCGCCACCGAGGCGGTGTTCCTGCTGATGCGCCACGCGATGGACGACCTCGGCTACCGGCGCCTCACCTGGAAGTGCAACGCGCTGAACGCGCCCTCCCGCGCCGCCGCCGCGCGCTATGGCTTCACCTATGAGGGCACGCTGCGCGCCGTGATGGTGACCAAGGGGCGGCGGCGCGACACCGCCTGGTTCTCCATCCTGGACGAGGAATGGCCCGCCCAGCGCGCCGCCATCGAGGCCTGGCTGGACGATTCCAACTGGGACGCGCAGGGACGGCCGAAGCGGAGCCTGCGGGGGGCATAACCCCCTCCACCGACGCGATAATTCCACGCAAGCGTCACGCAGCCGCAAAGCGGCGCTGCTACCCCCCGCGCCTCACGCCCGAGGGGAATCGCCATGCGCCGCCTGTTGCTCGCCACCGTTTTCAGCCTTGCCGCCGCCCTGCCGGCTAGCGCCGACACCCGCTTCGAGGCGGTGCTGGCCGGCCACGCCGTCCTGCCCGCCGCCACCTTCGTGGCGCCGCCGGAAGACGCGCCGGAGTATTTCCGCATCTCCGGCCGCTTCACCGGCCCGGGCAATGTCCGCAACGAACGCCCGGGCAGCGTGCCCTCCGTCAGCCTGCCCGGCTACGGCGCCCGCCGCACCGGCCTCGCCTTGCCCTTCGAGGGGCAGCCGCTGCAGGGCTGGTCCGGCATCGTGACCCTGGGCGATGGCAGCTACCTCATCACCGGCGACAATGGCTTCGGCAACCGCCGCAACTCGCCCGACGCCATGCTGATGGTCTTCCGCGTCCGCCCCGACTGGACGAGCGGCGCGGTGGCGGTGGAGCGGACCATCTTCCTCTCCGACCCCAACCGCGTGGCGCCCTTCCCCATCCAGGCCGAGACCACCACCACGCGCTACCTGACCGGCGCCGATTTCGACATCGAGAGCATCCAGCCCCTGCCCGACGGCACGATGATGATCGGTGACGAGTTCGGCCCCTATCTGCTGCATGTGGATGCCGAGGGCCGCCTGCTTCGCGTGATCGAGACGGTGCTGGACGGCGAGACCCTGCGCGCGCCCGACAACCAGGCGCTGTCCATCCCCGCCAACCCCACGGCCGGCGTGCCGCACCGCGTCCGCCGCTCTGGCGGGTTCGAGGGCATGGCGCGCACGCCTGATGGCCGCACCCTCTGGGCGCTGCTGGAGCAGCCCCTCTTCGCCGCCGGCACCAACCAGCCCGAGGGCCAGTTCCTCCGCGTGCTGCAATTCGACGTGACGCGCATGGAATGGACCGGCCGCAACCTGCGCTACCGGCTGGAGCCGGGTGCCACCGCCATCGGCGACTTCAACATGATTGACGACCGCCGCGCCCTGGTGATCGAGCGCGACAACGGCGAGGGCGACCCCGGCCGCGCCTGCGCCCAGGGCGTCGAGAGCACGCATGAAGCGCCCTGCTTCGCCCGCCCGGCGCAGTTCAAGCGCATCTATGTGGTGGATCTGGGCGCCGTGGACGCGGAAGGCTTCGTCCGCAAGATCGGCCATGTGGACCTGATGGCCATCCGCGACCCCCAGAACCGCGCCCGCCAGCGCGGTGACCGGGCCGAGGGCGCGCCGGGCGACGTCTTCACCTTCCCCTTCTTCACCATCGAGAACGTGGCGGTGGTGGATGAGGATCACATCATCGTGGGCAACGACAACAACCTGCCCTTCAGCGCCGGTCGCCACCTCTCGCGCGCCGACGACAATGAACTGATCCTGCTGCGCGTGCCGGAACTGCTCCGGGCGCGCTGACGAGGAGGGCATGCTGCCTCCCCGCCGGGCATCCCGGCGCGGGAGGCACGGCCTGGCGAGCGAAGGGCCCCGGTTTCCAGCCCTGGCGGTAGGCTTTACAGTCGGGAAAGCCTGCGAAAGCCAAACGCCATGACCGCGCCAGACCCCGTCCACGCCTTCATCCCAGGCGAGCCCGCCACGGCCGCCCCCACCGGGTCAGGCGTCCTGGATGGGCTGAGCTTCGCCATCAAGGACCTCTTCGACCTGAAGGGGCACCCCACCACCTATGGCAACCCGGACTGGGCGCGCACCCAGCCCGTCGCCGCCGCGACCGCCCCCGTGGTGCTGGCCCTGCTGGAAGCCGGGGCCGCGCTGCTGGGCAAGACCAAGACCGTCGAACTCGCCTATGGGCTGACGGGCGAGAATGTCTGGCACGGCACCCCCCTCAACCCCAACGCGCCGGACCGTTTCCCGGGCGGTTCCTCCTGCGGCTCGGCGGCCGCGGTGGCGGCGGGGCTGGTGGATTTCGCGCTGGGCACCGACACGGGCGGCAGCGTGCGCATCCCGGCCAGCTATTGCGGCGTCTTCGGCCTGCGCCCCTCCTGGGGGGCGGTGGCGCTGACGGGGGCGGCGGGGCTTGGCCCCTCCTTCGACACCTGCGGCTGGTTCGCGCGCGACGCCGCCATCATGGAGAAGGTGGGCGATGTGCTGCTGCCGGCCGACAGCGCGGGCGGCGCGCTCGGCCCCGTGCTGAAGGTGGAGGAGGCCTGGATCAACGCCGACCCCGCCACCGCCGCCGCCATGGCCCCCGCCATGTCCGCGCTGGAGCGCGTGGCCGGAACCGCCCTGAACATCCGCCTTGCCCCCGAAGGGCTGCCGGTGGTGGCCGAGCATTTCCGCTGCATGCAGGCGCAGGAGGCCTGGGCGACGCTCGGCGCCTGGATCGCCGCCAACAGCCCGAAATTCGGCCCCGGCGTGGGCGAGCGCTTCGCCGCCGCCCGCGACATGGACCCGGCCAAGGCGGCCGCCGCCCGCGCCTTCCGCCGCGGCTTCAAGCGCCGCATGGGCGCCCTGCTGGGGGGCGGCGCCGTGCTGGCCTACCCCACCAGCCCCCTGCCCGCGCCAAAGCTGACCGCCGGCCAGCCCGAGCAGAACATGGTGCGCGAAATCACGATGCGCGTCACCGCGATCGCCGGCCTCGCCTCGCTGTGCGAGGTGTCGCTGCCCGCGGGCCAGGTGGAGGGAGCGCCGGTCGGCCTCTCGCTCGTCGCGGCTCCCGGGCGGGACCGTGCGCTGCTGGCGCTGGCCGCCCGCGTTTCCGCCATGATGGGAGAGGCCGCATGAACCTGCGCGACGCAACACCGGCCGACCTGCCCGGCATCACCGCCATCTACGCCCACCATGTCCGCACCGGCACCGGCACCTTCGAGGAGACCCCCCCCAGCGAGGCCGAGATGGCCCAGCGCCTGGAGAAGGTGCAGAAGGGCGGCTGCGCTTGGCTGGTGGCCGAGCAGGATGGCAGCGTGGTGGGCTATGGCTATTTCGCCCCTTTCCGCGACCGCAGCGCCTATCGCTTCACCGCCGAGGACAGCATCTATGTCCGCGACGACCAGCGCGGCATGGGCGTGGGCAAGGCGCTGGTCCAGGCCCTGCTGGCCCGCGCCGAGGCGCTGGGCTTCCGCCAGATGATCGCGGTCATCGGCGACAGCGAGAATGTGGGCTCCATCGGCCTGCACGCGGCCCTGGGCTTCCGCCAGGTGGGGCTGATGCGCGCGGTGGGGCTGAAGTTCGGCCAATGGGTGGACGTGGTCACCATGCAGCGCGCCCTGGGCGAGGGCGACCGCAGCCTTCCCGACTGACCGCGCCGGTTCCGCGTGGAGGCGGGGCGGCCCCGCGCCATTCAGGGTTCCGCCCCCCGCGCCGGAAAGGCTAGACCTTCCCCGCCCGCCAATGTGAGGAAGAGCTTGCAACGCGCCGAGACCCTGGCCGCCACCAGCGTGGCCGTCGCCATCACCGTGCTCGGCCTCAAGACCGTGGCCTGGTGGATGACGGACAGCGTCGCCCTCTTCGCCGATGCGCTGGAGAGCGTGGTGAACGTGGCCGCCGCCTGCGCGGCGCTGGTCGCCATCCGCTACGCGTCCATGCCGGCCGATGCCAACCACCCCTATGGCCACCACAAGGCCGAGTATTTCTCGGCGGTGCTGGAGGGGGCGCTGATCCTGGTCGCGGCCTTCATCATCCTGAACGAGGCGTGGTTGAGCTGGAACAACCCCCGCACACCCGAACTTCCGCTGGCCGCGGTGGCGGTGGCGGTGCTGGCCACCGCCCTCAACGCGGGCTGGAGCTGGGTGCTGTTCCGCCGCGGCCGCGCCCTGCAATCCCCGGCGCTGGTGGCCGATGCGCGGCACCTGCTGGCGGATGTGGTGACCTCGACCGGCGCCATTGCCGGGCTGACGCTGGCCATGGCGACGGGAATGCTCTGGCTCGACCCGCTGCTGGCCGCCGTGACGGCGGTGAACATCCTCTTCAGCGGCGTGCGGCTGATGCGCGAGAGCGTGGGCGGCCTGATGGACGAGGCCATGCCCCCCGAGACCATGACGCGCATCCGCGAGGTGCTGGCCCGCGCCGCCGAGGGCGCCATCGAGGCGCATGACATCCGCGCCCGCCGCGCCGGGCGCATCGCCTTCGTGGAATTCCACCTGGTCGTCCCCGGCGCCATGCCGGTGGAGGACGCGCATGTGATCTGCGACCGCATCGAGGCCGCGCTGCGCGCCGAGCTGGGCGAGGCCACCATCACCATCCATGTCGAGCCCGAGGGCAAGGCCAAGCATCGGGGCGTGGTGGTGCTGTGACCTGGCGGCGGCCCCCCGCCCCGGCGCCGACCGGCTGGGGCCTGCCCGCCAGCCTGGCCGCGCATGGGCTGGCGCTGGCGGTGCTGGGCTGGATGCTGGTGCCCACGCCCCGGCCCGAGCCTGCAGCGCCTTCGGGCATGGAGGTGGTCTGGGCCGAGGCCGCGCCGGGCGAGGCGGGGGATGGCGGGCCGGAGCCGCCCATGCCGGCGCCGCCGGCCATCGTGGCGCCGCCGCCGATGCCCGGCCCGCTGGCACAGCTGCCGCCTTTGCCCTCGGCCGTGCCGCCGCCACCTGCGCCCATGGCCATGGCGGCGCTGCCGGCCCCGCCGCCGCCTGTGGCCGAAACCCCGGTCACGGCCGCCCCGCCGCCGCCCGCCGATTCCCCGGCCGAGATCGCGGCGCCAGCCCCACCGCCTCCCCC
Organism: Roseococcus suduntuyensis; assembly: GCF_014196305.1. GTDB lineage: Bacteria > Pseudomonadota > Alphaproteobacteria > Acetobacterales > Acetobacteraceae > Roseococcus > Roseococcus suduntuyensis. The sequence goes on from NZ_JACIDJ010000001.1 coordinate 233,942, forward strand.
GCCGGCCGCCCTGGCCGAGGCGCCGCCCCCCCAGACCGAGCCCGAGCCCGAACCCGCGCCAACCCCTGTCGCCCAGGCACCGGCCCCGCGCCCTGCCCCGCGGCCAGTGCCGCGCCGCGCCGCCGCGCCGAGTGCCGCGCCCCCCACGCCCACGCAGGTCAGCGGCCCCGCCACCGGCGCGCCCGCCGCCACCTCGCTGGGCGCGCCCGCCGGGCCCAGCGCCCCGCCCCGCCCCGATGCCGGCTTCCGCAATGCCGGCCCCGCCTATCCGGAGATGGCCCGCCAGCGCGGCCAGCAGGGCGCCGTGGTGCTGGACCTGCGGGTGGATGCCGAGGGCCGCGTGGTGGGGGCCGAGGTGGCGCAAAGCTCCGGCCATCCCATGTTGGACGCGGCGGCGCGGCGCGCGGTGCTGAACTGGCGCTTCCGCCCGGCCCTCGACGGCGGGCGGCCGGTGGAGGCCCATCTCCGCAGCACGGTGCGGTTCCGACTGGATTAGAGCGGGATGCGTTGAGGTGGCATCACCGAAAGCGTTGAATCCCGCTCTCAACGAAGGCTGGAGCATGCTGCGTGAACGCAGCATGCTCTAGGGGTGGTTCGAATGGTGCGGCTGGACGTGATCACGACCCGGGGCGGCGATGGGGGCGAGACCTCGCTCGGCGATGGCAGCCGGGTGCGGAAGGACGCGCTGCGCGTCGAGACCTATGGCACGGTGGATGAGGTGAACGCGGTGCTGGGCCTGCTGCGCCTGCATCTGGACCCCGAGGCCGATGCGATGGTGGCGCGCATCCAGAACGACCTGTTCGACCTGGGCGCCGATCTCTGCGTGCCGGGCGCCGCGGGTGGGCGGCTGCGCGTGACCGCCGCGCAATGCCTGCGCCTCGAACAGGAGGTGGCGGCAATGAACGCCCATATTCCGCCGCTGCGAAGCTTCGTGCTGCCCGGCGGCAGCGCGGCCGCCGCCCATGCCCACCTGGCCCGCACCGTGGCCCGCCGGGCGGAGCGGCTGGTGGTGGCGCTGGCCGCCGTGGAGGAAGTGAACGCCGAGGCGGTGCGCTACCTCAATCGCCTCTCGGACCACCTTTTCGTGCTGGCGCGGCGCTGCAACGACAATGGCGCGCGCGACGTGACCTGGGTGCCGGGGCGGGGATAACAGGTTTTACAGCAACCCCTCGCGGCGGAAGCTCAGCACCTCGCCATTGCCGATGATCAGGTGGTCATGCACCGCGATGGAGAGAATCTCGCCCGCGGCCTTCACCTCCCGCGTCATCTCGATGTCGGCGCGGGAGGGGGTGGGGTCGCCGCTCGGGTGGTTGTGGACCAGGATCAGGGCGGTGGCGTGCAGTTCCAGCGCACGCTTCACCACCTCGCGCGGATAGACGGGCGTGTGGTTCACCGTGCCGCGCGCCTGGGCCTCGTCCGCGATCAGGCGGTTCTTGCTGTCGAGGAACAGGATGCGGAACTGCTCCGTCTTCTCCCGCGCCATGACCAGCTTCAGGTAATCCATCAGCAGGTCCCATTTGTTCAGCACAGGCGCGTCCATCACCTCGGCCCGCGCCATCCGCAGGGCCGAGGCCTGCACCAGCTTCAGCGCCGCCACGCTGTGCGGGCCCAGGCCGCGCGCGTCCATCAGCGCCTGCTGCGGGGCGGCCAGCACCTGGGCGAAGCTGCCGAAACGGTTGATCAGCGCCTTGGCGAGCGGCTTGGTGTCGCCCTTGGGCATGGCGAGGAAGAGCAGCATCTCCAGCAACTCGTAATCGGCCAGGGCGTCGGGGCCGCGCGTCAGCAGCTTGTCCCGCATGCGGGCGCGGTGGCCGTGCGGGCCGGTGCTGGCGAAGGGGAGCACGGCCGCGTCGGACGGGGTGCCCTCGGGCTGGCGGGGCGCCTCGCGCGAGAGCGCGCCGCTCTCCCGCAGGGCCGGCCCATGGCGGCCGCCCGTGTCACGAAAGCCCCCCGCCTCGGCGCGGCCGCCGCGATAGACCGCATCCGGATAGCGCGGGCCGGCCGAGGCCCGTTCAGGTGCGCCGCGTGCCGCGGGCAGAACGCGCCGCACCAAGGCTTGCCACCACATCATCATCGCCCTTCTGGCCGCAGGGGGCGTGACATACCATCCCAGGTTTCCCTTGAAAGTAATTTTTCATTCACATTTTACTTATTGGTAAAATTTCGGCGGCGGGCAGATCCGCGCCCGCCGCCTCTCCGCCTCAGAAGCCGAAGCGCGTGCCCACCAACAGGCTGCGCCCGGGCGTCTGGAAGCCGTTCACCGGCTCCCATCGGGAATTGCCCAGGTTGCGGCCCTCCACGAAGGCGGTGATGCCCTCGCGCACCACATAGCTGGCGGTGATGTTGAACAGCGTGCCGGTCTTGTTCCGCCGCTCGGTGGTGAAGGAGGTGCCGTCGTCGCGGTAGCTCGCGAAAGGCCCCTCGGGCGAGCGGCCGGTGAATTGCAGCTGCGGCGCGATGACCAGCCCCGGCAGTGGCGTCAGGCGCGCGGTGGCGCTGATCACATGCTCCGGCCGGCGGGGCAGCGGGCGGCGGGTGCGGGCATCGGTGGCGTCCGTGATGGTCCAGCCCAGCTCGGCCGAGAGCCAGGGCGCGGGCCGCACCGCCAGCGTCAGCTCCACGCCCTGAAGGTTCGCCCGGTCCACATTGGCGACGCTCGTTCCCTGGAAGATGATGAGGTCCCGCACACGCGACTGGAACCAGGTGGCGCCCAGCGTGGCGAAATCGGGCCGGCCGAAGAGCGGCAGGTCCAGCTCGCCGCCCAGCTCATAGCCCAGGCTGCGCTCGGGCCGCAGGTTCGGGTTGCCGCGGAAGGCGGTGCCGATGGTGCCGAAGCGCTGGAACAGCGAGGGCGCGTTGAAGCCGCTGCCGCCCGAGGCGCGCAGCCGCGCCCCCAGCTCCGGCACGTGATAGACCACGCCGGCGCGCCAGGTGGTGGCGCCGGTGAAGCTGCCCACCGCGTCGTGGCGCAGCCCGGCCGTCACGTCCATCCGGTTCCACAGCCGGTATTGCAGGGCGATGTGGCCGGCCGTGCTGTCCTGCGCGGCGTTCACGCGCGTCTGGAAGGGGGTGTTGCCGGCCAGGCTGAACACCTCCTCGCGCGCATGGGTCACGCCGAAATTCAGCGCGCCATCGGTGGCGAAGCCCAGCCCCGGCAGGCGCAGCGTGTTGCCCCAGTCGAAGCCCAGCCGCTCGCCCCGGTAATGGTCGCGGGTGGAGGCGGTGCTGCGCGCGTCGGGCAGGTTCACATAGGCGCGGCGGTCCTGGGTGAAGGCCACGCGGAAGCCCGTGGTCCAGAGCCCGTCCAGCAGCCGCGTCTCGGCGCGGAGCTGGCCCATGAGGCGCCGGTCATCGCCCGTGGAGTTCGGGTCGTCGCGCGGCACGCTGTCCAGGTCGAAGCGGTTCTGGCGGTAGCGCAGCGTGCCCTCGACGCGGGTGCCCTCCATGGGCGTCCAGCCCAGGCGCAGCGCCAGCGCGCCCGCCTGCAGCCCGTCGCGCTCGTTCAGCGTGTTGCGGAAGCGGCGGGCGGTGGCGTTGAAGCCATCGGTGCGGAGGCCATTGGCGCTGGCCAGGTAGTCGAAGGCGCCGATCGTGCCGGTGGCGCCCAGCCCCCCGCGCACCGTGCCCTGGGTGCCGCCCGCCAGCTCGCCATAGGGCGCGAAGGGACGGCTGGCGGCGCGGCGGGTGACGAGGTTCACCACGCCGCCCACCGCCGCGCTGCCGTAGAGCGAGGAGGCCGGGCCGCGCAGCACCTCGATGCGCTCCACGTCGAAGAGCAGGTCATTGCCGAAGTTGAAGGCGCCATTGGCTTCGGAGGGGTCGTTCAGCGGCACCCCGTCCAGCAGCACCAGCACGGAGCGGCTGGAATTGCCGCGCAGGAAGACGCTGGCCTGCTGGCCCGGCCCGCCAGACGGCGCGAGGCGCAGCCCCGGCACGGCGGAGAGCGCCTCGGCGAGCGTGGCGTGGCCGCGCTCCTCGATCTGCTGGCGGGTGATGATGGTGATGGAGGCCGGCACGCGCTCCAGCGCCGTGGGCACGCGGGTGGCGGTGACGATGGTCTCGGGCAGGGCCGTGGCCGCCTCCTGGGCAAGCACGGGCAAGGCCGCGGCCAGCAAGGCGGCGGTGGACAGCAACAGATGGCGCATGGGGTTCCCCCGGGTTGCGCGTGACGACATGCCGCGCGGGGGCATCCCCGCACGACGGCTGACGTCGAGCCCGCATCCGGAACACGGTTCCGTGGCACCGGTGCACCCCGCCCGGCACGCGCGAGAACAACTCTGCGACGGCCGGTCTCCTGGCTCGCGGGTCACGGCCTGGGTCCGCCTTCTCACCCCGGGATGGGGGCAATGGCGATATGGACCCAGGCTCGCCGCCTACAGTTGCGGGGGCAGCCGCGGATTGGCGGGGGCTGGCCCCGCGTCGCGCGTTCCCGTTTCACCCCTCATCGGGGCACCGTCGCATGGGGCCATGTAATCCGGCCGGGATTGGGGTGCCAAGGCGGTTCCGCAAGCCATGAACCGGCCCCGCAAAAATTTTTTCTGAATCTATGGTAACCATCTTGAAAGGCTGATGGCCACTTGGCACATGGCTGCCCGGCCCAAGAGGCATGGCTCGCGGGCAAGCGAAGGGACATCACACCAATGAAGCTCACCGCGTTCGCCGCCGCCGCGGCGGCGTTCCTGATGTTCGGCCCGAGCCAGGCGATGGCCGGGCGCGACCTCGACCAGATCCGCGCCCGCGGGCAGCTGCTCTGCGGCGTGCAGGGCCCCTCCAACCCCGGGTTCGGTTTTCCCAATGCCCAGGGCCAGTGGCAGGGCTTCAACGTGGAGGTCTGCCGCTCCGTCGCCATCACCATCTTCGGCGACCCGAACCGCGTGCAGTTCGTGCCCGTGACGACGCAGAGCCGCTTCCCGGCCCTCTCCTCGGGTGAGGTGGACATCCTCTCCAACAACTCGACCTGGACGCTGACGCGCGACAGCAACGTCAACCGCTTCAACTTCCCGGCCATCGTCTTCTATGACGGCCAGTCGATGATGGTGCCCCGCCGCCTGAACGTGACCAGCGCGCGGCAGCTGGACGGCGCCACCGTCTGCGTGCAGCCCGGCACCACGACCGAGCTGAACCTCGCGGACTACTTCCGCCAGCACAACATGCGCTTCACCCCCGTGGTGGTGGCCGACCTGGACGAGCTGCGCCGCGCCTATGACAGCGGCCGCTGCGACGTGTTCACCAACGACTTCGCCGCGCTCGCCGCCCAGCGCACCCTGCTGAGCCGCCCGGCCGACCACGTGATCCTGCCCGAGCGCATCTCGAAGGAGCCTCTCGGCCCCGTGGTGCGCCAGGGTGACGAGGAGCTGACGAACATCGTCGCCTGGACCGTCTTCGCGCTGATCGAGGCCGAGGAACTCGGCATCACCGCCGCGAACGTGGAGCAGATCGCCGGCAGCAGCACCAACCCCATCGTGCGCCGCTTCCTGGGCGTCGAGGGCAACATGGGCGAAAGCATCAACGCCGCCCGCGCCGACTACGCGCGCCAGATGATCCGCACCTTCGGCAACTACGGCGAGATCTACGAGCGCTGGCTGGGCGAGCGCACGCCGCTCGGCCTCGAGCGCGGGCAGAACCGCACCTGGCTGAATGGCGGCCTGCTCTACGCGCCGCCGGCCCGCTGAGACTGAGCTGAACGCGGCCGCCCCGCCAGGCGTCTGATCGGCTTCGGTGGAACCACCGAAGCCGTGAATCAGCCGCCCGCCCCGCGTCTGATCGGCCTCGGTGAACCACCGAGGCCGTGAATCAGCCGCCCAAGCGTGGCGGCCGCATCTCTTTTTCCCCTGTTGGATTCCTCGCGCATGAGCAGCACGGCCCTGGCCCCGCCCAAGCCCCTGATCCCCCTGCCCGGCGGCACCACCATGCGCGGGGTGCTGTGGCAGGCGGGGCTGGCCATCGTGGTCGTGCTGGTGGGCTGGTCGCTCTACAACAACATGCTGGCCAACATGGCCGCGCGCGGCCTGCAATTCGGCTTCGGCTTCCTGAACCGCAGCGCCGGCATCCCCATCGGCGAACACCTGATCCCCTACACACCGGCCGACACCTATCAGCGCGCGCTGACGGTGGGCCTGCTGAACACGCTGCGCGTGGCGCTGCTGGGCGTGGTGCTGGCCACCATCCTGGGCATCCTGCTCGGCCTCGCGCGGCTCTCGGCCAACCCGCTGCTGCGCGGGCTGACGGGCGGCTACATCGAGGTGATCCGCAACACGCCGCTGGTGCTGCAGCTGGTGTTCTGGCACGCCATCGTGCTGCAACTGCCCTCGGTGCGGCAGGCGCTGAACCCGCTGCCGGGCCTCTACCTTTCGCAGCGCGGCCTCAAGACGCCGGCGCTGATGGCCGACACGGCGCTGTTCTGGGCCGCCGTCGCGGTGGTCGTCGCGCTGCTGGCCTGGTGGCTGCTGCTGCGGCGCGAACGCGCGCGGCAGGAAGCGACCGGCGACCGACGGCCCACCTGGGCGCCCGGCCTCGCGCTGCTCTTCGGCCTGCCCATCCTGGCGGGCTATGTCATCGGTGCGCCGACGGTGGAATGGCCGGTGCTGGCGGGCTTCAACTTCCGCGGCGGGCTGACCCTCTCGCCGGAGTTCTTCGCGCTGCTGCTGGGCCTCGTCATCTACACGTCGGCCTTCATCGCCGAGATCGTGCGCGCGGGCATCCAGTCCGTGCAGCGGGGGCAGTGGGAGGCGGCGCGCGCCCTGGGCCTCGCCCCCGGGCGCATCATGCGGCTGGTGATCCTGCCGCAGGCGCTGCGCGTCATCATCCCGCCGCTGACCAGCCAATACCTGAACCTGACGAAGAACTCCTCGCTCGCCGTCGTCATCGGCTATCCGGATCTGGTGTCGGTGGCCAACACCTCCATCAACCAGACGGGGCAGGCGGTGGAGGTGATCGCGATCTTCATGGCGGTCTACCTCATCATCTCGCTCGTCACCTCGCTGCTGATGAACACCTACAACCGCGCCGTCGCGCTGAAGGAGCGGTGAACCATGTCCGCCAGCACCGCCCCCGCCCTTCCCACCTTCACCGAGCGCGCGCGGGACTTCGCGAAGGCCTGCTTCACCGGGCCGCTGAACATCGCCATCAGCCTGGCCTGCATCGCCCTGCTGGCCTGGGTGGTGCCGCCCATGCTGCGCTGGGCGGTGCTGGACGCCACCTGGTCCGGCACGGCGGCGGAATGCCGCGCGGCGGGCGGCGCCTGCTGGGCCTTCGTGCGGGAGAAGTTCTGGTTCTCGATCTTCGGCCTGTATCCGTTCGAGGAGCGCTGGCGGCCGGCGACCATGATGGTGATCCTGGTCACGCTGGTCGTCGCCTCAACCCTCCGCATCTTCTGGACGCGCTGGCTGCTTCTGGCCTGGGCGGTGGCCGCGGTGGTGATGTGGGTGCTGATGCAGGGGGGCGTGCTGGGCCTCTCCTTCGTCGAGACGCGGCAATGGGGTGGGCTGGCCATCACGGGCATCATCGCGGTCTATGGGCTGGCGCTCGGCTATCCGCTGGCCATCGTGCTGGCACTCGGCCGGCGCAGCGAGTTGCCGCTGGTGCGCTGGTTCTGCACCGCCATCATCGAATGCGTGCGCGGCGTGCCGCTGATCTCGCTGCTGTTCATGGCGGCGATCATGCTGCCGCTGTTCATGCCGCAGGGCGTCACGCTGGACCGGCTGGTGCGCGTGCTCTTCGCCTACACCCTGTTCACCGCGGCCTACATGGCGGAGGTGGTGCGTGGCGGGCTGCAGGCCATGCCGCGCGGCCAGTATGAGGCGGCCGATGCGCTGGGCCTGTCCTATTGGAAGAAGATGCGCCTCATCATCCTGCCGCAGGCGCTGACCATCACCATCCCCGCGCAGGTGAACACCTTCATCGGCCTGTTCAAGGACACGACGCTGGTGGTGGTGATCGGCGTGTTCGACTTCTTCACGACGCTGCGCGCCTCGCTGGGCGACCCGAACTGGCTGGGCTTCCCGACCGAGGCCTATGTCTATGCGGCGGCCGTCTACTTCGTGCTGTGCTTCGCCATGTCGAAATACAGCCAGCGCCTGGAACGGGACTTCACGCCAGCCGGGCGCTGACGGGCGCGGTCAGAACACCCACCCCAGCGCCTGAATGCCCATCCAGACCAGCGCCAGCAGGATGATGGCGGCGAAGAGGTTGCCCAGCGTGGTCAGCACCACGCCGATGCCCACCACCCGGCTGTCCTGCTCGACCACGCCGAGCGACATGATGATGGTGCCGAAGGCGGGCGGGGCATTGGTGCCCGGCCCGGGCAGGATGAGCATGACGGCCGTGACGACCGTCAGCCAGCCCACCATCCGGTCACCCCAATTCGACAGGAAGACACCAGGCCGCGGCCGCACGAAGCGCTCCACCCGCTTCAGCGGGCCGGAGGTCACGTCGGCCAGGCGCAGCAGGTCCTCGCGCTTGATGGATTGCCGCGCGATGAAGCGCGGCAGCTTCGGCACCTTCAGCCCCAGCCCCATCTGCGCGCCCAGGATCAGCATGGGAATGCCGAAGACCGAGGCCATGCCCGGCAGCAGCGCGGGCAGGCACAGCAGCAGGATCAGCAGGCCGAAGGCGCGTTCGCCGAAGAACTCGGCCATTTCGCCGAGCGTGATGCGCGCGCCGGGGAATTGCGCCGCCACCTCGCGCACGATGCGCGAGATGGGAGCGGAGGGGTGGGCCTCCGGCAGCGGGTCCAGCGGGTGCCCCCCTTCGGTCATCAGGCGCCGGTGAAGACCGGCGTCCGCTTCTCCATGAAGGCGCGGCGGCCTTCGCGGTAGTCGGCGCTGTCGAAACACGCGTCCGCGGCTGCGGCGATGGCCGCCATGTCACGGTCGGCCGCATCGGCCAGCACGGCGCGCACCGTGCGCTTGTTGGCGCGCAGCGAGAGCGGCGCGTTGCGCGCGATCTGCGAGGTGATCTTCGCCACCTCGGCATCCAGGCTTTCCGCCGGGTGCAGCTTGTTGATGAGGCCCATGCGCTCGGCCTCCTCGGCCGGCAGCCGGCCACCCGTCATCAGGATGAAGTGCGCCTGGGCGGGCCCGACCAGCGACACCAGGTTCTTCACCATGTCGAAGCCATAGGCGATGCCGAGGCGGGCGGCCGGGATGCCGAACTCGCTGCCCACGCCCGCGATCCGCATGTCGCAGGACATGGCGATGCCAAGCCCGCCGCCCATGCAGAAGCCCTGGATCTTCGCGATCACGGGCTTGGAGAATTCCAGCAGCTTCCGCCGACCCAGGCTGGTCTTGGCGTTGTACTGCCGCTGCGCATCGGCGTCCGAGCGGTTCTGCTCGAACTGGCTGATGTCCGCGCCCGAGACGAAGGCCTTGCCGCCCGCGCCTTCCAGCACGACGCAGCGGACGGCGTCATCCGCCTCGAAGGCATCAAGTGCGGCCGCCATGCCGTCCCACATCGCGATGCTCATGGCATTGCGCTTCTCGGGCTGGTTGAAGACCACCGTGCCCACACCGTCCTGCGCGCGGGCGAGGATCTTGCCCTCCGCGAACACCATTTCCGACATGCTTCTCTCTAGCCTCCAATGACCTTGTTCGCGCGGAGCTTCGCGATCTCCTCCGCGCCGAGCCCGGCTTCCGCCAGGATTTCGTCCGAATGTTCGCCCAGGCCCGGCACGCCACGGCGAATGCCCGGCGTGTGGCCCTGGATGTTGATGGGCGTGCGCACCACGCCCGCCTGCCCCAGCGTCTCGTGCGGGATCTGCCAGACCATGCCGAGGTGCTGCACCTGCGGGTCCTCGAAGACCTCGCGGATGTCGTTGATGGGGCCGCAGGGGATGCCGGCCTCCTCCAGCTTCAGGATCCAGTATTCGCTGGGCTGCTGGCGCGTGACCTCGGCGATGGCGGCATTGACGGCGGAGCGGTCCTTCGTGCGGCCCTCCACCGTCTTCCACTCGGGCTTCGTGAGCCAATCCTCGCGTCCGGCCACGCGGCAGAACACCTCCCACAGCTTGGGCGAGGAGGCGGCGATGTTGATGGGCTTGTCGGCACTCGGGAACACACCCATCGGCGTGTTCACCGGGTGGTCATTGCCCGCCTGGCCCGCGACCTCGCCCTTCTGCAGGAAGCGCGTGGCCTGGAAGTCCAGCATGAAGACCTGCGCCTCCAGCAGCGAGGTCGAGACATAGCGGCCGCGCCCGGTCTTCTCCCGCTCATACAGCGCCATCATGATGGCCAGCGCCAGCAGGTTGCCCGCCGTCAGGTCGTTGATGGGAATCCCCACCCGCATGGGGCCGCGCCCCTTCTCGCCGGTGATGGTCATCAGCCCGCCCATCCCCTGCGCGATCTGGTCCACGCCGCCGCGCGTGGAATAGGGGCCGGTCTGACCGAAGCCCGAGATGCTGGCATAGATCAGGCGCGGGTTGCGGGCGGAGAGCGTGTCGTAGTCGATCTTGAGGCGGTGCTTCACCTGCATCCGCATGTTCTCGACCACGATGTCGGCGGTTTCGGCCAGCTTGAGGAAGGCGGCATGGCCGTCCGGGTGCTTCAGGTCGAGGACGATGCCGCGCTTGTTGCGGTGCAGGTTCGTGAAGTCGAACCCGTCGCGCGCGCCGCCCAGCGCGTCGCTCGCCCCCGGCGGTTCCACGCGGATGATCTCGGCGCCCCAGTCGGCCAGATGCCGCACGCAGGTGGGGCCGGCGCGGGCCAGCGTCAGGTCCAGGACGCGCAGGCCGGCGAGCGGAAGGGCGGAACCTGCGGCCTCCGCGCTGGCGGCGCTGCTGTGGCGGCTGTCATCCGGCATGGCTCTCTCCCGTTTCCCGGCGCGAGGTTAACCCCAAGCGCGCCGGCCCGGAACCCGGCCAGGCTACTTCCAGCCCAGCCGGCTCGTCAGGGTCCAGACCGGGCCGATGAGGAAGTTGCACATCAGCGTGCGCGCCAGGTGGAAGCCCAGCACCAGCGGCACGGCCAGTTCCAGCGTCTTGGCGGTGATGCCCATCTCCGGCATGCCGCCCGGCGCCATGCCCAGCATGACCGCGCCCACCGGCAGCCCGCTGGCCCAGCCGAGTGCCGCGCCCAGCGTGAGGCACAGGACACAGAGCGCGAAGGCGGAAATGATGGAGGCCCAGAGCAGCCGGCGCGAGGAGAGCAGGAATTCCCGCGTCAGTCTCTGCCCCAGCGTGGCGCCCATCGCCACCTGCGCCGCATCAACCAGCACCGTCGGCACCGAGGAGGGCAGATGGCCCACGGCGGCGGCCGTGATGGCCAGCGCGCAGGGGCCGATCATCCAGGGATTCGCGATGCCCGTGCGCCGCAGCGCGAAGGCCGCCAGCAGCCCCACCACCAGCATCAGCCCGAGCCCGCCGAGGTCGAAGGGCAGGCGCGGCGCCAGGAAGGCGGCGCTGTCACCCACCGGCGCGAAGGCCGTCAGCAGCGGCGGAATGGCCAGCACCACGATCACCACACGGATGGTCTGCGCCAGCGTCACCGGCGCGATGGGCGCGCCCGCCCGCTGCGCCAGCACCACCATGACGATGACGCCGCCCGGCACCGCCGCGAAATAGCCCGTGCGCGGGTCCACACCGGCCAGCCGCGTGAAGATCGGCACCGCCGCCACGCCGGCCGCGATGGAGAGCAGCCCCGCGATGAGAATGACCGGCATGGCCCCCAGCAGAGCGCCCAGCACCGGGCCCGAGAAGGTCTGCCCGAAGGCGAGCCCCAGCACGATCAGCGCCCCCGGCCGCGCGTAGGGGTGCACCGCCACCGGCCGGAACCAGGCCAATGCCGCTGTGCCCGCCATCGCCCCGATCATCCACGCGAGCGGCACCGAAAGCAGGTGGCAGATGGTGCCCCCCGTGAGCGCGGCGGCCAGGGTGAGCAGATGGGGGACGAGGCGCGGAGGAATGGACACTGGCGCGCAGGATCGGCCCTCGGCGCCGCCCGGTCAAACCCCGGGTCGTGATTCAGGCAGTGATTCAGGATGCGTTAAGGCTGCGCATGGTTTCTGGGATGCGGTCCCCATGAAACCGGAAGGATCGCCATGACCTCCCCCGTCGGGCTTGCCCGCCCCATGCTGGCCAGCCCCCCGCCCTTCCTCGAGCGCCCCTTGCAGGCGCCGACCGAGACGCCACCCGGCGCGCGGCAGGATATCTCGCCGCCCATCGCGCCAAATCCCAGCCTGCGCATCGAGCCGACGCTCGGCGTCGTGGTGTTCGAGGTGCGCGATGGCGCCGGCGAGGTGACGCGCAGCGTGCCCACCGAGCGCGAGTTGCGCGCTTACCGCACCGCCGCCCTGCGAGGGGAAGGCGTACGCGGGGAGGATGTTCGTGCGGAAGATGCGCCCGACGCCGCTTCCCGCGCGACGGGCGCGCCCGATCAGACCCGCAGCCCGCCCGGCGGCAGCCCCAGCAGCGCCAGCGCATTGGACGTGCCGGCCGAGGGCGCGCCGAAGGCGCCCGTGGATTCCGAAGCCCGGCTGATCAAGTAGCGTTCCGCCAGACGCTGAACCACCTTCGGGTCGTTCAGCGAGTCGAGCTTCAACCGCGCCTCCAGCGCGCGCGCCTGCGTCTCCACCGACTGAACGGCGATGGATTTCGGCAGGCCCACCGCCCCCAGCACCACACGGCGCAGCACCGGGTCACCCAGCACGGCGAAGGCGCCCTCGGCGCCCTTGGCGGCCCTTTCGCGGAACAGCAGCGCATCGCCCAGGCCCGGCTGGCTTTCTTCCAGCTCATCGCGCCAGCGCGCGCGGCGCAGCCCATCGGTCAGGCGCGCCTGGATGTCGGGGTCACGCAGCGCATCGAGGCCGCGTTCATCGAGGCGCAACGCCTCCGCCGCCGCCTTCCAGCGCTTGTCGGCCAGCCGGTTGACCAGGGATTTCGGGTCCGTCGGGTCGGAGGTCAGGGCGCGCATGGCCAGCCCCGCCTGCTGCGCGCCGTCGGGAATGCCCATGGCCACCGTCACCACCTGCAGCACGCGCGGGTCACGCAGGGCCGTCTGGATGTCCGGCGCCCGGTCCAGGGCGCGGCGGAACTGGTCCAGCGCGCGGGTCTGCATCGGGTCCTTCGCGATGCGTTCCAGCGCGCGCGTCTCCTCGAACTGCTTCTGGAAGCGACGGAAGGCGGTGATGGCGCTGCCCGCGTCCGACATGGCTCAGCCCGGCGCCGGGTTGGGAAGCGGGTCGCGCCGGGGCGCGGGCAGCGGCGGAATGCCCAGCACCTCCTCCTCATGGCGCATGACCCGGCGGGCGATGCGCAGCGCGGAATAGCAGTCATCGCCCTCGGCGGCCTCCCGCGCGCGGTCGAGCATCTCGCGCACGGTGGGGGAGGTGGTGGCGTCCATGAAGTCACGGATCAGGTCGCGCGCGGCGGCGAGGCCGGGCCCACGCTCCTCATCGGCGCCGATATAGGCCGTCTGCAAGGCGAAATAGATGCGCCGCGCCGGCGTGTTGGCGGCATCGGGCGCCATGATCTGCTTGCCGAAGAGAAAGCGCGCCTTGGCGGCGAGCTCGATCCGCGTGCGGTTGCGGAAGCGGATGGGCGCCCCGTTCACCACCATCAGATCACCCTGCCGCAACTCCAGAACGAGCGTGGACATCTTGTTCCCTTCCGACTGCTGCACGAAGGCGCCTCATGCGCCCCCGCGGAATTCCACCCTTCTGGTGCGAGGCCCTGCCGCGGTGGAGAGACCCTCTCCGGAACCGCGCGCGCCATACTCGCCGCAGCAGGTTAATGGCGCTTGAAGATCAGGCCTCGCGCGCTCACCGCAGGAAGCGCGCAAGCGTGAGTTCGGACAGCGAGCCGATGGCGCGGTAGCTCGCCTCCAGCGAGGTCCGGGTGGCCTGGAGGCGTTCCAGCGTGCTGGCCAGGTCCACCTCCTCGATGTCGGCGATCTGGCTGCGCAGCAGGTCCATGGTGGCGCGCTGGCGGCGCTGCGTGTCCTCCAGCCGCGCCGTCACCTGGCCAAGGCCGCCCGCCTCCTCGGTCAGCGCCTGCTCGGCGGCGGCGAAGCCGTCGCGCAGCCCGGCCAGCAGGTCCGTGTAGTTGGGCAGGTCATCCATCTGGGCGGGGTCGAGGGCGGCGAGGCTCATCAGGTTGCGCATCAGGTCGCGCGCCCAGCTTCCCGTCGTCTCGCCCGAACTGACGCTGACGGCGTTGCGGTCGGCGAAGATGCCATAGGCCACGAACTGCCCGTCGGCGGCGGGTGCCGCGCGGCGCGGCTCCTGGTCCGCGGGGGCGAGGGCGGCCTCGTCCTGCAGGAAGTCGGAAAAGGGCGAGACGCCCGCCACATTGCTCTGCGCGGCGGTGCGCGTGTCATTCAGCACGCTGGCCGCCCCCGCCGCACCCAGCGTGGCCACGGCCGTCGCCACATCCTGCGCCATCTGCCCGGTGGCCAACCCCTCTGGGTCTGGAATGGGCGGGCGGCCGATGTCGGAGCCGGAGAAGAGGTATTCCCCCGCATGGCGCACGTTCAGCAGATGCCCCATCTCGGTCAGCGCCGTGCGCGCCTGCACCTTCAGCGCCTCCAGCGCCACCGGGTCGCGCGTGTAGAGGCGCGGCAGGGCGGTGCTGCGGAAGTCCCGCGCGATCTCGGTGAGACGGCTGAGCGAGGCCTGCATCACCTCGGTGCGGCCGATGGATTGCGTCAGCACGCGGTCATAGGCGTCGAGCCGCCCCGATTGCGCGCGCAGCGAGACGGCGCGCGGCACGTCCGGCGCCAGGTCCCCCAGGCGGGAGGAGCGCTGCCCCGATGCGGTCTGGCGCGTCAGGATTTCCATCTGCGTGCGCAGCCGCGCGGTCTCGGCGGCCAGGCGGCCGGTGATCTCAAGGCTCAAGGGGGGTCTCCCTCATCACCGCACCATGTTGAGCAGCGTGTCCCACATCTGCTGGGCCGTGCTCATCACGCGGGCATTGGCGGCATAGGCGTTCTGCAACTGCACCATGGCGGCCATCTCCGCATCGGAATCCACGCCGGATTCCCGCTGGAAGCGGGCGTCGAGGCCACGCCGCAGCCCCTCCGCGCGCTCCCGCGACGCGGTCGCGGCCGCGCGGTCGGCGGTGTGGGCGCCGGTGACGACGGCGGCGTAATCCTCCAGCGTGCGCGGCGGCAGGAAGGGCGAGGCGAGGCTGCCATCCGGCCCCAACCCGCCCGAAGGCAGCGCCGCCCAGGCCGTGCCCGTGCGCACCGTGTCACCCAGCGCGTGGTTCAGCACGCGGTCCAGCATCAGGGTGAAGCCCGCGGGGCCGGTGGCGGGGTTGGGCGTGAAGGCGGTGGGGCCGCCCGGCGTATCGGCCACCGCATGGGTGCCGTCGCGCAGCAGCGTGGGGTCGGCCGCCACGGCGGGGTTCACGCGGATGCTGTTGGCGAAGCCCATCAGCCCCGCGGCGGGGTCGCTGTAGGGCAGGGTGATGTCGGGCACGGTGCCGGAGGGGGTGGTGAAGAGCCTGAGGCCCTGCCCCTCCATCCGGCTGGCCAGATGCCCGGCCGCGAGGTCGAGCTCGGCCTGGTAGCGCGGCAGGGTGGTGTCGCGCAGCGCGACATATTCGCCGAGCCGCCCGCCGCCCAATTGCCGCGTCACGTCCACGCCGCCCAGCATCACGCCCGGCAGGGTGCCGCCCGCGCCGAAAAAGGCCTCGGGCCCCAGCGCGGCCGGGGCGGTGGAAAAGGCGTCCTTGTCGGGGTCGAGCGGCAGGCCAAGGCCGCCCCGCGTCACCAGGATCAGCCCGCCATCGGATTGCGGCAGGGTTCGCAGCGGCAGGCTTTCGGACAGCCGCCCCAAGGCGAGGTCGCGCTTGTCCTCGAGGTCGCCGGTGGCGATGCCCAGCACGCGGTCGCGCTGGATGGCGGTGGTGAGCTGCGCCACCTCGCGCAGCCCGGCATTGATGCGCGCCACCTCCTCCTGGATGCCGTCCTGCGCCTGCTGCCGCGCCTCGCCGATCGCGCCCGCGATGTCGTTGAAGCTGAGCGCGAGATCATGCGCGGCCTGGAGGAACTCGCGTTGAAGCCCGGGTTCGCCGGGGCTGGCGCGCAGGCCGATGACGCTGGCGCGCAGCGCACCCAGGCGGTCGCCGATGGACTGACCGTCCCCGGGTTGGCCATGCGCGGCCTCGATGCCCGAAAGCAGTCGTTCGCGCACCGCGGCCCCCGCGGCCTCGCCCGCGCGGGCATGGCGCTCCGCGACCAGGGCCGCGTCCACGCTGCGCTGCGCGGCCCCCATGCGGACACCCATGGGCGAGTTGGCGTGCGAGACCGAGATGGTGTCGCCCGCCTTGCGCGTATAGCCCTCGGTGGAGGCGTTCGCGAGGTTCTGCGCCACCTGCGCCAGGCTGCGCTGGGTGGTGAGCAGGCCGCTGCGGGCGGCTCCGAAGGCGAGGTCCAGGCTCATGCGGGTTCCAGTGTGGTGAGACCGTGGTTAACCAAACCTTGACGGGCGATGCCGGCCGCGCCGCATCAGTGGCGCATGTTGCCCGCCGCGGAGCGGCACAAGTACCCCGCCGCGGAGCGGCACAAGTACCCCGCCGCGGAGCGGCACAAGCACGCCGCCGCGGAGCGGCACGGATGCGCCGCATCAGCGGCGCATATTGATCGTCTCCTGCATCATCTCGTCGCTGGTCGTGACCACGCGCGTGTTCGCCGTATAGGCGCGCTGCGCCACGATCAGCTTCGTGAACTCGGTGGCGATGTCCACGTTCGAGCGTTCCAGCGCGCCCACCACCAGCTTGCCCACGCCGTTGGAATTGGCGTCCGTCACCTGCGCCTCGCCGCTCTCGATGGTCCGCATGAAGGCGGCGCCGTCCAGGCGTTGCAGGCGGTCGGGGTCGCTGAAGCCCACGATCGGCACGCGGTAGATCATGCGCGACTGGCCATTGTCGTAGTTCACCATCACGTCGCCATTGTCGCGGATGGCCAGGCCCGCATAGGCGCCGGGCGGCACGCCGTTCTGCTGGAGGTTGCGCAGCGAGAAGTCGGTGCCCGCATATTGCGTGAGCCCCTGCGCCACCCCGAACCGGCCGAGGTTCAGCGCGATGTTCTGGTTGCCCAGCCCGAAATCCATCAGGAAGGGAAACTCGACGGGCGTGCCGGGCACGCCGGTGACGCCGTCGAAGCTCTCCACCGTGCCGTTGACACCAAAGACGATGGGGATGGTGACGGCGCCGCCCACCGGATCGGGCGAGATGGTCATGTCCCAGCTGCGCGGCGGCCCCGGCGTGCCGGGCGTCTGCGAGAAGGTGAGCGTCATGGCGCGCCGCGTGCCCAGCGTGTCATAGACCTGGACCTGGGTGCTGAAGGTCCGCGCATCGGCGGGCGTGGCCGGCGGGTCCACGCCGGGCAGGTTGGCCGCGATCTCGATGGTGCTGGTGGCGATGGGGTTGAACACCTGCTGGCTGACGCGGACGGGTTCCAGCGTCGTGCGGTCCACCAGGCCGCTATCCCCCACCGGCCAGCCTTGCAGGAAGTAGTTGGCGCCGTTCACCAGGAAGCCGTCGCGGTCCATGCGGAAATCGCCGGCGCGGGTGAAGAATTGCCGGTCGTCGAAGGTGGGCAGCCCGTCCACGAAGCCGCGCGCCTGGGCCACGCTGAAGAAGCCCTGCCCGCCGATGGCCATGCCCAGCGGGTTCTGGCTCTGCTCGATGGTGCCCTGCACCGAATGGGTGAAGGTGGGCCGTGCCAGCACGGAGCCAGGCGCGTGCAGGTTCGGCCCCGACTGGGTGACGAGGTCCTGGAAATTCGTGTCGATGCGCTTGAAGCCCACCGTCTGGCTGTTCGCCAGGTTGTCGGAGACATGGCCGAGCGAACGCGCCTGCGCGTTGAGCCCAGCGATAGCGGTGGTCATGGAGCCGAACAGGGACATGGGCATCCTTCCGGAAGAGGGCGGTGGCCCCGTGCCCCTCGCATCCCGCGTGCCAGCCCGGGGCGGGGTCCGGACGGCATTTCCTGCCGGGGAGCGGGCAGGCCCTGCCGGGGGCGGGGCGCGGCTTGCCGGCCCTGCGCGGCGCCGCGCTGGCCCCCGGCTTGCAATGGCGGGGCGCGGCCATGGCATGGGGCCAGGCCGCCGGAGACCCGCCCATGGAGGCGCAACTTCTGCCTGCCCTCGCCGCGCCGCCCGGTGCAGCCTTGGGGGCCACACCAGGGCTGGGCCCCACCGGGGATGCGCCGGCCGCCGGCTTCGGGCAGGTGCTGGCCGCGGCGCTGGCGCCCGCCATCGCGCTGGCTCCGGCGCCAGGCGAGGCGGGGCCGGCCGCGATCGTGACACCGCCGCCCACGCCCGGCGCCGCACCCGCACCCGCACCGGCCGCCATGCCCACGCCGCCGCAGGCGGGGGCGCCCTTGCCCGTGACCGAGGGTCCCATGCCGCAGCCGCCCATGCCGGTACCGGTGCCGCTGCCGCAGCCCGATACCGCCGCCGCACCCGTGCCAGCCGGCCCACCAGCCATCCTGGCCGCCGGGGAGGAGGAAACGCCCCCCGCCACGCCCGAGGAGGCCCCGCGCCCCGCGCCAGCAACGACGGCGCGCCAGGGCGCGGCCCCGACCCCCACAACCCGGCCTGGCCCCATTTCCACCACGCCGGAGGCGGCATCCCCTGTCGCCGAGGCGCCGCCCGCCAGCCCCGACGCCGCCGAAGCCGCGCCACCCGCCGCGCCCGCCCCGGATATGGAAAGCCCGGAACCGGACGCAGCGGCACCCGACTCCCCCGCGCCGGAAACAAGGACGACCGACCAGGCCGCGCCCGCCGGGCTTGCCCCGCCAGCCCCCGCCACCACGCCCCAGCCCCAGCCCCTGCTGGTCGCGGCCCTGGCCGTCGCATCCCGCCCCCCCATGCCCATGGCTCCCCAGCCGGCCGAGGACAGTGCGGCCGCGTCGGACGCCGCCGAGCTCGCACCTCGGGTGGCGCCCGCTCCGGCCGGGGTGCCCACGCCGCCGGAAGGCCCTGTCGCCGCGGCCACGCCGCAACGTCCCGAGGCCGCCGCCCGCCCGGCACCGCACCCCGAGGTGCCAGAGGCCGAAACCTCCGCACCCGAGGCCCCGCCGCGCACCGGCGCCACGCCCCCGGCGGAGACCGCCACCCCGTCGCCGCCCGCCGTCATCGCCCTCGCGCCCCGCGCGGCACCACCACCGCCCGCCCCCATGCCGGAACCCCGGCCCATGGAGGGCGTGGCCGGGCTTGGCCCGCTGGCCGCCCTCACGCCCACGACCGAAAGCCCGGCGGCGAGCGCCGCGCCGCCGCCCAGCCCCCCGCCGCCCATGCGCCAGGTGGCGCAGATGGCCGTGGCGCTGGCCTTCTCCCCCGCCACCGGCAGCTTCCGCCTGGCGCTGGAACCGGTGGAGCTGGGCCGCGTCGAGATCACGGTGCGGCGCGAGGGCGAGGCGCACCGCGTGCTGGTCATGGCCGAACGGCCCGAGACCCTCGCCCTGCTCCAGCGCGACCGGCAGGAGCTGGACCGCGCCCTGGCCCAGTCCGGCCTGGTGGTGGAGGAGGCGGGCATCGGCTTCTCCCTCGCCTCCGGCCAGGGCTCGGGCGGGGGCGAATGGGGCGGCCAGGGATGGGAAAGGGAGGGCTGGAGCGGCGGCGGCGGGCGCCCCGCGCCAGCCGAACCCGCCCTGCCCGAACCCCGCCGCGCCGCGCGCGGCCTGCTCGACCTGAACATCTGAACCCCGCCCCGAGGAAGGAGGCCCCATGTCCGGTTCCATCACCGCCGCAGCCGCCGCCGAGACCCAGACCGGCGCCCGCGCGGGCGCCCGCATCAACGCGGACTTCAACACCTTCCTGGCGCTGCTGACGACGCAGCTGCGCAACCAGGACCCCACCAACGCCATGGACGCCCAGCAGATGACGGCGCAGCTGGTGCAGTTCGCGAGCGTGGAGCAGCAACTCGCCGTCAACCAGAACCTGGAACGGCTGATCACGCTGCAACAGGGCAGCCAGCTGGTCTCCGCCGCGCCGCTGACCGGGCGCGTGGTGGAGGTGGAGAGCGAATACCTGGCCCTGCAAAGCGGCCAGGCCGTGATGCGCCTGCCGCCCGCCACGACCGGCGCCACCGCCGCGCGGGTGGACATTCTGGATCGCACCGGCCGCGTGCTGCGGAGCGAGGAGGTGGTGCTGTCCGCTGCCACGCAGGATTGGCGCTGGGATGGCCGCGATGCCTCCGGGCGCCAGCTGGCCGATGGCGCCTATCAGGCGCGGCTGAGCGCGGGCGGGGCGGCCCTGCCCTTCACCGTGGTGGGCCGCGCCACGGGGGCCGAGCGGGTGGAGGGCGATGTGCGCCTGAAGCTCGGCACGGTGGCGGTGAACTTCGACCGGCTGCGCGGCGTGGTGGAATAAGCCACCCGCTTAACCTTTCGGTGACATGCGCCCGGCAAACTCTGCCCAGGCCCCAGGATGGGGAGCCGGGAGCCATCAGGTGTTGCGGGACCACATTTCCCTGTTCTTGAGCCGTCCTTCCCGCCCGGGGGCGCCGCCATGCAGGCGCTGATCGAACAGATCAAGGCGCTGGGCCGCCTGCGCCTGGCCGCCCTGGCGGGGCTCGCATTGCTGACGCTGGGCGGCCTCGGCTTCCTGCTGCTGCGCTCAGGCACGCCGCCCATGGCGCTGCTCTACGGTGACCTGGAGGCGCGGGACGCCGGTGCCGTCGTGGCCGCGCTGGAACGCAGCCGCACGCCCTACCGGCTGGCGGCCGGCGGCACGCAGATCCTGGTGCCGGTGGAGGATGTGCCGCGCCTGCGCCTGAACCTCGCGCGGGAGGGGCTGCCGGCGGGCGGGTCCATCGGCAATGAGCTGTTCGACCGTGGCGAGGGGCTGACCACCACGCCCTTCCAGCAGGAAATGAACCGGCTGCGCGCGCTGGAGGGCGAGTTGGCGCGCTCCATCCGCGCGCTGCACGGCGTGCGGGGCGCGCGGGTGCATCTGGTGCTGCCGCGGCGCGAGGCCTTCTCGCGCGAGCGCGCCGAAGCACAGGCGAGCGTGCTGCTGACCATGCAGGGCTCGCAGCGGCTGGACCGCGAGGGCGTGCAGGCCGTGCTGCACCTGGTCGTGGCGGCCGTGCCCGGCCTGCGCCCGGCCAGCGTCTCCATCGTGGACAGCCGGGGTGAGCTGCTGGCGCGCGCAGGCCAGGCGCTGGGCGGCGCGGCGGGTGTCGCCACCGCCGATGAATTGCGGCGGGGGCAGGAGGCGCGCCTCGCCCGCGCCGTCGAGGAGATGCTGGAGCGCGTGCTGGGCCCCGGCCGCGTGCGCGCCGAGGCCGCCATCGAGATGGATTCCGACCGGGTGGAAACGCGCGAGGAGCGCTTCGACCCCGAGAACCAGGTGCCGCGCAGCCAGCAATCCGTCACCGAGAACAACCGCACCAGCGAACCCGCCAATGTCACCGTGGGCAACAACCTGCCCGGCGCCGACCCGGGCGCGGCCGGTGGCGGCACCCAGGAAAACCGCCAGGAGGAGACGACCAACTTCGAGATCGGCCGCACCATCCGCAACGTGCTGCGCGAACAGCCGGTGATGCGCCGCCTCTCGGTGGGCGTGCTGGTGGATGGCGTGATGGAACCGCGCGAGGGCGGCGGCACCCAGTGGCGGGAGCGCAGCGAGGCCGAACTTGCGCGCATCGCCACCCTGGTGCGCAGCGCGGTGGGCTTCAACGAACAGCGCGGCGACCGCGTGGAGGTCGTCTCCATGCGCTTCGCCGAGGCCGAGGTTCAGGCGCCGCCGCAGCACCCCTTCGGCATCGAGATCACGGGCGCCATGGTCACGCGCCTGATCGAGACGGCGGTGATCGGCGTGCTGGCGCTGCTGGCGCTGCTGCTGGTGGCGCGGCCGGTGGCGCGGCGCCTGGCGCTGACGCTGGCACCGCCGGCGGCGCTGGCGGGTGGCCAGGGCGGCGCGGCGGCGCTGGCGGGCGGCGGTGTGCCGGGCCTGCCGGGACAGGAAAATGCCGGGCTGCTGCCGGCAGGCATGGAAGTGGGAGAGGATGGCATGGTGAATCTGGCACAGGTGCAGGGGCAGATGCGGGCTTCCTCCATCACCCGCGTGATCACCCTCGTGGAGCAGCACCCCGACGAGACGCTGGTGGTGCTGCGCCGCTGGCTCACCCCGGATGACAACCAGTGAGCGAGACCCTCATTCGCCTGCGCGGCCCGCAGAAGGCCGCCATCCTGATGCTGACACTGGGCGAGGAACTCTCGGCCCAGATGTTCTCCCGCATGCAGGAGGACGAGATCCGCGACCTGTCGCACGCCATGGCGCAGCTGGGCAGCGTCTCGGCCGCCATGGTCGAGGCGGTGTGCGACGAGTTCTCCGGCCAGCTCGGCCAGGCGGGGCAGATCGTCGGCTCCTTCGAGACCACGGAACGCCTGCTGCTCAAGACGATGCCGCAGGAACGCGTGAACCAGATCATGGAGGAAATCCGCGGCCCCGCGGGTCGCACCATGTGGGACAAGCTGGGCAACGTGAACGAGACGGTGCTCGCGAACTACCTGAAGAACGAATACCCGCAGACGGTGGCGGTGGTGCTGAGCAAGGTGAAGCCCGACCACGCCGCGCGCGTGCTGTCCATGCTGCCCGATGGCTTCGCCATGGAGGTGGTGATGCGCATGCTCCGCATGGAGAACGTCCAGAAGGAGGCGCTGGAGGGCGTGGAGCGCACGCTGAAGATGGAGTTCATGTCGAACCTGGCACGCACCCAGCGCCGCGACCCGCACGAGATGATGGCGGAAATCTTCAATGGCCTCGACCGCCAGGCCGAGGGCCGCATCCTCGCCGCCCTGGAGGAGCGCAACCGCGAGGCGGCCGAGCGCATCCGCAGCCTGATGTTCACCTTCGAGGATTTGAAGCGCCTGGACAACACCGGCCTGCAGACGCTGCTGCGCGGCGTCGAGAAGGACCGGCTGACGCTGGCGCTGAAGGGCGCCGGCGAGGAAATGCGGGAGATGTTCTTCCGCAACATGACCGAGCGCGCGGCCAAGCTGCTGCGCGACGACATCGCGGCCTTGGGCCCCGTGCGGCTGAAGGATGTGGACGAGGCGCAGGCCGCCGTCGTCATCGCCGCGAAGGAACTCGCGGCCCAGGGCCAGATCCAGCTTTCGGAGGGCAAGAATGACCAGTTCGTCGAATGAGGCCGAGGGCGGCAACGAAGCCCCCTTCGAGCCCGCGCCCCCAGGCAGCACCCTGCCCACGGACGCCAACATCCCCACCACCCCGCGCGAGCTGGAGGCCGTCTATGACATCCCCGTGCAGGTCAGCGCCGTGCTGGGCCGCGCCACCATGCAAGTGTCGCAGCTGCTGAAGCTAGGGCGTGGCGCGGTGGTGGAACTCGACCGCAAGCTCGGCGAGGCGGTGGACATCTACGTCAACAACCGCCTCGTCGCGCGCGGCGAGGTGGTGATGGTGGAGGACAACCGCCTGGGTGTGACCATGACGGAAATCGTCAAGGCGGATCGCGGGCTGTGACGCGGCTGCTCATCCTCGGCTCGCTTTCGGGTGAGCTGGGCCAGGCGGCGCGGCTGGCCTCGGCCCGCGGCGCGGCGCTGGTGCAGGCCGAGGGTGTCACGGGCGCGCTGGCGCAACTGCGCGGCACGGGCGCGGACCTCGTCCTGGCCGATGTGACGCATGACCTGCCCTGGCTGCTAGAACGCCTGACGGAGGAGCGCATCGCCACCCCCGTCATCGCCTGCGGGCGCAACGCCGACGCCGATGCGGTGCTGCGCGCCATCCGTGCCGGCGCGCGCGAATTCCTGCCGCTGCCCCCCGATGCGGACCTCATCGCGGCCATGCTCTCGGCCGTGGCGGAAGGCCCGGATGCGCCTGTCTACCGTGACCCCGCCATGGCCGCGCTGATGGCGCGCGCGGAGCAACTGGCGCGCGCCGAAGCCTCGGTGCTGGTCACCGGCGAGAGCGGCACGGGCAAGGAGGTGCTGGCGCGGCACATCCACACCCATTCGCGTCGCCAGCGCGGCCCCTTCGTGGCGCTCAACTGCGCCGCCCTGCCCGAGACGCTGCTGGAGAGCGAACTCTTCGGCCATGAGAAGGGCGCCTTCAGCGGCGCCGTCGCCGCCCGCCGCGGCCGCTTCGAACAGGCCGAGGGCGGCACGCTGCTGCTGGACGAGATCGGCGAGATGGATCTGCGCCTCCAGGCCAAGCTTCTGCGCGTGATCCAGGAGCGCGAGGTGGACCGCCTGGGCGGCACCGGCCCCGTGCGCGTGGATGTCCGCATCCTCGCCGCCACCAACCGCGACCTGCCCAGCGAGGTGCGCGCCGGCCGCTTCCGCGAGGACCTGTATTTCCGCCTGAACGTGGTGGCGCTGCACATCCCGCCGCTGCGCGCCCGCCCCGGCGACATCCTGCCGCTGGCCGAGCATTTCGCGCTGCGCTACGCGGACGCCAACGGGCTGCCGCGCCGGCCGCTCGCGCAACTGGCGGCCTCGCGCCTGCTCGCGCATTCCTGGCCGGGCAATGTGCGGGAGCTGGAGAACACGCTGCACCGCGCCGTGCTGCTGGCGCATGGCCCCGAGATCACGCCCGACGCCATCGAGCTCATGGCGCCGCCGCCGGAAGCGGCGCCCACCGTCACCATCGCCGCCACCGCGCCCGCCAGCCCCGCCGAGCCCATCGCCGCCCTGGTGGGCCGGCGCATGGACGAGGTGGAGCGGGATCTGATCCTCGAAACCCTGGGCCGGTGCCTCGGCAACCGCACGCGGGCCGCGGAAATCCTGGGCATCTCCATCCGCACGCTGCGGAACAAGCTGGCCGAGTATCGCGGCCAGGGCCTGCCCGTGCCGCCCGCGCCGGGCCAGATGCCGGATAGCTGGAAGGTCGCGTGAAGGCACTTCCCCTCCCGCCCTGGCTCACCGGGCTGCGCATATCCTCCGAGGTCGCGCTGGTCCTGGCGGTGGCGCTGGTGCTCAGCATCCTCGTCATCCCGCTGCCGGCCTTCCTGCTGGACGCGGCGCTGGCGCTGAACATCACCATCTCGGTGCTGGTGCTGATGGTGGCGCTGCTGCTGACGAAGCCGCTGGAGTTCCAGTCCTTCCCGCAGATCCTGCTCATCACCACGCTGTTCCGGCTGGGGCTGAACGTGGCCACCACCCGCGCCATCCTGGCCAATGGGCATGAGGGGCCGCAGGCGGCGGGCAACATCATCGCGGTCTTCGGCCAGTCGCTCATGGGCGGCGACGTGCTGGTGGGCCTCATCATCTTCGCCATCCTGCTGCTGGTGAACCAGACGGTGGTGGCCAAGGGCGCGGGGCGCATCGCGGAAGTGTCCGCGCGCTTCCACCTGGACGCCATGCCGGGCAAGCAGATGGCGATTGACGCCGATCTCTCGGCCGGCACGATTGACGAGGCCGAGGCCAAGCGCCGCCGCCGCGACCTGGAGGAGGAGAGCAGCTTCAACGGCTCCATGGACGGTGCCGCGAAGTTCGTGAAGGGCGATGCGATCGTCGCCATCGTCTCGGTCTTCATCAACCTGCTGGGCGGGCTGGCCATCGGCATCGGCCGTCACGGCATGCCCTTCATGGAGGCGGTGCAGACCTATTCCATCCTGACGGTGGGCGACGGGCTGGTGGGGCAGATTCCCGCACTGCTCGTCTCGGTCGGCGCGGCCATCGTCGTCACCAAGGCCGCGCGCGAAGGCCAGGCCGATGCGCTGATGGCGAAGGAGCTGGGCACCTGGAAGCCGCTGGCCGTGGCCTCGGGCAGTTCGCTCGTGCTGGGGCTGGTGCCGGGCATGCCGCTGCTGCCCTTCCTGGCGCTGGCGGGGCTGACGGGCGGGGCCGCCTGGTATCAGCGCCGCAACCCCACGGCGGCACTTCCCCCGCCCGAGGAGGCGCCACCGCCCAGCAACGCCGAACCTCCGGTGGCCGAGGCGTTGCGGATGGACCTGCTACGGCTGGAACTGGGCTACGGGCTGCTTTCGCTGGCCGCCGGCGATGCGCCGCGCCTGTCGGAGCAAATCCGCGGGCTGCGCCGTTCCATCGCGCAGGAGATGGGCTTCGTCCTGCCCAGCGTCCGCATCCAGGACAACCTCGAACTGCCGGCCGATTCCTACGTGATCCGCGTGAAGGAGATCGAGGCCGCGCGCGGCAGCCTGCGCCCGCCCATGAACCTCGCCATAGACCCCTCCGGCAACATGCCGGACCTGCCGGGCGAGCGCACGCAGGAACCCGCCTTCGGCCTGCCCGCCCTCTGGATCGAGGAGCGTCTGCGCGAGGAGGCACTCGCCCGCGGCTGCACGGTGGTGGACTGCGCGGGCGTCCTCGCCACCCACCTGACGGAGGTGGTGCGCGAAAACATGAACGAGTTGCTCTCCTACGCCGAAACCCAGAAGCTTCTCGAGGAACTCCCGCGCGAACAGCAGAAGCTGGTGCAGGACTTGATCCCGGCCCAGGCCAGCGTGGGCACCCTGCAACGCCTGCTGCAATCCCTGCTGGCGGAGCGCGTTTCCATCCGCGACCTGCCCACCATCCTGGAAGGGCTGCAGGAAGCGGTGTCGGCGAATTTGCGCGCCCTGCCGCACATCCAGGCCGTGGTGCGGATGCGCCTGGCGCGGCAATTGTCGGAAGCCGCGCGCGGGCCGCAGGGCTATGTGGGCCTCGTCACCCTCTCGCCCGAATGGGAGGTGGCCTTCACCGAGGCGCTGACCGGCCCGCCCGAGGACCGGCAGCTGGCCATGGAGCCAGCGAAGCTCCAGCAATTCATCACCCGCATGCGCGACGTGCTGGACGCCCAGGCGGCGCAGGAGGAGGCGCCGGTGCTGCTGTGTTCCGGCGCGCTGCGGGCGCATATCCGCGCCATCGTGGAGCGCATCCGCCCCAGCACCACCGTGCTCGCCCAGGCCGAACTGCACCCGCGCATCCGCGTGCGCGCCCTGGCCAGCATCTGATCCATGCAGCTGCGGGTGTTCCATGGCCGCAATGCCTCGCTGGCGCTGGCCGCCGCGCGTGACGCGCTGGGGGATGAGGCCATCATCCTCGACACGCGGCGCGTGGGCGGCGGCGTGGAGGTGACGGCCGCGCTCGACGTGGCCGAACCCCTGCTGATCCCGCCCGAGGGCGCCACGGCACCGCTGGACCTTCCACCCGCGCTCGCGCGCCACAACCTGCCCGCACCACTGGCCATGCGGCTGGGCCAGGGGCGGCTCGCGCCCGCGCTGGCCGCGCACCTGGCCTTCGCGCCCCTGCCCCTGGAACGGCCCCTGCTGCTGGTGGGCCCGCCCGGCGCGGGCAAGACGCTGACCTGCGCGAAGCTGGCCGCGCGCGCCACCATGGCCGGGCAGACCCCGCTGGTGGTGACGGCCGATGGCGCGCGGGCGGGTGCCGTGGAGCAGCTCGCCGCCTTCACGCGGCTGTTGCGGCTGACGCTCGCCGTCGCCGCGCAGCCGGAGGTGCTGGCCAAATCCGTGCAGCGGCGCGAACCCGGCCAGCCCGCCTTCCTCGACGGCTTCGGCTGCGACCCCTTCGACGCGGCCCAGGCCGAAC
The DNA here is from genome assembly GCF_014196305.1 of Roseococcus suduntuyensis. Lineage (GTDB taxonomy): Bacteria > Pseudomonadota > Alphaproteobacteria > Acetobacterales > Acetobacteraceae > Roseococcus > Roseococcus suduntuyensis. The sequence continues at coordinate 261,394 of NZ_JACIDJ010000001.1, forward strand.
GCCTGCACCGGCTGATCGAGGCCGCGGGCGCCACCCCCGTGCTGGTGCTGCCCGGCGGGCTGGACGCCGAGGAAAGCGCCGACCTCGCCCGCGCCTTCCACCTGCTGGGCGCGCGCCACATGATCGCGACGCGGCTCGACAGCGCGCGGCGGCTGGGCGGCGTGCTGGCCGCCGCCGCCGCGGGCCTGGCACTGACCGAGGCCGGCATCGGCCCGCAGGTGGCGCGCGGCCTGCACCCCCTTTCCGCCGAATGGCTGGCCGGGCGCCTCAGCGCCGCCCCCGGCACACCCCTGGAGTGCGCGCCATGACGCGACTGACGGTCATCGCCTCCGGCAAGGGGGGTGTGGGGAAGACCTGCCTCGCCATCGGCCTCGCCCAGGCGCTGGCGGAGGGGGGCGCCAGCACGGCGCTGGTGGACGGCGACCTCGGGCTCGCCAATGTGGATGTGCAGCTTGGCATCACACCCACGCGCGACCTCGGCCATGTGCTCACCGGCGCCTGCACGGCCGCGGAGGCGCTGACGCCCCACCCCGCCGGCTTCGCCCTTCTGCCGGGCCGCTCGGGCGCCGCGGGGCTGGCTTCGCTGGGGGCCGAGGGGCTGGACCGCATGGTGGGCCTGCTGCGCGCCCTGCCGATGGAGGAGGTGGTGCTGGACCTCGGCGCAGGCCTCTCCCTCGCGCAGCGCCGCCTGGCCGCCGCCGCCGACATGCTGCTGGTCATCGTCACCGAGGAACCCACCGCCCTGACCGACGCCTATGCCGTGCTGAAGCTGCACCGCCAGGACAGCCGGGGGGCGGATGGCGGGGGGCGGTCCGCGCTGGTCGCCAACATGGTGCAGGGCCCGGCCCAGGCGACGCGGGTGCATGGCGCGCTGGACCAGGCGTGCCGGCATTTCCTGGGCCAGGGGGTGAAGCTGCTGGGCCATGTCCGGCGCGACCCCAAGGTGCCCGCCGCCATCCGCGCCCAGGCCCCGCTGCTGACGCGCCACCCGGACAGCCCCGCCGCGCAGGATTTGCGGATCCTGGCGGCGGCGTTGCGCGCCACCCCCCTCGGAAAGGCAGCGTGACACCCCATCTCACCTTGCGATGTCATCGCTTGCCACACGCCAGGCCCGCAGGGTTGCCCGCTATTATCGTTGGCTGGACGGGTTGTCCTTCTTCGAGGAACGCCGCGCGGAGGGCGAGGCCGCCCACCCCATCCATCGCGCCCTGACCGACCCAGACGGCGGCCCGGCCTCGCCCTATGTGCTGCACCGGCTGATGCTGGAGGGGCTGGCGCTGCCCGAGGCGCCGCGCGTGCTCGATGCCGGCTGCGGCTATGGCGCGACCATGCTGGACCTGGCACCGCGCCTGGGCGGGGACTGGACGGGGCTGACCCTGTCGGAGGCGCAGCGCCAGCGCGGCGGGGCGGCCCTCGCGGCGGCGGGGCTGGCCGACCGGGTGCGCATCCGCGTGCAATCCTATGACATGCCGCCGCCCGGGCCCTTCGACCTGATCATCGGCATCGAGAGCCTGATCCATTCGGCAGCCCCGGAAGCGACCATCGCGGTTCTGGCCTCGGTGCTGGCGCCGGGCGGGCACCTGGTCATGGTGGATGATATGCCGGAGGAGGGCATGCCGCCCGAGGCCGCCCGCCGCTTCGACGTCTTCCGCCGCTACTGGCGCGCCCCCGTGGCGCCCACGCGCGCGGGCTGGGTGCGGGCCATGGAGGGGGCGGGGTTGACCCTGGTGGGCGAGCGCGACCTCTCGCCCCTGCTGTGTGTGCGTGACATGGCGCAGGCGACGCCCCGCCTGCGCGAGTTGCGGCGCTGGCCCCTGCGGCTGCGGCGCGCGTTGGGCTTCGGCGTGCGCGCCGAGGCGGAGATCGGCGGGATCATGCTGGAAACCCTCCAGACGGAGGGCTTCGTGCGGTATCGGCTGCTGGTGGCGAAGAGAGTTTAGGCGTCCGATCCGCTCCGGCGTGCCGCCGGGGCGGTGAATCGGCCGCGCAAAAGCCTCACGCCCCCGCCAGCGTCATCCCATCCACCCGCAGCGTCGGCGCGTCGGTGCCGCGCTTGAATTCCAGGTCATCGGCGGCGGTGAGTGCCTGGAACATCTCGGGCAGCTTGCCGGCTATGGTGATCTCGCCCACCGGCTCAGCCAGTTGGCCGTCGCGGATCATGAAGCCCGCCGCCCCGCGCGAATAATCGCCCGTCAGGCCGTTCACCCCCATGCCGATGAGTTCGGTGACATAGAGACCCAGCTTGATGTCCGCCATCAGCGCGGCGGGCGAGACGCGGCCCGCCTCCAGCCAGAGATTGGTGGGCGAGGGCGAGGGCGGGCCGCCCGTGCCGCGCGCCGCGTGCCCGGTGGAGGCGAGGCCCAGCTGCGCGGCACTCCGGCTGTCCAGCAGCCAGGTGGTCAGCATGCCGTCCTCGACCAGGGCGCGGCGCTGCGCGGCCTGGCCCTCGCCGTCGAAGGGGCGCGAGCGGGGGCCGCGCGGGCGCAGCGGGTCGTCCCACACATTCATACCGCGCGGCAGGATCTGCGTGCCCATCGCGTCCTTCAGGAAGGAGGTGCCGCGGGCGATGGAAGCACCATTGATCGCCCCCACCAGATGCCCCAGCAGCGAGGCCGAGACACGCGGGTGATAGATCACCGGCAGCACGGCGGATTTGGGCCGCGTGGGGTTCAGCCGCGCCACCGCCTGTTCGCCGGCGCGCCGGCCGATGGCGACGGCATCCTCCAACTCGGAGAGATAGACGGCGCTGGCATAGTCGTAGTCGCGCTGCATGCCGGTGCCCTTGCCGGCCAGCGCCGTGGCGGAGACGCTGTGCGAACCGCGCCCATACTCCCCGAAGAAGCCGCGCGAGGTGGCGAGGCTGCGCGTGCCGCGCGACCAGCCGGCGGAGGCGCCCTCGCTGTTCGTCACACCCGTCACGGCCAGCGCCGCTTCCTCGGCGAGCGCGGCGCGGGCCAGCAGGGCGTCGGCATCGGGCGCCTTGCCATCATCGAGGTCCAGCGCGGCCATGCTGGGTGCCGGCGCGTCCAGGATTTGCGCGAAGCGATCCTCGGGCACGATGCGCGCCATGGCCACGGCGCGTTCGGCCAGGGCGGCGAAACCTTCAGGGCGTGCCTCGGTGGCGCTGACGATGGCGACGCGCTGGCCGACAAACACGCGCAGGCCGAGGTCCACGCCCTCGCTGCGCTCCAGCTGTTCGATGGCGCCAAGGCGGCGCTGCACGGCGAGCGAGGCGGAGCGCACCAGCAGCGCATCCGCCTGCTCGGCCCCCGCGCGCTTCGCGGCGTCGAGCAGGGCGCCGAGAAGGTCCTGGCTGTTCATGCCGCGAGCTTCCCCGCGATCTCGTCCAGCATGGGCACGCGCCCGATCGGCCCCATGGCGGCCAGCGTCGGCCGCGCGCGGAAGAGGCGGTGGGCGGCGCGCTGGATGTCCTCCACCGTCACGGCGGCGATACGGGCCTTGGTCTCCTCGATGGGGATCACGCGGCCATGGATCTGGATGTGCCGCGCGATCTGCTCGCAGCGGCTGCCGGTGGATTCCAGCGACATCAGCAGCGAGGCGCGGAGCTGCGCCTTGGCGCGGTCCAATTCGTCCTGCGTCACGTCGAGCTGGACGCGGCGCAGTTCCTCCACCGCCACGGGCACCAGCTCCGCCGCCTGTTCCTCGCCCGTGCCGGCGTAGAGGGCGAAGATGCCGCTGTCCTGGTAAGGATGCGCGAAGGAGTAGATGGAATAGACGAGCCCGCGCCGTTCCCGGATTTCCTGGAACAGGCGCGAGGACATGCCGCCGCCCAGCAGCGTGGAGAGCAGCAGCACCGGGTAATGGTCGCGGTCGGTGTAGTGGGCCGAGGGGAAGCCCAGCACCAGGTGCACCTGGTCGAGGTCGCGTTCCTCACGGTATTCGCCGCCCAGATAGCGCGCGGCCTCGGGGGCCGGGGGCGCCACCTGGGGCAGGTCCGCGAAATGCGCCTGCACCAGTTCCAGCACCGCCTCGTGCGAGACGGCGCCGGCCGCGGCCACCACGGTGCGCGAAGGGCCGTAGTGCCGCGCCATGTAGCCGGTCAGCGCCTCGCGCTTCATGGTCTCGATGGTCTGCTCGGTGCCCAACGTGGGGCGGCCCATGGCCTGTTCCGGGAAGCAGGCGTGCTGGAAATGGTCGAAGATGATGTCGTCCGGCGTGTCGTTCGCCTGGCCGATCTCCTGCAGGATCACGCCGCGCTCCCGCTCCAGCTCCTCGGGTGTCAGCGTGGAGTGGCAGAGGATGTCGCCGATGATGTCGGCGGCCAGGCCCACATCCTCCTTCAGCACCTTGCAGTAGTAGGCGGTCTGCTCGCGCGCCGTGTAGGCGTTGATGTGGCCGCCGACATTCTCGATCTCGCGCGCGATGGCCGCCGCGTCGCGCCGCGCCGTACCCTTGAAGGCCATGTGTTCGAGGAAGTGGGAGGCGCCGTTCTCCGGCGCGCTCTCATGCCGCGTGCCGGCATGGACATAGGCGCCGATGGAGACGGTCTCGACGCGCGGCATGTGGTCGGTGACGACGACGAGGCCGGAGGGCAGGGTGGTCAGGCGGAGGGATTCGGACATGGGGGATATGTGGTCCTTCACGCCGCGTTGCGGAGGGTGTGCGCGCGCACGAAGCCCTGCGCCGCGGCGAGGTCATTGGGCAGCACCGAAAAGCGCTCCGGCCGGTCGTAGAGGTCGGCCAGCGCCGGCGGCAAGGGCGGGCGGAAGCCCGTGGCCTGCTGCACCGCGTCGGGGAACTTCGCGGGGTGGGCCGTGGCGGCGGTGATGACGGGGATGGAGGCATCCGCCGGCGCATGGGCGCGGGCGGCGGCGAGGCCGATGGCCGTGTGCGGGTCCGCCAGGTAGTCCGCGCGTTCGTGCCAGTGGCGGATTTCCGCCAGCGTGTCCTCGTCCGACAGCGCGAAGCCGGTGAAGGCGGCGCTGGCCTGGCGCCAGGCGGCGTCGGGCACCGGCATCCGGCCCGTGGCGCGGAAATCCTGCATCATGCGGGCGGTGGCGCGCGGGTCACGGCCCAGCAGCTCGAACAGCAGGCGCTCGAAGTTGGAACTCACCTGGATGTCCATGGAGGGCGAAAGCGAAGGCTCCACAGGCCGCGCCGACATGTCGTTGGCCGTGAGGAAGCGCGTCAGGATGTCGTTGCGGTTGGACGCCACGATGAAGTGGCTGATCGGCAGGCCCATCCGCTTCGCCGCCCAGGCCGCCAGCACATTGCCGAAATTGCCGGTGGGGACGGAGACGGCCACCTCGCGCTCCGGCGCGCCGAGCGCCAGGGCGGCGGCAACATAGTAGGGGATCTGCGCCGCGATGCGCGCCCAGTTGATGGAGTTCACCGCCGCCAGCCGCATGTCGGTGCGGAAGGGCGCGTCCACGAACATGGCCTTCACCATGTCCTGGCAGTCGTCGAACGACCCCTGGATGGCGAGGTTCGCCACGTTGGGCGACATGACGGTGGTCATCTGCCGGCGCTGCACCTCGCTGGTGCGGCCCTCGGGGTGGAGGATGACGATGTCCACCGAAGCGCGGTCACGGCAGGCCTCGATGGCGGCCGAGCCCGTGTCGCCGGAGGTGGCGCCGACGATGGTGATGCGCTCGCCGCGCTTGGCCAGCACATGGTCGAAGAGGCGGCCCAGCAGTTGCAGCGCCACGTCCTTGAAGGCGAGCGTGGGGCCGTGGAACAGTTCCAGCGCGAAGTCGCGGGGACCCAGTTGCACCAGCGGCACCACGGCGGGGTGGCGGAAGCTGGCATAGGCGTCGCGCGTCATGGCATGGAGCTCATCGAAGCCCAGCGCATCGCCCGTGAAGCGGTGGAGGATGCGCGCCGACAGTTCCGCGAAGGGCAGGCCGCGCAGGGCGTGCCATTCGGATGGCGTCAGCGTCGGCCAGGTCTCGGGCACGAACAGCCCGCCATCCTCGGCCAGGCCAGCGAGCAGGACATCCTCGAAGCCGCGGGGCGCGGCCTCGCCTCGGGTGGAGATATAGCGCATGGGGCAGGAAATAGCGCCTCCTGCCCCGACTTGCTACTCCGCCGCCTGGAGCGTCACCGTGGCGGCATATTCCTCCAGCGGCGCGCAGGTGCAGACCAGGTTGCGGTCGCCATAGACATTGTCCACCCGCTTCACCGGGGGCCAATACTTGGCGGCGCGCACCCAGGGCAGCGGGAAGGCGGCCTGTTCGCGGCTGTAGGGGTGGGTCCAGCTGGTGCCCGTGACCTCGGCCGCCGTGTGGGGGGCGTTCTTCAGCGGGTTGTCGGCACGGTCCATGCGGCCCTGCTCCACCGCGCGGATTTCGGCGCGGATGGAGATCATGGCTTCGATGAAGCGGTCCAGTTCCGCCTTGGTCTCGCTCTCGGTGGGTTCCACCATCAGCGTGCCGGAGACGGGCCAGGACATGGTGGGCGCGTGGAAGCCGTAATCCTGCAGGCGCTTGGCGATGTCCTCGACCATCACGCCACCGCCCTGCTGGAAGCCGCGGCAGTCCAGGATGCACTCATGCGCCACCATCCCCTGCCCGCCCCGGTAGAGGATGGGGAAGTGGTCGCGCAGCCGGGCCGCCATGTAGTTGGCGTTGAGGATGGCGACCTCGGTGGCGCGCGTCAGCCCCTCGCCGCCCATCATGCGGATATAGGCGTAGCTGATGGGCAGGATGGCCGCGCTGCCGAAGGGTGCCGCGCTGACCGGGCCGAAGCCCGTGGCGGGGCCGGCTTCCGCCACCAGCGGGTGGTTGGGCAGATGTGGGGCGAGATGCGCCGCGACGCCGATCGGCCCGACGCCCGGGCCGCCGCCGCCATGCGGGATGCAGAAGGTCTTGTGCAGGTTCAGGTGGCACACATCGGCGCCGATCGCGGCCGGCGAGGTCAGCCCCACCTGCGCGTTCATGTTGGCGCCGTCCATGTAGACCTGCCCGCCCTGGTCGTGGATGACGGCGCAGATCTCGCGGATCTGTTCCTCATAGACGCCATGGGTGGAGGGGTAGGTCACCATCAGCGCGGCCAGGTTCGGCCCGTGCTGGGCGGCCTTGGCCCGCAGGTCGTCCACATCCACGTTGCCATCGCGGTCGCAGGCCGTCACCACCACCTTCATGCCCGCCATCACGGCGCTGGCCGGGTTGGTGCCATGCGCGCTGGAGGGGATGAGGCAGATGTTCCGGTGCCCCTCGCCCCGCGCCTGGTGATAGGCGCGGATGGCCAGCAGCCCCGCATATTCGCCCTGGCTGCCGGCATTGGGCTGGAGCGACACGGCCGCGAAGCCCGTCACGCCGCACAGCCAGGCTTCGAGCTGCCGGATCATGGCGAGATAGCCGCGCGCCTGGTCCACCGGCGCGAAGGGGTGGATGTCCGCGAAGCCCGGGAAGGTGACGGGGATCATCTCCGCCGTCGCGTTCAGCTTCATGGTGCAGGAGCCGAGCGGGATCATGGAGCGGTTCAGCGCCACGTCCTTGTCCTCCAGCCGCTTCATGTAGCGCAGCATGGCGTGCTCGGCGTGGTGGGTATTGAACACCTCGGCGGTGAGGAAGGCGCTGGCGCGGTTCAGGCCGTCCGGAATGCCGCCCGCGGTGGCGCCCAGTTCCGCCGCCCCCAGCAGCTTGGCGAGCGTGGCGAGTTCGGCGCGCGTCACCGTCTCGTCGAGCGAAATGGCGATGGCATTGTCACCCACGCGGCGCAGGTTGAAGCCGGCGGTCAGGGCCGCCTCCATCAGCGCATCCGTGCGCGCGCCGGTCTCGACGACGATGGTGTCGAAGAAACTGTCATGGCGCAGGGTGAAGCCACCCTCCCGCGCCGCGCCGGCCAGCATGCGCGCTTGCAGCGCCACGCGGCGCGCGATGCGCTTCAGCCCCTCCGGCCCGTGCCACACCGCATACATAGAGGCCATCACCGCCAGCAGCACCTGGGCGGTGCAGATGTTCGACGTGGCCTTCTCGCGGCGGATGTGCTGCTCGCGCGTTTGCAGCGCGAGGCGCATGGCGGGTGCGCCGGCCGCATCCACCGAGACACCCACGAGGCGGCCCGGCAGGCTGCGCTTCAGCGCCTCCTTCACCGCGATGAAGCCCGCATGCGGCCCGCCATAGCCGAGCGGCACGCCGAAGCGCTGGGACGAGCCCACGACGATATCGGCGCCCATCTCGCCGGGCGGCGTCACCAGCGTCAGCGCCAGCAGGTCCGCCGCCACGATGGCCAACGCACCCGCCGCATGCGCGGCCTGGATTTCGGGCGCGATGTCGCGCAGCGCGCCGGTCGTGCCGGGGTATTGCGTGACGACGGCGAAGGGTTTTTGGGCCGCGATGACCTCGGCCAGCTTCGCGGGTGCCGCCAGCACCAGCTTGATCCCCACCGGCTCCGCGCGGACGCGCAGCACGGCGATGGTCTGCGGGTGGCAGTCCTCGGCCACCACCAGCACATCGCCCTTCCCCTTGTGGGTGGAGTGGGCGAGCGTCACCGCCTCCGCCGCCGCCGTGCCCTCGTCGAGCAGCGAGGCGCCGGCCACGGGCAGGCCCGTCAGGTCGCAGATCATGGTCTGGAAATTGACCAGCGCCTCCAGCCGCCCCTGGGCGATCTCGGCCTGGTAGGGGGTGTAGGCGGTGTACCAGCCCGGGTTTTCCAGGATGTTCCGCAAGATCACGGGCGGGGTGTGCGTGCCGTGATAGCCCATGCCGATGAGGCTGCGCTTGCGGATGTTGCGCTCGCTCAGCGCGCGCAGTTCCGCGATGGCGGCGGCCTCGTTCATGGGCGCGGGCAGCGCCGAGAAATCCACGCCGCGGATGCCGGCAGGCACGGTGCGGCCCACCATCTGCTCCAGGCTGGTGCAGCCCACCACGGTCAGCATCTGCTGGATCTCGGCCTCGGTGGGGCCGATGTGGCGGCGGATGAATTCGCCCTGGTCCTCCAGGGCGCGCAATTCGTCGAGCGTGCTCATGCGAGACTGTCCACGAAGGCGTTGTAGGCGTCGGCGTCCAGCAGGTCGTCCGGCAGGGCGCCGCTGGCCTCGATCTTGAAGAACCAGCCGGCGCCGGTCGGCTCGGCGTTCACCTTGGAGGGGTCGTCGGTCAGGGCCTCGTTCACCTCGACCACGCGGCCGGTGATGGGGGCATAGACGTCGGAGGCGGCCTTCACGCTTTCCACCACGGCGATGGCCTCACCGGCCGTGACCTCGCGGCCGACCTCGGGCAGGTCCACGAACACCACATCGCCCAGCGCGGTCTGCGCGTGGTCGGTGATGCCGATGACGGCCACCTGGCCCTCCATCCGCAGCCACTCATGGTCCTTGGTGAATTTCAGCTCGGTCATGGCGGTGCGTCCTTCAGCGGGCGTAGCGATGGGGTTGGAAAGGCATGGCGGCGACACGGGCGGGCAGCGCCTTGTCGCGCACGATGAGGTCAAGCGCGGTGCCATCGGCGGCGTGCGGGCGGGCGACATAGCCCATGGCGACGGGCGCGCCGACCGAGGGGCCGAAGCCGCCGGAGGTGATTTCGCCCACCACCTCGCCGCCGGCCTTGATGGCCGTGTGGGCACGCGCGGGCTGGCGGCCTTCGGGGCGCAGGCCCACGCGCAGCCGCGGCGCACCATTGTCGAGCTGTTCGCGCACGCGCTCGGCGCCGCGGAAATCCCAGGCCATGCGGCGGCGCTTGCCCATGGACCAGACGAGGTTCGCCTCGACGGGCGTCGTCGTCTCGTCGAGGTCATTGCCGTAGAGGCAGAGTCCCGCCTCCAGCCGCAGCGAATCCCGCGCCCCCAGGCCGGCGGGCATCACGCCCGGCATGGCCAGCAGGGCACGCGCCAGCGCCTCGGCCTGGTCGGCGGGGACGGAGATTTCCAAGCCATCCTCGCCCGTGTAGCCGGAGCGCGAGGCGATGACCTCGATGCCCGCGATGGTGATGGGCGCGATGCCCATGAAGGTGAGGTCCGTCGGCACCAGCGACGCCACGGCCGGGCCTTGCAGCGCCAGCAGCGCGCGGTCCGGCAGGGGGCGGAGCTTCACACCGGAGGGCAGCACGCTCTCGATCAGCGGCAGGTCCACCTGCTTGCGGCTGGCGTTCACCACCAGGAACAGCCGGTCGCCCAAATTGGCCACCATGAAGTCGTCCACGATGCCGCCCGCCTCGTTCAGCAGCAGCCCATAGCGCTGGCGGCCGGGCTTGAGCGCCTGGACATCGGCGGGGGTGAGGGCTTCCAGCGCGGCGGCGGCACCCTCTCCCACCAGTTCGGCCTGCCCCATGTGGGACACGTCGAACAAGGCGGCAGCGGCGCGGGTGTGCAGGTGCTCGGCCATGATGCCGGCGGGGTATTGCACGGGCATGGAATAGCCCGCGAAGGGGACCATGCGCCCGCCCAGCTCCTTGTGGAGCGCGGCCAGAGGCGTTTCGAGAAGCGTATCAGAATCGGCCACGTATCCCCCTGCCGCATCCGCGGCGGTTGCGATCGTGACCCCCCTCTGTCGGAAGACCTGAGAGATTCAGCGCCGGGGTTCCACCCCGAAGCCTTACTCCGTCGGTGCCGGACCCCTGGCGGGGCGCGGGCTTTCCAGAGTGCCCTGTCGCGTGCGGCCCTTTTGCCTGAGCGTTTCCGGGGGCCGGTTGCGCCTTCGGCGACCACCAGGGCATGGCCCCGGCGATTCTCTCCCGCACGCGATATGCAGGCCCCGCGGATATGATCCGCTTCGAAGGCGAAAGCAAGGCGGCCCCGCGTCGCACCCGGCCGCGCCACCCGCCGCGCGCCCGCGAAACCGGCAGGCGGGGGCGGCGCTGCCCGCGCTTACGGCAGGAAGGAGAACATCACGAAGGCCGCGAAGATGCTGAGGTGCACCATGCCCTCCAGCACCGTCGTCCGCCCGGTGTTCAGCGTGATGGCCAGCATCAGGAAGGTGGTGGCCAGCAGCACGGTCATCGCCGCGTCCAGCCCCAGGTGCAGCGGCTGGCCGGTGGCCAGCGCCACCACGGCCACGGCCGGGATGGTCAGCCCCACGCAGGCCAGCACCGAGCCCAGCGTCAGGTTCAGCGCGGCCTGGAGGTTGTTGCGGGCGGCCGCGCGCAGCGCCGTCAGCCCCTCGGGCATCAGCACCAGCAGCGCGATGGCGACACCGACCAGCGAAAGCGGCAAATCCGCCGCCCGCACCCCCGCCTCCAGCACCGGCGCCAGCGCCTTGGCCAGCAGCACCACGCAGATGAGCGACAGCAGCAACAACCCGCCCGCCACCAGCGCCGCCATCGCGCCTGGCCGGTCTGCGCCGGCCGCGATGTCGTGGTCCGCCACGAATTCCGCCCGGTGCCGCACCAGCTGCACATAGAGGAAGGCCACGTAGAGGCCGAGCGACACCACCGCCACGAAGAGAAGTTGCGGCGGCGAATAGACCGGCCCCGCCGCGCTGATGGTGTGGCTGGGCAGCACCAGCGTCAGCACCGCCAGCGGGATCAGCACCGCCAGGAAGGCATTGCAGGCCGAGGTGCGGAAGCTCTGCTCGAACCAGCGGCGCCCGCCCAGCAGCAGGCTCAGCCCCAGCACGCCGTTCAGCGCGATCATCAGCGCGGCGAAGATGGAATCGCGCGCCACGGTGGGTTCCGCGCCCCCCAGCATCATGGAGACGATCAGCCCCGCCTCGATCACGGTGATGGAGACGGCCAGCACCAGCGCGCCCAGCAGGTTGCCCAGGCGCTGCGCCACCGTCTCGGCATGGCGGACGGCGGCGAAGATGACGCCGATGAGGGTCACGGCCACCAGCGGCATGGGCACCAGCCCCGGTGCCAGCAGCTCCGCGAGGCCGATGGCCGGGAAGGCCAGGGACCACCAGGGAAACCGCCTCACCGCCGCCGCCCGATCATGACCCCCAGCACCAAGAGCCCCAGCGCCGCCACCACCAGCCCCGCCTCCAGCCCCACCGTGGCGCGCGCGAGGCCCATCAGCGGCGGGCCGGCTGCCTGGCCCAGGAAGAAGTGGAAGGCGTGCAGCGCGGTGGCCGAGCCGCGCGCCTGGGGGGCGATCTCGGTCACGCGGGTCTGAAGGGAGTTGTGCAGCATGAAGAAGCCGGTGCCGAGCACCAGCCCGCCGCTGATGAAGGCCCAGTCCACCCGCGCGCCGGCGAAGCAGAGCGTGCCCAGCGCGGCCAGCGCGCCGCCCAGCATCATCATGCGCGCGGGGCCAAGGCGCCGCACCAGCCAGGGCGCCGCCGCCGTGTAGAGGAAGCCGCCGCAGCCGAAGGCGGCGAGCGTGAACCCGGCCTCACGCGTGCCGCCCATGCCGTTTTCCAGCAGATGGTTGGCGAAATAGGGGAAGGCGCCGAAGACCAGCATGCCCTCGATGCCCACGGCCCAGAACAGGGCGCGGGCGGCGGGGTTGCCCAGCAGCGAACGGTAGCGGGCGATGGCCTCGTGCAGGCTGAGGCGCCCGCGCGGCTCGGGCACCTGGTCGCGCCAGAGGGGGATGACGGCGCCGGCCGCCAGCAGCGCCGTCAGCAGCATCAGCCCGCGCCAACCCAGGATGGGCTCCAGCAGCCCCGCCAGCACGCCGCCGGCCATCTGCCCGGCGATGGCGCAGGCGAGGAAGCGGCTGATGGCCACCTGGCGTTCCGCCATGGGCACGCGGTCGCCGAACAGGGCCAGGGTCACGGGGAAGATGCCGCCGCCAGCCCCGCCGGTCAGCACCCGCATCACCATCAGGAAGAGCAGCGTGGGCGCCAGCGCCGAGGCCGCCAGGAACACCGCCTGGAAGGCCAGCGCGAAGATGATGACGCGCTGCTTGCCCAGCGCATCGGCCACCGGCCCCAGCACGGGCTGCACCAGAGCGAAGGGCAAAGCGAAGGCGGTGGCCAGCAGGGCCACGCGCGCCGGGTCCTCCGCGAAGTCGAAGGCCAGCACGGCCACCAGCGGGTCCGTGATGCGGGTGGCCACCGCGGAGGCGAAGCCCGCCAGCGCGAAGGTGAGAACCAGGCGGTTGTGCTGCGCGCGGGACATCGGGCTTATGCCGGCGGCGGCTCGCCCTGGATGGGGGTGGCGCCCATGGATTCCAGCATCTCGGTGATGGCGGCGGCGGCGGCCTCGACCTGTTCCTGCGAAACGCCCTTGGCCACCAGCGCGACGCCGCCGCCGGTGAAGCCCTGCGGGCCATGGCTGCGGTAGAAGGGGTAGCTGCCGACATCCAGCGCCGGGAAGCGCGCCTGCACGGCGGCCAGCGCCTCGGCGATGTTGCCCTCATAGACCCCCAGCGCATGCACCGTGGCCGAGACCACCGGCACGCCGCCGGCCAGGCTGGGCGCCAGCGCCTCGAACATGGACTGCATGATGCGCGGCACGCCCGCCATCACATGCACATTGCCCATGGAGAAGCCGGGTGCCGTGGTCATGGCGCAGCGGATGGGCGTGGCGCCCTGCGGCAGGGTGGCCATGCGCAGGCGCGCGGCGTTGAACTCCACCGGCGGGTCGCGCCGCGCGTAGTCCTCGGCCATCAGGGCGCGGGTTTCCTCATGCACCATCCAGGGCACGCCGAAGGCGGCCGCCACGCATTCGCTGGTGATGTCGTCATGGGTGGGCCCGATGCCGCCCGTGGTGAAGACGTGGTCGAACTTGGCGCGGACCTCGTTCACGGTGCCGATGATGGTTTCGGGCACGTCGGGGATGACGCGGACCTCGCGGAGCGGAATGCCCATATCGCCCAGGCGCGTGGCCAGGAATTGCAGGTTCGCGTCGCGGGTGCGGCCGGAGAGCACCTCATTGCCGATGATGAGCAGGCAGGCGGTGGGGTTGGGCATGGCTCTCTCCTAGAGGAAATCGCGCAGCAGGGCGACGAGGGGAATATCGGCGGGAGGCATGGGGTAGTCGGCCAGCTTCTGCGGGCGCACCCAGGCGAGCTGCTGGCCCTCGCGCGGGGAAACCCGCCCTTCCCATTTGCGGCAGATGTAGAGGGGCATCAGCAGATGGAACTTCTCATAGGCGTGGCTGGCGAAGAACAGCGGCGAGAGGCAGGCCTCGCGCGTCTCGATGCCCAGCTCCTCGCGCAACTCGCGGATGAGGGCGGCCTCGGGGGTCTCGCCCTCGGCCAGCTTGCCGCCGGGGAATTCCCAGAGGCCGGCCATGGACTTGCCCTCGGGCCGCTGGGCCAGCAGCACGCGGCCCTCCACATCCACCAGCGCGCAGGCGACGACCAGCAGGATGGGCTTGGCCGCGGGCGGCGCGAAATCCTTGGCCGCTG
>NZ_JACIDJ010000001.1:275682-792193 GCF_014196305.1 Roseococcus suduntuyensis
GCTGACGCGGCGGGGGGCGGCGCGAAATCCTTGGCCGCTGACGCGGCGGGGGGCGGCGCGAAATCCTTGGCCGCTGACGCGGCGGGGGGCGGCGCGAAATCCTTGGCCGCTGACGCGGCGGGGGGCGGCGCGGCAGGATTCTTGGCCGCTGCCGCGGCGCGGCGGCGGAACAGGACCACAGGCATGTTGCGGTTGCGCGAGAGGAAGGGCTCCGCCCCCTGCCCCGCCGGTTCGAAACCGATGGCGCGCAGCACGGCGTGGGAGCCTTCATTGTCGGTCAGCGCGCTGGCCTCGTATTCCGCGAGGCCCAGAACCCGCTCGCCCCATTCGCACAGCGCCGAAGCGGCCTCGCGCGCGATGCCCTGGCGCCAGAACTTCCTGCCGACCCAATAGCCCAGCTCCGCCGGGCCGTTGTGGCCTTGTCCCCCTTGGCCCTGCCCCCCTTGGCGCAAGGTCAGCCCCACGCAGCCCACCAATACGCCACCCTGGGTGATGGCGAGGTGGCAGCCCGTGCCCGTCTCGATCTGTCCGCGCGTGGCCGCGATCCATTCCAGCGCCAGGCCATCGCGATAGGGGAAGGGCACGCGGGAGAGATTGCCCGCCACGGAATAGTCATTGACCAGCCGCGTCACGGCGGGCGCGTCCGCGGGCTCCAGCGGGCGCAGCACCAGCCTGGCCGTCCGGATGGGAAGTTCAGCGGCGAAGGAGGCCATTGGGTCCGGGAAGTTGGTGGCGGGGCGGGAACCCTGGCGTCAGGTCCCCGGCCCCGCGGGTCCGGACTCCGTCAGTTCAAGGCCTTGCGGAGGATAGACCACCCCGCGCCGGGGAGTAAGCCGCATGGCGCGCCGGCGCCGTCACCGGCAGGGGGCTGACCGCGCCCGCCAGGTACTTCACCCGCATGGCCAGGAAGGGCCGCTCGATCACGTAGTAGGACAGGGCGCTGACCGCGAGGATCGCCGGCAGCAGCACCACCAGGAACTCCAGGTACCAGACGCCCCCCACCAGGGGCATTTCCCAGCCGCGCTCCATCATGCGGTGGTGCAGCATGGCGAAGGGGAAGTGCCAGACATAGAGCGAGTAGCTGATGGTGCCGAGCCAGGCGAAGACCGCGCTGGCCTGCGCGCCGAGGCGCTGCATCGCCTCGCTCGCCGGCAGGGGCCAGCGGAAATGCAGGTAGGCCAGCAGGACGAAGCCATAGGCCGCGCCTTCCAGCAGCGGACTGAAGGCCCAGGCGATGCTGGGGCTGTAGGGCGTGCCCTCGCCGAAATAGCCGCCGGACCACCAGACGAAGGTCATCAGCCAGCCCTGCAAGGTCAGCAGCGCGACGGCGAGCCAGGCGGGGTTGGCCAGCAGGGTGGACCGATGCCGGTGCAGCACCGCCAGCAGCATGCCCAGCACGAACTGATCGAGCCGGCCCAGCAGCGTCCAGTAGGAAGCGTCCTGCACGGTGCCGTCCAGGAAGAACACCAGCAGGCGCAAGGAGAGGAACAGCGCCAGGATGCCCGCCAGATACCCCAGCCCCGCCCGCCGCACGAAGATCATCAGCAGGGGGAAGAGCAGGTAGAACTGGAACTCGACCATGATGGTCCAGAGATGCGGGAAGTGCGGCAGCTTCACATCGCTCAGATTGCCGAGGAAGGTGGCCAGCGCCACGAAGGACAGCGCATCCACCTGCCGGCCGAAGGCGAAGGCCGCGATGCACACCGCGACGATGTAGAGCGGATAGATCCGCAGCAGCCGGTTCATCAGGAAGGCGCGGTACTGGACCTCCCGCCCCAGGCAGATGCTGGTGAGGATGAACCCGGTGAGCACCATGAAGAGGGCGACACCGCCATAGCCCTCGCGCACCACCAGCAGCAGGGGGTTGTCCTGCTGCGCCAGCATCGGGTGGAAGAAGTGATACAGCAGCACGATGAAGGCGGCGTAGAACCGCAGATGGTCCAGCCGCGGCATGTAGGCGATGTTGGCGGATTGCATGCGCGATCCTCGCGGGGCTTTCCGGAATGGGCCGGGTGGCGCGCGGACGCGACGTGCCACGCTCCCGCTCCCAACGCGCGGAGGGGCTGCAAGGCTGACTGAATTTTCACAAAATGTTGCGGCGGGAAAACGGCGGGGGGCCAAGCCGCCCCGCCGCGTGCCAGTTCAGCTCCGGTAGGAGCCGTTGATGTCGATGTAGCCGTGCGTCAGGTCGCAGGTCCAGACCGTGGCCTTGCCGCGGCCCAGGCCGATATCCACCGTGATCTCGACCTCGCGGCCCTTCATGTGGGCCACCACGGGGGTTTCGTCATAACCCGCGATCACGCCGCCCTCGCGCGCCATCCAGGTGCCGCCCACGGCCACGCTGAGCTTGTCGCGGTCGGCGGGTTCGCCCGCCTTGCCGACGGCCATGACGATGCGGCCCCAATTGGCGTCCTCGCCCGCGATGGCGGTCTTGACCAGCGGCGAATTGGCGATGGCCATGCCGATGCGGTGGGCGGACTTGGCGCTGACCGCGCCGGTCACGTTGATGGTGATGAGCTTCTGGGCCCCCTCGCCATCACGCGCCACCATCAGCGCCAGCTCATGCAGCACCTCCTCCAGCGCGCGGGCGAAGTCGCGCAGCAGGCTGGGCGGGCTGTCGGCCGTCACGCGGGGGTGCTTCGCCTGACCCGTCGCGAAGAGTAGCACGGTGTCGGAGGTGGAAGTGTCGCTGTCCACCGTCACGCAGTTGAAGCTCTTGGCATTGCCGCGCGTCAGCAGCTTTTGCAGGACGGCGCCAGGAATCTTCGCGTCGGTCGCGATGAAGCTCAGCATCGTCGCCATGTCGGGCGCGATCATGCCGCTGCCCTTGGCGATGCCGTTGATGGTGACCGTGGCGTCCCCGATGCGCGCCGTGCGGGTGGCCGCCTTGGGGAAGGTGTCGGTGGTCATGATGGCGCGGGCGGCGGCGGCCCAGCCCTCTTGCTGGAGGCCCTCCATCACGCGCGGCAGGGCCGCCAGCAGCACGTCGGTGGGCAGGCGTTCGCCGATGACGCCTGTCGAGGCGATGAACACCTCGCGCGGCTTGCAGCCCACCAGGGCGGCGGTCTCGGCCGCCGTGCGCTCGCAGGTCTCGCGCCCGGCCTTTCCGGTGAAGACGTTGCTGTTGCCGGCATTCACCACCAGGGCGCGGGCCTTGCCGCCCTTCAGCGCGGCGCGGCACCAGTCCACCGGGGCGCCGGGGCACTTGTTCATGGTGAACACGCCCGCGACCGTGGTGCCAGGCGCGAAGCGGAACACCGTCATGTCCTCGCGCGCCTTGTAGCGGATGCCGGCGGCGACGGAGCCGCATTCGGCGCCGGCAAGGGCGGGCATCTCCGGCAGGGGGAGGGCCAGAGGGGAAACAGCGAGGGCCATGGGTCTTACCGGCGGGCGGGGGGTGGCGGGGGAACGGCCTGGATGGGGCCGGGCGCGGGGGTGGCGGCGGGGGCCTCGACACGCTCGATGCGGGTGGCGCCGCGCACGCGTTCGATCACGGCGTTCACCTCCTCCTCGATCATGCGCTGGCGCAGCGTGTCGCGCGCCTCCTCGAAGGCGGGGCCGCGGGTGGTGCGGCGTTCCTCGACGCGGATGACGTGCCAGCCGAACTGCGTGCGGACGGGGTTGGGGCTGAGCTGGCCGGGCTGCAGCGCGAAGGCGGCATTGGCGAATTCGGGCACCATGTCGCCGCGGGCGAAGAAGCCGAGGT
Organism: Roseococcus suduntuyensis; assembly: GCF_014196305.1. GTDB lineage: Bacteria > Pseudomonadota > Alphaproteobacteria > Acetobacterales > Acetobacteraceae > Roseococcus > Roseococcus suduntuyensis. Next base: position 279,389 of record NZ_JACIDJ010000001.1, read on the forward strand.
CCCCGCCATTGCGCCCCGCGGGGTCGGTGGAGCGGCTGCGCGCCACCTCCTCGAAATTCGCCCCGCCCTGGATCTGGGTGATGATGGCCCGCGCATCGGCCTCATTGGCCACCAGGATGTGGCGGGCGCGGACCTCCTCCTGCTCCGGCGCGGCCGCCTGGTCGCGGGCGTGGCGGGCGCGCAGCGCCTCGTCGGTCAGGCGGGGCAGGACCTCGCGGCGCAGCAGGGTATCGCGGAGCGCGTTCTCCTCGAAGGCGCGCATGCGGGCCTGAAACTCGGGGTCGTCCTGCACATTGGCGCGGCGGGCGGCGATGACCATGGCGCGGTCGGAAATGGCGCGGTCCAGAAGCTGGTTGAACACCTCGGGCGGCAGCATGGTCCGCAGCACCTGGGGCGGCACGTTGCGGAGTTCGGCCGGCATGGCCTCGGCGGCGGCGGCAATCACTTCCTGCAGCCGGATTTCCTGCCCATCCACGCGGGCCAGCACCGGGTTGGGGTCGGCGGCGGGGGCCGGGGCCGCGGCGGCGGGCGGTGCGGCGGCGGGCGGGCGGGCGGGCGCCTGGGCATGGGCCAGGGGCGCCAGGAATGTGCCGGCCAGCAGCAGGGCGGCGAGGGGGAAACGGGCCATCGGCGAAGCCTTCACAACAAGGCTCCGACAATGGCCGATGGCCCGTGCGCCCACAACCCGCCCTGCGGGGCGTGTTACACCGGGATGGATCAGGCGCCGGCCGCCCATTGACAGCCCCGCCCCCGCGCGAAACCGTGTCGGCATGCGCACGAAAACCACGCCCGCCGGCGGCTACCGCTTCATCCCCGCTGTCTTCCAGTATTCAGGGGGCGTGGCCGCCGAGCCAGGTTTCCGGCTGGAGCGCGCCCGCTTCTCCCGCCCCGTGCCGCTGGCCGAGGGGTTCCGCCGCATCGCCGCCCATCTCGACGCGCTGGGCCGCCCCCGCACGGCCTTCGCCGCCTGTGAACTCCGCAGCCCCGCCCCCTTCACCGAGGAAGGCTTCACCGCCTTCAACCGCGTCTATTTCGGCGTGCTGGAGGAATGGGACGTGGTGGTGGACGGGCAGAACCCCGTGGCCCGCAGCAATGTCTGCCCCGAGATCGCCCCCCCGCCCGAACCCAGCTTCCACGCCTTCTCCTATACGGTGGTGGACCCTGGGGCCGCGCCCAGCTTCGTGGTGGCCGGATCGGGCGAGGCGCGCGAGGGCGGCGCCACCTATGAGGAGAGCATCGTGGCCCGGGGCGACACCTCGCCCGCCGGCATGGCGGCCAAGGCCGGCTATGTGCTGGGCGAGATGGAACGCCGCATGTCCGCACTCGGCTTCGGCTGGGCCGACACCACCGATGTGCAGGTCTATACGGTGTTCGACTTCAGCGCGCTGTTCCTCCCCGAGATGGTGGCGCGCGGCGCCGCCCGGCACGGCGTCACCTGGCAGCCCTGCCGCCCGCCCGTGCGGGGGCTCGATTTCGAGATGGATTGCCGGGGCCTCGCGCGGGAAATCGTGTTGCCGGCGTAATATGGCCGCGGTTGACCCTGGGGGGGCCGGGACCTATCTCTGACGCTCCCCAGGGGTGCAAGCATTCCGCGCCGCATTCCGCGCGGCCTGTGCCCGGGGACCCGCGTTCGGAGAATTGTCCCCACCCATGTTCGCCCGCCTCGTCCGCTCCATCTTCGGCTCCGCGAATGACCGCGCGCTGAAGCGCCACCAGTCGCGCATCGCCGCGATCCAAGCGTGGGAGCCCAAGCTCGCCGCCCTCTCGGACGAGGAGCTGCGGGGGAAGACGGCCGATTTCCGGGCCCGGCTGGCGCAGGGTGCCACCCTGGACGACCTCCTGGAGGAAGCCTTCGCCACCGTGCGCGAGGCGTCCAGGCGCTGCCTCGGCCTGCGCCATTTCGACGTGCAGATGATCGGCGGCATGGTGCTGCACGAGGGCAAGATCGCCGAGATGAAGACCGGCGAGGGCAAGACGCTGGTCGCCACCCTGCCCGTCTACCTCAACGCCCTGCCCGCCAAGGGCGTGCATGTCGTCACCGTGAACGACTACCTGGCCACGCGCGACAGTGACTGGATGGGCCAGCTCTACGGCTTCCTGGGGCTGACCACGGGCGTCATCGTGAACGGCCTGAGCGACGACCAGCGCCGCGCCGCCTATGCCTGCGACATCACCTACGGCACCAACAACGAGTTCGGCTTCGACTATCTGCGCGACAACATGAAGTACCGGCTGGACGAGATGGTCCAGCGCCCCTTCGCCTATGCCATCGTGGACGAGGTGGACAGCATCCTGGTGGATGAGGCGCGCACGCCGCTCATCATCTCGGGCCCCACCGACGACACCAGCGACCTCTATCGCCGCGTGGACAAGGTGATGGCGGAGTTCGTGAAGGACCCCGAGCGCTTCGAGAAGGACGAGAAGCAGCGCACCGTCAACATGACGGAAAAGGGCGGCGAGGACATCGAGCGCCTGCTGGCCGAGGCCGGTGAGCTGAGCGAGGGCAACCTCTATGACGCGGTGAACGTCACGCTGGTGCACCACGTCAACCAGTCGCTGCGCGCCCATGTGCTGTTCAAGCGTGACGTCGAATACGTCGTCCGCAACGACAAGATCATCATCATCGACGAGTTCACCGGCCGCATGATGGATGGCCGCCGCTACAGCGACGGTCTGCACCAGGCGCTGGAGGCGAAGGAGGATGTGACGGTCCAGCCCGAGAACCAGACGCTGGCCTCCATCACCTTCCAGAACTATTTCCGCCTGTATCCCAAGCTGTCGGGCATGACCGGGACCGCCGCCACCGAGGCGGATGAATTCGCCGAGATCTACAAGCTCGAAGTCGTCGAGGTTCCGACCAACGTGCCCGTGGCGCGCAAGGACGAGGATGACGAAGTCTATCGCACCGCCATGGAGAAATACGAGGCGGTGATCCGTCTCGTGGGCGAATGCCGCGCGCGCAACCAGCCCTGCCTGGTCGGCACCACCAGCATCGAGAAGTCGGAACTGATTTCGGAGCTGCTGAAGAAGGCCAACATCCCGCACAATGTGCTGAACGCGCGCTACCATGAGCAGGAGGCGGGCATCGTCGCCCAGGCCGGCCGGCCGGGCGCCGTCACCATCGCGACCAACATGGCCGGCCGCGGCACCGACATCAAGCTCGGCGGCAATGCGGACATGCTGGCCAAGGCCGAAGTGGGCAACAATGACAGCCCCGAATACGAGGTGGCGCTGGCCCGCCACATGGCCGAGGTGGAGGCCGCGCAGCCCATCGTGAAGGCGGCTGGCGGCCTCTTCGTGATCGGCACCGAGCGGCATGAGAGCCGGCGCATCGACAACCAGCTGCGCGGCCGCTCCGGCCGCCAGGGCGACCCGGGCGGCAGCCGCTTCTTCCTCTCGCTGGAAGACGACCTGATGCGCATCTTCGGCAGCGACCGCATGGGCGGGATGCTGACGAAGCTCGGCCTCAAGGAAGGCGAGGCCATCGTCCACCCCTGGATCAACAAGGCGCTGGAAAAGGCGCAGAAGAAGGTCGAGGCGCGCAACTTCGACACGCGCAAGAACCTGCTCAAGTACGACGACGTGATGAACGACCAGCGGCGCGAGGTCTATGCCCAGCGCCGCGCCTACATGGAAGCCGCGGACCTCAGCGAGACCGTCGAGGACATGCGCCGCGAGACCATCCACGACATGGTCCACCGCGCCATCCCCGAAAACGCCTATGCCGAGCAGTGGGACCTGGAGGGGCTGGAGAAGCGCGTGCGCGACGTGCTGGGCCTCGACCTCCCTGTGCAGGCCTGGGGCAAGGAGGAGGGCATCGACGAGGTCCAGGTGCGCGAGCGCATCGAGGCCGCCGCCGACCAGGCCGCCGCCGCCAAGGCCGCGAACCTTGGCCCCGACTTCATGCGGATGGTCGAGAAGTCCCTGCTGCTGCAGCTCTTCGACCAGGTGTGGAAGGAGCACCTGCTCAGCCTCGACCACCTGCGCCAGGGCATCGGCCTGCGCGCCTATGGCCAGCGCGACCCGCTGAACGAATACAAGCGCGAGGCCTTCGCGCTGTTCAACAACATGCTGGAGGAGCTGCGCGAGCGCGTGACCTCCCTGTTGCTGCGCCTGGAATTCGCCCCGGACGCGCCGCCGCCCGAGCCCCAGCCCGTGCGCGTGACCGACATGCGCCACCCCGCGCCGGGCAACGGCATGGGCGGCGACTACGAGATGGCCGATGCCGCGCCCGCCGCCCCCTATGGTGCCGCGACGGCGGAAGCCGCCCGCCCCGCCGCCGTGGACGCGAACGACCCCACGACATGGGGCGCCACGCCGCGCAACGCGCCCTGCCCTTGCGGATCAGGAAAGAAATACAAGCATTGTCATGGGAGAGCCTGACGCCCAGGCCCTCAAGGAGCGCCGATGACCACGCCGGACCCCGAGATCATCCCCCGCGACCTCCGCTTCGGCGTGAAGGACCATCCGGACCCGCGCTGGCTCGGCGGCGAACAGGCGGGCAGCGCGCTGGTGGATGCCTTCGCGGTCATGCTGCCCGAGGGCGAGCGCTATTTCATCCGCGCCCTCAAGCCCTTCCTGCCCCAGGTGACGGACCCCGAGCTGCGCCAGGACATCCAGGATTTCTGCGCGCAAGAGGCGTTCCACACGCGCGAGCACCTGGGCTACAACGCCGCCCTCCGCAGCCTGGGCTATGATGTGGACCGGCAGGAAGAGTCGGTGCGCTGGTTCTTCGCCCGCTTCGACACGCCGCTGGCCCGACTCTACCTCACCTGCGCCATCGAGCACGTCACCTACGCCCTCTCCCGCATCGTGATCGAGCGGCCGGAGATCATGGACAAGGCCCACCCCGCCTATCGCCGCCTCTGGCGCTGGCACGCGCTGGAGGAGGTGGAGCATTCCTCCGTCGGCCTGCGCGTGCTGCGCGCCGTCACCCCCGGCGTGCCGGGCTGGAAGCGCTACATCCTGCGCTGCGCGGCGCTGGGCTTGATGCTGCCGGGCATGGTGGGGCTGGCGATGATCTCGGCACGTCGGAACCTGCGCGCCACGGGCGGGCCCTCGGGCTGGGGGCTGTGGCGGGCCGCCCTGTTCAGTCCGGGCTGGGTGCGGCGAATGGTGCCGACCATGCTGGCCTATCTCCGCCCCGGCTATCTCGGCCGCAACGACTGCGACGCGGCGCTGGTGGCCAAGGCGCGCGATGCCCTGGATGCCGAGCTGGCGGCCGCCTGACGGCGATGGCCGCGCTCGACCACATGCTGCGCGCGACCGAGCGCGGGGCCTTCCCGGGCCTGAGGCGCCGCACCTGGAAGTGGGGCTACACCTTCCTCTCGCTGGTCTGGCGCAAGCCCTGGCGCTTCCTGAACTACGGCCATGTCCCGGACGGCCCGCCCTTCCCCCTGGCCGCGGCGGACGAGGCCGACCGCCCCTTCATCGGCCTCTACCACCAGGCGCTGGACGGGCTGGACGTGGCCGGCGCGCGGGTGCTGGAGGTGGGCTGCGGCCATGGCGGGGGTGCCGCCTGGGTGGCGCGGCACTTCGCGCCCACGGCGATGGTGGCGGTGGACCGTTCGCCCGGCACCCTCTCTCGCGCGCGCAAGCTGAACGCACCGGCGCCCAACCTCGAATACCGCATCGGCGACGCCGAGGCGCTGCCCTTCCCCGCTGCCAGCTTCGACATCCTTCTGAACATCGAAAGCTCCCATTGCTACGGCAGCATGGACCGCTTCGTGGCCGAGGCCGCGCGGGTGCTGCGCCCCGGCGGGCATCTGTGCTGGGCGGACATGCGAAGCCCCGCCATGCTGCCCATGCTGGATGCCAGCTTCGCCAGCCAGCCCCTCGAACTGCTGGCCGAGACGCAACTGAACGCGGGGGTTCTGGCGGCGCTGGACGCCGTGGAGGAGGCCAAGGCGCGCGAGGTGTCGCGCTATGGCCTGCTACGCCCCGTGCTGCGGGAATTCACCGGCATGCAGGGCTCGGTGCTGCGGAAGGCGCTGCGCGAGGGAGAGGTGCTCTACCTCGCGCAGCGCTATCGGAAGCTGGCTTCGGAACCCGTCAGAAGCGCTGGGTGAAGCCCAGACGGCTGACGAAGCCGTGGGCGCTGCCGGTGCGTTCCTCGCCCGGGTTCACGGCGTACTGGTAGCCGAGATCCACCCCGAAGCCCCAGCCGATCTCGCGGCCCACCGTCGCTTCGAGATAGCGGCGGGTGGGCACGCGGTTCGCCTCGCGCCGGCGTTCCTCGACCTGCCACACCAGCGTGGCGCGCCAGTCGCCATGGGTGGTCTGGGCGCCCAGCGTGCCGAAGCGCCGGCGCTCGCGCACCGCGAGTTCGGTGCCGTCCTCGTCGATCACCTCGATGGGGCGGCCGCCGGCGTTCCGGAACTCCACGAACTCGCCGAAGAACAGGGTCCGCACCCGCGGCGTCCATTCCACGCGAAAGCGCGCGCCCAGCGCATAGCCCCATTCGCGCGCCGCGCCGTCCTTGCCCGCCCCGCGCGAGACCATGGCCGCGTGGTAGCTGAAATTGGGCAGGAAGGGCATGCGGTCGCCATCCAGGGCGATGGCGAAGTTCGTCAGCCGCCCGTTGTTGCCCGCTCCGCCCTGCCGCAGGGAGTTGCGGCTGTAGCGTTCGAAGCCCTCCTCGCAGCAGCGGCGCCGGGTGAACAGCGTGTTCGAGAAGGGGCTGGTGTCCAGGGTGAACAGCGCGGCGGAGATGTCATGCTCGCCGAAGCGCGTGTCGGAAAGCCAGGTGTAGGTCGCGCCCACGCCCAGGGATTCGCGGATCAGATAGGCCTCATGCGCGCGGAAGCGGGCAAAGGCACCGGGGAAGCTGTGGTGGCCATAGCCGAAGGGCGCGTTGAACTTGCCGGCCTGCAGGCGCAGCCGCTCATGGGCGCGCCAGTCGAGGAACAGGCTCTCCAGGAAGGCCGCCTGGCGGCGCAGGAAGATGTCGGTGCCGTTGGGCAATTGCTCGCCCGCCGGGTCGAAGGCCAGCACGCCCTGGAGCGAGAGGGTGGGGGACAGATGCAGCCCCGCCGCCAGCTCCCCGAAGAGGAAGCTGCTGCTGCCGCGCACCGTGCGATCGGCCGCGCGGGGCTGCGCCTGGGTCAGCAGGCCCAGATCCAGCTCGCCCGAGATGTGCGGGAAGGGGCCGACGGCCCGGTAGTCCTGCGCGGCGGCCGGGGCGCCGAGGCCAAGCAGGGCGAGAAGCCCGAAGGCAAGGCGGCGCATCACGCCGCCCCCCGCATGCCGTTGACCATCAGGGTGACGTTGTGGCGCATCATGGCCTCATAGCTGGGGGCGGGTCCGTCCGCGGGGGAAAGGGCGTCGGCGTGGAGACGGCCGCGCGGGGCCACCCCGGCCTCGCGCGCCAGGCGTTCCAGCGCCGACTGGTTGCCTTGGCCCTCCAGGAAGACGGCGGTGATGTTCTCGGCGCGGACCTGCCGGATCAGGCGCGCGATGGCGGCGGCCGAGGGCTCGGCCTCCGCGCTGACGCCCTGGGCGGCCAGGAAGGTCACGCCATAGGCGGCGCCGAAATAGCCGAAGGCGTCATGGGTGGTCAGCACCTTGCGCCGCTCGGTCGGCACGGTGGCGATCTGCGCGCGGATCCAGGCGTCCAGCGCCTGCAGCCGCTGGAGACAGGCGGCGGCGGCGGCACGGTGCGCCTCGGCCGCGCCGGGCTGCACGCGCGCGAGGCCCTCGGTGATGTTGCGGACATAGTGCTGGGCCAGGGCCACATCCTGCCAGGCATGCGGGTCCGGCACGCGGCGGGGGCCCACGCTGTGCTGCGTGCGGCGCCCCGCGCCGCCATGGTCGTGGTCGTGATGGGCCTCCATGCCGCGCGGCGTGATGCCGTCGGTGGCCGTCACCACCGGCACGGGTGGGCCTTCCGCCGCGGCGCGGGCGAGCCGGTCGAACCAGGGGTCGAAGCCCAACCCGTTGCGGACCAGCAGCGCGGCGCCGCGCAGGGCCAGGGCGTCGCTCGGCCGCGGCTCGAAATGATGGGCATCCACCCCCGGCCCGGCCGTGACGCGGAGGGTGACGCGATCCCCCGCCACCTGGCGCACCAAATCGCCCAGGATGGAGAAGGAGGCACCGACCAGCGGCGGGGCCTGGGCCGCGGCGCCCCGGGCAGCGAAGGCGAGGAAGGGGAGGGCGAGGAGGGTTCGGCGCTGGGTCATGTGATGCTAGATTATGTGATACTATAACGTTGCATCAACAGGACGAGCCGACAAGAGGGCCCGTCCCCCTTGCGATGCACCGCGTCACGCAGCACCTTCGGCCGGAACCGGAGGACCCCATGCGCCGCGCCGCACTCGCCCTGTGTCTCGCCATCGCCGGACTGCCCGCCCTCGCCGCCAGCCCCGCCCCCTGCCCGACCGGCCTGCCCGAGGGGGTGACCTGCCACCGCGCCCAGGACGCCAACGGCGCCCATGTCCTGATCGCCAGGCCGGCGCAGGCGCATGGCGGGCTGGTGGTCCACACCTATGGCGGGCCGCGCCTGGCCCCCATCCGGCCCGACACCACGGACGAGGACATCCGCCGCTTCAGCGAATTCCTGGCCGAGGGCTGGTCCTGGGTCTCCACCTCGCGCCGCCGCCCGGGCTTCGGCGTGGCCATGGGCGCGGAGGACACCGAGAACGCCCGGCGCCTCTACGTGGAGGCCTTCGGCCAGCCGCGCGTCACCATCGCGCATGGCCAGTCCTGGGGCGCCAACGTCACCGCCGCCCTGATCGAGCGGCACAACGCCCCCGGTCCCGATGGCCGCCGCCCCTATGACGCGGCGCTGCTGACCTCCGGCGTGCTGGCGGGCGGCACCCGGGCCTATGACATGCGGGTGGATTTGCGGGCGGCCTTCCAGGCCATCTGCGGCACCCACCCCCGGCCGGAGGAGGCGCAATACACCCTCACCCTCGGCCTGCCGCCGGGTGCCAGCATGACGCGCGCCGAGGTGTTGTCCCGCCTGACCGACTGCACCGGCATCGGCGCCCCCACCCGCACCGAGGCGCAGGCCCGCGCGGCGGCCGACCTGGTGGCCGCCACGGGCATTCCGGAGGCCGCCATGCCCGGCCATTTCGCCTGGGCCACCTTCACCTTCCGCGACATCGCGCAGAACCTGACGGGCGGGCGCAACGCCTTCGGCAATGCCGGCGTGCGCTATCGCGGCACCTCGGATGACGAAGGGCTGAACGCGCGCATCACGCGCATCACGCCGGACCCCGAGGCGGCGGCGCTGCTGGCGGCGGACGCGGACCTGACGGGCCGCTTCGACATCCCGGTGCTGACGCTGCACGGCATCCGCGACGCCGTGGCCTATGTGGAGCACCAGTCGGCCTTCGCCGCCACGGTGGAGGCGGCGGGGAACTCGGCGCGCCTCGTCCAGGTCTTCGTGAACGAGGCGGCGCATTCCAAGATGTCGAGCCCGCTCTACCCCGCCGCACTGGCCGCGCTGGCGGAATGGGCCGGCGGCGGCGCGCGGCCGGACGCGGCGGCGGTGCAGGCGCGCTGCGAGGCGCTGAGCGCGCGCTTCACCGGCCCCTGCCGCATTGACCCGGAATTCCGCCCCGCGCCATGGGACAGTCGTGTGAACCCGCGCTGAACCCACATGGACGAAGCCCGCGAAGCCTGCTTCCTTGTTGCGAATCGCCCGCAGGCCGGGCGGAGCGACAAAAGGGGCTCTGGGATGACGGGATCGAGGAAGGGCGCATTCGCGCTCGCGGCATGTGTCACGGCCTTCGGCTGGGCGATCACACCCGCATGGGCACAGGGCCAGGGCGGCTATGACGGGCGCTGGCGCTTCGAGATGACCTGCGGCCCCAATGCGCTGTCCGGCCAGGCGGGCTATGTGCAGCGCTTCGAGGCCAGCCTGGCCAACGGCGCCTTCAGCCATGTGCGGCGCATCCGCAGCTCCTCCGGCACGCAGACGGATCGCTGGACGGGCCAGGTCTCCGGCAACCGCATGGAAGTGACGGTGGCCAGCGAACTCGGCAATGCGCGCTGGAACACGCGCCTGGCCGGCGATGCCGCCTCCTACACCCGGTTCGACCTGGCGGGCGGTCTTTTCCTCGCCGATGACCGCCGGGCACGCGAATGCACCATGACAGCGACGCAGACGCGCGCCGCGCAGGGCAGCCTAGCCGCGACCGCCCCGGCGCGGGCGCAGGCCGAGTCGCGGGCGGCGCTGGAAGCCGCCCAGAGCGCGGCGGAGGCGGCCCGAGCCGAGGCCGATGCGCTGCGCACCGACCTGGACATGGCGCGCTTCGAGGGCGCGGCCGTCCGAGATGAGCTGACGCGCCAGGCCGCCGCCCTGGCCCAAGCCACCCAGGCCGCGACCCAAGCCACCGCCCGCGCCACCCAGGCCGAGCAGGCGCTGGCCGCCGCCCGCGCCGAGACGACGCAGGCCCGGCAGGCGGCCACCGAGGCCAGCGCCCGCGCCGAGGCCGCGCAGCGCGAGCTGACCGCGGCCCGCACCCAGGCGACCCAACGCGCCACGCAGGCGGAACAGGCCCTCGCCACCGCCCAGCGCGACCTGACCGCCGCCCGCGCCCAGGCGACGGAACAGCAGCAGGCCGCCACCCAGGCGACCCAACGCGCCACGCAGACGGAACAGGCCCTCGCCACCGCCCAGCGCGACCTGACCGCCGCGCGCGCCCAGGCAACGGAACAGCAGCAGGCCGCCACCCAACGCGCCACGCAGGCGGAACAGGCGCTCGCCACCGCCCAGCGCGACCTGACCGCCGCGCGCGCCCAGGCAACGGAACAGCAGCAGGCCGCCACCCAGGCCACGCAGCGCGCCACCCAGGCCGAGGCGGCCCTGGCGACCGCCCGCCGCGAGCTGGAGCAGGCCCGCCGCGCCGCCCCGGCCGAGCCGGCCCAGCCCGCGCAACCCCGCCAGTAGGGGCCGATCGCCTCCGGTGGACACACCGGAGGCGGAAACGCAAAAGGGGCGGGGTGCTCGCGCGCCCCGCCCCTTTTTCGTGCCGTGAAGGCCGCGCCGGCTAGGGTCGTTTCACCGCTAGCGAACACGCTGAAACGACCCCAGCTATTTGTTTCCCCGCATTTTCCGAGCCGCCAAGCGATTCCGCTTGGCTTGAAAATGCTCTATGGCTTGCCCGGATTGGGGCTCAGCAGCTCCTTCTTGCCGGGCTTGTCCTTCCACTCATCCGCGTCGTCCGGCGCCTCGCCCTTGCGGGTGATGTTGGGCCAGGACTGGGCGAAGTTGCGGTTGATCTCCACCCAGGACGTCGCCTTGTCGTCGCTGTCGGGCAGAATGGCCTCGGCGGGGCATTCCGGTTCGCAGACGCCGCAATCAATGCATTCGTCCGGATGGATCACCAGCATGTTCTCGCCGACATAGAAGCAGTCCACCGGACAGACTTCCACGCAGTCCATGTACTTGCACTTGATGCAGTTCTCGGTGACGACATAGGTCACGAAAGGGCTCCCGCCGGCTCGGATTCGTCAGAGAATTGAACCCAAGCCCCGCATCTGGCAAGGCTTCGCGCGTCATTGTTCCGCTTGCGCGACATCCTCGTAGAGGGTGCGGGCCTCGGCGGGCGGGCCGCGCCGGTCGCCCAGCGCCAGCACCCGCCAGACCCGCACCTCCTCCCGCCAGAGGTAGGTCAGCACATCGCCCTGCCGGATGCGGGCATGGGCCTTGGTCACCGGCTGGCGGTTCAGGCGGAAGCCGCCCCCCTCGATCAGCCGGGCGCATTCCCCCTTAGTCTTCGCCAGCCGCGCATGCCAGAGCCAGGTGTCGAGCCGCAGGAAGGGCGCGCCACCTTCGGCCATGGACTACTTGAGCTTGAGCTTCAGCAGGGCGGCGAAGGGGCTGTCCTCGGCCTTGGCGGCGGGGCGGTCCTCGAAGAAGGTCCGCGTCTCGGGGCCGCCCGGGCCACGGTCCCGGTCGCGCGGGGGGCCGTCGCGGCGGCCGCGGTCGGGGCGGGGGCCGTCCTTGCGGAAGCCCTCCCCACGGGGCCCGTCCTGGCGGGGCCGGTCGGGGCGGCGGTCGCCGCGGGGGCCGTCCTGCCGTTGCCCCTCCGGGCGCTGGCCTTCGGGACGCTGACCTTCCGGGCGGGGCGCATCGGGGCGCGGAGCCTCGGCGCCTTCCGGGCGCGGGCCGCGCGGACCCTTCGGGAATTCGCGGCGCTGGCGGGCGGGGCGCGGGGCCTCGCCCTCGGCGGCGGGGGCGCCCTCGCCGGCCGGGGCACCGTCGCGGCGCGGGCCGCGCTGGCGCTGGTCAGGACGGCCACGGTTGCCCTCGCGCCGGGGCGGGCGCTCGGGCCGGGCCCAGGCGACCATGGTGGGGGCCGGCGGGCCCTCCACGCCTTCCTCCAGCGGCACACTCTCGATCAGGCGGAAGCCGAGGCCCGCCAGCACGGGGCTGAGCATCTCGCCACGGATGCCGAAGCGGCCCAGCGTCTCGGGCGGCAGGGGGGCGGGGGCGCGGCGCGTGAGGTAGCCCAGTTCGGCGGCCACGCGCTCGGCCACGTCCAGGCGCACCAGCACCGGGCCGGCCGGCACCCAGCCCATGATCTCGGCGAAGCCCGGCGGCCATTGCAGCGCCATCACCCCATCGGCCGGGATGGAGACCAGGCCCGGCGCGGGCAGCGGCGGCGTCGGGATGTCATGGCTCAGCGCCCAGAGCTGCGCGCGCAGCCCCATGGGGCGCGGCTTCAGCGCCTCCGGCACATAGAGGGCGAAGCGACCGGCGCGGATACCGATGGCCTTGAGCTTGGTCCGCACCTCCTGGCCGATGTTGTTGCGCGTGTCGCCGGGCTTGAGGCCCAGCGTCTCGCGCAGCTGGAAGGCGGGGCCGCGCAGCGTGTTGTCCTCGGCGGCCTTGGTTTCCACCGTGGTCAGGGCCGCGAGGTCCTTGGCCAGCACGCCCTCGATGAAGGCGGCGAGCTTGGCGCGCACCCGCTCACGCTGGGCGCCGTCCAGGTATTCCGAGGCGTTCACCTCGATCAGCGGCTTGCCCGGCTCGGTGCCCATCTTCAGGCGCGCGATCTCGGCGCCGTCCCAGGTGACGCGATGCTCTGGGGTGAGCGCGAAGGCCTCGGGCTTGGCCACTTCCAGCGCGGCCAGTCGGCGCGGCATTTCCTGGGCCAGCGCGCGGCGGGCGGCGCGCAGGACCAGCTTCTTCTCCTCCTCGCCGCCCTCGCCGGGCTCGGGGATGAAGTCGAAGCCCAGGATACGGCCGACCTTGTGGCCTTCCACCACCACCTCGCCCTGGCGGTTGACGGCGCTGAGCACCTCTTCCGCCGTGTCGTCCAGGCGGCGGATCAGGTGGGCGGCGCGGCGGTCCACGAAGCGGGCCGTCAGGCGTTCGTGCAGGGCGTCGCTGACCAGGTCCTCGGCGGCGCGGGCGGCCTCCTGCTGGGCGGCGGCGTCGCGCACCCAGTCGGCGCGGGCGGCCACATAGGCCCAGACGCGGATGTGCGAGAGGCGCGCCATCAGCGTGTCGAGGTCGCCCTCGATGCTGCGGCAGGCGGCGATCTGTGACGCGATCCAGTCCGACGGCAGCGCGCCATCCTCCACCAGATGCGTGAAGATGCGCGCGCAGAGCCGGGTGTGGCTGTCATCCGCCAGCTTGCGGAAGTCCGGCACCTGGCAGGTTTCCCACAGCAGCGCAATGCGCGTGCGCGAGGAGGCGAGGCGGCGGATATCCGCCTCGCGCGCCAGGTGGTTCAGGGTGATGTGGTCGGTCGCGTCATTGCCCTTGGTCAGGCCGGGCTGGGGCGGCGGGGCGCCCAGGCTGTCCAGCAGCCCATCGAGGCTCGTGAAGTCGAGGTTGCTGTTGCGCCAGGCCAGCGCCTGCAGCGGCTCGAAATTGTGGTTCTCGATCTTCTCGATCATCTCCTCGGGCAGGGGCGCGCAATCGCCCGTCACGCCGAAGCTGCCGTCGCGCATGCCGCGGCCCGCGCGGCCGGCGATCTGCGCGGCCTCCTGCGCCGTCAGCATCCGGGGCGCGTGGCCGTCGAACTTTTGCAAATTGGCGAAGGCCACATGGTCCACGTCCATGTTCAGGCCCATGCCGATGGCGTCCGTCGCCACCAGGAAGTCCACCTCGCGGTCCTGGTACATCTTGACCTGGGCGTTGCGGGTGCGGGGCGAGAGGCGCCCCATCACCACCGCGCAGCCGCCGCGCCGGCGGCGGATGGCCTCGGCGATGGCATAGACCTCGGCCGCGCTGAAGGCGACGACGGCGCTGCGCGGCGGCAGCTTGGTCAGCTTCGCGGGGCCGGTGTGGGTGAGCTGCGACAGGCGCGGCCGCGTCTCGATCTCCACCTGGGGGACGAGGCGTTGCAGCAGGGGGCGGATGGTCTCCGCGCCCATGAACATGGTTTCCACCAGCCCGCGTGCGTGCAGCAGCCGGTCGGTGAAGATGTGCCCGCGGTCGGGGTCGGCGCAAAGCTGGATCTCGTCCACCGCCAGGAATTCGGCGCGGCGGTCGAGCGGCATGGCCTCGACGGTGCAGGCGAACCACTTGGCCTCGGGCGGGATGATCTTTTCCTCGCCGGTGATGAGGGCGACGTGCTTCTCGCCCTTGGCGGCCACCATGCGGTCATAGTTCTCGCGCGCCAGAAGGCGCAGCGGGAAGCCGATGATGCCCGAGGCGTGCGCGAGCAGACGCTCCATCGCCAGATGCGTCTTGCCCGTATTGGTGGGGCCGAGGATCGCTTTCACGCGGGGGTCGAACATGTGGGCCATGGTTCCGGACGCTATCCGGGTCGTTATGGCGCATGCGGCGGTGATTGCAACGCCGCCGTCGCACGGCGAGAGTGCGGCGCGTGAACACCCCCCGGCGCTTCGCCCTCCTTTTCGGCGCCCAGTTCCTGGGCTTCGGCGCCATGCTGCCCTTCCTGCCGGCCATCCTGACGGATGGCGGGCTGACGCCCGAGCAGATCGGCACCGTGCTGGCGGCGGGGGCCATGGTGCGGCTGGTGGCCGGCCCGCTCTCGGGGCGACTGGCGGACCAGGTGGCGGATATGCGCCGCCTGCTGGCCCTGGCCTGCCTGCTGGCGGCGCTGGCGGCGGTGGGGTTCGGGCTGTTGGCGGGCCTCGTGCTGCTGCTGGCGGTGCAATTGCTGCACAGCGCGGCGGCCGCGCCCATCATTCCCCTCTCGGACAGCCAGGCGGCCGGGGCGGTGCGGGCGGGGGGCTTCGACTATGCGCGGGTGCGGGCCTGGGGCTCCATCACCTTCATCCTGGGCGCGGTGGCGGCGGGGCAGGCCACCGAATGGGCCGGGGCGCGCGCCGTGGCCTGGATCCTGGCCGGGGCCATGCTGCTGACGGCCCTTGCGGCGCTGGCCCTGCCGCCGCCCGGGCCGCGCCGCGCCACGCCACGGGGCGGGCTCTGGGCGCCGCTGCGCGAACCGCTGTTCCGCCGCGTGCTGCTGGTCTCCGCGCTGATCCAGGCGAGCCACGCGGCCTATTACGGCTTCTCGACGCTGCATTGGCAGGCGGCGGGGCTGTCGGCCGGCTTCATCGGGGTGCTGTGGGGCGTGGGGGTGGTGGCGGAGGTGCTGCTCTTCCTGCGCGGCGGGCGGCTGGTGGACCTGCTGGGCCTGCGTGCCCTGGTGGCCATCGCGGCGAGTGCCGGCGTGCTGCGCTGGGGGCTGACGGCGGTGACGGCGGACCCCATCGCCCTGCTGCTGCTGCAAACCCTGCACGCCGCCACCTTCGGCGTGATGCACCTGGCCGCCATGCGCGCCATGATCCGATTGCCGGCGGAATTGTCGGGCCGGGCGCAGACCCTGCTCTCGGCCGGGGTCAGCGCCACCATGGGCGTGGTCATGTGGCTGTCCGGGCAGGTTTTCGCCGCACTTGGCGGCCTGGTTTTCCTGGCCATGGCGGCGATGTGCGGCGCGGCCCTGCTGGCCTTGCTGGCGTGGCGGCGGGATTGATCCCCGTTATCCACAGCTATCCACAGGTGCGGGACTCGGGCGGAAGGGGATACCCTTGGCGCGCATGAACAATATTCCTCCGCGTAAATCTGGCTCCCAAGAGGCGGGCGGCTTCGGCATGGGCGTCCGCCTGCCCCCCGCCAACCTGGAGGCCGAGCAGGCGCTGCTGGGCGCGCTGCTGGCCAACAACAAGGCCTATGAGCGTGTGGCGGAATTCCTCGAACCCGCGCATTTCGCCGATTCCGTGCATGGCCGCATCTACGCCGCCATCGCCAGGCGCGTGGAGAACGGGCAGCTGGCCGACGCCGTCACGCTACGCAATGTCTTCGAGCATTCGGGCGAATTGGCGGAGGTGGGTGGCCCCGCCTACCTGGCGCAGCTGCTCTCGGCCATGGTCGGCATCGTCAACGCGGGCGAATATGGCCGGCTGATCCATGATTGCTGGCTCCGCCGCGAACTCGTGGACCTGGGCGAGCAGGTGGTGAACCGCGCCTTCGGCACCGACCCCGACGAGGACCTCCCCGGCAAGGAGCAGATCGAGGCCGCGGAACAACGCCTCTTCGACCTGGCGACCGAGAAGGCCACGGAGGGCGGCGCCATCAGCTTCGAGCGCGCCATGGCGCACGCGATCGAGACGGCCAACGCCGCCATGCAGCGCGGCGGCGGCGTCTCCGGCCTGCCGAGCGGCCTGCGCGACTTCGACGCCAAGACGGGTGGGCTGCACCCCTCGGATTTGCTGGTGCTGGCGGGACGCCCCGGCATGGGCAAGACCGCGCTGGCCACCAAGATCGCCTTCGGCGCGGCCAAGGCGGTGCTGGCCGAGAACACGGGCGCCAAGGTGCCGGCCGTCGTCATCTTCTCGCTGGAAATGAGCGCGGACCAGCTGGCCAACCGCCTTCTCTCCGAAGCGAGCCGCATCCCCGGCGACCGCATCCGCCGCGGCGAGATCAGCCAGCGGGAGTTCGACAACTTCGTGGCGGTCAGCCGCGAATTGGCCACGCTGCCCATCATGATCGACGACACGCCGGCCATCACGCTCTCGGCGCTGCGCACGCGCTGCCGGCGCATCGCGCGCACGCGCGGTTTGAAGATGGTGGTGGTGGACTACCTCCAGCTCATGCGGCCCAGCGTGGGGACGCGGCCGGAATCGCGCGTGCTGGAAATCTCGATGATCACCCAGGGGCTGAAGGCCATCGCGAAGGAGCTGGCGGTGCCGGTCATGGCGCTCTCCCAGCTCTCGCGCGCGGTGGAGCAGCGCGAGGACAAGCGGCCCATGCTGTCGGACCTGCGTGAATCCGGTTCGATCGAGCAGGACGCGGACGCCGTCATGTTCGTCTATCGCGACGACTACTACCTGAAGCAGCGCGAGCCCAAGATCGCGGCCTTCCCCGATGAGGGGAAGTTCCAGCAGGCCATGGAACGCTGGCAGGCCGACATGGAGCGCGCCCACAACCGCGCCGACCTGATCCTGGCCAAGCAGCGCCACGGGCCCACCGGCACCATCCCGCTGTTCTTCGAGGCGGAATTCACCCGCTTCGGGGACCTCGACACGGTCCACGCACCGCAATACGGGGATTAGCGATGCGCCGGCATACGCCGGCGAAGATCGGACGGGTGATGGAACAAGGCCTGCTGACGGTGGATCTCGGCGCGGTGGTGCGGAACTGGCGCCGCCTCTGCGAACGCCACGCCCCCGGCGCCGTCGCCGCCGTGGTGAAGGCCGATGGCTATGGGCTGGGCGCCGTGCCCGTGGCCCAGGCCCTGCACGCCGCCGGCTGCGCGCATTTCTTCGTGGCCCACCCCGCCGAGGGCGAGGCGGTGCGCGACGCGATCGGCCCCCTCCCCATGGTGGCCGTGCTGAACGGCTTCGCGCCCGGCGCCCACCCGCGCCTCACGCCCGTGCTGAACAGCCTTGATGACCTGCGCGCCCATGCGGGGGGTGAAGGCCTGTTGCACTTGGATACAGGCATGTCGCGCCTCGGCCTCGATGCGTCGGAGCTGGACGCGCTGGCCGCCGACCCCACGCCGATGGCTGCGCTTCGCCTGCGCTATGTGATGACGCACCTGGCCTGCGCGGACGAAGCCTCCCATATTCTCAATGGGTTGCAGGCCGAACGCTTCGCCACCGCCTGCGCCCGGCTGCCGACCCTGCCCCGCAGCCTGGCCAATTCCTCCGGCCTCTTCCTGGGGGCGCAATTCGTCAGCGACCTGGCACGGCCGGGTTGCGCCCTCTATGGCATCAACCCTATCCCTGGGCAGCCGAACCCCATGGAAGCCGTTGTTCGGCTGGAGGTGCCCATCTTGCAGCTGCGCGACATCCCCGCGGGGGCCACGGTGGGCTATGGCGCCGGCTGGACGGCCGCGCGCCCCACCCGCATCGCCACCGTGGCACTCGGCTATGCCGATGGCTGGCTGCGCGCGCAGTCGGGCCAGGGCTTCGGGGTGCTGCATGGGCAGCGCGCGCCGCTGGTGGGCCGCGTCTCCATGGACCTCACCACCTATGACGTGACGGATATCCCCGCCGCGCAAGTGGGCGAGACGGTCGAGGTGCTGGGCCCCGCGCAGGATGCCGATGCGGTGGCGGCGCTGGCCGGCACCATCGGCTACGAGGTGCTGACCTCGCTTGGTGCGCGCTACACAAGGCGTTATCTGCCGGCATGACCGCACCAATCGACATTGTGGCCGGGCTCGGCCGCGCGGTGATGGGCGCCAGCGCGCATGTGGGCGCGCTGGTGATCTTCGCCGCCAATGCCCTGGCCCAGCTGTTCCGCCCACCCTATGGGCCGCGGCAATTCCTGCGGCATTTCGTCGAGATCGCCTATTTCTCCCTGCCCGTGGTGGCGCTGACGGCGCTGTTCACCGGCATGGTGCTGGCGCTGCAGACCTACACCGGCTTCGCCCGCTTCAACGCGGAAAGTGCCGTGGCCTCGGTGGTGGTGCTCTCCATCACGCGCGAATTGGGGCCGGTCCTCACCGGGCTGATCGTGGCCGGGCGTGTCGGCGCGGCGATGGCGGCCGAGATCGGCACCATGCGCGTCACCGACCAGATCGACGCGCTGCGGACCCTCTCCACCGAACCGATGAAATACCTGGTCGCGCCGCGGCTGCTGGCCGGCACGCTGGCCTTGCCGCTGCTGGTGGTGGTGGCCAACACGCTGGGCGTGATGGGCGGCTTCCTGGTGGCGACCTTGAGCCTCGGCTTCGCCGGCCCCGCCTATCTCAGCGGCAGCTGGGACGTGCTGGAGGCGATGGACGTGATCAGCGGCCTCATCAAGGCCGGGGTCTTCGGCTTCCTCATCACGCTGATGGGCTGCTGGTATGGCTACCAGAGCCAGGGCGGTGCGCAGGGCGTGGGCAAGGCGACCACGAAGGCGGTGGTGGCGGCCTCCATCCTGATCCTGGCCTTCGACTATGTGCTGACCCAGGCGTTCTTCTCCCGGTGAGCGCGAACCTCAAGATCAGGCTCCGGGGCCTACGGAAATCCTTCGGCGAGAAGGTGGTGCTGGACGGCGTGGACCTCGACGTCGCGGCGCGGCATTCGATGGTGCTGCTGGGCGGCTCGGGCTCGGGCAAGTCCGTCACCATCAAGTGCATCCTGGGGCTGATCCCGCCCGATGACGGCGTGGTGGAGATTGACGGGCGCGACGTGACGCGCCTCTCCCGCCGCGACCGCGCCGAACTGCTCGACCGCACGGGGATGCTGTTCCAGAACGGGGCGCTGTTCGACAGCCTGCCGGTCTGGGAAAACGTCTGCTTCAAGCTTCTGGCGCAGAACCGCATCACCCGCCGCGCCGCGCGCGACCGCGCGGCCGAGGTGCTGGCGCAGGTGGGCCTGGCGGCCAGCGTGGGCGACCTTTCCCCCTCCGAGCTTTCGGGCGGCATGCAGAAGCGCGTGGCCCTGGCCCGCGCGATCGCCTCCAAGCCCGACATCATCTTCTTCGACGAGCCCACCACCGGCCTCGACCCCATCATGGGCGCGGTGATTGACGGGTTGATCGTGGATTGCGTGGAGAAGCTGGGCGCCACCGCCTTTTCCATCACGCATGACATGGCCAGCGCGCGCCGCATCGGCGACCATGCGGCCATGATCCACAAGGGCCGCATCATCTGGGCCGGCCATGCCGAGGCGCTGGGCCACACGGGCAACGCCATGGTGGACCAGTTCGCCAATGGCGAGCGCGAGGGGCCGATCCAGATGGAGCTGCGGCGGTAACGGAGGGCGTTCGATGGGCCATGTGATCCTGGGCTGGGACGGCGAGGATGCCGAGGCCCCCGCCCGCCGCGCCGCCGCGCGCGACCGGCACCTCAAGGTGATCTCCCGCTGGGCGGAGGCGGGGCGTCTCAACCTGGCCGTGCCGCTGTTCCGCGAGGATGGCTCGGTCGCCGGCTCCGTCATGATCCTGGGCGGCGAGGACGAACTCGGCACCCGCGAATACCTGATGGAGGAGCCCTTCGCGCGCGACGGCGTGTGGCTCTCCTACCAGATGCGGCCCTTCCGCATCGCCCCCCTTCCCTACCAGCCCTTGCCCTCCGGCCCCATGCCCAGCGCCATGACCCATTGCGTGCTGGTGGCCGAGGACCAGGAGGGCGCCGCCACCCGCCGCACCGCGGCCCGCCCCGGCCATTTCGACCGCGTGCACGCCTTCGCCGAGGACGGCACCCTGGCCTGCGGCGGCGCGCTGCTGGACGCGAAGGGCGAGATGGTGGGCAGCATCGCCATCACCCGCCACGCCACGGTGGCGGAGGCCCGCGCCTTCTGGGCCGAGGACCCCTATGTGACCGGCGGCGTCTGGGGGAAAATGGATTTCTACCCCACGCGCTTCGCCCCCCTGCCCTACCACCCCCTGCCGGGCGCGCCGGCCTGAGGCCATGAACGCCACGCTGCTGGGGGTGGGCGCGCTGGCGCTCTGGGCCTTCCTGGGGCTGCTTTCCAGGCTTGCGGCCGGCATTCCGCCCTTGCAACTCACGGCCATGAGCTTCGCGGTGGCCGCCATGGCGGGCATCGCCGTGGTGGCGGCACGCGGGCGGCTTTCGGCGCTGCGCCAGAGCCCCATCGCCTGGGCGCATGGGGTGGGCGGGCTGTTCGGCTATCACGCGCTGTATTTCGCGGCCCTCGCCATGGCCCCGGCCATCGAGGCGAACCTGCTGAACTACCTCTGGCCGCTGCTGATCGTGCTGTTCTCGGCGCCCATCCTGGGGCTGCGGCTGGGGGCGCGGCGGCTGCTGGGCGTGGCGCTGGGCTTCGCGGGCTGCGTGCTGCTGCTGGGCGGCGGCGCGGGGTTTTCGGCCGGCGCGCCGGCCAGCGTGTGGCTGGGCTTCCTTTGCGCCATCGGCTGCGCGGTGGTCTGGGCGCTCTATTCCGTGACGGCGCAACGCCTCTCCGCCGTACCGACCGAGGCGGTGGCCGGGTTTTGCGGCGGCGCGGCGCTGCTGGCGGCGCTGGCGCATCTGGGCTTCGAGGCGACGGTCTGGCCCGATGCCGCCCAGGCCCTGGCCACGCTGCTGCTGGGGCTGGGGCCGGTGGGCCTGGCCTTCTTCCTCTGGGATGCGGGGATGAAGCGCGGCGACCCGCGTCTGCTGGGCACGCTGGCCTATGCGGTGCCCGTGGCTTCCACCTTGCTGCTGGCCGTGGCGGGCGAGGGCGCCCTCACCGCCACGCTGGGCATCGCGCTGCTGCTGGTGGCGGGCGGCGGCTGGCTGGCCGCCACCGCCCGCTGACGCGGTTGGCGCCTACTGGACCCCCTACTGGAAGGCCCCGCTACTGGAACGCCCGGGCCGCCAGCGCCGTCTGGAACACGATCTGCGTCAGGTCCATACCCAGCTGCAGGTAGCGCGGATCGAGGCGCGGCAGCGCGATGATCTCGTCACCCGGGCGCAGCGCCGCGCGCGTGTCCACCACCCGCTCGCCCGAGGGGCGGCGGATCAGCAGGTTGCTCGCGCTGCCGCGTTCGCTGAAGCCACCCGCCTGCGCGATGTAGTCCTCCGCCCGCAGGTTGGGCTGCCAGATGATGGAGCGCGGCGCCCCCACCTCGCCCGAGACGAAGACGGTGTTGCTCCGCTCCGGGATCACGATCACGTCGCCCTCTTCCAGGCGCAGGGCGCCGCAGCGGCCCTGGCTGTCCATCACCACCACGCGGCCGTCGGGGGTCGCGGTGCGGGCGCGCTGGAGATAGGTCGAGACCAGCTGCGCCTCGGTGTTGCGGATGGCGGCCACGCCCTGGGTCTGGGAGATGGCGGTGAAGAGCTGGCGTTCCAGCCGATCGGCCGCCTCGTTCAGCGCGCGGCGCTGCTGGTTGGCCACGCTGGTCCGCAGCAGGAAGACGCTGGAGGTGTCGGCCAGGGTCGGGTCCACGGCGATGTAGTCCAGCGCCTGGCACAGCGTCGCCTCGCGGTCGGCCACCAGCACGGAGGGACCGATGCGGCTGCCCTCGACCGTCACGCGGATGGTCTGGGCGGGGCTGTCGGTGATGAAGGTGACGGTGTCCTGGTCCGTCAGGGTCACGCGCTGGAAGTCATTGAGGCTGACATAGCGCGAGAAGGGGCGGCCATCGCGGCTGCCCTGGATCACGGCGTTGGTGGCGGCGGGCAGCGGGCGCGAATATTCCGTCAGCTCGCGCCCCGACATCACGCGGCCGGGCACCTCGAAGAGGAAGTTGTTCCGCACCGCGCCGGTGGCGCCCACCAGGGCGCGCTGCCGGCCCACCAGCACCGTGTCGCCATCCTGCATGCGAAGCGTGGGCAGGCGGCCGTCGATCAGGAAGCGGTAGAGGTCCACCGTCGCCACGTTGCGGTTACCCCGCATGACGGTGATGTCGCGGTAGCTGCCGCGCGTCGGGTCCACCCCGCCGGCGCGCACCAGGAATTCCAGCACGCTGTCGGCCGCGGACCCGCTGAACCGGCCCGGCATGCGGACGAAGCCCGTGACGAAGACGCCGATTCGCTGCGCCGAGACCAGCACGGCATAGACCTGCACCTGCTGGGTGTAGGTGCGGCGAAGCTCGTTCTCGATGGTGGACTGCAGGTCACCGGCCCGGGTGCCGGCCACGCGCACGGGACCGATATTGGGCAGGAAGAAATTGCCCTCGGGGTCCACGATGCCAGAGACCTCGGCCTCCACCGCGCCCCAGACGCGCACGTTCAGCCGGTCGCCGATGGCGAGGATGTAGTTCGGATTGGGCACATCGGAGGTCGAGGTGGCGGTCCCGGTGAACAGCGCCGCGCCGAACACCGCCATGGGCAGCCCCGCGGGCCGCATGGCCTCGCCCAGCGGCAATGTGATGCCGGCCCCCGCCTCGGCCTCGGTCTCCGTGCCGGCGCGGGCCGTGCCCGTGGCGCCTGGCTGCGCGCCGAGCATCAGCCCCTGCACCGCGGCGGCGCCCGGCGCTGTTGCCTGCCTCTGCTGCGCGCCCTGCTGCGTCGCCTGCCCCTGCAGCGCACGCTGCTGCGCCGACTGCTGGGTCGTCATCCCCGCCTGGGCGAAGGCGCCCGAGGCCGTGATCAGGCAGACGGACAGCGCCGCCAGGAAATTCCACTCAAGACGCATGTTCTCTCACCCCGGCAACCAACAGCCACAATAGCCCATAGACCAGCGAGAGCCCGGCGAAAACATAGCCGGTAAACAGCACGGGCTTCGGATAGAGCGAGCGCTCGGCATAGTTCGGCTCCACCACCCGCTGGAGGAAGATCTGCTGGCGCTGCGCGTTGGCCGTGGCGGTCTCCAGCCCGGCCATGGCGGCGGCCAGGCCGCGATTGGCCAGGTCCTGCTCCAGCACCAGGCGCTCGAAGCCCGCCACCTGCTGGGTCACGCCCTGGTCGGCATTGGACAGACGCGCGCGCTCCTCGCGGATCTGGGTCTCGATGGCCGCGATGCGGCTGCGCAGGTTCTGGATCAACGGGGCGTCGGCCCGCGTGAAGGCCTGCGCCTGCTGGAGTTCGGAGCGCAGGCGGGTGGCTTCGCCCTCCAGCCCGCCGATGTTGCCCACCGCCATTTCGGCCGAGCGCGTCGGGTTGAGCGCCAGTTCACGCTGGCGGAACTGCGTCACGGCCGTGGCGGACTCGGTCACCCGGCGCTCGGCACGCTCGACCACCTCGCGCGAGGCGCGCAGCGTCTCGTCCAGCATGCGCTGATTGACGCGCGTGACCCACTCTTCCCCGATCTGGAGCAGGTTGTTGGCCAATGCCTGGCTTTCCCCGGGGGAATAGGTCCGCGCGGTCAGGGTGACGATGCCCGTATAGGCGTCCGGGACCACGCGCACCTGGTGGCGGAAATGGTCGAGCAGACGCTCGGCCGTGGGGTTGGACCACCACAGGCGCGAATAGATATCCGCCTGCGGGGGGCGGAACACCGCGACCAGGTCCATCCGCTCCCGCACGGCGCGCAGCGCGTCGTGCGAGAGCAGGTGGTCGCGCACGGCATTCTCACTCTCGCTCGACCCGATGCCGGCGCGGCCGCTGAGCATGTCCACACCCAGCGTCCCGGTCATGCTGGACTGGGTCTTGATCTGGAAGCGGCTCTCCGAGATGTATTGTGGAGTCGCATAGAAGAACAAGTACAGCGCCGCCAACAACGTCGGCAGGATCACGGCGAAGGTGTAGGGATATTGCCGCAATATCGCGCCCAGGCGACGCCGGGGCGTGTCGGCGGCCATGGTGCCGGCCGGGAAACCCAGGTCGATGCCCGGCGGGCGGCCACGGGACAAACGCCCCGCCGCGCCGCTCATCGCTGGCTGCGCGCGCAGGCCTTTCAGCGGGATGGGGTGCGGTCCCGCACCCGCCGTCCGCGCGTCAGCCGTGCCCATCCCAGAACCAGCCGAACGGGGGCTGGCCGAACGGGGACCGCCCGAACCAGAGCCACCCGCGCTAGAGTTGCTCGTAGACGCGGAAAGCTTCGTCCATATTTTCATGGAAGTACAATCTACCCCCGTTCAATACCGCCGCATAGCGGCAGAAAGTCCGTACCGTATCGGCATTGTGCGACACCAAAATCAAGGCGCTGCGGCGTCGGCGTGACAGCAGCGCCTGCTGGCATTTCGCGTTGAACCGCGCATCGCCGGCGGAGGTGATCTCATCCAGCAGATAGCAGTCGAAATCCACCGCCAGCGACAGCGCGAAACTGAGGCGCGACTTCATGCCGGAGGAATATGTCCGCACCGGGGCATGGATCTCCTCGTCCAGCTCGGCGAAGTCGCGCACGAAATCCACGGTCCACTCCGTGGGCCGGCCATAGATGCGGGCGATGAAACGGGCATTGTCCGCCCCGGTCAGGGCGGGGTGCACGCCACCCGAATAGCCCAGCGGCCAGGAGACCGACATGTGCCGTTCGATCAGGCCCGAGCTCGGCTTCTCCACCCCGGCCAGGATCCGCATCAGCGTGGACTTGCCCGCGCCGTTGCGCCCCAGGATGCCCACCGTGTCGCCCACCTGGAAGGTGGCGTTCACGCCGCGCAGCACTTCCCGGACCAGGCCGTCATCGACAAAGGTCTTGCGGACGGAGGTGAGCCTCAACACGGCAGGCCCTCACACCTCGAGATGCGGCTTGGCGCGGCGCAGGGCGAAGCCGCCATAGACGTTGAGCAGGATGATCCAGATCCAGACATAGCCCAGGTCATAATGGTAGGGTTGCCCGGGCCCGAACTGTCCCTCGCGGATGAACTCGAAGATGTGGATGATCGGCAGCATCAGCGTAATCCGCTGGAACTGGTAGGGCATCCACCAGACCATGTAGAACACGCCGGTGAAGACGATGGAGATGTAGAGCACGGGGTGGACGATGCGCTCCACCACCGAGACGCCGAACCGGGTCAGCGCGAGCACGATCAGCGCCACGCCATGCCCCAGCAGCGCCATCATGATGATGCCGATGCCCATCTGCACCCAGCTGGTCGGCCAATCGCCGAAGTAGATGCCGATGCCGATCAGGAAGACGATGGTCGCCATCGTCACCGCACCCGTCTCGAGCAGGGTCCGCGCGATCATCACGTCCTCGAGGGTGACGCGGGCGTGCCAGAGAAGGGGTTCGTTCTGCTCGGCCGCGGAGGGCGCCCGGCTCACGATGCTGCGGAACGCGTAGAAGACCACGTAGCCGATGACGGCGAAGCCGATGATGTTCAGCCCACCGGGCACCATGCTCTCCCGCAGCACGCGCATGCCGGCCACGAACACGCCCAGCAGGGCCGGCTCCACGAAAAGCCAGATGAAGCCGACATTGCGCCGCCCATAGCGCGTGTGCAGGTCGCGCATCATCAATGCGCCCAGAACGCCCAGCTGTATCTTCAAGGCGCGGCCGAAACTGCGATCCTCGACGATGGTGGGCTGCAATGCCACCTAGCGCGCGCTCCCCCGCAGCAGCGGGCGCGCGGCCACGAAGCTGCCCTCCGGCGTGCGACAGACGACCGCCGTGCGCTCCGTGGTGCCAGAGCCCAGCAGGACTTCGCGGCACTCACGCCCGCTGGCCGCATTGTAGACCCGCACGATCCGGGCCGGCTGGCCCTGCACCGTGCCGGGCTGCCCCGGGCGGGCCGAAGCGGCGAAAAGGGACAACGGATCCTCGGGCTGCGCCACCGCGGCGACGCCACCAGGCCCCACCGCCGGGTTGCCGGCCTGGGAACCACTGAAGTCCAGCGGCAGGAAGCGGGCCGCGCTGGTTCCACAACCGGAAAGAAGGCCCGCGACGAGCAGCAGGGGAAGAACGGAGGTCCGCAACGGTACTTTCCTTATGAAAGGAACGCGGTCGGGCTGGCCGAGCGTCGGTCCGAAGTCATATATCGGCGCAGCGCCCTCCGCAAATGCTGAAAGGCAGGCCCCGCCGCATGCTGCAGCCCGTCTCCGCCCTGACCGAAATGCCGGAGGCATGGCGGGCCGCGCTGCGGCCACACCCCGAGGGCGGCTGGACCGATCCCTTCTCGGACCGCCCCCTTCCGCCGGGCGGCGCGGAGCTGCTGCGCGAACTCTGGTACGACCGCGCGGCCGAGAACGCGCAGGTGGCGGCGCTGGTCGGGATGGACCGCTGGAAGCAGGGCGCCATGCGCGAGGCCTTCACGGGGCCGGCGGGCGCGCCGCCCTTCGCCGCCTCGGCCGAGGCGGCGCTGGCGCTGGCCCTGCGCCATACCCGCAAGGGCGCCATCGCCGCCTGGGCCACCCGCCTGCCCCCCGGCTTCGCGGCCCGCTGCGCCGCGGCAGGCGTGCCGCTGCTGCATGTGGAGGATGGCTTCGTGCGCTCGGTCGGGCTGGGGGTGAACTTCGTCACCGCGGGCTCGCTCTGCGTGGACCCCTATGCGCCGCATTACGACCCGGGGGCGCAGAGCCTGCTGGAGCGCATCCTCACCAACACCGACTTCCCGCCGGACCTGCTGGAACGCGCGCGGGCCTTTCGCGCGCGCATCGTGGCGCTCGGGCTGACCAAGTACAACCTGCGCGGCGGCCCGCGGCCGCAGGTGCCGGAGGCGGCGGGCGGGCGCCCGCGCATCCTGGTGCCGGGCCAGGTGGAGGATGACGCCTCCGTCCGGCTGGGGGGTGCCGGCATCCGCCGCAACCTCGAACTGCTGGAGGCGGTGCGCGCCGCCAATCCCACCGCCTGGATCGCCTATCGGCCGCATCCCGACGTGCAGACGGGCTATCGCCGCGGCTACGTCACCCGGGGCGAGGCACTGGCATTCGCCGACGTCTTCCTGCCCGAAGGCGACATCGCGACCCTCTTCGCCCAGGTGGAGGAGGTGCATACCCTCACCAGCCTGGCCGGCTTCGAGGCGCTGCTGCGGGGCCTTCGCGTCACCACCTATGGGCAGCCCTTCTATGCCGGCTGGGGGCTGACCACCGACCGCAAGCCCCCGCCCCGCCGTGGCCGACCCCTCAGCCTCGATGCGCTGGTGGCCGGCGCCCTGCTGCTCTACCCCCGCTACACGGACCCCGTGACCGGCCTGCCCTGCCCACCCGAGACCCTGCTGGACCGTTTGGGTCAGCACGAGGCCTGGCCGCCCTTGCCCACGGGGCGCCGCCTCTATGACCGGCTGTGGTGGCGGCCGCAGGGCTGGCTGCTGCGTCAGGTGCGGCATTTCGGGCTTTGGCAGCGCTGAACATCCTCATCACCGGCGCCTCGCGCGGGCTGGGGGCGGCGCTGGCGCGGGAATTTTCCGCGCCCGGCGCGCATCTCTGCCTGCTGGCGCGGGACGGCGTGGCGCTGGCGCGGGTGGCGCAGGACTGCACGGCGCGCGACGCCACCGTTGCCACCGCCACCTGCGACGTGCGCGACGCGCCCCGCCTCGCGTCCATCCTGGCGGAATGGGAGGCGGCGCACCCCTTCACCCTCGTCATCGCCAATGCTGGCGTGACCGGCGGCACGCGCCCCGATGGCGGGCTGGAGGGCTGGGCCAGCGCCGAGCGCGTGCTGGGCGTGAACCTCATGGGCGCCATCCATACAGTGGAGCCGCTGTTGCCCGGCATGGTGGCGCGGCGGGCGGGGCGCGTGGTGCTGATCGGCTCGGTGGCGGGCTTCCAGGGGCTGCCGGACAGCCCGGCCTATTCGGCCTCCAAGGCCGGGCTCTGGGCCTATGGCGAGGCGCTGCGCGCGCGGCTTTCGCCCCTCGGCGTGGGGGTGACCTGCGTGGCGCCGGGCTTTTTCGCCAGCGAGATGAGCGACCGTTTCCAGGGCGCCCATCCGGGCAAACTGCCGCTGGAGGCGATGGCCGCGCGCATCGCCCGCGCCATCCGCCGCGGCCGGGGGCGCGCCATCATCCCCGCCCCGCTGGGCTGGCTGCTGCGGCTGCTGGCCCTGCTGCCCGCGCCGCTGAACGACCGCGCGGCGCGGGTGCTGCGCTTCACGATCCGGGCGGAGTGACCTCGCAGCGGAGCCAGCCCGCCGCCTGCAGGCCCAGGATCAACGCGCCGACATGCATGGCCTGGCCCATTGCGCCGCGCGGCAGGGCGGCCAGCAGGCTGGCGGGGTCATGCAGTTCCACACGGATGGCCTCGCCGGGTTCCGGGACGGGTGGGGCCAGGCGGTGCAGCCCGGTGGCCAGCACCACATGCAGCCGGTTGGTCTGGATGGCGGGGTTGGGCGGCCCGGCGAACAGCCCCCGCCATTCGCCGCCGCCGAAGCCCGTCTCCTCCAGCAATTCCCGCCGTCCAGCGGCGATGGGGTCCGCATCGGTCGCGTCCATCACGCCGCCGGGCAGTTCCAGGCTCCAGCACTGGGCCGCGTGGCGCCATTGCCGGACCATCACCACAAGGCCATCCGCGGTCAGGGGCACCACGGCGCACCAGTCGGGATAGTCCAGCACATACCAGGGCGAGATCTCATGCCCGGTGGCGGTGCGGAGATGGTCCGCCCGCAGGCGGATCCATCGGTCATCGAGCAGCGTGCGGGAGCCGAGCGTGGTCCAGGGGCTGCCCTCGGGGAGGGGGGCGTCGTCAGGCACGGCGCCTCCCTGGCACGGCGCGGGGTTGTTCCGCAACCGCGCGGATCAGACCAGGCCCGCCTTAGACCAGGCGGGTGCGGACCTCGCCCACGCCCTCGACATAGCCTTCCAGCAGATCGCCGCGCTCCACGGCCGCCACATTCTCGGGCGTGCCGGTCATGATGAGGTCGCCGGGGGCGAGCGCCACGAGTTCGGAAAGATTGGCGATGACCTCGGGCACGGACCAGATCAGCTTGGAGAGGTCGCTCACCTGGCGCTGCTTGCCGTTCACCTTCAGCTCGATCTTGCCCTTGGAGGGGTCGAAGCTGCCGGCGGGCATCAGGGCGCCCATGGGGGCGGAGTGGTCGAAGCCCTTGCCCATGTCCCAGGGGCGACCGGTCTTCTTGGCCTCGTTCTGCAGGTCACGCCGGGTCATGTCGAGGCCCGCGCAATAGCCCCAGACATGCTTCAGCGCATCGGCCACCGCGATGTTGGACCCGCCCGTGCCGATGGCGACCACCAGCTCCATCTCGTGGTGCAGGGACTTGGTCATGGAGGGGTAGGGCATGTCGGCGCCGTTGATCACCACGGCGTCGGCGGGCTTGGTGAAGTAGAAGGGCGGCTCGCGCGTCGGGTCGCTGCCCATCTCAATGGCGTGCTCGGCGTAGTTGCGGCCCACGCAGAAGATGCGGCGCACCGGGAACATGGCGTCGCTGCCCTGGACGGGGATGGCGGCGATGGCGGGCGGGGTGAGGACGTATTGCGGCAAGACGGGGGCTCCCGGACATGACGGTGGGGCGTTGCGCCTTCGGTCTAGAGCGGTTCGCCGCGGTCAGAAACCGGGCCGGGCGCGGATTCGCGGTGTCTCCGGTCACACCTTGCCCGAAAATCATCATTAGGCCGGGCTCGCGGCAATCTTTCCGGCTTGACCCGACTTCGAGTGAAATGAGAAGTTTTGCACGCAAGTATACGGCTTGGCGCCGAAAGCCCCGGTGGCATGCGTAGAACGCAAAAGCGCCCGACCAGGGGGGTGGTCGGGCGCCCGTGCAGTACACTACCGATCGGAGTGGTCGGGCGAGCCGGTAGGGGAAACCGGCGCGTCCACCAGCAGGTTGCCCCGCCAGTTAAGAAAACTTAGCACCATGCTGGGACGAAGCCAACAGGTTTCCACCTGTAGCCCTGCTCACTCCTATTCTGCCGCCTGCAAAACGAAGCGTGCCGCCGCCCTTTCGGCACAGGCGGCGCCGAAGGACGTGAAGATGGCGCGGCTGAATTCGTCGCGTTCCCAGTCATATTCGGGGTGCCACTGCACGCCCCAGGCGAAATTCCGCGCTTCGCGGACACGCACGGCCTCGACCGTGCCATCGGGCGCCCAGCCCACCGCCTCCAGCCGCGGCGCCAGGCGTTGAACCCCCTGGTTGTGGAGCGAGTTGACCGGAACCTCCTGGCGCCCCGCCAGTTCCGCCAGCAGCAGGCCGGGCGCGAGGCGCACCGCATGGGCCTTGCCGGTGCGGACGAGCGGGATCGGCTGGTCGCTCGGCGTCGAATGGTCCATCCGGCGCGGCAGGTCCTGGATGCGCTGGTCGAGGCTGCCGCCCAGCGCCACGTTCAGCTCCTGCATGCCGCGGCAGATGGCCAGCAGCGGCACCCCGGCCTGGATGGCGCCACGGATCAGCGGCAGGGTGGTGGCGTCGCGCTCCTGGTCCTCGGGCGTGCCTTCGGCGTGGGGCGGGCCATCATAATGGCCGGGCCAGACGTTGGAGCGGCTGCCAGTCAGGATCAGCCCGTCGAGTCGCGGCAGGATATCGGCCACCAATCCCTCGCCGCCCGCCGGCACCAGCACCGGCACGCCGCCCACCGGGCCCAGCACCACCCGCACATAGCTGTCAGAGGCCGCGTGGTTCGGCGTGTTGAAGATGCCGAAGGCCTTCACGCAGCAGGAGATGCCGACCAATGCTCGCATCAGGAGAGAAAACCGCGCCCACGCGGCGGTTTCAAGGCATGGGGCCGCCCCGGACGCAATTTTTCAGCGCGCCTGCTCAAGTTCTTCGCGGAATCGGGGGTCGTTGAAGGCAAACTGGAACGGATCGAAGCGTTCGCCCAACCGCATATCGGTCAATGTCACGCGGGTGACGCGGCCCTGCGAGTCCTGGACGGCCCATTGCCGCAGGACCATCGGCGCCTCGTCGAGGACGAGCTGGATGCGGCCCTCCGCCGCGCGGTCGGTGCGGTGCAGGGTGACGCGCACCACGCCGGCGCCGCGCTCCACCGCCTCCACCGTGATGTCGCCCGAGAGCCGCAGCGGGTTCCGCAACAGCAGCCCCAGCGGCGTGGCCGAGAGCGGCACGACGGACGCCTGCCGCAGTTCCTTGTCCCAATGGAAGAACTGCCCGTCGGCGGCGATCAGCAGCGTGGGCTCGGGCGGGTCGTATTCGAAGCGCATCCGGCCGGGCCGCCAGATCATGGCCGTGCCCTCCGCCGAGCCGCCCTGCTGGCTGATCTGCAAAAAGCGCGCTCGCAGCGTGGTCAGGCCGTTGAAATAGCGCTCGACCTCGGCGATGGCCGCGCGATCGGGCGCCTGGGCCAAGGCGGGGGCGATGGCGGGGGTGGCGAGGCCTGGCGCGAGGGCCAGGCCGGTCAGCAGGGTGCGGCGTTGCATACCCCTGTTGTGGGCGCGCGGAGGCCCCGGGGAAAGAGGGGCCCGCGCTACGGCGTGTTACTGCCGGGGGGGCATGCCGGGCGGCGGCAGCGCCGTGCCGCGCGGCATGCGCTCGGCCATGCCCGGGGGAAGCTGGAAGCTCTGGTAGCCCTGCGGCCGCTGGAAACGCGCCGGGTCCTGCGTGCCATAGGCGATGGCGGTGGCCACGATCTGCGAATTGGGCTGGTTCACGGCCTCGGCGCGCAACGTCACGCCATCGGCGGTGAGGCAGACGCGGGCGCTGTCATTGCCCTCGACCACGCGCCAGATGGTGCAGGGCGTGTTGGCCACGCGGTCCGTGCCCTCGCGCGTGAAGCGGGCGTTGGGGCCGGGGGCGAAGCGCCGGGCCTCGGCCTCCTGCGACGGGGGCAGGTCCATGATCATGCGCTGGGCCTGCATGACGACGAAGCCGCCGCCGGCCTCAGGCCCCACCACCATCCAGCCCTGGTTGCCGGGCATGTCCATCCGCATCAGGCCGCGGGCGGCCAGCCAGGACATGCGGACCTCGCCCGCGCCCTGGGGGGCCTGGTAGGTGACGGTGACATCGCGGGTGGGGACGGCCTGCGGGCGGTCCTGCGCCAAGGCGGGGCTGGCGAGAAGCAGCGCCGCCAGGGCGGCTTGCGGCATCAGGCGGGTCATGGGTCGCTCCCTTCGGACTGCGCCCCAGGGTGCGGGAGGGGGCGCCGCCGGGTCAATGCCCGACGGCGCCCCCGGTTTCAGAAGACGAGGGGTTTCAGATGGCGACGGGTTTCAGAACGCCATGGACAGGCTGCCATAGGCGCGCGCGCCGCAGACATCCTGCCCGCCCGTGGCCGTGGGAAAGCAGCGGCCCGTCGAGATCGAGGACTGGTAGTAGGCCACCGTCGCCGTCACCGTGCCCACGTTGGGGATCACGAAGGGCCGGCTGAGGCCGATGGACCACCAGGCGTAGTCGGGCGCGGCGAAGACCGCGTTGCGCTCGATCCATTGGTGACCGACGCGGCCCGCCACCGTCACGTCCCAGATGCCGGTGGCGTAGTCCACGCCGCCCTGCAGGTGGAAAGCCTGGCCCGAGGTGCCGAAGAAATCCGGCGAGGCATGGAAGGCGGCGGAGAGGGTCACGGGACCGATCTCCCGCTTCGCCATGATGTAGCCTTCCCAGAAGTCGAGCCGCGCGATGCCGCCGGCCGGCGCGGTGTAGCCAGGGTAGAGGTAGCCGATCACGCCCACGTCGAACTTCGTGTCGAAGGCGGTGAAGCGGAAGCCGCCATAGACATCCACCTCCTGCCGCGCGTCGGTGCCGAGGAAGCGGACATTGGAGATGAAGGTGCCGACATAGAGGCCGGAGGAATGCTCGATCTCGGCGCCGGCCTGGTAGGCCATGCGCGAGCGCGTCTGGCTCAGGCCGCGGAAGAGGTAGTCGCTGGCGAAGGTGCCGGTGACCGTGGCGGTGAGACCCGTTTCGCCGAGCTGGATCTGGGCCTGCGCGGGCGCGGCGGCGGAGACGGCGCCGGCCGCGAAGAGGGCCAGGAGAAGCTTTCGCATGGAGTTTGCCTTTCGCCGGGCATGTGTCGCTACAACGCAACAATCAGGCACGACGTTCGGCAACAAAACAAGCAAACGGAACCCCAAGTAGGGTAAAATTCTGCTCATGCATGGAAAATGCCCACGAAGCAGGCACAAAGATTGAGCAGATTGCCGCGCTTAGACCTTGAGGTCGAGCAGCGAGCCGCGCGGCCCCGGCTTCACGGGCTGGGGCGGCACGGCCTCCAGCCGTCGCTCGGCCACCGGCTCGGGGCGGGCGGCGCGCTCGGCGGCCGCGGTTTCGGGCGGTCGCGTCCCCTGCGGGGCCAGCGCCGGGCGGTTGCGAACGACCTCCTGGGTGAAGGCCGCGAGGGAGTTGGTGGTGATCATGCGCGCCACTGTCCACCGAAGCCGTGAAGATCCGGTTAATGGGCGGGGCGCTTGATGGCCCCCAAGGCCGGCGATGAGGCGATTGATCCGCATGGACGCAGCTTGCCGCGCCCACGCGTTAACCTTCTAGCAACTTATAGCTGTAGTGTTGATAAAATCTTAACGGGTCTCAAGCGCCGCAACGCCCGGCAGGGTCTTGCCCTCCAGCCATTCCAGGAAGGCGCCGCCGGCGGCGGAGACATAGCTCATCCGCTCGTTCACGCCGGCGTGGCGCAGCGCCGAGACGGTGTCGCCGCCGCCGCCCACGCTGCGCAGCGTGCCCGCCTCGGTCAGCCGCGCGGCTTCCTGCGCCACGGCCACCGTCGCCGCGTCGAAGGGGGCGATTTCAAAGGCGCCGAAGGGGCCGTTCCAGACCAGGGTGCGCGCGGTGGCGAGCTTGGCCTTCACCGCTTCCACCGTGGCGGGGCCCACATCCAGCGCCATCATCCCCTCGGGCACATCGTCCAGACCCACCACGCGGTTGGGCGAATGGGCGGCGAAGCCCTCGGCCACCACGAGGTCGAGCGGCAGCATGATCTCGCAGCCGGCGGCCTTGGCCTGTTCCAGGATGGAGCGCGCGGTGTCGTGCATCTCCGCCTCCTGCAAGGATTTGCCCACGCCATGGCCCTGCGCGGCCAGGAAGGTGTTGGCCATGGCGCCGCCGATCACCAGCACGTCCACGCGGCGGCTCATGTTGCCCAGCAGGTCGAGCTTGGTGCTCACCTTGGCGCCGCCGACAATGGCCAGCACGGGGCGCTGCGGGTTGCCGAGCGCGGCGTCCAGCGCCTCCAGCTCCGCCTGCATCAGGCGGCCGGCATAGGCGGGGAGGAGCTTCGCCACGCCCTCGGTGCTGGAATGGGCGCGGTGGGCGGCGCTGAAGGCGTCGTTCACATAGGCGTCGGCCAGCTTGGCCATGCCGGCGGCCAGCGCCGGGTCGTTCTTCTCCTCACCGGCATGGTAGCGGGTGTTTTCCAGCAGGAGGATGTCGCCGTCCTTCAGCCCGGCGGCGGCGGCCTCGGCCTCGGCGCCGATGCAGTCGTCCACGAAGCCGACCTCGCGGCCCAGCGTGGTGGCCAGCGCCGCCTGCATGGGCTTGAGCGACATCTCGGGCACGCGCTTGCCCTTCGGCCGGTCGAAGTGGGAGCAGATGATGACGCGCCCGCCCTTCTCCGCCAGTTCGCGGATGGTGGGCGCCAGACGCTCGATCCGCGTCATGTCGGTGATGCGGCCATCCTTGACCGGCAGGTTCAGGTCGGCGCGCAGCAGGATGCGCTTGCCGCGCGGGTCGAGGGCATCGAGGGTGCGAAAGGACATCACCAGCTCCACAGAACAAGAACAGCGCGCCAACGAAGCATCCGGCCGCAAAGCGGCCGGCGCCGCCCACTCAACCGCGCGGCCGGCGCACCAGCCGCGCGGCGTAGCCAAGCGCGCGGAGCGCGCGCCCGGCGCTTGAGGGCAGTTAAAGCTTACCGAACAAGGCCGCCGTGTCGCTCATGCGGTTCGAGAAGCCCCACTCATTGTCGTACCAGCCCATGACGCGGACCATGCCGCCATTGTCCAGGCTCTGCGTCTGGGTGGCGTCGAAGGTGCAGGAGTGCGGGTTGGTGTTGAAGTCCACCGAGACCAGCTGCTCCGTCTCATAGGCCAAGATGCCCTTCAGCGGGCCCATGGCCGCCTCGTGCATGGCCTGGTTTACCTGCTCCTTCGTCACGCCGGACTTGGAGAGGTTCACGTCCAGCGACACCATGGAGACGTTGGGCGTCGGCACGCGGATGGCGGTGCCGTCCAGCTTGCCCGCCAGTTCCGGCAGAACGAGGCCCACGGCCTTGGCCGCACCCGTGCTGGTCGGGATCATGGAGACGGCGGCCGCACGGGCGCGGCGCAGGTCCTTGTGCAGCGTGTCCACCGTGTTCTGGTCGCCGGTGTAGGCGTGGATGGTCACCATGTAGCCGCGCAGCACGCCGAACTTCTCGTGCAGCACATGCACCATGGGCGCCAGGCAGTTGGTGGTGCAGGACGCGTTGGACACGATGGTCATGTCCTTGGTCAGCGTCTTGTGGTTCACGCCATAGACGATGGTGGCGTCGGCGTCCTCGCCCGGCGCCGAGATCAGCACCTTGCGGGCACCGGCCTGGATCAGCGCGCCGGCCTTGGCCTTGCTGGTGAAGATGCCGGTGCATTCCAGCGCCACGTCCACGCCCTGGAAGGGCACCGCGGCCGGGTCGCGCTGCGCGGACACCTTGATGGGGCCATAGGTGCGGCCATTGCGCTTGATCAGGATGCTGTCGCCCGCGACATGCACCTCGCCGTCGAAGCGGCCATGCACGCTGTCATACTTGAACAGGTGGGCATTGGCCTCGACCGAGCCGAGGTCGTTGATGGCCACGCATTCCACATCCGTCCGCCCGCTCTCGACCATGGCGCGCAGGACCAGGCGGCCGATACGACCGAACCCGTTGATGGCAACCTTCACCGGCATGCGATGCACTCCCTCTCTCGAATTATGACAGCAGCTTGCGGGCCGCGGCGACCACCGCGGCCGGCGTGATCCCGAAATGGGCGTAGAG
The DNA here is from genome assembly GCF_014196305.1 of Roseococcus suduntuyensis. Lineage (GTDB taxonomy): Bacteria > Pseudomonadota > Alphaproteobacteria > Acetobacterales > Acetobacteraceae > Roseococcus > Roseococcus suduntuyensis. Next base: position 315,882 of record NZ_JACIDJ010000001.1, read on the forward strand.
CTGGTCGGCCGGGGCCGAGGCACCGAAACCCGTCATCCCCACGAAGGCCGAATTCGCCCCCAGCCAGCGATCCCAGCCGAAGGACAGCGCGGCCTCGATGCCGATGCGCGGCGCGGTGCCCAGCACCTGCTCCTGATACCCAACGTCCTGGAGGGCAAAGAGTTCCCAGCAGGGCATGGACACCACGGCGGCCTTGATGCCGGCCTCGGCCAGTTGCGCGCGGGCCTCGATCGCGAGGCTCACCTCGCTGCCGGTGGCGATCAGCGTCACGTCGCGCGCGCCCTCGGCCTCGGCCAGCACATAGGCGCCGCGGGCGCAGCGGTTCTCGCCGGCGTCGTCGCGCAGGGCGGGCAGGTTCTGGCGGGAGAGTGCCAGCACCGAAGGCCCATCCGCGCGGCGCACCGCCATGTCCCAGCATTCCGCCGTCTCCATGGCATCGGCCGGGCGGAAGACATGCAGGTTCGGGATGGCGCGCAGCGAGGCCAGCGTCTCGACCGGCTGGTGCGTCGGGCCGTCCTCGCCCAGGCCGATGCTGTCATGCGTCAGCACATGGATGACGCGCTGGTGCATCAGCGCCGCCAGCCGCAGCGCCGGGCGCAGATAGTCGGCGAAGACCAGGAAGGTGCCGGAATAAGGGATGACGCCGCCGTGCAGCGCCATGCCGTTCATGGCCGACGCCATGCCGTGCTCGCGCACGCCCCAATGGATGTAGCGGCCGGCGAAGTCCCCTGGGCGCACCGCCGGGATGCCCTTCACATCGGTGTTGTTCGAGCCCGTGAGGTCCGCGCTGCCGCCCACCATCTCGGGAATGGCCGGCACCAGCGCGCCCAGCGCCCGCTGCGAGGCCACGCGCGTGGCGATCTTGGGCTTCTCCGCCGCATGCTGGGCGCGCAGCGCGGTCAGCGCCTCGTTCCAGTTGTCGGGCAGCTTGCCGGCCATGGCGCGCTCGAAATCCGCGCGCATCGGGTGCTTGGCCAGGCGCTTCAGCCAGGAACGGCGGGTGCCGGCGGAGCGGCGCCCGGCCTCTTCCCAGCGCGCCTTCAACCCCTCGGGCACGGTGAAGGGCTCGGCATTCCAGCCCAGCGCGGACTTGGCGGCGGCGATCTCGTCACCACCCAGCGGCGCGCCATGGCTGCCCGCCGTGCCGGCCTTCTTGGGCGCGGCGAAGCCGATGATGGTGCGGCAGGCGATGATGGTGGGCTTGCTGCTGCGCGTGGCCGCGGCCATGGCGGCGGTCAGCTGCGCGTGGTCATGCCCGTCCACCCGCTTCACCGCCCAGCCATAGGCCTGGAAGCGCTTCAGCACGTCCTCGCTGAAGGACAGCGCGGTGTCGCCGTCAATGGAGATGTGGTTGTCGTCCCACAGCAGGGTCAGCTTGGACAGGCCCAGATGCCCCGCCAGCGCCAGGGCCTCGTGGCTGATGCCCTCCTGCAGGTCGCCATCCGAGCAGATGGCCCAGGTGCGGTGGTCCACCAGCGACTTGCCGAAGCGCGCGGCCAGCATGCGCTCGGCCAGCGCCATGCCCACCGCGTTGCACACGCCCTGGCCGAGCGGGCCGGTGGTGGTCTCGATGGCCGGGTGTTCGCCGAATTCCGGGTGGCCGGCGGCGGGGGAGTGGAGCTGGCGGAAGCGCTGCAGCACCTCCATCTCCATGCCCGCATGGCCGGTCAGATGCAGCAGCGAATACAGCAGCATGGAGCCATGGCCGGCGGACAGCACGAAGCGGTCCCGGTCGGCCCAGCGGGGGTCGGCCGCATCGTATTTCAGGAACTTGGTGAAGAGCACCGTGGCGGCATCGGCCATGCCCATGGGCATGCCGGGGTGGCCGGACTTGGCCTTCTCCACCGCGTCCATGGCAAGGACGCGTATGGCGTCGGCCATCCGGCGCTCCTCCGTCACGGGCTGGGCCAGGATGGCCGCCTGGGCCGCGAGGGCGAGATTGGGGGCGGTGGGATCGACGATGCTGGCCAAGGTTCGGGCTGCTCTTCAGTTTGCGGGGTTCTAGAGGGGGTGGGCGGGGTGGGCAAGTTCAGCCCGGATCACAAGAATCCAACAGGGTCCACATCCACCTGCACCCGCACATTGGCCGGCACGTCCACCCGCCCCAGCCAGTCGCGCAGGATGGGCTGCACCCGCACCCCGCGCGGCGCCTTCAACAGCAGGCGGTGGCGGTGGCGGCCCCGCAGCAGGGCAAGCGGCGCCGGGGCCGGGCCCAGCACCTGCACCCCCTCGCCCTCGGGCGCGGCCAGCCCCAGGTCGCGCGCCGCGCGTTCCGCCGCCCGCGCATCCTCAGAACTCACGATCAGCGCGGCCAGGCGGCCGAAGGGCGGCCAATGGCCGGGGGCGCGCTGGGCGGCCTCGGCGTCCAGGAAGCCCGGCAGGTCATCGGCCATCAGCGCGGCCATGACGGGGTGGTCGGGCGCGAAGCTTTGCAGCAGCACACGGCCTTGCGCCGCCTCGCGCCCCGCCCGCCCGGCCACCTGGTGCAGCAGCTGCATGGTGCGCTCCGCCGCGCGCAAATCCCCGCCGCCCAGGCCGAGATCGGCGTCCACCACCCCCACCAGGGTCAGATGCGGGAAGTGCCAGCCCTTGGCCACGATCTGCGTGCCGATGATGAGGTCCACCTCCCGCGCCTCGATCTGCCTTGCGGCCTCGGCGGCGGCGGCGGGGCCGGGGATGGTGTCGCTGGCCATGACCAGGCGGCGGGCCTCGGGGAACAGCTCCGCCACCTCCTCCTGGATGCGCTCCACCCCCGGACCGATGGGCACCAGGGAATGCTCCGCGCCGCATTCCGGGCAGGCGGGCGGCGTGGGCGCCGTGTGGCCGCAATGGTGGCAGAGCAGGCGGCGTTGCGCCCGGTGCTCCACCAGCCAGGCGGTGCAGTTGGGGCATTGCATCCGGTGGCCGCAGGTGCGGCAGAGCGTGAGCGGCGCATAGCCCCGGCGGTTGAGGAACAGCATGGCCTGTTCGCCGCGCGCCAGGGTCTCGGTGATGGCCGCGACCAAGGGCGGGGCCAGGAAACGGCCGCGCTCGGGCGGGGTCACGCGGAGGTCCAACGCGCGGATCTCGGGCAGGCTCGCCCCGCCATGGCGCTGCGGGAGGGCAAGGCGCGCGTAGCGGCCATCCTTGGCGTTGGTGACACTCTCCAGGCTCGGCGTGGCACTGACCAGCACGCAGGCGGCCTGTTCGAGGCGCGCGCGCACCACCGCCATGTCGCGGGCGTGGTAGATCACGCCCTCCTCCTGCTTGAAGGCGGTCTCGTGCTCCTCGTCCACCACGATCAGGCCGAGGTCGGGGAACGGCAGGAACAGCGCCGAACGTGCCCCCACCAGCACGGGCGCCGTGCCCTCCGCCACCGCGCGCCAGGTCACCCGCCGCGTGCGCGAGGTCAGTTCCGAATGCCACAGCGCGGGCGGCGCGCCGAAACGACGTTCGAACCGCGTGAGCCATTGGGTGGAGAGCGCGATTTCCGGCAGCAGCACCAGCGCCTGCCGCCCCTGCCTGAGGCATTCGGCCACGGCATCGAGATAGACCTCGGTCTTGCCGGAACCCGTCACCCCCTCCAGCAACGTCACGCCGAAGGCGTGCGCCGCCACGCCGCGCACCAGGGCTTCGGCGGCGCGGGACTGGGCCTCGGCCAGGACGGGCGGCGCGTGGCCCGGGTCGGGGCGGGGGAAGGCGGCCTGGCGCGGCATGCTGGCGGGCCGGATCAGCCCCACCGAGGCGAGGCCCCGCACCACCCCGGGCGAGACGCCCGCCCGCCGACTGATTTCCGTGCCCGGCAGGGTGGCCGTGCCCAGTGCCTCCAGCGCGCGGGCGCGGTCGGGGGTGATGCGGGCGCCCTCGGGGCGTGGCTGCACGGCGCGCCAGCCGGCCACCGCCGCCGGCTCATCCAGCGCGGAGGGGGCGGCCATGGCCATCCGCAGCACCGCCCCGGCCGGGGAAAGCGTATAGGCCGCCACCCAATCCACGAATTCCCGCAGGGGCTTGTGCATGGGAGGCGCGGGCTTGAGCGCGATCACGTCGCGCAGACGGCCCTCGGCCACGCCGCCCTCCGGCGCATCCTCCCACACCACGCCCAGCGTGGTGCGGCCGCCCAGCGGCACCTCGACGAAGCTGCCCGGCCCCGCGGGCACGTCGGCGGGCAGCCAATAGTCATAGGCCTCGGCGAGCGGCAGCGGGAGCAGGACGCGTATGCGCCTTCCGGCCTTTCTTGGGGGTGCTGCCATGGGGTATTCCCTGGGCACCGGCCCGCCCCGGGTCAAGCCCGCCGCCTCTTTGGGATATGCAACAATGAAGTTCTTCGTGGACACCGCCGACGTCACGGACATCCGGGCCCTGGCCGGTTCCGGCCTGCTGGATGGCGTCACCACCAACCCCAGCCTCATCGCCAAGTCCGGCCGCAAGATGAGCGAGGTGATCGCCGAGATCTGCGACATCGTGGAAGGCCCGGTCAGCGCCGAGGTGACGGCCACCGACCACGAGACCATGCTGGCCGAGGGCCGCTACCTGCGCTCCATCGCCTCCAATGTGTGCGTGAAGGTGCCGCTGACGGAAGCGGGGCTTCGCACCTGCAAGGTGCTGTCGGACGAGGGCACGCCGGTCAACGTCACGCTCTGCTTCTCGGCCAACCAGGCGCTGCTGGCCGCCAAGGCGGGGGCCAGCTTCATCTCGCCCTTCGTGGGCCGCCTCGATGACATCGGCCAGGACGGCATGGGGCTGATCGCGGACGTGGTGCAGATCTACCGCAACTACGCCTTCAAGACCGAGGTGCTGGTCGCCTCCATCCGGCACCCGGTGCATGTGCTGCAATCCGCGAAGCTCGGCGCCCACGTGGGCACCATGCCGCCCAGCGTGATCCGCGCCCTGTTCAAGCACCCGCTGACGGACAAGGGGCTGGAGGCCTTCCTGGCCGATTGGGCGAAGACGGGGCAGACCATTATTTGACGCCCTCAAGCGCCGGGCGGAGGTTTTTTGTGCCCTCAAACGCCGGGCACCGGCTCCGCCGGCTTGGCTTCCGCGCCGCGCGCTGTTCCGCCCGGCCCGGCGGTTGGGCTGGGCGCGCCGGCCGCCTTGCGGCCGGTGGGTGGGAAAGGGGCGCTTCTCCTGTTGGGCGCTGGACTGCGGCGCCCCTGATCGCGGGGTTTCCCTGACTCCGCCGCCCCGTGCCATCATCGCGCCATGACCGCCGCCCGCAAATCCGCCGCCGAGGAGGCCGCCTTCGTCGAGGCCTATCTGCGCGCCCATCCCGGCTTCCTCGCCGCGCGGCCAGGCCTCTACGCCGTCCTCACACCCCCCCGCCGCGTGCATGGCGAGGTGCTGGCCGACCACATGGCGGCGATGATCCAGGCCGGGCGGGCCGAATGGCGCCAGGTGCTGGCCGCCGGGCGCACCGGGCGCAGCTTTGCCGCCAAGGTGGCCGAGGCCGTCCTCGCCCTCATCGCCGCCACTGACCCGCGCGACTGCGTCCGCCATGAATGGCCCGCCCTGCTGGGCGTCGAGCACGCCACCCTTCTGCCCCGCCCCGCCCCCGCGCCGCTCACCCTGCGCGACCTGGCCCGCGCCGACCCCGCCTGGCATGGCGAGGCCGCGCCGCTGATCCGCCGCGAGGCGCTGCTGCGGGTGGGCGAGGCCACGCTGGTCCTTGGTGCCCGCGCCGCCGAGGACCTGCCCAACGAGCCCGAATCCCTCGACGTGCTGGCCCGCGCCCTGCACGCCACCCTGCACCGCGCATGACGGGCGAGGCCGCGCGCCAGGCTTGGCTCGACTGGCTGGCCCAGGAACGCCGCGCCAGCCCCCACACGGTCGAGGCCTATGGGCGCGATGTGCGTGACCTGCTGGAATTCCTGACGCGCCATCTGGGCGCAACCCCCGACCTCGCGGCGCTGTCGGCGCTGCGGCTGGCGGATTTGCGCGGCTTCCTTGCCGCCCGCGCGGCCGAGGGGGCCTCCAACGCCACCCGTGCCCGGCAACTGGCCGCCATCCGCGGTTTCCTGCGCTTCCTCTCGCGACGCGAGGGCAAGGCGCCTGTCGCGGTGGCCGGGCTGCGCGGCCCGCGCCGCAAGCCGCCCTTGCCCCGCGCCCTCTCGCCGGCGGATGCGCGCGAATTCGGCACCGGCATCGCCGCCATCCGCATGACCGAGGCCACGCCCCGCCCGCAATGGCAGGCGGCGCGGGATGCGGCGCTGTTCACCCTGCTCTATGGCAGCGGGCTTCGCATTTCCGAGGCGCTGGGCCTTGATGTGCGCGACGCCCCCCTGCCGGGAAGCGAGACGGCGCTTCGCATCATGGGCAAGGGCGGCAAGGCGCGCATCGTCCCCGTGCTGCCCGTGGTGCGTGAGGCCATCGCCGCCTGGCTGGCGCAGCGGCCGGGCGCGGAGCCGGATGAACCCCTCTTCCTCGGCGTGCGGGGTGAGCGGCTGGATGCCGCCGTGGCGCAGAAATCCATGCGCGACTATCGCCGCCTCGCCGGCATCCCGGAACACGCCACGCCGCACGCGCTGCGGCACTCCTTCGCCACCCATCTGCTGGCGGGCGGGGCGGATTTGCGCTCCATCCAGGAATTGCTGGGCCATGCCAGCCTTTCCACCACCCAGCGCTATACCGCCGTGGACACGGAGGGGCTTCTCGCCACCTGGCGCATGGCCCATCCCCGCGCCGATCGTTGAAAGGCTTCCCGCTTGCGTATCGCCACCTGGAACATCAACAGCGTGCGGCTGCGCTGGCCGCTGCTGAAGGCGCTGGACGCCGCGCTGGCGCCGGACGTGCTCTGCCTGCAGGAGACCAAATGCCCCGATGAATTCTTCCCCCGCGCGGAGATCGAGGCGCTGGGCTTCCCCCACATCGCGGCCAAGGGGATGAAGGGCTACAATGGCGTGGCCATCCTCTCGCGCGTGCCGATGCAGGTCATCGAGGACGCGCCCGACTGGTGCGCGCGCGGCGATTGCCGGCACCTGGTGGCATTGCTCGACGCGCCGGGCGGGCCCATCGAGCTGCATGACTTCTACGTCCCCGCCGGCGGCGACATTCCCGACCGCGAGGCCAATCCGAAATTCGCGCACAAGCTGGACTTCGTGGCGGAAGCGACGGCCTGGACCGCGACCCGCGCGCCCACCCGTCGCCGCGTGCTGGTGGGTGATTTGAACATCGCGCCGCTGGAACATGATGTCTGGTCGCACAAGCAACTGCTCGACGTGGTGAGCCACACGCCCATCGAGGTGGACGCCATGGCGCGCTGGATGGAACAGGGCCAGTGGCACGACGCCGTGCGCCACTTCGTGCCAGCCAGTGAGAAGCTGTACTCCTGGTGGAGCTACCGCGCGCGCGACTGGGCGGCGGCCGACCGCGGGCGGCGGCTGGACCACATCTGGGTCAGCGATGATCTGCGCGGCAAGCTCCAGCGGCAGCACATCCTGCGCGAGGCGCGCGGCTGGGAAAAAGCCAGCGACCATGTGCCGGTGATGGTGGAACTGGCGAAGTGACGCGCCGCTACCCCTTCGTCACGCTCGACGTCTTCACCACCACGCGCTTCGGCGGCAATCCGCTGGCCGTCTTCCCCGATGCGCGCGGGCTTTCCGACGCCGAGATGCTGGCGCTGGCGCGCGAGTTCAATCTCAGCGAGACCACCTTCGTCCTGCCGCCCGAGGACCCCGCGAACACCGCCCGCGTGCGCATCTTCAGCCGCGCGGGCGAGATGCCCTTCGCCGGCCACCCCAATGTGGGCACGGGCGTAGCGCTGGCCGCGCGCGCCGTGGACGGGCTGCTGCGCTTCGAGGAGATCGCGGGGCTGGTCGAGGTGCGCGTGGCGGGCGACAGCGCCGAGATCACGGCGCCGCAGCCCCTGGCGTTGGGCCAAGAGATGGATGCCGCGCTGCTGGCCGGCTGCGTGGGCATCGCCCCCGCCGACGTGATCACCGAAGGCCACGCCCCCGTCATCGCCGCCTGCGGCAATTTCTTCATCATCGCGCAGGTGACGGAGGCGGCGCTCGCCCAGGCGCGCCCGGACCCCGCCGCCTTCGCCGCCGCCGCGCAGGCTTTCCCGCATCTGGGCGCGCGGGGCCTGCCCCTCTACCTCTATGCCGTGACGGGTGCGGAGACGCTGCGCGCGCGCATGTTCGCGCCCCTGACCGGCACGATGGAAGATGCCGCCACCGGCAGCGCCGCCGCACCGCTCGCCGCGCTGCGCCTTTCCCTCACCGACGACGCCTCGGCGCGCTTCGACATCACCCAGGGCGTCGAGATGGGCCGGCCCTCGCTGATGCGGACCACGGCGCGGCGCGATGGCAGCGCGATCCATGCCACCGTCGGCGGCGCCTGCGTGCCCGTGCTGCGGGGCGAGGCCCTGCTGTAGCGCGGCGCAGCATATTTCTGGACATGTCGGCCCCGCGCTCGTCATGCTCCGGACCCAGACCCGTAACGGGCATGGGAGACTGAGAGATGCAAAGACGTTCCTTCCTGGCGGGGGCCGCGGCCGCCGCCGCCGCGCCCTCCATCGTGCAGGCGCAGGCCAACCGCGTGCTCAAGGTGGTGCCGCACGCGAACCTGACCGTGATGGACCCGGTCTGGACCACCGCCTACATCACCCGCAACCACGGCTTCGCGGTGTGGGACACGCTGTACGGCCTGGATGACGAGTACAAGCCGCAGCCGCAGATGGTCGAGGGCCACACCGTCGAGAATGACGGCAAGCTCTGGACCTTCACGCTGCGCGAGGGCCTGCGCTTCCACAACAACGAGCCCGTCCGCGCGCAGGACTGCATCGCCTCGCTGGAACGCTGGGGCAAGCGCGACGCCATGGGCACGCGCCTCGCCGCGCTGACGGAGGAGATGCGCGCGCTGGACGACCGGCGCTTCACCATCCGCCTCAGCCGGCCCTTCGGGCTGATGCTGGACGCGCTGGCCAAGCCCACCTCCAACGCGCCCTTCATCATGCCGGCCAGCATCGCGGCCACCGATGCCTTCACGCAAATCCGCCCCGACCAGGTGATCGGCTCCGGCCCCTTCACCTTCAACGCGCGCGAGCTGATCTCGGGCAGCCGCGTGGTCTATGAGAAATTCGCGGGCTACCGGCCGCGCGCGAACGGCACGCCCTCCGGCACGGCCGGCCCCAAGGTCGTGCATTTCGACCGTGTCGAGTGGCACATCATCCCCGACTTCGCCACGGCCGCGAACGCCATGGTCTCGGGCGAGATGGACTGGTGGGAGGTGGCGACGCCGGACCTCGCCCCCATGCTGCGGCGGAACCGCAACGTGAACGTGACGGTGCCGGACCCGCTGGGCTCCATCGCCGTCATGCGGCCCAACCATTTGCACGCGCCGATGAACAACCCGAAATTCCGCCAGGCGCTGCTGCGTGCCGTCAGCCAGACGGATTTCATGACGGCCTTCATGGGCAGCGACCCGCAGGGCTTCAAATCCGGCGTGGGCGCCTTCACCCCCGGCACGCCGCTCGCCAGCGATGCGGGGCTGGAGGTCTTCGAAAACAACATCGAGACCGCCCGCCGCATGATCCGCGAGAGCGGCTACAATGGCGAACGCATCGTGCTGCTCGGCACCACCGACATCGCGAGCCTGGCCGCCTGGTCGCAGGTGGCGGCCGACATGTTCCGCCGCCTCCAGGTCAACATTGACTTCCAATCCATGGACTGGGGCACGGTGGTGCAGCGCCGCGCGCAGCAGACGCCGCCCGATGCCGGCGGCTGGAGCGCCTTCTGCACCAACTGGGGCGGGCTCGATCACCTCAACCCCGCCGGCCACCTCATGCTGCGCGGCCAGGGGCGGCAGGGCTTCATCGGCTGGCCCGAGAGCGCCCGCCTGGAAAGCCTGCGCGAAGCCTGGTTCGAGGCGCCCGACCTGCCGGCCCAGCAGCGCATCGCCGCCGACCTGCAGCGGCAGATGTTCGAGGACGTGCCCTACATCCCGCTCGGCCAGTTCTTCCAGCCGCTGGCGCATCGCCGCAACCTGACGGGCGTGATGCAGCCCGGCGGCATCCCGGTGTTCTGGAACGTGCGCCGGACCTGACGGGAGGGGACGTTTCGTCTACAACCTCCGCGCGCACAGTCAGCGGAGGGTGTGATGGAACTGGTGTATATCCTGGGCGGCGTCCTGGTGCTGGTCGCCGCCTATGTCATCGTCACCTACAACCGGCTCGTCGGCCTGCGCATCCGCGTGCGCGAGGCGTGGTCGGACATCCAGGTGCAGATGAAGCGCCGCTACGACCTGATCCCCAATCTGGTCGAGACGGTGCGCGGCTATGCGGGGCATGAGCGTGAGACGCTGGAGAAGGTGGTGCGCGCCCGCGGCGAGGCCATGTCCAACCAGGGCAGCCCCGAGGCCCAGGCGCGCAGCGAGAACGCGCTGCAATCCACCCTGAAATCCCTGTTCGCGCTGAGCGAGGCCTATCCCGAGCTGAAGGCCGACGCGAATTTCCGCCAGCTCCAGCAGGAGCTGACGGAGACGGAGAACCGCATCAAGATGTCGCGCCGCTTCTACAACGGCACGGCGCGCGAGCTGAACGTCTCGGTGGAGCAGTTCCCCTCCAACGTCGTGGCCAAATCCTTCGGCTTCGCGGCCTCGGAGTTCTTCACGCTGGACGAGGCCGAAGCCGAAGCCGCCTCCCGCCCCGTCCCCGTCTCCTTCCGTTAAGTGGTGGGCCGCTAAGTGGGTGGGCCGCTGATGCGCTGGCTGCTGGCGCTTCTCCTCTGGCTCACGGCCGGGGCCGCGCTCGCGCAACAGGTCGAGGTCACGCGGGACTTCTCCGCGCGCATCGAGATCCAGGCCGATGGCGCCCTCATCGTCACGGAGGAGATCGAGGTGCTGGCGCTGGGCCAGGCCATCCGCCGCGGCATCTACCGCGACTATGACCTGCGCCCCATTGATCCCGCCGGCCTCTTCCGCGCCGGGTTCCAGGTGCTGGAGGCCACCCGCAACGGCGAGCCGGAGACCTTCCGCACCGAACGCATCGGCGGCGGCGTGCGCGTCTATCTCGGCCGGGCGGACGCGGTGCTGACGCATGGCGTCCACCGCTACCGCCTGCGCTTCCGCATGGAGAACGAGGTCCGCGCCTTCGAGGGTTTCGACGAGGTCTATTGGAACGTGAACGGCACGGGCTGGGCCTTCCCCGTGCTGCGCCTCTCGGCCGAGGTGGTGCTGCCGCAGGGCGCCACCGCCACGCGCCAATCCGCCTATACCGGCCGCGCGCGGGAGCGCGGGAGCGATGCGCGCATCACCAACCCCGGCGACGGGCGCATCGAGTTCCGCACCACGCGGCCGCTCGCGGCGGGCGAGAACCTCACCATCGCCGTGGGCTTCCCCCAGGGTTTCGTCACCCATGACGCGCGGCACGGGGCGCTGCACTGGCTGATGAACCGCTCCCCGCTGGAGGTGGGCGGCGTCGTGCTGGCGCTGCTGCTGGCCTATTACGGCTTCGTCTGGCATCGGGTGGGGCGCGACCCGCGCGGCGGTCCCATCATTCCCGTCTACCAGCCCAGCCTGCCGCCGGCCGCCATGCGCTTCATCGAGCGCATGGGCTTCGACGCGCAATGCCTGTCCGCCGCGGTGATCAGCCTCGCGGTGAAGGGGCACCTCACCATCAGCGAGGACGCTTCGCGCCAGATCATCCTGACGCGCGCCGTGCCGCCCCCCGGCGCGCCCGCGCCCTCCGCCGGCGAGGCCGTGTTGCTGCAGCAATTGCTGGGCGGCCGCCAGATGATCGTGCTGGCGCAGGGCAACCATTCGGCGCTCTCCACCGCGCGCTCGGCGCTGCGGCGGCATCTGGACGCCACCTTCAACCGCGTCTTCTTCCGGCGGAATACGGGCTGGAAAGTGCTGGGCGTGCTCATCACGCTGCTGGGTTGGGCGGCCATGGCGCTGACCCATCCGCATGTGCTGGAGGTGGCGCCCTTCGTCCTGATGGTGGGCGCCTTCTCGGGGGCGGCGCTGCACGTGCCGCTTCGGCTGGTCCGGGATGTCCGGCAATGGCGCGCGGGGATCGGCCTCCGCGAGGCCGTCGGGATGGTGATGGCCGCGGTGTCCTCGCTGGTCATCATCGGGTTCACCCTGTTCGGCATCTTCTTCGCGGTCGAAGTCATGGGCTGGGAGATGGTGGCCGGCACCATAGCCCTCGTCGCCGTGAACGTGATCTTCCACCATTTGCTGAAGGCGCCGACCCCCACCGGCCGCGAGGCGCTGGACGAGATCGAGGGCATGCGCCTCTACCTCACCGTGGCCGAGGCCGAGCGCCTGCGCTTCCACAATCCGCCCGACCGCACGCCCGAGCATTTCGAGGCGCTGCTGCCCTATGCCGTGGCGCTGGGCGTGGAGACGGCCTGGACGCGGCAGTTCAGCGACGTGCTGGCCCGCGCCGCGACCTCGCCCGAGGGCTACCAGCCGCGCTGGTATCGGGGTGGGCGCTACCGGGGGTCGGGGCTGTCGGGCCTCGGCAGCGCGCTGGCCAGCTCCTATGGCTCGGCCGCGCGCTCGCCTTCCAGCAGCGGCTCGGGCGGGGGCGGGCGTTCGGGTGGCGGCGGGGGCAGCCGGGGCGGCGGCGGGTGGTGACGCGCCGCGCCATGGCACGGCGTGCTTGACCGGGCGGGCATGGCCTCGCCATGTTGGACCCCATGCTCCTGCTCATCGACAACTACGACAGCTTCACCTTCAACCTCTACCACTTCCTGGGCGACCTGGGGGTGGAGGCGGTGGTGCGGCGCAATGACGCGCTGACGGTGCAGGATGTCTTCGCCATGCGGCCCGATGCGGTGGTGCTCTCGCCCGGCCCCTGCACGCCCAACGAGGCCGGCATCTGCCTGCCGCTCATCGCCGCCGCCGCCGAGGCGAAGCTGCCCCTGATGGGCGTCTGCCTCGGCCACCAGGCCATCGGCCAGGCCTTCGGCGGCGAGGTGATCCGCGCGCCTGAGCCCGTGCATGGGAAGGTGTGGGAGGTGGAGCATGAGGGCCAGGACCTCTTCGCCGGCCTGCCCTCGCCGCTGCGCGCCACGCGCTATCACTCGCTGGTGGTGAAGCGGGAGACGCTCCCCGCCGACCTCGTCATCACGGCCGAGACGGCGGACGGGCTCATCATGGGCCTCGCCCACCGGGAGCTGCCCATCCATGGCGTGCAGTTCCACCCGGAGAGCATCGCCTCCGAGCACGGCCACGGCATCCTGAAGAATTTTCTCGACCGGGCGCGCGTGCCAGCCTGATCACGGCTCCGGGGGGGCGCCCTCGGCGAAGAGGGCGCGGATGCGGGCCACCTGCGCCTCATCCCAGCCCAGTTCCCGCACCGGGTCGAAGACCTCGCGGTCGGGCGTGTGCAGGATGTAGGCCATGGCCTCGTTGGCCATCATCTCCTCCTGCGCGGTGTCATAGCCCTCGCGGCCCAGGAAGGCGCGGATAGCGGCGCGCTCCTGCTCCGTCATGCCACGGTGCCAGACGGTCATCACATGGGCGGCGAACATGGGCAGGGTGAAGAACTGCCCATGCGCGAGTTCATGCCGCAGGATGGCGGCGCGCAGCGCGGGCGTGACCTCGGGCCCCAGGCCGGGAACGGTCAGGATGGCGGCATCCCGCCCGGGGGCAAGGGACCGCACCAGCGCCACCTGTTCGCGCAGCCATTCCTCCTGCGGGTTCAGCGCGATGCCGTCCCGTTCGGCCAGCGCGAACATCCGCGCCAGGTCCGAGGCGCGGTAATTGTGCCCGAAATAATAGTCGTCGGGCGTGTTCCGGTCGGCGGCGATGGCGGCGGCCAGGGCGGTGTCGTCCAGCACGCGGTCGCGCGGGGTGCGGGCCTTCTCGATCAGGGCGGCGGCGCGGTTCATCGCCGCCCCCTGGCTGGCCAGGTCCGGGAAATCCAGCACGAAGACCAGCGGGTTGGCGTCCCAGCGGAACAGGGTGGGCCGGGTGGCCACATGGGCGGCGATCTCGGCATGGCCGCGGCTCGGCGGCGCTAAAAGGGGGGGCGCCAAAAGGGGAGGCGCCAAGAGGGGAGGCGCCAAGGCAGCAGGCGCCTGAGGAGCAGGCGCCGGCGGTGAGGGCGCCACGGCCGGGGGCGGCGCCAGCACCATGGGGGGCTGCGACTGCGGCGCCATGACAGGTGGCGCGACGGCCAGCGGCGCCTCCGGCGGCGGCCCCTCGCGCGGCCACCACCACAGCGCGGCCCCACCCGCGGCCAGGACCACAAGGCCCAGGGCCGCCAGAATCGGCCCCGCCAGGGCTGGCCCGCGACGCGGCGGCGTGGCCTTTGACGCTGGAACCGCGCCCGGCCGGGCCAGCCGCACGGTGGCGTCATCATCCATCGTGCCCTGCACTCCCTTCCAGCGGGGGCCGCCCGACCCCTGCCGCACTCTACCCGCCCAGGTTGACGATCTGCACGCGTCGGTTGCGGGGTTCGGGGAAATTGTCGGGCGTCGGGATCAGCAGGCGGCTTTCGCCCATGCCCTGCGCCAAAAGGCGCTGCGGGGCGATGCCGAACTTCTCGATCAGGTGCTCGCGCACCGCCAGCGCGCGGCGTTCGCTGAGCATCTGGTTCATCTGGGCATCGCCCTCGGTGTCGGTGTGGCCTTCCACGCGGAAGCGGAAGGGCCGCAGCTCCTCGCGATTCAACGCGCGGCCCAGTGCCGCCAGGGCGTCGGCGGCCTGGGGCGTGATGCGCGCGGACCCGGTGGGGAAGAAGACGGTCAGGTTGACCGAGGGGGGTTCCTCCTCCCCAGGGGCCTTGCCGGCCTCGCCCTGGGGCGCGGCCGGGGCGCCGCCCGTGGTGCCCTCATTGCCCGGGCGGCCAGGCACGCGGATGCCCCGCGTCAGCCTTTCGATGATCTGGCGTTCCTCGGCATCGGGCCCGGCCGCGGGCGGCGCGGCGGCCGGTGGAGCAGGGATCGCGGGCGGCTGGGCCAGCGCGGCGAAGGGCAGCCATGCGCCACAAACCAGCAGCGCGGCGCGGAGGAAGGTGGGCATCATGGCCTCCTACAATTGCCGGGCGGCTGATTCACGGCTTCGGCGATTCCACCGAAGCCGATCAGACGCCAGCGTTTCCGGCCGGAAGCGTAGAGCGCCAAGGCGGGCAGGTGGAAGCGAAAGCGCAACGGCGGGTCAGGCGGGGAGGATGCCGAAGCGCCGCCAGAGGGGCAGCGCCTCGGCCAGCCGTTCGCGGATGCGCGAGAGCGCCGCCAGCCGCGCCCCGCCGCCCAGCCCAGGCTGGAACTGCGCCAGCAGCGCCTCCGGGTGGGCCGCGTCGCCGCCCGCCAGCAGCGCGCCCACCAAGGCGAGGTCCAGCGCCCCTGCCGGCACCCCTCCAGCGGCGACGGGCGAGGCCAGGGCGAAATGCCCCCTGCCCTCGCCCCCCGGCGCGTGGAATGCGGCGGCGGCGCGATTGAAGCGCGTGGCGGCGGGCGCGGTCGCGGGCGGGCGAAAGACGGGCAGGCAAAGGCCCGTGTCCACCAACAGCGCCAGCAATTCCGCCGGCTGGGGGCGCAGAGCCTCCGGCACCGCGGCGCGCAGCGCGCCCAGCCGCGCCGGCCCCTCGGCCAGCAGCGCCGCGATGGGCGCCCAGGCGGCCTCGGGCAGCGCAGCCCTTCCCTCGGCGGTGCGGAGCGCGGGTGAGGTGGCGGGCGGCGCCTGCCAGGCGGCCAGCGGCAGCGCGTCCATGGCGGCGTCCGGGTCCTGCCGGCGCCGGCCGCGCACGAAGAGATCGGCGCGGAAGGGGCGCGGCAGCAGCAGGTCCTTGGCGAATTCCATCCCCTCCAGCGGCGCCAGGGCGGCGCGCTGCGCGGGCGTGCCGGCCAGGGCCGGCAGGGCCTCGGCCAGGTTGCAGCTGCCCAGGAATTCCAGCCGGGCCGGGGCCAGGGCGGCGGCGAGGTCCTCGTGAAAGACGGGGCGCCAATGCGGCGTCAGGAATTCATGGGCGACGAAGCCGGGTTCCAGCACGCAGGGCTCGGCCAGCAGGCGCTCCAGCATCGGGGTGCGCGGCAGGTTCAGGCCGCCGGATTCGGCCAGGGCGCGCAGACGGGCCATGGCATGGAGGGCGGCCTCGGCGCTGGCCTCGCCGCCCGCCAGGTGCCGCAGCAGGCGTTGCAGCCCCGCCTCCGCCCCGGCCGCCGGCATCGCGTTGGTGCCGACATAGACGAGCCCGCCCGGCTTCAGCCGCCGCGCGAGGAAGCGCACCACCCCCGCCCGCACCGCGTCCGACACCCAGCCCCAGAGGCCATGCGCCATGACCACGTCGCATTCGGGCAGCTGGTCCAGCTCGGCGCCGTCCAGCGCGGCGAGGTCCAGCTCCAGGAAGTTCGCGTTGGCGAGGCCCGCGCGGGCGGCGAGTTGCCGCGCCTCCGCGATGGCGGCCGCATCGTGGTCGAGGCCGAACACCGTCCAGCCCGGATTGGCTGCGGCCAGCACCTGCGCCACATGCCCGCGCCCGCAGCCGAGGTCCACCACCACCATCCGCTCGCGCGGGGTCCAGGGGTGACCCGCCATGGCGGCGACCAGCGCGAAATGCGCCGGGGTCTGCTGGGCCTGGAAGGCGATGGAATAGGCGGCGCCCATCAGCCCGGCAGCAGGCCCAGGCCGCGCCAGACGGGAATGCGCTCGGCCTGGATGCGGCCGATGAGCGTCGCCGCCTCCGCCCGGCCTTCTTCGTCCAGATGGGGCAGCAGCCGCGCGGCCAGGGTCTCGGGCGGGGCGTCCAGGATGTCGGGCTGCACGGCCAGCGCCATTTCCAGCCAGGCGCAGGGCAGCCCACCCGCGATGGCGGAGGAGGCCAGGGCGAACTGCCCCTCCCGGTCCCCGCTGGCCAGCGTCGCGGCGAAGAGGGCGCGGTTGAAGCGCTGCGTCTCCTCCGTCACCTGCGGCTCGCGCAGCACGGGCACCACCAGGCCGGTGCCCTGCAGCACGGCCAGCAGCTCGGCCGGGTTGGGGCGGCGTTCCTCGGGCAGATGGCGCAGGCGATGCAGGCTTTGCGGCCCCTCGCGCAGGGCGGCGGCGATGGGTTGCCACATGGCGGGCGCGAGTTCCGCCTCGCCCACCGGGACGGAGAGCTTGGGGCTGTCCTCCGGCAGGGCGCGGCAGGCGGCGATGACCAGGCGGTCCAGCGCCTCCACATGGTCGGTGCGGCGCAGCCCGCGGATGAAGACATCCCGCCGGAAGGCGCGCGGCAGGCAGAGGTCCTTGATGAATTCCCGCGCCGGGCCGGGCGGCATGCCCTCATAGGTGGCGCGCTGCGCGGCATCGAGCTGCAGGTCCGGCATGTTCTCGTGCAGCGTGGCGCTGCCCACGAATTCCAGCTTCGCGGGGGCCAGCGCCGCGCAGACATCCTCATGGAAGGCCGGGCGCCAATGCGAGGTCAGGAATTCATGCGCGAGATAGGCGGTGTCCAGCCGCTGCTCCTTGTCCAGCAGGTAGCGCAGCATGGGCGTGGAGGGGAGCTGGGCGGGGTTGGTGGCGGCCAGCGCCCGCACCTGTTCCAGCGCCGCCTCCACCCGCGCGCGGGAGGAGCCGCGCGCCTGCCCCGCCAGGTGCATGAACAGGCGCTGCAAGGCCGCATCCGCGCCGAAGGCCGGCTGGACGTTGTAGCCGATGTAGCACAGCCCGCCCGGCTTCAGCCGCCGCGCCAGCAGCCGCACGATGCCAGCCCGCACCGCATCGGCCACCCAGGTCCAGACGCCATGGATGGTGACGATGTCGAATTCCGGCAGCCGGTCCATCTCGGCATCGGTCATCTCGGCCAGGTCGGCCTCGCAGAAGCCGGCATTGGCGCTGCCGGCGGCATCGGCCAGCTCCTGCGCCTCGGCGATGTGGGCCGGGTTGTAGTCCAGCCCCAGCACATGCCAGCCCGGATTGGCGGCCGCCAGCACATTGACCGTCAGCCCCCGCCCGCAGCCGATATCCAGCATGGCCATGCGCGGCTGGGGCGCCCAGACCACGCCCGCCATGGCGCAGACCATGGCGAGGTGCCCCGGCGCCTGCGCGGGCTGGTAGGAGAAGGTGTAGGGGCTGTCGGCGACGTAGCCGTGGCTCCAGACGGTCATGCGGGGGGCATCCTCACAGGGCGGGCGGGCGCAGCAGGGCGTCGCGGGCCACCGAACGGCGGGGCTTGGCGCCTCCCATCCAGGAGGTGAGGCCAAGCCGCGCCCCCGCCCCCAGCTGGGCCGCCGGCACCGCCTCGGGCTTCAGCAGCGGGTTCAGCACGAATTCCTGTTCCGGCCCCACGAAGAGGCGCGTCAGCCCGCACAGCCGGTCGAACAGCGGCCGGCCGGGCAGCAGCTCGGCGAATGCGGCGGCGTCGAGCGGCCCCAGCCGGATGATGAAGCGCGCCTGCGGGTCCCAGATCTGCGCGCCGGCGGTGGCGGAATCCCCCAGCGCGGCATGGGCCGCCCCCAGGCGTGTCTGCTCGGTGGGCGGCAGGCGCAGCCAGCCGCCGGCGAATTCCACGATCTCGACGGGGGTGCCGGCCTCCTCGGCCAGCATGGCGGCCAGCCGCGCCGCGCTGCGCGTGCGGGCGGCCAGGTGCCCCGCATGGTAGCGCAGGCTGGGCGCGGGGACGGCCAGGCGCGCCCCCAAATGCGGCGTGCCCAGGCCGATCACGGCGTCCAGCGCGCGCGTCGCGGGCTCGGGGTCGCGGGTGGGGCGATACTTCGCGCCGGCCTTCACCCACATGCCGGTGAAGCGCCGCGCCAGCAGGTCCAGGAATTGCGCCAGCGCGCGGTTGCGCGCCCGCAGCTCCGCCGCCGCCGTCGCGGTGTAGTGGCGCGGCAGCGTGCCGGTCGGCCCGATGAGGCCGAACAGCGGCGTGGTCAGCGCGCCCGTGGCGGGGTCCGCCGCCGTCACCTCGCTGAGTGGCAGGGCGAGGCGCGGCTGGCTGGCGAAGGGCAGCTCCACCGGGTCCTGGCCGGGGGCGATGACGAAGGCCGCCTGGTCGAGGTCGAACAGCTCGGGATCCTGGGCGAGGGCGTCTTTCGGCGGGCGGGCCGTGGGAGGGCTGGCCGTCACAGCAGCACCCGCGTGCCGCTGCGCGGCGGCCAGCTCGCCACCGGGTTCGCCCGCCCGCGCAGCAGGGCGCGGGTGCGGACGAAGCCATTCACCGAGACCTGGAGTGCCAGGAACCGCTCCAGCACCGCCGCCAGCAGGAACAGGCCGCCGGTGTTCCAGGCCTGGGCCTCGAAGGTCAGCGTCACGTCCAGCCCGCGCGCGAAGACGCCCGGCCGCTGGCCCGGAATGCGCGCCAGCCCGCTGCCCGCCGTGACCGAGACGAGGCCCGAGATGGCGGCCCGCGTCTCCGGCGTGTCGCGCAAGTCGTGCAGGCGCAGCATCTCGCGCAGCGCCGCCGCCGCATCGGGCCCGCCCATCACGGAGAGGTGGTTCAGCGCGAGGTGCGACACGAGTCGCCAGGCGCCCCGGTCCCGCAGGCGGGGCGGCAGCCTGGGCGTGGGGGCGTAGAGGCATTCCGCCATGGCCTCCGCCGGGGCCGCGGGGTCGCTGATGCGAAGCCGCGGCTGGCCGCCGCCGAAGGGCAGCAGCTCCGGCAGGTCGCGGTTGAGGCAGAGCCCCTCGATGGTCAGCACGCCATCGGCCGGGGCCTCGGGGTTGAAGCCCGGGTCGCAGAGCAGCAGCCGCGTTTCGGTGCCCGTCAGCGGCGCGGCGGCGGAACCGCGCGCGGCCACCCATTGCATGGGCGCGGCCTCGGCCTCCTCGCCCGCGTCGCGGGCCAGGCGCTGGAAGGGCAGCACCGTGCGGCGGCGGCCATCGGGGCGGCTCTCGCGCACACTTTCCACGCTGTAGAGTTCCAGCGCGGCCGAACGCCGCACATCCGGGATCACCAGCCAGTCCGACTGGGTGCCGTCCATCGCGATGGGCTCGCAGCGATAGGGAAAGAGGTTCACGACCGGCGTGCAATGCAGCGCCAGCGTCTCGGCCGCGACGATGCGCTCCAGCTCGGGCGCGGCACGGCTGAGGTAGAGGAACACCTCCAGCCGGTCGCCCTGCTGGACGAGGCTGCGCGCCTCCAGCCCGCCGAGTTCGAGGTAGAGGAACTTCTCCGGGTGCGCGAAATACTCGGTCAGCAGCCGATGCCCGTCGAAGGCGCGCTGCGGCCAGGGAAGTGCCGCCTCCTCGCGCTCGAACCCCACGGCGCGGAGCTGCGTGGCGTCCAGCAAAGTGGGCATCGCGTCAGTGGGACCATCGGCCAGCGCCACACCCACGCAGGCGGTGGCCAGTAGCTCGTGCAGCGCGGCCGCGACCTGGTGGCTGCCGCGCAGATGCAGGCGCAGCCGGTCGAGCCCCGTCTCCGCGAAGCCAAGCCCCTCGGCGGTGGTCCGCAGCGTGATGCGCAGGCAGGCCGAAGCCCCCGGCGCGCGCGGGTTGGGCGGCGCCTCCAGCGGCAGGCCCATCAGCCGCGCCGCCTCGATCCGCACGGGCCAGAGCGTCACGTCATGGCAGGTGAGGTAGCGCAGCACCTCGCCCCGCACCGGCTCCGTCTCGATGGGCGTGCCGCGCTTCACCACCGCGGGGCCGCGCGCGTCGCGCTTGGGCGAGAGGCGCACCGTCGCCATGCTGGGCACCGGCGCGAGCAGGTGGGGCGAGAGCAGTTCCAGCAGCGCGTCGGTGATCTCGGGCAGTTCGTCATCCAGCCGCTGCTGCACGCGGCCGGCGAGGAAGGCGACACCTTCCAGCAGGCGCTCCACATGCGGGTCGTCCACCGTGCCGTCGGTGGCGATGCGCAGCCGCCCGGCCGCCTTCTGGTTCGCCTGCGCGAATTCCCCGGCCAGCTTGCGAAGGGCCGCCAGTTCGCGGTTGTAGAAGGGGAGAAGGCTCTCGCTCATCCGCGCTCGGCCACCCGGACCTCGTGGCTGACGGCCTCGATCAGCGTCTCGAAGCTGATGGGCTCGGCGTGCAGCAGGGCGTCCACGCGCAGGCGCAGCGTGCGGTCCAGCTCATCGCCGCCTTCGCGCAGCGTCACCTTCACCGCGTGCAGGCGCGGTTCGAAGCGGCGGATCATGCGCTCCACCTCCAGCGCCAGCGCCTCGCGCCGCTCCGGCAGGGCGTAGCTTCCCGCCGTCGCGTCCGGGATGCCATAGCCCAGCGGGGAGAGGGCAAGTTCCGGCGTCTGGGCCGGCAGCGGCCAGCGGCGGCGGCGCGCGTTGAGCAGCGCCTCCAGGTCCCGCCGGACGGAAAGCCGCAGCCGGTCCATGGCTTCGGACAGCTTCATGGGTTCGTCCTCGAGGCGGTCGGGGCGGTCATCCATCAGCCGGTCCAGCAGCGGCAGGCGCAGGCGCTGGGGAGGGGCGCGGCCGCTCATCCCGGGGCGGCGAAGCGCAGCGTGGCGAGATCGGCCAGCGCCACCGCCTCCTCGCCCACCAGGAACAGGCGCTGGCCATGGCCGCGCACCGGCCCGGGGCCTTCCGTCCATTCCGTGGCGCGGCCCAGGCGCAGCGCATCGGGCTGGGCGGCGGCGCCGGGATAGATGGCGGGCATGTAGACCACGCCCTCGGTGCCTTCGCGGAGCGTGATGGTGGTGCGGCGCCAGGCCAGGTCCCGCGGGCGGCGGGGGGCTTCGAACTCCAGGCTCTCGATGCGCTCCAGCGGCACCAGGATGTGATCGCCGCCGGTGGTCAGCACCTCGACCATGGGGGCCATCAGGTCATCGGCGTCGCGGAAATCCTCGAAGGCGATGGTGGTGCCATCGGCCAGTTCCGCGGTGCCGGGGGTCGCGGGGCGGCTGTCCTCGGCGGCCAGCGCCGCTTCCTCCGCGGGCTCCATCTCGCCCGCGCGGGCCAGGACAGCGGCGCGGACGGCCGTGGTCTGCGCGGGTGTGGCGTCCTCGCCCGAGAATTTCGGCGCGCGGCCCTCGCCCCACACCTGCTGGCGGATGACCTCGGCGCGCAACAGCTTGCGGAATTCCAGCACGGCGGGCGAAGGTTCCTCCAGCACGGCGGCATCCAGCATGCGGTCGGCCCGCTCGGCCTCGCCGGCGAAGAGCAGCAATTCCGCCAGGAACCAGCGCGCGCCCGAATCGCGCGGGGCCGCCTTCACCACCGCCTGCTGCGCCGCGATGGCCGCCGCCAGATCGCCTGCCTTGAACGCCTCGCCCGCCGATGCCATCGCCTTGGTTTCCTTGTTGTTCAGGCGGCCTGCCGGGGCGCCGCGAGTTCGGTGACGAGGCGGAAGGAGGCCCCCACCTCGTCCAGCTGGTAGTGTGGCTGCAACATGATGGTGCAGCCATAGCTGCCCGGCTTGCCAGGGCGTTCGCGCACCTCCACCCGCGCATCGCGCAGCGGGTAGCGCGCGGCCGCGTCGCCGCCGCCGGCCAGCCCGCTGATATGCTTGCTGAGCCAGGTCTGCAGGCGGAATTCCACATCCTCGGCCGAGGCGAAGCTGCCCACCATGTCGCGCCCCATCAGCTTCACGATATGCGCGAAGCGCGAGACGCAGAGCACGCTGTTCAGCTGCGACGACAGCCGCTGGTTGGCATTGGCCGCGTCGCTCGTCATGCGCGGCGGGCGGTGCAAAGTGGGCACGGCGCCGAAACTCGCCTCCGGCAGGGCTTCGAGACCGCAGAGTGCGATCATCTCCGCCTCGGCCGCCTGGCGTTCCTGGTCGTCCGTCAGGCTCAATTCCAGCGGCGGGCGGGGCGGCGGCCCGGGCGGGTCGGCGCGGAAGCGTTCATGGGGCAGCGTCTCCACCACGCCGCCCATGGCGTCCCAGACCGGCTCGGCGCCGCGGATCTCGGCGGGCCAGCGGTAGCGCGCGAAGGCGCGGGCGGCCACCGCGGCCATGGCATAGACGGGCGTGGTCCAGACGCGCTGCGCGGCACCCTTGGCGTGCTCGCGGTAGCGGAAGCGGTCATCCCGGCTGCCATCGTCGCGCCAGAGCGGCCGGCCCAGCGTGCGCGGCAGCAGGATGGCGAGGAAGCGCGTGTCCTCCCGCGCGGCCAGGCCGCGCCAGCGCGCGCGCTCGGGCGTGCGGAGCGCGTCCAGGATGTTCAGCGTGGGCGAGGCGTCGTGGAAATCATCGAGGCCCAGCAGCGCGGGTGAGGCCGGCAGCACGAAGGGGCAGAAGGCGGCGGCGGCGATGCCGGCCAGCTGCGCCAGCACGGTGATGTCATCCACCTCATGCCCCGGCGCCGGCCCGCCGCGGATTTCGTAGTCGGCCACGATCATGCCGAAGGGCTCGCCGCCGGGGGTGCCGAACTCCTCCTCATAGACCAGGCGAAACAGGGCGGAGCGATCGAATTCCACCGCGCGCTCCAGGTCGCGCGCCGCGTCGCGCCAGCGCAGGGGCAGCAGGCGGATCTTCACCAGGCGGTCCTGCGCGAAACCATCCACCAGCCAGCGCAGGCCCCGCCAGGAGCCCTCCAGCCGGGTGAGGCGCGGCGCGTGCAGCACGCGGTCGAGCTGCCGGGAAATGGCCGCGTCGAGTGCCACGATGTCGCGGTCCAGCGCCTCCATCAGCCGCGCGGCGCGGTCGGGCCGGGCCGCCGCCTCGCGCAGCGCCTCCGTGCCGAACCAGGCGCGCAGCAGGGCGGCCGGGTCAGCCTCCGCCAGGAAGGCCGCCAGCGGCGCGGCCTCGGGCGCGCCATGCCCGAAGAAGCGCCCGTCCAGCACCGGCCCGCGCAGCGCGCCCCCGTCGGTCACGAGGGCCGCCCGCTCAGCTCTTCTGCGGGATGCGCGCGACCATCCGCATGGAGGTGGTCAGCTCCTCCATCTGCAGCCAGGGCCGCATATAGGCCACCGCGTTGTACGAACCGGGGCGGCCGGGGATTTCCTTCACCTCCACCTTGGCCTCGCGCAGCGGATATTTGGCGCGCGATTCCTGGCCCGCGCCCTCCATCGGGTTCACGTAGTTCTGGATCCAGCGGTTCAGCCAGGCCTCGACGTCGCTCGCTTCCATGAAGCTGCCGATCTTGTCGCGCGCCATCACCTTGAGGAAATGCGCGAAGCGGCTGGTGGCCATGATGTAGGGCAGGCGCGCGCTGATGGCCGCGTTGGCGGTGGCCTCCGGGCGGTCATACTTCTTGGGCTTCTGCACGGTCTGTGCGCCGAAGAAGACGCTGTAGTCGGTGTTCTTGTAGTGGCAGAGCGGCAGGAAGCCGTTGTTGGACAGCTCCGCCTCGCGCCGGTCGGTGATGCCGATCTCGGTCGGGCACTTGGTGTCCAGGTCGCCGTCGTCGGAGGTGAAGACGTGCGCCGGCAGGTTCGTCACCTTGCCGCCGCCCTCGGCGCCGCGGATGGCGGTGCACCAGCCATATTGGGCGAAGGCGTCGGTCAGGCGCGCGGCATGCACATAGGCCGCGTTCATCCAGCAGTATTCGTTGTGCTCCATCGCCTTGGCGGTGCCGTCCGGGTTGAACGGCGCCTCCTCATAGGCGAACTCCTCGATCGGCTTGGTGTTCGCGCCATAGGGCAGGCGCGCGATGACGCGCGGCAGCACCAGCGTCACGAAGCGCGCATCCTCAGTGTCGCGGAAGCTGCGCCACTTCGCGTATTCCGCCGTCTCGAAGATCTTGGACAGATCGCGCGGGCGTGACAGCTCCCGGTAGTCGTTGAAGCCGAACATGCCGGGCCCGGCCGCCGAGATGAAGGGCGAGAAGCCCGCCGCCGCCACGTTGGACATCAGCCGCAGCGTCTCGACGTCGTCCGGATGGTTGGTCCACTCGTAGTCGCCGATCAGCGCGCCATAGGGCTCGCCGCCCGGGGTGCCGAACTCGTTCTCGTAGATCTTCTTGAACAGGCCGGACTGGTCGAACTCCACCGCCCGCGTCAGGTCGCGGTTCAGCTCGCGCTTGCTGGCCTGGAGCAGCCGGATCTTGAGGCTGGTGCCCGTCTCGCTGTTCATCACGAGGTGGTGCAGCCCCCGCCAGGAGCCCTCCAGCTTCGTGAATTTCTCATGATGCATGATCGCGTTGAGCTGCTGGGACAGCTTGCGATCAATTTCGGCGATGGCGCGGTTGAAGGTCTGCGTCAGGTTGCGGCTGTAGGTGACGGTGCCCTTCAGCGCCTCCTCGGTCAGTGCCTTGATCAGTTCCTGCGCGCGGTCGCGCTCGGTCTGGCGGGTGGCGCCCAGCACCTGGTCGAGCAGCGAGGCGCCCTCTTCCGTGGTGGTGGTCGCGGCGGCGCCGGGTGCGCCCTGGGTTCCGCTCATGGCCTCAACCCTCCTGCTTGTCGAGGCCGAGCTGGGCGGAGAGCGCCTTCAGCTTCGCATCGTCCTGGAGGACCTGGTCGAGCAGTTCTTCGAGCTGCTGCGAGTTGTCCACCTTGCTCATCATGTCGCGCAGCTTGGCGCGGGTTTCCATCAGGGCCTTCAGCGCGGGCACCTGCTCGGCCACGCGGGCGGGCTCGAAATCCTCGATGGACTTGAACTTGAGGTTCACGGCCATCTCGCTGCCGTCGCCGGCCAGCGTGTTCTCGACCTTCATGTTCAGGCCAGGCGCGATGCGCGCCATCACATCATTGAAGTTGTCGCGGTCGATCTGGGTGAACTTGCGCTCGGCGAGCGGCTTCAGCGGCTCCGCCGGGTCGCCGGCGAAATCGCCCATGACGCCGACGATGAAGGGCAGCTCGCGCTCGATCGCGGCGCCCTCCGTCTCGACCTCGTAGGTGATGTGGACGCGTGGCTTGCGCACGCGGTTCAGCTTGTCGTGAACGGAGCCTGACATGGCATCTCCCTGGCGCCGGGGCCCCGGCTCTGCCTTCGTGTTCGAACGCCCGTGCCCGCCGGGCTTGAGTGGCGCCGCGGCGCACGGCCACAACCCGGGGGCGAGCGTAAGTCGAAGAACTTCGCGGCGTCAACGAGAAGCCGCGACGCGGCCCGCCCGCATGAACCTGCGGCGCGACTACTCCGGCGGCGTGGGCCGGATGCCCAGCGCCGTCAGCATGGCCGTCCGCGCCGTCTCGTCCTGCAACACCTCCTCCAGGAGCTGGGGCAGCGTCATGCGCCCGCGCCGCGCGGCGTCGGCCAGGGTGTAGGCCAGGAAGGAATGCGGCTCCGTCTTCTGGAAGAACTCCGAGATCGTCTCCAGCATCTCCAGGGCCTGCTCGCGCGAGGCCACGGCGCCGGGGGGCACGGCGAAGCCCATCGCGGGGGCCGGCCCGGCACCGGGTGCGGCACCGGGCACCGCCGCGGCCGCCTCGAACGCCACGGGCTCCGCCACCTCCGCCGCAGGGCCCAGCAGCCGCCGGGCCACCTCCGCGATACGCTCCAGCACGGTGCTGACGCGGCGGGTGGAGGGTGCCTCCATGCCGAAGCGCGCATCCGCCTGCTCGGCATAGGCCTGCCAGGCGGCACGCGCCGCCTCCACCTGCGCCACCAGCGCCAACAGCGCGTCGCGGCGGAACTTCGCCTCCGTCTCGATGGTGTCGAGCGGCAGCACGCCCTGGGCGTAGCGCCGCTCCCGCCGCTCCTCGTCGGCGATGCCGGCCGTCTCCATCGCGGCTTCGTACTGGTGCAGGGTCAACGGGCCGCCGCCCGGGCGTTCGAACAGCACCACGCGGCGCAAGGGCTGCATCACCGTGCCGTCGCGGTCGCCGCCATCCAACCCGCCCAGGGGGTAGGAACGTCCGTCCAGCCCATCCTCGTCCGGCAGGGGGTGGCCGGCATCCCAGTGCTGCTCCAGCAACCCCGTCAGCACCTTGGCCCCTGCGGTGAGGCCGCGCAGCCCTTCCAAGCGCACCAGCGCCTCGGTCAGCATGGCCGCCACCTCGAAATCCTTGGTGCGGTCGGTCAGCGCCTCCACGCCCAGCTTGCGGACCTGGCGCCAACCCTCGGAGACGGCGCCTTCCGAACCCTCCTCGCTGTCACGCGCGCGGTCCTCGTCGCGCGCGCCGGAGATGGCGTCCCGCAGCCGGTAGTAGAGCGAGGCAGCGGACTTGTCGTCGCGCAGGAATTCCCCCGCGCCGTCCCCGCCCTCCAGCGGCGCCACCAGCGCCGCCACATCCACGACGTCCTCGCTCATCGCCTCGCCACTCCTGTCTTTGGTGGCAGGCTAGCCTCGCCGGGGCGGCGTTGGAATGTCCGAAACGACGGCGCCGCTGGACAGGCCGCGCGGCCTGCCCCTAGCCTCCGGTTGCAAGCCGCAACCAAGGCGGGAGGAGAACGGGCTTCATGGTGGCCATTGACCTGAAATCCCTCGTTGCGCGGCTGACCGATGTCGCACGGCGCCAGTTCGAGGCGGCGCTGGGCCTGACAGTGGCCCGCACCCACTACAATGTCGAAGCCGAGCACGTGCTGCTCAAGCTGGTCGAGGCGCCGGGCAGCGACGTCACCGCCATCCTCAAGGATGCGGGGGTGGAGGCGGGCGCGGTGCTGGCCGAGCTGACGCGCGCGCTGGACAAGATGCGCACCGGCAATGGCCGCGCCCCCGGCCTTTCGCCCGACATCGTGGCCTGGCTGCGCGAAGCCTGGCTCATCACCAGCCTGGAGGCGAACCAGGGCCGCATCCGCAGCGGCCACATGCTGGCCGCGCTGCTGGCCGATGAGGGGTTGGCGCGCACCGTGAAGGACAGCGCGCCCAGCCTGCTGAAGATCGCCCCCGATTCGCTGCGCCGCAACCTGGACGCCATCACCAAGGGCAGCGAGGAGGCAGGCCAGGCCGGCGCCCCCGCGCCCGGTGCCGCCGCCGCCCCGGCCGAGGGCGCGCCCCGCGCCGGCGGCCCGCTGGAGCAGTTCTGCACGGACCTCACGGCCCAGGCCAAGGCCGGCAAGATCGACCCCATCCTCGGCCGCGATTCCGAAATCCGGCAGATGGTGGACATCCTCACCCGCCGCCGACAGAACAACCCGATCCTCACGGGCGAGGCGGGCGTGGGGAAGACCGCGGTGGTCGAGGGGCTGGCATTGCGCATCGCCCAGGGCGACGTGCCCGATGCGCTGGCCAAGGTGCGCGTCATGTCGCTCGACCTCGGCATGTTGCAGGCCGGCGCCGGCGTGAAGGGCGAGTTCGAAAACCGCCTGAAGGGCGTGATCGACGCCGCCAAATCCTCGCCCCAGCCGGTCGTGATGTTCATCGACGAGGCGCACACGCTGATCGGCGCGGGCGGTGCCGCCGGGCAGAACGATGCGGCGAACCTGCTGAAACCCGCCTTGGCCCGCGGCGAGATGCGCTGCATCGCCGCCACCACCTGGGCCGAATACAAGAAGTATTTCGAGAAGGACGCGGCGCTGACCCGCCGCTTCCAGGTGGTGAAGGTGGAGGAACCCACCCTGCCGCTGGCCAATGCCATGCTGCGCGGCCTCGTCGCCACGCTGGAGAAGCACCACGGCGTGCGCATCCTGGACGAGGCGGTGCTGGAGACGGTGCGGCTGTCCGCCCGCTACATCCCGGCCCGCCAGCTTCCGGACAAGGGCGTCTCCCTGCTCGACACCGCCTGCGCGCGCGTGGCGATGAGCCAGGCCGCCATTCCCGCCGCCATCGAGGACCGCACACGGCGCCTCGCGCTGATCGCCACGGAACTGGCCGCACTGGGGCGCGAGACGGCCACCGGCGGCGACCACGCGAAGCGCATCGCGGCGCTGACCGAGGAACAAGGCGAGGTCGAGGCGGCACTGGAAGCGCTGAAGACGCGGTGGGAGCAGGAGAAGGCCCTCGTCACCCGCATCCGCGAACTGCGCGAGGGCCTCGAAGCACCGGCCGAGGGCCATGACACCGAAGCCGCCCGCGCCGAACTCGCGAAGGTGACGGACGAACTCCACGCGCTGCAGGGCGAGGAGCCATTGGTGCACCCCGTGGTGGACGGCCAGGCGGTGGCGGAAGTGGTCGCCACCTGGACCGGCATTCCGTTGGGCCGCATGGCGGGCGACGAGATCAAGTCCGTGCTGACGCTGCAGGAGCAGCTCATGCGCCGCGTGGTGGGCCAGGACCACGCGCTGGCCGCCATCGCGGAGGCCATCCGCACCAACCGCGCGGGCCTCGCGGACCCGCGCAAGCCCATCGGCGTCTTCCTGATGGCCGGCACCTCGGGCGTGGGCAAGACCGAGACGGCGCTGGCGCTGGCGGACCTGCTCTATGGCGGCGAGCAGAACCTTACCACCATCAACATGAGCGAGTTCAAGGAGGAGCATAAGGTCGCCACCCTCATGGGCAGCCCGCCCGGCTATGTGGGCTATGGCGAGGGCGGTGTGCTGACGGAAGCCGTGCGGCGGCGGCCCTACAGCGTGATCCTGCTGGACGAGATGGAGAAGGCCCATCCGGGCGTGCAGGACGTGTTCTACCAGGTCTTCGACAAGGGGAACATGAAGGACGGCGAAGGCCGCGACATCGACTTCAAGAACTGCGTCATCATCATGACGTCCAACGCCGGCACCGACACCATCGCGAAGCTCTGCGCCGACCCCGACACGGCGCCCGAACCCGAGCAACTGGTGGAGGCGCTGCGCCCGGATTTGCTGAAGGTGTTCAAGCCCGCCTTCCTCGGCCGCTGCAACGTGGTCATCTACTACCCGTTGGCCGACCATGTGCTGAAGCAGATCGTGGGCCTCAAGCTCGCCAGTATCGGCAAGCGGGTGCGCGAAAGCTATGGCGTGGCCTTTGAAGTGGATGAGGCCGTGCCCCTGGCCATCGTGGAGCGTTGCCGCGAAGTCGAGAGCGGCGCACGCAACATCGAGAATATCCTCAACCGCACATTGCTTCCCCAATTGTCGGCCGGCATTCTCGCGCGTCTGGCCGAGGGGCAGCCTATTTCCCGTGTCGCGGTCGGGCTGGGGGCGGATGGCAGTTTCAGCTACAACCTGGACTAGAGTTGTTGTAACTTCGACAGGTGCGCCCGTTCGCCGTGCCATCCTCCGTGATGGCACACGTGCCGGCCATGGCGAGCCGAAAGCCGCCCTCCGCGGGAAGACCCGGGCGGAGAGGTGTCCTTGGCGCGTGACTTTCCGGTTGGCGGGATGTGCCCGCCGACCCAACCACCGGTCCCACCCCTCCGCCGCGGGGTGAGGAACGGCCCGAAGGGCGCGGCGCGCGGAGTGGAAACGACATGGCTATCTTCCTGAAGCTGGGCGACATCAAGGGGGAGACCACGCAGGTCACCCACAAGGACTGGATCGAGGTGCAATCCTTCCAGTTCGGCGTGGGCCGCGGCATCTCCTCCGGCGTGGGCGGCGGCTCCAAGCGCGAGGCGACGGCCCCCTCCGTCAGCGAGATCGTCGTCACCAAGACGATGGACATCGCCTCGCCGCTCATCCTCAAGGCCGCGATCGGCGGGAAGGCCGTGGTCACCAAGATCGAGCTGACCCAGACCGACAACAACGGCAAGCATGTCGCGTTCCAGAAGTACATCCTGACCGACACGCTGGTCTCGGGCTACAGCATCTCCTCCGGCGGCGACCGGCCGAGCGAGAGCATCAGCCTGAACTTCACCAAGATCGACAGCGAATACCTCGACATCAACGACAAGTTCGAGTCGAAGACGACGGGCCACGTGATCTACGACATCGCGAAGTCCGAACTGACCTGAGCGCCGCGCGCGGCCGGTGCCGGGCCCGTCCCGGCATCGGTCATACGCGCACCACCACCGCGCTCACATTGTCGCGCGCGCCGGCGCGCAATGCGGCCTCTATGAAGGCCGGCGCCTCCATCCCCGCCGACAGCATGGCGCCCAACCCCGCCTCCGGCAGGTCCTTGAACAGCCCATCGCTGCACAGCAGGAACTGGTCGCCGGGCAGCAGGCGGTCGGCCACCTTGTCCAGCACCACCTCCCCCTCCTGCCCCACGGCGCGGGTGATGACGTTGGCATGGGGGTGTCGTTCGGCCTCCGCCTCCGCCAGCAGGCCGGAATCCACCATCTCCTGCACCGCCGAATGGTCGCGCGTCACGCGGCGCAGCACACCCTCGCGCAGCAGATAGAGGCGGCTGTCCCCGGCCCAGAGCGCCGCGAAATGCCCACCGCGCAGCAGCAGCACCACGACCGTCGAGGCGATGATGCCGCCCGGCCCCCGCGCCAGCGCCCGCACCCGCAGCGCGGCATGTACGGCGGCGAGGCGCAGCCGCACCTGGGCCAGCATCTCGGCCGCCGTCAGCCCGGGCGGGATCGCTTCCAGGGCCTCGGCGATGGCGCCGCTCGCCACCTCGCCCGCGCCATGGCCGCCCGCGCCATCGGCCACGGCCCAGAGCCCGAGATCGGGGCGCGCCACCACCTGGTCCTCGTTGCGCGGCCGCACGGCGCCGGGATGGGTGGCGGCGGAACTGCTCATGCGGGCACGGCCAGCAGGGAGAGGAAATCGGCCGGCATCGGCCGGGGGGGAAGGCCCTCGCTCCAGAACAGGCTGCGCCCATCGAGCGTCGCGTCGGGGTCGTCCGGCGGGGCCGGGGGCAGGCGCGCGGCCAGCGCGTCCGCGTCCAGACCGCCCACGCGGGCCGCCAGCGCGGCCTCCTCCAGCGCCGCATACCATTCGGGCGGCGCCGGCAAGGCGGCCGCGGGCAGCACGGCGGCGAGCGTCAGCGGAAAGCGCCGCCCCACCAGGTCGGCCGAGGTGACCAGCACGCCCATCACCGCCTGCGGGCCACAGGCACCGGGCGCGAGGCGAAAGCGCCAGGGCGGCGTGGCGTCCCAGGCCGCCGCCCAGTCCTCGCCGAGCGACGCGCGCGCCGCCTCCATCCCGCGCGAGAGCCAGTCATCCCAGGGGTCCGTGAAGCCGCGCGGCAGGGCGCGGCGCACGAAGTCGCCATGCGCCGGAAGCTTGCCGAACAGGCCGGTTCCCATCAGTTGGGGGCCGGCAAGGCGGGGCAGCGGAATTCCAGCAATTCGCGCAGCCCGAAGGGGTTCACGCTGCTCTGCGCCACCAGCAGGAATTCCGCGCTGCGGTCCCCGCGCGTGACCGTCAGGCGGAAGCGGTCCGGATCACGCGTGGCGATCACGCGGCTCAGGAACACAAGCCGCAGCGTGGCCCAGGGCCCGTCGAAGCTGAGGTCACCCGCCGAGGAGGGCGGGTCGAAGCGCAGCGTGACGGGGTGCTCGGCCGGGTAGGCCAGTTCGATGGGCCGCCCGCCGCCGCCCGGGGTCAGCGCGTGCTGCGCGCCCGAGGCCTCCAGCACCGCGCCCGTCGCCGCCGCCGAGATCCCCTGCGGGATGAGCTGGAAGCGGAAGCCGGTGGAGCCCGCGCCGGGGAAGAAGGCCTCGCGGATGGCCTGGGCGCGCTGGAACTGCGCGAGGTCGGCGGCCGAGATGGGCGGCGCCAGCCCCTCCGCCGCCACCGGGCGCCAGGGGTTCTGGGTCACATCGGCATAGGGGCGGATGTTCTGGGCGAAGAAGCTGTCCATCAGCCCGCCGGGGCCGAACATCCGCAGGAAGTCCCCCGCCGGCATGTCGGGCGCGTTCATCGCCCGCCGGAAGGGAAAGCGCTGCTCCAGCCCCCGGCAGAAGGGGCCGAGCTGCGCGGCACCCCCCGCCGCGATGGCCGCCTGCGCGCCGCCCGCCCGCGCCCGCTGCGTGGCCTGGGCCAGCGAGGTGAGCCAGGAGCGCAACGGCTCCGGCTGGCGCTGCGCTTCGGACAGCAGGCGCTGCCCGGGGTCGAGGCCCGGCGTGGGCGGCAGCACCGTGCCCGGCGGCGCATTGGCCAGCCGCGCCACCTGCACATAGAGGTCATTCAAGATCGCCAGCACGCCATCGAGGGGCGCACCGGCCGCGTGGCGCAGCGGCTGGAAATGCGGCTCGACGACGCGGGCGACGAGGGTGGCCCCCCCCTCGCCCGCCGCCGCACCCACCGCGGCCGCGAGGCGCGAGGCCGCAGCCCCCGCCGCCTGCGCCGCGGCCTGTGCCGCCTGCGCGGCCGCGCCCTGCGCCGCCGCGACACCCTCCGGCGCCGTGCCGGGCGAGAGTTCGCGCGCGATGGCCCGCAGCAAATCCTTCATGGGCGAATTGGGCGCGCCCAGCAGGTTCAGCGCCTCGGCCGAGGCGTTCAGGCTGGTCAGCGGCGGCAGCATCAGGTCGCCCAGCAGGGCCTCCCAGGCACGGATGTAGTCGGCGGCGTAGAGGGCCAGGATATCCGCCTCCAGCCGGCGCGGATCGCCCGCGCCGCCGGTCGCGGCCTCGGGGCCCAGCACCCAGCTTTCGCTGGCCGCTTCCAGCACCGCCTGGGGCAGGCGCGGCAATACCGCCGTATAGAGGCCGCGGATGGTAAAGAGGCCCGGCACGCCCTCGGTCAGCGGCCGTCCCGAGGGCCGCACGAAATAGCGCTGCCCGGCGGGGCCCAGATGCGGCGCGGGCGTCCAGGCCGGCACGTTCTCGGCCAGGGGGCGCAGGCGGCCATAGACGCGCTGCGCCATGGGCAGGCGCGAGAAGACGCGCCGCGCCTGGTCCACCAGCGCGCCATCCAGCGGATAGGACGCCAGCGGCGAGGCCAGCATGGCATCGAGGTGCCGCGACAGCGCCTCGCGCCCCGGCTGGTTCACCGCGCCGGGGAAGGTGGTCTGCCAATCGAGCGCGAACCATTCGCGCACCAGGGCGCGGTCGAGCGGCCCCTGGCGGCCCAGCATGAGATAGACGCGCACCGCCTCGTAGAGGAATTCCGGCCGCTGGATGCCCTCGCGGATTTGCGTCTCCAGCCGCGCCAGCAGGCGGGGCAGCAGCACGCGGTCCAGCGCGCGGCGATAGGCGCTCTGCGCGCCCTGCTCCAGCAATTCCTCCTGGCTGAGCCCAAGGCCCGGCCCCGGCCCGGCGGCGGCGGGCGGCAGGGCGCGCGCGGCTTCCAGATAGCCCAGCACGCCCGCGAGGTCGGGGCTGGTCACGCGGTCCAGCGGCGCGCCGGCGCCCGCCTGCTCGGCCGCCGTGACGGCCGTGGCGAGGCGGGCATTGCGGGCCTCTTCCGTGCCGCTCGCCATCCATCCCCAGGCGCCGCCGCCCAGCACCAGCAGCAGCGCGGCCGCCCAGGCGCCGATCTGCGTCAGGCGCCGGCGTTTCTCGGCGCCTGTGTCGTTGGCGGCGAGGCGCGCCTCGTTGAACACCACCTCGCGCAGCGGGCGGCCCAGGAAATAGGCGCGGCCCCGCTGCCCCATGATGCCCGCGGGCCGCGCGGGGTCGAGGCCGAAGGAGCGCGATAGCGCCCCGGCCAGCCGATCGAGCGGCGTGCCCTCCTGCGTGCCCGAGGTGAAGTAGACGCCGCGCAGGAAGGGCGCGGGGTCGAGCTTCGATCCGCCGAAGGCCGCCTGCACGAAGGCGGACAACGCCCCCTCCAGCGAGGCGAACTGCGCCGGGAACCCCGCGATGAGCGAACGCTGCGCCGGGCCGCGCTCATTCTGCAAACGCTCGATCAGCCGGGCCATCAGGCGCTCTTGCAACGCGGCGAACTCGGTGCCGAACTGCGCGGCCAGCCCCTCGGGCGCCGCGCTCGGCGGGAAGGTGAAGCCCCAGACCTGTTCGCGCTGCGTCTTGTCCAGGTCGTCGAAGAACTCGATGAAGCCGGGCAGCAGGTCGCTCTTGGTGACGAGGAAATAGACGGGCAGGCGCTGGCCGAGCCGCGTTTCCAGCTCCTTCACGCGGCGGCGGACGGAGCGCGCATGAGCCTCGCGCTGCGTGGCGTCCAGCTTCGCCAGCATGTCCACGCCGAAGGCCACCAGCACGCCGTTCAAGGGCTGGCGCGGGCGGTTCTTCTTCAGCAGGTCGAGGAAGCGTTCCCAGCCGCCCTTGTCGGCCGCGGCGTCGCTGTCCTGCGTGGTGTAGCGGCCGGCGGTGTCGATCAGCACCGCGCGCTCGCTCAGCCACCAGTCGCAGAAGCGCGTGCCGCCCACGCCGGCCACGCGGCCCTCGGCCAGCGGGAATTCCAGGCCGCTGTTCAGCAGCGCCGTGGTCTTGCCCGAGCCGGGCGGGCCGATGATGACATACCAGGGCAGGTCATAGAGGTGCCCACCCTTGCCGCCGGTGGCCGCCTTCAGCTTGGCCAGCGCCTCGGTCAGCTTGCCGCGGAGGGCTTCTTCTTCCTCGGCGGCGGCGGCGTCGCGCTTCACCTGCGGGTCCGGCGCGGCGGCGGCCTCCACCAGCCCCGCATCGCGCGCGGCGGCGCGGCGGCCACGCCAGAAGAAGAACCCCGCCCAGCCCAGCAGCAGCAGAAGCACCACGGGCAGGCGCAGGAAGACGCTGTCGAAGGCCTCGCCCAGCAGCGGCAGGAAAATCCAGGCGACGACGCCCAGCAGGATCACGCCCAGCAGCGCGCCCAGGGCGGGGATGGTGACGAAGGCGCGCATCACCGGGCCTCCCTTTGCAGCACGACCTCGACGCGGCGGTTCTGCTCACGTCCCTCGGCGGTGGTGTTGGGCGCGAGCGGCTCCGCCTCCGCGCGCCCCTCGGCGGCGAAGCGCGACGCATCGCCATTGGCGGCCACCAGCAGGCGCATGGCGTCACGCGCCCGCGCCTCGCTCAGCGCCTGGTTGTTCGGGAAGCGCACGGTGCGGATAGGCACGTTGTCCGAATGGCCCAGCACCAGCACCTGGCCGGGTTCCTCGCGCAGCGCCTCGCCGATGCGGCGCAGGATGTCCTGGTAGCGCGGCTCCACGCTGGCGGAGGCGGAGGGGAACATGCCCGTGTTGCGCAGCCGCACCATCACGCGCTGCGCGTCGGCCTCGACGGTGACGAGCCGTTCCGCGATCTCGGGGGCCAGGAAGCGCCGCAGCACCGGCACCACGTCGGGGCGCGGGGCGGCGGTGGGCGGCGGGGGTGGTGGCGGCGCGGGCGGCACGGGCGGCGCCGTGCGGTCAATGGAAGGCGGCGCGCCGGGCGGCAGGGCCGCCATGCGGGCATAGAGCCCGTCCGCCGCCGCGCCCAGACCGCCGCCCAGCCACCACCAGCCGCCGCCCAGGGCGGCCAAGGCAAAGGTGCCCGCGACCCAGGCCGGCACGGAACGCGAGGGCCCGCGATGCGGCGCATCCACGCCCCGCCAGCGCGGCGAGAGTTCCCGCTCCCACTCGCCACGGATCTGCACGAGAAGCTGGTAGAGTCCCTCCCGCACGCGGTCGAGTTCGGCGGCGCCGCGCGGCATCAGCCGATACTTCCCCTGCAGCCCCAGCGAGAGCGCGAGATAGGTCAGTTCCAGCGTGCCCTTGAAGCGGCCGGGGTCCTTCATCATGGCCGTCAGCACGTCGAAGACGCGCTCGCCCGAGCGGGTTTCCTGGTGGAAGCTCGACACCATGGACTTCACCGACCAGGCGGATTGCGCGCCCCAGGGGGTGGCCAGCACCACATCATCCAGCGCGGCGCAGAGCACGTAGTGGGCGGCGCGGATTTCCTCGGCGCTGGCGCCGGTCGCCTTCGCATCGGCCTCGAACTGGCGGAAGGCGCGCAGCGCGCGTTCGCGCAGCTCCTCCGGATTGGGGGCGCCGGCCAGGCCCGCATTTGCCACGCGCGCCAGGATTTCCAGCAGGGGCGAGGCGGCGGCGGCCAGCGGCCCCGGCCCCACGCGCGGCAGCGCCTCGGCCTCGCCCGCCAGGGGCTGCGCGCGCGGCGCGGCTCCCGTGGGCATCGGCGGCGGGGTGGCGGCGCGGGGCGGGGGCGCGGCGCCGCCCGTGCCGCGGATCACAGTGCGATCCGCGTCGTCCGGTTCGCCGAAGGGGTTGTCGCTCATTGCCGCCTCCTCACCGATCCGCCCGGATGGCCCAGAGGCTCAGGCGCAGATTGGGGAAATCCCCCGAGACATGGATCGCGAAGCCGCCGCTGGTCTGCATCTGCTGCCAATGGGGCGAGCCGCGGTCCAGCTCGAAATACACGGCGCCCGCGTGGAACGGGATCTGCCGGGGCGCGACGGGCAAAGGCCGCACGATGATGCCGGGCAGCGCCACATGCACCAGTTCGCGGATGTGCTCCACCGCGCCGATCTTCACCTGGTTGGGGAAGAGGCGCCGGGTGTTCTCGGCCGGCATGTCGGCCATCACGGTCAGCACGAACTGCCCCCCGCGCAGCAGGTTGCGGTCCAGGATGGGGCCCACGCGCACGCCGTGGCTGCGCTCCTGCAACGGGATTTCCACGGCCGTCGTCTCCAGCACGGCCGAGAGGCTGCGGCGCAAATCCGCGATCACGGGCGCGAAGCTGCGCTGCAGGTCATCATGCCGATAGGCCGGATAGGCGCTGGCGCGCTTGTCGGGCGCGGTGAAGGTGGCGAGTTCGCCGGCCAGCTGCACCAGCACCCGGAACAGCTCCTCCGGATGCACCAGGCCCGCATCGGCGTAGTGCGCCAGCAGCGGCAGGTTGCGGTTGATGGCCTGGAGCAGCAGGAAATCCGCCACCTCGCCCACGCCGCGCGCGCCGGGCTGCGACAGGCGCGCGGCCAGCGCCTCGGCCCGCTGGCCGAGCATACCCACAAGTTCGGAGAGGATGTTGGCCAGCGGCGGCACCGCCGAGGCGCGCAGGCAGGGCGGGATGAAGCGGTCATCCACCACCACGCGCCGGTCGGCCTGCACCTCCACGATCCGCGCGAGGCCGAGGCAGGTGAAGCCCGCGCGTTCCTCGCCCTCCAGCATGAAGCGCAGGCGCGGGCGGCCGAGCGCCAGCTGCGCCGGCAGGGTGGCATCGGAATGCGTGTCATAGGCGTCGAAGGCGGAAAGCCCGTAGCGCGCGCGGCCCGCGCCATCCTCCACGCCGGCGGCCACCTCGGGGCTGCCCGGCTGGCGCACCGGCAGGGCGAGATAGACCACCTGGTTGCGCGTGCCCTCCGGCAGGTCGAGCGGCGGCGGCTGGTCGGCGCTGCCCGGGATGGCGAAGGGCGTGCCGTCCTCCAGGATGCCGGCCACGTTGGACAACGCGAACTTGCCGGCAGCGAGAAGGTCGCGGTCCAGCGCCAGTTCCGTGATGCCCCAGGGGTGCGGGCGCAGTGGGGCGGCGCGCGCCTGGAGCAGCGCCTCGAAATAGCGGTCCTGCTGCTGGAAGTGCTGGGCGCGGAGGAACATGCCCTCCTGCCAGACGACCTTGTCATTCCACGCCATGCCGCCTGCCGGACCTCCAGAAAAAAACGTCGCTCAGCGGCCGCCGCGCGTCGCCTGCTCATAGGCGCGTGCGAAGGCCTTGCCGAAGGCGCTGTCGAAATCATCCTCGAACTGGTCATGCACCTGCTGGTGCAGGCGCCGATACGCCTCCCACAGGCGCTTCTCGCGCGCGCCGGGCAGGGAAATGCCGCCCGTGGGCTGCTCGGCCTCCAGCCCCGCGGGGGCGAGGCGCGCGAGCAGGGCGCGGGCGGCGGCCTGTGTGGCGGCGATGGTGGCAAGCTGGTGGGCCGTGAGGTCCTCGACCGTCTCGCGCACCGCGGCCGGGCCCCCGCCGCGCGGGGCCAGCAGGGCCTGGAGCGCCGCTTCGTCGGTGGCGGCGAATTTCAGCGGGTTGTTGCCGGCGGCGCGCAGCATGGTCTGCTCGATGCGGAATTCGCGCTTCACATCGCCGCGCGCGATCAGCAGGGCGCGCAGCCCGCCCACCGCCGCGCGCAGCGCCTCGCCCGCCTGGGCCAGGGCGGCGGCGGGGTCGGTGCCCGGGGCGGCGGGGGGCAGGCCCGCGCCGCGCAGCAGGATCTCGAGCGCGGCCTGGAGGCTGCCATCGGTGCCCGGCATTGCCAGGGGTGACGCGGCGGGCGGCGGGGCGGGTGCCGACGGGGCCATGGGTGGCGGCGGCGCGACGGGGGCGAAGCCCGGCGGCTCCGCGAAAGGGTCCGACGGCGGGGCAGCGGCCGGCGGCGGCGCTTCCGCGAAGGGGTCCGGCAAGGGCGCCGGCGCGGGGCCAAGCCCGGGCAGCGGCGCGGTGAAGGCGGGCGGCGGGGCCTCGGCGAAAGGGTCCGCCAAGGGCGGGGGCGGGGGCGCGGGCGTCAGGCCCGGCAACGGCGCGCCGAAGGCGGGGGCGGTTGGCGCGAAGGGGTCCGGCAGGGGGCGCGCGGGAGGGGCGGCCGGCGGTGGCGCGTCGGCGAAAGGGTCGGGCAGATGCGCGAAGGGGTCGGTGGGATCGGGCGCGCGGGGCGGCGCGGGCGGGGTGTTCCAATCCTCCGGCAGCAGGTCCGGCAGGGTGGCGCGGGGCGGGACGAACACGTCCTGCGTGCCGGGCCTGTGGTCGGGCAGGCTGTGGCTGGGCGCGTCGGGCGCGAAGGGGTCGAAGTCGGAGGGCAGCAGCGGCGCGCCCCCGGCCGGGGTGCCGCCGGCCGGCCCGAGGCCGGGCAGGGGTGCCGCGAAAATGTCGGAGGGCGGCGGTGGCGCCATCGGGTCCGGCAGGGCGCTCGCGCTGGCCCAGCGCGCCTCGCCGAAGCCGGCCTCCTCCACCACCCGGCACTCGATCTCATAGGCGCCGAGCCGCAGCCGGTCGCCATCGCGCAGCGGGCGCACCTGGTCGCGCCCCACCGGGTCGGCCGCGCCATTCACGAAGGTGCCGTTGGTCGAGAGGTCGCGCAGCTGCCAGCCGCCCGCCAGGTATTCCAGCGCGCAATGCCGCTTGGACAGCACCCGGTCGGGGTCGGTCAGCGGCCAGTCGCATTCCGCGCCGCGGCCGAGCGTGTATTCCCCGCCGGGCACCTGCCGCTGCTCGGGCACGGCCTGGTCGGGACAGCGCAAAACCGAGAGCACCAGCACCATTGCCCGACCCTCCCCTCGTGCCGCAGTAGGCATGCCGTGGCGGGCGGCCGTCAAGCGCGCGGTGGTAGGCGCGGTGCTTTCCTCAACCGCCGATGAGCACCGTGGGCCAGCCCATGACCAGGGCGCCGCCATGCGCGCAGCTGTCGCCGATGCGCGCGGCGGGCAGGCTGCCCACCAGCACGGAGGTGCTGCCCTTCACGATCACGTCGGGCGGGCCCACGCACATGCACAGATCGGTGATGCGCGCCTGGGGCAGCCCGCCGGTCAGCACGGTGGGCATGCCGGTCAGCACCGGGCCGCCGATATGCGGCACCGGCACCGGCGCCGGGGTGGACATGGGGCAGGCGTGCATGTCGGTGATGCGCGAGGCCGGTGGCATGTCAGTTCCCTTCCGGTTCCAGCCGCCCCGCCCCCCCGGCCGCGATGTCGCGCGCCGAGGTCACGAAGCGCAGCAGCCGCGCGGGCCCGCGCTCGGGCCGCGCGCGCACGGCGGCCAGCACGACGGAGCCGGCCACGGCCACGCCCGTCAAATGCTCGGCCGGGGGAACCACGGGCTGGCCCTCGGGCGCCATGCTGCCGCCCGACCAGAAGGCGCCCACCGCCGCCCAGGCCTCCGCGCTGCGGAAGGCGGCGGCCTCGGCGGCCGCCATGGCGGCGCGGCGCGTCGCCTCCTCCGGCCAGCGCACCCAGGCCTCGGCGGCCAGCAGCGCGGCCTCGTCCACCGGCTGGCGGCCGGGGTCGGGGATGGCGCGCGCGCACATGCAGGCCCACCACACCGCCTCGCGCCGCGGCAGGGCATGGGCGGCGAGGCGCGCGGCGTCGCTGTGGCGTTCCAGCGCGACCAGCCGCGCCACGCCCGCCGTGGCATCGGCCAGGCCCTGCAGGGCCTCCTGCCCGGCCTCATCCAGTTCGAGGCGTAGCAGCAGGGGTTCGAGCGGCACCGCCATCTTGTCGGGGGGCGTCTTGTCGGGGGGGGCGGCCATCAGTTGATCTTCACCAGCGGCGCCTGGATGGTCATGATGCCATTCGCCTTGTGCGTGACCATCACGCCGGAGGTCTCGAGGCTCAACGACGCCTTCACCGTGATCATCATGGCCTCCAGCTCGATTCCCATGGGCGTCATGTGGATCTTGCTGCCGCCGCAGGTCAGCGTGATGGACTGCATGGCCTCGATCTCGATCTTGCCGAGGCTCGCCTTGGTCGAGATGTTGCCCAGTTCCACCAGCGTGGACTGGTTCCCCATCGAGACCTTGGTGTCCATGTTGCCCATCTTCACCAGCAGGCTTTCATTCCCCTGCGTGATGGTGGCGCCGCGGTCGAGCTTCACCGTCTCGGTGTGCTTGCCGTCCACCGTCTCGGTGCGGTGGCGCCTGATCGTCTCCGTGCGGTCGTTCTTGACCAGCAGCGTCATGTCCTTCTCGGCCTGGACGTGGATCTCCTCCGAACCCTTCTTGTCCTCGAAGCGCAGCTCGTTGAAGTTGGACGGCCCTCCCCCCTTGCTGGAGCGCGTCTTGAAGCCTGATTGCGTCTTGTTGGCCGGCAGCGCGTAGATGGGCTTCTGCTCGGCGTTGTAGACGCTGCCGATGATGACGGGCCGGTCGGGGTCGCCGCTGACGAAGGCCACCAGCACCTCGTCGCCCACGCGCGGCAAGGTCCAGGACCCGCCCCAGGCGCCGGCGAAGCCCTGCGCCACCCGCACCCAGCAGGAGGAGGCATCGTCGCGCGGGCCCGCGCGGTCCCACAGGAAATGCACCTTCACCCGGCCGTATTCGTCGCAATGGATCTCCTCGCCCTGCGCGCCGGTGACGATGGCGCTGTGCACGCCGGGCATGGGCGGGCGCGGGCGCGGGGCGGCGGGGCGCCAGGGCCGGTCGGCCGCCATCAGCACCAGGCGGCTGGAATAGCCCGCGGTGCCATCGCCCGCGAGCTGCGTCTCGTCATAGGCCTCGTGAACCACCTCGTTCAGCAGCCAGGTCAGCGGCGAGGTGGCGTCCAGCCCGTGCAGCACGCGCACCCGCCCGCCCGCGAAGAGGGTGGGGTCATTGCCCGAGGCCGAGACGAGGTCCGCGCCGGCCTCATACCCCTCCATGCCGAGCTTGGCGGGGTCCGCGTCGGGCCGCGCCGCGGTGCCGCCGGGCCATTGGTAGATCTCGAAACCCGTGGCACCCGGGGAGGTCAGCACCGTCGCGGCCTCCTTCTCCAGCAGGCGGGAGGGGTTCAGCCCGTCATGGTCGTCCAGCTTCATCTTGCCGGGCCGAAGCGCGGAGACGGGGCGCCATTCGGTCAACGCGCCCATCACATCCGCATCGGGCCGGATCACCTGGGGGTCGCCGGGCACCAGCGGGTAGTCGGCATTGGCGCCGCCGATGACGAGGGTGTGCGCGCTGTCCGTGTGCTCGAAGAAATAGCCGCAGCCCACCTCCTCCAGCAGGCGCTGGGCGAAGTCGAGGTCAGTCTCGTTGAACTGCACGCAATAGCCGCGCGGCGTGGTGGGCACCGAGCCACCCCAGCGCACCGGCGCCACCTGGTGCTCGCCCAGGATCGTGCCCACGATGTCCTTGACCGACTTGTCCTGGAAGATGCGGCAATCCCCGGTGCGGGAGAGCATCCACAGCGTCGGCACCGCCTCGATCACATAGGAGGCGAGGCCCCGCCCATAGGGCCCCAGGCGCGAGAAGCTCCGCACGATGGCGTGGAAATGCCGCGGGGCCACATGGCCCGTGGTGACGGTGCAGGTCACGGGCTTGCCGATGAGGGCGGAGGGCGCGAGGTCCATCTCGGTGGAGATGACCTCGGCGGACAGCGCGAAGGGCGCGCCGATGGCCTCGCGCACCGACAGGCGGCGCAGCACCAGCGCATCCGGCCCCAGCGCGGTGCTGATGCTCAGAAGCCGGCTGGTCTGGGTCATCTCCAGCGCGCCGCTCAACCGCTCGCTCCCTTGGTTTCCTCACGGAGCATAGGCCGGAGGCGCGCCGCACTGGAAGCGCCGGTCACCGCGGCGCCCCCGCCAGCGGGAAGGAGCGCAGGTCGCGCTGGGCGGAGCGGAACACCGCGTCCTGCCGGTGCTGGCGCTCGGCCGCCAGTTGCGGCACGCGGCGCGTCACCCATTCCCCCAGCGCGAGCGCCGAGACGCGCCCCTCCTGGTCCGCCGGCGCGCGGCCGGTCAGCCCTTCCCTGACGGCGAAGGCGAAGACGCCGTTGCGGTCGTCATAGCTGTCCAGCGCCTCCTGCACGGAGGTGCTCGCGGCCAGCAGGAAGCGCCCCGTCTCGTTGCCGAGCGCCGCGAGACTATCAATGGTGAGCTGCCCGGCATGGCAGGTATCAATGAACAGGAAGCCGTCCCGCGCGCGGATGCGGGCCAGCGCCGCCACCAGCGCGCCCTCGTCCAGCGCGCTGCGCTGCAGGGCCTGCATGTCGGCGCTGGGGGCCGCGACCTCGTGCGGGAGGAAGAGGAAGCGGCGGTCGCCCTCGGCGCGGATGCCATGGCCCGCCAGATACAGCACGAAGGTGTCCTCGGGCCGCGCCAGCCGGGCGGCGGCGTCCAGCGCGCCCAGGATGTTGGCGCGGGTGGCCTGGGCATCGGTCAGCAGGGTGGCCACCACCTCGCGGAAGACGCCCGTGCCGCGCGCGCGCAGCGTCTCCACCACGGTGCGCGCATCGGCCACCGCGAAGCGCAGGTTCAATTCGCGCACGGCATATTGGTCCACGCCCACCGCGACGACGATGAGGCGCCCCGCGCCGGGGGTGGTTGTGGTGCCGCCGGCGCGGCGCAGCTCCAGCGCCGGCCCCTCGGCAAACAGCGCCTGGTCGTCGGCGTAGAGCCGCGCCGCCACACGGTTGGGGCCGGGATCGAGCGGCACTTCCAGCTCGCCCCGGCCCGGCGTGGTGGGGCTGCGCATCGCGAGCCGCCCGTTCACCATGACGTCGAGCGGACCGAGCCCCAGGCCCCGGTCGGAAAGCGTGAAGGAGAGGCGCAGCGCGGTGGCCTCGCCCGGCAGTTCCGCCGTGCCCCAGGGCAGGGCCACGCAGCCCTCGGGGGTGACGGCGCAGGCCTCGCCGGGCGCCAGCGCCGGCAGGCGGCCGATTCGGGCGCGCACA
The DNA here is from genome assembly GCF_014196305.1 of Roseococcus suduntuyensis. Taxonomy (GTDB): domain Bacteria; phylum Pseudomonadota; class Alphaproteobacteria; order Acetobacterales; family Acetobacteraceae; genus Roseococcus; species Roseococcus suduntuyensis. The sequence continues at coordinate 359,476 of NZ_JACIDJ010000001.1, forward strand.
TCGCCCAGCTCCGCCATGCGGGCCTGGGCGGGCCGCGCATCGCCCACCAGGCGCGCGCGCACGGCGGCGGGCGCGAAGAGGGCGCGGTAGGCCTGCTGGAAGCTGGCCCATTCCGGCGTCTGCGCGCGGCCATTGTTGAGGTGGACCCCCACCAGTTCCTGCCCGCCCAGGGGGGCGTGGTCGAAGAGGCCCTCGGGCGTGAACATCGCCCAGCGCACGGCATCGGCATGGACGAAGAGGGCCGCGCGTTCCTCCATGCGGGGCCCGTCCAGGCCGATCCAGCGCAGCGTGCCATCGCCCAGCGCCACCACGGCCACGCCCTCCAGCGCCACCACGCCCCAGGCGGTGGCGGGCAGCGGCAGTTCCGCGATGAGGCGGCCCTGGCGGTCATAGCGGCGCAGCGCGGTGTCCCAGCCCAGCAGGAAGCTCTCGCCATCGGGGGCGATGGCCAGGCTGCGGCTGAACTCGCCGGGGGCGTCGGGCAGCGGGCGGCCATTGAGGCGGGGGCGGTCGCGGTTCTGCCAATCCGTGATTTGCAGGCGGGGGGCCTCGCGCCGGGCGCCGGCCAGCCCCTCGGCCCCGCCCGGCTCCAGCCGCCCGGCGGCGGCGTCGAAGCGGAGCCGGGGGCCATGCGGCGCGAGGGCGAAGCCCAGCACCCGCCCATCCGCGCTGGCCATGAGCGCCCCGCCCGTCGCGCGGAAATCGGCGCTGGGCGCGGTGGGCGAATGCGCCAGCGCGCCATCGGGCGTGATGCGCCCCCAGCCCGGATCGGCGGCGGCGAAGGCCACGCCCCCCATGGGCAGCGGCAGCAGATGCGCGATGGCGTCGCGCGCGGCGGGGATGTCGCGCGGCGGGCCCAGCCCGAAATCCGCCCAGCGGCGCACCACGAAGCCGGGCTGGCCGGGCACGGACGCCGCGGCCCGCGCATAGCCCGCGGCATGGAGCTGCACGCCCCCCTGCCCGTCGCCCGCCCAGGTCACGGCGGGCAGGCCTTCGCCCACCAGGCGCGAGGTGTCCGGCGTCAGCACCGGGGCGAGGTCGGCGCCGGAGATCACCTCCACCCGCAGCCGGTCCTCGAAGCCCACCGCCAGCAGCGTGCCATCGGGCGACCACGCCACCCCATAGGGCCGCGCGCCCTGCACCGGGGCGCGGGCCGCCACCCGCCGCCCCTGCCCGTCATGCAGCCGCACCTGCCCATCGGCCGAGGTGGAGGCGAGCCGCCCGTCCCGCGCGAAGGCCACCATGCGCGCCGCGCCCTGCCAGCCCTGGCTGTCCTCGAAGAGCAGCCTGCCCTGCCGGGCGTCGAAGACGCGGATGCCCGCGCGCCCGCCGAGTGCCACCGCCAGCCGCGCCCCATCGGCCGAGATGGCCATGTGCAGCACGGGCGCCGGCAGGCCGGGCAGCCGCGCCAGCATGCGCCCCGTGCCCGTGTCGAAGAGGTAGATGGCGAAGGCCCCGTCCCAGCCATGGCCGGTGAAGCCCGCCGCGAAGGCGCGCGTCCCGTCGGGCGTCAGCGCCACCGCATAGAGTTCGCCCTCGCCGCGCGGCCCGATGGGCGGGCGCAGCACACCCAGCGCCGCGCCATCCGGCAGCGACCAGAGGCGCAGCGTCTTGTCATCGCCCACCGAGGCGAGCAGGCGCCCCGCCGCATCGGTGGCCAGGCGCGAGACCGGCGCGCTGTGGGCGCCCGCCTCCACCCGCAGCACCGGCTCGCGCGGGGGGTCGGCCCGGGCCGCGCCGGCCCAGACCAGGGCCAGCGCGAGAAGAAGCCAGGCGGCGCGCACCTAGCCCGCCAGTTCGAAGCCACCCGACTGCGCAAGGCGCTCCACATTGCCCAGGCTGTCGTTGAAGCCCTCACGCCGCACCAGGTTCGTGGCGGCGAGGCTGCGCACGTCCCCGCCCGCCACCTCGGGCGACTGGCCGAGCGTGGCGGCCTGACCGCGCGTGGTCTGGAAGGCCGAGGTGGGCGCATAGCCGCGCACGCCCGAGGAGGTCTCGACCAGGGTGAAGCCGTCGCGGCCAGGACGGGCCGACACCACGTCGCGCGCATTGATCTGCGCCACCTGCGCGCTGCTGCTGCTGGGCGTCAGCCGCACCGGCACGGCTTGCCGCGCGGTGACGCGCACGGATTGCGAGCGGCTGGCCACGGCGCGCTGCACGCTGTCCTTGCCGCCGGGCACCACATTGTCCACGGCCGTGTCGAACTCCGCCGCGCGGGTGCCGATGCGGCCGCTGATGGTGCGGGCCAGCTGGATGTCGCGCTCGGTCCGCGCGCGGATGTCGGCCATCTGCGCCTGGCCCGCCGGGCGGCTGAGACGGCCCTCGCGCACCGCGACCCGCACGCGCTCGGCCGAAAGGAAGCGGCAATCCATCAACTGGTTGAAGGCGACCTGCGTGCGGTCGAGCTGCGCGTTCTCGCGCGAGAGGTCGTTCACGATCTGCGCCGTCACCGCCGCCTGGTCCTGCGCCTGGCGCTGCACGGCCACCCAGTAGCCCGTGGCGGCGCCGGCCGCGCCGCCGGCGACGGCGCCGATCAGCGCGCCCTCCCAGCGGCCGGAGGCGAGGCCGCCGATCAGCGCGCCGCCCACGGCGCCGATGGCCGCGCCCTGCAGGATGGTTTCGCCATAGAAATCGCCGGTGCTGTCCAGCGCCACCAGCTCGGTACGGCAGGCGTCGCGCCCGTCATCGGCGCCGATGCGCCCGGCCTGGGTGCTGACGCAGGCGGAGAGCATCACGGCCGCGGTCAGGGCGGCTGTGGCGCGGTACATCGGGCGCGGCATGGCGTTTCATCCCCAGGTTGTGGGGCGAGCGTAACGCGCGGAATGCGGGAAAGGCCAGAGGCTTCGGCGCCTCAGGAAATCTCGCGGATCAGCTTGGCGCGCAGCGAGCGCGTCAGGTCCATGCGGCTGTCGGCCTGGAGGACGAAGGCGCCGGGGCCGCCGATCACGTCGCGTTCGTAGATGGCGGCCAGATTCTCCCCGCTCCGCGTCAGGCCGCCGGGCGCGATGGCCAGCGCGTTCACCACCATGCCGCGCCGCACCACGATGTCGCGCGCGATGGGCGCGGGGCGGTGGCTGCGCATGTCCCCGGCATCGCCCGAGATGTCCATCACCATGCGCTCCCCGGTGAAGGGGCCCTCGCGCAGCATATGGCTCGCGTGGTGGATGGCATCGCCGATGGCGTTCCAGGATTGCGGCGTGCGGGGGGCGCCCAGCAGCGCCTCGGCGAAATCCTGCGCGCTGGCGATGCCGCCCACGCGCATCCAGTCCACCACCACCTGCGACCCGCCGGGCGTGCCCCATTCCAGCGCGGCCAGCCCGATGGCGCCACGCCGGCCGGAGGCGATGGCGGCCAGCACGGCGGGGTGGGTGATGGCCTCCGCATAGCCCTCGCGCTGGAGGCGAAATTCCTCCTCCGCGATGGAGCCCGAGGCGTCCATGGCCAGCACCAGCAGCACATCGAGCTGGGTTTGCGACTGCGCGCGGGCGGGCGCGGCCAGCAAGGCGGGCGCGGCGAGCAGGGCCCGCCGGACGAAGGGTGGTGCCATGGGGGACCTCACGGCGCGAATGAAGCGCGAGCCTAGCGGTGCGGCCCCTGGCCCTGCCAGTGAAATACGCGGGATTCAGCGTTGTCGGCGATCCCGCCTCAACGCATCCCGGCCACGTCTGACGCCGGGATTCAACGTTGTCGGCGATTCCGCCTCAACGCATCCCGGCCTATGCCTTCAGCAGCTTCTTCACCCCATTGGCCATGGGGCGCTTGCCCTCGCCCACATAGGCCTCGTGGTTGTCCTCGATGAAGGCGGGGTCGTAGAGGTAGTTCACCATAAGGCCGGCACTTTCGCGCATCCCCTTCTCGGAGGTGTCGCCGCGCCAGTTCACCCGCTCCACCCGTGCGCCGTTGGAGAGGTGGAAATGCGCCACGGGGTCGGCCGCGCGCTTGGGGTCGCGCGCCCCCTCCACCGCGACCCAACGCGCGCAGAGCCGCGTCAGCACGCCTTCCAGCGCCTTGTTCGCCGCGGCGTCCAGGTTGCGGCGGCCCAGCAGCAGATGCAGCGCGGTCAGCGGCGCGACCTCGGGCGCGGCACCGCTGGCGGCGCGGAGGGCGTTGGCCTCGTCGGGCGTGAGCAGCGTGGCATCGCCCGCCTCCTCGCTCTTGGAGAGCCAGCGGCAGAAGCCCGGCACCGGCGAGAGGGTGGCGAATTGCCTGAGGTTCGTGAATTCGCGCCCCAGCACCTCCACCACCCGTTTGATGAGGAAGTTGCCGAAGGCGATCCCGTCCAGCCCGCGCTGGCAGTTGTTGATGGAGTAGAAGATGGCGGTGTCGGCCTGGGTGGGGTCCAGCACGTCGGCCGTCGGGTCCAGCAGCGCCTGCACGCTGGCGGCGAGCCCCTTCACCAGCGCGATCTCCACGAAGATCAGCGGCTCCTCCGGCATGCGGGGGTGGAAGAAGGCGTAGCAGCGGCGGTCGGAATCGAGGCGGTTCTTGAGGTCGTCCCAGCTTTCGATGCGATGCACCGCCTCATAACGGATCAGCTTCTCCAGCAGCGCGGCGGGCGAGTTCCAATCAATTCGGCGCAGTTCGAGGAAGCCCACGTCGAACCAGGCGGCCAGCAGCCCGCGCAGGTCGGCTTCCAGGGCGCGCAGCAGCGGGTCGCCCTCGGCGGCGCGGAGCAGATCCTCGCGCAGATCCACCAGCAGGCGCATGCCGTCCGGGATGGCGGCGAACTGCTGCAACAGCCGGATGCGGGGCGCTTCCAGCGCGCGGCGCATCCGCACCTTGGCGGCGGCGCGGGCGGCGGGGTCGGGTGCTGCGCTCCAGGCGGCGATGGCCTCCTCGACGGATTTCTGGTCGGCGTCGAAGCCGGCCAGGGTGCGAAGGAAGGCGAGGCGTTCCTCGCGCGGCAGGCTGCGGTAGGCGGTGGCCAGCAGGGCGGCACGGCCACGGGCCGAGACCTCGCCCCCCTTGCCCGCCAGGCAGGCGCGCATCTGGGCCGCGATGTCGAGGTTCTCGGCCTCGCGCGGCCCCACGCGATCCGCCATGTCGCGCCACAGGCCCGTGACGCGGCGGAGCGCGCGGTCCATCAGGGTTTCGCCGGCAGGCAGGACCGTGTCAGGCATCATCGTCTCCGTCAGTCCGGCAATGTAGCGCGGAAATATCCGGAAACAAAGGACGATTGGGCCGCTTCCAGGCTTTCGGGCAAGTCCTCCGCCAGCAGGCCGGGACCGGCGTGGCGCGCGGCGGCACCCTGCCACCAGGCGGCGGCGGCGGCGGCCTCGAAGGGCTCCATCCCCTGCGCCAGCAGCGCGGCGGCCATGCCCGCCAGCACATCGCCCGTGCCGCCGGTGGCAAGCCAGGGCGGCGCGCCATGGTTGATGACGAGGCGGCCATCGGGCGCGGCGATGAGGGTGTCGCTTCCCTTCAGCAGCACCACGGCGCCCGTCCGCGCGGCGGCGGCGCGCACCGTGGCGGGCCGGTCCTCGCCGGGCGGGCCGAAGAGGCGCGTGAACTCGCCCGCATGGGGGGTGAGGAGGGCGGCGCCGGACAGCAACTCGGGCGCCCCGGCGCAGGCGGTCAGCGCCCCGGCGTCCAGCACCGTGGCGCGTCGCGCGGCGTGCAGCGCGGCCAGCGCCGCGCGGGTGGCGCCATCGAGCGGCAATCCGGGGCCGGCCAGGAAGACGGCGCGCGGCAGGGCCTCGATCAGCGCAGCGAGCGGCGCCTCGCTGACCAGCATTCCCGGTTCCGCGAGGCGCAGCCCGCGCGCCAGGCCAGGGTCCGCGCAGGCCAGCGTCACCAGCCCCGCCCCGGCGCGCCGTGCCGCCTGGGCGGCGAGGCGTGCGGCGCCCGGCATCTCCGTCCCGCACAGTACCACCACATGCCCACGGCTGTGCTTGTGCGTGGCCGCGCCGGGCCGGGGCAGCGTCCAGAGCGCCGGGCCATTGGCGAAGGCGCGCGGGGCGATGGCGTCCAGCACGTGGGCGGGCAGGCCGATATCGGCCAGCGCCACCTCGCCGCAGAGGTCGCGCCCCGGGTTCAACAGATGCCCCGGCTTGCGGCGGAAGAAGGTGATGGTCAGCGCGGCCTGGGGCGCGAAGCCGCGCACGGCACCCGTGGCGCCGCAGACGCCGGAGGGCATATCCACCGCCACCAGCGGCGCCGCGACACCCCGCAGCAGGTCCGCCAGCCCCGGCTCCAGCGGCCGCGCCAGCCCGGCGCCGAACAGCGCGTCCACCACCAGCCCGGCGCGCGCGATCGTGGCCGCGGTCAGTGGTCGCACCGGCCCCCGCCAGCGCGCGGCGGCACCGGCCGCATCGCTGCCCGGGCGCGGCGGGGCCAGCGGGGCCACCGCCACGCCCCATCCCGCGCGCTCCAGGTGTCGGGCGGCCACATAGCCATCCCCGCCATTGTTGCCCGGCCCGGCCAGTACCAGCACGCGGCAGGGGCGGAAGCGCGCCTGGATGGCGCGGGCCACGGCGCGCCCCGCCGCCTCCATCAGCGCGGGGCCGTTGCCGGCCAGCCGGTCGGCCTCGGCCATCTCGGCGGGGGTCAGCAAGGCCAGGTCGGATCGGGTGGACATATGTGCCAAACCCCTTAAGAATGCCCAGAGAATTGAGGGAGGACGTTGAGATGAAAAAGGCTTTCCGCACCGAACGCAGTGCCGCCGAACTCTACGCCGATGATCCCGAACGCGCCGATGCCCTGGTGTGGAACCGGCGCGGCGCGCTGAAGGGCGCCGCGCTGGCCGCCATGGGCACCGCGGTGGGCGGCGCCATTTCTTTCTCGGCCCAGATGCCCGAGGGCACGCTGCCCGCCCTCTTCACCCGCCCCGCCGCCGCCCAAGGCGCCTCCGGCCCGCAGATGATGCGGATCGACGGCAAGGTGGAGATGATCCTTCAGGGCGAGCGCCCGCTGGTGCTGGAAGCGCCCGAGACCGCGCTGGACGATGCCGTCACGCCCAACGACAAGATCTTCGTCCGCAACAACGGCCAGCTCCCCGAGGTCGCGTCGAACCCCGATGGCTGGCGCGTCACGATTGACGGCGAGGTGAACACCCCACTGACGCTGACGGTGGCCGAGTTGCGGAGCCGCTTCCAGAACGTGACGCTCCAGCTCCAGATGGAATGCGGTGGCAATGGCCGCGCGCAGTTCCAGCCGCAGACGCGCGGCAACCAGTGGGGCAATGGCGCCATCTGCAACGCGGCCTGGACCGGCGTGCGCCTGCGCGACGTGCTGCGCGCCGCCGGCGTGAAGGACAGCGGGCGCTACACCGGCCATTTCGGCGCGGACCCGCATCTGTCGGGCGCCACCGACCGCGCTGCCATCAGCCGTGGCATGCCCGTCGCCAAGGCCATGGACGAGGACACGCTGATCGCCTTCGCGGTGAATGGCGGGCCCATCCCGCACATCAACGGCGCGCCCGTGCGGATGCTGGTGCCGGGCTGGCCGGGCAGCCTCAGCCAGAAGTGGTTCACGCGCATCACCCTGCTGCCGCAGCCGCATCGCGGCCAGGGCATGGGCGGCACCAGCTACCGCATGCCGGTGCGGCCCATCGTGCCCGGCAGCAGCAATGACGGCGCGGATTTCGCGGACATGACCTCCATGCCCGTGCGGTCCATCCTGTCCTCGCACGCGCATGGCACGCGGCTGGCGGCGGGCACCCGCAGCCTGGACCTGCGCGGCGCGGCCTGGGCGGGCGACCATACGGTGCGCGCCGTCCATGCCAGCGTGGATTTCGGCCAGACCTGGACCGAGATGCGCGTCGCCGCCCCCGCCAACCGCCATGCCTGGCAGCGCTGGGAAGGCCGCGTGGCCCTGCCCTCCGACGGCTATTACGAGGTGTGGTATCGCGCCACCGACAGCGAGGGCCGCATGCAGCCGCACGCGCCCGCCAACTGGAACCCGCAGGGCTATGGCGCCAACGCCATCAGCCGCGCCGCGATCCTGGTGGGCTGATGCTGCGTCAGCTTGCCTTCGCGCTGATGCTGGGCGGGGGCTTGGCCCTCGCCCCGCATGTCATCGCCCAGACCAGCCTCGACCAGGCGACGCAGCCCACCGAGGAACCTTCCATCCTCCCCGCCGGAGAGGGGCAGGAAGAGGTTTTCTACGCCTGCACCGCCTGCCACAGCACCGCGATCATCCGCCGCAGCCGCTTCAGCGAAGCCCGCTGGGACGAGCTGATGACCTGGATGACCGAGGTGCACGGGATGGCACCGCTGGAAGGCGATGAGCGCCGCCTGATCGTGACCTACCTGGCCCAGCATTTCGGCCCGGCCCAGACGCGCCCCGGCGCCCGCAACCCCTTCCTGAACTGAAGGACCGCGTGGCGCTCACCATCGCCTGCCTGCACACGGGCGCCTCCAACGCCGCGCTGTTCGACGCCGCGGCCGCCGCCCTGCCCGGCGGCGCCCTGCGGCTGACCCATGAATGCCGCCCCGAATGGCTCCGCACGCCCGATGCCGCGCTGCTGGAAGAGGTGGCGGCGCTGCTGCGCGCCATGGCCCAGGGCGCGGATGCCGTGCTGCTGACCTGCTCGACCATCGGCGAGGCGGTGGAGCGGGCGCAGGACGCCCCCCGCCCCGTGCTGCGCGCCGATGCCGCGCTGGCCGCCGCCGCCGCGCGTTCGGGCGGCGAGGTGACGGTGCTCTATGCCGCGCCCAGCACGCGGGCCAGCACCTGGAAGCTGTTCTCCGAGGCCGCGGCGCAGACCGGCGCCGATGTCGGGCTCTACGGCGTGCCCGGCGCCTGGGCGCTGTTCCAGGAAGGCAAGTTCGAGGAATACCACGCCGCCATCGCCCAGGCGGCACGCGGCCGGCGGGGGCGGGTGGCGCTGGCCCAGGCCTCCATGGCCCCCGCCGCCGCGCTGCTGCCCGAGGCCCCGCCTCTGACCGTGCCGGGCACCGCCGTGATGGCCGCGGCGCGCGCTGCGTTGCAGCATCGCAAAATGGGGTAGGGTGGGTCCGCGAATCGGACCAGCAGGGGGACGGCCATGGCCTTCGTCATCACCGTCGCGCAGCAGAAGGGGGGGGCGGGCAAGTCCACCCTGGCGGCCAACCTCGCCGTGGCGCTGGGCGAGGGCGGCGGCCGTGTCGCCCTGCTCGACACCGACCCCCAGGGCACGCTGGCGCGCTGGCAGGCGCTGCGCGGGGCCGATGCCGGGCCGCTCGCCTTCGAGGCGCCGGCCGGCTGGCGCGTGCAGGGCGCCTTGGACCGCCACCGCCGCGAGGCCGATTTCGTGGTGATCGACACGCCGCCCCATGCCGAGACCGAATCCCGCCTGGCCATCCGCGCCGCCAACCTGGTGCTGGTGCCGCTGCAACCCTCCCTGCCCGACCTCTGGGCCAGCGAGGCCACGCTGAACCTCGCCGAAGCCGAGCGCCGCGACTATCGCCTGGTGCTGAACCGCATGCCGCCCACCGGCAAGCTGCGCGACGTGATCCTGGGCGAGCTCGCCCGCCGTGGGTCGCCGGTGCTGGAGGAGAGGCTGGGCAACCGTTCCGCCTTCGCCGCCGCCTTCGCCCTGGGCATGGGGGTGACGGAAAGCGAGCCGCGCGGCATGGCGGCGTCCGAGATGCGGGCGCTGGCGGCGGCGCTGCGAGGCTTCACCCCCTGAACTTTCCGAGGCGGGAACTTTCCGCGCGGGGTCATTCCAACAGTGGCAGTCAGGGATTAGCTTGGTTCCATGATCTCCAACCTCGCCTACACGCTTCACCTCGTCTTCGCCGTGCTCTGGGTCGGTGGCATGGGCTTCGCGCTCATGGCGCTGCGGCCGGCGCTGGCCACGCTCGAACCCGCGCAGCGCATGGCGCTGATGGGCGGCGTGCACCGGCGCTTCTTCCTGGTGGTGTGGCACGCCGTCGCCATCGTGCTGCTGAGCGGCTATTGGCTGCTCTTCGGCTATTATGGCGGCTTTCGCGGCGTGGGCTGGCATGTCCACCTGATGCACCTCACGGGCATCCTGATGGCGGCCGTCTTCATCGCCATCTTCACCGGGCCCTGGAAGCAGATGCGCGCCGCACTCGCCGCCGGCGACACTTCGGGTGCCGCGGCCGCCAATGACCGCATCCGCCAGCTCATCCTGGTGAATTTCGTCCTGGGCATCCTCACCGTCGGCGTGGCGGGCTGGGGTCGACTGGGATGAGCCTTCCCGCGGGCATCTCCATCAGCGACGACGACTATCCGGAGCTGGAGGCCGTCGCCGCCATCCAGCGCGGGCTGCACGGCTACAACCAGGAGATGGGCGGGCCCTATGACCGCGAGCCGGTGACGGTGCTGGCCCGCGACGAGAACGAGGTGGTGAAGGGCGGCTTGCTCGGCCTCACCTACTGGAACTGGCTGTTCATCGACTGGCTGTGGCTCTCGCGCGAGATGCGCGGCAAGGGGCTGGGCACCGAGCTGCTGGGCCGCGCCGAGGCCCTGGCCCGCGCGCGCGGCTGCACCGATGCCTACACCGACACCTTCAGCTTCCAGGCCCCCCATTTCTGGGAGCGCAATGGCTGGCAGGAGGCGGGGCGGCTGGATGGCATGCCGCCCGGCCATTCGCGCATCTGGTATCGCAAGAAACTGTAGGAAACACCGTCCATGAAAGCCGCCGTCGTCACCGAGCAGGGTCTCGTCGTGAAGGAAGTGCCCGTCCCCAAGCCGGGACCGGAGCAGGTGCTGATCCGCCTGCGGGCCATCGGGCTGAACCGCGCGGACCTGGGTGTCGCCGCCGGCCACAAGCACGGCGCCATGGGCGGGCCGGGCGCCATCCCGGGCCTGGAGGGCGCGGGCGAGGTGGTGGAGGTGGGCAGCGAGGTGCCGGACAGCGTGCGGCCGGGCATGCGCGTCATGGCCTCCATGGCGGCGTCCTATGCCGAATATGCCCTGGCCGATTGGGGCCGGGTGGCGCCGGTGCCGGACAGCAACCTTTCCTGGGAACAGGCGGCCACCCTGCCCATCGCGCTGCAGACCATGCATGACGCGGTGGTGACGCACGGGCTGTGCAAGCCTGGTGCCGCCATCATGATCCAGGGCGCCTCCTCCGGCGTGGGGCTGATGGGCTTGCAGATCGCCCGGCTGATGGGGGCCTCGGTGGTGGTCGGCACCTCCACCAACCCGGAGAAGCGCGCGCGGCTTTCCGAATTCGGCGCGACGCTGGCCGTGGACACCAACGACCCCGCATGGGTCCAGCAGGTGCTGGACGCCACGGGCGGGCGCGGCGTGGATGCGGTGGTGGACCAGATCAGCGGGAAGCTCGTCTCGCAGACGCTGGCGGCGACGGCCATTCTCGGGCGCATCGTGAATGTCGGGCGGCTGGGCGGCGCGGTGGCGGAGTTCGACTTCGACCTGCATGCCGCGCGGCGCATCAGCTATATCGGCGTCACCTTCCGCACGCGCAGCGTGGCCGAGGTGCGCGAGATCGTCCGCCGCATGCGGGCCGACCTCTGGCCAGCGCTGACCGAAGGCAAGCTCGCCTTGCCGCTCGACCGCGTGTTCCACCTGGACGAGGTGGCCGAGGCGCTGGCCCACATGAAGGCCAACCGCCACTTCGGCAAGATCGCGATGGTGACGACGTGAGGGCTTGGCTGCTGGCGGTGGCGGCGCTGCCGCTGGCCCTGCCCGCCGCCGCCCAGCCCACCACCTATTGCAACGGGCGGCTGACGGCCGAGGGCTTCGAGGTGCGCGGCACCACGGGGCAAAACCCCCGCTCGCATTTCGTGGCGCATCTGCGGAACACCCACAGCGTGCCGCTCCGCGTCGTGGTGCTCTTCACCGGCGATGCGCTGGGCCGGCCCGCGGGCACCCCGCGCAGCCTGCCCCCCGGCGCCACCTGGTCGGTGCCGCTGGGCTACCAGAACCGCCGCCCCGGCGTGCCGCCCATGACGCCCGACCGTCTGGCGGCGGCCACGCGGATCAGCTGCCAGTAGCCGCGACGGGCACCCAGACCTCGCTGCGGCGGAGTGCCGGGATGGTCCAGGGCGGATCATAGAACCAGGCGCCGCCCGGGCCGGTGGCGCGCCAAGGGGTGCCGGCCAGCTCCGCCTCCAGCGCCGCCCGCGCCGCCGCCACCGCCTCCGGGCTGGGCAGGCCGGCGAAGCGCCGCACCGCGACCAGCGCCTCGGGCAGTTCCCGGATGGTGATGGCGGGGTCACGCGGGAGGGGCAGGGTGGCGCGGCTGTAGCGGGCGGGCATGAAGAAGCCGATGCGCCAGGCATCGCCCTCGGCCACTTGCGCGACGGGGGCCGTCATGCCGATGCGCTCGCCGGATTGCGCCACGGGCGCGGTCATCCCGATGCGCTCGGCGGCGGCATTCTCGCCGAAGATGAAGGCGGCGAGCGGGCGGAAACCCTGGTTGCGGGCCGCGGCCTCGTCGCCACGGACCACCACCTCGGCCAGCAGGCGCGGGGCGTAGCGGCGGATTTCGGTCTCGCCCTCGCGGGCCATCACGGTGAAGGCGGGTTCCTCGGTGGAGCGCATGCCCACCACGGAACACGCCGCCAGCAGGGGCGCAAGCAGCAGGGGGACAAGGCGCCTCATGGCTCCTCGCGGAAATGCAGCATGATGGCGGTGCCGAGCTGCACCGAGGCGAAGGTCAGCCCCAGGAAGAACCACAGCAGCAGCAGCGGGAAGGGGTGCTCGGGCGCGCGCAGCAGCAGCGTGCCGATGCCGTGCAGGTCGGTGTGCAGCAACGCCGCCACGAAGCCCGCCGACAGCAGCGCGCCGATGCCGATATGCCAAAGGACGAAATGGAGCGACATGGCCCAGCATGTCGCCCCGCCGCCGCTCTTCGCAACACCTCAGTCGGGGCAAGGCATCAGTCGGGCCGCATCCCGGTGCGGCGGATCACCGCCTCCCAGCGGGTGGCGTCGGCGCGCAGGCGTTCGCCCAGCGCCTCGGGCGGTTCGGTGACGGGCTCGATGCCCAGCGCGTGCAGGCGCTGCGTCACCTCCGGCAGGGCCAGCACCTGGACCAGCGCCGCATGCAGTCGCGCCACCACGGCGGGGTCCGTGCCGCGGGGCGCCACCAGCCCATGCCAACCGGCCACGGCCAAGCCCGCGAAGCCCGCTTCGGCGAAGCTCGGCACATCGGGCAGGGCGGCGGCTCGGCTCGCGGTGGAGACGGCGATGCCGCGCAACTGCCCCGCCCGCACGCGGTCCGTGATGGCGCCGATGTTGATCATGACGCCCTGCAACGACCCGCCCATCAGATCCACCAGCGCCAGCGCGCCGCCGCGATAGGGCGCGTGGATCACCCGCGTCTCGCTGGCCTGTTGCAGCAGTTCCAGCAGCAGGTGTGACAGGCTGCCATTGCCGGGCGTGCCGACGGCCAGCGGCTCGGCCCGGCTGGCGGCGACGAAGCCGGCCAGGTCGCGGATGGGGGAATCCGCGCGCACCACCAGGATTTGCGGGACCGAGGTGGCCTGGGCGACGGGCGCGAAATCCTGCACCGGGTCGAAGCCCAGGTTGCGGAACAGGGACCGGTTGATGGACAGGCTGTCCGAGCCCGCGACCAGCGTCAGCCCATCCGGCCGCGCGCGGGCGCCCAGCGCATAGCCGATGTTGCTGCCGGCGCCGGGGTGGTTCTCCACCACGATGTTCTGCCCCAGCACGGGGCCGAGATGACGGGCGAAGAGGCGCGCCACGATGTCCTGGCTGCCACCTGGCGCGACAGGGACGATCAGGCGGATGGGGCGGTCGGACTGCGCCAGGGCCGGCGCGGCGAGGGAGAGCGCCGGCAGGGCGGCAAGGAGGGAACGGCGGTGCATGGATGGTGTCTCCGGACAGTGGGATGAAGGGGTGGGCGGGTTAATCCACCTTCCGACATCGTTCTTTATCGCGGGGAAATGGCGCATCCATGGGCGTTATATACGCGTGCGCATTCGTGGAAAACAAGATGCAATTCCCGATTGCGCGTGCGCCTTTTAAAAACCCTCCTCGCGCGTGATGTGCGCCCCTCATGCCGCACTTGTTTCACTCCCCCGCCCGGCTGATATGCTCTCGTCATGGACGCGCCCCCTCCCCCCTCCCCCGTCACCGGCCTGCTTGGCGCCATCGGCCATACGCCATTGATCCGGCTGGCCCGGGCCTCGGCCGCCACGGGCTGCGACATCCTGGGCAAGGCGGAGTTCATGAACCCCGGCGGCAGCGTGAAGGACCGCGCCGCACTCGCCATCATCGAGGGCGCCGAGGCGCGCGGCGACCTCCGCCCCGGCGGGCTGATCGTGGAGGGCACGGCCGGCAACACCGGCATCGGCCTGACGCTGGTGGGCAATGCCCGCGGCTACCGCAGCGTCATCGTGATGCCGGAGACGCAGAGCCAGGAGAAGATCGACTTTCTCCGCATGATCGGCGCCGATCTGCGCCTGGTGCCGGCAAAGCCCTTCAAGGACCCGGGCAACTACGTCCATGTCAGCCGCCGCCTGGCGGAGGAGCTGGCGCAGAGCCATCCCGGCGGCGCCATCTGGGCCAACCAGTTCGACAACCTCGACAACCGCGAGGGCCACAGGCGGACCACGGGCGCGGAGATCCTGGCCCAGGCGGGCGGGCGCGTGGACGCCTTCACCTGCGCCTGTGGCACCGGCGGCACGCTGGCGGGCGTCGCCATGGCCCTGACGCGGGCGGACCCCAGCACGCTGATCATCCTGGCGGACCCCATGGGCTCGGCCCTCTATTCCTGGGTGAAGACCGGCACGCCGGTGATGAGCGAAGGCGGCTCCATCACCGAGGGCATCGGCCAGTCGCGCGTGCCGGCGAACCTTGAAGGCGTGCGGATTGACGACGCCGTGCAGGTGCCGGACGAGGAGGCGCTGGAACAGGTCTTCGACCTGACCATACATGAGGGCCTGTGCATCGGCGGCAGCGCGGGGCTGAACGTGGCGGCCGCCATCCGGGTGGCCCGGCGCCTCGGCCCCGGGCATCGCATCGTCACCATCCTGTGCGACGGCGGGGCGCGCTACCAGTCCAAGCTGTTCAACCCCGAATTCCTGCGCGGCAAGAACCTGCCCGCCCCACCCTGGCTGGTGAACTGACCATGGAGATCATCGCCCTCGGCCGCTCCATCCGGGAACGGGACCCGGCCCGCCCCTCCTGGCCGGAGGTGATCTTCTCCTATCCTGGCCTGCACGCGGTGCTGTGGCACCGGCTGGCACACTGGCTCTGGCGCCGTGGGTTGCGCGGGTTGGGGCGCTTCGCCTCGCATCTGGGGCGGATGCTGACGGGCATCGAGATCCATCCCGGCGCGCGCATCGGCCAAAGGCTGTTCATCGACCACGGCATGGGCGTCGTGATCGGCGAGACCGCGACCATCGGCGACGACGTCACCATCTACCACGGCGTCACACTGGGGGGCCTGTCCATGAAGGCCGGCAAGCGGCATCCGGACGTGCAGGATGGCGTCATCATCGGCGCCGGCGCGCAGGTGCTGGGGCCCATCACACTGGGCGAGCGCAGCCGCATCGGCGCCAACTCCGTGGTGGTGGCCCCCGTGGCGCCGCACACCACCGTCGTCGGCATCCCGGCACGCTGCGTGGGCGCGGACTGCCCGGATACCGCCACCGTGGGTTACGGCCTGCCGGCCGGCGAGGCCGATCCGGTGGGGGAACGTCTGGCCACGGTGGAAGCGGAACTTCGTGCCCTCAAGGTCTTGCTGGAACGTCGCCTGGCCGGGTGACTCCCTTTCAACTTGCCACCCCCTCGACATGATGACACCACTCGTATCAATTCGAGAGGGGTCGAAGGAGGGCGTAAATGGCAGAGGCCGGGGTCGAGGCGACCGTGGTGCCCCTGGCCGAACTGGCCAGGCTTCTGGATTCCATGGGCCTCGCCATGTGCGTCTTCGACGCGCGGCACCGCACCCGTCTCTGGAATGACAGCTTCCTCTGCTACTTCCCCGAGCATGCGGGCCATGTCTATCCGGGCGAGCCTTATGCCGAAAATCTGCGCCGCTTCTACGCGACCCGGCTGAGCGAGGCCGAGGCCGCGCACATGGACCGGCACATCGCCGATGGCATCCTGCGGCATGAACGCCAGTCCTGGCCCTTCGAATTCGTGCACCGCGGCCGGCGGCTGCGCGTGGCGGTGCTGCCGATGCTCGATGGCAGCCGGTTGCGCGTCTGGGTGCCGCTCGGCGCCGGGCCGGGGGGCGAGGCGGGGCTGACCGAGGAACACCTGCCCGAGTTGCGGCAGGACGAGGTGCCGCTCATCGCCGATGGCGCGATGGTGCGCGACGAGAATGACCGCATCCTCTCCGTGAACAACCGCTTCGCCGCCATCTATGGCCTGGACCATGCGACGGATGCCCAGGGGCAGGATTTCCGCACGCTGGTGGAGGCGCTCTGGGCCGGCCGTCCCGGCGCGGCGGAGGCGCGCGTGGCCCTGACGGACAACCCCCGCTTCGAGGGCGCCCCCTTCGAGGTTCCCCTGCCGGGCGACCGCTGGGTGCGCGTGAGCGAACGCCGCACCCAGGACGGCATCGGCATCAGCGTGCATGTGGACGTGACCGACCTGGTGCGGCTGGAACGCGCGGCCGCGGCGGCGCAGCTGCGCTCGGCCGCGCTGGCCGCCTCGCTCAAGGCCGAGATGGAGGAGCGTCGCCGCACCGAGGCCGCCTTGCAGCGCAGCCAGCGCGCGGAGGCCATCGGCCAACTCACCGGGGGCGTGGCGCATGACTTCAACAACCTCTTCGCCGTGATCCAGGCGGGGCTCGACCTGCTGGAGGCCACGCCCGAGGATGCGCGGCGGCCCGGACGCATGGCGATGCTGCGCGACGCCGTGGCGCGCGGGGCGGCGCTGACCGGGCAGCTCCTCGCCTTCTCGCGCCGCCAACCCCTGGAACCGCGCGCCGTCGCGCTGGCGCCGCTGCTGGAAGGGATGCTGCCTTTGCTGGGCACCACCTGCGGCAGCGCGGTGGAAATCACGCTCGACCTGCCGCCGGACCCGCCGGTGGCGCTGGTGGACCCCACCCAGCTCGAATTCGTGGTGCTGAACCTCGCCGTGAACGCGCGCGATGCCATGCCCGAGGGCGGGCGCCTCATGCTCTCGCTCGGCACCGAGACCCTGGCCGCGCGCAAGGAGGAAGGCGCTCCCGCCCCGCCCCTCTCCCCGCCCCTCTCCCCGCCTCTCTCCCCTGGCCGCTACGCCGTGCTGACGGTGCGCGACACCGGCATCGGCATGAGCGAGGCGGTGCGCAGCCGCGCGCTGGAGCCCTTCTTCACCACCAAGGGCGACAGCGGTGGCAGCGGGCTCGGCCTCAGCCAGACGCAGGGGCTGGCACGGCAATCGGGCGGGATGGTCCGCCTGGAGAGCGCGCCGGGCCAGGGCACCGCCGTCCATCTGCTGCTGCCCGCCATCACCGGGCCCGCCCAGCCCCGCCCGCCCGATGCGGAAAAGCCCGTCCGCAAGCTGCGGCTGCTGCTGGTGGAGGACGAGGCCTCGGTGCGGATGATGCTGGCCGACCTGCTGGCGGCACTTGGCCACAGCGTGACCTCCGCCCCGGACGGCACGACGGCGCTAGGCCTGCTGGCGGAGGGGTTGGCCCCGGACGTGCTGATCACCGACATGCGGATGCCGCCGGGCCTGTCCGGCCCCGAACTGGCCCGCGCCGCCTGGCGCGACCGGCCGGACCTGCCGGTCCTCTTCGTCTCGCGCCATGCCGAGCCGGAACTGGAGCAACTCGACGGCAGGTCGCTGCTGCTGCGAAAGCCCTGCCGGCCGGACGATCTGCAGCAGGCCCTCCGCCGGCTGGTGTGCGGGCACCCCTTGAGCTGAAGCGCCCCTCAGTTGAGGGGCAGGTCCTCGGACAGGACCGAGATGGTGATGTGGTAGGCCACTTCGCCATCCTCGTCATCGCGGTCCACGGTGCCGATGGTCTCGCCATCCACCAGCAGTTCCACCGGGCCGTTGCGGGTCTGGGCCGCGCGGATGGTCAGCTTCTGCGTGCCCAGGAGGCGGCGGAGATGGGCCTGGACGGCCTGGATTTCGGCGGGCTTCATGGTCTGATCATCCCTGTGTGGCGCGGGGGGTGCGAATAGGCGCCCCGGCCGCGCTTGTCCAACCCGAAGGCCGGGAGGCCGCCATGCCCGCGCCCCGGGGCTACATCACCCCCGCCGGGTTGCGCGCCGTCACCGGCACCTTGAGGTAGCGCACGCCATTGCTCTCGGCCTGTGGGAAGCGTCCGGCGCGGATGTTCACCTGGATGGAGGGCAGCAGCAGCGTGGGCGCCGAGAGGGTCGCGTCGCGGCCCTGGCGGAAGGCCACGAACTCCTCCTCGGTCTTGCCGTCCTTCACATGCGGGTTGTGGGCGCGCTGATCGGCCACGGTGGATTGCCAGGCATAGGTGTCGCGGTTGGGCGCCTTGTAGTCATGGCACATCCACAGCCGCGTGTGGCCGGGCAGGCTGAGCAGGCGCTTGATGGAACGGTAGAGCGTGCGCGCGTCACCGCCCGGGAAGTCCGCGCGGGCGGTGCCGTAGTCGTGCATGAAGATGGTGTCGCCCACGAAGACGTCGTCGCCGAAGCGATAAGCGATGCAGGCCGGCGTGTGCCCGGGCAGGTGCATCACCTCCACGGTGAGGCCGCCCAGCATGAAGCGCTCGCCATCGGTGAAGAGCAGGTCGAAATCACCGCCGCCCGCCTTCACGTCGTCGGCAGCGAAGACGGGCCGAAAAATGCGCTGCACCTCCGTGATGTGCTCGCCGATGCCGATGCGCGCGCCGGTCTTCGCCTTGATCCAGGGCGCGGCCGTCAGGTGGTCGGCATGGGCGTGGGTCTCCAGCACCAGCACGAGTTTGAGGCCCTGTTCCTCCGCGGCCTTCAGCATGCGGTCGGCGAAGGCGGTGTCGGCCGTGCCGGACTTGTGGTCCCAGTCCAGGACGGGGTCCAGGATCGCGGCCTGCTTCGTGGCGGGGTCCGAGACCAGGTAGCTGACCGTGTTGGTGGGCTCGTCGAAGAAGGGCTGGATCAGGGGGGCGGGCATGACGGTCTCCGTATGCGTGTTGACTTATATATAAGCGTTCGCTATCTTAGCGTCAACGAATAGACGAGCCCTTCCCGATGGACCCCGCTTCCCAACTCGAGACCCACGCCCAGGATGCCGCGGCCCTCCTGCGGCAGCTCGCCAATGCCCGCCGGCTGATGCTGCTCTGCCAGCTCGCGGCCGAGGGCGAGGTGACGGTGGGGCGGTTGGCGGAACGGGTGGGCCTGTCTCAGGCCGCGCTGTCCCAGCACCTGATGCGCCTGCGCGCGGAGGGCCTGGTCGCGCGGCGGCGGGAAGGGACGCATCTGCACTACCGCATCGCCGACCCGCGGGTGGGCCGACTGATGGCCGCGCTGCACGAGCTGTTCTGCGAAGCGCACGCACCCGCCCTCACCCATTGAACCCTCAGGAGACCATGCCATGACCCTTCCCACCATCACCCCCGCCCGCGCCGCCGCCCTGCTGAAGTCCGGCGACGCCATCCTCGTGGACGTGCGCGAGGCCGATGAGCGCGCCCGCGCCCACATCCCCGGCACGGCGCACCTGCCCATCTCGCGCGTGCAGGAGGCCGAACTCGCCGTGCAGGCGGGCAAGCCCGTCATCTTCCACTGCCAGTCCGGCCGCCGCACGGCCGAGAACGCCGCGGCGCTGGCCGCCCGCGCCCCCGGCTGCGAGGCGATGATCGTGGAAGGCGGCCTCGACGCCTGGCGCCAGGCCGGGCTGCCCGTGGCGGAAAACCGCAAGGCGCCCCTGCCGCTGATGCGCCAGGTGCAGATCGTGGCGGGATCGCTGGTCGTGATCGGCGCCGTATTGGGCTTCGCGGTGTCACCCATGTTCCACCTGCTCTCGGCCTTTGTCGGTGGCGGGCTGGTGATGGCGGGCGTGGTGGGTCTCTGCCCCATGGCGAACGCGCTGGCCATGATGCCCTGGAACAAGCGCGCGGTGGCCTGAGCCATGGACATCTCCGCGGTCCAGGCCGTGCTGGCCGGGGCTTCCGGCTCGCTGGTGGGGTTCACCCTCGCACTGGTGGGCGGCGGGGGGTCCATCCTGGCCGTGCCGCTGCTGGTCTATCTCGTAGGGATGCCGCAGGCGCACCTGGCCATCGGCACCAGCGCGGTGGCCGTGGCGCTCAATGCGGGGCTGGGCCTGATGAGCCATGCGCGGGCGGGGAATGTGCGCTGGCCCTGCGCCAGCGTCTTCGCCACCGTGGGCGTGGCCGGCGCCTTCGCGGGTGCGGCCATCGGCAAGCAGGTGGACGGGCAGGCGCTGCTGGCCGCCTTCGCCGTGCTGATGGCGGTGGTGGCCGTGCTGATGCTGCGCAAGGGCGAACCCGTGCCCACCACCACCGTGCGCCTCTCACGCGGGAATGCGCCGGCGCTGGTGGGGGCCGGGGGCGCGACGGGTCTGCTGTCGGGCTTCTTCGGGATCGGCGGCGGGTTCCTCGCCGTGCCGGGGCTGATGGCGGCGACGGGCATGGGCTCGCTGAACGCCATCGGCTCCTCGCTGGTGGCGGTGACGGCCTTCGGTGCCACCACGGCCGCAAGCTATGCGCTGTCCGGGCTGGTGGATTGGTGGATGGCCGCGCTGTTCGTGGCGGGCGGCGTGCTGGGCAGCCTGGGCGGCGCGCGCCTGGCGCGTGGGCTGGCCACGCGGCGCGGCGTGCTGACGCGGGTGTTCGCGGTGATGCTGCTGGCGCTGGCCGTGTTCATGCTGGTGCGGACGCTCGCTTGAGCGGCCGATTCACGTCTTCGGCGAAAACGCCGAAGCCGATCGGACGCGGGGCTGAGCGGCCGATTCACGTCTCCGGCGAAAACGCCGAAGCCGATCGGACGCGGGGCTGAGCGGCCGATTCACGGCCCCGGCGAAGACGCCGAAGCCGATCGGACGCGGGGCCGAGCGGCCGATTCACGCCTCCGGCGAAGACGCCGAAGCCGATCGGACGCTGAACACCCCCTTCAACGCCGCCAGCGCCCAAGCCACGTCCGCCTCGCCATTGTAGCCGTGGAAGCTCACCCGGATGCGGCCGCGGCCGTTCCAGACCAGCACGCCGCGCGCCTCCAGCTCCCGAACCGCGCGCGCCGCCTCCGGGTGGGGCAGGCAGACGCTGGCGCCATGGTTTTCGGGCGTCATCATGGGCAACCCCGCCGCCAGGCAGCGCGCGCGCAATTCGCCGGCCAGGGCCAGCACATGCGCCTCGATCCCCTCATGCCGCGCGAGATAATCCAGCGCGGCATCCAGCGCATAGACGCCCGCATGGTTGGGGTTGCCGCGGCAGAAGCGCATGGCGTCGGGCACCAGGGCGAAGGGCTGGGTCCAGTCGGGCCGCCCCTGCACGGCCATGGAATACCAGCCCGCGCTGCGCGGCGCCCAATCCGGTTGGCGCACGCGATTCCAATAGGCCACCGCGATGCCGCTGATCCCCAGCATCCATTTGTAGCAGGCGGCGAAGGCGAAATCGGCCACGCCCGCCTCGATGCGCGCCCAGCCCGCCGCCTGGGTGTGGTCCACCACCAGCAGCGCGCCCACGCCGTCGGCCAGGGCACGCAGGGCGTGCAGGTCCACGCGCTCGGCCGTGAGGAAGCTCACGCTGCTCACCGCGATCACGCGCGTGCGCGGGCCGACCAGCGCGGCCACGCCACCCGGCCCTTCCGCCACGCGCAGCGTGACACCCGGCCGCATGGCGAAGGGCGCGGCGAGCGAGGGGTATTCGATGTCGGCCAGCACCACCTCGTCGCCCTCGGTCCATTCGAGGCTCTCGGCCAGCATGGCGACACCCTCGGCCACCGAGGAGACGAGGCCGATCTCCTCCATCGCGCAGCCCCAGCCGGCGGCGAGCTTGTCGCGCAGCCGCGCCACCATCGCCTCCTGCCGCGCATCGCCCGCCGGCCCATCGGATTTGTCGGCCAGGTAGCGGCCCAGCGCGCCATCCAGCGCGTGCAGCGCGGGCGTCTTCCCCCCGGCGCAGAGATGCAGGATTCCGGGCGGGATGCGGAAATCATTGGCGTCGAACAGCGTGCTCATGTGCCAAGTGTGTGGCCAGGCGCGAAAAACGCGCAATCTTCGCCGTTTCGTAGCGCGCAAAGGCGCCTATAACCTCGGGCAACCACAGATCGGGCTGCCCATGTCCATCCACGCCGCGCTGACCCACCGCACCACCTACCGCTATGACCGCCCGGTGATGCTGGGCCCGCAGGTGATCCGGCTGCGGCCGGCACCGCATGCGCGCACGCCCATCCTGTCCTACTCCCTGAAGATCGAGCCCAAGCCCCACTTCATCAACTGGCAGCAGGACCCGCAGGGGAATTTCCAGGCGCGCGTGGTCTTCCCCGAGCGCGTGACGCATTTCGACGTGACGGTGGACCTCGTGGCCGACATGGCCACCATCAACCCCTTCGACTTCTTCCTGGAGCCGGACGCGGAGCACTGGCCCTTCGCCTACGACCCGGTGCTGGACCAGGAACTTGCCCCCTTCCGCCGCGCCGAGGCGCCCGGCCCGCGCCTGAAATCCCTGCTGGCCGACATCCCGCGCGAGCGGCAGCGCAGCGTGGACCTGCTGCTGGACCTGAACCGCCGCGTGCAGGAGCGCATCGCCTATATCGTGCGGCTGGAGCCGGGCGTGTGGGACCCCGAGCGCACGCTGGAAGAGGGAAGCGGCTCCTGCCGGGACAGCGCCTGGCTGTTCGTGCAGGCGGCGCGGCATCTCGGTTTCGCGGCGCGCTTCTGCTCGGGCTACCTCATCCAGCTCGTCGCGGATGTGAAGCCGCTGGACGGGCCGGAAGGCCCCAGCACCGACTTCACCGACCTGCACGCCTGGGCCGAAATCTACCTGCCCGGCGCGGGCTGGGTGGGCTTCGACGCCACCTCCGGCCTGCTGGCGGGCGAGGGGCATATCCCGCTCGCCTCCACGCCGGAACCGGCCTCGGCCGCGCCCATCTCGGGCGGCGTCGAGAAGGCGGAGGTGGAGTTCGGCTTCGAGATGAAGGTGGTGCGCCTGCGCGAGACGCCGCGGGTCACCAAGCCCTACACGCCCAAGCAATGGCAGGCGATCCAGCAGGCCGGGCAGCGCGTGGACGCCGCCCTGAAGCGGCACGACGTGCGCCTGACCATGGGCGGCGAGCCCACCTTCGTCGCCGCCACCGACCGCGAGGCCGCGGAGTGGAACACCGACGCCATGGGCCCCACCAAGCGGGCCTTTGCCGGGCGGCTGCTGCGGCGGCTGGCCCCGCTCTGGGCGCCCGGGGCGGTGCTGCACTATGGCCAAGGCAAGCAGTATCCGGGCGAGCCTTTGCCGCGCTTCGCGCTGGAATGCATCTGGCGGCCGGATGGCGAGGCGGTGTGGCGCGATGCGGCCCTGCTGGCCTCGGACGACGACAAGGACGACGCCACGGCGCTGGACGCCATCCGCTTCGCCAAGCAGCTGGCCGAACGCCTGCAGGTGGACCCGGCGCTCGCCGTGCCCGCGCATGAGGACGTCCACTACTACCTGTGGAAGGAAGCCCGCCTGCCGGCCAATGTGGTGGCCGAGGACAGCAAGCTCGCGGACCCGCTGGAACGCGCGCGCATGCGCCGCCTGTTCACCGAGGGCCTCGCGGAGCCCGCCGGCGCCGTGCTGCCGCTGCGCCGCGTGGTGCGGGCGGGCCAGCGGCGCTGGCAGTCGGGCCGCTGGTTCTTCCGCGAGGACACGCTGTTCCTGACGCCGGGCGACGCGCCCATGGGCCTGCGCCTGCCGCTGGCCTCGCTGCCCTGGATCGACCCCAAGGCCGCGGCGCTGGAGGCCGAAAGCCCGCCCGACCCCTTCGCGGAAAAGCCGCCCTTGCCGCGGCGGGACCAGCTGCGCGCCGGCGCCGCGCGGAATGGCGGGATCGAGGGCTTCCGCCCGCAGCCGCAGCCCGCGCCCGAGGTGGACATCAACGATCCCGCCCAGGTCCGCACCGCGCTCTGCGTGGAGGCGCGGGGCGGGTTGCTGCATGTCTTCCTGCCGCCGCTGTCTGCCGCGGAGGATTGGCTGGAACTGGTCGCCGCCATCGAGGACACGGCCGCCGAGGCCAAGCGCAAGCTGTTCCTCGAAGGCTACCTGCCCCCCTCCGACGACCGGCTGAACCATTTTTCCGTGACGCCCGACCCGGGCGTGATCGAAGTGAACATCCACCCCGCCCATTCCTGGCCGGAGATGAGCGAGCGCACGACGCAGCTCTACGAGGAAGCGCGGCAGGTCGGCCTCGCCACCGAGAAGTTCATGCTGGACGGGCGCCATGTCGGCACCGGCGGCGGCAACCATGTCGTCATGGGCGGCACCAAGGTCGCCGACAGCCCCTTCCTGCGCCGGCCCGACCTGCTGCGCAGCCTCGTCTCCTTCTGGCACAACCACCCCTCGCTGAGCTTCCTGTTCAGCGGCCTCTTCATCGGCCCCACCAGCCAGCACCCGCGCGTGGACGAGGCGCGGATGGACGCGCTGCGCGAGATGGAGATCGCCTTCCGCGAACTCGACCGCGCCGGCCCCAACCCGCCGCCCTGGATGACCGACCGCCTGTTCCGCAACCTGCTGGCGGACATGACGGGCAACACCCACCGCACCGAGTTCTGCATCGACAAGATGTATGACCCGAACCACAGCGGCGGCCGCCGCGGCCTTGTCGAATTCCGCGCCTTCGAGATGCCGCCGCACGCCGAGATGAGCATGGCGCAGATGCTGCTGATGCGCGCCGCACTCGCCGCCTTCTGGGAGAAGCCCTACCGCCGCTCCCTCGTGCGCTGGGGCACCGCGCTGCATGACCGCTTCATGCTGCCCGAATACTGCTTGGCGGACTTCCGGGGCGCGCTGGAGGAACTCTCGCAGATCGGCACGCCGCTCGATCCCGCCTGGTTCGCGCCGCATATCGAGTTCCGCTTCCCCAAGATCGGCGGCACACAAGTGGCCGCCATGGAGGTGGAACTGCGCCACGCCCTCGAACCCTGGCACGTGCTGGGCGAGGAGGCGGCGGCCGGCGGCACCGTGCGCTACGTGGACAGCAGCGCCGAGCGCGTGCAGGCGCGCGTCACCAACTGGGTGCCCGAGCGCTTCGTGCTGGCCGCGAACGGCGTGGCCGTGCCGCTGATGGCGACGGAACGCACGGGCGAATACGTGGCCGGCATCCGCTTCAAGGCCTGGGACCCGCCCTCGGCCCTGCACCCCACCGTGCGCGCCCAGGGGCCGCTGGTGCTGGATGTGTATGACCGCTGGACGGGCCGTTCGCTGGGCGGGCTGACACACCAGGTGGTGCACCCGGGCGGCCTCTCCTATGCGGATTTCCCGGTGAACGCGAACTCGGCCGAGGCACGGCGCCGCGCGCGCTTCTACCCCATCGGTCACACCCCCGGCCTGATGGCCGAACCCGTCGCCGCCCCCAGCCTGGAACACCCCTGCACGCTGGACCTGCGCGCCCATGCCTGAAACGCCCTGGCCCGCCGCCCTGTTCGAGGACGGGCCGGATGAGATGGTCTCGGGCCAGGGCGAGATCCGCGCCCATTGGCGCGGGGTGGTGGGCGTCATCGGCAGCCTGGGCCGCCCCGCGGTGGCCGAGCGTGGCGACCGCCTGACGCGCGCGATGCTGGAGGAAGGGGTGGCCTCCATCCTCCCCGGCGCGGCGGGCAGCGGCGCCTGGCGACTTGACCCCGTACCGCTGCCGCTGGAACCCCGGGAGTTCGAGGCGCTGGCCGAGGGCATCATCCAGCGCGCCCGGCTGCTGGATGCCCTGCTGGCCGATCTTTACGGCGCGCAGGAGACGCTGGCCGCCGGGCTGCTGCCCGCGCCGCTGGTCTTCGGCAGCCCCGCCTTCCTGCGCGCCGCCCGCCAGGGCATGAGGCCGGCGCACCGGCCACAGCTGCACCTCTACGCGGTGGACCTGCTGCGCGGCGCCGATGGGCGCTGGGCGGTGTTGCAGGACCGCACGGGCACGGCCTCCGGCCTCGGGCAATTGCTGGAGAACCGGCGCCTGATCGGTTCCGCCATGCCCGAGGCGATGCGGACCCTGCTGCCGCGCGCCATCACCCCCTTCTTCGACCTGTGGCAGGAGGCGCTGTCGCGCCTCGCCCCCCGCCACAAGCCGGACCCGGCGGTGGCGCTGCTCTCGCCCGGCACCAGCGACGCGCATTGGTTCGAGCATGTGGTGCTCTCGCGCGAGCTGGGCTGCGCGCTGGTCGAACCCGGCGACCTGACGGTGCGCGGCGGCGCGCTCTACCTCAAGACGCTGGTGGGGCTGCAGCCGGTGGACGTGGTGCTGAGCCGCCTGAATGCCGCAAGCCTCGATCCGCTGGACCAGCCCGATTCCCACGCGGCGGCCGGTGTTCCAGGCATATTGGACGCGGCCCGCCACGGCGCGCTGACCCTGCTGAACGCCCCTGGCGCGGCCCTGGCCGAGATGCCGGCCCTGCCCGCCTTCCTGCCCGCGCTGTGCGAACGCCTGCTGGGCGAAGAGTTGCGCCTGCCCTCCCTGCCCACCCATTGGCTGCGCGCGCACGAGGCGCCGCCGCCGCTGCCCCCCGGCCATGCCGCCTGGGCCTTCCGCCCCGCCGGGGACGGGCTGGCGCCCGAATCCTGGTCGCCTGCCACCGGCCTGCCCCAGGCCGCCATCGCCCTGCCCCCCCTGCCCGTGGCCCCGGCGCTGGAAGAGGGCAAGCTGAACCCCGTGCCCCTGGTGCTGCGGATGTTCGCCATCTCGGACGGGATGAACTGGCAGGTGCTGCCGGGGGGCCTCGTCCGCCATGTCAGCCCCGGCACGCGGCTGACCGGCCGCCTGCCCGGCGCGGGCTGGTGCAAGGATGTCTGGGTGCCGGCCGACCCGGGCGAGGCCATCATCGGCCCCGCCGCGCAATCCGCCCCGCCACTCGCCATCCGCCGCACGCCGGCCGCCATTCCCTCGCGCGTGGCGGACAACCTGTTCTGGCTGGGCCGCTATGTGGAGCGTCTCGATCGCGGGGCGCGGCTGCTGCGCGCCACCATCGCCCGGCTGCGGCGCGGCGGGCTTTCGCCCCGCGAGCTGGCGGAACTCTCGGCATTGACCCATTGCCTGCGCGAGGCGGCGCTGGTGGATGACGAGGCGCGCGTCAGCGCCGGCAGCCTCACGCCACTGGCCGAGGCGCTGATGCGCGGTGCGCGCCCGGGTGTGCGCGACCTGCACCGCCGCATCGGCGGGCTGATCGAGGCGGTGCGCGACCGGCTGACGGCCGACATGCACGCCACCTTCACCCAGACCCTGCGCGCGGCGGAGGAGGCTCTGGCCACCCCCCTGCCCGACCTTCAGGACCTGGGCCGCGCGCTCATCCCCTCGCTGCGCTTCGCCAATGCGGTGGCGGGCGTCGCGGCCGAGAACATGGTGCGCGGCGGCGCGCGGCTCTTTCTGGAACTCGGGCGCCGCATGGAACGCGCCCAGGCCGTGGCGGCCGAGGTGGCGGTGGCGCTGGATGGCCCGCCCGCGCGCATCGAGGCTGGGCTGCGCCTGGTGCTGGAACTGTGTGATTCCGTCATCACCTACCGCAGCCGCTACCTCGGCGTGCTGCAGCCGGCGCCCGCGCTGGACCTGGTGCTGGCGGATGGCGCCAATCCGCGCGGCCTTGCCTTCCAGCTCCAGGCCATCGCGGACGCGCTGGGCGAGGTCTCGGCCGACCCGGACGACCCCGGCGCGGCCGAGGCCGAACGCCTGCTCGCCATCGCGGAGGACATCACCCCCCGCCTTCTGGCCGCGCGCGACCAGGCGCAGGAAGCGGCCCTGCTGCCGCCGGAACTCCGCCAGATCGCGCAGGACCTGGCCACGCTGTCCGACGTGGTGTCGCGCCGCTACTTCGCGCTGCTGCCGCCCGCCCGCGCGGTGGGGGTGGACATGGGTGAGGCGGCGGTGATCGAGGTGTGAGGCTTGCCGGCCCCGCATGGGCGGGGCCAGACTTCCGGGCAAGGCAGCCGCGTGAAGCGGCGCCAGCGTCCGATCGGCTTCGGTGGAACACCGAGGGCGTGAATCGGCGTTCAGTCAGGAAGGAAACCCCATGCCCCGCCACCTCACCGGGCGCCGCGCGCTGCTCGCCGCCGCCCCCCTGCTCGCGGCACCCGCACTGGCGCAGGCGCAATCCGCCCTGTCCTCGCGGCCCGTCACCATCATCGTGCCCTCGCCCGCCGGCGGCGGCACGGACTACGCGGCGCGGCTGATCCAGGAACCGCTGGGCCGGGCGCTGGGCACCACCGTCGTGGTGGAGAACCGCCCCGGCGGCAATGACGTGATCGGGTTGAACGCGGTGCTCAACGCCCGCCCCGACGGGCACACCCTGCTGATGGGCTATTGCGGCACCATGGCCGGGCGCCCCGCCACCAACAGCATCGGCACCATAGACCCGATGCGGGACTTCACGCCCATCGGCCAGGTGTCGGACACGCCGCAGCTCTTCGTGACCCACCCGAGCCTTCCCGTCCGCAGCCTGCGGGAGTTCATCGAGCACGCGAAGCAGCGGCCCGGCGACCTGACCTATGCCTCGGCGGGCAATGGCTCGATGCACCATCTGGGCGCCGAACTGCTGAAGCAGCGCGCGGGGATAGACCTGCTGCACGTGCCCTATCGCGGCACGGGCGAGACCATCAGCGACCTCATCGCCGGGCGGGTGCATTTCTACATGAACTCCCCCCCGCCGCTGACGCCGCTGGTGCGGGACGGGCGGCTGCGCGCGCTCTCGGTGTCCAGCA
Source organism: Roseococcus suduntuyensis (assembly GCF_014196305.1). Taxonomy (GTDB): domain Bacteria; phylum Pseudomonadota; class Alphaproteobacteria; order Acetobacterales; family Acetobacteraceae; genus Roseococcus; species Roseococcus suduntuyensis. The sequence goes on from NZ_JACIDJ010000001.1 coordinate 388,129, forward strand.
ATGAACGCCACCCGGGCATGCCCGACATCCCCTCGGCCGCCGAGGAAGGGCTGCGCGACCTCGACCTGAATGTCTGGTTCGCGCTCTACGCCCCGCGCGGCGTGCCGGCCGAGATCAACGCCATGCTGACCGCGAAGCTGAACGAGGTGCTGGAACAGCCCGCCCTGCGCACCCGCGCCTTCGAGGCCGGCGCGCTGGTGCGGCCGCTCTCCCCCGCCGACATCACCGCCCGGCTGGCGCGCGAGACGGCGGCCTGGCGCGAGGTGGTGCGGGCGGCCAACATCTCGCTCGGCTGACCCATGCGCCGGTATCCGCCGGCCCCCAACCTGCGATAGGGTCCGGCGGATGATCTACTCCTTGCGCCACCGCACGGCCTATGACTACGCCCAGCCGGTGGACCTGGCCGCGCACCTGCTGCACCTGAAGCCGCGCGCTTTGCCTGGCCAGAAGGTGATCTCGGCGCGGCTGACCTGCCTGCCCGCCCCCGACCACCACACCGAGACGCACGACCATTTCGGCAACCCGGCCACGCGCCTCTTCCTGGCGGCCCCCCACACCAGCTTCGAGGTGGAGGCGGAGAGCCTGGTGGACGTCTGCTTCCCCCCACCGCCCCCGCCCGAGGCGACGCCCCCCTGGGAGACGGTCGCCGCCGCCGCCGAGGGCGTGGAGACCGCCGATTTCCTGCCCCCCACGCGGCTGATCCCGCCGCTGTCCGCCGCCACGGATTATGCACGCCCCTCCTTCCCGCCAGGCCGGCCGGTGCTGGCGGGGCTCCTGGACCTCAACGCCCGCATCCGGCGCGACTTCAGCTTCCAGGCGGGGGTCACCAGCGTCACCACGCCCATCGCGGAGGTGATGCGCACCCGCCGCGGCGTCTGCCAGGACTTCACGCAGGTGATGCTGGCGGGGATGCGGGGGCTCGGCCTGCCGGGGCGCTATGTGTCGGGCTACATCCGCACGCGGCCGCCGGCGGGCCAGGCGCGGCGGCGCGGGGCCGACCAGAGCCATGCCTGGGTCTCGGCCTGGATAGGCGCGGGGCAGGGCTGGCTGGGGCTCGACCCCACCAACGGCATCGTGGTGCGGGACGAGCATGTGGTGCTGGCCTGGGGGCGCGACTTCGCGGATGTCTCGCCCCTGCGCGGCGTGCTGCTGGGCGGCGGCGAGCACCGCCTGACCGTCAGCGTGGACCTGGAATCGCTGGAGGACGCGCTGCCCACGCGGTGATCAGCGCGGCAGCCGCTGGAGGATGGCGCGCATCTGCGCGATCTCGCGCTCCTGCTCGCGGATCACGTCCTGGGCCAGGGCGCGCACCTCGGCGTCGCGCCCGTGTTCCAGCACGATGCGCGCCATGGCGATGGCCCCCTCATGGTGCGGGATCATGCCCGCCACGAAGTCGCGGTCGGCGTCGCCGGTGTAGGTGATGTCCATGGCCGCGTGCATCCGCATGTTAGCCTCCATGTAGGCCACGGTGGAGGCGCTGGCGGGCGGGGCGGCCGCGTGGCGGTGGGCGTGGCCGCCATGCCCGCCGCCACCTTGCGCCAGCACATAGCCGAGCACGCTGCCGGCGCCGACCAGCATCAGGGCGGCGAGAAGAAGGGGGATGGCGCGGCGCATGTGAGTTCTCCCGAGGTGGTGTTCGCCAAGGGATGCGGCGTGCCACCATGGGAAGGTCAAGCGCGGCTATTCAGCGCCCCTCCAGCCTGGCCAGCCCCAGCAGCACATCGCCCACCGGCAGCACGTCCGCGTATTTCACCGCCATGTCGTAGAGGTTCGCGAAATGCGGGCTTTCGTGGCGGTCGGCCACGCATTCCTCCGGCACCACCATGCGGTAGCCGGACGACAACCCCTCCACCACCGTCGCCCGCACGCAGCCCGAGGTGGAGCCGCCGGTGACGATGACGGTGTCCACGCCATGGAAGGTCAGCAGCGAACGCAGGTTCGTCTCGAAGAAGGCCGAGGCCATGCGCTTCTTGATGACGATGTCGTGGGCCGCGATGTCCAGGCGCGGGTCGAACTGCGCGCGTGCCGAACCCTCCTTGATGTTCTGCAAGCTGTCGGGCGTGTCGGTGCGCGTGCCCCAGACGCCGCAATCCTCGCCGCTCTCCACATAGGCGACATAGGTCCAGACCACGGGAAAGCGCTTCTCGCGGCACAGCGCGGCGAGCGTGTTGATGTGCTCGCATTGCCGTGGGTCGGTCTCGTAGGCGGTGGCGGGGAAGGCGGCGACATCGGTGTAGGCGCGCTGCGGGTCCACGTTCACCAGGGCCGCGCGGCGCCCGAAGCCGAAGCGCGCGCGCGGCGGGGCCGCCTTCAGCGCGGCGTAGAGCTGCCGCGCGGTCATGTCACTTTCCTGCATGCGAACTCCGTCTAGGCCGCGAGGAACTCGTTCCACTTCTCGGTGTAGTAGCCCATGTTGTCGGGCCGCGTGTTCCACACATAGACCTTGCGCGCGCGGTCCTCCAGCGAGCCGCCGTCGCGGTCCACGCCATCATAGACGGCGCGCTTCACGCTCTCCTCCAGATAGGGGCCGTAGGTGTCGGTGGTGGAGAAGTAGCCGATCTCGGACTGGCGGGCGCCGGGGAAGCCCGCCATCCAGAAATTCAGCCAGTCATAGGCGAGGTCGAGGTCACGGCAGTTCTGCGAAATCGCATAGCCCTGGCACCAGGCGCGATAGCCCTCCTTCGCCACCGCATAGCGCATGGGCACCCCGCGGCGTGCCACCTCCACCGCCACCGGCCACCAGGCATCGGCGATCCAGACCTCCTCCGAGGTCATGAGGTTCACCAGCTCGCCATAGGCGCGCCACAGCGCGCGGAAATGCCCCTCGCGCTTCTTCTCGATGAGGAAGGCGATGACGGTGTCCACCTCGCTGTTGGTCAGGTTGGTGGGGTTGGTCGTGGCCGGCAGCAGCCCCAGCGCCTGCATGCCAAGTGCCGCGTCCAGCATCCCTAGCCAGTCAATGCCGAAGAGGGCCACGCGGCCGCGATAGCGCGGGTTGAACAGCTCGCCCCAGGAGAGGGTGTTGTTCTCCGCCTGCACATGGCGCGAATTGTAGCCGATGCTGTCCATCTGGAAGAACATCGGCGCGAAGATGGTGCGCGTCTTTTCCGGGTTCAGCCACATCATCCGGCCGGGATTGGCACCAAGACCGAGCGGGCTGTCGGGCGTCGCCTGGCCTTCCGCGAACAACGGATGCAGCCGGTTCCAATGCGTGAGCCGCGACACGTCGATGGGCTGCGTCAGCCCCTCGTCATGCGCGTACTTTGCGAAGGGCGCGTCCAGCGTGGCCAGGTCCACCTGCGCGGTGCGGATGCGGTCGGCGCGGGCCAGGGTGGAGGCATTCACCCAGGGCCGCGGCGTCACGTTCGTGCGGCGAACCCATTCGCGCAGGATGGGTTCGCGGATGTCGAAGCTGGCGCCGGCCAGGCTGATGGTGCGGGCCTGCGCCATGGCGGCGGGCGGGATGATGAGGCCAGGTGCCGCGAGACCGGCGCCGAGCAGGGTGCGGCGGGAAATCGTCATGCTGCGTCAGTCCCCTTGTTGGAGTGTCACGAACCGGGCCGCGCCGTGCGGCGCAGCGAAACCAGGATCAGCGTGCAGGCCAGGATCGCGACCAGCGAGAGCAGCGTGGTCGCGGTGCCGATGGCGTAGAGCTCCGGCGTGAGTTCGCGGTCGAGCTGCGCCATGACGGCCAGCGGCAGCGTCATGTCCGCGCCCGAGGTGAACATCGTCCGCGGGAATTCATCGTAGGAGAGGGTGAAGCCGAACAGCGCCGCACCGATCACGCCCGGCAGCACGATGGGCAGCGTGATGCGCCGGAAGGTGGTGATGCGGTTGGCGCCGAGCGTGAGTGCGGCCTCCTCCAACCGGCTGTCGAAGCGGTTGAAGATGGCGAGCATGACGAGGAAACCGAAGGGCAGCGTCCAGCTCACCTGCACGAAGAAGGCGGTGGTGTTCCAGGCGGGCTCGATGCCCAGCAGCCGCCCCATGATGGCCACGCCGAAGCCCACCAGCAGGCCGGGCGCCATGATGCCCAGCAGCAGCAGATAGAAGAACAGGTTGTGCCCGCGAAAGCGCCCGCGCATCGCCTGCGCCGAGGCCACCGCCAGCACGCAGGTCACGACCGAGCACGCCGCCGCCAGCAGGACCGACCGGCCGAAGGGCGGCTTGAAGTCGTTCATGATGGAGGCCTCGATCAGCTCCCGATACCAATGGAGCGAGACGCCGTTCATCGGGAAGGTCGTGCCCCCCGTGGGCCCGCTGAACGACAGCAGCCCGAGCGTGAACACCGGCAGCCACTGGTACAGCAGGAAGCCCACCGTCAGCGTGCCCAGCAGCGCGGTCATCAGGCGGGAGCGGGTGCGCCAATGCATCGTCACGTCCCCAGCTTGCGGATGTCCACGACGCGCATGGCGATGAAGGTGCCGACCAGCATGCAGGCCATCAGCACCACCGAGACCACGGCGGCGGCGCGCAGCTGCGCGCCCTCGTAGAAGTTCAGGATGAGGTTGGGCAGCAGCGCGATCTTGTTGCCGCCGATCCACTGCACGGTCGCGAAATCCGCCATGACCGAGAGGAACACCAGCACCTGCCCGATGACGACACCCGGCAGCGTCAGCGGAAAGATGACACGCCGGAACACCACGCCGGGCGGGGCCTTCAGCGTCATCGCCGCCTCGCGCAGCGAAGGCGGGATTTGCGCCAGCATGTAGACCACGGGCCCCGACGCCATCAGCGTGTAGAGCGAGACCTGCGCCATGGAGATGCCGGTGCGCGAATAGAGGAAGATCTCGATGGGACGCTCGGTGATGCCCAGCCCCATCAGCGCCTGGTTGATCACGCCGTTCACGCCCAGGAAGGGCACCCAGGCGATGGCACGGATGAGTGCGCTGGTCCAGAACGGGATGATGAAGGCCAGGAACAGCGCCGTGCGCCAGGCGCGGCTTCGCACCTTCATCACCAGGAAATACGCGATGCCGTAGCCCAGCACCCCCGTGATCGCCATGAGCATCAGCGTGTGCAGGAAGGTGTTCGCGATCAGCCCGCGGTAGGAGGCATTGGCGAAGAAGCGTTCGTAGTTGGCCAAGGTGATCGGGTTGCCCGGCCCGAACGCCGTGCCGCCCCAGAGCGACACCCACAGGATCAGCAGCGCGGGCATCACCACCGCGCCGAACATCCACAACCCCGCCGGCAGCGCCAGCAGGTAGGCGGGCAGCGAGCGCGGACGGATCGTGCTCATCCGTGCAGCACGCCCGCTTCCGTGGGCCAGCCGATTTCGGCGGCACCCTCGGCCATCAGGAAGGCGGGTTCGGCGCCGAACTGGTCGAGCTTCATCACCTCGCCATCCGGCCGTTCCAGGATGTAGCGGCGGACGGAGCCGAAATACTCCACCGTGCGGCAGGAGGTGGCGAGGCGGTTGGGCCAACCCTCCGGCGGGGCGGGGCGCAGGCGTTCCGCCCGCACCGAGAAGGAGGCCGCCTGCCCCGGCTGCGGCTTCAGATCCAGCACCGGCACCACGAAGCTGCCGGACGCCGTGCCGATGCGCGCCTCGGCGCCTCGCACATCCTCCACCTTCCCGTGGAAGACGTTGTTGCCCTGCACGAAGCCCGCCACGAAGGGCGTGCGCGGGCGCTGGAGAATCTCCTCCGGCGTGCCCTGCTGCTCGATCTTCGCGTGGTTCATCACCACGACGAGGTCGCCCAGCGAGAAGGCCTCGTTCTGGTCATGCGTGACCCAGATGAAGGAGATCCCCGTTCGACGCTGCAGCGTCTTCAGCTCGATCATCACCGTCTCGCGCAGCGAGTAGTCCAGCGCGCCGATGGGCTCGTCCAGCAGCAGCAGCCGCGGCTCGGTGATCATGGCCCGCGCCAGTGCCACGCGCTGCCGCTGCCCGCCCGAAAGGCTGCCGGGCTTGCGGTTCGCGAAGCGGTCGATCTCGAAGGCCTTCAGCACCTCGGCCACGCGCTTGTCGCGCTTCAGTGCCGGCCATTTCCGCATCTCCAGGCCGAAGCCGACCTGCTTCTCCACCGTCATGTGCGGGAAGAGCGCGAAATCCTGGAACATCATCGCGATGTCGCGTTCCCAGGGCGGGTCCTGGGTGACGTTCCTGCCGCCGATGAGGATGTCGCCCTCATCGGGCTCCTCCAGCCCGGCCACGCAGCGCAGCGTGGTGGTCTTGCCGCAGCCGGACGGCCCCAGCAGGCAGACGAACTGCCCCTTGCCCACCCGCAGGGACACGTCGTCCACCGCGGTGAAGCCGCCATACTTCTTCCGCAGCGCGACGATCTCCAGATCGTACTCCACGCTCACGCCGCCTCCGATCGCGGGAGGGCGCGCGCCCGGAGGCGTGAATCGGCGGCGCGCATCATGCCGCCTCCGATCGCCGGAGGGCGCAGGCCCGCAGGCGTGAATCGGCGGCGCGCATCATGCCGCCTTCGCCAGCCTGTCCGCCCTGCATTTCATCAGCGGCTGGATGCGCGTGCCGAACTGCTCCATGCCGATCAGGTAGTCGTCGAAGGTGAGCATCACGCCGCGCAGGCCCGGCGTTTCGCTGAGCTCATCCAGTTGCCGTGCCACCGTCTCGTAGGACCCGATGAGGCGCAGCATGTTGGTGGGCACCCGGTCGGAGGTCACCATGCGGCCCACGGTGGAATGCGCCTCGGCCTTCACATCCGCCGCCGCCTGGCTGTCGCGCCAGGCCAGCGCCTCCAGGTCGGTGCCCTCGACATAGCGGTGCCACTTGGCCATGGCGGCCTCGTCCGTCTCGTCGGCGATGATCATCATCAGCAGCACCGCCTTGCAGTCGGCGCCGGCCGTGGCATTGGCGGCCATCAGGCGCTCCGTGTGCGGCCGCACCTTCGAGACATCATTGATACCGCCCGCGCTGATGAAGTTCATCTCGGCATATTCCGCCGCGAACTGCATGCCCCGGTTGGACTGCCCGGCGGAGATCACGTCCAGCTTGCCGCCCTTGGGCTGCGGGCTGACCCGGCAGTCGGTCATCTGGAAGAAGTCGCCCTTGAAGTCGGAGCGGCCGGTGGCCCAGAGGTCGCGCAGCACCTGCACGTATTCGCCGCAATAGTCGTAGCGGCGGGCGAAATGCGCCTCGCCGGGCCAGATGCCCATCTGCTCATACTCGGCCTTCTGCCAGCCGGAGACGATGTTCACGCCGAAGCGCCCGGGCGCGATGGCATCGATGGTCACGGCCATGCGCGCCAGCAGCGCGGGCGGCACCGTCAGCACGGCCACCGAGGCGAACAGCTTCACCCGCGTGGTGATGGAGGCGAGGCCCGCCATCAGCGTGAAGCTCTCCAGATTGTGGTCCCAGTATTCCGACGGCCCGCCGAAGCCGCGCAGCTTGATCATGGAGAGGGCGAATTCGAAGCCGTATTTCTCCGCCATGAGCGTCACGTCGCGGTTCAGCTCGAAACTCGGCATGTATTGCGGCGAGGTGGTCGAGATCAGCCAGCCATTGTTGCCGATGGGAAGGAAGACGCCGATGTCCATGAAGCGGGGATCCTCGCGCTGCGTGGGGGAAGGCTAGGCAGCGCGGCGCAGCCCAATCAACGGGCATCTTGCCTTCGGCACCAGGATTGACCGCACACTCAGAAGCAAATTGCACACAAAATCATCCATTCCTGCACAGGCGCCGCCGAAATGCGCGCCCGGAACGTGTCGGCTTCGTCATGTTTCGGCCCGCGGGCCTCCCGGCAACCCACGCGCCCGTCCGCGCCGCCTTAAGCTTCCGCCAACCCGGGCAGGGCACGCTTTGTCGCTTGGCAGCGGCGCCGGCGCATCCCATCTTGCGGTGGGGCGTTGAAGCCTCGGATACCTATTGGGAATTGTCGAAACGCCCCCCATGACGCTCCTTCCCTTCCGGCCCCTGGCGGGCACGCCCGGCATCCGCCGCGTCGCGCGCCGTGTCCGCCGCCTGGTCCGTGACTTCCGCGACCGGCCCGACGCGCCCCGCGCCTATTCCGCCGCGGAAGGGGAACTGCGCGTCGCCTCCTGGAACCTGCACAAATGCGTGGGAACGGACGGCAAGTTCGATCCGCACCGCTCCATCTCCGTCATCGCCGAGATGGGCGCCGACCTGGTGGCCCTGCAGGAGGCCGACAAGCGCTTCGGCCGCCGCACCGGCCTGCTCGACATCGCGGCGCTGGAACGCGAGGCGGGCCTCGTGCCCCTCTCCATCTCCGAACTGCCGGACGGCCACGGCTGGCACGGCAACGCGCTGCTGGTGCGGCCGGGCACCCAGGCCCGCATCCGCCGCCTGCGCCTGCCGGGTGCGGAGCCGCGCGGGGCGGTGGTGGCGGAACTCGACCTGCCGATGGGTCCGCTGCGGGTGGTCGGCGCGCATCTCGGCCTGCTGCTGAGCAGCCGACAGCGCCAGGCCATCGCCATCCTGGACGCCATCGCCGAGGGCGAACCCATGCCCACCCTGCTGCTGGGCGACCTGAACGAATGGCGGCCCGGCGCGAAATCCTCGCTGCGGATGCTGGAGCCCTTCTTCGGCCCCACGCCCAAAGCGCCCCCCAGCTTCCCCGCCCGCATGCCCGTGCTGGCGCTGGACCGTATCCTGGGCTGGCCGCAAGGCCTGGTCACCGATGTGGTGACGCATGACAGCCCGCGCGCGCGCGTGGCCTCCGACCATCTGCCGCTGACGGCGCGGGTGCGCCTGGGCGAGGGCGCGCAGGCCCTGCTCCGCGCGGCCTGAGCCGCGGGCATCGCCATGGCCCAGGACGGGCCCCTCAGCGCCGGCGGCGTGGCCCTGCTGCCCGACGCGGCCACGGCCTTCCACATCCGTGCCGACAGCGCCCGCGCCGCGCGCCACACGCTGGACCTGCAATACTACATGTGGCGCGGCGACGTGACGGGACAGCTTCTCGCCGCCGAGATCCTCGCCGCGGCCGATCGCGGCGTGGTGGTGCGGCTGCTGCTGGACGATGTCTATGCCCTGGGGCGGGAACGCGTGCTGGGCGCGCTGGACGCGCACCCGAACATCGCCGTGCGGCTGTTCAACGCCACGCGCTGGCGCCGCTTCGGACGCCTCGGGCTGCTGCTGGAAATGGCCTTCGGCGGCTGGCACCTGAACCGCCGCATGCACAACAAGAACTGGATCATGGACGGGCGGCTCGCCATCGTCGGCGGCCGCAACATCGGCGACGAATACTTCGACCAGGTGGAGGAAGGCGGCGTGGCCTTCCGTGACCTCGACATCGCCATCATGGGCGAAGCCGCGTCCCAGGCGACGGCCGTGTTCAACCGCTACTGGAACAGCAACCTCTCCCGCCCCGCCGCCAAGGTCACCACCACCGCCGCCCTGCCCGGCAGTCTGCCTGCCCTGCGGCGCGAACTCGCGCTGGCCCGCGCGCGGCATGAGGCCGCCGCCCCGCTGGCGTCACCCGCCCGCCCGGTGCCGCGCTGGCTGGACCTGACGGAGGTGGAGGCGCGCTGCATCCAGGTCGTCGCCGACCCGCCCGACAAGGCGCGGCGCGGGCTGCGCGCGCGCAAGCGGGCGCGCGCCGCCGGGGGCATCGCGGCCGAGATCGCGGATGCGCTGCGCGTGGCGCGGCATGAGGCGCTGCTCATCTCGCCCTATTTCGTGCCAGGCCGCGCGGGTCTCGCCCTGCTGCGCGACCTGCGCGCGCGCGGCGTGCGCGTCTCGGTGGTGACCAATTCCCTGGCGGCGACCGATGTGGTGGCCGTGCATGGCGGCTACGCCAAGTATCGCCGCGCGCTGCTGGACGCCGGGGTGACGCTGTTCGAGCTGAAACCCACCCCCACCGAGGAACGCGCCTCGCTGCTCGGCTCACGCGGGGCCTCGCTGCACACCAAGGCCTTCGTGGTGGATGGGGTGCTGGCCTTCGTCGGCTCCTTCAACCTCGACCCGCGCTCGGCCGCGCTCAACACCGAGATGGGCGCCTTCGTGCGCCACCGTGGCGTGGCCAGCGAGGTGGCGGCGGAACATGCGCGCCTCGCGCAGTCGAGCCGAAGCTGGCAGGTGGTGTGGGAGGGTGGCCGGCTGGGCTGGCGCGAGAATGACGGAAGGCTGTGGCGGCGCGAGCCCATGGCGGGGTTCTGGCGCCGCGCCACCGCCGCCGTGGTGCGTCGCCTGCCGGTGGAGGAGCAGCTGTAGGGTCCCGTCAAAGTCCCAGCAGCTTCAGCAGCGCCGCGCGGTCGGGTGGCTTGGTCATGTAGGCGGACATGCCCGCCTCCTCGCATTGGCGCGCATATTCCGGGCCCACCGCGGCCGTCAGCCCGATGATGGTCACCGCGGCATTGGGCCCGTCCCCGGCACGGATGGCGCGGGTGGCGGCCAGCCCGTCCATCTCGGGCATCTGCATGTCCATGATGATGGCGTCAAAGCGGCTCAGCGCGGCCTGGCGCACGGCGGCATGGCCATCCGCCGCCACCTCCACGCTGACGCCCGCCGCTTCCAGGACGCGGCTCATCACGAACTGGTTCACCGGGTTGTCCTCGGCCAGCAGCACGCGCAGCGCCCGCCTGGGGGGCGCGGCCGCGGTGGGGGCGAGGGGTGCCGGGGCCTCCGGCCGGAAGGCCTGGGCCAGCGCTTCGCGCAGCCGCGCGGGCAAGGCGGGCTTCAGCAGGACGGATTGGAACAGGCCCGGGGGCGAGGGCGGGGCCGCGGGCTCCGCCTGGCCGAAGCGGATCAGGGGCGTGTTCTCGCCCAGTGCCGCGCGCAGGCGCTGGGCCGGCGTCACCTCCCCCGGGCCGGCGCCCAGGATCACGAGGTCGAAACCCTTGTCGCCCGGTGCCAGCCCCTGCTCCACCGTCGTCGCCGTCACCGCCACAAGCCCCAGCGTCTCCAGTTGCTGCGCCAGCACCTGGCGCTGCAGCGCCGACGTCTCGATCACCAGCGCGCGTTTGCCGGCCCATGGGCAGGGGGGCGCCTCGCCCGGCAGCACGGGCAGGTCCAACAGCAGGCGGAACACGCTGCCCCCGCCGGGGCGCGGCTCCGCCTCGATGGTGCCGCCCAGCAGCTCCGCCAGCCGCAGCGAGATGGCCAGCCCAAGCCCTGTGCCGCCATAGCGCCGGCGGATGGAGGCATCGGCCTGGCTGAAGCGGTCGAACAGGGCCGGGATGCGCGCGGGGTCTATGCCGATGCCCGTGTCGCTGACGGTGCACACAAGCCGGCAGCGCCCCTCCGGCAGCGGCGTGGCGGCAATGGCGAGGCGGATCCAGCCCGTCTCGGTGAACTTCACCGCATTGCCCACCAGGTTGAACAGGATCTGCCGGAAGCGCGCCGGGTCCCCCTGCACGCGGTCGGGCAGGCCGGGGGCGGGCAGGCAGACCAGTTCCACCCCCTTGGCGGCGGCGGGGGCGGCGAAGAGTTCCACGATGACGCCCAGCTGCTCCTCCAGCCGGAAGGGCACGGATTCCGGCGTGGCAGCCCCGGCCTCCAGCTTCGAGAAGTCCAGGATGTCGTTCAGCAGCGTGAGCAGATGCGCGGCGGAGCCGTTGATCGTCTCGGCATAGCGGCGCTGCATGGGCGAGAGCGGCGTCTCCATCAGCAATTCCGACAGGCCGATGACGCCGGAGACGGGCGTGCGGATCTCATGGCTCATGGAGGCCAGGAATTCCTGCTTGGCCTCGCTCGCCGCCCGCGCCGCGCGTTCGCTTTCCGCGAGGCGCCTGCCCTGGCGCCACAGCACCAGCACCGCCGTCAGCGCCAGCAGCGTGACGGCGGCGATGGCGCCCAGGAAGACCATGTCCTGCTCACGCACGCCGGCTAGCGCCACCTCGCGCCGCTGCGCCACCTCCACCACCAGGGGAAGCTGGGGCATCACCGCGAAGCCGGCCGAAACCGCGTCGCCGAAGCCGTCGGGGCCGGTGTGGGTGCCCACCTCCCGCCGCGGCAGGAAGCGGGCGAAGGGCCAGGCGGCGGGATGGGCCTCGCCGATGCCGGAAAGCAACGCGTCGCCTCCGCGCGGGCGCCCGGCGTCGCCACTGTCCGGGGGCCCTGCGTCGCCAGCCTCCGGGCGCCTTGCGTCGCCAGCGTCCGGGCGCCTTGCGTCGCCACGCACCACCATCACGCCCTCGAAAGTATAGAAGCGAATGAGGACATCCAGCGCCCGGGCCTCGCGCAGGGCCAGCGCGGTCATGTGTTCGGCGTTGAGCAGCGCCACCACGGCCCCGGCGAAGCGCCCCTCGGCGTCGCGTAGCGGCTGGGCCACGGGCAGGGTCCAGCGCGCCGGCCAGGGTGGCGCCGTGCCGTCCAGCAGCCGCCCTGGCTCCGGCGAAGCCAGGAAGAGGGTATTGCCCGGCCGCGCCCGCAAGGCCTGGAACCACGCGCGACCGCCCAGCTCCCGCCCCGCGAGGCCCGCCACATTGGCCTCGGTGACGCGGCCCGTGGCGTCGGTCACCAGCAGGGCGCGCAGCTGCGGCATGTCGCGCGCCAGCTCGCCCATGGCGGGGGTGAGCCGTGGCGACTGTCCATCCCCGTGGCGCGCCAGGATGTCGGCCAGCAGGATTTCGACGACTTCGACCATCCGCGCCATCTGGTCGGCAAGGCTGAGGGCCAGTGCCTGGGTGAGTTGCTCGGCCTGCTGGGTGGCGCGCTGGGTGCCACGATGGCTTTGCAGCAGGAAGACCAGCAGCAGCGCCGCCGCCAAGGCCAGCCCCAGCCCCAGCAGCACCGCGAAGGGCCGGGCGCGCGGTGGCATCAGGGGCGGATCAGGATCGGCGTCAGGTCGTGCCGCGCGGCGGCGGCGTCCAATGTGCCATCGGCGCGGATGGCGGCGAGGAAGGCGTTCACCTCCGCCCGCCACGCGACCTGGCCTTGGGGCAGGGCCCAGCCATAGCGCGTCTCGCCGAACCGGCCGGGCGGGTCGATCACCTTCGCCCAGGCATGGGCGGCGAGGATGCGGCGCGTGTAGGGGAAGTCGCTCATGAAGACGTCGGCGCGGCCGGACTGCACCTCGGCCTCGCGCGTGCGCGGCGGCGGGACCACCAGCAGCGTGGCGTGGCGCAGCGTCTCGCGCATCACAGGCTCCATCACCGTGCCGGCGGCGACGGCGACCACATGGCCGGGACGGTCGATGTCGGCCCAGGCGCGGATGGCCGGATGGGTGCTGGTGGTGACGGCGTAGATGGGGCTGGCGAGGTAGGGCGCGCTGAAATCCACCCGCCGCGCCCGGGCTTCGGTGATGCCCACCGCCATCATGGCGATGTCGCATTGCCCGCCCTCGATCCGGTCCATGAAGGCCGCGAAGCTGGTCTCCACGAAACGCGCCTGCACGCCGAGCCGCGCGGCCAGCGCGCGGGCCATGTCGATGTCGAGCCCCTCCAGCGCCCCGGTGCGCGGATTGCGCCAGGAGATGGCGAAATACTCCGGCCAGATGCAGACATCGAGCGCGCCGCGCGCGCGGATTTCCGCGAGACGGTCGGCAGGCTGGGCCGCGGTGGGAAGGGCGGCGACGAGGACGAGCAGCAGCCAAGCCAGCGCGGCGCGGCCAATGGAGAGGATCTGGGCCATCGCGTCGCAATCTCCAGCATCCAGGTTACAGAAAACTTATCCGATCGGTGGCGACTCCGCCATCGCCGCGAGCCGCAGCTCGAACCGGCAGAGCGGCGCGCCGGCGGCCGCGCATTCCACCTCCTCGCAGACCGGCTCACCCGCCACGCCCGCCGCCTCCAGCACATGGCGCATGCCGCCCGCGAAGCTGCCGGTGAAGATGTGGCAGACGGCGCGGCCGGTCTCCGGCCCATAGCCCAGCGCGAAGGCGGAGTGGCGGACGAGGAGGGTGCCCGTGCCCGCCGCCACGTCCAGCGCCGCCAGCTCCACCTGGCCGAAGCCGCGCTGCGACATCCGGCGGATGTAGTGGCGCAGCACCTCCTCCCCACCCAGCCCCTGTTCGGCGGCCTGGTGGCGGCACCATTGCACGGCTGATCTCTCGCTGGAGCGATAGAGCATGTCGCGCACCGCCGCCTCGCCCATCGCCTCCTCCATGCCGCGCTGCATGTTCACCAGGAACAGGCGGGGCGTGTAGATCATGGGCAGGCCATCGGTGCGCCAGATGCCCGTTTCCGCCTCCACGTCGATCTGCACTTCTGGGGCGGGCATGCGGGACCTCTCAGTTCAGGCGGTTGCGGAGTTCCTCGACCAGTCCGCGAATGCGGCTCGCGGCCTCGCCCTCCGGTTCGAGTTCGAGCGAACGGTCCAGGCTGGCCAGGGCGGCGCCGATGCGGTCCAGCCGCTGCTCCATCAGCCCCGCCTCGCGCCAGAGTGCCGCGTGGTCGGGGGCGATGCGCAGCATGTCCCGCGTGCAGGTGAGCGCGGCTTCCAGATGCCCCGCGCGCAGGCGGCGCAGCTTGATGTTGTTCTGCAGGCGCAGCAGCACGGCGCGGCGCGTCATGGGCACGACGAGGCCGGGGCGCAGCTCGGCCTTGGGGCCTTCCACCGCCTTGATCAGCGCGCGCAGTTCCGGCGCGCCCAGCGCCACGCCGCCGCCGAACACATCCAGCAAGGCGGGCCCGCGGGCGCTGCCCAGCGCCACCAGGAAATGGCCGGGGAAGTCCACCCCATGCGCCGCCCAGCCCGCCGCATCCGCCACATGCAGCCACAGGATGCCCAGCGCCACCGGCAGGCCGCGCCTTCGTTCCAGCACATGGATCAGGTTGGCGTTGCGCGGGTCCTCATAGGTGGCGGCATCGCCGGCGAAGCCCCAGTCGCTGTGCAGCAGCCGGGCCAGCGCGGCGCGGCGCGCCTCGACATCGCCGGCATCGGCGCGGGCATCGGCGGTGGCATTTTCCACCGCCTGGCGCGCCAGATCGGACAGCAGGCCGCCAGCCGCGCGCCAATCGGCCTCCGGCGCGTCGATGCGCGCGAATTGCAGCGCGGCGGCGCCGATGTCGATCTCGTCATCCGGAAGCTGGCCGACCGCGTCCAGCGCGGCGCGGGCCTCCTCCTCAGGGGTGCCACTCATGGGCCCAGCATAGACCGGGCCGGGGTATCAGCCCAGCATCCGCCCGAGTGGCTTGCCGGCGAACAGGTGCACATGGAAATGGGGTACCTCCTGCCCCGCGTCATGGCCCACATTGGCCAGCAGGCGGTAGCCCGGTTCCTCCAGCTTCAAGTCCTTGGCCACCTTGGCCACCGCGCGCCAGAAGCCCGCGATCTCGGCCTCCGGGGCCGTCGCGTGGAAATCGGCCGCGCTGACGTAGGCGCCCTTCGGGATCACCAGCACATGCAGCGGCGCCTGGGGGGCGATGTCGTGGAAGGCGAGGGCGAATTCATCCTCGTGCACCCGCTTGCAGGGCAGTTCCCCGCGCAGGATGCGGGCGAAGATGTTCTGCGGGTCATAGGGGGGCAGGCCGGAGACGGGCATGGTTGCTCCTCAGGGCAGCTTGGTGGTCTGCGCGATGGCCAGCAGCGCCTTGGGCCGGGGGCGCGAGGCCTTCTCGACGATGCCCGAAATGCCCTCGCGCCGGCGCAGCTCGGCCCAGACCTCGTCGGGGCGGATGCCCGCATCCACCAGCAGCAGCATGAGGTGATAGAGCAGGTCCGCGCTTTCGCTCACGATGGCGGAATTGTTGTGGGCCACGGCCTCGATGACCAGCTCCACCGCCTCCTCGCCCAGCTTCTGCGCCACCTTGGGCGTGCCGCGCGCCAGCAGCCGCGCGGAGTGGGACAGGGTGCTGTCGCCCGAGACGCGGCGGCTCTCGATGGTGGCCCAGAGCCGGTCCAGCACCCGCGCATCGCCATCCTCGGGGGGGACATAGGCGGCCAGATGCGCGCGCTCGGCGGCCAGCACCGCCTTGGGCAGGCGCGTCTTCTTCGCCGGCGCGTTCTTGGGGGTGGGCAGCTTGGCCTTGGGTTTCGCCTTCGGCTTGGGCGCGGACGTCACCTTCAGGGTCTTGGGCTTGGCCGATTTGGGCTTCTCGGCCTTGGGCTTCGCGGACTTCGCCATCACGCCATCTCCCGCACACGGCGCACCGGCCAGCCCGCTTCTGCCAGCGCATCCTTCGCTTCATGGATCTTGTAGACGCCATCATGGAAGACGCTGGCGGCCAGCAGTCCGGTCGCGCCCGCCGCCGCACCTTCCGCGAAATGGCTCAAGGAACCCACACCGCCCGAGGCCACCACCGGCACGCGCACGCGGCGCGTGACCTGGCGCAGCAGCTCCACGTCGAAACCCTGCTTGGTGCCGTCGCGGTCCATCGAGGTCAGCAGGATTTCGCCGGCACCCAGGCTCGCCATCCGCTCGGCCCAGGCCACGGCGTCCAGGCCCGTCTCGCGGCGGCCGCCATGGGTGAAGACCTCCCACCGGCCCTCCGCCACGCGCTTCGCGTCCACGGCGACGACGATGCACTGGCTGCCGAAGGCCTCGGCGGCGCGGCGCACCAGCTCGGGCTCGGCCACGGCGGCGGAGTTGATGCTGGCCTTGTCGGCGCCCGCCAGCAGCAGGCGGCGGATATCCTCCACGCTGCGGACGCCGCCGCCCACGGTCAGGGGGATGAACACCTCGGCCGCCGTGCGGGAGACCACGTCCAGCATGGTGTCGCGGTTCTCATGCGTGGCGCCGATGTCGAGGAAGGTGACCTCGTCCGCCCCCTGCGCGTCATAGGCGCGGGCCTGCTCCACGGGGTCGCCGGCGTCGCGCAGCGAGACGAAGTTCACGCCCTTCACGACGCGGCCTTCCTTGACGTCCAGGCAGGGGATGATGCGCAGCGCGAGCACGATGGATGAATGTCCTGGTCATCCAGGGCGCCGGATCACCCTGGGGCGAGGTGAATGTTTTCTTTTCCGCTCGGGGTCAAGCGATGGTTTTACGCCGCCGCCAGCTTGAGTGCCGGCCCGGCCTCGATCCGCCCCTCATAGAGCGAACGGCCCAGGATGGCGCCCGCGATGCCGTCGTCTTCCGCCGCCTTGAGCGCCCGCACATCCTCGATGGAGGCCACGCCGCCCGAGGCGATGACGGGCGTTTCCAGCGCCTGGGCCAGCGCCCGCGTGGCGTCGAGGTTCACGCCGGACAGCATGCCGTCCCGGTCGATGTCCGTGTAGATGATGGCCGCCGCCCCGGCATCCTCCAGGTGCAGCGCGAGGTCGCGCGCGGAGAGGGTGCTGGTCTCGGCCCAGCCCTCGGTCGCCACCATGCCGCCGCGGGCATCGATGCCCACAGCGACGCGCCCCGGGAAGGCGCGGCAGGCCTCGCGCACCAGCGCGGGGTTCTTCACGGCGACCGAGCCCAGGATCACGCGCGTGACGCCCCCCGCCAGCCAGGCCTCGATGGTGGGCATGTTGCGGATCCCGCCGCCCAGCTGCACCGGCATGCCAGGGGCGGCGGCCAGGATGCGCGCCACCGCCTCGGCATTGGCGGGCTTGCCGGCGAAGGCGCCGTCCAGGTCCACCACATGCAGCCAGCGGAAGCCCTGCTCCATGAAGGCGCGGGCCTGAACGCCGGGGTCGGCGGCATAGACGGTCGCCTCGTTCATGTCGCCGCGCTTGAGGCGCACCACCTCGCCGCCCTTGAGGTCAATGGCGGGGTAGAGGGTGAAGCTGCTCATGCGATATGTCCCAGCGCGGCCGCGGTGCTGCGCCCGCCCGGCACTTCGAGGATGCGGTAGTAGTAGTAGCCGGAAATGGTCTGCCCATGGGCCCGCGCATAAGCGGGATGGGTGCCCCAGCGCGTGTAGCCCAGCCCTTCGAACAGCGCGATGGCGCTTTCCTGGGTGGCCCGCACATCCAGGTTGATCACGCGCAGGCCCAAGGCCGCCGCCCGCTGCTCCACCCGCCGCACCAGCATCCGCGCCAGGCCGAAGCCGCGCGCATAGGGGGCGATGAAGGCATGGGCCAGTTGCGCGGTGAAGGCCTGGGCCTCGTTGTGGCGGGGCGGCCGGATGAGCTGGGCGCTGCCCACCACCTCGCCATCCAGCCGCGCGATGAAGAATTCGCGGTCCGGGATGAGCAGTATTCCGCCGAAATGGCGTTCCAGCGAGGAACGGCTCTGCGCCTCCAGCCAGCCGAAGCCGCCGCCATCCACGATGGCCGCGTTGGTGGCGTCGCAGAGGTCCGCCATGTCGTGCGGCTCCAGCACCTCCACCCGCTCGACGCTCATTTCCCGCACGGCGCTCATGGCGACCAGCGCAGGAAGTTGGAGAGCATCCGCAGCCCCACCGGGCCGCTCTTTTCCACGTGGAATTGCGTGCCCACGATGTTGTCGCGGCCCAGTATGGCCGGCACCGGCCCGCCATAATCGGTGGTGGCGAGAAGCTGCGCGGGCTCGGCGCCCTGCCAAGCATAGGAGTGCACGAAATAGGCGCGGTCGCCCGGCTCGATGCCCTCCAGCAGGGGATGGATGCCGGGCGTGAAGTCCAGCCCGTTCCAGCCCATCTGCGGCAGGGGCAGCGGGGCGCCATCGGGCGCGCGCGGGTCCATCGCCGCCACCTCGCCCGGCATCCAGGCGAGGCCGGGGGTGGTGCCGTGCTCCAGCCCGCGTTCGGCCAGCAATTGCAGCCCCACGCAGACGCCCAGGAAGGGCGTGCCGCGCCGCAGCACATGTTCGTAGAGCGCGCTGACCATGCCCTCCAGCGCGTCCAGCCCCGCGCGGCAGGCGGCGAAGGCGCCCTGGCCGGGCAGGACGATGGCATCCGCCCCGCGCAGCGCCGCGGCTTCCCGCACCAGCACCACCTGCATGGGGGCATCGGCCGCGCGTTCCAGCGCCCGCCGCACCGAGGCGAGGTTGCCCGAGCCCGGGTCTATCAGCGCCACGGTCTTCATGCGGCCTCCCCGGCGAAAAGCCGCGCCAAGCGCGGTTCGGCATGGACCAGGCGGAAGGTCGCCGTCTCCTCATCGGCCCCGGCCACGACATGGGCAAGCTTCCAGCCGCGCCGCGCCAGCGTCCAGCGCCGCGCATCCTGCCCGTGCAGGCAAAGGCCCATATGCAGCGCCGCCGCCACGGCGATGTCCCAGGGCGCGGGCAGCAGCGAGGCGCCCAGCAGCACGGCGAGCGAGGCCAGCCCCAGCGCCCAGCAGCCATGCCGCAGCAGCCAGAGCGGGCCGAAAATCAAGGCCCAGAAAGACCAGCCCTCGCGCAGCAGCAGGGGAGCCTTGCCCGGCTTCGCGGTGCTGGGGACGGAGCCGGCGGCCGCGCCGGGCGGGAGGTGGACGGTCCAGACGCGCATCACCCCTCCAGCGAGCCCTTGGTGGAAGGAATGGCGCCTGGCGCACGCGGGTCCGTCTCGACCGCCATGCGAAGGGCGCGGGCAAAGGCCTTGAAGCAGGCCTCGGCCACATGGTGCGCGTTGGTGCCGGCCTTCTGGGTGATGTGGACGGTCAGCCCGGCATTCATCACCAGGGCGCGGAAGAACTCCTCGAAGAGTTCCGTGTCCATCGCGCCCACCTTGTCGCGCGCGAAGGTGACGCTCCAGGCGAGGTAGGGGCGGCCCGAGATATCAATGGCGCATTCGGCCAGCGCCTCGTCCATCGGCACCAGGGCATGGCCGAAGCGGCGGATGCCGCGCTTGTCGCCCAGCGCCTGGCGGATGGCCTGGCCCAGGACAATCCCGCAATCCTCGGTGGTGTGGTGGAAATCGATGTGCAGGTCGCCATCGGCCTGCAGCGCCAGGTCCAGCAGGCCATGGCGCGTCAGCGCCACCAGCATGTGGTCGAGGAAGCCCACGCCGGTGGTGATCTCGGCCTGCCCCTGCCCGTCCAGCACGAGGGTGGCGCGGATATCGGTCTCGGAGGTGCGGCGGGCGATCTCGGCACGGCGCGGGGCGGAGGTGGCGTCCATGGGCGCCCGTGTAATCCCGCCGGCCCCGGAAGGCCAGCGGTGCATGGCGGCCAAGCCTCTGCTAGAAACAGGACATGAAACGCATCCTCGTCACGGGGGCCTCCGGTTTCGTGGGCCGCCACCTGCTGCCTGTCCTGCGGGCCTGCTTTCCGGCCGCGCGGCTGATGGGCGTGCGGCATGGCGCGGCCCTCTCCGGCTGGGATGAGGCGGTGGAACTGCCACTGGAGGATTCCGCCGCGCTTCGCACCGCGCTGACCCTCGCGCGGCCCGAGGGGCTGGTGCATCTGGCGGCACTTTCCTCGGTGGGCGGCTCCTTCCAGGACCCGCTGGCGGTGTGGGAGGTCAATCTCGGCCACACGCTGCGGCTGGCCGAGGCGGTGCGGGAAGCCGTGCCGGAATGCCGCTGCGTCTTCGCCTCCACGGCCGAGGTCTATGGGCTGTCCTTCCAGGGCGGGCTGCCGCTGGACGAGGACGCCCCCATGCGCCCGGCCAACCCCTATGCGGCCTCCAAGGCCGCGGCGGACCTGGCCGTGGGCGAGGCCGCGCTGCGCGGGTTGCGGGCCGTGCGGCTGCGCCCCTTCAACCACAGCGGCCCGGGCCAGGCGCCGGCCTTCGTCCTGCCCGCCTTCGCCCGCCAGGTGGCGCGCATCGAGGCCGGCTTGCAGCCCCCGGTCATGGAGGTGGGCGCGCTGGACCGCTGGCGCGACATGCTGGACGTGCGCGACGTCTGCCGCGCCTATGCCCTGGCGCTGGACCGCTTCGACGCCCTGCCCAACGGGGCGGCCTTCAACCTCGCCACCGGCCACCCGCAACGCATCGCGGACCTGCTGGAGGCCCTGCGCGCCCGGGCCAGCCGCTCCATCGAAATCCGCACCAGCCCAGGCCTGCTGCGCCCCACCGACGTGCCCAGCGCCAGCGGCAACCCCCGCGCGGCGCGGGACCTGTTGGGCTGGGCGCCGGAATTCACCATCGAGCAGACGCTGGAGACGGTGCTGGCGGATTGGCGCGGGCGGGCGCGGCACGAGGCCTAGCTTGCCGCCGGGCCGGCTTCGGATTCATATGCGCGCATGACCATAGACGCGCTGGCGCCGGCCTATCTCTGGGTGAAATCCCTGCATTTGATGGCCGTGATGGCCTGGATGGCGGGGCTGTTCTACCTGCCGCGCCTCTATGTCTATCACTCCGACATCCCGCCCGGCGCGGGCGTGGAGCATGAACGCTTCAAGAAGATGGAGCGCCTGCTGCTGCGCGCCATCATGAACCCCTCGATGATCGCGACCTGGCTGTTCGGCATCATCCTCGTGCTGACACCGGGGGCCATGTCCTGGACCGAGGGCTGGTGGCACCTGAAGCTGGCCTCGGTGCTGGCGATGACCTGGTTCCACATGTACCTGGCGAAGCACCGCCGCGCCTTCGAGCGCGACGAGCGCCTGTTCCCCCAACGCCACTGGCGCATCATGAACGAGGTGCCGACCGTGCTGATGATCGTCATCGTCATCATGGTGATCGTGAAGCCGTTCTGACGCGTCCTTGTTGACGGGCGGCGCGGCCGCCCCTAACTGTCAATGCACCGGCGCGCCCGCGAGGCCCCCGGCCCTTCCTCCGCGCAGATATCTCCCCCGCCGGCCCGGCCGGACCCCGCCCCCGAGAGATGTCGCGCCAACATTCGCGGAACACGTCCCCGCCATGCATCTTTCCGAACTCAAGGCCAAGACGCCGCCCGAACTCCTCGCCTTCGCCGAGGAAGTCCAGGTCGAGAACGCCTCCTCCCTGCGCAAGCAGGACATGATGTTCGCCATTCTCAAGACCCTGGCGGACAATGACCAGGCGATCTACGGCGAAGGCACCCTGGAAATCCTGCCCGACGGCTTCGGCTATCTGCGCAGCCCGCAGGCCAACTTCCTGCCCGGCCCCGATGACATCTACGTCTCCCCCGCCCAGGTGCGCCGCTTCGGCCTGCGCACCGGCGATACGGTGGAAGGCCAGATCCGGGCCCCCAAGGATGGCGAACGCTACTTCGCCATGCTCAAGATCAATTCGGTGAATTTCGAGCCGCCCGAGGCGCTGCGCCACCGGATCAACTTCGACAACCTGACGCCGCTCTACCCCACCCGCCGCCTCCTCATGGAGAACGCGGAGATGGAGGCGGATTCCAAGAACAAGGGCCCGATGAAGGACATGACGCACCGCGTCATCGACCTCATCTCGCCCATCGGCATGGGCCAGCGCGCCCTGATCGTCGCCCCGCCGCGCACCGGCAAGACGATGATGCTGCAGACCATCGCCAAGTCCATCACGGCCAACAATCCCGAAGTCTTCCTCATGGTGCTGCTCATTGACGAGCGCCCTGAGGAAGTGACCGACATGGCCCGCACCGTGCGGGGCGAGGTGGTCGCCTCCACCTTCGACGAGCCGGCCACCCGCCACGTCCAGGTCACGGAGATGGTGCTGGAAAAGGCCAAGCGCCTGGTCGAGCACAAGCGGGACGTGGTGATCCTGCTGGACTCCATCACGCGCCTCGGCCGCGCCTACAACAGCGTCGTTCCCTCCTCGGGCAAGGTGCTGACGGGCGGCGTGGACGCCAATGCGCTCCAGCGCCCCAAGCGCTTCTTCGGCGCCGCGCGCAACATCGAGGAAGGCGGTTCGCTGACCATCATCGCCACCGCGCTGATCGACACCGGCAGCCGCATGGACGAGGTGATCTTCGAAGAGTTCAAGGGCACCGGCAACAGCGAGATCATCCTGGACCGCAAGCTCTCGGACAAGCGCGTCTTCCCGGCCATCGACATCACCAAGTCCGGCACCCGCAAGGAGGAGCTGCTGGTGGACCGTGGCACGCTGTCCAAGATGTGGGTGCTGCGCCGTATCCTGAACCCGATGGGCACGCAGGACGCGATGGAGTTCCTGCAGGACAAGCTGAAGTACAGCAAGACCAATCAGGACTTCTTTGATGCTATGAACACGTAGTGTTCATAGCATTTTGATGCCCTCAGGCGCCGGGCGCGCGCGTCATGCCGGAGGCGTGCCAGCGGCACGACGCGCTTGGCTTTCGCCGCGCTGCGGGGATACCGGCCGCGCGGTTGCATGGGCGGCGCCGGCCACCTTGCGGCCGGATACTGAAAAGGTTCGCCCCTCAGGGGCCGGGCACCCCCTCCCGCGCAACCAACCCAACCCCAGATAGTTGAATGCTGGCGGCAAAGTGACGACCGCCCCCATTTTCCCGCCGCGTTCCTGGTGCAACCAGAGCGGGAAGACGCTGAAAGGAATAACGCCATGACCCGTCAATTCACCCTGGCCGCCGCTCTGGTGGCCGCGCTCGCCACCGCCGGCTGCACCAACCCCTATAGCCAAGGCCAGCGCGCGGCCGGTGGCGGCCTGATCGGCGCCGGCGCCGGCGCCCTGCTGGGCGGCGCGGTGGGCGGCGGCAGCGGTGCCGCCATCGGCGCCATCACGGGCGGTGCGGTCGGTGCCGCCACGGGTGTGATCACCACGCCGCAGCGCCCGCGCGGCCGCGGCTACTATCGGTGAATCAACGGCGCGTTCGTGGTAGGCTGCCTGGGTCACACCAGAGGAGCCGCCACGAATGCGCCGCCTTGCCCTGCCCCTGACCCTCGCCGCCGCGCTCGCCACGGCCGGCTGCACCAACCCCAATGATCCTGGCCAGCGCGCCGCGGGCGGCGGCCTGATCGGCGCCGGGGCCGGCGCGGCCTTGGGCGCCATGATCGGCGGCGGCCGTGGCGCCGCGATCGGCGCCATCACGGGCGGTGCCGTGGGTGTCGCCACCGGCGTGGTCACCACGCCGCAACCGCCGCCCCAGCCCTATTACGGACGCCCGGAACCCGAGCTGAAATAGCCGGCCACCGGCTCCGGCGCCGCATCGGGTTGGCCCGCCCGCAGGCGGCGTCACCCCTTCACCGCGGCATCGGCCATCCGGCGCAGAAGCTGCGCATGGCGCAGCGCGGCATCCAGTGCCGCCACATCCCCCTGGCCGCGCGCCGCCGGCCGTGGCCTTCAGCCCTCGGTCATCACATCCAGGTGCCGAGGAGGAACGGGCCCAGCCTGCCCAGCAGGCCGGCCGTCAGTCAAAAGGGCCGGGGGCGGAGTGCCGCCCCCGGTCTTGTCATGGCCTCAGGCCGCCATCCCGCGCAGCACGTAGTGGAGGATGCCGCCATTGCGGTAGTATTCGACCTCGTCGGCGGTATCCACGCGGCACTGCACCTCGGTCTTCACCTGGGTGCCGTCGGCGCGGGTGATGACGATGGGCATCATCATCCGGGGCTTCAGTTCCTCCACGCCCAGGATGTCCACCGTCTCGTCGCCGGTCAGGCCGAGGGTGGCGCGGCTCTCGCCTTCCTTGAACACCAGCGGCAGCACGCCCATGCCCACGAGGTTCGAGCGGTGGATGCGCTCGAAGCTCTCCGCGATCACGGCCTTCACGCCCAGCAGGAAGGTGCCCTTCGCCGCCCAGTCGCGCGAGGAACCCGTGCCGTATTCCTTGCCGCCGAAGACGACCAGCGGCACGCCCTCGTTCCGGTAGCGCATGGCGACGTCATAGATCGGCGCCGTCTCGCCCGAAGGGTAGTGCTTGGACACGCCGCCCTCGATGCCCGGCACCATCTCGTTCTTGATGCGGATATTGGCGAAGGTGCCGCGCATCATGACCTGGTGGTTGCCGCGGCGGGCGCCGTAGCTGTTGAAGTCCGCCTGCCGGACCTGATGCTCCATCAGGTATTCGCCGGCCGGGCTCACCTTGCGGATGTTGCCGGCGGGCGAGATGTGGTCCGTCGTGATGCTGTCGCCCAGCAGGCCCAGGATGCGCGCGCCCTTCACGGAGGCGAGCGGCTTCACCTCCATGGTCATGCCCTCGAAATAGGGCGGGTTCTGCACATAGGTGGAGCCGGAGTTCCAGCGATAGGTGTCGCTGCCCGCATCCACCTTGATGGCGCGCCACTGGGTCGTGCCGTTGAACACGTCCTTGTAGCGGTCCATGAACATCTGCCGCGTCAGCACGGAGTGGACGATGCCCTCGACCTCCTCCTGGCTCGGCCAGATGTCGGCCAGCATCACGGGCTTGCCGTCGCTGCCGGTGCCGATCGGCTCCTTGGTCAGGTCGAGCTTCACGCTGCCGGCCAGCGAATAGGCCACCACCAGCGGGGGCGAGGCCAGGTAGTTGGCGCGGACGTTCGCGTGGACGCGGCCCTCGAAGTTGCGGTTGCCCGAGAGCACGCCGGCCACCACCAGCTTCTCGCCCTCGATGGCGTCCACCATGGCATCCGGCAGCGGGCCGGAATTGCCGATGCAGGTGGTGCAGCCATAGCCGACGGTCTGGAAGCCCATCGCGTCCAGGTCCTCGGTCAGGCCCGAGGCGTTCAGGTAGTCCGTCACCACCTGGGAGCCCGGCGCCAGCGAGGTCTTCACCCAGGCCTTGGGCCGCAGCCCCTTGGCCCGCGCCTTGCGCGCCACGAGGCCGGCGGCCACCAGCACATAGGGGTTGGAGGTGTTGGTGCAGGAGGTGATGGCCGCGATCACGACATCGCCATGGCCGAGGTCGAAGTTGGACCCCTCCACCGGCACGCGCTTGTTCGCCTCGTCACCGGGCACGCCCATGTTGCCGGCGGCCAGGTCCTTGGCGAAGGACGGGGCGATGGAGCCCAGCGCCACGCGGTCCTGCGGGCGCTTCGGGCCGGCCAGCGAGGGCTCGACCGTCGAGAGGTCGAGTTCCAGCGTGTCGGTGAAGACCGGGTCGGGCGAGGTCTCGTCGCGCCACATGCCCTGGGCCTTGCAGTATTCGCGCACCAGGTTCACGCGGTGCTCGTCGCGGCCGGAGAGCTTCAGGTAGCCCAGCGTGATCTCGTCCACCGGGAAGAAGCCGCAGGTGGCGCCGTATTCCGGGGCCATGTTCGCGATGGTCGCGCGGTCGGCCAGCGGCATGTGGGTCAGGCCCGGGCCGAAGAACTCGACGAACTTGCCGACCACGCCCTTCTTGCGGAGCATCTGCGTGACGGTCAGCACCATGTCGGTGGCGGTGACGCCTTCCTTCAGCTTGCCGGTCAGCTTGAAGCCGATCACGTCCGGGATCAGCATGGCGATGGGCTGGCCGAGCATGGCGGCCTCGGCCTCGATGCCGCCCACGCCCCAGCCCAGCACGCCCAACCCGTTGATCATGGTGGTGTGGCTGTCGGTGCCGTAGCAGCTGTCGGGATAGACATAGGTGTCGCCCGCATCGGTCGCGGTCCAGACCACCTGGCCCAGGTATTCGAGGTTCACCTGGTGGCAGATGCCCGCCCCCGGCGGCACCACGCGGAAATTGTTGAACGCCTCCTGGCCCCAGCGCAGGAACTCGTAGCGCTCGCCATTGCGCTCGAACTCGATGTCCACGTTCTTCTGGAGCGCGTTGGCGGTGCCCGAGACGTCCACCATGACCGAGTGGTCAATGACCAGGTCCACGGGAACCAGCGGGTTCACCTTGCGCGGGTCGCCGCCCAGCTTCGCCAGCGCGTCGCGCATGGCGGCCAGGTCCACCACCGCGGGCACGCCCGTGAAGTCCTGCAGCAGGATGCGGGCGGGGCGGAAGGGCACTTCCTTGGTCGAGCTGCCGCCATTGGCCAGCCAGCCGGCCAGGGACTTGGCGTCCTCCACCGTGTAGGAGCGGCCGTTCTCGAAGCGGAGGATGTTCTCCAGCAGCACCTTCAGCGAGTAGGGCAGGCGCGCGATGTCGCCGATCTTGGCCGCCGCTTCCGGCAGGCTGAAGTACTTGTAGGTCTTGCCGTCCACCAGGAGCTCGCGCCCGGTTCCGAGGCTGTCATGCCCGATCATGCGCATTGGGTGCTTCCTCAACAACTCTTGCGCCCGGCGTTTAAGCATGGCCTTCTGCTCGGGTCCATGGAGGCGGCCCTGTTCACCGCGCAAGATTTGGCCTGCTGGCGCGCGGAACGCCTCGTTTTCGCGGAAATCTCCTTCACGCTGGCGCCCGGCGAGGCGCTGTTGCTGACCGGCGCCAATGGCGCGGGCAAGTCCTCCCTGCTGCGCGTGCTGGCCGGGCTGCTGCCCGCCGCCGAGGGCAAGCTGCTGTGGAACAACGAGGACGCCCTGGCCGACCGCGTCACCCACGGCGCCCGCCTGCGCTACCTGGGCCACCAGGACGCGCTGAAACCTGCCCTCAGCGCCGCCGAGAACCTCGGCTTCTACGCCCGGCTGCATGGTGGCGACGTGCCCGCCGCGCTGGAGGCGCTGGACCTTCTGCCCCTGGCGGATTTGCCTGCACGGGTGCTCTCCTCCGGGCAGAAGCGGCGGCTGGCCTTGGCGCGGCTGGCGCTGGCGCCCTGCGGGCTGTGGCTGCTGGATGAGCCGACCGTGGGGCTGGATACGGCCTCGGTGGCGCGGCTGGGGCCGCTGCTGGCGGCGCACCGCGCCCGCGGCGGCATGGTGATCGCCGCCACCCACCTTCCCCTGCCCTTGCCCGATGCCCGGGAGTTGCGGCTGTGAGGGCGCTGGTCGGCCGCGAATTGCGCCTGGCTTTGCGGCACCCGGCCGATACGCTCTCGGCCGTGCTGTTCTTCGTGCTGGTGGCGGCGCTGTTCCCCTTCGGCGTGGGGCCCTCACCGGAGTTGCTGGCGCGGCTGGCGCCGGGGGCCTTGCTGGCCTCGGCGCTGCTGGCGGCGCTGTTGCCGCTGGACCGGCTGTTCGGGGCGGAGGCGGAGGATGGCTCGCTCGACCAGCTTCTGCTGTCCGGCCTGCACCCGGCCGCCATCGCGGCGGCCAAGGCGCTGGGGCATTGGTGCACCACCGGCATTCCCCTGGTGCTGGCCACCCCCGTGGCGGCCGCCCTTCTGAACCTGCCCATCGAAGCCTGGGGGGTGGCGATGCTCTCGCTGGGCCTCGCTTCGGCCATCCTGTCGGTGTTCGGCGCGGCGGGCGCGGCGCTGACCCTGGGCGCGCGGCGGGGGGGCGTGCTGCTGCCGCTTCTGGTGCTGCCGCTGGCCATCCCGGCCGTGATCTTCGGCGCCGCGGCCATCGAGGCGGCGGCGAGCGGGCTGGAGGCCCGGCCCTATCTGCTGCTGGAGGCGGCGATCCTGGCGCTGGCGGCCCCCATGGCGCCGCTGGCCGCGGGGGCGGCGCTGCGCGGGGATTGAGCGGGACCCTGCTTGCGGAGGGGGCGCGCTGCGCTTATGGAGGCGCCCAGCGGGACAGGTGGCCGAGCGGTCGAAGGCGCGCGCCTGGAAAGTGCGTATAGGTCAAAAGCCTATCGTGGGTTCGAATCCCACCCTGTCCGCCAGTTCCCATACGAGCCATGCTCTCCACCTGACCGAGCGGCGCGCTGTGTGGCAGGTTTCCTGGGGTTTTCAGGACAAACCTGTTGCCTGGCTCGGCGCGGAGAAGGCGGAAAATCGCTCTCCGGAGGTCAATTCTCTCCGGACCTCCTGACTTGGCCGTTTTAGTACGGAACGCAAAAACCAAGGTCAAAGGCCGGTTTCAGCGAGGTCGGCCCTTGCCCCGGTTCGAATCCCACTTGCATGAAATCCGTACTGCGACATCGAACACTTTGGTACGGCGCCGCCCAGCAGGCCTTTGGCCACGAGATCGGCCGGTCTCGCCTGGAGCTACAGAAGGCGGGCGGCGTCGGAAAGATCCGGGACCGCGCTCTGGCGCTCCGGCAGTTACCTGGGGAATGATGGCCCCATGAAACCAAACTACTTGGCACTACGGAATCTGTTCGGGCAATCGGAACGCTTCATCGTTCCGCTTTTTCAGCGTCCATACGTCTGGACGCAGGAGGAGCAGTGGGAGCCGCTCTGGGACGACATCCAGGCTGTGGCAGAGCGAGTTCGCCAAGCCGGCACGGGTGAAGCCATCAAGGGCCATTTCCTCGGATCGGTGGTGCTGGAGCAACGCTCCCATGCCACGGGCGGCCTTCCAATTCGCGAGGTAATCGATGGCCAACAACGCTTGACCACGCTGCAGGTGTGCCTCCACGCAGCTTCCCACGCTATGACCGCCTCGGCTGCGGCGTCAGCGAAGATCGGCCAGGACGACGCTGGTCGGCTTGCGGGCCTTGCTGCCCGGCAAGTGGCAGCGCTGACACGCAATACGCTCGTGAGCGAGGATGAAGAGGCCTACAAAGTCTGGCCCACGAACGATGATCGAGCAGCGTTTCGTGAGGTCATGGATGCAACCGGGCCCGACGCAATCGCCCCCACCTCGACGAAGCTCAGCGATGCATATCGCTTCTTCTACGCGGCCGCGGAGCAATATCTGAAGGAGGATTCCGATGGGCGTGTCGCCCAGGCCCTTGCGGCAGCGGTGCAGGATCACCTGAGGCTGATAGTGCTCGACCTCGAGGGAACGGATGAGCCTCAGGCAATTTTCGAGACGCTCAACGCGCGCGGGACTCCGCTGCTTCCCGCGGACTTGGTGAAGAACTGGCTCCTGTGGGAAGCCCAACGGCAGCAGAGCGACCTCGTTGCGCTCTACCAGGCGCACTGGCGCCCCTTTGATAGTGACAGCGCGTACTGGCGGAAGAAGATCGGGACTGGGCATGCCAGCCGGCCGCGTGTGGACACTTTTCTGGCAAACTGGTTATCCGAGCGCCGCGCCGAACCTGTTTCGGCGACTCACATCTACGAACAGTTTCTTCGCCATGTTTCTCCCGCAGCTGGCGTCCGACCGCCCGTTAGGCCGCTGATGGCGGAGATCCAGTCGAGGTCCCAACTTTACCGGAGCATTGACCAACCTGCGCAGAGTGGTGACCGCTTTACCGTCTTCCTCAATCGGCTTCAGGCGATGGATATCGTCGCACTGCATCCACTGCTCATGCATCTCCTTGCCCGCGCTGGCAGCGACGCCAACGATCGGAACGCCATTGCTGAGATGCTTGAATCCTACCTGGTGCGTCGCATGGTATGCGGGTTGAATACACGGGGCTACAGCACCCAATTCGTGAAACTGATCAAGCCGATATCTGAGGCTGACCCATCATCCCCAGCGGCCCCGGTCGTGGCCCAGGAACTCACGAAAGCACAGGACGGGTCAGCAGTATGGCCAAGCGATGCGAAGTTCGAAGCTGAATGGCTGACGCGCCCTCTGTATGGAAATCTGCGGCGCGAGCGGTTGGTCATGATCCTGCGTGCGCTGGAAGAGGCACTGAGGGCCAAAAAGACGAAAATGGAGCCAACGAGCGTGGATTTCTCGATGCTTCAGGTCGAGCATGTCATGCCCACGAGCTGGCAATCGCATTGGCCGCTCCCGGAGGGCGATCGTGCGGAGCGGGAAGCGGAGCGCTCTGGCCATCTTAACCGGATCGGCAATCTGACCCTAGTGAGTAGCGCCCTGAACCCAACTCTCTCCAACGCCGCTTGGAACCACGACAACCCGAAGAAGTCAAAGCGTGCTGCGCTCGACGAGCACAGCACGCTGCTTCTGAACAAAGCTCTCGTGAAATACGAATCGTGGGATGAGGTCAGAATCGGAAAGCGCGCTCGCGCACTCTTCGATGTGGCTGTTGGCATTTGGCCCGCGCCACCAGGGTAATCTGATCCAGAAAGACGCGGGCAGCGTGCCGGCGCGGAATCTATCTTTGACGCACCTACTCGTCGATATCGCGCGGAAAGCACAGCTCCATCTGTGGCTCGCCCGCCGAGATAAGAACTTGGTAGGGCGTCATTCGCCTGAGGGTGAACACACGCACGTGCACCCCGGCACTCACCTCAATAATACTCCCGGATGTACCCGTAGGCCTTCTCGAAGAGGTCGGCGTCTTGGTGCAGCTTGTATCGGAATAGCGTTTGCCGGAGCGCCTTCTTGACCTCTCGCTCACCGGCGTGGGTTGCCTGCCATCCGTCGAAGCGGACTGCGCGCACGATCTCATCGATATCGTCGACGACGCGTTTCACCATCACTGGCGTATCGCCGGTCCGTGCCTCCTCAAACAGCGCAGTCAGCGCCGCCTTGCCGCGGTCGATGTCCTCTTCCTCGGGTGTTTCGCGCTCCGTCCTGACGACATCCTTCGCCAGGGCCAGCAGCTCCTTCAGGAAGTCGATGGAGAGCAGGAGGCCCTGCTGATGGCGGTTCTTCAGATCTTCGAGCCGCTCGCCGAGGGCCTTGAATTTCGGGTTCCCTGAATGCTTCCGAAGCCGACCGGCCAGCTTGATCGATACCTCCTTCGCCTTCTTATCCGGGTCGGGGTTCCCGAGAACGGCTTCGAGGAGATCAGCATCCAGGACGAGCGTGTCGAGGTCATCGCGCACGGCATCAACATGGACGTTCGCGTGAATGAGCTCGATGGTCTTGGCGCCAAGCTGGTGCCACAGCAGGCGGCCGGTACCGGTTGAAGGCTTCAGCGACTCATAGACCTGCGCGAGCCAGCGATAATCCGCTTCATGCTGCGCCAGCACCGGATCAGGTGAGAGTGCCTCCCAGATGCGCGCCAGCACGTTGAATTCCGCAGCGAAGGCGTCGCGCAAATCGTTGTTCGGAATGCACTCTTGCGCGGCGATGAGACCTTCGTAGCCGGTCAGGCTGCGATCCACGCCGGCGAAGTAGGCCAGGCACTTTTGCAGCGCGGTCGGCAGGGCGTTGACCAGCTCGGCGATGTTCGAGACCGCCTTCTGCACGCCCTCTTCGTCGAACTTCAGCGCCTGCGCCACGTCGTCGAAGATGCCGAGGTAATCGACAATCAGGCCGTGGGTCTTCTGCTCGCCATAGGGCCGGTTGGTGCGGCAGATCGCCTGTAGCAGCGTGTGGTCGCGCAGCGGCTTGTCGAGATACATCGTCTGCAGGATCGGCGCGTCGAAGCCGGTGAGCAGCTTCGACGTCACGATGATGATCTTCAACGGGTCCTTCGGATCGCGGAAGCGGTCGAGCAGCTTCTCCTCAGCATCCCGCTCGCGCTTGTACGGGGCGTACTGTGGCTCGCCGCTGTTGACCGAGATGACGATGTCCGAGACTTCCGGCGGCAGGTGCCGGTCGAGCTCCTGCTTGTACAAAAGGCAGCTCTCACGATCGAAGGTGACCACCTGTGCGCCAAAACCGTTCGGTGCGACCTTCTCCTGGAAGTGCTTGGCGATGTCGGCGCAGATCGCGCGGATGCGCGCGGGCGACTTCACCAGGATCGACATCTTGGCCGCCGCCTTGCCCAGCCGGTCGCGGTCTTCATCCGTCAGGCCCTGGGTCAGCTCGGCGTAGGCTTCCTCAATTGCCTTCTGGTCGATGTGCAGGTCCACCAGGCGCGGCTCAAAGTGCAGCTCCTTCGTCGCGCCGTCACGGATGGAATCGTTCAGGCCATATCGGCTCATGTAGCCGCCGTCATCGCCCTCTGCGCCGAAGGCGTAGAAGGTGTTCCGGTCAGTGCGGTTGATTGGCGTGCCGGTCAGCCCGAACAGGAACGCGTTCGGCAGCGCCTCACGCATCTTGCGACCCAGACCGCCTTCCTGCGTGCGGTGTGCCTCGTCCACCATGACGATGATGTTGTCACGGTCGTTCAGCACACCGTCCGCTTCGGCGAATTTGTGGATCGTGGTGATCACGACCTTCCTCGCGTCCTTGGCCAGAAGCTCGGCCAGTTCCTTGCGGCTTTCGGTACGCACCATGTTGGCCATGTCGGCGGCATAGAAGGTGCCGGAGATCTGGCTGTCGAGGTCGATCCGGTCGACGACCACCAGCACCGTTGGGTTCTTCAGCGCCGGATGCAGCCGCAGCTTACGGGCGGCGAACAGCATGAGGAGTGACTTGCCTGATCCCTGGAAATGCCAGAGCAGGCCCTTCCGCGGCTGGCCGGCGACCACGCGCGCGATGATCTTGTTGACGCCATCCACCTGCTGGTAGCGGGCAATGATCTTGATGCGCTGCTTGCCCTTCTGCGTGGCGAAGGCCGTGAAGCTGGCCAGCATGTCGAGCACCATCGCGGGCCGCAGCATTGATGTAGCGGCCTTCTCCACCTCGCTGAGTGATTGCTGGCCGTCGCCGTCCCGCCAGGGCCCCCACATGTCGACCGGCATCCGGACAGAGCCGTAGCGGAGTTCCTTGCCTTCCGTCGCCACCGACAGGACGTTGGGAACGAACAGCTCGGGCACATTGCGCTCGTAATCGTCGTGCACCTGGAGGGCGGCGTCCAGCCAACTCTGGCTGGAGCGCACCGGCGTCTTGGCCTCGATGAGCACCAGCGGAACGCCGTTGACCAGCAGCACCAGATCGGCGCGCTTCTCGGTCTTGCCGGCACGAATGGTGAATTGCTGAGTGACGACGAAACTGTTCAGCTCGATGTTGTCGAAGTCGATCAGGCGGATGGTGACATGTTCGCCATTCGCGCCGAAGGGCATGGAGCGTTCACCGAGAAGCCAGGCGGCAAACTCCTCGTTCGCCTTGACCAGCCCGTCCTGTCGCGCGCCCAGGATGATGGCGCGCAGGCGGTAGAGCACGTCATCAACCCGGACAGGGTTCGCGGCAATCGCGGGGTTGAGGCGGATCAGGGCAGCGCGCAGGTGGTGCTCGACCATTACCTCCTGCGGCTGCCGGGGAAGGTCGGCGGGGGTGACATAGTGCCAGCCTAGGCCCGCGATCTTGCCGCCCATCCGGGCGAGGCCGGGCGAGAATTGCGATGGGCGGGCAGAAGCGGCCCCTGCAAGAAGGTCGCGCAGGTGGGCTTCGACGGTGCTGGCTTCTGTGAAGGTCACTCGGCACCTCCGGTGAAAGCCTTGAACAACTCGCGTTTCAAATCGCGCAGCCTCTCGACACGAGCTGAGATACCCTTGGCTTGTGCGTCGAGTGCACCAAGCGATCGCACGGCTTGTCGCTGGATCTCTATCGGAGGAACGACCAGCGTATGTGCGCGAATATCCTGACCGTTCACCTTCCAGATGCCATTTGAGGACTTCGCCCGCGATATCAGTCGACCATGCACGGCTGGATGGTTCCACTGCGCTACAACAAAGTCCGGCAGCAGGCGCGCTGCGTCGAACCGCATCCGGATGAGCAGGTCCGGATAGACCAAATCGGGATAGGTTAGACGGCTGATTCCAACACGGCCGCAAATGTCACGGTTGCCGTTCCCGCGAACAGCGAAAATGTCGCCGGCCTGCACTGTGAAAGGACGTGCGTCGGCCGTCGTCATATCAACGAACTTGACGCAGCCGTCGGGATCGAAAAGACCGTTGCGGATCGCGCTTATGCTGACGGTCTTGAAACCGACAGCACTATCGCTCGGAGCAGGTGAACGACCGTTGGTGGGGCCATCCACCAGCAGTTCCCCAACCTTCCGGCGCTCTGCGCCAGTCCCATACTGGTTGATAACCTGGCTAACGAAGGACGCGCGCATTGCAGCAAGCTGATCGCCTGCAACTCCTATAGCCTCGTCGGCAACCCGATAAGCGACAAACGCCTCCACCAGACGCGCCTGCTCCTGAATTGGCGGCAGCATGAACTCGAAAGCTTCGAGATCCGAGAAGTTGATGTATGGGTTCACTGAGCCTTTCGAGTGCTTAATCGAATAGCTGTGGAATGCCTCGGTCTGCATCAGGAAGGGCAGCAGTTCGGGCATCAACCCGCTTTGGTCCTTCGCTTCGAGGACGAAGGTTGTATTTGCCGTTATCCCTTCGAAATCTGCCAGCGCCACCTTACGCAGATACGTCCGCCGCGAGCCGTACAGCACATGCCCCGGCTTGAACCGCATGTGGAAGGCAGGTCCAAGGTAATCGTCTCCGATCAGGCCCCAGCGGCGGACGCGCAGATCGTCGGTGTCCATATGTTCTCCGGCGACATAACGCTCCAGCCCGGACTCCCAGGGATCGACCCTGTCGTTGACCTTGCGCACCACGTCGCCAAACGCCACTCGTGCCCACCCCGCCTTGGACAGCGGCCGCTCAAGCATCGACATCCTCCGCAGGCGTCAGGCCATCGAGCATGTCCACCAGCGCGTCCATGCCCAGCCAAAATTCTCGCCCTTCCTCATCGAACGCCGCCCAGGTCGTGGCCAGCGTGGCATCGCCAGTCGCCGCGGTAGCCTTGGGGCGCTTCACATAGCGGGCGATCGACAGGTTGCCCTCCGCGGCCAGCACATCAGCCGTACTGGCTACAGCGGCAAAGCCAGGCTCATCCGCGAAGGCCTGGTAGGCGGAGAGGATGCGCGTCTGATGCTCGGTTCTTAGGAAGCTCTGCGCCCGTTCGCGCGCGATCTCGGCCACGGCGTCGATGAAAAGAATGCGGCCCTGCGCCTCGGCCGGCTTCCGCGATCGGCAGATTACGACGCAAGCCTCCATCGGCGAGTTGTAGAAGAGGCCCGGGCCGAGCCCGAGCACGCATTCGACGCGGTCGGATTCGACCAGCTTGCGCCGCATCTCTGCCTCTTCGTTACGGAACAGCACGCCGTGCGGGAACAGGACCGCACAGCGCCCTGTCTTCGGGTCCATGGATGCCAAGATGTGCTGGAAGAAGGCGTAGTCCGCCCTCCCCTGCGGTGGAGTGCCGAGAAAATTGCGCCCCCAGGAGTCCTGCTCCCACGCGCCACGGTTCCATTTCTTGATGGAGTAGGGCGGGTTGGCAAGGACCACATCGAAGGTCCTCAGCCGGTCGCCCTGCACAAAAGCCGGCGTAGCAAGCGTGTTGCCGCTGGCGACGTGGAAGTCATCCACGCCGTGGATAACGAGGTTCATCCGCGCGATGGCGGCGGTGATGGTGATCAGCTCCTGCCCGAACAGGCCAATGGTGCGCGTGTCCCCCCCGCGTCGTTTCGCCTCGGCCAGACAGGAGATCAGCATGCCGCCCGTGCCGCAGGTCGGGTCGTAGATGCTCTCGCCCGGCTTCGGTTCCAGCATCTGCGCCATCAGGTGGACCAGGGTGCGGTTGGTGTAGAACTCCTGCGCCGTGTGGCCGCTGTCGTCAGCGAACTTCTTGATCAGGTACTCGTAGCCGTTGCCGAGTTCGTCCTCGGGCACGGCGGCCAGCGTGAGGTCGTGCTTCGAGAAGTGCTCGATCAAGTTCTTCAGCGTGCTGTCGGGCATCTGGGCCTTGTCGGTCCAGTTCGCATTGCCGAAGACGCCCTGGAGGCGTTCGGCGTTGGCAGCCTCGATGGCGAGGAAGGCCGACAGAAGTGCGCGGCCCACGTCGCGCGGTGCGGCGCGGACATTCTTCCAGTGCGCGCCGTCGGGGATGACGAAGCGGTCATTGGCCGTGGCGGTCGCGTAGCCCTCGTCGCCTGTCTCATCGCGCGCCTGCCGGTAATCCTCGTCCCAGACATCGGACAGGCGTTTGAAGAACATCAACGGGAAGATGTATTGCTTGTAGTCGCTGGCATCGACGAGGCCGCGCAGCAGCGTGGCGGCGCCCCAGAGATAAACCTCGAGCTCGCGTTGGCTCAGCTGGGTCACGACAGCCAGCCTCCCTCGACCAGCACCTTGCGCAGGTGATCCTCGGCCGCACGCGCCTCGACGAGTGCGGTCTTGAACGCCTCGACGGCTTCAGGCAGCGGCGGAATATCATGGCCGATGGGGGGCATGACGTAGCGCGAGATGTTCAGCGTCCAGCCTTCCTTCTTGATCTCGTCCAGCGTGGCGACCTTCGCGCGGTCCTCGACATCCTCGAAGGCGTGGTACCAGGCGACGATCTGGTCGCTGTGCTCCTGGTCAAGGAAGTTTTGCGCGCGGCCTTTGCGAAACAGGCTTGAGGCGTCGATGATCAGGACCTTGTTCTTCCGGTCCGCAGGCTTCTTTCGGCGCAGGATCACCACGCATCCGGCCAGCTGCGTCCCGTAGAACAGGTTCGGCGCAAGACCGATGACCGCCTCGACCATGTCGTTTTCGAGCAGAGCCTGCCGGATGGTCCCTTCTGCCGATTTGCGGAAAAGGGCGCCCTGCGGCAGGACAACCGCCATGCGGCTGTTCCCGGTGGCCGCCATCGAGGCGATCATGTGCTGGACGAAGGCATAGTCGCCGTAGCTATCGGGCGGAATGCCGTATCGGGCACGTCCCCAGGGATCGGCCTCCCACACATCGCGTCCCCATTCCTTCAAGGAGAAGGGTGGGTTCGCGATCACGCAGTCGAATGTCGCCAAGCCGCCGGTGCTGGGGTCGGTGAATGTCGGGTTGCGCAAGGTGTCTTCGCGGGCGATCTGGAAGTCCTCGATCCCGTGCAGGACGAGGTTCATGCGCGCGATGGCCGAGGTCGTGAGGTTCTTCTCCTGCCCGTAGATCCGGCCATAGAAGGTCCGCGGATCCCCGCCTTTGCGCGTGACATGCTCGATCGCCCCGAGCAGCATCCCGCCGGTGCCGCACGCAGGGTCGTAGATGCTCTCGCCTTCCTTGGGGTCGAGGATCTCGACCATCATCCGGACGACGCTGCGGGGAGTGTAGAACTCGCCCGCCTTGTTCCGCCGCGTGACGTCGGCGAACTTGCCGACCAGATATTCGTAGGCGTCACCGAGCACATCCGTGCTGACGGCGGCGTTGCCGAGCCGGATCTCGGAAAAGCCCTCAATGAGGTCCTTCAGCAGCTCGTCGGCGAATTTCTCCTTGTTGCCCCAGTCGGCCGAGCCGAAGACGCGGAACAGGGTGTCCGGATTCGTGCGCTCGATCTCCTGCATGGCCTTCTGCAGCGCAGCGCCGACATTCGCCGCCACCTGCCGGATGTCATTCCAGTGGCAGCCGTCAGGCAGAACGAAGCGGTGGACCTCAGGGAAGTGGGACGGATCGGCGTCGCCGTAGGTGTCACGCGCCTCGGCCGTCTCTTCGTCCCACACATCCGAGATACGCTTGAAGAACAGAAGTGGGAGGATGTAGCCCTTCCAGTCGGTTCGATCGACCGCAGACCCGCGCAGGACGTTGGCCGCCTGCCACAGCGCGGACTTCAGCGGATTCGCTGTTTCGGACATCACGCTTTTCCTGCGCAATGGCTAGCGTGTAGCCGGGAAGCAGCCGCATCGATGCCCAAGAGCTGAGTGGGCGGATATCTGTTGGCCAATTCGTTCATAGGGCCTCAATCAACTCTGCAGTCTGCCGGTATTCGGCCAAGTAGTGATCGAAAGAAAAATCTGGGCTCTTGATGGCCGATATGAAGTCGTCCATCCAACTACCCGCCTTCTCCTGCAAGCCATGCATGCTTGCTTCCGGCGCGATCACGCCCGTCGGTCTCGAGGCATAGTCTGTCAGTACATTCAGCGCGGCATAGCCGTGCGGGCCCATGTCCGAGAAGTAGGCTTCGGTGAGGCTACTGGCTTGTTGGCGCAGCGCCAGAAGATCGCTTACGCGCCTTTGCTTTGTCAGGACCTCTTTGGTCACCCGGATGTCGAAGGCTCGGCATAGCAGGGGCAGCATTTCCTTCGGGGGCACGTGGTATCGCTTCAACTGGTGCAGTTTCTCAGTGAGCGCGGTTTCGAGCTTACGGATGTCGCCGATGTTTTCGGCGAAGCGATCCACCCGGTCCATGCCGCGCCGCGTGTGGGCGTAGCTGAACTCTATGCTTTTGCTTCCAAAAATGATGCCGTTCAAGCAGATCCAGCGGCAGAAGCCGAGTTCGAAGCGCAGAAGACGGGTGCGGTTGTAACTATTGCTGATACGAAGAAAGGCGGTCCACTTGTCCCTTTCCCAAGGGGAGAAGTCAGCAGTCTTGTGAATCAAGTCAATATGACAGAAGGATCGGCTCTTTGGCATAGTGATATTCAAGCATTCCATGTCACTTAGCTGAGTGGTATGAAATACCTTTTGCATAACTTCGGCCGCCATTACGTAAGCTGCCTCATTCGTGACCAGCTTGTATTCTTCAGTTACCACAGCGAAGGGGTTCTGACGCTCCACATCAACGACAGCGAAATGCCGATCAAGCTTGTTGTAACTTTCGGAGCGGCCCGAGCCCCTCATAAACAGCGGGCGCATTTCCACCGGGAAGAATGCTTCTTGGGGGTTGCGGGGTTTCCAAGGTCGAGCGGCGATCGTCATGCCTTCGTGCCTTTTCCCGCCCGCCTCGCGACAAGCGCTACTCCCCTGATATCGAATGGAAGTCGGCGCTTCGTTCCCACCATTTACCCTCCTCCTGGTCCGGTCCGGTACAAGGTCATGTCGGCGGAAACGGCACCGCAATCATCATCGCAGATAGCCGAAATCGTAGCCATGGCAACAATATCGATTCAGTCTCCGAGGCGGGGCGCCAGGATATCGGCCTAGCGGCGGGCACAAGGCCCAAGCAGTTCAAGCGGGCTATCCAACAGGCCACGGCACCGGGCTTGGAGGGGGTGCCTGTCGCGGAGCGCAGAAATGAATCGGGCGCTGCCTCTCCCACTCCACCGGAAACAGCTCCATCAGCCCCGGCAGCGTCATGCCCTCCGGCTGCCGCCCGTCGAGAATCGCCTCGACGATATCCGGTGCCAACAGCGTCAGCCGCAGCATTCGCGAGACATAGGACGAGTTGATCTTCTCGGCCGTCGCCAGCTCATTGATCGTGCCGTAGCGGCCCGCCTCCATCATCCGCCGCCACCGGAACGCCCGAGCCAGCGCCTTCACCAACGTGGTGTCCGCAGCCGAGGAGCCCCGGTTCGTGGTGCTGACAGGCGCGATCATCAGCTTCCGCCCGCCCCGCGGCTTCCGGACCGCCAGCGGCACTCGGACGGTTAGCATCTGCGCGGCGCCGGTCATGCCGCTGCCCTCGCCGTTTCGGTCGGCGGCGCCGCGAGGTCCCGCGCGAGGCTCGCCAGCCCCTCTAGCTTCAGCCGAACGTCAGCTCCGCCAATGCCGATGTCCACCCGGTCGACCAGGAGGCGGATGATCCGCGCCTGCTCCGCGGGGAAGAGTTCCTCCCACAGCGGGTCGAGCCGCTCCAGCGCCAGCCTCGCCTCGTCCTCGGTCATGTCGGGCGCCGAGGCACGTGCCGCGCGCCAGGCGCCCAGCACCACCTCCGGCTGGCGCAGCAGCCCCCTGACCTGCGCAATGACCGCGCCCTCGATCTCGGCGGCGGAAACGCGCGCGATGGCCGGCCCGTCTGCCGCGCTGCCCTTCAGCACCGACTGGCTGACATAGTAGCGGTACTGCTGACCGCGGCGGCCTCGCGCGTGGGTTGGCGACATGGCGCGCCCGTCGCTGCCGAAGATCAGCCCGCGCAGCAGGGCCGGCGTCTGACAGCGGGCGCGGTTGGCGCGTGTCTTCGGGCTGACCGCCAGCAGGGCGTGCGCCGCATCCCACATCGCCCGTGGCACGATGGCGGCATGCTCGCCGGGATGCGACTTCCCCTTGTGCATCGCCTCGCCGAGATAGGTCCGGTTGCTCAGCACCCGATAGATGTCGCTCTTGGTGAAGGCGCGGCCGCGCTTCGTCGTGGCGCCCTCGGCCCGGAGCATGGTCACCAGCTTCGTGCCTGATTCCGTCTCGACGAAGCCTTCGAAGATCCGGCGCACCAGTGCCGCCTCGGCTTCGTTCACCAGCAGCTTGCGATCGCGCGCATCGTAGCCGAGCGGCACGAAGCCACCCATCCAGATCCCACGCGCCCGCGACGCAGCCACCTTGTCGCGGATGCGCTCGCCTATGACCTCCCGCTCGAACTGGGCGAAGCTGAGCAGGATGTTCAGCGTCAGCCGCCCCATGCTGGTGGTCGTGTTGAAGGACTGCGTGACGGAGACGAAGGTAACGTTGTTCGCGTCGAACACCTCCACCAGCTTGGCGAAGTCCATCAGCGCGCGCGACAGCCGGTCGATCTTGTAGACCACCACCACATCGATCAGCCCGCGCTCGATGTCCGCCAGCAGGCGGCGCAGCGAAGGCCGCTCCAGTGTCCCGCCAGAAACGCCGCCGTCGTCGTAGCGCTC
Organism: Roseococcus suduntuyensis; assembly: GCF_014196305.1. Taxonomy (GTDB): domain Bacteria; phylum Pseudomonadota; class Alphaproteobacteria; order Acetobacterales; family Acetobacteraceae; genus Roseococcus; species Roseococcus suduntuyensis. The sequence continues at coordinate 428,659 of NZ_JACIDJ010000001.1, forward strand.
GCGGATCAGCACCCAGCCCTCCGACCGCTGGCTGGTGATGTAGGCCTCGCAGGCCTCGCGCTGCGCGTCGAGGGAGTTGAATTCCATGTCGAGCCCTTCCTCGCTCGACTTCCGCGTGTAGATGGCGGCGCGGATCTTCCGCACCGTGGCCGGCATCGCGGTCTCGGCGGCTGGCTTGCGCTTCATGCCGTGCCCCTCCGGTTCTTCAGGCCAAAGAACAGCCAGCCATTCCAGCGCGTGCCGGTGATGGCGCGCGCGATGGAGGAGAGCGACTGGTAGGGGCGCCCCTGATACTCGTAGCCGTCGTGCAGCACGGTGACGCTGTGCTCGACGCCCTGGTACTCGCGGATGAGGCGCGTGCCGGTAATCGGCTTGTCGTCGCCGCGGATGCGCCGCAGGACGGGGTTCCCGCCATCCAGCTGTTCACCCAGGGCCTCGAGGCGCTGGATGGTCTCGGGCTTCAGGCCGCCATAGGCGAGTTCCTGGATCCGGTAGGCCAGGCGGCTCTCCAGGAAGCGCCGATTGTAGGGCGGCGGCTCGGCCGCGAAGAGCTCCCGCCATTGCTGCTTCAAGTCCGGCGTGGCGGTGGACTTCAGGGCTGCCAGGCGCCCGAGCACGTCGGCCGGTGGAATGGCTGAGATGGTCGGCGCCGGCGGGGTGCCAGCTTTGGATTTGGTGGCGCGTGTCATGCGGGTCTCCGGTTGGTCCGGTTCGCATCCAGGCGCTGAGGGGACGGGAAGTGTAGGTCGCGCTCTCCCTGGTCAGCAGCCTCGCGCGCAGCTTCCTCGGCAGCGCGGCTCCGCAGCCGCACGAGGCCGGCGGCCAGGATGCTGCAGACCTCGCGGAGGTGCGGCGGGAGGTGGGGATTGGAGCGGTTCGGTGGCATGGCTGGGAGGCAAGATCGTGTCGCCCAACCGAGAACAACAGCGAAAACAATCTCTTAGAGAATTCCCGCGGGAACAAAAGCGCCGCTGCGAAATCCCGCGTAGGGCGCCGCCGGACCCGCTTTCTGCACGGCGACGTTCATGGCGCAGCGAATCGGCGCCGGCGCAGGGGCCCATCCCGGAAGCTAAATCCTGCGCCACGTCCAGCTTCGCGGCTTGACGTAGGACTCAGGCGCCGACTACGCCACTCCGCTAAGTGCCACAGGCAAGGATTTCGCCGGATGCAAGGGCGATGACAGCGCCAACCACCACCCTGGGACAGGCCATCATTGGCGCCAGAAAGAAGAAGGGGATCAGCCAGAAGGATCTGGCTGCCGCTGTCCAGAAGGAGGACGGCTCGGGGTCGATATCGCCGCAATATCTCAACGACATCGAGCACGACCGCCGCAGCCCGACCTCCGATCACCTGATACGGGAATTCGCCCGGGCTCTTGGCGAGGATGAGGACTACCTGTTTGTTCTCGCTGGTAAAATCCCCGAAGATCTCCGGCTGGCGGCCACTGACCCAGCCAACACGGCCAAGGCCTTCCGGGCCTTCCGGCGAAGCCTGTCGAAATAGGGGCTCGAGGCGGTGGGCTGGCTGGTCGATAAATCGGGGCGCTTTCCGCAGCGTCTCTACCTGCGCCCAGCGGAGATCGACCGCGATTGCGAGCGGCTGGTCACGGCCTTCCTGCAGGAGCGCCATGGCGAGGTACGTTTCCCGCTCTCCACTGATGACCTCACCGTGCTGGTCGAGCGGTATAGCAGCAGCCTCGACCAGTATGCCGACCTCTCGGACGAGGGCGACGACGTCGAGGGGATGACCTGCTTCCTACCCGACCAGCTGCCGCAGGTCCTCATCTCCGTCCAGCTGACCGAGCAGGCCAACCGGCAGAACCGTCTTCGCACCACGCTGGCCCATGAGCTGGGCCACGCCTTCTATCACCGCGCCGTGTTCGACCACGTGTTCGCCGCGCCGCCGCACATGTTCGAGGCCGCACGTGCCGAGCCACGGACAGTCTGCAAGCGCGACAGCATGATGGGGACCACCGAGTTCGACTGGCTGGAATGGCAGGCCGGCTATTTCAGCGGCGCCATCCTGATGCCGGCCCAACGGGTGCGCCGGTCCGTTGGGGACCTGCTGCGCGACCAGGGGATCCATGGCGCCGCAGTCATAGGCACGGTGCCCGCCGCGGAAGCGGAGCGACATGTCATGGCCAGCTTCCAGGTTTCCGCTGAGGCGGCGCGGGTTCGCCTGCGTAAACTGAGCCTCCTAGCCGATTCGGCGGGGCCGCCCACACTGTTCGGCTGAGCCGACCCCACTACGCAGGTGTGCGTATCTTTTCGCTTGTGCCCGCACACCGATTCTTGATACGCCGTTTAGCGGATCGCCAGCGCCGCTGGTAATGAACCCTCAACGGAGCCCACATGCCGGCCTTCAGCACATTCCTGCGCAGCACGCCCCCCGCCCTCCTGCACCGCTACTTCCAGCAGACCGGCGGCGCATTTCCGGCCGACTTCGAATGGAGTGCCAGCCAGCCGGAGCTGGTGCGCAGCCTGTCGCTGGCCATGGCGGGATGGGACGCTGCCCTGCGAGGGAGGGTCCGGGCCGAGGCGGAGCGCATCTCTGAAATGTCCGACGAGGAAGGCCAGACGGCGCTGTTCGGCGTGGCGGTCGATCGGGCCGCGCTCGAAGCTCTCGGCAGCGGGCACGCCCGCGCGGTGACCATGTTCCTGGATGACCGGCCCGGTTTCCGGCGAGCAGAGGAAGCCCGCTATGCTGACGACAAGCGCAATGGCCGGTTGTGGGACGGCTTCCGTGGTGAAACCGGACTAGATGTGCGCCGCCACGGCGAGCCGCGGACAGCGTTCGAGGTGGCCATCAAGGACCGTTTCGAGAGCCCGAACGTCCACATCGACATCTACGATCGCACCCGGCCGATCTTCGAGGAAGCGCCCGCTGAACTCGTCCAGGTGACCATCTACCGCGAAGGTCGGCTGGATGAGGAACTGGTCTTCGTCGGCGGCACGCTGGATCGGCAGCCGCGCCGGCCCGTGGTCGAGGCCGCCATCACCTATGACCGCACCAGCGGCGTCATCGAGGTGGTCGGTCCCGATCGCAATACCCGCGTCGATCTGGTCCGGCTCTTCGCGCAGCATCTGCTGGAGACCGAATTCCGCGACGAGCGGGTTGGGGTGCGGCTGTATGATCTGCGCCCCCTTCTCCGGCGTCACGCCTTCCCGGTCGATGCGGTGGACGCAATCGAGGAGGTGAAGGTCGTCATGCTCCGCTTCATCCCGCTCGACACGCAGGGCCAGCGCATGGGCCTGGAATGCGCGCGCACCGCGCCCACCGATATCTGGGCCATGGCCGCGGAGCGTCTTGGCACCGGCGATCCCTTTCGGGGCGGCTGGGCCATCATTCAGGCTCGCCTGTCCATCCGGCTGCGGGCCGGGCCACATGGCCGCACGGCGCGGACGCTGAACCTCAACATTTCGCTGCCGCGGGGCTGTGACCTGAAGGATCGCACCGAGGCCGAGAGGATGATCGGCGAGAAGTACCTGCGCCGCTGGGGGCTCGTGGTGGACGTGTGACGTGACAGCGCCACTCGGGGCAGAGGGTCTCGATCTCCTGCTCGCCGCGCTCGAGTTGCCGGTGGCCTCCCTGTCGGCGGTCACCGTCAACGACCTCTATCCCGATGCGGCAGCGGCACTGCAGAAGGCCGGCCTGCTCCATGCCGAGGGGTATGAGGTTGCGGCGGCCTCCCCGGCGGATCACGAGGATGTGCCGACCGCGGCGACCTGGTGCCCTGACCGTGGCGCTTTCGGGACGTTCACCGCGGGTGCCGGCTGGGTGCCGCTGCCGGACATGCAGCTTGCACGGTACGTCCTGCAAATCGAGCAGGTCCTGGGGTGTGTGATCGAGGCGCAGCGGCGGGCGCCCGGAGCGGACATCGCCTGCATCGTGCCTGACTTCCTGTGGGACCTTGGCGACGTTCGGCTTCCCGGCCGCGCCCATCATGTTCAGCTCTGGTTCGCCAGGCGCATGGCGCATCCTGGTGTTTGGCAACAGATCAAGGGGGCGGTTCGCGCACGGCCGCCCGCGCGTCAGCGAATCATCCTGACCAGCACGCGCCTCGACCATCTGCCTGAGTCCGCGATACCGCGACACGCCATTCTCTCGCTGCACGATGTCCTTGCCGGACAGGTGGACGTCAGTATCGGCCCCGAGGTCCTCGCCGCGTATCTGGATGGCGTGCCAACCGGCGCCGCTGGCGGGGAACTGCTCGTCATCGGTGATGGTCGCGAAGTGCATCTTCGCGGTGAGATCTATCGCTTCCCGAAGGGTGACACGCAGCGTCGCGTCATCATGCATCTCTATGCAGCCTATCTTGAAGGAGAAGTGCAGGTGCCCACGGCCAGGATCATCGCCGCCCTGGACATGGATCTCTCCACCCGGCTGCGCGACACATTCAAGCACCACCCTGCCTGGGGAAAGCTGCTGAACGAGAAGGCGGGGCTGTGCGGCTTCTGCCTGGAGCCAACTGACCAAGCGACCGGGTAGGCAGAATCCCGATCCCGCCACGGCGGGAAAATCCTGGCCGGGGGTCGCACTCCCCCTGATCTCCCCCTCCACTCCCCCCGATCTCCCCCCACCCAGGGACGCATTCTTCCTCGCGTGAACACGACGCGCTTGGAGGTACCGCCCCGATGACAGTGAAGCATCTGACGCAGACGGAGGTGGCGCGCCGCTGGTGCCTCAGCCCCCGCACGTTGGAGCGCTGGCGCTGGCTCGGCCAGGGGCCCGCCTTCCTGAAGCTGGGCGGCCGCGTCGCCTATCGCCTCGAGGATATTGAGGCCTTCGAGGCGGCGCAGACCCGCGACGCCACCGGCACTACGCAGCCGTCCCATGCCGGCGTGCCGGTCGCGGTGACCGCCTGATGAGCGCGCTGGTCCGCTACGAGCAGGCCCGCACCGCGCTGGCCGAATGTGCCCGCATCGATGAGGCCTCGGAGATCCGCGACAAGGCCGCGGCGCTCGCCGCCTACTCCCGCCAGCGCGATGACCGCGAGCTCGAAGTCTGGGTGCGCGAGATCCACCTCCGCGCCTGCGTGCGCATCGGCGAGCTGAGCCGCGAGTTGGAACGTGCCGAGCCTGGCGGCGCAGGCGGTGGCTCGAAGTTCCCAGCGGTGGGCATTTCGAAGGCCCAGGCCCTGGCTGATGCCGGCATCTCCACCAGCACCGCCCAGCGCTACGAGGAATTGGCCGGGGGGCGTGAGGAGCAGGCCCAGGCCGCGGGCCGCGCCGCGATGGAGGCGTACTTCGCGCAGTCCCGCGCCGACGGGGCGCCGCCGACCATGGCAGGGCTCCGCGGCGCGGTACGCGATGCCGTTCACGCCACCATCGGTTCGCCGCCGCCCCGCACCAAGCGTCCATCCCCGCCGCCCGAGCCGCCGAAGGTCGCGCCGATCGGCGCGGATTGGGCCGACTGGACGGCGGCCGTCCTCACCGTGGCGACCCTGCCCACCGACTTCGCCTCGCTCGCCGGCCGCAGCCCGCGAGCCCTGCTCGCCGATCTGCGCGGCGAGGCCCGCGAGGCGCTGCAGCGGCTGCCGCTCTGGATCAACGCCCTGGAGAACGAACATGACCACTCCGCATGACCGCATGCGGACGCTGATCCGCGAAGCCCGCATCAGCGTCCACCACCGCGGCAACGTCCCCGCCATTGTGGGCGAGATCGTCCGCAGCGCGTCCGAGACCATCCGCCAGGATGATCAGCTGTTCGCCGTCGTGCTCTCGACCGCGCTGAACAAGCTGATCCGCGACGACCTCAAGCGCAGCGCCGAAAGCGCCGACCACGCCGAGGGGCTGCGCGCCGAGCAGATGGAGATGTTCCCGCAGGATGCGCGGGCGACCGTCGAGCAGATCGGCCGCGGTGAGGTCTTCGTCCCCAGCCGCAACGCCTTCGTTCCGCTGCTGCCGAGCCACCTGCTGCCGCAGGAGATCGACGAGGCTGGGAAGTACCTCATCGAGCACGGTGGCGACTGCATCCGCCGCGGGGGGCTGCTGCGCCGGCTGGGCCGGATCATGCAGACCCACCGGCAGGCGGCGTGAGGCCGGCCATGGGCAAATCCTCCCGCGATAAGGGCCTGCGCCGCGAGCGCGCGATCGTCGAAATCCACATGAAGTGCGGCCTGCGCGCCGAACGCGTGCCGCTCTCCGGTGCCGTCCGGTACCGCGGCAACGGCGCCGACGTCCATCTCTATGTCCGCGGCGCCGAGCCGGTGAAGGCCGAGGTCAAGGCGCGCGGCGAGGGCGACGGATTCAAGACGCTGGAGCGCTGGCTCGGCGGCAACGACGCGCTGTTCCTCTGGCGCGATCGCGCGACGCCGATGGTGGTCCTGCCGCTCCACGTCTGGATCGAGATCGCGCGCCGCAGCGTGCGCTGCACGGAGCCCGATGCCGATCGCGAGCGCGCCCAGCGCGCGCGCCAGGCCGAGGAAGGTCCGCTGCCGCCGGCCGATGCCATCGCCGGGGCGACGCCGTGAGCCCGCGCACCGCCCGCCGCGTGCACGCCATCGGCGAAGCCCTCCGGAATCTCGCCAGCGGTGCGCTGCTGGCCGGCGGCTTCATCGCGCTCCTCTGGCTCGCTGAGCTGGTGACCATCCGATGAGCGCCCTCCCCATGCCGATGCCCGCGCCCGCCCGGCCGCCTGCATCGCCCATCCAGCCGGGCACCTCCTCGTTGAACGGGACCACCATGACCAACCGAACCACTCTGGCGCAGCTGCGCAAGATGGACGCCGCGCAGGCCGCCCGCCTGCCCGTCGATCATCTGGCGCTGCTGCTGGAAGAGGTCGGGGCGCTGAAGGCCGATGCCAAGCACCTCGCCGACCTGCTGCACGACGCGCTGCATGCCCGCTATGGCGCCCCTGCGGCGGCCGCCCGTCGCGTCGAGGGCAAGGACACCGGCCGCGTCCGCATCACGGATGACGCCTTCGAGGTCGTCGCCGACCTCCCGAAGAAGGCGGCGTGGGACCAGCCGAAGCTGGCCGCGGCGGTCGCCACCATCGTGGCGTGGGGCGAGGACCCCGCGGACTACGTCACCACCGAGATCCGCGTGCCGGAAAGCCGCTTCACGGCCTGGCCGCCGCGCATCCGTGCGGTCTTCGAGCCGGCGCGCACCGTCGCCACCGGTCGCCCCTCCTACACCCTCGAACAGAAGGACGCCGCGTGATGGCGCATGAGCTCCGCATCCAGGTCGTCATCCCGCTGCAGGGTGATGCAGTCGCCCGCGCGAAGGACGTCGCCGCCTTCGAGCCGACGCTCGACAGCTTCACCGAGGTCGTCGCGCGCGCCGGCGGCGACATCAAGGTCGACGTCATCAAGGCCAAGCCGCGCGCCGCGAAGGGGGAGGCGCACTGATGGCGATCTCCCTCGCATCCCTGCGGCGTGGTGGCGACGCGCGCCCGCCCCGGCTGCTCACCTATGGCGTGGCCGGTGTCGGCAAGACGCTGTTCGCGACCTCCGCGCCACGGCCGGTGGTGGTGCAGACCGAGGATGGCCTCGGCACGATCAGCGCATCCACCTTCGGCGTGCTGCGCAGCTTCGACGCGGTGATGGAGGCGCTCGGCAGCCTCTACACCGAGGCGCACGACTTCGAGACGCTGGTTGTGGACAGCCTCGATTGGCTGGAGCCTCTGGTCTGGCAGCACACAGCGCAGACGCACAACCAGCCGGACATCGAGTCCTTCGGCTACGGCAAGGGCTACCTCGCTGCGTTGGACACATGGCGCAGCTTCCTCGACGGCGTGAACGCGCTGCGCGACGAGCGCGGCATGGGCGTGATCCTGATCGCGCACGCCGAGATCCGGCGCTTCGATAGCCCTGAGACCGAACCCTACGACCGGTACCAGCCGAAGCTGCATCGCAGCGCATCGGCCCTGGTGCAGGAGCATGTCGATGCCGTGCTCTTCGCAAACTACCGCGTCAGCACGCTGAAGTCGGACGTCGGCTTCAACAAAAAGGTGGTCCGCGGCGTGAGCGGCGGCGACCGCCTGCTGCACACCGCCGAGCGGCCGGCCTTCCTCGCGAAGAACCGCTTCGGCCTGGCCGAGACGCTGCCGCTGTCCTGGCCCGAGCTCGCCGCCGGCATCCCCTTCTACGCGATGCCGCCCAGCGCCGCCCCCGCCTCCACCACCGAAGCCCGGAGCTGACCCATGGCATCCCTCAATGGAACCTTTGACGCGACCGAAGTCGCCCCCGCCGTCCCGCTCGAGGTGCTGCCGCCCGGCAAATACCTCGCGCACCTGATCGAGAGCGAGATGCTGCCGACCAAGGCCGGTGACGGGCAGCTCCTCAAGCTGGTGTTCGAGGTGCTGGAAGGCCCCTCGGCGCGCCGGAAGATCTTCGACCAGCTCAACTTGGTGAACCGCAACGAGCAGACAGTCGAGATCGCGCAGCGCACGCTGTCCGCCATCTGCCACGCGGTGGGCCAGGTGCATGTCAGCGACAGCGAGCAGCTGCACTTCAAGCCGCTGATCGTAACCCTGAAGGTCGAGCCGGCCGGAAACGACAAGTACGGCGTGCACCGCGAGGCGCGGAACAAGGTGGCTGGCTACTCCGCGGCCAACGCGGGCGCGGCCCCCGGCATCGCCCCGCGTCCTGCCAGCCCGGGGCCTCGTCCGGCCGCCGCGGCGCCTCCGCCGGCCGCCCGCACCGGCGCGGCAGCGACCCCGCCCTGGCGCCGCAATGCCTGATCACCAGCCGGCAGGCCGTCCGCCTGCCGGCCTCTCTCCCTCGAAGCAGGATCAGGTCATGGCTGCCCTTCCTCCGCCCGCATGTCCCACCGTCACCGCCATCTACGCGTCCTATGAGGCGGCGGCGGATAGCGGCTATCGCGCGCACCTCGGCGCCTCGCTGATCGGCACGGAATGCGAGCGGGCCATCTGGTATTCCTTCCGCTGGGCCACCCGTGCGCGCCACACCGGCCGGCTGCTGCGGCTGTTCGAAACCGGCAATCTAGCCGAGGCCCGCTTCGTCGCCGACCTGCGGCGCATCGGCGTGACGGTCCTGGACCTGGATCCCGCGACAGGGCGCCAGTGGAACCTGCGCGATGCCTCCGGCCACTTCGGCGGCAGCATGGACGCCGTGGCGATCGGCCTGCCCGAGGCGCCGGCGACTTGGCACGTCTGCGAGTTCAAGACCCACAGCGCCAAGTCCTTCGCCAAGCTGAAGACCGAGGGCGTGGCGGCGTCCAAGCCGCTGCATTGGGCGCAGATGCAGGCGTACATGCAGCTCGCCGGCCTCAATCGCGCCTTCTACCTGGCGGTCTGCAAGGACACGGATGAGCTCTACCAGGAGCGCATCCGGCGCGATGCCGAGGCCGGGCTGCGCATCCTGGCCAAGGCCGAGCGCATCATTCGCGCCCCCCGGCCGCCGGCCCGCATCAGCCAAGATCCCGCTTGGTGGCAGTGCCGCTTCTGCGACCACCACACCGTCTGTCATGCCGGCGCGGCGCCGGAGCGGCATTGCCGGTCCTGCCTGCATGCGTCGCCTGCCCAGGGTGGGGACTGGCATTGCGCGCGCCACCACGCCCCTCTCGGCCGGCGCGACCAGGAGGCAGGCTGCGCGGCCCATCTCTATCTGCCGGACTTCGTGGCCGCGGAGCAGGTCGACGCGGGCGAGGACTGGGTCAGCTATCGGCTGCCGGACGGCACCGAATGGCGTGACGGCGTGCCCGCCGCGGCGCGGCCGGACACTGTCTCGCACCTGCCATGCCGGATCTGTCGCGCCACGATCTATCGGGTCGGACCCGGCAAGGGGCCGCACATCGCCGAGCTGATCTGCACCGGCTGCGAGACGGGCGGGCGCTGGCTCAGCAAGGTGGATGCTGCGGCGATGGGAGTGGCGGCATGACCCTCTCCCTCCGCCCGTACCAGCGCGCCGCCATCGAGGCGCTCTACGACTATTTCTCGGCCAGCAGCGGCAATCCGCTGGTCGTGATGCCGACCGGCACCGGCAAGAGCCTGTGCATCGCCGGCTTCACGCGTGAGGCGATCGCCGCCTATGGCGACACCCGCGTTCTGATCCTCACCCACGTGAAGGAGTTGATCCAGCAGAACTTCATGGCGCTGCTGCGCGCCTGGCCCGAGGCGCCGGCGGGCATCTACTCGGCCGGCCTGTCGCGCCGCGACATCCACGCGCAGATCCTGTTCGCCGGCATCCAGTCGATCCACCGTCACGCGCGGCAGGTGCAGCGCTGCGACCTGGTGCTGATCGATGAGGCGCACCTGCTCGGCCGCGGCGACAGCGGCATGTACCGCTCATTCCTCGCCCAGCTGAACGAAATCAACGCTGGCCTGCTGAAGGTCGTCGGCTTCACGGCCACGCCCTATCGGCTCGACAGCGGCATGCTGCACGAAGGGAAGGATCGGCTTTTCACCGACATCGCCTTCCAGGTGCCAGTGCTGGAAATGATCCAGCAGGGATATCTCTGCCCCGTCGTCCCGAAGCAGACCTCGACGCAGCTCGACGTGGGCGGCGTCGGCACGCGGGGCGGCGAATTCATCGCCAAGGACCTCGAGGCTGCGGTGGACCGGGACGAGGTCACGCGCGCCGCTGTGGCCGAGATCGTCCAGCACGGCGAGGGCCGCGGCTCGTGGCTGGTGTTTTGCTCCGGCGTAGCGCACGCGCGCCATGTCCGCGATGCCGTCCGCGAACATGGCATCTCCGCAGAGACGGTGACGGGTGACACGCCGGGGCCGGAGCGCGACGGCATCCTGGCCGCGTTCAAGGCCGGGCGCCTGCGCTGCGTCACCAACGCCAATGTGCTCACCACCGGCTTCGATGCGCCCGGCACCGATCTCATCGCGCTGCTGCGCCCCACGAAAAGCGTCGGCCTCTACGTCCAGATGGTGGGCCGCGGCACGCGCCTCGCCGAGGGCAAGGATGACTGCCTGGTCTTGGACTTTGCCGGCAACACCGCCCGGCACGGCCCGATCGACACGGTGGACGGCCGGAAGAAGGAACCCGCCGGCGACGGCGAGGCGCCGATCAAGGTGTGCCCCGAGTGCCAGACCATCAACCACGCCAGCGCGCGGCATTGCATCGAGTGCGACCACGAGTTCCCGCCGCCGGTGGTGAAGGTGGCGCCGCAGGCGGCGTCGAACGCGCTGCTCTCGACGCAGATCCAGGCGGCCTGGTGCGACGTGACCGGCATCACCTACGCGCGCCACGACAAGCCCGGGAAGCCGGCGTCGCTGCGCGTCACCTACGAATGCGGCCTCGCGCGTCACAGCGAATGGGTGTGCTTCGAGCACACCGGCTTCCCGCGCGACAAGGCGGTGGGCTGGTGGCGGCGCCGCGCCGGCAATCTGCCGCCCCCGGTGACGGTCGATGAGGCGCTGGCACAGCTCGACCAGCTGCGCCGTCCCATCGCGATCCAGGTGCGGCCGGCCGGCCAGTACACCGAGATCGCCGCCGCGAGGTTCGTGTGAGATGCGCAGCCTGTCGTCTCCGCACCGCGCGCGGCTTTGGCTGGTTCGATCCGCGCGTGCGGACCAGCGAGCCGCTTCCCGCCTGCTCCATGCGCTGCATGAGCGCGCTCTGCCGGAGGTGGGGCGTGGTTGATCCCGACGAGCACGAGATTGCCGCCATCGCGGCGGCCAGCCCCATGGCGGGCGAGTACCTGGAGAGCATCGGCAAGACCGACCTCGCGGTGCTGACCGAGGCTGAGTGGCTGACGCTGCTGGAGGTGATCATCACCGCCTACCAGGACGAGCTTGCGCGCCGGCTGGATCAGGGCCGGCACTCCGCGCCGCCGCTCGCCGCGGGTGCTTGCCGATGAGCAGCGTTACCTCTGCCCGAGAGGTGGCGCGCCGGCTCGGCATTTCGCACACCGCGATCCAGAAGGCTGAACGCGCCGGACGGATCGCGCGTGAGCCAAGTGGCGCCTGGGACATGGAGAAGGTCCGGGCCGGCCTCGCGACCAAGAACGCTCCGGCGCCGCGCAAGCCGTATCGTCCACGCGCGAAGCAACCGCCCTGGGCCAGGGCTGCGCACCACCTTGGCGACCTCGCATCAGACATTCGTGGCCCCGCGCGCGGGATCCACGCCGAACTGGAGCGGGCGCGCCAGGCGCTCCAGCGCGCTGCCGAGCAGATTGCGGCGCTCTATCCCGAAATCCTGCGCCTGGAGCGTGCCTGCGACGCCGCCATTGCCGCACAGGAGCGTTGCAGCGAATGACGGACGCCCGCTCCTTCATGGCGGACTACGGCGAGCGCCTGGTCGACAACGGCTATTCCGTCATCCCCATCATGCCGGGCACGAAGGTGCCGGGGCGCTTCACCGGCGGGGAGTGGTCACCCTACCCAGACTGGGCGCGTCACTGCGATCGCCCGACGAAGCCCTTCGAGGTGGACATCTGGCGCCGCTGGCCCGGATGCGGCGTTGGCATCGCCACCGGCGCCGTGGTGGGCATCGACATCGATATCCTGGACGGCGCGCTGGCCATCCAAATCGCTGAGCTCGCCACCTCCATGCTCGGCGATACCGCCTGCCTGCGCATCGGCCGCGCCCCGAAGCGGCTGCTCGTCTATCGCGCCGCCACGCCCTTCGCAGGCCGGAAGCGCCACCCCCTCGAGCTGCTGGCGCGCGGCCAGCAATTCGTGGCCTATGCCGTCCACCCCGACACCGGCCGCCCCTATGAATGGCCGGAGGACAGCCTGGTGGAGATGCCGCTCTCCCGGCTGCCGGTGGTGGACGAGGCAAGTTGCGCGACGTTCCTGGACGCGGCCTGGCAGCTCGTGCCGGATGAGGTCCGGGTCAACTCGATCCTGGCGGACGCACCGACCAGCACCTGGCGCGGCCCCAGCGACCCGAAGGGCACGCGGGACGCCATCGCCGCGGCGCTGGCTTGGCTGCCGAATGACGACCTGCCGGGCAACGAGTGGATCACCGTCGGCGCCGCCATCAAGGCCGCGATCGGCGAGGAGGGGCGCGACCTCTGGCTCGACTGGTCGCGGCGGTCCGGGAAGTCGGGCCAGTCCGGCCGATCGGACACCCCCGAGCGCCGCTGGGCCTCGCTGCGGCCGCACAGCGTCGGCGCAGGGAAAATCTACTGGCTGGCCGAGCAGCGCGGCTGGGTACCGGATCCCGCGCTGACGCTGAACGGAACTGCCGCCGAGCAGGCGGCACAGCCGCATCCCGCGGCGGGCCTGCTGGCGAAGGTCGCGGTCGCGCCGCTGCCGATCGCGCCGCCGCCGAAGCCGTATCGCGTGCCGCCCGAGCTGCTGCAGGTCGATGGCACGCTGCGCATGTTCGTGGACTATGCCACGGCCAGCGCCGTCAGCCCGCAGCCGTTTCTCTCGCTCGGTGCCGCCATCTGCCTGGTCGGCGCCATCGCCGGTCGCCGGTATCGCACGCCCACCGATCTGCGCAGCAACGTCTACGCCATCGGCATCGCCGACAGCGGCGGCGGCAAGGACCATGCCCGGCGTTGCGCCAAGCGGGCGATCTATGCGGCAGGCCTGGACCGCTACCTCGGTGGTGAGGATCTCGCCTCCTCGGCGGGCCTGCTCACGTCGCTGCAGCGCCATCCGGCCCGCCTGTTCCAGGTGGACGAATTCGGCCAATTCCTGAAGCTCGTCCTGAATGCGCGCGCGCCGGCCCATAAGGCGGCCATCTGGTCGGAACTCACCAAGCTCTACACCTCGGCGGCCGAGCCCTACATCGGCGCCGAATACGCCGACCAGAAGGCGCGGCCGCGCGTCACCATCGAGCAGCCCTGCGCCTGCATCTGGGGCGTCACCGTCCCGGGCCCGCTGTGGACGGCGCTCGAAGGTGGCGCGCTGGCGGACGGCTCCATCGCGCGCTTCCTGGTCTTCCTGACCGACGACGACTACCCGGAGCGCAATGAGACTCCGGCGCCGATGGATCCGCCGCCGGCGCTGGTGTCGGCGCTGCAGGGGGTCGCCCGCGGCGTGCCCGGCCACAGCCATGGCGGGAACATCGCCGACGCCATGGAATCCTCGGCGCCGATCCACGCCTATACCGTGCCGCTGACCGCGGACGCCGAGGCGGCCATGGCTCGCGTGCGGCGCGAAGCCACCGATCTCCTGCGGTCGCACCGTGGCACCTACGCCACCGCCCTGTTCGGTAGATACGCCGAGAACGCGGCGAAGCTGGCGATGATCGCCGCGGTCAGTCGTGATCCCGCCCGGCCCATCACCGAGGCCCGCGACGTAACCTGGGCCTCGGCGCTGGTCGAGCACTGCATCGGCACGTTGCTGCGCGAAGCAGAGCGTCTCGTCGCCGACACGCCCGCGCATTCCCGCATCAAGAAGGTCCTGGAGGTGATCCGCAAGGCCGGCCGGATCAGCCGCAGCGCCTTCGTCCGGAAGACGCAGTTCCTCTCGAAGGCCGAGCGGGAGGACGCCATCGCCACGCTGCTCGACAGCAAGCAGATCGCGATCGAGGTCACGCAGAACGCGTCGGGCCCCGGCACCAGCTGGATCATCGCCACCGAACCGCAGGAGGGCTTGAAGAGTGATGCTGCATGACGCGCGCAAACCCGCAGAAAACGGGACTCTTCAACAATTCAACTTTTCACGCGGGCGTATGCAGACGCCCGGGCAGGGGTGCGGGGGAGAGAGACCCTTTGAAGAGTTTGAAGAATTGAATAGTTATATTGATCAGATAGTTAGACCCCTCTCACCCCCTCGACTCTTCACCACTCTTCAAGGGCACGGTCGGGGGAGGCCGGCATGAGCACGCCTGGCGCGCCGTTGCCGCCCCGCTCGTCCCTCGACCGCGGAAGCCGCAGCGCAACCACCGTGCCCGAGATGGAGATGCTGCGCCGCCGCGTCTGGCTGCAGCACGGCGTCGTCTCGCTGCACGTCGAGGACATCACCGATCCCTGGCTGCGCCAGGCAGTCCAGAACGAAGCCGTGCGCCGCTGGGGCCCACGGCAGCAGGAGAAGACTCATGGCCGGTAAGCGGAAGGCGAAGACCACGAAGCAGAAGGAATCGATGGGCCCCTCGAAGTGGCGGCTTCAGCATGGCGGCTTCGGCGAGCCGATCCGAGACGCGGATCCCGAGACGGGCAGCCCCGTGCAGCATCGCCGCGCCGTGGACACGCTGGGCGCCATGCAGGCCAACGGCACCATCACCGCCGAGATGTTCGAGGCGGGCGGGATCTTCCGGCGGCAGTTCCGGTCAGCGATGCTGGACGGCCTGCGTGCCGTGCCGCTGATCCGGATCGTAGGCGGCGGAGGCGACTGCATCACGGAAAAGCAGATCGCAGCTAGAGACAGGGTGGCATCCGCCATGGATGTGCTCGGCGGCTCGGACAGCGCCGCCGGGAGCTGCGTCTGGCACGTTGTCGGCTTGGAATGCTCAGTCAGGGAATGGGCGATGCGGCAGGGCTGGGGTGGCCGGACGGTGCCGGCGACGCAGGCGCAGGGGATGCTGGTCGCGGCCCTCAGCGTGCTGGCGGCGCACTACGGCTTGGTGTCGCGGGGACGCGCCGCGTGATGGAGCCGAACTTCCCCGCGGCCTCTCACGCCGCTACGTTTCCGTAGCAAACCGCCATTGGACGAGATGCCCGCGAACTCGATCGCCGATCTGCCTGCCCCAGTCACCGCAGCGAAGGCGGACTGGTTGGTCGCGTCTCACTGGATTGGTTTCACGCCAGCCGGAGACGGCCCAGATGCGCCTGGACGATGCCAAGCGACAATTTCGTCCCAGGCAGGCAATGGGTACGTCATTGAATACATCACGTTGAATTTCGGTACACCTAAGCCGGCATATCTCGCAGACCCGCGCTATCTGGCCGAGCGCGCTGAACACGCCGCTGTTGCGGGGCGACTTGTCGCTGTCCACCGGCTCAGATCATCCTCACTTTCCCTCAAGAGTATCCTTGGGGATGCTGACTACGAGCGCATGCAGGACATGTGGGATGAGGATGGTAGGCGTCGACGGTGGTCAGTCGCGTTCCCGATCGTCGAGAGCTACGAAATTCCGACGAAGCCGCTTGCTCGTGACGTGCTGGGGCCCGACGCGATGCAGCGCGTTTTCGCGCATCCGTCAGCCACGCTGCGCCCACTCAATGACGAAGAACGACGTGCCATTTCTTCGGTACCAATCCTGCTTCGCCCGACCGCAAATGCGTGGATCGGGATCCAGGCAGATATTGCAGCGGCCGAGCGGAGCGAAATCGAGACACGAATCAGTCGGCACATCGACAGTGAGCTCGGCGACAACGCAATCGAAGGGATGACCAAAGAGCAATGGGTTAAGGTCCGCCGCCGAGCGGCGTGGTTGGCTCAAAAGTTCATTCAGGATCGGCAGAAAGCCAAGACGCTGCGCTGCGACGATTGTTCGTTTGATCCCGTCATCCGGGCCAATGGCACCGGCATCAAACCGCGAAGCCTGCTGGATGTGCATCACCTTCATCCCTTGGAGGAAGGACGCCGCGTAACGACGCTCGCGGACTTCAAGCTGCTGTGCCCAACGTGCCATCGCCTGGAGCATGCTCTGCTCCGCCTTGGATCGGCGAGCTGACGCCCTCTGATCTGAAAGCGAAGAAGAAGGTAAGCCAGCGAAAGAATGTCGCGTTGATGCCTGAAACTCACATCGGGTAATCTCTCGACAGTCGTTGAATTGCGGCTGCGGCCAGTGGCTCCCGAGCCACTCGTCCGCTGATCAGCCACTGTGGCTCGCGAGCCGATGGTTCCTTCCTGGCCCCGCTGTATGCGGGGGGCGGAAGCGCGCAACGTCGCTAGCGCCAGGCCGAAGATATGGGTTGCGGTTTGCAGCCTTCGCCCGCGGCTTCAAATCGTTAGCTGCAAACCGGCGCAGGGCCGCGGCCCTGCAAACCACCTGCAAACCGGATGGCATCATGACGCTCCCCTGGATGGCGGCGAAGATTGTGCTGCGTCCAGTGGCGGAGCTGCGCCCGCATGCTGGCAATGCCCGCGTCCACAGCGCCGAGCAGCTGGAGCAGATCAAGGCCAGCATGCTGGCCTTCGGCTTCACCAACCCGCTGCTGGCCGATGAGGACGGCGTGCTGATCGCCGGCCACGGCCGGCTCGAGGTGGCGTCCGCGCTCGGCATGGCCAAGGTGCCGGTGATCGTGCTGCGGCACCTATCGGCGGCGCAGAAGGAGGCGCTGCGGCTCGCCGACAATCGCATCGCAGAGAATGCGACCTGGGACCAGGCGCTGCTGCATGATGCGCTGGCCGCGGTGCAGGCGGCGCAGGACATCGACCTCGGCGCGCTCGGCTTCTCGGCGGATGAGCTCGCAGACATCCTCGCGGCGGCTGGAGATGCCGTGTCCGACGGCGACGCGCCCGAGGCTCTGTCTGCAGATCCTGCCGAGGGGGGCGGTGCGGCTGGCGCGGCGAATACGGAGGAGACGGCGGAGGATCCCGCCGACGCCGATCCGGAGCCGCCGCGCCAGGCCGTCACCCGCCCGGGCGATCTCTGGCTGCTGGGCGGGCATCGCCTGCTCTGTGGCGACAGCACAGACGCCACCAGCGTGGCGCGCGTAATGGGCGAGGACCGCGCCGCGCTCCTGTTCACCAGCCCGCCCTACGGGAACCAGCGCGAGTACACCACCGGCGGCGTCACGGATTGGGACGCTCTCATGCAGGGCGTGTTTCAGCATCTCGACGTGGCCATGCGACCGGATGGACAGGTGCTGGTGAACCTCGGGCTGATACATCGCGACAATGAATGGCAGCCGTATTGGGCCGGCTGGCTCGACTGGATGCGCGCCCGCGGCTGGCGGCGCTTCGGGCTCTACACCTGGGACCAGGGGCCTGGCCTGCCGGGCGACTGGAACGGGCGGCTGTCGCCCGCCTTCGAGTTGCTCTTCCACTTCAATCGCGAGGCCCGGCGCCCGAACAAGATCATCCCTTGCCGCTGGGCGGGGCACGTCAATTCCGAGAAGGGTGGCCTCCGCGCCAAGGACGGCACCGTCGGCGAATGGCAGCACGCCGGCCAAGGAGTCCAGGAAACCCGGATCCCGGACAACGTGCTGCGCATCACGCGGCACAAGGCCCGCGGGATCGAGACGGAGCATCCTGCGGTGTTCCCTGTCGCGCTGCCGGACTTCCTGATGCGGGCCTATGCCGATGAGGGCGACGTGGTGTTCGAGCCCTTCGCTGGCGCTGGCACCACCATCATCGCCGGCCAGCGCACCGGTCGCCGCGTGCGCGCGATCGAGCTGGCGCCTGCCTATGTCGACCTAGCCGTGGCGCGGTGGCGGATGCTGCATCCGGACATGCCGGTGACGCTGGCGGACGATGGTCGCGATTACGACGCCGTTGCCGCAGCGCGGATGGAGGTCACTGCCGATGCAGCCTGACCTCGTCGTCTCCACACTGCCGGTCGCGGCGCTGGTGCCCTATGCCGAAAACGCCCGGACGCACTCTGCGTCCCAGGTGGCGCAGATCGCGGCATCCATCGCCGAGTTCGGCTTCGTGAACCCGGTGCTGGTCGATGCCGAGGGCGTTCTGATCGCCGGCCACGGCCGCGTCATGGCGGCGAAGCAGCTCGGGCTGGCCTCGGTGCCTGTGCTGCGGCTCGGCCATCTCTCTCCTGCTCAGGCCCGCGCGCTCCGGCTCGCGGACAACCAGATCGCGCTGAACTCGGGCTGGGACGAGGCGCTGCTCGCCGCCGAGATCGCCCGCATCCGCGACGAGGCGGTGGTCGACCTGGACGTGCTCGGCTTTTCCGGCATGGAGCTCGACAGGCTGTTGGCTGCGGCCGACGCTGGTCTCGGCGATGATGGTGACGATGCGCCGCCGCCGCCCGTGGTGCCGGTCAGCCGGACAGGTGATCTGTGGATCTGCGGCGAGCACCGCCTGCTGTGCGGCGACGCGACGAAGCTGGCCGACGTGCAGCGTGCCCTGGGTGCCGGCCATCTGGCCGACATGGGCTTCGTCGATCCGCCCTATAATGTGGCCTACGAGGGCGGCACGGCGGCCAAGATGACCATCGCCAATGACGCGCTCGGCGGCGGCTTTCCGGAGTTCCTGCGACCGGCGCTGGCCAACCTGCTCTCGGTGACCAAGGGCGCCTGCTACGTCTGCATGTCCTCGTCCGAATGGCCAACGCTGCATCGCATCTGGCAGGAGGCGGGCGGCAAATGGTCCAGCACCATCATCTGGGCGAAGAACACCTTCGCGCTTGGCCGTGCCGACTACCACCAGCAGTTCGAAGCCATGCTCTATGGCTGGAAGGCCGGAGCGCAGCACTACTGGTGCGGCGCGCGCGACCAAGGAAATGTCTGGCACTTCGACAAGCCGGCCCGCAACGATCTGCATCCGACGATGAAGCCGGTGGCGCTGGTGGAGCGCGCCATCCGCAACAGCAGCAAGCCGCGCGACACGGTGCTGGACTGCTTCGGCGGGTCGGGCACGACGATGATCGCGGCGGAGCGAACGGGGCGGCGTGCCGTATTGCTGGAGATCGACCCCGCCTATGCCGATGTGATCGTGCGGCGCTGGCAGGAAGCGAACGGCGAAGCCGCCGTGCTGGAGGGTGATGATCGCATCTTCGCCGATGTCGCCGCGGCCCGCGGCATTGTCGATCATGATGTGATCCAGACCGCCGAATCATAGCAA
This sequence comes from Roseococcus suduntuyensis, assembly GCF_014196305.1. Lineage (GTDB taxonomy): Bacteria > Pseudomonadota > Alphaproteobacteria > Acetobacterales > Acetobacteraceae > Roseococcus > Roseococcus suduntuyensis. Next base: position 448,213 of record NZ_JACIDJ010000001.1, read on the forward strand.
TCTCACGACGCTGCATCTTGCTTGGCTCGTGCGCGCCACAGCGCGAATGGTCCGTCACACGCAGGGGGTGCCCTGCACCACGACGGAGACGACCATGACCGACCGCGAAGCCCGCGCCACCCGCAACCAGGAACGCAGCCTGGCCGCCTTCCTCGCGAAAAAGGCCGAATTCGACGCCCTCCTCGCCGAACTCACCCAGGCCAGCGCGGACCATTTTGGCGCCAACCCCGAGACGGTGCTTTGGGGCGAAGCGGCCTGGCTTTCGGATGCGACGGCGAAGCTGAAGGACATCCCGGACCAGCATTTCCGCCGCGGCGAATACGCAGCCTGACGCGGGCCACTCCCGCACCGCCCCGACCGGCAGCGCCGGCGGGGCTCCCGGCAGTAGGGGCCGATGACCGGCACCCGGAACCGGAGACCACCACGATGACCAAGCTTTCCGACAGCCAGCGCGTGATCCTGAGCGCCGCCGCGCAGCACGAGATGGGCCTCGCCCGCGCGCCGAAGACCCTGCCGGCCGCGGCCCGCAACGCGGTCTTCCGCAGCCTGATCAAGAACAACCTTCTGACCGAGATCAACGCGCCGCGGGAGCATGTGGGGCTCGGTTGGCGCCAGGACGAGGACGGGACCTGGATCGTGGCGCGCATCACCGACGAGGGGCTGCGCGCCATTGGCATCGATCCGAACGAGGGCGACGCGGTTGCCGGCGAGCCCGACTGCTCCGGCATCGAGGGCAGCGTGCCAGACACGGCGCCCACGGTGGCGCCGGACGCGGAGCCCGCCGCACAGGACGCCACGGTCGCCGAAGCCGCCCAGGCCGCGCCCCTGGCGGAGGAAATCGCCCTGCTCGACCAGGCCCTCGCGGCACGCGCCGCCGCGCCGCGGACCAGCCTGCGCGACGCCGCCGCGGCGGTCCTCGCTGCCTGGGACGACGAGGCCAACCGCGCCACGGACATGATCGCCGCGCTCGACGCCCCGATGGAGGCGCTGCGCACCCTGCTCGCCGGCAAGCCGGCCCGCGCCCCGCGCGAGGCCGGAGCGCCACGCAAGCCGCGGGAGGGCACGAAGCAGGAGCAGGTCCTGGCCATGCTCCGCCGGCCGGAGGGCGCCACGGTGGCGCAGATCGCCGAAGCGACTGGCTGGGCGCAGCACACGGTGCGCGGCTTCTTCGCCGGGCTGAAGAAGAAGGGCCACGCGGTCGAGGTGAAGTCGCGGGAGCGGATGGTCGGCCCGAACAAGACCGGCGCGAAGGGCTCCTTCACCATCTACGCCCTCGCGGAGTGAAGCATCTCAGCCACGCCACTGAACATCATCGAGAGCGCCAGGGATCATCCAGATTCCCGGCGCTTTATCGAGTTGGCTGCGCTCCGACACAGCGCGAATCGTCCGTCACGCGCAGGGCATCCCGCCCCGCTAGACGGAGACGCAGATGAGCGTGAAGCCAAAGTGCACGGAGCGACGCTGGATCATCCTGGCGCAGGATGGCCGGCACGTGACGATGGGCCGCGCCGCGCCGCCCCGCAAAGCCGAGGTCGAGGCCGCCGCCGCGGCGCTTGCCGCACAGGGGCTGGCAGGCTGGCTCGCCACACTCGACGGGAACTACTGGTCGCGCCGCCGCGTGGCCCTCGCGCCGGTGCAGATGCTCGGCGACGGCGCCACGCTGGACTGGTCCGCCGCCATCACCGCCTTTGAAGCCGCCCGCCAGCGCGCCCTTCGTCCCCTCTGAGAAGGCCGGCATCGCCATCACGCGCGGCGGCTTGCGGGCCCCCATCGCGGCTCCGCGATGGGAGGCAGAGTCGCCGCCATGCCGGAAATGACCGCCTCCACGCGCGAGGCCGCCCGTCGCCTCGGCGTCAGCGACACCGCCATCCACAAGGCCGAGCGGGCGGGCCGCATCGCCCGCGAGCCGGATGGCCAGTGGGACATCGACAAGACCCGACGTCGCCTGGTGGAGACCGCTGATCCCGCCCGCTCGCCCCTGGCCAGTGGCGCGGGCGCGGACGGCACGCCCTTCGCGCGGCTGAAGGTCGCGCAGCTCGCACTGAAGGTGGAGGCGCAGCGCCTCTCGCTGGACGAGACCAAGCGCCGCCTGGTCGATGTCACTGAGGCCAACGCCGCGCTCGACGAGATCGGCAGCACTATGCGCGACGCGCTGCTGAACTGGCCGGCCCGCGTCTCGGGCCTGATCGCCGCCGAGATCAGCGTCGACCCGCATCTGCTGCAGACCATCCTGCAGAGCCACATCAACGACCTGCTGACGGAGGCGGCCGATCGCTTCGATCCAGCAGGCCTCGGAGGGGACCGGTCTCCGCAGCCGTGAGCATGTGCGCCGGCGCGTGGGCGCCATGCTGCGCCCGCCGCCACAGCTCACTGTGTCGGAATGGGCCGAGCGCCACCGCATGCTCGGCAGCCGCGCCTCGGCCGAACCCGGTCCCTGGCGCACCAGCCGTACGCCGTATCTGAAGGATGTGATGGACGCGCTCTCGGCGGTGCATCCCGCCCGGCGCGTCGTCTTCGTGAAGGGCGCGCAGGTCGGCGCCACGGAAAGCGGGAACAACTGGCTCGGCTACATTATGCACCACGTGCCGGCGCCCGCGCTGGCGGTGCAGCCGACCGTGGAACTGGCCAAGCGCTTCTCGCGCCAGCGCATCGACCCGCTTCTGGAGGAAACGCCGGCGCTGCGGGAGCGCGTGGCACCCGCCCGGGCGCGGGACAGCGGCAACACCATGCTTTCGAAGGAATTCCCCGGCGGCATCCTGGTGCTGACGGGCGCGAACAGCGCGGTCGGGCTGCGCTCGATGACGGCGCGGTTCCTGTTTCTCGACGAGGTCGACGCCTATCCCGGTGACGTCGCCGGCGAGGGTGATCCCATCGCCCTGGCAGAGGCACGTGCCCGGACCTTCGGCTGGCGGCGCAAGGCCTTCCTCGTCAGCACGCCCACCATTGCGGGCCGCAGCCGCATCGAGCGGGAATACCTGGCCAGCGACCAGCGGCGGTTCTTCTTGCCGTGCACCGCCTGCGGCGAGATGCAGTGGCTGCGCTTCGAGCGACTGCTCTGGGAGAAGGGTGCGCCAGAGACGGCGCGGTATCATTGCACCGCCTGCGACCACCCGATGCAGGAGCACGATAAGACCGCCATGCTTGGCGGCGGGGAATGGCGCGCGACGGCAGAAGGCCAGGATCCCCACACGATCGGCTTTCACATCTCGGCGCTTTACTCGCCGGTGGGCTGGCTGTCCTGGGAGCAGATCGCCCGCGATTGGGAGGCGGCCCAGGGTAAGCCCGAGGACATCAAGACCTTCAAGAACACGGTCCTGGGTGAGACTTGGCAGGAGCAGGGCGAGGCCCCGGATTGGGAGCGCCTGGTGGAGCGCCGCGAGGATTTCACCATGGGCGTGGTGCCCACGGGCGCGCTGGTGCTGACGGCTGGCGTGGACGTCCAGGACGATCGCCTCGAATGCGACGTGTGGGGCTGGGCGGAGGGCTTCTCCTCCTGGCTTGTCGACCACATCGTGATCTCCGGCAGCCCGCGGGACCGGGAGCCCTGGGATGAACTCGCTCGGGTGCTGACGCGCGACTGGCCGCGCCACGGTGGCGGCGCGATGCGCATCGCCCGGCTCTGCGTCGATACCGGCGGCCGGGACACTGCCGCCGTCTATGGCCACCTCCGCCGCCTGCGGGATCCGCGCATCGCGCCCACGAAGGGCATCGACGGGTGGAACCGGGCGCAGCCCGTCCACGGCCCGACGCCGGTGGATGCGCTGGTCAACGGCCAGAAGCTCCGGCGCGGGCTGAAGCTCTGGACCGTCTCCGTCTCGACCTGGAAGGCCGATCTCTATCGCCGGCTCTGGCTCGGCCGCGGCGATGCGGAGGAGCTTCCGCCCGGCTGGGTGCACCTGCCGCGCGCAGTCGAGGTGGAGTGGGTCAAGCAGTTGGTCGCCGAGCAGCTGCGCACCACGAAGGACCGCCGCGGCTTTGCGCGGCAAGAATGGGCCAAGCTGCGAGAACGTAATGAGGCACTGGACTGCGCGGTGCTGGCGCGCGCGGCGCTCTGGCTGCTCGGTGCGGATCGCTACGGCGAGCAGTTCTGGACGCGGCTGCGGGATGAGGCGGCAGATGCGCCGCTGCGGCCGAGCGAAATTCCCGCCGCCGGGAATGTCGCTCCTCCATCGCCGGCGTCGCAAGCCGTGGCGGTGCCGCCATCCGACACCCAGCGCCCCCGGGGCTGGCTCGCGCCGCGCAGCGGCTGGCTTCGCTGAGAGGAGGACGATCATGGACCCCACCGTCCTCGCCTGGGCGCTCGCCCAACCTGCCGGCACGCGCGCCGCAGTCCTGGCCGCCGCCTTCACCGGCGGCACCACGCGCGTGACCTTCGACGGGCGCACGGTGGAGTACCGCTCTCTGGACGAGCTCGGTCGCGCCCTGTCCGTCCTTCACGCCGCCGAGAACGCCGCCGCACGCCGCCCCAGCGTCACCTTCGCCAGCTTCTCCCGCGAGGGCAGCAAGTGATGGGGCGTCTGCGAGATGCCTGGCACGCCCTTCGTGGCTATGCCGCGGCGCAGGACAGCCGTGCCTCGAGCTGGGCGGCCTCCGGCAGCAGCGCCACGGCCGAGGTTGGTGCCGCCGCACCCACCGTGGCGCGCCGGGCCCGCGACGCCGTGCGCAACGACCCCTACGCCGCCCGCATCGTCGATCTCTGGACTGGCAATGCCGTCGGCGCCGGCATCACCACCCGCTGGCCCGACCAGGCCCACGCCGAGGCCTGGCGCCGCTGGTCCGACAGCACGGCGTGTGACGCCGAGGGCCGGCTCGACCTCTATGGCCTCCAGGCCCTGGTGATGCGCGCCGTGGTCGAGAGCGGCGAGTGCTTCGTCCGCATGCTGCCGGCCGACATCACGCCCGCCAATCCGATCGGCCTGCGCCTGCAGGTGCTGGAAAGCGATCACCTCGACACAGCGCGGCAGGGCGTGATCGAGGGCGTCCCCACCCTACAGGGCATCGGCCTGGGCGAGGCCGGTGAGCCGGTCGGCTATTGGCTGCATCGCGTGCATCCCGGCGCGTCCTGGGTTCTGCCAGGGGGAGCCACCTGGTTGAGCAGCCAGCGCGTCCCCGCCCGCGACGTGCTGCACATCTATCGCAAGCGCCGGCCCGGCCAGCTGCGCGACGTCTCCTGGCTGGCGCCGGTGCTGACGCGGCTGCGCGATCTCGGCGATTACGAGGCCGCGCTGCTGATGAAGGCCAAGATCGAGGCCTGCCTGGCCGCGGTGGTCTCCGAGGATGGCGATGACGCCATGACCGGCCCCGCATCGGGCCTGCTCCGCGATGCACAGGGGCGCACAGTGGAGAGCTTCGAGCCGGGCATGATCCTCTATCGCCGCGGCATGGGATCCGTGGAGGTGGTGAACCCCTCCGGGGGCGGCAGTCACGCCGCTTTCGCGCGCCGCGCATTGGAAGCGTCCGCCGTCGGCACGGGCCTGACCTACGACCAGGTCGCCGGGGACCTCACCCAGGCGAACTACTCCAGCCTCCGCGCCGGCAAGATCGAGTTCCGCCGGCTCTGCGAGCAGGTGCAGTACGGTATGCTGATCCCGATGCTGGTGCGGCCCATCGCCGATCGCTTCCACCAGCAGGGCGCGCTGCTCGGGCTGTGGGGCGCTGAGGTGCCGGACGGCCTCTCGCATGTACCGCCGGCGCACGAGATGATCGACCCGCTGAAGGACACGACGGCGCTGATCGCCCAGGTTCGGGCAGGCTTCGTGCCGCAGCCCGAGGCGGTCGGCGCCTTCGGCTACGACTTCCGCCAAGTGGTCGAGATGATCCGCGAGGCCAACGCCCTGCTCGACGAGGCCGGCCTGTCGCTCGACAGCGATCCCCGCCGCGTCGCGAAGTCGGGCGCCGCCCAGGACGCCGCCCAGCTCGCCGCCATCGAGATCGCCGCCACCGGTGCCGCAGCGCCCCGTGCCGAGCCAGCGTCTGCCCCAGGAGCACAGCCATGACCGCAGGCGCCTACGACTGGACCGACGACATGCTCAAGATCAAGAGCATGCAGAAGAAGTTCCGCGACAGCTTCAACGGCACCGAGATCAACCCGGCGCGATGGGAAATCGCGGCCACCGGCGGCGGCATCACCCACACCGTGGCGGATGGCGCGGTCACCATCTCCACCGGCACCACGCTGGACGACGAGCTGACGCTCACCAGCCGCACCACCTTCACCATCCCGCTGAGGGTCATGGTGGCGGTGAATATGAGCCAGCGCATCGTCGGCCAATCCGTCTGGCTCGAGCTGGTCAGCATCGATCCCACCACCGCCCAGCCGGATGGGCGCAGCGCCGCGGCCTGGCGGCTGGATGGCGCCAGCCCGACGCTCGCCAACTACGAGGTGGGGAGCGAGGGCGCGCCGCGCCTCGGCAGCACTTCCGGCAGCACCATTCCCACCACTGCGCCCGCGGGCTGGTCGGTGCTGGAGCTCGAGCCGACCAACGACGAATGCTACTTCCACGGGCGGCTGCTCGACACCACCGCGGCGCGCTCGAACTCCTATGTCCGCCACCAGCAGATCCCAGAGCCGAATGCGCTGTATCGCTTTCGCATCCGCGTGCGGAACCGGCAGGTCTTCCACGGCATCTCCGCGGTGGCGAACAATGGCGGAGGCGCGGTGCGCATCACCCGCGCGGCGCATGGCTTTGCGACGAACGATGTGGTGACCGTCGCCGATGTATCGGGCGTGCCGGGCGCCAACGGCACGTTCACAATCACGGTCATCGACGCGAACAGCTTTGACCTGGTGGGCTCGACCTTCACCGGCGCCTATCTGAACACCGGCTGGGCCTCGGTCTCGCGCAACCTCGCGCCGGTCTCGAACACCGACATCAAGGTCCAGTTCGTCACCATCGCGGACTATGCCGAGCTGACGACGGAAATCACGGCCGGCCGCGGCCAGTCGGTTGCGGGCCAGGGGCTGGGCGTGAACGTCCTCAGCACCATCCCGCCGAGCGTCACGCCGGTGGGCGGCCAGGCGCGCAACACGAGCGGCGCCTTGCCGGTCCTGGCCGCCACCGGCTACTCGGCCAACCCGGTCGCGGTGACCACGGCGCGCGGCGTCGATCTGCTGGCGACACTGATCGGCGCGCTGGTCACCAAGCCCTACGCCATCCCGGAGGCCGACTGGCAATACGCCGCTGCCACGGGCGGGATCATCAACACCACCGACGTGGTGCTCCGGGCGGCCGCCGCGGCCGGCATCCGCAACTACGTGACCTCGATCGACATCCGCAACGCGCACGCGACGGTGGCGACGGAGGTGGTGATCAAGGACGGCGCCACGGTGATCTGGCGGCAGCTGCTGCCGGCCGCGATGGCCGCGCCCGTGGAGATCACCTTTCCCACGCCTCTGCGAGGCACTGCGGCCACGGCCATGAACGTCGCCTGCATCACCACCGGGGCGCAGGTCTACGTCAACGCGCAGGGCTTCGCCGCGCCCTGATCGGCGCTGCCCAGGAGAACGCCTCATGATCGAGCCGATCGAACCGGGCGGGGACCTCTCCGCGCCGGAGGCCACGCCTTTGCCCGATCGACTTCCCACCGCTGGGCAGTCGATCATCGCGTGCCGCGCCCTGGCCGCACCGGTCACGGTCAATCGCGCGGCCCGCACCGTCGAGGTGGTGTGGTCCACTGGCGCCCGCGCGCGGAACTTCGTGCCCCCGCTCGGTCTCATCATCGAGGAGCTCGACATGCGGCCGGAGGCGGTGCGCATGGACGCGCTGCGCTCGGGCCGCGCGCCCGTCCTCGACACGCACCGCCGCGCCGGGACGCGGGATGTGCTCGGCCGCGTCACCGCCGCCCGCCTCGAGGCCGGCCGCGGCTACGCCACGCTTCAGTTCAGCGGCGCGGACGACGTCGAGCCGGTCTGGCAGCGCGTCGCGGACGGCACGCTGCAATCCGTCAGCGTCGGCTATCGCGTGCACCGCTACGAGCCGCGGCCGGACGCGGCCACCGGCCAGACCATCCACCGCGCCGTGGATTGGGAGCCCTACGAGATCTCGATCGTGCCCGTCCCGGTGGACGCGGCCGCTGTCGTCCGTGGCGAGGGGGATCAGGGCACCCCCGCCACCGCCATCGAACCCGCCCTGACCATCCCCGAGGAACCACCCATGCCCGAGACGACGCCGGCTTCGCCGGATCCCGCGCCGGCGCCGCCCGCGCCGCCCAGCACCTCGCCCCAGGAGAGCCCCGTGACCACCACCGCCCCGCCGGAACCCACCCGCGCCGCACCGACCCCGCCCGATCTCGAGGCCATCCGCGCCGAGGCGGACCGCGCCGCCGTCGAGCGCATCGCCGCCTATGAGCCGGTGCTGGCCGCCGCTCGCGGCCTGGTGACCCCCGACATGCTCGACGCCATGCGCGAGGCCGCCATCCGCGACCGCATCTCGCCCGAGGTGCTGCGTGGCCGCCTGTGGGACGCCTTCGCCCAGAGCGCGCCGCGCCCCTCCCTGCCGGCGCGCCCGGAGACCGGCCCCGGCCAGGACGACCCGGCCAGCCTGCTCGACGCCATGGCCGAGGCGCTCGCCGCCCGCTCCATGCCCGGCTACCAGGCGCCCAGCACCGGCCCCGGCGCCGGCCGCCACGTCGAATTCATGGGCTGGCGCCCCTCCGACATGATGGGCGAACTGCTCCGCGCCCGGGGCGAGCGGAACATCCCCCGCAACCCGACCATCCTCGCCGAGCGCGCCTTCCACACCACCAGCGACTTCCCCGCGCTGCTCTCGGCCGCGGCCAACAAGATGCTGCTCGCGGCCTATGCCCCGGCGCAGCCGACCTATCGCACGCTGTTCCTCCGCCGCGATTTTCGGGACTTCAAGCCGCACCGCCACCTGCGCGTGGGGGATTTCCCCAACCTCGTGGCGCTGTCCGAGAACGGCGAGATCCAGGCTGGCACCATGTCGGAAAGCCAGGAGCTGGTGTTCCTGCAGACCTTCGCGCGCCGCATCCGTGTGACGCGGCAGATGCTGGTCAACGACGACCTCGGCGCCTTCACCGACTTCGCCTCCATGATCGGCCGGCGCGTGGCCGATTTCGAGAACGCGACGGCCTATGCGCTGGTGAACAGTGCCAACGGCGATGGCCCGACGCTCATCACCGGCAATGCCGCGGTCTTCGGCACGGCTGCGGCACGCGCCAACAAGGCGGGTGCCGGCACGCTGCTGGACCTGCCGAACCTGGCGCTCGGCCGTGCCGCCGTGATGCGGCAGCGGACGCTCGACGGCCTGCCCATCGCGGTGGGCTCGCAGATGCGCCTGCTGGTCGGGCCGAACCAGGAGCTCGCGGCGCGGCAGCTGACGGTTAGCGTCGCCGCGACGCAGACCTCGAACGCGAACGTCTATGCCGGCTTCGTCCAGCCGCTGGTCGAGCCGCTGATCCCGGCCAACCGCTGGTACCTCTTCTCCGATCCCTTCTCGGCCCCCGTCTACGTCTACGGCTATCTGAACGGCGCCGAGGGACCGCAGGTCACCACAGGCAATGTCCAGGGCGTGGATGGCGTCGAGGTCTCGGTGATCTTCGACTTCGGCGTGGGTGCCATCGACTGGCGCGGCGCCTGGTTCAACCCGGGCACCTGATCCCGGCTCATCCCGTCCATCGTGAACCCATGCAGAGGGCGCCCCACCGGGCGCCTTCTGCGTTTCTGGAGCTCCCATCCCCATGCGCAACTACGTCCAGCCGGGCAACAGCCTGGCCATCGCCGTTCCCTATGCGGGCGGCATCCTCTCCGGCCAGGGCGTCCTGGTCGGCGCACTGTTCGGCGTGGCCGCTGTCGACGGCGCGCAGAACGCCGTAATCGAGGCCGCCACCCAGGGCGTCTTCGACATCACCAAGGAACCCGCGCTCGCCATCACCGCCGGCGCCCGCGTCTTCTGGGACAACACCAACCGGCGCATCACCACCACCGCGACCGGCAATTTCCAGGTCGGCATCGCCACCCTGGCCGCGCTCGCCGCGGACACCACCGTCCGGGTGTGGCTGAACCGCGTGCCGGCGATCGGCACGTGAGCATCGATCCCAAAGCCACGCGGGGCTATCGCAACCGCAACCCGGGCAACATCGAGCACGTCCCTGCCAACAAGTGGCAGGGGCTGGCCGAGCCGCCGTCGGATGGGCGCTTCTGCCGCTTCACCAGCCACGAACTCGGCATCCGGGCGCTCGCCGCGCTGCTGGTCACCTATCAGGACCGGCACAAGCTGCGCACGCCACGCGCGATCATCGAGCGGTGGGCGCCCAAGGTGGAGAACGACACCGCGGCCTATGTCGCAGTGGTAGCGCGGCGGATCGGCGTCGGGCCGGATGATGCGATCGACCTGCATCGGCACGATCATCTCCGCCCGCTCGTGGAGGCCATCATCCACCATGAATGCGCCGGGCTGTCCTATCCGGTCGGCGTGATCGATCGCGCGCTGACCCTCGCGGGCGTTCCTCCGGCCGCGCCCGTGACGCTGCGGGAGGTCGCCGCCGTCACAGGCACCGGCCGCGGTGCAGTGCTGGTGGGTGCCGCGGGCATCGCCACGGCGGTCGCGCAGGCCGCACCGGCGATCCAGGCGCTGGGCACGCTGGCGCCAGCCGTCGCCATCGCGGTCATCGTCGCCGCGGTGGTGGGCGTTCTCGCCTGGCGGCTGCGGCGGCCAGCATGAGTGCCTTCGCCGCGGCCATGGACGCGCTGGCCGCGGATCCGAACATCGGCACGACTGCGACCTATCGCACGGGCGGGACCGGGGCGCCGGTCCTGCTCCGCGTGCTCCGCTCGTCGCCGGACCGGCTGGGCGACGCCTTCGGTACCAGCGTGATCCAGGCATCGGACATCCTGACGGTGGCCATCGCCGTGCTGCCCAGCGCCGAGGCCGACGACACCTTCACCCTCGGAGCCGACACCCTGACCGTCCAGCACGCGGAGCGCGACGCCGCCGGCATCGCTTGGCGCGTTTTCTGCCGCCGATAGGAGCACCGCCATGATCGACCCCGAACGCATCGGCAGCATTATCGGTGAGGCGCTGCTCGCCGGCGCCCTGGGCGCGCTCGGGGCGATGGCGCGCTTCTCGTCCACCGACCGGCCGCTGCTGACCCGCGCCTATCTGCTGCACGCGCTGGCCGGCGGCAGCCTCGGCACCGGCGCCTGGCTCATTGCCCATGCCTTCGAGCTCGACGGCTGGTGGCTGTTTGCCGTCGCGTGGCTGGCCGGCACGCTCGGCTATGCCGCGCTGCACGATCTGCTGCTGCGCATTCTCAGCCGCAAGTTCGGCGGGCGCTGATCCATGCGCCTCGGCGCCAGCATCGTGGGCGACCTCCGCAAGGTGCTGGCCGATGAGGTGAAGGCGGGGGAGCGCGCAGCCATGACCGCCATCCGCGCCGAGACGGAGCAGGTGAAGGCCGAGTTGCGCCGGCAGGTCACCACCGCCTTCTCGGGTAACGCCCGCGGTATCGCCAATGCCTGGCGGTCGATGATCTTCCCGCGGTCCGGGCAGTCGCTGCGGCCGGCGGGGCTGGTCTTCACCAAGGTGCCGAACGTCATCGACGCATTCGAGCGTGGGGCGCTGATCCGCGCCAGGGGCGGAGGGAAGTTCCTGGCCATTCCGACTGGCTTCAATGCGGCGCGGGGACGCAGGGGGCGCGGCGAGAAGGACATGCGGGTCACGCCGGCCCAGATGGTCGCTTCCGGCCAGGCCTTCCTGCGGCCGTTCAAGTCGGGGCGGGGTTTCGTGTGGTGCCTGCCGCTGCGGCAGGGCGAGCAGACCGGGCGGCGGCGCAGGACCCGGCTGGTGGCGGGCGGGGTCACGGAAGTCGGTACGGCCAACCGCAAGGGCCGCGAGGCCTGGGCGCGCGGCCTGCTGGAGCAGGGGATGGTGCCAATGTTTCTCCTCCTGCCCCAGGTGAAGCTCGCCAAGCGGCTCGACGTGCGCGGTGCGGCTGAGCGCGGGCTACGCCGGCTGCCGGGCCGTTTCGTCGCGGCATGGGAGCGCGAGAGCAGGCGGTCAGCATGAGCGCGCGCGAGACCGCCATCGCCGCGCTGCACAGCCGACTCGTCACGTCGCTGGCCGTTCGGAACCCGGCACCGCTGGTGCTGCGCGGCGAGACCATCCCGCAGCGCATTCCTGCTGGCGGGCTAGTGGTCGTCCGCGACGGCGAGGCGGTGGAGGAGACACCAATCCTCTCCCCGCTCACCTGGCAGGTTGAGCACCGCGCCGAGGTCGAGATCACCGTGGCCGGCGCCATACCGGCCGCGCGCAGCACCCTGCTCGATGCGCTCTTGGTGGATGTCGCCGCGGCGATCACCGCCAACCGCACGCTCGGCGGCGCTGTGGAGTGGGCGCAGCCCGGCAGCGCCTCATTCGAAGATATCGAGTTCGAAGGCGCCGCAGCGGCCCGTGCCGCCGCCATCCCCATCACCCTCTGGTTCACCGTCGCCGGCTCGCCGCTGGCCTGATCCCCTTCCAGGAGAAAGCCCATGCCCCGTGCCATCGGCGCGAATTGCCGTCTGCTCATGCTGCCCGAGACCGTCTATGGCACCGCCCCCGGCAGCAACTGGCGGCGCATGCCGTTCCTGTCCTGCGATCTTGGCGCCGAGCAGCCGCTGCTGGATGCCGACGTCATCGGCGTGGGCAGCAACCGCGATCCGGCCGCGCCCTTCCTCGACACGGTGACTGTCGCTGGCCAGGCAGTGGTGCCGGTCGATCTGATCAACATCGGGCACTGGCTGCGGCTGCTGCTCGGCGCGCCGACCACCACCGGCACGACCAACTTCATCCACACCTTCGGCTCGGGCGCGGCCTCGCTGCCGAGCAACGCCATGGAGATCGGCTATCCGGACGTGCCGTCCTTCGACGTCTGCACCGGCGTGCGCGCCGACACGCTGGAGATGGACTTCACGCCCACCGGCGCGGCGACCGCGACCTTTGGGCTGCTCGGCCAGGGATCGGTGCGGACCGGCGCGACGTCAGGCGGCACGCCGACCAGCGCGGCCTACACCGCCTTCAACAAGGCGCAGGGGTCCATCACCCGCAGCAGCGTGGCGCTGGCGCAGGTCACCGGCGCGCGGCTCACCTACGCCAACGGCATGGAGGCGGTGCGCACCATCCGCGCCGATCGTCGCGTGGAGGGCGTCGATCCCGGCATCGCCCGCTGCACTGGCCAGATCACCGTGCGCTTCGAGAATACAACGCTGCTGGCCCAGGCGCAGGCCGGCACCTCGGCCGAATTCGCCATGGCCTTCACCATCGATGCGAACCGCAGCCTGACCATCACGCTGCACGAGGTCTATCTGGCGCTGGCCAAGACGCCGATCGAGGGGCCGGCCGGCGTGGAGGCCAGCTTCGATTTCAGGGCCGCCTTCAACGCGACGGCGACGCGGATGATGACGGCGGTGCTGCGGAACCAGCAGGCCGCCACGGATTACGCGTGAGGCCGGAACATGGGCTGGCCGGTCGCTTCGTGCGGAACGCGGCGGCAGGCGCCTTCGGCCGGACGTATTCTTTGCCCTCGTGAGCGGGCATGTAAGCAGCCCTCCAGTCATGGGCGATGGCGAGGGTGCGTGTCAGTCATTGCGCGTGGCGGCGCCACCGGTCTTGTGTTTATGGGGGGCAGTCAATCCATCGCTGCCCAGGCGCGAATTAATGCTGCTGGACGTAGCTATCGGTCCGAATCTGGACGCCGGATGTAGAAAGCCATTGGCACCATCGAAAGGTGGTGCTCCGAGCTCGACATGAGCAGCAGCCGGTTGATGGCGTTGTCCTGTATGCCGCTCGGAGCGAACACGCATGACATCCTGCCCGCGTTGCCAGGTTCTCTGCGCTTACGAAGCGCCGTTTGTGCTGACGCGTGTGCGCGCGCGAACCGAGCGGCTAGTCCGTCCTCGAAGTTTGGCTTTGCGTCGCGCAGTGCGACCGTCCCGAGATAGCGGAACATCTCTGCGAAGAGCTTCGGGTAGGCGTCAAGCAAACCGTCCCGCGCCAAACTGACCATTCGATCGGCATCGTCTGGAAAGAGAAACACAGCATTGGCGATGTGCGCGGCCAAGCGCCCGAGCCTCGCTGGAGGCGCTCCAGCACGCGGCTGTGCCGCGCGGAGAATCTCCTGCCAGCGAAAAGCGCTGTCGGTTACGATCGTAGCCCCGGTCGCCTGCGCCAGATACATCGCGATCTCGAAGTTCGGGCTCATCTGCATGAGGCGCATCTGGCCGCCATCCTCACCGCCCTCAAAAATGCCGTCCTGCAGTGCTGCGAGCGGGTCCTCCTCCTTCATCCGTTCAATCGCGCTTCGCATCCCGGCGAGGCCGTCGTCATCGAGGTCAGGAAAGCCCTCGCGGAGCCGCGCATCCCGCGCGCCCTTAGGCCACATGAGCACGTCACGCATCTGGTCGAGGCGAAGCAACTCCTTGAGGCGAGGCTCGTCGCGCAGCCGGATCGGGATCCCACCGGTACGCTCCTGCGCCATCGCCATGGTCTCGCGACGGAGGTGGTAGTCGAAGGTCAAAGGATCTGGGACCAAGTTGATGAGTCCAGCATCCACCATCGGCATGACATTCAGGAAGAAGGCGACCGACTTCAGGAACTCCAGATGGTAGGCCCGCGGGTGCTCGGTTGGCCTGAACTTCTGCGCAATAGTGCCAGCATGCACGAACGGGTTCTCAACGATGAGTTCCCCGAAATACGCTGACGCGCCGATCGCGAACTCGACAATCGACTGCGGATGGAGAGAGCCGGTGTAGATGGCGCGCGGCCTGCCGTCAGGTTTGGGGAGCAGGGCAAGCAGGTCGGTCTCAAGCGGCCAGAGCGCCTCGTGCAGGGAATAGACCTCCCTGATCTGCTCTTCGGTCAGTTCACGCCTGACGGCTGTCCAATCTTTGCCCTGGTCCATCTGAAGGATCGAAAGGATGCCATTGAAAAAGACCAGATTGCGCTCGCGAATGCTCCGCTCAGTCCAGATCGGTCGCAGCGTTGGTGGTCGGGTGTGACAGCACAAACGATAGGGCTGTCCGGATCCGCAACCGCAGGGATCGCCGGGTGCCAGGTCGCGGACGGGTAGCGCCTTCTTCAGCGCCTCGCGCTCCTTCTCCGTCCGGCCGAATGCGTCCTGGTAGTGGACACTACCGTCCCTGTAGCCAACGAATGTCTCGCCGCCGAAGCCCCAGAGTTGGTCGCGCGGCGGGAGAAGCGTCGTGGCAAGGTCTGCCCACGATCCGACTGCCAGATCCTCCGGCTGCAACCACTCCCTTCTACCGGCCGCCACATATCGCCGCGCTCGCGCCTTCAGCACGCGGTTGATCCTTGATACCTCCAGGCTCGTCAGTCGGCGGGCGCGGATGAACTTGTCGGTGCGCGCCAGCGATGGGCGGAAGTTGCGCGCAAATGTCCGCTTTTCGGCGGGCGCCGCGGCTGGATCTTTGGCGTATTCAAGGTTCGTCAGAATCAGACAGTGGTTCCGACCGAGCGGAAAGAGCGTCTGTGACCCTTTCAGCGCAATCCCTGGTTCGTTGGGGTACACGCACTGCGGCGCACCGGGCGGCATGGCGTGGTTGTAAATGGTCACGGGATGGTCGGTGATGATGAACTTCACCTCGCTATCCTCGGCGGACACGACCTCCCTAACGCATTGGGTCCAGATCGTGGTGTGCAGCATGCGGATGCCCAGCATCTCCCGCATGAGTTCATTCTGATTTAGCAGGGGATACTGTCCCCTTAGCCACGCCAATCCCTTCGGCGTTCGCAGCTTCTGGATGTCGAGATATTCAAAGAACGTCCCGAAGTGCTCGTGCCAGTTGGCGGGATCCGTGGCCTCGAATGCCCTCACGGCATCCGCGCCGCGCGTGTCGATGTTGCCGAAGAGCCGCCGCTCGATCTCGTCGCTGACAGCCGTGCCAAAAAAAGTTGAGTAGAGGTCGGTTTGAAAGAAGCAGCGCCTCGGGGGGGCGTCGAACAGCGAACGCGCCCGGATCACCCGTCCGTCGTCCAGCACCTTGGTCGGTGGGTCGAGGTCAAGGTAGGCGAGCGTCGACGCCCCGGGTTCTAGGAATCGCGTCTGATACCATCGTGGGACGAAGTGGTTGTCTCGTGTAATCGCCATTTAATCGTATCACCGTATAGGTGCGTCACAGGAACAACAAAGGTATCATGGGTCATTGCATCTGCCGGTGTCGGTTACCGGCCAGCAATGTCTGCTCATGGTCCACTACCAGACATACTGGGTCGGGGAACGAGCTTCACTCTTCGGTCGAATTCTGCTTCGGCCTTCTCCGTGTCCAAGCTAGGGCCGAGGCCCGCTGCCGGGACTGAGCGCTGTCCGGCAGCCCCCATAGCAGGCGGCGAATCCGCATCGTCCAATTCCAAATGGAGAACTGTATGCTCACCCTCGACCTCCCGGTCGAGCCGTACTGGCTCGACCTGCCGCGCGGCGTCCGCGTGGAGATCCGCCCCGTCACCACCGCCATCATGGCCGCCGCCCAGGCCGGCTCCGCGCGCCGCCTCGGCGCGCTGCGGGCCGCGGAGGCCGACCTCGACCCCGACATGGCGCGCGGCCTCGCCTTCGCATTTCTGGTCAAGGCGCTGGCCCGCCACGCCGTCACCGCCTGGGAGGGGGTCGGCGACACTGCCGGCAAGCCGCTGCCGCTCTCGCCCGAGGCCGTCGAGCGGCTGATGGACATGGACGAGATGGCCGCCGCGTTCTGGGATCGCGCTACCGACCCGGTTGCTGCCGTGGCGCTGGAGGGAAACGGCTAAGGGCCCGGGCCGAGTGGCACTTCGGCAAGGGCCCTGACTACTGCCGCGGCTGCGCGGCTCTCGATCGCGACTGCGGGCTCGCCTGTCCCTACGCCGCCCACGCGCCGGCCAGTGTCGAGGGCGCCGCAGCCTGGGCCGCCGGCACCACCTGCGCCACGGCGACCATGGCCGGCCTTGATCTCGACATGCCGGCGGCGCTGACCACCGCCCGCGAGATGGGTGCAACCGGCTGGGCCGCAGCCGAACTGCTGCTCGCCATGCGCATGGGCCTCGCCGCCGGCAGCGCCGCGCGGCGCACTGATCCCCCCGAGCCCTGACGACCCCACCGACGCAGGAGGCGTGACCCATGGCGGATAGCACGCGCCGCGTCTCGGTCCGGCTGTCGCTGGACGACGCCGCCCGGGTCAAGCAGGAGCTGCGCGAGGTCGGCGAGACCGGTCAACGCTCCCTGGAGCGGATCCAGGGCGGCGCCGACCGCGCCTCCCGCGCACTCGACCTGCTCGATGTCGCCGTGCGCGGCGTGCAGATCGCCGGCCTGGCCGCCGGGCTGCGCGCCGTGGTCGTGGCCGGCGATGCGCTCACCCAATCCATGGGCCGGCTGAACACCGCGCTCGGTTCTGTCGAGCGCGCCGGCGAGATCTACGACCGGCTGTATCGCGACAGCCTGCAGACCGGCGTCGCGGTGCGCGAGAGCGTGGACGCCTTCGCCCGCTTCTCGATCGCCGCCCGCGAGATCGGCGCCACCTCCGACCAGGTCGCCACCCTGGTCGGCGGCCTGCAGCGCATCGCCATCGCCTCCGGCGCCAGCCAGCAGGAGATCGCCTCCAGCACCCAGCAGCTCGCCCAGGCGCTGGCCTCGGGCACGCTGCAGGGCGACGAGCTGCGCAGCATCCTCGAAGGCCTGCCGACGCTCGCGCAGGCGCTGGCGCGCGAGCTCGGCGTCTCCATCGGTGAGCTGCGCAAGCTCGGCTCCGAGGGCAAGCTCACCGCCGACACGGTCTTTCCCGCGCTGCTGCGCGCCGTCGAGCGGCTGAACGGCGAGTTCGAGCGCGCGCCGCTTTCCGTCGGCCGGGCCTTTGGCCAGCTCACCGCAGCGGCCGACCAGTTCCTCGCCCGGCTCGACCAGGCGATCGGCCTGTCCAACGCCCTTGCGCGTGCGCTCTCCGGCGCCGCCCGTGTCCTGGATGGTGTGCGCCGCGGTTCCGGCTTGCTGTTGCCCAGCGAGCAGGAGGCGGACCGCCGCGCCCAGGCCGAGGCCCTGCGCGCCCAGATCGCCCGTCTCGAGGCGGAGAGCGACGGCCGCGACAGCCTGCGCTCCCAGCCTCGTCGTGGTTCGATCCGGGGCGGGCTGGTCGGCACCGCGCAGCAGCAGGCCGGCGTCGATCGCGCTGCCCGCCTGGAGGAGCTGCGCCGGCAGTACGCGGAACTCCAGGAGGAGATCACCCGCGGCGAGCAGGCTGCCGGCGAGCGGCAGCGCACCGAGCAGGAGAGCGCCGCCGCCCAGGCCGCGGAGGCCCGCCGCCGCCGCACGGCCGCGGATGCGGAGGAACTCCGCAAGGCGCTCGACGACCGCTTTCGGATCAACAGCGAATATGAGGACCGGGTTCGCCGCCTGCGCGAGGCCGAGGCCGCGGGCGGCATCACCGCCGCCGACCGCACCCGCCTCGAAACCCTGGCGTTGCGGGAACGCGACGAGGCGCTGCGCCGCATCGAGGGCACTACCCGCCGCGTGGCATCCATCCCGCGCCCCGACCGCGAGGCCGAGCGCGAGATCAACGACATCATCCGCGAGCGCGAGCGGCTGATCCAGAACAACGAGAATGCCCAGGAACGCTACACCCGCCGCCTGGAAACCCTCGGCCGGCTGGTGGAGCGCTCCGAGCGCATCGGCCAGCCCATCCCCGACGAGACGGTCTCGCGCGAGGCCAATGCCGCGCTGGAGGAGCTGGAGCGCAGCCAGCAGCGCGTGCAACAGGCCACGGAGCGCACGAGCAATACGGCGCGGGAGCTCGGCCTGACCTTCTCCTCGGCCTTCGAGGACGCGATCATCAAGGGCGAAAGCTTCTCCAAGGTGCTGCAGGGCATCCTGCAGGACATCGCCCGCATCGTGGTCCGCCGCACCATCACCGAGCCGCTCGGCACGGCAGTAACCTCCAGCCTGGCTGGCTTCGACTTCGGCTCGATCTTCTCAGGGCTGGGCTCGGCGCTGGGCGGGTTGTTCCGCGCGGAGGGCGGGCCGGTGGCGGGCGGCCAGCCCTACATCGTCGGTGAGCGCGGTCCCGAATGGTTCGTGCCGAACCGTAGCGGCACGGTGCTGCCCAATGGCATGGCGCCCGGTGGGCCAGTGATCAACCAGAGCATCACCATCGATGCGCGCGGCGCCGATGCCGGTGTCGAGGCGCGGCTGCGGGTGCTCTCGGCGCAGATCGTGCGGCAGGCCAGCGCCGCGACGCTCGACGCCATCCGCCGCGGCGGCAGCGCCACCTCCATCGTGCGGGGATAGGGCCATGACGGAATACGCCTGGCCCGCCACGCTGCGCCCGTCGCGGCTGAGCTTCTACCTGCAGCACAACACGCTGCGGTTCGTCTCGCCGGTCACCCGCGCCACCCAGGTGCTGCGGCGAGAGGGGGCGCGCTGGGTGGCGGAGGCGAGCTTCGAGCCGCTGGGGCGCGTGCAGGCGGGCGTGATGGACGGGCTGCTGGCGGCACTCGCCGGCTCTGCCAACACCGTACGCATCTGGGACTGGCGGCGCGAATACCGCACCGGCGATCCGCGCAGCCAGGGCGATGTGCCGACCGGGCCATACAGCTTCTCCGACGCCACCATCTTCACGGACGGGACCGGGCTGGTGGTGGGCTCCGGCAATCCGTCGCTCGCGGCCGGCGCGCCGCGTGGCGCGCTGTCCATCGTCACGCAAGGCTGGTGGCCGAGCACGGTGGCGGTCGGCGCCGGCGACTACATCGGGCTGGGTGGGCGGCTCTACATCGCCACTGCCGCGGTCGCCGCCTCGGGCGCCGGCACCGCCACCATCGCCATTGCGCCGCCGCTGCGCGCCGCGGTGGTGGTCGGCGAGCCGCTGATCCTCTCGCTGCCGAGCGTCCCCATGCGGCTGGTCTCCGATGACGAGGCGGCGAACCCGACGCGCCCCGGTCCCTTCGCCGCCGTCACCATCCGCATGGAGGAGGCGCTGTAGCCATGTCCGGCACCCCACGCCTCAGCAACCAGGCGGCGTCCGCGGCCACCGCGCCGATCGCCACGCCGGTGGTGCTGGTCGAGCTCGACTTCGCCACCGGCCCCTTTCGTGTCTGGACCGGGCTCGGCCTGCTGGATTGGGCCGGGAAAGTGTTCGAGGGGGCCGGCAGCATCGGCGCCATCTCGGATGTGGAGGAGACGGTGGAGCTGCGCGCCGTGCGCCTGACCCTAGCGCTGTCGCCGGTGCCGCAGGAGGTGGTGGATATCGCCTTGGCCGAGCGCAGCTACCGCCTCCGGCCGGTCACGCTGTGGGGCTCGCTGCTCGATGCCCAAGGGTCATTCGTGGCGGACCCGTTCCCGCTCTGGGCGGGGCTGATGGACACGATGGAGGTGACGGACGGCGCGGAGCCCTCCGTGGCACTCGCCTGCGAGAGCCGGCTGGTGGACCTCGAGCGCGCCGAGGTGCGGCGCTACACCGACGCCGACCAGCAGGGCGAGTATCCCGGCGATCGGTTCTTCGAGTTCGTCCCCGCCCTGCAGGAGGCGGAAATCCGGCTGCCCATCCAGTGAATCGGCTGCCCGACTGGCCGGAGCGGCTGGCAGCACTCATCACCGCAGCTGAGCATCGCCCCTTCGACGCAGTGCGCTGGAATTGCGGGCGCTTCGCCATGGCCGCGGTGATGGCCTGCACCGGGCAGCGGCTCTCGTGGCAGCATCGCCCCTCCTTAGCGGAGATGGCGGACACCACCGGCCACCCGCGCGTGGCGGTGCCCTTCGCCCGGACTGGCGACGTGGTGCTCGCTGCCGACCCGGATCGCCTCGGCGTCGTGCTCGACGTCGGCCGCGCCGCCTTCGTAGGGCCCGCGGGCCTGCTGCGCGTGCCGATCACGACCTGCGCCGTGGCATGGCGCATCGGCTGGTGAGGGACTGACAGACCATGCCCGTCGCCATCCCCTTCATCGCCGCCGCCGCAGGGGCGGCCGCCTCGGCCGTCATTGGCGGCGGCGTCCTGGGCGCCGTGGCGGCCGCCGGTGCCGCCCTGGTAGTGTCCGCCGTGGGCGCCGCCGTATTCCGCCCCAAGTCGCCCTCCGCCGCCCGTAGCGCCAACGTCACGCCAGGGACGGACACCGGTCCCGGCTCCGGCTTCGATCCCCGCACGCCCGGCGCCGGCCGCACCCAGTCCTTCCGCCAGCCGATCACCGAGCACCAGATCGTCTTCGGCCGCTGCCGTACCTCCGGCCCCGTCGTGTTCCTGCATTCCGCCACCGACGACGAGGGCCGCGCTGATGGCTTCCTGCACGTCGTCGTGGTGCTGGCCGCCCATCGCGTGCGCGCCATCGGCGAGGTGTTTCTGAACGGCACCGCCTCCACCGACCCGAAGTTCTCCGGCCTGCTGCGCATCGACCGTGCGCTCGGCGATCCCGGCCAGACCGCCAATGCCAATCTCGTGGCGGACACCGGTGGCCAATGGACCGCGGCCCATCGCGGCCAGGGGCGGGCCTATCTCGCCGTGCGCCTCAAGCTGCGGCCCGAGGCGTTTCCGTCCGGCGCGCCCAGCCTCTCCGCCATCGTCGAGGGGGCGGACACCATCCTCGACCCGCGCACCGGCGCTACCGGCTGGTCCGAAAATCCGGCGCTCTGCCTAGCCTGGTACCTGACCTCGCCCTTTGGGTGGCGCGCGGCCTGGGCCGACATCGACCTGCCGGCGCTGATGGCAGCGGCGAACATCTGCGACGAGATCATGGGCCGGCGCGATGGCACCGCGGAGCGGCGCTACACCGTGAACGGTGCCGTCACCCTGGGCGAGGGCAAGATCGCCATCACCCGCAAGCTGGTCGCCGCCATGGCGGGCGCGCTCGTGGTCTCGGGCGGGCGCTTCTACATCCACGCGGGGGCGCCGGCGCTGCCGGCCGCCACACTCACCTCCGACGATCTGCGGGGCGACGTCACCATCGTCGGCTCGCGTCCGCGGCGGGATCTCTTCAACGGGGTACGCGCCGTCTATGTCGAGCCGGCCGCGGCCTGGCAGCCGACCGATGCACCGCCGCTGCTCGCCAGCAACTACGTCACCGAGGACGGCGGCGAGGCGATCTACCGGGACATGGAGTTCCCGCTCACCACCTCGGCGGCCACCGTCCAGCGCCTGATGAAAATCGAGCTGGAGCGCAACCGGCGCCAGCGTGAGGTGGCGATGCAGGCCAACCTCTCGGCGCTGCGCCTGCGGCCCTGGGACGGGGTGACGGTGGCCCTGGAACGCCTGACCCCATTCCCAGCGCGCGTGACAGGCTGGGCGCTGGCGCCGGATGGCGGGGTGAACCTGCAACTGGCCGAGGAGGACCCAGCGGTCTGGGCATGGAACCCGGCGACGGACGAACGGGCGACAGGCCAGAACCCCTCGGTGGTGCTGCCGAACCCGGGCGTGATCGCGGCGCCGGCGACCATCCTGGTGGAGACGCCGCTCGGGACGACCTTCACGGCGATCGCTGTGTCATGGTCCGCCGTGGGCTCCGCCTATCTCGCCGGCTACGAGATCGAGTTCCGGCCGGCTTCGGTCGCCGTGTGGCAGGGGTACGCGGGTGGCTTCGGCGCCACCGCCGTCGCCATCCCCACGGCCGAGCCGACCGCCTTTCGCGTACGGGCGCAGGCGCGCAGCGGCGCCGTGTCGGGCTGGCGCGAGGCGTTGGTGCCGGCTGCCGCGTCAGGGCTCGCCGCCACCGGCATCGCTGGTGGCGTGCGCCTGTCGGGCGGCTTTCCCGCCGATGCCGTGCGGCTGCAGGTCTTCGAGGCCAGCAGCGCCAGCCTCGCCGCGGCGTCTAAGCTGGCCAGCGAGCCGACCGCACTCCCATGGGATCGCACCGGCCTCACCACCGGCCAAACCCGCTGGTACTGGCTGCGCAGCGTCTCGGCCGAGGGCAACGTCTCGGGCTTCGCCGGCCCGGTCACCGCCACAGCCCTCTGATCGGAGAACGCCATGCCGGCCCGCATCGACGACCTGCTGGTCCTCAACGCCAACCTCAACAAGACCGACTTCGCCAAATACCTCCGTGATCGGGAGGCCGTGCTGCCGAACGACTTTGGCGGGCTCGGCGATGGCGTGGCCGATGATCGCACCTCCATCCAGGCGGCCTTCGATCGCGCCGGCGCGGACCAGAAATTCGCGATGATTCCGCCCGGCACCTGGAACGTCTCCGGCACCGTGACCCTGCCGGGTGGTGCCCGCGGGCTGATCATGCAGGGCACCATTCGCTACACCGGCACCGCGCCCACCTCCGTGCTGGTGCTGGGCGACGGCGGGACCATCCGCAACGCGGAAAAGCTCTACACCGGGCTGAACGTCATCCGGCAGACGATCTCCGACTGGTCGTCCGAGGCCGATATCGGCATCACCGTGCGCAACGTGGATGCGAGCCAGATCGAGCTGCGCCGCGTGGAAGGCTTCACCATCGGCATGCGCACGCTGGGCGACGGCCGTGGCGTGGAGGACAGCACCTTCACGCTGGGGCGTATCGTCAACAACCGCATCGGCCTCGACATTTGGTGCGCGACGGCGACGGCCTGGAACACCTCGATCCGCTACTACGGTGGGCACTTCGCCCAGGCGACGGGGGTGAACGCCGCAATGGATCGCTTCGGTGTGCGCTTCGGCAATGAGGCGGGCGCCTATTCCAACCACAACCGCCACGTCTTCGACGCGCCGAACTTCGAGCTGCGCCAGGCCGGTAGCAACATCGCCATCCCCTTCCTGAACCAGACCTCGGGCAGTGCGATCATCGCGCGCAACATGCGCATGGAGGCGTGTTCGCCGCTCGCCGCTCGGCACACGGCCGGAGCACAGGATTGCGAGTACGACATCGCCTGGACCAACACCTACCTGGTCGGCATCGACTACACGGCGACGGCGAACCGCTGCGGCAATGCGGTGATTAACCGGCACCGCGCGCCGGCGTCGCGGTTTCAGCGCTTTCTCGCCGGCGTGCCGAACACCCGCGCGGCGACGTTCCGGCAGTCGGCGACCGAAGTGGGCGTCGAGGGGCTGATCACCATCGCCACCTCGACCACCACCGCGACCTTCATGGCGGATTTCTGCTTCAACGGGCTGACCGACCTGACGCCGACCGATCGGGCCATCACGCTGGCGGCAAACCGTGGGCTGGGGTGGATGCTCGACACCTCCCAGGCGAAGGAGTTCGCCCTGGCGCATTGGCTGACAAGCGGCGCCTCGGGCGGGCGGCTGTTCGTGCGCGTGTTCGATGGGGCGGGGAATGTCCGCGAGGACATCGCGGGCGACGTGCTGGCCTCGATCACCACGATGCAGTGGAACGGGCCGGCTAAGGGCTGGAATGCCGGTGCGCCGATGGACGACGCCAACTTCAATCGGCGGCAGACCATCCGTGTCGGCGCGTCCGTGGCCTACGCGCAGGTGGGCGTGATCGGCTTCGATGGGCCCATCGACCTGCAATCGCTGCGGCTCTACGGGCTACCGGAGGCCGCGCCCGCGGTGCTGAATGGCACCCCGCTGCTGACGGGAGCGCTGTTCGGCTCGGGCCGGCGGGAATTCGCAGCGGAGGTGTCCTGGGACCTGCCGAGCCTCGCGCCCGGGGCGACATCGCTGCTCGACGTCACGGTGAACGGGGCACGAGCGGGCGACCTGGCGCAAGCATCGCTGGTGTCGTCGACGCGCTTCATCGAGCTCGACGCGGCGGTGTGGTCGAACAACACGGTGCGGGTCATGGCACGGAACATCTCCGCGGCGACGTTCGATCTGGCGGCGGCGACGCTGTCGGTGACAGTGGCGAAGCGGCGAGTGCCGTGATCCTGGGGCGTGCCATCCCCTCCCTCATGACGCCGCACGGCCTGGCACGGCGATCCGCTGCAACACCTCCGCGGCGGCGCGAGAGGCGGCATCCATCGCGCCCGCCAGGTAGCCCGGGTCGCTCGCGCTGGTCTCACTCCCAGCGAGCGACAGGCGATCGCGCCATGCGCCGCTCACCCAGGGCCCGCGCTGCGGCACGGGATGGGCCCCGCCGCGCCGGTCATCCGCGGTCGCGGTGAAGACCTCGGCAGTCCAGTCCGTCAGCAGCGTCGCCGCAGGGCGTCCGGCCTCATCGCCGAACAGCCGTACAAGTTGATCAAGGCAGGCGCGGGTGAGCAGCGCCGTGCCCGCAGCCTGACGCCGATCTGCGTCGATGCCGAGAAAGCCGAACAGCGCCGCCGCGCCTGAAGCGGTTGTCGCGTCATGGATCTCGCCCATCGGGCCGACGGCGCTCTGCGCCGTGCCAGACAGGCCGGCCGGACGCCAGAAGGGGCTGTCATAGATCGCGACGAACTTCGCGTGCGGCGCCATCCAGGTCGGCGTGTCGCGCCAGCGCAGTCGGATGGCAGGATCGATTGCCGGCTCGAAGGCGATGCTCGCCTCGAGCAACCTCGGCGGCAGCGCGGCAATCACCTGTGCTGCGAGGACGCTGTCACTCTCGCCGTCAGCCTGGGCGAGCGTCAGTCGGACATGGTCACCCTCCAGGGCGATCCGCGTGACCCACGAGGTGAGTTGGATGGAGCCCTCTGGCAGGCCGCCGGCCAGCGCGCGCACCAGCGCCCCTGTGCCGCCCACAAGTCGCATGGAGCGGGGCTCCTGCCGTATACCGGGGAAGCGCTGCGGCGGGCGGTTCGGCTGGCGTTCGACGAGAACGTCACCTTCATCGTGTTGCGGGAACGCGGCAAGGCCAAGTTGCGCCAACGCGGCCGCCATGGCCGGGTGCATGCCGGGCCAAAACCAGGACGGGCCAAGGTCGAAACCGTCCTCCGCGGGGCGTCCTGCTGCATCGGTTGAAAGGATGCGGCCGCCAAGCCGCTCGCGCGCCTCGAAGATGCAGAAGGCAATGCCCGCTTCGTGCAGCAGCCGCGCGGCCTGAAGCCCGGCGAGGCCACCACCGATGATGGCGACGGGCAGGATCCGGGTGCTTGCGGCGTCCATCTCAGCCCCTGACGCCGGCGCAGCGCGCCACAAGTGTCCCGGGTGCCACGCAGGCATCGTCATCACGGATGCAGGCATCTGCCATCAGGCGGCAGACGAGGCCACGGCCGCGCCTGAACCAATCCTGGCGGATTGCTCGATTCTTGTGCTTCGCCATGGCGTTCAGGGTCTGGATATTTCGGGACTATGGCAAGCGTCGTCCTGGCCGCATCCAGCAGCAGCTGCGCAGCCAGTAGTGGCTCTGCTTCGCCTGGTCCACTCGCCACGCTTCGTCGGTCTGGCGTGATGCCCATAGCCAACAACACCATGCGCCCGGTCGCGCGGAACATCTTCGCGGCGACGTTCGATGTGGCGGCCGCGACATTGTCGGTTGGCGTTGCGAAGCACCGGCTTCCCTAGGGCAGGCGACAGAGCGACGACGGGTTCTGGTGCCCGCAGACTGAGGGAAAACCGGGTAACCCGATTGGAAAGTGTGGCCTCCACCGTCGCCTGGCGACGGCTTCGGTTGGCTTGCATCAGGAGCTCAACCGCCGGGCGCATTACATCTTCAATGATGACCGTCTGTTTGCCGGCCTCGTGCGTTGAACTGAAGCAAGGACGTCGCCAACCGACCGGGGAAGCGAACGGCTTCGCCCGGAAGCATTCGCAACGAGGTCACCATGACGATCAAGGACACTGGTCCGAAGCCGCAATCCTTCGACATCGAGACCGCGACCAAGGAAAATCGGGATTATCGTTCCGTTGCATGGAGCGGGCGCTATCTGCAGGTGACGCTGATGTCGATCCCGGTTGGCGGCGATATCGGTCTTGAAGCGCATCCGGAGACGGATCAGTTCCTCCGCCTCGATGCTGGCCATGGCCGCGTTCGGATGGGGCCGGCGAAGGACGACATGCCCTTCGAGCAGGATGTATCGGACGGCTGGTGTGTCCTCGTTCCTGCCGGAACCTGGCACAACATTACCAACATCGGGGCAACACCGATGCAGGTCTACGCGATCTACGCGCCCGCCCATCACAAGCCGGGCAAGGTACAGGCCACATCGGCGGCGGCCGAAGCGGACCAGGATGACGAACCGGCCGACTGGTCAGTGCAGAGCGACACTGTGCTCGACAAACATGGGTGAAGGATTCTCAGCCACGGCCAGCCCTGGAAGGCGGCTGCTCCGCAGCCGGCGCCGATCGCGGGCCTCATAGTCGGCCACTCGGCGGGTGCCCATGCCTGATCCTTCACGCTTACGAGAGGACTAACCCGATGGCGCAATCGAAAACACAAAACCGAAAGTTCGTTTTGGCGGAGCGCCCCAAGGGTCAGCCAGACGACAACACCCTTCGGCTTCAAACAGAGGAGATACCGGCACCCGGCAAGGGCCAGATGCTGCTGCGCAACGAGTATCTCTCGCTGGACCCCTACATGCGGGGCCGGATGAGCGATGCACCGTCCTATGCTGCCCCTGTCGAGATCGGCGCGGTTATGGTCGGCGGAACCATCGCGCAAGTCGTGTCATCCGACGTGGCGGGCTTTGGCTTAGGCGACTGGGTGCAGGCGTTCGGCGGTTGGCAGGACTATGCGCTGTCCGACGGCGCCGGCGTGATCAATATGGGCACCTCGCCTGAAAATCCGTCCTGGGCCTTGGGTGTGCTGGGGATGCCGGGCCTGACCGGCTGGGCGGGCCTGACTCAGATCGGCCAGCCAAAAAAAGGCGAAACGCTGGTCGTCGCCGGAGCCAGCGGTCCGGTCGGCGCCACGGTGGGTCAAATTGGCAAGATCCTCGGGCTTCATGTCGTTGGGATAGCGGGTGGAGCGAGGAAATGCGCCCATGTGGTTGAAGCTCTGGGGTTCGATGTCTGCGTGGATCACAAGGCAGCGGGGTTCCCAAGCGCGCTGAAAGCGGCGGTTCCCGAGGGGATCGACATCTATTTCGAGAATGTCGGCGGCGCGGTTTTCGATGCGGTGCTTCCGCTGCTGAATCCGAAAGCCCGCATCCCGGTTTGCGGCCTAATCTCGCAATACAACGCCACCGCGCTGCCAGACGGCCCGGACCGGATGAACCTGCTGCTTGGGATGATCCTTCGCAAGCGGATGACGATGCGCGGCTTCATCGTCTTCGATGACTTCGGCCACCTTTACCCCGAATTTGCCCGGCAGATGGGCGAGTGGGTGAGGGACGGAAAAGTCCAATACCGCGAGGAAATGATCGACGGCCTGGAGCGCGCCCCGGCGGCCTTCGCCGGATTGTTGCGAGGCGAGGCGTTCGGCAAGCGCGTCGTCAAGCTGGCCGTCTGAAACACCGACAAATCGAAAGGCTTAACGCCCATGAACATTCT
This sequence comes from Roseococcus suduntuyensis, assembly GCF_014196305.1. GTDB lineage: Bacteria > Pseudomonadota > Alphaproteobacteria > Acetobacterales > Acetobacteraceae > Roseococcus > Roseococcus suduntuyensis. The sequence goes on from NZ_JACIDJ010000001.1 coordinate 476,459, forward strand.
GATGGTTCTCACATCACACGATAAACTCGGCGATACGGGCAAGAAGACGGGCTTCTGGCTCGAGGAGTTCGCCGCGCCGTACTACGTGTTCAAGGACGCAGGCGCGCAGGTGACGCTTGCCTCGCCCAAGGGCGGCCAGCCGCCGTTGGACCCCAGCAGCGACGCCGACGATGCGCAGACCGAGGCGACAAAACGCTTCAAGGGCGACAAGGCGGCCCAAAGCGAACTCGCACACACGGCCGTTCTTTCCACGGTGTCGGCGGATGGGTTCGATGCGACTTTCTATCCCGGCGGCCACGGCCCACTGTGGGATCTTTCCGAGGATGCCAACAGCATCAAGCTGATCGAAACCTTCGCCGCCACCAACCGCCCGATCGGGGCGGTCTGCCACGCCCCGGCCGTGTTCAAGCACCCCAAGGGTGCCAACGGCGAACCCCTGGTCTCGGGCAAAACAGTGACCGGATTTACCAATACCGAGGAGGAGGGAGTCGGCTTGACGAAGGTGGTCCCCTTCTTGGTCGAAGATATGCTGAAAGCCAACGGCGGCGCTTACAAAAAGGGCTCCGACTGGGCGTCTTTCGTGGTGACAGATGGCAAGCTGGTCACCGGCCAGAATCCGGCCTCGTCCGAAGAGGCTGCGCGCAAATTGCTGGGCCTGCTTTGATGTGCACGGTCGCGGCCGCCACTGTGCGGCCGCGTTCACCCCAGATTTTTAATCCGCCAGCGAATTGCTGAGGGTCAGCTCTCAACCCAGAGCGAGTTCAAGCGTTCTCGATAGCGAGACACCTTCCTGCATTAAATTGGCGGAATCCACACCCGAAGCGCAAGCCCACGCCGAACCAGCGGTGGCATCGCGTCGACGCTCACGCCGGCCCCATCCTGCACAGCTTCTGCCGCTGCACCCCGACGCAAAGGAAACCCCGTGCGATACACCAGCGGCAACTACGAAGCCTTCGTCCGCCCGCGCAAGCCCGCTGGCGTTGAGAACAAGACGGCCTGGTTTGTCGGATCGGGCCTGGCGGCACTGGCGGGTGCGGCGTTCCTCATCCGCGACGGGCAGATGCCGGGCAACCGGATCACCATCCTGGAGCAGCAACAGCTACCAGGCGGCGCGCTGGACGGCATCAAGGAGCCGGACAAGGGCTTCATCATCCGCGGCGGCCGCGAGATGGAGGAGCACTTCGAATGCCTGTGGGACCTCTACCGTTCGATCCCGTCGCTCGAGGTCGAGGGGGCCAGTGTGCTTGATGAGTTCTATTGGCTCGACAAGGACGATCCGAACTCCTCTTTGCAGCGCGCGACGGTAAATTGCGGTCAGAATGCGCATACCGACGGTCTGTTCACGCTGAGCGAGCAGGCGCAGAAGGAGATCATCAAGTTCTTCCTCGCCACCCGCCAGGACATGGAAAACAAGCGGATTACCGAGGTATTCGGGGAAGAATTTCTGAGCAGCAATTTCTGGCTCTATTGGCGCACGATGTTTGCCTTTCAGGATTGGCACTCGGCGTTGGAGATGAAACTATACCTGCACCGTTTCATCCGCCAGTTTCGCTCTGGTTCGCACCGCTACCCTGCTTTTCGCTCTGGCTCGCCGAGCCCCGCGGGACACCATCTAAGCCGCGCGAAATCCTGCGAGGGCCGTTTGCATCTGGTACCCCCCCGTCCGCCAGCGCCGGGAGCGTGGCTGCACGCCGCAGCTTTCTGCTCTGACGCACACAGCCCGCTTCCATATTCAGATCGCGTTCAGCGCAACCGGGATTTCGTTCTGAATTCGCAGCAGCGTGAGGTGCGGCATATCGGGGAGGGCTAGGCTAGCCGGAAGGTGAATGCCGTCCGGTGCCGGGTGCGCTGAAGGCCGCGATGGACGTTCATCCCTTCCTCTATCGTATTCAGCGGCCACCCGTTCGACTGAGCCCAGTTGGAAAATGTGCCTTTATTCAGGCTGCAGCCAACCGATGCGGGAGTGCACCTGTCGGTTCACCCCTCGCTCCTGATATTGAGCGAGGGGCGATGCCAGGCGACATGGAGATTGCTACTTCTGCCCTTCGGCTTCACCTGGACTGGGCTGGTCACCCGTCGTCGGGCCGTCGGACTGGCTGCTCTTGTCGCTTTTCGCTGCACGCTTCTCCACCCTCGCCATGGCCTTGGCCTCTTTGGCGCGCTCTCGGTCCTTGCGTTCCATGCTGTAGTTGGGCTTTCTCATGATTGGTCCTTTTTGACACAGTAAGCGATCAAATTTGCGCGTCGCGGCGCGCGTGCGCACGCGGCCCGTTGGGGCGGCGCCAAGGCACACAGAATGTCGCTCTGGCGCCGGGCATAGCGCCGCCGGTCATGCTGCTCCGGCAGCCGACGGGGCTATGGTCCGTCGGAACGACGCCTGACAAGTCATGAAGGCGCGCCATGCCAGGCGCAATACACCATTGATCACCCGCCTTGCGCCAATTGCCTTCCCGGCCGCAGTCGAAGGGGGCAGCTTGCTGCCCGATCGGTGCTAAGGTGCCGACCACATGTGAGAGTGCCGCTTTTGATCGAACAGTATGGCTGGTCCGAAGCACTGCGGCGGGCATTCGAGCCGCATGCGCGCGCCGGCTACGTCCCCGGGCGCATCGTCGTTCAGCAGCGCGAAGCGAACCTGGTCGCCACGGATGCCGGCAACCTGAGCGCCAGCCTCTCGGGACGCCTGCGCCACGAGGCTCGGGAGGCGGGCCATCCGGCCGCCGGCGATTGGGTGGCCGTTTCTGCAAACACCGGCGAAGGCAAAGCCACCATCCATGCCGTCCTGCCTCGCCGCACGGCCTTCGTGCGTCGGGCGGCCGACAGCGTGCAGACACTGCAGGTCATCGCCGCCAACATCGACGTCGTCTTCGTCGTCACCTCGATGAACGCCGACCTCAATCCACGACGGCTTGAGCGCTTCCTCGCAGCTGCCTGGCAAAGCGGTGCGCGGCCGGTGGTGGTGCTGACCAAGGCCGACCTGTGCGAGCACCCCGAGGGCCGGGCCGCCGAGATCGCCACGCTGGCGGCGGGCTGCCCGGTCCTCATCGTTTCGGCACGGCAGGACGTTGGTGTGGGCGGCTTGATGGGTCACATCTCGCCGGGCGAGACCTGTGTGCTGATCGGCTCCTCGGGCGTGGGCAAATCCACCCTGGTGAATGCCCTGCTGGGTGAGGAGCGGATGGCAACCCAAGAGATCCGCGCGGCCGATTCCCGTGGGCGTCACACGACCAGCCATCGGCAACTCGTCCTGCTGCCTGGTGGAGGGCTGATCCTAGACACGCCCGGCATACGCGAGGTGGGCCTTGTCGACGCCGATGTAGGTCTCAGCACGGTCTTCGACGACATCGAGCGCCTGGCCCGGAATTGCCGGTTCAGCGACTGCACGCACGGCACCGAGCCCGGCTGTGCGGTGCGCGATGCAATGGATGGAGGCTTGCTCGACGCCGACCGCTGGGCGCATTTCCAGAAACTGAGCCAGGAACTGGCGGCGGCGGAGTTGAGCAAAGCGGGTACGGCGCAGGAAGTCGGACGTCGTCGCCTGGCTGCGCAGCAGAGGACGTATCGCTCGACGAAGAGGGATCTGCGGAACCTCAGTTGATGAGATCCGTCGAAGATGGATGCGGGCAGGAGGGGTACCGGCTCACGGCGTTCCTCGCCGCCTCCTCCTCCGCCTTGGCGGTGTACCCGGACCTACTCCCCAAGTGCCCAGGCTGGAGACCGCCTGTCCCGAGGCGCACCTCCTCCGCCACCACTCCCTGAGCTGATCTGGACTTCCCTCCACCGCTGATCTGCCCGGCCAAACCCAACCACGTATGGCAACCTCTGGTCGCCAGAACGGTTGGACATGACGAAACTTGAGCCAGGCCGAAAGATGGATGACACCACCCCCACCACGAGAAACACCACGGCCGACACCCCCAAACCCCGCCTCACCATCAGCTGGCCGGTCTTCGGCGCCTCGGGCCTCGTGCTGCTGGCGCTGGTCGCCTTCGCCGGCCTCATGCCGGACCGGGCGGCGGCCACCTTCACCACCGCGCAATCCTGGGTGATCGAGCGTTTCGGCTGGTTCTACGTGCTGGCGGTGGGCATCTTCCTGGTCTTCGCCATCGTCATCGCGCTGGGGCGGCACGGCGCCGTGCGGCTCGGCGCGGATGACGAGAAGCCGGAATTCGGCACCGGCTCCTGGTTCGCCATGTTGTTCAGCGCGGGCATGGGCATCGGCCTCATGTTCTTCGGCGTGGCTGAGCCCGTCATGCACTACGCGGCCCCACCGCCCGGCACCGCGGGCGCGCCGCAAAGCGTGGCCGCGGCGCGCGAGGCGATGATCGCCACCTTCTTCCACTGGGGCCTGCACGCCTGGGCCGTCTATGCGGTGGTGGGCCTGGTGCTGGCCTATTTCAGCTTCCGCCGCGGCCTGCCGCTGAGCATCCGTTCCGCCCTCTACCCCTTCATCGGCGAGCATTACCGCGGGGCGGCGGGGCATGCGGTGGACGCCTTCGCGGTCATCGCCACCATCCTGGGCGTCGCCACCTCGCTCGGCCTCGGTGCCGCGCAGATGAATGCGGGCCTCGCCTACCTCCTCGGCCTGCGAGTGGGCGAGGATGTGCAGGTCATGCTGATCGCGGGCGTCGTCGCCATCGCGCTGGGCTCGGTCCTGCTGGGGCTGGATGGCGGCATCCGGCGGCTGTCCATCCTGAACCTGGTGCTGGCCGGCGCCCTGCTGGTCTTTGTCTTCGTGTCGGGGCCGACGCTGTTCCTGCTGCAGGCCTATGTGCAGAACACCGGCGCCTACCTGGCCGACATCGTGGGCCGCACCTTCCGCCTGCACGCCTATGAACCCTCGGGCTGGCTGGGCGGCTGGACGCTGCTCTACTGGGGCTGGTGGATCGCGTGGTCGCCCTTCGTGGGCATGTTCATCGCGCGCGTCAGCCGTGGCCGCACCATCCGGGAATTCATCCTGGGCGTGCTGCTGGCGCCGGCCGGCTTCACCTTCGCCTGGATGACGGTGTTCGGAAACACGGCCATCCAGATGGACATGGCGCAGGGCGGCTGGCTGGCCGCGGCCGTCGCGCGGGACGAGACCGCCGCCCTGTTCCAGTTCCTGGAAGCCCTGCCGCTCTCGGCCATCACCGCCTGGGTGGCCACCCTGCTGGTCGTGACCTTCTTCGTGACCTCGGCCGACAGCGCGGCGCTGGTGGTGGACACCATCGCCTCCGGCGGCGCGGAGGAGAGCCCGGTCTGGCAGCGCATCTTCTGGTGCATCGCCATCGGCGCCGTGGCGGCGGTGCTGCTGATCGCGGGCGGGCTCTCCGCGCTGCAGACGGCCACATTGATCGGCGCGCTGCCCTTCGCCGTGATCATCCTTCTGGCCTGCTGGGGGCTGGCGCGCTCCCTGCGCGAGGAGGCCGATGCCCGGGCCGGCACCCTGCCCGCCCGCGCCCCCGCCGCGGAGGGCTGGCAAAGGCGGCTGGGCGCCACCCTGCACCGCCCCGGCCGGGGCACGGCCGAACGGCACCTCGACGCCTCAGTGCGGCCCGCCTTGCAGGCCGTGGCGGAGGAGCTGGCACGGCGCGGCGGCGCCGCCACGGTGGTGGACCCCGCGGATGGCATGGCGCTGGAGGCGGAACTGCCCGATGGGCGGCGCTTCACCTATGCGGTGCGCCTGCGCCCGATCAGGGAGGCCGCGTTCGCCCTGGGCGGCGCCCGCCAGGCCGAAGCCAGCCGCCACCGCTGGTGGCGCACCGAGGTCGCGGGCGCGGGCTATGACGTGTTCGGCTGGAGCAAGGAGGATGTGATCGGCGACGTGATGGCCCATCTCGACCGCGCCCTGGCGCGCAACGGGCGCTGACGCCTGATGTTCGGCGTGTTGCGCCCGGTGGCGACGCTGCTGGTGGGCGTGGCCCTGCTGCTGACCGGCCATGGGCTGCTCACGCTGCTGCTGCCCCTGCGCGGGGCGGCGGAGGGGTTCGACGCGGTCGCCATCGGCCTGCTGGGTTCGGCCTATTTCGCGGGCTTCGTGGCGGGCTGCCTGCACGGCCCGCATCTGGTGCGCTCGGCCGGGCATATCCGGGCTTTCGCGGCGGTGGTCTGCGGCGTCTCGGCCGTGGCCTTCGCCTATCCGCTGCTGGTGGGCGAGGTCCCGTGGGCGGTGATGCGCTTCGGCTTCGGCTATGGCCTGGCCGTCTTCTACCTGGTGGTCGAATCCTGGCTGAACGACCGCGCGACCAACGCCACGCGCGGCCTGCTGCTCGGCACCTACATCATGATCAACCATGCCGCGATGGCGGGCGGGCAGATGATGCTCTTCGCCTATCCGGTGTCGGGGTTCGAGCTCTTCGCGCTGGCCGGCATCCTGCTCAGCGTCGCCGCCATCCCGGTGGCGCTGACGCGGCTGCCGCAGCCGCCGCCCATCACGGAGGTGCGCTTCCGTCCGGGGCGGCTGTGGCGGGCCTCGCCGGCGGGGCTGGTCGGCAGCCTGATGGTGGGCGTGGCCAATGGGGCCTTCTGGGGGCTGGGGCCCGTCGCCGCCATGGGCTTCGGCCTCGATGCGCGGGGTGCCGCGATCTTCATGACGGTGGCCGTGCTGGCGGGCGCGGTGACACAGGTGCCGGTGGGCCGCCTGTCAGACCGCATGGACCGGCGCCTGGTGCTGGCGGCGCTGCTGGTGCTCGCCATCGCCACCGGGCTCGCGCTGTTCCTGGCGGCGCCGGGCGGGCTGGCGCTGCTGGCCCTCAGCGCCCTGTTCGGGGCGGTGGCGCTGCCCTGCTACTCGCTGGCGGCCGCCCATGCCTACGACCATGCCGACCCGTCGGACTATGTGGGCACGGCCTCCTCGCTGCTGCTGGTCAACGGGCTCGGCTCCATCCTCGGGCCGGTGCTGGCGGCGCTGCTGCTGCAGGCCGCACCCGGCGGGGGGCTGTTCCTGTTCATGGCCGCGACCCATGCCACGCTGCTGGCCTTCATCCTGTGGCGTCTGCGGCGCCGCGCCGCGCCGGCGCTGCGCGAGAGTTTCGACGTCGCGGCCACCTCTCCCGCCACGATCGGCGCCGTGCTGACCCCGGCCAGCGCCGGGGAAGGCGTGCCGCCGGCCGCGAACTGACCACCTGGCGTCATGTCGTCCAACAGTCGCCGCCGTGTGCCCGACGCGCCACCGAAATAACACCAAAATGCTTTCGGGAACCCGAGCGAGATTTCTTCGGAGGAAAAAAAAGTAACACCCCTGCATCCGCGCACCCTTGGATGTGAAAGAATTCAGCACCATGGCGCAATATCCGAGCGGGGGACTCACCTGCTTCTGGTCTGGACTTTTCTCCGCATAAACTTCATCTGGCCCGAACCTGCCCGGTATGGGAAGCTCCTGGCCGCGCGGTGTTCGAAAGTCCCGTTTCATGATGCGTGCCTCAACGGCCCCCTCCCCGACCAACTCCTCGCCGGGTGGTGATGCCGCTGCGGTGTCCAGCTTCGACCAGGCCCTGGCACCGCACATGGCACGCATCCTCGACGCCATCGGGCAGCCGCTCTTCGCCACGGACCGCGAAGGCTGGCTCACCGCCTACAACCCGGCCGCGGCGGAGGTCTGGGGCTGTTCGCCGCCCCTGCACGCCACGCGCTGGTGCGGCAGCGATGCCGTCTTCGCCGCCGATGGCCAGCTCCTCGCCCCCGCGCAATACCCCGTGGCCCGCGCCCTGGCCGAGGGCCGGCCGATCCGTGGCCTGGACATCGTCGCGCGCCGGCAGGATGGCGCGCGTGTGCCCCTTTCCGCCCATGCCAGCCCCTTCCATGACGCGGCGGGCAGCCTGCTGGGCGCGGTGGTGCTGCTGCTCGACACCTCCGCCCAGCGCCAGGCCGAGGCCCGCGCCCGCGTCGCCGCCGTGGCCAAGACACGCTTCCTCTCCGCCATGAGCCATGAGCTGCGCACACCCATCCACGGCATCATGGGCCTGACCGATCTTCTGGCCGCGGTGGCCGCGGAGGAGATGCCCCTCGGCGCCGAGGAACTGGGCTGGATCGAGGACATCCGCACCGCCGCCCAGCAACTGCTGGGCCTGGTGGATGACGCGATCGGCTTCGCCCAGGCCTCCGTCGCCGCCGCGCGCCCCCAGCCCCCCCGCCGCACCGCCCTGCTGGGCAAGACCGTCTCCGACGTGGCCAGCACGGTGCAGCCCGCCTTCGTCCGGCGCGGCGTGTGCCTGACCCTCCAGGGCGCCCCCGGCGCGGCGCCGGCCGCCCTCGACCCCGCCGCCGCGCGCCAGGCGCTGCTGGGCGTGCTGCGCGAGGTGCTGCGCCACATGCCCGATGGCGGCCAGGTGACGCTGGAATGGGGCGTGGCGGCGGAGGAAGGCATCGCCTTCATCCATGTCGCCTGCCCCGGCCTGACCCTGCCGCCCGACCTGCTGGCCGAGCTGGACAACCCCTTCGCCGGCGCCGACCGCGATAGCTATGCCCGCGGGCTGGAAGGCGTGGGGCTTTCCGTCGCCGCCGCCGGGGAATTGCTGCGCGGCCATGGCGGGCAGCTCGTCATCCAGCGCGGGCATGAGGGCACGCCGCCGGGCCTGCGCCTCACCATGCCCATGGCGCGCGAGGCCGCGCCGCCGCCACCCAACACGTCCGTCGCGCCCGCGCCCCTGCCCCCGGTGCTCGCCCAGGCCAGCTTCCCGCTGGAGCAGGTGGTGGCCGCCACGCAGGACATCATCCTGGTGACCGCGGCCGACCTCGACACCCCCGGCCCCACCATCGTCTATGTGAACCCCGCCTTCACCGAACTGACCGGCTATCCGGCGGAGGAGGTGCTGGGCCGCTCGCCCCGCCTGCTGCAAGGCCCCGGCACCGACCACGACGTGCTGCGCCGCGTGACCGAGGACCTGCACGCGGGCCGCGTCGCCAGCGCCACGGTGCTGAACTACACGCGGGATGGCGCGCCCTATTGGGTGGAGATGCGGATCGTGCCGCTGCGCGACCGCCGCGGCGCCATCTCCCACTTCGCGGCCATCGAGCGGGTGGTGTCGCAGGCCGCCCTGCCGGCCTAGGGCCTTGACCTGACGCAACGGCGAACACGCCCTGCCGGGCTAAGGGATTGCCATGCCGGATGAAAACGCCACGCCTCCCCATGCCCTGACGCCAGATGCGGCCCTGCGCACCCTGGCCACCACGCGCCAGGGCCTGGCCGCGCAGGAGGCGGCCGAGCGACTCTCGCGCCACGGCCCCAACACCTTGCCCGAGGCGCCGGGGCGCGGCCCGCTGCTGCGCTTCGCCCTGCAATTCCATGACGCGCTGATCTACGTGCTGCTCGGCGCGGCCGCGCTGACCCTGGTGCTGGGCCATCTGCTGGACGCGTCGGTGATCCTGGGCGTGGTGCTGATCAACGCCACCATCGGCTTCGTGCAGGAGGGCAAGGCCGCCCGGGCGCTGGACGCCATCCGCCGCATGATCGACCCCACGGCCCTGGTGCTGCGCGACGGCGCGCGCCAGCGCGTGCCGGCGGCGGAGATCGTCCCCGGCGACCTCGTGCTGCTGGAGGCCGGGGACCGCGTGCCGGCCGACCTGCGCCTGCTGCGCGCGAAGAGCCTGCGCCTGGACGAGGCCGCGCTGACCGGCGAATCCGTGCCGGTGGACAAGGATGTGGCGCCGCTCGCCCCCGACACGCCGCTGGCCGAGCGCAACTGCATGGCCTGGTCCGGCACGCTGGTCGCGGCCGGCGCGGGCATGGGCGTCGCGGTGGCCACCGGATCGGGCACGGAGCTCGGCCGCATCAGTGCCATGCTGGGCCAGGTGGACGTGCTGCAGACGCCGCTGCTGCGGCAGATGTCGCGCTTCGCCCGGCAGGTGACGGCGGCCATCCTGGTGCTGTCGGCGGCGCTGCTGGCCTTCGCCATGCTGGTGCGCGCGCAGACGCTGGACGAGAGCTTCATGGCCGTGGTGGGCATGGCCGTCGCGGCCATCCCCGAGGGCCTGCCGGCCATGCTGACCATCACGCTGGCGCTGGGCGTGCGGCGGATGGCGGCGCGCCACGCCATCATCCGCCAATTGCCGGCGGTGGAGACGCTGGGGGCCGTCGCCGTCATCTGCACCGACAAGACCGGCACGCTGACGCGCAACGAGATGGTGGCGACCAGCCTGCTCACGCCGCGCGGCGAATACACGGCCGCCGGCACCGGCTACGCCCCGACGGGCGAGGTCACGCAGGGCAACGCCTCCGTGCTGGCCGCCGACCACCACGACCTGCTGGAACTGGTCCGCGCCGGCCTGCTCTGCAACGACGCGGAGTTGCGCCAGGTGGACGGCGCCTGGCGCGTGGAGGGCGACCCGATGGAGGGCGCGCTGGTGGCACTCGCCCATCGCGCCGGGCTGGACCCGGAGCCGGAGCGCGCCGTCCGCCCGCGCCTGGACGAGATCCCCTTCGACAGCGCCCACCGCTTCATGGCGACGCTGCATAAGGGCAGCGTGGTCTACCTGAAGGGCGCGCCCGAACGCGTGCTGGACCTCTGCGCGCCGGACGGCACCGACTGGCACGCCCGCGCCGAGGCCCTGGCCACGCGGGGCCAGCGCGTGCTGGCCTTCGCCGCCCTGCCCGCGCCTGCGGGCAGTCTGCCGGGACCCGACGCGCTGCCCGGCGGCGCGCGCCTGCTGGGGCTGGTGGGCTTCATAGACCCCCCGCGCCCCGAGGCGCTGGAGGCGGTGCGCGACGCCCGCGCCGCCGGCATCCGCGTGGTGATGATCACGGGCGACCATGCGGCGACGGCGCGCGAGATCGCCCGGCAACTGGGCCTCGCCGAGGACCCCGTGGCCATGACCGGCCGGGAGCTGGACGCGCTGGACGAACCCGCCCTGCGGGAGGCCGCAAGCCGCGTCACCGTCTTCGCCCGCACCACGCCCGAGCATAAATTGCGCCTCGTCACCGCGCTCCAGGCCGCGGGGCTGACCGTGGCCATGACCGGCGATGGCGTGAACGACGCGCCGGCGCTGAAGCGTGCCGATGTCGGCATCGCCATGGGTGCGAAGGGCACCGAGGCCGCCAAGCAGGCCGCCGACATGGTGCTGGCCGATGACAACTTCGCCTCGATCGTGGCGGCGGTGCGCGAGGGGCGCACGGTCTATGACAACATCCGCAAGGTGATCCGCTGGACGCTGCCCACCAATGGCGGCCAGGCCATGACCATCCTCGCCGCCATCGCGGTGGGGATGACGCTGCCCATCACGCCCGTGCAGATCCTGTGGGTGAACATGGTCTGCGCCGTCGCACTCGGCACGCCACTGGCCTTCGAGCCGACCGAGCCCGGCACCATGCGCCGCCCGCCCCGCCCGCGCAGCGAACCTTTACTGACGGGCGAGCTGGTGTGGCGCATCGCCTTCACCGCGCTGCTGATGGCCGGCGGGGCCTTCGGCATCTTTTTCTGGGCCAGGGCGCAGGGGCTGCCGCTGGAGGTGGCGCGGACCATGGTGGTGAACGGCATCGTCGTGATGCAGATCGCCTACCTGTTCAGCGTCCGCTACGTGCATGGCACCTCGCTGACCTGGGTGGGGGTGGTGGGCACGCCCGCCGTGCTGGCGGGATTGGCCGCGGCCATCACCGCGCAGCTGGCGCTGACCTATTTGCCGCCCTTCCAGCTGCTGTTCGAGACGGCGCCGCTGGGCTGGCGCGAGGGCGCCATCGTGCTGGGGATGGGTGTCGTCCTGCTGCTGGTGGTGGAGGCGGAGAAGCGGCTGCGGCCGGGGCGGTGAACCTTGCGCCTCAATAACGCGGGCGAGACGGATTGATCTGCCGCTCCAACAGGATTTGCGGCGGCGGCATGTAGGACGGCCAGGGGCTTTGCGGGCGGAGTTCCTGGCTGGGGCAGCTCGGGCGGAGCGTGCCGCAATCCCAGCGATACCCATCCGGCAGCCCGGTCAGGCTGCCGCCGCGTTCGAAGCGGCACTCGCACATGCGCCCGGCCTGGCAGGAGACGGTGCCAAGCCGCGCCGCGTCACAGACGGGCTGGGCGACGGCCGGGGTGGCGAGAAGCAGCAGGAGAAGGGCGCGCATCCACCCAGCATGCGCGCGCAAAGCTGAAGAAAAATTACCCGCGCAGGCAGCGCCGCACCGCCGGCATGAAGTGGGCCACGGGCGGCGTTTCCAGCCCCTTCACCTTCGCCTGCTCGTCATAGCGGCGCAGTTGAACCGCCTCGGCGCATTGCGGCAGGGCCTCGAATGCCGCGACCTCCTCGGCCGACATGGGGCCGCCCTGCAATTCCAGGCTGCGGACGCTGTCGGGGGCGAGCTTGGCGAAGTAATCCGCCTCCTTGGCGCAGAGATAGCGCTTGGCGGCCACGTGCAGCCGCACGGGTTCCGTCACCTCCGGGCCGAAATGCGCGGCGAGGAAGGCCTGCCCCACCTCCTCATGCCGGTCGTCGATGCCGCGTTCGGCGGGGTTCTCGCCCAGATGGTGCACCATGTGGCCGATGTCGTGCAGCAGGGCGGCGACGACCAGCGCCTCGGGGTGGCCCTCGCGCTCGGCCAGCCAGGCGGCCTGCAAGGCGTGCTGCTGCTGGTTCACGCCGCTGAGGCCATAGGCGCCATTGGCCTTGTGTTCGAGCAGGCGCTGGATGTCGCTGGCGATGTCGGTCATGGCTGGCCTTTCACGAAAATTCCTCCGGATGTCTAGGCACCCCGCGTGACGCGGCGATGACAGCCACATGCCCGGCGGATGACATCACCCCGCGATACCGCGCGCCACCGCCCGCGCGGCGCGCGTGACACCGGCCAGCGTGGCGGACGCCATCCCCGTCCAGTCGCCATAGCCCAGCAGCCAGAGGCGCGCCTCGCGCAGGCTGCGGCCATCTTCGTCCACACGGACCAGCCCATCGGCCTCGACCACGCCCAGCGGCGCCAGGTGCGACAGCGCGGGGCGGAAGCCGGTGCACCAGAGGATGGCGTCGGCCGGGATGCGCGCGCCATCGGCCCAGATGGCGGAATGCGCGTCCAGCCGCGCGAAGGGCGGGCGCGAGACCAGCACGCCGCGCGCCCGCGCCTCGCGCACCGGCGGCACGGCCACGATGTTGCCCAGGCCGCCCAACTGCTGCGGCGGTGGCTTGCCCTCGCGCTCAGCCTGCCAGCGGGCGGTGGCGCGTTCGAACAGCACGCGGCCGTCCACGTCGTCGGGCAGGAAGACCGGTTCGCGTTCCGTCACCCAGGTGCATCGGGCGGCGTGGCGCGAGACTTCCGCCAGGATCTGCGCGCCGGAATTGCCGCCGCCCACCACCAGCACGGATTGGCCCGCGAAGGTGTCCGGCCGGCGATATTGCGCGGAGTGCATCTGCACGCCCCGGAACAGCGCGCGGCCCGGCACGTCCGGGATGTGGGGCGCGGCCCAGGTGCCGGTGGCGCTGATGACGTGGCGGGCCTCGGCGGTGATGCCATCGGCCTCCACCACCAGCGCATCCGTGCCCGCGCGCACGGCCGTCACGCGGCGCGGGCGGCGCACGGGCAGGCTGTAGCGCGCCTCATAGGCCGCCAGATATTCCACCACCGCGTCGCGCGGCGGATAGCCGCCATCCGCCGGCGCGGGCATGGGCCAGCCGGGCAGCGAGGAATGCGCGGCGGGCGAGAACAGCGTCAGTGAATCCCAGGCGCGCGGCCAGGCGCCACCGGGGGTTTCGCCCTCGTCCCAGATCTCGAAGGAAAGCGCGGTGCGGCGGAGGAAATACCCCGCCGCCAGCCCCGCCTGCCCGCCCCCGATGACGAGGACATCCAGCCTCAATAGGCGCGCCCCGCGGCCATCTCCGGCGCCGCCCCCTCCCGCGCCTCGGCCACGGCGGCGCGCAGGTCGGTGAGGTATTCCTCCGCCACCTCGGCGTGCAGCGGGTTGATGTGCAGATGGATGCCATCCGGCTCCGCCTGGCGCGACACCAGCCAGCCGCGCTGATCCATGGCCGTGGCGACGCGGCCGATGGGCAGCGCCTTGTCCGTGCTGCGATAGACGATGATGGCGTGGTTCCCCGGCAGCACCTCCAGCCCCGGGATCGCGGCCACGCCGGCCGCGATGGTGGCGCGGGCCGCCATGATGCGCCGCGCGCAGTCGAGGTAGCCAGCCTCGCCCAGATGCATCATCACCGCCCAGGCGGCCGCCACGGCGCCGCCCGGCCTGGTGCCCTGCGCGGTGTAGGCGGCGTAGGTGCCGCGCGCCCAGGCGCTGCTTTCGAAGCGGTGGTGCTGCTTCAGCGCCGCATCGCGCACCAGCAGCAGCGAAGCCCCCTTGGGCGCCATGCCGTGCTTGTGGATGTCGGCGCTGATGGAAGTCACGCCGGGCACCGCGAAATCCCATGCCGGCACATCGGCGCCCAGCTTCGACAGGAAGGGGTTGAGGAAGCCGCCCACGCAGGCATCCACATGCAGCCAGAGATCATGCTGTTGCGCGAGTTGGCCCAGCGCCTCGATGCGATCAATCCCGCCGAAGGGGTAGTTGGGTGCGGAACCGACCAGCGCGATGGTGTCGTAGTCCACCGCCGCCGCCATCGCCATCACGTCGCTGCGGCGTTCGCGGTCCACCGCCACGCGGCGCACCTCGATGCCGAGATACCAGGCGGCGCGGTCGAAGGTGAGGTGCGCCGTGTCCGGGATCACGATGTTGGGGTTGGCTTTCCCCGCGCGTTCCCGCGCCGCCAGCAGTGCGAGAAAAATGCTCTCGCTGCCGCCGGAGGTGAAGCTGCCGGCCGCGCCCTCGGGCGCGTGCATGAGGGAGAGGGCCATCTCCGTGACCTCGCCCTCCAGCTTCGCCAGGGAGGGAAACGCCCGCTGGCCGAGGTTGTTCTCGGTCCAGAAGGTCATGTAGGCCTCCTGCTGGAGACGCTCCAAGGCCTCATCCAAATAGTAGAAGAACACCGCCATGCGGCCGCGCTTCCAGGAATAGTCGCGGGCCTTGGCGTCCAGCAGGGCCTGCTTGAGTTCGGGCCAGTCCTGGCCTTGGGGGGGCAGTGCGCGCATGGCTTTCCTCCGGGTTGGCGGCATCACATCATGGGGGGAACAGCGGGGGAAGCGTGATGCGCCTGGGTATGGTCGGATTGGGACGGATGGGCGCCAACATCCTGCGGCGGGCGATGCGCGCGGGCATCCCGGGCGCGGGCTTCGACCGCGACGCGGCGGCCGTGGCGACCCTGGCGGCAGAGGGCGCGCAGGGCGCCGAGAGCCTGGAGGCTCTGGTCGCCGCCCTTCCCGCACCCCGCACGGTGTGGGTGATGCTGCCGGCCGGCGAGGCCACGGAGGCCGCGCTGCGCGAACTGCACGCCCTGCTCTCCCCCGGCGACGTGCTGATCGAGGGCGGCAATTCCTTCTGGAAGGACAGCGCCCGCCGCGCGGCCGAGGCGCGCGCGCATGGGCTGCATTACCTCGACATCGGCACCTCGGGCGGCGTCTGGGGGCTGGAGCGCGGCTATTGCCTGATGATCGGCGGCGAGCCAGGGGTGGTGGCAAGTCTGGACGCGCTGTTCGCCGCGCTCGCCCCTGGCGAAGCCGCGGCCCCGCCCACCCCCGGGCGCGAAGGCGACCCGCGCCCTCCGCGCGGCTACGTCCATTGCGGCCCCAACGGCGCCGGGCACTACGCCAAGATGGTCCATAACGGGATCGAATACGGGATGATGCAGGCCATGGCCGAGGGGCTGGACCTGCTGCGCCGCGCGCCCGCCCCACTCGACTTCGCGCTGGAAGACGTGACCGAAGCGTGGCGCCGCGGCAGCGTCGTCGCCTCCTGGCTCTTGGACCTGACCGCGCAGGCGCTGGCGCAGGACCCCGCGCTGTCCAGCTACTCCGGCCATGTGGGCGACAGCGGCGAGGGGCGCTGGACGGTGGACACGGCCGTCGAGAACGGCGTGCCGGTGCCGGTCCTGGCGGCGAGCCTCTTCGCCCGCTTCCGCAGCCGGGGCGAGGAGAATTTCGCCGACAAGGCGCTGAGCGCCATGCGGAAGGGGTTCGGGGGGCATTTGGAAAGCCCTCAAGCGCCGGGCGGCGGCTCCGGCGGCTTGGCTTGAGTGTCTTTGCGCCCTCAAGCGCCGGGCGCGCGCTCCGCGCGCTTGGCTTCTGCGCCGCGGGCATGACGCGCGGGCTGCGCGGTTGGTCTGGGCGCGGCGGCCGCGTTGCGGCCGCATTCTCGGAAGGCGCTCCCACTTCCACAAACTTCCGCTCCCGGAAGCGCCGCTGATGCGCGTGGTGGTGATGGGCGTCTCCGGCTCCGGTAAGTCCAGCTTCGGCGCGGCGCTCGCCGAGGCGCTGTCCCTCCCCTTCGCCGATGCCGACGCCTTCCACCCTGCTGGCAACATCGCGAAGATGCAGGCCGGCATCCCGCTGACCGATGCCGACCGCTGGCCCTGGCTGGACGCGCTGGGCGCCTGGCTCGCGGCGCAACCCGGCGTCGTCGCGTGCTCGGCGCTCAGGCGCGCCTATCGCGACCGGCTGCGCGAAGCCGCGCCCGGCCTGCGCCTCATCTACCTGGAAGGCGCGCCGGACCTCATCGCCGCGCGCCAGGCCGCCCGCCCCGGCCACTTCATGCCGGCCAGCCTGATGGACAGCCAGTTCGCCACCCTCGAACCCCCCGGCGCCGACGAAAGCCCGCTGGTGCTGGACGTCACTGAACCGCTGGAAAGCCTCATCGCGCGGGCCAAAGAATCCCTGTAGAATCGCATCAAACCCCAGGGAGGGCCGAATGGCCGACAGCTACGTCCATGGCGCCTCGTCCACGCCCCTGTTCGGCGAGACGATCGGCACGCATTTCACCCGCGCGGCGCAGCAATTCGCCGACCGCCCGGCCCTCATCGTCCGCCACCAGGGCGTGCGCTGGACCTATGGGGAGATGCTGCGCCGCGCCGAGGACGTCGCCGCGAACCTGCTGGCGCTGGGCCTCAAGCCGGGTGATCGCATCGGCATCTGGTCGCCCAACAACAGCGAATGGGCGCTGACGCAATACGCCACCGCCATCGCGGGGCTGATCCTGGTGAACATCAACCCGGCCTATCGGCTCACGGAAGTCGAATACGCGCTGAACAAGGCCGGCTGCGCCGCCATCATCACGGCCACGCGCTTCAAGACCTCCGAATACGTCACCATGCTGGAGGTGCTGGGCGCGGAGAAACTGCCGCTGCTGCGCCACCGCATCCAGATCGGCGCCGAGACGCACAAGGGCTACCTGAATTTTTCCGCGCTCATGGAGCCGGCCAGCGACGCCGCTCGCGCGCATCTGCACGAGGTCTCGTCGCGCCTGCAATGCGACGACCCCATCAACATCCAATTCACCTCCGGCACCACGGGCGCGCCGAAGGGTGCCACGCTGACGCACCACAACATCCTCAACAACGGCTTCTTCATCGGCGAGGCGCAGCGCTTCACCGAGCGCGACGTGGTGTGTATCCCGGTGCCCCTCTACCACTGCTTCGGCATGGTGCTGGGCAACCTCGCCTGCACCACGCATGGCGCGGCCATCGTCTATCCCGGCGAGGGCTTCGACCCGCTGGCCACGCTGGAGGCCGTGCAGGCCGAACGCTGCACCGCCCTCTACGGCGTGCCGACCATGTTCATCGCGCAGCTGAACCACCCGGATTTCGCCAAGTTCGACCTGACCACGCTGCGCACCGGCATCATGGCGGGCTCGCCCTGCCCCATCGAGGTGATGCGCCGCGCCATCACGGACATGCACATGTCCGAGGTCACCATCGCCTATGGCATGACCGAGACCAGCCCCGTCAGCTTCCAGTCCAGCACGACGGACAGCATCGAGCGCCGCGTCTCCACCGTCGGCCGCATCCACCCGCATGTGGAGGTGAAGATCGTGGATGCGGAAGGCCGCATCGTCCCGCGCGGCACGGCGGGCGAACTCTGCACCCGCGGCTATTCGGTGATGCAGGGCTATTGGGGCGAGCCGGAGCGCACCGCCGAGGCCATTGATGCCGCGCGCTGGATGCACACCGGGGACCTGGCCGTGATCGACGAGGAAGGCTTCTGCAACATCGTCGGCCGCATCAAGGACCTGGTCATCCGCGGCGGCGAGAACATCTACCCGCGCGAGGTGGAAGAATTCCTCTTCCGCCACCCCAAGGTGGCCGAGGTGCAGGTGGTGGGCGTGCCCGACACGAAATTCGGCGAGGAACTCTGCGCCTGGATCCGCCTCAAGCCCGGCGAGAGCGCGACCGCCGAGGAAATCCGCGCCCACTGCCAGGGCCAGATCGCCCACTACAAGATTCCCCGCTACGTGAAGTTCGTGGAGGAATTCCCCATGACCGTCACCGGCAAGGTGCAGAAATTCCTGATGCGCGAACGCATGATCGAGGAACTTGGCCTCACGGTGGAAAAGACCGCCTGATTGACGCGCGCGGCGAGGGGACGGAAAACCGCTCCGAATTCGTACCGGAGCCGTCCCCCATGCCGCTTTCGCCCGAGACCAAGTCCGCGCTGGAAAAGATCACCACCGCGACGCTGACCACCGTGCTGCTGAAGAAGGGGCTGCGCTCCGTCTGGATGCGCGGCGCCGCGCCCTTCACGCCGGCGGCCCAAGGCAAGCGCCTGGTGGGCGAGGCCTTCACCTTGCGCTTCGTCCCCGCGCGCGAGGACCTGGCCACCCCCGCCTCCTGGGCCAGCCCCATCTCCACCCGCGCCGCCATCGAAGCCATGCCAGAGGGCGTGATCGCCGTGGCCGATGCCATGGGCGTCACGGACGCCGGCATCTTCGGGGACATCCTTTGCGCGCGGCTGGCCAAGCGCGGCGTCACCGCGCTGGTGACCGATGGCGCGGTGCGTGACGTGGCCGGCGTGAACGGCACCGGCCTGCCCGTGTGGTGCGCCGGCGGCGCGGCCCCCCCCTCCGTGGCCAGCCTCACCTTCGTGGCCTGGCAGGAGCCCATCGGCTGCGGCGGCGTGGCCGTCTTCCCGGGCGACATCATCGTGGCCGATGCCGATGGCTGCGTGCTGATCCCCGCCGACATCGTGGACGCCGTGACCACCGAGGCCATCGAGCAGGAACGCCTGGAAGGCTGGATCATGAAGCAGGTGGAGGATGGCATGGCCCTGCCCGGCCTCTACCCCGCCAATGCCGAGAACAAGGCGCGCTACGAGGCCGACAAGGCCGCTGGCCGCGCCTGAAGGCGCGGGGGGGCGGCTGGCGGTGCCTGACGTTACCCTAGCTTTCCAGTAAGGGAATCCTGGGTAACATGGCGGCGTCATTGGGTAGGAAACCAACCATGAAGAAGCTCATCGCCGCCGGGGTTCTCGCCGCCTCCACCCTGCTCGCCGCCTGCGTGCCGCAGCAGGGGCCCACCGTGGTCCAGCCGGTCTATGTGGCGCCGGTGCAGCAGCAGGTGGTGCCCTTTCGGCCTGCCCCCGGCTGCGACACGCGCTTCCGCATCGCCAACCAGTCGGGCCTGACGGTGCGGGAACTGTATTTCAGCCCGTCGGCCATCAATGCCTGGGGGCGGGACCAACTGGGCACTTCCATGCTGCCGCCTGGCCGCTTCGTGAACTACCAGGCCGCCAACGCCACCCGCTATGACTTCCGCGTGGTCTGGGTGAACGGCCGCGCGGCCGAGCTGCGGGGGGTGAACATCTGCGCCGCCCGGCAGGTGACCATCCGCAATGGCGGGCTGAGCGCGTTCTGACCGGCATGCGGAGCGAATACCCCTTCTGGACGGAAGAAAAGCTCCGCATCCAGGACACCGACTTCAACGGGCATGTGAACAACGCCTCCATCGCCGCACTCTGCGAGGCCGGGCGCGGCGACATCATCTGCGCCGTCTCCGGCCTGCCGCATGAACGCGGAATGGCGTCCGCGTTGCGGAAGGTGTCCATCGAATACCTGGCCGAGATCTTCTATCCCGGCCAGGTCCGCATCGGCAGCGCCATCGCGCGGGTGGGGAATTCCTCCATCACCATCGCGCAGGGGCTGTTCAAGGATGACCTCTGCTTCGCGACCGCCGAAAGCGTGATCGTCTTCATTGACCGCGAGACGCGCCGCCCCGCGCCCATGCCCGAGGCCTGGCGCGCGGGGTATGAGAAGCTCATGTAGCGTCCGATCGTTCCGGCGCAGCCGGGACGTGAATCGGCCGCACGACCCGCGTCCGATCGTCGCGGCATGGCCGGGACGTGAATCGGCCGCGCAAAAGCTCAATACGTCTCAAAGATCGCGTTCAGCCCCGCCACATCCTTCGTCACCGTCAGCCCCAGCATCAGCAGGATACGCGCCTTCTGCGGGTTCAGGTTGTCGGCGTTCACGAAGCCCGGCTCGCGCATGCGGGTGGTGTAGAACATCCGCCCCGACCCCGCCCGCGTGCTCGCCGCCACCGCCACGCCGCCGGCCATGACGCGCGTGAAGGCCTCCGCCATGTCGGGCGTCACGAAGGAAGGCGCGAAGCCGGCCGAGACCAGCCCCTCCGCGCCCGCCGCCACGAAGGCATCTACCGCCGCGCCATCGGCGCCGCCATAGCAATAGACGATGTCCACCCGCGGCAGGCTCTCCCGCCCGGCCACGTCGAATTCCGTGGCCTTGCCCACCGGCCGCAGCGGGCGGCGATACCAGGCGATCTTGTCGGCATCGGCATGGCCCAGGCAGCCGAAATCGGGGCTGCGGAAGGTCTGGAGCCGGCTGGTGCTGGTCTTGGTCACCTCGCGCGCCGCATGGATCTCGTCATTCAGCAGCACCAGCGCGCCCAGCCCGCGCGCCCCGGGGTCGCCCGCCACGCGGCAGGCATTGGCGAGGTTCATCCCCGCATCGGAGGACAGGCCGGAGGAAGGCCGCTGCGCCCCCACCACCACCACCGGAATGTCCAGCTTGACGGTGAGCGAGAGGAAATACGCCGTCTCCTCCAGCGAGGCCGTGCCATGGGTCACCACGATGCCATCGAGGTCCGGCATGTCCGCCACCGCCTGGTGGCAGGCCCGCACCAGGTCCAGCCACTGGGCCGGGCCGATGGCGGTGGAGGGCAGGGCGGAGAATTTCACGGGACGCACATCCGCGACCTGCGCGACTTGTGGCCAATAATCGAGCAACTGCTGCGCATTCATGATGCGCCCGTGCCGCCCGTAATCGATGATGTCAAAAGGATCTTCCCCGAGGGAAGAGATGGTGCCGCCCGTTCCGATCAGCGCAATCTTGGGTCGTGTCATTCGGTGCGTGCCTCTATGATGGATGTGGTCAGACGGGACACGCAAGAAAGATGCCCGTCGCCGCGCCGCAGCTCGATGTTCCACACCTGCACAGTGCGTCCGATTCGGACGGGAGTGCAGCGACCACGGACCACATCTCCTTTCGGAACAGGACGAAGGTGACTGGCGTTGACTTCAAGCCCGACGGCGATGAAACCAGGCTCGCAGGCCATCATGGAGGCCAGGCTGCCCAGTGTCTCCGCCAGCACCACCGAGACGCCGCCATGGATCATGCCGAAGGGCTGAACGTGTCGTTCATCGACAGGCATTTCGCCCAGAATGTAATCAGGGCCGATTTCGGTCACACGAACGCCAAGATGGCCGTTTACGGTGCCTGTGGCACGCGCAGTAATGTGTTCGATAGTGGTTGGCTGGCGCCAGATGCTCATTTTTTCGTCACCCTTCATTTGCGAAGACCCTGTAATATGCTCCGCGCCTTACGCATTGCGTAAACGATCTCTTTCCAAAATTGCAAAAATGGGGACAATTGAGCTGTGCATATCGTCCTCGACATCTCGCGCCTGCTGGGGCTCGCATGGCATGGACAGCCGAGCGGCGTGGATCGTGTCGAGATCGCGCATGCGCGGCATTGGCGTGCCCTGCCCGAAAGCCGCGTCACCTTCGTCGCGCAGTCCCCCTGGGGATGGTTCGCGGCCCTGCCGGACGGTTTCGCGCGCTCGCTGCTGACCGAGGCCGACGCGGTGGTCGCGCCGGGCAAGGAGGGCGGGCTCGCGCGGTTCCGGGCCATGGCCGCGGCGGCGCTGTCGCGTCGGCTCTGGGGCGGCGGGCGCTGGGCGCTGGCACAGCGCCTCGGTCAGAAGAAGGACAGCGTCTTCCTCGTCACCTCGCACCGGGCCGTTCACAAGGAGGGCGCGATCGCGGGCGTGGTGGCCGCCGGCGCGCGATTCGTGCCCATGCTGCATGACCTGATCCCGCTCGGCTTTCCCGAGTATTGCCGCCCGCACTCCACTGTTCAACATGCCCAGCGTCTGCGTGTGATCTCCGCCCTCGCGGCCGGGGTCATCACGCCCACCCGGCATGTCGCGCTGCAATTCCATACCCGCCTGCGCGAGGCGGGGCTCGCCCAGCCGCCGGTGCAGGCGGTGGGCCTCGGCCTTGATTTGCCGAACGCCTCCATCCCCATGTCCGAGACCCCGCGCGCCGCGCCCTATGTCGTGATGGTCGGCACCATCGAGCCGCGGAAGAACCATCTCCTCGCCCTGCAGATGTGGCGGCAATTCGCGCGGGAGGGGCAGCCGGGCACGCCCCGGCTTCGCATCATCGGCCGCCGCGGCTGGGACAATGAGGACGTGTTCCGCATGCTGGAGCGCGTGGATTTCGGCGGGCTGGTCGAGGAATGCGGCCGCCTGCCGGACCCCGAGGTGGCACGGCTGGTCCGGGGCGCCGCGGCCCTGCTCTCGCCCAGCTTCGCCGAGGGCTACGGCATCCCCGTTGCCGAGGCGCTGGCCTGTGGCACGCCCGTCATCGCGTCCGACATCCCGCCGGCGCGGGAGGTGGGCGGCCATGTGCCGGAATTCTTCCATCCCCTGGATTTTCACGGCTGGTCCGGCGCGGTGCGCGCCCTGGCCGAGCCGGGCAATGCCCGTCGCCAGGCGCAGCTGCAGCGCCTGGCCCAATGGCGCACGCCCACCTGGAGCGACCATTTCCGCGAGACCGAGCGTTTCCTGGACCGCCTCTGCGGCCGCGAGCCGCGCCCCGAGGTGCAGGAACGGGCGCTCGCCACGCTTTTGCAGGAATAATGATGTCGGCAGACGGGGCCCCGCGGCCCGTAACCCCCGATCCCGGCGCAAGTTGTTGCCGGCACGAGATATATTTGTGGTTGACTTTCCGGGGGTGCTTCTTTCGTCCAGGTTTTATGTGGTGTAACATGGCCTTTCGCGGCACCGCCGCCGGTGCCGGGTCTGAGCGGCGTCGGTTGCGTGCGAGGGCATGATAATGACCGTTCCTACCATGGCCGGCGGCGGCCCGCCTATCGCCATCGTGGGCGCGGCCTGCCGCCTGCCAGGCGCGCCGGACCTCGCGGCCTTCGCCCGCCTGCTGGAGGCGGGGCTGGACGCCGTGACCGAGGTGCCGGCCGACCGCTTCGCCCAGTCCCGCTTCCTGCACCCCCGCCCGGGTGAGGTCGGCCGCGCCCCGCATTTCCGTGCCGGCACCATCGGCGATGTCGCGGGCTTCGACGCGCCCGCCTTCGGCATCTCCCCGCGCGAGGCCGATGAGACGGACCCGCAGCAGCGCCTGCTTCTGGTGTTGACGCGCCGCGCGCTGGAAGACGCCGGCTGGCCCGAGGACCGCATGGCCGGCCAGCCCATCGGCGTCTATGTCGGCGGCTCCACGACGGATTACGGCAACCTCCACCAGGAGGACACCGGCGCGGGCGACCGCTACACCATGGCGGGCAGCGCGCTCTCCATCCTGTCCAACCGCATCGGCAATGTCTTCGACCTGCGCGGCCCGGCCATGACGGTGGACACCGCCTGTTCCTCGGCCCTCGTGGCGCTGCACGAGGCCTGCGAGGCGCTGCGCCACGGCCGCATCCCGGCGGCGGTGGTCGGCGGCGTGAACATGCTGCTCTCGCCCTTCCCCTTCGGCGGCTTCTGGCGGGCGGGCATGCTCAGCGCGCGCGGCCGCTGTCAGGCCTTCGGCGCGGGCGCGGATGGCTATGTGCGGGCCGAGGGCGGGGTGGTGCTGGTGCTCAAGCCACTCGCCGCCGCGCTGGCCGATGGCGATGCGGTGCGTGGCGTCATCCTCGCCAGCGGGGTGAACGGGGCGGGGCGCACCAATGGCATCTCCCTGCCCGATGCGGGGGCGCAGGCGGCGCTGATCGCCTCCGTGCTGCGGGCGGGGCGCGTGAAGCCCGCCCAGCTTGGCTATTTCGAGGCACATGGCACCGGCACCCCGGCGGGCGACCCCATCGAGGCCGCGGCCATCGCCCAGGCGCTGCCGGGGCGGCGCGGGGTGCTGCCCATCGGCTCGGTCAAGAGCAACATCGGCCACACCGAGGCGGCGGCGGGGCTGGTGGGCCTGCTGAAGGCGCTGGTGGTGCTGGAGACGGGGCGCATCCCCGCCACGCTGCATTGCGAGACGCCCAACCCCAACATCCCCTTCGACCGGCTGGGGTTGATACCCGCCACGCAGCCCATGCCCTTCGCGGGCGGGGCGGTGGCGGTGAATTCCTTCGGCTTCGGCGGCACCAATGCCTGCGCCCTGCTGGGCGCCGCGCCCCCTGCCCCCGTGGCGCGCGCGGACAGCGGGGAGGCACCGCCCCTGATCCTCTCGGCGCAAAGCGCCACCGCACTGCGAAGGCTGGCGGGCGACTGGGCCACGCTGCTGGCCAAGGCCACGCCCGCCCGCGCCGCCGCGCTGGCGCGCGGCCAGGCCCGGCACCGTGCGCTGCGCCCGCATCGCCTCGTGCTGCGCGGCCCGCGCCCCGCCCGCGCCCTGGCCAGCTTCGCGCGCGGCGAGGAGGTTCCGGGCCTCGCCACCGGCAAGGCCGGGCATGGGGCGGGGCTGGGCTTCCTCTTCACCGGCAATGGCGCCGCCTGGGCCCGCATGGGCGCGGCCGAGATGCGCGGCAGCGCCCCCTTCCGCGCCGCCGTGGAACGCGCCGATGCCGCGCTGGCGCCGCATCTCGGCTGGTCCGTCGCCGCCCTGCTGGAGCGCGGCGTGACGAAGGCGGAACTCGCCCGCACCGCCATCGCCCAGCCGCTGCTCTTCACCATCCAGAACGCCATCGTCGCCGCCCTGGCCGAGGAAGGCATCACCCCCGCCTTCTGCCTCGGCCATTCGGTGGGCGAGGTGGCGGCGGCCGAGGCGGCAGGGCTGCTCTCGCTGCGCCAGGCCGCCCGCCTCATCGCCGCGCGCAGCCGCCACCAGGAGGCGCGGCGCGGCGTGGGCCGCATGGCGGTGCTGGGCGCCTCGCCGGAGGACGCGCTGCCTGTCCTGGCCGAATGTTCCGCCGGCGAGGACTGGCCCATCGAGATCGCGGCGGTGAACACGCCCACCTCGCTGACCGTGGCCGGGCCGGAACCCGCCCTGGCGCGGCTGGCCGAGGCCGCCGCCGCACGCCGCTGGGCCTGGCTGGCGCTCGACCTCGACTACGCCTTCCACTCGGCGGCCATGGACCCGGTGCGGGCCGACCTGCTGCGGGATTTGCGCGGGCTGCGCGGCCGGGAGGGGGGTGTGCCCCTCATCTCCACCGTGACGGGCCAGGCGCTGGACCCCCACGCCTGCGACGCCGCCTATTGGTGGCGCAACCTGCGCGAGCCGGTGCGCTTCGCCGATGCCATGGCCACGGGGCTGGCCCGCAACCCCGCCCTGCTGGTGGAGATCGGGCCGCGGCCGCTGTTGCAGGGCTATCTGCGCACGCTGCTGCGCGCGGCGGGGCGCGAGGTGCCCAGCATGGCCACGCTGCGCCCGCACCGCGCCCGCCAGGCAAACCCCTTCCCGGCCCTGACCGACGCCGCCACGGCCCAGGGGGCCGATCCGCGCGCCAGCCGCGCCTTCCAGGGCCCCGCGGAATTGCGCGCCCTGCCCGCCCTGCCGCTGGAGCCCCAGCCGCACTGGCTGCCGCGCAGCGTCGAGACCCGCCCCCTGTTGCACACGCCGCCCGAGGGCGGGCTGCTCGGCTACCGCCATGGCGAGGCCGGGGAGGAATGGCGCAACACCCTCGACACCTCCGGCGCCCCCTGGCTCGCGGACCATGCGCTTGGCCATCAGCCCATCATGCCCGCCGCCGCCATGGTGGAGATGGCGCTGGAGGCGGGTTTCCTGCGCCATTCCGCCACCCCCTGGCTGGAGGTGACGGATTTCACCATCCTCCGCCCCCTGCCGCTGGTGCCCGATGCACTGCGGGAGCTGCGCACGCGGCTCGACGAGGAAGGCACCTTCCGCCTGGAATCCCGCCGACGCCTGGGCACCGAGGCCTGGGCGCTGCACGCCACCGCCCGCCTCTCCGCCCTGCCGCCCCCGCCCGAACCCGAAGGCCCCACCGAAGCTGTTGGCGAATGGCAGGACGGCGCGGCGCTGACCCAGGCCGCCGCGCGGCTCGGCCTCGACTACGGCCCGGCCTTCCGCCCCGTCACGCGCTTCGCCACCTGCCGCGAGACGGGCCAGGTGCGACTGGAACTGGACCTGCCCGCCACCGCCCCGCCGGACGACGCCTTCCACCTGCACCCGGTGCGGCTGGATGGCGCGCTGCAAGGGCTGCTCGGCCTGCTGGGCGGCGCGGAGGATGGCCCGGCGCGCGACGGCTTCCTGCCCGTGCGCTTCGGCCGGGTGCTGGCGCGCCGCGAGGGCGGGGTGGCCGTGGCGGCGGAGATCGCCATCACCGCCCCCGGCGAGCGCGGCGTGGCCGCACGCATCACCCTGCGCGACGCGCTGGGCCGCGCCGTGGCCCGGCTTGAGGAAGCCACCTTCCAGCGCGTGCCGCTCGGCGAACGCGCCGCGGCACCTCCCGTCTTCCACGGCGAATGGGTGCCCGCGGCGGTGCCGCTGGGCTGGCCCGAGGCGGCCCCCGCGCTCGACCCCGCCGCGCTGGACCTGCCGCCCGCCGGCGCCCCGCTGGAGGAGGCCGCGCTGCTGCTCTCCGCCCATGCGGTGGCGGCGGCGCAGGAGGCCGGGCTCGCCACCGCCGAGGGCCCGCTGGCCATGGCCCTGCGCGCCCATCTGGGGCCGGCCGCGCAGGAACTGCCCGCCGCCCATGCCATCTGGCAGCAGGTGATGCTGGACGCGCCCGCCCTTGCCCAGGAACTCGCCACCCTGGCCGAGGCGGCGGAGGCCCTGCCCGCCGCGCTGCTGGGCCTGCCCATGCCGCCCGCGCGCCTCTCGCCCGATGCGGAAAGCCTGCACCGACTCGGCGCGGCCCTGGCCCATGGCGCGGCCCGGCTGCTGGAGGGCTGGCCCGCCGCCCGGCCCTGCCGCGTGCTGCTGGCCGGCGCCACGGAAGGCCCGCTGCTGCCCGCGCTGCGCGCCGCCCTGCCGCCCGCCGCGCGCCTCATCGCCACCCACCTGCCCGGCCAGCGCCCGCCGCCCGTGCCGCCCGGCGTCGAACTAGCGGAATGGGACCCCGCCGGCCCCGACGCCCCGCCCGCCGAGGCGGAACTGGTGCTGGCCCTCGCCCTCTCGCCCCGCCGCGCGGGCGGCCAGGCCCTGGCCGAGGGGCTGCGCCGCGCCGCCGCCCCCGGTGGCGCCCTGCTGCTGGCCGAACCCCTGCCCGCCCTGTTCTGGGACATGACCGAGGGGCTGGCCGCCGAGTGGTGGACCACGCGCCGCCTGCTGGACGCGGCAGGCTGGAACGCCGCCCTATTGGGTGGGGGCTGGGACCGGCCGCGCGTGCTGCCCCTGCCGCCCTTGCCCTGGCCCGCCGCGCTGGTGGCCGCCGCCATGCCTGAAAGCGGCCAGTTGCTGCCCGCCGCCATGGGCCGGCATTTCGCCCTCTGGAACGGCCCGGCGAAGCAGGAATGGGCCAATGCCCTGGCCGAGGCGCTGGCCGCCGCCGGCGCACGCGTCACCCGCCTGCCCGAACACCCGGCCCCCGCCGCGCTGCGCGGCGCGACCCTGCTGGCCTGGCCGGAACCCGGGCCGGAGGGGCTCGCCGCCGCCGCGCAGCTCGCCGCCACGGCCGAGGGCGTGGCGGAGGGGCTGCACCTCATCACCCGTGGCGCCACCACACGCCCGGGTGCCGCGGGGCTGCTGGCGCTGGGCCGCGTTCTGGCCAATGAGATGACGGGGCTGCGCCCGCGCCGGCATGATCTGGATTTGGGGCTCGACCCCCAAGCCGCCGCCCGGCGCCTCGCCGCCACCCTGCTCACGCCCCCCGACGCGGAGGCCGAGCAGCTTCTGACCCAAGCCGGGCGCCTGGTGCCGCGCGTGGCCGCCGGGGTGCCCGCCCCGCCGCCGCCGCCCGGCCCGCTGCGCCTTGGGGTCGGCGTGCCGGGGCAGCTCGGCACGCTGGGCTGGCAACCGGCGCCGGAGGTGGCCGCCCACACGCTCGGCCCCGGCGAGGTGCGGATTTCCGTGCAAGCGGTCGGCCTCAATTTCCGCGACGTGATGTGGGCGCAGGGGTTGCTGCCCGAGGACATTCTCCGCGCGGGCTTCGCCGGGCCGGGCCTGGGCATGGAACTGGCCGGCGTGGTCGAGGCGGTGGGTCCCGGCTGCGCCCTGGCGCCCGGACAGGCCGTGCTGGGCGTGGCGCCCCGCGCGCTGGCCACCCGCGCCGTGACGCGGGAAGAGGCGCTGGTCCCCCGCCCCGGCTGGCTTCCGCCCGAGGAGGCGGCGGGCCTGCCCGTGGCCTTCCTCACCGCCGTGCACGCGCTGGAGGAACTCGGCCGCATCGGCCCCGGTGATCGCGTGCTGATTCATGGCGGGGCCGGCGCCGTGGGGTTGGCCGCGTTGCAGGTGGCACTCGCCGCCGGCGCGCGCGTGGCCGCCACCGCCGGCACCGAGGCCCGGCGCGCCCTGTTGCGGGCGGCGGGCGCGGAGGTGGCGCTGGACAGCCGCTCCGCCGGCTTCGCCGAGGAACTTCGTGCGCATTGGCCGGCACCGCCCGGCGAGGGCTGCGTGGACCTCTGCCTGAACTCCCTCTCCGGCGAGGCGATGGAGCGCAGCCTGTCGCTGATGGCGCCCTTCGGCCGCTTCCTGGAACTGGGCAAGCGCGACTATGCCGAGGCGCGCCGCGCGCCCCTGCGGCCGCTGCGCCGCAATGTCAGCTATTTCGCGGTGGATGTGGACGAGCTGGCCCGCGCCCGCCCGGCCCTGGCCCGCCGCCACCTGGAGAGCTTCATGCGCCGGCTGGAGGAGGGGGTCTTCCGCCCCCTGCCCGTGCGTGTCCACGCGGCCGCGACGGTGGAGGACGCCTTCCGCCGCCTCCAGGCGGGCGGGCATGTGGGCAAGCTCGTCATCCGCCCGCCGGAGGAAGCCATCGAGGCCAGCGCCCACCCCGCCTGGACGCCCCTCCAGGCCCGCATGGGTGATGGCTGGGTGCTGGTGGTCGGCGGCACCACGGGCTTCGGGCTGGAAGCGGCGCGCTGGCTGGCCGGGCAGGGCGCGCGGCGCCTCGCGCTGCTCTCGCGCCGGGGCGCGGCGGCGCCGGGTGCCATGGAGGCTGCCGCGAGCCTCGGCCCCATGACACGCCTGCTCGCCTGCGACGCCACCGATGCCGAGGCGCTGTCCGCCGCGCTCGACACGCTGCGCGCCGAGGCGCCCATCACGGGCGTGGTCCATGCCGCCGCCGTGCTGTCGGACGGCGTGGCCGCGCGACTCGACATCCGCGCCGCCCGCGCGGTGTGGGACGCCAAGGTGACGGCGGCCGAACACCTCGACCGGCTGACCGAAACCGATGCCCCCGGCCTGTTCCTGCTGTTCTCCTCGGCCACCGTGCCCATCGGCAGCCCGGGCCAGGCGGCCTATGTCGCGGCCAATGCGGGCATGGAGGCGCTGGCCCGCCGCCGCCGCGCCCAGGGCCGCCCGGCGCTGGCCGTGCAATGGGGCCCGATCTCCGATGCCGGGATGCTGGCCGGCCAGGAGGCGCGCGCCGAGGGCCTGGCCCGCCGCCTGGGCGCCGTGGCGCTGACCGCGCGCGAGGCGCTGGACCGCCTACCGGCCTTGTTCGCCTCCGGGGTCGCGGTGGCGGGCGTGGCGCGGCTCGACTGGCCCGCCGCCCGACGCAGCCTGGCTTTGCTGGCCGAACCGCCCTTCCTGGCCCTGGCCGGGCAGGTGGGGGCGGAGGGCGATGTGGAGGAGATCACCCTCCCCGCGCTGCGCGCCATGGCGGAAGATGCCGCACGGGAGGCGATTCAGCGTATGGTGGGCGTCGAAATCGGACGGATCCTGCGCTTGCCCGCCCATAGCATCTCCCTCGACGCGCCGCTCGCCGGCCTCGGCCTCGACAGCCTGGGCGGGCTGGAACTGCGGACGGCGTTGGAACGGCGCTTCTCGGTGTCATTGCCCCTTCAGGGCGTGGGCGAGGGGCTGACGGTGCAGAGGGTGGCGCAATTGCTGCTGGATGGATTGAAGCCCGGCCGCGAGGCGGCGGAATGAGCGGCGGTCCCCCACGCCGCCGCGGCCTTTCCCCGCAGGAGCGCACGGCGCTGCTGGGGCGCATGAACACGCCCACGGCCGCGCCCAGCGGCACCAGCAGCAGCACCAGCGCCCGCGACTTCTCGACGCTGCCCGCTTCGCGCGAGGTGGCGGCGGTGCGCAACCTCTCGCGCCAGACCGGCATCAGCAGCCCCTATTTCCACAGCCATGAGGGCATCGCGGGCGCGCATACGCGCATCGCGGGGCGGGAGATGATCAACTTCTCCTCCTACAACTACCTCGGGCTGAACGGAGACCCGCGCATCCATGCGGCGGCGGCCGCGGCCATCGCGCGCTATGGCGTCTCGGCCTCGGCCTCGCGCTACGTCTCGGGCGAGCGGCCGGTGCATGCGGCGCTGGAGGCCGCGCTGGCCAGGCACCATGGGGTGGAGGATGCGGTGGCGATGGTCTCGGGCCATGCCACCAACGTGACCACCATCGGCCACCTGGTGGGGCCGGCCGACCTGATCCTGCACGACGCGCTGATCCACAACAGCGCGGCCGAGGGCATGCGGCTGTCCGGCGCGCGGCGCATGGCCTTCCCGCACAATGACGTGGCCGCCGCCGGGGCGGTGCTGGCGGCGGAGCGCGGGCGGCACAACCGCGCGCTGATCCTCATCGAGGGCCACTACTCCATGGACGGCACGGTGCCGGAGCTGGCCGCCTTCGTGGCCCTGGCCCGCAAGCATGACGCCTGGCTGATGGTGGACGAGGCGCATTCGCTCGGCGTGCTGGGCGCCACCGGCCGCGGCATCGCCGAGGCGCAGGGCGTGGACCCGCGCGAGGTGGATATCTGGATGGGCACGCTGTCCAAGTCGCTCGCCTCCACCGGCGGCTACATCGCGGGCAGCCACGCGCTGGTGGACATGCTGCGCCACACGGCACCGGGCTTCGTCTATTCCGTGGGCCTGCCGCCCCCGCTGGCCGCGGCGGCCGAGGCGGCGCTGGGCCTCATCGCGGCCGAGCCCTGGCGGGTGACGAAATTGCAGGCCAATGCGCGCCGCTTCCGCGACCAGGCGCGCGCGGCGGGCTTCGACGCCGGGCAATCCACAGGCTTCGGCATCGTGCCCATCGTGCTGGGGGATTCCTATACGGCCATGCGCGTGGCGGACCGGTTGGTGGCGGCGGGCATCAATGTGCAGCCCATCTGCTTCCCCGTGGTGCCGGAGGGCCAGGCACGGCTGCGCTTCTTCCTCTCCTCCGAGCACAGCGAGGCCGATCTCGACCGCACCATCGAGGTGCTGCGCGCCGCCGCCCGGGAGGCGGCGTGAGGAATTGCGGGTCGCGTTGTTCACCCTGGAGGGCGCCGCCAGCGCGGAGGCCACGTTGCGTTTCGCCGAAAGCCTGGGCCCGCGCCTCGTGCTGGTGGGGCACTCCTCCCCCTTCCGCGCCACAAGCGCGACCTGGCGCGCGCTACGGCGGGGCGGCCTGGGGCTGCTGCCCTATCTGATGGTGAACCATGCCCTGCCCATGCTGGGCGGGGCCTTGCGAAGGCCGCCCCGCCTTTCCGCCCTCTGCGCCGCGCGCGGCATTCCCGCGCTGCGCCTGGACGCGCCCGCGGCGATGCGGGCGGCGCTGCGCGCCTCCGGGGCGGAGCTGCTGGTCTGCTACCACCTGGACCGCATCCTGGACGCCGAGACCTTGGCCCTGCCGCCGCGCGGTGCGATCAACGTGCATCCTTCGCTGCTGCCGCGCCACCGCGGCCCCATCCCCGCCTTCCACGGCCTGGCCGAGGGCGCCACGGGCGTCAGCATCCACCAGATGGCACCGCGCATTGATGCGGGCGGCGTCTGGGCCCAGCGCGCCGTGCCGCTGCCGCCCGGCACCAGCGCCAGTGCCGCCGCCCGCGCCCTGCACCTGGCCGCCCTGCCGCTGCTGGAAGAGGTGCTGGCGCGCATCGCCGCCGGCGAGGCCCCGCCCGCGCCGCCGCAAACCCTGCCCTATCGCGGCTGGCCCAGCCCCACCGCCCGGCGCGTGGCGGGCGTGAAGCTGCTGGGAAAGGGTGATGCCGCCGCCGCCTGGCGCGCCCCGGCCGGGGGGTGGCGGTGAAGCGCTTCCTCTTCCTGCAAGGCCCCATCAGCCCCTTCTTCGACCAACTGGCGGCGGAGCTGCGCCGGCGCGGCCACGCCACCCACCGCATCAACCTCTGCCTGGGCGACAAGCTGTTCTGGCGCGGGCCGGGGGCGGTGGACTTCACCGGCACGCTGACCGACTGGCCGCGCTTCGTCAGCGATTTCCTGGACCGCGAGGCCATCACCGACCTGGTGCTGCTGGGCGAGCAGCGGGTCTATCACCGCATCGCCATCGGGGCGGCGCAGGCGCGCTCCATCCCGGTCGCGGCCACCGACTACGGCTATCTCCGGCCGGACCGCATCATCCTGGAGCGGGACGGGCACAACGCCATGTCCCATTTCCCGCGCGAGCCGGCGGAGATCCTGCGGCTGGCGGAGGCCTCGCCGCCGCTTGCCACCCCCTCGCCCTTTCGCGACAGCTTCGCGCGGCAGGCCAGCTGGGACATGGCCTTCCACATGGCCAACCTGCTGCCCTGGCCCTTCCGCCATTTCGAGACGCATCTGCTGAACTCGCCCATCCCGATCTATCTGGGGACCGGGGTGCGGCTGGCGCTGCGGCCACTCGCGCGGCGGCTCGGCCAGCGCCTGCTGGACCGGCTGCCGGCGGAGGCACCGCTTTTCGTCTTCGCCATGCAGATGGAGATGGATTTCTCGCTCCGCGCCTATTCGCCCTTTCCCGACCAGGACACGCCCATGCGCGAGACGGTGGCGAGCTTCGCCGCCCATGCGCCGCCGCATGCCCACCTGGCCTTCAAGGTCCATCCGCTCGACCCCGGGCTGAAATGGTGGTCGCGGCGGGTGGCGCGCATGGCGCGCGCGGCCGGCGTCGCGGGGCGGGTGCACTTCGTGGACGGCGTGCCGCTCGGCGCCCTGCTGGCACGGTCGGCGGGGGTGATCACGGTGAACAGCACCGCCGGCATGAACGCGCTGGAGGCCGGCAAGCCCCTGCTGGCACTGGGCGAGGCGGTGTATCGCGTGCCGGGACTGACGCATGAATCGGGCCGGGACCGCTTCTGGACCGCCCCCGAAGCGCCCGACTGCGCCTTGTTCCAGGCCTTCCGCCGCGCCATCAGCCATCATCTGCATGTGGTCGGCGGGTATTACGATGACGAGGCGCTGCGCCACGCCATCCAGGGCACGGCCGACCGGCTGGAGGCGGGGCTGCCGCTGCTGGGGGCGTGACCGTCGCCTTCAGCCCGCGGCCTCGGCCCCCATGCGCTGCGCCGCGGCCTGGATGCGCCCGACCACCGCGGCCGCCCCGTTGCGGCGCGACATGCTCAGCGCCTCGTCGAGGCCGAGGCGGCCCAGAAATTCCGGCCCCGTGGCCATGATCTCGGCGGGGCTGCGGCCGTCATAGACCCGCAGCAACAGGGCCAGGATGCCCTGCACGAAGGCGGCATCGCTGGCGGCGCGCAACCGCAGCCGGCCGCCCTCCGCGCGCGTGGTCAGCCACACGCGGGACTGGCAGCCGGAGACGCGATTGGCCTCCACCATCTCCTCGGGCGCCAGCGGTTCCAGCTCGCGGCCCAGTTCCATGAGGTAGCGGTAGCGGTCCTCCCAGTCGTCGAAGAGGGCGAAGCCTTCCTCGAGTTCGGCGATGACCTCCTCCGCTGCGCTCATGCGCTCGACTTGGCGAAGGCCACCAGGCGGTCGCTGGCCTCCAGCCGATCGATCTTCTCGATGGCGGCGTATTCGGCGGCCAGGCGCTCCAGCGCCTGCTCGTAGATCTGCCGCTCGCTGAAGGACTGGTCGGGCTGGCCGGCGTTGCGCTGCAGGTCGCGCACCACCTCCGCGATCTGGATGGGGTCGCCCGAGTTGATCTTGGCCTCGTATTCCTGGGCGCGGCGCGACCACATGGTGCGCTTGATGCGCGCGCGTCCCTTCAGCGTATCGATGGCCTGCTCGAACTCCTTGGGGGTGAACAGCTTGCGCAGCCCGGCCGTCGCCACCTTGGTGACGGGCACGCGCAGCGTCATGCGGTTTTCCTCGAAGGTGACGACGACCATCTGCAAGGCATGGCCCGCGGCCTCGATGGTCTCGATGCCCTGCACCATGCCCACACCGTGCGTCGGGTAGACCACATGGTCCCCGGCCTTCAGCTCGATCTTGGCGGCGGGCGGGCGCGGGGCGGGGTTCTGCCCCTCGGCGAAGCCAGGGCGGCCCGGGCTGCGGACGGCGAAGGAGGGCGGCATGTTCGGCCGCCCCGCCGCCGCGCGCGCGGCCATGGACCCGCCCCCGCGCGAGGGCGTGTCGGTCGGCGCCGCGATCACGATGGAGGGCCGGGGCGTCGCCGGGGCCTCCGCGGCCGGCTCGGAAGCGGGGCTGTTGGTGTCGGGTGCGGTGGTGGACGCCTTGGACTTGGTCACGGGACGGGATGATACCTTGCTGTGGGATTCGACGGGGCGCTGGGGCTGCGCTGGCGGCGCCGCGGGCGCCTTGACTTCGGGGGCCCGGACTTCGGGGACAGGGACTTCGGGGGCCGGGGCTACCTTCGCAACCCTTGCCCGGGGCGGTGGTTCCTTCGCGGCCGGGGCCGGCTTGGTCTTGGCGGCCGTCTTGGCCGGAGGGGACGTCACGGGCGCCGGCTTCTTGGCCTTTGCCTGGGCCTTCGCCTGGGCCGCTGGCGCCTTCGGCGCGGGAGGTGCGGTGGCCGGCTTGCCGCGGGAAGGGGTGGCCATGGCGTTCGCTGCTCCTGCCGTCCGACAGATATGGCAGCGTCACCGACCTCAGCCTGCGCCCCGGGCACTTAACATCCGGTGCATCAGGCCCTGGCGCACGCCGACCATCCTCACGAATCTTGGAACCCTAGCACAAAAATGGCGCGCCGTCACGCGCGCCCCCGATGGAGCGCCTTACGCCGCCTGGGCGTAGCGCAGCACCACCAGCGCGCCCTCATGCGCGGCCTGGCGCACGGGCACGCCCTCCACCGCGCCGGGCTGGGCGTCGAGCCAGGCCTGGTAGAGCCCCTCCAGCACCGGGATGATCCAGGCGCCGGCGGGATCCTCGGGCAGGGAGACCAGGGGGGCGGCGGCGTGGCGCAGCACCATGGCCGCCTGCGCCTCGTCCAGCGAGACCTCCACATAGCCCCATTCGGCCTCGGCCAGGGCGGCGTTCATCGCGGCCTCCAGCGCCGAGAGGCTGTCGCAGGGCGGCAGCGTCATCTCCCGCGCCATTCCCTCGCCCAGGGCGCGCAGGAAGGTCTGGCGCGCCTCACCGGGCAGATGCGCCTGCGCGATCCCCATCAGGGCACGGACGAAGCCGCGCCATTGCGGCGAGACGCCCCGCCGCGCGAGGTAGGAAAGCGCACCCTGGTCCGCCATCTGCAGCTTCACCTTCACGCCCGCATTCCCGCTATTTCCTTGCGACAAGTTCATCATAGGCTGCCCGCGCCGCGGGGTCATCAACGATTGCGGCGCGCGGCGTTCTGTTCTAGCCCAAAACCCCAGGTTTTCCGAGGCCGGACCCCACCCATGCGCCCCCCTTTCCGCCCCGTGCGGGCCCGCCGCGCATGATCTTCGCCTCCTTCGAGTTCCTGTTCCTGTTCCTGCCGGCCTTCCTGGTCGCCTATTTCCTGAGCCCCACCCGCGCGCGCAACGCCGTCATCCTGGTCTTCTCCTGGGGCTTCTACGCCTGGTGGCGGGTGGATTTCCTGGCGCTGCTGGTGGGTGTCACGCTCTGGAGCTTCTGGCTGGCGCAGGCCATGGAGGGCCGTGGCGAGGCCGCGCGCACCCGGCTGATGGTGCTGGGCCTTGTCGGGCAGCTCGGCGTGCTGGGCTGGTTCAAATACGCCAACTTCGGCGTGCAGACCTTCAACGATGCGGTGATGGCCTTCGGCGGCACGCCCATGCCCTGGGCGCAGATCATCCTGCCCGTGGGCCTGTCCTTCTACGTGCTGCAATCGGTCAGCTACCTGGTGGACGTGTATCGGCGCGACGTGCCCGTCAGCCGCGACTTCGTGGCCTACGCGGCCTACAAGGCCATGTTCAGCCAGCTCATCGCCGGGCCCATCGTGCGCTATGCCGAGGTGGCGGAGGATCTGCGCGCCCGCAGCCACTCCTTCGAGAAATTCGGCCTGGGCGCGCGCCGCTTCATGGTGGGCTTCGCCATGAAGGTGCTGGTGGCCGACACGCTGGCGCCGCTGGTGGATGCCGTCTTCGCCCTGCCCGCCGCCACCACCACCGAGGCCTGGGTGGGCGCCATCGCCTACACGCTGCAATTGTTCTTCGACTTCGCGGGCTATTCGGCCATGGCCATCGGGCTGGCCATGATGTGCGGCTTCCGCTTCCCCGAGAATTTCGACAACCCCTACCTCGCCGGCAACATCCAGGAATTCTGGCAGCGCTGGCACATGACGCTGAGCCGCTTCCTGCGCGACTACCTCTACATCTCGCTCGGCGGGAACCGGCACGGCCCCGTGCGGACCTATGCGAACCTGCTGCTGACCATGGTCATCGGCGGGCTGTGGCATGGGGCGAACTGGACCTTCATCGTCTGGGGCGTCTGGCATGGCGCCCTGCTGGCGCTGCACCGCTTCTGGCGCGCCTCGGGCGGCGGGCCGCTGCCCTGGCTGCTGGGCCACGCCCTGCTGATGCTGGCCGTCATCCTGGGCTGGGTCGCGTTCCGCGCGCCGGATTTCGCCACGGCCTTCGCCTTCTACGCCGCCATGTTCGGCGCGAACTGGGGCGGCATCTCCGATGCGCTGGCCTGGCAGGTCACGCCGGACCAGTGGTGGTTCCTCTGGCTGGCGCTCGGCCTGGTCTATCTGCCGCTGCTGTCGGGGCGCCTGCCCTTCCTGCGCCTGCACCCCACGGGGCTTTCGGGCCTGTCGCGCCCCGTCTGGATGTGGTGGCCCTTCCTGGCCTTCCTGCTCGGCCTCGTGCTGCTCTACAGCCGCGCGGCCGTGCCCTTCCTGTATTTCCAGTTCTGAGGGGGCGCCGATGCAAAGCTGGACCCGCACCCCCGCCACCGCCCTGGCCCTGCTGACCACGGCGCTGCTCGGCTGGGGCGTGTACCAGGGCGTGGCGGCCCTGCGCTCCGATGCCGGGCAGGCGCGCCTCGCGCCCACCTTGAACCTGGAGGCCTTCCTGGACGGCCGCACCACGGCGGCCGTGAACCACGTCCTCGCCCACCACCTCCCGGCCGACCCCTGGGTGCGCGCGGCGGGCGGGCTGTTCCGCTGGGGCCTGTTCAACTCCGGCGGGCCGGCGGTGCGGGTGGGCTGCGAGGACTGGCTGTTCCTGACGGAGGAACTCCGCCCCTTCGACGGCGCCGAGACCGCCATGGCCGAGCGCGTGGAGGCGCTGCGCCGCATCCAGGCCGCGCTGGCCGCGCGCGGCATCGCGCTCGTGCTGGCCGTGGTGCCCGACAAGGCGCGGGTGCATCGGGACATGCTCTGCGGCGCCCCCCGTTCCGCCCAGGCCGAGGCGCGGCTGGCGGCGCTGGAGGCCGCCCTGTCCGGCCTGCCCCAGGCGCCCCTGCTGCCGGCGCTGTCCTCCCTCGCCGCGCGCGAACCCGCCTATTGGCGCACCGATACGCATTGGAACCAGCAGGGTGCCACCGCCGCCGCCGCGGCCATCGCCGAGGCCACCCGGGCGCTGCCCTTCGAACGCCGCGTCGGCATCGCCACCACCCAGGCCCCCACCGAGACCGAGGCGCCGGCCGACCTGCTGCGGCTGATGGGCCTCGACCTCCTGCCCGACCCCTGGCGCCCCCACCGCGACCGCCAGCACGACGCCACCACCACCGTGCCGGCGGCCGAGGGCGGCGGCCTGCTGGACGAGGCGGTGCCGGAGGTGGTGCTGCTCGGCTCCTCCTATTCGCTCAACGCCAACTTCCATGGCGCCCTGCAACAGGCGCTGGGGGCGGCCATCACCTCGCTGGCCCAGGCGGGCGGCGGCTTCCACGGGGCGGCGGCGGCCTTCTTCGGCGGCGCGACCTTCCGCGAGACGCCGCCGCGCCTCGTCATCTGGGAATTCCCGGAGCGCGTGATGGGCCAGCCCATCACCCCGGCGGAACGGGCATTCCTGGACGGGTGGCGATAGCGCCACGGCGTTGCCAAGCGGCTGATTCACGCCTTTGGTATCCACCAAAGGCGATCAGACGCTGCCGCGCGGCTGATTCACGCCTTTGGTATTTACCAAAGGCGATCAGACGCTACCGGGCGGCTGATTCACGCCTTTGGTATTCACCAAAGGCGATCAGACGCTACCCGCCCAACGCGGCCCGCACCCCGCCCAGGAAGGCGTCCGTGCTCATGGCGTGCTGCGGAAATGCGGAGCGGTTGCTGGGCAGCAGGACCATCGCGCCCTCCAGCAGGCTCAGCACCAGCAGCAAAGGCCGCTGGCGCTGGAAGGTCTGGGAGCGCAGGTAGGACAGCAGCGTCTCGTAGGGGCCGAAATTCGCCGTCTTCCAGTCCAGCGCGACCGGCCGGCTCAGCCCGGCCGAGAGTGCAGCGGCGAAGTTGAACTCGGGCGCCAGGAAGCTGCTGCCCACAACCGCCACATCCGAGCGGTCCTCCTGCACCAGCGTCGCGCCCCCGCGCGGCACGGGCGCGCGGATCAGGAAGGATTCGGCCGGGAAGGCGCGGCGTTCCTCGGGCGGGACGAAGTCCAGCAGGTCGTTGCGGCCCCTGACGCGCTGCACCGGCGGCCCCAGCCGCTCACCCGGACCGGGACTGGCGGGAAAACGGAACGCCGCCTGGATGGCCGAGGCCATGACCCCCGCGGCCAGTTCCGCGCCGGCCGGTGTCCAATGCGTGTCGGCCTTGAAGAAGAGGCGCGGTTCGGGCCGGGCGGCGGCCTCGCGCGCCATGGGCGTCATCAAATCCGGCACCAGCCGCACGCCCCCCTGGGTCAGGGCGGCGCGGGCGGCTTCGTAGCGCCGTTGCGCCACGGGCGAGGGCGCCATGCCAGGCGGCAGCATGTTCCGATAGACCATGGCCTTGGACGGGATGAGGGTGATGACCGTCTCGACATGGGCCGCGCGCAGCATCCCCACCGCCTCGGCCAGGATTTCGCAAACCCGGGGCAGGTTGGTGGTGTCGGCCTGCTGCACATTGTCCCAGGGCGCGAAGAGCCACCCATCCCGGCCCCGGATGGCCGAAAGGCGCTGCGCTTGCGCGGCGGGCGCGGCCAAGGCGGTGCCGGCCGCGAGTGCCACGAGGCCGCGGCGCGTCAGTACAGGCGTGGGCGATGGGTTCATTGGTGGCGCTTCCCCTCGTGATGGACCTCGGATGCCGCCCTACCGGGTGGCCGGCGCGGGCACCTCCAGGGCGGCGCGCAGGGCGCTTTCCAAGGCGGTGGAAAGTATCGCGTAACCATAGGGCGTCAAATGCAGCTGGTCGTAGGACACCAGCGAGGTCAGGCGCTGCCTGCCATCGAGCAGCACATCCGCGGCATCCAGCCCGAACAGCGTGCGCCCATCCGGGCAGGGGGCCAGGAAGCGATTCACCTCCTGGTTGAACGTGCGCCCGGTGTCGTCGGGCTCGGTCCCGCGGGGCAGCAGTCCGACCAGCACCACATGCACGCCGGGGGCACGCGCCCGCACCTCCTCCACCACGCTCAGGATGGCCTGGGCCGTGGGCAGGGCATGCCAGCCGAAGCCCGCATTGTTGGTGCCCACCAGCACCACCACGGCGCGCGGGCGCAGCGCGGCGGGCCAGCCGCCCTGGCGCAGGCGCCACAGCAGCGTCTGCGTGGTGTCGCCCGCGACGCCCATGTTCAGTGCCCGGCGGTGGCCGTAGAAATGCTGGAACAGGGCGGGCGTCCAACCCGCCACCAGGGAATCCCCCAGGAAGACCAGTTCCACCTCCTCCAGCCGCGTGGCCGAGAGCCGCCGCGACAGCGCCCGGTTCAACTCCGCCCATTGCGGCCAGGGGTGGGGCGCGGGCCGGGCCTCTGGCGGCAGGGTGCGCATGTCCAGCGGGCCGGGGCAGGACGCCAGCGCGGGAGGGGCCAGCGCCGCCAGCCCAGTCAGGACCAGAAGGGCGCCGACGGCGCGAAGCCAACTCACCATACGGGACGGGTCGCGCCCGAGGGCATCCGCACCAGTTCCGGCGCGCCGGCGCGATAGCTGCTCACCATCGGGTCGTTCACGTTGGGATAGACGGTGGGCGCGCCCGCGAACAACGGCTCCAGGTCGGCGCGCGGCCGGTCAAGCCGGTAGCGCAGATAGAAGAAGCCCGCCGTGTCCGCGAAATTCCCCACCCGCTCATACCGGGCCGCCGCCCCCAGGCGCAGGTTGGGCGTCATGGCGTATTCCAGATTGGCGAAGATGCTGCCCGTGGGCCCGCTGCTGCGCTGCCCGCCGATATGCGTGTCGAAGACGCCCGGGTTGGCCGCCGCCTGCGCCTCCAGCGCCGCCTGGTAGCCCCGGTTGGTCGGGAAGACGGGGGCCAGCGCCGTGCGGAAGCTCTGCCACCCCACCGCGCCGATGCCGCGGAAGGTCCAGTCGCCCCATTGCGCCCGATACTCGCCCTGCAAGGAGCCGACGAAGGACCGCGCGGGGCTGAAATACCCACCATGGCCGAAGGTGAAGCCGCCCGCGTTGCGCGAATGGCCCGTGTGGCGCAGGTCCACGCCCACCGTCACCTGCTGCCCCGGCTGGCGCAGCACGGCGTAGTAGACGCCGCCGAACACCTCCCACCGCGTGTTGTCCACCACATTGGTGCCGCGCAGCATG
The DNA here is from genome assembly GCF_014196305.1 of Roseococcus suduntuyensis. Lineage (GTDB taxonomy): Bacteria > Pseudomonadota > Alphaproteobacteria > Acetobacterales > Acetobacteraceae > Roseococcus > Roseococcus suduntuyensis. The sequence goes on from NZ_JACIDJ010000001.1 coordinate 517,451, forward strand.
TGGGCGCCGCCGCCACCATAGAAGCCCAGCCGGTCGCTGGTGGAATATTCCAGCGTGACGCGCCCGCCCGTGCGCGTCACCGCGCCCCAGAAGGGCCCGTGCGAAGGCGATTGCTGGTAGCCCGCGTAGGAGAGCATGGAGCTGGTCTCGGGCGTGCGCTCCGCCGTCAGGCGCAGGCGCAGCCCCTCCGTGATCCGCGGCACCGCCTCCAGCATCCCGGTGAAGGTGGGCCGGTGGAAGCCGAGCGGCGTGGAACCCACCTCCGCCCGCATGTTCTCGCGCAGCCAGGTCATGCGCAGGGCCACGCCGTCGATGTTGCCCTGCGGCCGCTGGAAGGCGGGCGCGGTGACGTCCCGCTGGAGAAAGAGCGGGTTGGTGCCGAAGGATTGCTGGTCCCGGAAGCCCGAGCCAAGCCGCCCCGATTGCAGCGCCACCATGTCCGCGCCCAGCGTCAGCCGCCCCCCCACGCCCGGCAGCGGGGCCGAGACCTCGGTCGGCGCCGTCAGCGTGGTCAGGCGCGAGGTGCCGCCCGAGCCGGGCCGGGCATGGATCTGCAAGCCGCTCTGCAGCCACACCGCCGCCTCGTCCCGCGCGCGGATCAGCTCCTGCGCGATCTGTGAGGTCAGCGCATCGGTCAGGCGCACGGCGCGCGCGGCCCCCGCGCCGGGGCGCATGGCCTCGGCGGCCGCGGCGGCGGCCCCCACCTCGCCATCGGCGCGGAGTGCCGCGAGGCGCCGCGAGGCCGCGGCCTCCATCAGCCGCAGGGTCGCGGCCTGGTTGCCCTGGGCGCGGTTCAGCCGCGCCTCGGCCAGCGTCATCCGCAAATCGCCGGGCGAGAAGAAGGCGCCTTCCACCAGCGCGGCATGGGCGGCGGCCCAGTCGCGCTGCTCGACGGCGATGTCCACCAGGGCGATGCGCGCCTCATGGTTCCGCGGGTCCTCGCGCAGGATGTCCTCCACGATGCGACGCGCCTCGGGCAGGCGGCGACGCGCCATCAGCAGCCGCACCATGGCGAGGTTCTGGTTGCGCGCGGCGGGTGCCGCGCCGCGCTGGGCGTCGCGGGCGGTCAGCGCGGCCTCGGCCTCGGCGAAGCGGCCCCGCAGGGTGGCATCGTCGGCCACGGCCATGGCCTCGAAATCCAGCACGGCGTTCAGCTCGCGCCGCTCCTCCGCCGTCAGGTTCTGCGCGCGCGTGAGCGGCGAGGTGATCTCCTGCGCCACCGCCGGCCGCTTGGCCTGGATCAGCGCGCCCGCGATCAGGATGCGCGACATCACGCTGGCATCGGGGTTGGCGCGCAGCGCGGCCTGCGCCGCCTCCACCGCCGCCTGCGGTTCGTCGAGGCGCCCCAATGCCCGGATCACGGCCGGCGCCAGCAGCCCGCCCGGGTCACGCTGGCCGGCGGCGGCGACCATCGCGCGAAGCGCGTCGGGCTGTGAAGCGCGCAGCGCGTCGGGGGGTGAGGCGCGCCGTGCGTCGGGCTGCCGGCCGCGCGCATCGGGCCGGCGGGCGCGCACCGCGTCCTCCAGCTGCTGCACCTCGAATTCGCGCCGTGTCAGCGCCGCGATGCGCGCCATGTCCGGGTTGCGAAGGCGGGCCGGCACGCGCTCGAACAGCGCCAGCGCATCGCCGAAGCGCTCGTCGTCGAAGGCCAGAAGGGCGGCGGCCATGGAGGATTCGGCGTCGGTGCGCGCCTCCAGCCCGCGCTCCAGCCGGCGCGCCTCCTCAGCCTGGCCGAGTGTCTTGAGGCGCCGCACCAGGTCCACCGTGGGCCAGGGATTGGCGGGGTTCAGCGCGATGGCCGCGCGCAGCTGCTCCAGCGCCTGCTCGGGATGGTCGAGGCGGCGCGCATTCTCCACCAGCGCGCCGGCATGGGCGACGCGCGCGGCCTGGCTGGGGGCGAGGCCCGTCTCCCGCCGCAGGCTTTCGGCCTCGGCGAAGCGGTTCTGGCGTTGCAGGGCGGTGTAGAGGCCCTGCAGCGCGTCCTCCTGCCGCGGGCGCAGGGCCAGCACGGCGCGGAAGCGCTGTTCGGCCGCCGGCAGGTCGCCGCGTTGCAGCGCGATCGAGCCCAGGATCAGCTCGCCCTGGATGCGCTCCTCCCCGCGCTGCCGCGCCGCCACACGGGCCAGCCGGTCGGCGCGGTCCAGGTCGTTGCGGGCCATGGCACGCCAGGCCAGCACCGAGGCCGGCACCGGCGGCGGGCCCTGCCGCACGCCCACCTCCACCGGGTCGAGGCTGCCCACCGAACGCTCGAACTCCTCCTGCCGGTCGGGGGCGAAGGCGATGGCGCGGTCGAGGAATTCCCGCGCCTCGGCGAAGCGGTTCTGGATCTTGCGGATGACGGCGAGGCCCACCAGCGCCTCGGCATCCTCCGCGTCCTCCAGCAGGGCGCGCTCGAACTGCACCTCGGCATCCATGAGGCGCTGCTCGGTGATGCGGGCCCAGGCCAGCGCGCGCGCCTCCTGCCCCGGCGTCACGCCGGCGTCCTGGATGCGTTCCAGCTTGGCGTCCAGGTCGCCATCCTGGCCCGTGAAGACCAGCAGGTAGGCGTTGATGCGCGCGGCCGTCTCGGGGTCGTCGCCGCTCCAGAGCAGGGCCTGGCGCCAGGGGTTGCGCGTGGCGTCACGGATGCCCGGCCGCGCCGAGAGGTACTGCATGCGGTCTATGCCCTCCGACCGCGTGTCCTCACGATAGGTCAGCAGCTCGGCCAGCAGCAGGGCGAGGCGGCTTTCATTGGGGTCGGCCGAGACGCGGTCCTGCAATTCCGCCACGGCGGTGCGGTAGCCCTGCTCCGAGGTGGCGGCCAGTGCCTGGTAGTATTCGTTGGCGATGGCCACCGGCACCGCCCGCCCGCCGGCCAGCTGGCGGTAGCGCTCCACCGCCTCCGCCTGGCGGCCGGCGGTGGCGAGCTGCCGCGCCGCGATCAGCGTCGCGGCGTCGTCGGAGAGCAGGCGCGCCACCTCCTCCGCCGTGGCCAGCCGCGGGTCGCCGGGAATGAGGCGGCGCATGCTGTCCAGGTGCCGCTGCACGGTGGCGGGCTGCGCGGCCAGGGCGGCGGCCTCGATGCTGGCCACCATCGCGTCCACATTGTCGGGCTCGACCAGCAGGATGCGGTCCAGCGTCTGCAAGGCGCGCTCGGGCTGGTTCTGCGACAGCCAATAGAGCGCCTGCTCGAACAGGGCGGCCGTGGCGCCCAGCGTGCCGCTCAGCCGGTTGTCCTCCGGCCGCTGCGCCTGGGCGCCCGCCACGGGCATGAGCAGCGCGAGGCCCAGCGCGGCCATGGCGCGGCGCATCCGGCGGCGGGGCGCGGCGCGGGTCATCGGCGGAAGGGCGCCGTGCTGTCGCGCAGCAGGAAGGCGAGCGGCGCGGCGCCGGGGCCCGGCACCAGCCAGATGGAATACATGCCGCCCGCCTCCAGCCCGTGCAGGCCGAATTCGGGCGAGACGCGTTCGCCGCAGACGGCCCGCACCTGGGCCTGCACCGGGTTCACGCTGCGCGCGCGGTTTTGCAGCGCGGGCACGTCGCTGAACACGGCCTGCCCACCGGGCAGCAGCGCCAGCCCCGCCGCCGGGCAGTCCGGCAGGGCGTTGTAGAAGGCGATGCGGGCGCGGGCGCGGTTGAAGTCCGTGTCCTCGACCAGCGCCGTCATGGCCGGGTTGCCGCCCGGCCCGCGATGCACCAGCACCGTCACGAAGCTGCCCGGCGCCACGGTCAGCGTGCCGCTGCCCCGCCGCGACCCTTCCGTGAGTTCGAGGCGCAGCGTGCGCCCCGCCACGTTCTCCACCACCGTATAGGCCGTGACGCGCTGGTGCGGCAGCGCGACGCCCAGCCGCTGCGGCGGCAGGAAGTCGGGCCGCACCGCGACCTCGGCCGGCAGCGTGTTCATCAGCCGCACATAGGCCGAGCCGGGCGGCGGCGCGGGCTCATAGACCTGGCCCTGGGCGCGGGCCTCGTGCGGCTGCGCCAGGGCCAGCCCCAGCGCGGCCAGGAGGGCGAGAAGCGGGCGCCTCATGCCAGCACCGCCTGCCGCAGGCCATTGAGGAAGCTCTCGGCGTTGAGGCCCGATTGCCGCCAGTTCGGGTTGTTGATGGGCGTGGACATGTCGCTCTCGAGGTGGTTCCAGACGATGACGCGCGGGCGGCGCTGGCGGAACTCGCTGCCCCGCACATACTCCAGCAGCGCCGCATAGGGGCCGACATTGTTCGGCAGCCAGGACAGGCCCACCGCGCGCTCCATCTGGTTGGACAGCACGGGCACGAAGTTGAAGCGCGGCTGGACGTTGCTCGTGCCCACCACCTGCATGTCCGAGGCATCCTCCTCCAGCAGCGCGGCCGCGCCGGCGGTGGCGGGCAGCACGTTGCGGATGGGGCTTTCCTCCGGCCCGAAGGCGCCGCGCTGCTCGGGCGGCAGGTATTGCACCAGGTCGCCCACCGCCAGGCGCAGCATGCGGATGCTGCCCAGCCGCACCCCGGCCTGCGGCGGCGCCGGCAGGCGGAACTGCGCGCGCATGGCCGTTGCCAAAGCGACCGCGCAGGTCTCGGCGCCCACCGGCGTCCAGTGGGTGTCGCTGCGGAAGAAGACCGGCCAATGCGGGTCGATGGCGGAGGCCTGGGCCATCACCTCCGCGAGGTCCGGCGCCAGCGCGCCCGCCGCCCGCAGCGCCGCGACGAGGTTGGAATAGCGCCGCTCCACCACCGGGGCGAAGCGCCGCCCGGCCGGCAGGAAGCGGCGATAGATGCGCGCCTTCATGGGAATGAGGCAGTAGGCCACCTCGATGTTGCCGCGCTTGAGCAGGGCGATCACTTCCGTGTGCAGGCCCAGCACTTGGCGCATCGCCACCTCGTCCAACTGGGTGAGGTTGTCCCAGAAGGGAAACAGCCAGCCTTGCTGCCCAGCGAGCACCAGGGAATCCCCGGTGCCCTGGGCCCAGGCGCTCCGGGCGCGCGTCGCGCCGGCGGCCAGAACCAGGGCGGGCGCGGCCAGCAGGGCGCGGCGCGGCGTCACAGCGAACGCTCCCTCAGGCGGCGCGCGGCGCGGCGGCGCAGCACCCAGTAGAGCGGGGCCGCCAGCAGGATCAGCGCCAGGGTCGTCATCAGCACCAGCGTCCAGGGGTTGTTGCCCAGGTAGTATTCCGGCCAGAGCCAGGGCGGCAGCAAGCCCACCGTATAGGTCGGGCCGATGCGGAAGGCATCCACCCGCCCGCCCGAGAGCAGTGCCAGGTCCCCCTGCACGCGGGGCAGCTGCTCGCGGTCGCGCAGCGCCACGATCATCGCCTCCACCCCTTCCTGGCTGGAGCCCGTCAGCGCCACCACCGAACGGCCGGCGCGCAGCGGGCTCTGGAAGCCGATCAGCGCGCCCAGCGCCTCGCCGGGGGCGGCGAGCTGGGCGGAGACGCGGTCCACCATCTCCTGCCGCTCACCGCCGAAGATGTGCCGGAAGGCGGGCAGCCCGTCATTGACCCGCACCGTCAGCCGGTTGCCTTCCATCTGGATGGGGCCATCGGCCAGCAGCCGCGCCAGGGCGGGCTGGCGGGAGAGCTCACCGAACACCAGCAGGTCGCGGTCGGCCAACGCCTGCAGCCCGTCGGGTCGGGCCACCTGCATGCCGATGGGCGGATAGCCCACGATGGCCGACAGCTTGCCCATCAGGGTGAAGACCGATTCCAGCTCGGCCGCCGTGGGGCGTTCCGGGATGACGGCCGCCGTCTGCGCGAAATCCGCGAGCCGCGTGAAGGGAAAGCCCGAGCTGACGAAATGCGCGAGGTTGGGCAGGGTGGCGAAGCGGTGCGCCCGCGTCAGGTCCAGCGTGCTGTCCGGGTCCACCGCCGCGCGGATGTCGCCCGGCACGGCCACGCAGTCGCCGCGGTGCAGCGGGCGCATGTCGAAGCGCAGCTGCAGCTCGTTCTGGCCGAACATCAGGTAGGTGGGCATGCCCACCGTGGACTGGCCGCGATCGGTCGAGAAGAACTGCTCGCGCACCCAGCTCAAAGGCCAGCCCGGATCGGAACCCGCCAGCGGGACCGAGCGGAGGAAGACGTCGTTGATGGCGACATCCATGCGCGACACCGCGACATCCAGGATGGGCCCGGGCGGCGCGCGGAAGCGGATATCGGCCTGCAGGGGCCGCCCGCGCCAGGTGTAGAGGTCGGGCGCCGTGCGGAAGGGCACCTGAATGGGGCCGGGCACATAGCCGAAGGCCTGGAGTTCCGACGGGTCCATCAGCTCGCCGAAGCGCACGGGGCGGTCGGTGCGGACCCAGCGCGGCGCGTCATAGGGAAGGCGCGCCGGGATATCCTGCGCGCTGACCAAGGCGAGTTCGCCCGTCAGCGCCTCGCGGCCCGCGCCCAGCGCCGTGGCGGCGGCCACCATCTCGATGCCCGTGCGCCCCGCCACCACCAGCAGCAGCCCGAGCGGATCATTGGGGTTGTCCACCACCGCCAGCGTCGGGCCATCCAGGCGCGGAATGGCCAGCCCCGGCACGCTGTCCAGCCCCGCCAGGAAGACCACCGCATTGCCCTGCATCGGGATCTCGGAGGCCACGGGGAAGGTGGCGCCACGATAATCCGCCTGGATGGCGAACCAGGATGAGACGATGGCCCCGGCGCGGATCATGTCGTCGGACGGCGCGCCGGGCATGATGATGGGCAGGACCAGCGGCTCGCGCAGCAGGCGCGGGTCGAAGAAGGGCTCGGGCAGGCGCGCCAGGTCGCGCACGGTGGGCAGCCGCTCCAGCGTCAGCGTCAGCGTGGAGTTATTGGAGATGGAGGCCCAGAGCAGGCCGGAGACCGGGTCGTTGCACTCGATGGCGTAGCGGCCGGAGAAGCGGAAATTCAGCCGGTTCGCGTCCGAGAAGAAGGCCGGGTTGATCGGGAATTCCAGCGGGCCGAAGGCCGGGCGGCCGCGGTCGGGCTGCACCGCGCCCACGAACTGCTCGTTCATGGTGATGGCGATCTGGCTGAGCTCGGGGATCAGCGCGGGCGAGGTGGCGCCTTCCAGCAGCAGCACCGCCTGCGTCACCACCTCGTCGCCGCGCACGCCGAAGAGCACGCCCTGCAGGTCCGACACGCCGCGCAGCTGCATGGGCCCGGCGAGGCCGAGCTGGCTCAGCGTGCGCGTCTCCTGCCGGATGCCCGTGGCGGGCGCCGCGCCGAACAGGCCGGGCAGGCCGAAGGGCTGGGCGGCGGGCGGCGGTTCGGACGGGGCGGCGAAGGGCTGGGCCGCGGGCGGCGGCGCGGCCAAGGGGCCGCCGAGGGGTATGGCCGGCGCGGAGGGGCGCGGCACCAGCGTCAGCGGTGCGGCCGGGGGCGGGACGGGCGCCAGGCTCGGCGCCGGCGGGGGCGCGAGGCTGGGCGCCGCGGGCGGCGCCGCCTGCGGGCGGGTGGCGCCCGGCGGGGGCGGCAGGGGCGCCAGCGGCGGCGGCGCGCCCTGGGCCAGCGCGAAGCCCGGCACCAGCAGCCCCAGCACCAGCGTGGCAGTGGCGGCGGTGCGGTGCCAGAAGCGGCGGCGGCGCGGCGGCGGGGCCTCCTCCTCGTCCTCCTCCTCCTCCTGGAAGGTGGCGACGGGCGGCGCGGCCTGGACGGGCTTGGCCGCAACGGTGCGCGGGCGGGAGAACTGGGATTCACCGGCGAAGAGCCCGCCGATGGTGAAGACCACGTCGCGCAGCGAGCGCAGGGGGCGGTCGGCCGGCACGTCGTCCCAGTCCACCCAGGCATCGGCCCGGCCCAGCACGACGCGCACGATGGCGCCCTCGTCCCGCATGTCCTGGGGGGCGAAACGCACCTGCAGCCGGCCTTCCTGCCAGCGCAACACCTCGGCCGGCACGCGGGTGCGGTCCATGCCGGTATCCACTTCGATGGTCACGAGCGCGTCATCCTCCACGCCCTCCGGGCGGTCCAGGCGCAGGGCGGCACCGCCCAGGGAAAGGTCTTCGGTCACGCCCTCGACGCGGCGGCCATCGGGCAGGATGGCGGTGGCCAGAACGGTGGCGCGCACCCGCGCGCGTTCGCGCAATTGCCGCCGCTCACGCCCCACCGCGATGCCGGCCAGCACCGAGATGAGGCACAGCAGCGCCCAGAACACGTTCAGCGCGTAGGCCTGGAATTCCAGGCTGGCCGGCGGGTTGGTGGAGAGGCCATAGACCCCCAGCATCAGCCCCGTGATCAGCGCCAGCGCCAGGATCATGCTGGGGCCGACGGCGCGGATGTCGAAATAGCCTTCCTCCAGCGTGCCGCCCTTGTCGGTCACGTTGAACTTGCCGCGCTTCGGGTCGAGCAGCGTCGCGAGCATCACGGGCAGGAGATAGACGGTCAGCACCGTCTCGTAGATCTCGGACCAGAAGGAATGGCGCGTCGTGGTCTGCATGCGCGAGGCGGTCACGATGGAGTGGATGATGTGCGGCCCCGCATAGGCCACGATCGCGAGCGGCGAGGCCGCGATGACGTTCTCCTGGAAGATGAGGAAGGCGAGCGGCGCCGTGAGGAACACGAAGCGCGGCAGAGGAAAAAGGTAATGAATGGTTGACAAAAAATAGCAGATTCTCTGCGGAAGGTTGAGACCCCGGGCAAATAGCGGGTTCTCGATCCGCAGGATCTGAATCATGCCGCGCGCCCAGCGCATGCGCTGGCCTATGTGCAGCACCAGGCGCTCCGTCGCGAGGCCCGCCGCCAGCGGCACGCGGAGATAGGCCGTGCGCCAGCCCGCCATCTGCATCTTGAGCGAGGCGTGGCAATCCTCGGTGACCGTCTCGGTCGGCACGCCGCCAATCGCTTCCAGCGCCGTGCGCCGGATCACGGCGCAGGAGCCGCAGAAGAAGGCGGCACCCCAGAAGTCGTTGCCCTGCTGGATCAGCCCGTAGAAGAGCAGGCCCTCATTGGGCACCTTGCGGCCGACCACGAGATTCCGCTCGAAGGGGTCGGGGCTGTAGAAGTGGTGCGGCGTCTGCACCATGGCCAGGCCCTTGTCGCGCAGCATCCAGCCCATGGTGAGCTGCAGGAAGCCGCGCGTCGCCACGTGGTCGCAGTCGAACACCACGATGTATTCGCCATCGGTCTGCGCCATGGCGTGGTTGATGTTGCCGGCCTTCGCGCCCTTGTTGTCGGGGCGGATGATGTAGTTGCAGCCAGCCTCGGCGGCGAAGCGCCGGAACTCCTCGCGTCGTCCGTCATCCAGCAGGTGGACGCGCAGCTTGTCGGCCGGCCAGTCCATGGCCAGGGCGGCGAAGACGGTGGGGCGCACCACCTCCAGCGCCTCGTTGTAGGTGGGGATGAACACGTCCACGACCGGCCACTCGTCCGGGTCGTCCGGCATGGCGGCGGGCTTGCGCTCCAGCGGCCAGACCAGCTGGACGTAGGACAGCACCAGCACCACCAGCGCATAGAGTTCCGCCAGCACCAGCCCGGTGCCGAGGAAGGTCTGCCAGAAGCCCGTGAAGTCCAGCGTCTCGGTGATGCGCCAGTAGATGTAGCGCAGCGACACCAGCGCCGAGAGCACCGCCAGCATGATGGTGACGGTGCGGCCCGGCAGGCGGTTGAAGATGAGGAAGACCAGGAAGCCCAGCAGGCCGAACACCGCCTGCTGCTCGGCCTCCATCGGCACGACGATGACCAGCAGCGCGAAGACGCCGCCAAACAGGGCCATCAGCGTGCCGAACAGCTTCGTGCGCGCCAGCGGCAGCCGGGCGAGCCATTCGGACCTGCGGGAAGGAGCCGCGCTCAACGCGCGCCCCAGCCGGCGCTGAATGGGTCGGGCCCGCTGGGCAGCGCGGCCTCGATCCCGCGCGCGATCTCGCGCAGGTCCTCGGCGGCCTGACTGGTGGGCGCGAGGTCGAGCACCAGGCGCTGCGCGGCCAGCGCCTCCGCCACCAGCTCGTCGCGCGCCACGGCGCCTAGCAGGCGGGGGCCGATATGCCGCGCCACCGTCTCGGCCGCCGCGCGCGAGAGGCGGGCATTGGGGTCCACCGCGTTCAGCACCACGCGCAGCCTTCCGGCGAACAGCGTCGCCATGGTGCCCGCGCCGAGGAAACGACCGCTCTCGATGTCCGGGATCAGCGCCGCACTGGTGGCATCGGGCAGCAGCACGGTGCAGACCAGGCTCGCCATGGGCGCGATGATGTTGAGCGCGTGCGAGGCGCCCGGCGGCGTGTCCGCCACCACCAGCAGGTTGGGGTCGCCCAGGATGGAGCGCATGGGTGCCGCCAGCAGCTCCGGGTCGCGCTCCAGCGCATGGGCGAGGCCGAGCGTGCCGCGGATGTCGCCCGAGCCGTGCGGCAGCAGCATCACGCCCGAGGCGGTCTGCCGCACCAGGTCGCGCCAGTCCGGCCGCTTAGGCAATTCCACCATGAAGCCGCCCGTATCGGTCAGCGGCACGCCGAAATGCAGGCGCAGCGTGTTCTGCGGGTCGAAATCCATGACGAGCACACGGCGCCCCTGGCGGCGCAGCGCATCGGCGATATTCGCCGCGAGCGTCGTCTTGCCGACACCACCTTTGGGCGAGGCGAAACAGAGAAGGGGCATGGAGGCTCCAGGACTAGCGTGCGGGGGGTGCCATGGCGGCACGCGCATCCTGCCTTGCGGCGAGCCCCTCGGCTATCATTCGCATCACCTCCGCGAGCGGCGTCGTGACCTCGGCCGCGGGCAAGGGTTCGGGCGGCGGCGGGGGCGGGGGCGCGTCCTCGGCCGCCACGGCGCCACGCAACAGGGCCAGCGTGCTGCGCGGGGCGGGAGGAGGCGCGGGCGCGCCCATGTCCTGGCTCGACAGCGCATCCAGCAGGGAGAAGCCGCTGCTGGTGGGCGTGGGCGCCGGGACCGGCGTGGGACGAGGCGGCGGCGTGGCCATGACCTGGACCGGAGGGGATGGCTGGGGCGGCGGCGGGGCGGGCGCGAGGTCCAGCAGCGGCGGCGGGGGCGCGGGCGGCACGGCGTTGGCGACCGGGTTGGCGACTGGGGCGTTGGCGACTGGGGCGATGGAGACCGGGGCGATGGGGGGCGGCGACGGCGCGGGTTCAGGCTCGGCCGCCGCCGCGGCGAGTGCGGCCCAATCGATCATGGGTTCGACCATGGGCTCCGGCGCGACGGGAGGGGCGGCCAGTTCGACCACGGCGGCAGGCGCGGTCTCGGACGGCGGCGGGGCGGGCTCGGCATGGGCGAGCGGTCCGAACGGCCCCATCCCCGCGCCCACCGGACCAAAGGGGCCCATGGCGGGACGCGGCTCGGGCATGGTTTCGGAAGGCCCTTCCGCATTCGGGGCGGGCACGGTCTCGGCGGGAGGCGGGGCCTCGGGCTCACCGCGCACGGGTTGATTGCCGAAGCTGCGATACTTCAGCCCAGGGGTATTCAGGGCCGCGCGAATACGGGCGACGTCATTCTCCATGGCGATGCTGGCTTTCGAACCCTCGGTGCCCGTCTAACATGGACGGGAAACCCCCATCGGGAAACAGCAATTTTCGTCATCTTTGCACAAAAATGTTGACGTTTGATCAGCATAGGCCCGAATCCCTTGCAGTCAATGCAACCAACAAGGACAGCGAGGCGGAGTAATAATCGGAAACAGCGCCGCCTTCTTGTACAGGGCACGCCTGGATTGTGGCTGGTGATCGCAACACGCGGATCAGTTGCGCGACCGCCGCGATGCCGGGCGAGGCCGCATAGGGCGATACAACATCATTGGTGAGATCGGCCCAGGCAGGAAGATGCCGGTGCGTCCGGTCGGACCAGAAGCGCGCCGCCGCGGTCAGCGCCGGCTCTTCGGTCAGCCCCACCCAGGCGAAATAGAGCGGCACCCGCACCGCGTCGTAGGAAAAGCGGGGCGGCCAGCCGGAAGCGGGGCGGAGCCGCCCATTCTCCCGCTCCAGCTTCAGCCAGTCGGGCGGCAGGCCCCAGCGGCCGAAGCGCGCCCGGCGCAGCAGCCCGAGCCCGTCCGCCGCCAGCCGCAGCCAGGCGGGGTCCGGCACGGCGGCGGCCAGGGCGCGGATGGCGGGGAAGGCATAATAGGATGGGTTCAGCACCACATGCGCCTGGTGCTCGAAGCCGCGCAGGCCGGGCATCAGCACCAGGTGCGCCCCTACCATGCGCACCAGCCGCCGGAGGATGTCGCGCGCCAGCGCCGCGCCCTGCGCCGCATGCCCCGCATCGCCCCAGCGCGCGCCGGCCTCCAGCAGCGCCCAGGCGATGAACAGGTCGCCGTCGGTCGCGTTATTCGCGTCACTCACCGGCGTGGCGAGGGCGGGGGCATAGCGCCAGGAAAACAGCTCATCCTGCGGGCGCTTCAGCACACGCATGGTCCAGCCGTGCAGGCGGTGGAAGCTGATGGGGTCATCGGCCCGGACGGCGCAGAGCATGGCCCAACCCTGCCCCTCGGAGTGGGAGACGCCGCCATTGCCCGTGTCCACCACCCGGCCCTCCGGCGCCATGAACTGGTCGCGGAAGCGGGACCATTGGCTGCGCAGGGCGTCCTCCGGGTTGGCCACGGCCTGGCGGGCGAGCAGCAGCGGGCCCGCTTTCAGCACGGCACGCCGCGGGGCCAGGAAGCGCGAGGTCATGGGCTGGCAGCTCCTTGGGGGCGGGAAGATGTCGGCCACGCCCTTCCTGCGCGCCCCGCCTTGCCAATCCATGAACACCCCCCCGGCTTGCCAAGCCGCGCCGGGCGCGTCCCTATTCGGGAAACCCTTCCGGAAGGATCACGACATGGCGCTTCGTCTCGTCACCTTTGCCCCGCATGGCGCCCCTTTGGGGGGCGGCCCGGCCCGCGCCGGCGCCCTGCTCAATGACGGCGAGGTGCTGGATTTCGCCGCCGCCGGCCTGCCCTATGCCGAGATGACGCAGGTGATCGAGGGGGGCGCCGAGGCGCTTTCCGCCATCCGCGCCGCCATGGCCGCCCCCGCCGCCACCGCCCGGCTGCCGCTGTCGGAGGTCACGCTCTGCGCGCCCATCCCGCGCCCGGCGCGCAACGTCTTCTGCGTGGGCCGCAACTACATGGACCATGTGGCCGAGGGCGACCGGACCCGCGGCATCACGAACAGCGAGCTGCCGAAATTCCCGCAATTCTTCACCAAGGCGCCGGACACGGTCATCGCCCATGGCGCCACCATCCCGGACCACGGCGCCACCGGCATCACGAAGTGGCTGGACTATGAGGCGGAGCTGACCATCGTCGTCGGCACCGCCGGCACCAACATCGCACCCGAGGACGCGCTGAAGCACATCTTCGGCTGGACCATCGCGAATGACGTGACGGGGCGCGACCTGCAGCGCCGCTACGGGCAGTGGTTCAAGGGCAAGTCGCTGGACGGCTCCTGCCCCATGGGCCCCTGGATCATCCCGGCCGATGAGCTGGACGCCTCCGACATCGCCATCCAGCTCTGGGTGAATGACGAGATGCGGCAGTCCTCGCGCACCAGCAAGATGATCTTCGACGTGGGGCAGATCATGCACCACCTCTCGCTCGGCTTCACCCTGCGCCCCGGCGACTTGATCATGACCGGCACGCCCGAGGGCGTGGGCTATGCCATGGACCCGCCCCAGGTGCTCAAGACCGGCGACGTGGTGAAGATCGCGGTGGAAGGCATCGGGGAGCTGGTGAACCCGGTGGGCTGAGGTCTTGTTCCTTCGCGGCTGATCCGTCGGGGCCAGCAGGTGGCCTCGGCGCATCGGACGCCAGCGCGCCGAACACCATCTCGAGGTGCCCCTCCAGCAGGGCCTGGCGGGGCACGGGGTCGAGCCGCTCGAAGTTCAGCCGCCACATCGCGGCCATCAGCGCGGGCGCCATGATCAGCATGGGCGCCCGCAGCAGGGCGCTGTCCCGGAACTCGCCCGCCGCGACCCCGCGGGCGAGCACCCGCTGGATCACCTCCTGGCCGCGCGCCATGGACAGGCGGTGATAGGCCTCCAGGAGTTGCGGGAAGCGCGGCCCCTCGGTCAGGACCATGCGCATGATCAGCGGCATGTCGCTGTCCATCACGCCGCGATGCGCCTCGATGATGAGGGCGCGCAGCATCTCCGTGGCCGTGCCGGGGGGGTCGGCCAGGGCCGCCTCGGCGCCGGCCAGCACGGGGGCCAGGCGCGACTGCACGGCGGCCTCGAACAGCGCCTCCTTCGTCGGGAAATAGCGGAACACGGTGCCCTTCGCGACGCCGGCGCGGCGCGCGATGTCCTCCATGCGCGCCGGGCCGAAGCCACGCTCGGTGAATTCGGCGAGGCCCGCCTCCAGGATTTCACCCGGCCGCGCCTCCTTCCGCCGGCGACGCGGCTTTGCTGACCCGTCGGTCATTAATGCTTCCCCTCACGCCCGCACCATGATAATGACCAGAGGGTCAATATCGCAAAGGAACATGGTGCGTGGCCCTCGATACCACCCGTGACGGCGACTTGCCGATGGAGGTGGCGCGTCCCCTCGCGCGCCGCCGCCTCGGCTGGCTCGGCGGGCTGCTCGCGGCGCTGGCCGTGGGCGCCGTGGCCGTCATGGCCTGGCCACGCCCCGCCCCCCCGCCCGCAGCCCCCGCTGCGGACAGCGGCCCAGCCCGGTCCGTGGAGGGCGGGCCCTCCCCCGTGCTCGCCATCGGCAGGCTGGTGCCGCGCAGCCGCGTCATCACCATCGCTCCCCCCTTCGGCGGTGGTGATGCGCGGCTGGCGGAGCTTCGGGTGCGCGAAGGCGACACGGTGGAGGAGGGCGCCATCCTCGCCACGCTCGACAGCGCGCCTTCCCTCGCCGCCGCCCTGGCCGCCGCCGAGGCGCAGCGCGCCCAGCGCGAGGCGGCGCTGGCGCAGACCCTGCTCGCCGTCGCCACCAGCCTGGCCGAGGCGGAGGCCGCCCTGGCCCGCGCCGAGGCCTCGCTCCCCGTGCTGCGCCGCGACCTGGAGCGCGCCGAGGCCCTGGCCGCGCGCGGCGCCACCCCCGCCCAGACGCTGGACCAGCGGCGCCTGGCCCACGCCCAGGCCGAGCAGGACGCCGCCCGCGCCCGCGCCGCACTGGCCCGCCACGCCGGCCCGCCCGAGGCGCAGCCGGATATCCTGCTGGCGCGCCGCAACCTCGACACCGCCGCCGCCGAGCGCGACCGCGCCGCCGCCGACCTGGCCCGCGCCACCATCCGCGCCCCCAGCGCGGGCACGGTGCTGACCCTGCACGCCCGCCCCGGCGAGCGGCCGGGCAATGCCGGGCTGATGACCTTCGCCCGGCTCGACGACATGATCGCGGAGATCGAGGTGCATGAGGACCGCGTGGCCCGCCTGCGCCCGGGCGCGCCGGTCACGCTGGTCTCGCCCGCGCTGGAGGCGCCTCTGCACGGCACGCTGGACCATCTGGGCCGCGAGGTGCAGCGCCAGACCGTGACGGACCCCAGCCCCGCCGCCGCCACCGATGCGCGCGTGGTGCGCGCCGTGGTGGCGCTGGAGGGCGAGGCGGCCCGGCGCGCCGCAACGCTGGTCAACCTCCAGGTCACGGCGCGGATCGGGCCGTGATGGCGCTCGCCACGCGGCTGCTGGGGCGGCTGCCCATCGGCTGGCTGCAGCTCGCGCACCGGCGCGGGCGTTTCCTCGCCGCCATCCTGGGCGTGGGCTTCGCCAACCTGCTGGTCTTCATGCAGCTGGGCTTCATGGGCGCGCTGACCAGCACCGTCGGCCTTCCCTATGCTGCGCTGGACGCCGACATCCTGATCCAGGCCCCCGACGCAAACACGCTGACCGATGGCAGCCCCCTGCCGCGCCAGCGCATGCTGGACGCGCTGGCCGTGCCCGGCGTCGCCGCCGCCGCGCCCGTCTTCATGGGCAAGCTGGAATGGCGCTCGGCCGATGGGTCGGCCCGCTCGCTCGACGTGATGGGGGTGGACCCGCGCCTGCCCTCGCTGCGCGCGCTGGAGGGGCGGCGCGACGTGCTGACGCTGCCCGGCGCGGCCTTCATCGACCGCGCCACGCGCAACGTCCCGCCCGAGGTCTTCGCCGGCCTCGATGCCGGCACGCCGCAGCGCTTCGAATTCCAGGGCCGCGGCCTGACGCTGCACGGCAGCTTCACCATCGGCGGCAGCTTCAGCGGCGATGGCTGGCTGGTGATGTCGGACCAGAGCTTCGTGACCCTGTTCCGCAATCGCTCGCTCCCTGCGCCGAACCTGATCCTGGTGCGCGCCGCGCCGGGGCAGGACGTGCCGGCGCTGGCCGCGCGGATCAACGCGGCCCTGCCCGGCCCCGACGCGGTGGCCCGGCCCATCGCCACGGCGCTGGCGCGCGACCAGGCCTTCCAGACCACGCAGCGCCCGGTCGGCATCATCTTCGGCATGGGCGTGCTGATGGGCGCGCTGGTGGGCATCATCATCGTCTACCAGGTGCTGTCCTCGGACGTGGCGGACCATCTGCGCGAATACGCGACGATGAAGGCGATGGGCTACCGGCAGGGCTTCTTCCTCGGCATCATCATGGAGCAGGCGGTGGTGCTGGCGAGTCTGGGCTTCATCCCCGGCAGCCTCATGGCCTACGGCCTCTACGCGCTGCTGACGGCGGTGACGGGCATTGACGTGCTGATGCCGCCCGAACGGCTGCTGGGCGTCTTCGCGGGCACGGTGGTGATGTGCGTGGCCTCCGGCGCCCTCGCCACGCGGCGCCTGGCCCGCGCCGATCCGGCGGAACTGTTCTGATGGAACCGGCCATCATGGTGCGCGGCCTCGACCACCATTTCGGCGCGGGCGAGGCGCGGCGGCAGGTGCTGTTCGGCCTCGACCTGGACATCGCGCGCGGGGCGCTGGTGGTGCTGATGGGTGCCTCCGGCTCCGGCAAGACCACGTTGCTGACGCTGCTGGGCGGGCTGCGGTCCGTGCAGGCCGGCTCGGTGCGGGTGCTGGGGCGCGAGATGGCCGGCGCCTCCGCCACCGCGCTGGCCGGGGCGCGGCGCCGCATGGGCTTCATCTTCCAGGCGCACAACCTGCATGAGAGCCTGACGGCGGTGCAGAATGTCCGCCTCGCCCTCGACGTGCACGGCGCGGTGCCGCAAGCCGAGGCCGCCGCGGCCCGCGCCCTGTCGCTGGTGGGGTTGGAAGACCGCCTGCATTACCACCCGGCCCGGCTTTCCGGCGGGCAGAAGCAGCGCGTGGCGGTGGCGCGCGCGCTGGCCGGCAGCCCCGAGATCATCTTCGCCGACGAACCCACCGCCGCGCTGGACGCGGAGAACGGCCTGGCCGTGGTGGCGCTGCTGAAGCGGCTGGGCGCGGCGCGCGGCACCACCACGCTGATGGTGACGCATGACAACCGCGTGCTGGACCTGGCCGACCGCATCGTGACGATGCGCGACGGGCGGCTCATGCCAGCCTGACGATGCCCGGCGCCACCTCCTCGTGCCGCGCCATCACCTCCGGGTCATGCCCCGGGATGACGTGTTCGCCCAGCCTGGGCAGCAGGGCCAGCGCGTCGAGGTAGTCCTTCACGTTCACCACCACCGGGAAGGGGTTCCCGGTGCGCGCATTGGCCGCGAAGTGCATGGCGTCCGAGGCCAGCACCACCCAGCCCTTCCGCGTGTGCACCCGCACCACCTGCAGCCCCGGCGCATGCCCGCCCACCTGGCGGACGGTGATGCCGGGCGCGACCTCGCCCTCCTGCTCGTGGAAGCACACGCGGTCGGCGTAGAGCAGGCGGACGAAGCCCACCACATGCTCCACGTCATAGGCGCGGCGCAGGAAGGGTTGGCACATGCAGGGGCCGGTGGCGTGCGCGATTTCGCAGGGCTGGGCGTGGAAGCGCGCACGGGGAAATTTGCCGAAGTTGCCGGCGTGGTCCCAGTGCAGGTGGGTGGAGACCACATCCTCCACTTGCGTCGCGTCCACGCCGATGGCGGCCAGGCTTTCCGCCGGGCAGCGCAGGAAGTCATTGCCGCGCGCGGCGCAGGTGGCGGCGTCGGCGCCGCTGTCCACCACCACCGCGCGCCCATCCTTCACCGCGCACCAGATGAAGAAGTCCATCGGCATGGCGGCGTCATGCGGATCACCGCTGGCGGTGATGAAATTGTCCCGCGCAAGCCGGCGCGGGTTTGTGGCGTAGCGGATGGCGTAGAGGTCCCAGGTCATTGGCGCGTTCTCCCCACATGTCTCCCTGGGCGTGATGCTGGACAGCCGGGCACTCGACGTCCAGCCTTGTGGGCAGGAAGGAAACGAACATGCGAATGAAGGCCGCCGTGCTCTATGCCCAGGGGCTGCCACGCCCCTATGCCGAGACCCATCCGCTTTCCGTCGAGGAGGTGGAACTCGCACCCCCCGGCCCCGGCGAGGTGCTGATCGAGATCGCGGCCGCCGGCCTCTGCCATTCGGACCTTTCCACCATCGAGAACCAGCGCCCGCGCCCGCTGCCCATCATCATCGGGCATGAGGGCGCGGGCATCGTGCGCGAATGCGGGCCTGGCGTGACGGGCCTCCAACCCGGCGACCATGTGGTGGCGCTGTTCGTCACCAGCTGCGGCGAATGCCGGGACTGCGCGCGCGGCAAGCCCAATATCTGCGGCGCCTCCTTCGACGCGCGGGCGCGTGGCACGCTGATGTCCGGCGCGCGGCGCCTGGCGCGGCTGAACGGCGGGGCCGTGAACCACAATTCCGGCCTGTCGCTCTTCGCGCAATATGCGGTGGTGATGCGCGACAGCCTGGTGAAGATCGACCAGGACATCCCGCTGGAGGACGCCGCCATCTTCGGCTGCGCGGTGATGACCGGCGCGGGGGCGGTTTTCAACACCGCGCGCCTGCGCCCGGGCGGCGAGGTCGCCATCGTCGGCCTGGGCGGCGTGGGGATGAGCGCGCTGCTGGGTGCCGTGGCCGCCGGGGCCGCGCGCATCGTGGCGGTAGACCGCAGCCCAGCGAAGCTGGCGCTCGCACGGCAATGGGGCGCCACCGACGCCTTCCTGGCGGATGACGACTGCGTGGCCACGGTGCGCGAGGCGACGCGCGGCGGGTTGGACACCGTGATCGAGACGGCCGGCGTGATCCCCGCGCTGGAACTCGCCATGGCCATCACCGCGCGCGGCGGCGAGACCATCACGGCCGGGCTGCCCAATGTGAATGCGCGCCTCTCCGTCGCACCCGCCGCCATGGTGAGCGAGGAACGCAGCCTGCGCACCAGCTACATGGGAAGCTGCGTGCCCAAGCGCGACCTGCCGCTGATGCTGGACCTCTACCGGAGGGGGAAGCTGCCGGTGGACCGGTTGCGGTCGGGCTTCGTCACGCTGGAAGGAATGAACGAGGGCTTCGATCGGCTGGCGGAGGGGAGTGTGCTGCGGCAGATCCTGCGGCCGAACGGGTAGTTGTTCTGGACTTTCCCGCGCGCGCGGGGGCATGGTGACGGCCGCGAATGGGCGCGCTGCGCCCGCCGCGACCATCACGGGTAAGATGGTAAGATGGTAAGATGGTAAGATGGTAAGATAGTAAGATAGTAAGATGGTAAGGCGCGGCCGGCGCTATCGCAGCGGCCGATTCACGCCGCCGGCTGCGCCAGCGACGATCGGACGCTACCGCAGCGGCCGATTCACGCCCCGGCTGCGCCGGCACGATCGGACGCTACCGCAGCGCCCGCGCCACCCCATCCAACCCCTCCAGCGTCATCGGGAACATACGCCCCTCCACCGCGTCGTGGATGAGGTTGATGGAGGTGGTGTAGCCCCAATGCTTCTGGGGCGTCGGGTTGATCCAGGCGACGCGGCGGAAGTGCGACGTGATGCGATGCAGCCAGACCTTTCCCGCCTCCTCGTTCCAATGCTCCACGCTGCCGCCCGGCTCCACAATCTCATAGGGCGCCATCGAGGCATCGCCGACGAAGACCACGCGCCAGTCGGGGCCATAGGTGCGGAGCACGTCCCAGGTCGTCACCGTCTGCTCGGCGCGGCGGCGGTTGGACTTCCAGAACCGCTCATAGGGGCAGTTGTGGAAGTAGAGGTGGACCAGGTGCTTGAACTCGGACTTGGCCGCGCTGAACAGCTCCTCGGACGCCATCACGTGGTCGTCCATGGACCCGCCGATGTCCAGCAGCAGCAGCACCTTCACGGCGTTGCGCCGCTCGGGCCGCATCTTGAGGTCGAGCGTGCCGGCATTGCGCGCGGTGGCGCCGATGGTGCCGTCCACGTCCAGCTCATTCGCCTCCCCCTGGCGGGCGAAACGGCGCAGCTTGCGGAGCGCCAGCTTCATCGCGCGCGAACCGAGCGCGGCCTCGTCGTCCAGGTCGCGGAACTCGCGCTTGTCCCAGACCTTCACGGCGCGGCGCTGGCGCCCGCCCTCCTGGCCGATGCGCACGCCCTCGGGGTTGTAGCCCTCGGCACCGAAGGGCGAGGTGCCGTTCGTGCCGATCATGCGGTTGCCGCCCTGGTGGCGCTTCTTCTGCTCGGCCAGGCGTTCGCGCAGAGTCTCCATCAGCTTCTCGAAGCCGCCCATGGCCTTGATCTTGGCCATCTCCTCGGCGGTGAACATGCGCTCGGCCAGCTTCTTCAGCCATTCCTCGGGCAGTTCGCGCTGGATGACTTCGCCGGTCAGGGTGGTGGGCGGTTCGAGGCCCTTGAACACCTCACCGAAGACGCGGTCGAAGCGGTCCAAATGCCGCTCATCCTTCACCAGCGTGGTGCGCGCCAGATAGTAGAAATCATCAATGTCGTAGTCGGCGACACCCGCCTTCATCGCGCCCATCAGCGCCAGCCATTCCGTGATGGAAGCGGGCAGGCCGGCCTTTCGCAATTCCAGGATGAAGGGCGCGAACATGGCCTATCTCCGCGCGCGGGAGAGGAAGGCCAGCCGCTCGAACAGGTGCACGTCCTGCTCGTTCTTCAGCAGCGCGCCATAGAGCGGCGGGATGGCGACCTTCGCATCGCTGGTCCGCAGCGCCTCGGGGGGCATGTCCTCGATCATCAGCAGCTTCAGCCAGTCCAGCAATTCGCTGGTGGCGGGCTTCTTCTTGAGTTCGTTCACCTCGCGGATCTGGAAGAAGACGTTCAGTGCCTCGCGCGCGAGATCACTCCGCAGGTCGGGGTAGTGCGAGGCCAGGATGCGCTCCATCGTCTCGCGGTCGGGGAAGCGGATGAAGTGGAAGAAGCAGCGGCGCAGGAAGGCGTCCGGCAGCTCCTTCTCGTTGTTCGAGGTGATGATGACGATGGGCCGGTGCCGCGCCACCACCGTCTGCTTCGTCTCGTAGACATGGAACTGCATGCGGTCGAGTTCGAGCAGCAGGTCGTTCGGGAATTCGATGTCCGCCTTGTCGATCTCGTCGATCAGCAGCACCACCGGAGTCTCGTACTCGAAGGCCTCCCAGAGCTTGCCCTTGATGATGTAGTTGGAGATGTCGCGCACCCGCTCATCGCCCAGCTGCCCGTCGCGCAGACGGCTCACGGCATCGTATTCATAGAGCCCCTGTTGCGCCTTGGTGGTGGACTTGATGTGCCACTCGATCAGCGGGATGCCGAGGCTGCGCGCCACCTCCTGCGCCAGCACGGTCTTTCCCGTGCCGGGCTCGCCCTTCACCAGCAGGGGGCGTTGCAGGGCCACGGCGGCGTTGACGGCCACCTCCAGCTCGCGCGGGGCGATGTAGCGCTCGGTGCTCTGGAATTTTTGCAAGGCGGGGCGTCCTTCAGGCTTCGCCCCCATGTTCGCGCGTTGCGCGGCGGCCGCAAGTGCCGGCCTTATCCAAGCGACGGATTCACCGCTCCGGCGTGGCCGCCTCCGCGGATCCGGCGCTACGCTGTTTGAGCGACGGATTCACCGCTCCGGCGTGGCCGCCTCCGCGGATCCGGCGCTACGCGGCAAACCGCGCGAAATCCACCGCCAGCCGCTCATAGATCGCACGCTTGAAGGGCACCGCCATGGACGGCAGCTCGGCCAGGGGCGCCCAGCGCCAGGCGTCGAATTCCGGGTGCGGGTCCAGGTCGAGGCGGATGTCCGCATCCACCCCCAGGAAGCGCAGCGCGAACCATTTCTGCTTCTGCCCGCGCCATTTGCCGCCCAGCGCCTTGCCCAGCAGCTCGGGCGGCAGGTCATAGGTCAGCCATTCGGGGTGCTCGGCCAGGATTTCGGCATGGGCGGTGCCCACCTCCTCCTCCAGCTCGCGCAGGACGGCCACGGCGGGGTCCTCGCCCTCGTCCATGCCGCCCTGGGGCAATTGCCAGCCGCCGGCCGCGCCCTCGGCATTGGGCATGTCGGCGCGGCGGGCCACCAGGATCAGGCCCTGCGGGTTGAACAGCACGGCGCCCACATTGGGGCGGTAGGGCAGGCTCACGGTCAATTCTCCGGACGGGGCGGCAACATCAGCGCCGAGGGCGGCACCAGCACAAGCCCCCGCGCGGCCACGGCCGCCGCCCAGGCCGAGACACGCTCCACCGCCACCGGCGTCGCCTCGCCCAGATAGCCCATGGCCGAGCCCCGCTCGCGTGCCGCGCGTTCCAGCTGGGACAGGCGCAGCTCGATCTCGGCGCGGGTGGAGGGCGCGTCCAGCACCACATCCACGCTGCGCCCCCAGACGAGGGGCGGGGCCGGCTGGCCCGGGCGCGGGTCTATGTAGAGAAAACCCGCCGCCTCCACCCCGCGCTGCATGGCCTCGAACTGGTCGGGCAGGGCGGCGAAGCGCTCGCCGCGCAGGGGGCCCAGCGCGCCCACCACCCCCACATGCCCGCCATGGCGCCGCAGCAGCCATTCGAGGCGCTGGGCATTTTCGGCGCGCGGGAGGCCCGTCAGCAGGGCGCGGGGGCCGGGGTCGTTCAGGGGGAAGCCGGTGGGCTCAAGCGGCAGGGCCAGCAGCGTCTCGAAGCCGCGCAGCCGGGCCTGCTGCAGCAGGGGCCCTGGCTCGGTCGCATAGGGGCTGAAGGCGAGGCCCACCGCCACGGGCAGGGACTGGATGGCCTGGGCCGTGACCTCCGTGCTCATCCCCAGGCCGCCGGCGATGATGGCGACCGGAATGCGCCCCTGGGCGGCGGGGGCGGGGCGCGCGAAGGCAAGGCGCGGCGGCGTGGCGGGCGGGGCCGCGACGGGGGGTGGGGGTGGCGGCTCGGGCGCGGCCTCCGGCGGCGGCTCCGGGGTCATGGTGTCCGGCGGCGACTCGGTGACCACCTCCTCCCCGGCCGGCGGGGGGCCGAGCGCGACCAGCACCACCCCGCCGCCCAGCAACGCCACCAGAAGGGCGGCCCAGAACAGGCCCAGCAGGCGCCAGCCCGATGTGCGGCGCGCCACGGGTTCCGGCCCTTCAGCCACGGCGCGGGTCGGGCGGGGTCAGGAGTGGGCGCATGGGGCTGGATTCACCGGATTGCGTGAAGATTTTCGCAACGGCGGCGCTGAAACACCAGCCCGGCGGCCCGCCCATGATATCGTTCCATGACACGGAGCCACGGCGCCGGGCCACCACCGGCGCCTGATCGGAACGCCCATGGACCCGCAGATTTTCGCAGACGCCCTGCTCTCGCCCGCGCCCCATGCCGGGATTCCGCGGGACCAATGGATCTTCGAGCCCTTCATCGGCAGCTGGGCGCTGGAGGTGCGGTGGTACGGACCCGACAAGGCCCTGATCCGCGAGGAGGAGGGCGAGTGGCATTTCGCGCGGGTGCTGGAAGGCCGCGGCATACAGGATGTCTGGGTCGTCCCGCCGCGCGGCCAGCGTGAGGTCAGCGCCTATGAATACGGCACCAGCCTGCGCTTCCATGACCCGGCCCTCGGCGCCTGGCGCTCCACCTGGATCGGCCCCATGCACGGCGCCGTCCTGACCTTCACGGCCCGGCGAAACGGCGATGCCGTGGTGCTGGAGACGACGCCGGACGTGGCACCCGCCCGCCGCTGGAGCTTCCGCGACATCACACCCTCCGCCTTCACCTGGGTGCATGAGGCGCTGGAGGGTGGGGAATGGCGCCTGGTCCAGAGCTTCGCGGCGCGACGCACGGCTTAGGGCGCCCGCTTCACGCCCCCGGCGAATGCCGAAGGCAATCGGACGCTTGCCCTGCGGCCGATTCACGCCTCCGGTGATTCCACCGAAGGCGATCGGATGCTGGCCTCGCGGCCGATTCACGCCTCCGGTGTTCCACCGAAGGCGATCGGACGCTGGCTAGCGCTGCGCCCGGCGCGGCGGGTTGGCCACCAGGCCGCGCACCAGAACCAGCCCCTGCTGGAGCTGGAAATCCGTCTCCGGCCGGGTCAGGTCCAGCGTCGGGAAGCCCTCGGGCGGCTCGCGCTGGATGCGGTCGGCCAAGCCAGCCGGCAGGTTCAGCGGTGCCGGCTGCACGGTGGGCGGGGTGGCGGGCGTGGTCGTCTCGGCCCGCAGCGCGCGGCGCAGGTTGGATTCCCGGTCGCGCTCGCGCTGGGGGTTGGCCTCGGCCGTCGTGGTGGCGGCGCGGCTGGCCAGCACCTCCACATCCGGCTCGATCCCCGTCGCCTGGATGGAACGGCCCGAAGGCGTGTAGTAGCGCGCGGTGGTGATGCGGATAGCGCCGTTGTTGCCGCCCAGCGGCATAACGGTCTGCACCGAGCCCTTGCCGAAGCTGCGCACGCCCAGGATGACGGCGCGGCGGTGGTCCTGCAGCGCGCCGGCCACGATCTCGCTGGCCGAGGCGCTGCCGCCATTCACCAGCACCACCATGGGCAGGCCGTTCGCGATGTCGCCGCTGCGCGCGTTCCAGCGCTGCGCGTCCTCGCTGCGGCGGGCGCGGGTGGAGACGATCTCGCCCTGGTCGAGGAAGCTGTCCGTCACCTGCACCGCCTGGTCCAGCAGCCCGCCCGGATTGTTCCGCAGGTCCAGGATCAGGCCGCGTAGGTTGTTGCCGGCCTGCTGGCGCAGGGTGGACAGGGCGCGGCGGACATTGGCCTCGGTCTGCTCGTTGAAGGAGGTGACGCGGATGTAGCCGATGTCGTTCCCCTCCATCCGGAAGCGGACGATCTGCGGCCGGATCACGTCGCGGACGATGGTGAGCTCGATGGCGGTGGGCGTGTTCTCGCGCCGGATGGTCAGGCGCAGCGAGGTCCCGCGCTCACCGCGCATGGTGTCCACGGCCTCCTGCAGGGTCATGCCCTGGGTGGAATTGCCGTTGAGGTGGGTGATGTTGTCGCCGGGACGGATGCCCGCGCGCGCCGCCGGCGTCTCGTCGATCGGCGAGATGACGCGGATGTAGCCGCCCTCCTGCGTCACCTCGATGCCCAGGCCGCCGAACTCGCCGCGCGTCTGCACCTGCATGTCGCGGAAATTGCGGGGGTTGAGATAGGCGCTGTGCGGGTCGAGCCCAGTCAGCATCCCGTTGATGGCGTTCTCCACCAGGTCCCGGTCCTGCACGGGCTCGACATATTCGGCGCGGACGCGGGCGAAGACGTCGCCGAAGAGCTGCAACAGCCGGTAGGTCTCGGCCCGGCCGCCATCCGGCTGCGCGATGGCGCCCACGAACGGCCCGGCCAGGATGCCGGCCGCGAAGGCACCCGCGAGGGCGGTGGCAGTGCGCAGCTTCAACTTCATCGGGCAGGCCCCATTTCTTCCGTGAACACGACGGTCGGTGGGCAGGATATACCTCCGGGCCGGTGGCGGGAACGGCGCAGTTGCAGGCAACCCTCCGCCGCAGCATGTGGCCCGGCGGTCCGGGCGCACAACCCCGCCGTGTTTCCGCCATGGCGCGTGTGGCGGGAAACATTGTAAGGATTTGTTGCCTGGGAGTTTACATGAATGCGTGATCTCGACCTGCTGCGGCTGGAGCGGCGCGTCGGTCAAATGCTGGTGCCGCTGGTGGAGACGCCGGGCGCCACGGTGGGCGTCTCGCGCGACGGCATGCTGCTGCTGCGGCGGTCCGCGGGCCTGGCTTCGCTGGAGCTGCATGCGCCCATCGGCATCCCCACCACCTTCCGCATCGCCTCCGTTTCCAAGCAGTTCACCTGCGCCGCCATCCTGATGCTGGCGCGCGATGGGCTGCTGCGGCTGGACGACACGCTGGGCAGCCACCTGCCCTGGCTGCCCGCCGCACTCGGCGCCGTGACGCTGGACCAGGCCATGCGCAATGCCGGCGGGCTGCGCGACGTGCTGGAACTGGCGCGGCTGGGCGGCGCGGACCTGGCCACGCCGGTGACCGAGGTGGAGCTGGACGCCCTCATCGCCCGGCAGGAGGGGCTGAACTTCGCCCCCAACACCCGCTTCCTCTATTCCAACACGGGCTTCCGCCTGCTGGGCCAGGTGGTGGAGCGCGTGGCGCGGCAGTCGTTGGCGGTGTTCCTGGAACGGCGCATCTTCGGCCCGCTGGGCATGACGCGCACCCGCCACACGCCGGACCTCGCGGTGCCCGTGCCGGGGCTGGCCACCGGTTACCTGCCCGATGGCGCCGGGGGCTGGCGCCGCGCGCCGCATGGCTTCCCGCTGGGGGGCGAGGGCGGCCTGGTCTCCGGCGTGGAGGATCTGGCGCTCTGGGCGCGCTGTCTCTCCCTCGGTTCGCTCCAGTCGGAGCTGGAGGGGATGATCGAGGAGACGGCGCCCTTCGCCAATGGCGCCATGAACCGCTACGCGCGCGGGCTGGAGGTGGAGAACTGGCGCGGCATCCAGACCGTCAGCCATGGCGGGCTCTGGCCCGGCTACAAGACCGCCTTCCTGCGCGTGCCGGAACGGCGGCTGACCGTCATCGTCATCACGAACAATGCCTCGCTCGATCCGCACCACATGGCCCTGCAGGTGCTGGAGGCCGCCCTCCAGGGCGACCCCGCCCTGCGCCCGCCGCCGCCGCACATTCCCAGCGACGGCATGGCCGGGACCTGGCTCTGCGAGGAGGCGGGGCTGTCGCTGGACATCGCGGCGGACCTCCAGGCGCGCATGCATGGCGTGTCCTTCACGCTGATTCCGGGCGAGGATGGCCGCTTCGTCGCGCGGCGCGGCGCCTTCCCCTTCCACGTGGCACCCCCGCGCGACGGCGTGCTGGAAGTCGAGATGGATGCCGGCCAGGTGCTGCGCTTCCGCCGCGCCGAAGCCGCGCCCCTGCCCGCGCTGGACGGCGACTGGCATTGCGCCGAACTCGGCGCGCGCTGGTGCATCGAGGGCGAGGCGCTGCACGCCCATGGCCCGCTGCGCAATGCCGGGCCGTGGCGCCTCTCGGCGCTGTCGCCGCGGCATCTGCGGGTGCACATGCCCTCGGTGCTGTTCGAGGGCTGGGCGGATGCGGTGCTGGCCGCGGATGGCCGTTCGCTGGTGGTGAACACCGCCCGGACGCGCGGCCTGGTGTTCGAACGCCGCTGAGCGCCCGCGGGGGCGTTTCCCCGGACGCGAAGCTTCGCTAGGTTGTCCGTGTGGCCGACCTAGACGCCTTCAAGTTGATGTCTCGCCCGCCCCTTGTTCGGCCGCGCGCCCGCGCGTGGCTGCCCTGGCACCCGGCGGTGCTGCCGCTGCGCGGCAACCGGGTGCGCGGGCCGGGCCTGGGCCCCTTCCTGCTGCGCGCCGCCACCCTCTTCGACCATGGCGCCACGAACAACCGCATCACCGTGGGGCCCGGCTTCCACAACCGCGGCCTGGTGGTGATGGTGGTGGGGCATGGCAACGAGTTGCGCATCGGCGCGGACGTGGCCTGGGGCGGCCTCATCAGCCTCTATGGCGACGGGCTGGTGGTCGAGATCGGCGACCGCTGCGACGCCAAGGGCGTGCGGCTGATCGCGCACCATGCCGATGTGCGGATCGGCGCGGATTGCCTGTTCGCGAAGGGCATCGAAATCCGCTCCTCCGACATCCACAAGCTGCGCGACCGCGCCAGCGGTGAGCGGCTGAACCCGCCCGCGCCGGTGGCCATCGGCCGGCAGGTGTGGGTGGCCGGCGGCGCCTTCATCGGCAAGGGCGTCACGGTGCCCGATGGCTGCGTGGTGGGCGCCCACGCCGTACTGACCCGCCCCTTCACCGAGCGGGATTGCGTGCTGGCCGGACAGCCGGCGCGCGTCGTGCGGCAGGGGGTGGTCTGGGAGCGGTGAGGCCTCAGGCCGACTTCGCGTAGACCTCCAGCGCCACCTGCACGCCGCCCTTGGCGTGCGGCACGCCGGCGATCTCCATGGCCATCTCGACCGCGCCCAGCGCGCCGATCACCATGGGTTCGTTCAAATCGCCCAGGTGGCCGATGCGGAAGACGCGGCCGCCCAGCTTGCCCAGGCCGCCGCCCAGCGAGACGTTGAAGCGTTCGAGCGCCACGCGCCGCAGGTCGTCGGCGTTGTGGCCCTCGGGCATCAGGATGGCGGTGACGCTGTCCGACCAGCGCTCGGGGTTCTGGCAGAAGAGCTGCGGGCCATTGTTGCCCGACCAGTGCTGCACCGCCGCGCGCACGCCGGCCGCCAGGCGCGCATGGCGGGCGAAGACGTTCTCCAGCCCTTCCTCCTCCAGCATCAGGCGCAGCGATTCCTGCAGGCCGTAGAAGAGCGTGATGGGAACGGTGCCGACGAAGCTCTTGTGGCGGCGGCCGAGCATCTCAGTCCAGTCGAAATAGTGGCGCGGATGGGTGCTGGCGCGGTGCGCGGCCAGGGCCTTTTCCGAGGCGCCGTTGAAGCTGAAGCCGGTGGGCAGCATCAGCCCCTTCTGGCTGCCGCCCACGCAGACATCCACGCCCCATTCGTCCATCCGGAAATCATAGGAGCCGAGGGAGGAGATGGTGTCCGCCATCAGCAGCGCCGGGTGGTTCACGCGGTCCATGGCGGCGCGGATCTGCTCGATGGGCAGGCGCGTGCCGGCGGCGGTCTCATTGTGGACGGCGCAGACGGCCTTGATGCGGTGCTGCGTGTCGGCGGCCAGCGCGGCCTCGATCGCCGCGATGTCGCAGCCGCGGCGCCAGTCGGCGGCCACCATCTGCACCTCGAAGCCCAGCGTGCCGCACATCTTGGCCCAACTGTCGGAGAAATACCCCGTCTCCGGGATCAGCACGAGGTCGCCGGGCGACAGCGTGTTGACCAGGGATGCCTCCCAGGCGCCATGGCCCGAGGCGGTGTAGAAGAAGATGTGCTGCTCGGTCTTGAGCACCTTCTTGAGGCCCGCCACGCAGGCGTCATAGACGGCGAGGAAGTTCGGGTCGTTGAAGTCCATGCTGGCCCGCGCGGTGGCGAGCAGGACGGAATCGGGGATGTTGGTCGGCCCCGGATTGGCGAAGAACAGGCGCCCGCGGGCCGTGGGGCGCGCGGGCTTGTGGGGGGTGCTTCCGTCCATGGGGGCTGTTCTTTCTGCGTGCGGCGTTCCGCCCAGTTAAGGACGGAACGCGGGCCGGTTCAACGGCCGCCTACCTGCTTCCCGTCGGGTGCGAAATACTTGGCGCGGGCCGGCCGCTCGCCTGTAGGCTCAACTTATGGTCACAGATTCGCTTGCCCATCCTCGCCTCTATGTCTCCCCGGAAGACGATGCCCGCCAGGACATCGAGGTGGGCGATTTCCGGGGCCGTTCGCTGCTGCTGGCGCAGCCTGGCGCGAAGGTGCTGGAAATCGGCGCGGGCTACGCGCCGCTGTTCCGGAAGGCGGACGGGTATGACGTCCGCATCATCGACCACCTTCCCACCGCCGCGCTGATCGAGAAGTATCGCGGGCTGGGCGTGGATACCTCGCGCATCGAGCAGGTGGACCATGTGTGGCATGGGGAGCCCATTCCCGAACTGGTGGGCGGCCGCCGCTTCGACATCGTCTACGCATCGCATGTGGTCGAGCATTCGACCGACCTCGTGGCCTTCCTGACCGGGGCGATGGAGGTGCTGGAGGAAACCGGCGCCATCGTGCTGCTGGTGCCCGACAAGCGCTATTGCTTCGACTATTTCCAGCCGATGACCGACACCGCCAAGGTGCTGGCCGACGCGCACCGCAAGGCCACGCGGCACAGCTTCGAAAGCCTCTACCGCGAGGAGATGCAGGTCGTCGCGCAACAGAGTGGCGCGCAGCACATCGCCTGGTGGCCGGGCCCGGTGAGCGATTTTCAGCTGATGCGGTCGGACCCGCGCGCGCGGCTGGCTTCCACGCGCGCGCATGTGGCGGGCACGGACTACGTCGACGCGCACGAGTATTTCTTCATCCCGTCCACCTTCAACCTGATCGTGGACGAGCTGAACTTCCTGGGCGTGCTGCCGCTGCGGCTCTCGCTGCTGACGCGGGCGCGGGGCTGCGAGTTCATGGCGGTGCTGACCCGCGCGCCGCTCGGCCGCATGACGGCCGAGGAGTTCCTCGCCGCCAAGCGGATTCTGGCCCTGCGCGCGGTGCGCGAGCAGCTGGAGGCCTTCCGGGAGGTCTCCGGCTGAAGCTCAGCGCTCCAGCCGGATGCCCGTCTGGGCCACCACGGCGCGGTACTTCTCCAGCTCCGCCTGCAGGAAATCCCGCGTGACCTCGGGCGTGTTGGGGCCGGTCCAGGGCGCCACGCCGGCCTGGATGAGGCGCGAGGCGATGTCGGTGGACCCACCTGGCGCGAAGCCCACCGAGATGGAGACCGGGCGTTCGGGAAATGCCTGCGCGGCCGCCACGAGGGGCGTGAGCAGCAGGGAACAGGCGAGGGCCGCGCGGCGCAGCAGCATGAAGGTTTCTCCCTTGGTGATTTCTTCTGTCCGCACCAAAGCGCGGGATGGTGGGCGGGGCAAGCCTGGACGCGCTAGGCTGCCGGCCATGACGCCCTTCCGCTGCCTGATCCCGCTGCTGCTGCTGGCCGCCTGCGCCACGCCGCAGCCCCCTGCCGCCTGCCCGCCCGGCCTGCAACAGGCCACGGTGGCGGAGGCCTATTTCGGCCGCACCTCGCCCGCCCGCGCCGAGATCACGGAGGAGGAATGGCGCGGCTTCCTGGCCGACACCGTCACCCCCGCCTTCCCCGACGGGCTGACGGCGCTGGACGGCGCGGGCCAGTGGCGCGACGCCCGGGGCCGCATCCTGCTGGAGCGCAGCAAGGTGCTGGTCCTGGTGCTGCCGGGCACCGACCCGGCCGCCGCACGGGCGCGGCTGCTGCCCGTGGAGAATGCGTGGAAGGCGCGCTTCAACCAGCAATCCGTGTTGACGGTGCTGCGCGGGGCCTGCGTGTCGTTCTGACGCGCCGCCCCGAACGGGGTGGATTTACGGCCCGTTGATGCCCAGCCCCGCCGCCGTGTCGAGGATGCTCTGCCAGGTCTCACGCGTGATGGGCACGCCGCTCACCATGCGTTCCGCGCGGCGGGTCTTCTCCGGCTCGCCGGGGGCCAGCACGGGGGCGTCGGCGTCAATGGGCCGGCAGGACTTCACCCAGTCCAGGTAGTTCTGCGCGGCCTCGTGGAAGGCGGCTTCATCGGCGAAATGGCTGGGCGAGAGGTAGATGGACAGCATCCCGTTCGCGATGCGCCCGCGCTCCGTGATGGGGCCGGAGCAGCCGCCGCCCGTCAGCGCGCCCGCCAGCAATTCGCACATGAAGGCGAGGCCAGACCCCTTGTGGTCGCCGAAGGCGCGGATGGCGCCGGTGCCGCCCGAGGGGTTGCGCGGGCCGACCTCGGGGTAGTCGCCATAGAGGGTGTGCGGGTCGCCGGACATCCGCCCATCGGCCGTGACCAGCGCGTTCTCCGGCAGCGCCTTGCCGCCATTGCTGGCCACCAGCACCTTGCCCTCGGCCACGAAGGAGGTGGCGAAGTCCAGGATCACGGGGCCGGAGGGCAGCTTCACGCCCACGCTGAAGGGGGCGGTCGAGAAGCGGCGTTCCGCGCCGCCGAAGGGCGCCACCAGCACGCTGCCCGCCACGTTCACGAAATGCACCGAGATCAGGCCCTGTTCCGCCGCCATCTCGGCATAGTCGCCGGTGCGGCCGATATGGCCGGCGTTGCGCAGCCCCACGATGCAGCAGCCCTGGGCCAGCGCGCGCGCGATGCCGAATTCCGCCGCCTGCTGCGCCACCGTCTGGCCGAAGCCGAACTTGCCATCCAGCAGGGCGAAGGCGCCGCCATCGGTCACCACCTCGACCTTCTGGCCCGCGACGACATGGCCCGCCTTCTGCCATTCGACATAGCGCGGCACGCGCACCACGCCGTGGCTGTCATGGCCCGAGAGGTTGGCGCCCACCAGGTGGTTCGAGATGCGCGCCGCCTCGGTGGCGCTGCAGCCGGAGGCCGCGAAGATGCGCGTGACGAAGCCTTCCAGCTCCTCCACCGGGATGTACATGTAGTCGGGCTCGGCCATGGGTGTTTCCTCCTGCCGCGGAGACTGCGCCGTGCAGGGTTGCGGGTCTAGACCACCCGCCCGCTCTCCGGGTCCAGCAGGTGCATGTGCGCCATGTCGGCCGTCAGGCGCAGCGGCGCGCCGGGGCTGGCGCTGAGTGTGGGGTCGATGCGCGCGCAGAGGTCGCGCGCCTCGCCCATGTGGAAATGCACCAGCGTCTCCATGCCCATGGGCTCGATCACCTCGGGCTGTATGGCGATGTCGGCATAGGTGCCGCGGCCCTCGCGCGGTTCGGTCAGGTGCTCGGGGCGCAGGCCCAGCAGCACGGCGCGGCCGGCATGGGGCTTGTAGCGCGCGGTGCGATCCTCCGGCACGGGCAGCACGCTGCCATCGGCCAGCACCAGGTTCAGCGCCGCTGCGCCATTCTCCAGCCGCGCGGGGATGAAATTCATCGCCGGGCTGCCGATGAAGCCGGCCACGAAGCGCGTGGCGGGACGGTGATAGAGTTCCTGCGGCGGCCCCACCTGCTCGATGATGCCGTGGTTCATCACCACCACGCGGTCCGCCAGCGTCATCGCCTCCACCTGGTCGTGGGTGACATAGACGGTGGTGGTCTTCACCGTCTGGTGCACCTTCTTGATCTCTGTCCGCATCTGCACGCGCAGCTTGGCGTCGAGGTTGGACAGCGGCTCGTCGAACAGGAACACCTTCGGGTCGCGCACGATGGCGCGGCCCATGGCCACGCGCTGACGCTGCCCACCCGAGAGCGCCTTGGGCTTGCGGTCCAGCAGCACCGTGATGTCGAGGATGCGCGCCGCTTCCTTCACGCGGCGGTCGATCTCGGCCTTGGGAAATTTCCGCAGCAGCAGGCCAAAGGCCATGTTGTCGTAGACCGACATGTGCGGATACAGCGCGTAGTTCTGGAACACCATCGCGATGTCGCGGTCACGCGGCGGGATGTCGTTCACCACCGTGCCGCCGATGGAAATCTCGCCGGAGGTGATCTCCTCCAGCCCCGCGATCATGCGCAGCGTGGTGGACTTCCCGCAGCCGGAGGGGCCGACCAGCACGCAGAACTCATGGTCCGCGATCTCGAGGTCGATGCCCTTCACGGCCTGCACGTCGCCCTCATAGGCCTTGACGATCTTTCGCAGCGAAACCTCAGCCATGGAATGTCCCTATTCTTGCGCCGGCCGATTCACGCCTCCGCGCCATGCGGCGCTATGACGATCGGACGGCAGACGCTCAACCCTTTGTCGCGCCGGCCGTCAGGCCCGCGATGTAGTAGTCCATCAGGAACGCGTAGATGACGACCGGCGGCAGCGCCGCCATCAGCGCGCCCGCCATGATCTGCCCCCAGGCGAAGGTGTCGGCGCGCACCAGCTGGGACACCACGCCGATGGTCAGCGGCATCTGGTCCGGCGTGGTGACGAAGGCGGTGGGATAGACGAAGGCCGCCCAGGACACGGTGAAGGCGAAGATGGTGGCCGCGATGATGCCGGGCAGCGCGACGGGGATGAAGATCTTGATCAGCATCTGCGGCCAGGTGGCGCCATCAATCAACGCGGCCTCGTCCAACTCCTTCGGGATGGAGGCGAAGTAGCCGATCATGATCCAGGTGCAGAAGGGCACGGTCAGCGTCGGATAGACCAGCACCAGCCCCCAGATGGAGTTCAGCAGCCCCAGCCCGCCCACGATCTGATAGAGCGGGATGAACAGCAGCGTGTCCGGCACCAGGTAGGTGAGGAAGACGCCCGTCGCCAGCGCCTGGCTGCCCCAGAAGCGCATCCGCGCCAGCGCGAAGGCCGCCAGCACCGAGACCACCATCGTGATCGCCACCACGCAGCCCGTGATGATGAGGCTGTTCAGCATGAAGCGCTGGAACATCGGGCTGGTGAGGATGGCGACGAAATTGTCCAGCGTCGGGTTCCGCACCAGCCATGGGCTGCCCGTCATCCCCGCGATCTCGGCGCTGCCCTTCAGGCTCGTGATCAGCATGTAGAAGGGCGGCGCCAGGAAGATGATCGCGGCCACCGTCAGGCTGGCATAGGCCACCCACAACGCCCAGCGCCGCTCCGCCCGCAGGCTGCCGGCCTTGTGGTAGATGCCGGGTAGTTCCCGGTTGGCGGCGGTGGCCGACATCACATCTGCTCCTTGTTGCGGCGGACCACGCCGCGCAGGACGAAGAAGGCGCACAGCGCCAACAGCGGCAGCATGAAGAGCGACACCGCCGCCCCACGCGGGATGTTCCCCGACAGGATGCCCACCTGGAAGGCGTAGGACGCAAACACGTGTGTCAGGTCGCGCGGGCCTCCATTGGTCAGCACGCGCACGATGTCGTAGTTCGCGAAGGTGACGATGAGGCTGAACAGCACCGTGATGGAGATGATGTTCGCCATCATCGGCAGCGTGACGTAGCGCAGCCGCTGGAAGCCCGTGGCGCCATCTATGGCCGCCGCTTCATAGAGCTGCTCCGGCACCGATTTCAGCGCGGCCAGGTACATGATCATGAAGAAGGGCGCGCCGATCCAGACGTTCACCATGATGATGGCGATGCGCGCCCACCAATGGTGGCCCAGCCACGGCACCTCCGGCACCGAGATCACGGCCAGCAGCCAGTTGATCGAGGAGTAGGAGGGGTCGAACATCCACCACCAGCCCAGCGTGGACAGCGCGGGCGGAATCACCCAGGGCACCAGCAGCATGCCGCGCCACTTGCGCTGCCCCTTGTCGGGGATGTCGTGCAGCATGTGCGCCAGCCAGAAGCCGATCAGCGCCTTCAGCAGCACCGCCGTGATGGCGAAGAAGCAGGACTGGAAGGCGACCATCCAGAAGGTCTCGCTTTCCAGCAGGATCTCGTAGTTCAGCGTGCCGACGAACTCGGTCATGCGCCGGTTCAGCATGGACAGGTAGATGGCGTAGAAGGCCGGATAGGCGACCAGGCCGATGATGATGACCAGCAGCGGCGTGGTCATCAGCAAAGCGATCGAGGAGCGTCGCCGCGCGAAGCGCTGCAGGCTGTTGGGCGCGCCGCGCCGAAGGGCCACGCCGGCCAGGCTGCCATCGGCTGCCATGCTCAATTCCCCTTGCTGCTGCGGGGGCGCGGGCGGGCCTGTCCCGCCCGCGCCATGGGGCACTCAGCCGCCGCGGCGGATGGTGTTCAGCTCGCGCTCCAGCCAGGCCAGCGCCTGGTCCACCGTCTCGCCGCCCTGGTTCACGCGGGCCACGACCTTGGTGTTCAGCGCCTGCTGGTAGGCCTGCACCGCGAATTCGGCGGGTGCCGGCGCCTGGGCCACGCTCGCGCGCGCGTTGTGGTGCTCGCGCAGCGGGTAGTTGTAGACAGTGCCGACGGGCGGGCCCTCATTCGCCCACACCGCGAAGTCGCTCATGCTGCTGAAGGGCGGGATGTCATACCCGTTCGAGGTGTTGGTCTGCTTCTCGGCCGAGGACCGCTCGCTCAGGAATTCCAGCAGTTGCTTCGCCGGCCCCTTGTTGCGGCTGAAGGCCCAGATGCCCCAGAAATACGGCAGGTAGGGCACGAAGCGGCCCTCCGGCCCGGCCGGCATCGGCACCGTCCAGCACTTCTCGGCCACCTGCGGCGCGTCGCGCTTCGCCACCGCCCAGGCCGAGGGCGGGTTGAAGATCAGCGCCGAGCGGCCGGAGATCAGCGCGCGGTTGTTCGCCCCGTCATCCCAGGCCCAGACATCGTTGGGCAGGAAGCGCGACAGGCGCACCAGGTATTCCACCGCCGTCTTGAGCTTGGCGTTGCCCCGCACGGTCACGTTGCCGCGCGCATCCATCATGGACGCCCCAAACGAGGCGAGGATGGCGCCCACCGTGTCCACCGCATCGGTGAAGCTGCCCATGGGCATGCCGAAGGGCACGCCGGCCGCGTGGCATTTCTCGGCGGCCGCCAGGAAGGTGTCCCAGTTCCAGCTGTCGGCGCCGGGGCCGCGGCGGTTCTCGGCCGGCCACATGGCGCGGATGTCGATGCCCGCATGCTGCTCCAGCAGGTCGAAGCGGACGCAGGCGGGCTTCATCTGCGTGCCCGAGACGGCGGGGATGGCGCGCCAGGTGCCGCGGATCTTGCCCAGGTATTCCGCCGCGTCGTTCACCGGGCCGTATTTGCCGATGAGGCGGCCCATCACATCGTCCACCGGCTCCAGCAGGTCCGCCTTCGCGGCCGGCTCCCAGGTCGGGAAGGAGAGCAGGTCATGCCCCGAGCGGCTCTGCGCCTGGGCCGCGATGGTCAGCAGGTTCTGGTTGCCGACCGAGGTGATGAAGTCCACCTGCACGTTCACGCGGTTCTGCTGGCCCCATTCGGCGCAGAGCTCACGGATGGCGCCATTGCCGGCGGGCACCCAATGGTCCCAGAAGCCGCAGCGCAGCGTGGTGGTGGGCTGGGCGAAGACGGCGGGCGCAGAGAGCGTGCCCGCGGCAAAAGCAGTCGCACCCGCGCCCAACAGGGCACGGCGCGACAGATCCTTGTCTGCCATCTTGAACTCTCCTCCAGTGCTTTTTCTTCCGCGGTCTTCGCCGCTGGAACGAAGCCTAGTCATGCCGTGATCCCCATTGCAACGGCTTGCTGCAATTTCATGGTCCGACCAGGATGCGCGCCCATGAGCACCCTGTTTTCCGACGCGCTGGTCATCGGCGCGGGCATCGCCGGCGCGACCGCCGGCGCGCATCTCGTCGCCACGCACCGCGTGGCCCTTCTGGAGGCGGAGGAGGTGGCGGGCTACCACACCACCGGCCGCTCCGCCGCCATCTGGATCCTGAACTATGGCACCGCGGATGCGCGCATCCTGACCGGCGCGTCCCGCGCCTTCTTCGAGGCGCCGCCGGAGGGCTTCGCGGACGCGCCCCTGGCCCATCCCCGCGCCATCCTGAACCTGGCCGACGCCGCGCAGCTTCCCCACCTGGAGGGGACGCTGGCCGAGGGCATCGGCCTGGAACGCCTCAGCGTGGATCAGGCCCGCGCCCTGGTCCCCGCCATCCGCGCCGACTACGCGGTCGCCGCCACCATCGAGCGCGATGCCTTCGACATTGACGTGGCCGCGCTGCACCAGGGCTTCCTCAAGCAGATCAAGGCGGCGGGCGGGGTGCTGGCGTTGCGGCACCGCGCGGGCCGCATCTGGCGCGCGAACGGCCTCTGGCATGCCGAGGCCACCACCGGCGAAATCCACGCCGCCCCCGTTCTGGTGAACGCCGCCGGCGCCTGGGGCGATGTGGTGGCGGGCCTCGCCGAGGTCGCGCCCATCGGCCTGCAGCCCAAGCGCCGCACCGCGCTGATCGTGGACCCGGGCCAATACGACAGCACGCAGTGGCCGCTGGTGGGTGATGTGGGTCACAGCTGGTATGTGCGGCCCGAGGCACGGCGCAAGCTGATGGTCAGCCCTGCCGACGAGACCGACACCGAGCCCTGCGACGCCCAGCCCGACGAACTCGACGTCGCCATCGCCGTGGACCGGATGCAGCAGGCGCTGGACATTCCCGTGCACCGCGTGGAGCACCGCTGGGCCGGGCTGCGCACCTTCACGCCCGACCGGGGGCTGGCCATCGGGGCGGGCGCTGCGCCCGGCTTCTTCTGGCTGTGCGGGCAGGGGGGCTATGGCATCCAGACCGCGCCCGCCGCGGGCCGCCTGCTGGCCCACCTGGTGCGCGGCACGGAGCCCGAGCCCGACATCAAGGGCGCCATCCGCCCCACCGACCCGAGGCGCTTCGCATGAGCCTGCCCGAATTCTCCGACGTCCAGGCCGCCGCCACGCGCCTCGCTGGCCGCATCCGCCGCACCCCCATGCTGCGCCACCGCGCGCTGGACGAAGCGGCGGGCGGCGTGATGCTGGTGAAGCCCGAACCGCTCCAGATCACGGCCAGCTTCAAGCTGCGCGGCGCCACCAATGCCGCGCTGCAACTGCCGGAGGGCGCGCGCGGCGTGGTGACGCATTCCTCCGGCAATCACGGCCAGGCGACGGCGGCGGCGGCGCATGCGCTGGGCCTGCGGGCGCTGATCGCCATGCCCGCGGACGCCGCGCAGGTGAAGGTGGACGCGACCCGCGCCTGGGGTGCGGAGATCCATCGCTTCGACCGCCACGGCACGGACCGCGAGGCGATGGTGGAGGAACTGGCGCAACGTCACGGCCTGCACATCATCCCGCCCTATGACCACCCGCATGTCATCGCCGGCCAGGGCACGGCCATGCTGGAACTCATCGAGGATGCTCGGGCGGCGGGCCTCACGCCCGAGCAATTCGCCATCTGCACGGGCGGCGGGGGCTTGCTGGCGGGTAGCGCGCTGTCCATTGCCGCGCTGTGCCCCGAGGCGCGCATCTTCGCGGTGGAGCCGGAGGGGTGGGATGACACCACGCGCTCGCTCCGCGCCGGCCAGCGCCTGCCCAATGACCTGCGCGGCACCAACTACTGCGACGCGCTGCTGGCGAAGGAGCCGGGCGTGCTGACCTTCGCCATCAACCAGCGCCTGGTCAGCGGCGGGCTGGTGGTCAGCGAGGCCGAGGTCCGCGCCGCCATGCGCTTCGCGTTCACGCACCTCAAGCTGGTGGTGGAGCCGGGCGGGGCGGTGGCGCTGGCGGCGGTGCTGGCCGGGAAGCTGCCGACGCAGGGGAAGACCACCGCCATCATCCTCAGCGGCGGCAATGTGGACCCCGCCGTGTTCAGCGAAGCGCTGGCGGCGTGAACATGCGCATCGCCGCGCTGGACTTCCTGGGCGTGGCGGTCACGCCCAAGACCAACTGGTGCTTCATTCTGCTGCGGACGGAGGGCGGGCTGACGGGCCTCGGCGAATGCACGCTGTCCGGCCAGGAAGCCCTGCTGGCGGCGGAGGCGGCGCGTCTCGCCGCCGAGGTGGTCGGCCAGGACGCGCTGGCGCGCAACCGCCTCGCGCGGCTGTTGCCGCACGCGCCGGGTGGGCTTGTCACGCATACGGTATTGTCCGGTTTCGAGCAGGGGCTGTGGGATGTGGCGGCGCAAGCGGCGGGCGCGCCCCTCCATGCGCTGCTGGGCGGCGCGCTGCGGGGGCGCATTCCGCTCTACGCCAACATCAACCGCGGTGTGGCACCTCGCACACCGGAAGGCTTCGCCGCCGCCGCGCGGCGGGCCGTGGCGGCGGGCTTCGGCGCGGTGAAGCTGGCGCCCTTCGACCCGATCATCTGGGAAGACCATGAAGGCTGGCGCGCGGGCTACGCGCAGGGCCTGGCGCGCGTCGCGGCCGTGCGCGACGCCATCGGACCCAAGGTCGCTCTGATGGTGGACGCGCATTGGCGCTTCTCGCCCGGGGCCGCGGCGGCGCTGATCCGCGACGTGGCAGGGCTCGACCTGTTCTGGCTGGAATGCCCGGTGGCCGAGGCCAACCATGCCGAAATCCGCCGCCTGCGCTCCATGGCCAATGAGCGCGGGATGCGGCTGGCCGGCGCGGAAACGCTGTCGGGCCTGGCCGCCTATCGGCCGCTGGTGGAGGGCGGCCTCTATGACGTGCTGATGCCCGACATGAAGCATTGCGGCGGACATGAGGAGATGCGGCGCATCGCCGCCCTCGCGCTCACGGCGGGTGTGGAAATTGCGCCGCACAACCCCACCGGCCCTGTCTGCCACGCCCATTCCCTACACGCCTGCGCGACGCTGCCGAACCTGCTGCCGCTGGAGGTGCAGTTCGGCGAAACGGAGCGGTTCTTCAGCCTCTGCGAGGGGGCCTCGCTGCACTTCGACGCGGGCGCGGCCGATGTGCCGGTCTTGCCCGGCCTCGGCGTGGTGCTGGACGAAGAAGGGGCGCGCGCCACGCCCTGGCAGGCGCAGCGCGTGCCCTGGCTTGACCCCCGGCTGGGGTAGCCCGCCGGGGAAACCCCCGGCGGGCGGTGCGGCCCGGGCCGGTGGGAGGGGCATCCTCCACGCCCACCCCCGGCGATGTCATGGGCCGCCTGGCGTATCAGTGCGCGGGGCGCCCGCGCTCGCCACAGGCGTAGTTGTGCGCGTGGACCAGCCCGTCGTCGAAATCCTCGGGGTGGTGGACCATCGGGCGCTCGGCCTGGCCACGCATCTCCTGGCGTTGATGGATGGGGGTGTCGTTGCGGGTGTCGGGGTTCATGGTTCGGTCCTCCTTGTGTGGGTTTCAGGCGTGGTGGAATTGGGCCGCCTCGGTGCTGTCCTTCATGGCGGTGGTGCTGGCGGTGCCGCCGCTGGCGGCCTGCGCGACGGCGTCGAAGTAGCTGACGCCCACCTCGCGCTGGTGGCGCACGGCGGTGAAGCCTTCCGCTTCCGCCGCGAACTCGGCCTGCTGCAATTCGCTGTAGGCGCCCATGCCGCGCTCGGCATAGCCGCGGGCCAGCTTGAACATGGACAGGTTCAGGCTGTGGAAGCCGGCCAACGTGACGAACTGGAACTTGTAGCCCATGGCGCCGATCTCGCGCTGGAACTTCGCCGCGGCCTCGACACCCATCTTCCGCTGCCAGTTGAAGCTGGGCGAGCAGTTGTAGGCCAGCATCTTGCCGGGGAACTGGCGATGGATGGCCTCGGCGAAGTCGCGCGCGTCCTGGAGGTCGGGGTCGGAGGTCTCCCACCACAGCAGGTCCGCGTAGGGCGCGTAGGCCAGGCTGCGCGCGATGGCGTACTGCTTGCCCATGCCGGGGCGGATGCGGAAAAAGCCCTCGGGCGTACGGTCATTGCCGATGAAGGGGCGGTCGCGCTCATCCACGTCGGAGGTGAGGAGTTGCGCGCTCTCGGCATCCGTGCGGCAGAGCAGCACGGTGGACACACCCTCCACATCCGCCGCCAGCCGCGCCGCGTTCAGCGTGCGGATGTGCTGGCTGATCGGCACCAGCACCTTGCCGCCGAGATGGCCGCACTTCTTCTCACTCGCCAACTGGTCCTCGAAATGCACGCCGGCAGCGCCCGCCTCGATCATCGCGCGCATCAGCTCATAGGCGTTCAGCGCGCCGCCGAACCCCGCCTCGGCATCGGCGATGATGGGCGCCATGTAGTGCGTGGCGTCATCGCCCTTGCCGTCCAGGCGTTCCATGGTCGCGATCTGGTCGGCGCGGCGCAGCGCGTTGTTGATGCGGCGCACGACGCCCGGCACGCTGTCCACCGGGTAGAGCGACTGGTCGGGATACATCTGCCCCGCCGAATTCGCATCCGCCGCCACCTGCCAGCCCGAGAGGTAGATGGCCTTCAGCCCCGCCTTCACCTGCTGCAGCGCCTGCATGCCGGTCAGCGCGCCCAGCGTGTTCACGAAGGGCTCGGTGCGGAGCAGGTGCCACAGCCGCCGCGCGCCCATCTCGGCCAGCGTGTGCTGCGTGCGGAAGCTGCCCGAGAGGCGCACCACATCGGCCGGCGTGTAGTCGCGGCGGACACCCTCGTAGCGGCCAGGGTCGCGGTCACGGCCGCCGCCGCCATCGGGGGCGAGGTTCGGGGTGGGGGTGGGGCGCATGGGCGTGTCTCCGTGGGTGCTGTTCGCTGTGTGAATAATTGACATTGCGCCCGCCGAAATCACGCGCAGAATGGCGCTTTACACGGCAAGACTGTGAAGGCCGCGACGTGACATCCCGCAAACCCGTGAAGCTTGTGAAGGACCGCGCCCCATGTCCCGCCCGCTGATCGGCCGCACGGCCCGCCGCCTCCGCCTGGAGATGGGCCTCACCCAGCAGGCGCTGGCCGCGCGGCTGGGCATCTCGGCCAGCTACCTGAACCTGATCGAGCACGACCAGCGCGCCGTCACCGCCACCGTCCTCATCAAGCTGACCGAGGCGCTGGGCGTGGACCTGGCGGCCCTTTCCGGCCACGCCGAACGGCAGCTGGAAGCGGGGCTGCGCGAGGTGCTGTCCGACCCCATGCTGGGCCTGGAGGTGATGCCCGAGAACGAGGTCCAGGCCATCGCCGCCAGCGCGCCCAATGCCGCGCGCGGCGTGCTGGCGCTGTATCGCGCCTGGCGCGTGGCGCGCGAGGATGCGTCCGGCATCGCGCTGCCCTCCGGCCGCCGCCTGCTGCTGCCGAACGAGGAGGTGCGCGACTTCTTCCACGAGCGCGGCAACCACTTCGCCCGCATCGAGACCTTCACCGAATCCCTCGGCGCCGAGTTGCAGGCGAGCCCGGCCGAGATGAACCACGCCATCGCCCAGCGCCTGCGGCAGAAGCACAACGTGACCGTCACCGTCACCGCCATGCCCGAGGCCGACCGCCGCTATGACCCCCGCACGCGCGAGCTCTGGCTGGCGGAATCCCTCCCGCGTGAATCCCGCGGGTTCCGCATGGCCTTCCAGCTGATGCTGCTGGAGGCGCGCGAGGCGGTGGACGCCACGCTGGCCGACACCAAGCCCAGCACCAGCGAGGCCGAGCAGCTCATCCGCATCGGCCTGCTGAACTACGCCGCCGCGGCGCTGCTCATGCCCTATGCGCCCTTCCTGCGCGCGGCGCGGGAGTTGCGGCACGATGTGGAACGCCTCGCCGCGCGCTTCGGCACCAGCTACGAACAGGTGGCGCAACGCCTCTCCACCCTGCAGCGCGAGGGGGCGCGCGGCCTGCCCTTCTTCTTCCTGCGCGCCGATACGGCGGGCAACGTCACCAAGCGCTTTTCGGCCGCCGGCTTCCCCTTCGCCCGCTTCGGCGGAAGCTGCCCGAAATGGATCGTGCACCACGCCTTCGCCACGCCAGGTGTCACGCGCGTGCAGGCGGCGGAGCTGCCGGATGGCGCGGCCTTCCTCTGCATCGCGCGCGCCATGCACGGCACCTCGCCGCGCTGGGGCGAGCCTCCGCCCACCCATGTCGTCGCCATCGGCTGCGACATCACGCGTGCGGAGGAGGTGGTCTATGCGGACGGGCTGGACCTGATGGCCGCACGGGTGGGTATCGGCCTCTCCTGTCGTCTCTGTGACCGGGCCGATTGTCGCAGCCGTGCCTTTCCGCCATTGGAGCACCGCCTGCGCCTCGACGCGAACGAGGACAGCGCATCCCCCTGGCGCTTCGACCGCAAGGACC
This sequence comes from Roseococcus suduntuyensis, assembly GCF_014196305.1. Lineage (GTDB taxonomy): Bacteria > Pseudomonadota > Alphaproteobacteria > Acetobacterales > Acetobacteraceae > Roseococcus > Roseococcus suduntuyensis. The sequence continues at coordinate 560,453 of NZ_JACIDJ010000001.1, forward strand.
CCCCGCGTTGAAACTGCTGCTGCTGAATGGCAACACGGACGAGGCCATCACCGCGCGCCTCGCCACCGCCGCGCGCGGGATGTGCGCGCATGAGATCACGCCCGTCACCGCACCCTTCGGCGCGCGCTACATCGCCAGCCGCGCCGCCGTGGCGGTGGCCGGGCATGCGGTGCTGGAGGCCCTGGCGCAGCACATCGGCCCCGACAACGCGGCGGGCTATGACGCCGCCATCATCGGCTGCTTCGGCGAACCCGGGCTGGACGCGGCGCGCGAGACCTTCCCGCTGCCCGTGCTGGGCATGGCCGATGCCTCCATCCGCGTGGCGCTGCGCGCGGCACCATGCGTCGCCGTGCTGACCGGCGGCGCCGCGTGGGTGCCGATGCTGGAGGAATTTTTCCTGGTGCGCGGGCTGACGCGCGACCAGGTGCGGGTGGCCGCCATCACACCCACGGGCGATGCCATCGCGCGCGACCCCGACGCCGCCGCCCTGCTGCTGGCCGAGACGGCGCGCGCCGAGATCGCGCAGGGCGCCGGCGCCGTGCTGCTGGGCGGCGCCGGGCTGGTGGGCCTGGACGCGCGGCTGCAACCACTGCTGCCCGTGCCCGTGATCTGCGGGCTGCGCGCCACGCTCGACACACTGCCCGGTGCGCGGGTGCCGCGCGGGGGTGTGGCGCCGAGTGTGGGCCTTTCCGCCGCGCTCAGTCGCTGTCTGGCGGGATGACGTTGGTGTCGAGGCCGCGCAGCAGCACGTCGCGCATGGTCTCGATGCCCTTGAGGCGGATGTCGTCCCAGGCCTCGGGGCTGTGGAAGGCGGCGTGCGGCATGATGACCAGGCGGCCGCGCAGCCACTCCTCCCGCGCGCGATAGGCGGCGAGCAGCGGCGGTTCCGGCACGGGCGGTTCCACCGGCAGCACGTCGAGGCCCGCGCCCGCGATGCGGCCCGAACGCAGCCCGGCCTCCAGCGCGTCCAGATCGAGGATCGGCCCGCGCGCGGTGTTGATCACCACCGCGTTCTCCGGCAGCGCGGCCAGCGCCGCCGCATCCACCAGGCCGCGCGTGTGGCGCGTCAGCGGGCAATGGATGGAGAGCACGTCGGATTGCGCCATCAGCGCGTGCAGGCTGTCCGCGCGGGCGATGCCCAGCGCGCGGTCGGCGCCCTTGGGCAGATACGGGTCGAAGAACGTCACGCGGAAGCCCAGCGCCTTGGCGCGGAGTGCGGCCGCCGTGCCGATGCGCCCCAGCCCCAGCACGCCGAAGCCCTGCACATCGAAGCGGCGCACGATCTTGTTTTGCAGCACACCCCAGGGGCAGGGCGGGTTGTCGCGCATGGCGTCGTGGTAGAGCACCATGCCGCGCCGCAGCGCGAGGGCCATGGTGATGGCGGTGTCCGCGACCTCGGCCGTGCCGTAGTCGGGGACGTTGCAGACCTTGATGCCGCGGCGCGCGCATTCGGCGCGGTCCACGCGGTCATAGCCCACGCCCATGCGCACCACGACCTTGAGCTTCGGAAACTTCGCCAGCGCCTCGGCGGGGACGGCGAGGCGGAGCGTCATGAGGCCGTCCACCTCGGCGCAGAGTTCGTCCGGCAGTTCCAGCAGCGATTTTTTCGCATTGCCTTGCAGGAGGCGCACGCCCTCGCCGACGATGCGGCGTTCGAGGGCGGTGTCGGGGTAGAGGGATTCGGGTTCGAGGATGGTGGGCATGTTGGGGCGCTTCCTCCGGTTGTTGCCGCCATCCTGCCCGAGGCGGGGGCGAGGGCAAGCCGCACCCCCTGACAGGCCGCGCCACCGGGCCTAGGCTTTTCCCCGCAAGGCATCGGGACGGCACCATGGACGCGCTGCACATCCGGCAAGGCGAAGCCCGCGACCTTCCGGCGCTGGTCGAGATCTTCAACCACTACGTCGCGCACGGGCATGTCACCTTCACGACCGTGCCGCACACGCTGGAATCCCGGACCACCTGGTTCGCGACCTATGGCACGGGCCGGCACCAGTTGCTGGTGGCGGAGCATGAGGGCGCGGTGGTGGGCTGCGCCTATAGCAGCCCCTATCGCCCCGGCCCCGCCTTCGACACGACGGTGGAAACCAGCATCTACCTGGACCCGGAGCGGCGCGGGCTGGGCGCGGGGAAGCGCCTCTACGCGGCGCTGCTGGAACGGTTGGCGGCGCAGCCCGTGCACCTGGCGGTGGCGGGGGTGGCGCTGCCCAATGAGGCCTCGCTCGCGCTGCACCGGAAGATGGGGTTCGAGGAGGTGGGCACCTTCCGCGAGTATGCGCGGAAGAATGGGGTGTGGATCAGTTCGACCTGGTTTCAGCGGAGGGTGGGGACGGCGTAGAGTGCGATCCGCGGAGGCGGAATTGTCATGTTAGCCGCGAAAATTACGGTGCGGCAGACCATTAATATTTAGCGAACGCGACCGAAGGAAATAAAGATATGATACTACATCTAAGAATAACCAATTTCAAAAGATTTGACCGATATCATGTGAAACTGACAAATGGAAATATTTTGGTTGGACCCAATAATTCAGGTAAATCTTCTGTTTTAGATTGTTTCAAGATTTTGGATTCTGCCCTGAGATATGCTAAGGGAGCTTCTCCAAAATTAAAGTCTATTGAGGGTAAAGGCGTGGTTTCTTATTTTGAGCTTCCAATGAGAATTGTTGACTTTCTAAATGATAATTTAAGTAATAATTATAGTGAAGATGATTCTATATTAGAATTTACGCACGCCAATAAGAATAAAATTGTGATTACTTTTTCAGAAACAAGAGCGCCTATAATGCATATGGAAACTAGTGCGCGTCTCCCGCGGAAGAGTTCCGAATTTCGGTCGCTTTTTCCAGTTGATCTTGTTATTATCCCTCCTATTTCACCTCTCGAAGAAAACGAAATTTATCTGAAAGATGAAACAGTAAAAGCAAATGCTCGAACTCGCCTCGCAAGTCGATCTTTTCGTAATTTCTGGCTTAGGCAGTCGGAAGAAGATTTTCAAAAATTTAGAGCTGATGTTGAGAGGGTGTGGCCAAACATAGTGGTGCAGTTTCCCAATCAACCTACTATTACAAGCAAAGTTGTAACTATGTATTTTGAAGAAAGAAGGATTCCACGAGAAATTTATTGTTCTGGATTTGGTTTTCAAATTTGGCTTCAGCTAATGACGCATCTTCAAAATTGTACATTAAATAGTATTCTCGTTCTTGATGAACCAGATGTATACCTTCATCCTGATCTTCAGCGCGCTCTATATCGACTCATAAAGGAACGTTGTGGTCAATTTGTTATTGCCACCCATGCAATTGAAATAATAAATGAGGCCGATACCGAGGAAGTTGTTACAATAAATTCCTCATATAGGGCAGCTCGGCGCATCAGTTCGGAAGACGAATTTTTAGCCCTTCACCGCTATCTTGGCTCACATGAGAACGCTGAATTTGCTCGCATCGCAAAATCTCGGCGAATAATTTTTGTTGAAGGCAAGGATGGTAGGCTGTTACGGAAATTTGCGCAAATACTTGGCTTAGTTATGCTTCACGAAACTAATAATGTTCCAATTATGAAGCTGGGCGGCTTTTCTGAATGGCGCAAAGCCCAAGCGGCGGTCTGGGCATTTCAGGAAATTATCAAAATAGAAATGGATGCGTTCTGTGTTTTTGATCGTGACTTCAAATCTGACGCAGAAGTAGCCGATTTTTTGGCTGAGTTTGATGCACCACGTTTAAAAGTTCGAATTCTAGAAAGGAAAGAAATAGAAAATTATTTATTAATTCCTGAAGCTATTGCTGCCGCCGCGAATTTACGCCTGCGCGAGCGAACCTTACCTGCCTCAGTTTCTGCCACTATGATCAGGGATATGTTAAGAAAGATCGCGTCTGAACTTGAGACAGAGGTTGGTAGCCAACTGTCGTCGCAAGAAATTAGATATAGATCCAGGCGTAAGAATAAATACGATGAGTCGACAGTAATTAAAATTTCTATGAATTTGGCTAGAAAAATGACGATTGATGACGATTTATTGCTCCGTCTTCTCCCGGGAAAAGAGGCTCTATCTAGACTCTTTGAGCGCCTCAAGTCAGATACGGGCGTGTCCCTCACCGAGGCTATGATTTTGTCTCAAGTTCGTATCGGGCAGGTCGCTCCTGATCTCGTAGAGATTTTATCTGCGATTGACGCGTTTTGTAACTTGGCCGTTTGTAACTTGGCCGATGGAAAAGAATAATACGGGCGGCGGGACTCGAACCCGCACGGTCCCAAGGACCGAGGGCTTTTAAGGCCCTTCCGTCTACCATTCCGGCACGCCCGCGCACGCCCGCGCACGCCCAACCGCAGATTACGCGGGCGCAACCCACCCCGTAAAGCAGGCTGCCGCAGCTATTGCACCGGCGCGCCCATCCGCGAACATGGCGACAACACCCCGTCCAGGAAACACCCGCCATGTCCCAAGCCACCAAGACCGCCGGCCTGCTGCTCTTCCCCGGCCTGACGCAGCTCGACCTCACCGGGCCCTATGAGGTGCTGGCCAATCTCCCCGGCTGGAAGGTCGAGATCGTGGCGAAGCAGGCCGGCCCAGTCCGCACCGCCAAGGGCATGGTCATCCACGCCGACCAGGGCTTCGACACCGCGCCCCAATACGACCTCTTCGCCATCCCCGGCGGCCCCGGCACCGATGACGCGCTGACCGATGAGGCGACGGTGGAATTCGTCCGCCGCCAATGCGAGGGCGCCGAGAACGTCTTCGGCATCTGCACCGGCTCGCTGCTGATCGGCGCCACCGGGCTGCTGCGCGGCCGCCGCGCCGGCTCGCATTGGGCGGCGCGGCACCTGCTGGCCCGCTTCGGCGCCGAGGTGCGGGATGAGCGCATGACGAAGGACGGCAAGTTCTACACCGCCGGCGGCGTCACCTCCGGCATCGACATGGCGTTGCGGGTGGTGGCCGACATCGCGGGCGAGGAGGCGGCGCAGCAAATCCAGCTCCAGATCGAATACGACCCGGAGCCGCCCTTCCGCAGCGGCACGCCCTTCACGGCAGCCCCGCACATCCTGGCCCGCGCCCGCGCGGCGGGCGAGGCGCGCCGCCCCATCCGCGAGGCGGCGGTGGAGGCGGCTGCGGCACGGCTGGCTTCTGGCACTCCTGGTTGAGCGAGGCTTGCCCCCTATAACTATTGCACTATCATGCAACCCATGGCGGAACGGCATGCGAAGCTTGCGGACGGCCTGCGCCTCATTCTGCTGCTGACGGGCACCCGCACCGGCCGCACGCTGAATGAGCTGGCCGAGGAAATGGGCGTCGGGCGCCGGACGGTCGAGCGCATGCTCGCCGCCATCAAGGAGGTCTGCGGCGGCCTGGAGCAGGTGCCGACGGATGAGGCGCAGAAGCGCTGGCGCCTGCCGGCCTCCACCCTCTCGCGCGTGAAGCCGCTGACGGCGGCGGAGGCGGCGGAGATGGACCTCGCCGCCCGTCGCCTGGCCGCCGAGGGGCTGGAGGAACGCGCCGCCCTGCTGCGCAACGCGGCCGAGAAGCTGCGCGCCGCCATGGACGCCCGCGCCCTGCAACGCGCCGAACCCGATGTGGAGGCCATGCTGGCGGCGGAGGGCCTGGCCATGCGCCCCGGCCCGCGCGTGCATGTGCCCGAACGCCTGATCGCGACGCTGCGCGAGGCCATCCTCGCCAACCGCCGCATCCGCCTGGCCTACCGGCCCAGCCGGGGCGCGCTGCGCGAGCATGTGGTGGAACCCTACGGGCTGCTCTACGGCACGCGGCCCTACCTGCTGGCCGCACGGGTGGACAAGCCCGATGCGGCGGTGTGGCGGCTGGACCGCGTGCTCTCGGCCGAGCCGATGAACGAGGCCTTCTCCCCCCGCCCCGGCTTCACCCTGCCCGCGCTCGCGGCGCAGAGCTTCGGCGTGTGGCGCGAGGCGCCGCACCAGGTGGTGCTGCGCTTCACCGGCAGTGCCGCGGTGGAGGCGCGCCACTGGGCCTTCCACCCCACCCAGCGCTTCGAGACGCAGCCCGATGGCGCCCTGGTGCTGCGCTTCGAAGCGGGGGGCCTGGACGAGATGGCCTATCACTTCGCCACCTGGGGCGAGGCGGTGGAGGTGCTGGAACCCCCCGCCCTGCGCGAACGCCTGGCGGCGCTGGGCGCGGCGCTGGTGAGGCGCCACGGCGCGCCGTGAGGCGGCCATGGTGGCGGCCGATCGCCGGCACCATGCGGGAGACATCAGGGATTCCTCCGCGGCGGCGCGAAGTGCCGCAGGAAAGCGCGCCGCGCCGCGCTTTGCACGATGCAGCGCCGCGGGAGGCTTGACCCGCACGCCCCCGGCTTGGCATCGAAGGGCATGCGCGTTGCCCTCCGCCTTGTCGCCCTGGCCGCCCTCCTGACCGGGGCGGCCGAGGGGCGCGCCGAAACCGCCCCGACCGGGGGGCGGAACTTCATGCTGGCGCAATCCTCGCTGGGGGGTGCGGGATCGCTGCCGCCCCCCACGCCGCCGCGCGCCGCCACGCCGGCCCAGCGCCCCACCAGCCAGGGCCAGGCGCGCCCTACCCCCGCGCAGCGGCCCGCCACGCCGCAGGCCCAGCGCCCGGCGCAACGGCCGGCCGGCCAGGCCCAGCGCCCGCCCGCACAACGCCCGCCCGCCCAGCGCCAGCCGCCCACCGTGCAGCGCCCCGACGCCAACCGGCCCAATGCGGTGCGCCCGCCGCAGCGCCCCGCCCCGGCGGCAGCGACCGCCGCCGCTGCGGCCGCGGCGGCTGCGGCGGCCGCTGCCGCAGCCGCCGCGAATGCCGCGCCCCCCACCCCGCCGCCGCCCGAATGGCCCGCCCCCGGCACCGGCACCAGCACCGGCCTGCCCCTGCCGCGCTTCACCGCGCTCGCCTCCAACCAGGTGAATTTGCGGGTGGGGCCGGGCCTGCGCTTCCCGGTGGAATGGCGCTACCAGCGCGCCGACCTGCCGGTGATGATCGTCCGCGAGCATGAGGAATGGCGCCGCGTCCGCGACCCGGACGGCACCGAGGGCTGGCTCGCCGCCTCCACCCTGCGGCCTGGGCGCCGCACCTTCATCGTGCGCCAGCCGCAACCGGGCGTGACCCAGGCCAATACCTCCGCAGTGGCGGGAGAGGTGCTGCTGCGCCGCCGCCCGGAGGAGGGCGGGGCCGCCGTGGCGCGCCTGCAGCCCGGCGTCATCGGCCGGCTGCGGCTCTGCGAGGCCGGCAGCGAATGGTGCGAGGTGCAGGTGCAGAACCGCCGCGGCTATGTCCGCCGCGCCGAGATCTTCGGCGTGCTGCCCGATGAGGAGTTCCGCTGACCCGTTGACGCCGCGCCCCGGCCGTGCGGAGCATTCGCGCGTCCAGGAGAACACCGCTTCATGCTGACCATCTATGGCTGCTTCCGCTCCCGCGCCTCGCGCAACATCTGGCTGGCCTATGAGCTGGGGGTGGATTTCAAGCACATCCCCGTGATCCAGGCCGGGCGCCTCGCGGACCCGCTGGCGACGACCGCGCCGATCAACACCAAGTCGCCGGAATTCCTGAAAGTGAACCCGAACGGGCTCATCCCGGCCATGGAGATGGATGGGCTGGTGCTGGCCGAATCGCTCGCCATCAACCTGTTCATGGCGAAGAAGTTCGGCGGCGACCTCGCCCCGCGCGACCTGAACGAGGACGCGCTGATGACCCAATGGGCCATCTGGGCCATGACCGAGGCCGAGATCCACACGATCCAGATCCTCTACCACAAGGTGATGTTCCCCGAGGCGGCGCGCGACCCCGCGCGGCTCGCCGAGGCTGTGGCGGCGCTCGCGCGGCCCTTCCGCGTGCTGGACGAGGCGCTGGCCGCGACGGGCTATCTCGTGGGTAGCCGCTTCACCGTGGCCGACCTGAACATGGCGGAGGTGATCCGCTACGCGCAGCCCGTGCCCGAGCTGTTCGAAGCGGCACCCCGCGTGAAGGCCTGGCTGGCCGCCTGCCAGGCGCGCCCCGCCTTCCAGAAGATGGTGGCGGGCCGCAACGCCGAGCCGGCGTGATGTGATGCGTGGGCCCGCCCGCCTGCTGGCCGTCCTGGCCCTGCTGGCGGGCGGCGCCTGGGCGCTGGACCGCGCCTTACCGCCCAATTTGCTGCGCTACGAACTGCGCGCGCGCGAGGTGCCGGCGCGCGATGGGCGGCTGCTGGCCGTCTGGCCCGCGCCGGGTGGCGTGTGGCGCATGCACACGCGCGCGGCCGACGCGCCGCCGCACCTGATCGAGATGCTGATCGCCGCCGAGGATGGCCGCTTCCACCACCACCCGGGCGTGGACCCGCTGGCCATCACCCGCGCGGCGGCGCAATGGGCGCGGGCGGGCAGGGTGGTCTCGGGCGGCTCGACGCTCGCCATGCAGGCGGCGCGGCTGCTGGAGCCACGGCCGCGCACCCTCCGCAGCAAGATGATCGAGGCGGCGCGCGCCTTGCAGCTGCAATGGCGGTATGGCCGTGCGGGCGTGCTGGACATCTGGCTGACGCTGGCGCCGCAGGGTGGGAATATCGAGGGGCTGCGCGCGGGGGCGCTGGCCTGGTTCGGGCGGCCGCTCTCCACGCTGGACCCGGCGGAATCCGCGCTGCTGGTGGCGCTGGCCCGGCGCCCCGAGGCGACGCGCCCCGACCGTTTCCCCGACGCCGCGCGGGCCGCGCGCGATGCGGTGCTGCTGGCCCGCGCGCGCGGCGTGGCAACACAGGCCGAAATCGCGCTGGCGGGCGAGGTGCCCAGCCAACGCCACGCCCTGCCACGCCACGGGCCGCATTTCACCCGGGATGAGGCGGCGCCGCCCACGCTCGACCTGGACCTGCAGCGTTCCATCGAAGCACTCGCCGCGCGCGCGCTGCACGGGCTGCCGCCGCGCGTCTCGCTGGCCATCATGGTGACGGACATCGCCACGGGCGAAACCCGCGCCGCGTTCGGCGGCGACTGGATGGCGGAGGGAAGGGCGGGCGCGCTGGATCTGACGCGCGCCGTGCGCTCGCCGGGCTCGGCGCTGAAGCCCTTGGTCTATGCGCTGGCCTTCGAGGCCGGCGTGGTGCGCCCCGACACGCTGCTGGAGGACCTGCCGCGCCGCTTCGGCACCTACGCCCCCGAAAACTTCGACCGCGAATTCCAGGGCCGCCTGCGCGTGGCCGACGCGCTGCGGCAAAGCCTGAACCAGCCCGCGGTGGCCCTGCTGCAGGAGGTGGGGCCCATGCGCCTCGTCACCGCCATGAAGGCGGGCGGCGCCCTGCCGCGCCTGCCACCGGGCGCGGAACCCGCGCTGCCGCTGGCGCTGGGCGGGGTGGGGGTGACGCTGCGGGAGATGGTGGGGCTCTACACCCTTCTGGGGCGCGAGGGCGGTGGCGCCATCGAGGCGCGGGCCGCCCGCACCACCGCACGCCTGCTGGTGCAGCCCCTGCCGGGTGGCGGCCCCTCCGGCATCGCCTGGAAGACGGGCACGAGCTGGGGCGGGCGCGATGCCTGGGCCATGGGGCTGGACGCGCGCCATGTGGTCGGCGTCTGGGTCGGGCGGCCCGATGGCACGCCCATGCCGGGGGCCACGGGCGCGCGGCTCGCCTTGCCGCTGCTGGCGCAGGTCTTCGCCCGGCTGCCCCCGGCGCCGTTGGAGCCCTGGCCGCTGCGCCCCGGCCCGACCGTCGCGGCGGCCGCCCCCCGCGCCGACCCCGTCCGGCTGCTGTTTCCACCGCCCGGCGCCACCCTGCCCGAGGCTGGGCGCGTGGTGCTGCGCGCCGCCGGCGGCCAGCGCCCGCTGACCTTCCTGGTGGATGGCGCGCCGCTGGCGCTGGACCGCGCGCGGCGCGAGGTGGGCTGGGTGCCGCCGGGGCCTGGCTTCTACCGCATCACCGTGCTGGACGCCGAAGGCACCAGCGCGGGGGTGGAGCTGCGGGTGCGATGAGCGTCATGCGGGAGGCGTGCGGGCGATGAGTCGTGGGGGAGCCGCGCGGGCATGAGTCGCGAACTGCGTGCCGCCCTGGTCTATGTGCTGCTGGCCTTCGCGCTCGGCTTCGTGCTGGGCCCGGTGCGGGAGTTGCTGCTGGCCCCGGCGCTGGGCCGCGTGGGCGCACTGCTGGTGGAGTTGCCCCTGCTGCTGGCGGCCTGCTGGTGGCTGGCCCCGCGCGTGATGCGCCGCGTGCCGCCGGGCGTGGGGCGGCTGCGCGCGGGCTTCGCGGCGCTGGCACTGCTGCTGTTCCTGGAATTCACGCTGGGGATGGTGCTGCGCGGCTGGGATTTTCCCACCTGGCTGGAGAGCTTCTGGACCGCCCATGGCGCGGTGACGCTGGCGGGCTACTGGCTCTTCGCGCTGATCCCCTATTGGCGGGGGGTGGGCGCGCGCGGCTGAGACAGCGCCGCCAGCACCGCCGCGCGCAGGGCGGCATCGCGCGTCGCCAGTTCGGCGAAGTCGCCATCGGTGCCGGGGCGCAACAGGCCGGTGCAGGCGGCGGGCAGCGCTGCCGGCGGGTCCTCTTCCATGGTGGCGAGGATCTCCGCATCGGCGCAGGGCGGCGCATCGGGCGGGAAGAGCCACACCATCTGCCCGCGCTGCGTCCAGTCGAAGCCCGGCTGGTCGAAGAGGGTGGCGATCAGGGCCGGGTCACGCGTCCGCACCAGGCCGATGACGGCGGGCGCGCCCTGGCGGCGCAAGGACCAGGGCGCGGGCAGGCGGCGCGGCGCGGCGGCGGCCTCGGCCAGGAAGAGGGTGTCGGCCACCGCGCCCAGCGCCGCGGCCAGCGCCGCCACCGTGGCCGCCGGCGGCCCCGCCTCGCCATCCGCGCGGCGCGGCCAGAGCAGGTGGTCGCATCGCCAACCCGGCAGTTTCAGGGGCCGCCAGGCGGGGTCGGGCGGGTTGTCGGCGAGGGTGATGGCTTCCATGGCCTATTGCGCCCGCCCCGCGCTGGGCACGGCCGAGCCGCTGCTGGGCCGGGGTCCGCCCAGGGGGGAATTGTCGCGGTATTCGCGCGCGGAGATTTCCTCGACGATGCGGCGGACCACCTCCTCGCCCAGCTCGATGGCCTCGGTGGTGAGGACCTTGCCGGCCCAGTAGCCGCTGGCGCCGCCGACCAGGCAGCCCAGCAACCCGCCCACCGCGGTGCCGCCGCCGGGCTTCACCAGCGTGCCGCCCGCGGCACCCGCCGCGCCCACCAGCTTGCACCCCGCCCAGGCCCCGGCCCAGCCGCCGGTGACGATGGCGAGCTGGCGGAAGGGCCGGTCCGACACCACCACGGAATAGGTGTCGGCCGCCACGCCCACCACCATCAGCAGCCGGCCCGCATGGCGGAAATAGCGCGCGCCGTGGTAGAGCGCCCCACCCCCCGGCCCGGCCGGCGCGTGGTTGCCCAGGCCGAATTGCTGCGCCACGCCCTTCTGGTTCCAGTGGAAATCCACCCGCCCGGTCGCGACGTTGTGCCCGTAGTCCAGCCGCAGGTGCCGCCGCCCCGTCGCATCCTGGATGAAGAGAGTGGAGGTGGTTCCGCCCCTTGGGCGCCAGCCGCGCGGCGTCAGCTCGACGGCCAACCCATTGGTGCCGGGCACCGGGATACGAACCGTCGCCGCCATGCCCGCCCCCACCGGGACCGAACCCGTGATCTCGCCACCGGCGTCAATGATCGCGCCCGCGGCCTCCCATTCCACCAAGGTGTCCATCTGGCCCTCCCGGAAGGGGGAAGGATAGCGAATAGCGCGCTCAGCGGCAGCCCTGGCGGTCCATGTGTCCCTGCGCCATGGAAATCCGGAACCGCGCCTGTTCCTGCATGGGCGCGATCTGCGCGGCGCTGGTGGCGCCCGTCATGTTGGCGGCCAGCCCCGCGGCCTCGGCGGTGTGGGCGGCCAGGGTGGCGCAGCCGCAGCCGATGAAGACGGGCACGGCGGCGCGCAGGCGGGTGGACATCTCCTCGCCCCGGGCGCGGCCGTCCAGCAGGCCGGGCGGAGGCAGGGCGGCGAGGCGTGCGGCATCGCGCAGCGCCTCGACGCCCGCGCCGAAATCGCAACGCGGGCGGGGCAGGCCGGATTGCGCCATGAGCAGTGGCGAGAGCGCCAGCAGGATTAGACCACGCCGCATCGCGCCAGGGTCTCCGTCATGTGGGGTGGGATGGCGGCTGTCGCGGCACGCGGCGGGTCGAGCGGCAGGGTCAGCGCGCGCGCCAGCAGGTGCAAGGCGCCCGCGCCGCCGCCATAGCGCGCATCGCCCAGGATGGGGCAGCCCAGATGCGCCATGTGGACGCGCAGCTGGTGGGTGCGGCCGGTGCGGGGTTGCAGTTCCACCGCCGTCAGGTCGCCGTCGCGGCCCAGCACGCGATACTGCGTGCGCGCGGGCTGGCCGGCCGGGTCCACCACCATGCGCCAGCCCTCGGCCTTGGTGCTGCGCTTGAGCAGGGGGGCGTTCACTTCGCCGGCCAGCGCGGGCGGGGCGCCGCGCAGCACGGCCCAATAGGTCTTTCGCGCACGGCCTTCCGCGAAAAGCGCGCCCAGTGCAGCCAGCGCGGGCTTGGTGCGGCCGAGCGCCAGGCAGCCCGCCGTGTCCTGGTCCAGCCGGTGCGCCGGCTGGGGCAGATGCCGCTTGCCCTGTTGCAGCAGGGGGAGCCAGCCTTCCAGCGAGGCACCACCGCGCGGGCCGGCATGCACCGCCAGGCCCGCGGGCTTGTCGAGGATGATCACCTCGGCATCCTGGTGCAGGATGCGGGCCAGCGGGTCCGTTCTATTCAGCCGCCGCCGCCGGAATTTTGGCCGGTTGGGGCTCCACCACGCGCGGCTGGCTGCGCATCCAGGCGAAGTAGAGGTCGCGCGCCTTGGTAGTGACCGGCCCGATGGGCAGGTCGCGGCCATTGTAGCGCGTGCAGGGCTGCACCTTGCCGTAGTTGCCGGTGGAGAAGATCTCGTCGGCCGCCTCCAGCTCCTCCGGGCGCACGGCGCGTTCCTCGACGGGGATGCCCGCCTCGGCCAGCAGCCTGATGACGCGCTGACGGGTGATGCCGTTGAGGAAGGTGTGGTTCACCGCCGGCGTGATGGCCACGCCATCCTTCACGAACCAGAGGTTCGAGCTGGCGAATTCGGCGATGTTCCCCGCCACGTCGCTCATCACCGCCATGTTCGCGCCCCGCTCCACCGCCCAGGCCGTGGCGCGGGAGCCGTTGGGGTAGAGGCAGGCGGCCTTGGCATCCGTCGGCGCCATGTCGGTGGCCGGGCGGCGGAAGGGCGTCAGCATGGCCGAGAAGCCGGCCCATTCGGGCATGGGCGCGTCGTAGAGGGAGAGGATGAAGTCCGTGCTGTCCGGATCGGGCCGCGCCGCCCCCAGGCCGCGGCGGATGAAGAACATCGGCCGGACGTAGAGGGTGGCGCCCGCGCCCATGCGGCGGATGCCTTCCTCGCAGAGTTCCTGGATGCGCTCGGCCGTCACGCTCGGCTTCATGCCCATGACGTGCGCGGAGCGGATGGCACGGGCGCAGTGGCGGTCGAGGTCCGGCGCCCAGCCCTCGATGGCGCGGGCGCCGTCGAAGATCACGGAACCCAGCCAGAAGGCGTGGTCCATGGGGCCCAGGATCTTGGGCTCCTCGGTGAACCATTGCCCGTCATACCAGAACACGCCCGCCATGGTGGCCTCCTTCGCAAGGCATGAGATTGCCACGGCGACGGGCCGGCTTGAACCCCCGTGCTTGAACCCGCGTGCTTGACCCCCCTCATGGGCAACCCCTGTTGTAGGGGAATGGGGCGCGGTCTAGCCTTCCTGCCATTGCGAATTGAGGGAGGTACCCAACAGATGACGATCCATTTCGTCGTGCATGACGAGGGGGATTCCGTGGGGGTCGTGGTGGTGGAGGGGCTCAAGGCCTCCAACCGCATCAGCGGCTGGATCATGGACCAGGACAAGATGATCGACTTCGACGCGAAGTCCGATATTCCCATCGGCCACAAGCTTGCCGTGAAGCCCATCAAGGCCGGCGACGCCATCATCAAGTATGGCGTGGACATCGGGAAGGCCATCGCGGACATCGCCCCGGGCGAGCATCTGCACGTCCATAACGTCAAGACGAAGCGTTGGTGAGGGCAGCCACATGGGCATCAATCTGAAGGACGCCAGCTTCGAAGGCTGGCGCCGCGAGAACGGCCGGATGGGCGTGCGCAATTACGTGCTGATCCTGCCGGTGGACGACATCTCCAACGCCGCCGCCGAGGGCGTGGCCCGCAACATCCAGGGCTGCCTCGCCATCCCGCACGCCTATGGGCGCTTGCAGTTCGGCGCGGACCTCGACCTGCACTTCCGCACCATCATCGGCACGGGCTGCAACCCGAACGTGGCGGCCGTGGTCGTCATCGGGATCGAGCCGGGTTGGACGGGCAAGGTGGCCGAGGGCATCGCCGCCACCGGCAAGCCCGTGGAAGCCTTCTCCATCGAGCAGAATGGCGACATCAACACCATCGCCGCCGCCTCCCGCGCCGCCTACCGCATGGTGCGGCACGCGACGGGGCTGAAGCGCACGCGCGCGCCGCTGCAGGACCTCTGGGTCTCGACCAAGTGCGGCGAGAGCGACACGACGAGCGGCCTCGCCTCCTGCCCCACGGTCGGCAACAGCTTCGACAAGCTGTGGGAGAACGGGAACACGCTGGTGTTCGGCGAAACCTCCGAAATCACGGGCGGTGAGCACCTGGTGGCCGCGCGCTGCAAGACGCCCGAAATCCGCGCCGAGTTCATGCGGATGTTCGACCGCTACCAGGCGGTGATCGAGGCCAACAAGACCAGCGACCTGTCCGAAAGCCAGCCCACCAAGGGCAACATCGAGGGTGGGCTGACCACCATCGAGGAAAAGGCCCTCGGCAACATCCAGAAGATCGGCAAGAAGTGCACGGTGGATGGCGTGCTGGACAAGGCCGAGATGCCGACGCACCCCGGGCTGTGGTTCATGGATTCGTCGTCCGCGGCCGCCGAGATGGTGACGCTCTGCGCGGCCTCGGGCTTCGCGGTGCACACCTTCCCGACGGGCCAGGGCAACGTGATCGGCAACCCCATCGTGCCGGTCATCAAGCTGACGGCCAACCCACGCACCATGCGCACCATGTCCGAGCATGTGGACGTGGACGTGACGGGCCTGCTGCAGAAGACCATGAACATGGACGATGCGGGCGAGGCGCTGCTGGACTGCATCCTCCGCACGGCCGATGGGCAGGCGACGGCGGCGGAAATCCTGGGCCACCGGGAATTCAGCCTGACGCGGCTCTACGAGAGCGCGTGAACGAAAAGGGGCGGCGCCTTCCAGCGCCGCCCCACCTTCTACGCGGCCGATTCACGCCCGGGCTGACGCCGGGGACGATCGGACGCGGGCTGCGGCCGATTCACGCCCCCGGCTGACGCCAGGGGCGATGCGCGGTTCAGCCCCGCGCCACCTTCACCGCATTCTTCGACGCCGCCACCATCAGCCCGACTTCGTTGGCGATGGTCACCAGCTTGAAGCC
The DNA here is from genome assembly GCF_014196305.1 of Roseococcus suduntuyensis. GTDB lineage: Bacteria > Pseudomonadota > Alphaproteobacteria > Acetobacterales > Acetobacteraceae > Roseococcus > Roseococcus suduntuyensis. The sequence goes on from NZ_JACIDJ010000001.1 coordinate 575,905, forward strand.
CATCTTGATCATCCGGTTCGCGTATTCCGGCGTGCCGTTGTGCAGCCCCGCCGCGATGCCGCGCTTGGACGTCTCCTTCAGCAGCTTTTCGTAGATGTCGAGGATGAAGGGGTCCTCCACATCCAGCTTCGGCGTCAGCCCATAGCTGAAGGAGAGGTCCGAAGGTCCGATGTAGATGCCATCAATGCCCGGCACGTCCAGGATGGCCTCGATGTTCTCGATGGCCTGCTTCGTCTCGATCATGGGAATGACCAGGATCTCGTCATTCGCCGTCGCCTGGTAGCCGCCAGCGCTGCCATAGGCGCCGGCGCGGATGGGGCCGTTGCTGCGCGTGCCGGCCGGCGGGTACTTGGCATACTGAACCAGGTTCGCCGCCTCCTGCGGCGTGTTCACCATGGGGCAGATCACGCCGTAGGCGCCGGCGTCCAGCACCTTGCCCACGATGCCCGGCTCGTTCCACGGCACGCGCACCATGGGCGTGGCGCCGGAGCCCGAGGCCGCGATGCCCTGGAAACACGCCACGCAAGACAGGTAGTCCTGCACGCCATGCTGCATGTCCACCGTGACGCTGTCCCAGCCGCACTGGCTGTACATCTCGGCGGAGAAGGCGTTGGGAATGGCCAGCCAGCCATTCACCACCGCCTTGCCGGCCTTCCACGCTTCCTTGACCTTGTTGGGCATCGTGCGCTTCCTCTCCCGCGTTTCGAAGGCGAGGCTAGAGCGGTTTCCACGGGCGTGGAACCCGCTCCAGCTTCTCTCGCCGGAGCATCTTCACGCGCCCGCAAGCGGGCGCGATCTGCTCCGAGCGCGCCGCCCTTCGCCATCAATCCCCGGGGCGGATGCCCGCATCGCGCATCACCACGCGGAACTTCTCCAGCTCCGTGTCGCGGAAGGCGCGGAAGGCGGCGGCGTCGCGATAGACGATGGGCGTCGCCAGCCGCCGGAAGCCCTCGATCACGGAGGGCTGCTGCAGGGCGCGCTGGCACGCCGCATCCATGCGCGCGATCACCTCGGGCGCCGTGCCCGGCGGCGCGAAGAGGCCGGACCAGATGCTGTAGACCAGGTCCGTCCCCAGCTCGCGCAGCGTGGGCGTGTCGGGGAATTCCGACGAGCGCTGCTCGGCGAAGATCGCGATGGGGTGCAGGTTGTTGGCGCGCAGCGTGCCCGGCTGGTCGGCGAAGATGCCCACATCCTGGCGCAGCAGGCTCACCACCGCCTCGGCATTGCCGCGATAGGGGATGTGCGTCATCTCCGCACCCATCGCGCGCGCCATCGCGACGGTGGCGATGTGCGGCATGGAGCCTGGCCCGGTCGAGGCGAAGTTGAACCGCCCCTGCGCCTCGCGCGCGCGGGACGCCACCTCGGCCAGCGTGCGCGGGCCACCCGGCGCCGACATCAGCACCACCGGCGTGTCCGCCACCTGGCAGACCGGCACCAGGTCATGCGGGCGATAGGGCAGGTCGTTGCGGAAATTGGGCTGGATGGCCATGGCGCCGATGGGCGAGAGCAGGAAGGTCTGCCCATCAGGCCGGGCGCGCGCCACCTCCGCCGCGCCGATCACACCCGCGGCGCCGGCGGAATTCTTCACCACGATGGGTGCGCCCAGGATTTGCGAGAGCTCGGGCGCGAGGAAGCGCGCCATCAGGTCCGACGGGCCGCCCGCCACGAAGTTCACGACGAGGGTGATGGGGGCCTGCGCCCGCGCCGGCAGCGCGAGCAGCACGAACAGGCCGAATAAGGCCAGCACACGCATGGTGTTTCCTCCGGTTCATTTTTTGTCCGGACAGGTTAGGCAGCTTCCGCGACCAGGGACAACCATTCCCGCACGCCGCCATCGCGCGCATGATGGGGGGGCCATGAACACCCTCGCCCCCCGCGCCCACGACCACGTCATCACCGCCGCGCGCGCCTTCCTGGGCGAGCGCATCACGCTGAACGACGCCATCCGCCAGCAGCACAGCCGCGGCGAGGACACCACGCCGCCCACCATGCCCGATGCCGTGGTCTTCGCGGAAACCACGGAGGAGGTGAGCCGCCTGCTGGCGCTGTGCCACCAGCACGGCGTGCCGGTGACGCCCTTCGGCGCCGGCACCAGCCTGGAAGGCCATGTGAACCCGGTGCGCGGCGGCATCTCCCTCGACCTCAGCCGCATGAACGCCATCGAGGAGGTGAACGCCGCCGACATGGACTGCCTCATCGGCCCCGGCGTCACGCGGCAGCAGCTGAACGAATATCTGCGCGACCAGGGGCTGTTCTTCCCGGTGGACCCGGGCAGCCACTGCACCATCGGCGGCATGTGCGCGACGCGCGCCTCCGGCACCAATGCCGTGCGCTACGGCACCATCCGCGAGAATGTGCTGGGCCTGGAAGTGGTGCTGGCGGATGGCCGCGTGGTGCAGACGGGCGGGCGCACCCGCAAGGCGGCCAATGGCTATGACCTGACGCGGCTGTTCATCGGCAGCGAGGGCACGCTGGGCGTCATCACGCGCATCCGGTTGCGGCTGCACGGCATTCCCGAAGCCACCAGTGCGGCAGTGTGCCAGTTCCCGGACCTCGCCTCGGCGGTGAACACCGTCATCGCCACCATGCAGCTCGGCGTGCCCGTCGCGCGGATCGAGCTGCTGGACGAGGTGCAGATGGCCGCCTGCATCGCCTATTCGAAGCTGGAGGGGTTGGCGCCGGTGCCCACCCTCTTCCTGGAATTCCACGGCACCGAGGCCGGCGTGGCCGAACAGGCCGAAAGCGTGGAGGCGCTGGCCACCGATCATGGCGGCTCCGGCTTCGCCTGGGCGCGCGATGCCGAGGCGCGCAACAAGCTGTGGAAGGCCCGGCACGACGCCTACTGGGCCGGCATCGCCTGGCGGCCCGGAAAGCGCGGCATCACCACCGATGTCTGCGTGCCCATCTCGCGCCTCGCCGAAGCCCTGCTCGGCGCCAAGGCCGACATCGAGGCGAGCGGCTTCGAAGCGCCCATCGTCGGCCATGTGGGCGACGGCAATTTCCACACCATCATCCTGGTGGAGGAAGGCAATGCCGAGGAGATGGAACGCGCCTGGGCGCTGGACCGGCAGATCGTTCGCCGCGCACTGGCACTCGGCGGCACCTGCTCGGGCGAGCATGGCGTGGGCCTGGGCAAGCGCGAATTCCTGCGCGAGGAACATGGCGAGGCGGCGCTCTCCGTCATGCGCGCGCTCAAGGCCAGCATGGACCCCAAGGGCATCCTGAACCCGGGCAAGATGTTCCTCGACACCAATACGTGACCACCGCGCCCTTCGTCCTGCCCCTGCTGGCGCTGACGCTGGGGCATGTGTTCTCCAACGCCGTCCGCACCCTGCCCGCCGTGGCGGCGGACGTGCTGGCGGCCGACCTCGCCATCACGCCCGAGACGCTGGCCGCCATCACCGGCGCCTTCCCGGCCGCCTTCGCGCTCGCCATGGTGCCGGTCGGCGTGGCGCTGGACCGCTACGGGGTGCGCCCGGTGGCGCTGTGGCTGCTGGCCATCGCGGGCGTGGGGGCTGCGCTTGCCGCGTTGGCGCCCTCGGCGGGCACGATGCTGCTGGCGCAGATCGTCCTGGGCGCGGGCTGCTCGGGCATGCTGATGGCGCCCATGACCCATGCGGCGCAGGTGCTGGACCAGAAGCGTTTCGGCCTCTGGTCGGGGCTGATCCAGGGCATCGGCAATTCGGGGATGCTGCTGTCCGCGAGCCCGCTGGCCTGGCTGGTGGAGGTGGCGGGGTGGCGCGCCGGCTTCTGGGCCTGCCTTGGCCTGGGGGCGCTGGCCTTCGCCGCGGTGGCGCTGACGCTGCGTGCCCGCCCGCCCCTGCCCCAGCCCGGCCGCACCATCCTGGGCGACACGCGCGCGGTGCTGGGCTTCGCGAGTTCCCCGCGGCTGATGGGCATCTTTGCCCTCGCCTTCGTCTCCTTCGGCGCGGTGCTGGGGTTGCGCGGCCTCTGGGGCGGACCCTGGCTGATGGAGGTGAAGGGCATGGCCCGCATCCCCGCCGGGCATGTGCTGCTGCTGGGCACCTTCATGCTGGTGTTGGGGCCGGCGTTGGCCGGTTGGGTGTCTTCGCGCATGGGCCGGCTGCCGGCGTTGCTGGCGGCGGGGCATCTGCTGGCGGCGCTGTGCATCCTGGCGCTGCTGGCGGGCGGGCCGCTGGGCACGCCGGCCTGGGCGGATGCGGGGCTGATGGCCCTCTTCGGCCTGGCCATCAGCTTCCAGGTGCTGTGTTTCGCCATGCTGCGCGCGCGCGTGCGAGCGGAGGAGAGCGGACGCGCCCTCTCCGCCATGAACATCTATTTCTTCGGGGGGGCCGCGGTGCTGCAGGCCTTGAGCGGCCTCGCTTTCGCGGCGGGCGGCGTGGGTGCCGCCCTGCTCACCTTCGCGGTGGCCCTGGTGGTGGGCACCGCGTTGTTCTGGCGGTGGCGCTAGAGCATGCTGCGTTCACATGCGTTCACGCCGCCTGCTCCAGCCATCCTTGAGAGCGGGGTTCAGCGTTTTCGGTGCTTCCACCTCAACGCATCCCGCTCCAGGGAAGGGGGCTACGCGCCCTTCTTCACCATGGACTGCATTTCCTCCAGCGCCTCGGCGAAGCGACGGTTCAACACTTCCAGCGCCTCGCCATTGGACTTCTGGATGAGGTCCGCCAGTTCCTTCATCGAGGCCACGGCGCGCTCGTAATTCGCCTTCATCAGCTCGGCCTGCTGGGCGGCCTTGGTGGCGGGGTTGCCATCCATGGCGGTCAGGCCGCGCATGGCCTCGCTCATCTCCGCCATGGTCTGCTGCATCAGTTCCATGTTGCGGCGGGCGACGGCCTGGGCGCCTTCCATGGCCACGCGGTTGGCGGCGGCCATGGCTTCGAGGTTCCGGCGCTGGGCCTCGGCCAGGGCTTGGAAGTCCATCATGTTCGGCATCTTCATGCTGCTGAACATCCGCATCATGTCTTCAGGGTTGAAGCCTTGGCCCGACATCCGTGATCTCCCGGGGGGTGATTCGCTCGACCCTACAGGCGCGGCCGTGGCGGGGTCAAACGCCGTTTCTGTTGCAGTCGCAACAGTTTCCGCGGCCTCGTCCAGCGCGGCTTGCAGCGCGCGCGGCAAGGGTTCCGCCTGGGGGGGCTCAGGTGGGCTGGGTTCCGGCGGGGGCGTCGGTTTCGGGGTCAATTCGCGGGCCACCTTCAACGCCACTTTCGGAGCCGGCTTCGGGGGCCTCGTGGTCGGTGTGCGTGCCATGTCGCCCTGTCTCCTCGCGCCCAAGGCCCAGGCTGCGCGCCGCCTTGTCGGCCTGATCCAATGCGCGGTCCAAAGCGGCCATGGTGGCCGAGAGGTCCTCGCTCTCATCCTTCTCCCAGGCCCGCAAAGTGGCCAGCCAGATCACGCCAAGGCCATGGGCCCGCAGCGCGCCCTTGGGCCCCGTCGCCTCCAGCCCGGCCGCCTCCAGCATCCAGCGCATGGTGCGCGGCTGCTCGGTGGCGAGCCAGAGCGCCAGGAACGGGTCCCGCGGAAGGTCGTGCATGAGGCGAACCACGCCGGCGCGGTTTGGTTGCAGCATGTCCAGCCGGCGCATCAGCACGTCGAACAGCCGGTCGCGCGCGGTGGAGGTGTCGTCCTCCATCGTGCCTTCGATCACGGCCGCATCCACCGCCGCCGCATGCGCGCGCAGCATCTCCAACGGAGAGGCGAAGCGCGCGCGCAATTCAGCGAGCGTGATGCCCGCCTCCGCCGCCACGGCGCGCATGGTCAGCGCGGACCATCCCCCCCCGGCAAGCACGCGCCAGAAGGCCTGGAGGGCGGGGTCGTTCATATCGGGGGCGCTGGTGCTGCTCATCCTTTCCAGATTGGCGCAACGGCGGCCCGTGGGAAGGGGATCATGCGGCGGTGACGCGCAGAATCCGCCCATCGCCCCGGTCGGTCAGCAGCCACAACGCGCCATCGGGGGCGAAAATCGTGTGACGGATGCGGTCCTCGTCCCACAACAGGCGCTCTTCCTCGCCGGGCGTGTCGCCCTGCATGGGCAGGCGCAGCAGGCCCATGGGGTTCAGGCAGCCCAGGAAAAGACTGCCGCGCCAGGGGGCGGGCGCGTTGCCGGGCGCGAAGGCCATGCCGGAGGGGCTGATGGCCGGGTTCCAGTGGCGCAGGGGTTGTTCGAAGCCCGGGCCCTCGGTGCGGCCGCCGGCAATCGCGGGGCCCCAGTATTCGCGGCCATAGGTCACTTCCGGCCAGCCATAGTTCAGCCCGGGGCGGATCAGGTTCAGCTCATCCCCGCCACGTGGGCCGAATTCCGCCGAGAACAGCGTCCCCGTCGCCGGGTTGAAGGCGATGCCCTGGGGGTTGCGGTGGCCATAGGACCAGATTTCCCCACGCGCGCCCTGGCGGTTCACGAAGGGGTTGTCGGCCGGGATGCGGCCATCCCGCGTCAGGCGGATGATCTTGCCCGCCAAATCGTCCAGCCGCTGGGAGCGCTGGCGGTCCACGTTGCGGTCGCCCGTGGTCAGGAAGATGTGCGCGCCATCGGGGCCAAAGGCCAGGCGCCCACCGAAATGGTGCCGGCCGCGCGATTGCGCCGGCGTGCAGTCCAGCACCGGCGTCACGTCGCGCAGCGCGCCGTCCACCAGCCGCGCGCGGGAAAGGCGCGTCAGCGCGCCGCCCTGCACCAGCGTGGCGGTCACGAAGAAGATTTCCTGGGTGCGGGCGAAATCGGGCGCGGGCTGGATGTCGAGCAGCCCGCCCTGGTTCGCGGCCTCGACCGGCGGCACCCCCTGGAGCGGCGCCGAGACCCGGCCCTCGGGCGAGACCAGCCGCGCGCGGCCCGGCCTTTCGCTGACCAAAAGGCGGCCATCGGGCAGGAAGCCGCCGCCCCAGGGGTGTTCCAGCCCCTCGGCGAGGGTGCTGACCCGGAATTGCCCGTCGCGGGCACGAAAGCCCTGGGCCCCGGCCGGCAGGGCCAGCAGCAGGGCAGGGGCGGCGAGGAGGGTGCGGCGTTCCATCGTCATGCCCACGCATGTGGGGGCGGCGGCGCCCCGCTCAACCGTCCACCCCCTTTCGCCCCCGCGGGGAAGTGCGGTAAGGCGCCCCCATGCCCGGCCGAACGGCGCCATGAGCGTCCCGCACCACCGGCCCGCCTCGGGGCCTCCCGGGCCGCTGCCACGGTTCGGCCGGCGCCGGCAGGGCGCGCGCCGGACCCCCCTGCCGCCCACACCCCCGCCGCCGCGACCGGCGGGCGCCAGCCATGGCCGCTGGGCGCTGACCCGGCCCTCGGCCCGCACGGTACTGGCCTGGCTGCTGGGCTCGCTGCTGCTGCACGGGCTGATCCTGGCGGTGCTGCTGGCCTGGCCCGACCCCCGGCCCCGCCCCCCGGCCGAACTGCCCGCGCCGTCCTTCGACATCGTCTTTGACGGCGCCTCGCCGGAAGCCGCCTCGGGCGAGGCGCCGCCCGGCGAGGAGGTGGCGCCCAGCCAGCCCAGCGAACCCACCCCGCCACCACCCCAGGCCGAGGTGCCGCCCACGCCACCCACGCCCACGCCGGCGGCCCCACCCGCCCCGGAACCACCCGCCCCGCCGCCGCCCGCCCCGGCCCCGGCGCCCAGCCCGGTGGCGCCGCCGGCCGCGCCGCCACCGCCGGTCACGGCCGCGCCACCGCCGCCCTCTCCCCCGCTGCGCGCGGAAATCCCTGCCCTGCCCGCGCCGCCCCCGGCCCCGCCGCGCCCCGAGACGCCGCCGGCCGAGGCCGCCCCCACGCGCTTGCCCGAGGCCGAGGAATTCCTGGCCCCGCCCACCGACCTCCGCCTGACCGAACGCTTCGCCCTGCCCCTGCCGCCGGCACAGACCCCGCCCCAGCCGCCTCAGGCACGTCCACTGCCCGGCATCATGCTGCCCCAGGGGGCGCAGCTGGGCGGCGGCGCGCCTTCACCCGCGGGCCGGCCGCAGGGCAGGGGGCTCGACCTCTCGGTGGACCCGCGCTTCGCCGAGGGCGATGCCCGCACCGACCCCTCCGTGCGCGTCCAGGGCGCGCAGGTCGGCGCCAATTGGCGCGCCGCCTTCCGCCGCTGGCTGGAGCAGAACATCCGCTACCCGCAGGACGCGGCGATGCGCGGCGAGGACGGGACGGTGCGCGTGCAGATCCTGGCCAACCCGGACGGGACGGTGCGCTCGGTCCGGATGATGCTGCCCTCGACCTCGCCCTCGCTGAACTACGCCACCACCTTCCCGTTCCAGGGCGCGCAGATCCCGGCCTTCCCGCCGCCCGCCGACCCCAATGGGGTGACGGTGGACCTCACCGTGAACTATGTGCTGCGCCGGAGATGACCCCCGAGACCCTGCTGCAAGCCCTGGCCGATTTCGGCATCGAAGCCCGAACGATCCACCATCCGGCCGTCTTCACGGTCGCGGAATCCCGGGCGCTGCGCGGCGAATTGCCCGGCGCGCACTCCAAGAACCTGTTCCTGCGCGCGGCCAAGGGCGAGGGCTTCTTCCTGGCCGTGCTGGAGGAACACCGCCAGGCCAGCGTGAACGCGCTGGCCCGCGCCGCCGGCTGGCCGAAGGTGCGGATGGCGAGTGCCGAGGAGCTCCGCGCCACGCTGGGCGTGGAGCCGGGCAGCGTCACGCCCTTCGGCCTGGTGAACGCCCCGCCCGGCGGCGTGGGCGTGGTGCTGGACGCGGCGCTGGCCGATGCGCCGGGCCTCGCCTGGTTCCACCCGCTGGTGAACACGGCCAGCACGGGGCTGCGCCCGGCCGACCTGCTGCGCTTCCTGGCCGCGCGCGGCCATGTCGTGCGCGTGCTCGATCTGGACGCGCCGGCCTTGGCGTGAGGCCACGCCATCCCTTATCTGCAGGGATGGCCGCACCCGCCCCCGTCTTCGACACGCCCGACCCCGGCTTCGCCGACCTCCTCGCGCAGCGCCCCGCCCTCTCGCTGGACCCCATGGCGGGGCTGATGCTGGAGGAGGTGCCGCTGGCGCGCATCGCCGCCGCGCATGGCACGCCCGTCTGGGCCTATTCCGCCGCCACGCTGCGCCGGCGCGCGGGCATGCTCAAGGCTGCGCTGTTCAATGCCGGGCTGGACGCCAGCATCCATTTCGCCACCAAGGCCAACCCCTCCCTGGCGGTCGTGAACCTGCTGGCGGGCGAGGGCCTGGGCGCCGACGTGGTCAGCGAGGGCGAACTCCATGCGGCGCTGGCGGCCGGCGTGCCTGCCTCCGGCATCGTCTTCTCGGGCGTGGGCAAGACGCGGGGCGAGATGCGCCGCGCGCTGGAAGAGGACATCCTCCAGCTCAACATCGAAAGCGCCGAGGAGGCCGCCATCCTGAGCGAGGTGGCCGTCTCCATGGGCCGCCGCGCCCGCTGCGCGCTGCGCGTGAACCCCGATGTGGACGCGCGCACCCACGCCAAGATCACGACCGGCCTGACCGAGAACAAGTTCGGCGTGCCCATCGCCATGGCGCCCGACCTCTACGCGCGCATGTGCGCCATGCCCGGCCTCGAACCCGTGGGCATCGCGGTGCATATCGGCAGCCAGATCACGCAGGGCGTGGCCTCCTATGCCGCCGCCTACCAGCGGCTGGGTGACCTGGTGCGGGAACTGCGCGCGGCTGGCCACCCGGTGCTGCGGGTGGATTGCGGCGGGGGCCTCGGCATTTCCTATCGCGACGAGACGCCGGCCTCGCCCGAGGCGCTGGCCGGCGCCATCCGCGCCGGGCTGGGCGGGCTGGATGTGCGGATCATGCTGGAACCGGGCCGCTGGATCTGCGGGCCGGCGGGGGTGCTGCTGGCGGCGGTGGTGATCGAGAAGCAGTCCAGCGACCGGCGCTTCGTCATCCTGGACGCGGCCATGAACGAATTGCTGCGCCCGGCCATGTATGATGCCTGGCATGGCATCCTGCCCGTGGCCGCCGCGGCCTTCCACGCGCCCGTCTCGCCGGCCGACGTGGTGGGGCCGGTCTGCGAAAGCAGCGACACCTTCGCGCGCGACCGCGCGCTGCCGGCGCTGCCGCCTGAATCCCTCGTCGCATTTCTCGATGCCGGGGCCTATGGTGCCTCCATGAGCAGCACCTACAACGCGCGCCCCCTGGCCGCCGAGGTGATGGTGGACGGCGCCCGCTTCGCCCTGATCCGCGAACGGCAGGACCACGCCGCCCTGCTGCGCGGCCAGCGCCTGCCCGACTGGACCGGCTGAGCATGGCCCCACCCCCCGCCCTGCACCGCAAGCGCCTTCTGGCGCGGATGGCGCTGTGGTGGGAGGGGGCCTGGCCGGCGCTCTGGCCCACCCTGGGCGTCCTGGGGCTTTTCGGCGTCTTCGCCCTGTTGGGCGTGCCCGCCCTGTTGCCGGGCTGGCTGCACGCGCTGGTTCTGCTGGGCTTCGTGCTGGCCCTGGTGCCGGCGCTGCGGCATGCGGCGCGCGGGCTGCGCGCGCCAGCCCTTTCGGCGGCGGACCGGCGGCTGGAGGCCGCCTCCGGCCTGAAGCACCGCCCCTTGGCCGCCTTGCAGGACCGCCCGGCCACCACGGGCGCGGAGGGCGAGGCGCTCTGGGCCGCGCATCAGGCGCGCATGGGCGCGCTGATCACCCGGCTGCGGGTGGGGCTGCCGCGGCCCGGGCTGGCGGCGCGCGACCGGAAGGCGCTGCGCGGCGGCCTTCTGGTGGCGCTGGGTGCCGCCCTGGGCGTGGCCGGGGCCGATGCGCCCGCGCTGCTGGCGCGCGGCCTGACGCCGCAGCTGATGGGCAGCGCACCGGCCGCGCCCCTGCGCGTCGAGGCCTGGATCACCCCGCCCGCCTATACCGGCGCCCCGCCCATCTTCCTCGACACGCGTGGCGGGCAGGTGATGGCGCCGCTGGGCAGCCGCTTCCAGGCGGCGGTCTCGGGCGGGACGGGCGTGCCGGACATCAGCGGCCTACCGGGCGCGGCCTTCGCCCCGCTGGGCGGCGGCAGCCATGGCGCCCAGGCCGTGCTGGACACGGCCGGCCGCGTCACCCTGCGCCAGGGCGGCCGCGAGGTGGCCAGCTGGGAGATCGGCGTGCGCGCGGATGCCCCACCCAGGGCCAGCTTCACCGAAACCCCCGCCCGCGCCCCGCGCGGCCTGGCGCTTCGCCTGCCCTGGGCGGCGGAGGATGACTGGGGGGTGGTGGGCCTCCAGGCGCGGCTGCACCTGGACGTGCGGCCGGACGAGGCGCCCATCACCCTCGACATCCCGCTCCCCTCGGCCGCCCCGCGCGAGGCCACGGGCCTCTCGCAGCCCGACTTCTCGGCCCATCCCTGGGCGGGGCTGGAGGTGCGCGTCAGCCTGGAGGCGCGCGACGGCGCCGGCCAGACCGGCCAATCCGAGACGGTGCTGCTGACCCTGCCCGAGCGCAGCTTCACCCACCCCGTGGCGCGGGCGCTGATCGAGCTCCGCCGCGTGCTCTCGCGCGATCCGGGGGCGCGGATGGAGGTCATGCGCGGCCTCGACGCCCTCGCCGCCGACCCCGAGGCCTTCGAGCACGACTTCGCGACCTATCTGGGCCTGCGGGTGGCGCGGTCCTTCCTGCACCGCGACCGCCGCCCCAGCGCGGTCGCCGAGGCCCAGGCCGTGATGTGGGAAACCGCCCTGGCACTGGAGGAGGGCCGCGACAGCCGGACCGCCCGTGCGCTGGCCGAGGCCCAGCGGGCGCTGCGCGAGGCCCTGCAGGAGGCCGAGCGCAACCCCGAGGACGAGGCCGCCCGCCAGGCCGTGCAGGAACGCATCCAGGAGCTGCGCGAGGCCATCCGCCAGCACCTCGAAGCCCTGGCCGAACGCCTGCGCCAGGAAAACGCCGAAGCCCTGCCCTACGACCCCCAGCAGCGCATGCTGGACCAGCGCGACATGGAACGCCGCACCCAGCGCATGGAGCAGGCCACGCGTGAGAACCGCATGCAGGATGCCCAGCGCGAGCTGGCGGATCTGGAGGAGATGCTCCGCGCCCTCCAGGAAGGCCGCATGGCCCGCGGTGAAAGCCCCGAACGCCAGCGCCAGCGCGAGCGCGGCCAGCAGCAGATGGGCGCCGTGCAGGACATGGTCCGCCGCCAGGCCGAAATGCTGGACCAGGGCCAGCGCCGCGCCGAGCAGGAAGACCAGCGCCGCGCCCAGGAACGCCGCCTGCAATCCCCCTGGAGCCAGCGCCCCACCCAGCCCGGCCAGCCCACGCCGGAGTCACGCGAGCAGGCGCAGGCGGAAACCCGCCAGCAATCCGAGGCCGAGGCCCGCATCCAGCGCGCCCTGCGCCGCGCGCTGGGCGAACTCATGCAGCAATTCGGTGATTTGACGGGCGAAGTGCCCGAGGCCCTGGGCCAGGCCGACCAGGCCATGCGCGAGGCCATGGAGGCCCTGGGCGCCGCCCGTGACGCCCGCCCCGCCCAGCAGGAGGCCATCCGCCGCCTGCAGGAAGGCGGACGCCAGATGGCCCAGCAGATGCAGCGGCAATTCGGCCAGGGCCAAGGGCAGGGCGAGGGCCAGGGGGATGGCGAGGGCGGCCCCGACGCCAATGGCGAATTCGGCCAGGGCCAGGACGGGCAGGGCGGGGAGCTGGGGATGGGCGAAGGGCGTGACCCCTTGGGCCGCCCGCGCGATGCCGCCGGCCAGGCCGAGCATGGCAGCGACACCCGCGTGCCCGACGAGGCGGAACTGCTCCGCACCCGCCGCCTGCAGGAGGAACTCCGCCGCCGCGGCGCCGAACGCGAGCGGCCGGTGGAGGAGCTGGACTACATCGAAAGGCTCTTGCGGCGGTTCTGACCCGTCACCGCATATCGGCGCGGAAGCGCATCTGCTGGCCGAGCAGGTGACGCCGCGCGGCCCAGAAGGCCCCGCTGAACAGCAGCAGCAGCGCCACCACGCCAAGGATGGCCACCTTGCTCCAGACCGAGGCCACGGTCAGTGCCGCCACCATCACCACCAGCGCCCAAAGCCCGCGCCGTGTCCGTGCCTGATGGGCGCGCAGCGCCTCGCGCGCGGCCCGTCTGTCTGTCATGTCCATGTGGAAATCGCCCCGGCGGGCGGCGCCCGGAATAGGGCTGGGCCGCTTTCGCCTCTTGGCCTGGACATGGGCCCGGACGGGCGGGGTGCCAGATCCGGAACGGCGGCGGAAGAAGCGGCTCAGCCCAGCTTGGCGCGGGCCGCGCGGGAACGTTCCAGCCGAGCCATCGCGATGCCGTAGCGCTTGCCGCCATAGATGATGACGCCGGCGACGACGAGGATGAAGGCCACGAAGCCGCCGATGGGCACGCCATAGGCGATGGCGGCCCAGGTCAGCCCCAGCGCGGCGGCGAAGAGCGCCAGCATGGCCAGGAAGGCGCCGCGGATGGCGCGTTGTTCCGCCTGCCAGAGGGGGTCGTTCGCATCCAACATCATGGCCCCCAGATGGGGCGGCATGCGCTCAATGGAAGGTGTGCAGCCCCACTACCGGCACGCCGAGCCCGGGCAGCAGGCCCACCACCTGGCAGCCGGCGGCCAGCCCGGCGGCCACGCCCGTGGCGCTGTCCTCCACCACCAGGCACTCCGCCGGCGGCAGTCCGCAGGCGGCGGCGGCGTGGGTGTAGAGGTCGGGCGCGGGCTTGGGGCGGGGCACGTCCTGGAAGCTGAAGACCCGGCCCTCGAAGAAGGGGGCGAGGCCCAGCACGGTCATCTTCATGGCCAATTCCTCCCGCCCGGAATTGGAGCAGACGGCCATGGGCACGCCCCGTGCCGCCAAGGCCGCCACGGCCTCGATCGCGCCCGGCATGGGACGGACGCTGCGGGCCAGTTCGGCGGTGATCCGCATGGCGACGGCCTCCGGCCAACCGGGGGGCACGAAGGGCACCCGGGCCGCGATGCGCGGCAGCATGTCGGGCAGGGAGACGCCCAGGAATTCACGTTCGGCCGCATGCGGTGTCAGCGCCCAGCCGAGTGCGGTGATCTCCTCCGCCACGATGGTGTTGGCGATGCTCTCGCTGTCCGCCAGCACGCCGTCGCAGTCGAAGAGGACGGCCCTGAAGGGGGGTAGCATCAGGGCGGCAGCATCAGGCGGAAACGGGCATGCCGGCGGGCCTCGCCGGGGCGTCGGCGCGGGCGCGGGCATGCGGGCAATCGCCGTGCTGCTTCGGGCATTGCCGGGCGCCGGCGAAGCTGCACAAGGCGCGGCCGCCATTCCGGGCGCGCAGCACCAGGTCCGTCAGCGCCGTGATGAAGGCGAGGTCGCTGTTCTGCGCCGGCACGCGGAAATACCCGGGAATGCCGAGCTTCTCGGCCTCCTCGCGGTATTCCACGTCCAGCTCCACCAGGGTTTCCGAATGCTCGGAGACGAAGGCGATGGGGCAGATCAGGATGGCGGTCTTCTCATGCGCCGCGCGTTCGATCTCGTCCTCGGTGGAGGGGCTGATCCATTTCTGCGGCGTCACGCGCGACTGGTAGCAGACCACGCTGTCCAGCTCGGGCATGTTCAGCTGGCGCAGCACGGCTTCCACCGTCTGTTCCACCTGCCACTGGTAGGGGTCGCCGGCCTTCACGATGCTCTCGGGCAGGCCATGGGCGGAGAACAGCACGCGCAGCGGCACGCCGAGTGGCAGGGTGTTGCGGGCATCCTCGATGGATTGGCGCACCAGGCGCGCGGTGGCGGCGGCGAAGCCCTCATCCGAATGGAAGCAGCACAGCGTGGTGGTGGGCAGCGAAAGCCCGATCTTCGCCGCGGCCTCGTTCCAGGCGATGATGGAACTGCCCGTCGTGGTGGTGGAGAATTGCGGGTAGAGGGGCACGAGAAGCACCTCCTCCGCGCCCCAATCCTTCACCGCGCGCGCGCATTCGTCGGACATCGGGTGCCAGTAGCGCATGCAGACGAAGGATTTGTACTCGGCCGAGGGGTCGCGCGCGGCCAGGATCGCGTCCAGCGCCTCGCCCTGCGCGATGGTCAGTTCCAGCAGCGGGGATTTCCCGCCCAGCACCGCGTAGTTCTCCATGGCGGGCGCGGTGCGCCGCCAGGCGATCAGCTTGCCGAGCCAGGGGCGGATGAAGCCCGGCACGCGCAGGATGGCGGGGTCGGTGAAGAGGTTGACCAGGAAGGGGCGCACGCTTTCGGGGGCGTCAGGCCCCCCGAGATTGAACAAGACCACCGCCACGCGCCGCGCCATACCTGAGTTCCCCGGTTCCGTGCCCCCGACATGCCCTCGATTGGCGTCGAATCAACCCGCGCGTAGCACGTCCATGAGTTGCGCGACATGCTCGGGCGGCGTGGGCGGGACAATTCCATGGCCCAGGTTGAAGATGAAGGGCCGCCCGCGCATGGCGGCCAGGATGGCGCGGGCCTCCTCGTCCAGCGCCGGGCCGCCGGCCACCACGGCCTGCGGGTCCAGATTGCCCTGCAGCGCCATGTTGGGCGGCACATGGGCGGCGGCCCATTTCGGGTCCATGCCCGTGTCCATGGCCACCGCCTGGATGGGCATGGCGGCCGCGTATTCCTGGAGCAGCGGGCCCGCGAGGCGGGGAAAGCCGATCAGCGGAATGTCCGGCCGCGCGGCGCGCAGCGCCGTGGCGAGCCGCACCGAGGGCTCGATCACCCAGCGCCGGAACCCGCTGGGCGAAAGCAGCCCGGCCCAGCTGTCGAACAGCATCAGCGCCTCAGCCCCGGCATCGGCCTGGGCGAGCAGGTAGGTGAGGGTGGCGGCCTCCAGCTTCGCCATCACGGCGGCGAACAGCTCGGGGTTGCGGAAGGCCATGCGGCGGGCCTCGGCGAATTCGCCGCCGCCGCGGCCCTCCACCATGTAGCAGGCCACCGTCCAGGGACTGCCCGCGAAGCCGATCAGGGCGGTGTTGGGGTGGTCGGCCTCCAGGGCGGCACGCACCCGGCGCACCGTCTCCATGATGGGGGCGGCGCGTTCCGCCACACCCTCCAGCTGCAGGGCGTCCAGACCCGCCTGGTCCCGCACGGGGTCCAGCAGTGGGCCCTCGCCTTCGGCGAAGCGCAGCCCCTGCCCCATGGCCCAGGGCACCATCAGGATGTCGGAGAAGAGGATGGCCGCGTCGAAGCCATAGCGCCGGATGGGCTGCAGCGTGACCTCGGCCGCCGCTTCCGGCGTGGTGCAGAGCTTGATGAAGCCGCCGGCCTCGTTCCGCACCGCGCGGTATTCGGGAAGGTAGCGCCCGGCCTGGCGCATCAGCCACACGGGGGGCGGCCAGACGGCCTCGCCAGCGAGAGTCCGGAGGAAGGGCTTTGTCGTCATGCCCGAACCATCACACCAAAAGGAAAAGAGAAGAAGAGGCTGTGGTGGTTGTAGGGCCTGTGAATCACGGGGAGGCAGCCTGTCCCGGAAATATCCACAGCTTTTCGCCGGGGCTGGACAGCGCCGCGACTCGCGCACCCGCCTGCCCCCGGCGGCGCTATCCTCCGCGCGCACAACCATGGCCCCGGATTTCTCCCCTGTGCCGGCTGCTGTCCGCTTCATCCCCGCTGTGGATGTCCGGGACGCTGGCGGGGGCGGTTCATCCCCGTTATCCCCTGTGTGTCCAGGAACGGTCCACAGATCCATGCCCATCCGGAACACCAACCTGCACCTCGTCTCCGACAGCACGGGCGAGACGCTGAACAGCATCGCCCGCGCGGCGCTCGCGCGGTTCGAGCAGCCGAGCGTGATCCAGCACCGCTGGTTCCTGGTCCGCTCCCGCCTCAACCTCGACCGCGTGATCGAGGGCATCGAGCATGAGCCTGGCCCCGTGATGTTCACCCTGGTGGACCGCAGCCTGCGCCTCGCCCTGGAGGAGACCTGTTCGCGCCTGGGCATCCCCGCGCTCTCGGTGCTCGACCCCGTGATGGAGATGCTCCAGATGGAGATCGGCACCACGGCCAAGGAAAAGCGCGCGGCCCAGTATGTGATGGACGCCGACTACTTCCGCCGCATCGACGCCATGCACTATGTGCTGAGCCATGATGACGGGCAGGGCACGGCCGGCATCATGAACGCGGACGTGGTGCTGGTGGGCGTCTCGCGCAGTTCCAAGACACCGACCTGCTTTTATTTGGCGAACCGTGGGGTCAAGGCGGCCAATGTGCCGCTGGTACCCGGCGCGCCCCTGCCGCCCGAGCTGGACACCGCGCCCTGCCCCATCGTCGGCCTGACCATAGACCCGCTTTCATTGCTGGAAATCCGGCGGCACCGGCTGCGCATCCTGGGCGCCGAGGGCGTGCGGATGGGCGAGAACGACTATGTGGACGCCGATGCGGTGAAGGCGGAAATCCTGGCCGCGCGGCGGCTGTGCACGGCCAAGGGCTGGCCGGTGATCGACGTGACCCGCCGTTCCATCGAGGAGACGGCGGCCACCGTCATCCAGCAGATGGAGCTGTGGCACCAGCGCCAGGGCACGGCCCGCGCCGTGCCGCCGCATGACCCGGCCGCACCCATCCTGGGGGCGAAACGATGAGGTTGGTGCTGGCCTCGCAAAGCGCCTCCCGCCGGGCGCTGCTGGAAGCGGCGGGCCTCACTTTCGAGGCCCTGCCCGCCGCGGTGGACGAGGCCACCATCAAGGAATCCGCCCGCGCCGAGGGCATGGCGGTGGCCGAGGCCGCCACCCTGCTGGCCGATGCCAAGGCCGCGCGCATCGCCCGCAAGCACCCGGAGGCCGTCATCATCGGCGCCGACCAGATCCTGGTCTGCGAGGAGGAATGGTTCGAAAAGCCCGAGGATGTGGAGGGCGCCCGCGCCCATCTGCGCCGCCTTCGCAACAGGCCGCATGAGCTGGTGACGGCCGTGGTGGTCTGGCGCGAGGGCGAGCGGGCCTGGCACCATGTGGCCCGCCCGAAACTTGTGATGCGCGACTTCTCCGACGCCTTCCTGGACGACTACCTGGCGCGCGAGGGCGGCTTCGTCACGCAGAGCGTGGGGGCCTATCGCCTCGAAGGGCTCGGCCTCCAGCTCATGCGCGACATCAAGGGGGAGCACACGGCCATTCTCGGCCTGCCCATGCTGCCCCTGCTGGCCTATCTGCGGGACAGCGGCGTCATCCCCGCCTGAGGTTCCACAGCATCGGGCTCGGCGCCTGGAGCACCCCCGTCAACTCGCGGCGGAAGGCGGTGCGGAGGCGGAACAGGCCGGTGGGGGCGAAGGGGACGGACTCCCAGGCGGCGTCCTGCAGCTTCGTCATCGCGGCCTCCTGCCCCGCGCGGTCGGGCGCGGCGAGCCAGGCCTGCACCTGTTCCTCGATGGCGGGGTCTTCCGGCCAGCCGAACCAGGCGCTCGCGCCATGCGCGCGGATGATGGGGCTGAGGCCCGGATTCGCGATACCGGGCGAGGGGAAGTTGGTGTTGTGCAGGCTCCAGCCGCCCTGGGTGGGAGGGGCCCGGTTGGCGCGGCGCGCGACGATGGTGGCCCAGTCGCTTTCCACCGCCTCGATGGTGACGCCGAGGCGGCGCATGAGGTCCACGGTCAGGCGGCCCTGCTGGGTGACGGCGGGGAAGTCGCTGGGGTTGATGTGGACCAGGGTTTCGCCGCGATAGCCGGCTTCGCGCAGAGCCGCGCGCGCGCGGTCCATGGCCGCGGCGTTGCGCGGGGCAGCCTCGAATTCGCGGATGCCCGGCAGGCTGCACGGGAACATGGCGTGGCATTCCTGCCAATCGCCCGGGATGGCGACGGCGGACATGAAGTCGCTCTGCACGATCAGGTCGCGGATGGCGCGGCGCACGCGCACATCGTCGAAGGGCTTGTGCAGGTGGTTGAAGCGCAGGAATCCTAGGAAGCCCAGCGGATCATAGATCTGGGTGCGGGTGTTGCGGTCGCGGTCCAGCACGGGAACCAGGTCCGGCAGGGGGTATTCGATCCAGTCGATCTCACCGGTGCGGAGTGCCGCGGCGGCGGTGCCGCCATCCGGGATCCAGACCATCTCCAGCCGGTCGAAATGCACACGCTTGCCGCCGGAGGAGAGTTCCGCCGGTTCGTCGCGCGGGATGTAGCTTTCGTTCTTCGCATAGGCCGCGAAGGCGCCGGCGTTGAACTCGCCTGGCAGGAAGCGCCAGGGGCCGGAGCCGATGATCTCGGTGATCGCGCGGTCGGCCGGGGTGGCGGCGATGCGCGCGGGCATGATGAAGCAGGGGATGGTCATGATCTTCGCCAGCCCGTCCAGCAGGCTGGGGAAGGGGCGGTGCAGGCGGAAGATGATGCGCCTGTCGTCGGGCGCTGACAGTTCGGCGGTGGCCTGCATCAGCACCTGGCCGAAGCCGTCGCGCACCGCCCAACGGCGGATGGAGGCCACGCAGTCCCGCGCCAGCACGGGTTCGCCGTCATGGAAGCGCAAACCTTCGCGCAGGGTGATGGTCCAGGTGAGGCCATCGGGCGCGACCTCATGCCCCGCCGCCATCTGCGGCCGCGGGCGCAGCTGCGCGTCCACGCCATAGAGCGTGTCGAAGACGCAATTGCCGTGCGTGGAGGTGATGGTGGTCAGGTTGAACACCGGGTCCAGCGCGGCGAGGCCCGCCTGCGGCATGAAGCGCAGGGTGCGGGCGCGGGCATTCTGGGCGGTGGCGGGGGCGGCCAAGCCGGCCGCCAAGGGCGCGGCCAGGACGTGACGGCGATTGAGGCGAAGGGCGTTCACGCATTTCCTCCATGCGGCCCGGAACGCACGCAGGAAGGGGGTCGCGCGGCGGGATGCCGCGCCTCGTCCACCGCTCCCTTCGCCGGTCCGAACCGGATCAGGTTCCAAGGCTCGCGGGATGCATCCCGCCTCTCAGCCCAGCGTCAGGGCTCACCCAGGTGACGGAATGAGGTTTGCGCCGGTTGCGGGCGGGCGACAAGAGGCTTGCACGAAGTTAGATGTCGAACTAGATAGTAAGATATCGAACGAAAGGAGCCTGCCCCATGTCCCCCACCCGTCGCTGTTTCCTGGCCGCCTCCGGCGCCACGCTGATGACCCTCCAAGCCGGGATGGTCCGCAGCCAGCCCTTGGTCGGGCCGCTCGCGCCCTGGGCCGTCGCCGGCGCCACCGCCGCCGACCCGCGCGTCGCCGCCATGGCCTGGGCGGTGCTGGCCCCCAACCCGCACAACCGCCAGCCCTGGGCTCTGCGGCTGGTCGGTGAGAACAAAGCCCTGCTGTTCTGTGACCTGGACCGCCGCCTGCCCGCGACCGACCCCTTCGACCGGCAGATCGTGATCGGCCTGGGCTGCTTCCTGGAACTCTTCCGCATGGCGGCGGCCGAGCGCGGGCTGCATGCCGCCCTCACCCCCTTCCCCGAGGGCGAACCCGCCCCGCGCCTCGACGCCCGGCCCGTCGCGCGCATTACCCTGCGGCCCGGCGGCGCGAAGGATCCGCTGTTTGCCGCCGTGCCCCAGCGCCGCAGCGCGAAGCAGCCCTATGACGTCGCGCGGCCCCTGCCCGAGGGCACCCAGGCGCGCCTCGCCACCGCGCTGCTGGAACCGTCGCGGCTTGGGCTGGCCGATGGCGATGTGGCGGCCCTGCGCGACCTCACCTGGCGCGCGTGGGTGATCGAGGCGAACAGCCCCGAGGCCTGGGGCGAAAGCGTGGAACTTTCGCGGCTTGGCTCAGCAGCAGTGGCGGCCCGGCCGGACGGCATTTCCCTCTGGGGTCCGCAATTCGACGCCATGCTGGCACGGGGCGAACTCAGCCATGCGGCGATGCGCCCCGGCCAGCCCGGCCACGCCTTCGCCATGCGGCAATACGAGGCGATGCTGGGTGCCACCAACGCCTATGTCTGGCTGACCACGCCGGGCAACAGCCGCGCCGAGCAACTCGCCGCCGGCCGTGACTGGCTGCGGCTGAACCTGGCGGCGACCGCGGCGGGCCTCGCCATGCAGCCCGTCAGCCAGGCCTTGCAGGAATTCCCCGAGATGGCGGAGCCCCATGCCGAGATGCCGCGCCTGCTGAACGCCACCGGCACGGTGCAGATGCTGGGCCGCGTCGGCTTCGCCACGCGTCCCGCCCCCCCCACCCCCCGCTGGCCCGCGGAATCGCGTATCCTGCCTGGGTGAATGACCAGGACCCCGCCCTCTTCGCCCTGCTGAACGAGATCGGCATCATCGAGCAGCTGGCGCGCAACCGCTTCGAACGCGCGCAGCCCGACGGGCTGCGCCTGCCCCACTTCACCGTGTTGAACCACATGGTGCGGCTGGGCGATGGGAAGACGCCGGGCCAGCTCGCCCGCGCCTTCCAGCTCACCAAGGCCACCATGACCAACACGCTGCAACGGCTGGAGGCACGGGGTTTCATCCGCCTCGAACCCGACCCGGACGACGCGCGGGCCAAGCGCGTCTTCCTCACGCCCGAGGGTCGCGCCCGGCGCGAGGAAGCCGTGGCCTTCACCGCCACCGACCTCGCGGCGCTGGCGCAGCGCGCCGATATTCGGGCCGACGCCCTGCTCGCTCCGCTGCGCGCGCTCCGCACCGCGCTGGACCGGGACCCGCGGCGCAACTGAAACAGGCGCCATCATGCGCGCAATGGTGGCAAGTCTTGCCTGATGATTGATAGGCTCCCCCGTCGGCCCCGGAATGAGGGCCGCTCGGGAGAACGTCCATGACCTTGTCTCGTCCCACCCTGTCGCGTCGGGGTGCCTTGGCCCTGCCCGCCCTGCTGGGCCTGCCCACCCTCGCCTCGGCCGCCGCGCCGCCGGTCGGCACGCAGGTGCCGGCCTGGTATCGCTTCCGCATCGGCAGCTTCGAGGCGACCGTCATCTCCGACGGCCATTTGCCGCTGGGCAAGCCCGCCGACGGCTTTCCCACCGCCCCCCCGCAAGAACTGGCGCAGGTGCTGCAGGACGCCTTCCTGCCCTCCGAGTCCGTGGTGCTGGAACAGAACCTGCTGGTGGTGAACACCGGCACCCAGATGGTGCTGTTCGACACCGGCATGGGCGAAAGCATGGGCGATGCCAGCCGCATGTTCGGTCCCACCACCGGGCGCATGGTGGCGAACCTTCGCGCCGCCGGCATAGATCCCGCGCGCATCGACATGGTGGTGCTGACCCACGCCCATTGCGACCATTGCTGGGGCCTGGTGGACGCGCAGGGCGCCAAGGTCTTCCCCAACGCCCAGGTGGCCCTGCACGAGGCGGACCTCTCCTTCTGGACCAATGACGCGAACAAGCGCGGCCCGGCCTTCATGGAGGTCTTCATCGAGGGCGCGAAGCGAAACCTCAACGCCTATCGCGACCGCATGGTGATGCTGCGCAACGAACAGCCGGTGCTGCCCGGCATCATCGCGCTGCACACGCCGGGGCACACGGTGGGGCACACCACCTTCGCCATCTCCAGCGGCGGGCAGACGGTGGTGAACTGGGGGGATCTGGCGCACCACCACGCCATCATGCTGCGGCATCCGGGCTGGGAATTCGCCTATGACACCGACGCCGCGCAATCGGCCCGCAGCCGCACCCGCATGCTGGACCGGCTGGCGACCGACCGGCACGCGGTGCTGTCCTACCACTTCCCCTGGCCGGGGCTGGGGAACATCGCGCGGCAGGGCAATGCCTTCGCCTGGGTGGCGGCGCCGATGAACGTGACGGGGGTGGGTTAGGGCGAGTAGCGGATGGGAATGCCCGGGTCTGGTTCCGGCGCCGGCGCAGGCGCCGGTGCCTCCGGCCGCGCCGGGCGGTCGAGGCTCGGCAGCACGATCACACGCACGCCGGCCTGCCGGTCGCCACGGCCAGGGGTGAAGCCGCGGGTGCGCGCCTCGGCGCGGATGCGGTCCCGCTCCACGCCCAGGCGCGAGAGTTCCTCCGCCACGGCCCGCGCGCGGCGGGCGGCCAGGCGGCTCGCGGTCTGGGCGCCACCCTCCTCGGCGGCGGCATAGCCCAGCACGCAGATGTTGCGGTGATGGTCCTCGCGCGCCGCCTCGGCCAGCGGCGCCAGGGCGGCGGCGGCGCCCTCCGGCAGCCGGTCGGCGTTGCGGGCGAAGCGCAGGCTGGCGGTGTCCTCCTCCAGCTCCTCCACGCCCACGCAGCTGAAGTCGCGCGGCTGGGCGCCCAAAGGGGTGACGCCGGAGCCGGCCAGCAGCAGCAGGGCCAGCGCCAGCCGCAGCCTCATGTCGGCACCAGCAGCCCGGCCTCGCGCAGGCGGGAGAGAAGGGCGGGCGCATCGGCGCCAGGATGGGCGCCGCGCAGCTCGGCCTCGGTCACGTCGGGGCGGCCCAGCAGCCATTGCGCGGCCTCGGCCTCGGGCGGTGTCAGCGGCATGACGCCCGCGCCGGTCTTGAGCACCCATTCCGCGCCGCGCCGCACCGGCTTCGCGCCACCGGCCACCACGCGGAAGGCGCCGCCCTCCTCGGCGGCGCCGGCGCCGCTGGAGGCCGCGGCCAGGCCGCGCCAGGCCAGCAGGTCATTGCCGCCGCGGTGGAAGCGGTAGTTGGCGACGAAGCCTTCCAGCACCTCCATCACCTTGGGGTCCTTGGCGAGTTCCGCGAGCCGCGCGCCCAACTGTCCCGCGCGCTGCGTCAGCGCGAATTTCGCGGGGGCCGAGCCATCCTGGCGCGGCAAGGGCTGGCGGAAGAGCGGTTCGTAGAGGATGCGCTCCATCAGGATGTTCAGGATGTCCATGCCCACCGGCGCGTGCGCGCCATAGGCGACATGGACGCTGGTGGGCGCCTCGGCCAGGGCGTCGTGATACCAGCCGCGCGGCAGATAGAGCAGGTCACCGGTCTTGATGGTGACCTTGGCGCGCAGCTTGCCCTTGGCCTTCTCGTGGTGCTCCTGCGGCTGGCCCCGGAACAGCGGGTGGGCGATGGGCCATTCGGCGCGGCCTTCCCAGATGTTCCAGGCCTTCTCGCCCTCCACCTGCACGGCCCAGACGTCATGGGTGTCGTAATGGGCGTGGAAGGCCTTGTGGCTCTGCCAGGAGATGTAGACGTTTGCCTGGGCCTTCCCCAGCCCCGCGCCCTCGATCGCCTCGCTGACCGAAGCCAGGCCCGGCGTCAGGCTGTCCACGTCGTTCATCACGACCGAGGCGCCCTTGGCCACCCAGTCGCGCACCTTGGCGGCGACGGGCTGGAGAAGCTGCTGCGGGGTGTCGCGGGCGGTGGCCGGCGTGCAATAGGCCTCGGCCGGGATGGAGCCGCTGTCCAGCACCAACTTCAGGCTCTGGCTGGTCCAGATATGCGTCATGTCCAGCAGCCGGTTGATCTGCCGCCAGGACAGCACCGAGGCGAATTTCGCCGGGTCCCCGCGCAGGTGCAACGGCTGCTTGTCGTGATATTCGGCGAAGAACTGCTCCACGCTCATCGGCGCCAGCAGCTGGGCGAGGGTCATGGTCATGCGGGCAGGATAGACCATCCGCCCCGCATCGCGCCATGCCGCCACCGGGAGGGTTGCAGCCCGGGGGGCGGCGGCCAAGATCAGGGCTGTTACCGGCCAGCCGGCCGCAAGAACGGGCCAATCGCGCCCAGGAAGGAATGCATATGCCAGAAGCGCCGCACACCCCGGACCCGGTGCGCGAGGAGGTCTTCCATGGCGCGCTGGGGGTGCTGCATGGCGCGCCACGCGGCGCCCAGCCCCTGCTGCGCCCGCTCTTCGAGGGCATCCCCACCGCCGAACTCGCCGCGCGCTCGCCCGAGGCGCTGGCGGCTGCCGCCGCCTCCCTGGCCGGCCTCGCCGCCCAGCGCGCCCCAGGCGAAATCCGGCTGCGTCTCTTCCCGCCCGGCGGCGGGCGCGGGCCGCATGCGGTGGTCGAGATCGTCAATGACGACATGCCCTTCCTGGTGGACAGCGTCCTGGCCTCGCTGAACCGCTCCGGCCGGGTGGTGCGGGAATTCCTGCACCCCATCCTGGCCGTAACGCGCGACGGCGCCGGCGCCCTGCACGCCCTGGGCGAGGGCGAGGCGCGCGAAAGCCTCATGCGCGTCACCATCGCCGGGACGCCCGCGCACATGCTGCCCGGCACCGAGCCCGGAGACTGGGCGGAGGTGGAGGCCGCGCTGCGCCGCACCCTGGCCGACACCCAGCTCGCCGTGCGGGACTTCCCCGCCATGCTCTCCCTGCTGGACCAGGCGGCCGAGGAGGTGCGCGGCCATGGCGAGGCGGCGGAATTCCTGGGCTGGCTGCGCGACGAGAACTTCGTGCTGCTGGGCCACCGCCGCCTGATGCTGGACGCGGATGGCGCGCGCATGGTGGCCGAGGAAAATCTCGGCCTGCTGCGCGACATGACGCTGCCCGTCTTCGACGCGCTGCGCGGCCTGCCCGAATTGCCGGAGGCCATCCGGACCTCGCTGCTCGGCGTGCAGGCCGTGCGGGTGGCCAAGGCCAATATGCGCAGCACCGTGCATCGCCCACAGCACGCCGATGTGGTGGCGACGCGCATCCAGGATGCGTCAGGGCGCGTGCTGGGCGTGCGGCTCTTCGTGGGGCTGTTCGCGGCGGCCGCCTACAACCGCAACCCGCGCTCCATCCCGTTGCTGCGTGGCAAGGTGGAGCGCATCCTGGACGCCTCCGGCATCCGGCCCGACAGCCATGACGGCCGCGCGCTGCGCAACGCGCTGGACACCTGGCCGCGCGACGAACTGTTCCAGGCGAGCGAGGAGGCGGTGCTGGAAGGCGCACGCATCGCACTCGACCTCGCCATCCGGCCGCGTCCGGCGCTGTTCACGCGGCGCGACCCCTTCGGGCGCTTCGTCTCCATCATCGCCTGGCTGCCGCGCGAGGGGTTCGACACGAAGCAGCGCGAGAAGGTGGGCGGCATCCTGGCCCGCGCGCATGGCGGGCGGTTGTCCGCCTTCCACATTGCGCTCGGGGATTCGCCGCTGGCGCGCATCCACTACATCGTGGGCACGGACCCCGCCCATGCGGTGATGCCCGACCACGCCGCGCTGGAAGCCGCGATCGCCCAGGCCGTGCGCGCCTTCCCAGACCGCCTGGCCGAGGCGCTGAGCGAGGAGCTGGGCGAGGCCCGCGCCACCACCCTGCTGGGCCGCTGGGGCGATGCCTTCCCGGCCTCCTACCGCGATGGCGTGACCGCCGCCCAGGCCCTGGCCGACCTGCATCTGGCCGAGGCCGCGCTGGCCGCGCAGCGCCCGCGCGCGGAGCTGCACCACCTGCCCGGCGAAGGCCCGCGCCGCCTCACCCTGCGCCTCGCCAGTCCCGGCCATGCGCTGGCGCTGGCCGACGTGCTGCCGCTGTTCGAGAGCCTCGACCTGCGCGCCATCGAGGAGCAGCCCTATCGGCTGGCCCCGCGCGGGGTGGAGGGGCTGGTGCTGCACATCTTCCAGCTTGAGGCCGGGGCGGATTGCCCGGAGGAACGCTTCGCGCCCCTGCTGGACGCGCTGTCGGCCCTGCTGGAGGGCCATGCGGAGACGGATGGCTTCAACCGCCTGGTGCTGCGCGCGGGCCTGTCCTGGCGGGAATGCTGGGTGCTGCGGGCGATGTTCCGCTGGCTGAAGCAGGTGGGCTTCGCCTTCTCGCAGGGCTCGGTGGAGACGGCGCTGGTGGCGAACCCGCAGGCGGCGCGGCTGCTGCTGGAAATCTTCGCCGCGCGCTTCGACCCTGAGGCCGCCGCGCGCGACGAGGCCGCGCTGGAAACCCGGTGGGACGCGCTGCTGGACGCGGTGGCGGACCCCGATTGCGACCGCATCCTGGCCCGGCTGCGGCACATGCTGGACGGCATGCTGCGGACCAATTTCTACCAGGGCAAAGCCTACCTCGCCTTCAAGCTGGACAGTGCCGCGGCGGGCGACATGCCGCAGCCCCGCCCCTGGCGGGAAATCTTCGTGCATTCGCCGTCCATGGAGGGCTGCCACCTGCGCGCCGGCCCCGTGGCGCGCGGCGGCATCCGCTGGTCCGACCGGCGCGAGGATTTCCGCAGCGAGGTGCTGGACCTGATGAAGGCGCAGCGCCTGAAGAATGTCGTCATCGTGCCCACGGGTGCGAAGGGCGGCTTCGTGTTGAAGGGCACGGTCCCGTCCCAGCGCGAGGCCTTCATGGCCACCGGCATCGCCGCCTATTCCACGCTGATCCGCGGCATGCTGGACGTGACCGACAACCTGCACGGCACGGAGGTGGTGCCGCCGCCTTCCGTGGTGCGGCGCGATGGCGACGACCCCTACATCGTCGCCGCCGCCGACAAGGGCACGGCCACCTTCAGCGACATCGCCAATGGGCTTTCCGCCGAATACGGCTTCTGGCTGGGCGATGCCTTCGCTTCCGGCGGGTCGGCGGGCTATGACCACAAGGGCATGGGCATCACCGCCCGCGGCGCCTGGGTGATGGTGGAACGCCATTTCCAGGAGGCGCTGGGCCGCTCCATCCACGATGCGCCCTTCACCTGCGCCGGCGTGGGCGACATGTCGGGCGACGTGTTCGGCAATGGGCTGCTGGTCTCGCGCCAGACGAAGCTGGTGGCCGCCTTCGACCACCGGCACATCTTCCTCGATCCCGACCCCGATCCGGCGCGCAGCTTCGAGGAACGCGAGCGGCTGTTCCGCCTGCCGCGCTCCTCCTGGGCGGATTACGACACCGCGCTGATCAGCACCGGCGGCGGCGTGTTTCCGCGCGGGGCGCGGAGCATCCCGCTTTCCCTCCAGGCGCAGCGCCTGCTGGGGCTGAAGATGGACCGCGCGGAGCCCGCGCTGGTCATGCAGGCCATTCTCCGGATGGAGGTGGACCTGCTCTATTTCGGCGGCATCGGCACCTATGTGAAGGCCGGCACCGAAACCCAGGCCCAGGCGGGCGACCGCGCCAATGACGCGCTGCGCGTGGATGGGCGGGAACTCCGCGCCCGCGTGCTGGGCGAGGGCGCCAATCTCGGCATCACCCAGGCGGGCCGCATCGAGGCCGCGCATGCCGGCGTGCGCCTGAACACCGATGCGCTGGACAATTCGGCCGGCGTCAGCACCTCCGACCACGAGGTGAACATCAAGATCCTGCTGGCGGCGGCCGAGGCGGAAGGCGGCTTGACCCGCCGCAGCCGCGACGCCCTGCTGGCCGAGATGACCGACGAGGTCGCGGCCATGGTGCTGCGCGACAACGCGCTGCAATCGGTGGCCGTCTCGCTGGAGGCGCTTTCCGGCGCGGCGGGCCTGCCCGGCCAGGCCACGCTGATGGCGCGGCTGGAGGCGGAAGGGCTGCTTGACCGCCAGCAGGCCGTGCTGCCCGGCGCCGAGGCGATGGCGGCGCGCGAGGCCGAGGGCGCGGCCCTGACGCGGCCCGAGATCGCGGCCCTTCTGCCGGTGGCCAAGCTCTGGCTGACCGACGCGCTCGCGGAGAGCACCCTGCCCGACGCGCCCGTCTTCGCGCCCCTGCTGGAGGCCTATTTCCCCACGCCGCTCCGCGTCCCGCCTTTCGCGGAGTTCCTGGCCGGCCACAAGCTGCGCCGCGACCTGACGGCCACCGCCCTGGCCAACCAGGTGGCGAACCGGCTGGGCTGCGCGGCACTCGGGCGCCTGACCGCCGAGGCCGACCCGGTGTCCGTGGTGGGCGCGGCCTGGCTGGCGAGCGAACTCTACGGTCTGGAGGAGCGTTTCGAGGAAGCCGAGGCCGCCGAACCCGGCCCGCGTCTCGACGCCCAGCGCGTCCTGCGGGACCTGCTGGAGGCGGCGACGGTCGAACTGCTGGAGGGCGGGGACATCGCGGAGCGCCTCGCCGCGCTGCGTGAGGGTGTGGGCGCGCTGATCGCCGCCGAGACCGCCCTGCCCGACGACGCCCATTGCCGCACCGACCTCCCCGCGGGGTTGGCGGCCTTCGTGGCGGCCGCGCCGCGCCTGGCCTCGGCGCCCAGCATCGTGGCCCTGGCGGCGCGGGCCGGCGTCACGCCCGGCGAGGCTGCCCAGGCCTGGGCCGAGGCAGGGCATCGCTTCGCCTTCGAACCCCTGCGCGAGGCGCTGCGCCGCCTGCGCATCGGCGGGCCCTTCGGCGACCGGGCGCGGGCCGCGCTTCTGGCCGACCTGCGCGCCACGCAGTCGCGGCTGGCGGCGGCCATCCTGGCCGGGCAGAAGGTCGAGGGGCCGCAGGCCGTGGCGCTGGCGCGCGAGGCGGCGCGGCAGGCGGACCTCGCCTCGGCCACCGTGGCGGCGCGGGCCCTGGCCGCGCTGGCCTGAGGGGCGCCTTCAGGGCGTCCAGACGATGTCCTCGCCCGCCCGGGCGAGGGCGTAGTCCCAGACCCGCCGGTCGAGCCGGGTGACGCGATCCAGCTCCACCTGCGTCTCGGGCGGGATGGGCTCGTCCGGGACGGCGTAGAGCCCCGGCACCTCCTGGTCATGGCCGTTGGTACGGGGCAGGCGCGCGGGGCCGGACCAGCCCATGCGGTCGCAGACGGCGGCGTGGAAGCTGTCCAGCGCGCCGGTGAAGCCCACCAGGTCGAAGCTGGAGAGGTTGCGGCAGGCGGTCTCGACGATCGCCTCCTCCGCCAGGGGCGCCCGGTCGTTCCAGGCCCAGCGGGTGTAGAGGCCGGGCGAGCGGGCCCGGCAATCCCCCGCCAACTGCCGCGCCAGGGCGTTGTCGAAGGCTTCCAGCACCTCCAGGTGGTCCGAGCGCAGGAAGTCCCGCAGGCCCAGCTCCTGCGCCAGCCGCACGCCTTCGTTCTTTTCCCCGGCTGATGGCCAATGGCGGCGCCAATGCTGCCAGAGGGACACGACCCGGGCGCGGGGCTCCCGCAGGACCGTGACGGTCACGCGCGGCGTGGGCGTCAGCGCCAAGTGCTCGAAGCGGTAATGGCCGGAGAAGAAACGGTAGCGCGCGAGCTTGTCCGCCGGCAGCAATTCCAGGCGGTTGAGGCGCATGGGGCAGATCTCGTCTGGCGCATGGTGTCGGGACAGGGCCTCATGCAGCGTGGTGCCGCCGGTTCGGGGCAAATGGAGAAAGACGAGAATGGCAGGGTGCTCGCGCAGCAGGTCCGGGGCGGTCATGCATTCTTCCGCTGGGGTGGGGGGGCACAATCGGCAGAGGCTTCGCGCCGCGTCAACTCGGAGGCCCGTGGCATGAACCGGCGCGAATGGGCCTGGGCGAGCTATGACTGGGCCAACAGCGCCTTTCCTACCGTCATCTCCACCTTCGTCATCGCGGCCTATTTCACCCAGGGCATCGCGCCCGACCCCGTGACGGGCCAGGTGATGTGGGGCTGGATGCAGGCGCTGGTGGGGCTGGGCATCGCCGTCCTGTCGCCGCTGATGGGCGCCATCGCGGATGCGGGGGGGCGCAGGCGGGCCTTGCTGGCCATGAGCACGGTGCTGATGGCGGCCTTCACCGCTTCCATCTGGTTCGCTGAGCCCGCGCCGGGCTACGCGCTCTGGGCGCTGGCCTGCGTGGCGCTGGCCACCCTGGCCTTCGAGGTCGGCACCGTCTTCTACAACGCCATGCTGCCGGATGTGGCGAGCCGCGCGCGCATCGGCCGTGTCTCGGGCATCGGCTGGGGGCTGGGCTATGCGGGGGGGCTGGCCTGCCTCGTGGCCTGCCTGGTGCTGCTGGTGCAGCCGGACCCGCCCATCCTGCCGCTCGACCGGGGCGCGGCCGAGCATGTGCGCGCCACGGCGCTGCTGGTGGCCGTCTGGATCCTGGTCTTCGCCTGGCCGGTGCTGGTCTGGGTGCCCGACCCGCCGCGGGTGCGCCGCGGCTGGGGTGCGGCCGCGCGGGCGGGGCTGGCGGAACTGCTGGCGCTGATCCGCCGCCTGCCTGCCCGCCCGCCCGTGCTGCGCTTCCTGCTGGCGCGATTGTTCTACACGGACGGGCTGAACGTGCTCTTCGTCTTCGGCGCGGTCTTCGCCGCCGGCGTCTTCGGGATGGGGTTCGAGGAGATCCTCCTCTTCGGCATCGCGCTCAACGTCACGGGCGGCATCGGCGCCGTGGCCGGCGGCTGGGTGGAGGAGCGCATCGGCGCCAAGCCCACCATCCTGGCCGCGCTGCTGGCGCTGATGGTGGTGGGCGGGGCCATGCTGACGGTGGAGAGCAAGGCGGTGTTCTGGGTGCTGGGCGTCAGCCTGGGGCTGTTCTTCGGGCCCGCCCAGGCAGGGTCGCGCAGCCTGATGGCGCAGCTGGCGCCGCCGGCCGAGATGGCGGCGCATTTCGGGCTGTTCGCCCTGTCGGGCCGCGCCACCAGCTTCCTGGGCCCCGCCGCGCTGGCCATCGTGACGGAGGCCACCGGCAGCCAGCGCTGGGGCATGGCGGTGGTTCTGGTTCTGCTGGGCGTGGGGCTGGCCCTGCTGCTGACGGTGCGTGCCCCGCCGGTCGCGCGGTGATCAGGGCGGGGTCCGCTAAGGTCAGGGCCGCGAAGGTCAGGGCCAGGGCCCCAGCCGGCCGGGCAGTTCCACCGCCACCACGGCCCATTGCAGCGCCAGCGGGTCCGTCAGGCGCAGCGTCAGCCGGACAGGCTGGTGCGGCGCATGGGGCGAGGCGAGGCTCACCTGCCACAGCCCGGGCGAGATGGGCCGCGCCTGCCGCATCGCCTGGCCGAAGCCCGTTCCGCCCTCGGGCGGCAGGTGATGGGCCAGGACGCGCGCCAGCCCCTCGGGCGAGGCCAGCCGGTCCGCCAGCGAGGATTTCAGCTCCTCCAGGAAGGCCGGCGGCGGGCCGCTGATATGCGTGGACGCGATCTCGGTCAGCCTTGCCTCGATGCCGGGGCGCAGCAACGACCAGTCCACCCGTGAGGCCAGGGTGGCCGGGTCGGCGCGTTGCACCGCGACGGCGAACTGCACGGCCGAGGCGATGGGCGAGCCCAGATAGAGGCAGACCAGCGCCACCAGGGCCAGGGCCGAGCGGCGCCAGCCCCAAAGACGGCGCGGGATGAAGTGTGAGAGGAGGCGCCAGGGCCGGCGGGGCGCGGCCGGGCTTTTCGGGGGGGTGGATGGCCTGGGCGTGGGGGCGCTGGGCCGATGCGGCGCACCATGGACGGCCGCGCGCCGGTCATAGTCATTCCACACCTCGTCCCAAAGGCTGCGATCCGGACGGATATCCGCCGTCATGCCCCCATGCCCGCCTGAGACAGGCGCCGCGAAAGGTCAGCCCACAAGGGGCTGGCAGGCACTTGGGTCCTGTCAGACATTCACGTCTCTCCGGTGGAGGATTGTCTCGTCCGGTGAGATTTAGGGTGGGAATCCTGACGTATTCGTTAACGCCGTCTCGATTCCGGAACGGCGGCGGTGATCCAGGCCTCCATCTCCGCGAAGACGCGGCCCAAGGCGGCGGTCATGGCGGCCGCCTGGGCCAGGCCTGCTTCCTCTGCCGTGCTCGCGGCCAGGGGGGCGGTGGCGACGAAGCTGCGCTGGGCCAGCACCTGGGCATCGGCCAGGGCGCCCGTCTCCCGCAGCAGCAGCGCGGCGACGCCGGCCCGGGCCTGTCCTTGGGCGGGCAAGGCTTCCAGCG
Source organism: Roseococcus suduntuyensis (assembly GCF_014196305.1). Lineage (GTDB taxonomy): Bacteria > Pseudomonadota > Alphaproteobacteria > Acetobacterales > Acetobacteraceae > Roseococcus > Roseococcus suduntuyensis. The sequence goes on from NZ_JACIDJ010000001.1 coordinate 608,141, forward strand.
CGGTGAGCTCCGCCTCCAGCACGAGTGGCGTGGCCAGCCGCGTGCCGGGGGCGGCCACCGCGGAAAAGCCACCACCGGCGATGAGCCATTGCCGCAGCGCTGCCTCGGCCAGCTCGGCGGGCGGGGCCAACCATTCCTCGTAGAAGGCGATGTCCAGTGTGCCGTTGGCGGCGATGCGGCGCAGCCCGCGGACCTCCTGGCCCGGGGCGGCGCGCACCGTGCGCAGCAGCAGCACCTGGCCCGTCGCGTGCGGGCGCGGCAGGCCGGCCGGGCGCTCGGGCGAGAGGGCATGGCGGCGCGTGGGCACGAAGGGGCGGTCGGGCAGCACGGAACACCCGCCGAGGCCGACCAGTCCCAGCAGGGCGCCACGGCGCGGGAGGGAGAGGTGGCGCGTCATCGGGGGGGCGGCGCGCCAAGGAGGGTCTGGGATGGCGAGCGGCGCAAGGCTTCCGTGGTCTCCCGCAAATTGCTGGTGGTGGAGCGCAGGTCGCGCAGGATGGGGGCGAGTTCGGCCTGCAGGTCGGTGGTGGTGCCGCGCGCGGCGCGCAGCGTGGCCTGGATCTGCGTGATGGTGGCCGGCAGGCGCTGTGTGGTCTCGCGCAGGGCGGCCGTCGTTTGCGTCAGCGCGGCCAGCGTTGCGCGCAGTTCCTCGCCTTCCAGGATGCCGCGCGTGGCGGTGGTGGTGGCGCGCAATTCCTGCATGAGGCCAGGAACGTCGCTGGCGGTCACCACGTTGCGTGCCTCACGGACCAATTCCTGCAACTCGGCCATGGCCGGGCCCACATCCACGCCCTGGGCCACGCGGCGCAGGTCGGTCAGCAATCCGTCGACGTTGGACACGAAGCCCACGATATCCACGTTCTCCACCTGGCGCATCACCAGTTCGAGGGTGGATTGCGCCTGGGCCACGGTGGAGGGTGTCGCGGGGATGAAGTCGAAGCGCGGCGTCCAGGGCAGCGTCGGGACCGGGGAGCGCGTGGGGTCCACGAAGTCCATCTCGATATAGACGACGCCCGTGATGCCCTGGCTGGCCAGGCGGGCGCGCAGGCCCTGGGCCACGGCGTCGCCGATGCTGGGAATTTCGCCCACACGTTCGAGGCTGACGGCGAAGCGCACCACCACCAGCTGGAAGGCGCCGGCGAAGGGCTGCCCCTCCGCCCGCCGGTATTCGGAGGAGGCGAGGCGGATTTCCGTCACGCGGCCGATGGCGACGCCGCGGTAGCGCACGGCCGAGCCCACTTCGAGGCCCTGCACGCTCTCGCGCAGATAGGTCTCGAACAGTGCGTCCTGCGAGCGGATGCGGTCGCGCGTGAGGAACAGCACGAAGCCGACCGCCAGCACGAGGCCGGTCAGGACCAGCAGGCCCACGGAGAATTGGGTGCGGCGGGACTGGGGCATGCGTCAGACCCCCGCCCGCGCCTCGCGCCGGAAGAAGGCGCGGACGGTGGGGTGCTCGCTCTGGTCGCGGAGATGCTTGGGGTTGCCCTCGGCGATGAGGCCGCGGGCCTCCTTGTCCAGCATGATGCAGCGGTCCCCTATAGCCAGGATGGATTGCAGTTCGTGCGTCACCACCACGAAGGTGGTGCCGGTCTCCCGCGCGAGTGAGAGGATCAATTCGTCAAGCCCCGCCGAGGTGATGGGGTCCAGCCCCGCGCTGGGTTCGTCCAGAAACAGGATTTCGGGGTCCAGCGCCATGGCGCGGGCGATGCCGGCGCGCTTGAGCATGCCGCCCGAGATTTCGGCCGGCAGGCGATCGGCCGCGTCGGAGAGGCCGACTAGGCCGAGCTTCGCCATGGCGATCATGCGCCGGGCCGCCTCGGGCAGCTTGGTGTGGGCCTCGATGGGCAGCATGACGTTCTCGGCCAGCGTCAGGCTGCCCAACAGGGCGCCCGACTGCCACATGACGCCGATGCGGCGCAGCAGGTCGCGGCGGGCGGCGCCTTCCAGCTTGGCCATCTCCTCGCCCAGCACGGTCATGGTGCCGGCGGAGGGCGGCATGAGGCCGATGAGCAGCTTCAGCAGGGTGGATTTGCCGCAGCCCGAGCCGCCGAGGATGACGAAGACCTCGCCGCGTCGGACCTCGAAGGTCACGTCCTGGAAGACGGTGTTGGTGCCGAAGCGCATGGCGACGCCCTCGGCGGTGATGACGACATCCGTCTTCGCAGTATCGGCCTTTACGACGTCCTGGGCCATCACCAGCCCAGCCGGAAGAAGAGCACGGCGAAGATGCCGTCCAGCACCACCAGGGCCACGATGCCGCCGACCACGGCCGAGGTCGCGGCGTCGCCCACCGCGCGGGGACCACGCCCGGCCGACAGCCCCGCATGGCAGCCGATATAGCCGATGACCAGTCCGAAGCAGGCCGCCTTGCCCAGGCCCCCCATGATGTCGCCGACCGACATCCATTGCACCAGCTGGTTCATCACGGCCGTGGGCGGGAAGCCCAGCAGCGCCATGACGAAGCCCATGCCGATGAGGCCGGTGATGTCCATGACCAGCGCCAGCACCGGCATGACCAGCATGGCCGCCAGCACGCGCGGCAGCACCAGCCAGGCCATGGGGTCGAGGCCCATGGTGCGCAGCGCGTCCACCTCCTCGTTCACCCGCATGGTGCCGAGTTCGGCCGCATAGGCCGAGCCGGTGCGCCCGGCCAGGATGACGCCGGCCAGCAGCGGCCCGAGTTCCCGCGTGAGCGAGATGCCAACCAGCTGCGGGATGAAGATTTCCGCGCCGAATTGCCGCATGGGGATGGAGGACTGGAAGGCCAGGATCACGCCGATCAGCACGCCCAGCAGCATGCACAGGCCGAAGGCGCGGGTGCCGGCCTCGTCCAGGTGGCGCAGCACCTCCACCCAGCGCAGCCGCCAGGGACGGGGAGCGAGGGCGGCGGCGGTCATAGTGGTCTCGCCCAGGAAGGTCAGGCGGGTGCGCATGTTGCGGACCATGCCCAGCACGGCGCCGCCGAGGCTGGTGATGGGCCGGAAGGGGGCGGCGGGCTTGGCCGGGCGGGGTTCGCCCAGGCCGGAGCGGAAGCGGCGCAGCACGCCGGCGGCGCCCGCATCCTCCGGTTCGCGCCATTCCGCCTCGTTGCCCGCCACGGAGACGAGCAAAGCGGCCCCCGCGGAGTCGAGCTCCGTCACGCCGCTCGCGTCCAGCAGGAGGCGGGATTGGCCGCGGCTTGCCTTATGCGCCTCGTTCCAGAGGCGCGCGGCGTCCGCGGCGCTGAGGCTTCCGGTGAAGCGGAGCCTGGTGGCGCCGTCCGTGCTGTCGGCCTCGAAACTCATTCGCAGGTGCAAATGGGGCGTGGAGGGCGCCGGATCAAGCTTTGGGGGCCATCAGGGCATGCATCAGCACGGCCGTGGCGGCGGCCACGTTCAGGCTTTCCACCAGGCCGCTGCCCGAAAGTGTGACGCGGGCCTCGCAGCAGGCCAGCACCTCGGGCGAGGGGCCGCTCTCCTCATTGCCCAGCACCAGCGCGATGGGCTTGCGGCGCGGCAGTGCCTCGGGCCGCTGCCCGCCCGCCGCCACGGCCGCCGTGACGAGCAACTGGCCCGAGAGGCGGCGCAGCAGGCTGGGCAGATGCTCGGCGCGGAAGACGGCCATGTGCTCCAGCCCGCCCTCCGAGGTGCGGTAGGCGGCATCCGACAGGTCCGCCTGGCGCGAATCATCGGACAGGATCATGGCCTTGGCGCCGAAGAAGGCGGCACCCCGGGCGATGGCGCCGAGGTTGTGCGGGTTGCCGATGCCGTCCAGCACCGGCAGCACCGGCCCGGCGAAGAGGATGGGCGGCGGCGGGTTGGGCATGGGGAGCGCCCGGCGCGGCTCGGCGAGGGCGACGATGCCGCCATGGTGCTCGGTGCCCGCGATGCGGGTGAGCTCGTCGTCCAGCACCTCGCGATAGGCCTTGTGATGGCGCGCGAGATAGCGGCAGAGCGGGCCGGCCACGGGGCGGCGCTCGGCCAGGTAATGCAGGCGGATGACCGCCTCCGGCCGGCGGATGAACAAGGCGCGCACGGCATTCACGCCACAGATGCGGGCGGGTTCCGGCCGGCGGGGACGGGGCGCCTCGCCCCAGCCTTCAGGAATTTGCGAGGGCATGGAGTTGATCCAGCACGGGCTGGGGCACGGCCAGGCCCTGGGTGACGGCGTTGGCGCGCAGGATTTCGCGCCGGGCGCCGGGCAGGCGCACGCCCTCATCCCCCAGCATGGCGGTGATCAGGGCCTCCACGCGGTCCAGATAGGCGGCGTGGCCGGCCAGCGCGCCCGGGTCCACCGCCAGCAGGGTGTGGCCGAGGCGCGGCGGGTTGGAGGAAGGGGCGAAGAAGCTGTCGGCCTCGAAGCCGAAGGCGGCGGCGCCCAGCGAGACGCAGAGGAGTTCCACCACCAGGGCCAGCGCCGCGCCCTTCGTGCCGCCCATGGCCAGCATGGCGCCGTCCAGCGCGGCCTTGGCGTCGGTGGTGGGGTTGCCCTCGGCGTCCAGCGCCCAGCCCTCGGGGATGGGGCGGCCTTCCTTGGCGGCGACCATGATCTTGCCGCGTGCGACCTCGGACAGCGCCAGATCCACCAGCAAGGGCGGCCCCTTGCGGCGCGGGAAGGCGGCGGCCACGGGGTTGGTGCCCAGCAGCGGGCGCCGCCCGCCCGGCACCGGCATGGCGTAGGGCGAATTGGTGAAGGCCAGCGCCACCAGCCCGCGCTCGGCCAGCCGCCGCACGGGCAGCGACATGGCGCCCGCATGGTGGCTGTTGGTGACGGTGACGAAGCTGACGCCATGGGCGATGGCGCGGGCGGCCGCTTCGGCCTCGGCCAGCGCGAGCGCGGGGTAGGCCAACCCGTTGCCGGCATCCACCAGGGCGGCGCCGCCACGCTCGGCCGTCACGCGCGGGGTGGCGTCGCCCTTGGCGCGTCCCTCGCGCAGATAACCCGCATACATGGCCACGCGGGAGAGGCCGTGCCCGCCCTGCCCCTCCGCCTCGGCGGCGACCAGGGCGGCGGCGGTGAGGCGGGCCATCTCGGGGTTCGCCCCCGCGGCGGAGAGCGCGCGGGCGGCGAGGGTCTCGGCTTCGCCGAGGCTCAGGCGTGGCTGGTCATTCATGCGCTTCCTTGAAGCGCGGATGGGCCGCCGCGTCCATCACGGCGGCCCGGAGCGTGGCGGTGTCAGGCGTCCACGCGGATATTCGCCTCGCGCACCAGCTGCGCCCAGCGGTCCACCTCCTGGGCCATGAAGCCCTTGGAGCGGTCGGGGTCCCAGCCCAGCACGTCGAAGCCGCCTTCCTCGGCGCGGCGGCGGGTGTCGGCGTGCTGGATGGCGCCCTGGGTGGCGCGACTGATCTCCGCGAAGACGGGCGCAGGGACGGCGGCGTTGGTCAGCACCGCGGTCCAGTTGGTCATGGTGAGTTCCGGCGCGCCGGCCTCGGCCACGGTGGGCACGTCGGGGATGAGGCGGTGCCGTTCCGTGCCGGTGGTGGCCAGCGCGCGCAGGCGGCCGCCCTGGATCTGGCCCAGGCATTCGGGAAGGTTGGAGACGATCAGGTCCAGGTTGCCGCCGGCGAGGTCCGTCACCGAGGGCGCGCCGCCGCGATAGGGCACATGGGTGATGTTGGTGCCGGCGCGCGAGGCCTGGCGGAACAGCTCCAGCCCCAGATGCGGCGGGGAGCCATTGCCGGACGAGCCGCCATTCATGGTGCGCGACCGCGCCTGTTCCATCAGCTCGGCCAGGGTGCGGGCGGGATTGTTGGCGTTCACCACCACCACCAGCGGCAGCGAGCCCAGCACCGAGACGGGCGCGAAGTCTCGCATCAGGTTGTAGGGCGCGTTGGGGAAGAGCGAGACATTGACCGTGTGGGTCATGGTGATGGCCAGCAGGGTGTGGCCATCGGGCGGCGACTTGGCGGCGGCGTCGGCGCCGATCAGCGCGTTGCCGCCGGCGCGGTTCTCGACCACCACCGGCCGGTTCCAGGTGTCGGACAGGCGCTGGGCCACGAGGCGCGCCATGATGTCGGTCAGGCCGGCCGGCGGGAAGGGCACGATGTAGCGCAGGTTGCGGTCGGGGAAGGCCTGGGTCTGGGCCTGGGCGGCGAGGGGCAGGGCAGCGAACGGCAAGGCCGACAGCGCCATGCGGCGGGTCAGGGACATGAATTCCTCCATTCACGGCGCTTGCTGCGCCGCATTGCCGCTGAGCATGGCAGGGGGGGATGGGGGCGCCAAGCCCAAAGACTTCCCGCCGGGCCGCCGCGGGTGGAGGATGGCGGCCGGAGGATGATCAATGACCGTGCCCTTTCCTTTGCCAGACGCCAGCCCCGCCGAACTCGGCCTCGACCCTGGGCGGCTGGAGGCGCTCTGTGCCCGCATCGAGGCCGATATCGCGGCCGAACACCATTCCGGCGCGCAGCTCGCCATCGCGCGGCATGGACGGCTCGCGTTGCACCGCAGCTTTGGTGAGGCGCGCCCTGGCGTGAAGGCGACGGCGGAGACGCTGTGGCTGCTCTATTCCAACACCAAGGTGCTGACGGCGGCCGCCCTGTGGCTGCTGGCCGAGCGGGGCGCGCTGCGCTTGAGCGACACCGTGGCCGAGCACCTTCCGGGCTTCGAGACGGGCGGCAAGGGTGCCATCACCTTCATCGAGCTACTGACCCACCAGGCGGGTTTCCCCAGCGCCGAAGTGCCCGCCGAGGCCTGGGAGGACCCCGCCAAGCTGCGCGAGGTGGTGTGCGATTTCAGCCTGGAATGGGCGCCTGGCAGCCTGGTGCGTTACCACCCTGCCGCGGCCCATTGGGTGGCGGCGGCGGTGATCCGCGCCGTGACGGGCGAGGATCACCGCGCCTTCCTGCGCCGCAACATCATCGAGCCGCTGCGGCTGGAGCGGGAACTCTTCGTGGGCCTGCCCGAGGCCGAAGCGCCCCGCGTGGCCGACATGCGCGACGTGGACGGCAGCGTGCGGATGCCCGAGGGCAGCCAGGCGCACCGCGCAGCGGGCATCCCGGGCGGGGGAGGCTATGGCACGGCGCGCGCCATGGCGGCCTTCTACCAGGCGCTGTTGGGTGGGGGTGCCTTGGCGGGGCGGCGCATCCTGTCGCCGCGCAGCGTCGAATATGCCGTACGGAACTACACGGGTGACCGGCCGGACGAATACAACGGCATGCCCATGCACCGGGGCCTGGGGCCGCATCTGCGGGGCACCACGCCTGCCATCCGGGGGCTGGGCGCCATCGCACACCCCTCCACCTTCGGGCATGGCGGCGTGGGGTCGTCCTATTGCTGGGGAGACCCGGCTTCGGGGGTGAGCTTCGCCTTCCTGTCGAACACGCGGCAGAGCGAGGAATTCCATGGGCCGCGCATGGACACGCTCAGCACCATGGCGCACGCCGCCATCATTTCGTGAGGAGGCGGACGATCCCGTCGAGCTGGTCGAGGTCCTTGTAGGACAGCACCACCTGCCCCCCGCGCGGCCCGTGCTTGATGGCGACCTTGAGGCCGAGATGCGCGATGATCTTCTGCTCGATCGCGCGGGTGTCGGCGTCCGAGCGGGGCGCGCGCGGGGCCGGGGGCAGGTTGCGGCTGGCGGCCAGCGCCTCGGCCTGGCGCACGTTCAGGCCGCGGTCCACCACCTGAAGGGCCAGGCCGACCGGGTCCTTGGCGGTGAGCAGGGCGCGGGCGTGGCCGGCGGTCAGCGCGCCCTCTCGCAGCAATTCGCGCACACGGTCGGGCAGTTGCAGCAGGCGTAGCGTGTTGGCGATGTGCGGGCGGCTCTTGCCGACGGCGCGGGCAAGGGCGTCCTGCGTCAGGCCGAACTGCTCGACGAGGCGGCCATAGCCTTCGGCCTCTTCCAGCGCGTTGAGGTCCTGGCGCTGGAGGTTTTCCACGAGGCCCGCGGCCATGGCTTCGCGGTCCGACAGGTCGCGCACCAAAGCCGGCACCTCGTGGAGGCCGGCGGCCTGGGCGGCGCGCCAGCGACGTTCGCCACCGATGATCTCGAAGCGCTGGCCGCGGCTGGATTTCAGCGGGCGCACCAGGATGGGCTGCAGCACGCCATGCTCGCGGATGGAGCCGGCGAGTTCGGCCAGGGCCGCTTCGTCCATGGCCTCGCGCGGCTGAAAGGCGCCGGGTTCGATGGACGCAACGGGGAGGTGGCGCAGGCCTGGGGTGTTGGCCCCGGTACTGGCAGCCGCGGCATCGCCCAGCAGGGCCGAAAGGCCACGGCCCAAGGCGGGGGGCTTGCTCATGTGGTGGCCTCCTGGCGGAGCCGCGCGCGATGGCGGCGGAGGAATTCGGCGGCAAGGCGGGTGTAGGCATCGGCCCCGGGCGAGCGCGGGTCATACAGCGTCACGGGCAGGCCGTGCGAAGGCGCCTCGGAGACGCGGACGTTGCGCGGAATGACCGTCTCATAGACCTGCTGCTTGAAGAAGCCGCGGACATCGTTCTCCACCGCCTCGGAGAGGTTGTTGCGGCGGTCCAGCATGGTCAGCACGATGCCTTCCAGGCGCAGCGCGGGGTTGAAGCCGCCGCGCACCCGCTCCAGCGTCTGCATGATCTGGGACATGCCTTCCAGCGCGTAGAATTCTGCCTGGAGGGGGACCATGACGGCCTCGGCCGCCACCAGCGCGTTCAGGGTCAGCAGGCCGAGCGAGGGCGGGCAGTCCAGCAGCACCCAGTCCACGCCGCGCAGACGTTCGGCGCCGGCCTCGATCGCGGTCTTCAGGCGGGATTCACGGCGGGAGAGGTCGGCCAGCTCCAGCTCGGCACCGGCCAGGTCCTGATCGGCGGGCACGAGATGGAGGTTCTTCACGGCGGTGGGACGGATGACCTCGGCCAGGGGGCGGCCATCGATCAGCAGGGCGTAGCTGCCCGCGCCACGATCCGCCCGTGCCACGCCGAGGCCGGTGGAGGCATTGCCCTGCGGATCGAGGTCGATCAGCAGCACCTTCTGCCGCGCGGCAAGGGCGGCGGCCAGGTTCACGGCGGTCGTGGTCTTGCCCACGCCACCCTTCTGGTTGGCGAGGGCGAGGATGCGCGGCGGCGGGGTGTCAAACGACTTCAGGGCGAATCTCGCTCAGCCGGAAAATGGTGGCGGCAGCGTCCGTCCGGCTCGCGAACCGCTCGACCCGCATAAACCAATGCGGCGCGGCGGCCGTCAACTCCGCTTCAGCGGTTCTGCCCTTTGGAAAGACCGCAACGCCGCCTGGGGCCAGCAGGCGCGCGGCGTGCGGCAGCAAATCCGTCAGTGGCGCAAGGGCGCGGGCGGTCAGGACGGTGAGTGGCGGCAGTTGCGCGGCCTCGATGCGGCGTGCGTGGACGCGCACATGGGGCAGGCCAAGCTGGCGCGTCGCCTCCATCAGAAAGGCGGATTTGCGCCGATCCGATTCGACGAGGTGCGTTTCCTGCGCGCGCCCTATGGCGATGACGAGGCCTGGCAGTCCGCCACCGGAGCCGAGGTCCGCCAGGGGGCCGTCGGGTAGGAGCGGAAGAAGTTGCCAGCCATCCAGGATGTGGCGCTGCCACAGCACCTCTTCCGGCGCGGCGGCCACGAGGTTGATGCGGCCGTTCCATTCCAACAGCAGGCGCAGATATGCACGCAGCCGCGCTTCTGTTTCACGTGAAACAGGGTGCTCCGGGGGCGGGTCAGGCTGTTTCACGTGAAACACGCATTTGGCGCCGGAGGTGGACGGCAAGGGCCGCGAGGGCTGCGGGCGTCACGCCCGGGAGGCGGCCAGCGCTGCCCAGGGTGGCGGGGCGGGCGTGGTGCAGACGGTCCCGCATTTCGTTGGACAGGCCGGCGATGGCGGCGAAGTCAATGTCGGCCGGGATCGCGAGGGCCTCCTCCCGTTCCAGCATCGCGCGCTCCGCCGCGTGGCGGTCGAGGTAGGGGGCATAGAGGGCTTCCGCCTCCAGATAGGCGCGGACGCGCGGTGGCAGGTCGGTCAGCCAGGGGAACAGCACTTCGATCGCGGCTGCCGCGGCGGCTGGCAGCGCCAGCACGTCGAAGAGGCTGCGCCAGCGGCCGTCCTGGTTGATGGGCATGCCGGCAGCCAGATACTGCGCGGGGGTCGCGCCTTCAGAGCGGGCGCGGGCCAGGGCGTCCTCCACCGCCCGCGCGAAGCTCCGGTGGGCGGCGGCGCGGGCCGGGCCGATGCAGCCCCAGGCCAGGCCATGGGCGGTCAGGCGCATCCCCGCATTGTCCGCCCGCAGGCTGAGCCGGTATTCGGAGCGCGCGGTGAGCATGCGGTAGGGTTCGCTGACGCCATGCAGGGTCAGGTCGTCCACGAGCACGCCCAGATAGGCGTCGGCCCGCGTCAGCGTTGCCGGCGTATCCCCGCCGCCCGCGCAATGCGCCGCGTTCACGCCGGCCAGCAGCCCCTGGGCCGCGGCCTCCTCATAGCCCGTGGTGCCGTTGATCTGCCCCGCCAGGAACAGGCGCGGCAAGGCGCGGCATTCCAGCGTGGGCCATAGCGCACGCGGGTCCACGTGGTCGTATTCGATGGCATAGCCGGGGCGCAGGATGGTGGTACGCTCCAGCCCCGGAATGGACGCCACCAGCGCGGCCTGGACCTCCTCAGGCAGGCTGGTCGAGATGCCGTTGGGGTAGACGGTGGGGTCGTCCAGCCCCTCGGGTTCCAGGAAGATCTGATGGCGCGGCTTGTCGGCGAAGCGCACCACCTTGTCCTCGACCGAGGGGCAGTAGCGCGGGCCCACCCCCTCGATCCGCCCACCATAGACAGCCGAAAGGTGCAGGCTGCCGCGGATGATCTCATGCGTGCGGGCGGTGGTGTGGGTGATGCCGCATTCCACCTGGCGGTTGGTGATGCGCTCCGTCATCCAGGACAGAGGCTCCGGCTCCGCATCGCCCGGCTGAGATTCGAGGGCGGCCCAATCGATGGTGCGGCCATCCAGCCGCGGCGGTGTGCCGGTCTTGAGGCGCGCCAAGGGCAGCCCCAGCCGCTCCAGAGCAAGCGCCAACCCCACCGCCGGCGCCTCGTCCACGCGCCCGGCCGGAATGCGCCTCTCGCCGATATGGATCATGCCGCGCAAGAAGGTGCCGGTGGTGATGACCAGCGCGCCACAGCCGATGCGACGGCCGGAGGCAGTCAGCACGCCAGTCAGCGCGCCATCTTCCAGCAGCGGGTCCTCGGCGGGATCACCCAGAACGCTCAGCCCCGGTGTTTCGGCCAACAGCGCCCCCACCGCCTGGCGATAGAGCTTGCGGTCCGCCTGGGCGCGCGGCCCGCGCACGGCCGGGCCCTTGCTGCGGTTCAGCAACTTGAAGTGGATGCCGGCGGCATCTGCGGCGCGGCCCATGATGCCGTCCAGCGCGTCCACCTCGCGCACCAGATGCCCCTTGCCGATGCCGCCGATGGCGGGGTTGCAGGACATCTCGCCCAGCTTGGCGGGATCATGGGTCAGCAGCAGCGTGCGGGCGCCGCAGCGCGAAGCGGCCGCCGCCGCCTCGCAGCCGGCATGGCCGCCGCCCACCACCACCACGTCATAGCGCATGTCGAACATGCGGGGGCTATAGCACCGCTACTTGCCGATGCAGAACTCGCCGAACACCAGGTCCAGCACCTGCTCCACATCCACCCGTCCCGTCAGGCGCGACAACCCGCGCAGCGCGCCGCGCAGCGCCTCGGCGCGCAACTCGGGCATGGGGGCGATGGGCAGGCGGTCGAGCCATTCCACCGTCTCGCCCAGGGCGGCGCGGTGGCGGGGGCGGGTCAGGCCGGCGGCTTCCGAAAGCCCCGCCCTGTCCCGCACCGCCGCCTCCAGCGCCGCGCGCAGCGCGGGCAGGCCGGCACCTGTGTGGGCCGATACGGCCAGCGCGCCCATCATTGTCGTCCCACCCAGATCAGCCTTGGTGGCGACCAGGATGGCGTCCGGCCCTTGCAGTGCCAGGGTGGCGGAATCCGGCGCCGCGTCGCTTGCGAAGGCCAGCAGGCGCAAATCGGCTGCCTCGGCGCGGGCCAGAGCGCGGCGCACCCCTTCGGCTTCGATCTCGTCCGCCGTTTCGCGCAGCCCGGCCGTGTCGGCCAGCGTCACCGGCACGCCGCCCAGTTCGAGGCGCACTTCCACCACATCGCGCGTGGTTCCGGCGCGGGCGGAGACGATGGCGGCCTCGCGCTCCGCCAGCGCGTTCAGCAGCGAGGATTTTCCCGCGTTCGGCGCGCCCAGTATGGCCACGGCCACGCCTTCGCGCAGACGTTCGCCGCGCGGCGCCTCGGCCAGCAGGGCGGCCATTTCCTCGCGCAAAGCCAGGGCATCGGCCGTGACCTGGGCGTCGAGGTCCGAAGGCAGGTCCTCCTCCTCGAACTCGATGAAGGCTTCCTGTCGCGCCAGCAGCCGGGTCAGCCGAGCGGCCCATTCCGCATGGCGCGCGGCCAGCCCGCCCTCGGCCTGGCGCAAGGCCTGGCGCCGCTGCGCTTCGGTCTCTGCGGCGATGAGGTCCGCGATGCCCTCCGCCGCCGTCAGGTCCAGCTTGCCGTTCAGGAAGGCGCGGCGCGTGAATTCGCCCGGCTCGGCCGGGTGCATGCCCAGCGCCACCAGGGCATCCGCCACCGCCGCCACCACCGCCGGCCCGCCATGCAGGTGCAACTCCGCGCTGTCTTCGCCGGTGTAGGAGGCCGGGCCCGGGAACCACAGCACCAGCGCCTGGTCCAGCACCACGCCGCCATGCCGCAGCCGCCGCAGGCTGGCCATTCGCGGTGTCGGGAGCCGGCCCACCAGGGCTTCCAGCACCGCGCCCGCCCCAGGCCCCGAGACGCGCATCACCGCCACCGCTGCCCGCCCCGCCCCGGAGGCGAGGGCGAAGATCGTCCTCACGACTTCGGCGGCGGCACGTCCTTCTCGGTCAGCATCAGCCGCGTGGCGCGGCCGCCCGCCACGAGATGCGCCGAGAGGATCTCATCCACATCCGCTTCCGTTTGCGGGCGATACCAGACGCCCTCGGGATAGATGACGACGGCCGGGCCGAACTCGCAGCGGTCCAGGCAGCCCGCCATGTTCACCCGCACCCGCTTGAGGCCGAGTTCCTTCGCCCGCGCCTTCATGTAGTCGCGCAGCTTCTCGCTGCCCGCGGCCGCGCAGCTGCCGCGCCGATGGCCCTCCGCGCGGCGGTTGCAGCAGACGAAGACATGCGCGTCGAAGTAGAGCGGGGGATCGGCCTCGGCCATGGCAAGCTCCTGCATTCCCCCATGCATGTAGCGGCGCCATGGCCCTGCGCCCAGGGGCTTGAAAACCCCCGCTTGACGCGCGCCCCCGCGGGGTGCTGCATCCCTCCCGTCACTGCAATCTAGGGAAACATGCCTCAGCTCTCGCTGATGACACCGCTGGGTGAACTCACCCTCTCGGAGGAGGACGGCGCCCTTGTCGCCCTCGACTGGGGGCGGGGTCGGGACCAGTCGGCGACAGCGCTGCTGCGCGAGGCAAGGGACCAGCTGCAAGACTATTTTGACGGGCGCCGCCTGCACTTCCAGCTGCCGCTGGCGCCGCACGGCACCCCCTACCAGCGCCGGGTCTGGGCCGCGCTCACCCGCATCCCGCCCGGCGAGACCCGCAGCTATGCCGACATCGCGCGCGAGGTGGCCTCCGTGGCCCGCGCGGTGGGCCAGGCCAATGGCGCGAACCCCATCCCCATCCTGATCCCCTGCCACCGCGTCGTGGCGGCGGGCGGGAAGCTGGGGGGCTATTCCGGCCTCGACGGCCCCAACACCAAGCGCTTCCTCCTCGACCATGAGGCGCGCCATCTCAATCCAGGAGCTTCCGCCCCGTGAACCACAGCATCCGCATCCATGAGCATGGCGGCCCCGAGCAACTGGTGTGGGAGGAGGTGCCGCTCCCCGCGCCCAAGCCCGGCGAGGCGCTGGTGCGCCACAAGGCCGTGGGCCTCAACTTCATTGACGTCTATTTCCGCACCGGCCTCTACAAGCTGCCCAGCCTGCCCGCCACCATCGGCATGGAGGGCGCCGGCATCGTCGAGGCGATCGGCGAGGGCGTGACCGAGGTCGCGGTCGGCGATCGCGTGGCCTATGCCTCCGGGCCCGTCGGCGCCTATGCCGAGGCCCGCACCATCAAGGCCGACCGCCTGGTGAAGATGCCCGACGCCATCGGCTTCGAGGACGCAGCCGCCATGATGCTCCAGGGCATGACGGCGCAATACCTGCTGCGGACCACCTACCGCGTGAAGGCCGGCGAGACGATCCTGGTGCACGCGGCGGCCGGTGGCGTCGGCCTCATCATGTGCCAATGGGCGAAGCATCTGGGCGCCACCGTCATCGGCACCGTCAGCACCGAGGCGAAGGCCGAACTCGCCCGCGCGCATGGCGCCGACCACGTCGTTCTGACGGGCGAGGACCTGCCCGCCGCGGTGAAGAAGATCACCGGCGGGGCCATGCTGCCCGTGGTCTATGACAGCGTGGGCCGCGACACCTTCATGCCCTCGCTCGATTGCCTGGCGCCGCTGGGCTACATGGTCAGCTACGGCAATGCCTCGGGCCCCGTGCCGCCGATTGATATCGGCGTGCTGGCCGCCAAGGGCTCGCTCTACCTGACGCGCCCCACGCTGGCCTCCTACACCGCCAAGCGCGAGGATCTCGTGGCCGTGGCCGAGGACCTGTTTGACGTCGTTACCAAGGGCGCGGTGAAGATGAACGTGAACCAGCGCTACCCGCTGAAGGAGGCCGCCCAGGCGCATCGCGACCTGGAGGCGCGCAAGACCACGGGCAGCACCGTCCTGCTGCCCTGAGCGTCTGATCGCCTTCGGCGCTCCGCGAAGGCGTGAATCAGCCGCCCGACAAAGCCGAAGGCTATGCCTCGGCGCGCTTCGCCGCGCGCCGCAGCACCGCGCAGAGCCGCGAAAAGCTTAGCCAGAAGGCGCCATGGCCCGGCGCATCGTCGGCGCGGCCATTCACCAGCGGCTCGCCCCGCCGCAGCATGCCCAGCCGCGCCTCGACGCGGCCGCGCATGTTCTCCAGGAAGGCATCGGTCGCGGAGAGATACTGCTCCAGCACCTCCGCGGTGATCTCGATCTCGGCATTGGAGCGGCCGGCCGTGGTGAAGCGCTTCAGCGCGCGCGTCTCGGCCAGCAGGGTCAGATGCAGCTTGTGCAGCTCGGTCAGGTGGCGGGTCAGGCGCATCCGGGCCTCCCGCACCTCCTCCGCCGTGGCGTCGCCGGTCATGCTGTCCTCCATTCCCCCGCGAGGGTGCGGCAGCAGGCTTAACGGATGCTTATGATCGCCCCAGGAACACCATCATGCTCATCGTCTTCAGCGGCCTGCCGGGAACGGGCAAGACCACGATCTCGCGGGGGATCGCGCGTCGTCGCCATGCGATGCACCTCCGCATCGACGTGATCGAGCAGGCCATCCGCAACGCCGGGGTGTTGGCTGGCGAGGTGGGCACCGCAGGCTATGGCGTGGCCAATGCCCTGGCCGAGGCCAACCTCGCCGCCGGCCTCGCCGTGGTGGCGGATTGCGTGAACCCCGTGCGGGAAAGCCGCGCCGGCTGGCAGGCGGTGGCCGCGCGAAGGAGCGTTCCGCTGGTGCAGGTGCTGGTGGTCTGTTCCGACGTGGCGGAACACCGCCGCCGGGTCGAGGAGCGGGTCTCGGACCTGCCGGGCCTTGTCCCGCCGGACTGGCACTCTGTGACCCACCGCCGGTTCGAGGCCTGGGAGGGGCCGCATCTCCGCCTCGACACGGCCATGCTCAGCCCCGCCGAGGCCATCGAGCGTGTCGAGGCCCATATCGCGGCCTTGCGGGCGTGACGATCGCGGGGCTGCTGCGGCGCTACCGGATCACCTCGAAATACCCCGTCTCCTCGTCCATCCGCCCATGCTCTTCCGTGCGGAAATCGTAGCGTGACACGATGCCCAGCACCCGGCCTTCTTCCACCACCGGCAGGTGACGGAAGCCGCCATCATTCATCAGGCGCAGCGCCTCTATGGCGCGATCCTGTGCGCGGAGCGTGGTGGGGGATTTGGTCATCACCTGGCCGAGCGCGGTGCGGGCGGGGTCCATCTCCCGCGCCAGGCAGAGCACGGCGTCACGCCCGGTGAAGACGCCGGCGAGCTTGCCGTGCTCCACCACCAGCACCGCGCCCACGCGGCGGCGGTGCATGGCGATGCAGGCTTCCTGCACGGTGGCGCCCGGTGGCATCGCCAGCGGGTCCTGGTGGCGGACCATCTCCGCCATGGTGCGCGTCTTCATGTCTTGGCCCTCCCGAATGCACTGTCCGGAAGGATAACATGACAGGCGCGTGAAGGTTCTTGCGTTGCCGCAAGACCCCCACCGCTTTTCAATTCCAGCGCATGAAGCGCTGGATGCGCTCAGAGCGCGGCGAGAACCGCCTCGGCGCTGCTGACCTCGAAGGCGCCCGGCGCCTCCACGGCCACATGCGTCACCACGCCGTTCTTCGCCACCAGCACGAAGCGCTGCGCGCGCACGCCCAGGCCGCGGGCCGTCAGGTCGAACTCGAGGCCCATCGCCTTGGTGAAGGCGGCGCTGCCATCGGCCAGCATGGCCACGTTCTCGCCCACGCCCTGGTCCTTGCCCCAGGCGCCCATGACGAAGACGTCGTTCACCGCCATGCAGGCCACGGTGTCCACGCCCTTGCCCTTGATGGCGGCGATGTTGGTCACGAAGCCCGGGAGATGCTTGGCCGAGCAGGTGGGGGTGAAGGCACCCGGCACGCCGAACAGGACCACGGTCTTGCCGCCGAAGAGCTCCTCGGTGGTCACCTCCTTGGGGCCTTCGGCGCTCGCCATCATCAGCTTGGCCGAGGGGATGCTGTCACCGACCTTGATCGTCATGGGGGATTTCCTCCTGTGCGGAGTGGCCCGTTTAGAACAGAACCGGCGCCAAGAGAATGCGGCGCCGCCCGCGGCTTGCAGCCGGCCCGCCCGCGCGCCATCTCTGTGCCATGGCACAGCAGGACTCCCTCGACCCCCTAGACCCCGTTGGCGGCGACACCCTCTCTGGGCAGCTGCTCATCGCGATGCCCTCCATGCGCGACAGCCGCTTCGCCCGCAGCGTGATCTGCATCTGCGCCCATTCGCCCGAGGGGGCCATGGGCCTCGTCCTCAACCGCCCCATCCAGAAGCTCAGCTTCGATGCGCTGCTGCGCCAGGTGGGGGTGGAGGCGGTGCCGCCGCAGCGCGACATCCGCCTGCTGAATGGCGGGCCGGTGGATGAGGGGCGCGGCTTCGTGCTGCACACCAATGAATGGCGCGAGGAGGGCTCGCTGCCCGTCGAGGGCGGCTTCGCCATCACCGCGAACGTGGACATCCTGAAGGCCATCGCCGAGGGCAGCGGCCCGCGCCAATGCGTGCTGGCGCTGGGCTATGCCGGCTGGGGCCCGGGGCAGCTCGACGCCGAGATCGCGGAAAACGCCTGGCTCATCGCGCCCCCGGACGAGGCGCTGCTGTTCGACACGGAACTCAAGACGAAGTGGGACCGCGCCATGTCGAAGCTGCGCGTGGACCCCAGCCGCATCGTGGGCGCGGCCGGGCACGCCTGACCGCGTCCGATCCGTCGCGGCGCAGGCGCGGCGGTAAAGCGGCCGCGCAAAAGCCCGTCCGATCCGTCGCGGCGCGGCCGCGGCGGTGAATCGGCCGCGCAGAAAGCCCGCCCCTACCAGCGCAGGCTGCGCAGCGCCCCCAACGGGCGCACGCCCTCTTCCTCCGCCACGCGCGCCAGGACCTCCGACGACGGGTCATCGCCATGGGCATTGGCCGTCAGGCCCGTCATGGCCCAGAGGCTGTCCATCCCCGCCGCGGCGGCGCCGGCCAGGTCGGTGTGGGGCGTGTCGCCCACCGCCACCACGCGGGCGCGGTCGGTCATCTCCAGCGCCTCCATGACGGGGCCATAGACGGCCGGGTCGGGCTTGCCGACCTCGAAGACATCGCCACCCCAGCCCAGGTAGATGTCGGCCAGCGCGCCCGCGCAGATCAGCTTGTCCGTGCCCACCATCACCGCGCGGTCGGGGTTCACGCAGACCATGGGCAGCTTGGCCGCGAAGCAGCGTTCCAGGGCGGGGCGATAGGCCTCGACGGAATGCGAGCCGCGGTCCGGGTCGGGGCCGGTGTTGAGCAGGAAGTCGGCTTCCTCAGGTGTGGCGACCAGCTCGGCCGCGCCGTCCTCGGCCACCGAGAGATCGCGCTCCGGCCCGATGTGGAAGCCGCGCGGGCCGAACTTGCGGAACCAGCCCTCCGGCCGGTGCTTCAGCCAGAGCCAGGAGACCTCGCCCGAGGAGATGATGCCGTCATACAGCCCGCGCTCCAGCCCCATCTTGTCCAGCATGCCCTGGATGAACCAGGCGCGGCGCGGCGCGTTGGTCAGGAAGACGATGCGCTTGCCGCGCTGCCGCAGCATGGCCAGGCATTCAGACACGCCCGGGTAGAGGGCGCGGCCATCATGCACCACGCCCCAGAGGTCCAGCACGTAGCCGTCATAGCGGTCGGCCAGGGGTTCCAGGCCTTCGTAGATCTTGATCGTCACGCGTCCACTCCCACGGCATCGGCCACGCGCGCGAAACCGTCGCGCGCCAGCAGCCCCGCCAATTCCCGCTTGATCCGTCCCACCAGGGCCGGGCCGCCATAGGCGAAGCCCGTGTAGAGCTGCACCAGGGTCGCCCCCGCGCGGATCTTCGCATAGGCCTGTTCGCCGCTGGCCACGCCGCCGGCGCCCACCAGCACCAGCCTCCCGCCCGCCAGCCGCCGCACGGCCCGCAGCACCTCGGTGGAGCGCTGGAAGAGCGGCGCGCCGGAGAGCCCTCCCGCCTCGCCCCTGGCCGCGCCGCGCAGCGTCTCCGGCCGGGCGATGGTGGTGTTGGAGATGATGAGGCCCGCCACACCCGCCGCCACGCAGACCTCGACCAGCGGCCCCAGGGCATCGTCGGCAAGGTCCGGCGCCAGCTTCACCAGCACGGGCTTGCCCAGCGTCGGCGGCGCAACGGCGGCGAGGATGGAGGCGAGCCTCGCCTCCCCCTGCAAATCCCGCAGCCCGGGCGTGTTGGGGGATGAGATGTTGATGGTGACGTAGTCCGCCAGCGGCGCCACGGCGCGGCAGAGCGCGGGGTAGTCGCGCTCCGGGTCCGCGCCCTCCTTGTTCACGCCCACATTGGCGCCCAGCACGCCTGGCAGTGGGCGCGGCAGGGCGCGCAGGCGGCCCAGGTAGGCGTCGAGGCCCCCGTTGTTGAAGCCCATGCGGTTGATCACCGCCGCGTCCTCCGCCAGGCGGAACAGGCGCGGGCGCGGGTTGCCCGCCTGGGGGCGGGGGGTGACGGTGCCGGCCTCCACGAAGCCGAAGCCCAGGCGCAGCAGGGGCAGCACCGCCACCGCATCCTTGTCGAAGCCCGCCGCCAGCCCGATGGGGTTGCGGAAATCGAGGCCCAGGGCCTGGACCGCCAGTGACGGCGCATCGGGCGCGGAATCCGTCCCCGCCAGCCCCGCCGCCAGCCCGCGCAGGGCGAGGCCATGGGCGGTCTCGGCGTCGAGCAGCCGCAGCGCGGGGGTCAGGGCGGAGGCGAGGGCGGGTGTCATGTCGCGGGGCAGATACCGCAGATCCGTGCGTTGACACAGGGGCAGGCGGGCCGGACATGCTGTCCTTCACACGGCAGGAAGGAACGGGATGTGAAGGGGCCGGTCATGCTCATGACCGGGATCGCGATGTTCGGCGTGCTCGACGCCAACAGCAAGATCCTGTCGGCGGAATACAGCGCGGCCCAGGCCATTTTCCTGCGCCATGTCACCCTGCTGGCGCTGCTGCTGGGGCTGCGCGCCCTGTGGCGCGAGGCGGGCGGGTCGCTCCGCACGCGCCACCCCTTCCTGCACGGGCTACGGGCGGTGGCCATGCTGTTCTCGGGCCTGCTGTTCTTCCTGGCCTTCCGGCATTTGCCGCTGGCGCTGGGCTACCTGGTCTTCTTCACCGCCCCCTTCCTGACATTGGTCATGGCCGCGCTGTTCCTGCGCGAGGAAGTGCCGCGCGCGGCCTGGATCTGGTCCGGCGTGGGGTTCGGCGGCGTCATCATCGCGCTGGTGCCGCAGATCGGCGGAGGGGCGAG
Source organism: Roseococcus suduntuyensis (assembly GCF_014196305.1). Lineage (GTDB taxonomy): Bacteria > Pseudomonadota > Alphaproteobacteria > Acetobacterales > Acetobacteraceae > Roseococcus > Roseococcus suduntuyensis. Next base: position 628,178 of record NZ_JACIDJ010000001.1, read on the forward strand.
CCTGCTCGGGTTGGGCTATGCGCTGTTGGGCACGGTCTGCTACGCCACCAACATCACCATCAACCGGGGCCTGCGCGCCGAGGCGGGGCTGGCGCGGCTGATCTTCTGGCCCTCGCTGCTGGGGCTGCTGGCCATGGCGCCCTTCGCCTGGGGCGCCTGGGTGCCGCCCGATGCCGAGGGCTGGGCGCGGCTGACGGTGAACGGCGTGATCGCGGGCGGCGCGACGCTGCTGCTGGCGCTGGCCTTCCGCCATGCCTCGCCGGCGCGGCTGGCGCCCTTCGAATTCATCGCCCTGCCCTGGTCGGTGGTGCTGGACTATGCGGTGTTCGGCAACACGCCGGGGCTGGCCGTCATCCTGGGCGGGGCCGTGGTGGTGCTGGCCTGCCTGATGAGCGAACGCGCGGTGATCGCGGCCGCGCGAAGGCCGTCGCGTCAGGGAACATCCTCCGGGAAGGCGTGACGGCCTTCCGCGTCCAAGGGCACATGCAGCGCCCGCCGCACGGCCGAGAGCGGCAGGGGCGCGTAGAGATGCGGGAACAGGCCGGGGCGCGAACTGCCGGAGGCCGGCTCCCAGCGCAGCGCATCGCCGAGCGCCGCGCATTCGGCCTCGATCATCCAGAGATCCGCCTCGCCCGCGCGGTGCTTGGCGGCGGTGGCGCGGAGCTGGGCGGCGGTGGAGAAATGCAGGAAGCCGTCCCGCCGGTCATCGGCGCTGCCGCGGTATTCGCCGTGCGTCTCCGCCTCACGCCAATCGGCGCCGCGGATGAGGGTGTAGATGAAGCGTTCCATTCGCGCCGATTAGCGTCTGATCGCCTTTGGCGGAACGCCAAAGGCGTGAATCAGCCGCTTGGCGAGGTCTGATCGCCTTTGGTGGAACGCCAAAGGCGTGAATCAGCCGCTTGGCGAGGTCTGATCGCCTTTGGTGGAACGCCAAAGGCGTGAATCAGCCGCTTGGCGACACAACAGCTCATTCGGCCTCCGCGTAGAAGCACAGGCCCCCCGTCGCCAGCCGCGGCACGCGCCCCATGGCCCAGCGCGGCAAGACTTCCTCGGCATGCCACAGCACCGCACCACCCGTCGCGTCCGGCAGGGTGCCCGCCATGGCGCGGCGCGCGATGCGGCGGCAGACGGCCAGCGCCGGGTCCGCCTCGGGCGGGGCCAGGAAGCGCGCATGGTCCGGGTGGTGTGGGTGGCGCGTGGGGAACTGGAAGGGTGCCCGCAGCACCGCCAGCAGGGCGCGGGCGGTGCTGGAGGGGTGTTCCCCGCCGGCATAGCGCAACGCGGCGTCCGGGCAGGCCAGGGCAAGCCGCGCGCGGGTCAATGCCATGGCGGCCAGCGCCTCGATGGCGCGCGCCGGACGCCCGCCCGCCTCGGCGTAGAGGATGCGCGCCAGCAAGGCTTCCGCGGCCTCGGTCGCGGTCATGGCGGCGGGGGCGGCGCTCATCGGCCGAACCCCCCGTCGCGGCGCAGGTCCTCCAGCTTCTCCTCGATGCGGAGGAGCTGTTCCGTCAGCCGCTGGTCCACGTCGCGGATGAGGGAGAGGGGCACATAGGTCCGCGCCACCTCCAGCTTGAAATCGGTCAGTTCCTGGCGCGTGCGGGCCAGGCCGTCCATCTCGCGCCGGTCGCCATGTTCGATCCGCTGGTCGAGGTCGCGCTTGATGCCCAGGACCAGCCACAGCAGCAGGACCGAGACCGGCGCCTCGGCCAGGCGAAGCAGCATGTGCGGCTCCAGTTCGAGGATGTTCATGACATCTCCTTGCGGTGGGCGCGGGGCCGCCCCACAACGGGGCGGACCCCGGAGAGGGGGTATGGAGGGGCGATGTGGAACGAGCCGTATCTCGAGACCTGCTGCCGCTCGGCCCTGCACCGGCTGACGCTGGTGCGGCAGCACGGCCGCCCGCCGGGCCTGGCGGACGAACCCTGCCTGCGACGGCTTTCCACGATGGGGCTGGCCGGGCTGGGGCCTGACGGACGCTTCGCGATCACGCCCGCGGGGCGGGAGCGCCACGCGAGTGAAATTCTGAAGACACCCCGCGCCCGATCGGCGTAGGCGCGGCCGCAGCCGTGAATCGGCCGCGTGGCAAAGCGCCCGATCGGCGTAGGCGCAGCCGCAGCCGTGAATCGGCCGCGCGGCAAAGCGTCCGATCGGCGTAGGCGCGGCCGCAGCCGTGAATCGGCCGCGCGGCAAAGCGTCCGATCGGCGTAGGCGCAGCCGCAGCCGTGAATCGGCCGCGCGGCAAAGCGTCCGATCGGCGTAGGCGCAGCCGCAGCCGTGAATCGGCCGCGCAACACACCTAACCGCGCCAGCTCGGCCCGCGGGGTTGCGGCGGCAGGGCCGGCATCCGCACCGGTTCGGCCAGGATGGCGCCGGCCACGGCGTCCAGCGCGTCGTCGCGCGCGCCCTTCGCGTCCGGGCGCCATTCCGCCATCTCGCGCGCGAAGGCCGAGGTCATCACGCCCTCATGCGCGTAGAGGCGGCGGGCGGCCAGCAGCGGGTCGAAGGCGGCCAGGATGCGCTCCGCCTTGGGGCGGTGGCTGGCGTGTTCCAGCACCTGGCAGGCGGCCCCGGCGCGCGCCATCTCACGCTTGAGCAAGGCGGGCAGGAAGCGGCCCAGCCCGTTGGTCTCGACCCGCACCACCGGCAATTGCAGGTCCCGCGCCAGCGCCGCCACCTGGCGGCACTGCTGCGTGGCGGGGTCGTCCGGAGCGTCGGCACGCTGGGTGATCCACTCCACGCGATGGATGAAGTGGTGGTTCTCCCCATCCATGTAGGTGGCGGCGAGGACGGAGCCGTCGCCCCCCTTCTCGCGCCCGAAGGCCGGGTCCCAGAAGCCGCCGCCCGAGACCATGCGCCGCCCGAGCAGCCAGAGCTGCGGGCGGCCCTGCGCCTCGACATATTCCGTCTGCTCCGCGTAGCGCAGCAGCAGCGCGGGATCGAGCCGCGCGGCCGCGGCGGGCACGGGTTGCAGCAGCATCTGCCGGGCGAAGTGCATGGGACCCACGCGTCGGCGGATGGCGGCGATGGCGGGCTCGGAAAAGCGCTCGGGCCAGGCGCTGCGGCCCTCGGCGTCCAGGATGGGCACTTCCAGCCGGGCATAGCCGCGCAGGAAGTCGTCGCCGGGGCGGTAGAGGCTCTCCTCCGTGTGCGGCGTGCCGACGTAGAGGATGGCGCCGCCCGGCGTCAGGATGAACTCGGTCTCCGCCAGGCGTTCGCGCAGCTCGTGGCGCTTGCCGGGCGTGTCGCAATTGCCCGGCACCTCCACGTCGTCGCAGATGATGAGGTCCGCGCGCGCGCCGGTGATGTTGCCCTGCAGCCCCTGCGCGAACATCGAGGGGTCGCGCAGGGCGGAGCGCCGCGATACGGTGAAGCGGTCGGTGGCCCAGGCCTCGCCGTCCTCGGGCAGAAGCGGGCGGCAGAGCGGGTGGCGCTCCAGCACGCGGCGCACATGCGCCACCATGCGCGCGGCGAGCGACTGTTCGGCCGCCAGCACCATGATCCGCAGCTCCGGGTTGCGATACAGCGACCAGGCGCAGAGCAGCCCCACCAGCGTGGATTTCCCGCAGCCGCGGAAGGCCATCAGCAGCATGCGGTTCGACGGCCGGCCCTCCAGCCAGAGCAGGATGCGGCGGTGGAGGGCGGGCGTCCTCAACTCCTGGGCGCGGTTCCACATCCAGGTGAATTCCAGCAGGTCAGCCGGCTTCTCCATCGCGTGCGGTGTCCTCCCCCGTGTCGCTGTCCTGGTCCATCTGGTGGCGGGCTTCGTGCAGCAGGTTCTCGGTGTCGGCCTCCGTCGTCTCGGCGGGTGTGTCGGCGAGCTTGATGATCTGTTCGATATGCGACAGCGGGGCATGCCGCGCTCGCCCCAGATGCGGAGGATGCGCGCGTGGCACAGTTCGATGCGCCGCTGGCGGTAGAGGCGGTCGAGGCATTTCACCACGTCATCCGGGTCGCAGGGGCGCAGCGCCGCGCCCTTGCCGGGGCTGATGCGCGCGCCGTCGCGCCGGGCGGTCAGGGCGGCCATGATCCAGAACCAGGCCTCCTCCGCGCAGCGAAAGGGTTCGGCCTTGGCGAGGCTGGCGAAGACGGGCGAATACCCTGGACGGGGGGGAGGCGGACATCAGCGACACATCCTTCTTGGAGGGAGGCTTGGGGGCGTGCAGCGCCATCGGCCATGCACACTCAGGGTTGTGACTCACCTCCCCGACAGAAAGCAAGATTTTCCTATTGCATCCGGACCAACGACCTAACATGTTTTGTATATGCGACACGATGACATTTGGCGGGCGCTCGATTCGCTCGCCGCCGAGAACGGGCTCTCGCCCTCGGGGCTCGCGCGTCGCGCAGGGCTCGACCCCACTGCCTTCAACCCCTCCAAGCGGGTGGGGCCGGATGGGCGGGCCCGATGGCCCTCCACGGAGAGCATCGCCAAGGTGCTGGCCGCCACGGGGGCAGGAATAGAGGCCTTTTCCAGCCTGGTCTCCGGCAGCGCCACCCTGCCCAGCCAGTCACGCGGCGGGCGGGGCGTGGTGCGGCGCGTGCCGCTGATCGGCCTCGCCCAGGCGGGCAGCGAGGGATATTTCGACGATGGCGGCTTCCCGGTGGGCGGCAGCTGGGACGAGATCAGCCTGCCCGAAATCGGTGACCCCAACGCCTATGCGCTGGAGATCTCGGGCGATTCCATGTCGCCGGTGTTCCGCGACGGGGATGTGGTCATCGTCTCGCCCGCCGCCCCCATCCGGCGTGGCGACCGCGTGGTGCTGCGAACCCGTGCGGGCGAGGTGATGGCGAAGGAACTGCGCCGCCAAAGCGCCAAGCGCATCGAGGTGGCGAGCCTGAATCCCGCCCACCCCGACTACAGCTTCGACCTGCAGGACGTGGCCTGGATGCACCGCATCCTCTGGAGCAGCCAGTAGCCGGCAGGCGCGTCCCTCAGGCCGCCTGCACCACCTCCAGGTCGCGCTGCGCGTCGCAGGCGAGATAGCGGCCGGGACGCTTGGCGTCGGGGAAGGTTTGCAGGCCGGTGTCCGCGTAGACGCGCAAATTCTCGGGGCCGATGTCCACGAAGGCCGGGCGCGCGCCGTTCCGCTCGCACAAATCACGGAAGCGCCAGATGGCGGAGACGGCGTCACGCGCCTCGCCCGCCGGGTCCCCATGCGCGATCCAGACAGGGCCGTGCCGGCTGAAGGCAAGGCCCGCGCGCTCGGCCTCGCCCCAGAGCACCGCATCGGCGGTCGCGGGCGGGCGGGCGCCGAAGTTGGCGAGGCGTTGCCGTGCCTCGGCATTCCAGGCCAGCGCCTCGATCCGCGCCGGGCGCAGAAGCTGCACCATGCCGGCCAGCAGCAGCACGGCAGTGATCCCGACCGTGAAGCGCAGCTGCGGCGTAGCGTCTTCCATCAAGACGATCTGCCACCAGCTCTCACCCTGGAGCTGGCCGGCATTGGCCAGCAGCGCCAGCGTGAGGCCGCAGATGGATGTGGCGGCCAGCGGCAGCAGGATTTCGTTGGACAGTGGTTCACGCCGCAGCCGGCTGCCGCGATAGAAGGCCGAGCGCATGGTGGCGAGCAGCACCGACACCACCAGGAAGATGCCCCAGGTCCACCAGGCTTCCTCACGCAGCCAGCCGATCAGCGCGCCGTTCAGCAGCAGGATCAGCCCGCCCCACCAGGCGATGGCCAGCCGCCGCGCCAGGCCGAAGGCCATGACGATCAACAGCGAACCCACCACCGATGCGGCGAACTGCGACGCCACGGCCGCCTCGTAGCCCGCCCATTCCTTCAGAACGGTGGCCGAGGTCGGCAGCCCGCCCAGGAAGATCAGCATCGCACCGCAGATCGCGACCAGCCCCGTCAGCGCCGGTACCTCCAGCGGCATGGCGCCTCGGCCGATGGCGCCGAAGCGCGACAGCAAGTCGCTGCGCTGCGTCACCTCGAAACCCGCGAAGAGCCCACCCGCGATGAAGAGGGGCACGATGTAGTAGTAGAGGCGGAACACCAGCAGCGCCCCCACCACCTCCGCCGCGCCCATGTAGGGCGCGAGGCCCAGCAGGATGGCGCCGTCGAAGACGCCGAGGCCCCCCGGCACATTGGCCGCGATGCCCGCCGCATAGGCCGCGAGGTAGATGCCCACGAAGAGCAGGAAGGTGAGGCCGGGGGCGTCAGGCAGCAGCACGTAGAAGATGGCGGCCGTCACCGCCACGTCCACCGTGGCCAGCAGGGTCTGCACCATGGCCATGCGAACGCCAGGCAGATTCACCCGATGGCCAAAGACGCGGATGTCGCGACGGAACTTGCTGAGCAGCACATAGCCCAGGACCAGGGCGAACATGGGCACGGAGATGAGTTGCAGCGCCCAGCGCGGCAGGTGGTCGCCCGCCCAGGGCAACACCTCCGGCTCGAACAACAGGACCATGCCGCCCAGCGCCAGCCCGCCCAGCCCGAAGGTGAGCGAGGTGAAGCCGATGATCTTGCCGATCTCGATGGGCGAATAGCCCCAGGCCGAATAGAGCCGGTAGCGCACCGCGGCCCCGGACACCGCCGCGAAGCCGATATTGTGCGCGAGCGAATAGCCGCAGAAGGAGGCCAGCAGCGCCCGAGGCCAGGAGGAAGGCCGCCCCGCATAGCGCGCCCCCAGCCAGTCATAGATGGTCAGCACACCATAGGCCGCGACGGTCAGCCCCGCCGCGGCCAGCAGGCCGGACATGGGCAGGGCCGCCAGCGCGGCGCGCACATCCGCCATCGAGAGGTTGCGGAATTCGCGCTGCACCACCCAGATGGCGCCCACCAGCACCACCAGCCCGAAGACGGTGGCGCCATGGCGGCGCACGAAGGGCCACAAGGTCTTCACGGCAGGCGGGTCAAGCGGGCGCGGCCTCACGGGCCAGGGCCGTCTCGATCAGGGCGCAGGTTTCGTCCACGCCCATGATGGCGACGGTGCCGCCGAAGCGCGGCCCCTCGCTCTTGCCCAGCAGCACTTCGTACAGCGCCTGGAACCAGGCGCGGCCGACGCCGAGCGAGCCGTCCTTCTTGTTCACCACCGCGAAGGGCTCGCGCCGGCCGGCGTCGTAGACGGCGTTCTGGATGGCGGCCTCCCGCTCCGGCCCAGCGGGCAGGGCGTCGAACTCGGCGCGCCGCTCGCGCAGCAGGCGGACCAGTTCGCGCATCGCCACGGCTTCCTCGGGCGTGGCGGGGCGGAAGTGGCGCTTCGGCGCCACCCAGTCGCGCCAATAGGCGCAGGCGTTGCGGACCAGGCGGTCCAGCATGGGCTCATGCTCCGGCGCGGCGTCCGGATAGTATTTGCGGATGAAGGCCCAGAGCCGCGCGGGGTCGTCGGTGTTGGCGATGCCCGCCAGGTTCAGCAGCGTGGCGTAGGAGATGGGCGGCAGTTTTTCGTTGGGCGCCACGCCGCCGTGGATGTGCCAGGCGGGGTTCGCGGGGTCGCGCTCGGTGCGCAGCTTCTCCATGCCCGCCATCCAGTCATCCACGGCGCGGGGAATCACTTCCTTGTGCAGGCGCTTGGCACTTCCGGGCGAGCCGAACATGAAATGGGCCAGACTCTCGGGCGGGCCGTATTCCAGCCATTGCTCGATGGTCAGGCCATTGCCCTTGCTCTTGCTGATCTTCTGACCGTTCTCGTCGTTGAACAGCTCATAGGTGAAGGTGACGGGCGGCTCGCCGCCCAGCACACGGCAGATGGCGGAACTCAGCCGCACGCTGTCGATCAGATCCTTGCCGGACATCTCGTAATCCACGCCCAGCGCATACCAGCGCAACGCCCAGTCGGCCTTCCACTGCGCCTTGCAGGCGCCGCCGGTGACGGGGGTTTCGAAGCGTTCGCCGGTCTCGGGGTCGGTCCAGACGATGGTGCCCGCCTCGGGCCGCGTCTCCTCCACCGGCACCTGCATGACGATGCCGGTGCGCGGATGGATGGGCAGGAAGGGCGAATAGGTGGCGCGGCGTTCGGCGCCCAGCGTGGGCAGGATCACCTGCCGCACCTCCTCGTGCAGCGAGAGCATCCGCAGCAGCGCCGCGTCGAAGCGGCCCGAGGCGTAGTAGTCGGTGGAGGAGGCGAACTCGTATTCGAAGCCGAAGGCGTCCAGGAAGGCGCGCAGCCGGGCGTTGTTGTGCGCGCCGAAGCTGGGGTGGGTGCCGAAGGGGTCGGGGATGCGCGTCAGCGGCTGGCCGAGGTGCCGCGCCAGCAATTCCTTGTTGGGAACATTGTCCGGCACCTTCCGCAGCCCGTCCATGTCGTCGCTGAAGGCGATGAGGCGGGTGGGCAGGCCGGTCATGGCCTCGAAGGCACGGCGGACCCAGGTGGTGCGCGCCACCTCACCGAAGGTGCCGATATGGGGCAGGCCGGAGGGGCCATAGCCCGTCTCCAGCAGCGCCTCGGTTTTGCGCGCCGCGGCCAGGCGGTCGGCGAGCTTCGCCGCCTCCTCGAAGGGCCAGGCGCGGACGGAACGGAGGGCAGGGTCGGACATGGGCCTTGGGATGGCAGGGGGCGGGGCGCCGGTCAATGCGGAAGGGGCGGGCTTTGCACAATCCCGCGCCACCTTGCCGAGCAGGGGCGCAGCGGGCGCATGGCGGGCCATGATGCCCCCTGCGCGCCCTCTTGGCGCGCCGGCACCTCCCGGCCGAAACAGGCGGGCTGGAGGTGCCGCCATGCCGGAATTCGACCCCGAAGCCTATGCCCGCCAGGCCGCGGCCGCGGTGGGGCTGCCGCTGCACGAGAAGCATCTGCCAGGGGTGGTGATGAACCTCGCCCTGGCCGCGCGCATGGCCGGGCTGGTGGCGCAGATGCCCCTGACCTCGGCCGACGAGGCCGCGCCCGTCTTCACCCCCGCCCGGACGCCGCCCAAGTGAGCGCGGCCGCCCTCGCCGCCGAAATCCGCGCCGGGCGCCGCCGCGCCATCGAGGTGGTGGAGGCGCACCTCGCCGACATCGCCGCCCGCGACGCGCGCTTCAACGCCTTCACCGAAGTCACCGCCGCCCGCGCACGCGCCGAGGCCGAAGCGGTGGACGTGGCCGTGGCGGCGGGCCAGGACCCCGGCCCGCTGGCCGGTGTGCCCATCGCCGTGAAGAACCTGTTCGACCTGGAAGGCGTGGTGACGCTGGCCGGCGCCAAGATCGAGCGCGACAGCCTCCCCGCCCGCGCCGACGCCTTCCTGGTGCGGAAGCTGCGCGAAGCGGGTGCGGTGATGCTCGGCGCGCTGAACATGGACGAATACGCCTATGGCTTCACCACCGAGAACGCCCATTTCGGCCCCTGCCACAATCCGCACGACCTGACGCGCATCGCCGGCGGGTCCTCGGGCGGGAGTGCCGCGGCGGTGGCGGCGGGGCTGGTGCCCATCACGCTGGGCAGCGACACCAATGGCTCCATCCGCGTGCCGGCCTCGCTCTGCGGCATCTGGGGGCTGAAACCCACCTATGGCCGGCTGTCCCGGCGCGGGGCCTTTCTCTTTGTCGGCGCGCTGGACCATCTGGGGCCGTTTGCCCGCGACGTGGCGGACCTGGCGCTGGCCTACAACGCGCTCCAGGGCGACGACGCCGAGGACCATGCCCAGGCCTGGCGCGGGCCGGAGCCGGTGTCGCTGGAGGGTGGCGCGGAGGGCCTGCGCATCGGCATCCTGGACGACCATTTCGCCCGCAACGGGCACGCCGAGGCCTTCGCGGCCGTCGCCGCCGTGGCCCGCGCACTGGGCGCCACCCACCGCGTGACGCTGCCCGATGCCGCCATCGGCCGGGCGGCGGCCTTCCTCATCACCATGGCCGAGGGGGCGAACCTGCATCTGCCCAACCTCCGCGCCCGGCCCGATGATTTCGACCCCGGCACGCGCGACCGCTTCCTGGCCGGCGCCCTGCTGCCCGCCACCTGGGTGCAGCAGGCACAGCGGGTGCGCGCCGCCTATCGCGCCCGCGCCCTGGCCCTGTTCGACGAGTTCGACGTGCTGATCGCCCCCGCCACACCCTATGTGGCACCCCCCATCGGCCAGGAGATGATCGAGGTGGACGGGCAGATGATCCCGGTGCGGCCCAACCTCGGCGTCTACACCCAGCCCATCTCCTGCATCGGCCTGCCGGTCATCGCGGCCCCCGTCGCGGGCGTGGCGACGCCAGGCAACCTGCCCATCGGCGTCCAGTTGATCGGGGCACCCTGGGCCGAGGACAAGCTGTTCCGCCTGGCCGCGCATCTCGAACGCATCGGCGCCTGCCGCGCCCCCGAACCAAGGAATGCCCCCAATGGGAACCCCCATGCCTGAGATCAACAACCCCGAGGCCCTGGCCGAGCTGACGGCCGCCTTCCGCCGCTACGAGGTGGCGCTGACCACCAATGACGTGGCCGTGCTGGACGAGCTGTTCTGGGTAAGCCCCCACACCGTCCGCTACGGACCGGGCGAGAACCTGCACGGCCATGCCGAGATCGCCGCCTTCCGCGCCGCCCGCCCCGGCCCCTTTGGCCGCGAGCTGCTGCGGACCGTGCTGACCACCTATGGAAGCGACTTCGGCACCGCCAACACCACCTTCCGCCGTGAGGGCAGCCAGCAGATCGGCCGGCAGTCGCAGAGCTGGGTGCGGATGCCGGAGGGTTGGCGCGTGGTGGCGGCGCATGTCTCGCTGCTGCCACCCGGTGTGGGATGATGGGCGTGGGGGAAGTGTAACGAACCCTGGCATTGGCCGTGGGTGGCGCCCAAATCCCGTCCGCAAGGAATTGGGAGAAGCATATGGGCAGGAAAGGCATCGCGGCCTGTGCCGTGGCCGCCTTGGGGCTGGGGGCATGCGCCATCCCGCCCCCCAGCGGGCCGAGCGTCACGGCGCTGCCGCCCGCGGGGAAGGATTTCGCGCAGTTCCAGCGCGAGGATTTCGCCTGCCAGCAGACCGCCTTCCACGCCATCGGCGGTGGTGGGCCGCAGGTGGCGGCCAACCAGGCGGCTTTGGGCTCGGCCGTGGTCGGCACGGCGCTGGGCGCCACGGCGGGCGCGCTGCTGGGCGCGGCCACGGGCAATGCCGGTGCGGGCGCGGCGTTGGGTGCCGGGGTGGGGCTGCTGGGTGGCTCGGCCGTCGGCGCCAACCAGGCCCAGGCCGGCGGCATGGGGCTGCAACACCGCTATGACGTGGTCTACGCGCAATGCATGGCGGCCGCCGGCAACACCATCCAGGAGCCGCGCGCCGTGGTCACGGTGGTCGAGCCCGTGCCCTACTACTATGGCCCCCCGCGCTGGCGCGGCTATTACGGCTATGGCGGCGGCGTGTGGGTGTGGTGAGGAAGCCTTGCTGGCCGGCTGATCCACTGCCTCGGATCAGCCGCCAACCCTGGCCAGCCGCATGACGAAGAACCCGTCCATGCCGCCTTCCGGCCCCTGATCAGGCCGGGTCCGCAGCGCGCCCTGGGGGGTGATGCAGCCCTCCAGCCCTGGCAACTCCTCGGGGCGGATGGGGTCGAGGCGCATCCCCTCGGGCAGGGCGGCCAGGTGCGCCTCGCCCTCCTCGGCCTGGAGCGAGCAGGTGGCGAACACCATCCGCCCGCCCGGCCGCAGCATCCGGGCGGCGGCGTGCAGCAGGCGGCGCTGTTCCTGCGCCAGCTTCGACACATCCTTCGGCCGGCGCAGATGCGGCAGGTCGGGATGGCGGCGGATGGTGCCGGTGGCGGTGCAGGGCGCGTCGAGCAGCACGGCGTCCAGCGGCGCGGCGGGCTGCCAGCGTGCCATATCCTCGCAGACCAGTTCGGGGGCGATGCGAAGCCGCAGCATATTCTCGCGCAGGCGCCCCATCCGGACGCTGTCGCGCTCCACCGCCACCACGCGGGCGCCGGTCAGGGCCAGTTGCGCCGTCTTGCCGCCGGGGGCGGCGCAGAGGTCGGCCACATGTTCGCCCTCGCGCGCCGCCAGCAGGCGCGCGGGCAGGGCGGCGGCCATGTCCTGCGCCCAGAAATCGCCCTCGGCGAAGCCGGGCAGTTCCGTGATGCGCGTGCCGGCGGGCAGGCGGGCGGTGCCGGTGGGCAGCAGGGTGGCGCCCTCGGGCGGGGTGGCGCCGGGGCGCAGGCTGAGGTCCAGCGGCGCCTCCACCCGGTGCGCGGCGGCGATGGGGCGCACCGCCTCGCCATGGGCGGCGTGCCAGGCGGCCCAGAGCCAGGGGGGTGTGTCCAGCCGCTCGGCGTCCAGGCCGTCCAGCGCGGCGGGCCCGGCCTCGGCCAGGCGGCGCAGCACGGCGTTGACCAGCCCGGCCAGCGGGCGTGGGGCCAGCGACACGGCCGAGGCCACGGCGGCATGCGGCGGCGTGCCCAGCAGCAGCAGTTCAGCGGCACCGATCCTGAGGGCGCGCAGGGCGGGGGCCGGGGGCGCGCGGCGCAGCCAGGGCTCCATGGCTGCGTCCAGGCTGCCCAGGCGGCGCAGTACGGCTGCGGCGATGCGGTGGCCGGCGGCCTTGTCGCGCGGGTCCATGGGGGGCACGCCGTCCAGCGCCTCCTCCAGGGGGCGCTGGGCCTCCAGGACGGTTTCAAGAAGATGGGAGGCGGCGCGGCGGGCGGGTGAAGCGGACATCCGCCGGTTTATGGCCGCCCTGCCCCGCCCGTGCTAGAGCGTGATGCGTTGAGGCGGAATCGCCGAAAACGCTGAATCATCCTTTCAGAAAAAGGCTGGGCCAGGCGGCGTGAGCGCAAGCGAACGCAGCATGGTCTGGACGCCGCGCCATGGTGGACATGATCACGGAATGGGTGTCGGCGGCGGGCTATGCCGGCGTGCTGGCGCTCATGTTCCTGGAGAACCTGTTTCCGCCCCTGCCCTCGGAACTCATCATGCCCTTCGCCGGCTTCGCCGCCGCGCGCGGGGAATTGTCGCTGACGGGCGTCGTCATCGCGGGCGTGGCGGGCACGGTCCTGGGCAATGCCCTCTGGTTCGAACTGGCCCGAGCCTTCGGCGCCGACCGCGCCAAGCGCTTCTGCGAACGCTTCGGCCGCTACGCCGGGGTGACGCGCGAGGACCTGGACGCCGCCGAATCCGCGCTTCGCCGCTGGGGGCCGATGGCGGTCTTCATCGGGCGGATGATGCCTGGCATCCGCACGCTGATCTCCGTGCCTGCGGGGCTGATCGAGATGCCGCGCCACATCTTCTATGCCTGGACGCTGGCCGGCACCTTTCTCTGGGTCGGTGGCCTCGCCTTGCTCGGCTACATGCTGGAGGACGCCTACACCCGCATCGAGGAGAGCATCGGCGGCGCGGGCAAGATCTTCGTGGGCCTGGGCGCGCTTCTGCTGGTGTTCTACGGCTACAGAGCCTGGAAGCGCCGGCGCCGCTGAAGGGCGACGGCCACCGTCAGCCCCGCCAGCGTGCCGATCAGCCCCGCCGCGCTCAGGGCGAAGTCCAGCCCCAGCGCCGCCGGCAGCGGCCCGGCCAGCAGCACGCCCGCCGCCCCCAGCCCGGCGCCCAGCGCCGCTCCGCCCCAGACCTGCACGTTGTAGCGGTCGGTCATCAGCCGCAGGGCGGCGGCGGGGCAGACCAGCAGCGCGATGACGAGGATGCTCCCCACTGCCTCGAAGGCCGCCACGGCAGCGGCGGCGATCATCAGGTTCAGCAGGATTTCCCAGCGCCCCACGCGCAGCCCCAGGCTGCGGGCGAAGTCGGGGTCGAAGCAGAGCAGCTTCAGGGGCCGCCAGAAGGCCGCGACGAAGAGGCACGCGGCTAGGGCCACGCCGGCCAAAAGCCCCAATTGGCGTGGCAACCCGGCCAGCGCCGCCGGGTCCAGCAGCGAGGCCAGGCCCGCCGCCTCCAGCCAGACCAGCGTCTCCAGCTGGCCGAACAGCACGCAATCAATGTCGAGGTCGGCATTGCGCGCCCCCGTCACCTCCAGCAGCACCAGGCCCAGGGCGAAGAAGCCGGTGAAGACCAGGCCCGTGGCCGCGCCGGCCTCCATCCGTGCCGCGCGGCGCACCCAGGTGATGGCGAGCGTCGCCAGCAGCGCCGCCCCCAGCGCGCCCAGCAGCATGGGCCAGGCGCTGCGCAACCCGGTCAGCGCGAAGCCGACCACGATGCCGGGCAGCACGGCGTGGGAGAGGGCATCGCCCAGCAGGCTTTCCCGTCGCAGCACCAGGAAGCTGCCCAGCAGCCCGCAGGTGCCCCCGGCCAGCATGGCGGCCAGCAGGGCCGCGAAGTCGAGGCGGAGGAAATCGGTCATGCGCGCCGCAGCCGCGAGACACCCAGCGCACCCGCGAAGAGCACCAGCCCCCCCAGCACCACCGCCGCCCCGGTTGGGATGCTGGCGAAGCGGGTGGACACCAGCGCGCCCCCCGCCCCTGCCACGGCGCCAAAGACCGCAGCCAGGGCAAGCATTCCCGGCAAGCGCGCCGCCAGCAGCCGGGCGGCGGCGGCCGGCACCACCAGCAGCGCCACCACCAGCACCAGCCCCACCGCGGGCAACCCCGCCACGCAGACGGCCAGCAGCAGACCGAGCAAGGTGAGATCCAGCGCCCGCACGGGCAGGCCCTGGGCGCGGGCGAAGGCCTCGTCGAAGCAGAGCGCCCGCAAGGGTTGGAACAGCGCCACGGCCACCGCGACGCAGCCCAGGGCCAGCGCGCCGGCCAGGATGGCGTCGCTCTCGGTCAGGGTGGCCGCCTGGCCCAGGATGAAGCTGGACAGCCCGGCCTGGGCCACGCCCGGCAGGGTCTGGGCGATGGAAAGCCCCACCGTGCCGAGCGCATAGAAGGAGGACAGCACCACGGCGATGGCCGCATCGGGCCGGATGCGGCCAGACGCCGTCAACCGCCGCAGCGCCAGCAGGCCCAGCACGCCGGTCAGCGCCGCGCCCAGCAGCAGCGGCGCCAGCGCCCGGCTTTCGCCGCCCAACAGCGAGACGATCATGGCGGCCAGCACCACGCCGGGCAGGGCCGCGTGGCCGATCGCATCCGCCAGCAAAGCGCGGCCGCGCAGCAGGGCGAAGCTGCCCACCACGCCCGCCGCCACCCCAAGTGCGGCGCAGCCCAGCAGCACCACCAGCGTGTTGTGGCCGATCACGCCGCCGCCTCGGTGGGCGCGCGGCCGGGCAGGCCGCCGAAGGCGCGGGCAATGGCGGGTTCGGTGAAGGCCTCCTCCACCGTCCCGGCGGCCACCACCCGCCCGGCCAGGATCAGCACCTGGTCGAAATGCGCCTGCACCAGCGAGAGGTCATGATGCACCATCAGCACCGACTTCCCCGCGCGAACAAGGCCATGCAGCACGGCGAGGATGGTCTGCTCGGTCACCACATCCACGGCGGCCAGCGGCTCGTCCATCAGGAAAAGGTCCGCCTCCTGCGCCAGGGCGCGGGCCAGGAACACCCGTTGCTGCTGCCCGCCCGAGAGCCGGCCGATCTGCCGGTCGGCGAAATCCGCCATGCCGACGGCGCCGAGCGCGTCGCGGGCGGCCTCGCGCTCGGCGCGCGGCAGGCGGCCGAACCAGCGGGTGCGCGGCAGCCGGGCCATTGCCACCACATCCAGCGCGCTCGCTGGAAAATCCCAGTCCACGCTGGCCCGTTGCGGAAGGTAGGCGAGGCGCGGGCGCGCCTGTTCCAGCGGCAGCCCGAAGAAGCGCACCTGGCCCTCTGCCGTTGGGATCAGCCCCAGCGCGGCCTTGAGCAGGGTGGATTTCCCGGCGCCATTCGGCCCCAGGATGGCGGTGAGGCCGGGCGCGGCTGTCCAGCTCACGCCGGTCAGCGCCGCACGCTCGCCATAGCGGACGGTGAGGCCCTGGATCTCGACCGGGGGCGCGCTCACAGCCGGTTGTTCAGGCCGCGCGGCGGTGGGTTGCCCCCCAGCGCGCGCGCGATGGTGGTGATGTTGTGGTCCATCATGCCCTCATAGGTGCCGGTATAGGTGCCTGGGCGTCCCATCGAGTCGGAGTACAAAACGCCGCCCATGGCAAGACGCTGCCCGCGCGCGCCCGCGCCCTCGATCAGCGCGCGCACCGCGCGGTCCGGCACGGAGCTTTCGGCGAAGACGGCGGGGATGCGGCGCTCCACGATCAGGCGGACCATGGCCTCGATGTTGGCGAGGCTGGCTTCGGCCTCGGTGGAAAGGCCCTGGATGCTCTCGACCTCCAGCTCGTAGCGGGCGCCGAAATAGGCGAAGGCGTCATGCGCCGTCAGCAGCACGCGGGAGGCGGCGGGGATGGGCGCCAGCGCCTCGCGCGCATAGGTGTCGAGCCGGGCGAGCCGCAGTCGCGTGGCCTCGACGCCGCGGCTGAAATCCTCGCCGGGGCGCAGCCGCGTGAGGGTGCGGGCCACGGCGGGCGCGCATTCGGCCCAGAGCGTCGGGTCCATCCAGACATGCGGGTCCGCGGCGTCGGGGTAGTCGTCATTGGGGCGCAGGCGCTCACGGGGCAGGGTCTCGGCCACGGCCAGGATGGGCCGGCCTTGGGTGGCCGCCCGTTCCAGCACCTCGGTCATGCGGCCTTCCAGCCGGTGGCCGTTGTAGAAGACGGCATCGGCCCGCAGCAGACGGGCCACGTCGTTGCGGGTGGGACGGAAGAGGTGAGGGTCCACGCCCTCGCCGATCAATGTCTCGATGTTGAAGCCCTCGCCGGCCACGCCGCGCACCAGGTCGGCCACCATTCCGGTGGTGGCGAGCAGGGTGGGCCGGGGGCCGCGCTGGGCCAGGGCGGGGCTGGCGAGCAGCGTGCCGGCGGCGAGCAGCGCCCTGCGCCCAATAGCTGCATAGCTGTTCATGTCTTCATTTATCCGTTTAAAATCAATCCATTAGTGATGCATGTTGCGTCGGCGCGCGGAAACGTCAAGGTTGATGTGGCGTTGGAGGCGCGGTTGGCATGAAGGCAAGGCTGCGCATCAACGAGGATGAGGTCGTTGAACTCGCGGAAATGTTCCGCCTGATGAGCGACCCCACGCGCCTCAAGATCATCCTCGCCTGTCTGGACGAGCCGGCCTCGGTGGGCGCCATGGCGGACCGGCTGGAAATCTCGGCCAGCCTGGTCTCGCACCACCTGCGCCTGCTGCGCGCGGCGCGGCTTTTGCAGGCCGACCGGCGCGGGCGGATGGTGTTCTACGTGGTGGGCGACCCGCATATCCGCTCGATGCTGACCGACATGGCGGACCACGTGGCCGAAGAGGTCGAAGGCGAGATCGAGCCGGGCTGACGGAAACCGCGCACGAGCGGCCCATAAGCGCACGCTGACCCTTGCCGCGCCTTGGGCCGGAGACTATGGTCCGGCCGCCCTGCCGGGTGTGGGACCTTCGGGAAAGATGCCGCGGGCAGGCGCGCAAAAAGGCGGCCATGGGGCTGCCGGACAGCGCCCCCAGCAGGGTCTGTCTCCAGGTTCGAGGGCAAGGTGCGGCGCGTGATTGGGCGTATCGGACGAATCATCATGATGGCGGCGGTGCTTCTGGCAGGCGCCGGAACCGCATTCGCGCAGACGGCCCCGGCGATGGAGCCCATGGTCGGCGCGCCGGTGCCTTGGGCGATGGGGCTGCAGGCCTCGGGCGGTCCCATCAAGGACGCCATCGGAAGCTTCAACACGCTGGTGTTCAACATCATCGTGGTGATCACGATCTTCGTGGCGCTGCTGCTGGCCTGGTGCATGTGGCGCTACAGCGCCAAGCGCAACCCGGTGCCGTCGCAGACCAGCCACAACACCTTCCTGGAAATCGCCTGGACGGTGGTGCCGGTGCTGATCCTTGTGGTCATCGCCATCCCGTCCTTCCGGCTGATCTATTACCAGGACCGCGCGCGCGACGCCGACTTCACGATCAACGTGACCGGCCACCAGTGGTACTGGAACTACCGGATGCCGGACCACGGCAACTTCGCCTTCGACAGCCGCCCCGTCTTTGACGAGGACCTGACGCCAGGCCAGTTCCGCAACCTGGAAGTGGATGAGCCGCTGCTGATCCCGGTGGGCGCCACGGTGCGCGTGCTGACCCAGGGCGCAGATGTGATCCACAGCTTCTTCATCCCGTCGCTGGGCGTGCAGCGCTACAACATCCCGGGCCGCACGCTCGAGACCTGGATGCGCGCCGACCGTCCCGGCACCTTCTACGGCCAGTGCAACCAGATCTGCGGCACGAACCATTGGTTCATGCCGATCGTGATCCGCGCCGTGCCCCAGGAGGAGTTCAATGCCTGGGCCGAGGCCGCGCGCACGCGCTTCGCCCACACCATTCCGGGGAACAACGCGCCGGCCCTTGCCATGCCCGCCGCCAACCCCATCCGTACCGCAGCGGCCCAGCAGTGACCGCGTAGGCTGAGAAAGAGAAAGGCGACCGGACAATGGCATATGCTGCGGACGCGCATGGTCATGACGACCACAAGCCGAACTTTGTGAATCGCTGGCTGTTCAGCACGAATCACAAGGATATCGGCACCCTCTACATCATCTTCTCGCTCTTCGCCGCGCTGGTCGGCGTGGGGCTGTCCTTCCTGATGCGTCTCGAACTGCAGTCCCCCGGCCTGCAGATCTTCGCTGACGGGCAGATGTGGAATGCCTATGTCTCGGCCCACGGGCTGATCATGGTGTTCTTCGTGATCATGCCCGCGCTGATCGGCGGGTTCGGGAACTGGTTCGTGCCCATCATGATCGGCGCGCCGGACATGGCCTTCCCGCGCCTGAACAACATCAGCTTCTGGCTGCTGGTGCCGGCCTTCCTGCTGCTCGGCGGCAGCCTCTTCGTGGGCGGCGGCGCCGGCGCGGGCTGGACCATCTACCCGCCGCTGTCGGACAGCACCTACCAGCCAGGCCCGGCCATGGATATGGCGCTGTTCGCGCTGCACCTGGCGGGCGCCAGCTCCATCCTGGGCGCGGCGAACTTCATCACGACCATCTTCAACATGCGCGCCCCGGGCATGACGCTGCACAAGATGCCGCTGTTCGTGTGGTCCATGCTGGTGACGGCCTTCCTGCTGCTGCTGGCCGTGCCCGTGCTGGGTGGCGCCATCACCATGCTCATCACGGACCGCAACTTCGGCACGGCCTTCTTCGACCCGGCCGGCGGCGGTGACCCGGTGCTGTTCCAGCACCTGTTCTGGTTCTTCGGCCACCCCGAAGTGTACATCATGATCCTGCCGGCCTTCGGCATCGTCAGCCACGTCATCTCCACCTTCAGCCGCAAGCCGGTCTTCGGCTACCTCGGCATGGCCTACGCCATGGTGGCCATCGGCGTGGTGGGCTTCGTGGTGTGGGCGCACCACATGTACACCTCGGGCATCGACGTGGACACGCGCGCCTACTTCATGGCGGCGACCATGGTCATCGCCGTGCCGACGGGCATCAAGATCTTCTCCTGGATCGCCACCATGTGGGGCGGCTCCATCAAGATGGACACGCCGATGCTCTTCTCGGTGGGCTTCATCTTCCTGTTCACGGTGGGCGGCGTGACGGGTGTGGTGCTCGCCAATGCCGGCATCACGCAGATCCTGCACAACACCTACTATGTGGTGGCGCACTTCCACTACGTGCTGAGCCTGGGCGCGGTGTTCGGCATCTATGCCGGCATCTACTACTGGATCGGCAAGATGAGCGGCCGCCAGTACCCGGAGCGCCTTGGCAAGATCCACTTCTGGCTGACCTTCGTGGGCGTGAACCTGACCTTCTTCCCCATGCACTTCCTGGGCAACCAGGGCATGCCGCGGCGCTACCCGGATTATCCGGATGCCATGACGGGGTGGAACATGGTCGCCTCAGTGGGCTCCTACATCGCGATCGCCAGCTTCCTGTTCTTCTTCTACGTCATGTGGGTCACGCTGCGCCGTGGCGAGCAGGCGGCGCCCAACTACTGGGGCGAGGGTGCCACCACCTTGGAATGGCAGGTCAGCAGCCCGCCGCCCTTCCACACGTTTGACGAACTGCCCCGCATCCGCTGAGCGGGGGAACTGAAACCGGGACCCCGCCATGAGCGATGCGACCATGAGCCGAACGGGGGGGGCGAAAGCCCCCCTCGCCATATCAGCGCCCGCCGCCGACGACCTCATGGGCTCCGAGGTGCGGGACTGGATCACGCTGCTCAAGCCGCGGGTCCTGTCGCTGGTGGTGTATTCGGGCGTGGCCGGGCTGCTGGTGGCGCCGGGCGTTGGCGAGATGCCGCTGGTGCTGGCGCTGACGGCCGTCCTCTGCATCACCATCGCCGCCGGCGCGGCGGGCGCCATCAACATGTGGTATGACCGCGACATTGATGCGGTGATGCGGCGCACGCAGAAGCGGCCCATCCCCTCGGGCCGCATCAGCGCCGATGGCGCGCTGGCCTATGGCGTACTGCTGGCGGTGGGTTCGGTCGCGCTGATGGGGCTGGCCACGAACTGGCTGGCCGCCGCGGTGCTGGCGGGGTCCATCCTGTTCTATGTCGTGATCTACACGATGTGGCTGAAGCGTCGTACGCCGCAGAATATCGTCATCGGCGGCGCGGCGGGCGCCTTCCCGCCGCTCATCGGCTGGGTGGCGGTGACGGGCAGTGTCGAGGCGCTGCCACTGGTGCTCTTCGCCATCATCTTCATGTGGACGCCGCCGCATTTCTGGGCGCTCTCGCTCTGGGCCCATCAGGACTACCAGCGGGCCGGCGTTCCCATGCTGCCGGTGGTCTCGGGCGCGCGGGAAACCCGGCGCCAGGTCGTGATCTACACCGTTCTCCTGGTGCCGCTGACGCTGGTGCCCTGGCTGATGGGCTTCAACTCCTGGGCCTATGGGCTTGCGGCGGCGGTGCTGGGGGCCAACTTCCTCCGCCACGCCTGGGCCGTCTGGCGCGATGCGCAGGATGCGGCGGGCGTGTCCCAGACGCAGGACATGCCGGCCAAGCGCTGCTTCAAATACAGCATCTCCTACCTGTTCCTCCTGCTCGGCGCCCTGGTGGTGGACCGGCTGTGGCTGGTGGCATGACCGCGCCGCTTGACCGGCCGATGACGCCGGAGGAGCGCGCGGTGTTCGACCGCCGCCGCCGTGCGCGGAACTGGGCCATCCTGGCGGCCCTGATGGGGTTGGTGGTGCTGTTCTTCTTCATCTCGACCGCAAGGCTGCTGCGCTGATGCGAATCGAACGCCCCGACCCCGCCATCCTCGCGCGGAAGAACAAGCGCCTCGCCGTGGCCTCCTTTGGCTTCGTGGCCTTCATGGTGGGCGTCTCCTTCGCCGCCGTGCCGCTCTATGACCTGTTCTGCCGGGTCACGGGCTTCGGTGGCACGCCCATGATCGGCCAGGCCGCACCCGCCGCCCCGGGCGAGGCCACCATCACGGTGCGGTTCAACGCCAACACCCAGCCCAACCTGCCCTGGCAGTTCGCCGCCGAGACGCGCGCCATGACGCTGCGCGTGGGCGAGGAGGGCCTGGCCTTCTACACCGCCCGCAACACGGCGGATCGGCCCGTCACCGGCATCTCGACCTACAACGTGACGCCCGAGATCGTGGGCCGCTACTTCCACAAGACCGCCTGCTTCTGCTTCGAGGAGCAGACGCTGGAGCCCGGCCAGCGGGCGGACATGCCGCTGACCTTCTGGGTGGACCCGCGCATCGCCGAGGACCCCGCGACGCGCGACATCCGCACCATCACGGTCAACTACACCTTCTTCCGCAGCCTGCATGATGCCGAGCGTGCCGGAGCCCTGGCGAATGCCGGCCCGCATGTCGGGCCCCAAGGCGGAGCGAGGACCACCACCACCCGCTGAAGCCCGGCCGCGGACTTGATCTTCCGCGGCTTTTCCGGGATTGATGCGGACCATCCAGCGCGGGAACAAACCCGCCGAACGGGTCAGGATTGAGCGATGGCAAGCACCGGCCAGGGCGGCAGCCCTTACAAGCACCCCTACCACCTGGTGGACCCTTCGCCGTGGCCGCTGCTGGCGGCCTTCGCGGCCGGCCTGCTCGTCACCGGCATCATTCTCCAGGCCCATTACGGCATGGTGTGGCCCCTGGTGCTGGGCGCGGCGGGCACGCTGGTCTGCATGTTCGGCTGGTGGCGCGACGTTCTCAAGGAAAGCATGACCCCGGGCATGCACACCTCCGTGGTGCGGCTGGGCATGCGCTACGGCATGATCCTGTTCATCGCCTCCGAGGTGATGTTCTTCGTGGCGTTCTTCTGGGCCTATTTCCACTTCGCGCTGTATCCGGAGCATGTCTCGGGCGCCACGCAGGCCATCTGGCCGCCCCAGGGCATCAAGACCTTCGACCCGTTCCACCTGCCCTTCCTCAACACCATGATCCTGCTGCTCTCGGGCTGCACGGTGACCTGGGCGCACCACGCGCTGCTGCATAATGACCGCAAGGGGCTGATCGTCGGCCTCGCGCTCACGGTGCTGCTGGGCATGATCTTCACCGGGCTGCAGGCCTGGGAATACGCGGTGGCGCCCTTCCCCTTCGTGGATGGCGGCGTCTATCCCTCCACCTTCTACCTCGCCACCGGCTTCCATGGCTTCCACGTCATCGTGGGCACCATCTTCCTCGCGGTCTGCCTGTTCCGCGCCATCGCCGGCCACTTCACGCCGGAGAAGCATTTCGGCTTCGAGGCGGCCGCCTGGTACTGGCACTTCGTGGACGTGGTGTGGCTGTTCCTCTTCGTCTCCATCTACTGGTGGGGCGCGGGCGAGATCGCGCCGCATTGATCGGCGCTTCGCGCACAATCCGGACGGCGCGCCCTCACCGGCGCGCCGTTTTCGGTTCATGACCGGACGTCCCTGGCAGAGGCTCATCCTGCCCTCCTTCCTCGCTCTGCCGGTGCTGGCCCTGCTGCTGGGGCTGGGCAGCTGGCAGGTGCAGCGGCTGGCCTGGAAGAACGGGCTGCTGGCGGACCTCGCCGCCGCCCAGGCCGCCGCGCCCATCCCGGCCCCCCTGGCGCCAGAGCCCTTCGCCCACATCATCGCCACCGGGCGCTTCCGCCCGGGCGCCGAGGCGCTGCTGGGCCTGGAGGTGCGCGGCCCCGTGCTGGGCGCCAGCCTGATCGCGGTGCTGGACCGCGAAGGCGCGCCCCCGCTGCTGGTCGAGCGCGGCTGGGTGCCGATGGAAGGCGGCGCCATCGAGCGCCCGGAGGGCGAGGTCACCCTCACCGGCTTCGCCCGGCCCAGCGAGCGCCGTACCCTCTTCGCCGCCGCCGATGACGTGGCCGGCCGGCGGTTCCTGAACTTCGACGCGCCGGCCATCGCCACCGCGCTGGGCGTGCCGGAGGCGCCGCCCTACGCCCTGACCGTCATCCGCCCGGGCGCGCCGCGCGGGCCTTCGGGCTTTGGCGCCGCGCCGCCGCCCTCGCGCGGGCCGCTGCCCGAGGCCGCCACGGGTTTCCCCGCGCCCAACAACCCCCATCTGGGCTATGCGCTGACCTGGTTCGGGCTGGCCGCGGCCTGGGTCGCCATCTTCGCCCTCTGGGCCAGCCGTCGCATGAGGTCCCCATGAACGCCGCCTATCAGCGCCTGGCCGCCCGCGCCGCCCGCCTCGCCGCCCTGGGCGAGGCGCAGTCCATCCTGCACTGGGATGCCAGCACCATGATGCCGCGCGGCGGTGGCGCGGCGCGTGGCGAGCAGCTGGCGGCGCTGGCCGGCCTTGGCCATGAGATGATGACGGCACCGGATGTGGCCGAGGACCTTGCCGCCGCCGAGGCTGAGGGCGAATGGGCCAGCGCCAATCTCGCCCTGATGCGCCGCGCCCATCGCCGCGCCACTGCCCTGCCCACCGCCCTGGTGGAGGCCACCACCCGCGCCAACGCCGCCTGCGAGAAGGTGTGGCGCGACGCCAAGGCGGCCTCCGACTTCGCCCTGGTCCGCCCCTTCCTGGAGGAAGTGCTGCGCCTCCAGCGCGAGACCGCCCAGGCCTACGCCGCCGCCACCGGTCTCAGCCCCTATGACGCGCTGATGGAAGGCTACCAGCCCGGCGTGACGGCGGCGGAGGTGGAGCCCGTCTTCACCGCCTACGAAGCCTGGCTGCGCGAGGCCCTGCCGCGTGCGGAAGAACTCCAGGCCCGTCGCGGCGCGCCCATCCCCCTGCCGGGCCCCTTCCCCGTTTCGGCCCAGCGCGACCTCTGCCGGCGCCTCTCCCTGCGTGTGGGGCTGGAGGCGGAGCATTCGCGCCTCGACGAAAGCCTGCACCCCTTCTGCGGCGGCACGCCCACCGATGTCCGCATCACCACCTTCTACAGCGACAAGGACCCCGCCAAGGCGCTGCTGGGCGTGCTGCACGAGACGGGCCACGCTCTCTACGAGCGCGGCCTGCCCGCCGCCCATGCCCGCCAGCCCGTGGGTGAGAGCGCCGGCATGGCCGCCCATGAATCGCAAAGCCTGATCGTGGAGATGCAGGCCTGCCGCTCCGACGCCTTCCTGGCTTTCCTCGGGCGCGAGCTGCACAAGGCCTTCGGCGGTGACCCCGCGCCCTATGCGGCGGGGAACCTGGCCAAGCTGTGGCGGCGCGTGTCACGCGGCTTCATCCGCGTGGATGCGGACGAGATGACCTATCCCGCCCATGTCATCCTGCGCTTCCGGCTGGAACGCGCCATGATCGGCGGCGACCTGGCGGTGGCCGACCTGCCCGGCGCCTGGGCCGAGGGGCTGAAATCCCTGCTGGGCATCACCCCGCCCGACGACGCCCGCGGCTGCCTGCAGGACATCCACTGGCATGACGGCGCCTTCGGCTATTTCCCCAGCTACACCCTGGGCGCCATGGCGGCCGCGCAGCTCATGAAGGCGGCGCGCAAGGCCGAGGCGGGGCTGGATGCGGCGTTGGAGCAGGGCGACCTGTCACCCCTGCTGCGCTTCCTGCGGGCGAATGTGCACGCCCATGGCGCGCGTCTGGGCTTCCAGGACCTGATGCGGGCCGCCACGGGCAAGCCGCTCGACCCCGCCGATTTCACCGAACACCTGACCGCGCGCTACCTGTAGCGCGGGGGGTCAGCCCTCGTTGCGGACTTCCACCAGGGTGAAGAGCGCGATGGGGGGGCAGGCCTCCATCCGCTCGATCTGCGTCTCCGGCGTGAAGATGTCGGACAGCTTGAAGTCCGGGTGCCAGCCCAGGATGCGCGCCAGCGGCGAGGTGGTGCGCTCCAGCCACCAGCGGAACCCGTCATCGGCGGCGAAGTGGTTCACGAAGAGCAACTGCCCGCCAGGTCGCACCACGCGCGACATCTCGGCGAACAGCTTCTTCGCGTCCGGCACCACCGAGGCGGTGTACATGGCCACCGCGATGTCGAAGCTGTCATCGGCGAAGGCCATGGACTCCGCGTCCATCTCCATCAGCCCATGGACGGCGGAGAGCTTCTCCTCCGCCACCCGCTTCTTCGCCTTGAGCAGCATGTCGCGCGAGAGGTCGATGCCGACCACCTCCAGCTCAGGCTTGTAGTCGGGCAGGGCGAGGCCCGTGCCCACGCCGACCTCCAGCACCCGCCGCCCCGCCGTCTGGGAGAGGCGGTTGACGGCGGCCACGGCGCGGCGACGGCCAGGCGCGGAGACGCCACCGAACACCACGTCATAGATACCGGCCCATCGGCGATAGGCATCGCGGACGGAGGCGGCATCAAGCGCGGCGCGGGGGTGGGCGCGATCGCCTTCGGACATTCCCAAGCTGGACATCGTGGCGCGGGCGCCTTCTGGTGGAATGGGGGGGTTAACCCGCCCCGTGCCACAGCGCAAGGCAGAGATGACGGCCGCGTTTCATTCTTGGGAAGGTTTCCAGACGGGCTCGGGCGTCGTCCAGAGCACCGGGTCGCGCATGGCGGCGGCAATTCGGGCCGCCAGCGCCGCCATCATGGCCTTGCCCTTCTCGGCCGTGGCGGCGCGCGGGTCGCCGCGGACGCCGGTGCGCGGGGCGCGTTCGGCGAAGGAATAGAAGCGCGAGAAGCCGGGCGGAGCCTGCACGCCCTCATTGTTCGCGCCGGCGGCTTCCTCCAGCCGGTCCATCCGCACCTGGGCGGGGTCGAGTGCCATCCACAGCGCCGTCTCGCCCTCGCAGGCGTGCATGATGCGCGGCTGGGTGGTGAGGATGGCGGCGATCTCGGCCGGCGCGGCCTGGGGCCAGGTGGTGGTCACGACGGGCATGCCGAATTCATGCGCCAACTCGCGCACGGAGACGCCCAGCGGCTCGATATTGCCGCCATGCCCGTTCACGATCAGCAGCCGCTGGAAGCCCTGCGCCTTCAGGCTGCGGACCACGCAGCGCAGCACGGCGTGGAAGGTGGCGTAGTCCAGCGTGATGGTGCCGCCGAAGGGCAGATGATGCTCCGACAGCCCGGTCCAGAGCGGCGGCAGCACCAGCGCCGGCACATCCGTGGCACTTTCCGCCGCCGCCACGGCCACCTGATGCGCGATGAAGCTGTCGGTCCAGACGGGCAGATGCGGCCCGTGCTGCTCCAGGCTGCCGATGGGCAGGATGGGCAGCGCGCCCTCCGCCGCGCGGGCCTTCAGTTCGGGGCCGGTGAGCTTCTCCCAGCGGACTTCCATGGCGTGCCTCCTCTTGCGATCCGGCCGCAAGCTGACATGTCCGGGCGTGATGATCGAGCCAGCGTCATGATCGAAGTCGTCTGGTTCAAGCGGGATCTGCGCGTGGAGGACCACGCGGCGCTGGCCTCCGCCCAGGGGCCGGTGCTGCCGCTCCATGTCGTGGAGCCCGAGTATTGGCGCGGCGAAGACGCCTCCCCCCGGCAATGGCGCTTCACGCGCGATGCGCTGCTCGATCTGCGCGCGGCGCTGGCGGGCATCGGCCTGCCGCTGGTGGTGCGGGTGGGCGATGTGGTGGAGGTGCTGGCCGACCTCCATGCGCGCCATGGCATCCGCGCCCTGCACAGCCATGAGGAGACGGGCAACCTCTGGACCTATGCGCGCGACCGCGCGGTGGGCCGCTTTTGCCGCGCCCATGGCATCGCCTGGACCGAGCACCGGCAATTCGCCGTCTTCCGCCGCCTGGACAGCCGCGACCGCTGGGCCGCCCGCGCCGCCGCGCACCATGCCGCACCGCTGATCCCGGCGCCGCGAGGACTGATGGCGGTGCCGGAGGTGGCCGAGGGCGCCATCCCGGACCAACCCCGCGCCTGGAACCCCGAGGATGGGCTGCTCCGCCCCCAGCCTGCCGGGCGCGCCGCCGCGCTCTCCCTGCTGGACGGTTTCCTCGCCGGGCGCGGGGCGGATTACCGGCGCGGCATGTCCTCGCCCCGCACGGCCCCGCGCGCCTGCTCGCGCCTGTCGCCGCATTTGGCCATGGGCAGCGTTTCCATGCGGGAGGTGATGCAGCGCCTCGCCGCCGCCCGGCAGGACCTGGCGGCCATGGACCCACGCGAGCGCCCCATCCCGCTGGGCGCCGCCGATTCCCTGGCATCGCGCCTGCATTGGCACTGCCACTTCATCCAGAAGCTGGAGAGCGAGCCCGAACTCGAACGCCGCGCCGCCCACCCCGCCGCCGAGGCCGCCCGCCGCCCCACCGCCCCCGACGACCCGCTGCTGCTGGCCTGGGCCGAGGGCCGCACCGGCCTGCCCTTTCTCGACGCCTGCATGCGCAGCCTGATCGCGACCGGCTGGCTGAACTTCCGGATGCGCGCGATGGTCCAGGCCGTCGCCAGCTATCACCTGGCGCTGGACTGGGCCGCCAGTGGGGCGCGGCTGGCGCGGCTGTTCACCGACTACGAACCCGGCATCCATTGGCCCCAGGTGCAGATGCAGTCCGGCGCCACGGGCATCAACACCCCGCGCATCTACAACCCGGTGAAGCAGGGGCTGGACCAGGACCCGGAGGCCAAATTCATCGCCCGTTGGGTGCCGGAGGTGGCGCACCTGCCCTCCGCCCTGCGTCACATGCCCTGGAAGTTGGACGCACCGCCGCCAGGCTACCCCCCGCCCGTGGTGGACGTCACCGCCGCCATGCGCGCGGCCCGCGACCGGCTGACCACGCTGCGCGCCACGCCGGGCTTCGAGGCCGCCGCGCGCGGCGTCTATCGCAAGCATGGCAGCCGCGCCCGCCGCTTCCGCCAGGACGACCCCGCCAGCGAACGCGCCAAGGCCGCCGCCCGTGCCGCCAAGGCGGGGCGTCAGTTGCGGCTGGACGTGTGAGGGCTGGTTTTCCTGGACCCTCTTGCCCATTTGAGCATAGAGTTTGCTCAAAGGAGCCGACCATGACCTACGCCGCCATCTACCACGCGCCCGTGACGGCCCGCATCGGCCGCATCCGCGAGGGCGTGGCCGCGACCGAGGCGAAGGATTGGCTGGACCTGCCCGACCTCGGCCGCAACGCCACCCTCAAGGCACTGGACCTGGCCGTGGCCACCTTCAACCGGAAGGTGAAGGAGCGCGCCAACCTCTCCCCGGCCGAGAGCGAGCGCGTGCTGGGCCTGGCGCGGCTGGTCGGCCAGGTGGAGGCCATGGTGCGCGACGCCGGCGGCCCGGCGGATTTCGACGCCCGCGCCTGGCTCTCCCGCTGGCTGCAGGAGCCGCTGCCCGCGCTGGGCCATGCCCGCCCGCTGGATTTCTTGAACACCATGGAGGGCCAGCGCCTGGTCTCCGACACCCTCGCGAAGGCAGTCAGCGGCGCCTACGCGTGAGCGTCACGGCCTGGCGCATCGCCAGCGACACGCGCGGCTGGGCGGCGGATGACCTTTCGGGCGCCGGCGCCGACGCGACCGGGGGGCGCTGGAACCCGCCGGGGCAGGCGGTGGTCTATGCGTCCATGAGCCGGGCGCTGGCCTGCCTGGAGACGGTGGTGCACCTGAACGCGGGCGGGCTGCCGCTGAACCGCTATCTGGTGGAACTCACCATCCCCGACGCGCTGTGGAAGGCCGCGCGGCGCGAGACGCCGGACAGCCTGCCCGTGGGCTGGGACGCGGAGCCGGCCAGCGCGACCAGTGAGCGCCTGGGCGGGGAATGGCTCTCGGGCGGGGCGAGCGCGCTGCTGCTGGTGCCCTCGGTGGTGGTGCCGGAGGAGTGGAACCTGTTGCTGAACCCGCGCCATGCCGGGACGGCGGGGGTGAAGGCGCGGAAGGTCAGGAAGTGGCTGTATGACCCGCGGCTGCGAAGGGCTTGAGGTGGCGCGGCTGCTCCGGTATCCATGTGCCCCAGGCGCGGGCGTAGTTCAGAGGTAGAACGTCAGCTTCCCAAGCTGAATGTCGTGGGTTCGATTCCCATCGCCCGCTCCACTCTGCTGAAGCCGTAAATGGTTTTAGGAGCGTTTATCGGCGGGCTCGAACGCCAGTCACTAGTGTAATCGTGCGGACGTACCCAGTGACGCGGTGCAATCGCATTTGCGACTAGTTTGGCGTAATCTGCGGGTTACGTTAGTCTGATGCTGGCATCGTGCAGCAGTCAAGAATGGCAAACACCCCGGATCATTGGCGTGAGTGGGTCACTCGGCTCCCAGCGTGGATATGTCCTCGCTGCAAGGAAGGCCGGCTAAAGCCGGCAGAAAATGCCCCGGTTGAGGTGCCTACTGCATCCACGAAGGCAGGCCGGCAAAGCCCCGATTGGGAGCCGGATTGGGATGAGGGCGTTTTTTCGGCCATAATGATTTGCGACAATGAAAAGTGCGCTGAAGCTGTAACTGTCTCAGGGCGCACTTCTGTTGATGTGGATTTTAATCACGAAGGGCATCCTTTTTTAAGTACGTACTATAAGATTTTATTTGCATTTCCCTCGCCCGTGCCAATTTCTATGCCAATACATACGCCAGATGGAGTGAAGTCGGCATTAATCGCAGCAGCAGGTCTTCTTTGGGCGACGCCTGACGCCGCAATGAATAAGTTGCGACAGGCTGTTGAGGCGTTCCTTTCGGCTGAGAAGATTCCATCAACGACAACAAAAAAGCCACGCGGGCGAGTTAGGTTAAGTTTACATTGCCGAATCACTCGATACGGCGAGACTCCAAAGGGTCTGCCGTTGGCGTCGGCTTTACTCGCAGCTAAATGGCTAGGAAATGCTGGCAGCCACGATGATGGAAGCGCCTCGGTGACTCGCGATGACGTGCTTCTTGCATTTCAGGTTGTGGAGCATGTCCTTGACGAACGTTATTCTGATCGCCGTCAGAAATTGCTCCAACAAATAACAGCAGTGAACAAGAAGAAGGGTCCAGTTCGCCCAACAAGGAGAAAGACGAGGGTGAAGCCGCCCTTCTAAGGCCCGTGAGTGGTTTGTCTCGCTTTGCCACTTAATCCCCTCACCCCTCCGCCATCGCCACCGCCTCCCCCAAATCCACGCTCAACAACCGCGACACCCCGCGCTCCTGCATCGTCACGCCGAACAGCCGGTGCATCCGCGCCATGGTCAGCGCGTGGTGGGTGATGATGAGGAAGCGCGTCCCCCCCGCCACCCGCGTCTCGCCATCCGCCGCGTCGTCATCCACCTCGGGCGGGCGTGACATCACGTCCAGCAGGTCGCACAGCCGCTCCACATTCGCGTCGTCCAGCGGTGCGTCCACCTCGTCCAGCACGCAGACGGGCGCGGGGTGGCAGCGGAACACGGCGAAGATCAAGGACAGCGCCGTCAGCGCCTGCTCCCCGCCCGACAGCAGCGACAGCGCGGACAGCTTCTTCCCCGGCGGCTCCGCGTAGATTTCGAGGCCGCCTTCCAGCGGGTCCTCGCTGCCCACCAGCGCCAGATGCGCCCGCCCGCCCCCGAACAGCCGCGTGAACAGCGCCCGGAACTCCCGGTCCACCTGGTCGAAGGTGGCGCGCAGCCGTTCCCGCGCCTCGCGGTTGAGGTGCCCGATCGAGCCGCGCAGCTTCGCGATGGCGGCGCCGATCTCCTCGCGCTCGCGCAGCAGGGTGGCGATGCGGGCGTCCAGCTCCTCCAGCTCCACCTCGGCGCGGAGGTTCACCGGCCCCATCTCCTCGCGTTCACGGGCCAGGCGCTCCGCCTTGCGGCGCGCGCGGTCCTCGGCGGCGTCGGAGAGGTCTTCGGGCGGGTCGGGCAAGGCCGGCTCCTCGCCCAGCCGTTCGGTGATGCGCTCGGCCAGCGCCGCACCGGCGCGCAGCGCGGCCTCGCGCGCCGCTTCGGCCCGCAGCGCGGCCTCGCGCGCGGAAGCCAGCGCCATATCGGCCGCGCGCCGCGTCTCCTCCGCCGCGCGGGCGCGGCTGGAGGCCATCTCCAGCGCCGCCACCGCCGCCACATGGGCCGCCTCCGCGGCGGCGAGGCGTGTGGCGGCTTCCTCGGTCAGCCGCGCCGCCTCCTCGGGGCGGCGGGCCAGTGCCTCGCGGCGTGCGGCGGCCTCGGCCACGCGGGCTGTCAGGGCCTCGCGGCGGGTGGTGGCCTCCGACAGGCGCTGCGCCCAGGCAGCGCGTTCCGCCAGCGCGGCCTCGCGGCGCGCGGCAAGCCCCTCGCGCTCGGCCCGCAGCCCGGCGGCGCGGCCGCGCGCTTCCGCTTCGCGGCCCCGCACATCCGACAGCGCAAGCCGGGCCGCGTCCACCCCGGCCCGCGCCTCCACCAGGTCCGGCAGGGCGGCCCGCGCGGCGCGGGCGGTAGCGAGCGCGGCCTCGGCCTCCGCCAGTTCCGCGCCCAGCCTTTCCTCCTGCGGTGCCAGCGCGGCAAGCTGCGCGGCGGCGGCGGCCTGGCGTTCGGTCAGGCGCTGCAATTCGGTGCGGCGGTTGGCCAATTCGCCCTCGGCCGCGGCTCGGGCGCGGCGGGCGGCCTGTTCGGCGGCCTCGGCGCGAGAGGCGGCGGCGGCTTCATCTGCGGCGCCGCGCGGGGCGGGCAGGGCGGCCAGCGCGGCTTCGGCCTCGCGCAGGGCGGCTTCGGCTTCGTCGCGCTCGGCCTTGGCCCGGCCGGCCTGGGCGGCGGTTTCCGCGAGGCGGCGTTCGGCGGCGTCGAGGTTGGCGGCGAGGCGCGCGGCGCGGGTCTCGGCCTCGCGCGCCTGTGCCTCGGCGACATTTCGGGCGCGGCGGGCGGTTTCCTCGGCGGATTGCGCGGCGCGGTCGGCGGCGACGGCCTCGGCGCGCGCGGCCTCCGCGGCGCGGGCGAGGGGCGCGGTCTCGGCCAGCTTCGCCTCGGCCTGGCGCAGCCGGGCCAGCGCCTGCAGCCGCGCCGCCCCGGCCTGCGCCCCGCCCGGGGCCAGCACATAGCCATCCCAGCGCCACAGCGCCCCGCCGCGCGAGACCAGCGCCTGGCCCGGGCGCAGCGCCGCCTGGTGGGGCGCGCCATCCTCCGCCAGCCCGATCTGCGACAGCGCACGGGCGAGTTCCGGCGGCGCCTCGACCAGGCCGGCCAGTGACGTGACACCGGAAGGCAAGGGCGGCGCCTCGGCCAACGGCGGCAGGGTGCGCCAGAAGCGGTTGCGCCCGCTGCCGCGCCCACCCTCCAGGCCTTCGCCCAGCGCGGCCCCCAGCGCGGCTTCCAGCCCGGCGGGGACGCGCAGGGTGCGGGCGATGGGGTTCGCCTCGGTGGTATCACCCGTGGCGGCCTCCAGGCCTTGAAGCTCGGCCTTCAGGCGGGATTCGGCGGCCAGCGCGGCGGTTTCGGCGGCGCGGGCCTCGGTGGCGCGACGGGTGGCGGCCTCGCGGGCGGGCAGGGCTTCGGCCAGGGCCGCCTCGGCGGCGCGCAGCTTCGCGGCGGCGGTCTCGGCGGCCTCGCGCGCCTGGGCGGCTTCGCCAGCGTCGGGGCGCGCGGCGTCGAGGCGCGCCTGTTCTCCCCGCGCCGCATCGTCACGCGCGCCGGCGGATTGGGCGCGGCTGGCGGCGGCGGCGCGGGCGCGTTCGGCGGCGGCGCGCTCGATCTCGGCGGCGCGGGCGGCGCGGCTGGCTTCGGCCGCCTGTTCGGCGGCGTGGCGGCGGGCGCGTTCGGCGGCCTCCAGCGCGGCGCGGGCCTCGGCCAGGGCGGTTTCGGCGGCGGACAGCGCCTCGGCCGCGGCGGCGCGGAGGGGTTCGGGGACGGATTGCGCCTCGGCGGCCTTCCGCTGGGCATCCAGTTGCGCGCGCTGCTCCTGCAGGCGCCGCGCCCGCTGCTCCGCGAAGTTCAGTTCGGAAGCGAGCTGGTTGGCCCGCGCAGCCAGTTGCGCCGCCGCCTCCGTCGCCTCCTGCAAGCGGACCTCGCTGGTGGCGACCTCGGCGGCGAAGGCATCCGCACCCGCTTCCGCCTCCGCGATGCGGGCGGGAAGCTGGCCCTCGGCGCCGGCCAGCCCGGCGGCCTCGCGTCCGGCACGGGTTTCGGCGGCGCGGGCGTCCTCTTCCAGCTTTTCCGCATCGGCCACGTCGGCCCGAAGCTGGGCGAGGTTGGCCTCGGCCTCGCGCAGCGCCTCGGCGGCGCGGGCGGATTCGGCGGCGAGATTTTCCGCCTCGACGCGCCGGCGTTCCAGCAGGGTGCGGGCCAGGCCTTCCTCGGCGCGGGGCGCCTCGACAGCGGCGGAAAGCGTCTCGGCGGCGCGGGTGGCCTGGCTGGCCTCCGCCTCGGCCCGGCGCAGGGCGTCGCCGCGCTCCTCCAACGCTGCGCTGGCCTGCTGGATGGCGGCCTCGGCACGTGCGACGAGCAGGGCGAACCAATCCCCCTCCGCATCCCGCACCAGGCCCGAGAGGTTGCGGTAGCGCGCCGCCTGCCGCGCCTGCTTCTTCAAGGATTCCTGCTGGGTGGTCAGGCTGCCGAGCAGATCCTCGCTGCGGGCCAGGTTGTTCTCCGCCTGGCGCAGCTTCAGCTCCGCCTCGTGCCGGCGGGCGCGCAGGCCGGCGATGCCCGCGGCCTCCTCCAGCACCGAGCGCCGTTCCTCGGGCTTGGCGCCGATCAGCAGCGCCACCCGCCCCTGGCTGACCATGCCCGAGGCGCGCGGGCCGGAGGCGAGGTCGGCGAACATGGTGTTCACGTCCCGCGCCCGCACCTCGCGCCCATTGATGCGGTAGGAACTGCCCGAGCCCCGCTCGATTCGGCGGATCACCTCCAGATCGGCCGCGCGGTCCATGGGGGCGGGGGCCACGCCCAGCGCGTCCTCCAGGCGCAGCACCACCTCGGCCAGGTTGCGGGCGGGGCGGGTGGCGGTGCCCGCGAAGATGACGTCGTCCATCTCGCCGCCGCGCAAGGACCGCGCGTTGCTCTCGCCCATGGCCCAGCGCAGCGCCTCGACCACGTTGGATTTGCCGCAGCCATTGGGGCCGACAATGCCCGTCAGCCCGGGCAGGACGGGGACCTGCACCGGCTCGGCGAAGCTCTTGAAGCCGGCGATGGAGATGCCCGTGAGCGTGGCGGAGAGGCGCCGCCGCCCCTCCTCCACCGCTCCCGGTTCAGGCGTGTCGGGTCCGGGCGTTTTTGGCCCAGGCGTTTCTGGCCCAGCCGTTTCAGGCGTGGTCTCGCTCACGTGCGCGGGGCGCTGCGGACCTGCCGTTCGAACTCCGCGAAGGACAGTCCGCCCGTGTGCAGCCGCCCGTTGAAGGTGAAGCTGGGCGTGGCGCGGATCTGGTATTGCTGCTCCGCCGCCAGGCGCTGGGACAGGATGCCGCGATGGAATTCCTGGTCGGTGGCGACGGCATTGAAGGCCTCGCGGTCCATGCCGGCCAGGGCCGCGATGCGCGCCAGCTCCTCCGCCTGGCGGCCCTGGGCGAAGGCCCAGCGCGCCTGGGTCTGGAACAGGGCGGTCAGGAAGGCCTCGTAGCGGTCGGCCGGCATGGCGCGCGCCACGGCGGAAGCGAGCAGCGCGATGCCGTCCAGGGGGAAGTCCCGCCACACCATGCGGATCTGCCCCGTCTCGACCAGCTGGCGGCGCACTTGGGGCCAGATGTCATTGTGGAAATTGGCGCAATGCCCGCAGGTGAGGGAGAAGAATTCCTGCACCACCACGGGGGCGTTGGCCTGGCCCGTGCTCCGTTCCGCGAGGCGCGGGTCGGTGGGGGCGGGGGTTTGGGCGAAAGCCGGCGTGGCAAGGACGCCGCCGCCCAGCACGCCCAGATGACGACGCGAAATCCGCATGGAACCAGGTCTCCTGATGCTTTGGGCGGAGTTTACCCGCCGCCGCGCCTGGGCACAAAGCGTCGGCGTGGTGTGAGACAGATTGTGACATTAACCCGTGACGACCGGACCTCGCAGCCGGACGGCACTGGGCGGCCGGCGGTAGGCGGCCGCGAAGGCGGCGTTGAAGCGGCGCAGGCTGCCGAACCCCGCCTGCGCCGCGATGTCCGTCATGGGCAACGTCGTCGTGTCGAGCAATCGCTGCGCGCGCCGGAGGCGGGCCGTGCGGGCGGCCTGCGCCGGCGAGGCACCGACATGACGCGCGAACAGCCGGGCCAGATGCCGCGCGCCGACGCCGAGGCGCGCGGCCAGCGCCCCCACCGTCGCGCCCTCGCCATCCAGCGCCCCCTCCTCGATCAGCCGCAGGGCACGCGCGACCGTCGTGGCCGAACCATTCCAGGCCGGGCCGAAGGGCGCCGTCTCCGGGCGGCAGCGGAGGCAGGGGCGGTAACCCGCGGCCTCGGCCGCCGCCGCGGAGGCCGCGAAGCGCACATTCTTTCGCAGAGGCAGGCGCACCGGGCAGACGGGCCGACAATACACGCCGGTCGTGCGCACCAGGATGAAGAACCGCCCGTCATAGGCCGGGTCGCGCGCCAGCCACGCGCGCTCGCATTCGGCGTCATCGAGGGGGAGGACGGAGTCCGGTTCCGGCGAGCGGGAGGGCACGGCGCGACGCTATCCCACAGCCCATGCGCGATGTGAACGCAAAAGCGATGGGCCCTGTGGAGTGGGCCATGCTCCTTGGCCTCTCCATTCTCTGGGGCGGGTCGTTCTTCTTCGCCAAGATCGCGGTCGCCGAGCTGCCGCCGCTCACCCTCGTCCTCGGCCGCGTCGCCCTGGCCGCGCTCGCGCTGCATGTCGTGGTGCTTCTGTCCGGGCGGCGCATGCCCATCACCCGGGAGGCGCTGCTCGCCTTCGCCGTCATGGGGGTGCTGAACAACCTCATCCCCTTCGCGCTCATCTTCTGGGGGCAGACGCGCATCGCCAGCGGCGTCGCCTCCATCCTCAACGCCACCACCCCGCTGTTCACCGTCATCGTCGCCCATCTCCTGACGCGCGAGGAGAAGGCCAGCGGGGGGCGCCTCGCGGGGGTGCTGCTCGGCATCGGCGGCGTCGCCGTGATGATAGGGCCCGGGGCGATCGGATCACTCGGCCGGGATGGCGCTGCGTGGGGTGAGCTGGCGGTGCTTGGTGCCGCGCTCTCCTATGCCTTCGCCGGCGTCTGGGGGCGCCGTTTCCGCGCTTTGGGCCTGGATCCGCTTGTGTCGGCCTGCGGCCAGCTTTCGGCCAGCGCGCTGCTGGCCCTGCCGGTCATCCTCCTGGTGGATGCGCCCTGGACGCTGCCGCCCCCGGGTGGGGCCACCTGGATGGCGCTCCTGGCGCTCGCCCTTGCCAGCACGGCGCTCGCCTACGTCATCTTCTTCCGTGTGCTGGCGGTGGCGGGGGCTACCGGTATTTCCCTGGTGACGTTCCTCATTCCTGTCAGCGCGATTCTTCTTGGCTTCCTCTTCCTGGGCGAGCGCCTGGAGGGGCCGCATGTCGCGGGCATGGCGCTGATTGGCCTCGGCCTCACCGCCATTGACGGCCGGCCATGGCGCCTGCTGCGGGCTAGGTGGGCGGGGCCTCCCGCCTGACCTGTGCTCGGCGACGGCGCCCCGTCACCCTTTGGCGAAGACGCCCTGTGCCATGCGCTCCAGCGCGGCGCGCAACTCGCCCTCCGGCAGGGTGTCGAGCCGCGCGACGGTGCCCTGGGGCAGTTCGGCGGGCGGGGGCGCGGGTTTGCGGGCGGGCAGGGCGCGCGGGGCGCGCTGGCGGAAGGACAGGCGGCTGACGGCCACCCGGCCCAGATGGGCGTTCACCCGGTCCATCACCACCGGCCCCAGAAGGCTGAGTTCCATGGCCGCCGGCCCGGTGCAGGCGAGCGTCAGCGTGCCGGCCGAGAGCTTCACCGGCTCGGCCATCGCGGCCAGCTCGGGCCCCATGATGGCGGGCCAGTCGGCGATGATCTGGGCCGCGGCGGCGCTGCGGCGGCGGAAGGCCGGGCGGGCCAGGCGCGGGATCAGCGCGCCCAGCTCATGCGGGCCGCGATATGCGGGCGCCGGGCTGGACAGCGGCGCCGGCGCCCCTTCCTTCTTCGTCATGATGAAAGCCTCCGCCCAGGACCTGCTGGATTGGTATGACCGTGGCGCCCGCCGCCTGCCCTGGCGCGGCACGGCCGACCCATACCGCATCTGGATCAGCGAGGTCATGCTGCAACAGACGACGGTGGCGGCGGTCGGGCCACGTTATGCGCGTTTCCTGGCGCGCTTCCCCGATGTGGCGGCGCTGGCGGCCGCCGAATGGGCGGAGCTGGCCGAGGAATGGGCGGGCCTTGGCTACTATGCCCGCGCGCGCAACCTGCACGCGGCGGCGCGCGCCATCATGGCCGGCGCAATACCCGCAACGGTGGAGGGCTGGCGCGCCCTGCCGGGCATCGGCCCCTATACGGCGGCGGCCATCGGCGCCATCGCGCTGGGCGCGCCGGTGGTGCCGATGGATGGCAATGTGGAACGCGTTGTGGCCCGGCTGCACGCGGTGGAGGCGCCGCTGCCGGGCGCGCGGGCGGAGCTGGCGCGGCTGGGCCAGCTTTTCACCACCCAACCCGCCATGCGCGCCAGGCCGGGCGACTTCGCCCAGGCGCTGTTCGACCTGGGCGCCACCATCTGCACCCCCCGCAACCCCGCCTGCGCGCTCTGCCCTTGGCGCGAGGCCTGCCGGGGCTTCGCGCTGGGCCTCGCACCCAGCCTGCCGCGCAAGGCGCCGAAAGCCGCGCGGACGCAACTTCATGGGGTGCATTTCGCGCTGCTGGACGGGCAAGGCCGCCTGCTGCTGCAACGCCGGCCGGAAAGCGGCCTGCTGGGCGGCATGCTGGCCCTGCCCGGCACCCCCTGGCGCGCGCAACCCTGGACCGCCGAGGAGGCCTCGCCCCACGCCCCCCTGGCCGGGGTGAACTGGCGCCCCCTGCCGGGCGAGGCGCGCCATGGCTTCACCCATCGCGACCTGACCATGACGCTCTGGGCCGCCCGCACGCCCCGCCTGCCCGAGGGCGCGGAGGCCCTGCCGCTGGAGGAAGCCCTCCGCCACATGCCGAGCGCCATGCGCAAGCTGCTGGCGCTGCTGGGCCCGGGATTCACGGCCCCTTAACCGGCCGGCGGCAGGATGCCCGCGCGGCAGAAGGCCGCGGACGGGGATCATCTTGGCCAAGCGCGGCAAGGACAAGGGCGGCACGATCGTCATCAAGAAGATCGAGGAAGGCGGCCATGGGCATCATGGCGGCGCCTGGAAGGTCGCCTACGCCGATTTCGTGACCGCCATGATGGCCTTCTTCCT
The DNA here is from genome assembly GCF_014196305.1 of Roseococcus suduntuyensis. Classification (GTDB taxonomy): domain Bacteria; phylum Pseudomonadota; class Alphaproteobacteria; order Acetobacterales; family Acetobacteraceae; genus Roseococcus; species Roseococcus suduntuyensis. Next base: position 666,370 of record NZ_JACIDJ010000001.1, read on the forward strand.
GCTGATGTGGCTGCTGAACGCGACCACCGAGGAACAGCGCCGCGGCCTGGCGGATTTCTTCAACCCATCCAATGCCCTGGCAACCGGCCAATCGGGCATCGGCATGCCCTTCGGCGGCATGACACCGCACAGCGTCGGACAGATGACGGCCGATACGGGCTCGGTCCGGATCGAGCGCGGGCCCCGCCCCACCCAGTCCGATGCCGATGAGGACCAGGAGGAAGTCATCCCGCCCATCGCCGACCAGTCCAACCCCAACGCCCCGCCCGGCGAGGAGAACAGCGCGCCCCCGCGCCGCGTGGCGGAGGGCGAGGCTGGCAGCATCGAGGGAACGGCCGAACCGGGCGCCGGCCCCATCACCGAACTGGGCACGCCCGGCACCGATGGCGCGATGGGCGAGGCCGCCGCCGCCGCGCGCGAACGTCAGATCGCCGCCGTGGAGGCCGAGCAGGTGTCGCTGGAGGAAGCCGCCGACGCCCTGCGCGCCGCCTTCACCGCCGACCCGGCGCTGGCGGAACTGGCCCGGCAGATGCTGGTCGAGATCGTGCCCGAGGGGCTGCGAATCCAGATGCTGGAGAGCGACGGCACGCCCATGTTCGGCACCGGCGGCGCCACGCCCAATGACCGCACGCGCCGCGCCATCCGGGCCGTGGCGGAAGCGGTGGCGGCCCTGCCCAACCCGCTGACCGTGACGGGCCATACCGACAGCACGCCCTTCCGCGGCGGCACCCGCACCAACTGGGACCTTTCCGCGGACCGCGCCAACGCCACCCGCCGCCTGTTGATGGAGGGCGGCGTGGCCGAGGCGCGGCTGCGCGGCGTGATCGGCATGGCCGACCGCGAGCCCCTCCTCCCCGAGGATCCCCGTGCGGCGGGCAACCGTCGCGTGTCCGTCACCCTCCTGCGCCAGGCGGAGATGCCGCGATGACCACGATCGGTGGCTTCATCTTCCTGCTCATCATGGTGTTCGGCGGATATCTGATCGCCGGCGGGAAGTTCGACATCATCATCAAGGCGCTGCCCTTCGAGATGATGATGATCGGCGGCGCCGCCGTCGGTTCCTTCCTGATGGCCAACTCGATGCACGACGTGAAGCACACGCTGGGTGGCATCGGGAAGATCATCAAGGGCGGCAAGTTCAAGAAGCAGGACTACACGGACCTGCTTTCGCTTCTCTACTTCTTCGTGCGGCTGGCCCAGACCAAGGGCGCGATGGCGCTGGAGCCGCATATCGAGAAGCCAAGCGAAAGCGCCGCTTTCGCCAAGTTTCCGCGCATCCTGGCCGATCACCACGCCACCGATCTGATCTGCGACTACCTCCGCATGGTGGGCATGAATGCCGATGACCCGCACCAGATCGAGGACACCATGTCGCGGGAGCTCAAGAAGATCAAAGAGGAGGAACTGCACTCCTCCCACGCGCTCCAGAGCGTGGCCGATGCCTTCCCGGCGCTGGGGATCGTCGCGGCCGTGCTGGGCGTCATCAAGACCATGGCCTCCATCGACCAGCCCCCCGCGGTGCTCGGCAAGATGATCGGCGGCGCGCTGGTCGGCACCTTCCTGGGCGTGCTGCTGGCCTATGGCCTGACCGGCCCCATGGCCTCGCGGCTGAAGGGCGTGGTCGAAGAGGAGTCCTACTATTACGAGGTGATCCGCGCCGTCATCGTCGCCCACCTGCACGGCAATGCCCCGCAGGTCTCGGTGGAGACGGGCCGCAAGGTCGCTCCCACCCAACACATGCCCAGCTTCGCGGAAATGGATGCCGCCCTTCAGGAACTGACCATCACTTGACGGAAGGGCGGGCCGCCCCTCCCCTTCCGGCCATGGACCTGCCCGAACATTTCCGCGCCCAGGCGCATTCCCCCTTCCATGACCTGCTCGGCATCGAGATCATCCTCTGGGAGGAGGGGCTGGCGCGGCTGCGCTGCATCCCCGGCCCCATGCACGGCAACCGCTCCGGCATCGTGCATGGCGGGGTGATGCTGGCCCTGCTGGACCAGGCCAATGCCTTCGCCGGCCTGTTCTGCCCCGCCCCGGGGCGCAAGCGCCATGCCGTGACGCTCGACCTCGACACGCGCTTCACCGGGCAGGGGCGACTGGGCGTGCCACTGATCGCGGAGGGGCGGCTGGTCACGGCCGGGCGCAACGTCTTCTTCGCCCGCGGCGAGGTGCGGGACGAGGGGGGCACGCTGGTGGCTTTTGGCGCCTCCACCCACCGCTACCGCGCCGGCAGCCACGCCCTGGAAGGCGTGCCGGCAATGGGGGCCGACGGCGACGCTTGACGCTGGGGGGCAAGTTATGCGGATTGTCATGGACATCCCTCCATGACGGACGCGAGCCCATGATGCCGAGCCTTCCCAAGCGCGCCCTTCTCACTGGCGGTGGCGCCGCCCTGGCCGCCGCCGCCCTGCCCGGCGCGCGGGAGGCGCAGGCCCAGACGCCGCGCACCGCGCTGGTGATCGCGGCCCAGATCGACGATCTGGTGGCGCTGGACCCGCACCACTCCTTCGAGGTGACGGGCAGCGACCTGCTGAAGAACGTCTATGACCAGCTCTTCGTCCTGGACCCGACCAAGGACACCGCCGAGCTGCAGCCCGGCATCGCCGAGAGCTTCACCGTCAGCGAGGACGGCAAGACCTACACCTTCCGCATCCGCCAGGGCGTGCGCTTCCATTCGGGCAACGCGCTGACGGCGGCCGACGTGGTCTATTCGCTGCGCCGCCCGCTGATGATCAACCGCACGCCCGCCTTCATGTTCCGCAGCGTGGGTCTCACGCGCGACAATGTGGAGCAGAACGTCCGCCAGACCGGCGATTTCGAGGTCCAGGTCACCTTCAACCAGGCCTATGCGCCCACGCTGATCCAGAACCTGTTCACGGCCAACATCGCCTCGGTGCTGGACAGCCGTCTGGTGCAGCAGAATGCCGGCGACGACATGGGCAATGCCTGGCTGAACCGCAACTCCGCGGCGTCGGGCGCCTATCGCCTGGTGCGCTACCAGCCCAATGAAAGCTACACGCTGGAGCGCAACGACCAGTGGTGGCGTGGCCGCGCCAACCTGCAGCGCGTCATTGTCCGCCATGTGCCCGAGGCCGCGACGCAGCGCCTGCTGCTGGAGCGCGGCGACGTGGACGTGGCGCGCAACCTGACGCCGACCGACATCACCGCGCTGCGCGGCCGGCCCAACATCAGCCTCGCGGAATTCCCCCGCGGCACCATCCAGTATTTCAGCGCCAACCTGACCTTCCCGCTGCTGCAGAACCCGAAGGTGGTCGAGGCGCTGAAGTATCTCGTGGACTATGACGGGATCGCGAACAACCTGCTGCCGGGCCAGGTCTTCCCGCACCAGAGCTTCATCCCCCGCGCCATCCTGGGCGCCGTGGACACGCGGCCCTACACCTATGACCCCGACCGCGCGCGCCGCCTGCTGGCCGAGGCCGGGCACGCCAACGGCATCGCGCTGACCATTGATACGGCGAACAGCTTCCCCTCGCTGGACGTGGCGCAGACGCTCCAGGCCAGCATGGCCCGCGGCGGCGTGCGGCTGGAGGTGCTGCCGGCCACGGGCGCCCAGGTGCTGGCCAAGTTCCGCGCGCGGAACCACCAGCTCTTCATCGGCATCTGGGGCCTGGGCTATCCGGACCCGCACTACAATGCGGACAGCTTCAGCAGCAACCCGCCGGGCACGGACAACCCGGGCAAGCTCACCTGGCGCAATGGCTGGGACATTCCCGAGCTGACCCGGCGCACCGAATCCGCGATGACCGAGCGCGACCAGAACGCCCGCGCCGCCATCTACCGCCAGATCCAGGAGGAGTTCATGAACACCTCCCCCTTCGCGATCTTCGCGCAGCAGCAGGTGCAGGTGGCGCACCGTTCCAACCTGCGCGGCTACATGGCGAGCTCGCCGGGGCTGTCGGCCATCTACTGGCTCGCGAACAAGGGCTGATTCCATGAGTGCCTCCATGGGCGGGGCCGGCGCGCTGCGAGGCGCCCGCCGGGGGGGCGAATTCGTCCTCCAGGTGGCGCTGACGCTGCTGGGCCTGCTGGCCGTCACCTTCTTCATCGGCCGGGTCGTGCCCATTGATCCGGTGCTGGCCGTGGTGGGGGACCAGGCACCGCGCGACGTCTATGAGGCGGTGCGCGCGGAGCTGGGCCTCGACCAGCCGCTGTGGATGCAATTCTGGCTCTACGTCCAGAAGATGGCGGTGGGGGATTTCGGCACCTCGCTGGTGACCAACCGGCCGGTGCTGGACGACATCGCCCGCGTGTTCCCGGCCACGCTGGAGCTGGCCACCATCGCCACCATCATCGGCGTGGTGCTGGGCGTGCCCATGGGCATCGCGGGCGCGGTGTACCAGGACCGCTGGCCGGACCAGCTGGTGCGCGTGATCGGCCTGGTGGGCTATTCCGTGCCCATCTTCTGGCTGGGCATCATGGGGCTGCTGGTGTTCTACGGCATCCTGGGCTGGGTCGCGGGGCCGGGGCGGCTTGGTGTGTTCTTCGAGGACATCGTGACGCCCATCACGGGCGTGATCCTGATTGACGCGGCCATCGCGGGCGAGTGGGAGGTGTTCTGGAACGCCGTCAGCCATGTGGTGCTGCCGGCGGCGGTGCTGGGCTATTTCTCCATCGCCTATATCGCGCGCATGACGCGGTCCTTCATGCTGGACCAGCTCAGCCAGGAATATGTCATCACGGCGCGGGCCAAGGGGCTGTCCGAGGCGCGCATCATCTGGGTGCACGCGCTGAAGAACATCTCAGTCCAGCTCATCACCGTGATCGCGCTGTCCTATGCGCGGCTGCTGGAAGGCGCGGTGCTGACCGAGACGGTCTTCGCCTGGCCGGGCCTCGGCCGCTACCTCACCACCGCGCTGCTGGCGGCCGACATGAACGCGGTGCTGGGCGGCACGCTGGTGGTGGGCGCCGTCTTCGTGGGACTGAACCTGCTGTCCGATGCGCTCTACAAACTCATGGACCCGAGGGCCCGATGAATAATCCGCGCACCTCCGGCGCGACGAGCAACTGGCGCGCGCAACTTCTCACCGACACCCCCGCCTCGCGCAATCAGGCGCGGCTGGGGCAGTTCTATCGCGGCTGGCTGCAGTTCAAGCGGAACAAGCTGGCGGTGCTTGGCCTGTTGATCGTGCTGCTGCTGATCGTCGTGGCCGCCTTCGCGCCCTGGATCGCGACGCATGACCCCTACGCCCAGGACCTGTCGCGGCGCCTGCTGCCGCCGGGCACGCCGGGCAACTGGCTCGGCACCGACGAGTTCGGGCGCGACACCTTCTCGCGCCTGGTCTATGGCGCGCGCATCACGCTGATGATCGTGGTGCTGGTGGCGGCCATCGCGGCCCCCATCGGCCTGCTGGTGGGCACGGCGGCCGGTTATCTCGGCGGCTGGGTGGATGCGGTGCTGATGCGCCTCACCGACGTGTTCCTGGCCTTCCCCAGCCTGATCCTGGCGCTGGCCTTCGTGGCCGCGCTCGGGCCGGGCATCGAGAACGCCATCATCGCCATCGCGCTGACCGCCTGGCCGCCCTATGCGCGCATCGCCCGTGCCGAGACCATCACCATCCGCAACAGCGACTACATCGCCGTGGCGCGGATGCAGGGGGCGCGGACGGCGCGCATTCTCTGGGCCTACATCATGCCGCTCTGCATCGCCTCGCTGGTGGTGCGGGTCACGCTGGACATGGCGGGGATCATCCTGACCGCGGCCGGCCTGGGCTTCCTGGGTCTCGGCGCGCAGCCGCCCATGGCGGAGTGGGGCGCGATGATCTCGGCCGGGCGGCGCTATGTGCTGGACCAGTGGTGGGTCGCCACCATCCCCGGCATCGCCATCATCGTGGTCAGCCTCGCCTTCAACCTGCTGGGCGACGGGCTGCGCGACGTTCTGGACCCGCGCAAGTCATGAGCACGCCGCTGCTGGAGGTCGAGGATCTCCGCGTCACCTTCCCCACGCCGACCGGGCCGTTCCGGGCGGTGCGGGGCGTGTCCTTCAGCCTGGGGCGGGAACGGCTGGGCATCGTGGGCGAAAGCGGCTCCGGCAAGTCGGTCACCGGCCGTTCGATCCTGCGCCTGCTGCCGCCGCACGCGCGGGTGGAGGCCAAACGCCTCAGCTTCGACGGCCGCGACCTGCTGACCGCCAGCCCGCGCGAGATGCGGGCCCTGCGCGGCAGCCGCATCTCGCTGGTCATGCAGGACCCGAAATACTCGCTGAACCCCGTGATGCGCGTGGGCGAGCAGATCGCCGAGGCGGTGCGCGACAAGGGCGCCGGCGCCCGCCGCCGCGCGATGGAGATGCTGGAGGCCGTCCGCATCCGCGACCCGGAGCGCGTCTTCAACCTCTACCCGCACGAGGTCTCGGGCGGCATGGGCCAGCGCATCATGATCGCGATGATGCTGGCGCCGGAACCTGACTTGCTGATCGCGGACGAACCCACCTCCGCCCTCGACGTCACGGTGCAGATGCAGGTGCTGGCCATCCTGGACGACCTGGTGGCCAAGCGCGGCATGGGGCTGATCTTCATCAGCCACGACCTCGACCTCGTCTCCTCCTTCTGCGACCGCGTGCTGGTGATGTATGGCGGCCGGGTGATGGAGGAACGCCACGCGCGCGACCTGCGCCAGGCCACCCACCCCTACACCCAGGGCCTGCTGGACAGCCTGCCCCGCATTGATGACGACCGCGCCGAGCTGCCCACGCTCAAGCGCGACCCCGCCTGGCTGAAGGACTGACCGCATGATCCAGGTGCGGAACCTCAACGTGACCTTCGGGCAGGGTGCGCAGGCGGTGCGGGCGGTGCGCGACGTGAACTTCTCCGTGGCCGAGGGCGAGAGCTTCGGCCTGGTGGGCGAAAGCGGCTCCGGCAAGTCCACCGCGCTGCGCGTGCTGGCGGGGCTGAACCCGCACTGGACGGGCGACGCCGCGGTGGCCGGCGTGTCCGTGGGCCAGCGCGACGACCGCCTGCCGCGCCTGGTGCAGATGGTGTTCCAGGACCCCTATTCCTCGCTGCACCCCCGCCACACCGTGGACCGCGCGCTGAGCGAGCCGCTGGAAATCCAGGGCATCGGGGATGTGGGGCCGCGTGTGGAGCGCGCGCTGTCGGATGTGGGCCTCGGCCCCGCCTTCCGCTTCCGCTACCCCAACCAGCTCTCGGGTGGCCAGCGGCAGCGCGTGGCCATTGCACGCGCCTTGATGCTGGAGCCCAAGGTGCTGCTGCTGGATGAGCCGACCTCCGCGCTCGATGTCTCGGTGCAGGCGGAAATCCTGAACCTGCTGCGGCGCCTGCGCCGGGCCCATAACCTGACCATGCTGCTGGTCTCCCACAACCTCGCGGTCATCGCGCATATGTGCGACCGGCTGGCGGTGATGAACCGCGGCGCCATCGTGGAAGAGATGGACGTGGCTACCCTGCGCCGCCAGGAACCGCGCGAGGCCTATACGCGCCAGCTCCTGCTCGCGAGCCGTGGCTATGACCGCGAGGTGGCGGCGAACATCGTCACCTACGACTGAGGGCGCGCCTTGTCGGCGCTCGGTCCTGTGGGCTGCTTTACGGCTGGCGCGCCACGTACCGCGCCAGCCCCATCAGCGCGGGCTGGTCATGGATGATGACATGCACCGGGATGCGGGAGAGATAGGCCTGCATCTTGGGCTTGTCGCGGAAGCGGTTCAGGAAGGCCTCCACCGGCAGCAGGTCGAACAGCTTCTGCGCCGCACCGCCGGCGAGATAGACGCCGCCGCGCGCGCCCAGCAGCAGTGCCGCATCGCCGCAGAAGCCACCCAGCGCGCGCCAGAACATCCCCACCGCTTCCTGCGCCAGGATGTCGCCGCCGCGGGCGGCGTCGGCGATGGTGGCGGCGTTCTTCGGGCTGCGCGTGCCGCCGCGCATCGCGGCCAGCGCGGCATAGAGGCGGGGCAGGCCGCTGCCGGAGAGCAGATCCTCGTTCGAGACCGGCCCATGGGTGCCGCGCAAATGGGCCAGCAGCGCATCCTCCACAGCATCGCCGGGGGCGAAGGCGCTGTGCCCCGCCTCGGTGGCCAGCGCCTGGCCGGCGGCCATCGCCGCCATGCCCAGCCCCGTGCCCGGGGCCACCACCAGCAGCGGCGCGCCGGACACGGCCTCGCCCGCATGGAGGGTGCGAAGGTCATCCGCCACGAGGGCAGGCAGGGACCAGGCGGTGGCTTCCAGGTCGTTCAGGAATTCCACCTGGCCGATGCCGAGTTCCTCGCGCAGTGCCTCGCGGTCGAGCACCCAGGGCGCGTTGGTCAGGCGGATGGGCCCGGCTTCGATGGGTGCCGCCAGCGCGCAGACCAGCCGCGCGAGCGGGCCATCATGCCCGAGGCGTTGCAGCGCCTGGCGGATGGCCGGGGCGGGGCCGTCATGTTCCTTCACGCGCAGGGCCATGATGCGGCCATGCCGGCCGTCCTCGGCCAGGGCGAAGCGGGCATTTGTGCCCCCCAGATCGGCGATGAGGGTATGGGTCATGCCGCCACCCTGCCCCAGGGCGCGCCGTGACCCAAGCCATCCCCTTCCGCAAACACATCATCACGCATTCGTCACGGATCCCGCAGCCCAACCGTCACGGTGGGCATGGATCAACGGCGCGAGGCGGGGCGCGTTGCCGCCGCCAGGCCAGGACGAGGCATCCCGATGATCCACTCCCAGCACGACGCCCTTGTTGACATCGAAGCGGGTGACGAGCCGCTGTCCAACCGCTCCGCCAACCCCTTCTTCGCTGACATCGCGGCGCAGCGCGTGTCGCGCCGCGGCTGGATGGCGGGCGGCATGGCCGCCTTCATGACGGGTTTCCTGCCCGCCGGCTCGGCCGAGGCCTCAGCCACCGCCACCGGCCCGCAGCCCAGCATCGGCTTCCAACCCGTGCCCGTCGCGGTGCAGGACCGCATCACCCTTCCGCCTGGCTATTCCGTGCAGGTGCTGATCCCGCAGGGCACGATGCTGGATGGCAGCACCGGCCGACCCCTGGTCGAAATGTCGGGTGAGGAACAGGGCCGCGCCATCGGCGCGCACCATGACGGCATGCACTTCTTCCCCATCGAGGGCCGGGCGCCGGACCAGGGCAGCAGCACCGAAGGCCTGCTCGTGCTGAACCACGAGTATGTGGAGCCGCGGTTCATGCATGCCCGCGCCGCCGGCCTTAGCCTCGGCGCAGGCCGCATGCCGCTGGAGGATGGCGCCCGCAACCCCGACGAGGCGTTGAAGGAGATCAACGCCCATGGCGTCTCGGTCGTGCGTATCGCACGCGGCGCCGATGGTGCCTGGAACGTGGTGGCCGACTCGCGCAACCGCCGCGTCACCGCCGGCACGCCCATGGAGATCGCGGGCCCGGCGCGCGGCCACGCGTTGATGCGCACCAAGTACAGCCCGGACGGCACCCGCACCCGCGGCACCCTCAACAACTGCGCGCATGGCGTGACGCCCTGGAACACCTACCTTACCTGCGAGGAGAACTGGGCGGGCTATTTCGTGAACCGCGTCCAGGCGGAACAACGCCCGCGTGAGCAGGCGCGCTATGGCGTGCCGGTCCAGCAATCCCGCTACAACTGGGACCAGGCGCGTGGCGGGGCGGATGAATTCGTGCGCTTCAACGCCACCATCCAGGGCGCCGACGCCACCGCCGATTACCGCAACGAGCCCAACGGCTTCGGCTGGGTGGTGGAGATCAACCCCTTCGACCCCGCCAGCACGCCGGTGAAGCGCACCGCGCTCGGCCGCTTCGCGCATGAGGGCGTGGTGTTCGGCCCGGTGGCCGAGGGCCGGCCGGTGGTGGCCTATTCGGGCGACGACAGCACCTTCGAGTACATCTACAAATTCGTGAGCCGCGCGCCGTTCCAGGCCGCCAGCGCGAGTGGCGCGCTGCTCGACGAGGGCACCCTCTACGCCGCGAAGTTCAACGCGGACGGCACCGGCGAATGGCTGCCGCTGGTGCATGGCCAGGGCCCGCTGACCGCCGCCAACGGCTTCGCCGACCAGGGCGAGGTGCTGGTGAACACGCGCCTGGCCGCCGACACGGTGGGCGCCACCAAGATGGACCGCCCGGAATGGGGCGCGGTGGACCCGGTGGATGGCCGCGTCTACTTCACCCTGACCAACAACAGCCGCCGCACCGAGGCGCAGGTGGACGCCGCCAACCCGCGCTCGCGCAACGCCTTCGGCCAGATCGTGCGCTGGCGCGAGGAGGGCGACGACCATGCCGCCACCCGCTTCGCCTGGGACCTCTTCGTGATCGCGGGGCCCGAGGACAACAGCCGCGTGGCCGGCGACGCGGCGCTGACCGCCGACAACACCTTCGCCTGCCCGGACGGGCTGTGGTTCGACGCGGACCGTCGCCTCTGGATCCAGACCGATATCGGCGAGAACGAACAGCTGCGGGGCGCGCTGGCGCCCTTCGGCAACAACGCCATGCTCTGCGCCAACCCCGTGACGGGCGAAATCCGCCGTTTCCTCACCGGGCCTGTCGGCCAGGAGATCACGGGCGTCGTCACCACGCCGGACCGCCGCACCATGTTCGTGAACGTGCAGCACCCCGGCGCCACCACCACGGCGGCGGACTTCGCCGCGGGCCGCGTGAACAGCGCCTGGCCCGATGGCGAGGGGCGGCTGCCCCGCTCGGCCACCATCGTCATCACCAAGAACGATGGCGGCGTGATCGGGACCTGACCCCGCGAAGGTGCCGGCGCCCTGGGCGGGCGCCGGCCGTCTCGCCTCAGCCCGCGGTCAGGTTCGCGGTGCGGACGATCTGGGCATAGGTGGCCGTGTCGCTGCGGATGCGGTCCCGAAGCGCGTCCGGCCCCTGCGCCAGCACGTCGATGCCGATGGCACCCAGCCGCGCCTGCGTCTCCTGCCGCCGGATGGAGGTGAGGAAGGCGTTGGACAGCGCCTCGCGCACCGCCGGCGCCGCGCCCTTGGGCATCACCACGCCATACCAGGTGTCGGAGAGAAGCTGCGGGAAGCCCAGCTCCGCGCAGGTGGGCACCTCGGGCAGCATGGCGTGGCGCGTGGCATTGACGATGCCCAGCGCGACCAGGCGGCCGTCGCGCAGCCCGGGCAGCACGTCCGGCAGGTTGCCGATGGAGTAGTCCACCCGCCCCGCCAGCAGATCCACCAGCATGGGCGCCACGCCGCGATAGGGCACGTGCTCGGCGTTCAGCCCGGCCAGGATCTTCAGGTGCTCCAGCCCCATGTGCTGGCTGGTGCCCTGGCCATTGGTGCCGAAGCTGAGGCCACGGCCCGGCGCCCGCGCCTTCGCCAGGAAGCCCGCGAAATCCGACGCGACGGAGGGGTGACAGACCAGGACATGCGGCGTGTAGACCAGCAGGGCCAGCGGGTCGAAATCCGCCTCGGCGTCATAGGGGCGCGGCTGGTGCAGCGTCTGGTTCACGGTGAAGCTGTTGGCGACCATCAGCACCGTCTGCCCATCGGCGGGCATGGCCTTCACGGCCTGCACGGCGACCAGCGTGCCCGCGCCGGGGCGGTTTTCCACCACGACATTCTGGCCGAGCAGGGAGGCCGCGCCCTCCGCCACCGCGCGCCCGACCGTGTCGAAGCTGGAGCCGGGCGGGAAGGGAACGACGTAGCGGACGGGCGAGGCGGTGCGCCACCCGCCCTGCGCCAGGGCGGGGGTGGCAATCAGGCCGGGCAGGGCCAGCAGGGAACGACGGCGCATGAAACCTCCAGATGAAACAGGAACCTGACCCGCAAGTGCGGGTCATGCTGCAATGCAGCAAATCCTGTGCCAGCCGGGGGCGGTCAGCGCCTCAGAACAGCAAGCCCTTCTTCAGCAGGCCATGAACCCCCTTCTCGCCGTTCACGGTCTGCGTCACGTGGAAATCCACCGCCAGCGAGCAGAACTGGTAGGCATCGGCCGCGCTGAGGTTGGTGCGGCTGGTGATGAAGCCGATCATCTCGCGCAGCGCGCGCTTCATCGCTTCGTCCAGATCCTCGTGCATGCCCATGGAGATGAAGTGGGTGGCGGTCTCGGCGCGGGGGTATTTGAGGTCCATGCCCTTTTCGACCGTCAGGCGGAAATGCCCTGTCAGGCACATTTCCAGGGCGTTGATGCACACCTCGCCATCACCCTGCACGCCATGGCCATCGCCCGCGCTGAACAGCGCGCCGGGGGCATGGACGGGCAGGAAGAGCGTGGCCCCCTCGCCGATCTCCTTGTTGTCGAGGTTGCCGCCATGGGCCCGCGGCTCCTTGGTGGAGATGGCGCCCCATTCGGCCGGGGGGGCCACGCCCATCACGCCGAAGAAGGGCGAGAGCGGCAAGGTGACTCCGGGGCCCACCGGCACATGGCCCGTGCGCTTCTCGCGGTCCACCGGGATGTGCAGCATGCGCTTGTAGGGGAAGTCCTCGGGCAGGGTGCCGCCCAGGGGGCGGAAGCCGCAGAAGCCCCAGTCGCAGCCCAGCTCGATCTTCTCGATGTCCACGCGCAGCACGTCGCCCGGCATGGCGCCCTTCACGGCCACCGGCCCGGTCAGGATGTGCGGCCCGAGGCGGGGCGGGTTGCTGGCATGGATCGCGGCCAGGTGCGCCGGCACCTTCAGGCCCGAGGCCGGGTCCGGCATCACCTCCGGCCCGCCGGAGACGCATTCGAGGATGACGAGATCCCCGCTCTCCACCTCGACCAGCGGCTTGTAGCTGGCGTCGAAGGTGCCCCAGCGGATGGTCTCGGGCGTGGCGGACAGGCGATGGGTGGCGGGCATGCGCGGCTCTCCAGGGTTCCACCACCCTGTTGCCGAGACGCGCGCGCGGGGTCAATCCGCGCGCGCATCGGGGGTTCAGGTGAACTGCGCCGGGCGGGGCACGTAGAGATAGCCCTCGCCATCCCGGATGATGCGGCCGAAGCCGGGCCAGGGCACATGCACGCCGCCCATCAGGATGCCCTCACTCGCCAGCATGTCGAGCGTGCGGACGCGGCTTTCCACCCCCGCATCGGCGTCCACGTCCACGCCCACGCGCCAGCGCGGCCGCGCGAGCTGGATGACCATCTGGTGGGCGATGTCGCCCCAGATCAGCATGGTCTGGTTTTGCGAGGTCAGGCGAAAGCTGACATGGCCGGGCGTATGGCCGGGTGCGGGCTCCATGAACACGCCGGGGATGACTTCGAGGCCCGCGCGCATCTCGACCGTGCGGATGCGGTTCGGATAGGGCGCGATGGCGCGGCGTGCGGCCTGGATGAAGCGCTGCCCCTGGGGCACGCGGCTTTCCATGCCGGGGTCGGTCCAGAACTGGTGGTCCACCTGCGTGACGACGATCTCGGCATTGGGGAAGTTGCGCGTGGTGCCGTCATAGCTGAGGCCCAGCGCATGCTCCGGGTGGATGTGCGTCAGCAGCACCGTGTCCACCTGCTCCGGGCTGTAGCCGGCGGCGCGCAGCGCATCGAGCGTCTGGCCCGTGGTGGGGATGAAGCTGGAATGCCCGCCGCAATCCACCAGCGCCAGGTTGCGGCCGGTGTTGAGCAGATAGGCGCCGACCGGCTGGTGCAGCCCGCCCGTCTCGCTGCGGAAGGCGCGTTCGCGCAGCGGGGCGATCTGCTCGGGCGTGCTGTCGGGGAAGAAGCGCTGGATGCCGTCGGGCTGGCCCTGCATGGCGCCGTCCAGCAGCGTGGTTACCTCCACATCGCCCACCTTCATGCGGTGGAAGCGGGGCGGCATGGGCCCTTGCTGGGGCGGCACGCTGCGGGCCGGCTGGGCCTGCTGTGCGGCGGCGGGGGTCGCGGTGGCGGTGGCCAGGCCGGCCGCGCCGAACAGCGCGGCGCGGCGGGCGAAGGAAAGCAGTTTCAGGTCCATGGGGCCGTCTCCCGTTTCGTCTCGCGGGGGAATAGGGTGGGGGTCGGAACATGTCAGCCAGTTCATGATCTTCGACACAAAACGTTACAAGGGAAGCGCCCGATGAAGGCCATCGCCTACACCCACTGCCTGCCCGTGACTGACGCCAACTCCTTGCAGGAGATGGACTTGCCGGACCCCGCGGCGCCCACCGGCCGGGATGTGCTGGTCGAGGTGCATGCTGTGTCGGTCAATCCGGTGGATGCGAAGCAGCGCGCCAAGTCCGACCCCAAGGGGACCCCGCGCATCCTGGGCTTCGATGGCGCGGGCGTGGTGCGCGCCGTGGGCCCTGACGCCGTGCTGTTCCAGCCAGGTGACCAGGTCTTCTGGGCCGGCGCCATCAACCGCCCAGGCAGCAACGCCGAGCTTCAGCTGGTGGATGAGCGCGTGGTGGGCCGCATGCCGTCCAGCCTGACTTTCGCGGAGGCTGCCGCCATGCCGCTGACCACCCTCACCGCCTGGGAGGGGCTCTTCGACCGGTTGCGCATCGCGCGCGACCCCGCGCCGACGGGCGAGGCGGTGCTGATCGTGGGCGGGGCGGGGGGCGTCGGTTCCATCGCCATCCAGCTCGCGCGGAAGCTTTCGGGCATGACGGTCATCACCACGGCCTCGCGCCCCGAGACGCGGGACTGGTGCATGGACCTCGGCGCGCACCACGTCATTGATCACCGCGAGGACATGGCGGCGCAGGTGAAGGCGCTGAAGCTGCGCGTGTCGCGCATCTTCTCCACCACCAACACGGCCGCGAACTGGCCCGTGCTCTGCGCGCTGCTGGCGCCGCAGGGGATGATCTGCGCCATCGACGAGGGCAGCGCGCTGGACATGAGCCTGCTGCGCGCCAAATCCGCCGGGTTCCATTGGGAGGGGATGTTCGCGCGCAGCCTGTTCCAGACGCCGGACATGGAGGCCCAGCACCGCCTGCTGACCGAGGCGGCGGCCCTGCTGGATGCCGGCACGCTGCGGACCACGCTGACGCGCCATCTCGGCCCCATCACCGCGGAAAACCTCCGCGCCGGGCATGCGCTGGTGGAGGGCGGCACGATGATCGGCAAGGCGGTCGCGGAAGGCTGGGTGTGACCCTTCCCGTCGAGGAGGCGCTGCCCGCCCTGCGCCAGGCGCTGCGCGAGGGGTCGAGCGCGGTGCTGGTCGCGCCCCCCGGCGCGGGCAAGACCACACTGGTGCCCCTGGTGCTGCGCGAGGAACCCTGGGCGCAGGGCAGCAAGATCCTGGTGCTGGAACCCCGCCGCGTCGCCGCCCGCGCCGCCGCCCGCCGCATGTCGGAGATGCTGGGCGAAAGCCTGGGCCAGACCGTGGGCATCACCACGCGCCTGGACCGCGCGACCTCATCCGCCACGCGGGTCGAGGTGGTGACGGAAGGCCTGCTGGTGCGGCGCCTGCAATCCGACCCGGGGCTGGAGGGCGTGGCCGCCGTCATCTTCGACGAGGCGCATGAGCGGCATCTGGACACCGATCTCGGCCTCGCGCTGTGCCTCGACATCCAGCGCGGGCTGCGGCCGGAATTGCGGTTGTTAGCGATGTCCGCGACGCTGGACGCGCAGGGTTTCGCGGGCCTGCTGGGCGGCCCGCTGGTGGAAAGCGCCGGCCGCGCCTTCCCGGTGCGGGTGGAACACCACCGCCGCGACCTGACCGACCCGCGCGACCTGCCCGAGGCCATGGCGCAATCCATCCGCGCAGCCATGGCGCGCGAGCCGGGCGATGTGCTGGCCTTCCTGCCCGGCTGGGGCGAAATCCGCCGCACGGCCGAACGGCTTTCGGGCCTGGACGCCGATGTGCTGCCGCTGCACGGCGAACTCCCGCCCGCCGAACAGGACCGCGCTCTGACGCCGGGGCCACGTCGGCGGGTGGTGCTGGCCACTTCCATTGCGGAAACCTCGCTGACCGTGCCGGGCGTGCGGATCGTGGTGGATGGCGGCTTCCGCCGCACGCCGCGGCTGGATGGCGCGACGGGGCTGACGCGCCTGGTCACCGCGCGCATCAGCCGTGCTGCCGCTGAGCAGCGCGCCGGCCGCGCGGGCCGCACCGAGCCGGGGGTGGCCATCCGCCTGTGGAGCGAGGCGCTGCATCGCGGCCTGCCCTTGCAGGACCGGCCTGAGATCCTGGAGGCGGAGCTTTCCTCCCTGGTCCTGGATTGCGCCGCCTGGGGCGTGGCGCCGCGCGACCTGCCCTTCCTCGACGCCCCGCCCGAGGGCCAGGTGGCCGCCGCCCGCGCCCTGCTGACCAGCCTGGACGCGCTGGATGGCGAGGGGCGCATCACGGTGACGGGCAAGCGCATGGCCCGCATGGGCACGCATCCGCGCCTCGCCCGCATGATGTGCGCCGTGGCCGATGAGGGGGAGGCCGCCTTGGCCGCCGACCTGGCCGCGCTGCTGGAGGAACGCGACCCGCTGCGGGGCCGGGAGCCACCGGCCGACATCACCCTGCGCGTGGACGCCCTGCACGGCCATGGGCGAGAGGAGGCGGACGGCATCGCCTTGCGCAACATCCGTCGCACCGCCGCCCTGCACCGGCGGCGCCTGGGCGTCCATGGCAACACACCGCCCGAGGGCGATGCCGGCGCGCTGCTGGCCGCCGGCTTCCCCGACCGGATCGCGCTGAAGCGCGGCACCATGGATGGCGCCTTCCGCATGGCCTCAGGGCAGGGGGCGCGCTTGTCTGTGGCGGACCCGCTGGCCAAGCAGACCCTGCTGGCCGTGGCGGATTTGGAACTGAAAGGCACCGAGGCGCGCATCCGCATGGCGGCGCCCGTCAGCCGCGCCGTGCTGGAGGCGCGCTTCCCCGACCGCTTCCGCACGGTGGAAGGCGCCAGCTTCGACGCGCGCGCCGGCGCCGTGCTGGCCCGCAAGCGGTTGATGTTCGGCCCGCTGGTGCTGGAGGAATCGCCCCTGCCCGGCGCGGACCCTTCCGTGATCGCGGAGGCCCTGGCGGTCGCGGCGGCGGAACGCGCCTTCCGCGACCTGGACTGGGGCGAATCGGGCCGGCAGTTGCGCGCGCGGATCGCGCGGATGCACGCGCTGGAAGGCGCGCCCTGGCCCGATGTGTCGGAGGCCGCGCTGGTGGCCACCGCGCGGGACTGGCTGGCGCCATATTGCGCGGGCATGTCGAAGCTGAGCGAGTTGAAGGGGGTGGATGTGGCACAGGCGCTGCTGCCCGGTGACTTGCGCCGAAAGCTGGACGCCGCCTTGCCTGCGCGCCTCTCGCTGCCGAACGGGCGGAGTGCGGCGGTGGACTACACCGCCGAGACGCCCACCCTGGAAGCCCGCGCCCAGCACCTGTTCGGCCTGCGCGACATGCCGCAGCTGGCGGGGGGCCGGGTGAAGCTGCAGGTGGCGCTGCTCTCCCCCGCCGGGCGGCCCGTGGCCATCACGGCCGATCTGGCGGGGTTCTGGGCCTCGGGCTGGGCCGATGTCCGCAAGGACATGCGCGGCCGCTACCCGAAGCATGACTGGCCGGAGAACCCGGCTACAGCGTGATCAAACTTGGTTGATCACGCTTTCGGACGTGCTGGGCGGCCGCTCGGAGCCTGGCCCGTGAAGGCCGTTCAGCTGGGCTGGGTCTTTTCCTCGCGCGTTTCGCCACGGGTCTTCCACAGCGAGAACAGCACGCCGCCCAGGATCAGCGCCAGCGTGACGCCGAGCGAGATGGCCGGGTCCATCTTGCCCACCAGGCTGTTCCAGAAAATCTTGAGCCCGATGAAGACCAGCACCATCGCCAGCGCATACTTCAGGTATTCGAAGCGGTGGACCATGGCGGCCAGGGCGAAATACAGCGCGCGCAGGCCCAGGATGGCCATGATGTTCGCCGTGTAGACGATGAAGGTGTCGGTCGTGATGGCGAAGATGGCCGGCACGCTGTCCACCGCGAAGATCAGGTCGGCGATGTTGATGACCACCAGCGCGACAAAGAGCGGCGTGGCGGCGCGCACCAGCTTGCCCGTCTTCTCGTCCACCTCGCGCACGAAGAACTTCTGGCCGTGCAGTTCCTTCGTCACGCGCATGCGCTTGTTCAGGAAGCGCACCACCGGGTTCTTGGACACGTCGGGGTCGGATTCCGGCACCACCAGCATCTTGACGCCGGTCGCGATGAGGAAGGCGCCGAAGAAATACAGCACCCAGCCATAGTTCTGCACCAGGGCGGCACCCACCGCGATCATTAGCCCGCGCAGTACGATGACGGCCAGGATGCCCCAGACCAGCGCGCGGTACTGATATTTCCGGGGAATGGCGAAGTAGCCGAAGATCAGGCTGATCACGAAGACATTGTCGATGGACAAGGCCTTCTCGATGAAGAAGCCCGTGAAATAGGCCATGCCGGCATGACTGCCGTCGCTGGTGGTGATGACGCCGGCCTCATAGGCCCACCAGATGCCGCCGCCATAAAGAATAGCGAAGCCAATGTAGAAGACGGAGAGCAGCAGGCTCTGCTGGATCCCCATCTCCTTGTTCTCACGGTTGAGGACGCCGAGGTCGAAGGCGAGCAGGGCGAGGACGATGGCGACAAAGCCCGTCCACATCCACACAGGCTTCCCCAGCCATTCGAGGGCAATGAATTCCATGAACTTGGACCCCTGGCGTGACCCCGGCATGCGGGGCCGCGACGATGTTGGTGGAATGATCCGACATCACGGA
The DNA here is from genome assembly GCF_014196305.1 of Roseococcus suduntuyensis. Lineage (GTDB taxonomy): Bacteria > Pseudomonadota > Alphaproteobacteria > Acetobacterales > Acetobacteraceae > Roseococcus > Roseococcus suduntuyensis. Next base: position 684,874 of record NZ_JACIDJ010000001.1, read on the forward strand.
GGGTGGCTGGCTGGGCAGGGCCCTGGACAACCACCGGCCGCCAGAGGGGCCCGGATCGCGGCGAGACATGCCGCAGCCGCGATCGTTTTGCAAGCACGATGTTGCGCCTCGTCCATGTGGATGGGCCCCCTGGATCGGTTCTGGGCATTGCCTCGGGGGGGCGGCCTCCCCACATCGTGATGGATCGGCGAACCGGTGTTTGCGCTCAAGCCGCGCGCGGACTAGGTTCCGCCCCACAGAGTTCCGATAGGGATCGAGGCGCGACGATGGGTACCTTCAGCATCTGGCATTGGGTGGTTGTTCTTCTGGTCGTCCTGCTGCTGTTCGGCAGCGGCAAGATCAGCGGCCTGATGGGCGACCTCGCCACCGGCATCAAGTCGTTCAAGAAGAACATCAAGGACGACGACAAGCCCGCGGACGCCGCCATGACGGCCGACAGCGCGCCGCCGGCGGCGCCGCAGGGCAATATCCCGGGCCCGCAGCCCGCGGCGGCGACCCACACCGAGGCGCAGCAGCCCGCCGGCGGCCGCCCCGCCGCCTGATGCGCCGCGCGCCGGCAAGCCCGGCGCGCCCTTCGCCCCGATGAGCCCCCTTCCTGCCGAGGCGGTGGAAACGATCCGCGCCGCCGGACGTCGCCTGGACCAACGCGGCTGGGTGCCGGCCACGGCCGGCAACATCTCGCTGCGCCTGGCGGATGGGCGCATCGCCATCACTCGTTCGGGTTTTCACAAAGGCTTCATCCCGGAGGACGGGGCGATGGCGGTGGACCTGCATGGGCGGCCCGAGGCGTCCAATTTGCGCCCATCGGCCGAGACGGGGCTGCATTGCGGCATCTACCGTCGCTTCCCCGCCGCCCGCGCCGCGCTGCATGGCCATTCGGTGCCGGCCACGGTCCTGTCGCGCCGCGGCGGCGACCACCTGGAGCTGTCCGGCTACGAGCTGCTGAAGGCCTTCCCGGGCCTTCCCACGCATGAGGCCAGCATCCGCCTGCCCATCCTCGACAACGACCAGGACATCGCGCGCCTCCAGGCCCGCGTGGAGCAGGTCTGGGATGCAGCGCCCGATGTTCCTCCGGGCTACATCCTGCGCGGCCATGGCGTATATGTGTGGGGCGAGGACATGCCCGGCGCCCTGATGCGCCTGGAAGCCCTGGAATTCATGCTGGCCTGCGAGCTGGAAGCCGCGCGCCTGCCCTGACCACCCTGCAAGGGAGTGACCCGCCATGAGCCGCCTCACCATCTGGGACGCCGCCACCAAGGCCGAGCTCCAGCGCACCGAGAACCCGGACGAGATCGCCGCCGCCCTGCGCGAGGTCGGCGTGCGCTTCGAGCGCTGGCCGGTGGCGGACCTGCCGCCCAAGGCCCCGGCCGACGCCGTGCTGGCCGCCTACAAGCCCCGCCTGGATGCCTTCCTGGCTGAGACCGCCGCCGGCACCGCCGACGTCATCCAGCTCACGCCCGAGCACCCTATGAAGGACGCCCTGCGGGACAAGTTCCTGAAGGAGCACATCCACACCGAGGACGAGGTGCGCTTCTTCCACGAGGGCGCCGGCAATTTCGTGCTGCACATCAATGGCCGCGTCTATGACGCCCATTGCACCCAGGGCGACCTGATCAGCGTGCCGGCCAACACCCAGCACTGGTTCGACAGCGGCGACGCGCCGGACTTCACCGTGCTGCGCGTCTTCACCGACACGAGCGGCTGGACCCCCCACTACACCGGGACGGACATGGCGGAGCGCTTTCCCGTCCAGGTGGGCTGATGCCGCCCACCCACATCCTGACGGATATCGAGGGCACCACCACCGCCATCGCCTTCGTCCACCGCAGCCTGTTCCCCTATGCGGCCGAGGCGCTGGAAGACTTCCTCGCCCGCCACGCCGCGCGCGCGGACGTGGCCGCCACCCTTCGCGACGTGCCGGGCGAGGACAAGCTCGCCACGCTGCGCGGCTGGATGGCGGAGGATGCCAAGGTCACGCCGCTCAAGGCGCTGCAAGGGCTGATCTGGCGCCAGGGCTATGCCGAGGGCGCGTTGCGCGGGCATCTCTGGCCTGATGTGGCGCCGGCGCTGCGGGAATGGCAGGCCTCCGGCCTCCGGCTGGCCGTGTATTCCTCCGGCAGCGAGGAGGCGCAGCGCCTCCTGTTCCGCCATTCCGAGGCCGGCGACCTGGAGGGCCTCTTCGAAGGCTTCTTCGACACCCGCATGGGCGCCAAGCGCGAGGCTGCCAGCTATGCGCGCATCGCCGGCGCCTGGCGCGCGTCGCCGGGCGCCATCCTGTTCCTCTCCGACGTGGCCGAGGAGCTGGACGCGGCGCGGGAGGCGGGACTGTCCACCTGCCAGCTCGTCCGCCCCGAGGATGGCACGCGCCCTTCCGGCCGGCACCCCGAGGCCGCGGATTTCATCGGCGTGACACCTTGCCTCCAGCGCTCCGAGGGCGTTGCCCACGGCTGATTTCTTCTCTACCGGCGGCTTCGGCCCCGCACCCTGCCTCAAGGAATCCGGTGGATGCTGACAACCTTTGCCGTGCGTGACGGGTCCCTGCTGCGTGGGGAGAAGGCGGCACCCCTGAGCGGGGCCGTCTGGATCGACCTGCTGGACCCCACGCCCGAGGAGGAGCGGCTGGTCGAGGCGGCGGTCGGCTTCGAACTTCCCTCGCGCGAGGAGATGCAGGAAATCGAAAGCTCCTCGCGCATGTATCGCGAGGGCGATGTGCTGTTTCTCACCGCCAACTTCCTGCATGGCGTGGAGGGCAGCGACTATGAGTCCACCCCCATCTCCTTCGTGCTGGCCCCCTCCGTGCTGGTCACGGTGCGGCATGCCACGCCCAAGGCCTTCTCCGTCTTCACCGCCCGTTGCCAGAAGACGCCGGAGGCGCTGCTGGGCAGCCCCGACGCGGTGCTGCTGCACCTGTTCGGCCAGATCGTGGACCGGCTGGCGGATATCCTGGAGCGGATCGGCCTCGACATCGACCGCGCCAACCAGGATGCCTTCCGCGCCGCCCGCAGCGCCAAGAAGGTGACGCAGAAGGACCAGGACCTGCGCTCGGTCCTGCTGACGCTGGGCCTGGTGGGCGACCTCACGGCCCGGACCACGGACACGCTGCTTGGCCTCACGCGCATCCTCACCTTCATGACCGCGGAGAAATCGGCGGTGCGCAAGGAGAACCAGCACCTCATCAAGACGCTGGTGCGCGACGTGCGAAGCCTGGTCGAGCACGGCAATTCCATGAACCACAAGGCGACCTTCCTGCTCGACGCCGTGCTGGGCATCATCAACGTCGAGCAGATGAACATCATCAAGACCTTCACCGTGGTGAGCGTGGCGCTGATGCCGCCCACCCTCATCGCCAGCATCTACGGCATGAACTTCCAGCACATGCCGGAGCTGGAATGGCCCATCGGCTACCCCCTGGCATTGCTGGCCATGGTGCTGAGCGCGCTGGGGCCCGTGCTCTACTTCAAGCGCAAGGGCTGGCTGTAGCCGGCGCGGCGTCCGGTTTTCCGGACGCCGCGTTCGGCTTTGCGAACAGGCGCTGACGTCAACCGGGCCGCCGCGCCGCGCCTTTCCGCGCTTTCCGCCGGGGCATGCGGTTGGCACGGCTGTTGCAGCATTCGCCACCGTGAACTGGATCCTCGCCCTCATCCCCTGCCTGGCGTTGCTGGCCGTTCCGGCGGTAGCGCTCGGCCTGCGCGCGCGACCCGCGCTCGCCCCCGCGCTGGCGCTGCTGCCGGCGACGCTCTTCGGCCTCATCCTGCTGCTGCCGCTGGGCGCCACCTTCCGCCTGGACTGGATGCCGGCCTTCGGCATCGGCTTCGGCTTCCGCCTGGATGGGCTTTCGCAGCTGATGGCGCTGCTCATCACCGGCATCGGCGCCGGCATCTTCCTGTTCTCGGGCAGCTACATGACCAGCTACCCGAAGCAGCACCGCTTCATGGCGGTGCTGACGCTGTTCATGGCGGCGATGCTGGGCGCGGTGCTGGCCGATGACCTGATCGTGCTGTTCATCTTCTGGGAGCTGACCAGCCTCGCCTCCTTCATGCTGATCGGCTTCGAGGCCCACAAGCCCGCCGCCCGTCGCGCCGCCCAGCAGGGCTTGCTGGTGACGGTCTCGGGCGGGCTCGCGATGCTGGCCGGCATCCTGCTGCTGGGCAGCGCGGCCGGCACCTTCACCATCTCCGAAATCCTGGCGAACCGCGCGGTGCTGGCCACGCACGCCTTCACGCCCTGGATCATCGTGCTGGTGGCGATGGGCTGCTTCGCGAAGTCGGCGCAGTGGCCGCTGCACATGTGGCTGCCCAACGCGATGGCGGCACCCACCCCCGTCTCGGCCTACCTGCATTCCGCCACGATGGTGAAGCTCGGCGTCTATCTGCTGGCGCGGCTGAACCCCGCCTTCCAGGAATGGGCGCTGTGGCAGGGGCTGCTGACCGGCGCGGGCACGCTGACCATGCTGACCGGCGCCGTGCTGGCCCTGCGCGAGCGCGACCTGAAGCGCAAGCTCGCCTGGTCCACCGTGGTGGCGCTGGGCACGCTGGTGACGCTGATCGGGCTGGAGGAACCGCTGGCGGCCACCGCGGCCGTGGTGTTCCTGCTGGTGCACGCGCTCTACAAGGCGAGCCTGTTCCTCGTGGCCGGCATCCTCGACAAGAAGGCCGGCACGCGCGACGCGCTGATGCTGCGCGGCCTCGGCCGGCACATGCCGCTCACCGCCATCGCGGCACTTCTGGCCGCGCTCTCCATGGCCGGCGCGCCGGGCTTCATCGGCTACATGGCCAAGGACCTGCTGTTCACCGTGCAGCTCGGCGTGCCGGGCCTGCTGCCCCTGGTGGCGCTGCTGGTCAACGCGGCCATGGTGGTGGTGGCCGGCGTGGTCGCGGTGCGCCCCTTCTTCGGCAAGCCCATGGAAATGGAGCGCCAGGCCAAGGACCCCGGCTTCACCATGCTGGCCGCGCCGCTGACCCTGGCCATCCTGGGTCTCGTCTTCGGCCTGGCGCCGGCCCTGATCTCGGTGAACCTGGTCGAGCCCGCGGCCGCCGCCATCCTGGGCGAGCCCACCGGCGTCGCGCTCGGCGACAAGCAGGCGACCGAGATCGTCTACTACCTCTCGCTCGTGGTGCTGGGGCTGGGCGTCATCGCCTTCCTCGCCTGGACGCGGTTGCAGCCGCGCCTGGCCGCGCAGACCTGGCTCGACGACTACGGGCCGGATGCCGCCTATGGGCGCATCCTGCGCGGCGTGTCCGTGATCTCCGGCGCGGTGACGCGCCGCGTGCAGACCGGCAGCCTGCGCTTCTACATCGGCGCCAGCGTGGTGCTGATGTTCGGCGGCACGCTGGTGCTGCTGGTGGCGGGCGGTGGCCTCGGCCTGCCCTCGGCCGACCCGTTGCCGCTGCCGCACCAGGCGGTGCTGGTGGGCCTCGTCATCGCGGGGGCGGTGGCCGCCTGCCGGCTGCAGATGCTGTTCGCGCAGGTGATGGCGGCGGCGGTGGTGGGCTTCGGCGTCGGCATCCTGTTCCTGACGCTGGGCGCGGCGGACCTCGCCTTCACCCAGTTCACCGTCGAGACCATCGCCATCGTGCTGCTGGTGGCCATCCTCGCGCGCCTTCCCTTCCGCGAGCTGGACGCGCGCCGGCGGGAGGAGCACCGCCGCGACGGCGCCATCGCCATCGGCGCGGGCGTGGTGGGTTTCCTCACGCTGCTGGCCGTGCTGTCGGTGCCCTTCGACACGCAGATGCCCGACTGGATGGGCGCCGCCGCCTGGCCCGAGGCCAAGGGCCGCAACGTCGTCAACGTCATCCTGGTGGATTTCCGCGCGCTGGACACGCTGGGCGAGATCGCGGTGCTGCTGATCGCGGCGCTGGCGGCCACGGTGCTGCTGCGCCGCGCGCGGGGGAAGTGAGCCATGAAGACCAGCTTCATCATGAACGCATCGGCCCGCTATGTGCTGTGGGCCTGTGTCCTCCTCTCCCTCTTCGTGCTGCTGCGCGGCCACAATGAGCCGGGCGGCGGCTTCATCGGCGGGCTGATCGGTGCGCTGGGCTTCGTCTTCCACGCGCTGGCGCGCGGGGCGGGGGCCACGCGCGCGGTGCTGCGGCTGCAGCCGCTGACCTGGGCGGGCATCGGCCTGCTGTTCGGCATCCTGGCCGGCCTGCCGGCGCTGCTGTTGTTCGGGGAGCCCTTCCTCACGCAGCAATGGCTGGGCGCCACCCCCATCGGCACCACCGTGCTGTTCGACCTGGGCGTCTATCTCGTCGTGCTGGGCTTCGCGCTCGCCTTCGTGCTGCCCTTCATGGAGGCCTGAGCCCATGGAATTCCTCCTGGCGCTCCTCTTCGGCGTGCTGCTCTCCGCCGCCATCTACCTGCTGATGGCGCGTTCCCTCGCGCGGTCCATCCTGGGCCTGCTGCTGCTGGGCAATGCGGCGAACATCGCGATCATCGCCAGCGGCCGCGTGCTGGGCTGGGCGCCGCCGCTCGTGGCGCCCGGCGCCAATGCCCTGGTGGCCGATGCCTCCAACCCGCTGCCCCAGGCGCTGGTGCTGACGGCCATCGTCATCTCCTTCGGCCTCACGGCCTATGTGATGGTGCTGAGCTGGGCGGTCTGGCGCGGCAAGGGCACGCTCGACACCGAGGCCCTGCGCGTCGCCGAACCGCGCGGCCTGCCCGCCGCCGATGCGCGTGAGGCCGCGGAGGCCGAGACTTTGGCCGCCGACCTGCTGCCCACCCGCACGGGAGCCCGCTGATGGCCACCCGCGCCGACTGGCTGCTCGCGCTGCCACTCCTCCTGCCGCTGCTGGCCTGCGCGGCCACGGCGGCGCTGCAATCCCGCCGTGACCTCCAGCGCGGCATCACGGCGGTGACGGCCGTGGGCCTGCTGCTGGCCTCCGCGGCCCTGGTGGCCGAGGTGATCGCGCGCGGCGTCATCGCCTCGCAGATGGGCCAGTGGCCCGCACCCTTCGGCATCACGCTGGTGGCGGACCTCTTTGCCGCCTCCATGGTCGCGATCACGGCGCTGATGTACGCCGCCACCGCCCTCTACGCGCGCGGCGACACGGACGTGCTGGAGAACGAGGCGCTGTGGCACCCGCTGCTGGCCGCGCTGGCCCTTGGTGTCGGCGGCGCCTTCCTGGCGGGCGACCTGTTCAACCTCTACGTCTGGTTCGAGGTGATGCTCATCGCCTCCTTCGGCCTGATCGTGCTGGGCGGCGGGCGCGAGCAGCTGGATGGCGCGGTGAAGTATGCCATGCTGAACCTGCTGGCCACGACGGTGTTCCTGATTTCGGTCGGCATGATGTACGGGCTGACGGGCACGCTGAACCTGGCCGACATGGCCCGCCGCATCCCCGAGATCGAGAACCAGGGCGCGGTCGCGGCGGTGGCCTTCCTCATGCTGGCGGCCTTCGGCGCCAAGGCGGCGGTGTTCCCGCTGTTCTTCTGGCTACCGGCCTCCTACCACACGGCCATCGCGCCGGTGGCGGCCATCTTCGCCGCGCTGCTGACGAAGGTCGGCGTCTACGCGCTGATCCGCATCGTCACGCTGCTGCTGCCCGAGGGCCATGCCTGGGTGGCGCCGCTGATGTGGTTCCTGGCCGCCGGCACCATGGTGGTGGGCGTGCTGGGCGCGGCGGCGCATTGGGAAATCCGGCGCATCCTGTCGTTCCACATCATCAGCCAGATCGGCTACATGATCGTGGGCATCGCCATCGCGACGCCCTTGGCGCTGGCGGGTGCCGTTCTCTACATGCTGCACCATATCGTGGTGAAGGCGAACCTGTTCCTGGTGGCGGGTGTGATCCGCCGCGCGGGCGGCACCTTCTCGCTGGCCACGCTGGGCGGGCTGTGGCGCCGCGACCCGTGGCTCGGTCTGCTGTTCGCCATTCCCGCGCTGTCGCTGGCCGGCATTCCGCCGTTCTCCGGCTTCTGGGCCAAGCTGTTCGTGTTGAAGTCGGGCTTCGACGCGGGGTGGTATGTGCTGGCGGGCATCGCGCTCGCGACGGGCATCCTCACCCTCTACTCCATGCTCAAGATCTGGATGGAGGCCTTCTGGAAGGAAGTGCCCGAGGGCACGCCCGAGCTGCCGCCCATCACCGGCGCCACGCGCTGGTTGCTGCTGGCGCCGGTCGCGGGGCTTGGCCTCATCACCATCACCATCGGGCTCTGGACCGAGCCCTTCGCCGCCTTCGCGCTGGCTGCCGGCGAACAGCTCGCCAGCCGGGAGGCCTACATCACCGCCGTGATGGGAGTGATCCGGCCATGACCGAGAAAGCCCCGACCCCACGCCCCTGGAACATCCTGGCCTGGCTCTGGCTGCTGGTGCTCTTCCTGCGGGAGCTGGTGCTGTCCGCCTGGGCCGTGATCAGCGCCACGCTGGCGCCCAATGTGCGCGCGCGCTCCGGCGTGGTGGCGGTGCCGCTGCGGCTGCGTTCCGCGGCCGGCATCACGCTGCTGGCCGACATGGTGACGCTGACGCCCGGCACCACCGCGCTGCATGTCTCGGAGGACCGCAGCATTCTCTACGTGCATGTCATGGACATCGAGAGCCCCGAAGCCGTCCGCGCCAGCATCGCGCAACGGCTGGAGCGCCCGGCGATGCGGGTGTTGCGATGAGCTTCCTGACCGTCGCCCTCATCTTCTCCGCCCTGATGGTCGCGGTGGCCGTGGGCCTGACCGGCTGGCGCATGCTGCACGGCCCGGGCATCGCCGACCGCGCGGTGGCCATGGACCTGCTGGGCCTGCTGGCCGTGGCGGCCACCGCGCTGGTGGCGCTGGGCGGCGGCTACCTCGCGCTGCTCGACATCGCGCTGGGGCTGGGCCTGGTGGGCTTCATCGGCGCCGTGGGTGTCGCCACCTTCATCAAGCGCGCATCCGAACCGCCGGAGGACCAGGATGTCTGAGATCGTCGCGGCGCTGCTGCTGCTGTCGGGCGCCACCATCTCGTTGATCGCGGCCATCGGCGTGGCGCGCCTGCCCGATGCCTTCCTGCGGATGCATGCCGCCACCAAGGCCGGCGTGGTCGGCGCGGGGCTGACGCTGCTCGGCGTCGCCTTCGCCTTCGACACGGGCGAGGCCTGGTTCCGCGTCACCCTCATCGTGGTCTTCCTGCTGGTGACGGTGCCCATCTCTTCCCACGCGCTGGGGCGCGCGGCCTATGTGGGCGGGGCGCCCATGTGGTCGGGCACGGTGATGGACGACCTCAAGGGCGTGCTGCCCCGCCACGCGATCGACGCGGACCCCGAGGCGCAGCGCGCCATCGCCATGCCGGTGGGCGCGGCCGGCCCCGAGACCGGTGCCCGCCCCGCGCCGCATGCTGCTGGCCCTGGCCGATGGGGCGGGTGCCGCCGCCTCCCTGCGCGCCGCGCTGGAGGTGACCGCCGGCCCGCGCACCGAAGTGACGCTGCTGAGCCTGCTCTGCACGCCCAGCCTCAACCAGACCGGTCCCATGCCCGTGGGCGGCGCGCATTTCGGACGCCGCCTGGTGGAGGGCCGCTTCGCCAAGGCGCGCGAGGCCGCGGCTTCGCTCGCCACCCAGATGGAGACCTTCTGCCAGACCCAGGGCTACCATTTCCGCATGCGCCACGAGGAGGGCGATGCGGGCACCCTGCTGGGCCATGCCGCCGCGCATCATGACCTCACGGTGCTGCCGCGGGGCACCTGGTTCGACCACGCGCAGGCGCTGGAGGAGGGCTATGCCGCCCAGCGTTCGGCGCGCGTGTCGCTGCCCGGGCTGCTGCTGGCCGCGCCCGACTTCACCATGCCCGGCGCGCTGCACTTCCTGCATGAGGGCGACCTGGCCTCCAGCGAGGCGCTGAAGCGCTTCCTCGGCCTCTCTTTCCTCGCGCATCTGCCGTTGACCATCACGGGGCTCGACCTCGACGGCGCGGATGCGGCGCTGGAGGAGGCGGTGGCGCTGGCGGCGGCGCGCGAACGCCCGGTGCATCGCGGCCCCGCGCTGCTGCACCCGGATCGCCCGGTGCCGTTGCCGGCCTTCACGGGTGGGGCCTTGGCCATCATCCCCGCCCGCTCCTCTTCCGGGCGGACGGCGTGGCGCAGCCTGCGCGAGATGGAGGCCTCGGTCCTTCTCGCCTGATTTCGCGGGCGGTCGGGGTGGCGGGCCGCCCCGGCCTGCCCCCATATGGACCGCATGCCGCTTCGCTACTCCCGTGCCTGGAACGCGCTGCCCATCGCGCTCAGCCTGCCGCTGCTGGCGGGGCTGGCGGCCTTCGCGGCGGCGCTGATCGTGGCGCAGGTGGCCACACGCTCATTGGAACGGGAATTCGCGCGGGAGGCGGCGCGGCTGGGCGATGTGTATCTCGACGGCATCTCGGCGGCGCTGATCGAACCCCTCCGCGCGCGCGACCGCCGCGCCATCGAGGCCGCGATGCTGCGCGCCCTGGGGTTCCAGGAGGGCGTGCGGGAACAGCGGCTGGTCGTGGTGCCCGAGCCAGGCGCCGTGCCCATCGTGGTCGGCGCGCGCGAGGACCCGGCCCTGCCGCCCCCCTTCACCCAGGGCCGCCAAGGCGCATGGGAAGTGTCGCCCGATGCCCGCACCGCATGGGCGCAGCGCACTTTGCTGGTGGAGGGCGCGCCCCCCGCCCAGGTCGCCGCGCAGCTGGACTTCGCGCGGTCGCTGGAACGGCGCGCGCAGCTTGGGCCGCTGCTGCTGGGGCTGGAGGGGATGCTCGCCGCCCTGGCCGGCATGCTGGTCGCGTTGCTGACACGCCGGGCCTTGGCGCCGCTGCTGGCCGTCACCGAGGCGCTGGACCGCGCCGGCGCCGGCGATTTCCGCCCGAGCATTGCCGCGCAGCGCCCGCCCGCCGGCACCGAGGCCGCGCGCCTCATCGAGGCGGTGGACCTCATGTCCGCGCGCCTCGCGGAGCGCGAACGCCTCGCCGCGCGCCTCGCGGAACGCGCCCAGGCGGCGGAACTGGGCGACCTCGCGGCCACGGTGGCGCATGAGGTTCGGAACCCCCTGGCGGGCATGCTGACCGCGCTGGGCTCGGCCCGCCGCTTCGGCGAGAGCCGGGCGGCGCGCGAGGAGGCGCTCGATCTTGTGGAGCGGGGCCTCCGGCAAATCCAGCAGGTGGTGCAGACCACGCTGGACGTTCATCGCGGCACCCTGGCCCCTCGCCCCCTGACGCGCGAGGATTTGGAGGATGTGGTGCGCCTGGTCCGCCCGGAGGCAGAGCGGCGCGGCCTGCGCCTGGAACTGGCTGGCGAACTGCCGGAACCCTTCCCCGCCGACGCGCTGCCGGTGCGTCAGGCGCTGCTGAACCTGCTGCTGAACGCGGTGGCGGCGACCGGCGCGGGCGGCGTGGTGTCCCTGGGTGTCAGGCGCGAGGCGGATGGCACGCTGCGCCTGGAAGTGGCCGATGAGGGCGGCGGCCTGCCCGAACCCGCCCTGCGCCAGATCGAGGGGGGAGCGCGCAGCGGGCCGGGCCTCGGGCTGTCGGTGGTGATGGCGCAGTTGGCGCGCCTCGATGGCCGCATCGAGGTGGACTCCCGACCCGGCGAGGCCACGCACATCGCCCTCTTCCTCCCGCCCGCGCCGGAGGGGGCGGCGGCATGAGCGTCCCCGTGGTCATCATCGAGGATGACGAGGTGCTGGGCGGCGCCCTGGTGCAGCGCCTGCGGCTGGAGGGCTTCGCGCCGCGCTGGGCGCGCACCCTGGCCGAGGGCGAGGCGCTGCTGGCGCGCGGCCCCCGGCCACTCTGCGTGCTGTGCGACATGCGCCTGCCCGATGGCTCGGGCGAGGCGCTGCTGCTGCGGCTGATGCCAAGCCTGGGCGCCACCCCCGTCATCGCCATGACGGCCTATGGCGGGGTGGAGCAGGCGGTGCGCCTGGTGCGCGCGGGCGCCGATGACTACCTGACGAAACCCTTCGAGATCGAGGCGGTGCTGGCGCGGCTCTCGGCGCTGAGCCCGCTGGCCGAACCGCCCGCCCCCGCCGGGACGGTGGGCTGGCAGTCGCCCCCCATGCGCGCGCTGGAGAACGACCTCACGCGCCTCGCGCCCGCCCTGGCCCCGGTGCTGCTGCTGGGCGAGAGCGGGGCGGGCAAGGAGGTGGCCGCGCGCCGCCTGCACGCCATGGGCCCGCGCGCCGAGGCGCCCTTCGTCGCGCTCAACTGCGCCGCCATCCCGCGCGACCTGCTGGAAAGCGAGGTTTTCGGCCATGAGCGCGGCGCCTTCACCGGCGCCGCCGAACGCCGGCTGGGCGCCGCCGAGCGCGCCGGCGCCGGCACCCTGCTGCTGGACGAGGTGGCGGAGCTGGAACCTGCCCTTCAGGCCAAGCTGCTGCGCCTGCTGGAGGACCGGCGCTTCCTGCGCGTGGGTGGTGCGAAGGAAATCCCGCTGGAGGCGCGCGTGGTGGCGGCCACCAACGCGGACCTCGCCGCCCGTGTGGCGGAGGCGCGCTTCCGCGGCGACCTCTACTACCGCCTGGCCGTGGTGGAGCTGCATGTCCCGCCGCTGCGCGAACGCGCGGAGGACATCCTGCCGCTGGCCCGCGCCCTGCTGGCCGAAAGCGCCCGGCAGGCGGGGCGCGTTGATCTCTCGCTGACGCCCGAGGCCGAGGCGGCGCTGGAAGCCCATCCCTGGCCCGGCAATGTGCGGGAACTGCGCAACCGCATCGAGCGCGCGGCCCTCCTGGCCCCCGCCGCCGCGCTGACGCCGGCCGACCTGTTCCCCGGGGCTGTCGCGGCTCCCGCGCCGCAGACCCTGGCCGAGGCGCGCGACGCGGCCGAGCGCGCGCATATTCAACGCATCCTGGCGCGCTGCGGGGGCCGCATGGCCGATGCGGCGCGCCTGCTGGGCATTTCGCGCACCACGCTGTGGGAACGCGCGAAGCGCCTGGGCCTTTCCCCTCAAGAGGACTGAGACCTTCCCATGGAACTCGCGCTCTGGCTGCTCGGCGGCCTGGTCATGCTGGTGCTCGGCGGCGAATTGCTGGTGCGCGGGGCGGTGCAGATCGCCGGGCGCCTGGGCATTTCGCCGCTGCTGGTGGGGCTGACGGTGGTGGCCTTCGGCACCTCCACGCCCGAACTCGTCACCAGCGTGCAGGCCTCGCTGGCCGGGTCGCCGGGCATCGCTTTGGGCAACATCGTCGGCTCCAACATCGCCAATGTGCTGCTGATCCTGGGGGTGGCCGCGCTGCTCTGCCCCGTCGCGGTCAATTCGCGCGCCCTGGCGCGGGATGGGGGCCTGGGCTTCCTGGCCGCGCTGGTGCTGCTGGCGGTGGGCCTGTTCTGGACGCTGGACCGCGTGGTGGGTGTGCTGCTGCTGCTGGGCCTCGTCGGCTACATCGTCTTTGCCTTCCGGCAGGAGCGCGTGGCGGAAGGCGCCGATCATGGCGCCGCCTATGACAAGGCCGAGGCCTTCGCCGCCGTGCAGCCCCCCGCCTTCCCTCTGTCGCGCGCGCTGGGCGGGCTGCCGGGCGCCATCCTGCAGCTGGTGGCGGGGTTGGGCCTGATCGTGGCCGGGGGCGCCGTGCTGGTGGACACGGCGGTGACGCTGGCGCGCGCGCTGGAGGTGTCGGAGGAGGTGATCGGTCTGACCATCATCGCGGTCGGCACCTCGCTGCCCGAGCTGGTCACCTCGGTGGTGGCCGCGCTGCGCCGGCAGGCGGATGTGGCGCTGGGCAATGTGCTGGGGTCGAACATCTACAACATCCTGGGCATCGCGGGCGCCACGGCCTTGATCGCGCCCACCGAGGTGCCGGCCGGCATCGCCCATTTCGACGCCTGGGTGATGGTGGCGGCCGCGCTGCTGCTGCTGGTGGTGGCGCGCACGGGCTGGCGGGTGGGTCGGCGCGAGGGCGGGGTTCTGCTCGCCTGCTATGCGGCCTATGTCTGGAGCGCCTGGCCCGCCTGAGCCAGTCTGGAGGAACGCCATTGGGGCGCACGCTGGCCCACCCCGCCCGCATCATCCCGCTGGGCTTCCTGGCGGCGATCCTGCTGGGCACCGCCCTGCTGATGCTGCCCGTCTCGCGCGCCGGGCCGGGGGGCGCGCCCTTCATCACGGCGCTGTTCACCGCGACCTCGGCCGTGTGCATCACCGGTCTCGCGGTGGTGGACACGGCCACCTACTGGTCGGGCTTCGGCCGCGGCGTGATCCTGGCACTGTTCCAGCTGGGCGGCTTCGGCATCATGAGTGGCGCCACGCTGCTGGGCCTGCTGGTGGCGCGCCGGCTGCGCCTCGGCACGCGGCTGATCGCGCAGCACGAGACGCGCAGCCTGGGGCTCGGTGATGTGAAGCAGGTGCTGTGGCTGGTGCTGGGCATCACCGTGGTGGTGCAGACGGCCGCCACGCTGGCGCTGGCGCTGCGGCTGCGCCTCGGCCACGGCATGGGCTGGGAGGATGCGCTGTGGCACGGGCTGTTCCATGCCGTCTCGGCCTTCAACAATGCGGGCTTCTCCACCTTCAGCGACAGCATGGTGGGCTTCGCGCGGGACCCGCTGGTGCTGGCGCCGGTGGGGCTCGCGGTGTTTATCGGCGCCATCGGCTTCCCCGTGGTGGCGGATCTGCTGCGCGACCCCTGGCGGCCCGCGCGCTGGTCGCTGCACGCGAAGCTGACGCTGGTCGCCACGGGTATCCTGTTCGGCGCCGGCCTGCTGGCCCTGCTGGCCTTCGAATGGGACAACGCCGCCACCCTGGGCGCGCTGGAATGGCCGCACCGGCTGGTGAACGCCGCCTTCCATTCCGCCATGCTGCGCTCCGGCGGGCTGAACAGCGTGGATGTGGGGCTGATGCGCGACGAGACGCTGACCGTCAGCTACGCGCTCATGTTCGTGGGCGGCGGCAGCGCCGGCACGGGCGGCGGCGTGCGCGTCACCACGCTGGTCGTGCTGGCGCTGGTGGTCTGGGCGGTGGCGCGGGGCGAGCCGGATGCCAACATCCATGGCCGCCGCATCCCCATCGAGGTCCAGCGCCAGGCGCTGGCGGTGGTGATGCTGGCGCTCGCGCTCTGCGCCGGCGGCACGCTCGCGCTGCAAATCCTGACGGATTTCCCCCTGCGCGACGTGATGTTCGAGGTGATCTCGGCCACCGCCACGGTGGGCCTGTCCACCGGCATCACGCCCGACCTTCCACCGGCCGCGCAATTCGTGCTGTCGGTGTTGATGTTCACGGGCCGGGTGGGCACCGTGACCGTCGTCACGGCCCTGGCCCTGCAACGCGGCCTGAACCCCTACCGCTATCCCGAGGAGCGCCCGATCGTTGGCTAGGATCATCCCGCATGGCGATATCGTCGTCATCGGCCTCGGCCGCTTCGGCGGCGCGGTGGCGGCCGAACTCGCCAAGCTCGGCCATGACGTGCTGGGCGTGGACGAGAATGCCGAGCTGGTCCAATCCTGGTCCGACCGGCTGACCCATGTGGTGCAGGCCGACTGCACCAGCAGCGAGACGCTGCGCCGCCTGGGCATCGCCGAGTTCAGCCACGCCGTGGTCGCCATTGGCACGGATCTGGAGGCTAGCGTGCTGACCGTGCTGGCGCTGAGCGAACTGGGCGTGCCCGACATCTGGGCCAAGGCGTTGGGCCCCAAGCACGGGCGCATCCTGGAACGCACCGGCGCGCACCACGTCGTCTATCCCGAGGCCGAGATGGGCGAGCGGGTGGCGCACCTGGTCGTCGGCGGCAAGATGATGGACTTCATGGAGTTCGACGACGGCTTCGCCATCGGCAAGACCCGCGCGCCGCCTGAGGCCATCGGCAAGACGCTGACCGAATGCGCGCTGCGCCGGAAGCATGGCGTGACGGTGGTGGGGGTGAAGCGCCCGCGCGAGGAATTCACCAACGCCACCCCCGACACGCTGATCCAGGCCGGCGACCTGCTGATCGTCTCCGGCCCCACCGATAAGGTGGAGGCCTTCGCCCGCATCACGTGATTCTTGGCCCTCAATCGCCGGGCGCCGCGCATCCGCGCGGCTTGGCTTCGCGGCACAGGCCGCGGGCCGCATTCGCGGCCTCGGCCCTACGGGCCGCAAGACCAAGCTTCACCCGACGTCGCACATCCATGTGACCCTGCCCCGCTTGCAGCCGCGCGCGGCGCGCCACATCCTGAAAGGGTTCCAGGAGACGCCCCATGCTCAACCGCCGCAATGCCCTCGGGCTGGGCCTGGCCGCGCTCGCCGCGCCGGCCGCGGCCCAGGCCGGCTTTCCCGAACGCCCGCTCCGCTGGATCGTGGGCTATCCGCCCGGCGGCCCCTCCGACGCCTTCGCCCGGCTGATCGGCGCGCAGATGGCGCCGCGGCTGGGGCAGAACGTGCTCATCGAGAACCGGGTGGGCGGCGGCGCGGTGCTGGCCAGCGAGACGGCGGCCCGCGCCGCGCCCAATGGCTACACCTGGCTGCACGTGGACAATGGCATCCTCACCTACAACCCGGCGCTCTACGCCCGGCTGCCCTACAACCCGGACACGGACCTGACCGGGGTGGGCTTCATCGGGCGCTTCCCCCTCTACATCGTGGTGCGGCGGGAGGGCGGGCCGGCCAGCTTCGCGGAATTCCTGGCCGCCGCGCGGACCCGGGCGCCGACCTATGGCTCGCCCGCCGTCGCCTCGCCGCACCATCTGGCCATGGAGATGGTCCGCCGTCGCACCGGGCTCGACGCCACCCACGTCCCCTATCGCGGCGGGCCATCCGCCATGCAGGACCTGATGGGCGGTAGCGTGGACAGCGTGATGATCGACACCGCCACCGGCCTGCCCTTCATCCGCGACGGGCGGGTGCGCGCCCTGGCCGTGCTGAGCGAGGCGCGCAGCCCCCAGGCGCCCGACGTGCCCACCATGCGCGAACTGGGCCATGACGCCGTCGCCTTCGGCTGGCAGGGCATGAGCGTGCCCACCGGCACGCCCACCCCCATCATCGAGCGCCTGGCGCGGGACATGGCGGCGGCCATCCAGTCCGAACCCATCACCCAGCGCATGCAGGACCTGGGCATCCAATACCAGCCCTGGACGCCGGCCGAATTCAACGCCTTCGTCGCCGCCGAGAACGCGCAGTGGCGCCCGTTGATCCGGGAACTGGGCATCCGCCTCGACAGTTGAGAACACCCATGAACATCACCCGCCGCGCCACTTTGGGCGCCTTCCTCGCCACGCCCTTCCTGGCCCGCGCCGCGCGCGCGCAGGACGGGCACACCCCCATCCTCATGGTCCATGGCAATGGCGACCACGCCGCGCTCTGGCTGACCACGCTGTGGCGCTTCGAGGCCAATGGCTGGCCGCGTGATCGCCTGCGGGCGGTGAACATGCCCGACCCCGTGGCGCGCGCGAATGACGCGGTGGCGCAGGAGCACCGCAGCTCCAGCGCCGAGCAGACCGAGCGCCTGGCCGCCATGGTGGCCGAGTTCCGCGCCCGCACGGGGGCCGGCAAGATCGCGCTCATCGGCAATTCGCGCGGCGGCTATCCCATCCGGGACTTCGTGGTGCACCAGGGCGGGCACGCGCAGGTCAGCCACGCCATCCTCTGTGGCACGCCCAACCGCGGCGTCTTCGACTGGGAGTTCAACCCGGGCAGCGAGTTCAACGCCCGCAGCCCCTTCCTGCAGCGGCTGAACGGTGGGGCGACGGATGTGGTGGAGGGCACCGCCTTCATGACCATCCGCTCGGACAATGACCTCTTCGCCCAGCCCGATGGCCGCTTCGTGGGGCGCGCCGGAACGCCCACCGGCATCACGCAGGACGGGCCGGCGCTGCGGGGCGCCACCAATATCCTGCTGCCCGGATTGGATCACCGCGAGGTCGCCTATCACTGGCGCGCCTTCCGCGAGCAGTTCCGCTTCATCGCGGGGCGGGAGCCCGCGCGGCTGGACGTGCCCGCCGATGCGCGGCCGGTGCTGAACGGGCTGGTGACGGGCCTGGCCGGCGGTGCCGCCACCAACCGCCCCGTGGCCGGCGCAGTCGTGGAGGTGTTCCGCACCGACCCCGCGACCGGCGCCCGCATGGGCGAGGCGCTGCACCGCCGCGAGACCGGCGCGGATGGCGTCTGGGGCCCGGTCACGGTGGACAGCGCCTGGACGCTGGAGATCGTGCTGGCCGCGCCCGGCCACCCCATCGCGCATTACTTCCGCTCACCCTTCCCGCGCAGCACCGACGTGCTGCACCTGCGCCCACCCGCGCCGCTGAACGAGGCCGACCGCGCCGCCGCCTGCGTGGTGCGGATGACGCGGCCCCGCGGCTATTACGGCTGGCCGCGCGACGTGGTGCTGCTGGACGGGCGCGAGGCCGCCGAACGGCGCGAGGGCGTGGCGAGCCTGGCCGTCACCACCGCCCGCCTGCCGGCCGAGCGCGCCGGCACGCCCATCCAGGGCCTGTTCAACCAGGAGCGCGTCTCCGGCCGCGTGCTGCCGCTGGGTGAGAACCGCGTGGCCCTGCTGGAAATGACCTGGTGACGCGCTGGATCGTCTTCGACGTGGGCGGCGTGCTGGTGGACGAGGCGCGGGTCTGGCGCGGCTGGGCCGAACTCGTGGGCCTGTCCGAACAGGCGTTCCGCGCGGCGCTGGGCGCGGGCATCCGCGCCGGCAAGGGCATCGGCGGCACGGTGCGGGAGTTGGCGCCGGGCCTCGACATCCGCGCGCACCGGCAGCGCCTGGCCGAGCTGGAAATCCCGCGCGAGGAGGACCTCTACCCCGATGTGCGCCAGGCCCTGGCCGAACTGCGCGCGGCGGGCTTCGCCATCGGCATCGCGGGCAACCAGCCGGAAGGGGTGGCGGAGGCGCTGACGGCATTGGACCTTGGCGCCAATTTCGTCGCGACATCGGCGCAATGGGGCATCTCCAAGCCTGAGGCCGGCTTCTTCGCCCGGGTGACGGAGGCCGCGCAGGCGCCCTCCGAGCGCATCGTCTATGTGGGCGACCGGCTGGACAATGACGTGGCCCCGGCGCGGGCCGCGGGGATGCGCCCCCTCTTCCTCCCGCGCGGCCCCTGGGGCGAGGCGCATGACGAAACCCCCCATGTGGCCGAGCGCGTGGAGAGCCTGCTGGACATCCGGGCAGCGCTGGGCTGAGCCGCCCTTGCCTTGGGCATGTTCAGGCTTGCAACCCGCCGCCCGGCACGGCATCCCTGCTGTTGCAACCCGCGCCGGCGCCAACATGTCCGGTGCCCAGAATGGTCGGAGGCGGTAGATGCGGACTCGCTACAGGATCGAACGGCGCGCGCTTCTTGGCGGCGGCACGGCACTCGCGCTGGCCGCGGTGCCCGGCGCGCGGGTGGGCGTGGCGCAAAGCCTCGACCGCGTCATCTTCCACACGGATTGGCGCGCCCAGGCCGAGCATGGCGGCTTCTACAAGGCGGTGGCCGACGGCATCTACCGCCGCCACGGGATCGAGTGCGAAATCCGCATGGGCGGGCCGCAGCAGAACCCCGCGCAGCTTCTGCTGGCCGGGCGCGTGGACGCCATCATGGGCAACGGCTTCCAGGCGCTGAACTTCGTGCGGGAAAACATCCCCTTCCTCTGCGTCGGCGCCGTCTTCCAGAAGGATCCGCAGATCCTCATGACGCATGAGGGCAACGGCATCACCCGCTTCGAGGAGATGCGCGGCCGCCCGGTGCTGATCGGCGCCGCGGGCCGCGTCACCTTCTGGCCCTTCCTGAAGGCGCGGTTCGGCTTCACCGATGACCAGATCCGCCCCTACACCTTCAACATCCAGCCCTTCCTGGCCGACCGCATGGCCATCCAGCAGGGCTTCCTGAGTTCCGAGCCCTTCAGCGCCATCCAGGCCGGTATCCGGCCGCGCGTCTTCCTCATCGCCGATGCGGGGTATGAGAACTACAACAACACCGTGCTGGTCAGCCGCCGCATGGTGGACACCCGCGGCGAGGTGCTGCAGCGCTTCATGACCGCCAGCATCGAGGGCTGGGCCGGCTACATGGCGGGGCGCGACAATGCGGCGGCCGATGCCGCCATCATCCGCGACAACCCCGAGATGAACGCCGAGCGCATCGCCTACGCCATCCGCGTGATGAACGAGATGGGCATCGTCATGAGCGGCGACGCCGAGCGCCTGGGCATCGGCGCCATGACCGACGCCCGCTGGGAGAGCTTTTATAATTCCTGCCGCGATGCGGGCCTGTATCCGGCCGGGATGGATTTCAAGCGCGCCTATGACCTGCGTTTCGTGAACCAGCGGGTGGGCCTGACCTGAGCGCGCCGCCTCTCGTTGCGCTGAAGGGCGTCGCCAAGCGCTACGGCACGGGCACGCTGGCCGTGCAGGCGGTGGACATGGAACTGGCGCGCGGGGATTTCCTCGCGCTGCTGGGGCCGTCAGGCTGTGGCAAGTCCACGTTGCTGCGGATGATCGCGGGGCTGATCCCGCCCTCCGCCGGCGAGATCAGCTTCCCCGCCGACCCCGCCGCCCGCAAGGGCATCGGCTTCGTCTTCCAGGAGCCGACGCTGATGCCCTGGGCCACCGCCGCGCGCAACGTGGCCCTGCCGCTGGAATTGGCGGGGATGAACCGGCGCGAGGCCCATGCGCGCGCCGTCGAGATGCTCGCGCGCGTGGAACTCGCGGGCTTCGAGGATGCCTATCCCCGCGCGCTGTCGGGCGGCATGAAGATGCGCGTCTCCATCGCCCGCGCGCTGGTGACCAGGCCGCGCCTGCTGCTGATGGACGAACCCTTCGCCGCACTCGACGAGATCACCCGGTTCCGCCTGAACAATGATCTGCTGAACCTCTGGCGGGATGAACGCTTCACCGTGGTCTTCGTCACCCATTCCATCTTCGAGAGCGTGTTCCTGGCCGAACGCGTCGTCGTCATGGCGCCCCGCCCCGGCCGCGTGGTGCGGGAGTTGCGCGTGCCCGCCGAGGACCGCGACACACCGGAATTCCGCACCTCGGCCAGCTACGCCGCGCATTGCCGCGAGGTGAGCCACGCGCTTGCCGCCGCCATGGAGGCGGCATGATGGGCGCCACCGCTTCACACCTCCGGCGATCGGAGGCCGCATGATCTCGCGCGCGCAGGCGCTGCGCTGGTTCGCCCCCGCGGTGCTGGGCTTCCTGGCCCTGGCCGCCTGGGAATGGGCCGTCTGGGCGCAGGGCATTCCCTCCTACATCCTCCCCGGCCCCGTGCAGATCGCGCAGACCCTCGCGCGCGACTGGGATTCACTCTCCGTCTCCCTGCTGGTGACGGTGCAGATCACCTTCGCGGCACTCGCCGTCGCGGCCTCGCTGGGGCTGCTGCTGGCCATCCTCTTCGCGCAGTCCCGCGTGATCGAGATGAGCCTCTTTCCCTATGCGGTGGTGCTGCAGGTGACGCCCATCGTGGCCATCGCGCCGCTCATCATCATCTGGGTGGATGATGTGCGGGCGGCGCTGCTGATCTGCGCCTGGATCGTCGCCTTCTTCCCCATCCTGTCCAACACCACGGTGGGGCTGCAAAGCACGGACCGGAACCTGCTGGACCTGTTCCGGCTGTATGGCGCCTCACGCTGGCAGGTGCTGTGGCGGCTGAAACTGCCCTCGGCCATGCCGTATTTCCTGGCGGGGCTGCGGATTTCGGGGGGTCTGGCGCTGATCGGCGCCATCGTCGCGGAATTCGTGGCGGGGACGGGGGGCACGGCCTCGGGGCTGGCCTATCGCATCCTCGAATCCGGCTACCAGTTGCAGATTCCCCGCATGTTCGCGGCGCTGGTGCTCGTCTCCGGCACGGGCATCGCCATCTTCATGGCGCTGTCGCTGTTGTCCCACCTCCTTCTCCGGCGCTGGCACGAGAGCGCCGATACGGGTGAACACCGATGATGCAGGCATTGCGGGCCGCGCTGGCCGGGGCAGGGGCGCGCTACTGGCTGCGCGATGCGCGGGTGCCCGCTTCCTTGGTCGAGGGCGCGCCGGGTGCGCCGGACGCACAGGACCTGCTGCGGCTGGATGTGCGGGTGGAGGACGGGCGCATCGCGGCGCTGGCTCCTCTCGGCACCGCGCCGGAGGGGCCATCGCTTGATGGCGGGCAGCTCTGGCCCGGGCTGGTGGACGGGCACACCCATCTCGACAAGGGCCACATCTGGCCGCGCCGCCCCAACCCCACCGGGGATTTCGCGGGCGCCATCGAAAGCGTCATGGCCGACCGCGACGCGAATTGGTCCGCGCGCGACATCGCCGCCCGCGCGGATTTCGCGCTGCGCTGCGCCCACGCCCACGGGACGGTCGCCATCCGCACCCATCTCGACAGCTACATGCCCCATGCGCCCATCGCCTGGGAGGCCTTCCGCCGCCTGCGCGAGGCGTGGTCCGGGCGCATCACGCTCCAGATGTCCTCCATCTGCCCGCTGGACCGCTTCGCCAGCGCGGAGGGCGAGGAACTGGCCGATATCGTGGCGCGCACAGGCGGCGTGCTCGGCATGGTGACGCGGCTGACCGGCGGCGTGCATGACGACCTGCCGCCCGACTTCCAGCCCATGCTGGATCACTTCTTCGCGCTGGCCGAGGCGCGTGGCCTCGACCTTGACCTGCATGTGGACGAGAGCGGCGAGACCGGCGCCCGCGCGCTCCGCGAAATCGCACTCACCGCCCTGCGCCGCGGCTTCAAGGGACGCATCCAGTGCGGGCATTGCTGCTCGCTCTCACTCCAGCCGGAGGACTACGCGCGCGAGACCATCGCCCGCGTGGCCGAGGCCGGCATCTCCATCATCGTGCTGCCCATGTGCAACATGTATCTCCAGGACCGGGTGGCGGGCCGCACCCCGCGCTGGCGCGGTGTGACGCTGGTGCATGAGATGCGGGCGGCCGGCGTGAACGTCTCCGTCGCCTCGGACAACACGCGCGATCCCTTCTATGCCTATGGCGACCTCGACATGGTGGAGGTGATGCGCGAGGCCACGCGCATCCTGCACCTTGACCACCCACCCACGGGCTGGGCGGCGGCGGCGGGCGTCAACCCGGCGCGCGCCATGGGCATCGCGGCGGGCGTGATCCGCGTGGGTGCGGTGGCGGACCTCATCGCCTTCCGCGCGCGCGGCCTGACGGAATGGCTCAGCCGCCCGCAGAGCGACCGCATCGTGCTGCGCGCCGGCCGCGTGCTGGACGCGATGCCGCCCGATTACCGGGAGCTGGACGAGGCGCTGGGCCTACCAGGCTGACAGCCGTGCCTTGACCTTCGCCAGGAAGCGCGCGCGGTCCGGTGCCTCGCGCGTGTCCATGCGCGTGAGGTAGAGCCAATCCATCGGGCAGCCCTTCGCGCAGAGCCGTCTTATGCCGCCCGCGATCACCCGCCGGTCCGGCCACAGCAGGAACAACAGCAGCCAGAGCGGCGAGCCATAGGTCGTCACCACTCCCATCCGCTTGATGTTGGTCAGCGCGGGCTGGATGGCGCTGTCGCTGAAGGTGAAGGTGACGCCCGGCACCCAGACCCGGTCGAACCAGCCCTTGAGCATGGCGGGCATGCCATACCACCAGGTGGGATAGACCAGCAGCAGGGCATCGGCGCGGCGCAGCTGCGCGATCTCGTGCTCGATGCCCGCCTGGTTCGCGCTCTCGTCATTGTAGACGCCGCGTTCCTCGGCGCTCAGCACCGGGTTGAAGCCCTCGGCGTAGAGGTCGCGCAGTTCGACCTCATGGCCGCGGGCCCGCAGCGCCTCCAGGGCCGTGTCGCGAAGAGCCGCGGAAAAACTGTCGGCGCGCGGGTGGCAATAGACCATCAGGACGCGCATCAGTCGGCCTCGTCCTCGGCGGCGGGGAAGAGGTAGACCTTGCCGGGACGATCCGGCGTCCAGTCCGGATCGTCCCAGGCCAGCATCTTGCCAGGGTTGAGCAGGCCCAGCGGGTCGGCCTGGCGCTTGAAGGCGAGCTGGGCGGCGTCCACCTGCTTCATGCCGCCCTCCTCCAGCGTGAAGGCGTGCGGGTTGAAGATGGGCGCGCCCGCGTCCTCGTGGATGCGGATGATCTCATTCAGGCGCTCTTCCGTGGTGAAGCGCACCAGTTGCAGCCCGAAGCAGCACACGCGCCCGCCGAGCCGCACATATTCGAGGTGGATGGGCACCTCGTCGCCGAACTCCCGTTCCATCCGCGCGATCAGTGCCAGGTGGTCCGGCGCGGGGAACAGCGTCTGGAGGTAGGTGATGCTCCGGTCCACCTTCAGCGCCTGGAGCGTGGTGTGGTTCCAGGTGAACTCATAGGCGGGGACGGGCGCGTCCTCGGTGCGGATGCGCGCCACCTCGCGGCCCCAGTGCCGCGCCAGCAGTGGCACCAGCGCGTCGAGATAGGGTGGCGCCACCATGGCCAGCACCACCGCCTCGGTTTCGCCCAGTGCCGGGAAGCCCTTGAAATATTGCTGCGCGATGGGCGCGGCCAGCACACAGACCAGCTTCTTCACCACGCCGTCCATGCTGGCCAGCGCATCACCGAAGCGGGCGGCGTCCATCAGGCTGGGGAAGGCCAGCGTCAGGTCCAGCCAATCCTCGGAGGGCGCGAGTGGCATCTCCACCTCGGTGATGATGCCGGTGGTGCCATAGGCGTGGTTGGCGAGGTCCAGCTCCGCCCCGCGCAGTTCCAGCACGCGCGGCGTTTCCTCCATCGTGACCACGCGCAGCCCCAGCACATTGCCCGGCTCGCGCAGGATGCCCCAGGTGCAGGAGCCGATGCCGGAAGACCCGCCGCCGATGAAGCCGCCGATGGTGGCGGTGCGCTTGGTGGAGGGGTGGAAGCGCAGCTCGCCCCCCACCGCCGCGCGGGTGTGGCGGTCCATGTCGATGATCTTCGCGCCGGCCTGGGCGCGCACCAGCCCCGGCTTCGCCCAGAGCACGGCGTCCATGGCCGACATGTCCAGCACCACGCCGCCCAGCAGCGGCATCGCCTGGCCGTAATTGCCCGTGCCCGCGCCGCGCGTGGTGACGGGGATGCGCCGCGCGTGACATTCGGCCAGCAGGCGCACCACCTCTTCCTCGCTGCGCGGCACCGCCACCACATCGGCCCGCGCGCCGTTCAACTGGCGCTTCAGCACGGGGCTGTACCAGAAGAAATCGCGGCTCTTCTGGCGCACCAGGGCGGGGTCGGTGATCCAGTCGAGGCCGGGCAGGGCGGCCATCAGGCCCGTGATGTCATGGGTCATGGCAATCCCTCCGGGGTCTGTTCGAGCCAGGCGGCGATGTCGCAGCGGCGCACCGCCTCCAGCAGCGAGACGAGGCGCGTGGCGCAATGGTCCAGGATCGCGGCGCCGGCCTCGGGTGTCGCGGCCGCAGCATCGCCCACCGCGCCGGCGGGGTTCAGGTCCTGCGCCTGCCAGGCCGGCGCCACCCCGCTTCCAGGGGCGAGCGGCGCGTCGAGACCGGCCCAGGCCGAGCGGAAATCCCGCGCCTGTTCCATCCGCACCCGCGCGGGGTCCAGCGCCCGCATCAGGCTGGTTTCCACGAAGCCCGCATGGATGCCGAAGCGGTCCTCCTCCGCGCCCACCAGCCCGGGCGGGTTCCCCATCCGCCCCGGATTGGCAGCCACCGCGAAGAGTCCCGCCCTGATCCGCAGCCGCCGCGCCAGGATTTCCATGATCTGCTGGTTGCCGCCATGGGTGTTCAGCAGCACCAGCCGCTTCACCCCGGCGCGCCCCACGCCCTCGCCGATCTCGGTCCAGAAGGCGAGCAGCGTCTCGACCGAGCCGGTGAGCGTGCCGGGGAAGCGGATATGCTCGACCGAGCAGCCGACGGCCTGCACGGGCAGCACCAGCACGGGGAAATCCTCGGGCAGCCGGGCCAGCGCCGCGTCCAGCACGCCCTCGTTGATGCGCGTGTCCACCGACAGCGGCAAATGCGGCCCATGCTGTTCGGTGGCGGCCAGCGGCAGCACGGCCACCGTGTCGGGCGGCAGGGCGGCGAAGTCGGTCCAGGCCAGGTCGGCCCAGCGGCGGGAGGGCAAGGGAGGCATGCGTCCGCTTACCGCGGATCAACCAGGGCGTGCCAGTTCCCGCGCGCCCTCCGGTGCCACAAGGCCGAGCCAGCCCAGCACCCACAGGATCAGCAGCCCGTCGCCCCGCAGCAGCGCGGCCTCGGTATTGGCATGGATGACGCCCACCAGCAGCAGGACCAGCACCCAGTAGCCCAGCGCGCGCCGCGGCCCCGCAAGCCGCCACAGCGCCACGGCCAGGCTCAGCGCCGCCGCCGCCGCCAGCACCGCGAAGCCCACCCAGCCCAGTTGCAGCACCACCTCGCGCCAGCCGCTGTGCGAATCGGGCGCGGGCCATTGCAGGTCGAGCCAGATGAGCTCGGCCGGCGTCAGCCCCTGGAGCCAGAAGGCGGCGAAGCCGTGGCCCAACAAGGGGCGCTGCGCGATGGCGCGGTCCACGCTGGCCCAGATGTCGGTGCGGCCGGTCAGCGTTTCCTCCTTGCCCAGCAGGTCGAAGAAACCCTCCGTGCCGAAGGCGCCGGCGAAACCCAGCGCGGCGGCGGTGAACCCGCCCACCCCCAGCAGCAGCAGCGCCAGCCAGGCGCCGCCCGCCCGCGCGGCCAGCCAGGCCAGGGTCAGCCCCAGCACCAGCAGCGCGAGCACCAGTGCGGTCGAGGACCGCGCCAGCACCAGCATCACCAGCAGCAGCAGCGCGATGGCCATGTGCCGCCCCGTCAACCGTCCGGCGGCCAGCATCAGGAAGCTCAGCGCCAGCATCCCGTGCAGCAGCGCCGTGCCGAAGCCGTTCTTCTGGAGGAACACCCCGCGGATGGCGTTGCTGTAGAAGCCCTCGTCGAAGCCGATGGCGGGCCGCAGCAGGGCTTCCAGCAACCCCAGCGCCACCGTCAGCAGCACCACGCCCAGGAAAAAGCGCATCGCCCGGTGCAGGCCCAGCCCGCTGAACATCAGGAAGAGGAACAGCATCTGCGCCGCGACGGCGACACTGCGGCGCAGGCTCTGCCCCGGCGCCTGGGACCACAGGATAGAGGCGCCCGCCAGGGCGAAGAGCAGCAGGAAGGGCCAGGCCGCCAAGGCGAGCCGCGCCACCCGGCCCGGATGGCGCAGGGCGAAGCCCAGGCCCAGCAACAGCACCGCCGCCTGGATGGCCGTGTTCACCGGGTTGGAACCCGAGAGGATGGCGCTCGGGTCGGGCGGCGCCAGGGAAATCCGCGCGCCCAGGTAGTTGAACAGCGCCACGACCATGATGGCCAGCACCAGCCGCCCTGGTGCGGCACTCCCGGCGGTGGTGAAGGGGCTGGCGGATGCGAGGGCCGTGCTCATCGGGCCTTCCCCCCGCGCCAGCGGCGCAATCTGTCCCGCATGTGCCTTCCCGTGATCCCGCCTTCATCCCGCATAGCGGGTGGGGCCGGACGAAATCAAATTCCACGCGGCTGGCGGCGCGGGCGCGCTGCGCTACAAGAAGTTGCATGGGCGTCCAAACCCTTCTCGTGACCGGGGCCAGCGGCTTCATCGGCGGCGCCATCGCCCGGCGGCTGGGCGCGCGCGGGGATATGGCGGTGCGGGCGGCCTCGCGACGGGCCTTGCCGGGCGGTGCGCGGCTGGACCTGACGGACCCCGCCACCCTGCCCCCCACGCTGGCGGGCGTGGACGCCGTCATCCATTGCGCGGTGGGCGACGCGGCCACCACCATCGCCGGCACGCGCCATCTGCTGGCGGCCGCCCGCGCGGCGGGGGTGCGGCGCTTCGTCCATCTCAGCTCCGTCAGCGTCTATGCCGGGACCGAGGGCGCCCTGGCCGAGAATAGCCCGCGCGTCACATCCGAAGGCGCCGGCTACGCCCATTGGAAGGCGGCCGCCGAACGGGAATGCGAGGCCGCCGGGATCGAGACCGTGCTGCTGCGCCCCGCCATCGTCCATGGCCCGGGCTCCATGCTGTGGGTGGGCAAGATGGGCGCGCGGCTGCGCCATGGCCTGGTGGGCGAGATGGGCGCGGCCGGCGAGGGCTGGTGCAACCCCGTGCATGTGGACGACGTGGCGGCGGCGGCCGAGGCGGCGCTGACCGGAAGGCCTGGCGCCTACAACATCAGTGGCGCGGCGCCCCTCACCTGGAACGCCTATTTCGCCGGGCTGGCGGCGGCGATGGGCATCGAGCCTCCGCGCCTTTCGCCCGCGCGGGTCGCGCGCCATGCCTGGTTGTCCTTGCCGCTGAAGGCCTTGGCGCGGGCAGCGCCCGCGCTGCGCCCGGGCCTGCCCGCCTTGGTGGAGGCCCCGGCGCGCGGCGAGCTGGCGCTGTTCCGCCAGCGCGTCACCTATCCGATCGAGGCCGCGGCGGAGGGGCTGGGCTGGCACCCCGCCATCAGCGTCGAGCAAGGATGGGCCGAGGGCGCGGCCTGGCTGCGCGCCGCATGAGCGCGCCCGTTGCCAGCATCGTCATCACCACGCACAGCCGGCCGCTGCTGCTGGAGGCCGCGCTGCGCTCCTGCCTCACCCATGCGACGACGCGCGGCCTGGATTTCGAGGTGGTGGTGGCCGACAACAGCCCGGATGGCCATGCGGCGGCGGTGCTGGCGCGCTTGGACCCGCTGGTGCCCCTGCGCGCGGTGCCCTGCTCACCCCCCAACATCTCGGTCGCCCGCAATGCCGGGCTGCGCGCCGCCCGCGCGCCGCTCGTGGCCTTCCTGGACGATGACCAGGAGGTGGAGCCCGGCTGGCTCGACGCGCTGGTGGACACGCTGGAGCGCACGGGCGCGGATGCCGCGCTGGGCGCCGTGCGGCCCGCCCTGCCGCCCGGCGTGGCGCCCGCGCCCTGGGACCCGGAGAGCCGCCAGTTCAGCCGCCTCAGCCCCATGCCCGACGGCGCGCCCGTCATCGCCGGCGGCCCCGCCCGCACGCGGGACTTCGTGGTGGGTGCGGGCAATTCCCTCTGGCGCGTCGCGACCTGCTTCACCGAACCGGAGCCCTTCGACCTCGACTACGGCGCCTGCGGCGGCGAGGACCTGGAGCTGTTCCTGCGCCTGGAAGGCGCGGGCCGGCGCTTCGTCTGGTGCCCCGGCGCCGTGGCACGGGAGAAGGTGCCCGCCAGCCGCTTCGCCCTGCGCTATGCGCTGCTGCGCGCCTATTCCGGTGGGCAGGTCTTCGCCGCCCTGTCGCGGCGCCATGGCGGTGCCGGCACCACCCTGCGCGGGGTGGCGCAATTCCTGGCCATGGGGCTGCTGGCCCTGCTGCTCTGGCCGTTCCCGGCCGCGCGGGGCCGCTTCGGCCGGGCGGCGCTGGCGGCGGCGGGGGGCCTGGGCAAGCTGACCTGGTGGCGGCGCGTGGCCCTCTACCATGCCGAGTCGGCGCAACGGGCGGGGGCTGCATGAATTTCGCCGTCATCGGCTGCGGCTTCGTGGCCGACTACTACATGGCCTCCCGCCCCGACCATGCCGGGCTGCGGCTGCTGGGCGCCTTCGACCGCAACCCCACGCGGCTGGACGCCTTCGCGCGCTTCCATGGCACGCGCGCCTATCCCAGCCTGGAAGCCGTGCTGGCGGACCCCGAGGTGGCGCTGGTGGTGAACCTCACCAACCCGCGCAGCCATGTGGAGGTCAGCCGCGCCGCCCTGCTGGCGGGCAAGCATGTCTATTCCGAAAAACCCCTGGCGCTGACCATGGCCGAGGCCGAGGAACTCGTGGCGCTGGCCGCCGCGCGCGGCCTCGCTTTGGCCGCCGCCCCCTGCAACCACCTGGCCCCCCCGGTGCAGGAGATGGCCGCGCTGGTCGAGGCCGGGCGCCTCGGCCGCCCCCTCATGGCCCAGGCCGAGATGGATGACGGGCTGATCCCCTACCAGGGCCACGAGGCCTGGCGCAGCGCCTCCGGCGCGCCCTGGCCGGCGGCCGACGAGTTCGAGATGGGCTGCGTGCTGGAACATGCCGGCTACCAGATCGGCCCGCTGGTCACGCTCTTTGGCCCGGTGCGCGAGGTGGTGGCCATGCCCGCCCAGCTGCTGCCCGAGAAGGGCGAGGGGCTTGGCCCCATGAACCCCGACTTCTCGGTGGGCGTGCTGCGCTTCGACCATGGCGTGGTCGCGCGCCTCAGCCTGTCCATCATCGCGCCCCACAACCGGCTGCTGCGGGTGGTGGGCACGGAGGGCTTCGCCACCATCCCTGATGTCTGGGACAACCGGGCCAGGCTGCGCCTCAGCCCCACCGGCAAGGGGTTCTGGCACCGGGCCGCGCGCAAGCTGGAACTCCGGCTGGGGGCCTTCCTGCCCGGCGTCACCCTGGGCCGGGCGCTGCCCGTGGCCTATCGCCCGCGCCCCAAGGGCAGGCCGCCCATGGACTATCTGCGCGGCGTGGCCCAACTGGCCGTCCAGGTCGAGCAGGGGGCGCCGCCGCTGATGGGGCCGGAACTCGCGCTGCACGTGACCGAGGTGACGCTGGCGCTGCAATCGCAAGAGGCCGCTGGCCGCGTCCAGACCATGCGCACCGGCCTGGCCGCCCGACCCAGGGAACCCCGAATTGCCCGCTGACACGCCGCGTATCGGCATCCTGACCTGTTCCTTCGCCGGCGATTTTCCCCTGTGCCGCACGCTGGCGCACAGCGTGGAGCGCTTCGCCGGGCCAGAGGTGCTGCACCGCATCGTGGTGCCGCGCCGCGACCTGGCGCTGTTCGGGTCGCTGGCCGGGCCGCGCACCGAGGTCATCGCGCAGGAGACGCTGCTGCCGCGCGGCTTCCTCAACCTGCCCCGACCGCCGGGCGCGATCCGGCGCTTCATCCCGGCGCTGCGGCGCGAAATCTACCTGACGCCCGTCGGCCTCGTGCGCGGCTGGATCATGCAGCAGATCGTGAAGTTCGCCGCCGCGGCCGCCATGCCATGTGACGTCGTGATCCATGCCGACAGCGACACCTGCCTGATCCGCCCGCTCGACCCCGCGGCCCTCGTGCCCGGGGGGCGGGTGCGCCTCTATGCCCTGCCCGGCGAAGGCAGGCTCGACACCCACCTGCCCTGGCACGCCGCGGCGGCCGAGTTGCTGGGCCTGCCGCCCTGCGACTATTTCGGCGCGGACTACATCGGCTCGCTCATCACCTGGAACCCGGAGAGCGTGCGCGCCCTCCTGGCCCGCCTGGAGTCGGTGGCGGGGGTGCCCTGGACGCGGGCGCTGGCACGGCGCTGGCAATTCTCGGAATACATCCTCTACGGCGCCTATGCCGGGCGGTCGGGGCTGTGCCCTCTGCCGCACGCCCCCTCATCGCGCTCGCTCTGCCACAGCTCCTGGGGGCATGACGTCCACAGTCCGGAGGGCGTGGCGCGCTTCGTCGCGGCGCTGGAGCCGCACCACCTGGGCGCCGACGTACAATCCACCGAAGGGCTGGACGCACCGGCGCGGGAGGCGATCTTCGCCGCGCTGGAGGCGCGGGCGGCGGCGTTCCAGAGCGGGACGCGTTGAGGGGGAATCACCGAAAACGCTGAATCCCGCTCTCAACAAAGGTTGGAGCAGGCGGCGTGAACGCATGTGAACGCCGCATGCTCCAGCCCTTGCCGGGAGGGCGATTCGCCGCTCCGGCAATCCCGCGCCTTCGCGGATCGCGCCCTATGGCCCCAGCGCGGCCAGCGGCCCAGGCAGCACCTGCCGCCGCCCGGTGAAGGCGAGGCCGGGCAGCGCGCCGCCGGCCGCCAGGATCTCGTCGCGCCTGGCGCGCGCGGCGCGCAGCGTCGTCACCTCGCCCCGCACCACCAGCAGGTTCGCGTCCATCAGCCCCGCGAGGCGCCGTGCGGCGTAGCCCGAGCCATCGGCGCCCACCACCAGGATCACGTCGAACTCGCGCTTCAGCAGGGCCAGCATGCGCGTGGCCTCGGCCTCGCTGGCGCGGGGGTCGGTTAACTGGCTGTGCTGGGACTCATAGGCCACCCAGAGGCGTTCATGGGCGGTGGGGAAGGCCAGGACGTGTCCTTCGACGCGCTCTACCGCCTCCGGCGTGCCGCCCAGGGCGCGCAGATGCGCGGCACCATCGGTCTGAAGGTCCAGCAGCAGCACCGTGCGTCCGCGACGTTGCGCGAGTTCCCCGGCCAGGGCGCGCGCCAGCAGCCCGCGCTGGTCATCCCCTTCGCCCGTCAGGTGCAGCACCGGCCGCGCGCCGATCTGGTCCAGCAGCAGGCCGGCCAGTTCGGCCAGCGGGGCCTCCTCATCCGGCCGCGCGAAGCTGGCCAGCACGGGCAGGCGCAGGTTGACCACGGCCTCGCCCGGCGTGGCGGGCGTGGCGCGCAGCAGCGTCAACAGCACGAGGCCGGCGCCGGCCAGGGTGAAGCCCGCCACCAGCCCGGCGGCGGCGAAGAGCAAGGCGCCGCTGCGGCCCTCGAAGGGCGCGGTGGGCGGCTGCACGAGCTGTACGGCGGCCGCCCCGCCGCGTCGGGCGCTTTCCTCCAGCCGCACGCCCGCCTCGCGCGTGGCCAGGCTGCGGGTGATGCCGTCCAGCCCGTCGCGTCGCCGGAACAGGTCGCGCAGCACGGCATCCGCGCCGCGCAGCGTGGTGGCGCGCGCCTCCGCCTCGCCGCGCTGCACGCGCACTTCCTCCAGCTGGCGCGTCAGGCTGTCGAGTTCGATGCGCGACGCGATGACGCGGGCTTCCAGCGCGTCCCGGTTGGGGTTGCGGATCTCGCGGCGGGTGGCGAAGGCCGTGCGCTCGTTGCGCTCCAGCGTCTGCCGGACATTGGCGATGCGCTGGTCCAGCTCCCGCAATTCCGGCGCGCCGGGGGCGTAGTGGGTCGCGATGTGGCGGCGTTCCTGCAGCAATCGGGCCAGCGTGTTCCGCGCCTCGTCATTGGGGGCGAGGTTGGTGGCCTCGCTGCCGGCGAAGACGCGCTCGGGCTCCACGGCCAGGCGTTCCTGTGCGGAGGCCAGCTGCGCCGCCGTCGCCGCCCGCTGTTCGCGCAGGGTGTTCTCGCGCTCCATCAGCGTGTTGAGCCGTGCGTTGGCGAGCGCGATGTCCTGCCCCAGCTCCATCACGCCGAAGCGGGCCTGGGCGTCCTGGATCTCGCGCTCGATGCCGCGGAGTTCCTCGCGCTGGCGGGCGAGGTCGGAGGTGAGCAACTGCGCGCCACCTTCATGGCCGGTTTCCGAACGTTGGCGCAGATAGGCTTCCAGCACCGCCTCCAGCACCAGCGTGGCCCGCGCGGGGTCGGTGGCGCGGTAGCGCAGGCGCAGGATGTTGGTGGAGGGCTCGGTGTCCGCGCGCAGCGCGCGGCCGAGCATCGTGGTCGCGGCCTCGATCTGTTCCTCCGGCGTCATCGCTTGCTGCCACGGGCGGGGGTTGGCGAGGCCGGGGGCGATGGTGGCGGGCCCCAGCCGTTCCACCGCGCGGCGGGCCACGGGGCGGCTGGTGGCGATCTCCATTTCGGAGCGCACGACGCGCAATTGTTCCACCGTCTGTACCGTGGGGCCGAGGCCGGAGAGGTCGGCGGCGCCCACGCTCTCGCGCGTCACCTGGATCAGCATGCTGGTCTCGGCCTCGAAGACCGGCTGGCGCGTCAGGGCCAGCGCCAGCCCCGCCGCGACAGGCAGACCGAACGCCAGCAGCAGCACCCAGCGCCGCAGCCAGAGCGTGACCAGAAGCTGCGCCGGGGTGAGGCGGCGCAGCGCCAGCACATCCGCCCGCTCGGCCTCGACGGGTGCGGTGGCGTGTGGGCGGGCGACGGGGGCGGAAACCGCGAGTGACATCAGGCCCCCGTGGTAGCGCAGCTTGGCCGCGGGGGGGAGGTTTCGCGCGCCACCTCGCGCCACAGCAGCGCGCCCAGCGCCGCCTGGCCCGCCGCCAGCACCATCAGGCTGCCCGGCCCGCCCAGCCACAGGATCATGGGCACCAGCGCCACCACCACCGGCCCCGCGACGATGCCGATGCGCAGCGCCAGTGCGCGGAAGCGCGAGGCCGCCTGCAATTGCCCGGCCGCGATCTCCGTCACCGCCTGCAGCCCGATCACCAGCGTCCAGAGTGCCACCAGCGGCCCGATCCCGTCATAGCGCCCCTGGAGCAGGTGCCGCGCCAGCATGTCCCACGCGGCCCAGAGCAGCAGCGCATAGGCCAGCACCGCGCCGACCAGCACGAGGGTGGCGATGACGGCCTGGCGGCGGATGCGGTGCGCCTCGCCCGCCGCGCGAAGCTGCGCGAAGCCGGGGATCAGGGTGCGGTTCACCCCCACCAGCAGCAGCGCGGCGGGCGTCAGCAGCATGCGGGCGGCGTTGACATCGGCCACCGCGGCCAGGCCCGCCAGCACGCCCAGGATGTAGAAATGCGCCTGGTTCTGCGCCAGCGTCACCGCGACCCCGCCGACCGACCATCGCCCCTGATCCCAGACCGTCCGTAGCCCGTCGCCCATGCCGCGCAGCCCCTGCCGCAGCGGCAGCCGGGCCGTGGCGGCCGCGACCGCCGCCGTCACCGCGCAGGCCGCGCCATGGCCGGCCAGCGCCGCCACCGGCACCGCGAGCCCGAGCGCCAGCCCGGCCAGGGCGAAGCCGGCCCAGAGCACCGCATTCAGCCCATCCAGCGCCAGCGCCGCCTGGGGCCGCAGCAGCGCGAGGCGATGGACCCGAAGGAAATCCTGCGCCACGGCCGCCGGCATGACGAGCAGCATCACCGCGACGAAAGGGTTGGCCCAACCGGCCGCCGCCAGCGCGCCCAGCGCCAGCAGGCAGGCCAGCGCCACGCCCCCCAGCTGCGCCAGCAGCAGGGCGGCGGCGAAGGCGGGCCGCGCGGCCTCGGGCCGCCCGTGCTGGGCCACGATGAACTGGCTGCCGAACATGCCGCCGGCGAAGCTGTTGGCCACCACCACCGCCATGTAGCCCAGCGCGTAGAGGCCGAATTCCTCCTTGGTGCCGAGGCGCAGCACCGCCAGCGCCACCCCGAAATTGGCGAGGCTGATCACCGCCTGGTCCGCGATGCCGGCCAGGGTGCGCCCGCGCGGCCCCGTCAGCAGGCGCGGCAGGGCGGGCATGGAGGAGGGCGGACCTGGGATTGCACCCTTTCCCTCTACAGGCGGGCGCGGCGCGGGGCCACCGCCGCTTGCCGCGCGCCGACCACGCCCACATCCTGCGCGCCATGCCCCCGCCACGCCTGAGCGTCGTCGTCCCCTGCCATGACCGCATGGACCTGCTGGCGCGCACGCTGCACGCCCTGGCCGGACAACGCCTGCCGGGCGGCGTGGCATGGGAGGTGGTGGTGGCAGACAACCACCCCGACGCGCTGGCCCGCCCGCTGGTGGAGGGCTTCGCGGCCCCCGTGCCTTTCCGCCACATCCCGGCCACGCCCCACCGCAACATCGCCGCCGCGCGCAACCGGGGGGTGGTGGCGGCGCGCGGTGAGTTCGTCGCCTTTGTGGATGATGACGAGGCGCCGGAGGAAGGCTGCCTTGCCGCCCACCTGGCCGCGCTGGAGCGCACCGGCGCGGATGCCAGCTTCGGCCCGAAATTCCCGGTCTTTGAAGGCGGCGCGCCACCGGACTGGGACCCGGAAGGTGAATACTTCCGCACCGACCTCGCCCTGCCGGCGGATACGCGGCTGAACCCGCTCCACTGGTGGCATGCCGGTGGGCGGGGCGTGGGCACGGGCAATTCCATGCTGCGCCGCGCCACCTGCCTGCCGGGCGCGGCACCCTTCAACGAAACGCTGGGCCGCGCCGGCGGCGAGGACACGCTGCTGTTCTTCACGCTGGCGAAGGAGGGGCGCCACTTCATCTGGACGCCCGGTGCGCGGGTCGTGGAGGTGAACCAACGCGGCCGCCTGACGCCCGACTACATGCGCGCGCGCCTGGCCCGCAGCGCCCGGCATTCCGCCCTGTTCCGCGCGGCGGTCAGCGACAGGAAATGGGCCGCCTGGGCCATGGCCTGGGGCATCGGCGCGGCGCAGGTGGCGGTGCATGCGCCGCTGTATCTGTTGAAGCGGCGCGGTCCGCCCTCGGCCTGGATGCGCCACCGCTTCGGCATCGCGAAGGGGCTGGGCAAGCTCGGCCTCGGGGCGGATTTGGACTTCGTGCGGGAATAGGCCCCGCTCAGGGCATCTGCACCTCGATGCCCTGGTAGAAGTAGTTTTGGGCGCGGATCTGGTCATCGGTCAGGCGCTGGCCGGCGGGGATGACCAGCGTGCCGTCCTGCCGCGTGATGGGCCCCTCGAAGGGCTGCAGCGTGCCGGCGGCCAGGGCGTCGCGGATGCGCTCGGCCTCGCTCGCTTCCTCGGGCGTCATGTTGGTGAAGGGCGCCAGACGGAACATGCCGGAATCGAGGCCGCCCCAGGTGTCGCTGGGCTGCCAGCCGCCGTCCAGCACCGCGCGGGCGCGGGCCACGTAGTAGTCGCCCCAGTTGTTCACGCTGCTGGTGAGGTGGGCGCGCGGGGCGAAGCGCGTCATGTCGCTCGCCTGGCCGAAGCCGAAGACGTTGCCACGCTGCTCGGCCAATTGCAGCGGCGCGGGGCTGTCCGTGTGCTGGCAGATCACGTCGCAGCCCTGGTCGATCAGCGCGCGGGCGGCGTCGGCCTCGCGGCCCGGGTTGAACCAGGCGCCGGCCCAGACCACGCGGATGCGCATCTGCGGGTCCACGGACCAGGCGCCGCGCATGACGGTGTTGATGGCGTGGATCACCTCCGGCACGGGGAAGGAGGCGACATAGCCGATGGTCTTGCTGCGCGACTTGCGCGCCGCGATCACGCCCTGGACGTAGCGGCCCTCATAGAAGCGGGCGTTGTAGATGGCGAGGTTGCGGGCGGTGGCGGTGCCCGTGGCATTTTCCCAGAACACGTTGGGGTTCTGCGCCGCCACGCGCTGCGTCGCCTGGAAATAGGAAAAGCTGGTGGTGAAGATCAGGCGCGAACCCGTGCGGACCAGTTGCGTCGCCACGCGGTCGAAATCGGGCGGGGCCACGGCCTCGACCTGGGTGGCGCGCACGCGGTCGCCCAGCACCTCCAGCATCCGGCGGCGGCCCTGGTCATGCATGGTGGACCAACCGAAATCGCCCACGGGGCCGATCAGGATGAGGCCGACATTCAGTGGCGCCTGGGCGGCGGCAGGGGGGACGGCGGCGGGCATGGCCGCGGCGGCGCCGATCGCGCCACCGCCGAGCAGGATGTTGCGGCGGGACAGGGTCATGTGGCGAGGGTCTCCTTCAAGCCGGCCACTACACATTCGTGACGCGCCTGTCATCCAGGATCAGCGGTCGGGCACGAAGGGTTGGCCCAGGGCGGCCGGGCCGGCTCCGCCACCGCGCAGCCGCATCACCAGCACCAGCACCAGGATGGTGATGAGGTAGGGCATGGCCGCCAGAAGCTGCGTGGGCAGCGGCACGCCGGCCGATTGCGCGTGCAGTTGCAGGATGGTGACGCCGCCAAACAGATAGGCCCCCACCGCCGCCCGCCAGGGCAGCCAGGAGGCGAAGACGACGATGGCCAGCGCGATCCAGCCGCGGCCGGCCGTCATGCCCGAGGTCCAGAAGGGCGTATAGACCAGCGACAGATAGGCCCCCGCCAGCCCCGCGCAGGCCCCGCCGAACAGCACCGCCAGGAAACGCACCCGCAGCACATGATGGCCCAGCGCATGGGCCGAGGCATGGTTCTCGCCACAGGCGCGCAGCACCAGCCCCGCACGCGTGCGGAACAGGAACCAGGAGACCCCCGCCACCAGCGCGAAGGCGGCATAGACGAAGGGGTCCTGGGCGAAGAGCACGGGGCCGATGAAGGGGATGTCCGACAGGTAAGGGATCGCGATGGCGCCGATCCCCTCGCGCTGCACGCCCACGAAGGGTGCCCCCACCACGCCAGAGAGCCCCAGCCCGAAGATGGCCAGCGCCAGCCCCACGGCCACCTGGTTGGTGGCGAGCCCGAGCGTCAGAAGGGCGAACAGCGCCGCCATGGCCATGCCCGCCAGCACCGCCGCCAGCACGCCGAAGGCGCTGGACCCCGTGGTGATGGCGGCCGCGATGCCGACCGCGGCGCCCATGATCATCATGCCCTCCACGCCCAGGTTCAGCACGCCCGAGCGTTCCACGACCAGTTCGCCGATGGCGGCGATGAGCAGCGGCGTGGAGGCGGTGATGACGGTGAGCAGGATGGCTTCGAACAGGGTCATTCTTGCGCCCTCAAACGCCGGCCGCTTCGCGGCCGGAGACTCGTGGCGCGATTCCACTGCTGCCCGGTCATGCCTCCGCCCTTCGCACCCAGCGCACGCGATACAGAAGCAGCGTGTCGCAGCCCAGCACATAGAACAGCAGCAGCCCCTGGAAGACGCGCGTCACGTCCAGCGGCATCTGCATCATGATCTGCGCGTTCTCGCCGCCGATGAAGGTGATGGCGAGGAACACCCCCGCCACCAGGCAGCCCACCGGGTTCAGCCGGCCCAGGAAGGCCACGATGATGGCGGTGAAGCCATAGCCGGGCGAAAGCCCCGGTTGCAGCATCCGCACCGTGCCCGCCGCCTCCAGCACGCCGGCCAGCCCCGCCAGCCCGCCCGCGATGGCAAACACCGTCCAGGTGAGGCGCTTCGCGTCGAAGCCCGCGAAGCGCGCGGCCCGCGGCGCCTCGCCCACCAGCGTGATCTCGAACCCCTTCAGCGTGCGCGCCACCAGCAGCGCCGCCAGCACCACCACCAGCAGCATGATGGGCGTGCCGAGGTTCAGCCGCCCGCCCTCCATCAGCAGCGGGATGGTGGCCTCGGGCGCGAAGACGACGGTCTGGGGCATGTTGAAGCCCTGCGGGTCGCGCCAAGGGCCGCGCACCAGCCAGTCCAGCAGCAGCTCCGCCACATAGACCAACATCAGGCTCGTCAGGATTTCATTGGCGCCGAAGCGCGTCTTGAGCAGCGCCGGGATCAGCGCGAAGAGCGCGCCGCCCAGGGCGCCCATCACCAGCATGGCGGGCAGCAGCCAGGCACCGGCGCCGGTGCCGTGCGTGGCCACGGCCAGCCAGCCGCCCGCCATGGCGCCCATGAGGAACTGCCCCTCGGCGCCGATGTTCCAGTTGTTCGAGCGGTAGCAAAGCGCCAGCCCCACCGCGATCAGCACCAGTGGGGTGGCTTTCACCGCCACCTCCTGCAACCCCCAGGCGTCGGAGACGGGCATGATGAAGTAGACGAACAACGCCTCCAGCGGGTCGCGCCCCATGGCGAGGAAGACCAGCACGGCCGAAACCAGCGTCAGCCCCACCGCCAGCAAAGGCGAGGCCAGGGTCAGCGCCCAGGGTGTTTCGGCGCGGCGTTCCAGGACGAGGCGCCTCATGCCGCGCCCCCCATGCGCAGGCCGATGGCCTCGCGCGTCAAGCCGGCCACGGGTTCCGCGGGGGAAAGCGTGCCGTGGAACAGCACGGCGATGCGGTCCGCCATTTCCAGCAATTCATCCAGGTCCTGGCTTATGACCAGCACGGCCGAACCCGCCCGCGCCAGGTCCAGCAGCGCCTGTCGGATCAGCCCCGCCGCCCCCGCATCCACCCCCCAGGTGGGCTGGGATACCACCAGCAGCCCCGGCTTGCGCAGCACCTCGCGCCCCACCACGAATTTCTGGAGATTGCCGCCGGAGAGCGCCCGCGCCTCCGGGTCGCGCGGGCCTTTGCGCACGTCGAAGGCGCGCGTGACCGCATCCACCCAGCCCAGCATGCGGCCGCGGTCCAGCAGGCCGTGGCGCACCATGCCGCTGGCCGCATGGCCGGAGACCAGCGCGTTGTCGGACAGCGTCAGGCGTGGCGCCGCGGCGTGGCCCAGCCGCTCCTCCGGCACGAAGGCCGCGCCCTTGCGGCGGCGGGCGTTGATGTCGGCGCGGCCCACCGCCGCGCCGTCCAGAATGATCTGTTCCGCGCGCGGCGCCAGCACCTCGCCCGAGAGGGCAGCGAACAGCGCCTCCTGCCCATTGCCCGCCACGCCCGCGATGCCCAGCACCTCGCCCCGGCGCAGGTCGAGCGAGATGTCCTTCAGCCCGACCCCATGTGGGTCATCCGGCGCCACGGACAGCCCCCGCACGGAAAGCCGCACCGGCCCCTCGGGCGGTGCCGCGGCGTGGCGCAGCGCGGCCACCTCGCTGCCCACCATCATGCGCGCGAGGCTCGCGGCCGTTTCCGTGCGCGGATCGGTGCGCGCCACCACGCGGCCATGGCGCAGGATGGTGGCGGTCTCGCAGAGGCGCCGCACCTCCTCCAGCTTGTGCGAGATGTAGAGCACGGCCCGCCCCTCGGCGCGGATGCGGTCCAGCGTGGCGAAGAGGCCCTCCGCCTCCTGCGGCGTCAGCACCGAGGTGGGTTCGTCCAGGATCAGTAGACGCGGGTCCTGCATGAGGCAGCGCACGATCTCGATGCGCTGCCGCTCGCCCACCGAAAGCCGCCACACCTCGCGCGCGGGTTCGAGTGGCAGGCCATAGGCACGCGAAACTTCCGCCAGCCGGGCGGCGATGCGCGGCACGGGCTCGGCGGCGTCCAGCGCCAGCGCCACGTTCTCCGCCACGGTCAGGTTGTCGAACAGCGAGAAGTGCTGGAACACCATGCCGATGCCCAGGGCCCGCGCCGCGCGCGGCTCGGGCAGGTGGATCGGGCGGCCTTCCCAGGCGATGTGCCCGGCTTCCGGCTGCAACAGCCCATAGAGCATCTTCACCAAAGTGGACTTGCCCGCGCCATTCTCCCCCAGCAGCGCATGGGCCTCGCCGGGCATGACGCGCAAATCCACATGGTCATTGGCGAGCAGCGCGCCGAAGCGCTTCACCAACCCGGTGGCGTCAAGAAGGGGGGCGTCCAGCAGCGGCGTGGTCATCGCCCGTGCAGCGCGGCCCAGAGCTTTTCCGGCGTGGCCGGCATCGTGATGTCCGCACCCACGGCGTCGCGGATGGCGGCCATCACGGCCTGGGGTGCCGCGATGCAGCCCGCCTGGCCCGTGCCCTTCACGCCGAGCCCGTTCGCCTCGGTCGGCGCATCCTCGCGCAAACTGATGTCCAGCGTCGGCAAATCCGACGCGCGGGGCAGGCAGTAGTCCATCAGCCCCGCCGTCAGAAGCTGGCCGCTGTCCGCGTCATAGCGGATGGCCTCCAGCAGCGCCTGGCCGATGCCCTGCGCCACGCCGCCCTGCACCTGGCCCAGCGCCAGCATGGGGTTCAGCAGGCGTCCGTAATCGTCCACGGCGGTGTAGGCGCACAGCGTGCATTCGCCCGTCTCGGGGTCCACCTCCACCTCGGCGGCATGGGCGCCGTTCGGGAAGGTGCAGAGGTCCAGCGCGTGGCGGGCCTCGCCCTCCAGCGGCGGTTCCTCGGCGGCGAGTTCGGCCAGCGTCACGCTCTGTCCATCGGCGAGCGCGAAGCGGCCGCCGGCATAGTGCAGGGATTCGGGCGCGGTCTGCAGCAGGCGGGCGGCACGGCCGCGGGCCTCGGCCAGGAGGTTGTGCGCGGCCTGGCGCATGGCCTCGCCGCCCATGTGCAGGCTGCGCGCGCCGCCATGGCCATTGCCAAAGGCCACCAGGTCCGTGTCGGCCTGGACGTAGCCAATGCGCTCCATCGGCAGGTCGAGCTGATGGGCCACATATTGCGGGAAGCTGGTCTCATGCCCCTGCCCGTTGGACTGGGTGCCGATGGCGAGCGTCACATCGCCCTTCGCGTCTACACTCAGCTTCGCCCATTCGCCGAAGGCGCCGCGCGCGGTCTCCAGGAAGGCGGTGAGCCCGAAGCCGCGCCGCTTGCCCTGCGCCTCGCTGACCGCGCGGCGGGCGGGGAAGCCCGCGCGATCCGCCAGCGCGGCGCATTCCGCGAGCCTTGCGGCGAAGTTGCCGTCGCGCAGTTCCATCCCCAGCGCCGAGCGATAGGGGAATTCGCCAATCATGTTGCGCGCCCGCAGCGCCGCCGCGTCCTGCCCCGTGGCCCGGGCCGCGTGCTCGATCAGCGTCTCGACGATGTAGTTGGCCTCGGGCTTGCCCGCGCCACGATAGGCCTCCATGGGTGCCGTGTTGGTGAAGGCCCCGCGCACCGTCATGTGGATGGCGGGGATGGCGTAGACGCCACCCATGGCGGTGGCCGCCGCATTGGTCGGGCAATGCGGGCCATTTGCCGAAAGATAGGCCCCCATCTCCGCCACGCCGTCGAAGTCCAGCGCGAGGAACCGCCCCTCCGAATCCAGCGCCAGCCGCCCGCGCCCGTGCAGCCCGCGCCCATGGGCCGAGGCCGCGTAATCCTCGCCGATGCGGGCCGTCCAGCGCACGGGCGCGCCCAGTTCGCGCGCCGCGTGCAGCAGGCAGACATGCTCCGGGAAGGCCACGTTCTTCACGCCGAAGCCGCCGCCCACATCGGGCACGACCAGGTGCAGCGCCTCGGGCGGCAGCTTCATGGCGGCGCAGAGCTGGCCGCGCATGGAATGCACATTCTGCCCGTTGACGATGAGGCTGAGGCGCGTCGCCTCCGGCACGGCCATGGCCGCGCGCGGTTCGATGGGCGCACAGGTGACGCGGGGGTTGGGAATATCCGCCTCGACCACATGGGCGGCCCCCGCGAAGGCGGCCTCCACCGCCGCACGGTCGCCCTTGTGCCAAAGGAAGGCGAGGTTGCCCGGCGCCTGTTCGTGCAGGGTGGGCGCGCCCGGTGCCAGCGCCGCGTCGTGGTCCGTGACCGCGGGCAGCATGTCGTATTCCGCGAGGATGAGTTCCGCCGCGTCTTCGGCCTGATGCGCCGTCTCGGCCACCACACAGGCCACCGCCTCGCCCACATGGCGCACGCGGTCCAGCGCGAGCGGCGGGTGGTCCGGCTTCACCAAAGGCGTCTCGGCCGCCAGCACGGAGGAACAGGGCAGGCCGCCGATGCCCGCCTCCGCCAGCATGGCGCCCGTCAGCACCAGGCGAACGCCGGGGGCGGCGTGGGCCGCCGCCACATTCAGCGCCACCAGCCGCGCATGGGCGTGCGGGCTGCGCAGGAAGACGGCATGCAGCGCGCCGGGCTGCGCCAGGTCGTCCACATAGCGCCCCTCGCCCTTGAGGAAGCGCGCATCCTCGACGCGACGGATGGATTGGCCGAACAGGCTGATGGCGTTCATGAGGCGAAACTAGCCTCGGATCGGCTTCGGTGGAATCACCGAAGCCGCGCAGCCGCCGCCAGGACGGGCGGCGGCTGCCGCCCGCGCCCGTTTCGCCTCAGGCGGCCCGCATCTGGGTCAGCAGGGTGCTCAACTCGCCCCGCAGCCCCTCGCCCTGCTGGGCGATGTCGTCGGTGGTGGCGGCCAGGCTGGTCAGGGCGCCCTCGGCGGCCTGGGCGCCCTGGCCCACCTCGTCCATGCGGGCGGCCACGCGGTCGGTGCCGGTCGCGGCCTCGGCCACGTTGCGGGCGATCTCGCGCGTGGCGGCGCCCTGTTCCTCCACCGCGGCGGCGATGGCGTTGGCCACCTCGTTGATCTCGGCCACCACCGCGCCGATGCCCTGGATGGAGCGCACCGCCCCCTCCGCCGCACCCTGGATGGCGCTGATCTGGGCCGCAATGTCGCCGGTGGCGCGGCCGGTCTGGGCGGCGAGGCTCTTCACCTCGCTGGCCACCACGGCGAAGCCCTTGCCGGCCTCACCCGCCCGCGCCGCCTCGATCGTCGCGTTCAGCGCCAGCAGGTTGGTCTGGCCCGCGATGTCGCTGATGAGGCGCACCACCTCGCCGATCTTGGTGGCGGCCTCCGTCAGGGCCGCCATGGTGGCATCGGTGGCGCGGGTCTCCTCCATGGCGCGGCCGGCCACGCGGGCGGCTTCGGCCACCTGGCGGGTGATCTCGCTGACCGAGGCCGAAAGCTCCTCGGCCGCGGCGGCCACGGTCTGCACATTGCGGCTGGCCTGGTCCGCGTCCTGGTTCACCGCATCGGCGAGGCGCGCGGTATGGCCCGCCCCGGCGCGCAGTTCCGATGTGGCGCCGCGCATCACCTCCACGCGGTCCGCCATGGTGTCGAGTGCGGTGCCCAGCGCCGTCTCGATCTGCTGGGCCACCGAGGCGCGGGCCCGGCGGGCCTCCTCGGCGGTGGCGGCGCGCTGGGCGGTCGCGGCTTCCTCCAGGCCGCGGGCGCGCAAGGCTTCCTGCCGCAGCCCGTCCAGGCCCCGGGCGAGGGCGCCGAACTCATCCGTGCGCGCGGTGGCGGGCACCGGGGCGTCATATTCGCCGGCGGCCAGGCGGCCGGTGGCGGATTGCAGGCTGGCCAGCGGCGCCAGCACGCGGCGCAGCACCACCCACACCGCGACGGCGAGGAACAGCAGCGTCCCCCCCAGCACGGCGGCGGCGGCGATGGACTGGGCCCGCGCCTCCGCGATCAGCGTCTCGGCGCGATCTTGCGTCACTTCGCTGGCGGCGTCGCGCACCAGCAGCAGGGTGCCGATCTGCGGCGTGGTGCGCTCGATGAAGGCGGGGGCCGCCATGCGCGCGGCCGAGGGTTCGGCCTGGGCCGTGCTCAGCGCCCGGAATTCGTTGAAATAGCCGGCCTGCGCCGCCGCTACCGCCGCCGCGAGGCGCGGGTTCGAGCGGGTTGCGGGCTCGGCCTCCAGCAGGCGCCAGGCGGAATCCACCGCCCCGCGCGACTGCGCGACGGCCGCCTGGTTTTGCGGCGTCAGGCCCCGGTTCGCGGCGATGGCGCCGGCCACTGTGCTGCGTTCTTGTCCGGAGGCATCGCGCGCCAGCCAGCTCGCCTGCTTCAGCATGTTCAGCCGCGCGATCAGCGGGTCATGTTCGCCGGCCGCGGCGAGCAGCGACGACCAGATGCCCTGCTGCGCCGCCACGAAGCGCGAGATCTCCCGGTGCAGTCCGCCGCGCGCGAAATCGGCGTCGCGTGCCTCGGCGGCCATGGCCATCTGCGCGTCGGCGCGGCGGCGCAGGGCCTCCAGCGGGGCGGCCATACCCTCCAGCTCCTCCAGCATGCGGACGGTCTCGGGCAG
This sequence comes from Roseococcus suduntuyensis, assembly GCF_014196305.1. Lineage (GTDB taxonomy): Bacteria > Pseudomonadota > Alphaproteobacteria > Acetobacterales > Acetobacteraceae > Roseococcus > Roseococcus suduntuyensis. The sequence goes on from NZ_JACIDJ010000001.1 coordinate 729,542, forward strand.
GCGGGCCTCGCGCAGATGGACCAGCGCCTCGGTCAGCTTGGCCTGGAACACGCCGCGGTGCCGCGCGATGGCGCCGCGCGCCGCATCACCGGCGGGCGTGGCGGCGGCCAGCGCGGCGTTGCTCTGGGCGCGTTCCAGCAGCAGCTCGAACAACCCTTCGTTCAGGCGCGCGGCGGCCTTGTTCATCTCACTGGCCGCCCGGTGCTCCTCCCAGGCGGTCCAGGAGGAGCGCAGGGATGAGGTGGCCGGGATCAGCGCCAGGATGGCCAGCACGAGACTGACCCCCAGGATGGGTGTGCGGACGGAGCCAAACAACTTGCTCATGGAGAAGACCTTGCAGCTATTTCGCCGCAGCCTGCCCCCGCGTCCCTGAATCCGCGCTTAACGTCGCGCTGGCGCCTCCGGCTCGCCGCCCAGGTCGAAGAGGCCGCGCAGGAAGCCCGGCGTCAGCGCGGCCAGCGGGTTCACCGTGATGGTGGGGTCCTCCGGCGGGCCCTGCGCGCGGAAGGTGGCGGCGAAGACCCCACCGCCACGCTCGGGGCTGAACAGCCGACCGACCAATGGCAGGTTGCCCAGCAGCGTGTTGAAGACATAGGCGGGCACGATGGTGCCCTCCATGTCCAGCACCGCGCGTTCGCGCAGCAGCCGCCCCTGCGCCGTGAGGCCCAGCGAGGCCGAGAAGGCCCGCGCCTCGTTCACCCGCAGCACGTCCGGCTCCAGCACGAAGGGCACCACGGCGCGCGTGAAGACGAGGCCATTGCCCCCCTGCATGGCCTCCAGCACGCCGAACAGCGTCATGGCCTGCAGCAGCTTGCCCAGCGCCGGCGCGTCGCGCACCACGAAATTGTCCAGCTCGGCCGTGCCGGAGAGCGGCGCGCCGGGCCGTGTCTCGGTGTATTGCCCGGTCAGCGCCAGCCGCCCGCCGCTGATCGAGGTGGTGATGCCCAGCGCCCGCAGCACCGCCCCGCCATCCTCGGCCACTGCCCGCACCTGGCGGACATTGCCGCGGCCGGGTGTCAGCGCCGCCTCGAAGCCCCCGCCGCCGCGGGCGGTGCGGCCGCGCAGCGTGGCCTGACGCAGCACGCCGGCCGTATCCATCCGGCCCGTGGCCTGCACGGCGAAGATTTCGCGCTGGGGGCCGACCAGCACCTGGTCGAAGCGCAAATCCAGGTTCAGCGGCGGCTGTTGGCCCTCGGTGGGGGCGGGACGCTCGCTGGAGGGCGTGCTGGGCCCCAGCACCGGCCGCAGGTCGAGCAGGGGGCCACGCAGCGTGATGCTCCAGGGGTCGTTCGGCCGCGCGCCGGCCCGGGCATCGCCCACCAGGCGCGAGGCGCCGAACACCGTCTCCTGCAACTCCACGCGCTCGATACGGTTGGCGCGGGCCACGGCGCGGGCGCGCAGCGCGAGTTCCAGCGCCTCGATCCGGATGCCCTCGATGCTGGTGAGCTGGTCATTGTTGAGGCGCAGCGTCGCCTCGGCCTGGCCGGGGCTGCCCTCGGGCTTCTCCCAGCCCAGCGGCGGGAAGGCCAGCACCGCGTCGCGCAGATTTCCGGTCAGCGCGTAGCTGGCCTGGCCGTTGCGCCGGCGTTCGCCCCGCGCCTCGATGGCCACGGGCCCGCGCAGCAGCGCCCCGGCGTCGAGCCCCAGCGCGGCGAGCTGCGCCGCCGTGGGCCGCGCCGTCAGCGTCTCGCGCGAGACCACCTGCGTGGCCGGGCCGGGCCGGTAGTCCAGCTCCACCCCGAAGCGCAGCGCCACGCCTGCCAGCGTGCCGGTGCCGCTGCCGCGCAGCCCCTGCATGTCGGTGGTGAGTTCCGCCGTGGCCCCCTCCAGGTCGCGCCCCAGCAGCAGCGAGGCCACGCGTCCCTGGGTCAGCCGTGCCTCGGCGCGCAGCTGCATCTGCTCGGTGCGGAGGTCCGCCAGCAGGGGGAAGTCCAGTTGCAGCCGGCCGCTGAACTGCCCGGCGCGCACGTCGATCGGGAAGGGCCGGCGGTCGAACAGGGCGAGGCGCGGGTGGCGCAGCACCGTGACCAGCCCGGTCAGCGGGCCGGACAGGTTGAAGGACATCTCGGCCGTGTCCGGCTGGCCGGGGGGCGCGAAGGCGAAGCGCAGCGTGGACTCGCCCGCCTGGATGCCGCCGGCCTCGGCGGTAAGCGCCCCGCCGCGCGTCTCGACCACCACGCCATCCCGCGCGAAGCGGGCGCGCCCGGCTACGCCGGAGACGGGGGGCATGGGGCGCAGGTAGTGGACGGTGGCGCCTTCCACGTTTGCCTCGCCGTCCAGCGCCTCCAGCTGCACCTCGCCCAGGGAATCATTGGCCGAGACGCCGATGCGCCAGCGCCCCTCGATGAGGGTGCCGGTGGTGATGTTGGTCGTGATCCAGTCCCGCGCGCCCCGGACCACGCCCTCGGGCCAGAGCCGTGGCAGTTCCGCGAAGCGGGCGTCGTTCAGGCTGAGCGAGACCTCGCTGGCCCAGCGCCCCTCCGCGAAGCGCGCCGCGCCCGTGGCCGCCAACCGTGTGGCGCGGCCGCCTTCCGCCGGGGCGGCGAGGTCGAGGTGCAACGCCTCCAGCGTCACCGCGCCGGGGCCGAGCGAGGCGCTGACCGCCGCCTCCGCGACCTGGAGGGCGCCCATGCCCGGAGGCGTCACCTCGGCCTCCGCCAGCACCAGATCCGCGCGGCCGCCCACCACGGCCCAGCGCGTCAGGTCGGGCGCGGTGGTCACGTCCAGCAGCAAGGCCGCCTCGCGCAGCACGCCGCGGTTCAGCGCGAGCCGCGCGGCCTCCCTGGCCTCGGGCGCGAGGTCGGTGGGCCAGAGGCGCGGGATGGCAGTGATGTCCAGTTCGCCCAGGTTCAGCCGCGCCCTTCCGGCCCAGCCCGGCGGCCGGCGCTGGAGCTCCGCGCTGGCCTCGATCGGCTGGCCCGCGGTGCCGGGCAGGCGCAGCATGGCGCGTTCGAGAATGAGGCTGTCCGGCGTGGCCAATGCCTCCGCCTCCAGCGCGTCGAAGGGGAGTTCGAGGCCAGGTGCGGGTCGCAGCAGCCCGCCCTCGGCGGCTTGCAGCGCCACGCCCAGCCCGTGCACCTGGCCCTCGCCATCCATGCTCAGGCTGGCCTGCACCGCGACCGGCGCGTCCAGCATGGTGAGCGGCGCGAGGAAGGGCAGAACCGCGGCCAACTCCGGCGGGCGCAGCACCGGCAGGTCGAGACGGAGATTGACCGAAGTGGGCTCGCCCTCCGCCTGGCCGGAGACATGGACGGGCAGGCGCTTGGCGATGCCATCGGCGCCGATCGTCTCCAGCATGGCCTCGCCATCGGCCTCCAGCCCGCCCTCGCCGCCGCGCAGCAGGGTCAGGTGGATCTCGCGCAGGTGGAAGGTGGCGCCCAGCGCGGCATCGCGCAGGCTGACGCGCCCGCCCAGGATGCGGACGCGGCGCAGCAGGGTGTGGGCGGCGCGTTCCTCCGGCGGGCGCATCAGGTCGGCCAGGAGCTGGGGCAGGGCGGAGGGCGTGGTGTCCGCGGGCGCCGGCTCCGCGCCTTGCTGGGGCGAGAGGTCGAGTCCCACCGTGCCATCCGCCTCCCGCCGCAGGCTGAGGACGGGGGCGAAGAGATCCACCGTGGCGGGGGCGAGGGTGCCGCGCAGCAGGGGGGCGAGGGCGAAGGTGACGGCGGCATCGGGCAGGGCGCCGGCCACCATCCCTTCGGCATCGGTCAGCCGGGCGCCGGAGACACGCACCTCCACGGGCGCCGAGCCGCCATGGAAGCCTTCCCAGGCGATGGCCGCGCGGCCGACGGAGAGGCGCAGTTCACCCCCCTCGGCATTGGCCGCACGCTCGATCTGCCGGGCGAGGAAGGCCGATTCCCAGGGTCCGGAGGAGAGCCGCCAGGCCAGCGCGCCCAGCACCAGCCCCGCCAGCAGCGGCAGGAAGAGCAGGAAGGAGAGGCTCCAACGAAGGGCTTGACCGGGCTTCACCCTGCGCGTTCCCCTGCCCACCCATGACACGTCCCCTGCACGACCCCGAAGGAATCGCGCGGCTTCGCGCACGCCTGGCGGAGGGCGACGCCGCGCAGCAGGCGCTGGCGGCCCGCGCCGAGGCCGTCTCGGTGCTGGAGGTGCTGGGCGCGCACAGCCCCTTCCTCTCGGACCTGGCCTTCCGCGAGGCGCCCACGCTGCACCGCCTGCTGGACCGGGGTGCGGACGCCGCCATGCAGACGGTGCTGGAGCCCCTCTGCACGGCCGATGTCGCCTCGCCGCGCGAGGCGGTGGCGAGCCTGCTGCGCCGGGCCAAGCGCCAGGGCGCCCTGGTGGCGGGCGTGGCGGACCTGATGGGAATGTGGCCGCTGGACCGCGTGACCGGCGCGCTGTCCGACCTGGCGGACGAGACTATCGAGTTCGCCATCGCCCACCTGCTGCTGGATGGCGCGCGGCGCGGCCAGATCCGGCTGCCGCGCACGAAGGGCGACAAGAAGCAGGTCACGAAGGGCTCGGGCCTGATCGTGCTGGGCATGGGCAAGCTCGGCGCGCGCGAGCTGAACTACTCCTCGGATGTTGATCTCCTGCTGCTGCACGACCCGGATTCGCCTTCCTACCACGAGGAACATGGGCCCGCGCCCTACATCCGCATCGCCCGGGACCTCGTTCGCCTGATGGAAGAACGCACGGGCGAGGGTTACGTTTTCCGTACCGACCTGAGATTGCGTCCGGACGCCACGCCGCTCTGCGTCTCGGTGCCGGTGGCGCTGAGCTATTATGAAAGCCTGGGCCAGAACTGGGAACGCGCCGCCATGATCAAGGCGCGCTGCGTGGCGGGTGACCGTGCCCCGGCCGAGGCCTTCCTGCGCGAATTGCGCCCCTTCATCTGGCGCCGCCACCTGGATTTTGCGGCGGTGGCCGACATCCATTCCATCAAGCGGCAGATCCACATCCACAAGGGCGAGCGCGGCGCGGGCGGCGAGATCGCGGTGGCGGGCCATGACGTGAAACTCGGCCGTGGCGGCATCCGCGAGATCGAGTTCAGCGTGCAGGTGCTGCAGCTGATCTGGGGCGGGCGCGACCCGGCGCTGCGCGACCAGACCACGCTGGGCGCGCTGGCGGCGTTGGCGGCGGCGGGCAAGATGGACCGCCGCGCGGCCGCCGACCTCGCGGATGCCTATGTCTTCCTGCGCAACACCGAGCACCGGCTGCAGATGGTGGAGGACCGCCAGACCCACCGCCTGCCCGAGGCACCACAGGAGCTGGACCGCATCGGCCGCTTCATGGGCTTCGCCGATGGCGCGGAATTCGGCGCGGCGCTGACCGCGCACCAGCGCCGGGTGGAGCAGCACTACAGCCGCATGTTCGAGGCGGCGCCTTCGCTCTCCACCGAGGGCGGCAGCCTCGTCTTCACCGGCGTGGAGGATGACCCCGCCACGCTCGAGAATCTGCGCGCCATGGGCTACCGCGAGGTGTCGTCCATCGCGGGCATGATCCGCTCCTGGCATCATGGCCGCCCGCGCGCCACCCGCACCGAGCGCGCCCGCGAATTGCTGACCGAGATCATGCCTGCCCTGCTGGCCGCCTTCGCCCGCCAGCGCGAACCGGATGCGGCGTTGATTCGCTTCGGGGAATTGCTGGGGCGGCTCTCGGCGGGGGTGCAGTTCCTCTCGCTGCTGCACCGGAACCCGCCGCTGATGGGGCGGCTGGCCGGGCTGCTGGGCGCGGCGCCGCAACTGGCGGACCATCTGGCGCGGCAGCCGATGGCACTGGACGGGCTGCTGGCCGGCAGCCATGCCGCGCCGGGCGAGAAGCCGCTGGCCGCCCTGCCCGCCCTGGTGCGCGAGGCGCGCGACCTGGAGGAGGTGCTGGAGGCCACCCGCCGTCTCGTCACGGAACGCATGTTCGAGGTGGATGCGGCGAGCCTGGAGGGCCGGATGGACGCCGATGCCTCCGCGCTGGCGCGCAGCGAGGTGGCCGATGCCGCCATCGCCGCCCTGCTGCCCGCGGTCGAGCGCGACTTCGCCCGCCGCTTCGGCCGGGTGGCGGGCGGCGGCATGGCGGTGCTGGCGGTGGGCAAGCTGGGCGGGCGGGAGATGCTGCCGGCCAGTGACCTCGACCTGATCCTGATCTATGAGCACGCGCCCGAGGCCGAGGCCAGCGAGGGCGGCGCCAAGGCGCTCGCCCCTTCGGAATACTTCATCCGCCTGGCGCACCAGGTGGTGGCGGCGCTGACCTCGCCGGGGAAAGAGGGGCGCGCCTTCGAGGTGGACATGCGGCTGCGCCCCTCGGGCAACAAGGGGCCGGTGGCGGTGCGGCTCTCGGCCTTCCAGCGCTACCACGCCGAGGAGGCCTGGACCTGGGAGCGCATGGCCCTGACCCGCGCCCGCGCCGTGGCCGGCCCGCCCGAACTGTGCAAGGCCGTGCAGGCCGCGCGCGACGCGGCGCTGACCCAGCCGCGCGACCCCGCCGCCGCCCTGGCCGATGCGGCGCATATGCGCGCCCGCATGCTGCGCGACATCCCGGGCGATGGGCCCTGGGACATCAAGTCCATGCCGGGCGGGCTGGTCGAGGTGGAGTTCATCTCCCAGGCCCTGACGGTCGCCCATGCCCCCGAACGCCCCCGCCTGCTGCGCGGCACGACGCGCGAGGTGCTGGCCGCGCTGGGCCGCGCCGGCTACCTGGAGGAACGCGAGGCGGCCACCCTGATCCAGGCCGAGCGCCTGTGGCGCACCCTGCTGGGCGTGATGCGCCTGACGGTGGGGCAATGGAAGGACCCGACCCTGCCCGTCACGGTCGAGGAGTCCCTGCGTGAGGCCGCGGCCACCCTTGTCCACCACGCGGTCCCGGATTTGGCCGCGCTGCGCGAGGTGATGCGCGACCACGCGGCGGCGGTGCGCGCCAGCTTCGAGCGGCGGGTGGGCAGGCTTTCGCCTTGAGCGGCTGATGTCAGGTCCTATCGCCTCAACCGGCTGATCCCATCCGCCACCAGGTTGCAGGCCAGCACCGTCAGCATGATGGCCAGCCCCGGCCAGAAGGCGGCGAGCGGCGCCTGGAACACCAGTTCCTGCGCGTTGGCCAGCATGTTGCCCCAGGAGGGCGCGGGCGGCGCGATGCCCAGGCCCAGGAAGCTCAGCACGCTCTCGGCCAGAACGGCGCCGCCGACCGCCAGCGCGGTGGCGATGGCGATGGGCGCGGCGAGGCTGGGCAGCACATGGCGCGTCAGTACGCTCCGTTCCGACACCCCCAGCGCGCGGGCCGCCCGCACGAAGTCTCGTGCCAGCAGCGACAGTGCCGAGGCCCGCACCAGCCGTGCCACCCCCACCCAGCCGAAGGCCGCCAGCAGCCCCGCGATGCGGACCATGTCGGCCGTGGCCTCGCCGCGCGGCAGGCCGATGATGGCGGGATCCAGCGCGGCCAGGATCACCAGCAGCGGCAGGGCGGGCAGGGCCAGGATGCCGTCGGCCAGGCGCATCAATACCGCATCCAGCCAGCCGCCGCGCCAGGCGGCCAGCAGTCCGATGACGGTGCCGATGGTCGTGGCGGCCAGCGCCGCGGCCAGCCCCACGGTCAGCGAAACCCGCGCCCCATGCAGCAGCCGCAGCAGCACGTCGCGCCCCAGGTCATCGGTGCCCAGCGGATGCTCGGCCGAGGGCGGCGCGAAGCGGTTGAACAAATCCGGCGCGAAGGCGTCATGGCCAAGCCACCAGCCGCCCAGTGGCGCGGCGAGCGCGGCCAGGGCCAGCAAACCCAGCAGGGCGAGGCCCACCTTCATCACGCGATCCGTGGATCGAGCCAGCGCTGCGCCAGGTCGGCCGCCAGCGTCGCCAGCATGGTCACCACCGCCACCAGCAGCAGCGCCAGCAGGGCCAGGTTGAAATCGTTGCCCATCACCGCGTCATAGATCAGCTTGCCCATGCCGGGCCGGGCGAAGACCGTCTCCGTGATGAGCGCGCCCGAGACCATGGCCCCGGCATCGAGGGCCGCGATGGTCAGCAGCGGTACGGCGGCATTGGGCAGGGCGTGGCGGGCCAGCACCCGCGCCTCGCTGGCCCCCTTGGCGCGGGCGGTGCGGATGTGTGGCTCCTCCAGCGCGGCGCGCAGGGCGGCGGCGGAATGGCGCGCATAGGCGGCGAGGTTGGCGAAGGCGAGCGTCGCCACCGGCAGCACCAGGAAGCGCCACCCCGCATCGGCACCCCCCGCCGGCAGCCAGCCCAATTGCACCGCGAACAGGATGATCAGCAGGATGCCCAGCCAGAAGGAGGGCGTGGCCTGCGCCACCAGCGCCACCCCCTGCACGAAGGGCGCGAGCCGCGGACGCGCCGCCGCCAGCGCCCCCAGCCCCACGCCGAGCGTGATGGCGATGCCGATGGCCAGCGCCAGCAATTCCAGCGAGGAGAGCAGCGCCGGCCACAGCAGTTGCGCCACGGGCTGCGCGAAGAGGCGCGAATGGCCGAAATTGCCGCGCAGCACCTCGCCGGCCCAGGCGAAATAGCGCGACATCAGCGGCTGGTCCAAGCCGTGCAGTTCGCGCAGCCGCGCCGCGTCCTCGCTGGTCAGGCGAGGGTCGCCGGCGATGGCCATCTCGATGGGGTCGCCCGGCATCAGCCCGATCAGCAGGAAGGCGCAGAGCGAGAGGATGACCGTCATCACCGCGATCTGCGCCAAGCGCGAGAGGATGAGGCCCGTCATGCCTCGGGCCGGTGGCAGACGGCTTCCACCCGGTTGCCGTCGGGGTCGAGCAGGAAGGCGCCGTAATAGGCGGCGTGGTAGTGCGGGCGCAGGCCGGGGGCGCCGTCATCCCGCCTGCCCGCCGCCAGCCCGGCGGCATGAAAGGCGCACACCATGGCGCGGTCCCGTGCGCGGAAGGCCCAGTGGCGGCGGTCGGCCACAACCCCGGGCCGATGCAGAATGGTGAGGTAGGACGCCGCCTCCGCCTCTTCCGTGCTGCGGAGGCCGTAGCCGATGCCATCCGCCTCGCGCCACACGCAGGGCACCTCCAGCGCCGCCATCACCGCATCGTAGAAGGGCGCGGCGGTGCCGAGGTCGTTCACGGTGATGGAGACATGGTCCAGGATCATCGCACCCCCCATTGCTCCGCCCAGAGCGTCGAGGGGTTCAGGTGCCCGGTGGGCCGCACGCCCGTCAGCCATTGCGGCCAGACATGCGCGTCCTGCCGGAACCAGAGCGGCAGGGCGGGCAGTTCCTCGGCATAGATGGCCTGCAGGCGATGCCACAGCGCGCGGCGGCGCTCCCGGTCCAGCTCCTGCGGCAGGGCTTCGAGCAGCGCGTCCATCTCGGCGTTGCGGAAGCCCGGGTAGTTCTGGCCGGACCAGTTGCGCTCGGCGGTCGGGATTTCGGTGCTGTGGAGCGAACTCCGCGGCACGCCCTCGGGCGCGGACACCCAGGCGAAGAGCACCGCGCCGGTGAAGCGCCGGCGCGAGAGGGTTTCCCCGAACAGCACGCGCGGTGGCTCGTTGCGGATGCGCGCCTCGACGCCCACCGCGCGCCACTGCGCCTGGATCACCTGCTGCGTGGCCTCGCGCGAGCGGTTCCCGGCGGTGGTCATCAGCTCGATGGACAGCCGCTCCCCGGCCGCGTTGCGGCGGATGCCGCCGGGGCCCATGGTCCAGCCTGCCTCCTCCAGCAGGGCGGCGGCGCGGGCGGGGTCGTGGGGGTAGCGGCGCACGTTCTCGTCATGCGGCCAGTCCAGCGGGTTCACGCTGGTGTGGGCCACGGTCTGCCGGCCTTCGAACAGCCGCGCCACGATCTGCTCACGGTCCAGCGCGTGCAGCAGGGCCTGGCGCACGCGGCGGTCGTCCAGCGGCGGCTGGTCCATGCGCAGGTCCATGTGCTCGTAGACCAGGCCGGGGCGGAATTCGGTGCGGAAGCGCGTGCCGGTGCGGCGGGCCAGGGCGCTGGCCTGTTCCACCGGCAGGCCCAGCTCCCCCGCGATCATGTCCACCTGGCCGGCGAGAAGCTGGGCCTCCAGCGCGGGCGTGCTCTCGACGGTACGGATGGTGATGCGCCGGAAATGCGGTTCGGGGCCGGACCAGTGCGGGTTGCGCTCCAGCGAGATGGCGGCCCCCGCCTGCACCTGCGCGACACGGAAGGGGCCGTTCCATAGGCCGGGGTTGGTGGGCTCGGTGTCGTAGAGGGTGCGGGTGCGGTAGGTGCGCGGGTCCTGTTCCCAGCGGGCGCGTTCGAGATGCGCGGGCAGGGGCGCGAAATCGCCCAGGCTGCCGAATTCGAAGGTGATCCGGTCGAAGCGCAGGGTGAAGCGGCGCTCATCCTCCGCGATGAACTCATAGGCGCTTCGGTAGAATTCGGCGGGGCCGATGCCGGTGGTCCCGTCGCGGCCCGCATCATAGGTGAAGCGCAGGTCGGCGGTGGTGATGGGCGTGCCATCGCCCCACCGCAGCCCCTCGCGCAGCACCCAGGTCACGCGCAGGCCGGGGCGGCCATCGGGGGTGGTCTCCCGCACCGCCAGCCCGTTCTCCAGCGTGGGGAGGGTCTCGCAGAGCAGGCAGGTCAGCCGCCAGTCGGCGTCATAGGCGGTGACGGGGCGGCGCGCGAAACCCAGCACATAGGATTTCGCCACCATGCTCTCGATGTTGGGATGCAGCGTGGAGGGATATTGCGTGATGCCGATGGAGAGGTTGTCGCGCGGCTGGGCGAAGGCGGGTGCGGCGAACAGCAGGCAGAGGCAGATCAGGAAACGGGCGGCCATCCGGTGCTCCATGCGGCGGCCGCGCGGGAGGGCGCGGCCGGCCCGAAGCTACCCGCCCTTCCCCTTGAACGCCAAAGCTTCCTCCAGGCTGCCCACGCCGCCATGCGCGCGCGACCAGGCCACGGGGTCTTCCAGGAACTTCCGCACGCCGCTGAGCGAGGCCTCGGGGAAGTAGTCACGCTCCCGGCACACCTCCAGCACGTCCCACCAGGTGGCCAAGTGATGCAGCGAGAGGTCCATCGCCTTCATCTGCTCGAAGCTGCCCGGGAAGACGCCGTAATAGAACACCACGAAGGTGTGGGCACACTTGGCGCCGGCCTCGCGCAGGGCCTCGGCGAAGCGGATCTTGCTGGCGCCGTCGGTGGTGAGGTCCTCGACCAGCAGGGTCTCGCGGCCCACCGGCACGTCGCCCTCGATCAGCGCGTTCCGGCCGAAGCCCTTGGCCTTCTTGCGGACATAGGCCATGGGCAGGTTCATGCGGTCGCTGATCCAGGCCGCGAAGGGGATGCCGGCCGTCTCGCCGCCCGCGATGCTCTCGATGGTCTCGAAGCCGACCGCGCGGTTGATCTTCTCCACGCCCAGGTCGCAGATGCGGGTGCGGGCGCGCGGGTAGGAGATGATCTTGCGGCAGTCGATATAGACGGGGCTCTTCCAGCCCGAGGTCAGGGTATAGGGTTCCTCGGGGCGGAAATTCACCGCCTTGATTTCCAGCAGGATGCGCGCGGTGGTCAGGGCCGCGTCGCGATCGAACTCCGAGGCGTGGTGCGTCGTCATGGGAACCCTCATCGTGCTGCGCCCCAGTAACCTCCAGGCGCGGGCGCGACAATGACCGAAGCGCCGATCTGGGTGCTGGAGGACCCGCGCGCGGGCACGGCCGCCCAGGCGCTGGGCATCGCCGAGCGGCTCGATGTGCCCTTCCGGGTGGTGCCCCTGCGCTGGAGCGCCTGGGCGGGGCTGCCCTGGCCGGTGCCCACGCTGCTGGGCCTTGCCGACCGCGGGGCTTTCACCCCGCCCTGGCCGAAGCTGGTGATTTCCGCCGGGCGCCGGGCCGCGCCGGTGTCCCGCTGGCTGCGGGCGCGGGGGGTGCGGACGGTTCATGCGATGCGCCCCGGCCTTGGGGCGGGGGATTTCGACCTGCTGGTGATCGGCGCGCATGACAGGCCCCGCCCGGCCGCCAACCTGCTGGAAATCCAGGGCGCCACCCACCGCATCACCCCCGCGAAGCTGGAAGCCGCCGCCACCACCGCCTTCCCGGACCTCGCCGCCCTGCCGCGCCCGCGCGTGGGCCTGTTGCTGGGCGGGCCGGTGCGGGCGGAGGGCATGGACCCCGGCACCGCCGCCCGCATCGCCAGCCAGGCGGCCGGGCTTGGCAACTCTGTGCTGGCCACCACCTCTCGGCGCAGCGGCCAAGCGGCGGCGGCCGCCCTGGCCGGGGCGCTGAAGGGCCGCCCGCACCACCTGTATCCTTTCGGGGGGGGTGGAGCGAACCCGCTGCATGGAATCCTGTCCTTGTCGGATGTGCTGGTGGTGACCGGCGACAGCATCTCGATGCTCTCGGAGGCGCTGATGACCCCTGCCCCGTTGTTCATTGCCGACCCGGGCGGGCTCGGCCCGCGCCACCGTGCGGTGGCGGACAGCCTGTTCGCGGCGGGGCTGGCCGCGCCGCTGGGCGGCCCCCCGCCCCCTCCGCGCGCCGCCCTGGACGAAACAGCCCGCGTCGCCGCCGAAATCCGGGCGCGCGGATGGGTGTGACCCTTGCTTTGCCCTGGCAGGACCGCCAGGGGCGGTTCTCCGGACTGCGAGCGGTGGTGCTGGTGGGGCTTTGCCTGCCGCTGCTGCCTTTGCTCTGGCCCTGGGCCACCGGCACGCTGGGGCCGGAGCCCATCGAGGAGGCCATGCACGAGACCGGCCGCTGGGCCATCCGCTTCCTGCTGCTGACGCTGGTGGTGACGCCGCTGGGCCGAATCCTGGCCTGGCCGCGGCTGTTCCAGGTGCGGCGGATGCTGGGGCTGGGCGCGCTGGCCTGGGCGGTGCTGCACCTGGGTCTTTATGTGGTGGAGCAGGATTTCGTGCTGGCCCGCGTGGTCAGCGAGATCGCGAAGCGCACCTACCTGCTGATCGGCTTCGCGGCCCTGTGCGGCCTCGTGGTGCTGGGCTGGACCAGCACCGATGCCTGGATGCGCCGGCTGGGGCGGGGCTGGAAGCGGCTGCATCGCCTGGTGTTTCCCGTCGCGGTGCTGGCGCTGCTGCACGCCTTCATCCAGGCGAAGTCCGATGTGTCGCAGGCGGTGCTGCTGAGCGCGCTGTTGCTCTGGCTGCTGGGCTGGCGGGCGCTGCCGGCGCGCTGGCAGGGGAATCTGGGCGCGCTGGCGGGGCTTTCGCTGGCGGCGATGCTGGGCGCGGTGGCGGTGGAATACCTCTGGTATGCGCTGGCCACGAACCTGCCGGCCGCGCGGGTGGCGGCGGCCAACCTCGACCTCACCTTCGGCCCGCGCCCGGCCGTGCTGGCGGGCATGATCGGCCTCGGCGTCGTCGCGCTCCTGGGGGTGTGGCGGCTTGTGGGGGCGCGGCGCGCGGCGTAGGGATTTTGCCATCGGAGGAAGGACATCCCATGGCCCGCACGCACCGCATCGCCGTCATTCCGGGCGATGGCATCGGCAAGGAAACCACGCCCGAGGGGCTGCGCGTCCTGGACGCCGCCGCCCGCCGCTTCGGCTTCGAGCTGAAGCTGACGGAATACGACTGGTCCTGCGAGACCTATCTCAAGACCGGCAAGATGATGCCCGATGACGGGCTGGACCAGCTCAAGGACAGCGACAGCGTTTTCCTGGGTGCCGTGGGCTGGCCCGGCGTGCCGGACCACACCTCGCTCTGGGGCCTGCTGATCCCGATTCGCCGCGGCTTCGACCAGTATGTGTCGCTGCGCCCCTGCAAGCTGCTGCCCGGCGTGAAGACGCCGCTCGCCAACCGCGAGCCGCACGAGATCGACTTCTACGTGGTGCGCGAGAACACCGAGGGCGAATATTCCAGCGTGGGCGGCCGGATGTTCCCCGGCACCGACCGCGAATTCGTCAGCCAGCAATCCATCCTGACCCGCACCGGCACGGATCGCATCATCAAGTATGCCTTCGAACTGGCCATGACCCGGCCCCGCAAGAAGGTGACCAGCGCCACCAAGTCCAACGGCATCACCTTCACCATGCCCTATTGGGACGAGCGCTTCGCCGAGATGGCGAAGAACTACCCCGAGGTGACGACCGACCAGTTCCACATCGACATCCTCTGCGCCCATTTCGTGCAGCATCCGGACTGGTTCGACGTGGTGGTGGGCTCCAACCTGTTCGGGGACATTCTTTCGGACCTGGGGCCGGCGGTGGCGGGCTCCATCGGCGTGGCGGCTTCGGCCAACATCAACCCGGAAAAGGCCTTCCCCTCGATGTTCGAGCCGGTGCATGGCAGCGCGCCGGACATCGCCGGCAAATGGATCGCGAACCCCATCGGCCAGATCTGGTCCGGGGCCATGATGCTGGAGCATCTGGGCGAGGCCCAGGCGGCGCGGGCCATCACCGATTCGATCGAGAAGCTGCTGGCCGAGGGCGGCCCCCGCACCCGCGACCTGGGCGGCCAGGCCGGCACGGTGGATGTGGGCAAGGCCATCGCGGAGGCGGTGTCCCGCGCCTGACGGGCTGGAGCACGATCCGCGAAGGCGGACACGCCAGAGCGGTGAATCGTCCTCTCGGTAAAGGCTGGACCATGATCCGTTTCGCCGGATCATGGTCCAGGGGCCATCGCGCCCCTCCCGCACCCGCGAACAACACTTGAACAGGCGTTCAGACGTCGGTATCGTATTCTGACATTGCGAGTGATTCGCAATTGGAGGGTTTCATGGGCCGCGACTACAGCCATATCGCCCGGCGCTGCGAAAGGGCGGTCATCACCGCCTACCGTGAACTGCGCGATGTGGGGCAGAACGACATGGCGGCCTTCCAGGCCTGCACAACGCTCTATCGCGTCCATCACCCCGAGGCTTCGGTGACCGAGGCGCGGCGGCTGGTCGCCGAATGGGTGGACCACCACGTGACCCGCGCCGAATCCGGCCCCACCCCGGGCTGTGGGTGCGCGGCCGAATAGGCCCCACTCAGACCGGCAGCGCGCCCCGCATGCGCAGCCAGGGCATGTGGCTGCCATCTGCCCGCCAGGCGATCACCTCATAGACCTCCGCCTCCCGCCCCGGCACTTCCATGCCCGGGGTGCCGATGGGCATGGCCGGAACCGAAAGCCCCACGAAGCCCGCCGGTCGTTCCGCCAGGAAGCGGCGGATGGCGTGGGCGGGCACATGCCCCTCCAGCGCCACCCCCCGCACCCGCGCCGCATGGCAGGAGAGCAGGTCGGAAGGCGTGCCCAGCGCGCGGCGGAACGGCCCCACGCTCGGCACCACGCGGTCCGTGACGGCGAAGCCTTCCTGACGCAGATGCGCGACCCAGCCTTCGCAGCAACCGCAATAGGGGTCGCGCCAGACCTCCACGCGAAGCCCCTCCTGGCTGGCGGCGGGAAGGGCGGGCAGGGCGAGCGCGCCCAGCAGCAGGTGGCGGCGGATCATCGGCATTCCTCCCTCAGCGCCCCACCCAGCGGGGTGCGCGCTTCTCGATGAAGGCGCGCGGGCCTTCCTGGAAATCCTCCGTCTCGCGGATCGCGCGGCTCGCCTCGCCGCACAGGGTCCAGAGGGCGTCATCCTCCAGGTCGTTCGCGCGGCGGGCAATGGCAAGGCTCTCCCGCACGGCGATCGGGGCGTTCACCGTGATCCGCGCGGCCAGGGCCAGCGCGGCCGCCATCACCTGTTCCGCCGGGACCGCGGCGTTGACCAGGCCCAGAGCCTCGGCGCGGGTGCCGGTGATGGGCTCGCCCGTCGCGATCATCTCGAAGGCGATGGCGCGCGGCAGGGCGCGGGGCAGGCGGAACACGCCGCCGGCCGCGGCCACCAGGCTGCGCTTCACTTCGGGCAGGCCGAAGGTCGCGCCCTCCGCCGCCACCGCCATGTCGCAGGCCAGCAGCAATTCCAGCCCACCCGCCAGCGCATGGCCCTGCGCCGCCGCGATCCAGGGTTTTTTCCGAGATGCGCGGACGAAGCCCGCGAAGCCGCCGCGCTCGGTGTAGAGCGCGGCCCCGCGCCCGGCCGCCACCTCCTTCAGATCCGCCCCGGCGCAGAAGGCGTGGGGGCCGGCGCCGGTCAGGATGGCCACGCGGATGTCGTCCTCCGCCTCCACCCGCGCCACGGCGGCGTCCAGCGCCTGGGCCAGCGCGCCGTTGACGGCGTTGCGCGCCTCGGGCCGGTTCAGCGTGACCAGGGCCACATGCGGGGCCACGGTCTCGAACAGGACGGCGTCGGGCATTTCGGGGGTTCCTCTTCCTGGAGCGCGCGGCGCGAACGCCGCCCGCTCCGGCCATTGTTGAGGGCGGGATTCAGCGCCTTCGGTGATTTCACCTCGACGCATCCCGCCTACAGGAAGGACCAGTCCTCCTGGGCCAGGCCGGCCAGGATGGCGGCCAGGTTGGCGCGCAGCCGGTCGAAGCCGGCGTGGCGCTCGATCCGCGCCTCGTCCATGTAGAGGCTGCGGGCGATCTCGATCTGGATGGCGTGCACCCGCTCGCGCGGGCGGCCGTAATGGCGCGTGATGTAGCCCCCGGCATAGGGGTCGTTGCGGCGCACGCGGTAGCCCTGGCGCTGCAGCGCGGCCTCGATGAGGCGCGTCGCGCGGGGCGCGCAGGCGGTGCCATGCGCGTCGCCCAGGATGATGTCGGGCTGGTCGGCGCCGGGCGCGGGGTGGCTCGGCATGGAATGGCAATCCACCAGCAGGCAGGCGCCGAACTGCACCCGCGTCTCGGCGATCAGGTCGCCCAGGGCGGCGTGGAAGGGTTCCCAGCAATTCCGCACCCGGCTTTCCGCCTCGCGGAAGGAGAGGCGGCGGCGGTAGATGGCCTCGCCGGAGGCCACCACGCGGGCGATGGTGCCGAGCCCCGCCCCCACGCGCGGGCTGCCGCTGTTCACCCAGGGCGGCAGGGGGGCGTCGAACATGCCTGGGTCCAGTTCCCAGGGCTCGCGGTTCGCGTCGCACCAGGCCCGGGGGAAGCGGGCGGCCAGCAGGGGGGCGCCGAGGCGTGGGGCGGCCGCGAAGAGGTCGTCCACGAAGGCGTCCTCGCTGCGGCGGAGGGATTGCGCGTCCAGCCGCGCGGCGTCCAGGAATTCCAGAGTGTAGTCCCGCCCCGAATGCGGCGAGGTGAAGACCAGCGGGCAGAGGGCCGTGGCGGGTCGGGTCAGGTCATAGGCGGTGAGGGGGGCGTGCTGGTCCATGGGTCCGCCCTACACCACCACGCGCGCGCGCCGCTGTCACCCGCCGGCTTCCGGGGGGCGGCGCATTCGTGCCACGCTGCACGGGTCCGGCAAGAAATCAGGAGGAAACCGCCATGCCCGATGGCATCACCGAGAAACCCGCGCCGACGGGGCCGGAGCTGGTCCAGCTCGCCTCACAGCTGTCGGAGCTGTTGAAACTCCGCACCCTGCCCTTCGGCATGAAGCTGATGCGCGACGCGGCCGAGCTGGATTCCGTCCAGGGGCTGCGCCGCCCGCCGACGGGCAAGCGCTTTTCCACCTGCCAGCTTGTCACGCAGGCGCGCATCGCGGGCTTCACGCTCGCCATCACCCACGACAACGTGCCGGAATTCTCCAATTGCGGCGGGGTGATCGGGCTGAACCAGCCCTCCGACCTCTATCTGTCCGGCCGCAAGATGGAGGGCGTGTGGTTCGAGAACCTGGAGGCCTCGGCCGCGCACCAGGCGCAGATGCCGCGGGTGCCGCCCGAATACCACGCGCTGGTGGTCTCGCCCCTGCGGTCGGGAAGGCTGAACCCGCCGGATGTCTGCCTGTTCTACGCCAACCCCGCGCAGATGATCCTGTTCATCAACGGGCTGCAATGGCGCAACTACCGCCGCTATGACTTCTCGATCACCGGGGAGAGCGCTTGCGCGGACAGCTGGGGCCGGGCCCTGCGCGACCGGACGGTGTGCCTCTCCATCCCCTGCTATGCCGAGCGGCGCTATGGCGGCGTGGCCGATGACGAGATGCTGATGGCCTGCCCCCCCGCCGATCTCGCGCGCGGGATCGAGGGGCTGATGGGACTGGCCAAGGCGGGGCTGCGCTATCCCATCATGCCCTATGGCCCGCAATCGGACCCCGCGGCGGGCATGGACAAGAGCTACGCCGGAAAGGCGTAGAGCTTCGCGGGGTTGTCCACGAGGACGCGCTGGCGCGTGGCCTCGTCGGGCAGCCAGTCGTCCAGCCAGTCGAGCAGCAGGCCGTCATCGAGCATCTGCTCCGGCGTGGCGAATTGCGTGTGCGGCCAGTCGGTGCCCCAGACGCAGCGTTCGGGCGCCGCGGTGAGGAAGCGGCGCGCCAGCGGTGCCAGATCGTCATAGGGCGGGCGGCTGGCGCGGTAGCCGCAGAGCTTCACCCAGGCGCGGCCCGTGTCGAGCAGCCGGCAGGCGGCGTCCATGGCGGGGCTTTGGGCACCATCGGCGGCGCGGGCGCCGGCCATGTGGTCCAGCACCACGGGCACGGGCAGCCCAGCGAGGCGGGGGGCCAATTCCACCAGCGCCTCGCCCTTGAGGAAGAGCTGGATGTGCCAGCCCAAGGGCGCGATGCGGCGGGCCAGGGCTTCAAGTTGTTCCAGCGGCGCGCCATTGCCGCTGACGGCGTTGAAGCGCACGCCCACCGCCCCGGCATCGGCCATGGCCTGCAAGGGCGCGTCATCCTCCACCACCACGATGGCGCGGCTGTCGGCCCGGCCAAGTTGTTCCACCGCATCCAGCGTCACGGCATTGTCGGTACCATAGACGCTGGCCTGCACGATGACGCGCCGCGTCAGCCCCAGCGTGTTCGCCATGTCCAGGTAGTGCGGCACCAGCGCGGGCGGCGGCGTGTAAGGGCGCGCCTCGCTCAGCGGGAAGCGGTCATAGGGGCCGAAGATGTGGAAGTGGCTGTCGCAGGCGCCCACGGGCGCGCGGCGGCGCGGGGCGTTGGTGCGGGCGTTCGCGGGGGCGCAGGTGAAGGTCAGGTCCATGTGACGTCGGATCCGCGGAGGTGGAACACCGGAGCGGTGAATCCGCCGCCCGGCACGGCACCAGATTGCGGCCCGCGCGCCCCCGGCGCAATCTTGCGCCGCAATGAGCCAGGGGAGCGAGACGGCATGAGCAAGGTGGCGGTGGTGACGGGTGCCAGCACGGGAATCGGGCGGGCCTCCGCGCTGGCTTTATTGAAGGCGGGCTATCGCGTGGCGCTGGTGGCGCGCCGCCAGGCCGACCTGGAGGAGACGGCGCAGATGGCCGGTTCCAATGCCGGCAATGCCATGCCCGTGCCCACCAATGTGGCCGACCCGGACAGCGTGGCCGCGGTCTTCACGAAGCTGAAGGCGGAATGGGGCCGCTGTGACCTGCTGTTCAACAACGCCGGCATGGGCGTGCAGGGCTTCCTGCTGGAGGACCTTCCCGTGGAGAAGTGGCAGGAGGTGGTGAACGTCAACCTCAATGGCAGCTTCTACTGCGCGCAGCAGGCCTTCCGCATGATGAAGGAGCAGTCGCCGCAGGGCGGCCGCATCATCAACAACGGCTCGATCAGCGCGCATGCGCCGCGGCCGGACAGCATCGCCTACACGGCCACCAAGCACGCCATCACGGGGCTGACGAAGTCGCTGGCGCTGGACGGGCGGAAATACAACATCTGTGCGGGCCAGGTGGACATCGGCAACGCGGCGACGAACATGACTCAGCGCATGACCAAGGGCGTGAAGCAGCCCAATGGCGAGATGGTGGTGGAACCGACCATGGACGTGCAGAACGTGGCCAACGCCATCGTCTACATGGACAGCCTGACCCTGGACGCGAACGTGCTGTTCATGACCATCAAGGCGACGAAGATGCCGTTCGAGGGGCGCGGCTGATTCACGCCGTCGCCGGTTGCGGCGACGGCGATCAGATGCGGAAGGCGGCGCCCAGCACGCCGCCATTCACCACCATCCGACCGATGGCGTCCTGGATGAAGGCATCCAGCACCGCGTTCACGCGCGGCAAATCGGGCGGTGGTGGCAGGCGCGGCAGCAGGGTCGCCATGCGGCCCGCTTCCTTCCGCGCCAGCTCGCGCGTGGCGGCGATGGCCGCCTGCAACTCGCCGCGCGCGTGCAGCGGCGCCAGCACACCATGCGCCAGCGCCAGCGCGCCCGGCCAATGCGCCATGTGGCGATACATGCTGGCCAGGATGGGCTGTTCCGCCGTGCTGCCCATGGCGTTCAGCGCCAGCACCATCTCCGCCGCGTGCGGCGGCATCTCGTGCAGCGCCAGCAGGGCGGGCAACGGGATGGGTGCTTCGTCAGGGAAGATCGGCGCGCGCGGCGTGCCGCTGGCGACGAAGCCCGGTGCCGTGCTTTCGCGCAGCAGGGTGAGAGCCGCCAGCGCCATGGGGTTGCTGCGGTCATAGGCCGCGATCACGTCGCGCACCGGGGCGGGGTCGAGGCCGATGCAGGCCCAGGCCGCCGCCGGCACGCGCGGCGCCTCCGGCAGCGGGCGGTCGGCGCGCAGCACAGCCGCCGCCGCCG
Organism: Roseococcus suduntuyensis; assembly: GCF_014196305.1. GTDB lineage: Bacteria > Pseudomonadota > Alphaproteobacteria > Acetobacterales > Acetobacteraceae > Roseococcus > Roseococcus suduntuyensis. Next base: position 749,879 of record NZ_JACIDJ010000001.1, read on the forward strand.
CCACATGCCCGCCGACATAGAGCGGCTTCAGGCTCGCCCAGGCCCAGGGCAGCGCACCGTCGAACACCGCCAGGTGCCGCCAGATCAGGTTCACCACGCCGATGCGATAGGTGGCGCGGATATCGGCGAAGATCTCCGCGATCTCGCCCGTCGCCTCCGCTTCGACAGTGGCGGGGACGGGGTCGCTCATCGCCCGGTGAAGACGCCGGGCCGCTTTTCCAGCATCGCGTTCACCGCTTCCTTGTGGTCCGCCGTCTCGTGCGCGATGGCCTGGAACGCTGCCGACATTTCCAGGAGCGAGGCGAGCGACATGTGCTGCCCTTCGCGCAGCAGCCGCTTGGTCATGCGCAGCACCTGGGGCGGGTTCTTCGCCACGCGCGCGGCCAATTCCCGCGCGGCGCCCATCAACTCGCCATGCGGCACCACGCGGCTGACGAGGCGCGCGGCCAGCGCCTGCTCGGCGTTCAGCGGGTCGCCGGTGAAGGACATCTCCGCCGCCATCGCCATGCCCACCGCGCGCGGCAGCAGCCAGGCGCCGCCATCGCCGGGCACGATGCCCACGCGCACGAAGCTTTCCGCGAAGATGGCCTTCTCGCTCGCCACGCGCATGTCGCACATGCAGGCGAGGTCGAGCCCCGCGCCGATGGCGGCACCATTCACGGCGGCGATGGTGGGCAGGTCCAGCTCCCACAGGGCCAGCGGAATGCGCTGGATGCCGCGCCGGTAGTTCTCGCGCATCACGGCCGGGCTGTCGGCGGCCATGATGCCCTTGCGGTCCCGCATGCCCTTCAGGTCACCGCCCGAGCAGAAGGCGGGGTCCGCGCCGGTCAGGATCACGCAGCGCACACTGTCATCGCGCGCGATGCGGCGGCACGCGTCCTCGACTTCCGCGCAATCCTCGAAGGAGGAGATGGCGTTGCGTCGGTCAGGTGCATTCAGCGTGAGCGTGACGACTGGGCCGTCCTGCTCGATCTTGAGGAAGTTCGTCATGCCAGGTGTTCCTTCAGGCGTCGCGCGCGGTCAGGTCGGGCCAGAGGTTCGCACCGCCGCGGGCAAGAGCAAGTTTGCCGATCTCGGCGGCCCAGGCGCGGTCGGTGCCGCCCTCCTCGCGCCAGGCCCAGAGGCGGCGGGTGAAATGGTGCAGCTCATGGTCCTCGGTGATGCCGATGGCGGCGAAGACCTGGTGCGCGGTGGCGGCACCGAAGGTCGCGGCCTCGCCCGCCACGACCTTGGCGCAGCCGATCTCGAAACCCGCCTCCGCCAGCCCGCGCGCATCCACCGCGCGGGCGGCATTGCTGACGGCGACTTGCACGGCCGCGACCTCACCCGCCATGGCGGCCAATTGCTGCTGCACCGCCTGGAACTTGCCGATGGGCCGGCCGAATTGCCGCCGCGTATTGGCCCAGTCCACGGCCAGCGCCAGGATGCGTTCCAAGGCGCCCGCGATCTGCGCGGCGCGGATCAGCGCCAAGCCCTGCCGCAGCGCGCGCGGACCATGGCTGTTGGGCAGGATGCCGGCGGCGCTGCGCTGGCCCAGCGTCAGGTCATCGCGCGGTTCACGTCCGATGTTCGCGCCCGGGGTGGCGCCCTCGACGGGGTGCAGCGTCAGCCGCGCGCCGTCCAGCTTCACCGCATTCGTGGCATGGCGGCCGAAGGGCGCGGCCTTCTCGCCCAAGGCGAGCACGCCATCGGGCACCTCCACACCCGCCGCCGAGAGCAGGGCAGCGCCCAGCATGGTCTCGGCCATGGGCACGGGCGCGCCATGCTTGCCCAGCACCTGCCAGAGTGCTGCCGCATCGCCCCAGGAAAGGCCGACGCCGCCCGCCTCTTCCGGCACCAGGGCCAGGGCGAGGCCCTGTTCGCTCAAGCCATCCCAGAGGGATTGCGGGAAATGGCCCGCCTCGACCTCGCGCAGCGGCGCGACGCCGCCCGCATCGGCCACCAGCCGTTCCACCTGCTCGACGAGAATGCTGCGAAGTTCACTCATGGTCAGCGCAATCCCAGATCGCGCGCGATGATCCCGCGCAGAATTTCCCGCGTGCCGCCGCGCAGGCTGAAGGTGGGCGTCAGCTGCGTCAGCGCCGCCAGCAGCGCGCGGAGTTCGGCAGGGCTGTCCTCGGGGTCGAGCAGGCCGCGCAGATGCTCGGGCAGGACCTGTTCGAAGACATTGCCCACATCCTTCACGAGCGCGGCCTCCACCGCTGGGTCCTCGCCGCGTTCCAGCATCCCGCCCACCGAGAGCGACATGCCACGCAGCGCCGACAGCCGCGCGACCATCCGGCCCACGCTGACCTCCGCCCCCGGCACGGGGTTCGCGGCCAGCGCATCCAGCCCTTGCGAGAGGGCCGGGAAAGAGGAGAGGTAGCGGTCCGGCCCGCTGCGCTCGAAGGCGAGTTCGCTGGTGGCCTGCGCCCAGCCCGCGCCCTCCGCGCCGACCAGGTCATCCTCGCCCAGCATCACGTCGTCGAAGGTGACCTCGTTGAAACTGTCCGCGCCCGCCAGGTCGCGGATGGGGCGGATGGAGATGCCCGACAGCTTCAAGTCCACCAGGAATTGCGACAGCCCGGCATGGCGCGACCCGCCCTCCGGCGCCGGCGAGGTCCGCACCAGCGCGATCATGTAGTCGGACTTATGCGCGAAGGTCGTCCAGATCTTGCGGCCGTTCAATTTCCAGCCGCCCGGCACGCGCTCGGCCTTGGTGCGGAGGTTGGCGAGGTCGCTGCCCGCATCGGGCTCGGAGAGGCCGATGCAGAAGGCGAGTTCGCCGCGCGCGATGCCGGGCAGGATGCGGCGGCGCTGTTCCTCGGTGCCCAGCCGCAGGATCAGCGGGCCGGATTGCCGGTCGCCGATCCAGTGCGCGCCCACGGGGGCGCCGGCGGCCAGCATTTCTTCCAGCACCACCACGCGCTCCAGGCCCGAACGCTCATGCCCGCCATAGGCCGCGGGCCAGGTCATCCCGATCCAGCTGCGGGCGCCCACCTCGCGGGAGAAGTCCCGGTCGAAGCCCATCCAGGAACGGGCGCGGATGTCGGGCGTCCAGGCGCGGCCCGCCTCGGCCAGGAAGGCGCGCAGCTCGGCGCGCAGGGCCTCCGCACCCGGGGGTGTGTCGGGCAGGTCAAAGCGCATGTTGTCTCCTCCGCGAAGAAGCGTAACGGCCCTGCGTTGCCAGGGCGACCCCCCACACCTAGTTTGCAGGGAAGCCTTGGGGAGACATGTTCATGGACCAATTCGGCATCGGCCAGCCTGTGCGTCGCAAGGAAGACGTGCGGCTGCTGACGGGGGCGGGCACCTACACCGACGACATCAACCGCGAGGGCCAGGCCTGGGCGGTGGTGCTCCGCAGCCCGCACGCCAATGCGCGCATCCTCTCCATCGACACCCAGGCCGCGAAATCCGCGCCCGGCGTTCTGGCGGTGCTGACGGGCCATGACGCGGATGCCGATGGCTTGGGCCTGTTTCCCGTGCAGGTCGAGGTGCCGGGGCTGGACGGCAAGCCCGTCTGGTGCCCGCCGCGCAAGACGCTGCAGACCGACTTCGTGCGCTTCGTGGGCGACCCGGTGGTGCTGGTGGTGGCCGAGACGCGCGCCCAGGCGCAGGACGCGGCCGAGCTGGTCGAGGTGGACTACGATATCCTGCCCTCAGTCACCGACACGGCCGCCGCCGCCGCGCCTGATGCGCCGGTGATCTGGGAGCAGCTGGGCTCCAATGTCTGCGTGTATTGGTCCAACAAGCGCGAGGCCCAGGCCGAGGAAGCCTTCGCGAAGGCCGCGCGGACCGTCAGCGTCGAACTGGTGAACAACCGCCTGGTGGGCAACCCGATGGAGCCGCGCGTGGCGCTGGGCGAATACGACGCGGCCAAGGACCACTACACGCTGCACAGCCCCACCCAGGGCGTGGTGCGCGTGCGTGAGGGGCTGGCGCAACACATCTTCAAGATCCCCAAGGAGAAGATGCGCGTCATCAGCCCCGATGTGGGTGGCGGCTTTGGCCTGCGCGGCAAGCTCTTCCCCGAGAGTGCCATGGTGCTCTGGGCCTCGAAGCGCCTGGGCCGCCCGGTGAAGTGGCGCTCCGACCGCACGGAAACCTTCATGTGCGACCCGCACGGGCGCGACCACGTGACCCACGCCGAGATGGCCTTCGACGCGAACGGCAAGATTCTCGGCATGAAGGTCGAGACCATCGCGGCGATGGGCGGCTACCTGTTCGACTTCGGCCCGCGCATCCCGACCGTCGCGGGCGGGCGCATCCAGGGCACGGTCTATGACATGCAGGCCGTCAGCACGCGGGTGAAGTGCGTGTTCACGAACACCGCCCCCACCGACGCCTATCGCGGCGCGGGCCGGCCCGAGACGGCCTATGTGATCGAACGCCTGCTCGACCAGGGCGCGGCTGCCTTCGGCATCAGCCGCGAGGAGATCCGCGCCCGCAACTACGTGAAGCCCGGGCAGATTCCCTATGTGAACTGCGCCGGCAACGAGATTGACAGCGGCCGCTTCGAGGAAACCCAGCAGCAGGCGCTGGCGCTGATGGACTGGGACGGCTTCGCCGCCCGCCAGGCCGAAAGCCGCGCGCGCGGCAAGCTGCGCGGCCGGGGCCTGGGCTTCTTCATCGAGGCCTCGGGCGGGCAGCCGGCGGAATGGGCGCGGGTCCGCATCAACGAACAGGGCGAGGCGCTGGTGCATGTCGGCACCTTCAGCCATGGCCAGGGGCATGAGACGGCCTTCGCGCAGGTGCTGCACGCGCGCCTCGGCATCCCCTTCGACAAGGTGCGGCTGATCCAGGGCGATTCCGACGTGGTGCCGGCGGGTGGCGGCACGGGTGGCTCACGCTCCTCGCAGATGGGCGGTGTCGCGGTGGCGCGCGCCTCGGAACTCGTGCTGGCCAAGGCCAAGCGCCTCGCCGCGCTGATCCTGGAAGCGGCCGAAGCCGACATCGAGCATGAGGGCGAGGTCTTCCGCATCGCCGGCACCGACCGGACCATCACCTGGGCCGACATCGCCCAGGCCGAAATCCCGGGCGAGACGCCGGGGCTGGACGAGGAACTGCTCTACAAGCGCAACACCGAGTGCAACTTCCCCAATGGCTGCCACGTGGCCGAGGTGGAGGTGGACACCGACACGGGCGAGGTCGCCGTGGTGCGCTACGCCGCCGTGGATGATGTGGGCGTGCCGCTGAACCCGCTGCTGGTGCATGGGCAATGCCATGGCGGCATCGTCTCGGGCATCGGCCAGGCGCTTTATGAACATGCGCGCTATGACGCCGAGAGCGGCCAGTTCCTGACCGCCACCTTCCAGGACTACTGCCTGCCGCGCGCCGCCGATCTGCCGGACCTGGAGGTGGACCTGAACGTGGTGCCCTGCCCGTCGAACGACCTCGGTGTGAAGGGCGCGGGCGAGGGCGGCTCCTGCGGCGCGCCGCCCGCGGTGGTCAGCGCGGTGTGCGATGCGCTGGGTGTCGCGCATATCGACATGCCGGTGACGCCGGAGAAGGTCTGGGCCGTGCTCAGCCAGCAGCGGATGGCGGCGGAATAAGCGCAAGCCCGCCTTCCACGCCCAGCGCCGTGGCGTCCCACAAGGGCCGCCCGGCCACCTCCGGCCCCAGCGCGGCCACGGGGCAGTTCGTGCACCAGCCCAGCAGCACATCGCAATGCGGGGCCACCGCCTCGCATTGCGCGCGCAGCCGCTCCAGCGGCATGGCGGCGTAGGAGAGGTTGTCGGTCAGCCCCAGATGGCTTTCCGCCGAGACGACCCAGCCGCGCCCGGCGAAGGCGTCCAGCAGGCGCGCCTGATAGGCATCGGCATAGGGCGTAATCAGGCCGAGCCGCGTCGGCCCTCGCGCCTTGAGCCGCGCCTCCAGCACCAGCGCCGAGGTGGTGGCCGGCACGCCCGTGGCGGCCGTGATGCGCGCCACGAGGTCCCGGTCATGGTCGAGGCCGATGATCCCGCCCTTGCTGCCATTCCACACGATGACGTCGGGTTTCGCGTGCGACAGCAGTTCCGCCGCGCCCAGCATCCCGTCCAGGTCGTAGCGATCCGGAAAGCGGTCCACCGCGCCATGCACGGCAATCCGGGAAAAAATGGGCAGCACGTCGGGCTGCGCGCGCAGCATGGCCTGGGTCACCGCCTCCACCACCGTGTTGCCGGAGGGAGTGATGGTGGCCAGCACGCGCGGCCCGGGCAGGATCATCCCCGCGTGAGCGCGATGATGGCCGAACGCGGCGGCTGCCCGGCCGCGAATTCCGGCCAGCGTGTCGCGGGGCGGTTGAAGCTCGACCCCTGCTCGGCGCCTGGGCGGCGGACGGCGGCGAAGATGGTGCCGCCATCGGGGCTGGCCACCGCGCCGCCCACATCGGCCGCGCGGGGCGCGCCGTAGATGGCATTGGCCCGCCCGCCCTCGGTCAGCCAGAGCGGCTGGGCATTGGCACCCACCACGCCCTCGCCCAGCCCGCCCAGCAGCACGCGGCCGCGCGGGTCGGCGCTGACGCTGCCCAGCCGACCCATGCCCTGGCCGCCCAGGCGCCCCACGGCCATGGAATCGGCGGCCGGGTCACCGCCATCCGGCGTCAGGGAAAGCGCGCCGAAATCGCCACAGGCCAGCAGGCGGTTGCCACGGGCGTCCCAGTCCAGCCCCTGCGGGCGGTCCATGGCGGTGGCGCCGGCCTGGCGCGCGGCTTCCGGCGGGTTGGCATAGGCGGCTTGCGGCAGGGCCAGCCAGGTCAGCCGCCCGCCCTGCATCCGCGCGGCCGAGAGCGTACCGAGCGCCAAGGCCCCCGGCGCCGCCGGCCCTTCCGAGACGAAGCGGAACAGGTAACCGCCCGCCCCCTGCTCGGCCAGGAAGACCACGGCGCGGCCGTCGCGGCTGGCGGCGGCGGCGGCATCGGCCTTGGGGAAGCGGCCCAGCGCCGTCTGCTTCACCGGGATGGATTGCGGGTCCAGCGCGTCCAGCTCCACCACCCAGCCATAGGCCTCGCCCCTGCCGAAATCGGGCAGGCGGCCGGCCCAGGGGGAGGGGTCGCCCTCGGTCAGCAGCAGGGTGCCCCAGGGGGTCGCGGCGCCGCCCGTGGGGGCGAGCAGGCCGCGCACCGCGCCGCCCAGAATCTCGGCGCCCGGCCCGCTGGTGGAGCAGAGGTTGGCCGCGGTCAGCCGCCGCGCCTGGAAGCCGCCATCCACGATGATCCAGCGCCCGCCCTGCTGTTCCAGGTTCAACAGGCTGGCGCCCTGCATGCGGGACGCGACCTCGGGCTGGTCCACCCCGCCGGGGAAGGCCACGGCGGGGTTCACCGTCGGGTGGGCCACGGCCAGCACGGCGCGGCGCACGCCATCGGCGGCCGGGGGGGGCACGACCAGGGCCGCGATGCGCGCATCCCAGCCGAACTGCGTGCCGGCGCCCTCGGCATCCAGCCGCGCCGGGTCGAAGGGCGGCGCGTCGAAGGTGACGCGGTCGCCCCAGCGGATCAGCGTGGCGCGGCGCCAGCCGGGGGCCGTGCTGTCATCCTGCGCCACCGGGGGCAGGGCCGAGGGGGGCAGGGCCGAGGGGGACAGGCCTTGGGCCAGGGCGGCGGCCGGCAGCAGGGCCGGCGTGGCGAGCAGGGTGCGGCGAAGGATCAAGCGGTGGCTTCCTCGATGACGGGGGGGATATGGGCGCGCACCGGCGGCAATTCACCCGTCCATGGCTCCACCCGCACCAGGCAGGATTGCGCCGACAGGCCCTGGGTGAGGCTGGAGGTCGCCACATCGGCCGTGAGCACATTGGGGTTGCCATGGACGCAGAGGCTGCCGGGCACGCCGGGTTCCAGCGGGTCGAACCAGGCGCCGGTGGCCAGCAGCACCACGCCGCGCAGCAGCCGGTCATCCAGCCGCAGCCCCGCCAGGCAGGCGCCGCGTGCGTTGAAGACGCGCAGCACCTGGCCGTCGGTGAGGCCGCGCGCGGCGGCATCCTCGGGGTGCATCAGGATGGGCTCGCGCCCCTGGATCTTGTCGCGCGCGGCGATCGGCCCGGGGTCGAGCTGGGAGTGCAGCCGCGTGGGGGGCTGGTAGCTGAGAAGGTGCAGTTCGTCCTGCGCGGCACCCCCCAGCCATTCGCGGGGCGTGATCCAGGTCGGCAGGCCGGGGCAGTCGGGCAGGGCGAAGCTTGCGATGGTCTCGCTGAACAGCTCCACCTTGCCGGAGGGCGTGTCGAGGGGGTGCTCTTCCGGGTCGGCGCGGAACTCGGCGAACTGGGTGTACTCCTCGCCGGGCGTCTGCGCGGGCAGTTCGACATGGCCCGCCGCCCAGAAGGCGTCGAAATCGGGCGCGTCGAAGCCCACCCGGCCGCAGGCGGTGCGCCACTTGTCGTAGAGGAAGCGCAGCCAGGCGCCCTCGTCGCGCTGTTCGGTGAAGCGGTCGCGGAAGCCCGCGGCATCGGCGATGTCGGCCAGCATGTCGTGGTCGTTCCGCGCCTGGCCCTGGGGTGGGATGGCCTGGTGCATGGCGCGCAGGAAGCGGTCGCGCGACGAGTGCCCGATGTCGTTGCGTTCCAGCGTGGTGGTGGCGGGCAGCACGATGTCGGCGTGGCGGGCCACGGCGGTCCACCAGGGTTCGCTGACCACGATGGTCTCGGGGTGGGACCAGGCGCGTTGCAGGCGGTTGAGGTCCTGGTGATGGTGGAAGGGGTTGCCGCCCGCCCACCACACCATGCGGATATCGGGCAGCGGCAGGTCGCGGCCGTTATAGGCCAGGGTGCCGCCCGGCCGTTCCAGCAATTCGGTGATGCGCCCCACCGGGATGAAGTGCGACACGGGGTTGCGCGTGGCCGGCAGGCTGAGCGAGGGCATCTCCCGCCGCGGATTGCCGATGCCGCCCGAGGAACCATAGCCGAAGGCCACGCCCTGCCCCGGCTTGCCGATGTTGCCGAGTGCCGCGGCCAGCGCCACCAGCGCCCAGTAGGGCTGCTCGCCATAATCGGCGCGTTGCAGGGACCAGGCGGCGGTCAGCATGGTCGGGTTGTCCACGCAGCGCTCAGCGAGGTCACGGATGGTGGCGGCGAGCACGCCGGTGATGCCCTCGGCCCATTCGGGCGTGCGGTCATCCAGCGTGGCGCGCAGCTTGTCCCAGCCGACGCAATGGGTGGCGAGGAAGCCGCGATCCTCGCGCCCCAGCGCCACGATGTGCTGCAGCATGGCCAGCATCAGCGCGGCATCGGTGCCAGGACGGATGGGCACCCATTCGGCGTTCAGCGCATCCTCGGTGTCGCCGCGATAGGGCGAGATGTTCACCATCCGCACGCCCGCCGCCGCCGCGCGCCGCATGTTCGGCCCATAGGTCATGGCCGCGCCGCCCGAGGTGACATACCCGTTCTTCGCCGCCAGCCCGCCGAAGCACAGCATCAGCTTGGCGTGCCGGGCGATGGCGGCCCAGTCGGTCATGCGGCCCAGCACCACCTCGTTGGTGCCCATGATGTGCGGCACCAGGGCCTGGGCGGTGGCGTAGGAATAGGCGTTGACGCTGTAGGTGTAGCCGCCGCCCATGCCCAGGAAGCGCTGCAGCTGGCTCTTGGCGTGGTGGAAGCGCCCGGCGGAGGACCAGCCATAGGAGCCGCCATAGATCGCGGCATCGCCATGCTCGGCGCGGACGCGGGCGGTTTCCTCGGCCAGCAGCCGCGTCACGCGGTCCCAGGAGACGGGCACGAAGGCATCGCCGCCGCGCAGCGCGCCCCGCCGGCGCCCCTCCAGCCAGCCCTTGCGGACATAGGGGCGGTCCACCCGGGCGGCGCTATGGACCGTCTCCGGCATGCTTTCGATGAGCGTGGCCGGCACCGGGTCCTGCGCGAAGGGGCGCACGCCGACCAGCCGCCCATTCTCGGTCACGGCGTCGAAGAAGCCCCAATGGGCGGCGTGCGGCTTGATCTCGGTCATCGCGGGCAGGGCTCCGGCTGATGGGGCGGGTCGTGGTGAAGAGCGTCAAGCGATGCCGTGACGCGCTGCCATCTGTGAGCCTACACTGTGGCCGACTGAGGCCAAGGCAGGAACCCATCCCATGACTCCCCCGCGCAATTCCACCGCCATCCGTGACGTCGCCAGCGTGCTGCACCCCTACACCGATGCCCGCGCGCACCAGAAGAACGGCCCGCTGGTCATCACCCGCGGCGAGGGCGTGCGCGTCTTCGACGACCAGGGGAAGAGCTACATCGAGACGGTGGCGGGGCTGTGGTGCGCGGCGCTGGGCTTCCATAATGAACGCCTGGTGCAGGCGGCGACGAAGCAGATGCGCCAGCTTCCCTTCTACCATGGCTTCACCGGCCGCACGCACGAACCCCAGGTGGACCTGGCCGAGATGCTGCTGGAACGCGCCCCGGTGCCGATGAGCAAGGTGTTCTTCGCCAATTCGGGTTCCGAGGCGAATGACAGCGCCATCAAGATGATCTGGTACTACAACAACGCCGTGGGCCGGCCGCAGAAGAAGAAGATCATCAGCCGCCTCAAGGGCTATCATGGCGTGACCATCGCCTCGGCCTCGCTGACCGGCCTGCCCTACAACCATAAATTCTTCGACCTGCCGATCGCGGGGATTCTGCACACCGGCACACCGCACCACTACCACAACGCCCGTCCCGGCGAATCGGAGGAGGCCTTCGCGACCCGCCTCGCCGAGGAGCTGGATGCGATGATCGTGGCCGAAGGCCCCGAGACGGTCGCGGCCTTCTTCGCCGAGCCTGTCATGGGTGCCGGCGGCGTCATCATCCCGCCCGCCACCTACTTCGAAAAAATCCAGGCGGTGCTGAAGAAGCACGACGTGCTGCTGGTGGCGGACGAGGTCATCTGCGGCTTCGGCCGCACCGGGGAATACTGGGGCAGCCAGAGCCTCGGCATGCGGCCGGACATCCTGACCTGCGCCAAGGCGCTGTCCTCCAGCTACCTGCCCATCTCGGCCGTCATGGTGAATGAGCGGGTCTTCGAGGGGCTGGCCGATGGCAGCGCGGGCCTGGGCACCTTCGGCCATGGCTTCACCTATTCGGGCCACCCGGTGGCCGCCGCCGTCGCGGTCGAGACGCTGAAGATCTACGACGAGATCGACATCGTGGGCCATGTGAAGCGCGTGGCGCCCACCATGCAGGACGGGCTGCGGGCGCTGGCCGGCCACCCGCTGGTGGGCGAGGTGCGCGGCATGGGGCTGATCGGCGCGGTGGAACTGGTGGCGGACAAGGCGACGCACGCCAATTTCGACCCCGCGCTGAAGATCGCGCCGCGCCTGGTGAAGATCGCGGAAAGCCACGGGCTGATCTTGCGCAGCCTGCCCAATGACAGCATCGCCTTCTCGCCGCCGCTGGTCATCACCGAGGCCGAGATCACCGACATGGTGACCCGCTTCGGCGCCGCGCTGGATGAACTGGCGGTGACGCTGCGGCGGGAATCCCTCGCCGCCGTGTGAGGGAGGCGGGGCCTTAACGCTCCGCTAAGGCTGAGGGGCCATGCTCGTCCTCCTTGAAGGGACGCGCATGAGCCTCTCCAGACTGCACATCGTGGATGACGACCCCACGATCCGCGAGATCGCCCGCCGCGTCGCCGAGGCGGCGGGCTTCGAGGCGCTGGGCTTCGACGCCCCGGCGCCCTTCCTGGCCGCCGCCGCCAGCGACCCGCCGGAACTCGTCCTGCTCGACCTCGCCATCGGTGAGCAGGACGGCATCTGCGTGCTGGAGGCATTGGCCAAGCTCAACAGCCGTTGCGCCATCATCGTGCTGAGTGGCCTGGAGGACCGGCTGGTGGGCTCCGCGGTCCGCATCGGCCGATCGCTTGGGCTGCAGATGCTGGAACCACTGGCCAAGCCCTTCCAACTGCATGATCTGCGCGCGCGGCTGACCGCCGCGGCCGCCATGGTCCTGCCGATTCGCGAATCCGACGTGCAGGATGCGCTGGCCAGCCACCAGCTCGTGCCCCGCTACCAGCCCAAGGTGCGGCTGAGCGATGGCGCGCCGGTGGGGTGCGAGGCGCTGGTGCGCTGGCAGCACCCCTCGCGCGGGCTGCTCGCCCCCAGCCATTTCCTGCCCCTGGTCGAGGCCGGCCCCAGCATCACGCCGCTGACCTACCAGATGATCGAGCGCGCCATGACCGACCTGGCCAGCTGGCGCCAGCGGCACCCTGGGCTTTCGGTGGCGGTGAACGTCTCCGCGCGCTCCCTGGACGATCCGGAATTCGCGGACCGGGTGTGGGACATCCTGGCCCGCACCGGTGCGGACCCCTCCAGCCTCACCCTCGAAATCACCGAGACGGCCGCCATGGCCGATACGGCCGCCGTCGCCGCCATGCTGACGCGGCTGCGCATCCGCAAGGTGAACCTTTCGCTGGATGATTTCGGCACGGGCTTCTCCTCGCTGGTGGAGCTGCACCGGATGCCCTTCTCGGAGCTGAAGGTGGACCGCGCCTTCGTCGGCACCATGGAGACCGATCGTGACGCGCGGGTGATCGTGAAGGCCATCATCGGCCTGGCGCACACGCTGGGCCTCACCACCGTGGCCGAGGGCGTGGAGACCGAGGGCGCGATGGACATGCTGCGCGAGATGGGCTGCGACGTGGCGCAGGGCTATGGCATCGGCAGGCCCATGACGGCCGAGGCTTTCCAGGAATGGCTGGACGCCCGGGCGGGCATCGTGGCCCCCCCCCTGGCCCGCGTGGGCTGAACCCATGGCGGCCGATGAGCCCGTGCTCGATGTCTCCGCGCTCGCGGCGCTGGAGGAGGTGGTCGGCGCCGCCGCCTCGGCCGAGATCGCGCGCCTGTTCCGCGAGGATTCCGAAAACCGGGTGGCGCGGGGCGGCGCGGCGCTGGCGGTGGGCGACCTGGCGGCGGTGGCGCGGGAGTTCCACGCGCTGAAATCCTCGGCGGCCACGCTCGGCGCGTGGCGCCTTTCCGCCCTGGCGGCCCGGCTGGAGGCCGCCGGGCTGGCGGGCGACGTGATGGCCGCCCGGCAGGTCGGGGTGGCGCTGGACGCCACCCTGCGCGCCACGCTGGACGCGCTGGCAGGCGGGCGCGCCGCTGCCTAGAGCGGGATGCGTTGAGGTGGAATCACCGAAAACGCTGAATCCCGCTCTCAACAAAGGTTGGAGCAGGCGACGTGAACGCATGTGAACGCAGCATGCTCTGACGCCGCCTCAGACCAGCCGCGCCTGCGCCACCGCCGCGCCCACGAAGCCCGCGAACAGCGGGTGGGGCGCGAAGGGCTTGGACTTCAGTTCCGGGTGGAACTGCACCCCGATGAACCACGGGTGGTCCGGGTATTCCACGATCTCGGGCAGCACCCCGTCGGGCGACATGCCGGAGAAGCGCAGCCCCGCCGCCTCCAGCCGCTCGCGATAGCCGACATTCACCTCGTAGCGGTGGCGGTGGCGTTCCTCGATGCGCGCCTCGCCATAGACGCGCGCGACCAGGGAATCCTGCGCCAGCACGGCGGGGAAGGCGCCCACCCGCATGGTGCCGCCCAGGTCGCCGCCGGCTTCGCGCACCTCGCGCTGGTTGCCGCGCACCCATTCGGTCAGCAGGCCCACCACCGGCTCGGCGCAGGGTCCGAATTCGGTGGAGGAGGCGCCCTGCATGTCCAGCAGGTTCCGCGCCGCCTCGATGACCGCCATCTGCATGCCGAAGCAGATGCCGAGGAAGGGGATCTTCCGTTCGCGGGCGAAGCGCACGGCCGCGATCTTGCCGCCGGTGCCGCGTTCGCCGAAGCCGCCGGGGACCAGGATGCCATGGACGCCCTCCAGGCGGCCCACCACGCGGTCTTCCTCGCGCTCGAAGATCTCGCTGTCCACCCAATCGAGCTTCACGCGCATGTTGTGCGCGATGCCGCCATGGGCCAGCGCCTCGTTCAGCGACTTGTAGGCGTCGAGCAGCCCCGTGTACTTGCCCACCACCGCGATGGTGACCTCGCCCTCGGGCGCGGTGATGCGTTCGGTGATGCGCTGCCAGCCGGTGAGGTCCGGTTCGCCATAGATGGACAGGTTGAAGTGGCGCAGCACTTCGCGGTCCAGCCCCTCGGCGTGATAGCTCAGCGGCACGGAATAGATGCTGGCGGCGTCATAGGCCGGGATGACGCTCTCGGGCCGCACATTGCAGAACAGCGCGATCTTGCGGCGTTCGTTCTCGGGAATCTTGCGGTCGCAGCGGCACAGCAGAATGTGCGGCTGGATGCCGAGGCCGAGCAGTTCCTTCACGGAATGCTGGGTGGGCTTGGTCTTCAGCTCGCCGGCCGAGGGGATGTAGGGCACCAGCGTCAGGTGGATGAAGAGGCTGCGCGTCGGGCCCAGCTCATTGGCCAGCTGCCGGATGGCTTCCAGGAAGGGCAGGCTCTCGATGTCGCCCACCGTGCCGCCCACCTCGACCAGCACGAAGTCGTAATTGTCGGTATCGGCCAGGACGGCCGCCTTGATGGCGTCGGTGATGTGGGGAATGACCTGGACGGTGGCACCCAGGTAGTCGCCGCGGCGCTCCTTCGCGATCACCTCGGAATAGAGGCGGCCGGTGGTCCAGTTGTCCGCCTTGTTGGCGTGGACGCCGGTGAAGCGTTCGTAATGCCCGAGGTCGAGGTCGGTTTCCGCCCCGTCATCGGTCACGAAGACCTCGCCATGCTGGTAAGGGGACATCGTCCCCGGATCCACGTTGAGATAGGGGTCGAGCTTGCGCAGCCGCACGCGATAGCCGCGTGACTGCAACAGGGCCCCGAGGGAAGCCGCCGCGATGCCCTTGCCAAGCGAGGAGACCACGCCGCCGGTGATGAATACGAACCGCGCCATGGGGGGTCCTGATAACCGCAACCGCGCCGGTGTTACAGCCCCCCGGTTGCGCCGGGCACCTATGTTCGCGCGGCGTTGCTCAGTTGGTGGGAACGGTGGGCAGCGCCGGGGCTGTGGGCGCGATCGCGGGGGCGTCCAGGATGGAGCGGTTCAGCGCCGTGCCACGGTCCAGCAGGGCCAGCGTCAGCGCCAGCACGAAGAACAGGGTGCCCAGGATGGCCGTGGTGCGCGTCAGCAGATTCGCCGTGCCGCGGCCGCCCATGATCGAGCCCATGCCGCCCCCGCTGGAGCCGCCAATGCCCAGGCCACCCCCTTCGCTGCGCTGCACGAGGATGACCCCGATCAGCGCCAGGGTGACCAGCAGGAACAGGATAAGCAGGATCGTCGTCATGATCTGCGCCTCCTACAGCCTTGGGCCCAGGAACGCCAGAGGCGCCGCGACGCGCACGCCCCAGGGATGCGTCTTCTCGAAAATGTGCAACACCAGATTACGCGTCATGCAAATAGATATTTGCCAGGATGATGAGGGGTTTCCTTCGCCCTTGCGTCCGGTTCACCATGTTTCCGCCAGTCCGCGCCTGGCGCTGGGGTATAAGCAGAAATGAATTCAGGGCCGGACGCCCACCCGACCGCCGCCGATCTTTTGCTGGAGATGGAGCTCGCGCCCGGCGAGGGCGCCGCCACGGCTCTGGTGGACGCGCTGCGGGAAGCGGCCGCGCAGGCGGGGTTCAGTCTGGACCTGGCGGCTTTGCAGGCCGCGATCGAGGCACAGGGCCCGATCCAGCTTGTGCTCGCGCGCGCCCAGGACAGGCTGCTGCTGCTGACCATCCAGCCCGGCCGGGAAGGCCGCTTGGCCCTGGCCACCTGGTTGCCCACGACGGGGCGGCGGGTGGACCTGGACATCCAGCTTCTCCAGGCGGTGATGGACCAACTCCCCGCCGCCGTCTCCATCAAGGATTCCGAACGTCGCTACCGCTTCGTGAACCGCTGCTGGGAGGCCAGCCTGTCCTTGCGGCGGGCCGAGGTGTTGGGCCGCCGCTTCGAGGATCTGGAGGGGACCTGCCTTTCCCCCAAGACCTTCGCACGCCTGGCGGAGGAACTCCGCCGCGACGAGGAGGCCCTGATCGAGGGCCGGGCCACCGAGACCGAGAGCGAGCAGGCCTTCACCTCGCCCCATCGCGGGCCGCGCACCATGCTGGTCAGCAAGGTCCCGCTGCGCGGCCTGCACGACCCGCGCCCGGGCGTCCTCTCCGTCACGGTCGAGATCACGGAGCGCAAGCGGGCGGAGCAGGACCTGCGCGCGGCGACGGCCCAGCTGTCGGAGCGCAGCGCGGCGCTCTCGGCCGCGCGGGACCGGGCGGAGCGCGCCCGCCGCGACGCCGAGGCCGCCGCCCGCACCAAGGCCCGTTTCCTGGCCATGATGTCGCATGAACTGCGAACGCCCATGACCGGCGTGCTCGGCATGCTGGACCTGATGGAGGATGGCGGGGACGGGACCGAGGCGCGGGACCGGCTGCAGGCGCTGCGCGGCTCGGCCGAGGCGCTGATGCGCGTGCTGGACGACATTCTGGATTATTCCTTGATCGAATCCGGCCATTTCGAATTGCGCGACGCGCCCTTCGACCCCGCGGCGCTGCTGCGCGAGGTGGCGGAGCAATTCGCCGCCCTGGCCGCCCGTCAGGGGCTGTTCCTGCATGTCGAGGTGGCGCCGGACCTGCCCGCGCAGGTGCTGGGCGACGCGCAGCGGCTGCGCCAGGTGCTGGGCCACCTGCTCAGCAATGGCGTGAAGTTCACCCAGGAGGGTGGGATCACGGTGCGGATGGGCACGGAGGCGGGGCCCGATGGCGCACCGTTGCTGGTGCTGAATGTGCTGGACACCGGGCCCGGCATCCCGCCCGAACGCCGGGCGGAATTGTTTCAACCCTATACACCGCTGGAGGAGGTCACCTCGCGCCGCGCCGGCGGCACGGGGCTTGGTCTCGTCATCTGCCGCCAGCTGGCCCATGCCATGCGCGGCGAGGTGGCCTGCGAAGATGCGCCAGGCGGGGGCGCGCTGTTCCGCTTCTCCCTGCCGCTGCGCCTGCCCGCGCCGCCCCGCGTCGCGCCGCGCCCCACCCCCGCGCGGGTGCTGGTGGTGGATGACGTGGCACTGAACCGCAAGGTCGTCTCCGCCATCCTGGAGCGGGACGGGCACCAGGTGGTGCTGGCCGCGACGGGCGAGGAGGCGGTGGCCCGCGTGGCCGAGGGGCCTCGCTTCGACCTGGTGCTGATGGACCTGCACATGCCGGGCATGGACGGCATCGCCGCCACCGCGGCCATCCGGGCACTGCCGGGCGAGGCGGGGCGGGTGCCGGTGCACGCGCTGACGGCCGATGTCTTCGCGCGGACCAGTCCGGAATATGCCATGGCAGGCTTCACCGGCTTCCTGACCAAGCCGCTGGACTGGGCGGCCATCCGCCAGGCCATCGCCGCGGCCCCGGCCGGCGAGGCCACGACCGAGGCCGCGCCGGCCGCCGATGGCGCCCCCGTGCTGGACCGCGCGCAGCTGGCCGGCATGTTCGAGGGGCTGCCGCGGGATGCGGTGGACCAGATGTATCAGGAATTCCTGCGCAGCCTGCATGACGCCCTGGCGCGCCTGCGCGCGCAGCGTGACCGCGATGACGGCGCCGCCCTGGCGCGGGAGGCGCATTCGCTGAAGGGCCTGGCGGGCAATTTCGGCGCCGCGCGCCTCGCGGAGGCGGCCGCCACCCTGCAAAGCCGACTCGATTCGGGCAGCGTGGTCGCCAGCCTGCCGATGGCCTCGCTGGAGGCCGCTTACAGCGACACCGCCGAAGCCATCCAGGCCGGCACCCACCTGCACCTCCTCGACGCGGCCTTTCCGCCGCCGCGCCCGCACTGAGGATCGGCACGCCGATGACCGAAGACCATGGCCTCGCCGCGCGCCGCCTGATCCGTGCCGCGCGGGCCGCGACCCTCGCCACCCAGCTCGACGGCCAGCCCTTCGCGAGCCTCGTCACCCCGGCCTCAGCGCCGGACCTCTCGCCCCTGCTCTGGCTCTCCCGCCTGTCGGAGCACACCCGCCACCTGGAGCGCGAGCCCCGCTGCGCCCTGCTCTTCACCGGGCCGGGCGAGGGCCCCAACCCGCAGACCGCCCCGCGCGTGACGCTGACGGGTCTGGCGGAACGGGTGGAGGACCCGGCGTTGAAGGCGCGCTGGCTGGCGCGGCACCCCTATGCCGCCCTCTACGCCGATTTCGCGGATTTCGGCCTGTGGCGGATCGCGCCGCAGGGGGCGCTCATGGTCGAGGGTTTCGCCCGCGCCCACCGGCTGCGCGAAGCCGCCCTTCGGCCCGACCCGGCCCATGTGGCGGCGCTGCTGGCGGCCGAGCCCGACATCATCGCGCATGTGAACGAGGACCATGCCGACGCCATCGCGGCCATCGCCCTGCATCTGCCCGGCGGCGGGCCCGGCGTGTGGAAGCTGGCGGCCGTGGATACCGAGGGTTGTGACCTCGTGGAGGGCGAGCGAGTGCTTCGCCTGGAATTTCAAATGGGTGCCACAAATGCGGACTCGGTTCGGCGGGAACTGGTACTTGCCGCGCGCGCGGCCCGTGCTGCATCGCACCAATGACGCCCACACAATGATTTGGGCAAGCCCTGGAAATGAACGGCTTTTCAGGATTGACGCTTTTCCCGGCTCGGCCCTATCTCCCGCCCATATCGTGATCGCATGGCTTCCTGCAGGAGGCGTGACCGGTCTGCTGTGCGCCCCCGAAGGAGGCTTATTTCATGAGTGATCATCCGCTGTCCGGAACCGGTGTCGCGACGGGCCATCCCGTCCATGCCAACCTCACCGCGCCGGGCCTGGTGCAGCATGCGCTGGTGCGGGGCGAGGGCCGGCTCTCGGCGGATGGCGCCTTCATGGCGCTGACGGGCCAGCACACCGGCCGTTCGGTGCAGGACAAGTTCGTGGTGGACGACCCCGAGGTCACGAACGAGATCTGGTGGGGCAAGATCAACCAGAAGATGGCCCCGGAGAAGTTCCAGGGGCTTTCCGCCAAGGTGCGCGGCTGGCTGGGTGAGCGCCCGGTGCTGTTCACCCAGGACCTCTATGCGGGTGCGGACCCCGCGCACCGCATCCGTGTGCGGCTGGTCACGACCAATGCCTGGCACGCGCTGTTCGCGCGCAACATGTTCATCCGCCCGCTGCGCCGCGACCTGCCGGAATTCGAGCCCGACTTCACCATCCTGCACGCCCCGGAATACGAGGCCGACCCGGCGGTGGATGGCTGCCGCACCGGCACCTGCATCGCGCTGTCCTTCGCGCAGAAGACGATCCTGATCGCGGGCACGAGCTATGCCGGCGAGATCAAGAAGAGCATCTTCACCGTGATGAACTGGCTGCTGCCGGCGCGCGGCGTGCTGCCCATGCATTGCTCGGCCAATGTGGGCCGGCATGGCGATGTGGCGCTGTTCTTCGGCCTTTCCGGCACGGGCAAGACCACGCTCTCCTCCGACCCCGAGCGCGCGCTCATCGGCGATGACGAGCATGGCTGGTCCGACAAGGGCGTCTTCAACTTCGAGGGCGGCTGCTACGCCAAGGTCATCAAGCTCTCGCGCGACGCGGAGCCGCAGATCTGGGACGCCTCGCACCGCTTCGGCACGGTGCTGGAGAACGTGGTGGCCGATGAGCGCGGCAACCTCGACCTCGACGACAACCGCTTCACCGAGAACACGCGGTCCTGCTACCCGATCAACTACATCCCGGGCCTGGCGCCGGGCGGCCAGGCGGGCCTGCCGAAGAATGTGGTGATGCTGACCGCCGATGCCTTCGGCGTGCTGCCGCCCATCTCCAAGCTGACGCCGGCCCAGGCGATGTACCACTTCCTCTCGGGCTACACGGCCCGCGTGGCCGGCACCGAGAAGGGGCTGGGCAAGGAGCCGCAGGCCACCTTCTCCACCTGCTTCGGCGCGCCCTTCCTGCCGCGCAACCCCGAGGTCTATGGCCGGATGCTGGAGGAGCGCATCCAGCGCGACGGCGCCGATTGCTGGCTGGTGAACACCGGCTGGACGGGCGGCGCCTATGGCGTGGGCAAGCGCATGAGCATCCAGCACACCCGCGCCCTGCTGCGCGCCGCGCTGGACGGTTCGCTGGCCAAGGTGGAGTTCGTGCAGGACCCCTTCTTCGGCCTGATGATCCCGAAGAGCGTCCCCGGCATTCCGGCCGAGGTGCTGAACCCGCGCGAGAGCTGGGCCGACAAGGCGGCCTATGACCGCACGGCGGCGGAGCTGGTGGCGCGGTTCGAAAAGAACTTCGAGACCTTCGCCGGCGCCGTCAGCGAGGATGTTAAGGCCGCCGCCATCAAGGCCGCGGCCTGACGCCATGCCGGATGGCAGCGGGTTCGGACGCGGGCCGCAGGCCCGCAACGTGCTGGGCGGGACATTGGTCCCGTGCAGCATGGACCCGCTGACCGGATGGTATCGCGATGGCTGCTGCAAGACGGACGAGCACGACCATGGCAGCCACACCGTCTGCGCCGTGATGACGGCGGAGTTCCTGGAATTCTCCCGCGGCGTGGGCAATGACCTGTCCACGCCGCGCCCGGAATACCACTTCCCGTGCCTGAAACCCGGTGACCAATGGTGCCTTTGCGCCATGCGCTGGGAACAGGCGCGTCAGGCCGGGGTGGCGCCGCGCGTGGTGCTGGCGGCGACCAATGTGGCGGCGCTGCGCTACTGCGCCCTGGAAGACCTCCAGGCGCACGCCTCCGCCTGAGGCCTACTCCGCCGCCGCCAAGACCCGCCGGCCACGCTTCTGCTCCTGCCACAGCGCCATCGCCACCGCGATGCCCATGAACCCGGCCGCCGCGACGAAGATCGCCTGGGGCTGGCCGTTGTCCAGCAGCGCGCCGAACATCAGCGGCCCCGCGATGCCACCGATGTTGAAGCCGGTGGTCACGATGCCGAACACCGCCCCCGCCTGGCCCGGCGGCGCCGCCGCCCGCACAAGCATGTCGCGCGAGGGCATGATGAGGCCCGTCAGGAAGCCCGAGGCCGCCATCACCACCGTCAGCGGCACCACGCCCATGGGCACCAGCCCGGCGACCAGGATCAGCACCGCCGCCGCGCCGAAGCCCGCCGCCGCCACCAGCCCGTGGCGGCGCGTGCGGTCGGCGATGAAGCCCCCGGCCAGCACGCCCACTGCGCTCAGTGCCAGCCAGGCTGTGAGCGCGATGTTGGCCGAGGCCAGCGACAACCCGCTGAAGGCCCCCCAGGCTGAGACCGCGAAGCTCTGCACGCCGCCCGCCGAAAGGCTGATCAGCACGAAGAACACCGTCAGCGTCAGCACCGCCGCGCTGAACACGCTGGGCGCGCCGGGCGCCGCCTTTGGGCGTGGGGGGGCCGGCCGTTCGGACAGCGCCGGGCGGATCAGTGGCAGGGCCAGCAGCGGCCCCAGCAGCCCCGCCGCGACCAGCGCGCCGCCCAGCCCGAAGACCCAGGCCGTGCCCAGCATGAAGGCGGGCGCGACCGCGCCGCCGAGATAGCCCGCGAAGGTGTGGATGGAAAAGGCGCGGCCCACATGGTCCTCGGCCACGTCGCGGCCCAGGATGGCGTAGTCGGCCGGGTGATAGACGCTGTTGGCCAACCCCAGCAGCGCCGAGGCCGCCAGCAGCCAGGAATATTCCTGGAAGATGCCAGCGAGCGCCAGGGCGAAGCCCCCCAGCATCATCCCCGTCACCAGCACGCGGTGCGGCCCCCAGCGGTCCACCAGGAAGCCCATGGGCGCCTGGGTGAAGAAGGAGACGATGTTGAACACCGTCAGCGCGATGCCGAGTTCGAGGAAGCTCACCCCCATCGCGTCCCGCAGCAGCGGGAACAGCGGCGGCAGGGCCAGGATGTGCAGGTGGCTGACGAAATGCGCGCCGGAAATGGCGAAGAGGGTGCGGCGTTCGTCGCGGGAGAAGCCCGACATCTCAGTGCGCCTCCGCCCAGGACCGGCCGTGGCCCACCTCGACCAGCAGCGGCACGCGCAGCTGCGCCACGCTCTCCATCACGGATTTGAGGGTGGCGGCGGTGGCATCCACCTCGGCCTCGGGCACCTCCAGCACCAGCTCGTCATGCACCTGCAGCAGCATGCGGGCGGAGAGGCCCGCATCCCGCAGCGCCTGGGGCACGCGCACCATGGCGCGCTTGATGACCTCGGCGGCCCCGCCCTGGAAGGGGGCGTTGATGGCCTGGCGCTCGGCCCCGCCGCGGCGCACCGGGTCCTTGGACTTGATGTCCGCGATCCAGAGCCGCCGCCCGAAGGGGCTCAGCACATGGCCATGGATGCGCGCCTCGTCCTTGAGGCGCTCCATCTCGGCGCGGATGCCGGGGTATTGCGCGAAATAGGCGTCAATGATGCCGCGCGCCTCGCCCGGGCCGATGCCAAGGCGCGCGCCCAGCCCGAAGGCGCTCATGCCATAGATGATGCCGAAATTGATGGTCTTGGCGCGGCGGCGCGCCTCCTTGTCCACCTTGCCGGGTTCCAGGTGGAAGATTTCCGCGGCGGTGCGGCTGTGGATGTCCTCGCCATTGGCGAAGGCCTCGCGCAGCGTCGGTACGTCGGCCAGGTGCGCCAGCAGGCGCAGCTCGATCTGGCTGTAGTCCGCGCTCATCAGCACATGGCCGGGCTCGGCCACGAAGGCGCGGCGGATGCGGACACCCTCCTCGGTGCGGATGGGGATGTTCTGGAGGTTGGGCTCGGTGGAGGACAGCCGCCCCGTGCTGGTGATGGCCATCGAGAAATCGGTGTGCACGCGCCCATCGGCGGCGAGTGCCGCCGCCAGCCCCTCCACATAGGTGGATTTCAGCTTGGCCAGCTGCCGCCAGTCCAGCACGGTGCGCGCGAGTTCGACGCCCTGCGCGGCCAATTCCTCCAGCACCGAGGCATCGGTGGAATAGGCGCCGGTCTTGCCCTTCTTGCCGCCCTTTAGGCCCATTTCCTGAAACAGGATTTCGCCCAACTGCTTGGGCGAGCCCACGTTGAAGGGGCGGCCCACAAGGCGGTGGCACTCGGCCTCCAGAACCACCAGGCGCTCGGCGAAATCCTGGCCGATGCGGGCGAGTTCCGCGCCATCCACCTTGATGCCGGCCGTCTCCATGGCGGCCAGCACCGGGATCATCCGGCGTTCCACCTGCTCGTAGAGGGCCAGCGCCTTCTCGGCCCGCAGCCGTGGGCGCAGCGCGTGCCACAGCCGCAGCGTGACGTCGGCATCTTCGGCGGCGTAGGCGGTGGCGCGGTCCAGCGGCACCTGCGCGAAGCTGATGCGCGCGCGGCCCGTGCCCGTGACCTCGTCGAAGGAGATGGGCTTGTGGCCAAGATGGAGCTGCGACAGCTCATCCATCCCATGCCCGTGCAGCCCGGCCTCCAGCGCGTAGGAGATCATCATGGTGTCGTCGAGCGGCGCAACCGTGAGGCCCCCATTGGCCGGGTTGGCCAGCACCTCGACATCGTATTTCGCGTTGTGCAGCACCTTGAGCACGCCCGGATCGGCCAGAAGCGGCCGCAGCGCCTCAACGGCCTCCGCCTGGGGCAGTTGCGCGGGCATCTCGGTCAGCATGTCGGCGGGCGCGTGGCCGAGCGGGATATAGGCCGCGCGCCCAGGTGCGGTGGCCAGGCAGATGCCCACCAGCCGGGCCGCCAGCGCATCGAGGCTGGTGGTCTCGGTGTCCAGCGCCACGACGCCGGCGGCGCGTGCCTCGACGATCCAGGCGTCCAGCGTCGCGCGATCGGTGATGGTGGTGTAGGGGCCGAAGGGCGCGGCTTCCGGCGAGGCCTCGGCGGTGTCCACCACCGGCCGCGGACGATGCGGCGCCCCGCCATCGCCCTCGCCCAACCGGGCCAGCAAGGAACGAAAATTGTTCTCGCGCAGGAAGGCCAGCAGGCGCGCGGGCTCGGGCGCGCGGGCGCGCATGTCCTCGACCGGGCAGGGCAGGGGGGCGTTGACGTCGAGCTGTACCAGCTTGCGCGAGATGCGCGCGGCCTCGGCATGGGTTTGCAGCACCTCGCGCCGCTTGGGCTGCTTGATCTCGCCGGCGCGGGCCAGCAGCGTCTCCAGGTCGCCATACTCGGTGATGAGCTGGGCGGCGGTCTTGATGCCGATGCCGGGCACGCCCGGCACATTGTCGGTGGCGTCGCCGGCCAGCGCCTGGACCTCGACCACCTTCTCGGGCGCCACGCCGAATTTCTCCATCACCTCGGGCGCGCGGATGGGCTTCTGCTTGATGGGGTCCAGCATGATCACGCGGTCGCGGATCAGCTGCATCAAATCCTTGTCGGAGGAGACGATGGTGACGCGCCCGCCCTCCGCCTCGAATTCGCGGGCGTAGCTGGCGATGAGGTCATCGGCCTCGAAGCCCGGCAGTTCCACGCGGCAGACGCCGAAGGCATCGGTCGCGTCGCGGATCAGGGCGAACTGGGGAACGAGTTCTTCCGGCGGCTCGGGCCGGTGCGCCTTGTAGGCGGGGTAGATCGCGTTGCGGAAAGTCTCGCGCGCGCTGTCGAACACCACGGCGATGTGGCTGGCGACATGCTGGCTGAGGAACTTCTCCAGCATCTGCGCGAAGCCGAACACCGCGTTCACCGGCGTGCCGTCCGGGCGCGTCATGGGTGGCAGGGCGTGGTAGGCGCGGAAGATGTAGCCGCTGCCATCCACCAGGATCAGGTGGCGGTCCTCGGCGGGCAAGGCGGGGCGCGACGCCTCCGCCACGCCCTCAATGGGCGTGGTCGTCACCCGCCCCGTCCTTCAGGCGCCAGGTGCGGGAGCAATAGGGGCAGGTCACCTGCTCGTGCTCGATGCGCATGAAGATGGAGGGGTGGCCCAGCGTGCCGCCGCCGCCATCGCAGCGCACCTGGCGCGTTTCCACCATGATGACCTCCTGCGGGGTGACGCCCTCGGTCAGGACGGGGGTATAGCCGGTGATCTGCGGGTCGCGCATCGAAGTCGGGTCCTGGCGTTTGCTTGGCCTTAACATACCCAAGCGGCGGAGGATGGACCAGACGGAACCTCCCCCATATGGCTGCGGCATGGGTCGTCTCCTCCTTCTGTTGTTCCTGGCGCTCGGCGCCTGCGTGCCGTCCGAACGGGTGCCGCCAGTCGTGGCCGGCCCGGCCATCGCGCCCTTCGAGGCCGGGCCGCTGCCCTGGGCGCCGCACCCGGCCTATCTGCTGGATGTCTCGCCGCCCCGGCCCCAACCCGCTGGCCCGCGCCCGGAGGCGGACCTCGTCATGGACGACGGCGCCCGCCTGCCGCTCCGCGCCTGGCGGCCCGAGGGACCGCCGCGCTTCGTGCTGCTGGCGCTGCACGGGCTGGGCGACCATGGCGGCAACTTCCTGCTGGAAAGCGGTCCGCAACTCGCGGCCGGGGGTGCGCTGGTCTACGCCTATGACCAGCGCGGCTTCGGCTGGACCGCCACGCGGGGCCTCTGGGCGGGGCGGGACCGGATGGTGGCCGATGCCCGCGCCGCCGTCGCCCTGCTGCGCGAACGCCATCCGGGCCTGCCCTTCTTCCTGCTGGGCGAAAGCCTGGGCGGGGCGGTGGCGCTGCTGGCCCAGCCCGAGGGGATTTCGGGCCTGATCCTCTCCTCGCCCGCCATCTGGGGCGGCGACTACTTCCCCTGGTTCCTGCGACCGCCGCTGGCGGTGGGGGCGGCGCTGCTGGGTCCGCTCGCCTCGCCCGCCGTGGCCGGGGGCATCGCCGCCAGCGACAACGCGGCCGCGCTGCGCCGCTTCGCCAATGACCCGCTGACGCTGAGCCATATTCGGCTGGACATGCTGGAGGGGTTGGTCGCCCTCATGGACGACGCGGTGGCCGCCCTTCCCGGCTGCTGCCGCGCCACGCCCACCCTGTTCCTGATGGGCGGCAAGGACCGCGTGATCCCCACCGCCTCCGCCCGCCGCGCCCTGCGCGACGCCGCCGTGCCCCGCGTGGTCTTCTACCCCGAGGGCTGGCACCTGCTGCTGCGCGACGCGGTGCGCGAGGAGGTGGCGCGCGACCTCCTCGCCTTCATGGCCGCCCCCGCCACGCCGTTGCCAGCCGAGGCGGCGGGCAGGGCATGGTTGGAGGGTGCGCCGCGATAAGCCCGGCCGGACGCCAGCCGCGCTTACGAGTCGACGCGGATATCCGCCCGCCGGATCACGTCGCCCCAGCGCTGGAATTCCTCCTGCTGGAAGCGGCTGAGCTCCTCCGGCGTGCCGCCGATGGGCTCGACACCGCTGTTGTTCAGCACGGCCAGCGTCGCCGGCTCGCGCAGCGCCTCGTTCAGGATGCGGTTCACGCGCGTGACGATGGGCTCCGGCATCCGGGCCGGGCCGAACATGGCCCACCAGCCCTCGGCGGCGATGCCCGGGAAGCCGCCCTCCGCGAAGCTCGGCACCTGCGGCATCAGGTTGGAACGCTCCGTGCCCGTGATGCCGAGTGCCACCATCGTGCCCTGCTCCACATGGGAGCGCACGAATTGCGTGTGGTAGAACATGCCATCCAGCCGCCCGGAGACGAGGTCCGTCACCGCCTGGCCGCCATCGCGATAGGGCACGTGGTTCATCGGGATGCCGCTGAGGTTGGCCAGCAGCGCCTGGTTGAGATGCCCCGTGGTGCCCGTGCCCGCCGAGCCGATGTTCATCGTGCGCTGCCGCGCCAGCGCCAGGAAATCCGCGAGGTTCCGCACGCCGAGCGAAGGCGGCACCACCAGCAGGATCTTGGTCTTGGAATGCGCCAGGATGGGCGTGAAGTCGCGCGCCGGGTCATAGGTCAGGCCCCGCATCAGGTGCGGGTTCACCGCATGCGTGCCGATCACGCCCAGCAGCAGCGTGTGCCCGTCGGGCGCGGCCTGCGCCACCGCGGCCGCGCCGATGGTGCCGCCCGCGCCGGCGCGGTTCTCGACCACGACCACATGCCCGTCCAGCCCGCGCGAGAGGTGCTGGCCGATCAGCCGGCCCACGATATCCGTGCTGGTGCCGGCCGCGAAGGGCACGATGAGGCGAATGGGACGCTGCGGCCAGGCGCCCTGCGCGCGGGCGGGTGACGCGATGACGGCGGGGGCGGCGAGCCCCGCGCCCAGCAGTGCGCGGCGGGTGGTGATGTTCATGTGGCGTTTTCCTCCTGGCAGATTTTTGTGAGTTCGTAGCCCGGCGCGGGCCGGCCGGCCACCAGGGGTAGGCAGGCGGCAGGGAAGTCCGGGGTGAAGCGGGCGCCTTCGTCCGTCAGGGTGCCCAGCACCCGGTCGAGATGCGCCATGGCGTCGGGCAACAGGTCGTGCAGCACCATCAGTACGGGGGCCTGGGCTTGGCGCGCGGCGGCCAGGGCGCGGTCGGGCCAGCCCTCGGCATCATCCCAGTCGCGCGGAACGGCGTTCCACAGAACCACGGAATAGGCCTCGGTCGTCAGGTGGTTCAGGGCCGCGCGGTTGAGCAGATGCGGGCCGACCTGCCCCCCGCCGCCATTGGGGCGAAACAGGCGGTGGGCGTTCAGCCCATGCAGCAGCGCTTCGGCGCCCGTGATCTCCGCCACCGCCTCGGCGGCCGGGCGCCGGCCCAGCGGCACGCCATGGTGCAGGGTGTGGTTGCCGATGCGATGCCCCTCGGCCAGGGCGCGTTCCGCCAGCGCCCGGCGCGCCGGGTCATGCAGCTTGGTGCCGATGGGGAAGAAACTCGCCTGGATGCCGCGCCGCGCCAGCACCTCCAGCACCAGCGGCGTGGTGGTAGGTTCGGGGCCATTGTCGAAGGTGAGGCAGACGGGCTGCATCGGGGCTACCGCCGCCACACCCCCCGCACGACCTCGGCGAGGCCCTGGTGGCGGGGGCCCTCGTCGAGGTGGACGGCACCCTCGGTCAGTTCCAGGGTTTGCAGCGTGGCGAATTCGGCCTCCGCGATGGCGCGGCTCCAGAGCAGTTCCGGCAGTTTGGGCCCGCCGGAACGCCGCCCCTCCTGTGCGGGCGAGAAGCATTCCAGCACCAGCAGCCCGCCCGGCTTCAGCGCGCGCAGGCAGCCCTGGGCCGCCGCGTGACGGTCCGCCGGCGGAAGGTGCAGGTAGATCCAGGCGATGAGGTCGAAGCTGGCCTCGGGATATGCCCAGGCTGCGGCATCGCCCACGCGGGCATCCAGCGGCACGCCGCGCCGCGCGGCCAGGGCGCGGGCCTTCTCCACGCCCACGCCGGACCAGTCCAGGGTGGTGACATCGAGGCCTTGCTCCGCCAGGAAGACGCCATTGCGCCCCTCGCCATCGCCCAGGCACAGCGCGGACATGCCCGGCCGCCAGCGCCAGGACTGCGCGCGCAGATAGTCATTCGGCGCCTCCCCGAACTGGAAGCCGCCGCCGCGGTAACGCTCGTCCCAGGCCAGCGAGGTGCTCATCGCCCGGAGGGTGCGCGCGGCGTGGGCCGCCAGTCGGGCGGCGCCATCTCGAAGCCCGCGAAGTCGAAGGCGGGGGAGACGGTGCAGCCCACCAGCGTCCAGCGCCCGAGCGAGGCGGCGCTCTGCCACACCCCGCGCGGCACCATCAGGAAGGGAAGCTGCCCCGCGCCCAGATCGGGGCCGAGATGGTGGGCGGAGGCGTCATGCCCATCCGGCGACATGGTCAGTACCAGCGGCCCGCCGCCATACCAGTGCCAGGCCTCGTCGGCGTCCACGCGGTGCCAATGGCTCACATCGCCGGGGCCCAGCAGGTAGTAGATGGCCGTGCTGGCGCCGCGGCTGCCATCTTCCGGCCGGTCGCGCCAGATCTCGCGGTAGTAGCCCCCCTCGGGATGCGGCTGCATGCCGAGGGCGGTGACGATCTCGCGGGCGTCCAGCGCGGGGTCGGCCAGGTTCATCAGCCGGGCTTCGTCTCGGCGAAGATGGGGTTCTGCATCTGCGCCTCGTAGCAGGCTTCCAGCTTCGGGTGGCCCGGGCGCCAGGGCTCATGCGCGTAGCGGAAATCCAGATAGCCCAGCGCGCACACCACGCCGACCTTGCCGATGTCGAGCGGCCCCGAAAGGTCCATGCCCTCCAGCGCGTCCACCGCCCGCGTCATGGCGGCCTTGAAGCGCGCATCGGCGGCCTGGCGGCCCTCATCCTGCGGCAGCATGGAGGCGCCGCGGCGCGGCACGGCGGCGTCCAGGATGCCATCGGCCAGCACGGCGATGGCCAGCGCCTGCCAGCGCGCGGGGCCGGGCGCGGGGAACAGCTTGGCGCCCGTGCCGATGTGGTCGAGATACTCGCAGATCACGGGACTGTCGTTCAGGGCCAGCCCGTCATCGGTGACGAAGGAGGGCACCTTGCACAGCGGGTTGTCCGCCAGCAGCGAGGCCGGGTTCTGCGCCGGGTTGGCGGGGACGTGCTCCATGCTCAGGCCATGGTGCTTCGCCACCGCGACGCATTTGCGGACATAGGGGCTGGTGCCCGAAAAGTGCAATTTCATGAAGACGTTTCCTGTTGCTTCACCGGAAATTGTCCTTCGCCGCGCGCCGGGCCGCAAGCTCCGCCACGTCACCCGCGCGCAGGAACGGGTTGAAGGCGTGTTCCTGGGCGATGGTGGTGGGCACGGTGGGCTGGCCCGCCTCGCGCAGCGCCTTCGCCTTCGCGGCGAAGTCCTGCAGGGCCTTGTTGTTCGGCTCCACGCTCAGCGCGAACTTGATGTTGGACAGGGTGTATTCATGCCCGCAGCAGACCAGCGTCTCGCCCGGCAGGGCGCCCAGCGCCTGCAACGCGCTATGCATGTCGGCCGGCGTGCCCTCCAGCAGGCGGCCGCAGCCGGCGGCGAACATCGTGTCGCCCGACAGCACGGCCGGCCCGTCCGGGAAATGCCAGGCGATGGCGCCCAGCGTGTGGCCGGGGCTGTCCAGGATATGTGCTTTCGCCTCGCCCAGGGCGAAGCTGTCGCCCGGCTTCAGCGCCACATCCAGCTTCGGCAGCCGGTGCGCGTCGGCGGCCGCGCCCGCCACCTTCGCGCCGAAGCGCGCCTGCACCTCCGGAATGCCGGCCACATGGTCGCCGTGGTGGTGGGTGATCAGCAGCCAATCCAGCCGCCCGCCCTCCTTTTCCACGAAGGCGATGACGGGCGCGGCCTCGGCGGCATCGGCCACGGCGGTCATGCCGGTGGCCTCGTCACGCAGGAACCAGGCGTAGTTGTCGTCGAGAATGGCGATGGGCTTCACGGTCAAAGCCATGGCGGCCTCCCTCTGGCGGTGTGGCCGCCCTATATCCCCTGCATGAGTGGCGAGGTCCATGGTCTGCCCGAATTCTACGCCAGCCCCCCGGGCCAGGTGGCGATACGGCTGATCCGCATGCGGCTTTCCGCCCTCTGGCCAGACTGCACGGGGCTGGACGTGCTGGGGCTGGGCTGGGCGGCGCCCTATATGGGAATCTGGGCCGGGCAGCGCGGCCGGCGCATCAGCCTGGTGCCCGCCTGCTTCACCCCGGTGCATGGCACGGCCCTGACCGACGACCATGACCTGCCCCTGCCCGACCGCAGCCTGGACCGCATCCTGCTGATCCATGGGCTGGAAGCGAGCGAGCATGTGCGCCCGCTGCTGCGCGAGTGCTGGCGGGTGTTGCGGGATGATGGGCGCCTTCTGGTGGTGGCCCCCAACCGGCTGGGCCCCTGGGCGTTGTTCGACCACACGCCCTTCGGCCAGGGCCGCCCCTATTCGCGCGGGCAGCTCAGCCGGCTTCTGGAGTCCCGCATGTTCCACGTGCTGCGCCGCGAGGAAGCCCTCTTCGTCCCGCCCTTCCCCTGGCGCTTCGCGCTGCGCGGCGCGCGGCTGTGGGAGAGCGTGGGCCGCGTCGCGGCGCGGCGCCTGGCGGGTGTCTCCCTGGTCGAAGCCGAGAAGGACATGTTCGCGGCATTGCCCGCCGGTGCCGTCTCGCTGGGCCGGCGCGTGGTGCAGCCCGTTCCGGCGCGCTACGCCGTCGAGCCGCCCGCCTCCGACGACAGCTCCAGCGCGCGGGCATAGACGCGCTTGCGGGGCAGACCAGTGGCGGCGGCCACCGCGGCGGCGGCGTCGCGCACCGACATCCGTGCCATGGCATCGCGCAGCGTGGCATCCAGCGTTTCGGCGGCCGTCTCGGCCGGCGGGGGGGCTGGGCCGACGCAGAGCACCACCTCGCCCCGCGCCTCATGGGTGGCGTAGTGGGCGGCGAGTTCGCCCAGCGTGCCGCGCCGAACCTCCTCGAAGCGCTTGGTGAGTTCGCGGGCCAGCGCGGCCGGGCGGTCGGCGCCCAGCCCCTCGGCCAAAGCCGCCAGGGCCTCGGCCGCACGGTGTGGCGCCTCGTAGAAGATGAGCGTGGCGGACAGCCCTGCCGCCTCCAGCGCCGCCATCCGCGCGATCTCGGCCGCGCGGGCGGCCGCCTTGGGGGGCAGGAAACCGTGGAACAGGAAGGGATGCGGCGGCAGGCCGGAGAGCGTCAGCGCCATCAGCGCCGCATTCGGCCCCGGGATGGCCGTGACCGGCACGCCCGCCGCGATGGCGGCCCGCGCGAGCCTGTAGCCGGGGTCGCTGACCAGCGGCGTGCCGGCATCGCTCACCAGCGCCAGCGCCTCGCCCGCCTGCATCCGCGCGACCAGGCGGGGGGCCATCTCGGCCTCATTGTGGTCGTGCAGCGCGATCATTGTCGCGGAAATGCTATGCCGGGCCAGCAGCCTGGACGTTACCCTGGTATCCTCGCACAAGACGGCGGCCGCCTGTTCCAGGGCCGCCCGCGCGCGGGGTGGGAAATCATCCAGGTTGCCGATCGGGGTGGCGACGAGTGTCAATCCACCGGAAGGGGGGGAGTTCAATGAGGTTTCGTATTCCATGGCAGGCGGCCCTCGCGGCCCTCTTCCTTCCGCTGATCGGCTGCGCCCCGCAAGCCCAGATGTCCGGTCCCGGGCCTTTCGCGGCCCCCGCCACCCCCTACGCCATGCCCCAGGCGGCGCCCGAGCCGGTGCGCCGCGTCGGCCTTTTGTTGCCGCTGACCGGCGGCAATGCGGCCCTGGGCCAGGCCATGCTGAACGCCGGGCAGCTGGCGCTGTTCGACCAGGGCGACCGGCGCATCGAGATTCTCCCGCGCGACACCCGCAGCACCGCTTCCGGCGCGGCCGAGGCGGCGCGCGACGTCGAGAGCCAGGGCGCGCTGGCCATCGCCGGCCCGCTGACGCTGGGCGAGACGGCGGCCGTGGCGCGTGCCGCGCGCGTGCCCGTCTTCGCCTTCACCTCGGACGAGGCCCAGGCCGGCGGGCAGGTCTGGGTGCTGGGCATCACGCCCACCCAGCAGGTCCGCCGCGTGATGAGCGCCGCCAACGAGCAGGGCGCCCAGCGCTTCGGCCTGTTGGCGCCCAATGACGCCTTCGGCCAGCGCCTCGCCACCGCCATGCGGGAGGCCGCGCGCCAGGCCGGCTGGCCCGCGCCCGTCATCCAGCTGGTGCCCCAGCGCAGCTCGGAATTCGCGGCCCAGGCAGAGGCGCTGCGCGCGGCGGATGTGCAAGCGGTGCTGGTGGCCTTCGCCGGCGCCGGTGCCCGCACCGCCGCGCAAGCCCTGGCCGAGGGCGGCAGCCGCCCCCTGATCCTGGGCACCATCCTCTGGGCGGCCGAGCCCAATCTGGGCGATGAACCCGCCCTGGCCGGGGCGCTCTTCCCCGGGTCGGACCCCTCGGGCCGCAACCGCTTCGACCAGCAGTTCGAGGCCGCCTTCGAGGCCCGCGCCTCGCGCCTCGCCGGCCCCGCCTATGACGCGGTGGCGCTGGCGGCCCGCACGGCGCGGGAGGGCGCGCCGCCCGTCGGCAGCGCCTTCCTGGGTGCGGATGGGCCCATCCAGCTCGATGCCGGGGGGGTGACGCGCCGTGGGCTCGCGGTCTTCGCGCTGCAGCCGGGCGGGACGCCGCGCCTGGTCTCCCCCGCGCCCGTGCCGGGCGGCGCCGGAAGCTGACGCCCGCCCGCCTCCTGGCGGCGACGCTGCTGACCGGGGCGGCGCCGGTGCTGGTGCTGCTCGTCCTGATGGTGACCGGGGCGGTGGCACCCGCGCCGGGCCTTCTGGCGCTGCTGATCTGCCTCGGGGCGGCCTTCGCGGTGGCCTGGCTGTGGATTTCGGCCGTGACGCGGCTCGCGGCCGCGCTGCGGCGGGCGGCGGAGGAGGAAGGCCCGCTTCGCCACGAGATGCCCCCCCTGCCGCCCTTGCCGGCCCTGGTCGAGATCGAGGAAGGACTGGCGCGGCTGGTGCGTTCGCTGGAGGTCCGCGCCGCCCTGGTCGGCCAGCTGCGCGCCGCCGACGAAGCCATCGTGGAGGCCCTGCCCGACCCGCTGCTGGTGCTGGGCCCCGACCGCGCGCCCCTGCGCGCCAACCAGGCCGCACGCCGCCTCTTCGGCATTGCGGGCGCGGAGGGCGAAACCCGCCAGGGCGATGTGCTGGCCCTGCTGCGCCACCCGCTGCTGGCCGGCGCGGTGGATCGCGCGCTCACCGAGGCGCGCCCGCAATCCGTGGACCTGACCCTGCCCGGCCAGGCCACGCGGGAGCTTTCGGCCCAGGTGATCCCGATGAACCCGCCCTTGGCCGATGGCGGGCGGTTGGTGGTGGTGCTGACCGACCGCACAGCCGCCCGCACGGTGGAGCGCATGCGCGTGGATTTCGTGGCCAATGCCAGCCACGAACTCCGCACGCCGCTGGCCAGCCTGATGGGCTTCATCGAAACCCTGCGCGGCCCCGCCGCCGACGACCCGCCGGCGCAGCAGCGCTTCCTGGGCATCATGGCGGACCAGGCGGACCGCATGCGCCGCCTGGTGGATGACCTTCTGGGCCTCTCCCGCGTCGAGGCCACGGAGCATCTGCCCCCGCAGGGCCGCGCCGACGTGCTGGCCGTGCTGCGCGCCGAGGCGGCGGCGGTGGAACCCCTCTTCGCCGCGCGCAAGGTGCGCCTGCGTCTCGACCTGCCCGAGGGCGCGCTTCCCGCCGACCCCGCCGATGCCGACCAGATTGCCCAGGTGGCGCGCAACCTGCTGGACAACGCGCTGCGTCACGCGAAGGAGGAGGTGGTGATGCAGGCCGCCCCCGCCCGCCATGCCGGCCGCTCCGGCGTGGCCTTCCAGGTGCGCGACGACGGGCCGGGCATCCCGCCCGAGCACATTCCCCGCCTGACCGAGCGCTTCTACCGCGTGGATTCAGGCCGTGCGCGCGCGGCCGGGAATACCGGCCTCGGCCTCGCCATCGTGAAGCACATTTTGAACCGGCACCGCGGCACGCTGGTCATTGAAAGCCCGCCCGGTGCGGGCGCCACCTTCCGGGTGTGGCTGCCCGGCCCGGGGTGAAGTTCAGAGCGACGTGCCGCCCACCGTCAGCCCCATCATCTTCAGCGTGGGCTGGCCCACGCCCACCGGCACGCCCTGGCCCTGCTTGCCGCAGGTGCCGATGCCGGGGTCCATGCCCGTGTCGTTGCCGATCATGCCGATCTTGGTCAGCGCATCCGGCCCGTTGCCGATGAGGGTCGCGCCCTTCACCGGCGCGCCGATCTTCCCGTCCTCGATGCGGTAGGCCTCGCTCATGGAAAACACGAACTTGCCGCTGGTGATGTCCACCTGCCCGCCGCCGAAATTCACGGCGTAGATGCCGCGCTTCACGCTGCGGATGATCTCCTCCGGGGCGTGGTTCCCATTCATCATCAGCGTGTTGGTCATGCGCGGCATGGGGCTGTGCGCATAGGATTGCCGGCGGCCATTGCCGGTGGGGGCGACACCCATCAGGCGGGCGTTCTGCCGGTCCTGGATGAAGCCGCGCAGATAGCCATCCTCGATCATGACCATGCGGCCCGAGGGCGTGCCCTCATCGTCCACCGTCAGGCTGCCGCGCCGGTCGGGGAGGGTGCCGTCATCCACCACCGTCACCCCCGGGGCCGCGATGCGCGTGCCGACCAGGCCCGCGAAAGCGCTGGTCTTCTTGCGGTTGAAGTCGCCCTCCAGCCCGTGGCCGATGGCCTCGTGCAGCAGGATGCCGGGCCAGCCGGGGCCCAGCACCACCTCGGTCTCGCCGGCCGGGGCGGGCTGGCTTTCGAGGTTCACCAGCGCCTGGCGCAAGGCTTCCGCCACGCCGCGCTGCCAGCCGCCGTTTTCCAGCACGCGTGCATAGGCGAAGCGGCCGCCGGTGCCGAAGCTGCCCGTCTCGCGCCGGCCATCCTGCTCCACCACCACGCTGACGCCGAAGCGCACCAGGGGGCGGATATCGGCCACGCGCTCGCCATCGGGGCGCAGGATCTGCACCGCCTGCCATTCGCCGGTCAGCGACGCCATCACCTGCACCACCCGGCTGTCCAGCGCGCGGGCATGGGCGTCGAGTTCCAGCAGCAGCGCGGTCTTCTCCGCGAAGCCCATGGCCGTCAGCGGGTTGGCGGGTTCGTAGAGGCGCGTGTTGGTGGCACGCGGCGCCAGGTCCAGCACGCCCGAACGCCCCTGCCGCACCGCCTTCACCGTCTCGGCCGCGCGGGCCAGGGCGGCGTCGGTGATTTCGCCCGAATGGGCATAGCCCGCCGCCTCGCCCTGCACGGCGCGCAGCCCGAACCCGCGCGAGGTGTCGTAGCTGGCCGAACGGATGCGGCCATCCTCCAGGCTGATGGCCTCGCTCTCGCGGTATTCGAGGAACAGCTCGCCATCCTCGCAGCCCAGCGTCGCCTGCTGCAGGCGGGCCAGCGCGGCGGCAGGGTCCAGCTCGGTGTGGAACAGGCGGTCGGTGATGGAGAGCGGGCTGTCGAGGGGCATGGGGGCTCCGTTCAGGGAAGGAGGGAGGCGTGCGGGAAGCGCAGCAGCGCGCGCGTTCCCTCGCCTTCGGCGCTGTCGAGGGTAAGGGTACCGCCTTGCGCTTCCGTCAGCACGCGGCAGAGGTAGAGGCCAAGCCCGGCGCCCGGGTAGCGGCGGGCCAGCTGGCTGTCGATCTGGGTGAAGGGTTCGAAGACGCGCGAGAGGTCATCGGCCGCGATGCCGATGCCGGTGTCGCGCACCTCGATCTCCAGGCCCTTGTCGCAGATGCGCGCCGTCAGCGTGATGCGGCCGCCCGCCGGCGTGAACTTCACCGCATTGGTGACGAGGTTCAGCAGCACCTGGCGCAGCCGCTGCTCATCCGCGCGAAGCCGCGGCAGCGGGCCCATCGGCACGAGCTGGAGCGTCAGCCGCCCGGCTTCGGCCGTCGGCCGCATCATGCGCTCCACCCCTTCCAGCAGCGGCGGCAGGGGGATGGTTTCCAGCGTCACGGGCAGGTGGCCGGATTCGGCGCGGGTCACGTCCAGGATGTCGTCGATCAACGTCAGCAGGTGGCGCCCGGCCTCCTGGATGGCGCGGGCGAATTCCTGCGTCTGCTCGCGCGGGGCATCCCCGCTCAGCACCTCGGAGAAGCCGATGACGGCGTTGAGCGGCGTGCGAAGCTCATGGCTCATGGTGGCCAGGAAGCGCGACTTCGCGAGGCTCGCCGCCTCGGCCGCGGTGCGGGCGCGTTCCAGCTCGTCGCGGATGCGCCGGTCGTCCGTGACGTCGGTGTAGGTCAGCACGAAGCCGCCATCGGGCGTGGGGTCCGAGACGATTTCCAGGATGGTGCCATCGGGCCGCCGCCGGATCTGGCGCCTCGACGCCTCGCGCGGATGGATGGCGATGTCCGCGGCGATGCGCTCGGCATCCTCGCCCTTGCCATACTCGCCGCGGGCGTGCAGCGTCTGCACCAGGCCGTGCACGGTCATGCCGGGCGCCAGCAGGCCGGGCGGCAGGTCCAGCATGCGCGACACCATCGGGTTGGCCGCCACCAGCAGCCCATCGGCGTCGAACAGCACGATGCCATGGCGGATGTTGTCCAGCATCACGCCCAGGATGGTGGCGCGCCGGTCGGCCTCCGCCTGGGCCTCGGCCAGCGCCGTGACATCTGTGATGGACACGACATAGCCCCCATCGGGGGTGGGGTGGGAGGCGTTGTTCAGCACCCGCCCATCGGCCGTCACGCGCTGATGGAACTGCGGCACGCTGCGATCCTGCTCGATCAGGTGGCGCAGCAGCGCCTCGGCCACGGCACCCGTGCCGAAATTGCCGGCCTCGAACTGTCGCTGCAGGATCTCCTCCATGGTCCGGCCGCGCAGATTGGTCAGGTCGGGCAGGCCGAGCGCCTCGGTGGCCAGGTCGTTCAGCGCGACCAGGCGGCGCTCCTTGTCATAGAGCAGGATGCCCAGGCTGATGTTGTCCAGCATGGTCTGCATGATGCCGGCGCGGTGCTCGGCCTCCTCTTCCGCGCGCGCCAGGGCCGTCACGTCGGCGATGGAGATGACGAAGCCGCCATCGGGTGTGGGGTCGGAGGCGATGTCGAAGCGCCGCCCGTCGGGCAGGGTGCGCTGCATGCGTTGCGGCTTGCTGCGATCCAGCTCGAGGAAGCCACGCTCGGTCCGGCCGCCGTCTTCGTCATCGGCATACATGCCGCGCGCGCGTTGCGCGGCCAGGACTTCGGCCTGGGAGATGCCCGGCTTCTGCAAGAGGTCGGGGACACCCATCAGCTCCCCGGCGAGGGCGTTGGCGGCCACCAGCCGGTGGTCGGCATCGTAGAGCACGATGCCATGGCGGTTGTTGTCCAGCATGGCCTGGAGCACGCCCGCGCGCCGCTGCGCCTCCTCCTGGGCCTGCACCAGCGCCGTCACATCGGCCACCGACACCGCGAAGCCGCCATCATGCGTGGGCTCGGACTGCACATCCAGCACCCGGCCATCGGGGTGGCGGCGCTGGTAGCGCAGGGATTTCGTGCGATCGAGCCCGGCATACTGCGACATGAAGGCGGCTTGTGCCGCGAGATCACCGGGAAAATGGTTCTCGGCCTGGTGCTGCAGGATTTCGGTGATGGTCAGGCCGATCAGATCGCGCTCATCGGCATAGCCGGCCAACTCGGCCGCGATGCGGTTGGCGGCCACGGCGCGGTGCTCGGCATCGTAGAGGGTGATGGTGTGCCGGGTGGCATTCAGCGCCGCCGCCAGCACGCCGGCCCTGCGTTGCGCCTCCTCGCGCGCCTCGAACAGCTCGGTCACGTCGGCGATGGTCACGACATAACCGCCGCCCGGCACCGGGTCCGAGGCCACGTCCAGCACCCGCCCGTCCGAGCCGCGGCGCTGGTAGCGCATGGGCTTCGAGCGGTCGATGACGTCAAATGCGAGGGTCGGCGGCAGGTCGGGCGGGCCGCCCTGGGCGCGCCGCGCCTGCGCGATCACCTCCGCATGCGTCATGCCCACCGGTGCCTGGGCATTCGGGAAACCCGACCTTTCCGCCGCCATGTCGTTGCAGGCCACCACCCGGCCATCGGCGTCGAAGAGGGTGATGCTGTGGCGCGAGGCATTGAGCGTGGCGGTCAGCACGCTGGCCCGCGCCTGGGATTCCTCCTGGGCCCGCACGCGCTCGGTCACGTCGGTCAGCGTGAGCACGAAGCCCCCGCCGGGCACCGGATTCGTGCGGATCTCGACCACGGTTCCGTCCGGCCGGTGGCGCTGCCAGGCCTGGGGGGCGTCGAAGTCCCGCGCGTCCAGTTGGCGCAGCGCCTCCTCCGCCTGCTCGGGCGGGCCGAATTCGCCCTGCGCGGCCTGCAGCCGCGCCATCTCGGTGCGCGTCATGCCCGGATGCAGCAGTCCCTCGACGCCGTTCAGCCGGGCGCAGAGCGTATTGGCCACCAGCAGCCGGTGTTCCGCGTCGAACATCGCGATGCCGTGGCGCATGTTCTCCAGCATCACCTGCATCATCACGTTGCGCTGCGAGACCTCGGCCTGGGCCTCCGTCAGTGCGGTGATGTCGGTGAAGGTGCGGACACAGCCGCCGCCTGGCGTCACATCGGTGCGGACCTCGACCACGGTGCCGTCGGGCCGCTGGCGCGTGTAGGTGCTGTCGCCCTTCCAGGGCTCCGGCGTGCGGCGCCGGCGATATTCCTCAGGGCTGACATGCGGACCGTGCTCCCCGCGCTCGGCCTGGATGTCGCGCAGCGTGTCGAAATGCACGCCGGGCTTCAACGCCTCGACCGGCAGCCCGGCCAAGGTGCCGCCCAGCGTGTTGGCCACGCGGACGTAGCCCTTCTGGTCGTAGAGGATGACGCCGTGGCGCATGCTGTCCAGCACGGTCTGGAGCATGGCGGCGCGTGACGTGGCCTCGGCCTCGGCGCGGGCCAGCGCGGTGACATCGCTGTAGCTGCGGACGAAGCCGCCGCCCGGCAATGTGTCGGTGATGACCTCGACCACCGTGCCATTCTCACCGGCCCGCCGGTACTGGTGCGGGCCGAAGAGGGGCGCGTTCAGCCATTCCTCCAGCGAGGTCTGCTGCTTGGCCAGTTGCGGGTCGCGCGGCTGGTGCTCGCCGCTCTTCTCGTATTGGCGGCGCCGCAGTTCCGAGACATGGGTGCCGCGCGCGAAATTCTCCGGAGACAGCCCGCAGAAATGCGCCGCCAGCCGGTTCGCCAGAATCACGCGCGACTGGTCGTCGAACATCACGATGCCGTGGCGCGTGGCTTCCAGCGTGGTGGTCAGCAGCTGTTCGCGCGCCAGGATCTCGGCCTGGGCGGCATTCAGCTCCGACACGTCGGCCACCACCATGGCATGGCCGCCATCCGGCAGGGGCACGCTGCGATGGACCGTGGTGCGGCCGTTCCGGTAGCGCTCGAAGCTGAACGGCTTGTTCAAGCGGTCCAGGCGCATCGTGACCTGTTGTTCCGCGTCGCCGGCGCCGAATTCGCCCGCCAGGGCGCGGCGCGTCAGGATGTCGCGCAGATGCTCACCCACGCGGGCCGGCATGGACGCGAAGATCTCATGGTAGGCGGGGTTGATGTAGCGCAGCACGCGGTCAGGCCCATAGACCGCCACTCCCACGGGCAGCGCCTCCAGCAGCGCATCCTGCAGGGCGATGCGCCGCTGCGCTTCCTCGGCCGCCTCGCGTTCCTTCGTGATGTCGGTCACTTCCGACAGCCAGCCGCCATCAGGGAGCAGCTGGTTGCGGAAACGGATGGTCTGGCCATTGGGCCGCCGCCGCTCCCAGGCCGGGGAATTGCGCCAGCCGGGATCCTTCATCCGCTCCCGCAGCGTTTCCTGCCAGTTGGGCGGGTGCTCGCCGCGGCGGGCCTGGGCCTCGTTCAGTTCGAGGAAATGCGCGCCGGGCAGGGCCTCGCTGGGCTGCAGCCCGACCAAGGCAGGGAAGGCGGTGTTGGTGAAGCGCAGCCGCTGGTCGTCGCCATAGACCGCGACACCGCTGGACAGGCGCTGGAGCACGGCATTGAGGTCGCGCAGCTCTTGCTGGGCGCTGTCGAGCGCCTGGGCCAATTCGGTCGTCTCGGGCAGGGCGATGATGCAGCCGCCGTGCGTGAGCGGCACCTGCACCCATTCCACCCGCCGCCCCCCGGCGGTGCGCAGCCGGGCCCCGCGCCCCGCCGGGGCGTCGAGCATCCGGGCGGCAAGCTCCGTTGGGTTGCCGGTGCCGAACAGGCCTGCGAAGGCCAGGATCTGCAGCACCTCGGCGCGGGTCAGGCCGGGGCGCAGCACCTCGGGGCCGGTGTCCACCAGCCCGTGCAGGGCGGGGTTGGCGAGGATCACGCGGTCCTCGGAGTCGAAGGCCAGCAGCGCGACCGGCAGGGCGGCCAGGATGGCCGGGCGGGGGTCGCGCGGGGCCTCGGCGTTCATCGGGGTGGGGCCCGCAGGCCGTGCCAGGCGCAGAGCCCCGCCGCGAGCACGCCCACCGCCACCGTCTGGTGCAGCGTGCCGAGCGAGACGGGAACCACATGGACCAAGGTCAGGACTCCCAGCGCGTATTGAGCCACCACCGAAGCAGCCATCACCAGCGCCGCGCTGCGCGCGAAACCGGATGGCAGATGTCGCAAGGCTGCCACGGCAAGCCCCGCCGCCGCCAGTCCCGTGAGCGTGGCCAGCAGCCTGTGGTTGAATTGCACCGCCGCGAGATTCTCGGTCAGGTTGAGCCAGGAGGGAGAAAGATCGAGGTAGCCGACGGGGATGAGGGCGCCATCCATGAGAGGGAAGGTATTATAGGTGAAGCCCGCCCGCGTGCCCGCCACGAAGCCGCCGGCCAGCATGGTGGCGGCCGCGAGCCAGAAGGCCCATTGCACCTGCCGCCGCACCTTCCCGCGCCGGGCCTCTTCGGCTGGGGGCAGCGCCGCCGGCGCCGGGCGCAGCAGGCCGAGCGCGGTCCAGACCAGCAGCCCGAACAGCACGAAGGCCATGGAGAGGTGCAGCACCAGCCGATAGGGCGAGACGGCCGTGCGGTCCGCCTGGAAGCCCGAGGCCACCATGAACCAGCCGATGGCCCCCTGCAGCCCGCCCAGCGCGAACAGCAGCCAAAGCCGGGGCATCAACGCGCGCGGGATGGCGCCGCGCCACCACAGCCACAGGAAGGGCAGCAGATAGGCCAGCCCGATCAGCCGCCCCCAGAAGCGGTGCAGCCATTCCAGCCAGAAGATCTGCTTGAACCCCTCCATGCCGAAGCCCGCGTTCAGCAGCGCGTATTGCGGCACGGTGCGGTAGAGGTCGTAGAGGCGCTGCCATTCGGCCTCGCTCAGCGGCGGCAGGGTGCCCGACAGTGGCGCCCATTCCATGATGGACAGGCCCGAGCCCGTCAGCCGCGTGGCACCCCCGATGGCCACCATGATCCAGACCAGCCCGGCCACGGACAGCAGCCAATAGGCCACGGTGCGGGGGCGCAGGCGGGATTGGGCGGCGGCGGGAGGCGTGTCGAAGGGCATGGGCGCGATATAGGGCGTCCCGCCGTATTGGCGAACCCGTGCCCCACCGTTGGGGCCCGCCGTGGGGCCCCGCCTTGGGGCCCCGCCTTGGGGCCACAGGGTCGGGCCGCGGGGTTGTGAGGCGGCGGGGCGGCTGGTAACCGCCCCCGCATGTTCGCCTCCAGGCTTCCATGACCCGCGCGGGCTGGCTGCGCCTCGCGCTGCTGGTGGGGGGCCTCGCCCTGGCCGGCGTGCTGTTGCGCGAATGGGGTGCGCTGCCCGG
The DNA here is from genome assembly GCF_014196305.1 of Roseococcus suduntuyensis. Lineage (GTDB taxonomy): Bacteria > Pseudomonadota > Alphaproteobacteria > Acetobacterales > Acetobacteraceae > Roseococcus > Roseococcus suduntuyensis. Next base: position 791,611 of record NZ_JACIDJ010000001.1, read on the forward strand.
CACCGACTGGGCGGATCGGAACCTGCGCGGCCAGGGGCTTTCGGGCGATCTCGTCTTCGTGCTGGTGGGGGCCGCGCTGACCGCGGTGGGCCTGCCGCGCCAGGGCGTGGCCTTCCTGGGGGGCTATGCCTTCGGGGCCGTGCTGGGGACGGCGCTGGCGCTGGCGGCGCAGTTGCTGGGCTGCCTGCTGGCCTATGGCTGGGCGCGCGCGGTGGGGCGGGGTTGGGCCGAGCGCCGCCTGTCCGGCCGCTTCGGCCCGCGTCTGCGCCCGCTGGTGGAGGTGCTGCGCGACAACCCCTTCGGCACCACGCTCGCCCTGCGGCTGTTCCCGGCGGGCAGCAACCTGGCCATGAACGCGCTGGCCGGGCTGACGGGGGTGGCGGTGGCGCCCTTCCTGGCGGCCTCGGCCCTGGGCTATTTGCCGCAGACCGTGGTCTTCGCCCTGCTGGGCAAGGGCATCCGGGTGGATGGTGCCTGGCAGATGGGGCTGTCCGCCGTGCTGCTGCTGCTGAGCGTGGTGCTGGGCATCTGGCTCATGCGGCGCCACCGGGCGGGCCGGGCGGTGGAAGAGTAGAGCGCGATC
>NZ_JACIDJ010000001.1:792289-1382735 GCF_014196305.1 Roseococcus suduntuyensis
GATCCGCGAAGGCGGAATCGCCGGAGCGGTGAATCGCTCTCGCGGCAAAGCCAGCGCGATCCGCGAAGGCGGAATCGCCGGAGCGGTGAATCGCTCTCGCGGCAAAGCCAGCGCGATCCGCGAAGGCGGAATCGCCGGAGCGGTGAATCGCTCGCTCAACTCAGTTCAGGTCATCTCCCGCGCGCCCGGCACCCGCTTCCGTCGGCGGATCAGCCACATGACACCCAGCATGTCGTCAATGCCGACCCAGAGCCGGTCGAAGAAGCCGTATTTCGACACGCCCGCCTGGCGTGGCCGGTCGCGCACATCCACGAAGACCACGCCCAGCCCCTCGCGCTTCACCAGCGCGGGCAGGAAGCGGTGCAGCCCGTCGAATTGCGGCAAAGCGAGGAACACAGCACGCGGCAGCAGCGCGAAGCCGCAGCCGGCATCGCGCGTCGCATCGCCCAGCATGCGCTTGCGCACCCCGTTGGCGAGACGCGACTGCCAGCGCTTGAAGGCAGTGTCCTTGCGGCCGAGGCGCTGCGCCATGACCAGCACCGGCGCGCCCGCCGCGTCATGCGCGGCCAGGAGCTGCGGCACATAGGCGGGGTCGTTCTGCCCGTCGCCATCCATCAGCGTGATCAGCTCGCCGCGTGCCGCCCGGGCGCCGGCCCGCAGCGCCTCGGCCTTGCCGGCATTCACGTCCAGGTTCAGCAGGCGCAGATGCGGGCGCGTGCCGGCCAAAGCGAGGATTTCCTCCACCGTGCCGTCGGTCGAGCCGTCATTCACATAGAGGATCTCGAACTCCACCACGCCCGTCAGCGCGGCCTCGATCTCCGCCACCAGGGGGGCGATGTTCCCGGCCTCGTTGCGAACCGGGATCAGGACGGTCAAGCGCGGGTTCATGGCGCGCGCCGCCACAGCACCATCTGGCGCCAATGCCCGCCATTCATGTTGCGGCCCTCCACGACTGTCAGGCGTTCGGCCCGCAGGCCCAGGGCTTCCAGCCGCGCCAGGAAGGCCACCTCCTGCGAGGGCTGGCCGCGCCGGCCGGGGGCGGCGTCCACGAAGGCCACGCGGCAGCCCTCCAGCGCCAGGAAATCCGCGGCCTCACGCCCGCCCGTCAGCAGGGCGTCGGTGCGGGTGAGGAAGGGGAAGCTCGGCTCCCGGTAGCCCCCCGAGGCGATGGCGGGGTCGGGGCAATGGGCCTGGGCGCGGATGGCCTCGGCCATGCGGGGGGAAAGCCAGAGGCTGTCCATCCGCGCCACCATCGGCCAGGTGCCGAGCCAGGTGAACAAGGCGGCCGCCACCACCACCGGCACTGTCGCCACGGCGGAGCGATGCGCCACCATCACCGCCAACGCGCCCAGCCCCACGCCCCCCAGCAGCGCCAGGACGGAGAGGGGCGGCAGCCAACCCTCATAGAACCAGAAGGCCCCGCCGCCGGCCAGAAGCAGCGCCAGCGGCAGCAGCCAGAGCCCCTGCAGTGTCAAGCGCGACCACCAGCCGCGGGCCAGCACGCCGATCTCGGTCACGGCCAGCGCCACCAGCGCGGCCAGGGCCGGGTAGGTGGGCAGGACGTAGTGGGGAAGCTTGGTGGCCACGATCTCGAAGATCAGCCACATCGGAACCACTAGGCACAGCAGCACCACCACCTCGCGCCGCCGCCGCTCGGCCCAGATCCAGGGCAGCAGCGCCGCGAGCAGCGAGGCCGCCGGCCAGAAGGTGACCCAGACCAAGGCGAGGTAGAAGCCCGGTGGGCCGCCATGGCCCTGGTGGGCGTCGGCCACCTTGCCCAGCGCGTTCCAGCCCAGCGCGGTCTCGAAGAAGGCGCCCTCGGTGCGGATCGTGATGGCCACATACCAGGGCAGGGCGATGGCCAGCAGCAGCAGCACCCCCGGCCAGGGGCGCAGCGCGCCCAGCCAGCGCACCCCGCGCGCGGGCAGGCACAGCGCCACGGCGGCCACCGCCACCACCAGCAGCCCGATCGGCCCCTTGATCATGCTGCTGACGCCGAGCGCGCCCCAGAACAGCCAGGGCAGCCAGGTGGCGCGGAGCTTCACGGGGTCGAGGAAGGCGCGGAGCAGCACGCCCGTCGCCGCCATGACGGTGGCAAACAGGACGGCATCGGTCTTGGCGATGCGCGCCTCCACCCCCAGCAGCAGCGTCACCCCCATCAGCGCGCCCGCCAGCAGCGCCGCCCGCCGCCCGATCAGCGGCAGGAAGGCCCACCAGGTCAGCACCGTGCCCGTCACGGCGCCGATGAGCGAGGGGATGCGATAGACCCCGATAGGTGCCGCATCGCCCTGGCCGCTGAGATGCACCGCCGCCGCCTGCAGCCAGTAGATGCCGGCGGGCTGCTTGTGCCGCGGCTCGTCCTGGTTGCGGATGTCGATGTAGTCGCCGCTGGCCACCATCTGGCGTGTGGCGAGGGTGTAGCGGCCCTCGTCGCGGTCAGTGGGGGGCAGGGTGGCATAGCCGGGCAGGAAGGCACCCGCCGCCACCAGCCCCACCAGCAAGGCGGCGCGCAGAGGCGCGCGGCTGGCCCAGGCGATCAGCTTCAGTGCGGCCGCGAGGGTGGCCGCCACGATTCGTTCCAGCATCCGGTCATCAAGCGCGGCCCGAAGTAGGGAGGGCCCGCGGCATCCTTCCAAGGCGGGGGAGGGGCCGCATGGGAGCGCCAGACGGTCCGGGGGTGGTCCTAGCGCGGCGGCAGCCGCGCGGGAAGGGATGGTCGCGGCGGCAGCCGCGCGGGAAGGGATGGTCGCGGCGGCAGCCGCGCGGGAAGGGATGGTTGCGGGAGTTGACTCCAACCACCCCTCCCGCCTATCTGCCGCATCCCGGTGCGAGGGCTCCCTTCGCGCCGCCCTGTTTCCGTTTGCCGAGTGGGTCCCGTGCCATGAAAATCCGCAACAGCCTGAAGTCCGCCAAGTTGCGGGACAAGAACTGCGTGGTCGTGCGCCGCCGCGGTCGCCTGTATGTCCTGAACAAGAAGAACCCGCGGATGAAGGCCCGCCAGGGCTGAACTTGCACGGCCTCCGGGCCTTGCGATGACAAGACAGCGCCGCTGGGGAAGCCCGGCGGCGCTTTCTTGTGTGCAACCATTATCTCTCGCGGTGGTTCTCCTGGCATCGGCATTCACCGAACAGGAGACCGAACATGCGAACTCTTTGGATCGCCGGCCTCGGGGCCGTTCTCATCAGCGGCGGCGTGGCCGCGCAGGGCATGACCTCGCCCCATGGCACCGGCGTGGACCGGCATGGCGCCGCCATGCCGCGCGCGACGGAAAGCCCCTTCCAGCGCCAGCCGGGCGATGCGCCCGACAACGCGCTGCGCGCCCAGGACCCCCGTCTGACGCAGGGCCGCCTGCCGACCGGGCAGAATACGAACCAGCCCGCGCCGCTTCCGCCGGGCCTGCAGGCTTCGCCCAACCAGCAGACGCCTGACCGCACGCTGGAAGCGCAGGATCCGCGGCTGCAGCAGCAGCGTGGCACCTCCCGCCAGAATGTGACGGGCGGTTCCGGCCCGGGTGGGCGCGCTGATGCCATGCCGCATCGCCAGGCGGCCGGCGGCACCGCCGGCGCGCATGGCCGCACCGATGCGCCCCGCAACCCTGCCGACCGCGCCTATATGGGCGGTGGCATGATCCTGGAAAACGGCCGTCCTGTGCCGCTTCCGGGTGATGCGCCGGGCATGGCGTCCGACTTCCGCGCCGATGGCGTGCCGCAGTCCACCGCACGGGGTGGCCGCATGGGCGCCACGGGCATGGGCGACATGGCGCCGGACGGGCATCGCTCGCCGCAGACCAATGTCGGCCAGACCGGCATGCGTGACCAAGGCATGGTGGGCACGCCGCAGGGCGCCTTCCCCGCCAACCCCGGCACCCCGGCCGGTCGCGTGCCCAACTGATCCATGCCCTGGCCTGGCTTGAGGTCGGGGACATGATCGAGACGATTGGCCGCGTGCCCCGATCGGGCGCGCGGCCTTTCGCCGTTTGGACCCGTTGGGCGGCCCTGAACCCCTGATCGCGCAGTTGCGCCTTGCGGCGGGCGGGGTGCGACGACATGTTGCGGCTGGACGTTTCGCGGACAGCCAGCATGATCAGCCTGCCAGAGCCCAAGCCCGAAATCCTCGCCCGTCGCGCCTCCATCCTGGCGGACCTCGCGCGGCTGTTGCCGGCGGATGCCGTGATCGGCGAGGAGATCCGTCTGCGCCCCTACGAGACGGACGGGCTCTCCGCATACCGCCAGATGCCGCTCGCCGTCGTGCTGCCGCGCACCACGCAGGAGGTGGCGGAGGTGCTGCGCTACTGCCACGCCAACGAAATCCGCGTTGTGCCGCGCGGCGCGGGAACCAGCCTTTCGGGCGGCGCGCTGCCGCTGGCCGATGCGGTGGTCATCGGCCTCATGCGCATGAACCGCATCCGCGAGATCAATTTCGAGGACCGCTACGCCGTGGTCGAGGCGGGCGTCACCAACATCGGCATCACCAAGGCCGTGGAGGGCGAGGGCTTCTTCTACGCACCAGACCCTTCCAGCCAGCTTGCCTGCATGATCGGCGGCAATGTGATGATGAACAGCGGCGGGGCGCATTGCCTGAAATACGGCGTGACGGCGAACAATCTGCTGGGCGTCACCTTCGTCACCATCGAGGGCGAGGTGGTGGAGATCGGCGGCACGCACCTGGACGCCGCGGGCTATGACTGGCTCGGCCTCATCACCGGCAGCGAGGGGCAGCTGGGCCTCGTCACCGAGGTGACGGTCCGCATCCTGCGCGGGCCGGAGGGCGCGCGTGCCATGCTGGCCGCCTTCGACAGCGTGGAGGTGGCGGGCCAGGCGGTGGACGCCATCATCGGCGCGGGCGTCATTCCGGTGGCGCTGGAGTTCATGGACAAGCCCTGCATCCATGCCTGCGAGGCCTTCGCCCATGCCGGCTATCCGCTGGATGCCGAGGCCATGCTGATCATCGAGGTGGAGGGCAGCCAGGCCGAGCAGGACATGCTGCTGGGCCGCATCCGCGACATCTGCGCGCAGTTCAAGCCCATCTCCATGAAATTGGCCGAGAGCGCGGAACAGTCGCTCGCCATCTGGAAGGGCCGCAAGGGCGCCTTCGGGGCGGTGGGACGCATCAGCCCGGACTACCTCTGCATGGACGGCACCATCCCGACGGGCGAGCTGCCCTTCGTGCTGAAGCGCATCGGCGAGATGAGCACCCAATATGGCCTGGGCGTGGCCAACGTGTTCCACGCGGGCGACGGCAACCTGCACCCGCTCATCATGTTCGACGCGAACGACCCGGAAAGTTTCCGCAAGGCCGAGGCCTTCGGCGCCGACATCCTGAAGCTCTGCGTCGAGGTGGGCGGCTGCCTGACCGGCGAGCATGGCGTGGGTGTGGAGAAGCGCGACCTGATGACCGTGCAATTCACCGCGCGCGAATTGGACCTGCAGCGCGACATCAAGTCGGCCTTCGACCCCGGCTGGCTGCTGAACACGGCCAAGGTCTTCCCGCTGGAAGGCAATGCGAGGATCACGGCTTGATCGCGCCGCCTGACGAAGCGGGCGTGGCCGAGGCCGTCCGCGCCGCCCATGCGGCACGGGAGCCGCTTGCCATCGAGGGGCGTGGCACCAAGCGCGCCATGCTGCGGCCGGTGCAGGCCGCCCGCACCCTGTCCACGCGCGGGCTGACGGGCATCACGCTGTATCGCCCGACCGAGATGGTCATTTCCGCCCGCGCCGGCACGCCCATCCCCGAGATCGAGGCGGCGCTGGCCGAGCACAACCAGCAGCTCATCGCCGAACCGCCCGACACGCGCGCGCTGTTCGGCACCGAGGAGCCGGCCACGCTGGGCGGCGTGGTGGGCGCCAATCTCAGCGGGCCGCGCCGCATCACCTGGGGTGCCATGCGCGACCATGTGCTCGGCATCCGCGCCGTGAATGGCACGGGCGAGGTGTTCCGGTCCGGCGGGCGGGTGCTGAAGAACGTGACGGGCCTTGACCTCTGCAAGCTGCTGACCGGCGCGCATGGCACGCTGGGCGTGCTGACCGAGATCACGCTGAAGGTGCTGCCGCGCGCCGAATCCTCCGGCAGCCTGGTGCTGCGCGTGGCGGACATCGCTTCCGGCGTGCGCGCATTGAGCGCGGCGCTGGGCACGCCCTATGGCGTCAGCGGCGCGGCCCTGCTGCCAGATGGCCATGGGGCGATGCAGGGCTGCCTCGCCATCGCGCGCATCGAGGATTTCGCGGAAAGCGTCACCTACCGGCTGGACCGGCTGCGCGCCGAACTCGCCGCGCAGGGCGAGGCCGCGTTGCTGGGCCGCGAGGCGTCCGAGGCGCTGTGGCGCGACATCCGTGACGCCGCGCCGCTGAACCCCGCGCCGGAGGAGGCGGTGTGGCGCCTCTACCTGGCACCCTCCCGCGCGCCCGCCGCCTGCGCCGCGCTGCGCCAGGCCTTCGACGCCCGCCTGCTGCTCGATTGGGGCGGTGGCCTGATCTGGGTGGCGGGCCCGGCGACCGAGGCGGCGCATGGCGCCGTCATGCAGGCCGCCGCCGGCGGCAGCTTCACCCTGTTCCGCGGCCCCGACGCGCTGCGCGCCGCCGTTCCCGTCCTTCCCGCCGAGCCCCTGCCCCTGGCCGCCATCGGCGCACGGGTGAAGTCGGTGCTCGACCCCGCCGGCATTCTCAACCCCGGGCGCCTGCGCGCCTGAGCCCTAGGAGAGACGAGCATGGGTTCCCTGGCTGATGGCCTGGCGCTGCTGGCGCTGGTGCTGGTGAGCGCGATCTACATCGCCGCCTTCTTCGACGAGGTGGACCCGGACTGGGCCACGCGCTCGCTGAAGGAGCGGGTGCTGGCCATGCCGGTGCTGACCGGCGTGCTCATTGCCGTCTGGCTCATCGGGCTGCTGGGCGGCGCGTCCTGGCCCGGGCAGCTCGCCACCTGGGTGGCGGGCTGGAGCTTCACGGCCGTGCTGATGATCGCCGCCCTGCTGGGCGCGGCCGTGGCGGTGGTGGGCCTTGCCCTGCTGCTGCGGCTGCGCTTCTCCGGTCCCGCACTGGCGCTGCCGCGCCAGGTGGCGGCCGCGCAGCTGGGACTGGCGTTGATGCTGGTGGGCCTGGGCATGGCGCAGGCGGGAATCGGGAGCCACTGAACCTTGCAGACCAGCTTCACCGCCGAGCAGCTCCGCGACCCCGACACCGCGGAGAGCAACAAGATTCTCCGCAGCTGCGTGCATTGCGGCATGTGCACCGCCACATGCCCGACCTTCCTGCTGCTGGGCGATGAGCTGGACAGCCCGAGGGGGCGCATCTACCTCATCAAGGACATGCTGGAGAACAACCGGCCGGCCACGGAGCTGGAGGCGCGGCATGTGGACCGCTGCCTCTCCTGCCTGTCCTGCATGACGACCTGCCCCTCGGGCGTGCACTACATGCACCTGGTGGACCATGCGCGCCGCCACATCGAGGAGACCTACACCAGGCCCTTCCCCGAACGCATGCTGCGCCGCGTGCTGGGCGCGGTGCTGCCGCGTCCGGGCCTGTTCCGCGCGGCGCTGACGGCGGCGCGGCTCGCGCGGCCGCTGGCGGGGCTGGTGCCGGGCCAGTCGCTGACGGCGCAACGGCTGCGCGCCATGCTGAAGCTGGCGCCGGCCAGCCTGCCGCCGAAAAGCGCCGCGCAGGAGGCACAGGTGCATCGCGCCGAAGGCCCGCGCCGCGGCCGCGTGGGCCTGCTGACCGGCTGCGCCCAGAAGGTGCTGAACCCCACCATCAACGAGGCCACCATCCGCCTGCTCACGCGCATGGGCCTCGACGTCGTCATCACGCCGGGCCAGGGCTGCTGCGGCGCGCTGACGCACCACATGGGCCAGCACGACCCCGCCATGGCCGCCGCCCGCGCCAACATCGCCGCCTGGGGCGCTGAGATGGATGGCGAGGGGCTGGACGCCATCGTGGTGAACACCTCGGGCTGCGGCACCACCCTCAAGGACTACGGCTTCATGTTCCGCACGGAGCCCGAGGCCGATGCCGCCGCGCGCGTCTCGGCGCTGGCCATGGACGTGACCGAGGTGCTGGCGAAGTTCGACTATGCCCCCACCCGCGAGGCGCCGGGCTTGACGGTGGCCTACCACTCCGCCTGCTCGCTCCAGCACGGGCAGAAGATCACGGCGCTGCCCAAGCAGTTGCTCGCCCGCGCCGGCTTCACGGTGAAGGAGCCGGCCGAGGGCCATATCTGCTGCGGCAGCGCGGGCACCTACAACCTGATGCAGCCGGCCATCGCGGCGCAGCTGCGCGCGCGCAAGCTGGAGAACATCCAGCGCACCCGCGCCGACCTCGTCGCGGCCGGCAATATCGGCTGCATGACGCAGCTGGGGGGCGATGCGCTGCCCGTGGTCCATACCGTCGAGCTGCTGGACTGGATGGCCGGAGGGCCGAAGCCCGCCTCTCTCTGAGTGCTCCGCCGGGGCATGGACGACCGCCGCGCGCCGCGTCAATCTCCCGTGAAATCCATCACGGGAGAGAAACCATGTTCCGTCGGTCCCTGCTCGCCGCGCCCGCGCTGCTGGCGCTGCCCGCCCATGCCCAGGCCAACTACCCCGAGCGCGCCATCAACGTCGTGGTGGGCTTCCTGCCGGGCGGCTCGACCGACACGGGCGCGCGGCTGCTGGCCGAGCGGATGGCGCCGCGCCTCGGCCCCAATGCCCGCATGATCGTGGAGAACCGGCCCGGCGCGGGCGGTTCCGTGGGCGCCGAATATGTCACGCGCCAACCGGCCGATGGCTATCTGCTGACACTCTCCACTGCCTCCGGCCACGCGACCAACCCGGCCGCGCTGCCCGCCACCGTGCGCTACAACCCGGTGGAGGACTTCACCCACATCGCCGTCATCGGCGGCGGGCCGCTGGTGGTGGCGGTGCCGCGCGCCTCGCCCCACCGCACCGTCGCGGAACTGATCGCCGCCGCGCGGGCGGCCAACCCGCCCATGCTCTGGGGCAGTTCCGGCGTGGGCGGCATCGGCCATCTGACGGGCGAGGCCTTCGCGCACCGCGCCGGCATCCGTGGCGAATACGTGCCCTATCGCGGCGGGGCGGCCGTGCTGGAGGCGATGATGAAGAACGAGCTGGGCTTCTCCTTCGAGGTGATGGCCAGCGCCCTGCCGCATTTGCGCGACGGTTCCTCCCGCCCGCTCGCCGTCACCAGCCGCGCGCGCCATCCGGCCTTGCCTGACGTGCCCTCGCTGCACGAGACGGGCATGGAGGGCTTCGACATCATCACCTGGAACGTGCTGCAAGGCCCGCGCGGCATGCCCGCGCCCATCGTGGAGCGGCTGAACCGCGCGGCGGTGGAGGCGCTCGCCGAGCCCGAACTGCGCCGGCGCATGGTGCAGGCCGGCATCGACCCCGCCGACCCCGCCACGCCCGAGCAGACGCGCGCATTCGTGGCGGCGGAGCTGGAGAAGTTTCGCGGGATCGTGCGGGATGCGAACCTTCAGCTGGGGCGAACCTGAAGCCTTCGCCCGCCGCTGATTCACGCCTTCGGTGCTTCGACCGAAGGCGACCAGCCGCTGGAGCATGCTGCGTTCACATGCGTTCACGCAGTCTGCTCTAACCTTTGTTGAGAGCGGGATTCAGCGTTTTCGGTGATTCCACCTCAACGCATCCCGGTCTAACCCCGCCCCACCGTCTTCCGCGCCAGCGCCACAAGCAATTCCAGCGTGGGCGCGGAGACGCCCGCGGCGCGGGCCAGTTGCAGCGGCACCTCCAGCAGCGCGTCGAATTCCAGCGCGCGCCCCGCCTCAAAATCCTGCAGGATGGAGGGGCGGTGCGCGAGCGTGACCGAGCGCAGCACGTTCTTCTCGATCTCCGGGCCGAGCGGGTGGCCCAGCGCGGCGGCGATCGCCATGCCCTCCTGCATCACGGCCCTCGCGGCGGCCATCACCACCGGGTCGTTGAAGGTGGTCCGCATGTCCTGCCGGGTGATGAGCGTGATGGGCCCGTTGGTCAGGTTGTTGAGTAGCTTGGTCCAGATCTCGGTGCGGATGGCGGGGCTGACCACGCCGCCCATGCCGCCCGCCTCCAGCGCCGCCGCCAGGGCCTTCAGGCGCGGTGTGGCCTCGCCCGAGCGTTCCCCCATGATGAGGCGGTTGGCCGCCGTCTGCACCTGCACCACGCCAGGCTCGGTCACGGTGCAGGCGGACCACACCACGCCGCCCACGGCGCGATCGAGCCCCACCGCGGCGCGGGTGACGCCATCGGGGTCCAGCACGTCCGGCGCGTCCTCCCACCACCAGGGAATACCGTTCAGCACGAAGACCACGGGGGTGTCCGGGCGCAGCAGCGGGCTGATGGCGGCGGCGATGCCCGGCACGGCGGGCGCCTTCACCGTCACCACCACCGCATCCTGCGGGCCAAGGGCGGCGGCATCGGCCTCGGCGCGGGGGCGGGCGGTGAACTCCTCCTCCGGCGTGCGCACGGTGATGCCGCGCGCGCGGATGGCCTCCAGCTGCGCGCCGCGCGCCAGGACACTGACCTCCGCCTGGCCGCCCTTGGCGAAGCGCGCGGTGATGTGGCTGCCGATGGCGCCGGGGCCGAAGACGCAGATCTTCATGGCGTGTTCTCCAGGGCGGTGAGCATGGCCTGGCCCGCCTGCACCAGGCGTTCCACGATGCGCGCACCATGCGCCGCGTTCGCGCCGCGCGGGTCCGGGGCCTGGGTGCCGCCGGGGGCGACCTCGTCCAGGTTCAGCGGCACACCGAATTCCGCGCCGGCGGTGGCCAGCGTTCCGAAGCCACTGATGGGCAGGCCGAGGAAGGGCGGCAGTGCCTCACGCGGCGCGAGGCGCTCCGGCGCGCAGAGATCGGGCCGCAGGTGCAGCGCCACCGAGGCCACCGGGTCGCCCCCATGGCCCAGCGCGGCCGGCTCGCCGCCCAGCGCCTGCTGCCAGCCGCCCGCGTTCTTCCACAGGTGCAGCACGGGCGCGATGAGCCCGCGCGAGACCCGCAGGCCGCGCTGTGCCTCCTCGACGGCCGGGATGTTTCCGCCATGGCCGTTGATGATGAGGATGCGCGTGGCACCGCCCTCGGCCAGCGCCTCCAGCACCTCGCGCAGCAGGGCGGTCAGCGTGGCGGTGGAGAGCGCGATGCCCCCGGGCACGCCCCGGAAGAAATCCGCGCCGCCGAAGGGGATGGGCGGGGCCACCAGCGCGCGGCCATGGGCTTGCGCGATGCGCAGCGCGATGGCCTCGGCCAGCAGGTAGTCGCCCATGGGCAAGGCGGGGCCGTGGGTTTCCAGGCTGCCCAGCGGCAGCAGCACGGCATGGCCCTCGGCGAGGCGGTGCGCGACCTCGGGTGCTGACAGTTCCGCGAGTCTCATCGCAGCATGTCCACCGCGATGCGGCTCAGCGCCTGCACGCCGAGCGCGATGCAGCGCTCATCCGGCTGGTAGTTGGCGTTGTGCAGGCGGTCGTCGCGGCCAGGCGCGCCGGCGCCGATGCCCAAATGGAAGGCGGGCGCGCGCTCGGCGAAGGCGGCGAAATCCTCGGCGCCCATGCTGGGCTGGCCCTCATGCACCACCTCGCCGAAATGCGCGCGGACGCTGGCGATGGCGGGGTCCAGCACGCGGTCATCATTCACCAGCGAGGCCACCATGCGGCGGTATTCGATGGTCGCCTCCAGCCGCAGCGCGGCGGCGGAGTGTTCCACCAGGCGGCGGATGGCGGCCTCGGCCACGTCGCGCGCCTCGGCGTGCAGGGTGCGGACGGTGCCCTTCAGGTGAACGCGCTCGGGGATGATGTTGTAGGTCGTGCCGCCCTGGAACATGCCCACCGTCACCACGCAGGGGTGCAGCGGCTTCTGCTCGCGGCTGACGACCGTCTGCAATTGCGAGACGATCTGCGCCGCGCCCACGATGGGGTCCACCGCCGCATAGGGGTGGGCGGCATGGCCCGACTTGCCGCGCAGGTGGATGTCGAAGCGGTCGGAGGCGGCGAGCGACGGCCCGCGCACAAAGCCGAAGGTGCCGACCGGCTTGTCCGGGTGGTTGTGGAAGCCGATGGCCATGTCCACGCCATCCGCCGCGCCATCGGCGATCATGGCCGGCGCGCCTTCCAGCACCTCCTCGGCCGGCTGGAAGACCAGCACGATGCGCCCCGCCAGGTTCTCGCGCAGCCCGTTCAGGATTTCGGCGGCCCCCAGCAGCGTGACGGTGTGGATGTCATGCCCGCAGGCGTGCATCTTGCCGTCGTGCTTGCTCGCGAAGGGCTGGCCGGTTTCCTCATGGATGGGCAGGGCGTCCATGTCGGCGCGCAGCGCGAGCGTGGGGCCGGGCCGCGCGCCCTCGATCACGCCCAGCACGCCCGTGCGCCCCACGCCCGTGCGGTGCGCGATGCCCATGCGCGTGAGTTCGGCGGCGACGATGCCGGCCGTCCGCACCTCTTCGAAGGCGAGTTCGGGGTGGGCGTGGATGTCACGCCGCATCTCGATCAGGCGCGGCTCCAGGGCGGCGGCCTGTTCGCGGATGCGCTGTTCGGGGTTGTTGGAGAGCATGTCGCGGTCTCTTTGACGTAATGTCGCATGGTCCTCGCTGGTGCCGCCCTTGTCCACACGGGCGGCCGGGCGCCGTGCCGCGGGTAGCTGTAAAGTAATTTAGGAATAAATTCGTTTTAATATTTTGTATGGGGCGGCCTCCATGTGACTTCACCATAAGTTCCCACTCTGGAAACGAATACAGGGTAGGGAGGTATAAGTGGGCCACAGGATCAATACGAGAGATGTATTGTCCGGACTAATTTTACTTGGGTTAGGTCTGGCAGGGCTGTATTTCAATCAGGAGCACGCCATCGGTACCGCCCGGCGCATGGGGCCAGGCTACATGCCCATGCTCGCGTTTGTTGGATTGACTGGTATTGGCGCCTTCGTGACATTTGCGGCCTTTTTTACGGGCCCAAATCCGGTGGGCAACTGGTCGCGTCGCAATTTGGTCAGCCTGTTCGGGGCGATCATTGTATCGGCTTTCGTCTATCTCGTTTCGCCTTCCGTCCTTCCTTTCTTCGGGATCGGCTACAACGCCGTCGGCATCGCGATCGTGGCGGGAATGCTGGTGCTGACGCTTGCGCCCGACCTCCGCTTCATCGCGCTGATCTCGGCTTCCGTGGCGGTGTTCGGCCTGCTGCTGGAGCAGATCGGCTTCTTCGCGGCGCTGACAGGAACCATCCTGCTGTCCTGCGCGGCGGAGCGTGAACACTTCCGCAAGCCGCTCGGCGTCCTGGGCCTGATCGTCTTCATGCTGGCCCTGTGCTGGTGGGTCTTCATCCTCCAGCTCGACATCCGCGTCCACCTCTGGCCGACGATCTGAGAGCCCGCCCACATGCAATTCCTCATCGAGAACCTGGCGCACGGGTTCACCATCGCCTTCGCGGGCCAGAACCTGCTCTTCGCCTTGCTGGGCGCCTTTATCGGCACCGCCATCGGCGTGCTGCCGGGCATCGGGCCGGTGGCGACCATCTCGCTCCTGCTGCCCATCACCTTCGGCATCCCGCCGACGACGGCCATCATCATGCTGGCCGGCATCTTCTACGGGGCGCAGTATGGCGGCTCCACCACCGCCATCCTGCTGAACCTGCCGGGCGAGGTCAGCTCCGTCGTCACCACGCTCGAGGGCTACAAGATGGCCCAGAACGGGCGGGCGGGGGCCGCGCTGGCCACGGCCGCCATCGCCTCATTCCTGGGCGGCACGGTCGGCACGCTGCTGGTCGCGGCCTCGGGCCCCGCGCTCTCGGCCGTGGCGCTGTCCTTCGGCCCGGCCGAGTACTTCTCCCTCATGCTGCTCGGCCTCATCGTCGCCAGCGTGCTGGCGCAGGGCTCGCCCATCAAGGCGGTCGGCATGGTGATCCTGGGCGTGGGGCTGGGCATGGTCGGCACCGACGTGCAGACCGGGCAGCAGCGCTTCACCTTCGGCATCGCGGAGCTTTCGGACGGCATCAGCTTCGTGGCGATCGCGATGGGCATGTTCGGCATCGCCGAGATCGTGCTGAACCTGGAGCGGCCCGAGGCGCGTTCCCTGCTCAAGACCAAGGTGGGGTCCCTCTGGCTGAACCGCGAGGAGTGGAAGCGCGGCACCCCCTCGGCCGTGCGCGGCACGCTGCTGGGATCGGTGCTGGGCATCCTGCCGGGCGGCGGCGCCGCACTCGCCTCCTTCGGCTCCTTCATGATGGAGCGGAAGATGTCGAAGGGCCGGCACCTCTTCGGCAAGGGCGCCATCGAGGGCGTCGCGGGGCCGGAAGCGGCCAACAACGCCGCCTCGCAGACCGCCTTCATCCCGCTGCTGACGCTGGGCATCCCGTCCAATGCGGTGATGGCGCTCATGGTGGGCGCGCTGATCATCCAGGGCATCCAGCCCGGCCCGCAGATGATGGTGCAGCAGCCCGACCTGTTCTGGGGGCTGATCGCCTCCATGTGGATCGGCAACGTGATGCTGCTGGTCATCAACCTGCCCATGATCGGGCTGTGGGTGAAGCTGCTCCAGGTGCCCTACAAGTTCCTCTTCCCGGCCATCCTGGTGTTCTGCTGCATCGGCACCTACTCGATCAGCAACAACGTCTTCGACGTCTACATGACCATCGCGTTTGCCGTGTTCGGCTACATCTGCGCCAAGCTGCAGCTGGAGGCGGCGCCGCTGCTCATCGGCTTCGTGCTGGGCCCGATGATGGAGGAGCACCTGCGCCGCGCCATGCTACTTTCGCGCGGCGACTGGTTCATCTTCATGGAGCGCCCCATCAGCGCGACCATGCTGGCGATCGGCCTGGTGGCGCTGGTGATGATGCTGCTGCCCGCGGTGCGGCGGGGCAAGGACAAGGCGCTGGCCGAGTAGGCGGGCGCGACCGCTTCCGCAACTCACGCCGCGGGGGGTAACCTCCGCGGCGTTCCTCATGGGCGGGAGTTTGGCATGGATCTGCAACTGACGGGCAAGGTGGCGCTGGTGACGGGCGCCTCGGCGGGGCTGGGCCGCGCCATCGCGAAGGAACTGGCGGCGGAAGGCTGCAAGCTGGCACTCCTCGCGCGGCGGCGCCCGCTGCTGGAGGAACTCGCCGCAGAACTGCCCGCGGGTGCGGAGCCACTGATCATCGTGCAGGACTTCACCGCGAAGGATGCCGGCGAGAAGGTGCGCGCCGCCATGCAGGCACGCTTTGGCCGCTGTGACATCCTGGTGAACAACGCCGGCAGCAGCCGCCCGCAGACCGACCTGGGCACCGACGAGGTCTGGATGGAGGCGATGGAGATCAACTTCCACGCCGGCCGCCGCATCACCCATGCGCTGGTGCCGATGATGCAGGAGAACCAATGGGGCCGCATCATCAACCTGACCGGCCAGGACGAGCCCTTCATGGTGAACGCCGCCAACGCGCCCAACGGCGCGGTGCACATCTGGGCCAAGGCGCTGTCGCGCGTGCTGGGCCGCGACGGCATCACGGTGAACAGCCTGCCGCCCGGGCGCATCCGCTCCGAGCAGATCGACCAGCGCATCATGCCCACCGAGGAAGCACGCCGCGCCTGGGCCGAGCGCGAGGTGCCCGTGGGCTATATCGGCGAGGCGCGTGACATGGCCGTCATCGCCACGTTCCTGTGCTCACCGCTCGCGCGCTACATCACCGGCCAGGTCATCCATGTGGATGGGGGCACGCGGCGCTTCTCCCACTAGCGTCTGATCCGCGGAGGCCGGGAGGCCGGAGCGGTGAATCAGCCGCTGGTCATCCTGCGTCTGATCCGCGGAGGCCGGAAAGGCCGGAGCGGTGAATCAGCCGCTGGTCATCCTGCGTCTGATCCGCGGAGGCCGGGAGGCCGGAGCGGTGAATCAGCCGCTGCTCCTCTTCCACCAGCCGCGCGAGTCGCTCCAGCCGCCGGTCCGGCAGCCCCATGGCGCGAAGATGGGCGGCGGTGTTCAGCAGGTATTCGCGGTTGGGTCCCGCCTGGCCATGGCCGCGCGCAATGGCGGCCACCGTGCTGTCCTCGCAGGGGCGGGCATAGGAGGGGTGGCGGCGGTCGGCCACATAGGCGATGCCGCGCACCTGCCGGCCGGAGGCCAGGCTCAGCGGCAGCAGCCGGCGTTCATAGACATAGAAGCCGTTCGGGTTCTCGCGCGCGTCCAGGTATTCCAGCACCGCGGCAGCGTGGGACGCCACGACGCGGAAGGCCACGCCCCGGCAGGCGCCGCCCCGGTCCAGGCCCAGCACCAGCCCCGGCACCTCCGGCGTGCCGCGATACATGCGCGACCACAGGCAGAACCTGCGGTGATAGCCACGCAACAGGGCGGGCTCGGCGCCCTGGTGGTCGAACCCAGGCCGCCAAATGAGCGAGCCATAGGCGAAGACATACAGATGCCCATCGGCATCCAACGGCAGGTGTTGCACCGCGGCGCGGCCTTTGCTTGTCGGACGGGACCGGGTTAAGCCCAAACCCATGGCAGGAAAATGGTGGGTGCGCGCCGCTGTCGCGCCGGTGCTGGTGGTGGGCCTGGTTGCGGGGGCCTGGCACCTCGCGACCTCGCGTCTGGAGACGGAATTCACCGCCTGGCGCCAGGCGCGTGAGGCCGAGGGCTGGCACATCCGCCACGCCCCGCCCACGCGCGGAGGCTTCCCGTTGCAGGCGGAATTGCGGCTGCGCGACGTGGTGGTGGACGCGCCCTCGCGCCTGGGCTGGCAGGCCGAACGGGTGGTGCTGCGCATCGGCGTGACGCCCTGGGGCGTGCTGCGGGCGGATGTCGCGGGGGCGCAGGCGCTGCGCCATGCCGGGGGGGTGACGCCGGTGGTGGCCGAGGGGCTGCGCCTCTCCGCCCGCCTGCCCTATGCCGGGACGGATGTGGTGGCCGAGAGCCTGGCCCTGCCCGGCATGGCGGCCGAGGCGGTCTCGGGGCGGATCGAGGGTGGGCGGATGGAGTTGGCGGCCGGCCGGGTCGAGGCCGCGGGCCTGCCGCCGGTGGAGCAGGCGGGGATCGAGGCCCGGGTGAACATCCCGCTGGAAGGCACGGCCGCGCAGTGGCAGGCAGCGGGCGGGCAGCTGCGCGTGGACCGTCTGGAATTTCGCAGCGGCCGCGTGGTGGCGCAATTCGCCGGCCAGTTCAGCCTGGACCGAAGCCTGCAGCCCGAGGGCTATGGCGGCCTTTCCGTGACCCATGCGGCCGAGGCGGTGGGCACCTTGTCCGAGTCCGGCCTTGTGTCCCCCGACATGGTGGGGCCGCTCAGGGCGCTGGTGCTGCTGACCTCGCGCATCCCGCCCGAGGGCGGGCCGCCGCGCCTCGACGTGCCCATCGAGCTGCGGAACCGGCGGCTGATGGCGGCGCGCATGCCGCTCGTCTCCCTGCCCGCGCTGGACTGGCGATGACGGCGCCCGATTGGGTGGAGGAGTTCCTCGCCGCCATCCGGCGCGGCGTGGCCGAGGCCGCGATGGACGCCTTCGAGGGCCGCTTCGCCGAGGAGGCTGAGTATTACACCTCGCCCCAGCTTGCCCCGCTGCGCGGGCGCGCGGCCATCCTGGCGCATCTGCAGAAGCAGATCGCGGGGCAGCGCGACATGCGGGGCATGACGGAGGTGCTGAACGTCACCGGCATGACGGCGCTGGTGCGCTGGCGGGCCAGCTATGTGCTGCGCGCCGATGACAGCGTGCAGCATTACGACGCCCTCATCCTCTACGACTTCGCCGCGCCCGGCGTGTGCTTGCGCCGCCGTTCCTGGGCCGTGCAATGGGCCGAGACGCCATTGCCCTGAGGCCGCAACGGTTCCATCCTCCGCCCCAAGCAAGGCAATGATGGAGGAAGAGCGTGGCTTCTGTGCCAGTGTCCGGCGGGCGTTTCGTGATCATCGGCGGCGGCAGCCTGGTGGGGTCCGCCACGGCCGCCGAATTGTTGGATGCGGGTGCCGCCGAGGTGCGCCTCTTCGACAATTTCTCCATGGGCGCCGAGACGGCGGTGGCGCATCTGCGCGACAACCCGCGCCTGTCCGTGGTGCGCGGCGACGTGATGCGGATGGCTGATTTGCTGGCCGCCATGGAGGGCATGGACGGCGCCCTGCCGCTGGCCGCCTACATGACGCTGAACATGGACCGCGACCCCTGGGGCGGCTTGGACGTGAACATCCGCGGCGTGCAGAACGCGCTGGAAGCCGCTTCCGCGCGCGGCGTGAAGAAGGTGGTCTTCGCCTCCTCCAACGCGGTCTATGGCTATGGGCCGGGCATCAAGGGTGACTTGATCGAGACCACGCCCTTCTTCAGCGAAGGGGCGCCGCCGGCCGCCATCCTCTACGGCGCCACCAAGATCATCGGCGAGCAGCTCTGCCGCACCTACACGAAGAAGCACGGCCTGCCGCATGTCGTTCTGCGCTATTCGACCGTGTATGGCGAACGCCAGCACCACCGCGCCGCCAACGCGCTCTTCATCATCGAGACGCTGGAGAAGCTGGCGAAGGGCGAGCCGCCCGAGGTCTTCGGCGATGGCAGCGAGACGAAGCACTTCGTCTATGTGGGAGACCTCGCCCGCGCCAACCGCATGGCCTTCGAGAGTGCCGCCAGCGACGTGGCGGTGAACTGCTCCGGCCCCGCGCCCATCACCACGAAGGAGCTGGTGGAACTGGTCACGGAACTGGCCGGCGGCGGCCCCGCGCCGCGCTTCGTGGGCGAGACGCCGGGCAAGGTGCGCCTCACCTCCGGCGGCGCCTTCCGCATCGCGCATGAGAAGGCGCATGCCGCCATCGGCTGGAAGCCCGAGGTGGACATGCGCGAGGGGCTCGGGCGCCTCATCCGCTGGCTGCGCGAAGGCAACGCGTGATGGCTGGCCGTCTGGCGGGCAAGCGCGTCCTGATCCTGGGCGCGGGTTCGGTCGGTGTCGGCGTGGGCAATGGCCGCGCCATGGCCATTCTCTTCGCGCGCGAGGGCGCGCAGGTGGCCTGCGTGGATTACCGCATGGAGGCGGCGGAGGAGACCACCGCCATGATCGCGGCCGAGGGCGGGCAGGCCTTCGCCCTCTCTGCCGATGTGACGCAGGAAAGCGAGATCGCGCGCATCGTGGAGGCCACCATGGCCGCCTTCGGGCGCATCGACATCCTGGTGAACAATGTGGGCGGCAGCGTGCCCGGCGGGCCCGAGGAGCTGACGCCCGAGATGTGGCACAAGCAGTTCCACCACAACCTGCACTATGTGCATCTGTCCACGCGGGCGGTGCTGCCCATCATGGTGAAGCAGGGTGGCGGGGCGATCGTGAACCTCTCCTCGGTCGCGGCGCACCGGAACATCGGCAATGACCTGATGGCCTATGCGGCGTCCAAATCGGGTGTCACGGCGCTGAGCCGGATGATCGCGGTGCGCTACGCGCCGCAGGGCGTGCGCTGCAACATCGTGACGCCAGGGTTGATGCACACGCCGCTGGTGGAGGCGCGCCTCGCGGGCCAGCGCACGGGCGGCGACGTGGCGGGCATCATCGCCAGGCGCAACGCGCAGCCGCCGATGGGCCGCATGGGCGATGCCTGGGACATCGCCTATGCCGCGCTGTATCTCGCTTCCGACGAGGCGAAGTATGTCACGGGCGCCGAGATCATCGTGGATGGTGGGCTGACGCTGAAGACGCCTTAGGTTTACAAACCGTTCGTCTCACTTGCCGAGTCGCCGCTCGCGTTTTGCTCGTAGGCGTGGCCGCCACCACAAGATGTGGTAATTTTCGGCGCACAGGCCCCAGATGTAGGGTAAGCCTTGACAGGGGCGGTCTGATTATGCGGAATAAGTGTGCACTTCAGGATATGGATGAGCCGCCAGGTGGTCAGACCTGGCGGCTCGGAGATGCCCTGATCCCGTCCTGACGTCAGGTCCGGGAGGAGACTGCACACTCGGAGTGTTCCTCCGAGACGTTTCTCAGTCAAGCCTGACGTCGCCGATCGGCAAATTTAGCGCCGTAGTGTGATAGGTGACCCATGACTCAACGCACGTACCCCTCTTACTGGCTCTACAAGGACAACGCAGGCCAGTTCCGCTGGAGCTATGCGGCGTCAAACGGCCGCGTCATCGCTGTCTCGAGCGAAAGCTATCTTCGTAAGGCTGACTGTCTTCGAGGGATCGAGATCATGAAGGGCTCTTCCTCCGCTCCTGTGTGGTTGCCGGAGGATCTTGTGAACGCTGCATAAGCGACTGCATATGGGTCGGTACCTTCGGTTACGCGCGGGTGCCGACCTTAAATCCATAAAGACAAGCCCGGTCAGGCCCAGTCCGTTTCCGCGACCACCCAGGGCAGGTCCGTATCGCCCGTGCCGGCGCCTAGCCGTGTCAGCAGCGCGTGCGCCTGCCCGCGATGGTGCGTCTGGTGGTTGAACATGTGCGTCACCAGCAGCCAGCGCGGGCGGCGCATCTCGCGCCCCGTGGCGCCGCTGAACCATGTCAGGTCGCCTTCGAGATCGGCCGGCGCCAGCGCGGCCGCCCAGCCCTGCATGCGCGCATCCATCGCGGCGCGGGCGGCGCGCAGCGCGTCCCAGCCTTCCACCAGCCGCGTGCTTTCCGCGATGCCGCCCGCCGGCCGTTCCCAGCCGGCGAAACGGTGCATCCAGATGCTGTCGCCCCAGAGCAGATGGCACAGCGTGGCGTGGATGGACCCGAAGAAGGCGCCGCCATCCGCGCGCCGCTGCGCCTCGGTCAGCGTGGCGGCGGCGTCGTAGAGGCGGCGGTTCATCTCGGCATTGTAGGCGGCCATGGCGCGGACATGGGCGGGGCTGATCACGCGGGCACTTCCTTGAAGAAGAACACCACATCCTGCTTCTCGCGCCGCGCATCCAGCTCGCAGCGCGGAATGCGCCCGGCCTCCCGCCAACCCAGGCGGCGATACAGCGCCTCGCCCGCCGCGCCGCCGCGCGTGTCGAGCGTCAGCAGCTTGCGGCCCAGGCGTTCGGCCGCCTGTTCGGCCCGGCGCACCAGGGCGGTGCCCACGCCGCGCCGGCGGAGCGCGGGGTCCACCAGCAGCTTCTCGACTTCGACGCGGTGCGGCTGATTCTCCTGGCTCTCCAGGTGCAGCTGCACCGTGCCGGCCAGCACGCCATCCAGCCAGGCCACCAGCAGCAGCCGGTGGTTCTGCGCCACCTCGGTGCTGACGCGCTTCCAGAAGCCCCGCGCCTTCTCGCGCGACATGGGGGGCAGGAAGGAGACGGAGGCCCCCTCCGCCACGCAGCCGATCAGGATGTCCGCCAGGCGCCGTTCCGCGCTGGCGGCGGCGGCGGCGTCCAGCGCCTCCACCACCAGCCCACTGAGCGGCTTGCCGTAGCGGAATTCCAGCGATTTCGAGAGGTCGTCCAGGATGCGGATGGCACCCGACCGCACATAGCCGCGCTTTTCGTAGAAGGCGTGCGCGGCGTCGAAGCGCGTGTCGGTCCAGAGCACCAGGCGCTCGGCGCCGGCCGCGCGGGCATGGGCCTCGGCGGTGTCGAGCAACCGGTGCGCGAGGCCCGACCCCCGCGCCCCGGCATCCACATACAGCCGGCAGATTTCCCACGCGTCATCGGAGCCCAGCGGACGGGTGGCGACCATGCCCTGCCCGTCCTCGCTCAGCCACAGGGCCCCGCCGCTGCCGGCGAAGTAGGTGGCGAGCGCGCGAAGCTCCGGCAGCTCCGCGTCCAGGTCGAAGATGCAGCCGGGGAACTCCGCCCAGGCGTCGCGGATCAGGCGGATGAAGGCCTCGGCGTCGCCATCGCGGCCGGGACGGATGGCGACCCCCATGCTCAGCGCAGCGCCTCGCAGAAGGCCTTGATGCGGGCCATCGCCTCGGTCAGCTCGCCCATGTTGGTGGCGTAGCTGATGCGGATGTAGGGCGACATGCCATAGGCGCTGCCCTGCACCACCGTCACATGCGCCTCCTCCAGCAGGGCCATGGCCAGCTCGGTGTCGGTCGTGATCCTGGTGCCGGCCTTGGTGGTCTTGCCCAGGCAGCCCGAGACGTTGGGGAAGACGTAGAAGGCGCCCTCGGGCTTGTGGCAGACGATGCCGGGGCACTGGTTCAGCGCGTCCACCACGAAGTCGCGGCGGGTGAGGTACTCGGCCGCGCGTTCCTTCACGAGGTCCTGCGGGCCGTCCAGGGCGGCGGCGGCGGCGGCCTGGCCGATGGTGGAGACGCCCGAGGTCGCCTGGCCCTGCATGTTGAACATGGCCTTGATGAGGTTCTTCGGCCCGCCGCAGAAGCCGATGCGCCAGCCGGTCATGGCATAGGTCTTGGAGGCGCCGTTCACCGTCAGCGTGCGGTCGCGCAGGCCGGGCTCGACCTCGGCGATCGTGCAGAACTCGAACCCGTCATAGACGAGGTGCTCATACATGTCGTCGGTCATGACCCAGACATGCGGGTGGCGCATCAGCACATCGGCCAGCGCCTTCATTTCGGCGCGCGAGCAGGCCGCACCCGTCGGGTTGTTGGGGAAGTTCAGCATCACCCACTTGGTCTTGGGGGTGATGGCGGCCTCCAGGTCCTCGGGGCGCAGCTTGAAGCCGTTGTTCTGCGGGCAGTTCACGGTCACCGGCACGCCGCCCGCCACCTTCGCCATGTCCGCGTAGCTGATCCAGTAGGGGGCGGGGATGACCACCTCGTCGCCCGGATCGAGGGTCGCCATCAGCGCGTTGTAGATGGCCTGCTTGCCGCCATTCGTCACCAGGATCTCGTCATCGGAGAAGTCCAGGTTGTTGTCGCGCTTGAACTTCCGGCGGATGGCCGCCTTGAAGGCCGGCGTGCCGCCCTGGGGCGGATACTTGGTGTCGCCCTTCAGCGCCGCCTGGTGCGCGGCCTCGATGGCATGGGCGGGGGTGGCGAAATCGGGCTCGCCGGAGTTCAGCGCGATGACCTTCACACCCTGGGCGGCGAGTTCGCGCGCCTTCATCCCCATGACGACGGAAGCGGAGACCTGGACATCGGCGAGGCGACTGGCGAGGGTGGGCATGGTCAATTCCTGAAGCGGTGTGAAAGGCGCGCGCATCCTATGGCCGGGCCGGGGCCGCGCCAATATGCGGGGGCATTGCGTCATCGGAATGCAACCCACCGGGGTGGGCAGTTCTCGCGCCGCGGGGTTTCGGCTAAGCGGCACCACCATGCGCCACTTCCTCGATTTCGAAAAACCCATCGCCGAGCTGGAAGGCAAGCTCGAGGAGCTGCGCCGCACCACGGATGCGGGCGGGCTCGACCTGCACGAGGAGATCGAGAAGCTCCGCGACAAGGCCGAGAAGCTGCTGGCGGCGACCTACGCCAAGCTCACCCCCTGGCAGAAGGCCCAGGTGGCCCGCCACCCCGAGCGGCCCAAATGCCTGCACTATGTGGAAGCCCTGATCGAGGACTGGACGCCCCTGGCCGGCGACCGCGCCTTCGGCGAGGATGCGGCCATCATCAGTGGGTTGGGCCGTTTCCGGGGCCGCCCCGTGGCCGTGCTGGGCACCGAGAAGGGCCACGACACCGAAACCCGCGTGAAGCACAATTTCGGCATGGCCAAGCCCGAGGGCTACCGCAAGGCCCGGCGCATCATGCAGCTGGCCGGGCGGTTCAACCTGCCGATTCTCTCCTTCGTGGACACCTCCGGCGCCTTCCCGGGCATCGAGGCCGAGGCGCGCGGGCAAGCCGAAGCCATCGCCCGCTCCATCGAGGCGGGGCTGGAGGCACCGGTGCCCTTCGTGGCCACCATCATCGGCGAGGGCGGTTCGGGCGGCGCCATCGCGCTCGCCACCGCCGATAGGGTGCTGATGCTGGAGCACGCCATCTATTCCGTGATCAGCCCCGAGGGCTGCGCCAGCATCCTGTGGCGGGACGCGACCCTGGCGCCCCAGGCCGCCGAGGCGCTGAAGCTGACGGCCGAGGACCTGAAGCGCCTCGCCTTGATCGACACCGTCATCACCGAGCCGCTGGGCGGCGCCCACCGTGACACCGCGGCCACCCTGGCCAGCGTGGGCGATGCGGTGGCGGCGGCGCTGGACCCGCTGCTCAAGCTGGACGGACCCACGCTAAAGGCCCGGCGGCGCGACAAATTTCTCGAAATGGGGCGAAGCGCGGTAGCCTGACGGCATGACCCCCCCGCCCGCCTTCTCCCCCGCCGAAGCCCGGCGGTCCTTCCTGCGGGCCTTTCCCACCATCGCGGTGGCCATCTTCATCCCGGCCATCGACACCACCATCACCGCCACCGCCCTGCCCGCCATGGCGGCGGAGTTCGGGGTGGTGGAGCGCATTTCCTGGGTGGTGGTGGCCTATCTCATCGCCGCCACCATCGCCGCCCCGGTCTTCGGCCGGCTGGGCGATGCCTTCGGCCGCCGGCGCATGCTGCTGCTGGGATTCGCCATGCAGGGGCTGGGCATGCTGGCCGCGGGGCTCGCGCCCAGCTTCGAGGCCCTGCTGGCCGCCCGCCTGCTGCAAGGCTTCGGCGGCGGCGCCCTGCTGACCCTGGCCATGGCGCTGATCGGCGAAAGCCTGCCGCCGCGCGAACGCGGCCGTTACCAGGGCTACCTGGTGGCCTGCTTCATGAGCGCCTCGGCCACCGGCCCGCTGGCGGGTGGGTGGCTCACCCAGGCCTTCGGCTGGCCGGCGGTGTTCCTGGCCGGGCTGCCGCTGGTGATCCTGGGGGCGTTGGCCGCCTATACCTTGCCGCGCCGGCCCCTCTCCGGCGCTGGCTTCCGCTTCGACCTGCCGGGCACGCTGCTCTTTGCCGTGTTCGTGGTGACGCTGGTGCTGATGCTGGACCGCATCCAGGCCCTGCGCTGGGATGCGGCGGTCTGGGCCGCCGTGTTCGGCCTGATGGCGCTGGGCGCCCTGCTGGCGCTGGGCTTCGTCGAGCGCCGCGTGCCCGACCCGCTGCTGCCCCTGCCTTTGCTGGCCCACCCGGCCATCTGGCGCCTGTCCATCCTGTCGGCCTGCGTGCAGGGGGTG
The DNA here is from genome assembly GCF_014196305.1 of Roseococcus suduntuyensis. GTDB lineage: Bacteria > Pseudomonadota > Alphaproteobacteria > Acetobacterales > Acetobacteraceae > Roseococcus > Roseococcus suduntuyensis. The sequence goes on from NZ_JACIDJ010000001.1 coordinate 817,164, forward strand.
CTGGTGGCGCTGATCTCCTTCCTGCCGCTATATCTGTACGCGGTGCGGGACGTGCCGCTGGCCACCGTGGGCGTGCTGCTGCTGCCGATGAGCGTGGGCGGCGGGGTGGGCGCCTTGATCTCCGGGCAGTTCATGGCGCGCACGGGGCGGAACATGCTGCTGCCCTCCATCGGGCTCACGGCCTCGGCCGTGCTGCTGTCGGGGCTGGCCTTTGTGGCGCAGGACATTCCCCTGGCCTGGCTGCCCTGGGTGCTGGGGGTGGTCAGCTTCTGCTTCGGCACCTCCTTCCCCGTGGTGCAGACCACGGTGCAGGTGGCGGCGGGGCCGGGGCAGCTCGGTGTCGCCACCGCCTCGGTGCAGTTCATGCGGAACCTGGGCTCGGCGGCGGGGACGGCCATCCTGGGCACCGTCATCTTCGGCAGCTTCGCCCTGGCCGATGCCGCCCTGGCCGAGCGTTTCGCCTCCGTGCTGCGCGGCGGGCGAGAGGCGCTCGCCGCGCTGCCGGTGCTGGAGAGGGCCGCCATGGCGGCGGGCCTCTCGGGCGGCTACCGCGCCATGTTCGCGGGGGCCGCGGCCATCATGGCCTTGGCCGCCGTGATGGCCTGGCGGGTGCCGCTGCGGCGGGTCTGAGCCTTGGCGCCTGATCCGTGGCGGTGAATCAGGCGCCCCGACAAGGCTACAACCCGACCCTGTTGCGCAGCCGCTGGGCGGCGTCGCGGGCATTGTCATAGCCACGCTCCCACCAGCTGCGGTTGTCCCAGCGGGGCAGCCAACCGCGCTGGCGGCCCAGCCCATGATCGGCCGCGGTGTCGCTCAGGTAGCGGCCGGCGTCGCGGGCGTGGGTGCTGGCATAGCGTCCGGCCTCACTGGCGTGGCTGCCGAGGTAGCGGCCCGCATCATGGCCATGGCTGCTGAGATAGCGTCCGGCGTCGCGCCCATATTCGTTCATGGTGCGGCGCGCCGTGTCCCAGTAGGTCTCCCGCGCCGTGCCGCGGCACAGCGCCGCGATGCCCAGCGCGCCCAGCGTCATCAGCGCCAGCGACGTGACGGGATACATCTTCGCCGTGGTGTAGAGGCTGTTGCTGAAGGTGTGCCCCTGGTCGCCATAGCGCTTGCCGTCCTCGCCCGCGCTGTGCAGGTTCTTGGGCGTGTCGCGCTTCGGCACACCCGCCTGCCTGGCCGTACGGAAGAAGGCGAAGCTGAACACCTGGTCCGCCAGCAGCGGCACGGTGCGCGTCAGCGCGATCATGAAGCGGCCCCAGCCGCCCACCACCAGGTCCCGCGTCGGATGGACGGCGGCGTGCAGGATGGCCTTGGCCACCACCTCCGGCGCATAGACCGGCGGCGGCACCTGGCTCTTTTCCTCCATGTAGTTCACTGCGTGCTCGCCGAAGGGCGTGTCGATGCCCGAGGGCTGGATCAGCGTGATGCGCGCGGGGCTGCCCTCATGGATCATCTCCAGGCGCAGGCTGTCCGTGAAGCCCTTCACCGCGAACTTCGACGCCGTGTAGGCGCTGAGGATGGGCGAGGGCATTTCCGAGGAAATCGAGCCGATGTTGATCAGTGTGCCACCGCGCTTCTTCAGCGTCTTGAGCGCCTCGGTGGAGCCATAGACCACGCCCCAGTAGTTCGTCTGGAACAGCTTCTGGTGGTCCTCGTCGGACATCTCCTCGAGCTTCGCATAGGCGCCAATGCCGGCATTGTTCACCCAGGTGTCGAAGCCGCCATAGGTGGTGTTGGCCACCTCCGCGATCTTCGCGACATCCTCGCGCACGCCCACATCGGCAACGACCGTGGTGCACTGCCCGCCGGCCGCCTTGATGGCGGAGCAGACGGTCTCGAGCGCTTCCTCGTTGCGGGCGGCCATCACGACCTTTGCTCCCCGGCGGGCCGCCATGCAGGCGGTGGTGAGGCCGATGCCGGAGGTCGCGCCGGTGATGACGATGACCTGCTGGTTCAGGGGTTTGGATTTCCGGGCCATGTGGTGCCTCCGATGGATTGGCGCGACGGAGGGCCGCCGCATCCTCGGGGGCTAACCGATCAGCCCGGGGCAGGTTGCCGGCGCAGCAGGAACAGCGCGCCCTCCACCGGCGCGCCCTTCTCCTGGCGCAGCACCGCAGGTTCCCGCCGGACGGGCGTGAGGCCCGCCGCCTCGGCCAGGGATGCCACATGCGCGGGGTCGTGCCGGAAGCGCAGCCCCTGGCCCAGCTCCACCTGCGCCGCGCCCGTCTCGATGCTGAACAGCGCCTCGCCCCCCGGCTTCAGCGCGGCTGCGATGGCGGCGAAGGCAGGGGCGAGGTCGCCCAAATAGTTCAGCACGTCGGCGGCCGTGATCAGGTCATAGGCCGCGGCGCGGCGGGGCAGGAAGTCCAGCAGATCCGCCTCGTGCAGCGCGTCATACAGGCCGCGCGCCCGGGCGCGGTCCAGCATGCGCGGCGAAAGGTCCAGCCCTTCCAGCCGCTTGGCGAAGGGCTTCAGCGCCACTCCCGAAAGACCCGTGCCGCAGCCCAGGTCCAGCACGCGGCCGCGCACGCCGGGTTCCAGCAGCGCCGCCAGCAAGGCGGGGGTCTGGTAGTCCAGCGCCTCGGCCAGGTCCTGGTCGAAGCGGGGGGCGAAGGCGTCGAACATCTCGCGCACGAAGGCGGGCGGCGCGCGCGGGGGCAGGGGGGCCTCGCCCAGCGCGGCCAGCAGGAAGCCGGCCTGGGCGGCCAGCGGTCCCTTCACGGCCTGGGCGGCGGCGCGCGCCTCCTCCGCCGCGCCCGCCTGGTGGGCGGCATGGGCAAGGGTCAGCGCCACCTCGGGCGAGGCGGGGGCCAGGCGGTGCGCCTCGCGCAACGGGCCCAGCGCCGCTTCCGGCTGCCCGCCCGCCGTCAGCACCTGGCCCAGGTTGCGCAGGCTGGTCACGTCATCGGGCTCGCGCTCCAGCGCGGCCTGGAGGGTGGCCACGGCCTCGGGCAGCATCCCATGGGCCGCCAGGGCCGCGCCATGGTTGGCCAAGTAGATGGCGCTGTCGGGCATCACGGCCAGCGCCCGGGCGGAATGCTCCACCGCCGCCGCCGTGTCGCCGCGCTGCAGGGCGCAGACGGAGAGCAGGTTCTCCGCATCCGGATGTCCGGGCGCGAGGCGCAGCGCGCGGCGGTAGAGGCTCTCCGCCTCCTCCACCTTGCCGGCACGGTGGCGCTCGGCGCCGCGGCGCAGCAGGTCTTGGGCCGTGATCTTCATGGGCCAACCTATGCGCGGCCAAACGCCCTATTGCAAACCGGGGGGGGCGAAACCAAAACATCCCCAGTCATCCTCAATATCCCCCCGGGAGAAACCTCCATGTCGCATTTCACGCGCCGCGCCCTGCCGGCGCTCGGTCTTGGGCTGGCCGCCCCTGCCATCGCCTCGGCCCAGTCCTTCCCGACGCGCAACATCAGCATCGTGGTGCCCTTCGCGGCCGGCGGCCCGACCGACACGGTGGCGCGCCTCATCGCCCAGGGGATGACGGCCAATCTCGGCCAGAACGTGATCGTGGAGAATGTGGCCGGTGCCGGCGGCTCGCTCGGCGCGCAGCGCACGGCCCAGGCGCGGCCCGACGGCTATTCCCTGCTGGTGCATCACATCGGGATGAGCACCATCCCCACCCTCTACCGCCGCCTGGCCTATGACCCGGTGAACGGCTTCGAGACCATCGGCCTCATCACCGAAGTGCCCATGACCATCGTGGCGCGGCGCGACTTCCCGGCGAACAACCTGCAGGAGCTGATCGAGGTGGTGCGCCGCGACCGTGAGCGCATCAACCTCGCCAATGCCGGTATCGGCGCGGCGTCGCATCTCTGCGGCCTGCTGTTCCAGTCGGCGCTGAACGTGCCGCTGACGACCGTGCCCTATCGCGGCACGGCGCCCGCCATGGCCGACCTGATGGGCGGCCGCGTGGACATCCTGTGCGACCAGACCACCAACACCACCCAGCAGATCGCGTCCAACCAGATCCGCGCCTATGCCGTGACCACGCGCGAGCGTGTGGCCTCGCTGAGCGACCTGCCCACCGCCGCCGAGGCGGGGCTGCCCAACTTCGAGGTCAGCGTGTGGCACGGTCTGTATGCGCCGCGCGGCACGCCCGCCCCCGTGGTCGAGCGCCTGTCCCAGGCGTTGCAGGCCGCGCTGCGCGAACCCTCGCTGGTCGAGCGCTTCGCCGCCCTGGGCACGGCCCCGGTGGCGCAGGCGCGTGCGACGCCCGCCGCCCACCGCGAGTTCTGGCAGGCGGACATCGCCCGCTGGCGCCCGGTCATCCAGGCCGCGGGCCAGTTCGCGGACTGATGTGACGACAGGGGGCGGGGCGCCATGCCCCGCCCTCGCCGCCTTCAATCGGCGGTGATGCCGGCCTCGCGCACCAGCGAGGTCCACATGGCGCGGTCCTCGCGCAGCTTGGCATCCAGCTCGGCCCCCGGCGCGAAGCGCGGGAAGGTGCCCAGGCTGGTGAGCGTCCGCGGCAGGTCGGTGTTCTCGAAGACCCAGCGCAGGTTGTCCTCCAGCCGCTGCCGGATGGGCGCCGGTGTGGCGGTGGGCGCCGCGATGCCCTGCCAGCTGGTGAAGACCCAGTCCATGCCCTGCTCGCGCACCGTGGGCACGTCCGGCAGTTGCGGGTGCCGCTCGGCCGAGGTGATGCCGATGACGCGCACGCGCCCGCCCTCATGCGCCCCGCGCACCACGCTGTAGCCGTCCAGCATCATCTGCGTGCGGCCGCCCAGCAGGTCCTGGAAGGCGGGGGCGGAACCGCGATAGGGCACATGCACGATGTCCACGCCGGCCTGGCGCTTCCACACCTCGAAGGCCAGATGCGGCACGCCGCCCGACCCGCCGGAGCCGAAGTTCAGCTCGCCCGGCCGCGCCTTCGCCGCCGCGATCAGGTCCGGGATGGAGCGGATGGGGCTGTCGGCATGCACCACGAAGACCAGCGGGCCCAGGGTGATCTGCCCCACGAAGCGGAAATCGCGCGAGGTGTCGAAGGTCAGGTTGGGGAAGAGCGCATGCGTCATGGCGAAATTGCCGACATTGCCCTGGAACAGGGTGTTGCCGTCGGGCGGCGCCTTGGCCACGAAATCCATGGCGATGTTGCCATTGTTGCCGGCGCGGTTGTCGATCACGACGGGCTGGCCCAGCCGCTCGCTCCAGCGCTGCGCGATGGGGCGGGCCAGGGCGTCCACCCCGCCACCGGCGGGAAAGCCCACCACGACGCGGATGGTGCCCGACTGGGCGCGCAGGATGCCGGGGGCGGCAAGCAGGGTGGCGGCAGGCGCGATCAGCGCCGCGCGGCGGGTCAAGGACATGATTTTTCCTCCGTTTTATTGTCCGGAAGGCTGGCCGCTGGCGGGGGCCGATGCAAGTCCGGCGCGGCAAGACGAATCCGCAAATTTCCGCGATGCTGGAACCGAACGCCTGGGAGCGATGGCATGACGCGACGACCCATACCCGTGCCGGCCCGATAGCTTGATGGCGAAGGAACGCACCCGCTTCGTCTGCCAGTCCTGCGGCGCCGCCCACCCGAAATGGCAGGGCCGCTGCGATGGCTGCGGCGAATGGAACACACTGGTGGAGGAGGCCGCCCGCACCGGCCCCGGCCCCGGCGGCAAGGCCCCGCCGGGCAAGGGCATCACCATCCTGGGCCTGCAGGGCGAGACCGCGCCGCCCCCCCGCCACCTGACCGGCATCGTGGAGCTGGACCGCGTGCTGGGCGGCGGCTTCGTGCCGGCCTCGGCGGTGCTGGTGGGGGGTGACCCGGGCATCGGCAAGTCCACCATCCTGCTCCAGGCCGCGGCGCGCATGGCGGGCGCGGGCAAGCGCGTGCTCTACATCTCGGGCGAGGAGGCCGTGGCGCAGGTGCGGCTGCGCGCCCAGCGCCTGGGGCTGACCGAGAGCCCGATGGGCCTCGCCTCGGCCAGCGCGCTGCGCGACATCACGGCCACGCTGGAGCATGAGCGCGAGGCCGCGCTGGTGGTGATCGACTCCATCCAGACCATGTGGCTGGACACGCTGGACTCCGCGCCCGGCACGGTCGCCCAGGTGCGCGCCTGCTCCAACGAGTTGATCCGGCTGGCGAAGTCGCGCGGCTTCGCCCTGGTGCTGGTGGGCCATGTGACGAAGGAGGGCACGCTGGCCGGCCCGCGCGTGCTGGAGCACATGGTGGACGCCACCCTCTATTTCGAAGGCGACCGCGGCCACCAGTTCCGCATCCTGCGCGCGGTGAAGAACCGCTTCGGCGCGACGGACGAGATCGGCGTCTTCGAGATGACCGAGGGCGGGCTGATGGAGGTGCCCAACCCCTCGGCCCTGTTCCTGGCGGAACGGCGCGGCAACATCTCGGGCAGCGCGGTCTTCGCGGGGCTGGAGGGCACGCGGCCCGTGCTGGTGGAGGTGCAGGCGCTGCTGGCACCCTCCTCGGGCGGCTCGCCGCGCCGGCAGGTGGTGGGCTGGGATGGCGGGCGGCTCAACATGCTGCTGGCGGTGCTGGAGGCGCGCTGCAACCTCACCTTCGCCCAGGCCGATGTCTATCTGAACATCGCGGGCGGGCTTCGCATCAATGAGCCGGCGGCGGACCTGGCCGTGGCCGCCGCCCTGGTCTCCGCCATGACCGACCGGCCCACGGAACCGGATGCCGTCTATTTCGGCGAGGTGGGGCTTTCGGGTGAGGTGCGCCAGGTGTCCCAGGCCGAACAGCGCCTGCGCGAGGCGCAGAAGCTGGGCTTCGGCCAGGCCGTGCTGCCGCGCCGGGTGGCGCGCGGTTCCAAGCAGCCCGCGCCGGTGGAAGGGCTGCGGCTGACCGAGATCGGGCACCTGGCGGACCTGGTGGCGCCGTTTGCGGCGCAGACGGTGCGGCGCCGCTCCGGGGCCAAGGGTGACGCGGGGTGACGCCCCGGCTATACCGCGCCGCATCATGACCTGGGTCGACGGCGTCCTCCTCTTCGTGATGGTGATCTCCGCCATCCTCTCCCTCCTGCGCGGCTTCGTGCAGGAATTCCTCGGCGTGGCCGCCTGGATCGGCGCCGCCTTCACCGCCTTCGCGCTCCAGGAAAGCCTCACGCCCCTGCTGGCGGGCGTGGTGGAGCCCGACTGGCTGGCCGATGCCATCGTCATCGGCGGCACCTTCCTGGTGGTGCTGATCGTACTGAAGCTGGTCATCCACGCCATCGCCGGCCGGGTGCAGGACAGCGCGCTGGGCGGGCTGGACCGTTCGCTGGGCGCTCTCTTCGGCCTCGCCCGTGGCGCCTTCCTGGCGGTGCTGGCCTATGTCATCGCCGGGCTCTTCGTGCCGGCGGTGGACCGCTGGCCGGAGCCGGTGCGGGACGCCATGGCCCTGCCCTATGTGGTCGAGGGCGCGCGCTGGCTTGCGGACAGGCTCCCGCAGGAGTATCGCCCGCGCATAGCAGAACCGCCCGAGCGCCGCATGCCCACGCAGGATGACCTGTTGCGCCCGCCCGCCCGCGACCGCATCTGAAGGTCATGCGCATGCCCCAAGCCGACGCCCTCTCCACCCCCCACGGCCTCGGGCCCCACGGTCTTGGGCCCCACGGTCTTGGAAACGACGACGACCATTTCCACGAGGAATGCGGCGTCATCGGCGTCTGGAACGGCAAGGACGCCGCGGCTCTCACCGCGCTCGGCCTGCACGCGCTGCAGCACCGGGGCCAGGAGGCCTCGGGCATCGTGGCGCTGAGCGAGAAGGGCGAGTTCCATTCCCACCGTGGCCTCGGCCTGGTGGGCGACATCTTCGGCGATGCCAAGGTGATGGCGGGCCTCCCTGGTACCGCCGCCTGCGGCCACAACCGCTATGCCACCACGGGCGAGACGGCGCTGCGCAACGTCCAGCCCCTCTACGCCGATTTCGAGTTCGGCGGCCTGGCGGTGGCGCACAACGGCAACTTGACCAATGCCCTGCAGCTGCGCCGCGCCATGGTGCGCCGCGGCTGCCTGTTCCAGTCCAGCACGGACAGCGAGGTCTTCGTCCACCTCATCGCTATCAGCCTCTATTCCAACGTGGTGGACCGGCTGATCGACGCGCTGAAGCAGGTTCAGGGCGCCTATTCGCTGGTCGCGCTGCACAATGGCGCGCTGATCGGCGCGCGGGACCCGCTGGGCGTGCGCCCCCTGGTGCTGGGCAAGCTGCACGAGGGATGGGTGCTGGCCAGCGAAACCTGCGCGCTGGACATCGTGGGCGCCGAATTCGTCCGCGACATCGAGCCGGGCGAGATCGTCGTCATCAACGACGAGGGCATCCGCAGCCTCAGCCCCATGCAGCCCGCCCCGTCGCGCTTCTGCATCTTCGAATACATCTACTTCGCCCGGCCGGATTCCGTGGTCGAGGGCACGCCGGTCTACGAGACGCGCAAGCGCATCGGCGCCGAACTGGCGCGCGAAAGCCATGTGGCGGCCGATGTGGTGGTGCCCGTGCCCGACAGCGGCGTGCCGGCGGCCATGGGCTATGCCATCGAGGCGGGGGTTCCCTTCGAACTCGGCATCATCCGCAACCACTATGTGGGCCGCACCTTCATCGAGCCCACGGACCAGATCCGCCACCTGGGCGTGAAGCTCAAGCACAGCGCCAACCGCGCCATGCTGGAGGGCAAGCGCGTGATCCTGGTGGATGACAGCATCGTGCGTGGCACCACCTCCAAGAAGATCGTGGAGATGGTCCGCAACGCCGGCGCGGCGGAGGTGCACATGCGCATCTCCTCGCCGCCCACCACCCATTCCTGCTTCTACGGGATTGATACGCCGGAGCGCGCGCAGCTTCTGGCCGCCCAGCACGACCTCGCCGCCATGGCGAAGCTGATCGGCGTGGACAGCCTCGCCTTCATCTCGCTGGACGGGCTGTATCGCGCGCTGGGCCGGCCGGGGCGCGACGCCGCCAGCCCCGCCTATTGCGACGCCTGCTTCACCGGCGACTACGCCATCCCGCTGACCGACTGGTCCAACGCGCCCGAATCCAAGGCCAAGGCCGCCATCCCCGCATGAACGACACGGTATTGAAGGGGCAGGTGGCGCTGGTCACCGGCGCCTCGCGCGGGATCGGCCGCGCCACGGCCATGGCGCTCGCCGCGCGCGGCGCCCATGTGGTGCTGACCGCCCGCACCCAGGGCGCGCTGGAGGAGGCGGATGACGCCATCCGCGCGATCGGCGGCACCGCGACCCTGCTGCCGCTCGACCTCATCCGCGAGGCCGACCAGATGGACGCCATCGGCCCCTCGCTGGTCGAGCGTTTCGGGCGGCTGGACATCTTGGTGCATGCGGCTGGGCACCTCGCGCGGCTGACGCCGGCCGCGCATATCGTGCCGAAGGATTGGTCGGACAGCCTGGCGGTGAACGCCACCGCCGCCTGGCGCCTGATCCGCACCTGCGACCCGCCGCTGCGCGCCGCCCCCGCCGGGCGCGCCCTGTTCCTCACGGATGGCCAGGCGGACCAGGCCTATTGGGGCCTCTATGGCGCGGCCAAGGCGGCGGCGGCGCATCTGGTGGGCTGCTGGGCCGCCGAGGTGGCGCGCACCCCGCTGCGCGTGGCGCTGCTGGACCCGGGGCCGGTGAACACCAAGCTGCGCTCCTTCGCCTTTCCGGGCGAGAATCCCGCCTCCATCCGCCAGCCGGAATCCGTGGGCGAGGCCATCGCGGCCCTGGTCGCGGACGGTGACATCGCGCAGGGCGCGACGATCCGCATCTAACCCAGCGCGCGAGCCAAGGTCGGCCCGTCCAGCGCCGCCAGCACCGGGTGGGCGGAAGCCCCACCCCCCATGCCCGCCTTCAGGATGGCCAGCGCCCCACCCAGCAGCGGCAGGGGCGTGCGCGTGGCGCGGCCCAGCGCGGCCAGGAATTCCAGGCCGTGCAGGGTCTCGGCCAAAGGCGGGTCGGCCAAGGATAGGCTGGCCAGGGGGCCGGTGCCGGCCAGCAGGTCATCGAGGCCCGGCAGCACCCGCCCACAGGCGGCGGCCAGCGCGTCGCGTTCCCGCCCGAAGGCGGCCAGCAGGCGGAGTGGGGCCTCCTCCATCCGCGCGGGGGCCAGCAGCCGCGCGGCGCCGAGCAAGGCCATCGGTTCGGCCAGCCCCGCCGCCAGCATGTCGGGCAGCGGGTCCACCGGCACGGCGAAGATGCGCGCGGTCAGTTCCGCGAGGGCCGGCGCCGCGGCGGCCGGCAGCCCGGCCAGCCAGAGGCGCGGCCGATGCCCCGTCACCAAAAGGCTGCCATCGCCATTGCGCTGCGCCAGCAGGGGCAGGGCGGGCAAGGCGCCGATGCGCGGCACGCCGCCCCGCGCCAGCAATTCCCGTTGCAGCAGCAGCGCGGCCAGCCCGCCCGAGGGCGCGAAGACCAGGTCCGGATCACCCCGCAGCGCGCCCGCGATCCGCACCACGCCGCCCGGCAGCACGGCGGGCGGCAGGCAGATCAGCACGGCATCCGCGCCTTCCATGGCCCGGCCGAGATCGGCCGCCACCCGCACCGGCCAGCGTCCGGCCAGGGCGCCGCGCGTCGTCACCGACCCCAGGATGTGCCGCGTGCCACCGCCGCGCGGCGACCACAGCACCGCGTCATGCCCCCGCGCGGCCGCCAGGGCGGCCATGGCGGTGCCCGCCGGCCCCGCGCCCAGCACCGCGACTCGCAGGGTTTTCCCGGCCGTTTCCATCGCACGACATTGCGGCCTGCGCGCCGGGCGCGACAACCCCGGGTTCGGCGGCAGGCTTCATCATCTTGTCGCCATGCCGTCATTGCCTTGACCCCATGGAAGCGGATAGCTGCCCAGATGACCTCCGACGCCACGGCCTTCACCGGCGCCCCCGCCGGCACGCCAGCCCCGGGCGCGCGCCGGCTGCGGCGCGGCCGCCCCTTGCGCTTCCGCCCGCGCCTTCCCGGGCCGATCTGGAACGACGTGCTGGGCGAGCGGCCCGAAGGCGGCCGGCTCCGCGCCATGCGCCGGATGGCGACCGCGCTGGTCTTCACCCTGTTGTGCATGCCCATCCAGGCCGTGCTGCTGCTCCTGCCCGGTCCGGCCAAGAGCGCCTTCCCGCGCTTCTACCACCGGACCCTCTGCTGGCTGATCGGCCTGAAGCTGCGCGTCATCGGCCGGCCGACGGGGGCACCGCGCACCCTCTATGTGTCCAACCACTCCTCCTGGCTGGACATCTTGGTGCTGGGCGCCACGCTCGACGCCCGCTTCGTCAGCAAGAGCGAGGTGGGCACCTGGCCCGTCATCGGCTGGGTGGCGAAGCTGGGGCGCACCGTCTTCGTCAGCCGCACCCGCGGCCGCACGGGCAGCGAGGCGCAGGAGATGCGCGCGCGCATGGAGGCGGGCGACAGCCTGATCCTCTTCCCCGAGGGCACCACCAGCGATGGCGCCCGCGTGCTGCCCTTCCGGTCCAGCTTCTTCGCCGTGGCCAATGCAGCGCAGCAGGTGCAGCCTGTCACCCTGGTCTATGACCGGCTGGGCGGCCTGCCGGTGGGGCGGCGCGACCGCCCCCTCTTTGCCTGGTATGGCGACATGGAGACGGCGAGCCACGCCTGGCGCCTGCTGCGCCGCACCGGCACGCGCGTCACGGTGGTGATGCACGCGCCCTTCGCGCCCGAGACCGTGCCCGACCGCAAGCTGCTGGCCGCCCGGGTGGGCCGCGCCGTCAGCGAGACGGCGGCGACCCTGCGCCAGAACCGCGAGGTGACGATCGGCGTGTGAGGCTCACTCGCCGATGTTCAGCAACGCGCCCCGCACCCGTGCGCCGCGCAACTGCCCCATGAACAGCGCCGCCATGCCCGCGAGCCAGATGAGGTTCAGGGCATAGGCGGCCGCCAGGTGGTCCCAGGCGATGACGCCCTGGGTCAGCGCCGCGCGCATCCCCTCGAACACATGCGCCGCCGGCAGGATGAGCGCCACGGGCTGCAACCACACCGGCAGCACCGCCACCGGATAGAACACGCAGGCGAAGGGCGTGATGCCGAACAGCACCGACCAGGCCAGCGCCTCCGCCCCCGCGCCATAGCGCAGGATCAGCGATGTCACGCCCAGCGCCACCGCCCAGCCCATCAGGATCAGCGCGGCGAAGAAGGCCACCAGCACCGGCCCCATGGCGAAGATGTTGAAGGCGTAGAGTAGGAAAGCGAGCCCCATGGCCGGGATCACGCCCACCATGGCGCGCAGCAGGCTCATGGTCATCAGCGCCGCCACCATCTCGGCGGGCCGGATGGGCGAGACGAAGATGTGGCCGAGGTTGCGCGACCAGATCTCCTCCAGGAAGGAGATGGAGAAGCCCATCTGGCTCCGCAGCGCCGCCTCCCACAGCAGCACGCCGCCGATCAGCACGCCGGCCGCGATGGTGGTCACGTCATTCTGCAAGCCGGCCAGGTAGGCGGTGACGAAGCCCCAGACCACCATCTGCAGCGCGGGCCAGTACATCAGCTCGATGATGCGCGGCGGCGAGCGCCGGAACAGCGCCAGGTGCCGGTAGACCAGCCCCCAGACGCGGCGCAGCGAGGCGGCGTTCATGCCAGGGCCTCCGCGCGGGTGCCGCGGGCGATGTCCAGGAACACCTGCTCCAGGTCGTCGCGGCCATAGCGGGCGATGAGGTCGTTCGGGCTGCCCTGGTCCACCACGCGCCCCTGCTTGAGCATCAGCACATGGCCGCAGAGACGCTCCACCTCGGCCATGTTGTGGCTGGCCAGCAGGATGGCGCAGCCCGTTTCGTCCCGGTAGCGCTCCAGCCGGGTGCGGACCCAGTCGCCGGTGTCGGGGTCGAGGCTGGCGGTGGGCTCGTCCAGCAGCAGCAAAGCGGGCGTGTTGATCAGCGCCTTGGCCAAGGCGACGCGCGTCTTCTGCCCGGCGGAGAGGTCGCCCGCCGGGCGGTCGATGAAGTCGGTCAGCTGCAATTCCTCGGCGAGGCGGGCGATGCGCGCATCCAGCCCGCGCACGTCGTAGAGATGCCCATAGACCTTCAGGTTCTCGCGCACCGAAAGCTTGTGCGGCAGGGAGATATAGGGGGACGAAAAATTCATCCGCGCCAGGGCGGCGAAGCGGTCCGTCGCCATGTCATGCCCCAGCGCCACCACCCGGCCGGATGTCGGCAGAAGCAGCCCCAGCAGCATGGCAATGGTGGTGGTCTTGCCCGCCCCATTGCCCCCCAGCAGGCCGAGCGTGGTGCCGGCTGTGAGGGTAAAGCTCAACCCATCCACGGCCGGGGGGCGGCCGGGGGCATAGCGCTTGACGAGGTTTTCGACGACGAGGGCATGGGTCACCCCCCAGATATGCCCCCGCACGCGCGCCAGCACACCCCCAGCCCTCCCCCTTGGGGCATGCTTGCCGCGCAGGTCAACGCCGCGCGTCCAGGACCTTTCCCATGAAGGCCGTGATGCCGCGCTGCCAGGCCCAGGCAATGGCCACCGGCGCATCGGCGCCCATCAGCACCACCCGATCGCGGTCCCTGGGCAGGCTCGCGTCGAGGGCGGCGCGTTCGGCCACGCTGCCCGCCAGCCATTCGGCCCGGAAACGCAGCCGGATCAGCCCGGGGTCGAGCGCACGCAGGTCCATCCGCGCGAGGTGCCATGGCTCCAGCTCATCCAGGCCGAGGGTCCAGCCGCGTTCCCGCGCCAGCCGTGCGGCCAGCGCCGCCCCCGCGGGGTCGGCCAGCACGTCGGAGAGCGGCACGCAGATCACGAGCTGCTCCCGCCCCGCGGGCCCCAGCGCGGCGTCGAAGCGCAGCCCCTCGGTCTCCGTCACGGAACCGAGGCTCAGCGGCAGGCAGGCCGGGTCCATGGCGCGGGCCACCTGCGGCCGGGCGAGCTCGGCCAGCAGGCGGCGCTCCGCCGCGCGGCGGAACAGGCGCCCCAGCGCCGGCGCGCCCGCCAGCGAGGCGCCCGGCAGCAGCCGCTCCATCAGGTCCGGCAGGTGGACGCGCGTCTCGGTCCAGAGCGGGGTGGGCGTGGCCTGGCCATCGCCCAGGCGCCAGATGGGGTGGTTGCGGAGCGCGGCGGCGAGGTCCGCCGTCGCCAGGGCGCGCAACGCGGCCTCCAGCTCGGTGGCGGAGGGCAGCGGCAGGACGTCGGTGGGGGAGGCCGATTCGCGTTGCAGAACCAGCCCCATCGCGCCCTCGACCACGGAGAGCAGCCGCGCCCCCTCCGCCGGCAGGCGCATCGTGGTGGAGAGCGGCCCGTCCGTCGCCTCCGGCAGCAGGCGGGAGAGGGCGGCGTGCACCTCCTCCAGGTGCTGGCCGGGCGGGGGCGAGACGATGACGAGGTCCCCGCCCGGCAGTTCGAAGCGGCGGGCGCGGGTGGGGCGCATGACCGGGGCCAGCACCTCGTCGATCATCTGGCGGTGCCGGGTTTCGCGCAGCGCCTCGGGCAGGGCGGAGAGGCGCAGATGCAACGCCCGCCGCTCGACGCCCGAGGTCACGCAGTCGCGCACCAGGGCGGCCAGGGCCAGCGCCTCGGCCTGGGGCCCGACCTCGGGGCCGCTCAGGGCCATGCTCATGCCGGCACCTCCCACAACAGGCCCGGCGCGCGGCACCAGGCGGGGATGTCGCGGCCGAGGGCGATGAAGCGCGGCGCATCCCCCAGGGGTGGCAGGGCTGGCGGCGCCGCGGGTGGCGGGGCGGCCAGCACATATCCGCCGCCCACGAGCAGCCCCGCCGCCTCCGCATCCTTGCTGACGAAGCCCGTGTGCCAGCCCGCCGCCGCCAGCCCCTGCGCGAGGGCGGGAAAGCGCGGCTCCGCCAGGGCGGCCAGCGGCAGCAGCGCGATGGGGGCGTCGCGCCCGCCCCTGCCACCGCCCACCATCCGCCCGCCCGGCAAGCCTGCCAGCGGCAGGTCCAGAAGAAGGCGCAGCCCGGGGCGCATGGCTGGCAGCCGGCCCCGCAGCGCAGGGTCCGTCAGCGCCGCCAGCACGCGGCGGCAGAGCAGGGCGCGCGCCTGGGCGCGCAAATCGGGATCTTCCAGGGGCAGGTCGGCCGGCGCCAGCCGCTGCGCCACCGCCCGGGGGTCCGGCCCCTCGGCGAAGAAGGTGAGCCGCGCGACCTCCTCCATCGGCAGGGCGGCGCAATGCGCCTCCAGCGCCACAAGGGTCGTGGGCTGGGGCGCGGGGGCGGGCAGCCGGTCCAGCCAGTCGTCCAGCTCGGCGGCCTCGCTGGGCAGGGTCCAGGTGGTGGGGCGGGCGCCGATGAGCCGGTGAAGCGCCTCGCCGGCCCTGGCGGCGGCGCCGGGCGCGGCCCCCAGCAGCAACTGCGCGCGCGGCCATGGCATGACATGGCCACCCCCCTGCGCCGCCGCGTCCTCCAGGAAGGCGAGGGCGATGCGCCGCGCCATCGGGTCGGGCAGGTCGGGCATGGCCAGCACCAGGCTGTCCGGCGGCAGGGCGCGCAGCGTCGCCCGCACATCGCTGATGGCGGGTTTCATGGCAGCGACGCGCGGTGGGCGTCGCGCCCGGATTTCGGTGGCGCCATGGTGGATGCCCCGTCGGTGGCGCGGCGGCTCATCCGTCGCGCGGGCCTTCTGCCCGCACCCTTTGTCTGCGAAAGTCGTTAAGGAAACGTGCCGCCGCCCGGCGGACATGTTTCGTCACTATATGTTGCGCTGCCACCTCCCGGCGGGTTAGGAAAATCCATGGTTTTTGACCCGATGTCCCAAGCCGGACGCGATGCGGTCAGCCCCGCCGAGCTGGCGGAGGCCGTGAACAACCTCTCCCGCACCGCCGTGCTGGTGGTGGGCGACGCCATGGTGGACCGCTACATCTTCGGCACGGTGAGCCGCGTCAGCCCCGAGGCCCCGGTGCCCGTCCTGAACATTGACCGCGAGGTGGCGCTTCCGGGCGGCGCGGGGAATGTGGTGCGCAATCTGACCGCGCTGGGGGCGGCCGTCGCCTTCGTCTCCCTGGTGGGCGACGACGCGGCGGGCAGCGACCTCACGGGCCTCATCGGCGGGCAGTTGCGGGTGGAGCCCTGGCTGCTGGTGCAGGGCGGCCGCACCACCACCACCAAGACGCGCTTCCTGGCCGGCGGGCAGCACATGCTGCGCGCCGACCGCGAGGAGGCCCAGCCCATCCACCCCCGCCTGGCCGACCGCCTGGTGAAGATCGCGACCGACGCGGTGGCGGCCACCAGCACCGTGGTCCTGTCGGACTATGGCAAGGGCGTGCTGGCGGGCGATATCCCCGCGCGGCTCATCGCCGCCGCCCGCGCCTCCGGGCGCCGCGTGGTGGTGGACCCCAAGGGCGGCGACCATGCGCGCTTCGCCGGCGCCGACCTCATCATGCCCGAACCGGCCGAGCTGGCGGGCGAGACCGGCATGGCCGTGACGGACGAGACGAGTGCGGCCATCGCCGCCTCCATCCTCAGCCGCAAGCACGGCTTCGGCGCGGTGCTGGTGCCCCGCGTGCCGGACGGGCTGACGCTGTTGCAGGTGGAGGCCGATGGCAGCGAGACGGTGCGCCATTTCCGCGCCGAGGCCTCCGAGGTGCATGACCCCGCCGGCGGCGGGGATGCGGTGGTGGCGGCGGTGGCGGCGGGGCTGGCCTCGGGGCTGTCGCTCGCGGGCTGCGCGCGGCTGGCGGCGCTCTCGCTCGGCATCGTCAGCCGGAAATCCGGCATCGCGGTAGTCCGCACCGATGAGCTGCTGGAGGGGCTGACCCCCGGCCGGGGCGCGGCCCGCAAGCTGGTCTCCCTGCCATTGGCCGTCGAGGTGATCGAGCGCTGGCGCCATCGCGGCTGGCGCATCGGCTTCCTGCCCGCCAATGGCAGCCCCTGTCCGCAGACCATCACGCAGGAGGCGCGCCGCTGGTGCGACCGCCTGCTGGTGGGCGTCGAGGATGAGAGCATCTGGGCTGGCGAGATGGCCGAGCGGCCGGAGGTGGACCTGGTGGCCGTGGGCGCCGGGGCCGGCCATGAGGACACGCTGCGCCTGCTGCGCCCCGATGTGGTGATGGCCTCGGATGCCGATCCGCGCCTGACCGCCCTGCTCAGCGAATGGGGCGGCCAGGTGAAGCTGCCGGGCTGAACCCGGCAGCCATTTTCCTTACTCCGGTGCGACCACCGCGCAGCCGCCGCTGAGCCGCGCGCAGGCCTGCTGCGCGGCGGCCTGGTTCAGCCCCGTGATGCGCGCGCGGAACAGCGTGCCCTGTGACACCTGCACCGCCATCACCTGCACCATGCCGCCGCTGCGCGCCTGGGTCTGGGCGTTCGCGGCCGCACGGCGCGCCTGCTCGGGCGAGCGGAAGGCACCCACCTGCACACCCCAGCTCGCGGCCGGCGCGGAGGGGCGGGCCATCGCCACGGGCGTGGCGCGGGTGGGCGCTGCAAGGGTGGACGCGGTGCGGGTCGGCGCCGCCAGGACGGGGGCGACGAGGGCGCTGGCCGGGCGCGGCGCCTGGCGGAAGCTCGCCGGCAGGGTGCTGGCCTGGGCCGTGCCGATCAAGCCGAGGCCGCGCGCCGGTGCGGCGGCCACCGGCAGTTGCGGCGGCGTGGAGTCCGACAGCGGCGGCAGCGCGCCCTGCGACTCGGCCAGGCGCGCCGCGCCCTCGGGCGTGGAGCCGTCGGGGATGGGGTCCATGGCGGCGACGACGATGCGCCCATCGGGCAGCACCCGTCCGCCGCTGGGCGAAATCACCGGCGCGGGGGCCGGCGCCGAGGCCAGCACCACCGGCGGCGCCGCGGCGGGCGCGGGCGCCGGGGCGGGCGTGCGGCTGGCAAACATGGCGCCCTGCTCGCGGATCTGGCGCTGCTCGGCGAGGGCGAGGCGCGTGGCGGCGTCCATCCGGCGCGGGCCAGGCGGCACCTGCAGCGGGATTTCGGCGGCGGCGTAGATCTCGGAGGGCGCGCGCCGGCTCGGGCTGTGGCGAATCACGCCGGGGCCCACGCGGGCGACATAGTTGCGCGTCTCGGGCGGCAGGCCGCGGCGGTTGTAGAGGAAGCCCTCCAGCCGGCCCGGCCCCGCATTGTAGGCGGCCAGGAAGGCGGGCGAGCCGAAGAGGTCATACATCTGCCGGAGATAGGCGGTGCCGGCCATGATGCTGTCATAGGGGTGGTAGGGGTCATCCCCCAGCCCGTGGCGGGCCTGCAGTTCGCGATAGGTGGCCGGCATCACCTGCATCAGCCCCATGGCGCCGGCGCGGGAGGTGACATGCGCGCGGCCGCCGGATTCCTGGCGCATCACCTCGCGGATCCAGGCCTCGGGCACGTCGAAGCGGGCCGATGCCTCGCGGATCCAGGGGCCCCAGGGGTCGCCGGGCGGGCCGGGCGGCGTGGTGCTGCGGATCTGCGTGGACGTCGCAGCCGGCGTGCGCGCCTGCTGCTGCGACCCGCAGGCCGCCAGCACGCCCAGCGCGGCCAGCGCCAATACCGGCGCGGACAGGCGTCGAGCGCGTGCCATGGGTTGAAAGACCATCCCCGAAAACTCCCCCAATCGGCCTTGCCGTCCCGGGCTTCACCCCGGCCCCCCGACACCGCCACCCCCATGGCACGCGCGGAAAGCGGCAAGATTACGAGTGTCCAACGCGGGGCGGTGCCCCATGCGGACATAGTTTCCAGCGTCCGGTCGGCCTGGGCTTCCACCCTGGCCGGCCAAGCGCCGGCGCGCGGACACTATGCCCGCAAGCCAGCCCCGCGCAAGCAAAGCCTTGCCGTAACGGTCGCGACACCCGACAAGGTGTGGCGCGCCTGCCATGGATGCGCGCGAAAGATGAGGGTCCCGTGAACGCCGTCACCGATGATGCCGCCCGCCTGTTCGACACCGCCGGCCGCGCCGCCCGCGCCGCCGCCGCGACCGTCGCGCGCGCGCCAAGCCCGGTGAAGGATGCGGCCCTGCGCGCGGCGGCGGCGCGGCTGCGGGCGGAGAGCGCGGCCATCCTCGCCGCCAATGCGGCCGACCTCGACGCCGCGCCCGGCCTCACGCCCGCCTTCCGCGACCGGCTGGTGCTGAACCCCGCCCGAATCGAGGCCATGGCGAAGGGGCTGGAGGAAGTCGCCGCCCTGCCCGACCCCGTGGGCCGCGTGCTGGCCGAATGGACGCGCCCCAACGGGCTGCGCTTCACCCGCGTGGCCCAGCCGCTCGGCGTCATCGGCATGATCTTCGAGAGCCGCCCCAACGTGACGGCGGATGCCGGGGCGCTCTGCCTCAAGGCCGGTTCCGCCGTGATCCTGCGCGGCGGCAGCGAGAGCGCCCATTCCGCCCGCGCCATCGCCGCCTGCCTGCGCGCGGGCCTGGCGGAGGTCGGGCTGCCCGAGGATGTGATCCAGCTCGCCCCCACCCAGGACCGCGCCTTCGTGGGCGCCATGCTGCGGGGTTCGGGCTTCGTGGACCTCATCATCCCGCGCGGCGGCAAGGGGCTGGTGACGCGGGTGCTGGAGGAGGCGCGGGTGCCCGTGCTGGCCCATGCCGAGGGGCTCTGCCACACCTTCATCCATGCGGCCGCCGATCACGCCATGGCCCGCACCGTGCTGCTCGATGCCAAGCTGCGCCGCACCGGCGTCTGCGGCGCCACCGAGACGCTGCTGGTGGACGCCGCCGTGGCACCGACCCTGCTGCCGCTTCTGGTGGCGGACCTCGCGGCCAAGGGCTGCGGCTTCCGCGCCGATGACCGCGCCCGCGCCATCTGCCCCGAGCTTCCCGCCGCCACGGATGAAGACTTCGCGACGGAATGGCTGGACGCGATGCTCAGCATCGCCGTGGTGGATGGGGTGGAGGGCGCGCTGGCCCACATCCGCCGCTTCGGCAGCGAGCACACCGAGGCCATCATCACCGAGGACGCGGCCGCCGCCGAGGCCTTCCTGTCCGGCATCGACAGCGCGGTGGGCCTGTGGAACGCCTCCACCCAGTTCTGCGACGGCGGCGAGTTCGGCTTCGGCGCCGAGATCGGCATCGCCACCGGCCGCATGCACGCGCGCGGCCCGGTGGGGCTGGAGCAGCTCTGCACCTATCGCTACCGGGTGGTGGGCACGGGCCAAGTGCGTGGGTGAACAAGTACGTGGGTGAACAGGTACGTGGGTGAAAAGGTGCGGGGCTGAACGCGCTTCCCTTCCGCGTGCCGACCGGTAGGCTGTGCGGGTGAGGAACGCCACCATGACGCCCGCGCACCCCACGCGCGCCGCCCCCGGCCCGGCCGGCGATGGGCGCCGCGCGCGGATCGGCCTGCTGGGCGGCAGCTTCAACCCGGCCCATGCCGGGCACCGCCACGTGGCGGAGGTGGCGCTGCGGGCGCTGCGGCTGGACCAGGTGTGGATGCTGGTCTCGCCCGGCAATCCGCTGAAACCCCGCGCCGGCATGGCCCCCTTCGCCGAACGCCTGGCCAGCGCGCGCCGCGTGGCCGATGGCGTGCGCGTGATCGCGACCGATATCGAGGCCCGCCTGGGCTCGCGCTACACCTTCCGCACCCTGGCGCTGCTGCGTGCGCGCTTTCGCCGCGTGGCCTTCGTGCTGGTGCTGGGCGCGGACAACCTGCTGCAATTGCCGCGCTGGCGCCGCTGGCGGGAGATCGCGCGCCAAACGGCGCTGGCGGTCCTGCCGCGTCCGGGCTACAGCCGGATGGCGCTGCGTGGGCGCGCGGCCAGCGTGCTGCGCCACACCCGCCGCGACGCCGGCGGGCTTTTGGCGTTGACCCCACAGGACGGGTTGCTGCAAGCGGGGGAGGGGGCATGGTGCTTCATCCCGGCCGCCGAGCGATCCATTTCCGCCACCGCGATCCGCGCGGGGGCGAGGAGCTAGAGTTCAGGACATGGCGCGGACACCCGACGACACGAAGAAGCCCGCCCGCAAGCCCGCGGCCCGGACGGCGAAGCCCAGCACCCGGGCCAAGCCCCCGGTGCGCGAGGCGGCGGCGAAGGCTCCCCCGCGGGACGCCGCGAAGGCCCCCCCGCGGCACGCCGCGAAGGCCCCGCAGCGGGACGCCTCGAAGAAGGCGGCGCCGCGCGGCGATGCCAAGCCGGTCGCCCCGCGTGGTGGTGCCACGCCGGTCGCCCCGCGTGGCGGTGCCAGGACGGCAGCCCCGCGAGGCGCGGCAAAGCCGTCGGCCCCGCGTGGCGCGGCCCGGCCGACCGCCACCCGGGATGGCGGCGACACCAAGCCTCGCGCCGGCGGCAAGGCGACGCCGACCCGCGCCCCGGCCGCCGGGAAGGCCCCCCGCGCCGCCGCCGCCGCGCCCCGCGCCGCGCGGTCCGAGGCACAGGCGCCCGCGCGCAAGCGTGCCGCCCCGGCCGAGGCCAGCCCCGCCCGCCGTGGCCGCGCCGAAGCGCCGGCTCCCGCCCGGCGCGCCGCCGCGACGCCGGGCGCCAAGCCCGCCCCACGTCGCCGTGCCGCGCCGCCCGAGCCCACGCCGGCCAAGCGCAGCACCACGGCCAATGTGCGCGCCACGCCGCGCGGCACCTCGGCCGCGACGCCGCGCGCTGCCGCCGGAACGGTGAAGCCGCGTGCCACTGGTGCCGCCTCGCGCGCTTCCAGCGCTGCGTCACCCAAGCGCTCTTCCTCCGGAACGGCCGCCCCGCGCACCTCCGGCGCGGCTTCAGCCCCGCGCGCCTCCAGCGCGACGTCCAAGCGCGCCTCCGGCGAGACCAAGCCCGACGCCGCCGCCAAGCCCCGCCCCATCGCCCCGCGCCGCAAGGCGGGCAAGCGCGTGCCGATGGACCGCGACCGCCTGGCCGCGCTGGTCGCCGTCGCGGTGAAGAGCCTGGAGGATGACAAGGCCGAGGATGTGGTCGTGCTCGACGTCACCGGCCGCGCCAGCTTCACCGACCGCATGGTGATCGCCACCGGCCTCGTGGAGCGGCAGATCGAGGCGATGGCCACGCACCTCGTGGAAAACCTGGGCAAGGAAGGCCTGCGCCTGAAGCGCGACGCCATCCAGGGCAGCGAGGACTGGGTGCTGATCGACGCGGGCGACCTCGTCATCCATCTGTTCAAGCCCGAAGCGCGCCAGGCCTATGACCTGGAGAAGATGTGGGGCCCCGACAGCCCGCTGGGCGAAGCGGCACCCGGCGAGCAATCGCCCATTTGAAGGCGCGGCTGCTGGCCATCGGCCGGTTCAAGTCGGGCGCGGAGGGCGCGCTCTTCGCGCAATACAACGCCCGGCTGCGCCCGCCGCTCGACCTTGTGGAACTGCCCGAGGCGCGCGGCAGCGCGGGCGAAATCCGCGCGCGTGAGGGCACGGCGCTGCTGGCCGTGCTGCCGGCCAATGGCCTGCTGGTGGCGCTGGACCTGGGTGGCCCCGCGCCGACCTCCGAGGCGCTGGCCGCGCTGACCGAACGTTGGGAACAGGCGGCCCGCCCCATCGCCTTCGCCATCGGCGGCGCCGAGGGGCTGGATGGCGCCGTCACCGCGCGGGCCGAGCATGTGCTGTCGCTGGGGCCGCTCACCTGGCCGCATCTGCTGGTGCGGGCCCTGCTGGCCGAGCAGCTGTTCCGCGCCCAATGCATCCGCGCGAATCATCCCTACCACCGCAGGTGGAGACCCGCCTAAGCTGCGCGGATGAGCATGTTCCTCCTGATTCTGGCCTCCTGCCTCTGGGTGGGGGTGCATTTCGGCATCGCGGGCACGGTGGCGCGGGCGCGCATCGTGGCGCGGGTGGGGGAGTTGCCCTTCACCATCGGCTATTCGCTGCTGTCGGTGGGCGCCATCATCCTCCTGGTGCAGGCCTGGGGCGCGGCGCCCTATGTGGGGCTGTGGCTCACGCCGGACTGGCTGCGCTGGGTGCTGGCGCTGCTGATGCTGCCGGCCTTCGTGCTGTTCGTGGCCTCGGTCGCCACGCCCAACCCCACCGTGGTGGGCGGCAAGCTGACCACGCCCGAGCCGCGCGGCATCCAGCGCATCACCCGCCACCCCATGCTGTGGTCCTTCGCGCTGTGGGGGCTGGTCCACCTGGTCGCCAAGGGCAGCCTGGGCGGCGTCTTCTTCTTCGGCGCATTCCTGGTGACGGCGCTGGTGGGCATGCCCTCCATTGACCGGAAGGTGGCGGCGCGGAGCCCGGAGATGTGGGCGCGGCTCGGCCCCGTCACCTCCATCATCCCCTTCGGCGCCATCCTGGCGGGGCGGAACCGGTTGGTGCCGGCGGAAATCCCGGTCCTCGTCTGGGCCGGGGGGGCGGTGGCGTGGCTGGTTTTCCTCATCGCCCATCCCTGGCTGTTCAGCTATCCGGCCGTTCCCCTCTGACCCCGGGGCGGGGTGCGTTGAGGCGGGCTCGCCGAAAACGCTGAACCCCGCCTTCCAGAAACGGCTGGAGCAGGCTGTGTGGACGCGGCCTGCTCCAGGGGCTTGATCCTGGCGCGGCGCGCGCCCATTCCATGCGCGCACCAACAGGACATTGCCCCACATGCAGGAAGCCCTCACCAGCGCCGATTCCGGCAGCGACCTGCGCGCGCGCGCCGCGCGTCTGGTCATGGAGCCGCTGTTCCAGAAGATCGTGATCGGGCTGATCCTGTTCAACGCCGTGACGCTGGGGCTGGAGACCAGCGAGACCATCTCGGCGCGATGGGGCGGGGTGCTGGCGGTGCTGGACCGGGCGCTGCTGGTGATCTTCACGGCCGAGGTGGCGCTGCGCATCTACGCCTTCCGCGGCCGCTTCTTCCGCGACCCCTGGGGACTGTTCGACCTGGCCATCATCACCATCGCCTGGCTGCCGGCCACGGGGCCGCTGTCGGTGCTGCGGGCGCTGCGAATCCTGCGCGTGCTGCGCCTCATCTCGGTGGTGCCCAGCATGCGCCTGGTGGTCGAGGCGATGCTGCACGCCCTGCCGGGCATGGGCTCCATCGTCATGCTGATGGGGCTGATCTTCTACGTCTTCGCGGTGATGGCGACGAAGCTCTATGGCGAGATCCTGCCCGACCGCTTCGGCTCGCTGGGCTCAAGCCTCTACACCCTGTTCCAGATGATGACGCTGGAATCCTGGTCCGAGGCCAATGTGCGGCCCATCCTGGCGCAGCAGCCGCTGGCCTGGATGTTCTTCGTGCCCTTCATCCTGATCGCGACCTTCGTGGTGCTGAACCTGTTCATCGGCGTGATCGTGGACAGCATCCAGACGCTGCGGAAGCAGCGCGAGGCGAGCGACCCGGCCGCCGTGGCTGCCGACGCCCATACCCGCGAGTTGGAGGAAGAGCAGCACGCCCTGCTGCGCGAAATCCGCGCGCTGCGGGCCGAGGTGGCGGCCCTGCGGGAGGCTCAGCCGAAGACCACGCCATAGAGGTAGCGGCCGGGGATGACGGTGGCGAAGATGCCGGCCGTCAGCAACCCGCCGGCCGTCGCCAGCATGGTGGTGCGGTGCGCCGCGATGCGCCCCTGCCGGGCATAGCGGATGCCCAGCGGCAGCATCACCAGCGTCAGCAGCGTCAGCGCGTGGATGGGGGTCAGGTGCCCCCAGGCCGGCAACCCGAAGGAGGAGGCCGCCGCCAGCGCCCAGGCCCCAACGGCGACCCTCCCCGCCAGCCGGTGCCGCGCCGTCCCCTTGGGCAGCACCAGCACCGAGAGAATGAGCGCCGCCGCCAGCAGCGAGGACCAAAGATGCACTTGCAGCATGGACATGACGCCCAGACCCCTTATGTTGACGATGTGAACATAGCGGGAATGTGATCGGTGTCAACATCGGAAAAGCCCTATCACCACGGAGACCTGCGCGCCGCCCTGCTCGACGCCGCCGACACGCTGCTGGACCAGGGCGGCGATGGCGCTGTGTCGCTGCGCGAGGTGGCGCGGATGGCCGGCGTCTCCCCCACCGCCGCCTATCGCCACTTCGCGGACAAGGAGGCGCTGCTGGCCGCGCTGGCCGCGCGCCACTTCGCGGAATTCGGCGCGGCCCTGGGCGGGCGGCCGCTGGCCGAGATGGGGCCCGCCTACCTCCGCTTCGCTCTCGCCCGGCCAGGCCGTTTCCGGCTGATGTTCGGCCCCCTGCTTCAACGGTCGAAGCAGCACCCGCCGCTGGCCCAGGCCTCGGACGCGGCACTTGCGGGGCTCTACGCGGCCGCGCCCTCGCCCGATGCCGCCCTGCGCGCCTGGGGCCTGGTGCATGGCCTGGCGCATCTGATGCTGGACGGCGCGCTGCCGGCGGAGGAGGGCCTCATCACCCGCCTGCTCAACCCCCCCGGCTGACAGCCCGCCCGTTCCGCCGTAAGGCCTTGGGCGCGGAGAGGGAGTTGCGCATGACCAAGCCCGTGATGCTGGTGATCCTGGATGGCTGGGGCCATCGCGCCGAGAGTGTGGACAATGCGGTGGCGCTGGCCCGCACGCCGAATTTCGACGCGCTCTGGGCCGCCTGCCCGCGCAATCACCTCCGGACCTCGGGCCTCGATGTGGGCCTCCCGCCCGGCCAGATGGGCAATAGCGAGGTCGGGCACCTGAACATCGGTGCCGGCCGGGTGGTGATGCAGGATCTGCCGCGCATTGATGCCGCCATCGCCGATGGCAGCCTGGGTGCGATGCCCCCGCTTGCCGACTTCATCGCGCGCATGAAGGCGGGCGGCGGCACGGCCCATCTTGTCGGCCTGATCTCGGCGGGCGGGGTGCATTCGCACCAGCGCCATGCGCTGGCACTCGCGCGCCTCCTGGACGAGGCGGGCATCCCCGTGGCCCTGCACGCCTGGACGGATGGGCGCGACACCGCGCCGCGCGCGGCGGGGGATTCGCTGGCGGTGGTGGCGCAGGAATTCGGCGCACTGAAACACGCGCGCATCGCCACCATCACCGGCCGCTACTTCGCCATGGACCGCGACCACCGCTGGGAGCGGGTGGAGCAGGCCTGGCGCGCCATGGTCCTGGCCGAAGGCAACCAGGCCGAGAGCGCCGACGCCGCCATCCGCGCCTGCTACGCCGCCGACAAGCACGACGAATTCCTGCCCGCCTCCGTCCTGCCCGGCCACACGGGCATGGCGGATGGCGATGGCATTCTCTGCTTCAATTTTCGGGCCGACCGGGTGCGGCAAATTCTCGCCGCCCTGCTGGACCCGGCCTTCACGGGCTTCGCCCGTCCCCGCGCGCCGCGCTTCGCCGCCGCCCTGGGCCTCGTGGAATACTCCCGTGAGTTGAACCCGCTGATCGGCACGATCTTCCCGCCGCAATCCATGGAGGACATCCTGGGCGCCGTGGTGAGTGCCGCCGGCCGCACCCAGCTGCACATGGCCGAGACGGAGAAATACCCCCACGTCACCTACTTCCTGAATGGCGGCGAAGAGGTGGCCTTCGACGGCGAGACGCGCATCATGGTGCCCTCGCCCAAGGTGGCGACCTATGACCTGCAGCCCGAGATGAGCGCACCGGAACTGACGGCCAAGGCGGTGGAGGCCATCGCCTCCGGCGCGCATGAACTCATCGTGCTAAACTTCGCCAATGCCGACATGGTGGGCCACACCGGCAGCCTGAGTGCCGCCATCCGCGCCTGCGAGGCGGTGGACCGGGGCCTGGGTGCCATCGCGGACGCCGTCCGCGCCCAGGGTGGCGCCCTGATGGTGACGGCGGACCATGGCAATGCGGAACTGATGCGCGACCCGGCCAATGACGGCCCGCACACCTCCCACACCACCAACCCCGTGCCCGTGCTGCTGATGGGCGGGCCCGAGGGGGCGGTGCTGCGAGAGGGGCGCCTCGGCGACATCGCGCCCACGCTGCTGGCGCTGATGGGCCTGCCCCAGCCCGCCGCCATGACGGGGCGCAGCCTGCTGGCCTGACGCGCCCGCGCGTGGCACATCACAGGAACCAATAAGGAGCTTGACCATGGCGCTGCGCGTCGCCGTCCAGATGGACCCGATCGAGAGCATCAACATTGATGGCGACAGCACCTTCGCCATGATGCTGGAAGCCCAGGCGCGCGGCCACACGCTCTGGCACTACCATGTGCGCCATTTGTCGCTGAACGCCGGCCGCGTGCTGGCGCAGGCGCATCCCGTCACGGTGCGGCGCGAGAAGGGCAACCACTTCACCTTTGGCGAAGCTGTGGAATTGGACCTGGCGCGCGACGTGGACGTGGTGCTGATGCGCCAGGACCCGCCCTTCGACATGGCCTACATCACGGCCACGCACATCCTGGAGCACATCCACCCCAGGACGCTGGTGGTGAACGACCCCGCCCAGGTTCGCAACGCGCCGGAAAAGCTGTTCGTCACGCATTTCCCGGAGCTGATGCCCGAGACGCTGGTGACGGCCGACACGCGCCAGATCGCGAAGTTCCGCGCCAAGCACGGCGACATCATCGTCAAGCCGCTGTTCGGCAATGGCGGCGCGGGCGTGTTCCACCTGCGGCCCGACGACCCCAACCTGAACTCGCTGGTCGAGATGTTCACCGAACGCTCGCGCGAGCCGCTGGTGGTGCAGCAATACCTGCCCGCCGTGCGCCTGGGCGACAAGCGCGTGATCCTGATCGACGGCGTGGCGATGGGCGCCATCAACCGCGTGCCGGCCGAGGGCGAGGCGCGCAGCAACATGCATGTCGGCGGTCGCGCCGAACCCACGCAACTCACCGACCGCGAGCGCGAGATCTGCGCGCGCATCGGGCCGGAGCTGAAGAAGCGCGGGATGATCTTCGTGGGCATCGACGTGATCGGCGGCTATCTCACCGAGATCAACGTCACCTCGCCCACCGGCTTGCAGGAACTCGCGCGGTTCGACGGCATCCACCTGGAACGCGCCATCTGGGACGCGATCGAGGAAAAACGCCGGTAAGCGGGGGTTTTTCGCCCGGCCGAATTACGCCGCCGGCTGCGCCGGGACGATCGGACGTGATCGCCCGGCCGATTTACGCCGCTGACTGCACCAGCGACGATCGGACGGCGCCTACCCGCCCCCCGCCGCGAACCTCACCGCCTCCTCCGCCGCGCGGAACAGGGCGCGGGCCTTGGCGATGCATTCCTCATGCTCGGCCCGCGCGTCGCTGTCGGCCACCACGCCGGCGCCGGCCTGGACGTGCAGGCTGCCTTCCTTCACCAGTGCGGTGCGCAGCGCGATGCAGATGTCCATGTTGCCGTCCACGCCGAAATACCCGACGCCCCCGGCATAGAGGCCGCGGCGTGACGGCTCCAGCTCCTCGATGATCTCCATGGCGCGCACCTTGGGCGCGCCCGACAGCGTGCCGGCCGGGAAACCCGCCTGCAACGCGTCCAGCGCCGAAAGCCCCGGCCGCAGCCGCCCGCGCACCTCGGAGGCGATGTGCATCACCTGGCTGTAGCGCTCGATGCGGAACTGCGCCGTGACGCGCACGGAGCCGATGGAAGCCACCCGCCCCACATCATTGCGCCCGAGGTCGAGCAGCATCAGGTGCTCCGCGCGCTCCTTCGGATCGGCCAGCAGTTCCGCTTCCAGCGCGGCGTCTTCCTCGGGCGTGGCGCCGCGGCGGCGCGTGCCGGCCAGCGGGCGGATCGTCACCTCGCCATCCTTGGCGCTGACCAGGATTTCCGGCGAGGCACCCACCACCGCGAAGCCGCCATGGTCGAAGAAGAACAGATAGGGTGCCGGGTTGATCCGCCGCAGCGCCCGATACAGCGCGAAGGGCGGCAGCGCGAAGGGCGCCGTGAAGCGCTGCGAGGGCACGATCTGGAACGCGTCGCCCGCGCGGATGTATTCGCGGGCGCGCTCCACCGCCGCCATGTAGCCCTCGGGCGTGAAGTTCGAGACGGGCGCGGGCTGCGGCGCCAGCTTCGCGGGCGGGGCGGGGCGGGGAAGGGGGCGGGCCAGGGCGGCCTCGGCCTCGTCCAGCCGCGCCTGCGCCTCGGCCCAGGCGGATTCTGCATTCCCGCCCGCCTCGGCCCAGACGGGCGTGGCCAGCGTCAGGGCGTCGCGCACATGGTCGAAGACGGCCACCAGCGTGGGGCGGATCATGATGGCGTCGGGGATGCCCAGCACATCGGGGTTGGTGCTGGGCAGCCGCTCCATCAGCCGCACCATGTCATAGCCCAGATAGCCGAACAGCCCGGCCGCGATGGGCGGGATGCCGGGCGGCAGGGGCATCCGCAGCGCCGCCACGCGCGCGCGCAGGGCCTCCAGCGGTGGCGCTTCCTCCGGCACGAAGGCGTGGGGAGCCGAGAGGGCCTGGGTGTTGCACTCGGCCACGCCATCCCGGCATCGCCAGACGAGGTCCGGCGCCATGCCCACCGCCGAGAAGCGGCCGCGTGCCGCCCCGCCCTCCACGCTCTCCAGCAGGAAGGAATGCGGCTTGCCATGCGCCAGCTTCAGGAACACGCCGACGGGCGTCTCCAAATCCGCCACGCGCTCGCGCCAGAGAAGCTGGTTCTCGCCGCGCGCATAAGCGTCGCGGAAGGCGCTGTCCGGGCCGCTCATGGCAGGGAATTCCCCGCCACGCGGTCCATCATGCGCGGGTTGATCCGCACATCGGCCCGCGCCCGCAGCGCCGCCTGGTACTGCACCTCGATGTCGTCGGCCATGCGCTGGGCGCCGGTGGCGCGGACGGCCGCGATGGGCTGCTCCTGCCCCGTCAGGTCGGCCGGCGTCACGCCCGTCATCTGCATCACGGCGAAGGATTGCGGCAGCTCCACCATGGTCACGCCCTGCGGGGCCAGTTCGAAGGCGGGCGCCAGCAGGTCGCGCGGCATGGGGTTGCCGCCGCCGGGCTCGCGCCCGAAGGGCCCGAGTTCCTCGGCGGTGATGCCCTCGGCCGCCGCGGCGGCGGTGAGCGTCTGCCCGCCCCGCACCGCGGCCAGCAGGGCGGCGGCGCGCGCATCCTGGGCGCGGCGGCGGGCATCGGCCATGAAGGCCGCCACCACATCCTCGCGCACCTGGTCGAGCGGGCGCAGCGCCGGGGCGATCACCTCGTTCACCTGCACCGCCATGAAGCCCCAATCGCCTTCCTGGAGCCGCACATCGGCGTTCGGCGCCTGGGCGAAGATGGCGCGCACGGCGGCCTCGCGCGCCGCATCGGCCACGGGAAGCTCGGCAGGCTGGCCCTCGGGCGTCAGGCCGCTCGCATCCATCCGCACGCGGGCATAGGCCAGGTCATAGCGTTGGGCGATGTCGGCCAGGCCCACCCGGCCGGCCAGCGCGTCCTCGATGCGGTTGGCGCGCTCGAAGGCGAGGTCGGCCGCGCGCTCGGCCGCGATCTCGTTGCGGAGTTCGTCGCGCACCTCGGCCAGTTCGCGCCGGCTGGGCGGCGTCACCTCCACCACCCGCAGCACATGCCAGCCGAAGGGCGACTGGATGGGGGGCGAGATGGTATCGGGCGCCAGCGCGAAAGCGGCATCGCCCAGGGTGGCGATGGGCAGTTCCGCCTGGGTGGTCGGGGGCAATTCACTGGCGGCGGCGCCCTCGGCGCGGGCGGCGGCCTGGAAGGTGGCGAAGTCAGGGGCGGCCGCCCAGGCCTCGGCCAGGGTGCGGGCCTGCGCCTCCTCCTGCACGATCACCTGCTGGATGCGCCGGCGCTCGGCCACCTCGAAGCGTTCGCGGGCGGCGGCGTAGGCATCCTCGATCTCGCGCTCGGTCACTTCCACCGCGGCCATCAGCCGCTCGGCGTTCATGGTGATGACGCTGACGTCGCGGTACTCCGGGGTGGAGAAGGCGGCAGGGTTGTTCTCGTGGAAGCGGGCGAGCTGCGCCTCGGTGGGCGCCTCGGGCTCGGGGGCCTGGGCGAAGGGCAGTTCCACCAGCGTCACGCTGCGGCGTTCCAGCGACCAGCCCAGCAGGCGGCGCCCGGCCGTCTCCGGCAGGGCGGCGCCCGCCCGCACCGCGCCCGACATCTGCTGCCGCGCCAGGTCGGTGCGGAGCAGGCCCAGGAAGAAGGCCTCGCTCATGTCGTTGTTGCGCAGGAAGCTGTTGAAGACCTCGCGCGAGAAGCGCCCATCCGCCCCCTGGAAGCCCGGGATGCGGAAGACGTAGTCCCGCACCGCGTCATCGGGCACCACCACGCCCATCCGCGCCGCCTCCTGCTGCAGCACGCGGTCGAGGACCAGGCCCTCCACCACCTGCTCGGCCACGGCGCGGCGCATGGCGGCGTCCGGCTCGAAGCGGCCCTGGAGCGCGCGGCTGATGCGCTGCAGCTCGCGCCGCGCCGCCTCCTGCGCCTCGGGCGCCTCGATGGCCTGGCCCGAGACGCGGGCCACGCTGTCATCGCGCCCGATGCCGCGGATCATGTCCTCGATCCCCCAGACCGCGAAGGACAGGATGAGGAGGATGAAGAGGAGCTTGGCGGCCCAGGTCGCGGCCAGCCGGCGCATGAAGGTGATCATGTCCGCGCGCATAGCGCGCCCACGGGCTGTTGCCAAACATCCGCCTCGGCTATCCCTCCCCCGCAAAGAAGGAAGCCCGCCCATGACCCAAGGGATTCGTCCCCTCATCGCCGGCAACTGGAAGATGCACGGGACCGTGCGTGAGGCCGCGCGCCTCGCCGAGGCGGTGCGCGAGGGGGTGGAGGGCGTGGACCTGCTGGTCTGCCCGCCCTTCCCGCACCTGCATACCGTGTCGGTGGTGCTGCTGGGCGGGCGCGTCGCGGTGGGCGGGCAGGATTGCCACGCCGCCGGCAAGGGGGCCCATACCGGCGATGTGAGTGCCGCCATGCTGCGCGACGTGGGCGCCACCCATGTCATCCTGGGCCATTCCGAGCGCCGGGCCGACCACGCGGAGAATGACGCCGCCGTGCTGGCCAAGACCAAGGCGGCGCTGGCCGCGGGCCTCATTCCCATCGTCTGCGTGGGCGAGACGGAGGCCGAGCGCCTGGGTGGGCTGGCCGAATCGGTGGTGCGCGGCCAACTGGAGGGCTCGGTGCCCTATGGCTTCGTGACCGCCGGCGGCATCGTGGCCTATGAGCCCGTCTGGGCCATCGGCACCGGCCGCACCCCCACCGAGGACGACATCGCTGCCATCCACGCCACCATGCGCGCGGCCCTGGTGGAACGCTTCGGCCCCGCCGCCCGCGCCACGCGGCTGCTCTATGGCGGCTCGGTGAAGCCTTCCAACGCCAAGCCCATCCTGGCCCTGCCCGAGGTGGATGGCGCCCTGGTGGGGGGGGCGAGCCTCGTCGCCGAGGATTTCCTGGCCATCGCCCGCGCCGCTCCCGTCTGAGAATCCCGCCCATGCTGAAGCCCGAACGCCCGCATTTCTCCTCCGGCCCCTGCGCGAAGCGGCCGGGCTTCTCGCTGTCCGCGCTGGAGGGGGCGCTGCTGGGCCGCAGCCACCGCGCCCCCGCCTCCCGCGCGCGCATGGCGGAGGTGATCGAACGCTCCCGCGCCATCCTCGGCATGCCGGCGGATTGGCGGCTGGGCATCGTGCCGGCCTCGGACACGGGGGCGGTCGAGATGGCGCTGTGGTCCCTGCTGGGGCCGCGCGGGGTGGATGTGCTGGCTTGGGAGAGCTTTTCCGCCGAATGGGCCAATGACATCACCCAGGCCCTGAAGCTGCCCGATGTGCGGCTGCTGAAGGCGCCCTACGGGAAGCTGCCGGACCTCGGCGCCGTGGACTGGGCGCGGGACTGCGTCTTCGTCTGGAACGGCACCACCTCCGGCGTGCGGCTTACGGATGGCGACTGGATTGCGCCCGACCGCGAGGGGCTGGCCATCTGCGACGCCACCTCCGCCGCCTTCGCCATGGAACTGCCCTGGGACAAGCTCGATGTCGTCACCTGGTCCTGGCAGAAGGTGCTGGGGGGCGAGGCCGCGCATGGCATGCTGGCCCTCTCGCCCCGCGCCGTGGCGCGGCTGGAAAGCCACACCCCGCCCTGGCCGTTGCCCAAGGTGTTTCGTCTCACCAAGGGCGGGAAGCTGATCGAGGGCATCTTCAAGGGGGACACCATCAACACCCCCTCCATGCTCTGCGTGGAGGATGCTTTGGACGGGCTGCGCTGGGCGGAGAGCGTGGGCGGCCTGAAGGGGCTGGTGGCGCGGGCCGAGGGCAACCTCAAGCTGGTGGCCGACTGGGTGGCGCGCAGCAAATGGGCGGAATTCCTGGCCGAGGACCCCGCCACGCGCTCCTGCACCTCCATCTGCCTGCGCTTCCGCGACCTGGCGCCTGACCACCAGGCCGAGATCGCGCAGCGAATGGTGACCTATCTGGAGGCCGAGGGCGTGGCGCTGGACGCCGCCCATTACCGCGATGCGCCGCCGGGGCTGCGCCTGTGGTGCGGGGCCACGGTGGAGGCCTCGGACGTGGCGGCGGTCCTGCCCTGGCTGGACGCGGCCTGGGGTGCCGCCAAGCGCGGCTGAACCTTCCGGACAGGGCAGGGCGGCCCCATCTGCCGGGCATGATCGTCCGCCGCGCCCTGCCCGCCCTGTTCTTCGCAACCCCGGCCCTGGCCCAGCGCCTGTCGCCGCTGGAGGCCACTTCGCCGGAGGCCGCGCCCCTGCTGGCCCGGCTACGCGCGGGCGGCCACACCCTGTTCTTCCGCCACGCCGATACCGCCGGCGAACCCTGTGACCGCAGCTACCGCGTGGGCGACCGCGGCGGGCAGCGCAACATCTCCCCGCGCGGGCGCGCGCAATCGGCCCGCATCGGCGCAAGGCTGCGCGAACTGGGCGTGCCGGTGGCGCTGCCCGTGCTGGCCGGCCCCGTCTATCGCGCGCGCGACACGGCGGAGCATGCCTTCGGCGCGGAGAACGTGGTGGTGACGGACGAGCTGCTGGCCGATGACTATTCCGGCCCGCGCCTGTCCTGGGTGCTGGACCAGCACCGCCGCCTGCTGGCCGAAATCCCGCCGCCGGGGGTGAACCGCGTGCTGGTGGGCCACCGCACGCCCCCCATCATGATCATGGGCGACCCGGTGGCCGGGCGCGCCTTCCCGGAGGGCGGCGCGCTGGTGGTGGAACCCCTGGGGCCGGAGGGCTTCCGCCTGCACGGCATCGTGGAATTCGCCCCCATCCCCGGGGGCGGGTTTCATGCCTGCTAGCGTCCGATCGCCTTCGGCGGGATCGCCGAAGGCGTGAATCGGCCGCTTCAGGTCGAGGCTGAAGCGGCCGCCACCACCTGGCGCTCCAGATGCGCCACCAACTCGGCCGGAATGCCGAGGCGGTGGGCCAGCGCGTCCAGATAGACGCGCTCGGCCGGCTGGTCGGGGTCCATGGCGAGGCGCGAGGCCAGCCAGAGTTCCGCCGCCTGCTCGGGCGAATTGGCGGCGGCGGCCACCTCCTCCACGCCGATGCGCTGGTTCAGCAGGGTGAAGACGAAGCCCTTGGCGGCGGGATCCAGCGAGGAACGCTCCACCTGCTCGAAGATCTTCGACCGTTCGGCGGCGTCGATATGCCCATCGGCCTGGGCGGCGCCGACCATGGCGCGGATGAGGGAAAGCTCGAAGGGCTCGCCCGCCGCGGCCTCGGTGGCACCAGGGATGAAGGCGGTGTCGGCCGCGGCATCGGGCGGCGCGGCCGGGGGCGCCGAGGCCGGCTGCTGCCCCGCCTGCCAGTTCTGCCAGGCGCGATAGGCCAGCGCGCCCAGCGCCGCCGCCCCGCCATGGGTCAGCACGCTGCGGGCCGCGCCGCGCTTGCCGCCGAACAGCGTGCCCAGCAGGCCACCGGCGGCCAGCCCGCCCAGCGCCGCCCCGCCAGGCCCGGCGCCGGCCAGCAGGTCCCGCGCACGGTCGGTCAGGCTGCCCTGGCCTTGCGGGGCGGGCTTGGTCTGCGGAGGGGCGCTCGGCCATTGCGCGGGCCAGGGCGACTGCGCCTTTGCCGGCGGCTTGCCGGGCGGGAGCTGCCAGGGGCTGCCGCCGTGCGCGGTGCCGCCCCTTCCCAGGAATTGTTCGAGCAGCGACTTCGGATCCATCATGGCGGCGCAGATGGCCCTGCGCGCATGGCACCACAAGCCCACCCCATCTTGCCCCCACCCCGCCCCCCTGCCACACAGCCGGGGCATGAACGACGCCTTCTCCCCTCCGCCCGGGCTGCTGCCCGCGGGCCTGATGGACGTGCTCCCGCCAGCCGCCGAGCGCGAGGCCGCGCTCGTCGAGGCGCTGATGGAGGGTTTCGCCCGCCACGGCTATGAGCGCGTGAAGCCCCCATTGCTGGAATTCGAGGACGGGCTGCTGGCCGGATCGGGGGCCGCCGTCTCCGAACAGATTTTTCGTCTCATGGACCCGGTCAGCCAGCGCATGATGGGTTTGCGGGCGGACACCACGCCCCAGGTCTCGCGCATCGCGGCGACGCGCCTCGGCGCGCAGCCCCGCCCGCTGCGGCTCTGCTACGAAGGCCCCGTGCTGCGCGTGCGCGGCAGCGAACTGGCCCCGGCCCGGCAACTGGCGCAGGCCGGCATCGAACTCATCGGCGGCGCGGCCCCGGAGGCGGATGCGGAAGTGGCCCTGGTGGCCGCCGAGGCCCTGGCGCGCGTCGGCGTCACCGGCATCACGCTGGACATCACCCTGCCGCGCATGGCCCAGGCCCTGCTGGAGGCGGCGGGGTTGGAGGACGCGGTGGCCCGGCGCCTGATCCGCGCGCTGGACCGCAAGGACGCCGCCGCCGTGGCCACCCTGGCGCGCGACGCCGGCCCGGTGGCCGCGTTGCTGCCGCCCCTGCTCGCCGCCGCCGGCCCGGCCGAGGGGGCACTGGCCGTTCTGCGGGGCCTCGACCTGCCCGAGGCGGCCCGCGCCATCGCGGAGAACGCGGCGCTGGTCATCGCCGCCATCGCCGCCCGCGCGCCGGCGCTGCGCGTCACGCTGGACCCCATCGAGTTCCGCGGCTTCCGCTATCATGTGGGCGTGGCCTTCACGATCTACGGGCCAGGCGCCACGGGCGAGATGGCGCGCGGCGGCCGCTACCAGTCCGCGAATGACGAGCCGGCCACGGGCATGACGCTCTACCCCGACGCGGTGCTGCGCGCCGCACCCAAGCCCGCCAGCCGCCCGCGCTGCTTCCTGCCCATCGGCACCGCGCCCGCGGTGGGCGAGGGGCTGCGGCGCCAGGGCTTCGCCACCATCGCCGCGCTGTCCGCCGCCGACGCGCCCGCCGCGCTGCGGTGCAGCCATGTCTGGGACGGCACCGCGCCCGTTCCCGTTACCGAGGAAAGTTCCGTCTGATGGCCAATGTCACCGTGATCGGCGCCCAGTGGGGCGATGAGGGCAAGGGCAAGGTGGTGGACTGGCTGGCCAGCCGGGCCGACATCGTCGTGCGCTTCCAGGGTGGGCATAACGCGGGCCATACGCTCGTGGTCGGCAGCAACACCTACAAGCTGTCGCTGCTGCCCTCGGGCATCGTGCGCGGCAAGCTGGGTGTCATCGGCAATGGCGTGGTGCTGGACCCGGACGCGCTGCTCGCCGAGATCAGCAAGGTGCGCGCGCAGGGGCTGGATGTCGGCCCGCACAACCTCCGCATCGCGGAGAACGTGCCGCTGATCCTGCCGCTGCACCCGGCGCTGGACCGCGCGCGCGAGGCGGCGCGGGGCGAGGACAAGATCGGCACCACCGGGCGGGGGATCGGCCCCGCCTATGAGGACAAGGTGGGCCGCCGCTCGGTCCGCCTCTGTGATCTGTCCGAGCCGGAGACGCTGTCCGCCAAGCTCGATGAGCTGCTGCTGCACCACAACGCCCTGTTCCGTGGCCTCGGTGCGCCGGAGTTCGAGAAGGCGCCGCTGCTGGAGGCGCTGCTGGCGCTCGCGCCCAAGCTGCTGCCCTATGCGGAAGCCGTGTGGGAACGCCTCGACGCCGCCCGCCACGAGGGCAAGCGCGTGCTGTTCGAGGGCGCGCAGGCCGTGATGCTGGACGTGGACCACGGCACCTACCCCTATGTCACCAGCTCCAACACCGTGGCCGGCAGCGCGGCGGCGGGGGCGGGCGTGGGACCCGACCAGGTGGGCCTCGTGCTCGGCATCGCCAAGGCCTATGCGACGCGCGTGGGCAGCGGGCCGTTCCCCTCCGAACTGCATGACGAGACGGGCCGCCTGCTGGGCGAGCGCGGGCATGAATTCGGCACCGTCACCGGCCGGCCCCGCCGCTGCGGCTGGTTCGACGCCGCCATGGTGCGCCAGGCGGTGAAGATCGGCGGCGTGCAGGGCCTGGTGCTGACCAAGCTGGACGTGCTGGACGGGCTGCCGGAACTCAAGCTCTGCACCGGCTACCGCGTGGATGGGGAGGTGATGAAGCGCCTGCCCGCCGCCATGCGCGCCCAGGCCCGCGCCGAGCCCATCTTCGAGGTGATGGAAGGCTGGTCCGGCTCCACCCGCGGCGCGCGCAGCTATGCCGACCTGCCGGCCCAGGCGGTGAAGTATGTGCGCCGCATCGAGGAACTGGTGGAGGCGCCGGTGATGATGCTCTCCACCTCGCCCGACCGCGACGACACCATTTCGCTCAGGGATCCCTTCGCGGGATAGGGGGACGTTAACTCTCTGCCATCAAGGGTGCGGCGTTGGCGGCTGTAGCCGCGCCGACACCTGGCAGAGAGGCTTGTATGCAGATTCGGAAGCTCGTTCCCGCGGTCATGGTCGTGGTTTTCGCCGTGACCTCGCTCATGGCGGGACGCATGGCCTGGCAGGAATGGGGGCGCCGCGCGGAGGCCATCGAGGCCAGCCGCCAGATCGCCGCCGCGGAAAGCCTGCTGCGCCTCGCGGACGCCATGGGCTTCGAACGCTCCTTCGCCTTCATCCGGTCCAACTTGCCCGTCGCGGCCACGCCCACGCAGATCCAGGAACTGCGGGAGATGGCGACTGATACCGACCGCACGCTCGCCGCGGCCATCGCCGCCCTGCGCGTCGCCGCCCTGCCGGAGGTGGCGGCCCAGCAGCAGGCGCTGGAGAACGCCGCCGCGCGGCTTTCGGCGCTGCGCCCCCTCCTGTATGCCGCGATAGCCCTGCCGCTGGCCGAGCGCCGCACCCCCGAGGCGGAGCGCCCCGTGCCCACCTTCGACGCCCTGCTGGCGCAGGTGCAGGAAGCAACGTCCACGGTTCATGCCCGACTGACCCAGCAGGCGCCCGAGCTGGGCAACCTGCTGCAGGTGGCGCGCGGCACCCGGGAACTGCGCTCCGCCACCACCCGCGGCCTGCTGCCCATCAGCGGCGCCATCCGCGGCGGCCGCCCGCTGAACCCCGGCGAGGTGGAGGCCGTGCAGATCCATGGCGCCGTGCGCGACGCCATCTGGCAGCGGCTGCGCGAGGAGGTGGCCCTGTTGGGCGCCCCGCCCCGCCTGGCCGCGGCCGTGGCCGAGGTGCAGCGGCGCTTCGTGGATGAGGGCCTGTCCCAGGTGCGCGCGCTGTTCGATGCGGGCCGGGCGGGCCAGCCCTATCCCATGAGCCTGGAGGCGTATTCGGCCTTCGGGCCCCCGCTCAGCCGCATGCCCGTGGTGTTGATGGACGCCGCGCTGGCCGAGGCCGAGGCGCGCGCCACGGCCCTGCGCGAGGCGTCCGGCCGGGGCGTCCTCCTGCTGGCCGGCCTCGTCATCCTTGTCGCGCTGCTGCTGGCCGGCGCCACCTGGCTGCTGCTGCGCCGGATCGTGGCGCCGCTGGGCCGGCTGACGCCGGCCGTGCGCCTCCTGGCCGAAGGCCGCCACGAGGCGCCGATCCCGCCCCATGGCCACCCGGACGAGCTGGGCGCGCTGGCCCAGGCGCTGGAGGTGCTGCGCCACAACGCCCTGGCCGCGCAGGAGCTGGCCGCGGCGTCGGCGGCGGAACAGGCCGCGAAGATGGCCCGTGCCGAGCGCAACGAGGCCCTGATCCGCGACTTCGAGGACGAGCTGGGCCGCCTCCTTGCGGACCTTTCGAACGCCAGCATCCCGCTGGACGCGGCCGCGGAGTTGATCGGCCGCACCTCCGCCTCCGCGCAATCCCATGCGGAGGCCATGGCGGCGGCGGCCGGCACCGCCTCGCAGAACGTGCAGGCGGTGGCGGCCTCGACCGAGGAGCTGGCGGCCAGCGTCTCCGAGGTCGCCCGTCGTGTGACCGAGAGCGCCGAGCTCGCGGCCCGTGCCGAGCAGGAGGCGCGCACCACCAACACGGTGGTCGAGGGTCTGGTGAAGGTGACGGACCGCATCAACGACGTGAGCGGGCTGATCGGCTCCATCGCCGGCCAGACCAACCTCCTCGCGCTGAACGCCACGATCGAGGCGGCGCGGGCGGGCGAGGCCGGAAAGGGCTTCGCCGTCGTGGCGAGCGAGGTGAAGACCCTGGCGGCCCAGACCGGCCGCGCCACGGAGGAGATCGGGAAGCAGATCCAGGCCATGCAGGCCGAGACGGGCCAGGCGGTGGCCGCCATCCGCAGCATCGGCGGCTCGATCGAGGCGCTCAGCGCGCTCGCGACCCAGGTGGCCGGCGTGGCGGAGGAGCAAGCCATCGCCACCAAGGAGATCGGGCGCGCGGTGGCGCAGGCCGCGTCCGGCACCAGCGAGGTGGCCGGGCAGACGGACGAGGTGCTGACCGGTGCGCGGGCGGCGGCCTCGGCCGGGTCGGAGCTGCGGACCGTGTCCACCCAGCTGACCAGCCAGGCCACCACGCTGCGCGCGCGGGTGGATCGCTTCCTGGAGGCCCTGCGCGCCGCGTGAGCCTCAGCGCGGCAGGCCCTGCTCCACGACGGTGATGGTGGGCGCGCCGGGCGGCAGCTTGAAGGTGTCCATCAGCACCGCGTCCTCGGTGCCGAGGTTGGCGGCCGTCATCGGCGTGTTGGCCGGCATGTAGTAGCAGGTGCCGGCGGGCCAGACCGTGTCCGGGTGGCCTTCCACGAAATCCGTGATGGTGCCGGACAGCACGCAGGTGTGCCCGCCATGCTCGTGCACATGGATGGGCGCGCGCGTGCCGGCGCGCCGAATACCGCGCGTGACCACCAGGCGCTGCCCGTCGGAGGCCGTGATGTCGAGCAGCACCACCACCTCCTCCAGCGGGCGGTAGACGCCGCGCGGGACGACGCCGTTGATGGTGGTGAGCTCCGTGTGGCCCGCATGCCCCGCGTGCTGGGCGGTCAGGGCGGTGGGAAGGGCGAGGGCCGCGCAGAGTGCGACGGCGAAAAGGCGGGTGGGCATGGGGTTCCTCATCTCCGGCGCGCCTGGAAGGGCGGCGCCGGTTGGCGAATGATGTCGCTTTTTCCCGGGGTGGCGGCAACCGCCGCGAAATGGGCGCCGCCCACGCGGGGCGGCGCCAGTGGGGCGATCAGACGCTACAGCCGCACCTTCAGCCAGTTGCCGATCTCGCCCACGATGCCGCGGCGGAAGGCCAGCACGCAGAGCACGAAGATCACGCCCTGGATCACCGTCACCCAGGCGCCGAATTCGGCCAGGTAGTTCTGCATGGTGATGATGACGACCGCGCCCATCACCGGGCCGAAGATGGTGCCCAGGCCGCCGACCAGCGACATCAGCACCACCTCGCCCGACATGGTCCAGAACACGTCCGTCAGGGTCGCGATGCCGAAGACGATGGACTTGGTGCCACCCGCCACGCCCGACAGCGCGGCGGACAGCACGAAGGCCATCAGCTTGTAGTCATCGGTGCGGTAGCCGAGCGAGGTGGCGCGCGGCTCGTTCTCGCGGATGGACTTCAGCACCATGCCGAAGGGCGAGTGGACGATGCGGTGCACCAGCAGGAAGCCGATGAGGAAGACGCCGGCCGTCAGCCAGTACATCGTCATGTCGGAGTTCAGGTTGAACACGCCGAACAGCATGCCGCGCGGGATGGACTGGATGCCGTCCTCGCCGCCCGTGAAGGGCGCCTGGAGGCAGAAGAAATACACCATCTGCGCGAAGGCCAGAGTGATCATGGCGAAGTAGATGCCCTGCCGCCGGATGGCGATGGCGCCGATGACCAGGCCCAGGATGGCCCCCGTGGCGCCACCGATCAGGATGGCGATCTCGGGCGGCAGCCCCCATTCCTTGGCCGCGTGGCCGGCGAGGTAGCCGCCCATGCCGAAATAGGCCGCATGCCCGAAGCTCAGCAGCCCCACATACCCGATCAGCAGGTTGAAGGCGCAGGCGAAGAGCGCGAAGCACAGCACCTTCATCAGGAAGACGGGGTAGAGGAAGAAGGGGCTGATGACGACCAGCGCCACCATCAGCCCGAAGGCGATGAGCTGGGTGCGGGTGAAGCCGAGGAACACCTGTTCCTCGTGCTTGAAATCCCCTCCGGAGAAGCCGGGACCGGCCATGGCTTAAGCCCTCCCGAACAGGCCGGCGGGCCGCAGCAGCAGCACGATGGCCATGACGACGAAGATCACGGTAGCGGATGCCTCCGGATAGAAGACCCTGGTGAAACCCTCGATGACGCCGAGGCCGAAGCCCGTGACGACGGAGCCGAGGATGGAGCCCATGCCGCCGATGACGACCACGGCGAAGACGATGATGATGAGGTTGGCGCCCATCTGCGGGTTCACCGAATAGATCGGCGCCGCCAGCACGCCCGCGAAGGCGGCCAGTGCCACGCCCGCGCCGTAGGTCAGCGTCATCATCCGCGGCACGTTGATGCCGAAGGCCTGGACCAGCGCGGGGTTCTCCGTCGCGGCCCGCAGGTAGGAGCCGAGCTTCGTTTTCTCGATGACCAGCCAGGTGGCCAGGCACATGACGATGGCCACGATCACGACCCAGCCGCGATAGACCGGCATGAACATGAAGCCGAGGTCCCAGGCGCCCTGGAGTTCCGGCGGGATGCGATAGGGCATGCCGGAGCTGCCATACTGGTTGCGGAACAGCCCCTCGATGATGAGGCCCACGCCGAAGGTCAGCAGCAGCCCGTAGAGGTGGTCCAGTTTGTACAATCGACTGATCATTGTCTTTTCAATGACCACGCCGGTGAAGCCCACGATCAATGGCGCCAGCAGCAGGGCCCACCAGTAGCCGATGCCGAGATAGTGCAGCAGCATCCAGGCCACGAAGGCGCCCATCATGAACTGGGCGCCGTGGGTGAAGTTGATCACGTTCAGCATGCCGAAGATGACGGCGAGGCCGAGCGACAGCAGGGCGTAGAAGGCCCCGTTGATCAGCCCCAGCAGAAGCTGGCCGAACAGCAATGGCGCGGGTATGCCGAAGATCTCGTCCATCGGAATCAGTCATCCCTGGCAAGGGTTCGGCCGCCCCACCACGCCCGGCGCAAACGTGCCGGGCAGGGCGGGGCGGCCGTGCCCCGGTGAAGTCACACGCGCCCCCGGGCCGGCCGGCCCGGGGGTATTCCTCAGCTGCGGACCAGGGCGCAGTTGCCCTCGCCCACCGGGCGGAAGGCCTCGGCGGCCGGGGTGGTCTGCAGCAGTTTGTAGTAGTCCCAGGCGCCGCGGCTTTCGGCCGGCGTCTTCACCTCGAAGAGGTAGACGGGCTGCATGCGGCGGCCATCGGGGCGGATCGTGCCCTCGCCCATCGCGTCGTCATTGGTGGGCTGGGCCTTCATGCGGTTGACCGTGTCCACGCCGCTGGCGCGCGCCGCCGGCACCCCCATCTCCGCCACCGTCTTGAGGTAGTGCATGATGGCCGAGTAGCAGCCCGCCTGGCCCATGCCCGGGCGCAGCCCGCCCGGCATGGAGGGCAGCACGCGCTGGGTGAAGGCGCGGGTGCGGTCGTTCAGGTCCCAGTAGAAGCTCTCGGTGCAGACGAGGCCCTGCGCCGTCTCCAGCCCCAGGCTGTGCACGTCGCTGATGAACATCAGCAGCGCGGCGAGCTTGGTGCCGCGGCGCGTCACGCCGAATTCGGCCGCCTGCTTGATGGAGTTGATGGTGTCGCCGCCCGCATTGGCGAGGCCGATCACCTTGGCGCGCGAGGACTGCGCCTGCACCAGGAAGCTGCTGAAATCGGTCGTGCCCGGGAAGGGCGTCCGCACCTGGCCCAGCACCCGGCCGCCGGCCGCGCGCACGAAGCCCGAGGTGTCGCGCTCCAGCGCGTGACCGAAGGCGTAGTCGGCCGTGATGAAGAACCAGGTGTCGCCGCCCGCCCGCACCATCGCGCCACCCGTGCTCTTGGCGAGCATGTAGGTGTCATAGGTCCAGTGGATGGTGTTGGGGCTGCACTGCGCGCCCGTCAGGTCCGAGGTCGCGGCGCTGGAATTGAGGAAGATCTTGTTCCGCTCGCGCACGATGGTGTTGACGGCGAGTGCGACGGAGCTGGTCGGCACGTCCAGGATCACGTCCACATTGTCGCGGTCGATCCATTGCCGCGTGATGGTGGAGCCGACATCGGGGCGGTTCTGGTGGTCGCCCACCACCACCTCGACATTGACGCCGCGCGCGGCCACGCCGGAATCCTGGATGGCCTGGCGCACGCAGGCGACGGAGCCCGGCCCGTTCACGTCGCGATAGAGGCCCGACTGGTCGTTGAGGATGCCGATCTTGACGGTGTTCGCGGCCTGCGCCCGCGCCACATGGGCGGGCAGGGCGCCGAAGGCGGCGGTGGCGGCCGCGCCGCCCAGCAGCGCGCGGCGATGGAATTGGGACATTTTTCGTTTCTCCCGGGAGGTGCAGGCAGGGCAGGCGGGGGCGGGGTTGTTGCCCCCGCCCCCTCACGCGTCAGTTCAGCTGCGGACGAGCGCGCAATTGCCGGCGGCCATGGGGCGGAAGGCTTGGTCGGCGGGCACGGTCTGCAGCAGCTTGTAGTAGTCCCAGGCGCCGCGGCTCTCCTCCGGCGTCTTCACCTGGAACAGGTAGGCGGGGTGCAGCTTGCGGCCATCGGCGCGGATGGTGCCCTCGCCGAAGGCGTCATCGCTGGTCGGCATGGCCTTCATGCGGGCCACCGCCTCGGCGCCATTTGCCTTGGCCGCGGCCACGCCCATCTCGCCCACCGCCTTCAGGTAGTGCAGCACGGAGGAGTAGCAGCCGGCCTGCACCATGGAGGGGCGGGTGTCATTGGGCATCGCGCCCAGGCGCTGGGTGAAGGCGCGGGTCTTGTCGTTCAAATCCCAGTAGAAGGTCTCGGTCAGCACGAGGCCTTGCGCCGTCTGCAGGCCCAGCGCATGCACGTCGGTCGCGAAGACCAGCAACCCCGCCAGCCGCACGCCGCGCCGCGTGATGCCGAATTCGGCGGCCTGCTTGATGGAGTTGATGGTGTCGCCGCCGGCATTGGCCAGCCCGATCACCTGCGCGCGAGAGGCCTGGGCCTGCAGCAGGAAGCTGCTGAAATCCGTCGTGCCCGGGAAGGGTGTGCGGACATTGCCCAGGATGCGGCCGCCAGCCTGGCGGACGAAGGCGCTGGTGTCGCGCTCCAGCGCATGGCCGAAGGCGTAGTCGGCCGTGATGAAGAACCAGGTCTGGCCGCCGGCCGCCACCATCGCGCCGCCGGTCGAGTTGGCCAGCATCCAGGTGTCATAGGTCCAGTGGATGGTGTTGGGGCTGCACTGCGCGCCCGTCAGGTCGGACGTGGCGGCACCGCTGTTCAGGAACACCTTGTTCCGCTCGCGCACGATGGTGTTGACCGCCAGCGCCACCGAGCTGGTGGGCACGTCCACGATCACGTCCACATTGTCGCGGTCGATCCATTGCCGCACCACGGTGGAGCCGACATCCGGGCGGTTCTGGTGGTCCGCCTGGATGACCTCGACAGTGACGCCGCGCTGCGCGATGCCGCTTTCCTGCACCGCGAGGCGCACGGCCTGGGTGGAGCCCGGCCCCGAGAGGTCGCGGTAGAGGCCCGACTGGTCGTTCATCACGCCGATGCGGATGGTGTTGGCCGCCTGGGCGCGGGCCGAGCGGTAGGGCAGCGCGCCCCACACGGGCGCCGTGGCGGCGGCGCCGAGCAGGGTGCGGCGGGAAGTGGTGCTCATGGGGGGAACTCCTTCCTCTGTTGCGCTTGGCCGCTTCAGCTGCGGATGAAGCCGCAGCCGCCCTCGGCCAGGGGCCGCCAGGGCTCCTCGGCGTCGGTGGACTGCAGCAGCTTGTAGTAGTCGTGCCGGCCGCGGCTTTCGGCCGGGGTCTTCACCTCGAAGAGGTAGGCGCGGTTCAGCTTGCGACCATCCTCGCGGATGCGGCCCTCGCCGAAGGCCAGGTCATTGGTCGGCATGGCCTTCATCCGCGCCACCGTGTCGCGCCCGCTGGCCTTGGCGGCGGCGACACCGAGGTCGGCCACGGCCTTCAGGTAGTGCAGGTTGGCCGC
Organism: Roseococcus suduntuyensis; assembly: GCF_014196305.1. Lineage (GTDB taxonomy): Bacteria > Pseudomonadota > Alphaproteobacteria > Acetobacterales > Acetobacteraceae > Roseococcus > Roseococcus suduntuyensis. The sequence continues at coordinate 862,010 of NZ_JACIDJ010000001.1, forward strand.
GTAGTCGCCCGCATGGCTCATCGCCACCGGCATGTCGCCGCCGGCCAGCGCCAGGATGCGCCGCGACACGTCCCGCGTGCCGTCGTTCAGGTCCCAGTAGAAGGTGTTGGCGCAGACCAGGCCCTGCGCCACCTCCAGCCCCAGCGCATGCACGTCGGTGATGAACAGCAGAAGCGAGGCGATCTTGGTGCCGCGCCGCGTGATGCCGAATTCCGCCGCCTGCTTGATGGAGTTGATGGTGTCCACGCCGGCATTGGCCAGCCCGATCACCTTCGCGCGGCTGGCCTGGGCCTGCAGCAGGAAGGAGCTGAAGTCGGTCGTGCCGGGGAAGGGCGTGCGGACGCTGCCCAGCACACGGCCGCCGGCGGCGCGCACGAAGCCCGTGGTGTCGCGTTCCAGCGCATGGCCGAAGGCGTAGTCCGCGGTCAGGAAGAACCAGGTGTCGCCGCCCGCGCGCACCATGGCCGCACCCGCCACCTTGGAGAGCATGTAGGTGTCATAGACCCAGTGGACGGTGTTGGGGCTGCACGCCCGGCCCGTCAGGTCCGAGGTGGCGGTGGAGGTGGCGATGGCCACCTTGTTGCGCTCGCGCGCCAAGTCCGCCACGGCCAGCGCCACGGAGGAGGCGGCCAGGCTGCTCACCACGTCCACATTGTCGCGGTCGAACCACTGGCGGGCGGTGGCCGTGGCGACATCGGGGCGGTTCTGGTGGTCGGCCACCACCACTTCCACGTTGAAGCCGCGCGCCGCGAATTCCTGCACGGCGAGGCGCGTGGCCGCCACCGTGTTCGGCCCGTTCAGGTCGCGGAAGGTCCCGGACATGTCGGTCAGCACGCCGATGCGGATGGTGTTGGCCGCCTGCGCGCGGGCGCGCGACATCGGCAGCGCACCCCAGGCCGGCGCGGTGGCGGCGGCCCCGAGTAGGGTGCGGCGGGTGGTGGTGGTCATTTCCTTGGGTTTCCTTCCTTGGGGTTTCCGGTCCGGCCGCTTCTTGTCGGTCTCAGACGCCCAGATATTCGTGCAGGCGATCCAGCGAGGCGTTCAGCTCCGCATTGCCCACCATGTCCACGACCCGCCCGTGTTCCATCACGTAGTGGCGGTCGGCCACGGTCTGCGCGAAGCGGAAATTCTGTTCCACCAGCAGCACCGTGAAGCCGCGGCTCTTCAGCTCGCGGATGGTGCGGCCGATCTGCTGCACGATCACGGGGGCCAGCCCCTCGGAAGGCTCGTCCAGCAGCAGCAGCTTGGCCCCGGTGCGCAGGATGCGGCCGATGGCCAGCATCTGCTGCTCGCCGCCCGAGAGCTTGGTGCCTGGGCTGTTGCGACGCTCCAGCAGGTTGGGGAACAGCTCGTAGATGGTGCCGACCGGAAGCCCGCCCGGCAGCACCTCGGGCGGCAGCATCAGGTTCTCGTAGACCGAGAGCGAGGCGAAGATGCCGCGTTCCTCCGGCACATAGCCGATGCCCGCGCGCGCGATGATGTCCGACCGCGCGCCGATCAGCTCCCGCCCGTCATACTTCACGGAGCCCGCGCGGCGCCCTACCAGCCCCATGATGGAGCGCAGCGTGGAGGTCTTGCCCGCGCCGTTGCGGCCCAGCAGCGTCACCACCTCGCCGGCGTTGATGTGGATGTCCACGCCGTGCAGCACGTGGCTTTCGCCATACCAGGCCTCAAGGCCCTTCACCTGGAGCAGCGGGGCGTCAGCCATGGTGCGCGCCCTCCGGAACGCCGACGGAGGAGGGGTCGGTGCCGAGATAGGCCGCCTGCACCTCCGGGTTGCGGCTGACGGCGGCATAGTCGCCCTCGGCCAGGATCTGTCCGCGGGCCAGTACGGTGATGCGGTCGCACAGCCCTTCCACGACCTTGAGGTTGTGTTCCACCAGCAGCACCGTGCGGCCCGCCGAGACGCGCTTCACCAGGGTGACGATGCGGTCCACATCCTCATGCGTCATGCCGGCCGTGGGTTCGTCCAGCAGCATCATCGCGGGGTCCATCGCCAGCGTGGTGGCGATTTCCAGCGCGCGCTTGCGGCCATAGGGAAGCTGACCCGCGCGCAGATCGGCGTATTCGGTCAGCCCCACATCGGCCAGCAACTCATGCGCGCGGTCGTCATATTGCCGCAGCACCTTTTCCGAGCGCCAGAAGTCGAAGCTGGCGCCGCGCTGGCGCTGCAACGCCATGCGGACATTCTCCAGCACGGTCAGGTTCGCGAAGACCGCCGAGATCTGGAAGGACCGCACGAGGCCGAGCCGCGCCACCTCGGCGGGCTTCATCCGCGTGATGTCGCGCCCGTCATAGGTGATGCTCCCGCGCGTCGGGATCAGGAATTTCGTGAGCAGGTTGAAGCAGGTCGTCTTGCCCGCGCCATTGGGCCCGATCAGCCCATGGATGGTGCCCCGCTGCACATTGATGTTGACGTCCTGGACGGCCAGAAAGCCGCGGAACTCCTTCGTCAGATTCTCCGTCTGAAGGATGATGTCGCTCACCCGGATCCGTCCCCCACGCCATTGTTGAATCCGGGGTTTGCCCCGGCGGCTTGTGTCCCTGCCGGGTTGCTTATTCCGCAGCCCAGCCATGCCTGTATGGCCAAGCCCGCAGCGACATGCAAGCGCCTTTACGGCCCCGATTTTATTGCCTTTAAATTGAGCAGAAGCCGCTCCGGCGTGGCTGGCAAGTCGAGGTGGACCAGCCCCGCCGCGTCGCGCAGCGCGTTCACCACGGCGGTGGCCAGCAGCAGCGGCGGCTCCCCCACCGCCTTGGAGCGGAACAGTGTCCGCGCCCGCCCGGCCGAGCCCGCCAGCAGCCGCGTCTGCAGCACCGGGGGCACGTCACGCGAGCCGGGAATCTTGTAGGTGGAGGGACCGAGCGTGCGCTGCCGGCCCTCGCCGTCCCACCACAACTCCTCGGTGGTGAGCCAGCCCATCCCCTGCACGAAGGCCCCCTCGATCTGGCCGATGTCGATGGCCGGGTTCAGGCTGCGCCCGCAATCCTGCACGAGATGCGCGGACAGGCAGCGATGCTCGCCCGTCAGCGTGTCCAGCAGCACCTCGGCCACGGCGGCGCCATAGGTGAAATAATGGAAGGGTTCGCCCTTCAGCGCCTCCGCGTCCCAGTGGATGTCCGGCGTCTTGTAGAAGCCGGTGGCCGAGAGGCTGACGCGCGCCTTCCAGCACAGCTTCGCCAATTCCCCGAAGGTCAGGCGCTTGTTGCTGCCGGCGCGGCTCGCGAAGACCTGCCCCTCCTCGAAGACCACCTCCTCCACCGGGCAGCCGAAATGCTGCGCGGCCACCTCGGCCATGCGTTCGCGCAGGGTCGTCGCCGCCGCATGGGCGGCCCAGCCGTTGAGGTCGCTGCCGGTGCTGGCCGCGGTGGCGCTGGTGTTCGGAATTTCGGCGGTGGAGGTGGCGCTGAGGCCCACCGTCTCGACTGGCACGGAGAACACCTCCGCCACCACCTGCGCCACCTTGATGAACAGCCCCTGGCCCATCTCCGTCCCGCCATGGGCCAGCCGGATGGAGCCATCGGTGTAGACATGCACCAGCGCGCCCGCCTGGTTCAGGTGGACGATGCCGAAGCTGATGCCGAAGGCGCAGACGAAGGAACCGAGCCCGCGCCGCAGCGTGGGGTGGGCGGCGTTGAAGGCGGCGATCTCGGCGCGCTTGGCGGCCCAGCCGGCGTCCTGCTTCGCCTCGGCCAGCACGCGGCGCGTGAGGCTCGGGTCCAGCGCCTGGCCATAGGGGGTGCGGCTGGCGAAGTTCGCCTCGCGCACCGCGTCCACCTCGCGGCCCAGATGCGCGGCGACCGCGTGCAGCACCTCCTCCATCAGCAGCGCGCCCTGGGGTCCGCCGAAGCCGCGGAAGGCGGTGTTGCTGACATGGTTGGTCTTGACCGCGCACGCGGTGATGCGGTGCGCCGGCACGCCGTAGCAGTTCAGCGCATGGGTCAGCGCCCGGAACACCACGCCGGCCGACATGTCCACCGAATGCCCGCCATCACCCGCCAGCAGCGCATCCAGCCCGAGCAGCCGCCCCGTATCGTCGAAGCCCACCTCCCAACGATAGAGGAAGGGGTGGCGCTTGCCGGTAGCCGCCATGTCGGCACGGCGGGGCAGGCGCAGCTTCACGGGCATGCCCGTCAGCCGGGCGGCGACGGCGGCGGCGGCGGCGATCCAGCTGGCATTGCTTTCCTTGCCGCCGAAGGCCCCGCCCATGCGGCGGCACTGCACCGTGACGCGGTGATAGGGCACGCCCAGCACCCGCGCCACGATGTGCTGCACCTCGGTCGGGTGCTGGGTGGAGGAATGGACCAGCATCTCCTCCCCCTCGCCCGGGATGGCCAGCGCGATCTGCCCCTCCAGGTAGAAATGCTCCTGCCCGCCGGCGCGGAACTGGCCCGCGAGGCGGTGCGGTGCGGCCTCCAGCGCGGCCGCCGCATCGCCCGCCACCATGGTCTGCGGCTTGATGATCCAGGCCTCGCGCGCCAGACCCTCCTCGATGCTCAGCACCGGCGGCAGGGGTGTCACGGCGGTGGTCACGGCGGCCGCCGCGCGCAGGGCCTCGTCGCGGGTATGGGCGACCACGATGGCCAGCGCCTGGCCGTGATGCTCCACCACCGCCTCGGCCAGCATCACCTCGCCCGTCGCGATGGGGGCGATGTCGTTCTCGCCCGGGATGTCCATGGGCGTGATGATCCGCACCACGCTGGGCATCGCGGCGGCGGAGGCCGTTTCCAGCGCGTCCAGCTTCCCATGCGCCACGGGCGAGAGCACCAGCGCCGCGTGCAGCAGGCCCGCAGGTTCCGCCAGGTCGTCGAGGAAGCGGGCCTCGCCGGAGGCGTGCTTCAGCGCGCTGTCATGGCGCATGGCCTGGCCGGCATGCTTCAGGCGGAAGCTGCCGCCATCCATCATGCGAAGACCTCCGCCGGCAGCCCGGCATGGCGAAGTGCGAGGCGCCGCAGCAGGCCGCGCGCCGCTTCCAGCCGGTATTCGGCGCTGCCGCGCCAGTCCGCCATGGGCGCGAAGTCCAGCGCCTGGCCGGCGCCCGCCAGCGCCCCGTCATCCAGTTTCCGGCCGCGCAGCGCGGCCTCGGCCGGGGCGCAGCGGCGTGCCGTCGCGTCCATGCCGCCGAAAGCCAGCCGCGCCTCCCGCACCACGCCATCCTCGAAGGTGATCAGCGCGGCGAGCGAGACGGCGCTGATGTCCTGGTCATGCCGGCGCGAGAGCTTTTCCGCCGCCAGGAAGGCGCCCTCCGGCGGGCGTGGCAGGTGGATGGCGACGATCAGTTCCTCCGGCGCCAGCGCGTTGCGGCGATAGCCCGTGAGGAATTCGCCCACCGGCACATGCCGCACGCCGCGCAGCTGCGCCACCTCCACCACCGCGCCCAGCGCCAGCAGCACCGGCAGCGCATCCCCGATGGGCGAGGCCGTGCCGAGATTGCCCGCCACCGTCCCCAAGCCCCGGATTTGCCGCGACCCCAGCCGCGACAGATAGGGCACCAGCGGCGCCCAGGCGGCATCGGCCCGGCAGGCGCGCAGCCATTCGGCGTAGCTGGCGGCGGCGCCGATGCGCAGGCCGGTGGGGCGGACCTCCACCCCCTTCATCTCCGCCACGTTCAGCAGGCAGAGCACCTGGGCCGGATGCTCCCGGTGCTCGGAAAAGCGCAGGCCGAGATCGGTGCCGCCCATCAGCACCAGGGCCTCCGGCCGCACGGCGCGCAGCGCCAGCGCCTCGTCCAGCGAGGCCGGCAAATGGAAGCCGCCGAACTTGGCGCTGTCCGGGACCACGGGGGCGGGCGGCGCCGCGCCGTCATCCTGTAGGCGCGCCATGGCGTCCAGGATGGGGCGATAGCCCGTGCAGCGGCAGAGATTGCCCGCCAGCGCCTCATGCGGATCGCCGCCCTCGCGCGTATGGGCCCAGGCGGACATGACGATGCCGGGGGTGCAGAAGCCGCATTGCGTGGCGTCCGCCTCGGCCAGGGCGCGGGGGACGGTGTGCTGCGGCCCGAGCCCCTCCACCGTGCGGATGGCGCGGTCATGTAGCTGGCCCAGCACGCAGAGGCAGGCATTGACGGGGGTGCGGCCGCCATCGGCGCCCTCCAGCACCACGGTGCAGGCGCCGCAATCGCCCTCGGCGCAGCCCTCCTTGGCGCCGGTCAGACCCTCGGCGCGGAGCCAGTCCAGCAGGGTGGTGGTGGGGCTCTGGTGCGGTGGCAGGGTGCGGGGCGCCCCATTCAGCACGAGGCGAATCTGGTCATCCATGGCGCGGCCGGCGGTTGGTCATCGCAAACCATCCGTCCCCACGATGTCCTTCACCTCCAGCCCCCCAATGCGCGGCAAGGGCCGCCCCCCGGTGGTCAGCGCCAGGCAGAGCAGGATTTCGCCCGCCATGGGCGCATCCGTGCAGCGGAACTCGATGGCGTCGAAATGCGAGCGGACAAAGGCCGCGTCCTTGTGGCCGAGCGGGATATCAATGGCCGTGCCCATGCCGCCGCGCTTCTTCGCGGAAGGAATCAGCGCCGGCCCCTTGCCCAGCGCGGTGCGCACCGGCGCGCCCATCCTGGGGTGCAGCAGGGCGGCGGCGTGTTCCAGCTCGCCGCCCTCGCCCACCACGGCGGCCTTGCCGAAGCTGTGGACCTGCTCGCCCGGGATGCCCAGCGCGGCCACGGCGCGCGCGGCCAGTTCCGCGCCCAATGTCTCGCCCGCCTCGATCAGGGGCGCGAGGTCCTCGACATAGCGCCCCGCGAAGGGGTTCAGCAGCACGCAGGCGGCCACGGCGCGGCGGATAGGGGGCGTCACGGTCTGGCCCTGTTCCAGCGCCACCTCCTCCACCAGCGCGATGTATTTCCGGATGATCATGCCACCACCTCCGGGATGCGCGCGGCGGGCGGCGTGTTGCGGCTGCGGGCGGTCTTCACCTCGCCATCCACCATCACCATGCCGATGCCGGGCAGTTCGCCAAAGCTGAAGGCCTGGGCGGCATCGCTGCCCGCCCCGCCGATGGGGGCATCCAGGAACACCAGGTCCGCCGCGCGGCCGACGGCGATTGTCCCCGCCTCGATCCCGCGCCAGCGCGCCGTGTTGCCGCCCGCCGCCGCGATGGCGATGGCCGGATCAAGCCCGCCCAGGCTGCACAACAGCGAGATGGTCCGCATGACACCCAGCGGCTGCACGCCCGACCCCGCCGGGCTGTCCGTGCCCAGCACCAGCCTGTCGAGCCGCCCCATCTCGCGCAGCACGTTCATGGCGTGGATGGCGTTGCGCGGGTTGCCGTTGTGCACCACCTCGATGGCGCGCCTGGTGCCCTCGATCACCTTGGTCAGTTCGGCGGCGGGCAGGCTGGTGGGCCCGCCATTGATGTGGGCGACGATGTCCGCATCGGCCGCGATCACCACCGGCGCCTGCATCAGGTTGGACCCCGCGATGGAAGGCCCGCCGCAATGGATCATGGCGTTCAGCCCGGCGGCGCGGACATGGCCCATCACCTCCACCACCTCGGCCTCGTCCTTCACGGTGCCCAGGCCGAACTCGCCCACGAAGCGCACGCCGGCGGCCGCCATCTCGGCGTAGTCGGCGGCGGTCAGGCCGCGCTCGGGCACCGGGGCGCCGGCCAGCACCCGCGCCCCCATGGGGCGGAAGGCGCTGAAGCAGCGCTGGGCGGCGATGGCGAGCGCCTTCACCCCCACCGGGTCCTTCGGACGGCCGGGCAGATGCACCTCGCCCGCCGAGATCAGGGTGGTGGTGCCGCCATGCACCATGGCCTCGATCCAGCCCAGCTGGTTCTGGCGCGGGGTCCAGTCGCCGAAGGCCGGATGCACATGGTTGTCGATCAGGCCGGGCATGACGGCGCAGCCCTTGGCGTCAATGACCGTGGCACCCTCCGCGTCGAAATCCGCCGCGCGGCCGATGCCGGCCACCTTCCCGCCCTCGATCAGCAGGGCGTCGGCGTCCCGCAGGGGGGTGTCCATCTCGCCCGTGAAGAACAGTCCAATGCCACGCACCAGCACCCGCGCCATCCAATCCCCCTTGCGCCTGATTTCCCAGCCTAGTTTCCGATTGAGCGTGTCGCCAAGGGAAAGCACAATCCGTTGCGATGACGGAGGCAGGATTTGCGACACCCCCACCTGGCGGCCCGCCCATGACCGACCGGACCGAGCAGTTCGGCGCCCGCGAGGGGAATGAGGGCATCGTCCGCTGCGACGCCTGCCCGGTGCTGTGCCGCATCCGCCCCGGCCGCGCCGGGGCCTGCCACCGCTATGCCAACGAGGACGGGCGCCTCATCCGCACCGACCCGCTGGTGCTGCTGCACCAGGCGGTGGAGGAGGGCACGCCGCTGGTCCCCTTCCTCGACGCCGCCGAGGATTGGGCGGGCGATGTCACGCCCCCGCCGCAGGTTTTCGTCACGGCGATTGGCGCCGGCACCACCTATCCCGACTACAAGCCCGCGCCCTTCATCGTGGCGCAGAAGCATGAGGGGGTGGACACCGTCACGGTCGTGACCGAGGGAATCTTCAGCTATTGCGGGCTGAAGGTGAAGATCGACACCGACCGCCATCTCGGCCCCGAATGCGCCCCCGTGCTGCATGAGGGCGAGCAGATCGGCCATGTCACCACCGCCGAATATGGCTCGCAGATGCTCTCGCTCGGCGGCGTGCGGCACCTGACCGGCGGCTCCAAGCGCGAGGGCCAGGTCACCTGCGCGGCCATGCTGGCGCTGTGTCGCAAGCAGGCGATCGAGGTGACGATCCCGGGCGGTTCCCGCGTCATCTTGCAGGCCGGCGCGGCCCCCATCGTCAACGGCGTGGCCGAGACGCGCATGCGGGTGGGCTGCGGCAGTGCCGCGGTCGGCATCTTCGCCCAGCAATGGCAGGGCCATGTGGACGAGGTGGTGGTGGTGGACGACCACATTACCGGGGTCCTCACCGAGCACCAGGCGGGGCGCTGCCTGAACATGCGCCCCTCCGGCCTGCGCGTGCGCGGCCGCCGCTCCACCCCCGGCCGCTATTTCCAGGTGGCCCACCCCGGCACCGGCTGGGGCGGCACCGACGTGACGGACCCGCTGACGCTGATCGAGAGCCTGGACCCCAAGCTCGCCTGGCCCGGGATGCGCGTGCTGATGACCAGCACGACGGGCGAGGACAGCCTGTGGCTGGAACTGGACGAGGCCCTGCGCCCCGTCCCCGCCCCCATGCCCGACGCCGTGGCCCAGACGGTCGCCCGCATCGGCGAGAATTGCGAACCGGCGCTGACTTCCATCCTCTTCATGGCGGGTGCCGGCGGTTCGCTGCGCGCGGGTGTGACGGACAACCCCATTCTGCTGACCCGCGCCGTCCAGGCGGGCGAGGTGCGCGTCACCATGGGCGGCGCGCCCTGCACCCTCTGGCCCGGCGGGGGCATCACCATCATGGCCGATGTGCTGGCCATCCCGGACAACGCCTTCGGCCATGTGCCGACGCCCGCCCTGGTGGCGCCCATCGAATTCACCTTGCGCGCCGGGCTTTACGCCGCACTTGGAGGGCATGTGGACCAGGCCATCGCCCTCGAGACCCTGCTTGCCCGCCACGCGGAGGCCGCGGTGAACGCCCCCTGGCCCCGCGCCAACCCCTGGCCCGACGCGCCCTCATGACCGATGGGGGCATGAGCGCCTGGCCCGCGCCCCGGCGCGCCATGCTGCCCGATGGGCGGTTGCATCTGCAGGACGGGCCCATAGACCTCGTCATCGGCATCGAGGGCCTGCGCCCCGCCGTGCTCCAGGCGCGCGAGGCCGCGGCCGCGGCTCTCACCGGCCTGCTGCCTGCCCTCGCGATGGAATTGCCGCTGCTGCGGACGCCCCTGCTGGGCCGGATGCCCAGCTTCCGCCACCCCGTCGCCCGCCGCATGGCCGAGGCCGCATGGCCGCACCGCGCCATCTTCATCACCCCCATGGCGGCGGTGGCGGGTGCCGTGGCCGAGCATGTGCTGGCCGCCATCGCGGCCGTGCCGGGCGTGCAGCTCGCGCATGTGAACAATGGCGGGGACATCGCGCTGCACCTGTCCCCCGCCAGCACGCTGCGGGTGGGGCTGGTGGAGGGGCCGGAGGCCGGTGTGCCCGATGGGCTGGCCGTGATCCGGGGGCGAGATGGGGTGCGGGGCATCGCGACCTCCGGCTGGCGCGGCCGCAGCTTCTCGCGCGGGATCGCCGATGCGGTGACGGTGCTGGCCGACCGCGCGCCCGAGGCCGACGCCGCCGCCACCATCATCGCCAATGCGGTGGATGTGGACCACCCGGCCATCCTCCGCGCCCCGGCGGAAAGCCTGGACCCCGACAGCGACCTGCGCGACCTGCCCGTGACCACGCATGTGGGCGAATTGCCCCCGGCGCTGGTGGCCGAGGCGCTGGATCACGGCGAGGCCTGCGCCGAACGCCTGCTGGCGCGCGGCCTGGTGCTGGGCGTCTGCCTGCGGCTGCAGGGCCAGGTGCGGCTGCTGGGCGCGGCCGATGCGCTGGCGGCGATGGACCGCGCGGCTTCCATCCGATGATGGCGGTGCGGCGTTGACGAGGATCGGGCCGGGACGGCGCCGCCCTTGGCGCTCCGGAACGCGGAGGAACGGACATGGATGAACACGGGCGGCTGAAGCGGCGGCTGCTGATCTTGCGGGTGCCGGTCGCGACCGCGTTGCTGCTGCCGGCCGGCGCGGCCCTGGCGCAGAAGACGCCGGCCCCGCCCGAGCCCGCGCCGAAGGCGCCACCGGAGCCCCGGCGCGCCCCGCCGCCGGTCACCGATTCCGACCCGTCCGATCCGCCTGGCCAGGGGCGGGGAGGTGGCGGCGGACGAGGCGGTGTCACCGATTCCGATCCCAATGATCCGGTGGGGCGCGGGCGGGGCGGTGGGCGTGGCGTGACCGACTCCGACCCGGACGACCCGGTGGGGCGCGGACGCGGCGGTGGGCGCGGCGTGACCGATTCCGATCCGAATGACCCGCCGGGACGCGGACGCGGCGGGCAGCGGCCCCAAGGCCCGACCGACAGCGACCCGCATGACCCGGTGGGCCGCGGCCGCGGCAGCGGGCCCCGCACCTACAGCACCTGAACGCCCCGCCTCAGCCGCGTGCCGCGCCCCGCGCGCATTCCAGCGCGAAGACGCGCAGCCGGCTGGTCAGCGGTTCCGCCGCATCGGTGCGCGTCGCGTCCTGCTCGGCGATGAGGGCCGCCAGCGGCATGGCGCGGCGGGCGGCCTCCTCCTCCAGCGCGGCCCAGAAGGCGGGCTCCAGCGCGATGGAGGTGCCATGCCCCGCCAGCCGCAGGCTGCGCTTCACCAGATGCCCGGTCACGGCCGCAGCATCGCCTCCGGCTTCACCCAGGCGTCGAAATCCTCGCCCGCCACGCCCTCGCGCGCGGCGGCGTCCCGCAGCGTCAGGTCCTCGTGCAGCGCGAGCTTGGCGATGGCGACCGCGCGGTCATAGCCGATATGCGGGTTCAGCGCGGTGGCGAGCATCAGCGACTTCGCCAGGTTCTCGGCCAGGCGCGCGTGGTTCGGTTCCAGCTTGTCCACCATGTGGCGGGCGAAGCTGGTGGCGGCCTCGGCCATCAGGGTCGCGGATTGCAGCACCGCCTGGATGATGACGGGCTTGAAGGTGTTGAGTTCCAGATGCCCCTGGGACGCGCCGATGGTGACCGTCACCTGGTTGCCCATGACCTGGGCGCAGACCATGGTCAGTGCCTCGCTCTGGGTGGGGTTGGTCTTGCCGGGCATGATGCTGGAAGACAGGCCATCATCGGGCACGATCAGCTCCGCCAGCCCCGCGCGCGGGCCGCTGCCCAAGAGGCGGATGTCATTGCCGATCTTCATCAGGGACGCCGCGATGGTGTTCATCGCCCCGTGCAGTTCCAGCAGCGCGTCATGCGCCGCCATGCCCTCGGACTTGTCGGGGTTGGGTGTGAAGGGCAGGCCCGTGCGGGTGGCCACCACCTCGCAGAAGATACGGTCGAAATCGGGGTGGCGGTTCAGGCCGGTGCCGGCCGCAGTGCCGCCCTGGGGCAGTTGCAGCAGGCGGGGCATGGCGGCATCGAGCCGCGCCACGCCATGGATCACCTGCCGCGCCCAGGTGGCGAATTCCCCGCCGAGCGTGACGGGCACGGCGTCCATCAGGTGGGTGCGGCCCATCTTGATGATGCCGGCCCATTCCTCCGCCCGCGCGTTCAGGCTGGCGGCGAGCGTCTCCAGCGCGGGCTTGAGGCGGCGCTGCGCGGCCTCGGCGGCGGCGAGATGCATCACCGTCGGGAAGCTGTCGTTGGAGGATTGGCCGCGGTTCACATGGTCGTTGGGATGCACCGGCGCCCGTGCGCCCAGCTTCGCGCCCAGCAACTGGTTGGCGCGGTTCGCGATCACCTCGTTCGCGTTCATGTTGGTCTGGGTGCCGGAACCCGTCTGCCAGATGGTCAGCGGGAAATCCGCGTCGCGCTGGCCCGAGATGATCTCCTGCGCGGCCTGCTGGATGGCATCCGTCAAATGGCGGGGCAGTTCGTCCAGCCGCGCATTGGCCTCCGCCGCCGCCCATTTCTGCTGGCCCAGCGCGCGCAGCAGCAAAGGCGGGAAACGCTCGGTGCCGATGGCGAAGAGGTGGCGGGCGCGTTCGGTCTGCGGGCCCCAGAGGCGCTCGGCGGGAATCTCGACCGTGCCGAGGCTGTCGGTTTCGGTGCGCGTGGTCATGTGGCCTCAACCCCTTGTGGTGGGGCGGAGAATAGCACGGCACCCCCACCCGCGCGCCAAACGCGCGAGAGGGGCGCGCGGATGACGAACCGCGCCGGTTTTCAGTCGGAGTAGGTGGCGATCTCGATGAGGTTCTGGTCCGGGTCGCGGCAATAGACGCTGGTGATGGGCCCCAGCGCGCCATCCTTGGGCACCGGCCCCTGTTCCACCATGACGCCGCAGCGGTGCAGGTGTTCCACCACCTGCAGCGCGCTGACGGTGACGATGAAGCAGAGATCCTGCCCACCCGGCGCCGTGGCCACGCCCGAGAACCATTCGGATTGCGTGGCCTCGACGGGGCGCAGGTTCATCTTCTGTCCGCCGAAGCGCAGCGTGGTGCGGCGGTGCGGGCCGAATTCCACGCGCTCCATCCCCAGCACGCGCTGGTACCAGGCGGCGGTGATCTCCACGTCCTTGCAGGTCATGACCAGGTGGTCGAGGCGGTCCACGGCGAAGCGCATGGGGGCGGTCCTTAAAGCGGGATGCGTTGAGGTGTCGTCACCGAAAACGCTGAATCCCACGGCAAATGGCGGGCTGGGGCAGGCGGCGTGAACGCGGCATGCCCTAGCCTCGGGGCTGGCGCCGCGCGGTGACTTCGATCTCGATGCGCATGGCATCGGTCTGCAACTGCGCGTGGATGAGGGTGGAGGCGGGGCGCGTCTCGCCGAAGTATTTTTTCAGTATGGGCCAGCAGGGGGCCCAGTCCTCGCGGCGGGGCACGATCACCAGCATCCGCACCACATCCGACAGCGTGGCATCGGCCTGGGCGAGGGCGGCGCTGATGTTCTTCAGCGTCTGCTCGCACTGGGCCGCCACGTCGTCCACGATGGTCATGGTGGCGTAGTCATAGCCGGTGGTGCCGGAGAGGAAGATGAAATCCCCATCCACCACGGCGCGCGAATAGCCGATCTCTTCCTCGAACTTCGAGCCGGAGGAGATGAGGCGACGGGTCATGGGATGTTCCTCAGGCCAAATTTCTCAGGCGGGGGCGACGAAGCGTGCGACAAGCCGCCGCACCAGCGGCAGCACGACGAGCACGGTGGGGAAGGCGAAGACCCAGGAGGTGAGCCAGGCCGGCGGCCAGGCGGCCAGCATGGCCTGGGTGGGACCCAGCGCCATGAGGGTCGAGATGCCGGAGATCACGAAGGTCATGATCGCCGTCAGGAAGAAGCCCGTCACGGGGAGGGTGTAGCGGGCGGGCAGGCGACGGTCGGTCACTCTAGGCCTTCGTGGAAGTCGTTGCCAGCAGGTCCTGTGGACGCCGCCGGCGGCCACGGGCCAGCAAAAGGGAAGGGCAAAGCGACGCCGGCTGCATCACTCCAGCCCCTCGTAGAAATCGTTGCCCTTGTCATCCACCACGATGAAGGCCGGGAAATCCTCCACCTCGATCCGCCACACCGCCTCCATGCCGAGCTCCGGGTATTCCAGCACCTCGACCTTGCGGATGCAGTCCTGCGCCAGCCGCGCCGCCGGGCCGCCCACGGAGCCCAGGTAGAAGCCGCCATGCTTCTGGCAGGCCTCGCGCACGGCGCGGGAGCGGTTGCCCTTGGCCAGCATCACCAGCGAACCGCCGGCGGCCTGGAAGGCCGCCACATAGCTGTCCATGCGCCCGGCCGTGGTGGGGCCGAAGCTGCCGGTGGCCATGCCCGTCGGCGTCTTGGCCGGGCCCGCGTAATAGACGGGGTGGTTCTTGATGTAGTCGGGCAGGCCCTCGCCGCGGTCGAGCCGTTCCTGCAATTTCGCGTGGGCGATGTCGCGCGCCACCACGATGGTGCCGGTCAGCGAGACGCGGGTCTTCACCGGGTGCTTCGCCAGCTCCGCGCGGATCGCGTCCATGGGCCGGTTGAGGTCGAGCTTCACCACCTCCCCGCCCAGGATGTCGTCGGTGGCCTCGGGCAGGTATTTCGCGGGGTCGTGCTCCAGCTCTTCCAGGAACACGCCCTCGGCCGTGATCTTGGCCTTGATCTGCCGGTCGGCGGAGCAGGAGACGCCGATGCCGATGGGCAGTGAGGCGCCGTGCCGCGCCATCCGCACCACGCGCACATCATGGCAAAAATACTTGCCGCCGAACTGCGCGCCGATGCCGAGGTTCTGCGTCAGCTTGTGGATCTCGGCCTCCAGCGCGCGGTCGCGGATGGCGTGGCCGGACTTGTCGCCCGTCTCCGGCAGCCCATCCAGGTAGCGCGTGGAGGCGAGCTTCACGGCCTTGAGGTTGGCCTCGGCACTCGTGCCGCCGATGGCGATGGCCAGGTGGTAGGGCGGGCAGGCGGAGGTGCCCAGCGTCTTCACCTTTTCCTCGATGAAGGCCAGCAGCTTGGGCTTGTTCAGCACCGCGCGCGTCTGCTGGTAGAGGAAGGTCTTGTTGGCCGAACCGCCGCCCTTCAGCACGAACATCAGGTGGAATTCGTCAGCATGGTCCTCGCCGGGCGAGGCCAGGATGGTGAACTCCACCGGCATGTTGTTGCCAGTGTTCGCCTCGTCGAACATGGAGAGCGGCGCCATCATGGAATAGCGCAGGTTCGTCTCGGTGTAGGTGCGGGCGACGCCGTAGGACAGCGCCTCCTCCTCATTGCCCTCGACCCAGACGCGCTGGCCCTTCTTGCCGAAGACGATGGCGGTGCCGGTGTCCTGGCACATGGGCAGCTTGCCGCCGGCGGCGATGTTGGCGTTCTTCAGCAGGTCCAGCGCCACGAAGCGGTCATTCGCGCTGGCCTCCGGGTCCTTCAGGATGGAGGAGAGCTGGGCCAAGTGGCCGGGGCGCAGCAGGTGGGAGACGTCGCGGCAGGCGGCGAAGGCCAGCTCCTCCAGCGCCTGGGGCGGCACCTTCAGCACGCGCTTGCCGTCCACCTCGATGACCTTCACCCCCTCGATCGGCAGGCGGCGATAGGGGGTGGTGTCCTCGGCGAGGGGGAAGGTCGGGCTGTAGTGGAAGCCTTCGGGGCGGGCGGGGGTGGCGCTGTCGAGCAAGGTGTGGGCTCCGGGCGGGGTGTCAGTCGCGCTTGCGGCGGAAGGCGTCGAGGCTGACGACCTGTGGCTGGGGGGCGGGTGCGGGGTCTTCTTCGGGGGCCGTGGCGGTGGGTTCGGGCGGCGGCAGGTCCGCCGCGTCCTCCTCGCCGTCATATTCGGGCTGGAAGCGCAGGCCGAACTGGGCATGCGGGTCCTGGAAGGCGGTGAGCGCCGCGAAGGGCACGACCAGCGAGGCCGGGATGCCCGAAAAGGACAGCCCCACCGAGAAGCGCTGCGCCACGCGGTCCACCTTCAGGTCCCAGAAGCGGTGCTGGATCACGATGGTGATCTCGTGCGGGTATTTCGCCTTCAGGAACGCCGGCACCGAGGTGCCCGGGTGGTCCGTGCGGAAGGAGATGTAGAAGTGGTGTTCGCCCGGCAGGCCCTCGCGCGCCGCGTATTCGAGCGCGTCCACGACCACCGAGCGCAGCGCGCGCGTGGCCCAGGCTTCGTAGGGGAGCAGGCTGGGGGTGTTGGTGTCTGTCATCGGCTATTCCTGGCGCTGCACCATATGGCGGGTGGCGGCGCAAGGGAAGGAAGGGGAGTGACGGGCGGCGAACGCGCCGTAAATCGCCTGCGCCGCCCGGCGCCTGAGGGCGATCAGTACACCTTCCCCACGCTCCGGCTGCACAGCGGCCGGCGCGCCCTTCAGGGCGCGAAAGCCAAGGCCGCGGACGCGGCCGCCCGGCGCCTGAGGGCACAAAAAAACTTGATCCCTGTGCCGAGGCCCGATGGGCCTCGGCACAGGGATCAAGCGGGGGGCTTCTGTTGCCCGGTGCCCCCCAAACCGCGCTTACCTATTCCTAGGCAGCGAGCGCCACGTCCTCGCGGACGTTATCGTTGGCACTTGTGATTTAGCCCGATAACGGCGGTACAATGCCGGGCAAAAGCTGCGTCTTTACCACGCACGTCGAGCCTGTTTCGTCCCCGTGCCACGCGCCCCGATAAAGGCGGTTGGAGTGGTGGAGACGCCGGGCACTGCCC
Source organism: Roseococcus suduntuyensis (assembly GCF_014196305.1). Classification (GTDB taxonomy): domain Bacteria; phylum Pseudomonadota; class Alphaproteobacteria; order Acetobacterales; family Acetobacteraceae; genus Roseococcus; species Roseococcus suduntuyensis. Next base: position 878,722 of record NZ_JACIDJ010000001.1, read on the forward strand.
CCGGGTCCGTAACGATTATTCCACGCAACGTTTATCACCATAGCCGCAAGCGGCACCCCGACATGTAGGGCATCGGCGCCGCGATTGCCAGAGGCGGGCCGGCCCTTGCGCCCGGCGCCGGCCCCGTTCAAATCCCCGCGCACAGAAGGGGCACCCCATGGCACTCACCCAAGCCCAGCAGGCGGAACTGACCGAGGCCCAGGCCGCGCGCCACGAGACGCGCCGCGCCACCGTGCCCGCGCTCGAGGCCATGCTGTTCACGCCCATCCCCGTGCTCGACCACGGCTTCGTGCGCGTGGTGGACTACATGGGCGATGACGGCGCCGTGGTGCAATCGGCCCGCGTCTCCTACGGCCGCGGCACCAAGGCCGCCAACGAGGACCGCGGGCTGATCCGCTACCTCATGCGCCACCGCCACTCGACCCCCTTCGAGATGTGCGAGATCAAGTATCACGTGAAGCTGCCCATCTTCGTGGCGCGGCAATGGATCCGGCACCGCACCGCCAATGTGAACGAGTATTCGGCGCGGTATTCGGTCATGGACCGCGAATTCTACATCCCGGCGCCGGAGCAGCTCGCCGCGCAATCCGCAAGCAACCGCCAGGGCCGGGGCGATGTGCTGCAAGGCGCGGAGGCGGAAGAAGTGTTGCGCCTGCTGCGCGAGGACGCCGCCCGCAACTACGACCACTACGCCTGGATGCTGAACGAGGACGAGGCGGGGAACGTCCAGGACGAATCCCGCTCCGGCCTCGCCCGCGAACTGGCGCGGATGAACCTCACGCTCAACGCCTATACGCAGTGGTACTGGAAGACGGACCTGCACAACCTGCTGCATTTCCTCAGCCTGCGCGCCGACGCCCACGCCCAGTATGAAATCCGCGTCTATGCCGAGGCGATGCTCAAGATCGTCCAGGCCTGGGTGCCGCACAGCTACGAGGCCTTCGCCGACTACCGCATGGGCGCCGTGACGCTGTCGGCGCAGATGCTCGCCATCGTGAAGCGCATGCTGGCCGGCGAGGGCGTGACGCAGGAGACGAGCGGCCTGTCCAAGCGCGAGTGGCGCGAGTTGATGGAGACGCTGGGCCGTGCCGCCTGACCGGCTGGCCGCCATCCAGGGCTTCCTGAACCTGTGCGACCGGCTGAAGCACGTCCACCGCGCCGCCCGCACCCAGGGCCGCCTGGAGAACAGCGCCGAACACGCCTGGCATGTGGCGATGATCGCGGTGCTTCTGGCGGAGGAGGTGGACCCTCGCCCGGACCTGGCCCGGGTGCTGTCCATGATCGCGGTGCATGACGTGATCGAGATCGAGGCCGGCGACACCTTCGCCTTCGACGAGGCGGGCCTCCTCACCCAGCAGGCGCGCGAACAGGCGGCGGCGGCGCGCATCTTCGGCACTTTGCCGCCCGATCTCGCCGCGCGGCTTTCCACCCTCTGGGCCGAGTTCGAGGCGCAGGACACCCCCGATGCCCGATTCGCCATGGGCTGCGATCGGCTGCAGGGCTTCGCCCAGCAGGTGGATTGCGGCGCGCCCGCGTGGAAGGAAGTGGGCCTGACCCGCGCGCGCAGCCTGAAGCGGATGCAGCCCGCCCTCGACCTCGGCCCGCCCTTCGCACCGATGATCGAGGCGCTCTACACCCGCGCCATGGCGGAGGGGCTGCTGCGGGAGTGAGGCCGCGCCCTCACTCCATCACGATGCGCGGCCCGGCGGGGGCCACACCCGCCTCCAGCTTTTCCCAGATGCGCGCGGCGATGGCGCGGTAGAGCCCGGCCTCCTCGCTTTCGGGCGCGGCCAGCACGATGGGCGTGCCGGCATCCGAGGTCTCGCGGATGGAAAGCTTGAGCGGCAATTCGCCCAGGAAATCCAGACCCAGCCGCGCCGCCTCCGCCCGCGCGCCGCCATGGCCGAAGATGTCGCTGCGGTGGCCGCATTGCGGGCAGCAGAAGAAGCTCATGTTCTCGATCAGGCCCAGGACCGGAACGTTCACCTTCTCGAACATCTTCACGCCGCGGCGGGCGTCGATCAGCGCCATGTCCTGCGGCGTGGAGACGATGACCGCGCCCGCCAGCGGCACGCGCTGGCTCATGGTGAGCTGCGCGTCGCCGGTGCCGGGGGGCATGTCCACCACCATCACGTCCAGCTCGCCCCAGTCCACCTGGCCCATCATCTGCTCCAGCGCGCCCATCACCATGGGGCCGCGCCAGATCATCGCCGTCTCCTGCTCCACCAGGAAGCCGATGGACATGGCCTTCAGCCCCCAGCGCGCGATGGGCTGGATGCGGTTGTCCACCGCGCGGGGCTTCTCCTGCGTGCCCAGCATCAGGGGCAGGGAGGGGCCGTAGATGTCGGCGTCCAGCAGCCCCACGCGCAGCCCCTGCGCGGCCAGCGCGACGGCGAGGTTCACCGCGGTGGTGGACTTGCCCACACCGCCCTTGCCCGAGGCCACGGCCACGATCTTCCGCACGCCCGGCAGCAGCATCTGCCCCTGGCCCGGCGGCGGGCGGGTGGAGGTGGCGGGGCCGGCCGGGGTCTGCACCTCGCGGTGCGCCGTCATCACCACCGTGGCCGAGATCACGCCCGGCACCGCGGCGGCGGCGCGTTCGGCCGCATGGCGCAACGATTCCAGCTCCCGCGCGCGCTCCCGCGGGACGGCGAGGGCGAACTGCACCAGGCCGTCGCGCACGCTGACGGTCTCGACCATTCCGTTCTCGATCACGCTTTGGCCGGTCTTCGGGTCTCGCACGGCGCGCAATGCGCGTTTGACCCCTTCCACGATGGCTTCCGACATGCGGTTGACCTTTCCTTGAGCGCTGGGCGTCCTCATATGCACGGCCAGACGGGTTGTGCACCCACCCCCCTGCGGGGCATGTGTAGGACAGGTAATGCAGGCGGTGCGCCATGGTGCGCGCCAGACGGGAGATCACCACAGAGATGGCGTGGAACAATGGCGGCCCCAGCCCTTGGGGCAACCCCCGTCCCGGTGGCGGGGGACCCTGGGGCGGACCGCCACAGGGCGGTGGCGGGGGTGGCGGCGGTGGCCGTGGCCCGGGCCAGGGGCCCGACATCGAGGAAATGATCCGCAACGCCCAGAACGCGGTGCGGCGCTTCCTGCCGCGCGGCACGGGTGGCGGCCGCGCCATCGGCGCCGTTCTGCTGATCGTGGTCGCGATCTGGGGCGCCTCGGGCTTCTACCGGGTGCAGCCGGATGAGCTGGGCGTGGTCATGCGCTTCGGCGCCTTCAACCGCACCACGCCGCCGGGCCTGAACTACGCCATCCCCTGGCCGGTGGAGCAGGTCACCACGCCGCGCGTCACCCGCATCAACCGCGCCGATGTGGGCTTCCGCGCCGGGGCGGACAACACGGGCCGCATTATCCCCGCGCGCGACGTGCTGGCCGAAAGCCTGATGCTGACGGGCGACGAGAACATCATCGACGTGGACTTCTCGGTGTTCTGGCGCATCCGCGACGCGGGCGAGTTCCTCTTCAACACGCGCAACCCGGAAGAAACGGTGAAGTCCGCCGGTGAGAGCGTGATGCGCGAGGTCATCGGCCGCACGCCCATCCAGCCCGCGCTGACCGAGGCGCGCGCCGCCATCGAGCAGGAGGTCCGCCGCCTGACCCAGGCGATGATGGACCAGTATGGCTCCGGCGTGGAAATCACGCAGGTGCAGCTGCTGAAGGTGGACCCGCCGGCGGCGGTCATCGAGGCCTTCCGCGACGTGCAGCGCGCCAACACCGACCGCGAGCGCCTGCGCAACGAAGCCGAGAGCTTCCGCAACGACATCATCCCCCGCGCCCGAGGCGAGGCCGAGCGGATGGTCCAGGAAGCGACCGGTTTCCGCGACAGCCAGATCGCCCGCGCCCGAGGCGAGGCCGGCCGGTTCAACGCCGTGCTCGGGGCCTACAGCCTCGCGCAGGACGTGACGACGCGACGCATCTACCTGGAAACGATGGAGGAAATCCTCCGCCGCAACAACATGATCCTGGTGGATGACCGGCTGCAGGGCCTGGTGCCCTTCCTCCAGCTCGAAGGTGGGCAGCAGGCACGCGGTCAGGGCGGCACCCGGCAGCCGCAGGCGCAGCAGCAGCTCTCGCCGGCCGTCATGGCGCCGATGATGAACCAGCAGAGACCCGCCAACCAGGGAGGCACACGATGAACAAGCTCGCGATCCTGGGCGGCGTCGTATTCGTCGCCCTCATCACCCTGGCCAGCACGCTCTTCACCGTGCACCAGACCCAGCAGGTGCTGATCACGCAGTTCGGCGAGCCCGTCCGCGTGATCCGCGAGCCGGGGCTGAACGTGAAGCTGCCCTTCGTGCAGAACGTCATCACCTTTGACCGCCGCCTGCTCGACTTCGAGGGCGGTGGCGAGGAGGTGATCCTGGGCGACCAGCGCCGCGTCATCGTGGACAGCTTCACCCGCTACCGCATCACCGACCCGCTGCTGTTCTTCCAGACGGTGGGCGCGACCGAGCAGGGCATCCGGGGGCGGCTGAACTCCATCGTCAGCTCCTCCATGCGCCGCGTGCTCGGCAGTGAATCCCTGCTGTCCATGCTCTCGGCCGACCGGCCGCGCATCATGGGCGCCATCCGCGACCAGGTGAACGACGAGGCCTCGCGCTTCGGCATCGTGGTGACGGATGTCCGCATCCGCCGCGCCGACCTGCCGGAGGAGAACACCCAGGCCATCCTGGCGCGCATGCAGTCCGAGCGTGAGCGCGTGGCGCGCGAGGCCCGCGCGGAAGGCGCCGAACAGGCCCAGCGCATCCGTGCCCAGGCCGAGCGTGACCGCACCGTGCTGCTGGCGGAAGCCGAGGCCAATGCGGCCATCCTGCGCGGTGCGGGTGAGCAGGAAGCGATCGGCATCTTCGCCGAGGCCTTCAGCCGTGATCCGGAATTCTTCCAGTTCTGGCGCACCATGCAGGCCTATCGCACGGTCTTCGGCGAGGGCGAGGCACGCCTCGTGCTCACCCCGGACAGCGATTTCTTCCGCTTCTTCCGGGATATGCCCGGGATGACCCCGGTCCAGCGCTGATTGCGCGCTGGCCTTGCGGCACCGGCGGCGTGTAACCGCCGGTGTCCGAAGGGGACAAGTTGCAACCCTCGCAACTTCCCCGCCCCACGACTGTTGCGGTGCGGTGCCGTCGTGACACATCCTGGGCTCCCGGCCCGGCCCCCCGTTGCCGAACAATGATGAGGTTCCGCCGCATGCGTCGTCTCTTCCTGGCCATCTTCCTCCTGGGCGCGCTGCCAGTGGCGGCGCAGCAGGCGCCCGCCCCGGCGCCGCAGGCAGCACCGGCACCCGAGGCGACTCCCGCCCCGGGCACCACCGGCCCGGCCAGCCCGCCGCCCGGCGCGCCCGAAAGCTTCGCGCCGCTGGTGCGCCGCCTGCTGCCTGCCGTGGTGAACATCTCCACCACGCAGAATGTGGGCGCGCGTCCCGGCCCCGGCGGCCGTCCGGACGCGCCCGCGCCTCAGGCCCCGCCCGGCTCGCCCTTCGAGGAATTCTTCCGCGACTTCTTCAATCGCCAGCGCCCCGGCCCCCAGGGTGAGGCGCCGCCCGCCCCGGGCCGCCCGCCCCAGGGCGCGCCGCAGCGCCGCGCCCAGTCGCTCGGCTCGGGCTTCGTGGTGGATGCCTCTGGCATCGTCATCACGAACAACCACGTCATCGAGGGCGCGGACGAGATCAACGTCATTCTCCAGGACAACACGACGCTGCGCGCCACGCTGCTGGGCACCGACCCGCGCACCGACCTGGCCGTGCTGCGGGTGAACCATTCCGCGCCGCTGCCCTATGTGGCCTGGGGCGATTCCGACACGGCCGAGGTGGGCGACTGGGTGCTGGCCATCGGCAACCCCTTCGGCCTGGGCGGCACCGTGACGGCGGGCATCGTCTCGGCGCGCGGCCGTGACATCCGCCAGGGCCCCTTCGACGACTTCATCCAGACCGACGCCGCCATCAACCGCGGCAATTCGGGCGGCCCCCTGTTCAACCTGCGCGGCGAGGTGGTGGGCATCAACACCGCCATCTATTCGCCGACGGGTGGTTCCATCGGCATCGGCTTCTCCATCCCCTCCAACCTGGCGCGCGGCATCGTGCGGCAGTTGGCCGATGGTGGCCGGGTGCGGCGTGGCTGGCTGGGCGTGAACATCCAGCAGGTGACCGACGAGATCGCCGAGAGCCTGCAGCTTCGCAACGGCACCCGCGGCGCGCTAATCGCCCGCGCGCAGGAAGGTGGCCCCGCCGCCGCCGCGGGCCTGCGCGCCGGCGACGTGGTGCTGCGCTTCAACAACCAGGAGGTGCGCGAGATGCGCACCCTGCCGCGCATCGTGGCCGACACGGCCGTGGGCACGCGCGTGCCCGTGGTGGTGTGGCGCGATGGCCGCGAGGTGACGGTCGAGGTCACGCTGGGCGAACTGCCTTCGGAGCAGGCCCAGGCCGGCGCGACGCCGGAGCCGGCCCGCCCGGATCAGCCGGTGGAACTGGCCGGCCTCGGCATGCGGGTGGCCGGCGTGACGCCGGAGCTGCGGGAACGCTTCCGCCTCCGCCCCGAGGCGCGCGGCGTGGTGGTGGTGGACGTCACCGGCGGCTCTCCCGCCGCCGAGCGGGAAATCCGCCCCGGCGACATCGTGCTGGAAGTCCAGCAGGAGCGCGTGACCACCGCGCAGGAGCTGCAGGAACGGATCGAGCGGCTGCGCCGCCAGAACCGCGCCACCGCCCTGTTCCTGATCGAGAGCCAGCAGGGCCAGCGCTTCGTGCCGCTGCGCCTGGCCGCGCCCTCGCGCTGACGAAGGCCGGAGGCTGACAAAAGGGGCCGCCCGTGGTTGCGGGCGGCCCTTTCCCGTGGTCGCATCCCTCATCGCCTTGTTGATGGATGGAGCCCGCGCATGAACACCGAAAGCATCGAAGCCAAGATCACCGCCTGGCTCGCCACCCAGCAGCAGGCGATGCTGGACGTGCTGGCGGATCTCGTGAACACCGATGGCGGCAGTTACGACAAGGCGGGCGTGGACGCGGTCGGCGCGCGCATCAAGGCATTCTGCGAAAGCCACGGCCTGAAGGTCGAGACGGTGAAGGGCGAGCGCTTCGGCGACTGCCTGCGCGCCATCCTGCCGCACGAAGGCACGGCGCCCACCCGCGGCAACCACGCGGCCAACATCGTGCTGATGGGCCACCGCGACACCGTCTTCCCCAAGGGCGAGCCGGAGCGCCGCCCCTTCACCATCAAGGATGGCCGCGCCTACGGGCCCGGCGTGGCCGACATGAAGGCCGGGCTGGTGATGAACATGTTCGTCCTCGCCGCCTTCGCGAAGTTCGGCGGCGCGCCGGGACCGATGGTGGGCCTGTTCACCGGCGACGAGGAGATCGGCAGCCCCGAGGGCCGCGCCGTGATCGAGGAGGAGGCGCGCGGTGCCCGCGTCGTGTTCAATTCGGAACCCGGCCGCCCCTCGGGCAATGTCGTCACTGGCCGCAAGGGCGGCGTGTTCATGGTGTTCGACATCGAGGGTAAGGCCAGCCATTCGGGCGGCAATTTCCAGGCGGGCATTTCCGCCATCGGCGAACTCGCGCACAAGATCGTGGCCATCCATGCCCTGACGGACCTGGAGCGCGGCATCACCTTGAATGTGGGTCTGGTGCAGGGTGGGCAGAGCGTGAACACCGTGGCCCCCAGCGCCCAGGGCCAGATTGACCTCCGCTACGTGAAGCCCGAGGACCGCGAGGAGGTGATGGCCAAGATCCATGAGATCATCGGCCGCAGCTACGTCCCCGGTACCAAGGCGAAGCTCACCATCAAGGGCGAGTTCAACGCGCTCACCCAGGATGCGGCGGCGAAGAAGCTGTTCGGCCTCTACCAGGGTGCCGCCGCCGATGCCGGGTTGAAGGTGGAGGGCGAATTCTCGGGCGGCTGCGCCGACAGCGGCTTCACCGCCCAGCAGGGCGCGCCCACCATCTGCGCCGTGGGGCCGGTGGGCGGGCTGGCGCACAGCCCGGAGGAATACCTGGAGATCAGCAGCTTCGTGCCCCGCGCCCAGGCGATGGCGCGGGCGGTGCTGCGGCTGGAGCACGCGGGGCTGTAGAGCATGCGGCGTTCACATGCGTTCACGCCGCCTGCTCCAACCTTGTTGAGAGCGGGATTCAGCGTTTTCGGTGATTCCACCTCAACGCATCCCGCTCCAGGCCAGGCTTGAGGCGGCTGATGGCCTTCGGTGTCTCCATCGAGGGCCATCACGCCGCCCATATGGCGGCTTACCCCGTCTGGATGCCGTTCTCCCGCACCACGCGGCCCCATTTCTCCCAGTCGGCGGCATAGGCGCGGGCGAAACCGGCGCGGCCACCCTGCCCAGGCTCGCCCCCGAAGCCACGGATGCGGTCAATCACATCCTGCTGGCGCAGCACCGCTTCCACCTCATCCGCCAGGCGGTCGAGGATGGCCGGCGGCGTGGCGGCGGGCGCCAGCAGCCCGCCCCAGAAGATGACCTCATGTCCCGGCACGGTTTCCGCGAAGGTGGGGATGTCGGGGTGCGTCGGCAGGCGTTCGGCGCTGGTGACGGCGATGGCGCGCAGCCTTCCCTCCAGCAATTGCGGGCGCGGGGTGGAAAGCCCGTCATGCGCCAGGTCCACCTCGCCGCGCATCAGCGCCGTGATGGAAGGCTGGTTGCCGGTATAGGGCACCAGCGTCGGGTCAATGCCCGTCTGCCGTGACAACAGCACCATGGCCAGGTGGTTGATGGCGCCGGTGCCGGGGTGGGAGACGGTGAGCGCCTGGCCGCGCGCCCGCGCCAGTTCCAGGAATTCCGGCACCGTCCGCGCGGGGAAATCCGCCCGGCTGACGAGTGCGAGCGGCGCGGATTGCGCCATGATGACCGGCGCCAGGGCCCGCATCGGGTCAATGGTCGCCGTCCGGTTCACCAGCACGCTGATGAGGGTGGAGGGCGAGGTGTAGAGGAAGGTCAGCCCGTCCGGTGCCGCCCGCGCCACATGGTCGGCCGCGACCTGGGTGCTGGCACCGGGGCGGTTCTCCACGATGAATTGGCTGCCGGCCATCCGCTCCGTCAGCTTGCCCGCGATGATGCGGGCCATGATGTCGTTCACGCCCCCCGGCGCGAAGCCCACGACGAAGCGCACCGGCCGCGCGGGCCAGGCCTGGGCGCGCGCGATGCCGGGGCCAAGGAGGAGCAACGGCGCGGCGAGGCGGGCCGCCTTGCGCCGGGTGATGACGGACATGGATGGACGCTCCGGTTTATGGTTGCCCGAAGCGTGGCGCCCGGCGGGGCGGGAGTCCATGGCGAAGACGGCCCACGGCATGCAGTTTGCATAACCCTCTGTGAACCGGAGGGTTTTTCATGCTTCGCCGTGGTATTTTGTCCTTGCCCGCCCTGCTGCCATTCGCCGCCGCGCGGGCGCAATCCTTCCCCGACCGGCCGCTGCGGCTGGTCGTGCCCTTCCCGCCCGGCGGCGCGGCCGACTTCCTGGGCCGCGTGGTGGGCGAGCGCCTGTCGCGCGGGGTCGGCCAGCCCGTCACCATCGAGAACCGCAGCGGCGCCGGCGGCAATATCGGCACCGCGGCCGCCCTGGCCGCCGAGCGTGATGGCCACACCCTCATCCTGAATGGCGTTCCGGTGGCGGTGAACCGCTTCCTCTTCGCCCGCCTGCCCTTCGACCCGGATGCGGACCTGGTGCCGGTGGCGATGATCGCGCTCTCGCCCAACATCATGGTGGTGCCCAACAGTCTGCCGGTGAACAGCGTGGCGGAATTCGTGGCCTTGGCGCGCACGCGACGGCTGAACTACGCCTCGATCGGCAATGGCACCTCGCTGCACCTGGCCGGCGCGCAGTTCGCCATCGCGGCCGGGCTTGAGATGGACCACGTGCCCTATCGCGAGACGGGGGCGGCCAATACGGACGTGATCGCCGGGCGGGTGGAGGTGATGTTCCAGACCATCGCCGCCGCCGCCGACCTGGTGCGCTCCGGCCGGATGAAGGCGCTGGCCGTGACCAGCGCCGAACGCGCGCCGGGCTTTGACGACGTGCCCACCCTGCGCGAAGCGGGGGTGGATCTGGTGTCGGTGGGGTGGTTCGGCCTCTTCGCCGGGCGCGGCACGCCCGCCGAGCGCGTGGCGGTGCTGGAGCGCGAGGCGCTCGCCGCCGTGCGGGACGAGGCCGTGGCCACGCGCATCCGGGGCAGCGGCAGCATCCCGCGCCCCATGGACGGGGCGGAGTTCCGCGCCTTCATCGCCTCCGAGGTGACGCGCCTCAGCGAGACCGTGCGCGTGGCGGGCATCCGGGCGGACTGAGCTCGCCCTCTTTTCACGCGACAAGAATGTGCATATGCCCCGCCCGGATATTCCGAGGCGGGGCCGTATGTCGTTGCGCGTGAATGTGCTGCTGGGGCTGCTGCTGCTTTGCGGCGGTGCCGTGGCCCTGGGGATGTCCCAGGGCGGCCGGGTGGCCTTGCTGTGGCTGATCGGCGCGGGGCTGGGGGTGGCGCTGTTCCACGCGACCTTTGGCTTCGCGGGCGCCTTCCGCCGTCTGCTGGCCGAGGGCAGGGGGGCTGGGCTGCGCGCCCAGATGCTGCTGCTGGCCGTGCTGGTCGCCTTCTTCCTGCCGGCACTGGAAGCCGGCGAGGTGCTGGGCGCGCCCGTGCGCGGCTTCGTCTTCCCCGTGGGCTGGGCCTTGCTGCTGGGCGCCTTCCTCTTCGGCGTGGGGATGCAGATGGGGGGCGGCTGCGCGTCGGGCACGCTCTACACGGCGGGCGGCGGGGCGGTGCGGATGTGGATCACGCTCGCCGCCTTCGTGGCCGGGGCGACGCTGGCGGCGTGGCAGGCTGATTTCTGGCTGCCCTGGCGGACCCTGCCGGCGCTGTCCCTGCCGGGCGCGCTGGGCCTCTGGCCGGCGCTGGGGCTGAGCCTGGGGGTGCTGGGCTTGGTGGCGCTGGCCTCACGCGCGCTGGAAAAAGCACGTCATGGAAGTGTGGAACCCCTGGCCTGGCGGGGCGGCGACCCGTTGCGCGGCCCCTGGCCCCTGGCCTGGGGCGCCGTGGCGCTGGCCGTGCTGGGCATTGCCACGCTGGTGGTGGCGGGGCGGCCCTGGGCCATCACGGCCGCCTTCCCGCTCTGGGGTTCCAGCCTGGTCGAGGCGCTGGGCTGGGACGACCCCTCCTTCTGGACCTATTGGGAAGACCCGACGCGCGTCGAAGCCTGGCTGCGCCCCGTGTGGACGGACCGTATCACCTTGATGAACCTGGGCCTCATGGCCGGTGCCTTCCTCGCGGCGGCGCTGGCGGGGCGGGCCTCCGGCTGGCGGCTGCCGCGCCTGGGCGAGGTGGCCACCGCCATCCTGGGCGGCTTGCTGCTGGGCGTGGGCGCGGTGCTGGCGACGGGGTGCAACATCAGCGCCTATGTGGCGGGCATCGCCTCGGGCAGCATGCATGGCTGGGTGTGGATTGTGCCCGCGCTGCTGGGGAATTGGGTGGGACTCAAGCTGATGAATCTGGTGAATAGACGAACGCCTAATTGACAAGATAAAATCGTTCAAATAGCAGGGTGGGGCCATGTCAAATCCACGCCTGCGCCGACGCGCCCTGCTCACCCTTCTCGCCCTGCCCTGGCCCGCCGCCGCGGCCGGGCTGCAGGAGGCGATCCGCGACGCCGTGGGCGAGGGCGCGTTCACTGAAGCCGGCATCACCCTCGCCCTGCCCGCCACCGCCGAGAATGGCGGCCAGGTTCCACTCACCGTCCAGGTGGAAAGCCCGCAGACCGAGGCGCTGCACGTCACCGCCATCCACATCTTCGCCACCCGCAACCCGACGCCGGGCGTCGCCAGCTTCCGCCTGACGCCGCTGCTCGCCCGCGCCGAGGTGCAGACGCGCATCCGCCTCGCGGAACACCAGCAGGTCATCGCCATCGCGGTGATGAGCGACGGCACCCGCCGCCGCGCGGTGGCCGAGGCAAGGGTCTCCACCGGGGGGTGCCTGGCATGAGCGCGCCGCTGGCCACGCCCCGCCTGCGCGTGCCCCGCAGCGCCCGCCGCGGCGAGGCCTTCGAAATCCGCTGCCTGATGACGCACCCCATGGAAACCGGGTTGCGGCCGGATGCCCCGCCCCGCGACATGCTCAACCGCCTGCTGGTGCGGGTGGAGGGCCAGGTCGCGCTGGATGCCACGCTGCGCAACGGCACCGCCGCCAACCCCTACCACGTCTTCTTCCTGCGCCTGGAGCGCAGCAGCGAGATCGAGTTCATCTGGTCCGACGAGGGGGGCCGCAGCGTGCGCGCCACCGCGCGGGTCACCATCGCCTGACAGCCGGAACCGCCGCCCCATGATCCAGCTTCGCCGCCTGACCTTGGCCCTGCCGATACTGCTGGCCGCGCCTGCTCTCGCGCAGCCCGCCTCCAACGGCCCGCTGCTGGCGCAGGCCTGCCTGGGCTGCCATGGGCCGGGGGCGGCGGGGCAGGATGGCGTGCCGGCCATCGCCGGCCGCCCGGCGCCGGAGCTTGTCGCGCAGATGACGGCGTTCCGCGCCAATGAACGCCCCGGCACCATCATGGGCCGTATCGCCCGCGGCTACACGCCCGAGGAAATCACGGCCGTCGCCGCCTATCTCGCCCAAGCCCGCTGATCTCGTCCCGTTGAGAGGCGCCCCGCACATGACCTTCACCACCCGCCGCGCCCTGCTGGGCGCCGCCCCGGCCCTGATGGCCGCCCCCGCCCTTGCGCAGAACCAGGGGCAGGCGCGCCTCGTGGTGGTGGGGGGCGGCTTCGGCGGCGCCTCCGCCGCCCGCTTCGCGCGCATGACCTACCCGTGGCTGGACGTGACGCTGATCGAGCCCAAGACGCGCTTCGTCACCTGCCCCTATGGCAACCTGGTCCTGGCCGGGACGCGGCGGCTGGAGCAGATCAGCCACGGCTATGACGGGCTGCGGGCGCGCGGGGTGAACGTGGTGCATGACTGGGTGGCGGGCATTGATCCCGCCGCGCGCAGCCTGCGCCTGCGGGGTGGTGCCACGGTCGCCTATGACCGGCTGATCCTCTCGCCCGGCATCGCGCTGCGCTGGGATGCGCTGCCCGGCTATGACGAGGCCGCGTCGGAAATCTTCCCCCACGCCTGGGTGCCCGGCGAGGGCGCGCAGACCACGCTGCTGCGCCGCCAGATCGAGGCGCTGCCCGAGGGCGGCGTGGTGGGTCTCGCCATCCCCGACAACCCTTTCCGCTGCCCGCCCGGCCCTTATGAGCGCATCAGCATGATCGCGGCGCACCTCAAGCGGCACAATCCGCGCGCCAAGATCCTGGCCTTCGACGCGAAAAACGCCTTCAGCAAGCAGGGCCTGTTCCAGGACGCCTGGGGCGAACTCTATCCCGGGATGATCGAATGGGTGCCGGCCAGCCAGGATGGCCGCATCACCCGCGTGGACCCCGGCGCGCGCGAGTTCGAGAGCGAGTTCGGCACGCGCCACAAGGTGGATGTGGGCAATGTCATCCCGCCGCAATCCGCCGCGCGCATCGCCATCGAGGCGGGGCTGGCCAATGCCGGCGGCTGGGTGCCGGTGGACCCGCTGACCTTCGAGGCCCGCCAGGCGACGGGCATCCATGTGATCGGCGATGCCAACGTGGCACCCCCCATGCCCAAGTCCGGCTATGTGGCGAACAGCACGGCGAAGCAGGCGGTGGCCAGCGTGGCCGCCCTGCTGCGCGGCGAGGCGCCGCCTGCGGCCCCGGTCTATTTCAACACCTGCTACAGCCATGTGGGCGAGGACTACGGCATCTCGGTCGTGGGCGTGTTCCGCCCCAACCCCGATGGCAGCGGCTTCGTCGAGACGCCGCAATCGGGCGGCGTCTCCCCGCGCGGCAACCACCCGGAGCAGCGCCGGCTGGAGGCGCTCTACGCCGATGCCTGGTATGCCAGCATCACCCGGGACATGTTCGGCTAGCGTCTGATCGGCTTCGGTGGAATCGCCGAAGCCGTGAATCAGCCGCTCGGCGCTAGCGTCTGATCGCCTTCGGCGGAATCGCCGAAGGCGTGAATCAGCCGCTCCGATCACATGTCCCGGCCGGGCTTCAGCCCAACTGGCGTTCCGCCGCCGGCGGCAGGAAGCGGTCGGTGAAGAAGCGGTCCGGCGTGGGCATGTCGCCCAGGCTGAAGGCCGCCTTCACCGCGTCGATCTGCCGCTGGAAGCGCGGGGCCTCCATCATGCCCAGGCCCAGGCGGCGGACATTGGGGCTGTCCACCAGCTCGGCCATCGCCATGTCCTGGCGGATGGTCTCGATGGCCACATCCGTCAGCGCCTCCCGCGCGCGCAGCGCCTGGATGGCGGCGGGGCGGTTGGCGAAGGACCAGCGCAGCGAGCGGATCATGCCATGCACCACGGCGCGCACCGCATCCGGGTTCGCGTCCATGTAGCGCCGCGTGGTCAGCAGCACCGAGCCGTAGAAGAAGTCCAGCCCATGCTCGCGGTAGCGGAAGATGCGCTGCGCCGGCAGGTCCATGCCCAGCGCGCGAAGCGACAGCGCGGTGGAGGTGACGAAGCCCGTGATGCCGTCGGCGCGGCGCTGCACCAGCATGGTCTCGCGCAGTTCGGGCGCCACGCTCATCCAGGTGATGGAGCTGAGCGGGATGTTGTTCACCGCCGCGAAGGCCGGGAACACCTGCCGCCCGCCGTCGAACTCCGGCGCGGCCAGCGTCTTGCCCGCCAGGTCCGCGATGCTGTTGATGGGGCCGTCCGCGCGCACGGTCACGGCCGTCGGCGCCTGGTCCCAGAGCAGGCCCACCGCCACCAGGTCGTTGTTGGGGTTCTGCGACATGAAGCGCAGCACGGGCGTGGGGTCGGCCATCGCGATGTCGAAGGTGCCGGCCGCCATGTCCAGCGGCACGCGCGCCGAGCCGAAGCCGCGCTGGATGGTGATGTCGATGCCCGCCTCGCGGAAGAAGCCCTGGCGTTCGCCGGCGATGCCGAAGGCGTAGGGGCCGTTCAGGATCCAGTCATAGGCGAAGCGCACGGTGGGGCGCGCCTGGGCGTTCGCCACATGCGGGGCGGCCAGCAGGCCCGTGCCGGCGCCGAGCGCGGCCCGGCGGGTGAGACGCAGCGTCATGAAATGCTCCTGTTCTCCGGCCCGTGATAGAGCCGCGCGACTGTCCCGGAAATTGGCGAGGTGGGCCGGGGCGCGGCAAGGGCGAAGGCGGGCCCGCTTGCGGCGTCGCGCACCGCTTCGCCGCTTCCGCGGGCAGATGCGCCGCCGCCTGCCTCTTGATCGGGCGTTCATCGCGCCGCGCCGCCGCGCAGGTCGCGCTGCACCCATGGCAGGCCGCGCCCGGCATTGCGACATAAAAGGGCCGGGAGAGGAGTTGGTGCCCATGCAGGTCGGCGTGTTCATTCCCATCAACAACAATGGCTGGCTGCTGTCCGAAACGGCGCCGCAATACATGCCGAGCTTCGACCTGAACCGCGACATCACCCTGGCGGCGGAGCGGCATGGGCTGGACTTCGTCCTGTCCATGATCAAGCTGCACGGCTTCGGCGGGAAGACGGAGTTCTGGGACCACGGGCTGGAGAGCTTCACGCTCATGGCCGGCCTCGCCGCCGTCACCACGCGCATCAAGCTGTTCGCGTCCGTCGCCACGCTCACCATCCCGCCCGCCATCGCGGCGCGCATGTCGGTCACGATCGACAGCATCTCGGGCGGGCGCTTCGGGCTGAACCTCGTCACCGGCTGGCAGAAGGCCGAGTACGACCAGATGGGCCTCTGGCCCGGCGAGAGCCACTTCTCCCGCCGCTACGAGATGCTGGACGAATACGCCACCATCCTGCGCGAGTTGTGGGAGACGGGCGAAAGCGACCTCAAGGGCGACTTCTTCACCATGGACAAGTGCGTGCTGTCGCCGCGCCCCTCCGTGCCCATCAAGATGATCTGCGCGGGTTCCTCGACCGAGGGGCTGCGCTTCACGGCCAGGCACGCCGACTACAGCTTCTGCCTGGGCAAGGGCATCAACAGCCCGACCGCCTTCGCGCCCGTGGCCGCGCGCATGCAGGAATTCGCGAAGGAGACGGGGCGGCCGGTGGAGACCTTCGTCCTCTCCATGGTCATCGCCGCCGAGACGGATGAGGAGGCCTGGGCGCGCTGGGAGCACATCAAGTCCGGCGCGGACCACGAGGCGATCCGCTGGATGCAGGGCCAGGCCGCCGCCGATGCCCGCCCCAACGCCGACACGAACGTGCGCCAGCTGGCCGACGCCACCAGCGCGGTGAACATCAACATGAGCACCTTCATCGGCAGCTACGCCAGCGTGGCGCGGATGCTGGACGAGGTGGCGGAGGTGCCGGGCACCGGCGGCGTGCTGCTCACCTTCGACGACTTCCTGAAGGGCGTGGAGGATTTCGGCACGCGCATCCAGCCACTGATGCGCTGCCGCCAGCATGTCGTGAAGGAGGCCGCGTGATGACCGCCACCGATTCACGCCTCCGGGCTTGCGCCCTCCAGCGATCGGAGGCCGCGTGATGACCGCCGGATACGCCCCCGAAGCACCTCCGCGCTCCCCCTTCATCCTGCCCGCGCGTCCCGAGCCCATCCGGTTGAACCCGGCCGAGACGGCGCTCATCATCGTGGACATGCAGAACGCCTATGCCTCGCCGGGCGGGTATCTGGACATCGCGGGCTTCGACATCGCGGGGGCGGCCGCCTGCATCAGCCGCATCGCGACCGCGGCCGATGCGGCGCGGAAGGCCGGCATGCCGGTGCTCTATTTCCAGAACGGCTGGGACCCGGAATACACCGAGGCCGGCGGCCCCGGCTCGCCCAACTGGCACAAGTCCAATGCGCTCAAGACCATGCGCAAGAAGCCCGAACTCCAGGGCAAGCTGCTGGCCAAGGGCGGCTGGGACTATGCGCTGGTGGAGGCGCTTGCACCGAAGCCCGGCGACATCGTGGTGCCCAAGACGCGCTATTCCGGCTTCTTCAACACCAACATCGACAGCCTGCTGCGCGCGCGCGGCATCCGCAACATCGTCTTCACCGGCATCGCGACGAATGTCTGCGTGGAATCCTCGCTGCGGGATGCCTTCCACCTGGAATACTTCGGCATCGTGCTGGAGGATGCGACGCATGCGGCCGGCCCGGACTTCGCGCAGAAGGCCGCCCTCTACAACATCGAGACCTTCTTCGGATGGGTCTCCACCGTCGCGGATTTCTGCGGCGCGATCGGACAACGCCCCCAGGCGCAAAGCGAGGACTGAACCACCATGCCCTTCACCCCCGTCATCCCCGCCGGTTCCGGCAAGCCGCTCGCCCCCTACTCACCCGGCGCCACCGCCGATGGCGTGGTCTATGTCTCGGGCACTCTGGCGCTCGACAAGAACAACGACGTGGTGGCCCCCGACGACGCCACGGCCCAGACGCGCCATGTGCTGGAGACCATCAAGTCCGTGCTGGAAGCGGCCGGCGGCGGCATGGCGGACGTCGCCTTCAACCACATCTTCCTGAGCGACTGGAAGCACTACGCGCCGATGAACGCCGTCTATGCGGAGTATTTTCCAGGCGACAAGCCCGCGCGCTACTGCATCCAGTGCGGCCTGGTGAAGCCCGGCGCGGTCGTCGAGATCGCCACCATCGCGCATATCGCCAAGTCGTGAGGGCCTGGTGAAGTATCGCCTGACCGGGGTGCCGGAGGGGGAGGTCGTCATCCTCTCCGCCGGCCTGGGCGGGGCCGCCACCTTCTGGGCGCCGCAGGTGCCCGCGCTGGAACAACACTTCCGCGTGCTGCACTACGACCACCGCGGCACCGGCGCCAACCGCGAGGCGCTTCCGGACCAGTACAGCATCGCCCACATGGCGCGCGATGTGGCCGAGATCCTGGACGAGGCCGGCATCGCCCGCGCCCATGTCCTGGGCCATGCGCTGGGCGGTCTGGTCGGGCTGGAGATGGCCCGCCGCGTGCCGGAGCGCGTGGGCAAGCTGGTGCTGGTCAATGCCTGGGCCAAGGCGGACCGCCACACGGCGCGCTGCTTCGACGTGCGGCTGGGCATCCTGGCCGCGCAGGGGCCCGCCGCCTATGTGGCCGCGCAGCCGCTCTTCCTGCACAGCGCGGCCTATGCCTCGGCGCATCACGAGAAGATCCTGGCCGAGATCGCCCATGGCACGGAGAGCTTCCAGGGCGAGGACACGCTCACGAAGCGCATCGCCGCGCTGCGCGCCTTCGACGCCACGGCGGATTTGCCGCGCATCATGGCCCCCACACTGGTCGCCGCCGCGAAGGATGACCTGCTGGTGCCCTGGACCGCCTCCGAGGCCCTGGCCGCGGGTCTGCCCGACGCCACCCTCTGGCTGACGGACCACGGCGCCCATGCCTGCACGGTGGAAGACCCTGAGACCTTCAACCCCGTGATGATGGCGTTCCTGAGGGGATAGCATCGTTTGAGCGACTGATTCGCCGCTCCGGCGATTCCGCTTCCGCGGAGCAGTCGCTACTCCTCGCCCTCCAGCCTTTCGATGTCCTCGTCCGAGAGGCCGAAATGATGCGCGATCTCATGGATCAGCACGTTGCGGACCAGGGCGAACAGGTCCTCCCCCGTCTCGATCCATTCCAGCAGGATGGGTTCGCGGTAGAGGAAGATGGTGTCCGGCTCGCGCGGGGTGTCCAGGCTCGATTTCTGCGTCAGCGGCACGCCGCGATACAGCCCCGTCAGTTCCCAGGGGCTGTCCAGTTCCATGTCGGAGATGGTCTCGTCATCGGCCACCTCCTCGACCACAATGGCGGTGCCGCGCACCATGTCGCGCAGCGGCTGGGGGATGGCCGCGAGCGCATCCTCCGCCATTTCCAGGATGTCCTCGGTCGACGGGGGCGTGGTGGGGCGCATGCCCCCGCTTTGGCACAGGAAGGGATGCATGGTCGAGAAGCTCGATGCCGCGGCGCGCGCCGGCCTGGCCGCCGAACTGCCCCAATGGCGCCTGGTGGAGGGGCGCGACGCCATCACCCGCGCCTTCCGCTTCCAGGATTTCAGCGCGGCCTGGGGCTTCATGGCCCGCGTGGCCCTGCTGGCCGAGGCGCAGGACCACCACCCGGAATGGTCCAATGTCTACAACCGCGTCGAGATCACGCTGACCACCCATGACGCGGGCGGTCTTTCGGCGCGCGACGTGAAGCTGGCGCGGAGCATTGACGCCCTGTGCTGACGCTGGATGCGCCCCAGCGCACGCTCCGCGTCACCCGCGCCGCCACGCGCTTCTGCCTGGCGCAAGGCTGGGCGCCGGTGACGGAGGTGCCATTGCCCGATGGCCGCCGCGCCGATGTGCTGGCGCTGCGCCCCGATGGCGGCATCGTCATCCTGGAGGTGAAGTCCTGCGCGCGGGACTACCTGACGGATGCGAAATGGCAGGATTACTGCGCCTGGTCCGATACCTTCCTCTTCGCCGTGGACGCCGACTTCCCGCAGGAGCTGATCCCGCCCGAGGTCGGCCTGCTGCTCACCGATGACCGTGAGGCCGCCCTGCTGCGCGACGGCGCCTGCGCGCCACTGCCGGCCGCGCGCCGCAAGGCGCTGACGCTGCGCGTGGCGCGGCTGGCCGCACAGCGCCTCGCCTTCCAGCTGGACCCGGCCGGTGCCGTGGAGATGCGCGCGGCGCTGCGGCTGGAGTGATGACGAGCGGACGCTACCCCCGCATCGGCGTGGCGCGCAGCAGGGGCAGCCAGGTCTCGCGTTCGCGCGCGTAGAAGGCGTCCACCTGCTCGGGGCTGGGCGGGCCATCGGGCAATTCGCTGCCCATCTCGGCCAGGCGCTGCCGCAGCCCCGGGCGGGCGAGGGCCGCGTTGAACCCCTCGGCCAGCGCCGCCAGCCGCGGCGCGGACAAGGCGGCCGGCCCCGCGATGCTGTTCCAGGTGCTGCCGGTGAAGCCGTCCATCCCGGCCTCGATCATGGTGGGCAGGTCCGGCGCGGCGGGCAGCCGTGTTTCGGCCGCGACACCCAGGATGCGGATGCGCCCCGCGCGGTGATGCGGCAGGGCCGTCAGTGCCGCGTCGAACATGAAGGTCAGCCGCCCGGCCATCAGGTCGGTCAGGGCCTGGGCGCTGGAGGGGTAGGGCGCATGCACCAGGTCGCCCCGCGCCAGCCCCGCCTGTTCGACGAAGCGGGCCCCCACGATATGCGTGGTGGTGCCGATGGGGCCGGAGCCATATTGCACCGGCCCGCCCTGGCGCAGCCGGCCCAGCAATTCGGGCAGGTTCCGCGCCGGGTCGGTGCCGGAGACGCAGAGCACCATGGGCACGCGGTTCACCATGGCGATGCCGCGGATGGCGGTGGCGACGTCCACCGGTGGGTTCGGGAACAGCGCCAGGTTCATCACGAGTTGCGAGGCGGTGCCGAAGAGCAGCGTCTCGCCATCGGGCGCGGCGTTGGCCACGGCCTCCACGGCGCGCATGCCGGAGGCGGCGGGCATGTTCTCCACCAGGATGCGGCGTTCGAGCACGCCCTCGGCCTCGGCGGCCAGCAGGCGGGCGACGACATCGGCGTTGGCCCCCGCCGCCGAGGCGACGATGAGGCGCATGGGGCGTGCCTGCGCCAAAGCGGGGAGGGCCAAGGGCAAGGGCAGGGCGAGGGCGGCGGCCAGGGCCGCACGGCGTGGGATGACCATTTCTTCATTATGATATTGCGAGGCATTATCATCAAGGGAGACTTTGCGGACAATCGCAAGTTCGGTATTGGCGTGCATGCCCTCCCTTGCGCGCCTGGCGGCCGGTTTCATTCCCTTGACGCCCTACGCCTACCAGGGCCGCGCGGACGCATGCTGCATCTGCGGGGGGCGGGAAACCCTGCCCCTCTCGGCGCATGACAGGCGGCTGAAGCGCCTCACCACCGTCATCTGCGCGGGCTGCGGGCTCATCCGCACCGACCCCATGCCGACCGAGGCGGAGCTGGCCGACTACTACCGCCACCACTACCGCGCCGACTACCAGTTGGTCGGGCGCAGTCCGCCGCGCCGCCACCTGGCCCGCACCCGCGCCGAGGCCGCCCGCCGCGTGGCCCTGATGGGCCTGCCGGCGGGCGCGCATGTGCTGGACTATGGCTCGGGCTCGGGCGAGTTCCTGGAGGCGGGTGCCCGGGCCGGCTGGCGCATGGAAGGCGTGGAGCCGGGCGAGGCCTATTCCACGCATGCCCGCGGCCAGGGCGCCGTGGTCCATCCCCGCCTGCCGCCCGAGGCCGGCCCCTTCGACGCCATCACCGCCCACCATGTCTTCGAGCATCTGCGCGACCCGCTGGCGGTGCTGCGCGAACTGGTCGCGGCTTTGAAGCCGGAGGGTGTGGTCTATCTCTCGGTGCCCGACATGGGCCCCAACCGCCGCCCCGCCTTCGACCGGCTGCACTTCGCCCATGTCCATGGCTTCGTGCCCGAGACGCTGGACCTGCTGGCCGCCCAGGCCGGCCTGGTGCCCGATCCGCGCTTCCCGCGCGAGCGGACCACTTCCGTCTATGCCCGTGGCGAGGCGGTGGTGGCGCCCGACCCCGGCCTCGCCGCGCGCATCCGGGCGGGGTTCAACATGACCACGCCGTTGCGCCATGTGGCCAGTTTCGGCTGGCTGGCGCCCACGCTGCGCCGCCTCTCGCGCGACGTGCGGGACAGTTTTCGGCCGTAGAGCGCGATCCGCGAAGGCGGCAGCGCCGGAGCGGTGAATCGCCCTCTCATCCCCGGGCTTGCCCAGCCGCGCGCGACGGGTCCACCCTTCGGCCAACGCTAAGGGAGAAGACGATGCGCCGGGCATTCCTGATCTGCGCCATCACCGCCATGGCCATGCCCGCGCTGGCCCAGCCGACTCCCCTGGTGGAGGAGGGCGCCCGCCTGGCCCAGCAATGGTGCGCCAATTGCCACGCCATCGCGCCCGGCCAGCAGCCGCCCATGGGCGATGCCGCGCCCACCCTGCCTGCCGTGGCGCGCCGCGCCAGCGACGGCTCGCTGCGCGCCTTCCTCCAGCGGCCCCATGCCAACATGCCGGACCACAATTTGACCCGCGCCGAGCTGGACGCGGTGGTGGCCTATATCCTCTCCCTGCGGCCATGACGCTCTTCTTCCACCCGGGCAGCCCCTACGCCCGCATCATCCGCATGCTGTGGCGGGAGCGCGGGCCGGCGCTGGCCGAGCAGGAGGTCACCCTCCGCGCCGCCGATTCCGCCCTGCTGCCGCACAACCCGGTGGGCCGCGTGCCCTCGCTGCTGCTGGCCGACGGCACGCTGCTGTCCGAAACCCTGCTGATCCTGGCCCACCAGGGCTGGCTGCCACGCGACAATGCGGGCATGGCGCGCCTGGGCCGCGTCATGGGCATGCTGGACGGCATCGCCATGTGGAACCGCGAACTGCGCCGCGTGGAGCACGAACGCGCCCCCGGCGTCATCGCGCTGGAGGCGACCCGCGCCGACCGCATCCTGGCCAGCCTCGACCCCGCGCGGCATGACATGGCCAGCCCGGAGGGCATCGCCCTTGCGTCCGCTTTGGGTTATGGCGAACGCCGTCACACCGTCTGGAATTGGCGCGCGGCGAACCCTTCGCTGGCGCCCTGGTTCGAGGCGGCCGCACGCCGTCCCGCCTTCCAGGCGACTCTACCACCCGTCTCAGGAATTTGACCGATGCAGAACAGCGAACCCGTCTGGCGCCACGTGGATGAGAAGGCGGGCCCCGCCATCGAGCTGTCGGACCGCGTCTGGGGCATGCCCGAGCTGGCCTACAACGAACACCGCTCCGCCGCCGAACACACCGCCTACCTGCAGGCCGAAGGCTTCCGCGTGACGGAGCAGCTCGCCGGCATCCCCACCGCCATGATGGGCGAAGCCGGCGAGGAAGGCCCCGTCATCGCCATCCTGGGCGAGTTCGACGCGCTGCCGGGCCTGTCCAACGAGGCCGGCGTGGCCCAGCACACCCCCGTCCCGGGCGACGGCAACGGCCATGCCTGCGGCCACAACCTGCTGGGCGCGGCCAGCCTGCTCGCCGCCACCGCGGTGAAGGACTACCTGGCCGCCAACGGCATCAAGGGCCGCGTGCGCTACTATGGCTGCCCGGCCGAGGAAGGCGGCGCCGCCAAGGGCTTCATGGCCCGCGCCGGCCTGTTCGACGATGTGGACATCGCCATCTCCTGGCACCCTTCCGCCTTTGCCGGCGTGAACGAGCCCATCTCGCTCGCCAACACGCGCATTGACTTCACCTTCCATGGCCGCGCCAGCCACGCCGCCGCCGCGCCGCATCTCGGCCGCTCCGCCCTCGACGCGGTGGAGCTGATGAGCGTGGGCGTGAACTACCTGCGCGAGCACATCCCCTCCGAAAGCCGCATCCACTACGCCTATCTCGACGCCGGCGGCGTGGCGCCCAACGTGGTGCAGGCCAAGGCGAAGGTCCGCTACCTGATCCGCGCGGCCGATGTGCAGAGCCTGAACCGCCTGGTGACGCGCGTGCGCAAGATCGCGGACGGGGCCGCGCTGATGACCGAGACGCGGGTGGAGACGCAGGTGATTTCCGCCGTGTCCAACCTGCTCGGCAACACGCCGCTGGAGCGGCTGATGCAGGACAGCCTGGACCGCCTCGGCCCGCCCCCCTTCGACGCCGAGGACATGAAGCGCGCCGCGGAATTCCAGGCGACGCTGAGCGAAGAGGACATCGAGAGCGCCTACAAGAAGGTGGGCATGCCGCGCACCGACTCGCCGCTCGCGGACCGCATCGTGCCGCTCGACAGCCCGCGCGCGCCCATGGTGGGCAGCACGGATGTGGGCGATGTGTCCTGGAAGGTGCCCACCGTGCAGGCGCGGGGTGCGACGCATGCCATCGGCACGGCGCTGCATTCGTGGCAGGCGACGGCGCAGGGCAAGCTGCCCCACGCGCACAAGGGCATGGTGCATGTGGCGAAGGTGATGGCCGGCACGGCGGTGGACGCGCTGAAGCGCCCCGAGATCATCGCCGCCGCCAAGGCCGAGCACCACGCCAAGACGGGCGGCGTCTATCACTGCCCGCTGCCCGAGGACGCCACGCCGCCCATCGGCATGTCGCTGACGGTCTGAGCCTGACGGGGCGGCGCAAGCCGCCCCCCATGAACGAGGTTGGGAGGACGCCATGAAGGTGGTGCGGGATGCGGCGGCGCTGGCCGCCGCCGTGGGGGAATGGCGGGCCGCCGGGCAGCGCGTGGCCGTGGTGCCCACCATGGGCTACCTGCACGAGGGGCACCTCGCCTTGGTGGCGCGCGCCCGCGAACTGGCGCCGCGCGTGGTGGCGACCATCTTCGTCAACCCGACGCAATTCGCCCCGCATGAGGACCTCGGCCGCTATCCGCGCGACGAGGCGGGGGACATCGCGAAGCTGGAGGCGGCGGGGTGCGACCTGCTCTTCGCGCCGCCGGTGGAGGTGGTCTACCCGCCCAGCTTCGCCACGCGCATTGCCATGGAAGGCCCGGCGCTGGGGCTGGAGGGCACGCACCGGCCGCAGATGTTCGGCGGCGTGGCGCTGGTCTGCACCCGGCTGTTCGGCCTGACGCGGGCCGATGTGGGCGTCTTCGGCGAGAAGGATTGGCAGCAGGTGATGGTGATCCGCCGCGTGGTGGCGGACCTGGCGCTGCCCATCGAGATCGTGACAGTCCCCACCGTGCGCGCGGCGGATGGCTTGGCCCTGTCCTCGCGCAATGCCTACCTGGATGCGGGCGCGCGGGCGAAGGCGGTGGCGCTGCATGCGGCGCTGGTGTTCGCGGCGGAGCGGTTGCGCGCGGGCGAGACGGCGGGCGAGGCCTGCGCGGCGGCGGAGAAGCGGCTGCTGGAGGCGGGGTTTGACCGGGTGGATTATGTGGCGGTTCGGCGGGAGGGGGATTTTTTTGAATTGGACCGGTTGGAGGGGGCTGCGCGGGTGTTGGGGGCGGCTTGGTTGGGGAGTGTGCGGTTGATTGATAATTCGACAACATAACGTACATGTTTGGCGCACAGCGGATTGTCAGAACGGTGGAGGTATCTTTATTTCCTCCTTATGATCGTAATCTAAATCGTCTGGATCAAGCGCATTATTGACGTTTTCATATTCACTTACATCTACGTTGGCGAATGCAAGCGGCAATGCGTTGTGATTTATGATATTGCTATTTGCTAGAGAGCTTTCCACGAAAAATGCCTCTTGCAAATTTATTCTATTAAAGGCGGGCCATTCTTGTGCCTTCCATTCATAAAATATCGGCCAATCTTCACGGCTATCCTCAGTAGGTTGAAGCCTTTCAAATGGCAAGGCGTACTCTTCAGCGCCCCAATTAAGGCGATGATGCGCATGATCCAAGGCTGCAATGACCGATAGCGCGTGGCCACTTTTCATGATACTGAGAAGGAGGTCACTATGAATATCGATTTCGAGTATATTCGCGGCATATATGGTCCAAATTATTTCGGAGTCATGGCGAAGATCGGCATGAATACGAATAAATCTGTCGAATACATCTGACCATAATTCTTCATCGATGGCGCCAAAAGTAAATTTCCGCCATATCAAAATAGCGTATACATAATCGCAGCAATGACTGGAAATTTGCATGAACCGCAATAAGTACGGCTCGATTATATGCCAATAAAGACCTTTCTTTCCCCACTTATCTATTTTTCTTAATGTATATTTTAACGCACCATCGTCGTTTGATTTCTTCACGTACTGCAACGCAAATTCTAAGGCATCACGCACCTTCTCGGGTTTCTCTGACATCGACTCCACAGCGTGGTCAAATCGTAAATCGATTTCTGCTATGCCAAGATCAATAAAATCAAAGTTAGAGTCAAAAATCTTTGTTTTGCTTTCATTTATATCAAGCTCAAAGCTTTGTATGGCTGTTCTATAGAATCCCAGAATAGATTCAGCAGTTTCGTAGCTATGGGCACCAATCCATACGTCATCAACATGGCGAACAATAGTTGCAGATCGATCTAAAATCAGATTTTTAGCCGTTAAATCTATCGCGCAAGAGACGATTTCCGCGGTAATTCGAGAGGCATCTGGCCCTACGGGTATCCCAATTGTTTGACCATCTTGCCCGTTCCTAAATATTCTATCTAGTTGATTAAATAAAAGAGAGTCAGTTTTATTTGCTTTCGCTTGCACTTTCCCATGAACCGCCCATGGGATGGTGTGCGTATAAAGAGAGTGATAAAATCGCGAAATGTCAGTCTTCGCAATGTATCGGTATCTTGATAGTTTTTCGAGCTTTGTTTGATCCATTTCATGCTGTGAAGTTATTACCACAGCCCGCCGCGAACTAGGCAATACTTGGGGGATTGAATAAGAGAAAGTGTCCTGACTGAATATTTGTGAGACATCGCGCCAATTACGCTCTAAAAATAAAGAGGAATTATACGCCATTGATGGGTGAATTGCAGAAAAAATTCGCCTATGTCCGCCCCGTTTTGAAGCGTTATATGGGGAATGCTTATTTAATTTTTTTGATAAATCGCTTCCTGAATAATATTCGGCGAGTCGGGTGCCAAGTAGATGCGATCCAAACGAAGGGGGAAGATTTTCTGGCAGCATCCCTTTTCTGAGTAGATCAAGCTTCGAAATAATGTCCATTCCAGCCACCACGCTTGTATGCAGGGAAATTAGCTTTGAGCGTTACCGGGCACAACGTGTTTCGGCTGCCATTAGCCACCCCAAACCCCCCTCCTCACCGCCCCAGCCGCCAACACCCCATAAGCCGTAATTCCCAGCGCCACCGCCAAAAACTGCCCCGCCATCCCCATCCCCACCACGTCGCTCAGCAGCCACCCACCCACCACGGCAATCCCCAGCCGCGAAAAGCCGGCCACCACCGGCCAGCCCATCTTCCCCGCGCCCATCGCCGCGAAATACATCGCCATCCCCAGGCCGAAGCCGCCAAAGGCCGGGCCGATCCAGCGCAGCGCCTCCGCCGCGATGCGCGCCACCTCGGCGTCCGAGGCGAACAGCATCGCGAACCCCATCGGCCACACCGCGACACTCACCCCGATGGCCGAGCACAGCGCCAGCGCCATGCCCCCGCCCACCCAGGCCGTGCGCCGCGCCGTCTCCCAATCGCCCCCGCCCACCGCGCGCCCCACCAGCGCCGTCAGCGCCGAACCGACGCCGAAGGCCAGCGGGATCATCATGAATTCCAGCCGCGCCGCCACGCCATAGGCCGCCACCGCCGCCGCCCCATGCACCGCCAGCCGCGCCGTCACCAGAATGGTGGTCAGGTTCGCCACGAAGGCCAGCAGGCAGGCCGTGGCGCCCACGGCCAGGATGCGCTGGAACCGCGCCCAGCGCAGCGGCACGCGCAGCTTCACGGCGAAGCCCGCCGCCCCGCTCGCCACCACCGCCGCCATGACGCCCGCCGCCACCCAGAAGCACAGCGCGAAGCTCAGCCCCAGCCCCACCAGCCCCATCCCCAGCGTGTCCGCCAGCAGGAAGCCCAGCGCGGGGTAAGCGAGCCAGGCCAGGTTCAGCACCCGCGCCGCCAGCCCATGCCGCCCGCCGCCCCGCAGGATGGAGGCCAGCGTATTGGCCAGCCAGGCCGGAATGGCCCCCAGCCCGAACATCACCGCCGCATAGGGCGCGCCGGCCGCGGCGGCCACCGGCCCGCCGATCCAGCCCAGCACCGTCCAGGGAAACACCGCCAGCACCACCACGAACATCATGGCGAAGCCCAGCGCGATCAGCAGCGCGTGCAAAGCCAGCGCCGCCGCTTCCTCCGGCTGCTTCGCCCCCAGCGCGCGGGCGATGGCGCTGACCACCCCGCCCCCCATCGCGCCCGCCGACATCTGCCCCAGCAGCAGCGCGAAGGGCAGCACCACCGCCCAGCCCGCCAGCGCCTCGCGCCCCAGCCGCGCCGCGATCCAGGTCTCGACCAGCAGCGCCGCCACTTGCAGCGCCGAGAGCAAGGTGGTCGGCGCCGCCAGCGCCAGGATGCGTCTGGCCAGTTCGCGCGCGCTGGGCCTCATGCGAAGCGCTCCGCGGCGAAGGGCGAGAGGTCCGTGTTCGGGGTCGGCCCCAGCATGGCCCCCGCGATCAGCGCGCCGGTGGGGGCCGAGGCCGTCAGCCCCAGATGCCCATGCCCGAAGGCGCACCACAGCCCGGGATGCGCGGCCACCGGCCCCATCACGGGCAATGTGTCGGGCAGGCAGGGGCGGTGGCCCATCCAGTGCGGCTGGGCGCCTTCCGTGCGCGCCTGCGGATAGACCTTCCGCAAATCCTCCAGCAGCAGGGCGGCGCGGGCCGGGGTGGGGGGCGCCTCGGTGCCGCCGAACTCGACGGTGCCGGCGATGCGAAGCCCGCCCTCCATGGGGGTGATGAAGGCCTTGCGGTCGGCCGGCACCAGCGGGCGGGTGGGCATGACGCCGGGGTCGGGCAGCATGACGTGGTAGCCGCGCTGGCTCTCCAGCGGGATATGGATACCAAGCGGCGCCAGCAGCCTCGCCGACCAGGCGCCGGCGGCCAGCACCACGCGGTCGGCCGGCAGCGTCTCGCCGCCCGCGCGCACGCCCACCACGCGCGGGCCATCGGTGGCCAGCGCCTCGACGGTCGCGCGGCGGATGGTGCCGCCCATGCGCTCGATCCCGCGCGCGACGGTGCGGGCGTGGCGCAGCGGGTTCACGCAATGGCTTTGGTCGGGGAGGAAGACGCCGACCCGGTAGGCCTCCGCCACGCCGGGTTCCAGGGCCAGCACCCCGGCGCGGTCCAGCACCTGCGTCACCTGGCCGTATTCGCGCCGCAGCGCCCAGGCGGCGTCGTCCTTCTTCAGGTGTTCGGCGTCCCGGTAGAGGTAGAGCTGGCCGTGCTCCTGGATCAGGTCCAGCGCGCCCTCTGCGGCGAGGATTTCGCGATGCCGGTCCTCGGCGCCGCGCAGCAGGGTGGCCATGCCGGCGGCGATCTCGCGCACGCGCTCGGGCTTGGCGCTGAGGACGAAGCGCCACAGCCAGGGCAGGGCGGCGGGCCAGTAGCGGGCCGGAATGTGCAGCGCGCCCTTGGGGTCCAGCAGCATGGAAGGCACCTGCTTCAGCACGCCCGGCATGGCGAGCGGTGCCACCGATCCTGCCGAGATGGCCCCGGCATTGCCGGAGGAGGTGCCCTCGCCCGGCCCATCACGGTCCAGCAGCGTGACCCGGGCCCCTCCGCGCGCCAGGTGCCAGCCGACGCAGAGGCCGACAATGCCGGCGCCCACGATGATCACATGTTGCGGAGGTTCCATTGGGGGATGCTTGCCCAAAGCCAGGCGCACGTGAAGCCGTTGACCCCGTGCCCAGGCGCGCGGAAGGTCCATGCCGGGACAAGGGGACACGCCATGAACGCCACGCACCAATCCGTCCGCGCGCAGATCACCGCCATCCTGCTGGCCTGGGGCAGCCCGCCGGCGCTGGCCGAGACCACGGCCGAGGTGATGACCGAGACGGACCTGATGGGCGTGGACAGCCACGGCATCTCGATGCTGATGGGCTATGAGGAATTGCTGCGCCTGGGCCAGCTGCGCATCGCCGGCCAGCCGCGCGTGGCGCGGGAATTCGGGGCCACGGCCCTGGTGGATGGCGGCGACGCGCTGGGCCACCCGCCCGCCGTCCTGGCCATGCGGATGGCGGTGGAGAAGGCGCGCATCCATGGCATCGGCGCGGTGGGCGTGGTGAACAGCCACCATTTCGGCGCGGCAGGCTATTATGCCCGGATGGCGGCGGCCTCGGGCTTTGTGGGGATGGTGTTCTCCTCCACGCGCGGCATCAGCATGGTGCCGCCGCGTGGCGCGGAACCGGTGCTGGGCACCAACCCCATCGCCTTCGCGGCGCCCAATGGCGAGGGGCAGCCCATGGTGCTGGACATGGCCACCACCACCGTCGCGGCGAACAAGGTGAAGGTCTATCACCTGAAGGAGAAGGACGTGCCGCCCGGCTGGGTGGTGGATGGCGCGGGCAACCCCGTGACGGACCACGCCGAGGCCAACGACTACGTGTTCAAGCGGCAGGAAGGCGGGCTGACGCCGCTGGGCGAGCACAAGGGATACGGGCTGGCGCTGATGGTGCACATCCTGGCGGGCACCATGGTGGGCGCCAGCTTCTCGCCCATCCGCAACCGCAGCCAGCGCAGCGACGAGCCGAACAATATCGGCCACATGATGCTGGCGCTGGACCCGCGCGCCTTCCGCGACATGGACGCCTATACGGCCGACATGGCCGGCGTTGTGGAGGTGCTGCGCGGCGCCCGCCCGGCCAACCCGGAGGAACCCGTGCTGATCCCCGGTGATCCGGAGGACATGTCGCGCACGGAGCGGCTGGAAACGGGCATCCCCATCCCGGCGAGCCTGGAGCGGCATGTGCGGGAGATCGCGGAACGGGCAGGGGTGCCCTTCGTGCTGGAGGCGGTGCCCGGCGCCTGAGGGCCGGGAACATCACCCCGCCGCCTTACTAACTTACCATCTTACGATCTTACCGCGGGGAAGGTGCCGACCCCGCGGCGTCGGCCTAGCTTCATGCCAGGAACGCCCTGAAAAGTCAAGAAAATCATGGCATGCCAGTGGCCCTGGAGCGGGTGCGACGCTGCCACCTCCGCCAGGTAACGCCGCCTTGCGAGGATGCGCCGGCACAGCCGGCGCCGCGCCCGGACCGACCGCACGGCCAGCGCGCCTTACGCGGCGCGCAAGCCAAGCGGCCGGAGGCCGCGCCCGGCGCTTGAGGGTCAAAAAATCAGTGTCGCCTTGCGAGGATGCGCCGGCACAGCCGGTGCCGCGCCCGGACCGACCGCACGGCCAGCGCGCCTTACGCGGCGCGCAAGCCAAGCGGCCGGAGGCCGCGCGTCACGCGAAGGCGTGCCTCCGGCACGACGCGCTTGAGGGCTTAAAAAATCACACCGAACGGAGTTCGGTGTGAAAGCTCTTCGCCACGATCCGCCAGCCCTCATTCGTCTTCAGCAGCAGCAGAAAGTCCGTGAAGTAGCGCGGCGGGATGCAGCAATTCACCTTCACGCAGGCCGCGTCATCGCCCGCCATGTCAATCGCCAGGATGCGGTCCTCCCGCGCCAGCCCCTGCGACTGCGGCGAGGGCCGGCCCTTGATGGCCGTCAGCCAATCGGCGCGGGGGAAGTCCACCACCTCGCCCTTGGGGGCGCTGTAGAGATGCGCGCAGGGGTGGAAGGCGGCGGCGATCTTGTCGGCATCGCCCTCGTGCAACCCGTCGAGATAGGTGCGGACCACGGCCTCGATGGCGGCGAGGGCGGGCAGGGTCATGGAACCTTCGGGCATGGCGTCCTCCTGTCGTGTTCCTGGCAACATGCCACAGGTGCAGGGCTTCCGCACGCGGGGATGACGGGGGAGTATGCCGCCCAGGAGGACCATCCATGGCCAGACCAGCCCACAAGGCGGCATTCGACCAGCGCCCACCCCTGACGGAGACCACGCCATGAAGGACGTGCAGGCCCTGGTGTTCGACGTGTTCGGCACGGTCGTGGATTGGCGCAGCGGCGTGGCCCGCGCGCTGGCCGAGTTCCTGCCCGCCCGTGGCGGCGCGCATCTCGACCCCTTCGCGGTGGCCGATGCCTGGCGCCGCCGCTACCAGCCCGCCATGGAGGAATGCCGCGCCGGCCGCCGCCCCTTCACGCGGCTGGACGTGCTGCACCGGGAAAACCTGGAACTGGTGCTGAAGGACCATGGCGTTGACCTCGCCTCCTGCACCGAGGCCGATCTGGACCACCTGAACCGCGCCTGGCACCGGCTGGACCCCTGGCCGGACGTGCTGCTCGGCCTCTCGCGGCTGCGTCGCAAATACTTCCTGGCGCCGGCCTCCAACGGCAACATCCTGCTGCTGGCGAACATGGCCAAGCGCGCGGGCATTCCCTGGGATGCGGTGCTGGGGGCCGAGGCGACCCAGGCCTACAAGCCGCAGCGCGAGGCCTATACCCGCACCGCCGAAATCCTGGGCCTAGCGCCGCACCAAGTATGTCTTGTCGCCGCGCACAATGGCGATCTGCGCGCGGCGCGGAAGGCAGGGCTCGCCAGCGCCTTCGTGGCACGGCCGACCGAGCATGGGCCGGCGCAGGGCACGGACCTCGTGGCTGAGGACCCGTGGGATTGCGTGGCGGAGAGCTTCGTGGACTTGGCGGCCAAATTGGATTGTTGACCGCGTCCGATCGCCGCAGGCGTGAATCGGCCGCGCAGTTGCTTCACGCCGCCTGCTTCGCCACCTTCAGCACGTTGGAGACCAAGCCCCGCGCGGCCTTGATCCGCGCGTCGAACGGCAGTTCGCGGGCCAGCACCATCTTCCCGTCCGGGCGCAGCACCACCACGCCCTTCTGCGCCTGGACCCAGTTCACCAGCCCGCCCGGATTGGCGAAGCGCCCCTTGTGGAAGGCCAGCACCACGCCCTTGGGGCCGGCATCCACCTTCTCCACGCCGGCGGCGCGGCAGGCGAGCTTCAGCGCCACCACCTGCAGCAGGTTCTCGACCTCGGGCGGGATGGGGCCGAAGCGGTCGGCGAGTTCGGCGGCCATGGCCTCCACCTCGCCCTCGGTGGCGAGGCTGCCGATGCGGCGGTAGAGGCCGAGGCGCACCGGCAACTCCTGCACGTAGCTTTCCGGGATCAGCACGGCGAGGCCGAGGTTGATCTGCGGCGTGAAGTTGCCCTCGGACTCGCGCTTGGCGCGGGAGCCGGCGCGCAAATCGGCCACCGCCTCCTCCAGCATCTCCTGGTAGAGCTCGATGCCGACCTCGCGGATCTGGCCCGACTGTTCCTCGCCCAGCAAATTGCCCGCGCCGCGGATGTCGAGGTCGTGGCTGGCCAGCGTGAAGCCGGCGCCGAGATTGTCCAGCGTCTGCATCACCTCGAGGCGCTTCTGCGAGGTGGGCGCGAGGCGATGATGCGCGGGCCAGGTCAGGTAGGCATAGCCGCGCTGCTTGCCGCGCCCCACGCGGCCACGCAGCTGGTAGAGCTGGCCGAGGCCGAACATGTCCGCGCGATGGATGATGAGCGTGTTCACCGCCGGCATGTCGAGGCCGGATTCCACGATGTTGGTGGCGAGCAGGATGTCGTATTTGCCATCCGCGAACTCGGTCATCACCTGTTCAAGCTCGGTGGCGGAGAGGCGGCCATGCGCCTGGACCACGCGTGTCTCGGGCGCGATCTCGGCCAGGCGCTCGGCCATGCGGGCCATGTCCTCGATGCGCGGCACCACGCAGAAGATCTGGCCGCCGCGGAAGCGTTCGCGCTGGATGGCCTCGCGCAGCACCAGCCCGTCCCAGGGCATGATGAAGGTGCGCACCGCCAGGCGATCCACGGGCGGGGTCGCGATCACGCTCATTTCCCGCACGCCGGAGAGCGCCAGTTGCAGCGTGCGCGGGATGGGCGTGGCGGTCAGCGTCAGCACATGCACGCCGGCCTCCAGCTCCTTCAGCCGTTCCTTGTGCTTCACGCCGAAATGCTGCTCCTCGTCCACGATGACGAGGCCGAGGTCGGCGAAGGTGATGCCCTTGCCCAGCAGCGCATGGGTGCCGACCACGATGTTCACCGTGCCATCGGCGAGTGCGGCCTTCACCTCGGCGGCCTCCTTCGCCGTCACCATGCGCGAGAGCTGCGCGATCCGCACCGGCAGGCCTTCGAAGCGGGCGGTGAAGGTGCGGTAGTGCTGGCGGGCCAGCAGGGTGGTCGGCACCACCACCGCCACCTGGGAACCGGCCATGGCGACGGTGAAGGCGGCGCGCAGCGCCACCTCCGTCTTGCCGAAGCCCACATCGCCGCAGATCAGCCGGTCCATGGGGCGGCCGGCGGCGAGGTCCTCCAGCACGTCGGCGATGGCGCGGCCCTGGTCTTCCGTTTCGGCATAGGGGAAGCGGGCGCAGAATTCGTCGTAGCTGCCTTCGGGGGGCGCGATGACGGGGGCCTCGCGCGTCTGGCGTTCGGCGGCGATGCGGATGAGGCCGGCGGCCATGTCCGCGATGCGCTGCTTGGCCTTGGACTTGCGCGCCTGCCAGGAGGCGCCGCCCAGCTTGTCCAGCGCCACGCCCGCCGTCTCGGTGCCGAAGCGCGAGAGGATTTCGATGTTCTCGACCGGCACGAACAGCTTGTCGCCGCCATCATAGATCAGGCGCAGGCAGTCATGCGGGGCGTTGCCGACATCGAGCGTGGCCAGGCCGTCATAGCGGCCGATGCCGTGGTCGCCATGGACCAGCAAGTCGCCCACCTCGATCTGCGTGGCGTCGGCGATGAACTGGTCGGCGCGCTTGCGGCGGCGGGCGGGGCGGGCGATGCGCTCGCCCAGCAGGTCCTGCTCGGCGGTGATGGAGAGGCCTTCCGCGAGGAAGCCGCGTTCCAGGCCCAAGATGCCCACGCCCACCACGCCGGGGGCGAGCTTCTGGAAGGCGTAGTAGTCCTCCACCGGCTCGGCCGGCACGCGGTTTTCGCGCAGCAGCGTGACCAGGCGCTCGCGCGAACCACGGGTCCACGCGGCCAGCATGGGGCGGCGGCCGCGGCCCTGCTCGGTCTCGGCATGGGCGGCATAGGCGCGGAACACGTTCTCGCCGGCCTGGCGGATGTCCACGAACAGCCGCCCCGGCCGCCCGCCGGCATCCATTCCCGCGGCGCCCGAGGCCTGGGCGAAGGGCGAGAAGCGCAGCACCTGCAACCCGTCCAGCATCGCATCCCAGCCGCGCTGATCCAGATACAGCAGGCGGGGCGGGGCGGGCCGGTAGGGCACCTCGTTCTCGTTGAGGCGGGAGGGGGTGCGGCGGGCCTCGTAGTGGTCCGCGATCATCTCCAGCCGCGCGGCCAGGGCGTCCTCGGCCTGGTGGTCCAGGCTGACGCTGGCGCCGGGGAGGTAATCCAGCAGCGTCTCCATGCCGTCATGGAACAGCCCGGCCCAATGCTCCATGCCCGGATGCCGGCGCCCGGCGCTGATGGAGGCATAGAGCGGGTCCTCGGCCGAGGCATTGCCGAACAACTCGCGGTAGCCGACGCGGAAACGTTCGATGGAGGCGGGGTCGAGAAACACCTCGCCCACCGGTCGCAAGGTCAGCCGGTCCACCTGGGCGCCGGAACGCTGGGTGCCGGTGTCGAGCTTGCGCAGGCTCTCGATCTCGTCGCCGAAGAAATCAATGCGGAGCGGCTCCGCCTCGCCCGAGGGGAAGAGGTCCAGGATGCCGCCGCGCTGCGCGTATTCGCCCGGCTCCATCACGGTGCCGGTGCGGTTGTAGCCGTTGGTTTCCAGGAATCCCGTCACGGCTTCGATCGCCACGCGGCCGCCCTTGCGGAGTGCCAGCGCCGCACCGGCGAAGACCGCGCGGGGCGGCACGCGCTGCACCAGGGCGTTGATGGTGGTCAGCACGATGCGCGGGCGGGCGGCGGGCGCCGCCAGTTCGGCCAGCGTCGCCACCCGCTCGGCCACGATCTCGGGGTTGGGCGAGACGCGGTCATAGGGCAGGCAATCCCAGGCCGGCAGGCGCAGGATCTCGGCCTCGGGCATGAAGAAGGCCAGCGCATCGGCCAGGCGGGCCATGCGGGCATCGTCCCGGCACACATGCAGCACGGGGGCCTGGCTTTCCGCCCGGCGCGCCCGGATCAGCAGGGCGTCATAGCCCTCGGGCGTGCCGTGGACGTCCAGTGTCATCGCAGGTGGTCCGGCTTGCCCGCGCCGGGGGTGGCCGATTCGGCGGCGATCCGCAGCAGCAGGGGACCACGCGCCTCGGGCGGGATGGGGCGGCGGCCGGAGAGCCAGTCCGCGAGGTCCACATCGGGCATTTCCAGGATGGCCTCCAGCTCCTCCAGCGCGGCCGGGTCCAGGCTGGCGATGTGGCGGCGGACGAAGCCGCCCAGCATCAGGTCGCATTCCTTGGTGCCGCGGTGCAAGGCGCGGAACAGGAGGCGGCGTTGGCGGGGCGGAAGCTCGGGGGTTTCGTCAGTCGGGGTCACGGGTGGCATATAGGGGCCTGTGCCCAATCCTGTCAGCCTCCCTGCCCTGTTCGCCGCCCTGGACACCCTGCCGGGGGTCGGGCCCGCGCGCGCGGCTCTGATCGAGAAGGCGGCGGGCGGCGGCCGGGTGCTGGACCTGGTCTTCCACCTGCCGGAGCGCATCACCGAGCGCGTTTCCGTCGCCCGGCCGGAGGAGGCGCCGGAGGGGGTGGACGCCATCCTGGCCGTGACCCCGCTCGCCGCCCGCGCCGCGCAAAGCCGCGTCACCCGCCGCCGCTATGTGGAGGTCCGCACCGAACAGGGCGTCACGCTGCGCTTCATGGGCGGCTTCCTGGGCACGGTGGAGCGGCAATTGCCGCGCGGCCTGCCCCGCTGGATCGCGGGCCGCATCCGGCCGGAGGGCGACGGGTTTTCCTGCATCAACCCCGAGGTGGCGGCCGACCCCGCGGCCCTCCCCACGCTGGAGGCCATCTGGCCCCTGACCGAGGGGCTGAGGCGCGGCTACATCGCGCCCGCCATCCGCGCCGCGCTCGCTTTGCTGCCAGACCTGCCCGAATGGCATGACGCCCCCCTGCTGGCGCGGGAGAAATGGCCGGGCTTCGCCGCCGCCCTGCGCGCCCTGCATCTGCCCGACCAGCGTCCCGGCCCTGCCCCCTGGGAACGCCTGGCCTATGACGAGGTGCTGGCGGACCAGCTGGCGCTTGCCCTGCTGCGCCGCCGCAACCGCGCCGTGCCGGGCCGCGCCCTGGTGGGGGACGGCAGCCTGCGCGCCGAGGCCCTGGCCCGCTTCGGCCATGAGCCCACCCCGGGGCAGGCCATGGCCCTGGCCGAGATCGGCGCCGACATGGCAGCCCCCCACCGCATGCTGCGCCTGCTGCAGGGCGATGTGGGCTCGGGGAAGACGCTGGTGGCGGTGCTGGCCATGCTCCAGGCCGCCGAGGCCGGGGCCCAGGCGGCGCTGATGGCCCCCACGGAAATCCTCGCCCGCCAGCACCTGCGGACGCTGGAGGCTTTGAGCCCCGTGCCCGTCGCCCTGCTGGCCGGCAGCGTGAAGGGGGCGGAGCGGCGGCGGGTGCTGGCGGGCTTCGCGGACGGGTCCATCAAGCTCGCCGTCGGCACCCATGCGCTGTTCCAGGAGGGGGTGGCGTTCCAGGACCTCGGCCTCGCCGTGGTGGACGAGCAGCACCGCTTCGGCGTGGCTCAGCGCCTTGAGCTGGCCGCCAAGGGCGCGCGGGCGGACATGCTGGTGATGACCGCCACCCCCATCCCGCGCACCCTGCAATTGACCATGTGGGGCGAGATGCAGGTCAGCCGCATCGCCGAGAAGCCGCGCGGGCGCCAGCCCATCGCCACAAGGGTGGTCAGCGCGGCCCGCCTGCCCGATGTGATCGAACGCCTCGACGCCGCCCTGGCGCGGGGCGAGCGCGCCTATTGGGTGGTCCGCGCCATCACCGGCGGCGAGCATGACGACAGCATCGCCGCCGAGACACGCTTCGCCGAACTCAGCGAACGCTTCCCCGGTAAGGTGGGCCTCGCGCATGGCGAGCTGGACATGCCGCTGCGCGAGGGCGCCCTGGCCGATTTCGCCGCAGGCCGCACGCAGATCCTGGTGGCCACCACCGTCATCGAGGTGGGGGTGGACGTGCCGGAGGCGACCATCATCCTGATCGAGCAGGCGGAACGCTTCGGCCTTTCCGCCCTGCACCAGCTGCGGGGCCGGGTGGGGCGGGGGTCGCGGCCTTCTTCCTGCCTGCTGGTCCATTCCGAGGAATTGTCCGAGCGGGAAAAGGAACGCCTGCTGATCCTGCGGGACACCGAAGATGGCTTCGTGATCGCGGAGGAAGACCTGCGAATCCGCGGCGGGGGGGACGCGCTGGGCACCCGCCAGGCCGGCCAGCTTCTTTACCGCCTGGCCCTGCGGGGCGAGGACGAATCCGACGCCCAGCGCGCCGCCGCCCGGATGCGCGACCTGATCGCCATGGCCGCCCAGGACGCGGAATTGCTGCTGCACCGCGACCCCGTGCTGGACACCCCGCGCGGCCAGGCCGCCCGCCTGCTGCTGGCGCTGTTCGGCAAGGAGGAGGCGGCGGCCTTCCTGGCGGCGGGTTGAATTCTTGGCTTGGCACGCCGCCGCCCGCCAACCGGCGTGCGCCATGCGGCCGGCCGCATGGCTTGCATTGCCGCCCCAGGCTTTTAAATCGAGGCGCCGGAGTATGCAGGGGGCATCGTGACCGCACTGATCGAGATCGAGGGCCTGACGAAGCGCTTCGGCGGCTTCACCGCCGTGGACGGCGTGTCCTTCACCGTGGCGCGGGGCGAGGTGGTGGGCTTCCTCGGCCCCAACGGCGCCGGCAAATCCACCACCATGCGGATGCTGGCGGGCTTCATGCTGCCCAGCGCCGGCACGGCCCGCATCTGCGGCGAGGATGTGGTGGAACGCCCCGTTGCCGCCAAGCGCCATTTGGGCTTCCTGCCGGAAGGCGCCCCCACCTATCCCGAAATGGCCGTCGAGGATTTTCTTCGGTTTTGCGCGCGCATCCGAGGCGTGGGCCGCGCCGAGGTGGCCCGCGCCATGGCGCTGACGCAACTGGAAGGCGTGCGGCTGCAGCCCATCGAGACGCTGTCCAAGGGCTTCAAGCGCCGCGTGGGCCTCGCGCAATCCCTGCTGCATGACCCGCCGGTGCTGGTGCTGGACGAGCCGACGGACGGGCTCGACCCCAACCAGAAGCATGAGGTGCGCGCGCTGATCCGCGAGATGGCACCGCAAAAGGCCATCATCATCTCCACGCACATCCTGGAAGAGGTCGGCGCGCTCTGCACGCGGGCCATCATCATCGCGCGCGGCCGCGTGCTGGCCGATGCGACGCCCGCCGAACTGGTGGCCGATGGTCGCAGCATGGACGAGGTGTTCCGGGAACTCACCATGAGGGATGCGGCATGAGACGAGCGACCCAGCAGCCTCATCTGCGGCGGCCGACGGCCGCCGAGGCGCCGAATGGCGCCCGCCGCAAATGCGGCGAGCCAAGCGCGCGGAGCGCGCGCCCGGCGCCTGAGGGCAAGGAATGCCATGCCCGCGGCCATTACGAATGGCCGCGGGCATGAGGGCCATGCTCGCCGTCGCGCGGCGCGAATTCGCCGCCTATTTCGCAACCCCCGTCGCCACCGTCTTCATCGTGATCTTCCTGGTGATGTCGGGCACGCTGACCTTCACGGTGGGCGGCTTCTTCGCGCGCGGGCAGGCGGATCTGCTGCCCTTCTTCAACTTCGTGCCCTGGCTGTTCCTGTTCCTGGTGCCCGCACTCACCATGCGGCTCTGGGCCGAGGAAAGGCGCCTCGGCACCGTCGAACTGCTGCTGACGCTGCCCATCACGGCCGGGCAGGCGGTGGTGGGGAAATTCCTCGCCGCCTGGGCGTTCTGCGCGGTGGCGCTGGCGCTGACCTTCCCGCTGGTCATCACCGTCAACTACCTGGGCGAGCCGGACAATGGCGTGATCCTGACGGGCTATCTCGGCTGCCTGATGGTGGCGGGGGCCTATCTCGCGGTGGGGGCGGCCATCTCGGCCATGACGCGCAACCAGGTCATCGCCTTCGTCCTCGCGGTGGCGGGGTGCTTCCTGTTCGCGGCGGCGGGCTCGACCATCGTGACCGAGTTCCTCTCCACCAACCTGCCCTGGCTGGCCGAGGTGGCGCGCGGGCTTTCCGTCGCCGAACGCTTCGCGGGCTTCGCGCGCGGCGTGATCGCGGCGCGCGACGTCGTCTTCTTCGCGAGCTTCATCGCGGTCTGGCTGCTGCTGAACGCCGCCATCCTCGAACACAGGAAGGCCGATTGATGCGCCGCACCCGTCTTGCCTTCTCGACATTGGGCGTGCTGGCCGCGCTGCTGCTGGCCATCGGCGTCAATTTGCTGGCCGACCGGCTGCTCTCCTCGGCCCGCCTCGATCTGACGGAAAACCGCCTCTACACCCTCTCGCCCGGCACGCGGCAGGTGCTGGAAGGGCTGCGCGACCCGGTCACGCTGCGCTTCTTCTACTCCCGCCGCCTGGGTGCGGAGATCCCGCAATACGGCGCCTATGCCGAGCGCGTGCGCGACATGCTGCGCGAATATGTTGCGGCCTCGCGCGGGATGGTGCGGCTGGAACTCTATGACCCCGAGCCCTTCTCCGAGACCGAGGACCGTGCCATCGCGCTGGGCCTGCAGGGCGTGCCGCTGGACCAGGGCGGCGAGCAGGTCTTCTTCGGCCTGGCCGGCGCCAACCTCGTGGACACCGAACGCGCCATCCCCTTCTTCCAGCCCGAGCGCGAGCGCTTCCTGGAAGCCGACCTGACGCGTGTCGTCTTCGAACTGTCCAACCCCGAGAAGCCCGTGCTGGCCGTGCTCTCGCCTCTGCCGTTGAGCGGCGATCCGCGCGCGATGATGATGCGCCAGCCGCAGCTCGCCCAGCCCCAGGTCGTGATCCGCCAGCTGCGCGAGGCCTATACGGTGCAGGACCTCGGCTATGACGCCCAGGTGATCCCGCCCGAGGTGCAGGTGCTGCTGCTGGCCCATCCGCAAAACCTACCGGAAGCGGCGCAATACGCGGTGGACCAGTTCGTGATGCGCGGCGGGCGGCTGATCGTGATGATCGACCCGCACAGCGAGATGCAGGCGACGCGCCCCGGCCCGACCGGCCAGCCGCCCACCGACACGGCCTCGCGCCTCGACCGCTTGCTGGAAGCCTGGGGCGTGGAGGCCCCGGCCGACCAGGTGGTGCTCGACCTGCGCGGCGCCTGGCGCGTGCGCGCGGGCCCGAATGAGCGCGTGCAGGCGGTGGACTACGTCGCCTGGTTCAACCTGCAGGGCGACAGCCTGAACCGCGACGAACAATCCACCGCGCTGCTGGAACAGGTGAGCGTGGCGTCCGCCGGGCATCTGCGCGCGCGGCAGGGTGCGGGCATCGAGTTCATCCCGCTGCTGACCAGCTCCGCGCAGTCCATGCTGCTGGACGCGGCGCAGGTGCGGCGCGAGCCCTCGCCCACACGCATTCTTGCCGAGTTCCGCGCCGATGGGGAACGCCGGGTGATCGCGGCGCGCATCCGGGGGAACCTGCTCTCGGCCTTCCAGGACGGGCCGCCGGCCCTGGCCGAGGGCGCCACGCGGCCGGAGGGTTTCCCCGCGCATCTGGCGCGCAGCAATGGCCCCGCGAACCTCGTCGTCATCCATGACAGCGACATCCTGGAGGACCGCTTCTGGGTGCGCGTGCAGGAGTTCTTCGGGCAGCAATCCATCGCGCCCTTCTCCAACAACGGGCCCTTCGTGGTGAACTTGGCCGACAGTCTCTCGGGCAGCGACGCCATGATCGGCCTGCGCTCGCGCGGGGAGAGCCAGCGGCCCTTCGAGGTGGTGGAGGACATCCGCCGCCGCGCCGACGCCCAGTTCCGCCAGACCGAGCGGCAACTGACGGAACGCCTCCAGGCCACGGAACGCCGCTTGCGCGACCTGCGCCAGGGCACGCCGGGCGAGGGCGCGCGCAACACCAACCAGGTGGTCATCACCGAGGCGCAGCGCGCCGAGATCGAGCGCGCGCGCGAGGAGATCGCGGCCACGCGCAGGCAGCTCCGCGCCGTGCAGCTGGAGCTGCGGCGCGACATCGAGGCGCTGGACCGCAACCTGCGCATCCTGAACATCGTGGCGGTGCCGCTGCTGCTGACGCTGCTGGCCATCGTGCTGGGCGTCCTGCGCGCGCGGCGTCGCGCGGCGGCGCGCGCATGAGCCGGTTGCGGCGGCGCGCGCATGAGCCGGCATCTTGCGGCGGCGCGCGCATGAGCCGGCACCTTGCGGCGGCGCGGGCGTGATGCGCCGGCGCAGCGTGATCGTCGTCGGTGGGCTGGGGGCGGTGGCCGTGGGGGCCGCCATCCTGCTGGCGCCGGCGGGCGAGCGGCCGGGCCAGTTCACACCGGGCGCGCCGGCCTTTCCGGACCTCGCCGCGCGGCTGCCGCAGGCGGCGCGCGTCGAGATCATCCGCCACGCCGAGCGCAGCACCATGCTCCGCATGGGCGAGGGCTGGGGGGTGGAGGAACTCGCCCTCTACCCCGCGCGCGTGCCGAAGCTGCGCGAGTTGCTGTCGGGCGTGAGCGAACTCCGCCTTGTCGAGGAACGCACCAGCGACATGTCCCTGCACGCGCGCCTCGGCGTGGATGACCCAGCCACGCCGGGCAGCACGGCCACCCGCCTGCGCGTGCTGGACGCGCAGGGCGGCGTGATCCTGGACGTGATCCTCGGCACGCGCCGCACCCGCCCCCAGGCGCAGGTGCCGGACGCCGTCTTCCTGCGCCGCGAGGGCGAGGCGCGCTCCTGGCTGGCCGAGGGCCGCGTGGTGCCCGATGGCGACCCGCATCTCTGGGTGGACCGAGAGATCGCGATGCTGGCGCCCGACCGGCTGCGCCGCGTGGACATCCAGCGCGCGGGCGAGGCACCGCTGGTGCTGGAACGCGCGGGCGAGGTGGACGCGCCCTTGCGCGTCACCACGCCCGCCGAGGCCCCCGGCACCGCGCCCGCGGCACTTGAGGATGTCGGCCGCGCCTTCGACCTGCTGACCTTCACCGATGTCCGCCCCGCCACGGCGCTGGCGGGAGAGGCGCTGGGCGAGGCCCGCTTCACCTACACCGACGAGGTGAACATCACCGCCTGGCCACGCCTGCTGGACGGCCAGCTCTGGGTCGTGCTGCGCGCCGATGGCGGGCCCGAGGCCCAGGCGCTGCACGCGCGCTGGCAGGGCTGGGCCTACCAGGTGGGCGAGTGGAAGGAAAAGGCGCTGATCCCGCGCCTCGCCGACCTGCTGCCCTGATGAGCCGCGAATATCCGGACCGTCCCTGGATCGGCATCGGTGTCATCGCCTTCCGTGGGGATGAGGTGCTGCTGGTCCGCCGCGGCAAGCCGCCGCGCCTGGGTTCCTGGTCCTTGCCCGGCGGCGCGCAGCATTTGGGCGAGACGGTTCAGGAGGCCGCGCGGCGCGAATTGCTGGAGGAGACGGGCATCGAGGTCGGCCCCCTGCTGCTGGCCGATGTGGTGGACGCCGTCACGCATGATGACGCTGGCGCGGTGCGCTACCACTACACCATCGTGGATTTCTGCGGCGAATGGGCGGGCGGAGAGGCCCGGCCCGGCGATGACGTGGACGCGGTGGCCTGGGCGCGCCCCGAGGCGCTGGACGCCTATGCCCTGACGCGCGAGGCCCAGGCGGTGATCGCGCTCGCCCGTCTCAGGATGCAGGCTGAAGCGGCTGATTCACGCCTTCGGTGATTCCACCAAAGGCGATCAGACGCCTTCGTCCTGACGCGGCGGATTCACACCCTGGTCGAAGCCGGCCAGGGTGATCCGACGCTACCGCCGCTTCATCGCCCGTGTCAGCGCCACAACCGGCAACAGCCCCGCCACCACGATGAGCAGCGCGGAGGTGCTGGCCTCCGCCAGCCTTTCGTCGGAGGCGAGGTTGTAGACGCGCACCGCCAGCGTGTCGAAGTCGAAGGGGCGCACGATCAGCGTGGCCGGCAGCTCCTTCATCGTGTCCACGAAGACCAGGATGGCGGCGGTGAAGATGGCCCCGCGCGAGAGCGGCAATTCCACGCGCCGCACCGCCTCGCCCGGCCCGCAGCCGAGCGAACGCGCGGCCATGCCGAAGGAGGGCTTGAGGCGTGTCAGCCCGCTTTCCACCGCCTGCAAGGCCACGCCCAGGAAGCGTGCGAGATAGGCGAAGACCAGCGCCACGATGGTGCCCGACAGCAGCAGCCCCGTGCTGATGCCGAAATTGGCGCGCATCCAGGCGTCCAGTGCGTTGTCGAACAGGCCGAAGGGCACCAGCACCCCCACCGCGATGACCGAGCCCGGCACGGCATAACCCAAGGATACCAGCCGGTTCGCCGCGCGCTGCCCCCGCCCCGGATGCAGCCGCGCCGCCCATGCCAGCCAGGCGGCGATGATCACGGCCAGGAAGGCGGTGATGGAGGCGAGCGTCAGCGAGTTCAGCAGGAAGGGCAGGAAGCGGTGCGGCGAGAGTGGGTCCCCCGCCTCCAGCATCAGGGCGAAGAGCGCGCCGGCCGGCACCAGGAAGCCCAGCGCCAGTGGTGCCAGGCAGGCCAGCAGTGCAAGCCACGCCTTTACGCCGCGCAGGGGCACGGGCTGGAAGGGGGCGTGGCGCGTCGTCATCGGGTGGAAGCGGCGGCCGCCGCGGCTCGCGTGTTCCAGCGCCAGCAGCAGGGCCACGCACATCAGCAGCACGGCGGCCAATTGGCTGGCCGCACCCCGGTCGGCCATGCCGAACCAGGCCTCGTAGATGCCGGTGGTGAAGGTGCGCAGGCCGAAATACTGCACGGTGCCGAAATCGGCGAAGGTCTCCATCAGCACCAGGGCCACGCCGGCGGCCAGGGCAGGCCGCGCCAGCGGCAGCGCCACATGCCAGAACACCCGCCCGAGCGAATGCCCCAGCGTGCGCGAGACCTCCACCAGGCAGGTGGATTGCGCGAGGAAAGCGGCCCGGCACAGTAGGTATACATAGGGGTAGAGCACCATGGAGAGCACCAGCGCGGCGCCCTCCAGGCTGCGCATCTCGGGGAACCAGTATTCGCCGAAGCGCAGCCCCGTCACGTCGCGCACCAGGCTTTGCGCGGGGCCCGCCACGTCCATCAGCCAGGTCCAGGCATAGCCGGCCACATAGGCCGGCATGGCGAGTGGCAGCAGCAGCGCCACCTCCAGCACGCGATGGCCCGGAAAGCGGCAGCAGGTGACCAGCCAGGCGGTGACGGCCCCCGCGCTGCCGGCCAGCAGCGCCACCAGCAGCCCCAGCACCAGGGTGGTGGCCAGCATCTCGGGCAGGAAGGTGGTGGCGATGTGCCACCACACGGCGCCCGCCGGCGTCACGGCCGCCGCCAGCACCGCCCCGATGGGCATGGCCAGCACGAGCGCCACCAGCAGCGTCAGCCGCGCCCAGGCCGGGGTGCGGCGGGGGCGGGCCATGCTGGGGGGGGCCGTCGTTACGCCCATGGGAAGGTGCGAGGCATTCTCATCTCGCGCAGCCTTACCCGAAGGCGGCCGGGCCCGCCATGCCCCTGCGGGTCATGGCCTGCGGCGGGCGGCGCCT
Source organism: Roseococcus suduntuyensis (assembly GCF_014196305.1). Taxonomy (GTDB): domain Bacteria; phylum Pseudomonadota; class Alphaproteobacteria; order Acetobacterales; family Acetobacteraceae; genus Roseococcus; species Roseococcus suduntuyensis. The sequence goes on from NZ_JACIDJ010000001.1 coordinate 923,697, forward strand.
GCCGCCGGTGCCGCGCAGCCAGGCGCGCGGATGCGCGCGCCCGGCGATGGAGGGCAGGAAGGGCCTCAACCCTTCTTGCGGGCCTCCCACTCCGCCATGGTCAGGCGGGGCACCTCGACCCGGTCGGTGGTGCGGGCATACCAGCCGCGGCCGTGCATGCGGCCCACGAGGTCGAGCTTGGGGGTGTCGATGTAGTGGCGGGCGGGGTCCATCACCGCGTCGTCGCGCACATGCATGCCCACGACCTTGCCGAGCACGATGGTGTGCTCACCGGCCTCGACCAGCTGGAAGGTCTCGCATTCCAGGGCGACGGGGCTTTCGCCGATGCGGGGCGGCTTCACCTTGGCGGAGGGCACCTGGGTGAGTTCCGCCTCGGCCAGCTCGTCCACGCCGGGGGCGAAGTCGGTGGCCGTGATGTTCATGTGCTGGATGTGCGAGAAGGGCACCAGGCACACCACGAACTGGCCGGTGGCCTTGATGTTGGCCAGCGTGTCCTTCGGGCTGCCCTCGGGGCGCGGCCCGCAGCCGATGCCCACCACCACGGGGTTCGAGGAGAAGGCATTGAAGAAGGAATAGGGGGCGGCGTTCACCACGCCCGCCTCGTCCTGCGTCACCACCCAGGCGATGGGGCGCGGCACCACGGTGCTGACCACCAGCTTGTAGCAGTCGGCGGGGGACATCTTCTCGAAATCGAACATCATGGGCGGGGGCCTCCGGTTGTGGCCGCAAGTTGGGCGGGGTCGCCCTGCCTGTCGAGGGGGTGGTGTTCATCGTCGCTTAAGCGGCGTGGGCGATCCTGGGCCCGATCGGCCTGCGAGGAAAACCCATGCGTGTCTTCAATAACCTGCGTGTCGCGACGAAACTGTCTATCAGCGCGGGCCTGACCATCACGCTGCTGACGGCGCTCGCCGCGGCCGTGATGTTCCAGGCCAACCAGCTGGAGCGCGCCAATGGCGAGGCGCGGCAGGGCAGCGAGGCAAGGCACTATTCCATCGAGGTCGGCCAGGGGGTCTGGCGTGCCTACAGCCACGAACGCGGCGTGGTCCTGGCCCAGTCGGCGCCCGAGCTGGAGCGGGAGGCGGAGGCCCAGCGCCGCGCCCTGGCCGATGCCGCCGCCGCGCTGGGTGCGGCGCGGGACCGCGCGGGCACGGCCGGCCCCGCCGTGCTGGCGGCACTTTCCGCCGCCGAGGCCCGGCTGCGCGAGCTGGAGGCGCTGGCCGCCTCCCTGGTGGAGGCGCGCGCCGCGCTGCTGACCACGCGCGATGGGGAATTCTTCGCCCGCCAGCCGGATTTCGACCATGCCGTGGAATCCTCCAACGCCAATGTGCAGTTCGCCGCCGAGGGCGAGCAGCGCGAGGAACTGCGCGACACGCTGAATACCTATGTGCAGGCGGTGAATGAGACGCGCCTCAGCGCCCAGCGCTTCCTCGCCACTGGCGATGCCGCGGCGGTCAACCGGCTGCGGCGCGCGGCCGCGCAGTCTCGCGTGCATGGGCGGCGCTTCGCCTCCCAGGTGCCGGAGAGCATGCGCTTCGAGGCGGAGCGCCTGACCGATGCCGGCGCCGCCGTGGCCAGTGCGGCCGAGGCGCTGGCGACCCGCAATGCCGAGATCGCGACCATCCAGTCCGAGCGCCTGGCGCCGGCGCGCGACGCGCTGATGTCCACGCTGGACACCGCCGGGGCGGGGCTGCGCGCCAGCAGCGAGGACCTGGCCGCGGAGGCCATGCAGAGCGCGTCCCTGCTGCAACAGGTGGTGGTGGTGACGGGCGGCGTCATCGTGGCCTTCATGCTGGCCTTCGCCGTCCTCACCACGCGGGCCATCGCCACGCCGCTGTCGCGGCTGGCCGGCGCCATCCGCGACATCGCGGCGGGCGACACCGCGGCCAGCGTGCCGCACCAGGACCGCAGCGACGAGATCGGCCGCATCGCCGGCGCGCTGGAGGGGCTGCGCGGCGAGGTGCGCAAGGCCTTCGCCCAGGGCCAGATGCTGGAACAGCTGAACATCGGCGTCATGACCGCCGACCCGCGCAATGACTTCCGCATCACCTATGTGAACCCGGAGGCCGTGCGCGTGATCCGCGCCGTGGAGCATGTGCTGTCGGTGAAGGCCGATGCGCTGATGGGCGCCAGCATGGACAGCTTCCACAAGAACCCCGCGCACCAGCGCGAGATGATGACCGATGACCGCCATCTGCCGCACCGCACCCGCATCAGCCTGGGCGGCGAGGTGATCGAGCTGAACGTCACCGCCATCCGTGACCGTGAGGGAACCTATGTCGGCCCCATGCTGACCTGGCAGCTGGTGACGGCCCAGGCCCGCCTGGCCGACAGCTTCGAGGTCGAGGTGGGTGGCGTGGTGGATGCCGTGGCCAATGCGGCGGGGCAGATGCAGAGCTCCGCGAACGGGCTGACCCAGGCGGCCGCGCTGTCGGGCCGCGAGGCGGAGGCGGTGGCCGAGGCCTCGGCCCGCGCCGGCGCCGATGTGCAGGCCGTGGCGGCCAGCGCCGAGGAATTGGCCGCCTCGGTCGCCGAGATCACGCGCCAGGTCTCCGAAGGCGCGCAGGTGGCGCGCAGCGCGGCCGAGGAAGCGCGGGCGACGGATGGCACGGTGCAGGGCCTGGCCCAGGCCGCGCAGCGCATCGGCGATGTGGTGCGCCTGATCAGCGACATCGCGGGCCAGACCAATCTTCTGGCGCTGAATGCCACCATCGAGGCCGCGCGCGCCGGTGAGGCCGGCAAGGGCTTCGCCGTGGTGGCGAGCGAGGTGAAGAACCTCGCCGCCCAGACCGCCAAGGCCACGGAGGAGATCGCGGCGCAGATCGGCGGCATCCAGGGCACGACCGAGCAGGCGGTGACCGCGCTGCGCTCCATCACCGCCACCATCGAGCGCATGAACGAGGTGACGGCCGCCATCGCCGCCGCCGTCGAGGAGCAGGGGGCCGCCACGCGCGAGATCGCCCGCAGCGCCACCCTGGTCGCCGACGGCACGGCCGTGGTGGCGCGCCGCATCGAGGATGTGCGCCGCGTCTCGGGCGAGACGGGCGGCGCGGCCGGCCATGTGCTGGAAGCGGCCAATGATCTGGCGGACCAGGCCGGATCGCTGCGCGGCAAGGCCTCCGAATTCCTGCGGCAGGTGCGGGCGTAGGCTTGTTGCGCGACTGATTCACGCGGCCGGCTGTGCCGCCCGCGATCAGGCGCGGGTCGCTGCGCGACTGATTCACGCGGCCGGCTGCGCCGCCCGCGATCAGGCGCGGGACAGCGGGTGGTGCTCCGCCAGCACCGCCCGCAGCTTCTCCTCCATCACGCGCGTGTAGATCTGCGTGGTGGCGATATCGGCATGGCCCAGCAGCATTTGCAGGCTGCGCAGATCGGCGCCGCGCGCCAGCAGGTGCGTGGCGAAGGAATGGCGCAGCACGTGGGGGCTCACGCGCTCGGGGTCGAGCCCCGCCGCCTCGGCCGCCTGCTTCAGCAGCAGCCCCACGCTCTGCCGCGTCATGTGGCCATTGGCCCCGCGCGAGGGCAGCAGGTAGCGCCCCGTGCGCGGTCTGCCCTTGGTGCTTTCCACCAGCCCCGCCCGTGCCTGGGCCGCCGCCTCCTTCGCGCGGCGTGACAGCGGCACCAGCCGTTCCCGCCCGCCCTTCCCGCGCACCATGACCAGCGGCGTGTCCTCGCGCAGCGCGCCGGCGGGCAGCGTCACCAGCTCGGAGACGCGCAGGCCGGAGGCATAGATCATCTCGATGGCGGCCACGGCCAGCGCGGCCTTGCTCTCGGGCAGGGTTTCGGCGCCGGCCAGCAGGGCTTGCACCTCGGCCTCGGTGAGCGCCCGGGGGAGGGGGGCGGGCAGCTTGGGGCTGTCCAGCAGCTCGGTCGGGTCGTCGGCGCGGTGGCCCTCGCGCGCCAGGAAGCGGTAGAACTGCCGCAGGGCGGAGAGGCGCCGCGCCTGGGTGCGGGGCGAGAGACCGATGGCGGCCAGGCCGCGCAGATAGGTCCGCAGCGAATCGGGGTCGGCCGTGGCGAGGTCGCCGCCCAGGGCGACCAGCGCATCCTCCAGGTCACGGCGATAGGCATCTGTGGTGTTGCGGGCGGCGCCGCGCTCGGCCGCCATCATCTCCAGGAAGGCTTCGAGCAGCGCGCCGGACACGCTACCTCACCTGGAAGCGATCATTCGGAATGATGCGTTCCACCGCGGTGGGCGTCACCGGCGGGGGGAAGGCGGCGAACCACAGCACGGCCCCCGCGGCACCGAGCAGCAGAAGCAGGATCAAGGTCAGGATGGGGCGGCGGAACATGATGGGCGGTGCGTCCCCTCGCGCGAACAGGCCCGTGTGCTACCTTCCGTCGCCGTGTCACGCAACCTCGCCCCCCTGAGCCCTTTTCCCGAAACGCCATCCGCGCGCAGCATCGTGCTGGTGGGCATGCCGGGCGCCGGCAAATCCTCCATCGGCAAACGCCTGGCGGCGCGCTGGGGCATGCCCTTCCTCGACGCCGATTCGGAGATCGAGCAGGCGGCCGGCATCCCCATCACGGAAATCTTCGCCCGCTATGGCGAGGCGCATTTCCGCGAGGGCGAACGCCGCGTCATCGCGCGGCTGCTGGCGCGGCCGGAGCCCATCATCCTGGCCACCGGGGGCGGCGCCTGGCATGACCCCGTCACGCGCGCCGCGGTGCGCGAGGCGGGCGCGCTCTCCGTCTGGTTGAAATGCCGCCTGTCCGTCCTGCTGCGCCGCGTGGCGGGCCGCGAGCACCGCCCGATGTTCCAGAACGCCGACCCGCGCGCGGTGCTGGAGCGCCTGATGACGCAACGCCACCCGAGCTATGCCGAGGCCGACATCACCTTGCTCTGCACCGACGAGAACCCCGAGGTCACGACGCGCCGCCTCGCGGAGGCCATCGGCGCGCACCGCCCGCCCGCGCGCATGCAGGTGGCGCTGGCGCGCGGCGCCTATGACATCCTGATCGGCCCCGGCCTGCTGCGGCGCGCGGGCGCCGAGATCGCGCAGCGCGTCGAAGGCCGCCGCGCCGTGGTGGTCAGCGACGCCGCCGTGGGGCCGCTGCACCTGCCCGCGCTGCGCGAGGGGCTGGCGGATGGCGGCATCCAGCTCGCCGCCGAAATCCTGGTGCCGCCGGGCGAGGCCAGCAAATCCTTCGCGGAATTCGAACGTGTGGTGGATGCCATCCTGTCCGCGCGTGCCGACCGGCGGCTGGTCGTGATCGCGCTGGGGGGTGGCGTGGTGGGGGATCTCGCGGGTTTCGCCGCGGCCTCGGTGCTGCGCGGCCTGCCCTTCGTGCAATGCCCCACCACTTTGCTGGCCCAGGTGGACAGTTCGGTGGGCGGCAAGACCGGCATCAACACGTCGCACGGCAAGAACCTGGTGGGCGCCTTCCATCAGCCCAGGCTGGTCCTGGCCGACACCGCCACGCTGACCACCCTGCCGCCGCGCGAACTGCGCGCGGGCTGGGCGGAGGTGGCCAAGCACGGGCTGCTGCAAGGCCCGCTCTGGGATTGGTGCGAGGCGAATGGCGCCGCCGCGATGCAGGGCGACGCCGCCGCGCTGACGCACGCCGTGCTGGAAAGCTGCCGCCTCAAGGCCGGCGTGGTGGCGGAGGATGAGTTCGAATCCAAGGCGGAGGGCGGCCGCGCGCTGCTGAACCTCGGCCACACCTTCGGCCACGCGCTGGAGGCCGAATGCGGCTATGGCGGCGAGCTGCTGCATGGCGAGGCCGTGGCGGTGGGCCTGGGTCTCGCCGCCGAGATCTCCGCGCGCATGGGGCTGTGCAGCCAGGAATGGCCCGGCCGCGTGCGCGAACACCTGCGCGAGGTGGGCCTGCCCGCCCGCATCGCGACGCTTCCGCGCGTGTTTTCGGCGACGAGGCTCATCGCGCGGATGAAGGCCGACAAGAAGGCACGCGAGGGCGCCATGCGCTTCGTGCTGCTGCGCGGCGCGGGCGAGTGCTTCACCGATTCCTCGGTGCAGGAAGACGCCGTGCGCCGCCTGCTGGTGGATGAAGGATGTTCCGAATGACCGATAAGAACCTGCAGGTCCTGCTGCGCCGCCGCCCCCAGGGCGCCCCCGTGCCCGAGGATTTCGAGGTGGTGGAAACCGCCATCCCCACCCCTGGCCCGGGCCAGGTGCTGGTCCGCGCGCATTTCCTCAGCCTCGACCCCTATATGCGCGGCCGGATGAGCGACGCGAAGAGCTACGCCAAGCCCGTGGCGCTGGGCGCCGTCATGGAAGGCGCCACGGTGGGCGAGGTGGTCACCTCCAACGACCCGTCCTTCAAGCCCGGCGATGTGGTGATGGGCGGCCAGGGCTGGCAGCGCTTCTGCGTGATGGATGCGGCGCGGCTGCGGAAGGTGGATACCTCGGTGGCGCCGCTTTCGGCCTATCTCGGCCTGCTGGGCATGCCCGGGCTGACGGCCTGGGTCGGCCTTGAGGATATCGGCACGCCCAAGGCCGGCGAGACGGTGGTGGTCAGCGCCGCCTCCGGCGCTGTGGGCCAGGTGGTGGGGCAGCTCGCCAAGGCGCGCGGCTGCCGCGTGGTGGGCATCGCCGGCGGTGCGGCCAAGTGCGACTTCGTGGTGAAGGAGCTGGGCTTCGACGCCTGCCTCGATCACCGCCAGCCGCTCGACCCGCAGCTCGACGCCGCCTGCCCGGACGGCATTGATGTCTATTGGGAAAACGTGGGCGGCCATGTGCAGGAGGCGGTCTTCCCCCGCTTCAACGATTTCGGCCGGATGGTGATGTGCGGGATGATCGCGCAGTACAACATCGCCCCCGGCGCCGATGCGGCCGGCGCGCCGCCGGGCCCCAACCTCGGCCCCGTGGTGCGGAAGCGGCTGCGCATCCAGGGCTTCATCGTGAGCGACACGGGCTGGGGCCGCTATGACGCCTTCCTGGCGGAGATGACGCCGCTGATCGCCGAGCGCCGCATGCGCTGGCGCGAGGATGTGGCCGACGGCCTGGCCGCCGCGCCGCGCGCCTTCATCGGCCTTCTGCAGGGCGAAAACTTCGGCAAGCTGGTGGTCCGCATCGGCTGAGTTGCGCGCGGGGCCACAAGGCCCCGCGCAAGTTCTCTTCGACATAATTTGGGCGTTTTTTCGGAACCCGCGCGCCGCTGGCGGGTTGGTTCAGCACGGGCCGCCCACGTGGCGGCACCGTAGCGGGGGCTTCAGCCGATGACGGCGACGCCCACCCCAAGACCAAGGGACCCGTGAACCAACGCGCCGCAAGGCGCGGAGGAAGAACTGCGGCCTCCGGGCCGCAAACACACCCGTCTCGAGGAGAACAGTTGCATGAAGAAGCATTTCATCACCACCACCGCGCTCGCGGGCGTCTTCGCCATCGGTATTGCTGGTGCGCCTTTCGCGCAGGGTGTGAACCCGAGCGCCCCCGGCAGCGCCGCCGGTGGCACCATGGCCCAAGGTGGGACCCAGGGCGGAACCGCTGGCACGCAGGGCGGCACCACCGCGCCGGGCGCCGGCCAGGCTGGCACGCAGCGCGGCCCGACTTCGCCTGACGCCCGCAGCGGCACGCTGGGCGGCGCGACCACGCCGGGCGGCCAGGCTGGCACGCAGGGCGGCACCACGACCCCCGGCGGCCAGACCGGCACGCAGGGTGGCCAGCGCGGCACCCAGGGTGACGCCACGCGTCCCGGCCAGGGCACGCAGGGCGGCGCGACCCAGCCCGGTGGCCAGCGCGGCACGCAGGGCGGTTCGCTGATGCAGGACCAGCCCATTCTCGCCCAGGCCACCGTGCCCGGGCAGACCGGCGCGCAGCCCGGCCAGATGGGCGCCCAGCCCGGTATGACCGGCGCGCCGCAGGCCGGTGCGACGGGCCAGCGTGACCCCATGCGTCCGGGCGGTGCGGCCCCCGGCCAGCAGGCCACGATGAACGAGGAGCAGATCCGCGGCATGCTCTCCGCCCGCGGCTACACCGACATCAGCGGCGTCGAGCGTGATGGCGATCACTTCAAGGTGAGCGAGGCCAAGCGTTATGGCCGCGACGTCGAGGACCTGCGCGTCAATGCCCGCACCGGCCAGGTGCAGGACGAGGCGCGGCTGAACGAGGACCAGGCCCGCAACCTGCTGGAGCAGCGCGGCTACACCGAGGTCAGCGACGTCTCGCGCGATGGTGACACCATCACCGCCCAGGCGAAGCGCGATGACCGCGAGATGCGCGTCCGCATTGACGGCAATACCGGCGCGGTGATGCCGCAGCCCGCCTCGAACTGAGGCATGGCACCGGCCGGGCGGGGGCATCCCCGCCCGGCCATCTCCGATGAATGGCCTGTCCGAACACGGCAACCGACGCCCCCGCGCCGGCGCTATGCCTCCAAACACAAGGACGCAGAACATGAACCACGAGATCACACGGCGACCCCCCGGGCGGGCCAGCCTGCTGGCCACCGCCGCCATGGGCGCGACGCTCGCCTTCGGCTTTACCGGCATGGCCCAGGCCCAGCAGACCCAGCCGCAGCAGCCCCCCGCCCAGGCCCAGCAGGGCCAGCAGCAGGCCGCGCAGCAGTTGCAGCAGGCCGAACAGCGCCTTCAGCGGGCGCAACAGCAATTCCAGGGCAGCGGCAATGCCCAGCCCCAGGCCTTGCAGCAGGCCCGCCAGGCCGTGCAGCAGGTGCAGCAGGCCATGGGTCAGGTGCCCGAGGCGCAGCGGCAGGAGCAGGGCTATCGCCTCGCCCAGCAGCATGTGGCCGCGGCGCAGCAGACGCTGCAGGGTGACAATGTCAACGCGCAGCAGGCCCGCACCGCCGTGCAGAACCTCCTGGGCGTGATCCCTGCGATGCGCGCGCAGCTCGCCGGCGGGCAGCCCGCCCCCGGCCAGGCCCAGGCGCAGGACCAGGGCGCGCGGGAATCCGCGGTGGTCGTGGAGCAGCCGACGGCGCAGCTCCAGGTCACGCAGGCGCCGCCGCAGGTGACGGTGACGCAGCCCGAGCCCGTGATCACGGTCATCGTGCCGCAGCCCGAGATCATCGTGCGCCAGCCCGCCCCGCAGGTGACGGTGCAGATGCCCGACCCGCAGGTGCAGGTGGAGCAGGAGCAGCCGCGCGTGGCCCTCTCGGAAGCCGCGCAGCCGCAGGTGCGCGTCTCGGAAGGCCAGCCGCGCGTGCAGGTGCAGCGGGTGGAGCCGCGCGTGATCGTTCGGCAGGCCGAGGGCCAGCCGCAGATCCGCTACGAACAGCAGGGCGAGGCCACGGTGCGGCATGAGCGCCAGGCCGAGGCCCAGCAGCCCGCCGCCGCGGCGCAGCAGCCCGCCCCGGCGCAGCAGCCCGCCCCGGCCCAGCAGGCCGAGGCCCAGCCGCGGCCCGCGACTGGCGTCACGGTCGAGCAGGCCTCCGGCCTGATCGGCACCAATGTCGTCGGCGCAAATGGCCGCGATGCCGGCGAAGTCGAGAATCTTCTCGTGGACAACCAGGGCGTCGTGCGCGCCGCGGTGGTCGAATGGGGCGGGTTCCTGGGCATCGGCACGCGCCAGGCGGTGGTGCCGATCGAGAACATCAACATCAATGGTGACCGCGCCGAGATGAACCTCACGCGCCAGCAGCTCGAAGAGCTGCCCCGCTACGAGCGCGGCAACGTGGCGCAGGTCGGCCAGCAGCGCGGCTGGGACGGCGTGCGGATGTACCGCTAAAAGCGGGCGGGGCTGTAGGGCGAGGGGTCCAGCCAGGGCGCCTCGCCCGTCATCATCTCCGCCAGCAGACGCCCCGTGCTGGGGCCGAGTGTGAAACCCTGGTGCGCGTGTCCAAACGCGCACCAGGCATTCGCCTGTCCGGGCATCGGGCCGATCACGGGCAGCATGTCGGGTGTGCAGGGGCGCACGCCCATCCAGGGCGTCTCCTCCACCGCATCCGCCAGTGGCAGCAGGCCGCGCGCGATGGGCTCGGCGCGGGCCAGTTGCACGGGCGTGGGCGGTGCCTCGTCGCGGGTGAATTCGGCGCCCGTGGTCAGCCGCACCCCCGCGCGCATGGGCGCCAGCAGGAAGCCGCTGCCCACATCCAGGATGGGCCGGTTCAGCACCGCATTCCCCGACAGCGCGAAATGCCGGTGATAGCCGCGCTTGCCGAACAGCGGCGGCGCATAGCCCAAGGGTCGCGTCACCCGCCCGGCCGCGGCGCCCAGCGCCACCACCACATGCGCCGCCTCCTCGCCGCCCGCGCGCCATCCGGCGCCGGCGCGTTGCAGCGTGGTGGCATCACCGCGCACGAAGCGCCCGCCCGCCTCCTCGAAGCGCCGCAGATAGGACAGTGTCAGCGCATGCGGATCGCTGACCGAGACGGGGTCGGTGAAATGGATGGCGCCCAGGCGCGGCACCTTCAGGTGCGGCTCGGCCGCCGCCAGGGCCGCGCCGTCCAGCAGGGTGTAGTTGATGCCGTAGCCCTGGCGCGCGGCCTCGGCCTGGGCCAGCGCGGCGTCGAGCTTGGCCTGGTCGTTGTAGAGGCGCATCCAGCCGATGGGCCGCAGCAGCGGCATGGCCTCGGTGCCCTGAGCGAGCGCCATGTGCTCATCCAGGCAGGTCGCGATCAGGGCGGCATGGCCGGCCACGGCGGCGGCATAGCGGCGCGGTTCGGAATGCCACCAGTAGCGCAGCAGGGGCGAGGCGAGGCCGGCCAGGGCGGAGGGGTGATAGGCCACCTCCACCGTGCGGTTGGAGGCCATGCGGCGCAACTCGGAAAAATCCCGCGGGAAGGGGTGGGGAAAGACCGCCTCGCGCTGGATCAGCCCGCCATTGCCGAAGGAGGCACCTTCGCCCGCGCCATCACGGTCCAGCAGCGCCACATCCCAGCCGCGGCGTTGCAGGTGCAGCGCCACCGAGACGCCCACCATCCCCGCCCCCAAAACCAGCGCCGACTTCGCCATCACAGCCCACCCGTTCCCCAGGCTGCCACGCTGCGGAAAACCGCAGAGCGCGGCAAGCCCCGCGCGCGGAGCGCGGAAAGCCCCGCGCGGGTCAGGCCCGTTGCGGGCGCTTGCCGGGCGGGCGGCCCATGGGCTGCATGGGTTCCACGCGGATATTCGCATCCTCGCCCACCGCGCGGCGGGCGGCGGTGGCGAAGCGGCCGGCGGCATAGGGCGCCACCTCGAACTGCGTCTCGCGCTCCATGATGCGCATGCGGCCGATCTCCTGCCGCGTCACATGGCCGCGGCGGCAGAGGAAGGGCAGCAGCCAGCGCGGATCGGCGTTCTGCGCGCGGCCCACATCCATGCGGAACCACACGCCCTGGCCGCCGCCCTCTTCCGGCGTGGGGCGCGGGTCGCGCGGCCCAGGGTCGCGCGGAAAGGTGCCGCGCGGGGCGGGGCGTTCCTGGATTTCCGACAGCTCCTCCGGCGCCGGCAGCGGCGCGCGCAGCACGCGCACCAAGGCGGCCGCCAGCGCCTCCGTCCCGCGCCCGGCCAGCGCCGGGTCCGCCATCAGGCGCCGCGCGATGGCGAGATCCTGTTCCGCCGGTTCCTCGGCGGCCAGCGCCAGGGCTTGTTCGGCCAGGCGCTCGGCATCGCGCGCGCGGATGGCGTCGGCCGAGGGCGCGGGGCCCCAGGACGCCTTCACCTTCGCCGCCTGCAACAGCCGCTCCGCGAGGCGCCGGCGGATGTGCGGCACCAGCAGCAGGCTGACACCCTTGCGCCCGGCGCGCCCCGTGCGGCCGCTGCGATGGAGCAGCGTCTCCGGATCACGCGGCAGCTCGGCGTGGATGACGAGGCCGAGATCGGGCAGGTCGATGCCGCGCGCGGCCACGTCGGTCGCCACGCAGATGCGCGCGTGCCCGTCGCGCAGGCTTTGCAGCGCGCGCAGCCGCTCGGTCTGGGACAGCTCGCCGGAAAGCGCCACGGTGGAGAAGCCGCGTTCCGACAGATTGCCGCGCAGCCGCGCGACCGTGGCGCGGGTGGCGCAGAAGATCATGGCGATGCGCGGGTTCTCCAGGCGCAGCACGTTCACCACCGCGCGCTCCAGCTCATGCGGAGCGACGAGGGCGGCGCGGTATTCGATGTCGCCATGCGCCTCGCCCTGGCTGGTGGCCTCGATGCGCAGCGCGTCGCGCTGGTAGCTCTTGGCCAGGGCCGCGATGCCGCGCGGCACGGTGGCCGAGAACATCAGCGTGCGTCGCTCGGCCGGCACCTCGTCGAGGATGGCCTCCAGCTCCTCGCGGAAGCCCAGATCCAGCATCTCATCCGCCTCGTCCAGCACCACGGCGCGAAGCGCGGCGGGGGCGAGGTTGTTGCGCTCCAGGTGGTCGCGCAGCCGGCCCGGCGTGCCGACGACGATGTGCGCGCCCTGCATCAGAAGTCTTTTCTCCGCCACCGGGTCCATGCCGCCCACGCAGGAGACGATGCGCCCCCCGGCCGGCGCGTAGAGCCAGGTCAGTTCCGCCTTCACCTGCAGGGCGAGTTCGCGGGTGGGGGCGACGACGAGGGCGAGCGGCGCGCCGGCGGCGGGCAGGCGGGCGGCCTCGCCCAGCAGTTCGGGCGCCAGCGCCAGCCCATAGGCCACGGTCTTGCCTGAGCCGGTCTGGGCGGAGACCAGCAGGTCACGCCCCGCCGCCTCCGGCTGGAGCACGGCGGCCTGGACGGGAGTGGGGGCGGCGTAGCCGCGGCCGGAGAGGGCGGCCTGCAGCGGGGCGGGCAGATGGTCGAAGGACATGAGGCGGAGGGGTGTGCCCGCGCGCGGGCCGCGTCAAGCGCGGATCGCGCGGGGCAGCCACCTGATTCGCGGCCGATTCACGCCCGGCTATGCCGGGACGATCGGGCGCTACCCCGCCAGCTCCGGAATCACCCAGAACGGCTTCTGCCCCCGCGCCACGCGCTGGCAATTGTCGAAGGCGTTGCGGAAGCGGGCGAGGACGTTGTCGGCCGTGGGGCCGGCCAGATGTGGCGTCAGCACCACATTGTCGAGCGTGAAGAGAGGGTTGGCGGGCGAGGGTGGTTCCTGCTCGAACACGTCCAGCCCCGCGCCCGCGATGCGGTTCGCGGCCAGCGCGTCATGCAGCGCCACCTCGTCCACCACCGGGCCGCGGCTGGTGTTCACCAGGATGGCGCTGGGCTTCATGGCGGCGAGTTCGGGCGCGCCGATCATGTGCCGGCTCGCCGCCGTCAGCGGCACGTGCAGGGTCACGATGTCGGACAGCGCCAGGATTTCCGGCAGCAGGCGGAAGCGCACCTCCAGCGCGTCCTCCGCTTCTTCGGTCAGGCGGGCCTGATCGAAATAGATGACGTGCATGCCGAAGGCGCGCGCCAGCCGCGCCACCTTCTTGCCGATATTGCCCAGCCCCACGATGCCGAGCGTGCGGCCGCGCAGCTCGATCAGCCCCGGCTGGTCGTTGGACTGGCCGCGCCAGCCGCCGGCGGTGACGGTGCGGTGCTGCCAGATGAGGCGCTTGCCCACCGCCAGCATCAGCATCAGCGCGTGCTCGGCCACCGCATTGCCGTTGGCGCCGCCATTGGTGCTGATGGGCACGCCCGCACCCCGGGCCGCCTCGATGTCGCAGCGGTCATAGCCGGCGCTCAGCAATTGCAGCAGCCGCAGCCTGGGCGCGCCGGCATAGAAGGCGGTGTCCAGGCCCGCGCTGGCGAAGCCCACCAGGAAGTCCGCGTCCTGCACGGCCTCCGTGAAGGCGGGCGTGCCGGGGCGGGCCACCACCATGTCGAAGCCGCGCGGCAGGATGTCGCGCGCCATCTCGGCGGGGCTCATGGGGTTTTCCATCAGGACGAGCTTGTGGGTCATCGGGCGTCTTTCTCCATGCCGGAATGATGGGCATGGACGCGGCCCGGCGACCAGCCGCGTTGACTTCGCTTCGGCGCGCACGGACCATTCCGCCATGCAGGAGAAACGTTGGGCCGCGGTGGCGGAGCTCTACCACGCCTATTTCACCGGGCTGATTCTCACGGTCAGCAGCCGGCGCGGCGGGGCCGACGCCGCCAAATGGGTGTTCCGCCTGTTCCGCCACCAGCACCACGAGAAATTCCTGGCGAGCCTGGGCAAGCTCGGCCTGTCGCATTTGCCGGACGCGGTGCGGGCGGCGGCCTATCACTACCTCTCCAACCAGGTGGGCGGCGTGTCCGTCGAGTTCATGCGCGAGAGCGACCGGAAGGCCTGGGTGCGCTTCGTGCCGCCGCGCTGGGTCTACCCCGGGGCGTCCATCTGCGGCGTGCCGTCCGAGGTGTCGCGCGCCATGCTGCGCGGCTGGTACGCCCAGAACGGGGTGTCGCTGGGCAACCCGAGGCTGGGCTTCGTCTGCACCGCGCAGACCACCGACGGCCAGCACGGGCTTTCCGGCTACTTCCTGGAACACGACCGCGACCTGGCGCCGGAGGAACGGCTGCTGTTTCGCCCCGGCGAGGACCCGCCGCCCTTCGATCCCGATGCCGCCCCCCGCCTGCCGGCGGCCGACTGGCCCGCCGAGCGCCAGGCCAAGGCCGCGCGCAACTACGCGATGGAATATATCCGCAGCGGATTGCCGCGCCTCGCGGAGGTGCTGGGCCCGGCCGAGGCGCGGCACCTGGGCAATGTCGCCGGCCGCCTCGTCGGCGCGCAGAGCTTCCACGCCACCGCCGAGGGCCTGGGCGTGGCGGGCGAGGGAGGGGCGATGGGCTTCGCTCGCCTGCTCGTCGCCTGGGCGGAGGCGGAAGGGGATAGCGCCGAAATCACGCAGGAGGGCGCATCGGTGCTGGTCCGTCGCACCGGCTTCCGCCTGCTGCGCGGCCTCGGTTCGCTGCACCCCTGCGTCTTCGAGGGCTGGCAGGGGCTGGTGGAGGGCATGCTCCAGGTCCATGACCGCTTCCTGCTGCTGGACACGCCCGAGCGCGCCGACTGGGGCGACCCCCACACCACCTGGCGCATCCGCAGGAGGCCCGCCGCATGAGGTTCAACCACGTCGCCAACCGGATCGACGCTGCGCATTTCGAGCTGGTGGTGGCGATGCTGCGCGAATGCCTGGGCTTCGTGGAATTGCGCCGCACCGAACGCGCCATCTGGCTGCGTCAGCCCGGCGCCAATGTGGACCTGCAATTCAGCCGCAGCGCCACCACGGCGCGGGACGACGACAAGCTGCGTTCCCAGGTCGCCTTCCTCAGCGACACGCCGCGCGCGGACTTGCAGGCCCTGGCCGATTGGCTGGGCGCGCGCGGGCTGGAGGCGATGGTGGGCGCCTATTCGGACCGCGAATTCTACCTCGACGCGCCCTCCGCCTTCGTGGATTTCGTGATCGAGGCCATGCGGCCCGAATTGGCGGACTACGACATCCCCGCCTGACGGCTTGCGGCGCGCCCCGCCCGCACGGAGACTGGCCGCCGGAGGGAACCCATGCCGGATGCTGCCGAGGCCAGCGTGGAGACGCGCGCCTCCTGGACCATCGCCTTCGCCACCACCACCATGCTGGCGCTCGCGGCCGGCGCGCCGCTGACGGTGGTCATCGGCCTCGTTCCCATCGCGGAGGATCTCGGCACCGGTCGGTCCTTGCCCTCGCTCGCCACCTCGCTCGCCTATCTGGGCACGGGCGTGGGCGGGGTGATGTGCGGGCTGCTGGCTTCGCGCTTCGGGCAGCGGGCGGTGGCCATGCTGGGGGGCTTCGCCATCCTGGCCGGGCTGACGCTCGCCTCGCTGGGCGAGGCCTGGTCGCTGCTGGTGGGCATCGGGCTGGGGGTGGGGCTGTTCGGCAATGGCGCGTTGTTCGCACCCATGGTCGCCTATGCCTCGCTGTGGTTCGACCGGCGGCGGGGGACGGCGCTGGCGCTGGTTTCGTCGGGGCAATACATCGCGGGCTTCGTGTGGCCCTTTGTCTTCGAGCGCGCCATCGCCTGGGTGGGGTGGCAATGGACGATGCTGGGCTATGGCATCTTCGCCTCGGCGGTGGTGGTGACGCTGGGCGCGCTGGTGATCCGCCCCGCGCCGGTGCCGGTGGGGGGATATGGCGGGGTGCGGGCCTCGGCCGGGCGGCGGGTGTTGGGGATGCGGCCCAATGTGGCGCTGGCCGTCATCGCCTCAGCCTCCTTCCTCTGCTGCATCCCGATGGCCATGCCGGCGGCGCATCTGGTGGCCTTCTGCGGCGACCTCGGCATCGCGGCCTCGCGGGGGGCGGCCATGCTGTCGGTGCTGCTGCTCTGCGCCTTCCTGGCGCGGCAATTCTGGGGGTGGCTCTCGGATCGGATCGGCGGGCTGTGGACGGTGATGTTCGGCTCGCTCGCGCAGGTGGTCGGCATGCTGGGCTTCCTGGCGACGCAGGACGAGGCGGGGCTGTTCTTCGTCTCGGCCGCCTATGGCTTGGGCTTCGGCGGCATCATTCCCGCCTATGTGCTGGCGGTGCGCGGGCTGTTCCCGGCGCTGGAGGCGGCGTGGCGCGTGCCGGTGCTGTTGTTCGTGTCGCTGTCCGGCATGGCGGCCGGCGCCTGGCTGGCCGGCTTCATCTATGACCGGGTGGGCTTCTACGCGGCCGCCTGGTGGGTGGGGATCGCGGTGAACCTGGTGCAGCTGGTGATCATCGCGGAGCTGCTGCGGCGGCAGCACCGCGAGGGGCGCAGCGCCTGATCCGCGGAGGCGGAATCGGCGGAGCGGTGAATCAGTCGCGGCAAAGCGCCTGATCCGCGGAGGCGGCAGCCGGCGCGGTGAATCAGTCGCGGCAAAGCGCCTGATCCGCGGAGGCGGCAGCCGGCGCGGTGAATCAGTCGCGGCAAAGCATGGCGCAGCGC
The DNA here is from genome assembly GCF_014196305.1 of Roseococcus suduntuyensis. Classification (GTDB taxonomy): domain Bacteria; phylum Pseudomonadota; class Alphaproteobacteria; order Acetobacterales; family Acetobacteraceae; genus Roseococcus; species Roseococcus suduntuyensis. The sequence continues at coordinate 940,384 of NZ_JACIDJ010000001.1, forward strand.
CTGATCAGGCAGGGAGTATCGCCTCGATCTTCTCGGCAAGGGCCTCGGGTTTGGTGGTGGGCGCGAAGCGGTCCACGACGCGGCCCTGCGGGTCCACCAGGAACTTGGAGAAATTCCACTTGATGGCGCTGCCCAGCACGCCGCCCTTCTCCGCCTTCAGCCATTGGTAGAGCGGGTGGGCGCCCTTGCCGTTCACCTCGATCTTCTGGAACAGCGGGAAGGTCACGCCGAAATTCTTCTCGCAGAAGGTCGCGATCTCGGCATCGGTGCCCGGTTCCTGGTGGCCGAACTGGTCGCAGGGGAAGGCCAGGATGTCCAGGCCGCGCGGGTGCAGGCGCTCATACAGCGCCTGCAAACCCTTGTATTGCGGGGTGAAGCCGCATTTGGACGCGACATTCACCACCAGCACCGCGCGGCCGCGATAGGCCGAGAGCGGCTGCTCGGTGCCGTCGTTCAGCGTCGCGGTGAAATCATGGAAGCCCATCTGCCCCTCCCTTCCGGTCAGCGCGGCTTTTGCGCCACCGCCAGCACGTAGTCGAGGGCCGCATAGACCCGTTCCGCAGGTAGCCGCCGCAGCAGCCGGTAGGGCAGGCGGCCCGAGGCGGGCAGGCGGGCGAAGAGCGCGGGGTCCTCGGCCAGGGCGCGGTGCCAGCCGGGGAAGACGTCGTGGCCAATGGACGTGGCGGTGGTGCCCTCGAAGCCCGCCGCGCGGAACTTTTCCAGGTAGGCGTCGCGCGTGTCGGCATTGGCGGCGGGGATGTCGAACTTGGTGGCGAAGCCGCGCCAGCTCACCTCCTGCCAGCGGCGGCGCATGGGGTCCGCGTCAGGGGCCGCGCGGATGATATCGGCCAGCACCAGCCGCCCGCCCGGGCGCAGCACGCGGAAGGCCTCGGCCAGGAAGGCCTCGCGCGTGTGGAAGTGGAAAGCGCATTCCACGGCCGTCACCACGTCGCAGCTCGCATCAGGCAGGGGCATTTCGGTGGCCGAGCCCAGGCGCAGCGTGATCCGGTCGGCCAGACCCGCCCTCCGCACCCGCGCGCGGCCGAGCCGCACATGGACCGGTGTCACATTCAGCCCGGTGATGTGTCTCGGCCCGAAGCGCCTTGCCCAGAGAATGTCCTGGTCGGCGAAGCCGAAGCCCACATCCACCACCTCATCCGCGGGCCCCATCGCGGCGGCCTCGGCCACAAGGGTGGCGAGCGCGGGGCACGCCTCGTCAATGGTGCGGGCGGTGCGCCAGAGGCCGAGGTTCAGGTAGAGCCCCTCCCGCGTGAAGGCGCGGGTGGCGAGGTTTTCGTAGAGATCGGCCGCCGCCAGCCGCCGCCAGGGCGTCCAGGCCCAGAGCAGCAGGTCGGCGGCGGCGGGGAGGGGGCTGCGTGTCACCCCCTCCAGATGGGGTGTCCTACAGCCGCCAGAAGGGCTTTTGCGCTTCGGCCGCTGCTTCGCTGCGCGAGATGCCGATGTCGTGCAGCTGCCGGTTGTCGAGCTGTGCCAGGAGGCGACGGGTGCGGCGGCGTTGCGCGGCGTCCTGGCACCAGGCGACGAAGCGGTGCCAGGCGCCACGCGGCGCCGGCGGGGCCCAGGGATCGCGCGCGCTGGCCTGCGGCTCGCGCAACGGGGGGAAGGGGCGGGTGGGCAGATGTGTCATGGTACACTACCTCCTTGCGGAGACACATCGGGCCAGTGTCACGCTGATGTGTCAATCGAGCATTTCGCAGCGCAGCAACATCCGGAGGATATGGGAATGATTGATATTCAAGGGTTTCACACCATCCATGTGCGACTCGACGGGCAGCCACGCCTTGGCTACAAGTGTATTGGCACATCCCTAGCCAGGAGCCCGGGACACTGACCGACTGGACCCCCCGCCTCTCCCCCGGAACCGGCCTCGCGCATGAGCGGCTGTCCGCCGCCCTCGCCGAGGACGTCACGCGCGGCCACCTGCCGGTGGGCGCCCGCCTGCCCGCCCACCGCGAACTCGCGCGGGAGCTGGGCCTGAGCGTCGGCACCGTCACCCGCGCCTATGCCACCTTGCAGCGCCGTGGCCTGGCACGGTCCGAGCATGGGCGGGGAATGTTCGTGCTGGCCGCCCCCCGCCGCGCGCCGGACCGGCTGGATTTCAGCGTGAACCTGCCCGCGGCCACCCTCACGCCGCGCATGCTGTCGGACATGCTGGACGCCGCCGCAGCGGCGCTCGACCCCACCCTCTTCGCCAGCTACAGCCCGCCCGCCGGCACCGCGCAGGACCGGCAATTCCTCGCCGCGCACCTCGCCGCCGCGCGAGGTCTGCGGGTGGAGCCGGGGCATCTGCTCATCACCACCAGCGCGCAGCACGCCATCTTCATCGCCCTGGCCACCGCGCCGCCAGGCCCCGTGGCGGTGGAGGCGCTGAGCTACCCCCAGGCGCTGACCGCCGCGCGCCGGCTGGGTCGGCGCCTCGTGCCCATCGCGCTGGATGCGGAAGGCGTCTGCCCGGACGCGCTGGAGGCGGCACTGCGCGCGCCCGACCCGCCGCGCGCCCTCTACCTCGTTCCCACCTTGCAGAACCCGACGGGTGCCGTGATGTCCGCCGCGCGCCGCGCGCGCATCGTGGCGCTCGCCCGGCGGCACGACCTGATCCTCATCGAGGACGATGTCTATGCCTGCCTGGCGCCCGAGGCGGGGCCCTCGCTGGCGGAACTGGCGCCGGAGCGGGTGTTCCACGCCTCCAGCTTTTCCAAGAGCCTCGCTCCCGGCCTGCGCCTCGGCTACCTGGCCTGCCCGCCCACCCTGGTGGACCCGGCCTGCGACTGGCTGCAATCCACCACCTGCATGACCAGCCCGCATTCCTGCGCGCTGATGCGCCACGCGGTGGCCGATGGGCTGCTGGATTCGGTGGCCACCTCCATCCGCGCCGAGACCGCCCGCCGCCACGCCCTGGCGCTGGAGGTGCTGGGCGATGCGGTCTTCCCCACCGCGCTGCCGGGGCTGCAGGTGTGGCTGCCCATGCCGGTGGGGCGCGCGCGCGACATCGTGCGCCGGGCGGGGCAGCGCAACATCCAGATCGCCTCGCCGCTGGCCTTCATGGCGGACCCTACGGCGCAAGATGCCGGGCTGCGCCTCTGCCTGGGCAATGTGACCGAGGCGGAGCTTGGCCCCGCGCTGGAGATCATCGCCGGGCTGGTGCGCGACGAGGCCGCGGCGCGGCTGGACGAGGGCGCGGTGATCTAGCGTCCGATCGTCGCCGCGCAGCGGCGGCGTGAATCGGCCGCGTGGCCAAGGCGCCCGATCGTCGCCGCGCAGCGGCGGCGTGAATCGGCCGCTCAGCCCGCCGCGATCCACTCCGCCAGCACCGCGATGGCCTCCATCAGGTCCGCCGTCTCCATCGCCTCGCGCGGGTTGTGGCTGCCATTCGCGTTGCGGACCAGCAGCATGCCCGTGGGCACGCCGGCCGCCGCGAAGTTGTTGGCGTCATGGCTGCCCGGGCTGTTCAGCCGGGGTGCCGCGACACCCAGCCGCGCGGCCGCGCCCGCCAGCCCCTCCACGATGGCGGCATCCATGATGCCCGGCGCCGCCCAGCTGCGTTCGCCCAGCACGATGGTGACGTGGCGGCGTTCCGCCACCTCGGCCGCGATGGCGCCGAGCTGTGCCTCCAGCGCCTGCAGGTGCCCCGCATCATAGGCGCGCAGGTCGAGGCTGAGGGTGAAGTCGCCCGGCACCACCGTCATGCTGTGGCGGTCGGGCAGGGTGTGGAAGCGGCCGATGGTGACGGCCATGGGGTAGCCCGCATCCTCCTCGGCCAGCCAGAAGCGTTCGAGGGCCAGCGCGAAATCCGCCCCGGCCATCGCGGCATCGCGGCGGAAGCGGTGCGGCAGGCCGGTATGCGCGTCCTCGCCCAGGATGCGGATGCGCGGGTGGCGCAGATTGCCCGGCGTGGCGAGGCAGATGCCGAGCGGCGCGCCGGCCTCGATCAACTGCGGGGCCTGCTCGATATGGATTTCCAGGTAGGCCCCGATCTCGCGCGGGTCGCGCAGGGGCAAGCCCGCGCGCAGCCGCGCGGGGTCGCCGCCGCAGGCCGCGATGCTTTGCGCCAGGTTCAGGCCGGTGCGGGCGTGCGGCAGGTCCAGCGCGCCCGGAGGCAGCCGCGCCAGCATGCCGCGCGAGCCCACCAGGCCGAGGCCGAACCACACCGCCTCCTCGCAGCGCAGGGCCAGCACCTCGATGTCGCGGCGCGGCGTGATGCCGGCGGCCTGCAGCGCCGCCACCGCGCCCAGCCCCGCGATGACGCCCGCGGCCCCGTCGAAATTCCCGCCCTGCGCGATGCTGTCCAGATGCGAGCCGATCAGCAGGGGTTTGCCGGCGGGCTCGCGCGCCGCCCAGCGCAGCGAGAGGTTGGCGGCGGCATCCGTGCTGGCCGCGAGGCCCAGTGCCGCGCCGGCCTCGGCCACCAGGGCGAAGGCGGCGTTCTCGCCGGGGCCGAAGGCCTCGCGCGTGATGCCGGGCGGGTCGGCACCCACCCTCGCCACCTCATCGAGCAGCCGCTGCACCAGGGGCGCCTGCGCGGCCACGGCGTCGCGCAGCCCGAGGGAGGGCAACGCCATGGGCGGGAGGACGGGGCCGGGGCCGCCGCGCGGCCTCATGCGCGCGGGGCCTTTGCCGCCTGGGTGCGGGCGCGGTGGTCCAGGATGCGCTGCCTGAGCCCCGGCCGCGCCACGGAACGCGCCAGCGCCGCGAGATCGCCCGCGTCATCGGCGCGGCGCGTGCGGCCATGCAGCGCGGCGACGGTGGGAGCATCGAGGCGCAGCGCGGCGGTGCGCGCGGCGGCGATGGCCTTGGGCAGCGCGTCTTCCGGCAGGTGTTGCGTGGCGAGGCCGATATGGGCCGCCTCCTCCGCCGGGAGGGCGCTGCCCGCCAGCAGCAGGCGCCGCGCCACGCCATCGCCCACCAGCCCGGCCAGCCGCCCGGTGCCCAGCACCAGGCCGAAACCGGCGCCGGGGAAGGCGAAGCTGGAGCCTTCCAGGGCGAGGCGGTGGTCGCAGACGGCAAAGAGGTCCGCCCCCGCGCCCATGGCCCGGCCCTGTGCGATGGCGAGCGTCGTCACCGGCAGGGCGTGCAGCCTTTGCAGCAGCAGCTCGATCCGCAACACGCGCAGCGCCAGGTCGCCTTCCGAGGCGGTGTCGAGGTCCGAGAGATCGAAGCCCGTGCAGAAATGCCGCCCCTCGCCGCGCAGGATGATGAGGCGCGTGCCGGCGGCGAGGCTCGCATCAAGCGCCGTCTCCAGCGCCTCCACCAGCTCCGTGCCCAGCGCGTTGCCGCGCGCGGCGCGGTTGAGCCAGAGGGTGGTGACGGGGCCATCATGCTCCGCCCGCACGGCATCCGTGGTCGTGTCGTTCAAGGGCCTTCCTCGTCCTGCCTCAGCGGCAAGGGTGACGCGGAATGCGCGTCGCGTCGAGGCAAAGCAACCGGTCAGAACGCCGAGGCAATGACGAGGAAGAACAGGATGAACAGCGGCGGCACGCCCAGGAAGCCGTCGCCGAACAGGAACAGCTTCAGGAAGAAGAACAGGAAGGCCCCGTAGAGCGAGACGGCGAAGGGCAGCAGGAAGCCCGGCGAGAGGGGGGCGACCAGCGCCAGCATCGGGTCCGTCAGGCGCCGCAGCACCACGAAGAAGGCGATGTCGCGGTCCACGCCGATGGCGAATTCCAGCACCCCGCGCGAGAAGAGCAGCGCCGTGATGGCCGTCAGCGCATAGGTGCCGCCCAGATAGATGGCGACGATGGGCGGCGCGCCCCCGATCAGGAAGGTGCCCACCGCCAGCACATAGGCCAGCGCCAGGTAGAATAGGCCACGAAGGGCGGAAGCCTGCATCCGGTTGCCTCATGCGGAAGGGGCGCGGGACCATGATGGACCCCGCGCCCCAGATGATGTTCGGTAAGAACGGGGCGGCCGGCAAGCCGGCACGCCCCGCCCCGTTTCAGTGCGTCTGCACCATCATGTTGCCGCCCTTGGGCAGCCGCAGCCGGTCCACGAAGTCCTGCATTTCAGGACTGGGTGGCGGCGTCACCAACGAGACCACGATGGTCACGATGAAGGCCACGGGCACGCCGAAGATGCCCGAGGAGATGGCGGCGACGCCGAACCAGCTGATCTCGTCGCCGGTGCGTGGCGTGAGGTCCATGCCGTAGACGCTGCCCACCAGGTAGAACATCGTGACCCCGAAGCCCGCCGCCATGCCGAGGATGGCGCCTGCATTGGTCGTGCGTTTCCACCACACGCCCAGAACAAGGGGCGCGAAGAGGCCCGCGGCCGCGATGGAGAAGGCCCAGGCCACCATGGACAGGATGTCCGATGGCTGGGTTCGCGCCAGCAGCGCCGCCGCGATGGCGACGACCACCAGCAGGATCTTCGCCACCAGCAGCCGGCGCTTCGTGTCGGCCTTGGGGTCGATCATCTTGTAGTAGACGTCGTGGCTGAGCGCGTTGGCGATGGCCAGCAGCAGGCCATCGGCGGTGGACAGCGCGGCCGCGAAGCCGCCCGCGCCCACCAGCCCCACGACCCAGATCGGCATGCCCGCGATGGAGGGCGTGGACAGCACGATCATGTCGTTGTTCAGCCGCAGCTCGCTGTAGGGGAAGCCCCCCACATGGCCGCGCGCCTCGCAGGCCGCCTGGATGGCCATGACGCTTTCCGCCTTCACCCCGCAGATGGTGACGAGCTGGTGCCCCGCGATGGAGCCCCATTCGAGCATCCAGGCCGGGATGGCGGTGAAGGCCAGCCGGTAGCCCTCCGCGTTCACGAAGAGGCCCATCAGGTTGAACTTCGAGAAAGCGGCGTAGGCGGGCGCCGTGAAGTACAGCAGGAAGATGAAGAACAGCGACCAGCCGACCGACTTGCGCGCCTCACGCACGGTGGGCGTGGTGAAGAAGCGCATCAGGATGTGCGGCAGCGAGGCGGTGCCGACCATCAGGCAGAAGATCAGGAAGAAGAAGTCGCGCGCGCTGTAGGTCTGGAACGGGGCCACATGGGTCCGCGCCACGTTCAGGATGCGCTCGTATTCCGCGATCTGCGTCAGCGCGCCGCCATACATGATCTGCGGCAGCGGGACGCCGGTCTGCACCGTGGACATCCAGATGGCCGGCAGCAGGTAGGCCACGATCAGCACGATGTACTGCGCCACCTGCGTCCAGGTCACCGCCTTCATCCCGCCCAGCATGGAGCAGACCAGGATGCCCGCGAGGCCCGCGAAGACCGCCCAGCGGAAGTCGATCGCCAGGAACTGCGAGGCGATGATGCCGGAGGCATAGACCTGCGCCGTGATGTAGGTGAAGGAACAGGCGAAGAGCACGATGATGCCGACCAGCCGCGCCGCGTTGCCGCCATAGCGCGTGCCCAGGAAGTCCGGCACGGTGTAGGCGCCGAATTTCCGCAGATAGGGCGCCAGCAGCACGGCCACGAGCACATAGCCGCCCGTCCAGCCGAGCACGAAGGCGAGCCCGTCATAGCCCAGCACGAACAGCGTGCCCGCCATGCCGACGAAGCTCGCCCCCGACATCCAGTCGGCGCCGGTGGCCATGCCGTTGTAGACCGCGGGCACCGAGCGTCCGGCCACGTAGTATTCCGAGACCTGCGCGGTGCGCGACATGATGCCGATGAAGGCATAGATGCCGATGGTCGCGGCCATATAGGCCCAGAGGATCCATCGGTCGGGCACGCCGACCATGGACGCGATGGCCATCAGCACGACGAAGGCGGCAAAACCACCGACATAGATGCCGTAGATCTTGCCCAGGTTGTCCGTGAAATCACCCTTCATGGAGAGGGACATGTTCATTCCTCCCCTCAGTCTTCGGCCACGCCGAATTCCTCGTCGATCTGATTTTGCCGGTGCGCGAACCAGAAAATCTGAATGACGAAGACAATCAGCGACCCCTGCGCGGCCATGTAGAAGCCAAGCGGGAAGCCCGCGATCACGACGCCGTTCAGCACCGTGACGAACATATGGATGAAGAAGCTGAAGACCGCCCAGATGGCCAGCGAAACCCACATCAGGTTTCGCGTCTTGGCCCAGTGCGCCTCCGCCACTTCCGGTGGCAGTTTGTCCGACAACGCCCATCCCTCCCATCGTGATGGGGAGAAGGCCACGCGAAGACGCCAGTCCGTGCGTCTTCGGACCCACCCCCTGGTTGCACGCGCAAACATCCCGGGCCTTGGCCGGAGTCAGAATTTCGGTTCCGCACGGTGTCTGACGACCGATTGCTGCGCGAAACAATGGTCTCGCAGCAAGGCAACGGGCGTCAAACAGAAATTCTGTCAATTTTCATGTGAAATTGTCGGTGTGCTTGCGGCGGCCCTCCGGCCCCCTGCACACTGGGCGCAAATGGGGGGGTGACATGGCGGTGCAGGGCTGGATCGGGGCCATCTTCAAGGAGGCGCGCGGCCGCGCGGACTGGCCCGCCGCCGTGGAGGCCATCCGCGCCGGCGCGGCCTACCTGGCCCAGGGCGCGAGCTATTCCTACCTGCGCGCCCGTACATTGCTGGCCGGGCCGCGCCTGTTCCAGGACGCGGATTTCGGCTTCGCGCTGACCATCTGCAAATGGGAGGGCTTCGGCGTCGCCGCGCAGGACCTCATCCTGATCCTGGAGGCGGAACTGCGCGACCGCCTGCCGCCCGACCCCGAAGCCCGCGCCCCCGTGCTGGCCGCGCTCTACCGCGAGGTGCTGGAGAGCGAAGCCCTGCCCGAGCACCGCGCCGCCGCGGGCTGGGATGACCTGGTGGCGGAGTTCGACGCGCGCCTGCCCGTCTTCCTCTCCCGCCCGCCCTTGAAGCCCGACGCCATCTCCATCGCCACCGCGCTGCGCCTGCTGGAACACGCCCCCATCGAGGAGAGCGTGCGCCAGGCCGACAAGATGATGGTGGTGAACAACGTGGCGTTCCGCTTCATCGAGTATCAGGCGAAGCTGCGCCGCAAGCTCGACCTGCCCGGCCTGGCCGAGGAGCTTTCGGCGCGGATGCGCGTGCCGTGACCATCTCCGCCGCCACGCCGCTGATCGCGCTGGAGGTGGCGGTACTGGACACGGAAACGACCGGCCTCGACGTGCGGCAGGACCGCATCGTGCAGATCGGCGCGGTGCGGATGCGCGGGGCGGAGCTGGTGCCGGATGCACCCTTCGACCGCATCGTGAACCCCGGCCGCCCCATCCCGCCCGTGGCCAGCCGCGTGCATGGGCTGACCGATGCCGACGTGGCCCAGCACCCACCGCTCCCCGCCATCCTGCCCGAATTGCTGGACTGGCTGGGCGATGCGGTGGTGGTCGGCCACTCCATCCATTTCGACCTGGCGGTGCTGCGCCACGAGGCGCGGCGCCACGACCTCACCTGGCGCGAACCGCGCGTGCTGGACGTGGCCTTCCTGGCGGCCGGGCTGGATCGCGGGCTGGTGGACACCTCGCTGGACGGGCTGGCGCTCGGCCTCGGCATCGCGGTGGAGGGGCGGCACACCGCCTGGGGCGATGCCCAGGCCACGGCCCGCATCTATGCCGCGCTGCTGCCGCGCCTGCAGGAAGCCGGCATCCGCACCCTGGGCGAGGCGGAGACGCTCTCCCGCCGCGCCACCGATCTCATCGCGCGGCAGGAACGCGCGGGCTGGTTCGACCGCATGGCTGGCGGCGGGCGGCCGGACTACGCCCTGGCCGCCATGCGCGCGGGCGGGCAGCGGGCGACGGACAGCTTCCTCTACCGCACGCGCCTTGGGGATGTGATGTCGAGCCCCGTCATCGCCATCGCGGAGACGGCGACGGTGCACGAGGCCGCGCAGCTCATGCACGCGCGCGGCATCGGCAGCGTCTTCGTGGAGACCGCCGAAGGCCACGGCATCGTCACCGAACGCGACATGCTGCGCGCCATGTCCCAGATGGGGGCGGAAGGCGGCGCCATGGCCGCCCCCATCGCGCGCTTCATGAGCCGGCCGGTGCTGTCCGCGCCCGCCGACACCTTCCTCTACCGCGCGCTGGGGCTGATGGCGCGGCGCAACCTGCGCTACCTGGGCGTGACCGAGGGCGGGCGGCTCTGCGGCATCTTCACGCTGCGCACCCTGCTGCGCGAACGCGCGCTGGCCACGCTCGCCGTGGGCGACGAAATCGCGGCCGCGACGGGGGCCGCCGACCTCGCGCGGGTGCAGGCGGCGCTGCCGGGCCTGGCCGCCGGGCTGCTGGCCGATGGGCTGGAGGCGCGCGCCGTCGCCGCCATCATCGCCGCCGAGAACCGCGCCATGACCGCCCGCGCCGCCGAACTGGCCGAGGCCGAGCTGGGGTCGCCCCCGGCCGACTACGCGCTGCTGGTGCTGGGCTCGGGCGGCCGGGGTGAGAGCCTGCTGGCCCCGGACCAGGACAACGCCCTGGTCATCGCCGATGGCTACACCGGCGACCTGGATGCGGCCGAGGATTGGTTCACGCGCCTCGCCACCCGCGTGAACGCGATGCTGGACCAGGCGGGCATTCCGCTCTGCAAGGGCGGCGTGATGGCGCGCAACCGCCCCTGGCGGCGGCGGCTGTCGGAATGGCGGGCGCAGCTGGCGGAATGGGCGCGGCGGCCGGAGCCGGCGGCCATGCTGAACCTCGACATCTTCTATGACTTCACGCCGGCCCATGCGCCCACGGCGGGCGGCGCGGCGCTGGCCGAAGGTTTGCGCGTGGCCGCCACCGAGACGGCGCGCGGTGCGCCCGCCTTGCTGCGCGCCATGGGCGAGATCGCGGGCGGGCACACGGCGCCGCTGGGCCTGTTCGGCCGCATCCGGCGTGATGAGGCCGGGCGGGTGGATCTGAAATCGGGGGCGCTGCTGCCCATCACGGCCGGGGCACGCGTCATCGCGCTGCGCCATGGCGTCACGGCGCTCGCCACGCCGGAGCGGCTGCGCCAGGCGGCGGCCCAGGCCGGGCGCGGCGAGACGGATGCCGCGTTGCTCGCCGATGTGCACGGCTTCCTGCTGCGCCTGTTGCTGGCGCAGCAGATCGCGGATCTGGAGGCCGGCATCACCCCCGGCAACCGGGTGGAACTGGCGCGGCTGTCGCGCCAGGACCAGGACCACCTGAAGGACGCGCTGGGCCGCATCGAGACGATGCGCGAGATGCTGCGCGACTTGTTGCAGGGGGTGTGAGCCGGCGTCAGGCCAGCGCGGCCTGGATCGCCTCCGCCACCAGCCGCCCGCTCTCGGCCGCGCCGTTCATGTAGCCGGAGTGGTCCTCGCTCATGTGTTCGCCCGCGAAATACAGGCCGGCGCGCGGGGCCAGGGCCTCGGCGAATTCCGTCATCTGCCCGGGCGCGAAGCAGGTGTAGCTGCCGCCCGCATAGGGGTTGGAGGGCCAGTGCATCCGGTTGGCGCGGCCGTTGAACCCCGCCCCGGCCCCCGCCAGCGCCGGGTCCACCGAGGCCATGGCGGCGCGGGCGCGCGCCTCCGGGCGGCCCGTGCGGAAGCCGAGCCCCGCCTGGCCGCCTGCGAAGATGGTCATGGCCCCCGCGCCCGTGCCGGGGCGGGCGTGGTCCTCCCAGATGGTCTGGTAGCCCAGATCGTTCAGGCATTCGCCGCTCTGCCCCGCCGCGCGCCAGGGGCGGGCATTCGTGCCGGCGAAGAGCTTCGCGTTGGTGCCGTAGCGCGTCTCCGCGATGGCGCGCCGCGCGAGCGGTGGCAGGTCCAGCGTGATCTCCACCTGGCGCAGCATGGTCAGCGGCAGGGCGAGGACCATCATCTCCGCCTCCACCGCCCCGCCGCCCGCGAAGACGGCGCGATACCCCTGGCCCGCGGGGCGCAGCGCCACCAGCCGCCGCCCCGTCTCGATCCGTCCCGCATGGAGCCGCGCCAACGCCGCCGGCACGCGGTCATTGCCGCCCGCCACCTGGTAGCGCTGGTCGGAGGCGAAGAGGCCGCGACGCAGCATTTCCGGACCCGGCGTGAAACTGTGGGAGAAGTAGAGGCCGGACATCAGCTCCGGCTCCAGCCCCATCTCCTGGGTGAGGCCGATGTCGAGCAGGCGGCGCAGCCAGCCGGTGATGCCCGCCCTGTCCATCATCGCCGCCGCCGACATCGCATCCTGTTCCGCCTCGGGCAGGGATTTGAGGCGTTCGAGTGCGGGCATGAAGCCGCCGGCCTCGGCCACGATCTCGGCCACGCCCCGCCGAGCGCCCTGCACGAAATAGGTGGTCTCGAGGTCGGCGGCGGGGCCTTCCTCGCCATCCTCCAGCGCGAGGCCGAGGCGGCGGGCCATGGCCAGCATGTCCTCGTGCTCGGAGTTGATGAAGCTGCCGCCCAGCTCCACCACCGTGCCGGCGCCCAGCAGGTCGGGTCCGCTGTGGATGCGCCCGCCGAGCCGGGTGTTTGCCTCGTGCAGGGTGACGCGGGAGAGGCCGGCGGTGACCAGACGGTCCAGCACCACCAGCCCCGCCAGCCCACCGCCGATAATGGCGACGCGCCGGTCGCTCCGCGCCAGCCCAGGCTGGGGGCGGGCGATGGCCAGGGCCGCGCCGCCGCCCAGCAAGGCGCGCCGGGGCAGGCGGTGATGGAGCAGGGCCTCGGCGGACGGTGCGCCGGGGCGCCGCGCCCAGGCGGCCAGCGCGAGGGCGCGTTGCAGATGGCCGAAAAGCGGGGTGCGTGCCATGGCCTTCGGCCCTTCTCCTGGACGTGCGGCTGTTGCCGCTTGCGGCCAAGGTTAAGGTTCCGGGCACGCGCCCTGCAACCAGGACGTGTGCGGCGGCCTGGGTCGCGGGTTGGGCGGCCGGTCAGGCCGCCCTCGCGGGCGCGACTAGATCCGCAGGTTCAGGCGCCGGATCATCACGCCCTCCTCCTCGAAGGTCCGGCGGGCGAAGGCGGCGTAGTCCTCGCTGTTCATGTACCAGGGCAGCATGTCGTAGCGGTCCAGCACGTCCAGATGCGCCCGGTCCTCCAGCGCCTCCTTGAAGGCGTCGTGCAGCTTGGCCACGATCTCGGCCGGGATGCCCTTCGGGCCACCGAAGCCATAGGGCGAGGCGGAGACGACGGGCACACCCACCTCCTGCAGCGTCGGCACGTCGGGGAAGCGCTTCGCGCGCTCACGCCCCCACACCGCCAGAACGCGCACGCGGCCATCGAGCGCCAGCGGCGCCCAGCCCGAGCTGTCGGCCAGCACGTCGATCTGCCCGCCCAGCAGGGCCGCGATGTTCTCCGCGAAGCCGCGGAAGGGCACGTGCAGGAACTCGGCATCGGCGGCCAGCGCGATCTGCTCCATCGTGATGTGCAGCGAGGTGCCCACGCCCGGCGAGCCGTAGGAGAGGCGGCCAGGCTGCGCCTTCGCGCGCTCGATCAGCTCCTGGTGGGTGCGGATGGGGCTGTCGGCGCGCACCACCGTGCCGAACAGGTAGCCCGTCAGGTGGATGACGTAGGTGAAGTCCTCCAGCGGGTTGAACAGCGGGCGCTGCACCATCTGCGGGTGACGGAACACGCTGATGGGCAGCTGGCCCAGCGTGTAGCCATCGGGCTGCGCCTGCGCGACCGCCTGCGGGCCGATGACGCCGCCGGCACCGGGCCGGTTTTCGATGGAGATGGGCTGGCCCAGCTTGCGCGACGCGATTTCCGCGATGGCGCGCATCTGCATGTCGGTGCTGCCACCCGGCGTCCAGGGGCAGATCAGGCGGATGGGGCGGTTGGGGAAGGGCGACTGGCCGATGGCGGGCGTGGCGAGGGATGCGGCGCCCGCGGCGCCCAGCATGAAGGTGCCACGGCGGCTGATGCCGCCCGCGCGGATGATGGTCATGGGTTTTTATCCTCCCGGTGGATCGCCGGACATGCCGAGGCAGTCCGTCTGGTCGAGGCGCAGTTTGGAACCGCGAGCCCCCGGGCGCAACCCGCGCCCCCCGCCTCAGCCGCCGGCCAACGAGAGGGTGCGCCGCGCGCGGATCAGGATGGGTTCGTCCACCATCATCCCGTCCACGACGAAGGAACCGCGCCCTTCGCGCGCCGCCGCCTCCGCGGCCGCGAGCTGCCGCCGCGCGAGGTCCACCTCCGCCGCACCGGGCGAGAAGCCCTCGTTCAGGATGGGCACGACGGAGGGGTGGATGCAGCTCGCCCCCACCAGCCCCGCGCGGCGCGAACGCGCCACCAGGGCGCGCAGCTTCTCGGCGTCGCGATAATCGGCCACGGTGCCGAGCGTGCCCAGCGGCGCGACACCCGCCGCGACGGCGGCCAGCACCATCTGCCGCTTGGCCAGCGCGATGATCTCGTCATCCGGCGCCGCGCCGATCTCGGCGGCCAGGTCCTCCGCGCCGATCAGCAGGCCCGCGACCAGCGGCGAGGCGCGCGCCATCTCCGTCATGCGCGGCAGGGCGGCGGCGGTCTCGATCATCACGATCATGCGCATGGGGCGGGGTGCGGCGGCCAGCATTTCGGCCGCCAACTGCACATGGTCTGGCCCCAGCGCCTTGGTCAGCAGGATGCCATCGGCCCCCGCCGCCATTGCGGCCTCGATGTCGCCCACGGCCAGGGCGAGGGGCCGGTTCACGCGCACCAGCACATCCGCGCCGCCGCCGCGCGCGGTGGGCACCGCTTCGGCGAGAGCCGCGCGGGCCTCCGCCTTGCGGTCGGGCGGCACGCTGTCCTCCAGGTCCAGCAGCACGGCATCGGCGCCGGCCGTGGCCGACTTCGCCACGAAACGCGGCACGTTCGCCGGCACATAGAGCATGGAGCGCCAGATGCGGTTCATGGATTGCGTCCTCCATCGAGCACCACGCCGGCCGCGCGCAGGCGGGCGAGTTCGGCCTCGCCCAGCAGCGGCGCCAGCAGCGCGTCATTGTCTTGCCCCAGCGCGGGGGCCGGGTTGCGCTGGATGCCGGGGGTGGCGGAAAGGCGCGCCGTCTCGCCCGCCGTGGGCAGCCAGCCGCCGGGCATCTCTTCGTCCGGCACCTCGATCAGCGCCTCGCGTCCGGCCACGTAGCGGTCCTGCGCCAGGCCCGCCACGTCCATGATGGGACCGATGGTGACGCCGTCGCGGTCGAACTGCGCCAGGGCCTGTTCCATGGTCAGCTCCGCGATGGCGTCGCGCACCACGCCATCGATCTCGTCCAGATGGCGGATGCGGTCGGCATTGGTGCGGAAGCGTGGGTCATCCACCAGCTCGGGCCGGCCGATGCTGCGCATCAGCTTCACGAACATGGCCTGGGTGGAGCTGGACAACCCCACCCATCCGCCATCCTTCGTGCGGTAGGCGTTGCGCGGCGCGGTGTTGGTGCTGCGGCTGCCGGTGCGCGGCTTCACCTTTCCGGTGATGCGGTGGTTGGCCATCTGCGGCTCCAGCACCGTGAAGATCGGCTCGAAGAGCGAGAGGTCCATCACCTGGCCTTGCCCGGTGGCCTCGGCATGGCGCAGCGCGATCATGGCCGTCGCCGCGCCATAGAGGCCGGCATAGGCATCGGCCATGAACATCGGCGGCAGCACGGGTTCGCGGTCCTCGAAGCCGTTGATGGCGGCGAAGCCCGAATAGCCCTCGACCAGCGTGCCGAAGCCCGGCTTGTGCGCGAAGGGCCCCGTCTGCCCCCAGCCCGAGATGCGCGCGATGACGAGGCGCGGGTTGATGGCGTGCAGCGTGGCGGGGGCGAGGCCCATCTCCTCCAGCACGCCGGGGCGGAAGCTTTCCACCAGCATGGCGGCGTCTTCCACCAGGCGCTTGATGATGGCGATGGCGTCCGGCTGGCGCAGGTCGAGGCAGAGGCTGCGCTTGTTGCGGCACCAGGTCTTCCAGGAGGTCTCGATGCCGCCGACCTTCCAGGCGCGCAGCGAATCCCCTGCCGGCGGTTCGACCTTGATGACCTCGGCGCCGTGGTCCGCCAGCACCTTCGTGAGCATGTTGCCGGCGACGAGGCGCGAGAGGTCCACGACCCGCACACCCTCCAGCGCGCCACGCGCGCTCGCGTCGAATTCCCGCCGCGTGAGCATGGGCGTTGCCTCCTCCAGACTGGCGGGGCGACGCTATGGGCTGCCCCGGGGCGGGTCAATGCGACCCGCCCCGGTGCGATTTAGCGACTGATTCACCGCTTCGGCGATTCCGCCTCCGCGGATCAGGCGCGTATTTTCAGCGACTGATTCACCGCTTCGGCGATTCCGCCTCCGCGGATCAGGCGCGTTGCCTCCTCAGGCGCCGACGAGGTTGTCGGGGATGTTCTGGCCCACTTCGCGCAGGTAGCGCGCCGCACCCGGGTGGTAGGGCAGGAAGGTGTTCTTGCTGGCGTTCTCGGCCAGCGTCTCCGAACCCGCCGCAATGGCCTGGCGCAGCCGCGCATTCTGGCCCAGCACCGCCTTCGTCATCTCATAGGCCAGCGTCTCGGGCAGGCTGTGATGCGCGATGGCGAAGTTGAACATGCCCACCACGTTCAGCGCGCGGCCGGCCGTGCGATAGGTGGTGGTGGGCAGCGTGCTGGCCGTCAGCTCGGGGAAGCGCTCGGTCAGGGTGCGCGTCTCGGCCGCGGTGAAGTCGATGAAGTTCACCTCGCCCTGCGTCTCGGCCTCGGAGAAGGCCGGCACCGGCACGCCGGAGGCGAAGAGGAAGGCGTCCAGCAGCCCGTCCTGCAACTGGCCCGACATGTCGCTGCCCGAGCCGAAGCGGATGGCGGCGGGGCGGATGTTCAGCGCCTCGAACATCAGCGGGAAATAGGTGCCGGGCGTGCCGCCGCGCGGCCCCACGCCGACATTCTTGCCCGCCAGCGCGGCCATGTTGGTCAGCCCGCTGCGCTTCAGCGTGATGCCGTGGAAGGGCGTGTCATACATGGGGAACAGCGCGCGGATGTCGCGGAAGCGGTTGCCCTGCGTCCAGGGCGCCGTGCCGTTCCACGCCTGCAAGGCCACACCCATGGTGACCATGCCGACTTCCACTTCGCGGCGCTGCACCAGGATGATGTTCTGGTTCGGGCCCTGGGTGGTGCGGTAGGAGATGTTCACACCCGTGGCTTCCTGCGCGAGGCCGCCCCAGGCGGGTCCATACAGCGCGTAGGTGCCGCCGGGTGCCGCGGTGCCCATGTTGATGGCGCGGGGCCAGGAAGGATCGCGGGGCTGGGCGAAGGCCCGGCCCATCAGGGCGGGCGCGGCGAGGCCGAGCGCGGTGCCGGCCAGCAGGATGCGACGTTGCATGTTTCTATAACCTCCCGTGACATGATCGCGCCGCGTATCAGTCCGCGCGGCGCTGTGCCTCATTTGTGGCGACCTGTCGGGTTAACCACGGATGGCCCGGCCAGATCAATGCGCGAGGGAGTGGGGCATGCGTCTCAGGGACAGGGTGGCGATCGTGACGGGCGGGGCCTCGGGCATCGGGCGCGCCATCGCGCGGCGCTTCGCGCAAGAGGGCGCCGTGGTCGTCATCGCCGACGTGACCGAGACGGTGCGCGAGGGCGGTGAGCCCACCCGCGCGCTGATCGAGGCGGCGGGCGGCACGGCGCGCTTCCACAGCTGCGACGTGGCGCGCTGGCCTGACATGGACGGGTTGGTGACCGCCACGGTGGCGGAATTCGGCCGGCTGGACGTGATGGTGAACAACGCGGCCATCGGCGGGCGCGGCGGCCGACTGCTCGATGTGGATGACGGCGAATGGGACCGTGTGATGGCCGTCAACGCCAAGGGCGTCTTCTTCGGCTGCAAGCGTGCGGTGCAGCAATTCCTCACCCAGCCCGTGCTGGGCGAGGCGCGGGGGCGCATCGTCAACATCTCCTCGCAGCACGGCATGGTGGCCGCACCCGCCGACATCGCCTATGGCACGGGCAAGGCGGCGGTGGTCTATCTCACGCGGCAGGTGGCGGTGGACTACGCTTCGGACCACATCCTTTGCAATGCCGTGGCGCCAGGCCGCATCCTGACCGGCAAGCCGCTGGGCGATGCGCCGGACAGCCTGGAATATTCGCACATGCGCACACCCTGGCCACGGCTGGGAAGGCCGGATGACGTGGCCTCGGCCGCGCTGTTCCTGGCGAGCGACGAGGCCACCTACATCACCGGCCACAACCTGATGGTGGATGGGGGGTGGATGGCCTACTGACCGCGCCCGACCTCAGCCGAGCCCCACCCGCTTCGCCAGCCGCCCGCGGATCAGCGGCACGGCCAGCACCACCAGGATCATCGCGATCACGATCTGCGACACCACCGAGGAGACGAGCTGGATGTAGTCCCCCTGCGCGATGATGAGTGCCAGGCGCAGATTGCTCTCCGCCATGCCGCCCAGCACCACGCCCAGCACCACCGGCGCCAGCGGGAAGCGCAGCCGGTCCATCGCGTAGCCGATCAGGCCGAAGCCGAACATCAGGTACACGTCGAACATGCTGTCCTGCACGCTGTAGACGCCCACCACGCAGAGCCCCAGCACGCAGGGCGCCAGCAGCGCGGAGGGGATGCGCAGCACATTGGCGAAGAGCCGGCTGGCCACCACGCCGCCGAAGAAGATGATCAGCACGCTGGTGATCAGCATCTGGATCATGAAGCCATAGACCACGTCGCCATGGTCGCGGAACAGCGCCGGCCCGGGCTGCAAGCCATGGATCAGCAGCCCGCCCAGGATGATGGCCGTCACCGCGCTGCCCGGGATGCCGAGGGTGAGCGCCGGGATCAGCGCGGCCGCGTTGTCGGCGTTGTTGCCGCACTCGGCGGCCGCGATGCCGTTCTCATTGCCCTGGCCGAAGCTGTCCGGGTCCTTCGAGGCGCGCTTCTCCTCGTTGTAGGCGAGGAAGGCCGCGAGCGAGCCGCCCGCCCCGGGCAGGATGCCGATGGCGATGCCGATCAGCGAGGAGCGGATCCAGGTGCGGATGAACTTCGTCCAGCCATGGAACAGCCCCACCGAGGCGCGCAGCACGGCCATGCCTTCCCCGGCCTTTCGCCGCGCGGCGTCCTCGGCCAGCATGAAGATGGGCGGCAGCGCGTAGAGCCCCGTCAGCACCACCACCACATGCAGGCCGCCGGCCAGGTTCATGTCGTCGAAGGTGAAGCGTTCATGGCCCGAGACGCCGTCAATACCCACCGTGCCCAGCAGCAGCCCGAAGCAGGCGGCGATGAGGCCCTTCACCGGGTCCTTGCCCAGCAGCACCGAGACGCTGCACAGGCCGAACACCGCCACCCAGAAATACTCCGCCGGGCCGAACAGCAGCGTGACCTGCACCAAGGGCGGGGCGAGCGCGATCAGCGCGATGGCCGACGCCATCCCCCCCACGGTCGAGGACAGGCAGGAGATCTGCAGCGCGCGCGCCGCATCGCCCCGCTGCGCCATGGGGTAGCCGTCCAGCGTGGTGCAGACGGCGGCCGGCGTGCCGGGAATCCGCAGCAGCACGGCGGGGATGGCGCCGCCATACATGGCGCCATTGTAGATGCCGGCCATCATGCCGAGTGCGACCAGCGGCTCCATGCCGAAGGTCAGCGGGATCAGCACCGCGATGCCCATGGTGGCGGAAAGCCCCGGCAGCGCGCCGATGACGATGCCGCCGATGGTGCCCACCACCATGGCCAGCACATTCTGCCAGGCGAAGACGCCCGGGATCGCATGGAGCAGCCCGTCCCACATGGCGCGTTGTCCGTCCGGTCAGTTGTCGAAGAGGAAGCCGGGCGGCAGGCGCCGGCTGAAGGCGGCGACGAAGACGAGCCACACCGCGCCCGTGAAGGCCGCGCTGGACGCCAGCACCAGGAGCGGCCGGCGCAGGCCGAGGGTGAAGGCCAGCACCGCCACGAAGACGAAGGTCGCGGGGAAATACCCCACCGGCTCCACGGCGATGATGTAGAGGGCCGTCAGCCCCACCGTGATGGCGAGGTTGCGGGCATGCTCGACGAAGGGCATGTCCGGCGCGGCACGGCGCAGCCCGGTCGTGAACATTACCACGGCCAGGATGCCCATGGCGCCCAGGATCAGGCGCGGGAACATGGCGGCGTCGGTCGCCACCCCTTGCAGATCGTACCAGCCCCCCGCCACCAGCAGCAGGATGAACAGGGCGGCGATGCTGTCGCGGTGCAGGACCATGGCGGGATCAGCGGCGCCAGGGGTCCTCGCGCCAGAGTCGCCCGATCTCCTCGTTCAGCCCGGTGAGGTAGGTGCGGTATTCCGCGCGCGGCATGGGGGCCAGGAAGAGCAGCTGCTCGCGCGCCTTCACCTGGAATTCGGGGTCCGCCAGCGAGGCGGTGACGGCGGTGGACAGGCGCTCGATGATCTCGGTCGGCGTGCCGGCGGGCACGGCGAGGCCACGGTCGGACCCCGCGACGACATCAATGCCCTGCTCGCGCATGGTCTTGGCGTCGGGCAGCTCGTCCCAGCGGTTGGCGGCCATGAAGCCGAGGTTGCGGATCTGCCCTTCCTTCACGAAGGGCGCCGCCTCGCCGATCCCGAAGGTGCTGGCCATGATGTGCCGGCCCAGCAGCGCGGTGCGGTTGGGCGCGGTGCCGGGGAAGGGCACCAGCGTGGCGCGGATGTCCACCTTCCGCATGAAGGCCAGCGTGGCCAGGTGCATGGCGGAACCCGTGCCCTGCATGCCGATGGTCATGCGGCCGGGGTTCGCCTTCGCCCAGGCCACCAGCTGGTCAATGGTCTGGAATTCGCTGGACGGATGGACGTTGATCGAGGCCGGGTCGGAGACGAGGTTCGCGACGAACTCGAAGCTCTCGAAGGTGTATCGCGTGCGCCGCTCGTGCGGGATGGTGATGAAGGCGGGCGCGTTCAGCATGCCGATGGTGTGGCCATCGGGCCGCGCCTGCGCGAGCTGCGTGAAGCCGATCTCACCGCCCGGCCCCGGACGGTTCACCACGCCGATGCGCGCGCCGCCGCCCAGGTGCTTTTCCATGAAGGGGGCCAGGGTACGGGCCAGGATGTCCGTGCCGCCGCCCGCCGCGAAGCCGATCAGCAATTCGATGGGGCGCGAGGGCCAGGTTTGCGCGCTGGCGTGGGGCGCGATCGCGGGCGTGGCGAGCACCCCCATGGCCGTGGCGGACAACAGGCTGCGTCGGTGAAGGCGCATCATGGCGTTGGCTCCCGTTCTGTTCTGTTTCATGGACACAGGCGCCCGATGGCGCCCGCCTCCCCCTGTGCTGGCGCACGGTAACACGGGAGGGCGCGCGGTCAACGTGAACGCGGCCTCAGGCCTCGGCGCGGGGCGTGGCGCGGGCGATGCCGCCATAGGCGTCCAGCAGGCGTTCGCGCCAGGACCACACCGGATCATCCTCGGCCAATAGGCGCAGCGGGCTTGTGCCGCGCGCCCACATGAAGGCGCCCATCACGACATGATCGGCGTAGTCGGGCGCATCGCCGCCGAGGAAGGGCTGCGCCAGCACCGCGTCGCGCAACGGGCTGAGCATGGCGCGGAATTCGGGCAACCGCGCCTCGCGGTCGCGCGTCACTTCCGCCAGCTTCATGCCGAAGCGCTGCTGCCGGCTCTCGATGAAGTAGCTCCGCGCCTTCTCGTCCAGCAAAGGCGGCACGTCCGAGACGATCAGCCGGATCAGCGCGGCATGGAACACCGTGCCGGTCCAGGACTGGATGAACCGATAGGCGTGGGCGCGGCCGTGCATCAGGCTGGGCCGTTCCGGATAGGCCTCGTCGAGATACCGCGCGATGGCGAAGGAGTCCGGCACCACCCGCGCGCCATCCACCAGCACCGGCACCTTGTCGTGCTTCGCGAAGGCAAGGCGCTCCGTCTCCGTGAAGCGCCAGGGGATGCTCTCGAAGTCGAGCCCCTTGTGCGCCAGCGCGAAACGGCTGCGCCAGCAGAAGGGGCTGAAGACGCGGGCGGGGTCGGTGCCGCAGAGTTCGTAGAGTTGCCGCGCCATGGCTCAGCCCTCCCAGGCCACGACGCGCTGCGCCGCCGCGCGCCAGGCGGTCCAGGCGGCGTCGGCCGCGCGGCCGCTGCGTTCCGCCGCCACCGAGGCCGCGTTCAGCGCCACGCGCGCCGGTTCGCGCTCCGCGCCCGTGCGGTCCTCCAGCGCGCGGCGGGCGCGCAGCAGGGTGGCCTCGGCGGCGGCGTGGTCGCGGGCGGCGGTGCGGAAGGCGTCCATCAGCCGCAGCGCCTCGGCATAGGCGGCGATCAGCCCTTCCAGCCCGGCGCGGCCGGTGGCGTCCGCGGGGAGGCGCTGCAGCACCTCGCGCAGCGCGGCCAGGCGGTCGGTGCCGCCGGGCAGGCGGGCGGTGTCGCGGTCGAGGCTGAGGTCACGCCAGATGGGCGGCAGGGGCTCGGGCAGGGCCGGGTCCCAGAGGGGGATGATGCGGGTGGAACGGCGTTCCCATTCGTAGCCATGCTCGGCGGCGGCGCCGGCCAGCGTCACCTCCACGCGCAGGCCGAAATCCCCTTCGGCGACGGGCTGGAATTGCGGGGTCTCGCCGCGCCGCGCGGGCAGGTCCAGCATCAGCGTGCCGCGCTGGGCACCGCCATCCACCGCCAGCCGCAGCCGGTGCACCGCGCGCTGCGCCACCAGCACCGCGCCGCGCCGGAAGGTGACGCCGGTGGGCTCGGTGCGGTCGTCGCGCGCCGTGCTGAGCTGCACGCCCTGGTCGCGCCCGAAGGCCAGCAGCCGCGTGGCGCCCGCCGGCATGCCGGGCAATTGCGCGTCGCCCAGGAAACCGTCCGTCTCGGCGCCCTGGCTGCCATAGATGGTGGCGAGGCCCGGCGGCAGCGGGTGGTCCGCCGCGTTGCGGAGGCGCAGCGCCTGGAGCGGGTGGCGCGCGGCGAGGTCCTGCACCCACCACACCCGCTCGGCCGGCAGGCGCATGTCGAGGAAGGGGACGTTCGCCGTCTCGCCCGCCTGGATGGTCACGGGGTCCACCAGCACGAAGGCCACCCGGCCGAGGGAGGCTTCTGTCGCGACCGGGGGTGCGGCGGGGGCGGCCTCCGCCACGGGTGCCGCCGCCGGCGCGGGGGCGGGCAGGGCGAAGGCGCGGGCCAGGCGGGCCGGCGGGGGCGTGGGCTGGGGGCGGTCACCCGTGTCGGGCCGCACCTCCACCTGGCCGCTGCCCTCGATGGGCAGTTCGATGCGCGGCAGCAGCACGGGGGTGTAGAGCGCCTGCCGGAAGGCCGCCGCCTCGCTGGAGACGAGGGAGAGCCGGATACCCGACCAGTCCGCGCCCGTGTGGTTCTCCACCACGGCCCAGCCCATCAGCCGTGCCTCGGATCCCGTCTCGCCGAAGCCCGGCACGGTGATCCGCCAGGAGGGCTTCCACAGCGGCGCGCCGGCCACATAGACGGCGGCGATCTCGCGCGGGGCATTGGCGCCCGCGCGCAGCGCCACGGTGACCGTGCGGGTGTCGGCGGTGCGCGTCTCGGCCAGCGCGGCGGCGGCGCGGGCCAGGCGCGCGGCCAGGCCGGCGTCGCGCAGCTGCACCTCATCGGCGGGGTCGAGCGCCAGGGCGCGCAGCCCCGTCGCGGTCAGCAGCGTCAGGCGCAGGCGGCCCTCATGCTCGCCCGCCTCAGCGATGCGGCCCTCGATGGCGCCGACCGTCACCTCCTGCCCGCGCAGCGCGTTGAACAGCGCGGCGCGGCTGTCGAAGTCGTGGGGGCGCAGCGGCAGGCCCCGGAAGGCCTCGGCGGCAAGGTCCTGGGCGGGCAGGCGCACGCCCTCCACCCGCCCGGCCGGGTCCGCGACCACCAGCGAGCGCAGGATGTCGTCCACATCGGCCAGCGGGACGCGGAAGGTCACGGCGCCCGCATCGGGCGCCACCATGCCCCCCCGCATGATCTGCGCGAGGCCGGAGGAGGAGAGCATCACCCCCCGCACCGGCAACTCCGTCGCCAGGGCCGGCGTGGCGAGAACCAGCAGGAGGGCAGGCAGCAAACTGCGGCGGATCATGGGCTTGGCCTCCGTGTGCATGCGGGGCGCGTGGGCGCCCGACACGGCATCTGACCATGGCGGCCCGCCCCCGGCCACCCGCCTGCAACCGTCCAGGCGGCGGCCACGTTTAAACTCATGTGACATTCGGTCTTATCTATTTTAATTGAAAGTTGAGCGTCGGAGCGATATTTTTCATTAAAGTTTAGGGGAAACGCCATGGACAGCGTCGCAGCGGATCGGGTCGCGGCAGGCCGCCTCTGGCAGGGCCTTTCCGAGCCCAGCCATGCCATACGGGCCGCCGATCGCTACTTCGCCCTTATGGGCCGGCCGATGATGCAGGTGCGCCGCGCGAATGGCGAAGCCGTGCTCTTGGCGCTGGACCCCGCCACGGGCGCGTTTCTCCCCAGCTACGCCTTGCAGAACCGGTTCCGTGACGGGCTGCTCGACGCGCAGCCGCTGGATCACGCCGCGTTCCACGCTCTGGTGCGGCGTTGGCGTGCCCGGGCGCTGGCCGAGTGCGAGGCCAGCCCCATCCTCTGGACGCGCACGACCGATGCGGATTTTCCCTATGCCGCCACCCGCGCGGGCCAGAAGCTGGCGCTGCGCTGCGGGGGGCATCTGGCGGAGCCGTCCTGGACCCTCTTCGCCGCCGGCGAGGAGGTGGGCGAACTCACCGCCTGGCCCGCCGCCTGGAACTGCGAGGAACCCCGCGTCAGCGGCGCTCGAGCCGCATGGGCAGCGTCTCGCCTGGCCGCAGGCTGAGGCGGCTGACGGCCTCCGCCACATGGCCGGGGCGCAGGCGCGGGCGGAAATGCTGGGCCAGCGTCGCCACCGCGATCATCGCCTCGTAGAGCCCGAAATGCTGGCCGGTGCAGATGCGCGGCCCCAGCGCGAAGGGCAGATAGGTGAAGCGCGCGGGCGCAGGCGCGCCGGGCAGGAAGCGCTCCGGCTTGAAGGCGTCGGGGTCGTGCCAATGGGCGCGGTGGCGGTGCACCACCCAGGGGGCCACGATGACGATGCTGCCGCGGGGCACCGGCACGCCCGTCACCTCCGTGTCGGTCGCCGCTTCGCGCGCCAGCAAGGGGATGGGCGGGTAGAGGCGCAGCGTCTCTTCCACCACCGCCCGCGTGTAGGGCAGGTTCGGCAAATCCTCGAAGCCCGGGGCGCGGCCACCCAGCACGCGGTCCAGCTCCCCGTGCAGCGCGGCCTCGGCCCAGGGCGCCTGGGAGAGCAGGTACCACACCCAGGCCATGAGGTTGGCGGTGGTCTCGTGCCCGGCCATGAAGATGGTGATGGCCTCGTTGCGGAAGGCCTCGCGCGTCATGCCGGGGTGGGAGGCCATGCCGGCCACCAGGGAAAGCTCGCCCCCCGCGGCGTTCAGCACCTCCTCGATCAGCCCGTCCACCACGCGATGGATGCGCCGCACCTCGCCGCGCCGCAGCAGCCCGTTCAGCCGGGGCGTCCAGTCGGGCAGGCCGATGATGGAGGTGAGGTCCGTGTTGGAAATCCGCGCCTGGTAGCGCGCGAAGGCCCCGACCACGGTCGAGGTGGCGCGCCGCCCCACCGCCGTGCCGAAGATGGTGCGGCCGATGACCTCGGCGGTGAAGCGGCCCATCTCCTCCAGCATGTCCAGCTCGGCGCCCTCCGGCAGGGCGGCCCAGGCGTCGCGGGTTTCAACGGCGACCGCCGTCATCACGGGGGTGAGGCTTGCGATGCGCGAGGGGTGGGTGACGGATTGCACCACCCGCCGCCTCTCCTTCCACACCAGCCCGTCCGAGATCAGCAGCCCGTCGCCCAGCAGGGGTTCGAGGGCGTGGCGCATCTGGGGCGACTTGCGCTCGAACACCTCCGGCTGGCCGATCATCACCGACTGGATGGCCGGCGGCATGTTGAAGACGAAGATGTTCCGGCTCAGCACCTTCATCCGGATGTGCGGCTGGTCGAAGAACTGCTCGCTCCAGACGCCGAGCAGGTTGCGCCGCGCGATCAGGAACAGCCGCCAGATGGGCAGCCGCCCGCGGTGCCGGGACGGCCTGGGGGGCAGGTAGGGC
Source organism: Roseococcus suduntuyensis (assembly GCF_014196305.1). GTDB lineage: Bacteria > Pseudomonadota > Alphaproteobacteria > Acetobacterales > Acetobacteraceae > Roseococcus > Roseococcus suduntuyensis. The sequence continues at coordinate 966,199 of NZ_JACIDJ010000001.1, forward strand.
TCGGCCGGGGGGAGGGAAATGCTCAGGCGGCGGCCTCGGACCAAGGGGAGGGAACCCAGGCGGTAGACCAGCCCCGGGCGCGATGTCCAGGATGATGGCCCAGATGCGTCACATGCGGCCGCGTCACATGGGGAAACGCGATGTGAACACTCCCCGCGCTGCGGGCACCTGGCTAAAATGCCATATCCCAGGCTTGTCAGGGTCGCGGGAGCGGCCTAGTGGCCCGCATCCTTTCATGATAACCCGCCCGAACAAGACTCGGGGGGAAGCCGGCCCGGATGTCGGGCCCGCGGCAGCAGGAGATTTTCGCGATGAGTGAGACCGCCGAAAAGGTGAAGAAGATCGTGGTCGAGCATCTGGGCGTCGAAGAGGCCAAGGTGACCCCCGAGGCCTCCTTCATTGACGACCTGGGCGCGGACAGCCTCGACACTGTCGAGCTGGTGATGGCCTTCGAGGAAGCCTTCGGCGTGGAAATCCCCGACGATGCGGCCGAGAAGATCCAGACCGTCAAGGACGCGATCGAGTTCATCGAGAAGCAGCAGGCCGCGGCCTGAGCTTTCTCCGCGGGGTTTCATAACGTGTTTGCGCCAGGATTCGCGCCGCGTCGCGTCGTTGTCACCGGCATGGGAATCACGGGCCCGCTCGGGCTCGGGGTGGAGCGCTTCTGGCGCCGGCTGGTCAATGGCGAAAGCGGCATCTCCGCCATCCAGTCCTTCGACGTGAAGGACCTGCCGGCCAAGATCGCGGGCCAGGTTCCCCCCGGAACCCGCGCCGAGGGCGGCCTGGACCTCAACGAATGGATCCCCGTCAAGGAACAGAAGAAGATGGGCCGCTTCATCCAGCTTGCCTGGGTGGCCGCGGCCGAGGCCATCGAGGACAGCGGATGGGCCCCCGAGGATGAAGCGGGTCGTTGCGCCACCGGCGTGATGATCGGCTCCGGCATCGGCGGTCTGGAAGTGATCCAGGAGGCCGGCCTGCTGGTGGCCGCGGGCAAGTCCCGGCGCCTCTCGCCCTTCTTCATCCCCTCCGCGCTGGTGAACCTCGCCTCCGGGCAGGTCTCCATCCGCTACGGCTTCAAGGGCCCGAACCATTCGGCCGTGACCGCCTGCGCCACGGGCGTGCATGCCATCGGTGACGCCGCGCGCCTCATCGCGCTGGGCGATGCCGATGTGATGGTGGCCGGCGGGGCCGAGGCGGCCATCTGCGAACTGGGCATCGGCGGCTTCTGTGCCGCGCGCGCCCTGTCCACCACCTACAACGACACGCCGGCCGAGGCCTCCCGCCCCTGGGACAAGGGCCGCGACGGCTTCGTGATGGGCGAGGGCGCGGGCGTGGTCGTGCTCGAAGAGTATGAGCACGCCAAGGCGCGTGGCGCCAAGATCTACGCCGAGATCATCGGCTACGGCATGAGCGGCGACGCCTACCACATCACCTCCCCCACCGAGGATGGCGAGGGCGGCTACCGCGCCATGAAGGCCGCGCTGGCCTCGGCCGGCATCACGCCCGACCAGGTGCAGTATGTGAACGCCCACGGCACCTCGACGCCCATGGGCGACGACATCGAGCTTTCGGCCGTGGAGCGCCTCTGGGGTGACGCGGCCCGCGGCCTCGCCATGTCCTCCACCAAGTCGGCCACGGGGCATCTGCTGGGCGCGGCGGGCGCGGTGGAGGCGATCTTCTCCATCCTGGCCATCCGCGACAACGTGGCGCCCCCCACGCTGAACCTGGACGAGCCCTCGCGCCCCTCCCCGATCGATCGGGTGGCCAAGACCGCGCAGGAACGCAAGATCGAGGTGGCGCTGTCCAACAGCTTCGGCTTTGGCGGCACCAACGCCTCGGTGGTGTTCCGGGCGGCGCCTTGACGCGGGTTTCCGGGCGCCCCTCGCGGCGGCGCCCGGGCTTTCCCCTGCCGGTCAACTTCTGATGTTGCGCGTGCTGCGCCTGTTGGGGACGCTTGTGCTCGCGCTGGCGGTGCTGGCCGGCATCCTGGCCTTCATGGCTTGGCGCGAGGTGGATGCGCCCGGCCCCCTGGCCGAACCCGCCCAGGTGGTGATTCCGCGCGGCGGCACGGGGGCCATCGCCGATGCCCTGGCCGAGCGGGGTGTCATTTCCGACGCCCGCCTCTTCACCGCCGCCGCCGTGCTGACCCGCAGCGAAGGCCCGCTGCGCGCCGCCGAATTCGCCTTTCCCGCCCGCGCCTCCATCCGCCAGGTGCTGACCGTGCTGCGCGAGGGAAGGCCCGTGCAGCGCCGCCTGACCATCGCCGAGGGGCTGACGGCGCGGCAGATCACGCTTCTCATCGACAACATGGAAGGCCTGACCGGCGAGACGCCCCCCATCGCGGAAGGCGCCCTGCTGCCGGAGACCTATGCCTTCACCCTGGGCGACAGCCGCGCCTCCCTCGTGCGCCGCGCCACCGCGGCCATGGAGCAGGCGGTGGAGGAGGCCTGGGCCGCCCGCACGCCCAACCTGCCACTGGCCTCCCCGCGCGAGGCGGTGATCCTGGCCTCCATCATCGAGCGGGAGACGGGCGTGGCGGGGGAACGCGGCCTGGTGGGCGGCGTCTTCATCAACCGGCTGCGGCGCGGGATGATGCTGCAATCGGACCCGACGGTGGCCTATGGGGCGGGGCAGGGCATGCCGCTGGACCGCGCGCTGACGCGGGCGGATTTGAACGAGGACCACCCCTTCAACACCTACCGCATCCGTGGCCTGCCGCCCGGGCCCATCGCCTCGCCGGGCCGCGAATCCCTGCGCGCCGCCACCCAGCCGGAGACGACGGACTACCTGTATTTCGTGGCGGATGGCACGGGCGGCCACGCTTTCGGCCGCACGCTGGAGGAGCACAACAGGAATGTCGCACGCTGGCGCGCGCTGCGCAGGGCGCAATAAGGGCGCGCTGGCGTGCGCTGCGCAAGGCGCAACAAGGGCGCGCTGGCGTGCGCTGCGTCGGGCGCAATAAGGGTGCCCTGGCGCGCGCTGCGCAAGGCGCAGTAACGCCCGCCGAAAAGGCGAAGGGGGCGCGAAGCCCCCCATCCCTCAGCCCGGCTGTTCTTCCTGCTGCGGCGCGGCCCGGCGGGATTGCGGCATGGGCAGGGATTCCGCCTCGCCGGCCAGCTCGGCCTCCAGCGGGTGGGAGCCGCCATTGCCGTTGTCCTGGCCTTCGCCCTCGCCCTCCTGCGGGGAGGAATCGGGGGTCTCGCGCTGGCGGCGTTCCTGCGGCGGGGGCTGCTGCTGGGCCGCGGCCATGGCGCCCAGGATGCGGAAGTAGTGTTCCGCGTGCTGGAAATAGCCCTCGGCTGCCACCCGGTCCCCGGCGCTGGTCGCGTCCCGGCCGAGCTGGAGGTATTTCTCGAAAAGTTGCTGGGCGGTGCCGCGAAGACGGACATCAGGCCCGCTGGAATCAAAGACGTGATTCCGGTTGAGGGGTTGGTTTCCGCTATTGCCGCCGCCCGTGTGCCGGAACTGACCGCCACCGCCGCCGCCACCACCGCCGCCATGGCGATGGCCACGGCGCATGCGCTTCATGTTCATCCGCTGCTGTGCTTTTGCTGTCTCATGAAGGCGGGCCGGCCGAACCGGTCGCGCCATTCGCTGCACTTCACCGAGGCCCCGCGGGCCCGAGCGTTGTTCACCGGCCTTCCGACCCCTGTGAACATGCCAACCTTAGCCCCTGTGCGCGTCGCCGCCAATGGCTTTCTGCCCGGATTCCAGAAGGATTGCGCGCGGAATGCCCGAAAGATCGGCGCGCAGGCCGGCCACGGACAGTCCGGCGGCCCGGGCCAGCGCGCCCACCGCCCCGTCCTGGCCCTGGCCAAGCTCCAGCACCGCCACCCCGCCGGGGGCCAGCAGGCCGGGCAGGGCGGTGGCGAGGGCGCGGTAGGCGTCCAGCCCATCCGCCCCGCCATCCAGCGCGGAGGTGGGTTCATGGCGCGCCACCTCGGGCATCAGCGCCGGGATTTCGCCGGCCGCGATGTAGGGCGGGTTGGACAGCACCAGGTCGAAGCGGGCATCGAGCGCCGTCGCCCAATCCCCGGCCAGGAAGGCCGCGCGGTGGGAAAGGCCCAGCCGTGCCGCGTTGCGCGCGGCCAAAGCCGCCGCCTCGGGCTTCAGGTCCACGCCCAGGCCGGTCGCCTCCGGGAATTCGGACAGCACCGCCAGCAGCAGCGCCCCCGTGCCGGTGCCGAGGTCCAGCACCCGGCGCGGGGCCACGCCGCGCGCCATCACGGCCTCCACCAGCGTCTCGGTGTCGGCGCGCGGGATGAGGGTGTGGGGGGCCACCTCCAGCTCCAGCGTCCAGAAGCCCGCGCGGCCGGTGATGAAGGCCAGCGGTTCGCGCGCCGCGCGGCGGGTCAGCGCCGCCTCGAAACGGGCGGCGGCGTCCTCGCCCACGGGCGCCTGGGGGTCGCGCAGCAGGGTTTCGGGCGTCGTGTTCAGCACATGGGCCAGCAGCCAGCGCGCCTCCATCCGGGCATTCTCGATGCCCGCCTCCCGCAGCGCCGCCCCGCCCCGGCAGAGCAGGGCGCCCACGCCGGGCATCAGGCCTCCGCGGCCAGGCGCTGGGCCTCGTCCTCGCTGATGAGGGCGTCGAAGATGTCGTCGAATTCGCCCATCATCACCCGGTCCACCTTGTGCAGGGTGAGGCCGATGCGGTGGTCCGTCACGCGCCCTTGCGGGAAGTTGTAGGTGCGGATGCGCTCGCTGCGGTCCCCGGTGCCGACCTGGCTGCGGCGGTCGGCGGCGCGGGCGCTGTCGAGGGATTGGCGCTGGGCGTCGAAGATGCGCGCGCGCAGCACCTTCATGGCCTTGGCGCGGTTCTTGTGCTGGGACTTCTCCTCCTGCATCGCGACCACGATGCCGGTGGGGAGGTGCGTGATGCGCACCGCGCTGTCCGTCTTGTTCACATGCTGCCCGCCAGCGCCCGAAGCGCGGTAGGTGTCGATGCGGAGGTCCTTGTCCTCGATCTTCACATCCACCTCCTCCGCCTCGGGCAGCACGGCGACGGTGATGGTGGAGGTGTGGATGCGGCCCTGCGTCTCGGTGGCCGGCACGCGCTGGACGCGGTGGACGCCGCTTTCGAATTTGAGGCGGGCGAAGACGCCGCTTCCCTCGATCTCGGCGGTGGCGCCCTTCACGCCGCCCAGCTCGTTCTCGTCATATTCCAGCACGGTGAAGCGCCAGCCGCGGGTTTCGGCGTATTTCTGGTAGGCGCGGAAGAGTTCGCTGGCGAAGAGCCCCGCCTCGTCGCCGCCGGCGGCGGGGCGGATTTCCAGGATGGCGCTGCGCTCATCCGCCGCGTCCTTCGGCAGCAGCATCAGGCGGATTTCGCGCTCCATCAGCGGCAGGCGCGCCTTGGCGTCGTGGAACTCGGCCTCGGCCAGCTCGCGCATCTCGGGGTCCGAGAGCAGGGATTCCGCCTCGGCCTGGGCGTTTTCCAGGGCGCGGTATTCGGCGACCTTCTCGACCAGCGGCTCCAGCGTGGAGAGCTCCTTGGAGAGCGCGCCGAATTGCGACCCGTCGGCGGTTTCCAGCTCCGCGCGGAGTTCGGCGGCGCGCGTCATCAGGCGGTCGAGGCTTTCGGGGAGAGGCATGGGGTGGGCGATGCCCCAGGGGGCGCGCCAGCGCAAGAGGTTGGGCGCGTCAGCGCAAGAGGTTGGGCGCGTCAGCGCAAGAGGCTGGCGCCTCAGCCAACCTTCCCCGCGCGCTTCAGCCAACCCTCCCCGCGCGCCTCAGCCAGCCTTCCCCGCGCGCCTCAGCGCGACCCCGCCGCGGCGATGAGCTGCTCGGCGGTCACGAAGCCCAGGAATTGCCAATCCGCGCCGCGCGGGCGGAACAGGCCCATGGACCCTTCCGGGAATTCCGCCTGGGCGAGGCCGCGCCCCAGGATCATGCCCAGCGGCACGATGTGCCCGACCATGACGCGGTTCCCGCCCGTGGCAGGCTGCGCCAGCCGGCGCGAGACGGCGCGAGCATCCTCGGACGCGCTGCCCGGCGTATAGTCATCGGCGATCAGGTCGCGCTCCACCCGCGCCTGGCCGAAGGCGAGGTCCGCGGTGTCGGCGGCGCGGAAGACCTCGCTGGTCAGCACCTCCGCCACCGGGATGTCCAGGGCGCGGAAGGCCTGGCCCAAGGCGCGGGCCTGTTGGCGCCCGGCCTCGCTGAGGTTGCGCTGCCCCGCACGGTCGCCGCGGCGGCCGGTGTCCATCTGGGTGCGGTCGGTGATGGCGTGGCGGATGTAGAGGTTCAGCCCGCCCGCCCGCAGCAGGGAAAGCGCCTCGGGCGTCGGGATGAAAGCGTGCTGGGCGGTGGCGGGCGCGGCCAGCAGGGGCAGGGCCAGGAGCGTGCGGCGGTGCAACATGGGCAAACAGATGGGTTTCACGCCCGCCCGAACAAGCGCGCCATCTCGCCCGCGCCCAACCGCAGATAGGTGGGTCGCCCATGGCTGCAGGTGGCGGCGCGGGGCGTGCGCTCCATGGCGCGGAGCAGGGCGTCCATCTCGGCGGGGGTCAGGCGCCGGCCGGCGCGCACCGACCCATGGCAGGCCAGCCGCGCCACGGCGGCATCGAGGCGCAGCGCCAGCGCCTGGCCCTCGCCGCCCTCGGCCAGTTCCTCCGCGAGGTCGCGCAGCATGGGCGCGGGGTCGGCGGTGCCGAGCAGGGCTGGCAGGGCGCGCACCAGCACGGCGCCCTGGCCGAAGCCCTCCACCTCCAGCCCTAGGCGGGCGAGGTCGGGCGCGGCCTCTACCAGCCGGGCTGCACCCGGCAGTTCCACCACGGCGGGGATCAGCAGGGGTTGGGACCGCACGCCGCCTTCCAGCAATTCGGCGTTCAGGCGTTCATGGGTGAGGCGTTCATGCGCGGCGTGCTGGTCCACCAGGATCAGCGCGCCATCGGGCGCCTCGGCCAGGATGTAGGTGTCCATCACCTGCGCCACCGCCCGGCCGAGCGGGTGGTCCGCCGGCACGGGCTCGGCGGGCGCCTGTTCCACCGGCGCGGGCGGGGCAAAGGTGAGCGGGAGGCGGGCCTCCGCGAAGCCCGTCAGCGGCGGCGGCGGCGTGGAGAAGCGCAGGCCGGAAGGCCCCGCATAACCCAGCGAGCCGCCCCCCACCCCCCCTTGGCCGACCCCCTGGCCCAGCGCGCGGCGCAGCGCCGAGATCACCGCGCCCCTTACCCCGGCCGAATCGCGGAAGCGCAGTTCGGTCTTCATGGGGTGGACGTTCACATCCACCTCGGCGGGGGGCACTTCCAGAAAAAGCGCCGCCACCGGGTGCCGCCCGGGCGCGGTGACGTCGCGATAGGCGGCCCGCAGCGCCATCCGCAGCATGGGGTCCTTCACCGGGCGGCCATTCACCACGAAATGCTGTTCGGCCGAGGTGGCACGGGTGAAGGCCGGGCCGCCCGCGAGGCCCGTGATGCCGGGCCCCTCCACCGGCCGCGCGGCGGCGGCGAATTCGGCACCCAGCAGCGCCTCGATCCGCGCCTCGCGGCTGGACGGCGCGAGGTTCAGCACGCGCCGGCCGTCCTGGCTGGCCTCGAAGCCCACAAGCGGCCAGGCGAGCGCCAGGCGCCGCAGCGCGTCCATCGCCGCCTCGCCCTCGGCACGCGGGGAGCGCAGGAATTTCCGCCTGGCCGGGGTGGCGAAGAAGAGGTCCGTTACCTCCACCCGCGTGCCCGGCGCGCCGGAGGCCGGCTGCACCAGCCCCTTGCGCCCGCCCTCGACGGTGATGCGGTGGGCGACGCCGTCGCGCGATCCTGACGCGGCTCCGCCGCGGGGTGCGGTCGTGATGAAAAGCCGCGCCACCGCGCCGATCGAAGGCAGCGCCTCGCCCCGGAAGCCCAGCGTGCCGATGGCGAAGAGGGTCGCTTCCTCGGGCAGCTTGGAGGTGGCGTGGCGCTCCACGCACAGCTCCAGGTCCTCGGGCGACATGCCATGGCCGTCATCCTCGACCAGCACGCGGCCTATGCCGCCTTCCTCCAACTCCACGCGGATGTGGCTGGCGCCGGCGTCCAGCGCGTTCTCCACCAACTCCTTCACCACGGCGGCGGGGCGCTCCACCACCTCGCCGGCGGCGATGCGGTTGGCGGTGGCGTCGGGGAGGAGACGGATCATCCCCCGCGCAGCCGCAGCAATTCTGTCAGCAGGCCGGCCGTGCTGGCATCATGCGCGCCCACCTCGCCCGTCTCCAATTCGCGCACAATGGGCGTCGCCATCACCTTGCCCAGCTCCACCCCCCATTGGTCGAAGGGGTTGATGCCCCAGAGGGCGCCCAGCACGAAGACCTTGTGCTCATAGAGGGCGATCAGCGCGCCCAGCGCCGCCTCGTCCATGCGCGGCATCAGGATGGTGTTGGAGGGCCGGTCGCCGCCGAAGACGCGGTGCGGCAACAGGCGCGTGATCTCGGCCTCGGCCACGCCCGCGGCTTCCATCTCGGCCCGCACGGCATCCGCGTCGCGGCCCATCAGCAGCGCCTCGGCCTGCGCCAGGCCGTTCGCCAGCAGGATGTTGTGGTTGTCGGCATGGGTGTGGTCGGGGCACGCCACCAGGATGAAGTCCACCGGCACATGGCGCGGCCCCTGGTGCACCAGCTGCATGAAGCTGTGCTGGGCATTGGTGCCGGGCTCGCCGAAGACCACGGGGCCGGTGGCGCGGGGCACGGGCGCGCCGTCCACGGTCACGCCCTTGCCGAGGCTTTCCATCTCCAGCTGCTGCAAATGCGCGGGCAGGCGCCGCAGCCGCTCGTCATAGGGCAGCACGGCGCGGCGGTGCAGGTCGAGGCCGTTGACATGCCAGGCCTCCACCAGCGCCAGCAGCACGGGCAGGTTGGATTCGAGCGGCGCGTCGAGGAAATGCCGGTCCATCGCCCGCGCCCCGGCCAAAAGTGCCGCGAAACGGTCCCAGCCCAGCGACAGCGCCAGCGAAAGCCCGATGGCCGACCAGAGCGAGAACCGCCCCCCCACCCAGTCGCGGAAGGGAAACACCCGGTCCTCGCCGATGCCGAATTCCGCGGTGGCCTTCAGGTTGGTGGAGAGGGCGGCGAAATGCGAGGCCGCCCCATTCGGCCCCACGCTGGCCTCCATCCAGCGCTTCACCAGATGGGCGTTGGCCATGGTCTCCTGGGTGGTGAAGGTCTTGGAGGCCACCAGCACCAGGGTCCGCCGCGCATCGAGCTGCGGCAGCACCGTCTCCCACCCATGCCCGTCCACATTGCCGAGGTGGATGGGCCGCATCGGGTCGCCCGCCCGCCACAGGGCGCGGCCCACCATGACCGGCCCGAGGTCCGAGCCGCCGATGCCGATGTTCAGCACCGTGTCGAAGCGCTGGTTGGTGGCGCCGCGGATTTCGCCGCGATGGATGGCGGTCGTGAAGGCCTCCATGCGGGCCAGCACCTCGGCCGCCTCGCGGTGGGCCTCGCCGCCCGCGCCGGGGAGGTCGCCGCGCAGGGCTATGTGCAGGGCGGCGCGGCGCTCGGTGCTGTTCACCGCCTCGCCGCGCGCCATGGCGTCGCGGCTTCCCGCCACATCGGCCGCGCGGGCCAGGTCCAGCAGCGCGGCCAGCACCGTGTCCGAGACCGAGGTCTTGGAGATGTCCAGCAGCAGCCCGCCGCCCTTGTGGTGGAAGCGGGCGAAGCGGTCCGGATCGGCCGCGAAGAGCGGGCGGATGGCGGCCGCCCCGGGCGATGCCGCCAATGCCTCGACCTTCGCCCACGCCGCTGACACCGCTGCCGCCATCCTGGCCTCTCCTGAAAACCTTTGCCGGACGGAAGGTTACAGCCCTTGCGGCTGCCCCGCCACTGCAAGGGCCAGGGTGTTCGCGCGCAGGAAGCGCCGCCCCGCGCGCATCACATCCTCGCGCGTCAGCGCCGCCAGCCGCGCCGGCCGCCCGGCCAGCCATTCCGGCGTGCGGCCCGTCTGGCGCAGCCCCAGCAGCAGCGAGGCGCTGCGCCGGCTGTCGGTGAATTGCAGCGGCAGCGAACCGGCCAGGAAGGCCACCGCGTCGCGCAGCTCCTCCTCCGTGGGGCCGTCCTGCGCCATCTCGGCCCAGCCTTCGCGCACCAGGCGCCAGACCTCGCTGGCCCGGGCGTTCTCGGTGGAGACGACGCCCTGCACCAGCGCCTGGCCGAAGGCGACGGACAGCCCGGCGCCGATGCCATAGGTCAGCCCGCGCTGCTCGCGGACGGTCCGCATCAGGCGCGAACTGAAACCCCCGCCCGCCAGGATGCGCAGCGCCACCTGGCTCGCCTCCCAATCGGGGTCGGTGGGGGGCAGGGCGTCCTGGCCGAAGACCATGTGGGATTGCGGGCCCGGCATGGGGCGCAGCACCTTGCCGAACATCTCCATGGGGCCGGGGGGCGTGAGCTCGGGCGGGGTGCCGGCCGGCAGGGCGCCGAACAGCTCGCCCAGCAAGGCGCGCAGCCCGGCCGCGTCCAGCGCGCCGGCCGCCACCACCTGCACGCCGCCGCGATGAAGCTGGGCCTCCAGCGCCGTGCGGATGTCGCCGGTGGTGAGGGTGGTGATGGTCTCGGGGGTGGCGGCGCGGCCGAGGCTGGAGCGGGGGAAACCCGCCTCCCAGAAGGCGCGGCGGGCCACGGCGCCGGGGCTTTCCGTCTGCTGCCGCGCGGCCAGCAGGGCGCGGGCGCGCACGCGGGTCACGGCGTCCTCATCCAGCCGCGGCGCCGTCATGGCCAGCCGGGCCAGCGGCACGGCCTGGGGCAGGGCGTCGGTCAGCGCGCGGAAGCTGCCCTCGAAGACATCGGCGCGGGCGGAGAAGCCGAGGCCGATCCCTTCATCGGAGAGCGCATCGCTGAACTCGGTGGCGCGCAGATCCCCCGCGCCCTCGGTCAGCAGCGAGGCGGCCATGCCGGCCAGCCCCTCGCGCCCCTCGGGCTCCAGCGCCTGCCCGCCGGCCCAGGACCAGGCGACCGAGACGACGGGAACCGAATGATCCTCCACGAGCCAGGCGGTGACGCCGCCCGCCTCGACGATCTGGATGGGCACGGAGAAGCCGCGCCGCGCGGGCAGCGTCACGCCGAACTGGGTCTCGGACATCAGGCGTCTCCGGGCAGCAGCCAGCCGGCCATGTTGGCCCCCGGCGTGCCCAAAACCTGGCGCGCGGCGGCATTGACCTGTTCAAGGGTGACGGAGGCGAGGCGTTGCGGCCAGAACTCCACGGCGTCCAGCGGCAGGCCGATGGACAGCGCGCCGCCCAGCATGCGGGGTGCGGCGCCCAAGCCATCCAGCGCCAGCAGGGCGCCGGCCGTCTCCTGGCGGATGGAGCGGCGCAGTTCCGCCTCGGTCGCGCCGGAATCCAGCAGTTCCGACAGCACGGTGTTCAGCGCCTGCTCGATCCGTTCCGGGCTCACGCCCGGGCGGGGCGAGGCGTAGAGGAAGAAGCTTCCCACCCCCAGCACCTGGCCCGAATAGGAAGCGCCGGCGCCGACGGCCAGCCCTTCCTCCACCAGCGCCTTGTGGATGCGCGAGCCCGCGCCGCCGCCCAGCAGATGCGCCAGCACGTCCAGCGCGTCATGGAGCGAGCGGTCGCCCCAGGTGGCGGAGGGCGCGGCGAAGGTGCGCAGGAAGGAGGGTTCGCGCACGCCCGGGTCGCGGCGGATCAGGCGCGCCTCGCCGGCCGCCTCGGGCGGGGCCGCGCGGTCGCGTGTCACCTCGGGGCGGGAGGGGACGGGGCCGTAGAATTCCTCGGCCCAACGGCGCAGATCGGCCTCGCGCACATCGCCCGCCACCACCAGCGTGCAGTTGGAGGGGGCGTAGAAGCGGGCGTGGAAGTCGATCATGTCCTGCCGGGTGATGGCGCGGATTTCATCTTCCCAGCCGATGATGGGGCGGCCGCGCCAATGCTGCGGGCCCCATAGGGTGGCGTCGAATTCCTCGCGGAAGCGGCTGCGCGGGTTGGATTCGATCACCTGGCGCCGTTCTTCCAGCACCACCGCGCGCTCGGCCTCGTATTCGTCGGGCGGCATGAGGGGGGAGGCCAGGCGGTCGGCTTCCAGGCGCATCATCAGCGGCAGGCGCGAGGCCTCGACCGTCTGGAAATAGGCCGTCATGTCCCGGCTGGTGAAGGCGTTGTCCTGCCCGCCCTCGCGCGCCACCACGCGGCTGAAGGCGCCGGAGGGCACGTTGGGGCTGCCCTTGAACATCATGTGCTCAAGGTAGTGGGCGATGCCGGACTTGCCGGCCGGGTCCTCGCCCGAGCCCGCGGCCACATAGAGGTAATGGGCTGCGACGGGCGCGCGGCGGTTTTCGGCCAGGACCACGCGCAGCCCGTTGTCGAGCGTCCAGGTCACGGCGCCGAACAGAGGCTGGTCCGGCCCGCGGCGAGCGGTGCGGAGCGGGGTTGTGGCCGCCTGCGCCAGCCCCTCGCGCGGGGTGGCGAGGGCGGGCAGGGCCAGGCTGGCGGCGGCGCCCTTCAGCGCGGTGCGGCGGGTCAATGCGATCATACGCCGCATGTGGGGAGGCGGGGGCGGCTTCGCCAGAATGCCGCCAAGCTTCCCATGGCCTGGATCACCAGAAGCGCAGGCGATCCAGGCTGAGGCTTTCCAGCACCCCGCGCCGCTCGGGCTGGATGATGGGCGTCTCGCCCTCCGCCACGGGGCGGCCCAGGGCCGCGTTTTCGCGCAGGCGCTGGGCCTCGCGGTTCGGATCCACCGGCACGCCGGGGGGCGGCGGGTCGCGCCAGAACAGGGCGCGGTCCACCAGGGTCCGGTTCACGTTCTCGGTCCGGGTGGCTTCCTGGTCGAGGGTGGAGCGGATGTCCTGCGGCACGGGGGTGGCGGTCTGGGCCAGCAGGGCGGCCTCGCCCGGGGTGGGGGCGGCGGGACGGCCGGGCACGCCGCCGGTCAGCAGCGCCTCGGCCTGTTCGCGCGCGGCGCGTTCCTGCGGGCGGGTGCTGCCCGGGCGCGGCGGCGGCAACTGCCCCAGCGAGGGCGGCATGGACAGCGGCGCGCGCGTCATCACCTGGAATTCATCCGGCGCATCGCGCGTCAGGCCCAGGGTGCGGGAGGTGTCCTGGCCGCAGCCGGCCAGCAGGCCCGCGACCAGCAGGGCGCCCAGCAGGGGGCGAAATTGAGGGGCAAGCTTCATGACGCTTCCTTGCGCTTGCTTTCCGGCCGGATCAAGGCGTCCCCCACCAGGGCGACGACCCCGCACACGATGGCCGCGTCCGCGACGTTAAACACATACCAGTGCCAGCCCCAGCCGTGAACGTCCACGAAGTCCACCACCGCGCCAAATCGCAGCCGGTCAATGACATTGCCGATGGCCCCGCCGATGACGGCGCCCAGCGCCAGGGCTACCAGCCGCGTCTCGGCGCGCGACAGCCAGCGCAGCAGGAACCCCGCCACGACCAGGGCGATGCCGGCCAGGATGACGTGGTTCCAGGCGCCCTCGCCCGAGAACAGCCCGAAGGTGACCCCCCGGTTCCAGACCATGGTGAGGTCAAGCCCCACCGGGCCCAGCGCCAGCAGCGGGATGTGCTGGCGCAGCGGCAGTTCCACGACCTCCAGGATCCACCACTTGCTGGCCTGGTCGGCCAGCAGCAGCAGGGCGGCGAAGACGAGGCCGGTTCGCAGCGGATGGGTCACGGCCCGACCACGGCCTCGCAGCGGCGGCACAGCGTGGGGTGGGCGGCGGATTGGCCCACCTCTTCCAGCACCTTCCAGCAGCGGTCGCATTTGTGGCCGGGGGCCAGCGCCACGTCGAGGCTGGTTTCCGCCCCCTCCGCCAGCGTGACCTTCGAGACGATCAGCGTTTCTGCCCAGGTCGCGGCGTCCAGCGTGGCGGCGGCATCCTCCGGCGCCAGCGTCAGGGTGACCGCGGCCTGGAGCGAAGAGCCGAAGGTGCCATCGCGCCGATGGTCCTCCAGGCTGCCCGTGACCAGCTTCCGCAGCCGGCGGATTTCCGCCCACTTCGCCGCCAGCGCGTCATCCCGCCAATTCTCCGGCAGTTCGGGGAAGAGCTGGAGATGCACGCTGCCCGCGCCCTCGCCGAAGCGGGCCGTCCAGGCTTCCTCCGCCGTGAAGACCAGCACGGGGGCCAGCCAGGCGCAGAGGCAGCGGTGCAGGCTGTCCAGCACCGTGCGCGCGCTGCGGCGGCGGAGACTGTCCTTGGCGTCGCAGTAGAGGCTGTCCTTGCGGATGTCGAAGTAGAAGGCGCTGAGGTCGGTGGCGCAGAAATTGTGGATCTCGGGCAACACGCCGTTCCAGTCATGCGACCGCACGGCGCGGCGCACGCGGGCGTCGAGTTCCGTCAGGCGGTGCAGCACCCAGCGTTCGAGTTCCGGCATCTCGGCCACCGGCACGCGCTCATGCCCGTCGAAGCCGGCCAGGTTGCCCAGCAGCCAGCGCAGCGTGTTGCGGATGCGGCGATAAAGCTCCGCCTGCTGCTCCAGGATGTTCTTGCCGATGCGCAGGTCTTCGGCCGTGTCGGAGTTCATCACCCACATGCGCAGGATGTCGGCGCCATACTTGGCGATGACCTCCTGCGGGGCGGTGACGTTGCCGAGCGACTTGGACATCTTCCGCCCGCCTTCGTCGAGGACGAAGCCATGGGTCAGCACGGCCTTGAAGGGTGCGACCCCGCGCGTGCCGACGGATTCCAGCAGCGAGGACTGGAACCAGCCGCGATGCTGGTCGGAGCCCTCCAGGTAGAGATCGGCCGGGAAGGGCAGGTTCCGCGGCGGCAGGACGAAGGCGTGGGTGGAGCCGGACTCGAACCAGACATCCACGATGTCCATGACCTGCTCGTAGTCGTCCGGGTTGCGGGTATTCCCCAGGAAACGCGCCGCCGCATCGGGCTGGTACCAGGCATCCGCGCCCTCGCTGCGGAAGGCGTCCACGATGCGCGCCATCACGTCGGGGTCGCGCAGCACCTCGCTGGTGCGCTTCTCGACGAAGACGGCGATGGGCACGCCCCAGGCGCGCTGGCGGCTGATGCACCAGTCCGGCCGCGAGGCCACCATGCCGCCGATGCGGTTGCGGCCCACATCGGGGATGAAGGTGGTGGCGGCGATGGCGTCCAGCGACTTTTGCCGGATGGCATTGCTGTCATCCATGGCGATGAACCATTGCGGCGTGGCGCGGAAGATGACGGGCTTCTTGGAGCGCCAGCTGTGCGGGTAGCTGTGCGTCAGCTTCGACTTCGCCACCAGCGTGCCGGCCGTCTCGCAGGCGGCATAGACCGCCTCATGCGCGCGGAAGACGTGCAGGCCTTCGAAGCCCGGGGCATGGTGGGTGAAGGTGCCGTCGTCGTTCACGGTCTCGGGCACCGGCAGCCCATGGGCGCGGCCGAGGTTGAAGTCGTCCTCGCCATGGCCGGGGGCGATGTGGACGAAGCCGGTGCCGGCCTCGGTGGTGACGAAGTCGCCGGGGAGGAGGGGGACGTCGAAATCGTAACCCGCCCCGCGCAGGGGGTGGGCGGCGATGGCGCCTTCCAGCTCCGCGCCCTTCAGCACGCGATGGAGGCTGTGCGCGCCCAGCCCCGCATCCTCGGCAAACTTCGGCAGCAGCGGCAGCGCCACCAGCAGCGTCTCGCCGACGCGCAGATGGCTGCCCTCGGCCACGCCCTCCACATGCACCAGCGCGTAGTCGATCTCCGGCCCATAGGCCACGGCGCGGTTGCCCGGGATGGTCCAGGGGGTGGTGGTCCAGATCACGACGCTGGCCCCGGCCTCCGGCCCGGAGACGATCGGAAACCGCGCCCACAGCGTCGGGCTCACATGGTCGTGGTATTCGATCTCCGCCTCGGCCAGCGCCGTCTTCTCGACCGGGCTCCACATCACCGGCCGCAGCCCGCGATACAGGCTGCCATTCATCAGGAAGCGGCCGATCTCCTCGACGATCACGCTCTCCGACGGGAAATCCATCGTGGCATACCGGTTCGCCCAGTCGCCCGCGACGCCAAGCCGGGCAAACTCCTCGCGCTGCACCTCCAGCCAATGCGCGGCATAGGCGCGGCATTCGGCGCGGAATTCCAGGACGGGCACCTCGTCCTTGTTCTTCTTCTTCGCGCGATACTCCTCCTCGACCTTCCACTCGATGGGCAGGCCGTGGCAGTCCCAGCCGGGCACGTAGTCGGCATCATAGCCCGACATCTGCGCCGCGCGGTTGATGACGTCCTTCAGGATCTTGTTCAGCGCGTGCCCGATGTGCAGCGGGCCGTTCGCATAGGGCGGGCCGTCATGCAGCACGAATTTCGGCCGCGCGGCCGCGCCGTCGCGCAGCTTCCGCCACAGATCCTGCTGCGCCCAGCGGGCCAGCATGGCGGGCTCGCGCTTCGGCAGGTCGCCCTTCATGGGGAAGGGGGTCTGCGGCAGGAAGACCGTCTGCCGGTAGTCGCGCGGGGGAGGGGCGTCGTTCATGGAATGTCTCATCCCCGCCGGGGCGGGGCGTCAGGGGTGGCGCGCGAAAGGGTCCCGGCCCTCAGCGGAGGACCGGGCCGGGAATTCGGAAAGGCCGCGCCGGGTGCATGCGTGGGATATGCGTGCCCCCCGGCCCCCTGGTCAAGCCAGCAGGGCCCGGGCGGCCGCCGCATCGGCCGCGATCTGGGTGGTGAGTTCCTGGAAGCTCGCGAACTTCCGCTCGTCGCGGATGAAGGCGAGCAGCGCGACCTCCACTTCCTGCCCGTAGAGGTCGCCCTGGAAATCAAACAGATGCGCCTCCAGCCGCGAGACGGGGTCGCCCCCCAGGGTCGGCCGGCGGCCCAGGTTGGCCACGCCCGGCACCACCCGCCCATCGGCCAGGGTCGCGCGCACGGCATAGACGCCCCGCGCCGGTTCCAGGTGCCGCCCCAGTGGGATGTTGGCGGTGGGAAAGCCGATGGTCCGCCCCCGCGCATCGCCATGGGTCACGGGGCCACGAATGGCCCAGGGCCGGCCCAGCAGCACCGCCGCGCGCTCCGGATAGCCATCCTGCAACTGTCGGCGGATGCGGGTGGAGCTGATGGGCCCCTCCGCATCGGCCAGATGCGGCACGATGGAGAGGCCGATGCCCCGCGCCTCGGCCGCCGCCTGCAGCACGCCGATATTGCCGCCGCGCCGGTGGCCGAAGGCGAAGTCGCCCCCGCAGGCCAGGTGCCTGGCGCCCAGGCCCTGGTGCAGCACGCCCTCCACGAATTCCTCGGCCGACATGGCGCTGAACGCCCCGTCGAAGGGCACGGCCACCACCGCGCGCACGCCGAGTGCGGCCAGCGCCGCCGCCTTGGCGGGCAGCAGTGTCAGGCGGAAGGGCGGGTCGTCGGGCCGGAAATGCTCGCGCGGGTGAGGCTCGAAGGTGAGTGCGACCAGGGGCAGGTCGGGCCGCGCCTGGTGGGCAGCCGCCAGCACGGCCGCATGGCCGCGGTGCACCCCGTCGAAATTGCCGAGCGCCACCGTCCCGCCGCGCGCCTCGGGCGGCAGGGCGCGCCAATCGCTGTGGATCATGTCTCGGTCTTCGTCATCCAGCGGGTGATGGCGGGCGGGGTCCATTGGGCCAGGGCATCCAGCGCGGCCTCGGGCGAGCCGGCGCGGAGTGCGAGGCCGGCATGGCGCGCCTGTACGAAGCCGCCCTTCACCATGCGGTCCAGCAGGGCGAAGAAGGGCGTCCAGTAGCCATCCGTGTCGAGATAGACCAACCCCTTCCCATGGATGCCAAGCTGCGCCCAGGACTGGATTTCCACGCTTTCCTCCAGCGTGCCGATGCCGCCGGGCAGCACCACGAAGCCGTCGGAGAGCTCGTTCATCATCTGCTTGCGGACATGCATGGACGGCACCACGCGCAGTTCCGTGACACCGCCATGGCCCAGCTCGCGGTCCATCAGCGCCTCGGGGATCACGCCGATCACCTCGGCGCCGGCCTTGATGGCGGCGTCCGCCACGATGCCCATCAGCCCCACCTTGCCCCCGCCATAGACGAGGCCCAGCCCCCGGGCGGCGATGGCGCGGCCGAGGGCCACGGCCAGTTCGGCATGGCGCGAGTCGGTCCCCGGCTGGGCGCCGCAGAAGACGCAGACGCGGCGGAATGCCGGGGTCGTCACGGCCTCATCCACGGGCGGGCACCATGACCGTGGCCTCGCCCTCGATCACCGGCTTGCCGCCGACGAGGCAGGTGGTGGAGAGGGTGGCGCGGCGCTTGGCCGGGTCCAGCGCCGTCACCTCCACCACCGCCGTCACCGTGTCGCCGATCTTCACGGGCGCGCGGAACTTCAGCGTCTGACCCATGTAGATGGTGCCCGGCCCCGGCAGCCTGGTGCCCAGCACGGCCGAGATCAGCCCGGCCGAGAGCATCCCATGCGCGATGCGCTGCTTGAACATGGTGCCGGCGGCGTGCTCGGCATCAATATGGACGGGGTTGGTATCGCCCGAGACGGCGGCGAACATCAGGATGTCCGCTTCGGTGATGGTCTTGGCGAAGCGCGCCGTCTGGCCGACGCTGAGTTCCTCGAAGGCGAAACCATCCATATTGCCGCTGCCCCTTTCGGCCTTTGCCAGGCGGCCGATTCACGGCTTCGGTGAGCCCACCGCAGCCGATCGGACGCCTGCGGCCAGGGTGTAGCCGCTCAGGCGGGGCGCGCAACAGGGTTCAGCGGCGCGTCTCGGTGCGCCCCACCTGGCGGCCCTGTGCGTCGTAATGGCGCGTCACGCCGCCCCGCGTCTCGGAACGCCCGGTCTGCCGGCCCTGGGCGTCGTAGTGGCGCGTGGTGTCCCCGCGCGTTTCGCTGCGGCCCGCGGCGCGGCCCTGGGCGTCATAGAGGCGGGTGGTGTCGCCCCGCACCTCCGCCCGGCCCTGGGCGCGGCCCTGCGCGTCGTAGTCGCGCCGGGTGTCGCCGCGCAATTCGCTGCGGCCGATCGGGCGGCCCTGCGCGTCATATTGTCGCAGCGTGGCCCCTCGCTGCTCCTCGCGCCCCAGGCTGCGCCCCTGCGCGTCATATTCGCGCTTGGACTGCGCCGAGGCATCGAGGGCCGGCAGCGAGAGGAGGAGGGCGGTGAGGAAAGCGGGCCACATGGGGCGAAGCCTTCCCTGCCCTCATGGCGTCAAGAAGGCAGCAATCGGGCGATGGTGACTTCGCGCAGCGTGCGATCCTCCAGTTCCAGGGAGGTCGGCACGGCGTGGCGGGAGAGGGGTTCCAGCCCCTCGCGCGGGAGATAGGCGCGGCCCGGATCGGCCAGCCAGACCTCGACGCCCGCCGCCGCCATGGCGCGCAGCCAGGGCAGGATATGGGCGGTCATCGGCGCCTCGTAGCAGACATCGCCGGCCAGGATGACGTCCCAACGGGGCGGATCACCCACCACGTCGCGGTCCAGCGCGGTCACGGACACGCCGTTCAGCACGGCGTTCAGGCGGATGGCGGCGACCGCCATGGGGTCAATCTCGGCGGCCTCGACCTGTGCCGCGCCGGCCTGGGCGGCGGCGATGGCGGCGATGCCGCAGCCCGCCGCGAAATCCAGCACCCGCCGCCCGCGCACCCGTTCGGGCGCGTCGAGGATGCTGCGCGCCAGGGCCTGCCCGCCCGGCCAGGCGAAGGCCCAGAAGGGGGGCTCGATGCCCGTTTGCGCCAGGAATTCCTCGCTGGCGTGCCAGATGGGGGTGATCTCGCTGGCCAGGTGCAGCCGGATTTCGGGCACCAGGGGGGCCACGCCGATGGTGGTCTGCGCCGTGATGAAGCCCTCGGCGTTCAAACCCGGCCGACCAGCATGGCCAGCGCCACGGCGAAGCCCACCTCGCGGTTGAACTTGAACAGCGCGAGGCAGCGCGCGGGATCATGGATGTCCAGCGCGCGGATCTGCCAGGCCAGCATCCCCGCCGGGACCAGCAGGGCCACGTAATACCACGCGGAAAGCCCCGCCACCGCCCCGGTCAGCGCCAGCAGCGCCACCGTCCCGGCATAGCAGGCGGCGAGGAAGGGGCGCGTGCGCTCGCCGAACTTCAGCGCGGTGGAGCCGATGCCCAGCATCGCGTCATCCTCGCGGTCCTGGTGCGCGTAGATGGTGTCGTAGCCGAGAATCCAGAGGATGGTGGCCGCGTAGAGCGGCAGCACCTCCCACCCCAGCCCGCCCGAGGCCGCCGCCGGCCCCATCACCGCGCCCCAGCCGAAGGTGAAGCCCAGTACAAGCTGCGGGTAGTCCGTCACGCGCTTGGCCGCCGGGTAGAGCAGGATGGGCAGCAGCGACAGCACGCCCAGCCAGATGGCGGTGGCCGAGAGTTGCAGCAGCACCACCAGCCCGATGGTGCAGAGAAGTGCGAGGAAGGCCACCGCCTGCCGCGGCGTGACGGCGCCTGAAGCGAGCGGCCGGCCCCGCGTGCGCTCCACCTTCGCGTCAATGTCGCGGTCCCACAAATCGTTCACCACGCAGCCCGCCCCGCGCATCACGAAGGCGCCCAGCAGGAACAGGAAGGCCAGCCACAGGCCGAAGCCCCAGGAGGGCGCCAGCAGCGCGATCCCCCACAGCCCCGGCAGAAACAGCAGCCAGGTGCCGATGGGCCGGTCGGCGCGCATCAGCAGCGCATAGGGCCGCCAGGACGCGGGTAGATGCGCGACCCAACCCTGGGTTCGGATGTCGGTGTAGCCTTGCACGGCGCCATGCAGCACGGCACATCGGGCCATGTCCATCCCTCGGGTCCACATGGAACAGGCGCTGGCGGAGGGCGCGGAATGCGCCCTCACCCCCGCCCAGGCGCATCATCTGGGCGTGGTGCTGCGCCGCGCGCCGGGTGCCGCCCTGCGCGCCTTCAACGCCACCGATGGCGAGTTCGAGGCGGAACTCACCGCCCTGCGGAAGGAACGCGGCGCGGTGCGGATCGGCCCCCGGCGGCGCGAACCCGTGGTGGAGCCCGAATTGCGCGCCCTGATCGCCGGCCTCAAGCGCGACGCCATGGGCTGGGCCGTCGAGAAGGCCACGGAACTGGGTGCGACGCGCATCATCCCCGTGCTGACCCGCCGCTGCGTGGCCGAGGGCGGCAAGACCGAACGCCTGGCCACCATCGCCCGGGGTGCCGCCGAACAATGTGAGCGCCTGTCGGTTCCGGTCGTGGACCCCGCCCGCCCGCTCCATGCCGTGCTGGACGCCTGGGACGGCGCGCCCCTGCTGGTGGCCGCCGAACGCCGCGAGTCCCGCCCCCTGCTGGAATTTTTGCCAGGACTGTCAGCGCCTTGTGCCTTCCTGGTCGGCCCGGAGGGCGGCTTTGAACGGGCCGAACTTGACGATCTGGCCCGGCGGCCCTTTGTTTCACTGGCCTCGCTCGGGCCGCGCATCCTCCGCGCGGAGACGGCGCTGGTGGCGGGTCTGTCGGCGATGTCCCTCTCGCTCGACCACCCGCCTGACGCATCAGGAACACGAGCACCGCATGTCCAACCCCGGCCAGGCTGACCCGACGCCGATCACCCACGCGCGTCAGTTGGCGGAGTGGTTCGCCGCCGGCTCCAAGCCGCGCGACGCCTGGCGCATCGGCACGGAGCACGAGAAGTTCGGCTTCCGCCGCCAGGGTGGCACGCCGCCCAGCTACGAGGACCAGGGCATCCAGGCCATGCTGGAGGGCATCCAGGCCAAGGGCTGGGCGCCCATCACCGATGCCGGGAACGTCATCGGCCTGACGCGGGATGGCGAATCGGTCAGCCTGGAGCCGGGCGGGCAGTTCGAGCTGTCCGGTGCGCCGACGCAGACCCTGCACGAGACGCGCCTGGAACTGGCCGCGCATCTGCGCGACGTGCACGAGATCGCGGCGCCGCTGGGCCTCGGCTTCGCCGGCATGGGCTTCCACCCGGTGGCGACGCGCGAGGCGATGCCCTGGATGCCCAAGTCCCGCTACAAGATCATGCGCCGCTACATGCCGCTGAAAGGCGGCCTCGGCCTCGACATGATGCTGCGGACCTGCACCGTGCAGGTGAACCTCGACTTCGGCGACGAGGCCGACATGGTGGAGAAGCTGCGCGTCTCTCTGGCGCTACAGCCGCTGGCCACGGCGCTCTTCGCCTCCTCGCCGCTGCTGGAGGGCACGCCCTCCGGCTTCAAGTCGCTGCGCGGCCGCGTCTGGACCGACACCGACCCCGACCGCACCGGCATCCCCGCCTGCGTCTTCGAGGAGGGCTTCGGCTTCGAGCGTTTCGCGGAATATGTGCTGGACGTGCCCATGTATTTCGTGGCGCGCGACGGCATCCTGCACGACGTGGCGGGTGCGTCCTTCCGCGACTTCATGGCCGGCCGCGTGGAGGCCCTGCGCGGCATCCCCGCCACCATGGGCGACGTGGCCGACCACGTGACCACCGTCTTCACCGAGGTGCGCCTCAAGAAATTCCTGGAGATGCGCGGCGCCGATTCCGGCAGCGCCGCCATGGTGCTGGCCAAGCCCGCCTTCTGGGTGGGGCTGCTCTATGACGACGCCGCGCAGAAGGCCGCGCGCGCGCTGACCCGCAGCTGGACGCTGGACGAGATCATGGCCATGCGCGCCGAGGTGCCGCAGCAGGCCCTCCAGGCGCGCATCGCGGGACGCGAGTTGCGCGACGTGGCGCGCGAGGTGCTGGCCATCAGCGCCGACGGGTTGCGCGCGCGCGGCCTGGGCGAGGAGGCCTATCTCGCGCCCCTGTGGGAGATCGCGGAAAGCGGCATGACGCAGGCCGACCGCATCCTCCAGCTCTACCACGGCCCCTGGGCGGGTGATGCCGCCCAGGCCCTGCCTTTCTGCGAGATGTGACCATGCTGCACGGTCGCCGGATCCTGCTGGTCGTCTCGGGCAGCGTCGCGGGGTTCAAGGCGCTGATGCTGGCGCGGCTGCTGCGCGCCGAGGGCGCCACGGTGCGCGCGGTGCTGACGGCGGCGGGCGCGCGCTTCGTCACGAAGGAATCGCTGGCCGCCATCACGGGCGAGGCGGTGCAGGACGACCTCTGGGCCGCCGAGGCCGAGATCGGCCATATCCGCCTGGCGCGCTGGGCGGAGCTGGTGGCGGTGGTGCCCGCTTCCGCGAACCGCCTGGCGCAGATGGCGCATGGCCTGGCCGATGACCTGGCGGGCTGCATCCTGCTCGCCACCCGCGCGCCGGTGCTGGTGGCGCCGGCCATGAACCCGGCCATGTGGGAACACCCGGCCACGCGTGCGAACATGGCGCTGCTGGCCGCGCGCGGCGTGCGCTTCGCCGGCCCCGTGGAGGGCGCCATGGCCGAGCCGGAGAGCGGCGCCGGACGCCTGATGGAACCCGATGCCATCGCCGCTGAAATCCGCGCCGTGCTGGCGGGCGGGCCTTTGTCGGGGCGCCATGTGCTGGTGACCAGCGGGCCCACGCATGAGCCGATAGACCCCGTGCGCTACATCGCCAACCGCAGCAGCGGCAGGCAGGGCCATGCCATCGCGGCCGCGCTTGCCCGGCTCGGTGCGCGCGTCACGCTGGTCAGCGGCCCCGTGCAGGTGCCGGACCCGGCGGGCGTGACGGTCCGCCGCGTGCAGACGGCGCGCGAGATGCTGGCCGCCTGCGAAGCGGCACTCCCCGCCGACGCCGTCATCTGCGCCGCCGCCGTGGCCGATTGGCGCGTGGCGGCGGAGGCCGGGCAGAAGATGAAGAAGGAACCGGGTGCCGCGGCGCCCACGCTCGCCATGGCGCTGAACCCGGACATTCTCGCCACCCTGTCGTGCCACGCGCAGCGCCCGCGCCTGGTGGTGGGTTTCGCCGCGGAGACGGAGAAGGTGGTGGCGCACGCGCGGGACAAGCTGGCGCGCAAGGGCTGCGACTGGATCGTGGCCAATGACGTGTCCGGCGATGTGATGGGGGGCGCGGAGAACGCCGTCCACCTCGTCACCGCATCCGGCGTGGAAGACTGGCCGCGCGCGCCGAAGGAGGAGGTGGCCGCCCGCCTCGCCGCGCGCGTGGCGGAGGCACTGGCATGACGCGCCTGATCGTCGAGCGGAGCGAGACGTGAATCAGCCGCGCATCAACCCGCGCCTGATCGTCGAGCGGAGCGAGACGTGAATCAGCCGCGCATCAACGTCCTCGTGCAGCGCCTGCCGCACGGCGCCGATCTGCCGCTGCCCGCCTATGCCACCGAGGGCGCGGCGGGCATGGACCTGCTGGCCGCGCGCGACCTGACGCTGCCGCCCGGCGGGCGCGCCCTGGTGCCGACCGGCCTCGCCATCGCGCTGCCCGAGGGCTACGAGATGCAGGTGCGCCCGCGCTCCGGCCTGGCACTCAAGCATGGCGTGACCGTGCTGAACGCGCCCGGCACGGTGGACGCGGATTATCGCGGCGAGGTCGGCGTCATCCTGATCAACACCGGTGATGCGCCCTTCGCCATCGCGCGGGGTGACCGCATCGCCCAGGCCGTCTTCGCGCCCGTGACGCGCGCCGGCTTCGAGGAGGTGGTGGTGCTGCCCGAGACGCGGCGCGGCACCGGCGGCTTCGGTTCCACGGGCTGAGCCGCCATGAATCTCGATTTCACCGAGGACGAACTCCAGCGTTACTCCCGGCACATCCTGCTGCGCGAGGTGGGCGCCATCGGCCAGGCCAGGCTGCGTGCGGCGCGGGTGCTGATCGTGGGCGCGGGGGGGCTGGGGTCGCCGCTGGCCATGTATCTCGCCGCCGCCGGCGTGGGCACGTTGGGGCTGGTGGACCATGACGTGTTGGAACTGTCCAACCTGCAACGGCAGATCGCGCACAGCACCGCGCGCATCGGCCAGCGCAAGGTGGACAGTGCGGCCGAGGCGCTGCGGGGCCTGAACCCCGAGGTGACGCTGGAACTCCATCCCCGCCGCATGGACGCCACCGCCGCGCGCGAACTGATCCCCCGCTACGACGTGATCTGCGACGGCACCGACAACTTCCCCACCCGCTTCCTGCTGGGCGATGCCTGCCACCTGCTGGGCAAGCCGCTGGTGAGTGCAGCCGTGCTGCGCTTCGAGGGCCAGCTTTCGGTGTTCCGCGCGCATGAGGGCGCGCCGCATCCCTGCCACCGTTGCCTGAACCCCGAGATGCCGCCACCCGGCCTTGTGCCCAGTTGCTCCGAGGCCGGCGTGCTGGGCGCCGTGGTGGGCGTGATGGGCACGCTGCAAGCCACCGAGGTGCTGAAGCTCATCATGGAGGTGGGCGAGGGCATGTCCGGCCGCCTACTGCTGTGGGACGCGCTGGATGCGCGCTTCCGCACGGTGCGCCTGAGGCGCGACCCGGGCTGCGCGCTGTGCGGCGAGCACGCCACCATCCATGACCTCTCGGCGCATGAAGCGCCATGAGCGCCCCCCCCATCCAACCCAGCATGGGCGTGCTGCTGATCTCGGGCGGGCATGAACGCGCGCATTACGCGCTGATGGTCGCCACCGCCGCCGCCGCCATCGGCCGCGAGGTGACGCTCTTCGCCACCAATGCCGGATGCCGCGCCCTCCTGGCCGACAACCCCCTGTTGCTTGATGCGCGCGAAGCGATGTTGGCGGAAGCGGGCGTTGCCACGCTTGCCGAATTGCTGGAAGCGGCCGAGGCGCTGGGCCTGCGCCGCATCGTCTGCGAATCCGGCCTGCGCGCCGAAGGCCTGCAGGAGGCGCCACTCGCGCCCGGCGTGGAGCTCGCGGGAATCGTGACCTTTCTCGCCGCCGTGGGGCCAGGCCAGATCGTCACCTTGTAATCCCAGGCTTGCGCCGCCACGGGCCGATGCGGCAGCCTTCCGGCAAGAAACCCACCGGGGGGTGAGAACTTGGCCTACGCGCTGCAACAGCTGATCAATGGTGTGGCCCTGGGAATGATCTACGGCCTCATCGCCGTGGGCTACACCATGGTCTACGGCATCATCGGCATGATCAACTTCGCCCATGGCGACATCTTCATGGTGGGCGCCTTCGTGGCGCTGATCACCATCGTGCTGCTGCTCTCGGGCGGGATCATGGAGGGGCCGGGCGCCATCATGCTGGTGCTGCTGGTCTCGATGTGCGTCACCGCCCTCTATGGCTGGACGGTGGAGCGCGTGGCCTATCGCCCGCTGCGCGGGTCCTTCCGGCTGGCGCCGCTGATCTCCGCCATCGGCATGTCCATCGTGCTGCAGAACTATGTGCAGGTGGCGCAGGGGGCGCGGGTGAAGCCGCTGGAACCCATCGTGCCCGGTGGCTTCACGGTGATGACGGAGGGCACCTTCGTCGTGCAGGTGAGCTGGATGCAGCTGGTCATCGTGCTGGTCACGCTGGCGGTGCTGGCGGTCTTCACCTGGCTGGTGACGCGCACCGCACTCGGCCGATCCATGCGCGCCTGCGAGCAGGATCGGCGGATGGCGCAGCTTCTCGGCATCAACACGGACCGCGTCATCAGCATCACCTTCGTGATCGGCGCGGCGCTCGCGTCCGTCGCGGGCATGATGTACCTGCTGCGCTATGGCGTGATTGATTTCTACATCGGCTTCCTGGCCGGGGTGAAAGCCTTCACGGCGGCCGTTCTCGGCGGCATCGGCTCCTTGCCCGGGGCGGTGCTGGGGGGCCTGTTGATCGGGCTGATCGAGACCTTCTGGTCCGCCTATTTCAGCGTGGCCTACAAGGACGTGGCCACCTTCGCCATCCTCGCCATCGTGCTGATCTTCATGCCGACCGGGCTGCTCGGCCGCGCCGAGGTCGAGAAGGTATGAAGGGCCTCGACCCCCAGGCGGCGCTGAAGGACATGCTGCTGGCCGGGCTCGTCGCGCTCGGCCTCTTCGCGCCGCTGGTGGGGCTGCGGACGGATGTCTCGCCCACCGGCGCGCTGTTCATCCGCACGCGCTGGACGGATGTGGCCATCATCGTGGGCCTCGTCATGGCCGGGCGCCTCGCGATGCACATCTTTCTCGCGCGGCGCGAGGCGCGGGCGGCCATGGCGGATTTGTCGAAGCCCGGCCGCTTCGCCACCCAGGCGGCCTTCCTCGCGCGCATCCTGGGGCCGGTGCTGCTGGGCGTGGCCCTGCTGCTGCCGGCCATCCCGGGGATCGGGCGCTATGAGCTGGACCTCGGCATCCTGGTGCTGACCTACATCATGCTGGGCTGGGGGCTGAACATCGTGGTGGGCCTGGCTGGCCTGCTCGACCTCGGCTACGTCGCCTTCTATGCGGTCGGCGCCTATTCCTATGCGCTGCTGGCGCAGTATTTCGGCTTCTCCTTCTGGCTGTGCCTGCCGCTGGCGGGCATCCTCGCCGCCTTCTGGGGCATCCTGCTGGGCTTTCCGGTGCTGCGGCTGCGGGGCGATTATCTCGCCATCGTCACGCTGGCCTTCGGCGAGATCATCCGCATCGTGCTGCTGAACTGGGTGTCGCTGACGGGCGGTTCGAACGGCATCTCCGGCATCCCGCGGCCGTCCTTCTTCGGCCTGCCCTTCTCCATGGAGGGCGGCCCCGGCACCTTCGCGGGCTTCTTCGGCATCGAACCCTCGCCGGTGCACCGCGTCATCTTCCTCTATTACCTGATCCTCGCACTCGCGATGCTGACCAACTGGGTCTCCATCCGCATCCGCAAGCAGCCGCTGGGCCGCGCCTGGGAGGCGATGCGCGAGGACGAGATCGCCTGCCGCAGCCTCGGCATCAACATCCGCAACACCAAGCTCTCCGCCTTCATGATCGGCGCGATGTTCGGCGGCTTCGCCGGAGCCTTCTTCGCCACGCGCCAGGGCTTCATCAGCCCCGAGAGCTTCACCTTCATCGAGAGCGCCATCATCCTCGCCATTGTCGTGCTGGGCGGGCTGGGCAGCCAGATCGGCGTCGCCATCGCGGCCATCGTCATGATCGGCGGCTTCGAGCTGTTCCGCGACCTGGAGGAATGGCGGATGCTGGTCTTCGGCGCCGCCATGGTGCTGATCATGGTGTGGCGCCCGCGCGGCCTGGTGGGCAGCCGCCAGCCCACGGTGGTGCTGCGCGAACGCCGCCGCATCGGCAGCGAGCATGTGGCCGAGGGGCGCGGCTGATGGCGGCCCCCATCCTGGAGGTGGACGCGCTCTCCATGCGCTTCGGCGGCCTCAAGGCGGTGGATGAGGTCAGCTTCACCGCGCATGCGGGCGACATCACCGCCGTCATCGGCCCCAATGGCGCGGGCAAGACCACGGTGTTCAACTGCATCACGGGCTTCTATCGCCCCACCTCCGGCCGGCTGCGCCTGCACCGCGACGGCCGCGCCACGGAATTGCAGAAGCTGCAGGGCCACGACATCGCGCGCGCGGGCATCGCGCGCACCTTCCAGAACATTCGCCTCTTTCCCGGCATGACGGCGCTGGAGAATCTGCTGGTGGCGCAGCACCGGCCGCTGATGCGCGCCTCGGGCTTCGCCATCGGCGCCATCCTGGGCCTTTCGGGCTATCCGGCGGCGGAACGTGCGGCCATCGCGCGCGCGACACGCTGGCTGGAGGCCACGGGCCTGATCGAGCGTGCGGACGATCCCGCCGGCGCGCTGCCCTATGGCCAGCAGCGGCGGCTGGAGATCGCGCGGGCCATGTGCACCTCGCCTTTGCTGCTCTGCCTGGACGAGCCCGCGGCGGGGCTGAACCCGCGCGAATCGGTGGACCTCGCACGGCTGCTGCGCGCCATCCGCGACGGGGAGGCCGCCGAGGGCGAGCCGCCCTGTTCCCTGCTGCTGATCGAGCATGACATGGGCGTCGTGATGGGCATCTCCGACCGCGTGGTGGTGCTGGACCACGGCAAGAAGATCGCCGATGGCACGCCCGCCGAGGTGCGCGCCGACCCGCGCGTCATCGCCGCCTATCTGGGCGAGGGCGACGAGGACGAAGTGCCCGCCGAGGCCGCGCCATGACCATGCTGCACCTGGACAATGTCACCGCCGGCTATGGCGCGGTGCAGGCGCTGAAGGGCGTTTCCATCGAGGTCCATCCCGGCGAGATCGTGACGCTGATCGGCGCCAATGGCGCGGGCAAGTCCACCCTGCTGATGACGCTGTGCGGCGACCCGCGCGCGCGTTCGGGCCGCATCAGCTTCGAGGGGCGCGACATCACGCAGATGCCCACCCACGAGATCATGCAGCTCGGCCTCGCCCAGGCGCCGGAGGGACGGCGCATCTTCCCGCGCATGACGGTGCGCGAGAACCTGCTGATCGGCGCGCAGGTGGCGGGCCACGACCCCGCGCCGGAGCTGGAGCGCGTCTTCGCCATCTTCCCCCGCCTGCACGAACGCCAGGCGCAGCGCGGCGGCACGCTTTCGGGCGGGGAGCAGCAGATGCTCGCCATCGGCCGCGCGCTGATGTCGCGCCCGCGCCTGCTGCTGCTGGACGAGCCCTCGCTCGGCCTCGCCCCGCTGATCGTGCGGATGATCTTCGACACCATCCGCCGCCTGAACCAGGAGGAGGGCCTGACCGTGCTGCTGGTGGAGCAGAACGCGAACCAGGCGCTGCGCCTGGCCCATCGCGGCTACGTGCTCGTCACGGGGCAGATCACCATGGCGGGCACGGGCGCCGAATTGCTGGCGCGGCCCGAGGTGCGCGAGGCCTATCTGGGCGGGCATTAGGCTTTGCCGGGAGGGCGATTCACCGCTTCGGCGATTCCGCCTTCGCGGATCGCGCTACGTTGCCGGGAGGGCGATTCACCGCTCCGGCGATTCCGCCTGCGCGGATCGCGCTCCCGAAGCTTTCCTGTTCCCCCGCGCGCCGCGCTTCGACTAGCCTTTCACCACGGGCCAGCAAGGCCCCATCCAGGAGGAACTCATGTTCAACAGACGTGTCCTGCTCGGCGCCACGGGTGCGGCGGCGCTCTCGGCGCCCTCCCTCGTCCAGGCGCAGTCGGGCCCCATCCGCGTGGCCTCGGTGGGGCCCATGACGGGCCAGTATGCCGCCTTCGGCACGCAGCTTCGCGTGGGCGCCGAGGCCGCGGTGGCCGACCTCAACGCCGCCGGCGGCGTGCTGGGGCGCCAACTGGCGCTGGAAATCGGCGACGATGCCTGCGACCCGCGCCAGGCGGTGAGCGTGGCCAACCAGCTCGCCTCGCGCCGCGTGCGCTTCATCGCGGGGCATTTCTGCTCCGGCTCCTCCATCCCGGCGCGCGACGTCTATGCGGAGGAGGGCGTGCTGATGATGAGCCCGGCCTCCACCAACCCGCGCTTCACCGAGGAGGGCAAGTGGAACACCTTCCGCGTCTGTGGCCGCGACGACCAGCAGGGCATGGTGGCGGGCACCCACATCGCGCGGCAGATGGGCAACCAGCGCGTCGCCATCCTGCACGACAACTCCGCCTATGGCCGCGGCCTCGCGGAGGAGACCAAGAAGGCGATGAACGCGGCCGGCAAGCAGGAGGAGATCTTCGCCGCCTACACGCCCGGTGAGCGCGACTACAACGCCATCGTCTCGCGCCTGCAGGCGGCGAACATCCAGGTGCTCTACATCGGCGGCTACCACACCGAGAGCGGCCTCATCCTGCGCCAGGCGCGCGAGCGCGGGCTGAACCTGACCCTCATCGGCGGCGATGCGCTCGTGACGAACGAGTTCTGGCAGATCGCGGGCCCGGCGGGCGAGGGCACGCTGATGACCTTCGCCTCCGACCCCCGCCGGCGCCCCACGGCGGCCGAGGTGGTGGCCCGTTTCCGCGCCCGCAACGTGGATCCGGAAGGCTACGTTCTCTACACCTACGCCGCGATGCAGATCTGGGCGGCGGCCATGGCGCGCACCAATGCCGATGACCCGCGCCGCATCGCCGCCACGCTGAAGTCGGGCGGGCCGTGGCAATCGGTGCTGGGCCCGATCAGCTTCACCGACAAGGGCGACCCGACCGAGCCCGACTACGTCTTCTACCGCTGGAGCAACGGGGCCTACGCCGAAATCTCCTAAAATCCAGCGGTCAGCCGCAGCCCCAGCAGCACCGCGTCCGGCAGGGCGCGCGTGTTGCTGCGGCGGGTGTCCGGTTCGCCGGCGGCGGGGTTGAACATGGCCTGCACGAAGGGCCGCACCGCCAGCCGGTCCTCGATGACCGAGAGGTTGTAGTTCACCTCCAGCACCGTCTCGTGGCTCCGCACGGGGCGGTCCTCGCCGAAGGCGATCAGGTCGCGGTCCAGGCGGCGCGACCGTGCGCCGATCCGTGCGTGCGAGACGCCGACCGAAAGCGTATCCGCCTCGCGCCCGAAGGGCCCGCTCCAGGCCAGGCCCGCATCCAGTTGCAGGGAGACGGCGTTGCGATCCCCGGGCTGGGCGAAGCCGCGCGCGAAGACCGCGACATGCTGCCCCTCGCCGCGCCAGACCACCGCCTCGGCCACGGCATAGCCGCCGTAGTTGCCCGCGCGGCGGCGGGGCTGGCCGCTGCTGTCCGGGTCCGCCAGGGAGAGGCCGATCTCATCCCGTCGCACATCGTCGAAGCGCGCGGTGTGGTACCAGCCGCCCAGCTTCACCGCCCAGGGGCGCGGGGTGTGGGCCTCGGGCGCGCTGCCGCCCGTGACGGCCTCGGCCATGAGGAAGGCGCCGCCGCGGGTGCTGAAGTTCAGCCCATGGCGGTTGTGGCGCTGCGGGTCCGCATCCGCGAGATACCGCCCGCCCGGATCGCCCGAGAAGACGCCGATGCGGAACCCCGTCGCGTCCTCCGGGTCGCCCAGGGCGAGGCGCAGGCCGGGTGTCGCCAACGGATAGGCCGGCCCGCCCGAGGGCAGGGCGCCGGCCAGTGCCACCGGCCAGCCGAAGGTGCCGTTGACCAGGTGCTCGGCCGCGCTGGCGGTGGCGAATTCGCTGTCGGCCGCCAGTTGGCCGAAGCGGAAGGAGCCAAGGCCGAAGAGGTCGCGCTCCAGCCACAACTCGAACAGGCGGAAGGTGGTCAGCGCCTCGATGTTGCTGGCGGGTGCCAGGCTGCCCACCCGGTCCAGCGTGGGCTGGCGGCCCCAGATGCCCATGGCGCTGGCATGGCCGCGCCAGCCATCCAGCCCCACCAGCACGCCGAAATCCGCCGTCAGCCCCAGCCGCACCTGGCCCACGGCCGAGACGCCGCGCCGCACCCCGCCGGTGGCAACGCCCACCGTGTCGAGGGTGCCCTGGACGCTGGCGCAGAGGCCAGGGGTGAGGGCCAGGCCCTCCTCGCAGCCATTGTCGCCATGGGCATGGGCGGTGGAGAAGGCCAGCAGCGGGGCCAGCAGCGCAGCGGGGAGGCAGCGAAACATTGAACGACCCTACATATGTTCAGGTATTGTTATATTATAACATGAAGTGCTCCTGACGACCAGCGGGCATGGGTCCGGAGGGGCCCGGCGCCTGATGGGCGTTGGCCCCTCAGGCGGCCGCCCGCCGTGGCAGCGCGATCAGGATGCCGCCCGCCGCGATCACCGCCGCCCCCACCAGCGTGAACAGGTCCGGCCAGTCGGCAAAGACCAGGATGCCCGCCAGCATCGCCCAGATGAGCTGGCTGTAGGAGAGCGGCGCCAGCAGGCTGGCCGGCGCCCGCGCATAGGCCAGCACCAGCAGCCCGTGGCTCAGCGCGCCCAGCAGCCCCACCATCACCAGCCCCACCCACTCGATCGGCGCGGGCGGCATGAAGACGAAGGGCTGCAGCAGGCTGGCGGCCAGGGCGGCGGCGATGGCCGTGTGCATGATGGTGGTGCGCGGGTCATCCAGCTTGGCCAGGCGCCGCGTCAGGATCTGGTAGAAGGCGAACATGGTGGCGGTGCACAGCGGCAGCAGATAGGCCCAGTGCAGCGCCTCGCCCGTCAGGAAGGGCGGCCGCACCGCGATCATCACCCCCACGAAGCCGATGGCCACCCCCGCCCAGCGCCGCCAGCCCACCGGTTCGCGCAGCAACACCGCCGCGAGTGCGACCGTGATGAGCGGCGAGGCGAAGCCCACGGCCGTGGCATCCGCGATGGGGATATGCGCCAGCGCCTCGGTGAAGGTCAGCGTGCAGCCCAGCAGCAGCAGCGATCGCAGCACCTGCAAGCCCGGCGCGCGGGAGCGCCAGGGCAGGCGGCCCATGACCAGCCGCAGCGTGATGGCGACCGCGAGCGCCGAGAAGGTGAAGCGGGCCCAGGCCAGCTGCACGGCGTGGAAGTCGGACAGCAGCTTGAACAGCGTGTCCATCACCACGAAGAGCATGAGTGCCGCGAGTTGCAGCGCCACGCCGTGAAGGGGCCGGTCCATCAGGGGCCTTTATCCGGCGCGGCCTGCGCGCCGGACCATGAAGCCTGGCGTGTTACGCCGCGTCCTCGCGCCGGTCCTTCACGCGGACATAGGCGACGGCCGCGTGCTCGGCGCAATAGGGCTTCCCGTTCAGGGATTCCGCCGTGCAGAAGCGGAAGCCGGGCGTGCCGGGCTCGCCGATCGGCCAGCAGCAGCTGCGCGCGCTGGCACGGGCGAAGGGCCGCAGCACATTGGCGGGCTTGGGCGCGCCGAGGGCGGCGGGCATCTCGGCCACGCGCGGCTCGGGCCGGCGCGCCTCCGGGCGCGGGGGCATGGGGGTGGCGGCGGGCGCGGCCATCACGGCGGCCGGCACCGGCGCCACGGGCGGGGCGGCGGCCACCACGCGCAGCGGCGGCAGCGTGGGGCGGCGGCCGGCCGCGACGGGGCGCGCGGCGGCGGGGTCGCGCCGGATGGGGCTTGGCCGCGCGGGCAATTGCAGGCGGTGCGCCTTACCCACAACGGAATTTTTCGAGACGCCCATGCGGCGCCCGATCTCCGCGGTGGAATGCCCTTCGGACCACAGCGCGCGAAGGCGCTCGATCGCTTCCGACGTCCAATCCATCTGGATGCCCCTTGGCTGAATACCAGATGATGTAGCAAAGCGGACTATTGACCTACAAGCACTGGATTGTCCCGAGTCGGCAGAAACTTGTGGAAAAGCCTTGTCACTCCACTTTGGGTGGTGGCCGAATCCTGCGGGACTCATTGGGAATCATTAACGCATTGCCATTTTATGGCGATGTCGCTGGATTTTCACGAAATGCAAATCTTTCAGCGCGTGCCCAGCAGCACCAGCACCACGCCCGCCACCAGGATCAGCGCGCCCAGAACGTCCTTGCCCTTGAGCCTCTCGCCCAGGAAGAAGCGGCTGAACAGCAGGGTGAACAGGATTTCCACCTGACCCACCGCGCGCACCAGGGCCACCGGCGCCAGCGCGAAGCCCATGAACCAGCAGGACGACCCCGCGGCGGACAGCGCCCCCACCTTCGCGCTGTCCCGCCAGGTGCGGAATACGGCGGTGAGCTGCCCGGGCTCCCGCCACAGCAGCCAGCCGCCCTGCATCACGGTCTGCATGGCGTTGGTCAGCACCACGGCGAAGAGCGCCTTCAGCAGCACATCCTCGCCCGGCAATTCGGCATTGGCGGTGCGGATGCAGATGGCCGTCAGCGCGAAGCAGAAGCCCGACGACATGCCGCGCAGCGCGGCCGGCTGGGTGGTGGCGCGCAGGATTTCGGCGGGGCTCAGCCCGCGGCCCGCCAGGGTCAGATACATCACCCCGCCCACGCTGATCGCGATGCCGGCCCAGGAGGTCAGCGACAGCACCTCGCCCAGCACCACCACCGCGATGATGGAGGCCTGCACCGCCTCGGTCTTGGAATAGGCCGTCCCCACCGCGAAGCCGCGCGGCCCGAAGGAGGAGATGAGCAGGTTGGTGCCGAAGATCTGCATCAAGCCGGCCATGGCGCAGAGCGCCAGGAACCACAGCGTCGGCGTGCCGAAGCTGCCGCCGAAGACCAGCCAATATGTGCCCAGGATCATCAGCCCGAAGGGCACGCCATAGAGGTAGCGCACCACCGCCGCGCCATTGAGGGAGAGCTGCCCGCGCAACCGCTGCTGCAAGGCCGTGCGCCAGGTCTGGAACAGCGCGGCGCAGAGCGTGATCAGAACCCAAAGCGACAAGTGGCGGCCCCCGAAGTCCGGCCACGCTAGACCCGGCGCGGGGCGGCGTCAGCCCCCCGGGCGCGCGATGCCGGTGTCAGGAACGCGGCCCATCCCGCTCCAGCCAGCGGGAAAGCCGGACGGGCACCTCGGCCATCCCGGCCTCCACGCCGCAATAGCTGAAGCGCAGGAAGCGGCCCCCGCGCGCGCGGTCGAAATCCACGCCGGGCGTCGCGGCAATGCCCGCGCCCTCCAGCATGCGGGTGCAGAATTCGAGGCTGTCATTCGTCAGGTGGCCCACGTCGCACCACAGGTAGAAGGCGCCATCGGCGGCGGCGATGCGGTCCAGCCCCGCGCGGGGCAGCCCTTCCAGCAGCAAGGCGCGGCTGCGGGCATAGCCGGCCTTGATGGCCTCCAGCTCCTCGGTGCAGTCCATCGCGGCTTCGGCCGCCACCTGGGCGATGTGCGGCGGGCTGATGAACATGTTCTGGGCCACGCATTCGGCCGGCCGCACCAGGTCCTCGGGCAGCACCATCCAGCCGATGCGCCAGCCCGTCATGCACCAGTATTTCGAGAAGCTGTTCACCACGATGGCGCTGTCGCTGAAGGCGGCGGCGCTGGCCTCGGGCACCGTGTCCCAGGAGAGGCCGTGATAGATCTCGTCCGATACCAGCCGCACGCCGTTGGCGTGGCACCAGCGCGCGATGGCGGCCAGTTCCTCGGGCGGCAGCATGGTGCCGGCGGGGTTGCAGGGGCTCGCGATGACCAGCCCGTCCGGGCGCGGGTCCATCGCCTCAAGCAGGGCGAGGGTGGGCTGGAAGCGCGTCTCGGGGCCGCATTCCAGCAGCACCGCCTCCATGCCCAGGCTTTCCAGGATGTTGGCGTAGGGCGGGTAGAAGGGGGTGGCCATGGCGATGCGGTCGCCACGGTCGAAGGCGGCCAGGAAGGCCAGCGGGAAGGCGCCCGAGGCGCCCACCGTCACCGCGATGCGCGACATCGGCACCACCAGCCCGTAATGGTCGAGGTAGTGCCGCGCGATGCGCGCGCGCAGCGAGGGCAGGCCGAAGGCCTCCGTATAGCCCAGCGCGTGGCCCGAGCGCATGGCGCGGGTGGCGGCCTCGACGGCCCCTTGCGGCGCGCCATGGCCCGGCTGGCCGACCTCCATGCGGAGAATGCCCGGCGCGCCGGGCGGCAGGGCCGCGGCGCGCGCATTGGCCGCCGCGATCACGTCCATCAC
This sequence comes from Roseococcus suduntuyensis, assembly GCF_014196305.1. Taxonomy (GTDB): domain Bacteria; phylum Pseudomonadota; class Alphaproteobacteria; order Acetobacterales; family Acetobacteraceae; genus Roseococcus; species Roseococcus suduntuyensis. The sequence goes on from NZ_JACIDJ010000001.1 coordinate 1,002,134, forward strand.
CAGGAAGGGCGGGGATTGCGCCCCGCGCCCGACCTTCAGCACCTCAGCGGTCCGTGGCACCCAGCGCGACGCCGGCGCCGCGCGGGTCGGTCAGTGTGGTGCAGGCGCCTTGCAGCCCCGGCAGGTAGCGCGCGCAGGCGCCGAGCTGCACGCGCCCGGGCTCCGGCACCGCGGCGAGCGTGGCGTCGGGCGCCGCGCCTTGCAGCATGATGGCGTGGGTGGGCGCGGCCACGGCCAGCGGCGCCGCCCCCTGGCCCGAGCCCGCCGCCGCCATCCGGAAGGCGCGGATATTGGGCGACCAGCCGAGCGAGGCCGAGAGCAGCGGCGCGCGCCCCGGCTGCGGCGCGGCCGCCAGCAGGAAGCCCATGCCCGGCATGGTGCGCCCCGTGCCAAACAGGTTGTTCAGGGTGAAGGCGCAGCTCACGGCATTGCCGTTGCGGTCATAGACCATCAGCCCCGCGCTGGCCGGCAGCAGGGCCGGCTGCGGCGCGGGGGATTGTCCCGCCGCCAGCGCGCGGAAGGCCTGGGCCGCCGCCGCCTGGCCGCCATCGGCCTCGGCCGGCAGGAAGGCGATGCGGTCGCCGCCCCGGCCCTCGATCACCACAGGGTCCACCACGCGGGGCAGGGCGGGGCGGAGTTCCGCCACCGTGAAGGCGCCGCCGCCCGCCGCGCCGGAAAGTTCCTCCAGCCGCCGCGCCAGGTTGCCCTGGTGCAGGTCGCCCACGCCGGCCGTGCGCAACTGCGCCAGCGTGGCCGAGAGGGCCGGGTTCCGGAAGCTGCCGCCCACCGGGACCACGTCGCCGGCCGGCGTGCCATAGACGGCGCGCGCCTCGGCATCGGCGAAGAGGGGGCCGCGCACCGCCGTCAGGTCCTGGTGCAGGGCGCGCGACATGGGCGTGCCGAAACGGGCCAGTTGCTCGGCGGGGGAGATCAGCTCCTCGAAGGGCCGGCCGCCGCTGATGCGCGTGTGCAGGGCGAAAAGGCCGCGCGCCAGCATGGGCACCGCCGCCGGGCGGTCGCCGCCCGCCCCGGTGCGGGCGTCTGGCAGGAAGAGCAGCGCCTCGGTCGTGTTGCGCCGCGCGTCAAACACGAGGCAGGCGCCGCCTCCGCCCAGCCCCACGCGCGAGGGCAGGGTGTGCGCCATGGCGAAGCCCGCCGCCACCGCCGCATCCGCCGCGTTGCCGCCGGCCGAGAGCACGTTGCGCGCCACCGCCGCCGCCTGGGGTTCCTCGGCCGCGACCCCGCCCAGGAAGCCCTGCACGAAGCCGGGCGTGCCGGCGGGGATGCTGGGCTCGGCGCCCACCAGGTTGCGGGCGGTGCCGCAGCCCGCAAGCGCCAGCAGGGCGGCGCCCAGGACCAGGGGGCGAAGCGCCCGCGGGGCGGTGTGCGGAAATGTGGCCGTGCTGGTCATGCTGGCGTCGTGCGTCCCCTGCGTCGGCGGCGCCCGGGAGGGGCCGCGCCTGCGGTATTCATGATGCTCCGGGCATAGACGCCTTCCGCCCCAGCGGCAACCGCGCCCCTTTGGCCCCCCCTTGGCGCCCCCCCTTGGCGCCCCCCCTTGGCCCATGGCCCGCCCCGAGGGAACATGCGCCCGCACCAAGGAGCTTGCCCCATGAACCGACGCCGCCTGATCGCGCTGGCCGGCGCCGCGCTGCTGCCCGGCACCGCCCTGGCCCAGGGCCTCAACGAGGCGCAGCGGGCGGAGGTGCTGGACATCCTCCGCCGCGCCCTGCGCGAGGACCCCAGCATTCTCCGCGACGCCTTCGAAAGCCTGGAGCGCGCGGAGGAGGAAGCCCGCGCCGCGGCCCGCGCGCAGGCCATCGCGCAGAACGCCCAGGCCCTGTTCCAGGACCCCGCGGCACCCATCAAGGGCAACCCCCAGGGCCGCGTGGTGCTGGCCGAGTTCTTCGACGTGCGCTGCGGCTTCTGCAAGCAGCTGCACCCCGTCATGGACCAGCTGGTGCGGCGCGAGAGCGATGTGCGCGTGGTGCTGGTGGACCTGCCCATCCTGGGCCCGGCCTCGGTGCTGGGCGCGCGCGCGCTGCTCGCCGCGCAGCGCCAGGGCCGCTACGTGCCCCTCTATGACGCGCTGCTGCGCCTGCGCGAGGAGATCACCGAACCCGTGATCCGCCGCGAGGCCGAGCGCGCGGGTCTCGACTGGGCCCGGCTGCGGCGCGAGATGGACGAGGCCACGACCACCCAGCGCATCGAGCGGAATTTGGGCCTCGCCCGCGCGCTGGACATCCAGGGCACGCCCGCCATCCTGGGCGGCACCACCCTGCTGCCCGGCGCGGTGGACCTCGCCACCCTGCAACGCCTGACCGCGCAGCTGCGCGGCTGACCCACCCCCGGTAGACTGACCGCCACGCTTGGGTAATCTGCGCCCCATGGGTCTGGACCTTCCCCCGCGATGAGCCCGCCGCAGCCCACGCCGCTGGCCGCGCTGCTGGACGAGGCCGGCGCGCCGCCGCGCAGCCTGGTGCTGCGCGCGCCCGATATCGGGCCCTGGCGCGCCGGAAACGGCATCCCCGGCGTCTGGAGCTTCGCGGCCGAGGCGCCGGGCCCGCATGTCTGCGTGATGGCGCTGACCCATGGCAACGAGATCGCCGGCGGCATCGTGCTGGACCGGCTGCTGCGCGCCGCCACACGCCCAGCCGCCGGGCGGCTGACGCTGGTCTTCGCCAATCTCGACGCCTTCTCCCGCTTCGACCCGGACGACCCCACGGCCTCGCGCTTCCTGGAGGAGGACATGAACCGCCTCTGGGACATCGAGGTGCTGGAAGGCCCCCGCCGCAGCGCGGAGCTGCGCCGCGCCCGCGCCCTGCGCCCCGTGCTGGACACGGCCGATGTGGTGCTGGACCTGCATTCCATGCTCTGGCCGTCGGACCCGCTGTTCCTCGTCAGCGGGCGTTCGCCGGCGGTGGAACTGGCCACGCGCGTCGGCGTGCCGCCGCTGGTGGTGGCCGATATGGGCCATGTGGCGGGCAGCCGCGTCATTGACTACGGCCCCTTCGGCCAGCCCGGCAGCGGGCGGCGCGGCCTGCTGCTGGAAGGCGGCTGGCATTGGGAGAAGGCCACGGTGGCGCGCATGGAGCGCGTGACGCGCCGCCTGCTGCACGAGACGGGCGTGCTGCCCGGCGCGCCCCTGGCGCCCGACGCCCCGCCGCCGCGCCAGGCGCAGGTGACGCACACCGTCACCGCCCGCACGACGGAATTCACCTTCACCCGCCCCTGGCGCGGCGGCGAGGCGGTGCCGCGCGCCGGCACGCTGATCGCGATGGATGGGGGCGCGGAGGTCCGCACCCCCCATGACGACTGTCTGCTGGTCCTGCCCTCGCTGCTGCCGCAGCCGGGGCAGACGGCGGTGCGGCTGGCGCGCCTCGTTCCGCCCCCCGGTTGACGCCCTTCCCATCAGGCGGCGGAATGCCGGCAGATCAGTGAGGAAACCTCCATGAAGCTGCTGCGCCACGGCCCCAAGGGCCAGGAAAAGCCCGGGATGCTCGACGCCCAGGGCGTGATCCGCGACCTCTCTTCCGTGCTGAACGACATCAATGGCGACACGCTGGCGCCGGGCGTGCTGGCCAAGCTCGCTGCCATCAACCCCGCCGAACTGCCCGCGGTGCCGGCCGGCACGCGGCTGGGTTCGCCCGTCACGGGCATGACGAACCTGATCTGCATCGGGCTGAACTACGCCGACCACGCGGCCGAGACGGGTGCGGAGCCGCCCAAGGAGCCCATCGTCTTCCTGAAGTCGCTGGGCGCGCTGAACGGGCCCTTCGACGACATCATCATCCCGCCGCACAGCCGCAAGACCGATTGGGAATGCGAGCTGTGCGTGATCATCGGCACCACCGCGCGCTATGTCTCCGAGGCGGACGCGATGAACCACGTGGCCGGCTATGCCGTCGGCAACGACGTGAGCGAGCGCGAATGGCAGGCCGAGCGGGGCCCGACCTGGGACAAGGGCAAGGGTTTCGAGACCTTCGGCCCGCTGGGCCCCTGGCTCGTCACCAAGGACGAGGTGCCGGACCCGCAGGCCCTGCGGATGTGGACGGACGTGGACGGCAAGCGCGAGCAGGATGGCAGCACCGCCACCATGATCTTCAACGTGCGGCAACTGATCAGCTACGTCAGCCAGTGCATCACGCTCCATCCGGGCGATGTCATCTTCACCGGCACGCCGCCGGGCGTGGGCCTGGGCAAGAAGCCGACCCCCTGGTTCCTCAAGGCGGGGCAGGAGCTGCGCGTGGGCATCGAGGGGCTGGGCGAGCAGCGCAGCCGCACCGTGGCCTACCAAGGCGCCTATGCCAGCTGAGACCCCCACGGTCATCCTCCAGATGGACTTCGCCTCGCCCCCGCCCTGGGGCGAGGCACGGCGCGAGGCCCTGCGGGCGCTGGCCCATTCCATCGCGGCCGACACGCCCGGCCTCGCCTGGAAGATCTGGACCGAGGATGAGGCGGCCGGACGCGCCGGGGGCCTCTACGCCTTCACCACCCGCGACGCCGCGCAGGCCTACCAGGCCATGCACACGGCGCGCGTGACGGCGCGCGGCGCCACCGACATCCAGGCGCGCATCTGGGACATCAACATGGAACTTTCCGCCATCACCCAAGGCGTCCGCGCGTGAGGCGCGTGCTGGTCACCGGCGCATCCTCCGGCATCGGGGCGGCCGTGGCGCGCGCGCTGGCCGCGCCGGGCGTCTCCGTCCTGCTGCACGCCCGCCACAACCGGGAGGGGCTGGAGGCGGTGGCCGCGCAGGTGCGCGAGAAGGGGGGCGAGGCGCATCTGCTGCTGGCGGACCTCGCCGAGCCCGAGGCCCCCGCGCGGCTGGTCGAGGACACGGCGCGGCTGCTGGGTGGGCTGGACGTGCTGGTTTCCAACGCCGGCTTCGCCGACCGCACCCCCGTGGCCAAGCTGACCGATGAGGGCTTCGGCCGCAGCCTGGACGCCGTGCTCTGGGCCTTCCTGCGCCTGGCACGCGCGGCCCGGCCGCATCTGGAGGCGGGGGAGGCGCCGCGGCTGATCGCCATCTCCTCCTTCGTCGCGCACATGTTCCGCAACGACGCCGCGACCTTCCCGGCCACCGCCGCCGCCAAGGGCGGCGTGGAGGCGCTGGTGCGGGCGCTGGCCATCGAATGGGCGCCGCGCGTCACGGTGAACGCCATCGCCCCCGGCTACACCCGCAAGGACCCCGGCGCCCATGCCGCGATGACGCCCGAGCAATGGCAGGCCACCATCGCGCGCATCCCCATGGCGCGGCTGGGCACGCCCGAGGACGTGGCGCATGCGGTGGCCTGGCTGGCCAGCCCGGGGGCAGGCTATGTCACGGGGCAACTCGTGCATGTGAATGGTGGGATCGCGCTTTAAAAACCAAGCGCCCCACTCTCCATTGCGGCAATTTAAGCCCGTTCCCATCCCCTGGATGGCTCAAGACAAGCAATACTCACCCTGTCGTTCCGCGGTTCGAAAGAACTGCTGGCAATGACAACGGTGGAGGCTATTTCCCGGCAAGCCGAAGCCATACTGGCCTTTGCGCCACGGGCCGGCCGAATTCATTTCGGTCGGCCCGCTTCTTTTTGCGGTGCAAGAAAATCTAGCCGCCCATCTGCCGGATTTCCAACCGCCGCACCCGTTCCAGCATCTCGGCCCGCAGCGTCTCCAGCAGGTCATTGACGTAACCCACGGACAGCGCGGGCGAGAGCGCGGGGGCCGCCGGCAATTCGCCCGAAAGCCGGGCCTCGATGGCGGCCAGCCGCGCCTCCATCTCCCGCCGCAGCGCCGCCACCTCCTGGCGCAGCGCCATCACCTCCTCCAGCGTGGCCGGGTCATGGGCGGTGGCGGGGGCGGCGGCGTCGCGGCGCGCCAATTCCTGGCGGAACCACTCGGTGCGCAGCCGCATCTGCGTCGCCAGCGCCTCGTGCGGCGGCACGGCGACGAGGCTGGGGTCGAGCCTGGTGCCGCGGCGGCGCCCCTCCTCGCTGGCCACCATGGTCGCCAGCGCCTCGGCCCGGTGCTCGGGCCGGCCGCTGATGAATTCCAGGTAGTGGGCGAAGCCCTGCTCGTCCGGCCAGCGGCCCAGGATGCCGAGGTAGAGGTTCACCACCACATCCTCGTCGGAGCCATGCAGCAGGTCGGCGGCGCGCAGTGTCATGCGGGGGGCTCCGGCCAGGCCACGCCCAGCCTTGCGTGCAGCGCGGCCAGCCGCGCCGTGTGGCGCTCGGGGGTGAAGAGGGCGGCGCGGGCGGGGCCCTCGGCCTCCAGCCGGCACCGCAGGTCGTCATCGGTGTCGAGCGCGATCATCGCCTCGGTCAGGGCGCGCAGGTCCACGGGGTTCACCTTCAGCGCGGCATCGCCCACCACCTCCGGCATGCAGGAGGCGTTGGAGGTCAGCACCGCCGTCCCCGCCTGCATGGCCTCGATGGCGGGCAGGCCGAAGCCCTCATAGAGGGTGGGGAAGCACAGGCTGCGCGCGTGGCGCAGCAGCACGTCCACATCGGTGCGCGGCAGGTAGCCCAGGTGGCGGATGCGCCCGTCGCGGGAGCGGGTGCCGCCCGCCTCCGTCAGCAGGCGGAGTTCGGGCTCCGCATTGCCGCTCTTGCCGCCCACGATGATCATGGGCCGCGTGATGCCCGACGCCATGTAGGCGTCCAGCGCGCGGGCCAGGTTCTTGCGCGGGTCCACCGCCGAGAGGCAGAGGTGGTAGCCCCGGTCCTCCAGCCCGAAGACCGAGGCCAGCCGTTCTCGTGACATGCGCGGGTCTAGGCCGTGCGTGGGCGGATAGACGGGCTGGTAGATGTTGCTGATCCGCTCCTCCGGGATGCCCAGCAGCGAGATCAGGTCCCGCCGCGAATGCTCGGAGACGGTCAGGATATGGTCCGCCGTCGCGGCCACGGCGCGGGCGGTGCGGACCCAGGCGCCCTTGTGGTCCAGCGTGGCCCAGGGCAGGCGCAGCGGGATGGCGTCATGGATGGTGTAGATGTTGCGCGCGCCCTGAAGGCGCACGCCGTGCATGTGCGTCCAGTGCATCAGCGCCGGCGGCGGCGCGCCCTGCACCGAGACGCGCAGCAGCCGGCTTCGCACCCGCATGTTCACCACCGCGCGGCCGAAGATGTCGTGCGCGTTCCACAGCGCGTCGCAGGGCGGAACATTGGCGGTGGAGAAGGTCTGGTGCAGCCCGGTCGAGGTCAGCCCGCGCTCCACCGCCCCCGCGGCGGGCACGGGAATGGCCCGCTGCGGACCCCAGATGCCCGCCAGGCGGCGGGCCAGCCGGTAGTCCAGCTGGGTGCGGCTGTCGAAGAAGGCGATCTCGCGCGCCATGGGCGCGCCGCCCGCCCCAATCGGTCTGCCATAGAGCAGCCCCAGTCCGAGCCCGGTTTCGCCCAAAGTGGCGGCCAAACCTCGTGAATAGGTCGCGATGCCCGTGCCGCCCACGAGCGAGAGGCCGAAGCCATCCATCCAGACGCGGGGCGATCCCCGGGGCGCGTCGTTCGGCATGGGCGCAACTTGCCTCCGTCCCCCGATCGGGACAAGGTCAGCCCCGCCGCCGCGCCGCGCCCAGACCACAGGAAGTCACATTCGCATGAGCCTGAACGACATCGTGCCCGTCCTGCTCTCCGGTGGCACGGGAACGCGCCTGTGGCCCCTCTCGCGCGAGGGGTTTCCGAAGCAGTTCTGGCCGCTGGTCTCCTCCCGCAGCATGATCCAGGAGACGGCGCTGCGCGCGGTGGGCGAGGGGTTCGCGCCCGCCGTGGTGGTGGCGAACGAGGCGCATCGCTTCCTGATCGCGGAGCAGCTGCGCGAGGCCGGCATCGTCGCCCCCCGCATCCTGCTGGAGCCGGAGGGCCGCAACTCCGCGCCCGCCATCGCCGCCGCGGCCGCGCTGGTGGCCGAGGCCTCGCCGGGTGCGGTGCTCTGGATCATGGCGGCCGATGCCGCGATCAAGGACGTGGCGGCCCTGCACGCGGCCCTCGCCCAGGCCGCCCATGCGGCGCGCGAGACGGGGCGTATCGTCACCTTCGGCATGCGGCCCACCGCGCCTGAGACGAGCTTCGGCTACATCGAGATGGGCGCGCCGCTGGGCGATGCGCCGGGCGTGCACGCCGTGGCCCGCTTCACCGAGAAGCCCGACGCCGCCACCGCCGCCGCCCTGCTGGCCGATGGCAAGCATGTCTGGAACAGCGGCATGTTCGTGGCCACCGCCGCCACGCTGGTGACGGAGCTGGAGCGCCACGCGCCCGAGGTCATCGCCGCCGCCCGTGCCGCCCTGGCCGCCGCCACGCGCGACCTGGACTTCATCCGCCTCGGCGCCGAGGCCTTCCGCGCGGCGCCCTCCATCTCGATCGACTACGCGGTGATGGAGCGCACGGGCCACGCCGCCGTCATCCCCGCCGAACTCGGCTGGTCGGATGTGGGGAGCTGGGACGCGCTCTGGACCATCGCGGAGAAGGACGGGGCGGGCAATGCGCTGCAAGGCCCCGTCACCGCCGTGGATTCCCGCAACTGCCTGGTCCGCAGCGAGGGCATCCGCACCGCCGTGCTGGGGCTGGAGGATGTGGTGGTGGTCGTCACCGAGGACGCCGTGCTGGCCATGCCGCGCCACCGCGCGCAGGACGTGAAGAAGGTGGTGGAGACGCTGCGGGCCGAGGGCGTGGCCGAGGCGGGCGCGCACCGCCGGGTCTATCGCCCCTGGGGCCAGTATTCCGGCCTCATCATGGGCGACCGGTTCCAGGTGAAGGAGATCGTGGTGCGGCCGGGCGGCAAGCTGTCCCTGCAGAAGCACCATCACCGCGCCGAGCACTGGGTGGTGGTGAAGGGCACCGCGCGGGTGGCCCGCGACGCCGAGAGCCTGCTGCTGAGCGAGAACCAGTCGGTCTACCTGCCGCTCGGCTGCATCCATCGCCTGGAGAACCCGGGCATGATCCCGCTGCACCTGATCGAGGTCCAGGTCGGCTCCTATCTCGGCGAGGACGACATCGTCCGGATCGAGGACACCTACGGGCGAAGCTGAGGCATGGCGCGCCTCCTCGCCGACCTGACGGACCTGCTGCACTACTTCCGGATCAACCGGCTGCCGCTCGGCGTGCCGCGGGTCCAGATGGCGCTGACCGAGGCGGCTTTGGCGGCGCCCGAACCCCTGCTGGAGCCCATGGCCTTCGACCCGGCCAGCGGCCGCTTCCGCGCGTTGCCGGGCCAGGAGCTGCTGGCCCTGCTGGCCACCGCCCGCCGGGGCGCCGACATCGAGGCGCCCGACTGGGTGGCCGCCCGCGCCACTCTGGCCACGGCGCTCGAGGCGGCCCCCGAGATCGGCTTCGCCGCCGGCGACCGCGTCTTCACCCCCGGCCTGCCCTTCCTGGTGCCCGGCCAGATGCATCGCCTGCGGGAGCTGCGGCAGGCGCATGGCGTGGCGCTCTGCGCCCTGTTCCATGACGCCATCCCGCTGGTGGTGCCCGAGCATTGCACGCCCGAGCTCACCTCGGGCTTCGCGGACAATTTGCTCTCCATCTGCCTGCAGACCGACCGCGTGGTGGCCACCAGCGCCTGCGCGGCGCGGGATTTCCGCGAATGGCAGCGCCGCCTGCTGCCGGAGCTGGACATCCCGGTGGTGGCCATGCCGCTCGACGCACCGCTGCCGCCGGTGGGCGGCGAAGGCGAGGAGGCCCCCCCGCGGCCCGAGGCGCTGGCGGATGGGCGGCCCTATGTGCTCTGCGTCTCCACCCTGGAGAGCCGCAAGAACCATGTGCTGCTGCTGCACGCCTGGCTGACCCTGCTGCGCCGCCATGGCGAGCATGCGCTGCCGCGCCTGGTGCTGGTGGGGCGCCAGGGCTTCGGCGCCGATGCCGCGCTGCGCCTGCTGGAGCACGCGCCCGAGCTGCGCCGCAACGTCGTCTGGCTGCGCGACGTGTCGGACGCGCAGCTGGCGCGGCTCTACAAGGACTGCCTCTTCACCATCTTCAACAGCTTCTACGAAGGCTGGGGCCTGCCGGTGACCGAGGCGCTGTCGCACGGCAAGCTGGTGATCGCCCCCGACCATTCCAGCCTGCGCGAGGCCGGCGGCACCGCCGCCCTCTACTTCACCCCTCAGAGCGAGCCGGAACTGGCGGAACTCGCCTGGGGCCTCATCCGCGACCCCGCCCGCCGCGCGGCGCTGGAGGCGGCGCTGCCCGGGCGCGTGCGGCTGCGCGGCTGGCGCGAGGTGGTGGAAGGGCTGGCGCGGGAATTGGCGGCGCCGCTGGTGGCCCTGCCGGGACCCTTCGCCCGCGCGGGCGCCATCACCGGGCGGCGCATCGGCTTCGAGATCCAGCCCGCCATGCCGCCGGCCGCCATGCGCGCCGCCCATGTGGGCAACGCCCTGATCCTGGAGGGGGATGGCTGGAGCATTCCCGAGGCCTATGGCGTGTGGCTGACCAAGGGGCGGGCGCGGCTGCGCCTGCCCGCGCTGGAGCGCAGCGGCATGCGCCTCTTCCTTGAGGTCAGCGGCCCGCCCGTCGCCGCGGAGACAGGGCTGCGCCTGCACCTGCCCGATGGCACCACCGGGCCGTGGCTCAGCCTGCGGCTGGCCGCGCAGGAGCGCCGGCACCTGGAAATGACCCTGCCCGCCGGCCCGGCGGGGGTTGTCGTGGTGGAGTTCGACACCTCGGGCGCGCGGCCCATTCCGGATGACGACCGCCTGTTCTCCCTTATGCTGCACGGGCTGATGCTGATCGCCGACCACGACCTGCAGCGCACCTATGAATACCTGGGTGATCGCCTGCACCTGTCGCGCCTGGGCTGACGCCCCACTGCCTGCGCTGACGCCCTATCGCCTGGGCGGCCAATATCATAATTTTCGAGATAATGAGGCTGGTCTGGGTGATTTCAGGCATCCTGGTCGGCGCCGTCTTCATCGGCGCCTCCGGGACGGGACAGGCGCAGCCGCAACGCGGCCGCGCCGCGGAAGCGCTTTTGCCCCTGCCGCCGCCGCCCACGCCCGCCGCGCCCCCGATGCGGGCCGCGCCGCCCCCCCAACCCGCACCGGCCGCGCCGCCGCCCCCCGTCGCCACTGCCCAGCGCGGTGCGCAGACGCCGGTGGTCTGGGCCACCATCTATGCCGCGGCACCTCCGTCGCGCGCCTATGGCATCAGCCCGGCCACGCGCGACCGGCTCATCGCCCACCAGCGCGCCGAGGCGCAATGCCGCGCCGGGCCGGGCGGCAACACCTGCCGCCGCCTGGTCGAGATCCAGCAGGGCTGCGCCGTGCTGGTGCAGGGCGCGCGCGACGACCGGTTGCTGCCCTTCACCACGCCCGACCCCAACCAGCCGGTGATGCTGGCCGTGGCGGGCGCGGGCTTCACCGTGGAGGACGCGACGCGCGACGGCATGGACCAGTGCCAGCGCCGCCAGCGCGGCGCCATCTGCCGCGTCATCGCCTCGATCTGCGCGCGGTGAGCGTCTGAATCAGCCGCTCGGCGTGTCCGGGCGACTGATTCACCGCTCCGGCGATATCGCCTTCGCGGATCAGGCGCCCTCATCCTCCCGCGCCGTCGCCACCAGCCACTCCGCGAAGAGGGAGAGCGGCGCGGACACCCGACCCGGCGGCAGCACCAGCCAATAGCCGTCGCCCGCCGGCAGCGCCGCGGGCGCCAGCGGGACGAGGCGCCGGGCCCGCACCTCCTCCCGCACGAAGCCGGGCGGGCAGATCACGGTGCCCAACCCCTCCAGCGCGGCCTGGATGGCGAGGGTGGTGCTCTCATAGAGCAGGGGCGGCGTCGCCTCGGGCAGCCCGGCGCCTTGCCGCCAACGCGCCCAGTCGCCCGGCCGCACGCGGCTGCCCAGCATCCGCCCCGGGATGGGCGCCTCGGGCGTGCGCCGCGCCGCCAGCGCGGGGGCGGCGAAGGGCGCGATGGTGACGGGTTGCAGCGCCCGCGCCGTGGGCGAGGGGGGCGCGCCCAGCGGGCCGGTGCGGACGGCCGCATCCACGCCCTCCCGCGCGAAATCCACGGGGGCGATGGAGGTGCTGACCTCCACATCCAGCCCCGGGTGGCGGCGCTTGAACTCCGACAGGCGCGGGATCAGCCAGCGCAGCGCCCAGGTGGTGTAGGCGCGGATGCGCAAGGGCGCCGTCTCCGCCCGCATCTCCCGCGCCGCCGCCTCGATGCGGGCGAAGCCCTCGCGCAGGCCGGTGGCGAGGCGCGCTCCCGCCTCGGTCAGGCGCAGCGCGTTGGGGCTTCGGTGCACCAGGGCGCAGCCCAGCGCCGCCTCCAGCTCGCGCAGGCGGCGGCTGATGGCGGGCTGCGTCACCCCCAGCGCGGCGGCAGCGCGCGTCACGCTGCCCGTCTCGGCGATCAGGTGGAAGGCCCGCAGGCTGTCCAGCGGGGGCAGGGCGCTCGGCATGGCGCAGCATAACACAGGGTTGGGGCAGGGTGCGAAACTCTGCGGCTTCCCGCGCCGCGCCCGATGGTGCTTTGAATGGCAGGTGCCGGCCACGACCGGTGCGATGGAGGAACACCGAGAATGAACCGACGCACCGCCCTGCGGCTCGCCCCCGCGCTGGGCCTTGGCCTGCCCGCCCTGGCCAGCGCGCAGCCCGCCTTCCCCGACCGCGCGCTCCGCCTGGTCATTCCCTTCACCCCCGGTGGCAGCAACGACATCGTGGGCCGCCTCATCGCCGAGGGCATGTCGGCGCGGCTGGGCAAGCCCATCGTGGTGGAGAACCGTGGCGGCGCGGGCGGGCTGATCGGCAATGACCTGGTGGCCAAGGCGCCGGCCGATGGCCACACCCTGCTGCTGGCCGGCAGCGGCAGCTTCCTCATCTCCTCGCTGGTGCAGCCGCGCCTGCCCTATGACCCGGTGCGGGACTTCGCGCCGGTGGGCTATATCGGCGCCGCGCCCAACGTCATCACCGTCCATCCCTCGGTCGAGGCGCGCAACCTGGCCGACCTGCAGCGCGTGGCCCGCGCTGCGCGCACGCCGCTGCGCTTCGGCACGCCGGGCGTGGGCACCACCGGCCATGCGCTGGGCGCCATGATCGGCGTGGTGCTGGGGGTGGAGCTGGACGCCATCCATTACCGCGGCACCGGCCCCTCCATGGCGGACGCCATCGCGGGGCGCATCGACATCCTGACCAATGCCTCGGCGCCGCTGCTGCCGCCCATCGCGGCGGGGCAGTTGCGGCCGCTGGCCATCGCGGGCCGCACGCGCAGCGCCGCCCTGCCGGACCTGTCCACCAGCGTGGAGCAGGGCTTTCCGGACCTCGATTCCGCCACCTGGTATGCCATCCTGACCACGGCCGGCACGCCGCCCGACCGCATCGCCACGCTGCACGCCGCGCTGAATGCCGTGCTGGCCGAGCCCGAGGTCCGCCGCCGCCTGGTGGAGAGCGGCGTGGACGAGATCGCCCCCAGCGCCCAGCCCGCCGACCTGACGCGCTTCCTGGCGCAAGACCGCACGCGCTGGACGCAGGTGGTGGAGCGCGCGCGCCTGCGCGTCGAATAAGGAACACCGAGCATGACCGAAGACAGCGCCATCCTTCTCACCACCACCGAGGGCGTGGCCACGCTGCGCCTCAACCGTCCCGCGCGCCGCAACGCCATTGATGACGCGACGCGCGCCCTGATGATCGAGGCGCTGGAGGCGGCGGCGGTGGACCCTGCCGTGCGCGCCCTGGTCGTCACCGGCACGGGCAGCGCCTTCTGCGCGGGCGGCGATGTGCGCGGCATGCAGCAGCGCCTGTCGGCCCCGCCCGAGGAGGTGGCCTTCAACGGCTGGCGCCGCCAGGGCCGCACCCACCGCGCCGTCGCTTTGCTGCACAACTTTCCCAAGCCCACCATCGCGGCGGTGAACGGCGCGGCGGCAGGGCTGGGCTGCGACGTGGCCCTGTGCTGCGACTTCATCATGGCCGCCGAGAGCGCCCATTTCACCATGAGCTTCATCGCCCGCGGGCTGATCCCCGATGGCGGCGGCATGTATTTCCTGCCCCGCCGGGTGGGCCTGGCCCGCGCGAAGGAGCTGGTGTTCAGCGGCCGCCGTGTCGGCGCGGCCGAGGCGCTCTCCATGGGCATGATCGAGCGCGTGGTGCCCGATGACGCGCTGATGGCGGGCGCGGAAGCCTGGGCGCGCGAACTCTCCGGCGGGTCGCTGGCCGCGCTGGCCCTGGCGAAGTCGGTCATGGACCGCTCGCTGGAGATGAGCTTCGAGGATGTGCTGGCCGAAGGCTCCAAGGCCCAGGCCATGTGCTACACGACCGGCGAGCACCGCGCCTCGGTGGCGGAATTCCTCGCGAAGTCCAAGCGATGAGTGCACTTGCCCGGCTGCTGCGGCCGCGCAGCGTGGCCGTCATCGGCGCCTCGGCCGATGCGTCCAAGATGACCGGCCGGCCCGTGGGCTACCTGCAGCGCCACGGCTTCCCGGGCGACATCTGGCCCGTGAACCCGCGCGCCGAGACCATCGCGGGCCTGCCCTGCTTCCCCGATGTGGCCTCCCTGCCCGGCGCGCCGGACGCCGCCATCGTGCTGCTCGGCCCCGAGCGCGCCGAGGCGGCGGTGCGCGACCTCGCCGCGCGGGGCTGCGGCGCCGCCATCGTGCTGGCCAGCGGCTATGGCGAGGCCAATGCGGAGGGCGCGGCGCGGCAGGAGGCGCTGAAGCGCGCGGCCGGCCCTATGCGGCTGCTGGGGCCCAACACCATCGGGCTGGTGAACCTGACCGATGGCATCATGCTCTCGGCCACCGGGGCGCTGGAGGTGGGCGACCTGCCGGCGGGCGCCATTTCCGTCGCGTCGCAGTCGGGCGGCATCTTGGGCGCGCTGCTCTCCCGCGCGGCGGATCGCGGCATCGGCTTCGCCAAGCTCGTTTCCACCGGCAATGAGGCGGACCTGGACAGCAGCGACCTCATCGCGGAGCTGGTCGAGGACGAGGCCACGCGCGTCATCGCGGTCTACATGGAGGGGCTGCGCCGGCCGGAGGCCTTCCGCGCCGCCGCCCGCCGCGCCGCCGAACTCGGCAAGCCCATCGTGGTCTACAAGGTGGGGCGTTCGGAATCCGGGGCGCGGGCGGCGACCTCGCACACCGGGGCGCTGGCGGGAGCTGATCGCGTCTATGACGCGTTGTTCCGCCAATCGGGCGTGATCCGCGCGGAGAGCTTCAACGACCTGCTGGATATTCCGGCCGCCCTTGCCCATGGGCGGCGGGCGGCGGGGAACCGCGTGGCCATCCTGACCTCCACGGGCGGGGCGGGCACGCTGCTGGCCGACAATTGCGGGCTGGCGGGCATCGAGGTGCCGCCGCCCGATGCCGAGACCACCCAGCGCCTGGCCACCCTGCTGGACGAGGACCAAGCCACCATCGGCCGCAACCCGGTGGATGTGACGCTCGCCGGGCTGCGCCCCGATCTGTTCCGCGGCGCCATCACGGCGCTGCTGGACAGCCCGCTCTATGACGCGGTGGCGGTGGTGATCGGCTCCTCCGCGCTGGCGGCGCCGGACATCGTGGCGGGCGCCATCGTCGCGTGCCAGGCGACGAGCGCGAAGCCCATCCTGGCCTATGTCAGCCCGCACGCGCCGCACCTGGTGCGGCTGCTGAACGGCAAGGGCATCGCGGCCTTCGCCACGCCGGAGAGCTGCCCCACCGTGCTGCGGGCGCTGCGCGCGCCGGTGCTGCCGGCGGTGGCGGAGGGCGTGGTGGTGGATGCCTCGGCCCTGGCCGGGCTGCCCGCCGGCAATTTGAACGAGGCCGAGAGCAAGGCGCTGTTCGCCCGTTTCGGCCTGCCCGTGACGCGTGAGGCGGTGGCGCCCGACGCCGCCGCCGCGCAAGCCGCCGCGGAGGCGATGGGCGGCGAGGTGGTGCTGAAGATCCTCTCCCGCGCCATCGCCCACAAGAGCGAGCTGGGCGGGGTGAAGCTGGGCCTGACGCCCGCTGAAATTCCCGCCGCCTGCGCCGAGATGCTGGCGCGGGTCGCGGCCGCCGGCGCCCCCGCGCCCGAGGGTTTTTTGGTGCAGGAACGCCTGCGCGGTGGGGTCGAGATGATCCTGGGCTTCCACCGCGACCCGCAGCTGGGCCCCGTGCTGCTGCTGGGCGCGGGCGGCGTGGCGGCGGAGCTGTGGGAGGACACGGCGCTGCGCCTGCTGCCCCTGACCCGCGCCGATGCCCAGGCGATGCTGGAGGAACTGAAATCCGCACGCCTGCTGCGCGGCTTCCGGGGCGCCCCCCCCGCCGATGTTCCGGCCCTGCTCGACGCCATCATGGGTTTCGCCGCCATGGTGGGCGCGGCCGGCGAAAGGCTGGTGGAGGCGGAGATCAACCCGCTCTTCGTCCTGCCGGAGGGGCAGGGGGTCAGGGCGGTGGATGGGTTGGTCGTTTTGCGGTGACGCTCAGGCTTTCCGCCAGGTCAGCACCAGCACGTCCCGGCTGGAGGGCAGGGCGGGGTCGGCGGGTTCCACCGGCGTCACGCCGTGCATCACCCGCCGGTCATCCATCACGGCCAGGTCCAGCAGCCCGTCCAGGGTGAAGCGCGCCAGTTCGGCACCCTCCGGGTCCGTCACGCGGGTTTCGCCGCCGCGCAGGTTGCGGCGGGCCAGCATGGCGATCAGCACGACGTCCACGCCGTCATGGTGCACGCCCTCGGGCGTGGGCAGGCCGGGGGTGCCGGCGGCGGCCTCGATGCGGAACTGGTGCATTTCCACGAACCAGGGCGTGTCGGGGTGCAGGTTGTCCGCCACCTCGCGGCCCAGGGCCAGCAGGCCCTGGCAGGCGGGGTGGGCGATGGTGGCGTCCTCCACCGGGGCGAACCACCGGTCCACGCCGCCATTCAGCGTGTTGTGGACCACCGCCTGGAAATGCGGCCGGTGCAGGCCGCGCACATGGTCGGGCCGGCCGGGCAGGGCCAGGAAATTGGCGAGGCGGCGGCGGCGGTAGCGCCCGCCATCGGCCATGAAGGCGTCGGTTTCCAGCCGCTGCCAGCTCGCCGCGAAATCGGCCAGCAGGGGGGCGGGCAGACGCAGGCGGGCGAGGCTCTCCTCCGGCCGCAGCCGCGCGAAGCCGTGGGTGCGGACCTCGTCCAGCAGGGCCGTCATGACGCGTCTCCGATGGGCGGCGCCTCATGCGTCATGTCGGCCAGCACCTCGGCCACGTGGCGCACGCGCACGGGGCTGCCCTCGCGCTTCAGGCGCCCGGCCATGTTCAGCAGGCAGCCCATGTCGCCCGCCAGCAGGGTGTCGGCGCCGGTGGCCGCGATGTCGGCGGTCTTGTCGCTGACCATGCGCGTCGAGATCTCGGGGTATTTCACGCAGAAGGTGCCGCCGAAGCCGCAGCAGATCTCGGGCTCGCGCATCTCGGTCAGCGTCAGGCCCGCCACGCTGCCCAGCAGGGCGCGGGGCTGCGCCTTCACCCCCAGCTCCCGCAGGCCCGAGCAGCTGTCGTGATAGGTGGCGCGGCCGTCATAGCGCGCCGCCACCCCCGTCACGCCCAGCACATCGGTCAGGAAGGACACCAGCTCATGCGTCTTGGCCGCCAGACGCTCGGCGCGGGCGCGGCCCTCGGGGTCGCCGGCGGCAAACAGGCCCGGGTAGTGGTGCGAGATCATGGCCGCGCAAGAGCCGGACGGCGCCACGGTGAAGTCATAGGGCAGGAAGGCGTCGATCACCTGGCGGGCGATGTCCTGCGTCGTGCGCCGGTCTCCGGAATTGAAGGCGGGCTGGCCGCAGCAGGTCTGGAGCGCGGGCACCTCCACCTGGCAGCCGGCCTCCTCCAGCAGCTTGATCGCGCTGAAGCCGACCGCGGGGCGGTGCAGGTCCACCAGGCAGGTAACGAAGAGGGCGACGCGGGGCTTGGCCATGGTGGCAAATTAGGGGTGAACCGCCCGGTCGGGAATGGAGGGCATGCGCGATTTCCGCGCATGCCAGCCCCTCAGATGAACTCGCCCCGGAGAAAGCCCAGCGCGGGCAGCGGCCGCCACTTCCGCGGCAGGTCCGAACGCCGGATGGGCGTTACGGAATAATGCGGCACCGGCCGCTGGGAGCGGCGGAGGAAATCCTCATAGGCCCGCACCTGCTGCGCCCGCCAGGCGCGGTCTTCCAGGGCGGCGGCGCGGGAGCGGTAGATCTCGGCGACGCGATGCGCGCGGCCCACCGTGGCCACCACGGCCCACCAGCTGTCCTCATCGCCGCGCGGCACCGCCGCCAGATCGCGCATGGAACAATAGAAGGGAAGGCGGCCGCGCCGGGTCAAGCGGAAGCTTGAAAAAGAAAGGGCGCGCCGGAGTTTCCCCCGGCGCGCCCCTGATCACTGGCTGGAGTGCGATCCGCGAAGGCGGCATCGCCGAAGCGGTGAATCGCCCTCCCGGCAATCTGGAGTGCGATCCGCGAAGCGGTGAATCGCCCTCCCGGCAATGCCCAGGCGTCAGCCCAGGCGTTCGCCGTGCTGCGTGACGTCGAGGCCCTCGCGCTCTTCTTCCTCGGTGACGCGCAGGCCCACGATCACGTCCACGATCTTGAAGAGGATGAAGGAAGCCACCGCGGTGAAGACGAAGGTCGCGGCCACGGCGTAGAACTGCTTCACCAGCTGCTCCATCGAGCCGCTGATGCCGGCCGGGTCCGCCGTGGTGGCCGACAGCGCGCCATACGCCAGCACGCCGGTCAGCAGCGCGCCCACGATGCCGCAGACGCCGTGAACGCCGAAGGCGTCCAGGCTGTCATCGTAGCCCAGCGCCTTCTTGAGCGCGGTCGCACCCCAGAAGCCGAACAGGCCGCCCACCACGCCGATGATCAGCGCGCCGTCCGGCAGCACGAAGCCGGCCGCCGGGGTGATGGCGACGAGGCCCGCCACGGCGCCCGAGATGGCGCCCAGCACCGACGGCTTGCCCTTGAACATCCACTCGGCCAGCAGCCAGGAGAGGGTGGCGGCGGCGGCGGCGAGGTGCGTCACCAGCATGGCCATGCCCGCACGGCCGCCGGCACCGACGGCCGAGCCCGCGTTGAAGCCGAACCAGCCCACCCACAGCAGCGAGGCGCCCACGACGGCGAGGCCCAGGTTGTGCGGCGACATGTTGTCCGTGCCGTAGCCCAGCCGCTTGCCGATCACGATGGCGCCCACCAGGCCGGCCACGCCCGCGTTGATGTGAACGACCGTGCCGCCCGCGAAGTCGAGCGCGCCGAGGGCGAAGATCCAGCCGTTCGGGTGCCACACCCAATGCGCCACCGGCGCATAGACCAGCAGCGTCCAGAGCGAGATGAACACCAGCAGGGCGGAGAACTTGATGCGGTCCGCCAGCGCGCCCGTGATGAGGGCGGCCGTGATCACCGCGAAGGTGCCCTGGAAGGTGATGAAGACGCTTTCGGGGATGGTGGTGGCCACCGCGCTGTCACCGCTGCCCAGGGTGAAGGGCGCGCTCCAGTTGGTGCCCACGCCCGCCAGCATGAAGCGCGACAGGTCGCCGATATAGGCGCCGCCCTCGCCGAAGGCGATGCTGTAGCCGGCCACGACCCACAGGACGGAGACCAGCGCGCACACCACGAAGGACTGCGCCAGCGTGGACAGCACGTTCTTCTTGCGGACCATGCCCGCATAGAACAGCGCGACGCCGGGGATGGTCATCATCAGCACGATGGCCGTCGAGATGAGCATCCAGGCGGTGTCGCCCGTGTCCACCGTCGCCTCCTGCGCGAAGGCGGGCGCGCCAGACAGCGCCAGCAGCGGTGCGGCCATGAGCGCGCCGCGCAACCAGGACTTCATGTTCGGAATTCTCCCAAGGTTGGGCGCGCGCATCACAGCGCCGCCGCGTCGGTTTCGCCGGTGCGGATGCGGAGCGCGCGATCCACATCCAGCACGAAGATCTTGCCGTCACCGATCTTGCCGGTGCGGGCGGCGGCGGAGATGGCCTCGACCACCGCGTCCACCATCTCGGCCGGCACCGCGACCTCGATCTTGAGCTTCGGCAGGAAGCTCACCTGGTATTCGGCGCCACGGTAGATCTCGGTCTGGCCCTTCTGCCGCCCGAAACCCTTCACCTCTGTCACCGTCAGCCCCTGCACGCCGAGCGGGGTGAGCGCGTCGCGCACCTCGTCCAGCTTGAAGGGCTTGATGATCGCCATCACGAGCTTCATCAGCCTGCCTCTCTCCCGATACGCGGCGGTGCCGCACCGCCGGTCAACCTACGGGTATCCAAATCCCGTGCCATTCGGTTCGGGCACGATTCATCGGGGGGTTGCGCGGGGGTTGCCTGTTTTGCGTGCAGAGTGACCCCATGCCACGGCGTCGGAACGCCCGACTCTTGCGCGTTCACGGAATCAACTAAGCTGTCGCTCATGAACCAGACGCTCGAAACCGAAGTCGCCATCCTGGGCGCCGGCCCCGTGGGGGCCACGCTGGCCGCCGCCCTCTCCGCCCGCGGCGTGCCCTGCGCCATCCTGGACGCCGCGCCCCTGCCGCCCATGGAACTGCAGGGTTTCGACGGGCGGGCCTATGCCATCGCGCTGGCCTCGCGCCGGGTGCTGGAGGCTGCGGGCATCTGGGACCGCCTGCCCACCACCCCCTGTCCCATCCAGGGCATCAAGGTGGCCGATGGGCGCATCGGCGAACGCCCCTCCTCGCTGGACCTCGACTTCGAGGCGGCCGAGGTCGCCGAAGACCCCTTCGGCTGGATGGTGGAGGCGCGCGCGCTCAGGGTCGCGCTCAACGCCCGCCTGCCCGAGCTGCCGGGCGTGCAGGTCTTCGCGCCCATGACGGCCGAGGTGGCGCGCGACGCGGACGGCGCCACCCTCACCCTGCGCGACGGGCGGCGCCTGCGCGCGCGGCTGGTGGTGGGGGCGGAGGGGCGCAATTCGCCGCTGCGCGCCTCGGCCGGCATCGGAAGCGCGCGGCACGACTACGGGCAGATCGGCATGGTGGGCGCCTTCGCCCATGAAAAGCCGCACAATAACCGCGCGCTGGAGCTGTTCCTCCCGGCCGGCCCCTTCGCGCAACTGCCGCTGAACGACCAGCACGAGTTCGGCACCAGCCACCTGCCGCACGCCTCGGCCTTCGTGCTGGCGGAAAGCCGCGGTGTCGCGCAGCGCCTGCTGGCCATGGACGATGCCCGCTTCAAGCGCGAACTCCAGCGCCGCCTGGGCGACTGGCTGGGCGAGATCGAACCCATCGGCCGCCGCTGGTCCTATCCGCTGACCGCCATGCACGCGCTGCGCTACACGGCCGAACGCATGGCGCTGGCCGGCGATTCCGCCCATGGCATGCACCCCATCGCGGGGCAGGGGCTGAACATCGGCTTCCGCGACGTGGAATCCCTGGCCCGCCTGGTGGGCGACGCCCATGCCGCCGGCGAGGATGTGGGCAGCCCGGCCCTGCTCCGCCGCTACCAGGCCGAGCGCCGGCCCGATGCGCTGATGATGATCGGCGCGACCCACGCGCTGGAGAAGCTGTTCGGCAACGACATCGGCGTGGTGCGGCTGGCGCGGCGGCTGGGCATCGCGGCCGTGGACCGCATCCCCGCGCTGAAGCGCGCCTTCGCGCGGCAGGCCATGGGGTTGCCCCTGCGCGCATGAAGCTGTCACGGAGGTGACGTAAAAGTTTCATTCACACGGGCTATGATGGCTGTTCGCGTCGCGAATTGGCGGTTTGGCGCGGCATTCCCAGCTTCCTGGACAAGGGGACCACAGGGTCCCGCGGCCTCCGGGCCGTCATTTCGACAGGAGTTTGGTCATGACCGTGAATATCCGCACCCTCGCCGCCGGCGCCGCCCTGCTGCTGGCCCCCGCCTTCGCCGCGCCCGCCCTGGCGGCGGACAGCGTGGTGGTGTCGCCCCAGTTCGGCACCCCCGCCTATTCTTCGGACAACCGCAACGTGGTGGGTGGCGGCGAGGCCCGTCTGGTCGGCTCGGGCGAAAGCCAGCGGGTGGTCCATATCGGCCCCACCCAGGCGCAGGAGCCGGTCTTCGCGCATATGGTCGGCACGGGCGAGGATGCGCGCATCATCTACAGCGCCACGCCCGACCGCGCCCAGGCGCTGAGCGAGGCGGGCTACCTGCCCGGCACGCGCGGCTGATCCAGGCAAGGCGCTGAAACAGGGGGCGGCGGGGCGAAGGCCTCGCCGCCCTTCGTGTTGAGCCTTCCAGGCGCCGACAGGTGGCACCTGCGCGCGGACGATGCCCGCAGCCTGCGCGGCATCGGCCCGGCATGCCCTCGGGCATGCCCTTGACCGCATGGCGCCATGAGCATGTGGACGTCCATGCTCCATTGGCGATGGTGATGATGATCCTTCACGGTCGTGACTTGAAAGATACCGACCGGTCACTCACATTGGGCGGCAACGGGATCGTCGATCCCATCGGCCCAAGGGCCACCCCGACAGGAGACCACCATGACCATCAACTTCCGCACCATCGCCGCCGGCGCCGCCCTTCTGCTGGCGCCCGCCTTCGCCCAGGCGCAGGAGAGCGTCGCCTACCCCCGCGACTTCGGCACGCCCACCTATCAGGCGCCGCAGGGCTCCAACGTGCTGGGCGCCAACGTGCTGGGCGGTGGCGAGGCTCGGCTGGTCGGCAACGGTGAGGACGCCCGCGTCGAATACACCGGCCCCGTCCGCAGCCAGGCGCCGATCTACTCGCACATCGTGGGCTCGGGCGAGGACGCGCGCATCATCTACAGCGCCTCCCCGGACCGCGCGACGGCATTGAGCGAGGCCGAGCGCGCGACGCGCGGCCAGCGCGGCTGACGCGCCGGGCAACCGGCTCAAGGGGGCGGCGGGGCGAAGGCCTCGCCGCCCCTTTTGCGTTCAGCTCTTGCTGACGCCCCAGAAGAACGGCACCGGCGCATTGACGATGCCCTGCACGTTCCGGCGGAAGGCGGTGGGCTGGATGATGGTGCCCAGCGGCACGAAGGGCACGCTCTCGAAGGCCCGCGCCTGGAGCGCCATGGCGATGCGCTGGCCCTCCGCCGGGTCGGTGGCCGCGATGAATTGCGTGCGCAGGCTTTCGATCTCGGGGTCCGTCGGCCAGCCGGCCCAGGCGGGGGCGCCATGGGCGCGCAGCGGCAGATGCAGCGCCGGACCCGCGACATCCAGCCCCACCCAGGAGGTGTGGAAGATGCTCCACCCGCCCCGGTCCGGCGGGTTGCGGTTGGCGCGGCGGGCCAGCAGGGCGGACCAGTCGGTCGCCACCAGCTCCACATTCATGCCCATGCGGCGCAGCAGGTCGGCCGTCACCTGCGACATCTGGCTGTTGGCCGGGTTGTCCATGGCGGCCAGGATCACCACCGGCTCGTTGTTGTAGCCGGCCTCGCGCAGCGCCGCGCGGCCGCGTTCGAGGTTGCCCGGCATCACCCCCGTGCCCTGGTCCGTGCCGATGGGCGTGCCGCAGGCATACATGCTGCGGCACAGCGCCGAATATCGCGGGTTGCCCACCACCGCGTCGAGATAGGCCTGCTGGTCCGTCGCCATCAGCACGGCGCGGCGGATGGCCGGGTTGTCGAAGGGCGGGTGCAGCTGGTTGAAGCGGATCATCATCAGCGAACCCATCGGGTCCGTGATCTCGATGCGGACGTTGCGGTTGCGCGAGATGACCGGCAGCAGGTCGAAGCTGGGCTGCTCATACCAGTCCACCTCGCCCGTCTGCAGCGCATTGGCGGAGGTGGAGGCGTCGGGGATGATGCGCCACTCCACCCGGTCCACCAGCACGCGCTTGCCGCCGGCCGCCCCGGAGGAGGGCTCGGCGCGCGGCACATAGCCCGCGAATTTCTCGAAGGCGGCCAGGCTGCCCGGCACCCACTCGTTGCGCAGGAAGCGGAAGGGGCCGGAGCCCACCGTCTCGTTGTTGGGCACCTGCGGGTCGGAGTTGCCCACGCGCTCCGGCACCACGAACAGCGCCTGGGTGGAGAGCTTGCCCAGACTGTCCAGCATCAGCGGGAAGGGCTGCTTGAGGCGCATCTCGAAGTCGCGGTCCGAGGTGGCGCGCATCTCGTCCATCACGGTCATGAGCGTCTGGCCCATGGTGTCGCGGGCGCCCCAGCGCTTGATGGAGGCGATGGCATCCACCCCGCGGACGGGTTCGTTGTCGTGGAAGCGCAGTCCCTCGCGCAGGCGGAAGCGCCAGGTCCGGCCATCGGCCGAGGTCTCGTGGCTTTCCACCATCTGCGGCTGCACCTTGAAGTCGGTGTCCACCGCGAAGAGCGTGTCATAGACCATGAAGCCGTAGTTGCGGACGATGTAGCCCGAGGTCGCCACCGGATCCACCGCGCCCAGATTGGCGTGCGGGATGAAGCGCAGCGCGCGGGCGGCGGCGCCCTGGGACAGCGCGGGGGTGGACAAGGCGGCAAGCCCGGTGCTGGCGAGGAAGGCGCGGCGGGAGGTGGCCATGGTCGGTCTCCGGTCTAGGTGCCCGGGGAGGGGACCACGCAGGAAACCGTCATCGCAAGGCGAAACTGACTCTTTTTGAGGCGAATCCCCAATGCGGGGTCATGTCTGCCCGATGTGCGGGCAAGGCTGCCTTAGCGCCCCGGCGGGTCCCGGCTCAGCCCCTTCTCCGCCAACGCCACCTCATAAGCCGCCCAGCGCGTGCCTTCCTCCTCGCCCAGCTTCCGCAGCCAGGCCCAGGAGTAGATGCCGCTGTCGTGCAAATCGTCGAAATGCAGCCGCACGGCGTAATGCCCCACCGGCTCGATCTTCATGATGCCCACATGGCGCCGCCCGGCGATGAGGCGCTTCTGCTCGGGCGAATGGCCCTGCACCTCGGCCGAGGGGCTCTCCACGCGCAGGTATTCCGCGCTCAGCGCGAAGCGCGCGCCATCGTCGAAGGCGATGTGCAGCACACGGTCCGCCGCGCGGTAGCGCAGCTCCGTTACCGTCATCAGGGCAGCTTGCGCGCCTGGTCGGGCAGCATGATGGGAATGCCGTCGCGCACCGGATAGGCCAAGCCCGCGGCGTCGCTGATCAGCTCGCCCCGGTCGCGGTCATAGCGCAGCGGTTTCTTCGTGACCGGGCAGACCAGGATTTCCAGGAGCTGCGGGTCCACGGCGCCGCCGGCGGGAGGGGGGGTCTGGTTCATGGGAAAGTTCTAGCTGGGCCGCGCATCGGGCGGAAGGTCGCCGCCATCATGGGCGTCCATCCGCAGCAGGGTGACGAGGGTGGAGACGCGCTCGGTCAGGGTCGGAGCCTCCAGCAGCGCCTGCTTTTCCGGGATGGCGAAGGGGCAGACCATGGCGAGCGTGGTCACCAGCGTGGGCCCCGACATCTCCTCAATGGCGGACCAGTTGGCCTCGATGCCCTTGGCCGCGAAATAGGGGCGCAGCGCGTCCAGGATCTCCGCATGGGGCACCGGGTCCACGGGCGGGTCGAGGTCGGCCAGATAGGCGTCGTAATCCGCCCGCACGCGGCGATAGCCGCGCCGCATCTCGATTTCCTCGGCCACGCGGAAGCGCAGCACGCCGGTCAGCGTCACCAGCAGCCGCCCATCCTCCGTCTCCGAGAAGGAGGAGACGCGGCCGAGGCAGCCCACCCCATAGGGGACGCTGCCGCGCTCGCCGCGCGGCTTGGACGGGTCGCCCTGGATCATGCCGAACAGCCGGCCATGCGCCAGGCTGTCCAGCGTCATGGCGAGATACCGCGGCTCGAAGATGTTGAGCGGCAGCCGCCCGCCCGGCAGCAGCAGCGCGCCGGACAGCGGGAAGATCGCGATCTCGGCGGGAAGCTGCTCCGGCGCGGGCTGGAAAGGGTCCATGCTCAGCGGAACAGGATGGTCGAGAGGCCGCGCCGGGCCTTCATGGTGGCGGGGTCGTCGAAGCCCCAGGCCTCGAAGAACTTGAGAAGCTGCTTGCGCGCGGCCTCCTCGTTCCAGGCGCGGTCGCGGCGGATGGCCTCCAGCAGCGCGTCGGCCGCCTCCTGCCGCTTGTTCATGCCGGCCAGCGCCACGGCGAGCTCGATGCGCGCCTCATGGTCATCGGGGTCGGCGGCGATGCGCTGCTCATACTGGCCGAGCATGCCCGCGGCCGCGCGGCCCTGGGCCGCCAGTTCCATGGCGGCGCGCACGGACGAGATCTCGGGGTGGGCCTTCAGCTTGTCGGAGAGGCTGTCGAGCATCTGCTGGGCCTGCTCCTCCTCCTCCAGCGCGATGAGGCAGCGGGCGAGGCCGGCCAGGGCCTCGGCATTCTCGGGTTCCTGCTGGGCGAGGCCCGCGAAGAGTTCGAGCGCGCCCTGGGCGTCGCCGGCTTCCAGCAGGGCCTTGGCTTCCGCCAGAATCTCGGTGGCGGGCATCTGCCCGCCGGCGAGCTTGAGCAGGTTCTCGATGAACTTCTTCACCTCGCCCTCGGGCAGGGCGCCCTGGAAGAGGTCCGCGATCTGCCCCTTGTAGAAGGCGGCGACCGTCGGCACCGATTGCAGCGGCAGGCCGAGCTGGGCGAGCTGCTGGACGAGGGCCGTGTTCTTGTCGATGTCGATCTTGACCAGCTTCACCCGCCCGCCGGCCGCGCGCACCACCTTCTCCAGCGTCGGCGTCAGCGTCTTGCAGGGCCCGCACCAGGTCGCCCAGAAATCCACCAGGACCGGCACCTCGCGCGAGGCGTTGATGACGTCCTGCATGAAGGTCTTCTGGTCGCCATCCGACACGGGGTCGGGGCGCTGGGACGGGTTCTGGGGGTCGAGGATCACTTCCATGGGAATTTCCTGGGGCCGCCTGTAGATGTTCCGGCGCAGGGATAAGGCAAGAGCGGCATCTTGTCTTGTCCGGTTGTCCCGTATGGGGCGCGCGACAACCCGTCCGGACCATTGCGGCGGCGGCCCAGCCATGGCTAGCATCCCTTCATGGACAGCCCCGACCCCGATCGCCCCGCGACCCACGACCTCGGCGGAAACCCGCGCTTCCGCTGCACCCCCGTCGAGCCGGATGACGACGCGCCGCCCAGCGCCTTCGACAAGCGGGTGGACGCCGTGCGTTCGGTCCTGCGGGAGAAGGGGTTGTTCACCGTGGACGAGATGCGCTTCAACATCGAGGCGCTGCATGAAACCGAATATTTCGGCCTGACCTATTACGAGAAATGGCTGCGCTCGGTAACGGCCGTGATGGTCCGCAAGGGTGTCATCACCTGGGAGGACATCAAGTGAGCCACGGTGTGCAGGACGTGGCCGAGGCCCGCTTCGCCCCCGGCGCGCGGGTGCGGGTGAAGCCCGGCCGGCCCGAGCGCATCGCCCCCATGCACCTGCGCACGCCGCACTATGTGCGCGGGCGCGAGGGCGTGGTGACGCGCGCGCTGGGCCGCTTCCCCAACCCCGAGGACCTGGCCTTCGGCCGCCCGGGCACGCCGCGCATCCTCTACCATGTCGAGTTCGCGCAACCGCCCGTCTGGGGCGAGGGCGAGGCCGGCGACACCGTGCTGATCGAGATCTTCGAACATTGGCTGGAGGAAGCCTGACATGGCCGGAACCCCGCTGCCCGAGAGCGTCGAACTCCTGGACAAGCTCGTCGCCGCGCTGAAGCGCCGGGGCGTGCTGGTGGAGGAGGACATCGTCCGCTGCCAGACCCAGGCCGAGCGCGCCCAGCCCGAAACGGGCGCCCGCATGGTGGCCCGCGCCTGGCTGGACCCCGAATTCCGCGCGCTGATGCTGCGCGACGGCACCGCCGCCGCCGAGGCCTTCGGCGTGGGCATGAAGGGCGCCCCCCCGCTGGGCGTGCTGGAAGATACGGACAGGCTGCATCACCTTGTCGTGTGCACGCTGTGCTCCTGCTATCCGCGCGCGGTCATCGGCTACCCGCCGCACTGGTACAAATCCGCCGCCTATCGCGCGCGGGCGGTGCGTGAGCCGCGTGCCGTGCTGGCCGAATTCGGCACGGTGCTGCCGGCGGGCGTGCAGGTGCGCGTGGTGGACAGCACGGCCGACTACCGCTGGATGGTGCTGCCCACCCGCCCCGCCGGGACCGAAGGCTGGAGCGAGGAGCAGCTCGCCGCCATCGTCACGCGCGATTGCCTGGTGGGTGTCACCCTCCCGCAGGCGGAGAAGCGTCAAATCGCGGCGTGAGTGGCTCCGACGCCGATGGCCTGCCCCCCGGACGGCGGGGGCTGGCCTCGGCCTGTATCGCCGCCGGCATCACCGTCACCGTGCTGGACGCGGCGATGCTCAACATCGCCCTGCCTTCCGCCGCGGCCGATCTCGGCCTGACGCCGGCCGAGGCGGTCTGGATCGTCAACGCCTACCAGATCACCGTGGTGGGCACCCTCATCCCCATGGCGGCGCTGGGGGAAATCTTCGGTTTCCGCCGGGTCTGGGCCTGGGGGCTGCTGGTGTTCTCGCTGGCGGCCATGGTGTGTTCGGTCGCGCCCAGCTTCGAGGCGCTGCTGGCCGCGCGCATGGTCCAGGGCCTGGGCAGTGCGGCGGTGATGAGCCTGACGGCGGGGCTGGTGCGCCACACCTATCCGGCGGCGCAACTCGGCCGCGCCATCGGGGTGAATTCCATGACGGTGGGGTTGGCCTCGGCGGCGGGGCCAAGCCTGGGCGCGGCCGTGCTGGCCGTGGCGCCCTGGCCCGCCGTCTTCATCGCGCATGTGCCGCTGGGCGTGGCCGCGCTGATCCTCGGCCTGAAATTCGTGCCCCGCGTGCCGGGGCGCCGGCGGCCCTTCGACATCACGGCGGCGGGGCTGAACGTGGCCGCCTTCGGCCTGGTGTTCCTGGGGATGGATTTGCTGCTACACGCGCCCTGGGTGGCGGTGCCGGCGCTGCTGGGAGGCATGCTCTGCGCCGCGGCGCTGGTGCGGCTGGAAATGGCGCGGCCCGTGCCGCTGCTGCCGCTCGACCTGCTGCGGATCCGGGTGGTGCGCTTCGCCGTCTCGGCCTCGGTGCTGATGTTCGCGGCGCATATGCTGCTGGTCATCAGCCTGCCCTTCCACCTTTCGGCGGCGGGGTTCAGCCCGGTGCAGATCGGGCTGATCATCACGCCCTATCCGCTGGCGGTGGGGTTGCTCGGCCCCATCGCGGGGCGCTGGGCGGACCAGGCCAATTCGCCGCTGACCTGCGTGCTGGGCGGCGTGTTTCTCGCGACGGCGCTGGTCATCCTGGCGGTGGTGCCGCCGACCATGGTCTGGGCCGTGTGCGGGGCGCTGCTGCTGGCCGGGATTGGCTTCGCCGGGTTCCAGTCACCCAACAACCGCGCCATGCTCTCGGCGGCACCCCGCGCGCGGGCAGGCAGCGCGGGCGGCATGCAGGCCACGGCGCGGGTGCTGGGGCAGAGCACCGGCGCCGTCACCGCCGCCGCCTGCTTCACCCTGGCGGGGCCGTGGCTGGGCTTCCTGTGCGGGGTGGGATTCGCGCTGGCGTCCAGCACTTTGAGCCTGGTGCGGGGGAGGGGTTAGCGGCTGGCGCTACAGGAACCGCAGCGCCACGAACCCGCCCACCAACAGCACCACGAACAGCGTGAACATCAGCCCCAGCCGCTTCTCGATGAATTGCTGGATGGGTGGGCCGAACTTCCACAGCAGCGCCGCCACCAGGAAGAAGCGCAGCCCCCTTGCGGCGATGCTCGCCACGATGAACACCGGCAGCGACAGCGCCGTGGCGCCCGAGAGGATGGTGATGACCTTGTAGGGGAAGGGCGTCACCCCGGCGATAAGCACCGCCCAGGCGCCCCATTCGTTGTAATGGCTGGAGAATTCCTCGAAATAGGCCGCCTTGCCGTAGAACTCCAGCACCGGCCGGCCCAGCGTCTCGAACATGCCGTAGCCGATGAAATACCCCGCCACGCCCCCCAGCACCGACGTCACCATGGCCACCCCCGCGATGACGAAGGCGCGCGAGGGCCGGGCGATGATCATGGGAATCATCAGCACGTCGGGCGGGATGGGGAAGACGGAGCTTTCCAGGAAGGACACCACCGCCAGCGCCCAGAGCGCATGCGGCGTGCGCGCGAGCGAGAGTGTCCAGTCATAGAGGCTGCGAATCATTCCAGGAGGCGTCCTCGGCCAGGGCCCGGCGCGAGGCCGGGGGTGGTTGCCCGGGGCGGGAACCCGCAGACGCCCCGGCCCTTAACACCGAAGGCGGGTGGGGCGCCATGCCGGGCGGCGCTGACAAATGCCCTTTGCCCGGCCTATCCTGCCCGCAACACCGGAGGACAATGCCATGCTCGACGCCACCGCGAAGCTGCCGCTGAAGGACCCCTCGCTGTTCCGCGAGGCCAACCTCATCAACGGCGAATGGGTCCAGGCCGACAGCGGCAAGACCGTCGCTGTCCGCAACCCCGCTACGGGCGAGGTCATCGGCCATGTCCCCGCCATGGGCGTGGCCGAGACGCGCCGCGCCATCGAGGCCGCGCACGCCGCCTTCGGCGCCTGGCGCAAGCTGCTGGCCAAGGAACGCGCCGCCATCCTGCGCCGCCTGCATGACCTGATGCACGCGAACGCCGATGACCTGGCCGCCATCATGACGGCCGAGCAGGGCAAGCCGCTGGCCGAGGCCAAGGGCGAGGTGGCCTATTCCGCGAGCTTCCTCGAATGGTTCGCGGAGGAAGCCAAGCGCGTCTATGGCGACACCATTCCGCCCAACGCGCCGGGCCGCCGCGTCATCGTGATGAAGGAGCCGATCGGCGTCTTCGCCGCCATCACGCCCTGGAATTTCCCGAGTGCGATGATCACCCGCAAGGCCGGCCCCGGCTGGGCCGCGGGCTGCACGGGCGTGATCCGGCCCGCGAGCCAGACGCCCTTCTCGGCGCTGGCGCTGGGCGTGCTGGCCGAGCGCGCGGGGATGCCGCCCGGCGTGTGCAACGTCATCACCGGGCCCGCCGCCGCGACGGGCGGGGAGCTGACCTCCAACCCGCTCGTGCGCAAGTTCAGCTTCACGGGCTCCACGGAAGTGGGGCGGCAGTTGCTCGCGCAATGCGCCACCACGGTGAAGAAGACCAGCATGGAGCTGGGCGGCAACGCGCCCTTCCTGGTGTTCGAGGACGCGGACCTCGATGCGGCGGTGCTGGGCGTCATGGCGTCCAAGTATCGCAACACCGGGCAGACCTGCGTCTGCGCCAACCGCATCCTGGTGCAGTCGGGCGTCTATGACGAATTCGCGGCCAAGCTGAAGGAGGCGGTGGAGGGATTGAAGGTCGGCAACGGGATGGAGCCGGGCGTGACGCAGGGCCCGCTGATCAACGCCGATGCGGTTGCCAAGGTGGAGGAACACATCGCCGACGCCACGTCGAAGGGGGCCAAGGTGCTGACCGGCGGCAAGCGCCACGGAAATGGCGGCAATTTCTTCGAGCCGACCATCCTGACCGGCGTGCCGGCGGGTGCCCTGTGCTTCCGCGAGGAGACCTTCGGTCCCGTCGCCCCGCTCTTCCGCTTCGAAACGGAGGAGGAGGGCATCGCTCTCGCGAACGACAGCGAATTCGGCCTGGCCGCCTATTTCTACGCGCGCGACGTGGGCCGCATCTTCCGCGTGGCCGAGGCGCTGGAGAGCGGCATCATCGGCATCAACGAGGGCATCATCTCGACCGAGATCGCGCCCTTTGGCGGCGTGAAGCAGTCCGGCCTGGGCCGCGAGGGCAGCAAATACGGCATCGAGGACTATCTCGAGATCAAGTATCTTGCCCTGGGCGGCGTCTGACCGCCATGCGCGACTTCGACGAGGCCAGCATCACCGAGGCGGTGCTGGCCCGTTTCGAGACCACGCCCGACCCACGCCTGCGCCAGGTGATGCAGGCGCTGGTGCGCCATCTGCACGGCTTCGTGCGCGAGGTGGAGCCGAGCTTCGAAGAATGGCAGGCGGCAATTTCCTTCCTCACGCAGACTGGCCAGAAATGCGACAACACGCGGCAGGAATTCATCCTGCTGTCGGACACGCTGGGCGTGTCCATGCTGGTGGACGCCATCAACCACCGCCTGCCGGAGGGGGCCACGCCCACCACCGTGCTCGGCCCCTTCCATGTGGCGGGTGTCGCGGAAAAGCCGCTCGGCAGCGTGCTGGCGCAGGGCGTGGGCGGCGAGCGGCTGCACGTCTCGGGCCAGGTGACGAGCGCGGATGGCACGCCGCTGGCGGGCGCGCTTCTGGACATCTGGCATTCGGACGCGGAGGGCTTCTACGACGTGCAGCGCGCGGAAGGCCCGGTGCCCGAATTGCGCGCCGTCTTCCGCACCGACGCCGAGGGCGGCTTCCACTTCTGGACCATCACCCCCACCGCCTATCCCGTGCCGACCGATGGCCCGGTGGGCGCCATGCTGGAGGCCACGGGCCGCCACCCCATGCGCCCGGCCCATGTCCACTTCATGATCAGCGCGCCCGGCCACGAGACGCTGGTGACGCATGTCTTCGCCGAGGGCGATGAATACCTCGACAGCGACGCGGTCTTCGGCGTGAAGGACGCGCTGGTGGTGCCCTTCGCGCCGCAGCCGCGGGGCGTGGCGCCGGACGGCACGGTGCTGGACGCGCCCTGGCGGGTGCTGCGCTATGACTTCGCGCTGAAGAAGCTGGGGTAGCGTCCGATCGCCTTCGGTGGAACACCGGAGGCGTGAATCGGCCGCGTGGCAAAGCGTCCGATCGCCTTCGGTGGAACACCGGAGGCGCGAATCGGCCGCGTGGCAAAGCGTCCGATCGCCTTCGGTGGAACACCGGAGGCGTGAATCGGCCGCTCGGGCTTCAGCCCACCAACGCCGTCGCGATGGCCGGCACGAAGGCGATCAGCACCAGGGCGGCGCCCATCACCAGCACATAGGGCAGGGCGCCGGCGAAGATCGTCTCCACCCCCACCCGCGGGTCGCCGAGCGTGGCTTTCACCGTGAAGACCGAGATCCCGAAGGGCGGCGTCAGCAGCCCCATCTCGACGGCGATGATGACCATGATGCCGAAATGGATCAGGTCGAACCCCATGGCCTGCGCGATGGGCGCGCCGATCGGCACCATGATCAGCAGGATGGAGGTGCTGTCCAGGATCATCCCCATCAGCAGCACGATCACCACGAAGGCGGCGAGGAAGCCGTAGGGGCCGAGGCCCATGGTCTCCACCATCTCGCCGATGGCCTGGGGCACGCCCGCCATGGAGAGCATGCGCGAATAGAGGCTCGCCGCCACCAGCAGGAACAGGATGGAGGCGGAGACCAGCCCCGTCTCGCGCAGCACCTGCCAGAAGCGCGCCCAGCCCAGCTGCCGCCGCGCGAGTGCGATCACCAACGCGCCGGCCGCCCCCACCGCGCCGGCCTCGGTCGGCGTGAAGAAGCCGGTGTAGAGCCCGCCCAGGATCAGCACCACCAGCGAGAGGATGGGCACGGCCTTGGCCACCATCTCGCCCACCGGCATGTCGCGTTCCGGCATGTCACGTTCCGGCGGGGCGGGCGCGGGGGCGGCGGCGGTCATGATCTGGTGCGGGAAGAAGGCCGCGCGCACCCAGATCAGCGCGACGAAGCCCAGCGCGATGAGGAGGCCGGGCAGGATGCCGGCGATGAACATGCGCCCGATGGAAACCTCGGCCAGCACGCCATAGACGATCATGAGCAACGAGGGCGGGATCAGCATGCCCAGGATGGAGCTGCCCGCCACCGTGCCCGTGGCGAAGCGCAAGGAATAGCCATGCCGCACCATCTCCGGCACCGCGACCTTGGTGAAGACGGCGGCGGAAGCGATGGAGACGCCCGTCACCGCCGCGAAGATGGCGTTCGCCCCCACGGTCGCCATGCCCAGCCCGCCGCGCACGCGCCGCAACAGGGCCTGCGCCACCTCGAAGGTGTCGCGCCCCACATTGGAGACGCTGACCAGCAGACCCATCAGCACGAAGAGCGGGATGGTGGCAAACAGGTAGTCCTGGATGCCTGAATAGGTGGACATGGCCGTGAAGCGGAAGGCCAGGTCCGGATTGTCGCGGATGAGCCAGACGCCCACCGCCCCCGTGCCGATGAGCGTGATGCCGATGGGCAGGCCCAGCATGATGAGGCCCACCATGACGCCGATCAGCGTGAAGCCCAGCGTGATGTCTTCCATCGCTCAGCGTCCCCGGATGGCATTTGGCAGCAGGGCCAGGTGCGCGATGGCGCCCGCCGCACCCCCCAGCACGATCAGCGCGCGGAAGGGCCAGGTGGGCACAGTGAAGAGGCCCTGCACGCCGAAGAATTCCCGCAAGGCCAGCGAATTCCACACACCGGGCCAGGCCGCCCAGGCGATGAACGCCATCACGGCCGCACCGACCAGCAGGAACACGACCTCCATGGCGCGGCCCAGCGCGGGCGCCGTGCGGACGATGCGGTCAATGAGGAAGTCGGCCCGCGTCATGCGGCGCTGGTAGATGGTGGCGCCGATCTGCAGGAAGACGATGCCCACCACGGAATGCGCCGCGATCTCGGCGACGCCCGTGATGGGCGCGTTCAGGAAGGAACGCCCGATCACATCCGCGCAGATCAGCAGCATCAGCCCGAAGGTCCAGATGGTGCCGATGGCGGCCAGCGCATCGAGCGCGAGCCGCACCGGGTCGAAGCCCCGCGGTCCGGGCGCGGCGTCCAGCGCCGCCATGTTCGTCTCATCGGCCATGGCGGCGCTTTCCTTCCGGCTTCAGGCGGTCACTTCGCGGTCCCAGTCGCGGCCGGGCGTCTGGCCCGCGCCACGGATGGCGGCGAAATAGGCGTTCAGCACGTCGCGCGAGGCGGGGCCGGAACTGCGCGCCCAGGTCTGCGCGATGTTGGGCAGCCCGCTGATCCAGCGCTGGCGCTCGGCGGGGGCGAGCGTGGTGATGATGGCACCCTTCTGCACCATCTCGGCCTCGGCGGCCGCGATGCGCGAGGACACGTCCTGGATATGCGCGACGGTGCTGGCCTTGCCCGCCGCCGTCATCGCGCGCCGCACCGGCTCGGGGAAGCGGCCGAAGCGCTGGCGGTTGGCCGCGATGCCGCCCACATACATCGCGCCCACATCGCATTTGCAGATGTGCCGCGCGACCTCATAGACGCGCGTGGGCAGGATACCCACGAAGAAGGAGAGCGCCCCTTCGGACACACCCGTCTGGATGTCCGTGTAGTAGGTGGTCAGCGCGCCATCCACCGGCGTCGCCCCTGTGCCGGAGAGCCAGTTCGCGCTGGTGCCGGGCGCCGAGATCTTGCGGTTCCGCAGATCGTCCAGCGTCCGCACCGGGAAGGTGGACCAGATGTGGTAGGTGTCCGTGATGAAGGACGACAGCGGCACCATGTTCAGCGAGGACCAGTTCTCGCGGATGGCCGGCACGTTCTCGTTCATCGCCTCGAAGGCATTGGCCACCACGGCGTGGTCGCCGGTGGCGAAGGGCGTGAAGTAGGTGACGTTCTGGAGGGGCATGGTGCTGCCCTCCCACAGCGTGCCGACATAGCCGATGTCGGTGATGTTGTCGCGCACCGCCTCCATCGTGTCCTGGAAGCGATAGAGCGTGCCGCCATAGGCCTCGCGCCAGTTGATGCGGTGGGTGTTGCCGTTGTCGCGCAGGAATTTTTCCGTCTCCGGCTGGAAGACGTTCTTCATCATGGACACCCAGAAGTTGGCTACCGGGTGGGATGAGGCGATGGTGACGTTGAGCGCCGTCTGCGCCTGCGAATGCACGGCGAACAGCGGCAATGCGGCGGCGCCTGCCGCCAGGCTGCGGCGATGGATGGACATGTTGTTTCCTCCCGTTCCCGGCATCAGATGCGGCCCAGCGCGGCCAGGATGCGCGCGGGGGTGAAGGGTTGTTCCAGCACGCGCGCACCCAGCGGCGCCAGCGCGTCATTGATGGCGTTCATCAAGGCACCCGGCGCGCCCGCCGTGCCGGCCTCGCCCGCGCCCTTGGCGCCAAGCAGGCTTTCCTTCGTGGGCGTCTCGACATGGCCCACATGGATGTCCGGCATCTCGGCCGACATGGGCACCAGGTAGTCGGCCATGGTGGTGGTGAGCAAATTGCCGCGCTCGTCATAGACGCAGTGTTCGTAGAGCGCGCCGCCCAGCCCCTGCACCACGCCGCCGCGCACCTGCTCATCCACCAGCAGCGGGTTCACGACGCGGCCGCAATCCTCCACCACCCAATGCTCCAGCAGCTTCACCATGCCGGTGTCGGTGTCCACCTCGGCCCAGCAGGCCTGGATGCCGTTGGTGAAGGCGAAGGGGTATTCCTTGGTGATGAAGTGGCGCGTCTGCACCAGCTCGCGCGGCAGGTCACGCGGCAGGGTGTCGCCGCGGAAATAGACGATGCGGCCGAGTTCGTGCAGCGACATGCGCTGGGCGCCGCTCGCGCGGTCGGTGATGTGGCCCATCACGATGTCGAGACTCTCGGGTGCCGCCTGGAGCATGGCGCCCGCCACCTCCAGGATCTGCGCCTTCAAGGCCAGCGCCGATTGCAGCGCCGCCTCGCCGCCGATGCCCGCCCCGCGGCAGGCCCAGGTGCCGCCGCCATAGGGCGTGTTCAGCGTGTCGCCGGTGATGATCTTCACGCGCTCCACCGGCACGCCCACGCCGTGGGCCACGATCTGCGCCAGGATGGCTTCGGTGCCCTGGCCCTGTTCCGTGACGCCCGAGGACGCCACCACGGAACCATCCGGGTCCATCCGCACCGTGCAGCCATCCTGTGCCGAGATGCGCGCGCCGCCGATGCCATACATGAAGGGCGAGGGGTTGGTCAGTTCGATGAAGGCCGCGAAGCCCAGGCCCCGGTGCACGCCTATCGCGCGCTGTTCCGCCTGGTCCGCGCGGATGCGCGCCACCGGCACCATCTCCAGCAGCTTGTCGAGGCTCGCATGGTGCGACAGCCCCTCGAAGCGCATGCCGGGCGGCGAGGTGAAGGGATAGGCGTCGTCGCGGATCATGTTGCGCCGGCGCAGGTCCAGCGCGTCCATGCCGAGCTCGCGTGCCGCCATCTCGACCAGCCCCTCGGTCACGGCGGTGGCAATGGGGTGGCCGACGGCGCGATACTGGCAGGTGGGCGCCTTGTTCTGCAGCACCACGCGCGTCGTGCAGCGGTAATGCGCGAAGTCATAGGGCCCGCCCACCAGGTTCACCACCTGGTTGCCCTCCATAGCCGAGGTGCGCGGATAGACGGAATACGGCCCGATGCCCGTCAAATCATCCACGTCGAAGCCGATGATGGTGCCGTCCGCATTCACCGCCATGCGCGCCTTGATGCGATGGTCCCGCGCATGGATGTCGGAGGCGAAGCTCTCGAAGCGGTCGGCGATGAACTTCACCGGGCGCCCAAGCACGCGCGCCATGGCGGCGACGGCCACCTCGTCCGGATAGA
Source organism: Roseococcus suduntuyensis (assembly GCF_014196305.1). Taxonomy (GTDB): domain Bacteria; phylum Pseudomonadota; class Alphaproteobacteria; order Acetobacterales; family Acetobacteraceae; genus Roseococcus; species Roseococcus suduntuyensis. The sequence continues at coordinate 1,039,267 of NZ_JACIDJ010000001.1, forward strand.
CATGCACCTTGATGCCGAAGCTGCCGCCCACATCCTTGCAGATGACGCGGACCTGGCTCTCCTCCAGCCGCAGGTGCTTCGCGAATACGTTCTGCATCATGTGCGGCGCCTGGGTGGCTTGGTGCACCGTCAGCATGCCGTCCGCGCGGTTGTAGTCCGCGATGATGGAGCGGGGTTCCAGCGTCACGCCCGTGTGGCGACCCGTGACGAAGGTGGCCTCCACCACCTTGTGCGCGGCGGCGAAGGCCGCGTCCACATCGCCCTTGGTGGCGGTGCGGGTGAAGACCAGGTTGTCACCCAGCTCGGGGTGGATCACCACGGTGCCGGCGTCCAGCGCCGTCTCCATGTCGGTCTGGGCGGGCAGGGGGTCCCAGTCCACCTCGATGGCGGCCACGCCATCCTCGGCGGCGGCGCGGGTGTCGGCCAGCACGGCGACCACCGCCTCGCCCTGCCAGGTGGCGCGGTCCAGCGGCAGCGGGTGCTGCGGCGCGGACTTCATGCCCTTCAGGTGGTCCAGCACCGCCACCCAGGGGTCACAGACCTTCGCCAGGTCGGCGCCGGTGAAGACGCGCACCACGCCCGGCACCGCCAGCGCCGCCTCGATGCGGATGGCGAGAATTCGCGCATGCGCGTGCGGGCTGCGCAGGAAGGCCGCGTGCAGCATGCGCGGCAGCACCACGTCATCCGTGTAGGTCGCGCGGCCCTGAACCAGCTTGGGCAGGCTTGGCCGCGGCACCGAACGGCCGATGTAGGAGTTGGGCAGATCCTCGCGCGAGAGGCCGATGCTGGCCGGCGTGGGAATCTCGTTCATCGGCGGGCCTCCCGCGTGCGATCACCTCGGCCGGCATCGGCCGAGGTGTGAATCGCCCGCTCCGAGAGCGTTGCGGCTACCGCCTCCACGATGGCCTGGTAGCCGGTGCAGCGGCAGTAGTTGCCGGCGAGATGCTCGCGGATCGCGGCGCGGTCGGCATCGGCGTGGTGGGCCAGGATGTCGGCCGCCGCCATCACCATTCCCGGCGTGCAGAAGCCGCATTGCGCGGCGTTTCTCGCCACGAACTGGTCCTGCAAATCGGCCACCTCGCCGCTGTCGGTCAGGCCCTCGATGGTGGTGACCTCGGCGCCGTCCAGGCTGGCGGCCAGCACCAGGCAGCCGCGCACGATCTCGCCATCCACGCGCACCGTGCAGGCGCCGCAGACCCCATGCTCGCACCCGGCGTGCGAGCCGGTGAGGCCGAGGTCCAGCCGCAGGAAGTCGATCAGGTGGCGGCGGGGTTCGACATGGCGCGTCACGCGCTCGCCATTGACGGTCAGGGTGATCATCATGCGGCCTGCTCCGTGGCGGGCGTGAGGGATTGCAGCGCGCGGCCCAGCAGCACGCGGCAGAGGTGGCGCTTCATGGCGGGCGGGCCGTGCAGGTCGGCCGGCGGGTCGAGGTCCGCGTCCAGCGCGGCCTGCGCGGCGGCGATGGCGGCGGCATCCAGCGCGCGGCCTTCCAGCGCGGCATTGGCGCGCGTGGCCAGCACCGGGCCGTCGCCCACGCCGAAGAAGGTGAGGCGCGGGGCGGTCACGCGGCCATCCGCGCCGAGGTCCAGCACCGCCGCCAGCCCGGCCATGGCATAGTCGCCGCTGCGCCGCGCCACTTCCAAAATCACCGCGCGCTGCGACGGCCCGGCCAGGGGAAATTCCACGGCGGCGATGATCTCGCCCGGTTCCAGCGCCGTGGTCAGCAGCCCGGTGAAGAAGTCGGTCGCCTTCACGCGCCGCTCACCCCCCTCGCGCGCCAGCACCAGCGTGGCGTCCAGGGCCACGGCGCAGGCCGGCAGCTCGGCGGCCGGGTCGGCATAGGCCAGGCTGCCGCCGATGGTGCCGCGGTTGCGGATGGCGGGGTGGGCGATGTGCGGCACGGCCTGCGTCAGCAGCGGCGCGTGGCGCGCCACCAACGCATCCCGCCCCAGCTCCGCATGGCGGGTCAGCGCGCCCACGCGCAGCACGCCGCCCGTGACGGAGATGCCGCGCAGTTCGGGAATGCGGGTGATGTCCACCAGCGTGCCGGGCTCGGACAGGCGGAAGGCGAGGGTGGCCAGCAGCGTCTGCCCGCCCGCCAGGATTTGCGCCCCATCCCCCAGCGCGCGCCACAGCTCATCCAGGCTCGACGCGCGCAGATATCCCAGTGCGGGCCACTTCATGAACGCTGCTCCCTGCGCGAGACTTGCCGCCACGCGCCACTTGTTGATCAATTGATCAGCGGCGGGCAGCATGTTGTCAAGCGAGAGGAAGCAGAGGTTTGGACGGACCCCCGCCGCCATCGCCACGCCGCCGGCTGGAGCCCGAGGCGCGGCGCGAACAGATCCTGGACGCCGCCGTGGCCCATTTCGCCGAGGTGGGGCTGGGCGGCACCACGCGTGACCTCGCGCGACGCGCGGGCGTGACCCAGGCGCTGGTCTACCAGTATTTCGGCAGCAAGGCGGAGCTGACCGAGGCCGTCTTCGCCCGTGTCTACCTGGGCCGGCTGGAACCCGGCTGGCCCGACGCCATCCGCGACCGCGCCACCCCTATCGAGGCCCGCCTCTGCGCCTTCTATGCCGAATACACCCGCGCCATCTTCACCTATGAGTGGATGCGCATCTTCATGTGGGCGGGGCTGACCGGCGAGGTGCTGAACCGCCGCTACCTCGACCATGTGGGCGAACGCCTGCTGGCGCCGCTGCGCGAGGAGATCGCGGCGAGCCCTGGCCTCATGGCCCCCTCCATGGAGGACATGTGGAACCTCCATGGTGGCATCGTCTATATCGGCATCCGCCGCTTCATCTACCATCTGCCCACGCCGGAGGACCCCGCGCCGGCCATCGCCTCCGCGGTGCGGCGCTTCCTGGCGGGGCTTGCCGCGCCCGCTTGAATCCGGGCCGCGCGCCGCGCATATCGCCGCCGCCCAAGACCTTTGTTGAGGACCAGATCATGACCGAATCCGTCGAACGGCACAGCTTCGGCGCCGAGGTGGGCCGGCTGCTGGACCTGGTGGTCCACGCCCTCTACTCCGAGCGCGAGATCTTCCTGCGCGAACTGGTGGCCAACGCCGCCGACGCGGTGGACCGCCGGCGCTTCGAGGCGCTGACCAACCCCGACCTCTCCCTGCCCGACGCGCCGCGCGTGCGCGTGGTGCCTGACAAGGCGGCCCGCACGCTCACCATCAGCGACAACGGCATCGGCATGGACAAGGCCGAGCTGGCGCAGCATTTGGGCACCATCGCGCGTTCCGGCACGCTGGCCTTCACCCGCGCGATGGCGGAGAGCCAGGCCAGCGACAAGCCCAGCCTCATCGGCCAGTTCGGCGTGGGCTTCTACTCGGCCTTCATGGTGGCGGAGCGGGTGGAAGTGACGTCGCGCCGCGCGGGCCAGCAGGAAGCCTGGGCCTGGGCCTCCGAAGGGCGCGGCGAATATACTTTGGCGCCGGCCACGCGCGAGGAGGCCGGCACCGACATCGTGCTGCACATGAAGGCCGACGCTGAGGAATTCCTGGAACCCATCCGCCTGCAGACCATCATCCGCAAATGGGCGGACCACATCACCCTGCCCATCATGGTGGTGAAGGATGGTGAGGAGCAGGCGGCGAACGAGGGCACGGCACTTTGGCGCAAGCCCAAGTCGGAGATCACCGAGGAAGCCTACGCCGATTTCCACCGCCATCTGGGCCATGTCTTCGACACGCCCTGGGCCACGCTGCACTGGCGCGCCGAGGGCACGCTGGAATTCACCGCGCTGTTGTTCATCCCCGGCATGAAGCCCTTCACGCCGGTCGAGGAGGCGCGCGAAAGCCGGCTGCGCCTGCATGTGCGGCGGATGTTCATCACCGACGAGGCGGCCCTCCTGCCGCCCTGGCTGCGCTTCGTGACCGGCGTGGTGGACACCGAGGACCTGCCGCTGAACGTCTCGCGCGAGATGCTGCAGGCCACGCCCGTGCTCGCCCGCATCCGCCGCGCCGTCACCGCCCGCGTGCTGTCCGAGCTCAAGACCCGCGCGAAGGACGCCGAGGCCTACACGCCCTTCTGGGAGAACTTCGGCGCCACGCTGAAGGAAGGCGTTTGGGAGGATGCCGAGCACCGCACGGAACTGGCCGGCCTGCTGCGCTTCCGTTCCTCCGCGCAGGAGGGTTGGACCTCGCTCGCCAACTACGTCGCGCGCATGAAGGACGGCCAGCAGGAGATCTACTTCCTGGTGGGCGATGACGCGGCGGCCCTGGCGAAATCGCCCCAGCTGGAGGGCTTCCGCGCGCGCGGGCTGGAAGTGCTGCTGCTCTCCGACCCCATTGACGCCTTCTGGCCCGAGCGCCTGGCGAGCTTCGAGGGCAAGGCGCTGCGCAGCATCACCCAGGGCCAGGTGGACCTCTCCGAACACAAGGTGGAAGGCGAGCCGGCGCCCGATCTCGCCGCGCTCCTGCCCCTGCTGCGCGAGGCGCTGAAGGAGGATGTCGCCGCCGTCGAGGAAACCGCGCAGCTCGTGGACAGCGTCGCCGTGCTGGCCGCCCAGGCCGGCGCGCCCGATCTGCAGATGCAGCGCATGATGCGCCGCGCCGGCCGCGCCTTCGGGCCGGACCGTGCCGTGCTGCGCCTCAACCCGCGCCATCCGCTGGTGCGCCGCCTGGCAGCAGGGGCCGAGGCCGGCGAGGACGTCACGGAGATGGCCGGGATGCTGCTCGACCTCGCGCGGGTGCAGGATGGCGACGCCCCGCGCGACCCCGCCGGCTTCGCGCGGCGCGTGGCGGCGGCGCTGGCAGACGTCCGATCGGCTTCGGCGGAATCGCCGGAGCCGTGAATCGGCCGTCCAGAAAGCGTCCGATCGGCTTCGGTGGAATCGCCGGAGCCGTGAATCGGCCGCTCGGCAGGCGTCCGATCGGCTTCGGCGGAATCGCCGGAGCCGTGAATCGGCCGCCCAGAAGGATCTGATCAGCCCAGCCGCGCCGAGCCCCGCCGCACCACCCGGGCGCCCAGCGTGATGGTCTCGTCGGGGGCGAAGGGGTTGGCGATGCGCGCCTCCAGCAGGTCCAGCGCGCGCGTCACCATGGCGGAGAGCGGCTGGGCCGCGGTGGTCAGCGCATAGGCGGGGCGGGCGGCCTCGGCGATGTCGTCGAAGCCGGTGACGGAGACATCCTCCGGCACGCGCAGCCCGCCGGCGCGCAGCGCGTCCATCACGCCCAGCGCGATGATGTCGCTGACGGCGAAGACCGCATCGGGCCGCACATCCACCAGCCGCTGCCCGGCCGCATAGCCGGCCTCGTAGGAGGACACCGCCTCCTCCCGTGCCACCGGGGTGAGGCCGGCCTCGGCCAGGCGTTCCAAGAAGCCGTGCTCCCGCTCCAGCCCCGGGGAGCTGCGGCCCCCCACATGCACCACGGCGAAGCGCCGGTGCCCGGCCTCCAGCAGCAGGCTCGCCATCTCGCGCGCCCCGGCGCGATTGTCGCAGGTGACGGCGCTGGCGTGCAGCCGCGCCACGCGGCTGACCATGACGACGGGCACGCGATGCCGCGCGCAGATTTCCGCCGCGCGCGAGGACAGGTCCGCCGAGGTGATGAGGCAGCCATCGAGCTGATAGCCGAGGATGGCGCCCGCCGTGTCCTCGTCCACCGCGCCCTCGCCCGCATGCATCACGAGGAAGCGCAGCCCGCGCGTCGCGGCCTCCTGCACGGCCAGTTGCAGAAGCTGGGTGTAGAGCGGGTTCTCGGTGGGCCCCAGCGCCAGGCCGATCAGGCCGCTGCGCCCGGAGGCCAGGCCCCGCGCCACGGCATTGGGCAGGTAGCCCTCCTCCGCCGCCAGGGCCGCGATGCTGCGGCGCACGGATTTGGAGATGCGCGGATCACCCCGCAGCGCGCGCGAGACGGTGGAGGGCGAAACGCCGGCGCGGCGCGACAAGGTCACGATGGTCACGCGTGGGCCGTTGCTGTCGTCCATGCCTGTCTCTGTTCTCCATGCGGCGGGGATGCGCAAGCGTCAGCGCAGCTTACCGCAAGCTGGCACCAAGAAGGCACGCAAAACCTCGGAAAAATTTGTGCGAACGTTTGCGCAAAACCGCTGGACGTCTCCCCGCCCCCGCGCCTAGGTTCGGACCAGAGGAAACAAAGGTGCCACGCCCCATGTCCATGAAAGATGGCCGCCAGATCGCCATGGTCGGCTTCCTGCAGGCGCAGAACTGCTCCATCGCGCCCGGCTCCTGGCGGCACCAGGCGAACCCCATGGACTTCCTGACGCCGGCCTATTTCCAGCGCATCGGCCGCGTGCTGGAGGAGGGGAAGTTCCACCTGGCCTTCTTCGACGATCGCCTGGCCATGCCCGACATCTATGGCCACGACCACCGCGAGGCGGTGGAGAACGGCATCCGCGTGGTGAAGATGGACCCGGCCACCATCCTGGTCTCCATCGCGGGCGCCACGAAGCATCTGGGGCTCGGGGCCACCTACTCCACCACCTATTACGAGCCCTTCCACGTGGCGCGCCTCTTCGCCACGCTCGACCTGATGACGGAGGGCCGCGCGGCCTGGAACATCGTCACCTCGCTGAATGATTCCGAGGCCGCGAATTTCGGCCGGGCCGAACACCTGGAGCATGACCTCCGCTACGACCGGGCGGATGAATTCGTCGAAGTCGTCATAGGCCATTGGGACAGCTGGGAGGAAGGCGCCATCATCGGCGACAAGGCCAGCGGCCGCTTCGCCGATGGGTCCAAGGTCCATGCGCTGAATCACCAGGGCGAGTATTTCCGCTCCAAGGGTCCGCTGCCGGTGCCGCGCTCGCCGCAGGGGCATCCGGTGCTGATCCAGGCGGGGCAGAGCGGCCGCGGCCGCCGCTTCGCCGGCCGCTGGGGGGAGCTGATCTTCGTCGTCTACCCGACCATCGAGGCGGGCCGGAAGCAATATGCCGACCTGAAGCAGGCCGTGGCCGATGCGGGGCGTGATCCGGACAAGGTGACCGTGGCGCCCGCCTGCTATGTCTGCGTGGCCGAGACGCGGGCGGCGGCCGAGGCGAAGCGCGACTATGTGCTATCGCTGGCCAAGCCCATGGACGCGCTGGTGCTGCTCTCGGAAGTGACCAATTTCGACTTCGCCAGCAAGGACCTCGATTCCGAATTCACGGACGAGGAACTGCGCAAGATGTCCTGGACCGGCTTCAAGGACCGCGTGGTGGCGCTCAGCGGCAAGCCCAACCCGACCGTGCGCGACTTCGTGCATTTCTCGGGCCGCGGCACCATCCGCGAATTCCCCATCTTCTGCGGCACGCCCACCGACGTGGCCGACCAGATGGAGGAATGGTTCACCAGCCGCGCCTGCGACGGCTTCGTGCTGGTGGCGACGCAGATGCCCGGCGCCTTCGAGGATTTCGCCCGTCTGGTGGTGCCGGAACTGCAGCGGCGCGGCCTCTATCACAAGGACTACGCCGGCAACACGCTGCGCGAGAACCTTGGCCTGACCCGTCCGAACGCCGGGGATTGGAAGAAGACCGATCGCGGCCGCTGAACGCCGCGACGCCACAAGGGAGAAACGACACATGACACATGGCATCACCCGCCGCGCCGCCTTGGGCGCGGGCCTCGCCTTGCCCGCGCTGGCCACGGCTGGCGCGCAGGAAGCCTGGCCCGCGCGCCCCGTCCGCATCATCGTCCCCTATGCCGCGGGCGGTGGCACGGACATCACGACGCGCGCCATCGCGGAGGGCCTCGCCACCCGCTTCGGCCGCAACTTCGTGGTGGAGAACCGCCCGGGTGCGAACGGCATCGTGGGCACCGAGGCCGTGACCCGCAGCCCGCCCGATGGCTATGTGCTGGGCGCGCAGACCAGCACCCATGTCATGGCGAAGTATCTCGGCCCGCTGCCCTTCGATCCGTTGAATGACGTGACGCCCATCGCGCTCACGGCGCGCTACCCGCTGGTGCTGATGGCCTCGGCCCGCGCGCCCTTCACCGATGTGGCGGGGCTGCTGGAAGCCGCCCGCGCGCGGCCGGGCGTGGTGGCGCAGGCCAGTTCGGACGCGCAATCCTCCATCACCGCGCGCCTCTTCGCGGCGCGCGCGGGCGTGGAGATCATCGAGGTGCCCTATCGCGGCAGCGGCGCCTATATCGCGGACCTCACGGCGGGCCACCTGCCCGTGGCCTGGGGCAGCCCGGCGACGGCGGCGCCGCTGGTGGCGGCGGGGCATATCCGCATCATCGCCGTCTCCTCGCCCGAGCGCTCGCCCTTCCTGCCCGACGTGCCCACGCTGCGCGAGGCGGGCGTGCAGGGTGCCGACTTCATCGGCTGGTTCTGCTGGCTGGCCCCCAAGGGCCTGCCCATGGAGATCGCCAACCGCCTCAACACCAACATCAACGAGTTGCTGGCCGAGCCCGCCATGCGCGAACGCTGGCGGACGCTGGGCATGGAGACGGTGCCGCTGACCGTTCCGCAATTCGCGCAACTCCTTCGCGACGATGACGCCAAATGGGCGCAGGCCGCGCGCGAGGGCCTGCTGAGGCCGGCCACATGAACGAAATCCGGATGCTCTCGACCAGCGGGATCCTCGGCTATGGCTATGCCGAGGACTCGCTCCGCCGCGGCATGGCGCGGGAGCCGCACATCATCGGCGCCGATGGCGGCAGCACGGACCCGGGGCCGCACTACCTCGGCGCCGGGACCAGCTTCTGCAACCGCATGGCGGTGAAGCGCGACCTGAAGCTGATGCTGCAAGCGGCCGTCGCCGCGCGCATCCCCTGCATCATCGGCACCGCCGGCGGCGCGGGGGGCGAGCCCCACCTGCAGGACACCGCCGCCCTGGTGCGCGAGATCGCGCGGGAGGAGGGCCTCTCCTTCCCCATGGCGCTGATCCATGCGGAACCCGACCGGGCGACGCTGCACCGCATGCGCGAGGGCGGGCGCACGAAGCCGCTGGCCAGCCTGCCCGAACTCGACGCCGCGACCATTGATCGCGCCGAGCGCATCGTCGCCATGATGGGCCCCGAACCCATCGCCCGCGCGCTCGATGAGGGGGCTCAGGTCATCCTCTGCGGCCGCAGCAGCGACCCCGCGCAATGGGTGGCGCCCGCGCTGCGCGCCGGCATCCCGCCGGCCCCCGCCTGGTATGCCGGCAAGATGCTGGAATGCGGCGCCGAGCCCGCCGTGCCCAAGGAGCCCGACTGCCTCCTCGTCACGCTGCGCGACGACCACCTGGTCTGCGAGCCGCCCAACCCCATCCGCCGCTGCACGCCGCTCTCCGTCGCGAACTTCGCCCTGCACGAGAACGCGAGCCCCATCCATCACCTGGAGCCGGGCGGGATGCTGGACACGGAGCATGTGCGCTTCGACCCCGTCTCGGACCGCGCCGTGCGCGTCTCCGGCATGACCTGGACGCCGGCCGACACCTACACGGTGAAGCTGGAGGGCGTGGAGCGCGCGGGCTATCGCGCCATCACCCTCTGCGGCACGCGCGATCCGGTGCTGATCGGCCAGATGGACGACTACCTGGTGGGCCATCGCGAACGCGTGGTGATGAAGACCACCGCCATCGGCATTCCAGGCGCGGCCTGGCAGATGAAGGTGCGCGTCTATGGCCAGGACGGCGTGATGGGCGCCTGGGAACGCGCGCCGCGCAACACGCCGCATGAGCTGGGCTTCGTGGTGGAGGTGCTGGCCGACAGCCAGGAGATCGCCGACGGCGTGCTGGCCGTGGCGCGCACCAGCCTGCTGCACGCGGACTTCCCCGGCCGCCTGTGCCGCGAGGGGAACATGGCCTTCCCCTTCTCGCCCTCCGACATTCCGCTGGGGCCGCTGTATCGCTTCAGCGTGTTCCACCTCTGCGTGCCGGATGATCCCTACGCGTTGTTCCCCATCGAGCATGAACGGGTCTGACGACATGCCACGCATCCGCGACATCGCGCAGGTCTGCAAGAGCAAGAATGCCGGCCCCTTCCTCGTCACCATCGACGTGCTGTTCGAGGATGCGGCCGTCTATCGCCAGGTGAAGGCCACGGGGGTGCTGAACGCGGCGCTCTTCGCGCGCCTTTACGGCGTGCCGGAGGAGAAGGTCCTCTTCACCCCCTATGACGCGGCGCTGGCCTTCAAGGCGACGCTGCCGCGCCTGGTGCCGGCCGGGGATTTCGGCGACACCGACGTCTATGGCGCCCAGCAGCACGCGCCGCTGCTGGAGGTGGAAATCCCGCTGAACGCCTGAGCGGGATGCGTCGAGGCGCGGCAGCGGCGAAGATGTGGAATCCCGCGCTTCGATATTGACCCGACCCAGCCCCGCCCCTACCGCTGCGCCCCGCAACGGAGACGACGCATGGGCATGGCCTGGCTGACCCTTGGCGCCGCGGGCCTCTTCGAGATCGCCTGGGCGGTGGGGCTGAAATACACGGTGGGCTTCACGCGGCTCTGGCCGTCGGTCTTCACCGTGTCCGCGATGGTGGCGAGCTTCTGGCTGCTGTCGGTGGCGCTGAAGGTGCTGCCGATCGGCACGGCCTATGCGGTCTGGACCGGCATCGGCGCCACGGGCACGGCCATCATCGGCATGGCCTTCCTGGGAGATGCGGTGAGCCTGCCGCGCCTGCTGGGCATCGGCATGATCGTGGGCGGGATCCTGGTGCTGAAGGCGGCCGGCTAGGGCTCAGCCCCCAGGCGTCTCCTCATGCAGGTAAGGCTCCACCGGCCCGGTCAGCTTCAGGGTCAGCGGGCGGCCCTTGCGATCCACGCTCTTGCCCATGCTGACGCGCACCCAGCCTTCGGAGACGCAATACTCCTCGACATTGGTCTTCTCCTGCCCCTTGAAGCGGATGCCCACGCCGCGCTTCAGCAATTCCTCGTTGTAGAAGGGGCTGGTGGGGTCGCTGGAGAGACGGTCGGGGAGGGTCGGGGTGTCGGACATGGTGGAACCTCATAGCGTCTGATCGCCTTCGGTGGAATCACCGAAGGCGTGAATCAGCCGCCGGGCTGTCTAGCGTCTGATCGCCTTCGGTGGAATCACCGAAGGCGTGAATCAGCCGCCGGGCTGTAGGCCAGGCTGGCGGCCTTGCCAACGGGTTCCATCAGCGCCAACCCCTCCGCCACCGAGACGAAGGCGCCACCCGCCACCACGCGCGCCGCGCCGAAGCGTTCCGTGAAGATGGCCCGCACCGCCGGCACCAGCGAGGTGCCGCCCGTCAGGAACACCCGGTCCACATCCTCCGCGCCGATTCCGGCGTCCACCAGCGCCGCATCCACCGCCGCGCCGATGCGCGCGAGTTCGGGCGCGATCCAGCCCTCGAACTCCGCGCGGGTGATGGGCGCATCGAGGTGCAGCCCGGCTTCGTGGAATTGCAGCCGCGCCTCCTCCGCCCCCGATAGAGCGGCCTTCACGCCCGAGACGGCGCGATACAGCGCATAGCCCGCCTCCTCCTCCAGGAAGCGCAGCAGGCGGTGCAGGGCATCGGGCTCCTCGGCGGTGGCGGCCACCTCGCGGATGTCGCGCAGGGTGCGCGGCGCGCGCATCAGCGACAACTGGTTCCACCGCGCGAAGGCCAGATACCAGGCGGGCGGCACCGGCAGCGGGTTGCCCCCCATCACACGATAGGTGCCGCCCTTGCCCAGATGCGGCGACACCACGTGGTCAATGATGCGGAAATCCAGCGCATCGCCCGCGATGCCCACGCCCGATTGGCCCAGCGCCGTGACGCGGCCTTCGTGGGGCGCGAAGCGCAGCACCGAGAAGTCACTGGTGCCGCCGCCGAAATCGGCCACCAGCACGGTGGCGGGCCCATCCAGGTCGCGCGCGAAAAGCTGGCCCGCGCCGGCGGGTTCCAGCGCCAGCGTCACGTCATGCAGCCCGGCCTGGGCGAGCGCCGCGCGCAGCCGGGCCTCGCCCAGCGCGTCATCGGCGCGCTCGCCCACGAAGCGCACGGGGCGGCCCACGATGACCTCGGCCTCGTCCAGATGCGCGCGGAAGGGCGCCAGCCATTCGCGCAGGAACAGGGAAATCAGCGCGGGCAGGTCATAGCCGCGGCCCAGGATGCGCGTCTCGGTGAAGCTGGCCTGGGCCAGGTAGCTCTTCATGGACATGATGAGCCGGTTCTCGAAGGGCTCCTCCAGATAGGCCGCGATGGCCGCGGGCCCGGCCGCGTGCAGGGGCCGCCCGCCCGCGCCGCGCCAGAAGCTGAGGACGGAGCGGAAGACCTCGCCGGTCGGGTGGCGCAGCACCTCCACGCGTCCATCGGGGTGGCGCAGGGCGGCGACGCTGTTGGTGGTGCCGAAGTCGAGACCAAGACGCGGGCGCATGGGGCGGGCTTCCGAAAGGGGGCGCGGGTTGAAGCCCATCGCGCCGTGGCTGGCAAGTCGCGCCATGTGAGCGACTGATTCACCGCTCCGGCTTCGCCTGCGCGGATCAGGCGTCGCGTTCGCGCGACTGATTCACCGCTCCGGCTTCGCCTGCGCGGATCAGGCGCCGAGCGCGTCCCTTCGAAGCTCTTTTGGGCGGCGTCCCGCCGCAGGGGCATGGTCAGGCAATGCGCGCCGCCACCGCCGCGCGTGATGACGCGCAGATCAGGGTCCAGCACCGTGATGCCCTCCGCCCGCAGCGCCGCGTTCAGCCGCGCGCTGTGCAGGGCCGAGATCACCCGGTCATTGCCCAGCGCCAGCAGGTTGCAGGAGAGGTCCATCACCTCGCGGTAGCTCGTGTCCAGCAGGGCGATGCCGTGGCCCGACAGCCACGCCACGAAATCGGGGTCCAGCACCTGGGTGCAGCCCACCGCCAGCCGGTCGTTCACCATGCAGAACACCACGTCGAGGTGCAGGAAATGCTCGTCCAGCGGGACGAGGCGCACCTCCCACCCCTCGGCCGCGAACCAGCCGGCCAGTTGCCGCGCGCCGTCGAGGTCCGTGCGGGTGCCGGTGTGGCCGATGGCCAGCAGCCCGGGGCGGATGATGGCGATGTCGCCGCCCTCCACATGGCCATGGTTCGCATAGCGCCAGATGGGGCAGCCCAGCGCCTGGTAGAAGTGGATCACCGGCGCGTATTCGCCCTGGCGCTCCGGCTTGAACATGTGGGTGACCATGGGGCCCCAGGGCGTCATCTGGCTGCTGTCGCGCGCATAGACCTGGTAGCCCAGATGGGGTTCGGGCGTCAGGTAATGGCGTCGCACGCCGGCCCCTTCCAGCGCATCCTCCAGCTCCCGGAACTCGCGGCGCACGGCCTGGGGGTCGGGCCGCGCGCCGCTCGCGATGTTCGCCCGCGCCACCGCGTTCAGCGGCAGCCAGTCGTAGTTGTCGGGTGGGCAGAGCAGCACGTCGCGCAGCACGCCCGTCTCGGAATCCACGCCCCATGTGCTCATGCCGGAAACTCCCTCTACCATCGCGCCATGACAGCCCCTTTGCGCCCGCGCGGCCAGAGACGATGAACCGCCTGGCGCTCTGGCGCATGGGCGTGGTGGGCTTCGGCAGCCTGGTGGTGCCGCTGGACAGCGCGCTGAACATCGCCTTCCCGGCCATCACGGCGCATTTCGGCCTGGCCCTGCCGGGCATCCAGTGGATCGTCATCAGCTATGTGCTCACCTATGGCAGCCTGATGCTGGGCATCGGCCGGCTGGGCGACATCCTGGGTCATGCGCGCGTCTTCCGCGCGGGGCTGGTGGTGAGCGCGGTGGCCTGCCTGCTCTGCGCGCTGGCGCCGAGCTATCCGGTGCTGCTGGCCTGCCGGGTGTTGCAGGGGGTGGGGGCGGCGCTGGTCATCAGCTGCGGGCCCGCCTTGGTCACGGCGCAGGTGCCCGAGGCGCTGCGGCCCAGGGCGCTTGGCCTCTACGGGCTGATGTTCGCGGCCGGATCCGTGCTGGGGCCGCTGCTGGGGGGCGTGCTGGTGGCGGCGTTCGGTTGGCCCGGCGTGTTCTGGTTCCGCACGCCGCTCTCGCTGCTGGCGCTGCTGCTGGCCTGGCGGTTGCCCGGCGCGCCCTTGCCGGCGCGGCGCGAGCCCTTCGATGCGCTGGGCGCCGTGCTGCTGGCCGCCGCCATCGGCGGGCTGCTGCTGGCGGTGAACCAGGCCCGGCACCTGGAACAGGGTCTCGCCCCCGCCCTGCTGCTGCTCGCGGCGCTGGCCGGCTGGGGCTTCCTGGCGCGCAGCCGGCGCGTGGCGCATCCGGTGCTGGACCTGTCGGTGTTCCGCCTGCCGGGCTTCGCCGCGCTAAACACGGCCGTGGTGCTGGCGCATATGGCGGGCTTCGCCGTGCTGCTCTTCGTGCCCTACCACCTGGTGGGCGTGGCCGGGCTGCCGACGGGCTGGGGCGGGCTGGTGCTGGCGGTCTCGGCCACGGGCAGCATGGCGGCCTCGCTGGCGGCGGGCTGGGGCACGGGTCGCGTTCCCGCCGCCCTGCTGGTGCGGCTGGGGGTGGGCTGCACGGGGCTGGGGCTGGCTGCCATCGCCTTCTGGAGTGCCGCCACGCCGCTGCCCTGGATGCTGGCGGCGCTGCTGCTGCACGGGGCAGGGCTGGGCTTGCTGACGGTCGCCCATGCCGAGATCGTCACCGGCAGCCTGCCGCGGGCGCAGCGGGGCGTGGCGGGAAGCCTCGCGATGATGACGCGCACGCTGGGGGTGGTGATGGCGGCCTCGCTGCTCACCCTGGTCTTCGAGCAAGTGCCGGGCGGGTTCCAGGCTGGCTTCGCCGCCAGTCTCGGCGTGGCGGCAGCCCTCTGCGCCCTGGCGCTGGTGCTTCTCGCGCGGCGCTGAGGCCTGGAGCGGGCTGCGTGCACCTGGGTTCACGCAGCCCGCTCCAGCCATTGTCGAGAGCGGGATTCAGCGTTTTCGGTGATGCCACCTCAACGCATCCCGCTCTATTCCCGCCGCAGCACCTTGTCCGTGAACCAGGACGCCACGGCGCGCGGGCGGAAGCGGGCGCGCAGCGCCACCTCGTCGTAATCCTGCGCGAGCCAGGTCTCGAAATCGCGCCCCTGGGCCTCTGCCTTGGCGTATTCCGCGAAGAATTCGTCCAGGATGCCGGTCTTGGCCGCCGCGAAATGGCCGTGCCGCAGCGAAAGCTCCGCCGCCGCCCGCGCCGCCCCATGCCCCTGCAGCAGCCGCCACACGCCCGCCGCCAACCCCGCGCGGTCGGCGCCCGATTTGCAATGGATCAGGATGGGCTCGGGCAGGGTGCGGTAGAGGTGGATCAGCCTTTGCAGCCTATCCTTGTGCGGCGCGCCGCGGCTTTCCAGCGGTTGGTCGGCATGGACGAGGCCCAGCGCCGGCGCCGCCTCCCGGCTCAGATGGTCGGAGCCACAGGCGGCGCGGTGGCCGCGCAGGTTGATGACGCTGGCGATGCCATGCCGCCGCGCGGCGGCCGCCAACTGCCAGGGCAGGGGGTGGTTCGACCGGTAGAGCCGGCCGCTCTCCACCACCCCCCAATTGCGCCACGCGACGCGCAGCACCGCGTGGTCCACGAAAAGGGCGTTCATCCAGCGGGACATGCCCGCCCCTATACTACCCCAGGCGCGCGCCGGTAATCCGGGCCATCTCCTCCCACATCGGGCGCTCGCGCCGGGCGCGTTCCCACACGCCGTCGGGCGTGGAGGCCATGGCGCGGCCGCCGGCGCGGATGAAGCGCTCCTGGATGGCGGGATCGTTGTGGATGTCCTGCATGAGCTGGTTGGCCCGCTGCAGGATGGGCGCGGGCACGCCGGCCGGGAAGGCATAGGCGCACCAGGAGGCGACGGTGAAGTTCTCGATGCCCGCCTCGGCCATGGTGGGGGTGTCGGGCAGGGCCGGATGGCGCTCGGCGCTCGTCACCGCCAGCGCGCGCATGCGGCCATCGGCGATGACGGGCACGTAGCTGGCCAGGTTGTCGATGGCGAAGTTCACATCACCCTGCAGCATGGCCGGGATGGTCTGCGCGGCACCCCGGAAGGGCACATGCGTGGCATCGAGGTTGTTGCGGTTGGCAAACAGCGCGCCCGAGAGGTGCGGGCTGGTGCCCACCCCCGGCGAGCCATAGGCCACGCCCTGCCGCCGCGCGCGCGCCCATTCGATGAACTCGCGCGGGTTGCGGGCCGGCACATGCGCGCTGGGCACGGCGAAGACATTGGGCAGTTCCCAATGCATCGAGATGGGCTGGAGTTCCGTGTCCGGATTGAAGGGCATCCGGTCATACAGGAACATGTGGATGGCCCAGACGGTCAGCGTCAGCGGGCCCATGGTGTAGCCATCGGGCGTGGATTTCGCGATGGCGTCGGCGCCGATGTTGCCGGCCGCACCCGAACGGTTCTCGACGGCGAAGGGCTGGCCCGTGATGGCCTGCATGCGCTCGGCCACGATGCGCGCCAGCACGTCGGTGCTGCCGCCCGGCGGCCAGGGCACGATCACGCGGACGGGGCGGTTGGGCCAGGGCGACTGCGCCAGCGCCGGGGCGGCCAGGGGGCTGAGAAGGCCGGCCGCGAGCAGGGCGCGCCGCGCGGGGCGGATGATGCTTGTCATGCGTTTTCTCCCTAGTTGATGGGAGAAACATGGGACATGGATCGCACTCCGGCAATCCGCCGTTCATCTTTTGGTGCCATAGGAATGCCATTGAGACGGCCCGAAGCGGCCTCATCCCTGGCCCATGAGGGGCCATGCGCGCCCGAGCCCCCGCCATGTTCCAAGCCCTGATCCGTCGTCTTTCCCGCTGGTTCGGCTATCGCCCCGAACGCCGCTACATGCGCGGGCGCGGGTGATTCACCACGCCGCCTCCGGCGTAGGCGTCACCACGCCGCCTCCGGCGTAGGCGCTACCAGGCCGCCTCCGGCGTGGGCGTTACCAAGCCGCCTCCGGCGGCAGGGACATCAGGATCGCCTCCACATTCCCGCCCGTCTTGAGGCCGAAGATGGTGCCGCGGTCATGCAACAGGTTGAATTCCACGTAACGGCCGCGGCGCAGCAGCTGGTGCTGGCGCTCGGCCTCCGTCCAGCTCTCGTGCATGCGCCGGCGGACGATGGCCGGATAGGATTCCAGGAAGGCGAGGCCCACATCCTTGGTGAAGGCGAAGTCCGCCTCGATGCCCTTGCCCGGCGTGCGGTCGCCCAGCCAGTCGTAGAAGATGCCGCCCAGGCCGCGCGTCTCGCCCCGGTGCGGCAGGAAGAAGTACTCCTCGCACCATTGCTTGAAGCGCGGGTAGTAGGTCGGGTCGTGCTTGTCGCAGGCGCGCTGGTAGGCGGCGTGGAAGAAGGCCGCGTCTTCCAGGCTTTCGGCGCTTTCCTTGTCCATGGGCGTGATGTCGCCGCCGCCGCCGAACCAGGCCTTGGTGGTGCAGATGAAGCGCGTGTTCATGTGCGCCGTGGCCGCGCGGGGCGAACGCGGATGCGCCACCAGCGAGATGCCGGTGGCGAGGAAGCGCGGGTCCTCCTCCGCGCCGGGAATCTGCTTGCGGAACTCGGGGCTGAACTCGCCATGCACGGTCGAGATGTTCACGCCCACCTTCTCGAAGACGCGCCCGCGCATCAGCCCCATGGTGCCGCCGCCCCCTTCCGCGCGCTGCCAGGGGGTGTAGGTGAAGCGGCCCGCCGGCAGCCCGGCATGCGGCCCTTCGGCCAATTCATCCTCGATCGCCTCGAAGGCGGCACAGATGCGGTCCCGCAAGGTTTCGAACCAGGCGCGGGCCGGTTCGGCGAAAGGGTGGGTCACGTGGCTGCTCATGGTCATGGTCTGTGAATGAATACCCTGCAAATCACGGCCTTGCCCATGGCTGATGAGGTGGACAGGGCAGGGATGGGCGCCTATTAGCCCAACGCGAAGGTCGGGGTTGCGCGCCAAGGTTTGGCCGCCAAATCCCATCATGCAAGGCCCTGCCCGCCGATCCGGCCCAGGCGGGGCGCAGAGTTGAGATGGAGTGTCATGGCACAGACTTCGGCACCCAGCGGTGCGACGACCCATTCCCCCGCGGGGGCTCCGGCCGAGGCCGTCACCAAGCGTGACTTCCTGAAGCTCACCACGACAGCTTTTGCCGTGGTCGGCGTCGGCGCGCTCGCCTGGCCGTTCATTTCCTCCCTCGCCCCGGGCGGCGACGTGCTGGCGCTGGCCAGCACCGATGTGGACCTGGCGCCCATCGCGGAAGGCTCGGCCGTCACCGTGATGTGGCGCGGCAAGCCCGTCTTCGTGCGCCACCGCACGGCGGCAGAGATCGAGGCCGCCCGCGCCGAGCCGCTGTCCGGCCTGAAGGACCCCGCCGCCGACGACAGTCGCGTGCAGCAGGCGCCCTGGCTGGTGGTGGTGGGCATCTGCACCCATCTCGGCTGCGTGCCGCTCGGCCAGCGGCCGACCGATGCGCGCGGCGATTTCGGCGGCTGGTTCTGCCCCTGCCACGGCAGCCACTATGACACTTCGGGAAGGATTCGGCGCGGCCCTGCGCCCACCAACCTTGAAGTTCCCAGCTACACCTTCACCTCCGATACCGCGATCCGCATCGGCTGACGGCCCCTGGGCGGCGGGTATGGTCCCGTTCCGCCCGGTCCGTCCCCATTAGAGGACGAGCAAGATGGCCATCGGCCTGCACGACAGTTCGTTCAAGAACCCCGTGGTGCGCTGGGTTGACCAGCGCCTGCCGGTGTTCACCATGATCCAGAAGGAATACGGGACGTTCCCCACGCCCCGTAACTTCAATTACTTCTGGAACTTCGGTGCGCTGGCCATGATCAACCTGATGATCATGATCGCCACGGGCGTGTTCTTGGCGATGCATTACACCGCCCATGTGGATCACGCCTTCGAGAGCGTCGAGCGCATCATGCGCGACGTGCATTTCGGCTGGCTGATCCGCTATGCTCATATGAACGGCGCCCACCTGTTCTTCGCGGTGGTGTTCATCCACATCTGGCGCGGCATGTACTACGGCTCCTACAAGGCGCCGCGGGAACTGCTCTGGATCCTGGGCGTGATCATCTTCCTGCTGATGATGGCCACCGCCTTCATGGGCTACGTGCTCCCCTGGGGCCAGATGTCCTTCTGGGGTGCCACCGTCATCACCAACCTGTTCAGCGCCATCCCGCTGATCGGGCCGGAGATCGTCACCTACCTGTGGGGCGGCTTCAGCGTGGACAACCCGACGCTCAACCGCTTCTTCAGCCTGCACTTCCTGCTGCCCTTCGTGATCACGGGCGTGGTCTTCCTGCACGTGGCCGCGCTGCACATCACGGGCTCCAACAACCCGCTGGGCATCGAGCCCAAGGGCCCGCAGGACACGCTGCCCTTCCACCCGTACTACACGGCCAAGGACAGCGTCGGCATCGTGGTCTACCTGGCGGTCTTCGCCTTCCTGATCTTCTTCATGCCGAACTACCTGGGCCATGCTGACAACTACATCCCGGCCAACCCGCTGGTGACGCCCGCGCACATCGTGCCGGAATGGTACTTCCTGCCGTTCTACGCCATCCTGCGCGCGGTGCCGGACAAGCTCGGCGGCGTGATCCTGATGTTCGGCGCCATCGCGGTGCTGTTCGTGCTGCCCTGGCTCGACACCTCCAAGGTGCGCTCCATGCGGTTCCGCCCGATCGCGCGCATCGCCTTCCTGCTCTGGACCGTGAACTTCATGGTGCTGACCTGGGTGGGCGCCAAGCCGGCCGAGGGGCACTACGTCCTCATCGCCCAGATCGGCACGATGATCTACTTCGCGTACTTCCTGGTGGTGCTGCCGGCGCTGGGGCGCCTGGAACGGCCCCTGCCGCTGCCCGAGAGCATCGCCCGCGCGGTGCTCGGCCCCAAGGCGCAGCTCGGTGGCGGTCCCGTCCCGGGCGCTGCCACCGCCCAGCCGATGGAGAAGGCCTGATCCCATGCGTATCGTGAAGGCTCTCGCCGTCGCCCTCTCGCTCTCGTTCGCCAGCCCCGTGCTGGCGGCCGAGGCGCCGCCGCCGCCCGACGCCCGCTTCGGCTTCGCCGGGCTGTTCGGCACCTTCGACCGTGGCGCGCTGCAGCGCGGCTTCCAGGTCTACAAGGAGGTCTGTTCCGCCTGCCACAGCATGCGGCTGCTCTCCTACCGCAACCTGCTCGATATCGGCCTGACCGACGAGCAGGTGCGCGCCATCGCGGCCGAATACCAGATCACGGACGGCCCGAACGAGGATGGCGAGATGTTCGAGCGGCCCGGCCGCCTCTCGGACCGCTTCCGCCGCCCCTTCCCCAATGAGCAGGCCGCGCGCGTCGCCAACAACGGCGCCTATCCGGTGGACCTCTCGGTCATCACCAAGGCGCGCGCCGGCGGGGCGAACTACATCCACGCCCTGCTGACCGGCTATGTGGACCCGCCGGCCGGCGTCGAGGTGATGCCCGGCATGAACTACAATGCCTGGTTCGCCGGCAACCAGATCGCGATGCCCAATGTGCTCAACCCGGGCCAGCTGGAATTCGCGGATGGCACGGAAGCCACCGTCGAGCAGATGTCGCGCGACGTGACCACCTTCCTCGCCTGGGCGGCCGAGCCCGAGATGGAGCGCCGGCGCCAGATGGGCGTGAAGGTGCTGATCTTCCTGGCGATCCTGGGCGGGCTGGTCTATGCCACCAAGCGCAAGGTCTGGGCTGACGTGAAGCACTGAGACGCTGGAGGGCTATCCCTCCAGCACCCCGTTTCGCGCCACGACGCGCCCGCCCGAGACCACCAGGGCGGGCGCTTTGCGTTGGACCACCGCCTCGGCCAGGGAGGCGGCTTCCACCACCACCAGGTCCGCCCGCGCGCCGACGCCCAGCCCGTAATCCGCAAAGCCGCAGCCACGCGCGGCCAGGGTGGTCACGGCGTCCAGCGCCCATTCCAGCTCCGCATCGCGCCGCAGCTCGTATTTCAGCCCGACCATGGCGGCGCGGGCCAGCATGTCTGGGGCGTTGTAGGGGCTCCAGGTGTCGCGGATATTGTCGTTGCCGGCGAAGAGGGTGACGCCCAGCTCCCGCGCGCGGCGTAGGGGCGGCACGGCGCGCGAGGGGGGTGCGGAGGTGCAGAGCGCCACCCCCGCCTCCGCCAGCTTCCCCAGCAGCGCATCGGCCCGCGCCGCCGCCACATCACCCAGCGCGAAGCCGTGGCTGATGACCACGCGGCCCGCCATGCCCAGCGCCCGCGTGCGCTCCGCGATCAGCTCCATGCTGAAGGCGCCGAGTTCGCCGGCCTCGTGCAGATGGATGTCCACGGGCTTGCCGTGACGCTCCGCGAGGCGGAAGACGATGTCCAGGTGCCGCACCGGGTCGCGGTCAATGAGCGAGGGATCCAGCCCCCCCACCGCGTCGCAGCCCAGCCGCAGCGCCTCGTCCAGCCATTCCTCGACGCCCGGCGTGCGCAGGATGCCCGATTGCGGGAAGGCGACGAGCTGGATGTCCAGCACGTCGCGCATCGCCTCGCGCAGTCCCAGCAGCGCCTCGACATGGGTGAGGCGGCTTTCCTCATCCACATCCACATGGCTGCGCAGGCGGGTGGTGCCGGCGGCGAGGTGCGCCTCGGCCAGTGCGCGGCCCTCGCGCGCCGCCTCCATGCCGATGGCGCGGCGGGTGCGCTTCTCGTTCTCGATGCGGTCGGTCAGCAGGGGGCCGACATTGTTCTCCCACCAGGGGCGGCCCCAGAGCGTCTTGTCCAGGTGGCAATGGCCCTCGACCAAGCCGGGCAGCAGCAGGGGCGCGGGGCCGGGCGCGGTGCTGGGTGTGAAGCCGGTGATGCGGCTCTCGGCCACATGCACATCCGCCGGCGCCCCGCCCAGCGGGCGGACATGGTTCAGGATCACAGCACCCACTCCCGGAACAGGTCGAGATCAATGTTGCCGCCGCACAGGATGGTGGCGACCCGCTTGCCCGCCATGCGCGTGCGTTCCTGCATCAGCGCGGCCAGGGGCGCGGCGCCGGCGCCCTCGGCCAGGTTGTGCGTGTCGGTCCAATAGGCGCGGATGGCGTCGCGCACCTCGTCATCCGTCACGGTCACGATGCGCGCGGCGCCCTTCAGGATAATCTCCAGCGCGCCAGGGTCGGGGATGCGGGTGGCCATGCCGTCGGCGCGGGTGACGGCCTGGGCCGTCTCCACCACGCGGCCGGCCGCGAAGCTCTGGGCATAGGCGTCGGCGCCCGTGCTCTGCACGCCAATGACCTCGGTGGAAAGGCCCAGCAGGTCGCGCGCCAGGATGCAGCCGCAGATGCCCGAACCAAGCCCCACCGGCACATAGAGCGCATCGAGCCCCGGCACGGCCCGCAGCAATTCCAGCGCATAGGTGGCCACGCCCTTCACCAGGGGCGGCGCGAAGGAGGGCGCGAAATCCAGCCCGTGTTCCGCCGCATGGGCGGCGGCGAAGGCGCGCGCCGCGTCGAAATCCGCGCCATGCTCGATCAGCCTCGCACCCTGCGCCCGCATGGCCGCGTTCTTCTCCACGCTGTTGCCATGCGGCACCACGATGGTGACGGGAATGCCCGCCTTCGCCCCCGCATAGGCCAGCGACTGCCCGTGATTGCCGCGCGTGGCGGACACCACGCCCCTGGAGCGCAGCCCGTCGAAATACACGATGCCGCCGCGGACCTTGAAGGCGCCGGTGGGGGTGTGGTTCTCGTGCTTCACCCAGACCTCGCAGCCGGTGCGGGCCGCCAGCAGCGGCCAGGCAAATTGCGGGGTGGCGGGGAAATGGCGCCGGATCAGCGCCTCGGCGGCTTCGAGTTCGGTCAGGGTGAACATGGCGCCAAGCCTGCGCCGGCCCCACCTAAAATGCAAAAGGGCCCAAAACGCAAAAGGGGCGGCGGGATGTCCCGCCGCCCCTCGCTGCCATGGCCGGCCGAAGCCGACCGGGCTTTGTCAGCCGACCTTGAGGTTGACAGCCGAAACCCGGCCGCGCTCCTCGACGGCGTCAAAGCCGATGGACTGACCGTCCTTCAGACCCTGGAGGCCAGCGGCCTGCACGGCGGTGATGTGGACGAAAATATCCTGGCCGCCGCCGGCCGGGGCAATGAAGCCGTAGCCCTTGGTGGCGTTGAACCATTTCACGGTGCCCTGGGCCATCGTGATTCTCCTGAGTAGCAATCCGGGAGGGGAGTATCCCATCCCGGGCGCTTCAGGCTCACCGGACTTCACGTGGGGAACGTCCGGCGGCACTCCTGGGAGCATCGGTGGGCGGGCACGGCAAGGCGATTGGCAAGCACTGGAAGCGCCCAGGGATAGGCGCAGATATGCCGTCCCCTGTCAAAGGAAACCGGGCCCCATGGCCCGGAATTCCGAAGGCTTGTCCCGCCGCGTTGATTGGCGGCGGGGCGGGTCAATCGGGGGGCGCGGGTGCGCGCCCCACCCGTCAGGCCGCGCGGATATCGGCCAGGAAGCGGTCCACCTGGCCGCGCATCCGCTCGGACTGCTGGGCCAGCTCGGATGAGGCGCCCTTCAGGTCCTGCGCGGCGAGGCCGGTGCGCTCGGCACCCTCCTTCACATTGGCGGCGCTGCGGGAGGTCTCCTCGGCACCCTGCGCCGCCTCGGCCACGGCCCGGCCGATCTCGCGCGTGGCGGCCGCCTGCTCCTCCGACGCGGCCGCGACCTGGGCGGTGGTGGCGTTAAGCTCCTCCACCGTCTTGCCGATGGCGGCGATGGCCTCGACCGAACGCTGCGTCTCGGTCTGCATGGCGGTGATCTGCGCCGCGATCTCCTCCGTGGCCTTGGCGGTCTGGGCGGCCAGGCTCTTCACCTCGCTGGCCACCACGGCGAAGCCCTTGCCGGCCTCGCCCGCGCGGGCCGCCTCGATCGTCGCGTTCAGCGCCAGCAGGTTGGTCTGGCCCGCGATGTCGCTGATCAGGCGCACCACGTCGCCGATGCGGTTCGCCGCATCCGCCAGGCTGCGGACGGTGCCATCGGTCTGCCGCGCCGTCTCCGCCGCGCGGGTGGTGATGGAGGCCGTCTCGCGCACCTGGCGCGCCACCTCGGCGATGGAGCTGGACAGTTCCTCGGTCGAGGCTGCCACGGTCTGCACATTGCCGCTGGTCTGTTGCGAGGCGCTGGCCACGGTGGTGGCCTGGCGGCTGCCTTCCTCGGCCGTGGCGGTCATGCCGTTCGCGGTGGCGGAAAGCTCGGTGGCGGCGCTGCTGACGGCGCGCAGCACATCGGCCGCCTCCGCCTCGAACTCCTTCACCAGCCCATCCACGCGGGCGGCGCGGGCGGCGCGGCGCTCGGCGGCCTGGACCTGCTCGGCGGCCAGGCGGTCGGCCTCCTGCAGCCCGCCGCGGCAGGTCTCGACGGCGCGGGCCATGGCGCCCAGCTCGTCCTTGTCGGCGGTCTCCTTCAGGCTGAAGGCGTAGTCGCGCTTGGCGAGCTTCTCCATCGCACCCGACAGGTTCAGCAGGCGGCCGGTGATGCTGCGGGTGAGGTAGACCGCGATGACGATGCCGACCAGCAGGGCGATCAAGCCCAGCGCGATGATGAGGATTCCGCCGAACCGGCCCGCCGCTTCGACCTGGGTCCCGGCCCGCCGTGCCTCGTTCGAATTCAGGGTTCGCAGCCCGTCCAGGAGGGAAGTGATGGTGTTGATGCCGGGCCCGCCTTCGCCCGCCAGGGCCCGCACCTGCTCGATGTTACCCGCCGCATGCGCCTGCATCAGGCGCTGGTTCAGCGCGAGATGGGCGCGCAGCGCGACCTCAAACTCCCGGATGATGCGATGCTCCTCGGGGAGGACCATGAGTGGCCGGTACTGGTTGAGCGCGGCGTTCAGCCGTTCGGGCAGGGTCCGCATGGACTCCACGACGACCGCGACGCGCGCCGGGTCCGTCACGACAGCCAGGGTCAACTCGCGTCGGCGCAGGGTCAGGGCCAGGTCGTTCAGCTCGCTGGCCACATCCAAGGACGGCAGCCAGACCGTGGCGACCTGGCGGGAGGCAGCGTCCATGCGGTTGATGGCCAGCATCGCGCCGGCGGCCAGCAGCAGCAGCAGCGCCAATAGACCGCCAATGCCCAGGCGTAGCTTGTTGGCGACGGAAAGGTTGGTCAGCATCACGGCGGTTCCTTCAGTCCACGCGGCAGCTCCGCGCGCTGCTAGGTAATCGCCGGATCGTGAAATCTTCCTTGCACATGGCCGCGGCCATTGGGGGAGGCCGCCTTAAATGAATGACAGGTCCAGAACGAAAAGGGCGGCCCCCTGCGGGACCGCCCCTCTCGCCGAGGGGGGCCGAAGCCCCCGCCCGATCCGGACCTCAGAAGTCCATGTCGCCCATGCCGCCGCCGGGGCCGCCGGCCGGGGCCGACTTCTTCTCGGGACGCTCGGCCACCATGGCTTCCGTGGTGATCAGCAGCGAGGCGACCGAGGCCGCATCCTGCAGCGCCGTGCGCACGACCTTGGTCGGGTCGATGATGCCGGCTTCCACCAGGTTCTTGTACTCGTCCTTCTGGGCGTCGTAGCCGAACTCCCAGGTGTCGTTGCGCAGCGTCTCGCCGGCCACGACCGCGCCGTCCTTGCCGGCGTTGGTCGCGATCTGCTTCGCGGGCACCTGGATCGCCTTGCGGACGATCTCGATGCCGACCTGCTCGTCGTTGTTCAGGCCCTTCAGCGTGTGCAGGTTGGTGCTGGCGCGCAGCAGCGCGGTGCCACCACCCGGCACGATGCCTTCCTGGACGGCGGCGCGCGTCGCGTGCAGCGCGTCGTCCACGCGGTCCTTGCGCTCCTTCACCTCGACCTCGGTGCTGCCACCGACGCGGATGACGGCCACGCCACCGGCGAGCTTCGCCAGGCGCTCCTGCAGCTTCTCGCGGTCGTAGTCCGAGGTGGTCTCCTCGATCTGCGCCTTGATCTGCTCGCAGCGGCCCGTGATCTCGTCCTTCGAGCCGGCACCGTCCACGATCGTGGTGTTCTCCTTCTCGATGCGGATGGTCTTGGCCTTGCCAAGCATCTGCAGCGTGACGGTCTCGAGCTTGATGCCGAGGTCCTCGGAGATCAGCTGGCCACCGGTCAGGATCGCGATGTCCTCCAGCATCGCCTTGCGGCGATCACCGAAGCCAGGCGCCTTCACGGCCGCGATCTTCAGGCCGCCACGCAGCTTGTTGACCACGAGCGTCGCCAGGGCCTCGCCCTCCACGTCCTCGGCGATGATGACAAGCGGACGGCCGCTCTGCACCACGGCTTCGAGCAGGGGCAGCATCGGCTGCAGCTGCGACAGCTTCTTCTCGAAGATGAGGATGTAGGGCTGGTCCAGCTCTGCGATCATCTTCTCCGCATTCGTGATGAAGTACGGGGAGACATAGCCGCGGTCGAACTGCATGCCCTCGACGACGTCGAGCTCGGTCTGGATGGACTTGGCTTCCTCGACGGTGATGACACCCTCGTTGCCGACCTTCTCCATCGCCTGGGCGATCATCTCGCCGATCTCGGTCTCGCCATTGGCGGAGAGCGTGCCGACCTGCGCCACTTCGGCCGAGGTCGTGATCTTCTTGGTCTTGGCTTCCAGCTCGGCGACGATCTGGAGAACGGCCTTGTCCATGCCGCGCTTCAGGTCCATCGGGTTCATGCCGGCGGCCACGGCCTTCGCACCCTCACGGATGAGGGCCTGGGCCAGCACGGTGGCGGTGGTGGTGCCGTCGCCCGCGGTGTCGTTGGTCTTCGAGGCCACTTCGCGCACCATCTGGGCGCCCATGTTCTCGAACTTGTCGGCCAGCTCGATTTCCTTGGCGACCGTCACACCGTCCTTGGTGATGCGGGGCGCGCCGAAGGACTTGTCGAGGACCACGTTGCGGCCCTTCGGGCCCAGCGTGACCTTGACCGCATCGGCCAGGATGTCGACGCCACGGAGCATCTTGTCGCGCGCATTCGCGCCGAACTTCACGTCTTTCGCAGCCATGTGAATTACCTCATTCGTTGGTTGGGGGAAGGAAGGCGAGGGTTGGAAACCCTCAGGCCGCCTTCGCCGCGGGCGTCGCGTTCTCGACGATGCCCATCACGTCGGATTCCTTCATGATCAGCAGCTCTTCGCCGTCGATCTTGACCTCGGTGCCCGACCACTTGCCGAACAGGATGCGGTCACCGGCCTTCACGTCGAGCGGACGGACCTCGCCCTTCTCGTTGATGGTGCCGGCGCCAACCGCGAGGACTTCGCCTTCCTGCGGCTTCTCCTGGGCGGTGTCGGGGATGATGATGCCACCCGCGGTCTTCTCCTGGGCCGTGATGCGGCGGACGAGGACGCGGTCGTGCAAGGGGCGGAACTTCATGGCGGTTCTCTCTCCTGATGGTCTCAGGCATGTGGAACCTCCTCGCTTCAAAGGCTGCATCCGGGGCCTTGGCCCTGCGTTAGCAGTCTCCGGCGAGGAGTGCCAACGATCTAGAAGCCACCACGCACCACGTCAAGGGAGATGGCAGCACTCTCGGTGTGATAGTGCTAATGCATTGTCCGCGCGTGATTTTTCTGGAAATCGTCGCGCGCCCCATGTCACGCTCCGGTCATGGACGGCCCCGGAGAGGGTCGGCCGGGAGTGAAAGCGCCGGCCTTGCGGGTCCGTCCCCCTTGCGCCTGATCCGCGATGGCGAAACCGCCGGAGCTGTGAATCAGTCGCTTCTGATGGAGGCCTGTGCATGCTCGACGCGTTGGTTCCCATGGTGAAGATCCCCGACTGGCGGGTCACCACCGCCGAGATCCTCTACCACATGCCCGACCACCCGCATGTGCTCCAGACCTTCATCTGGCAGAAGACGGACCGTGCGCCGGAATTCCCGGAACTGACCCGTTTCCTCGATTTCTGGCGGCGCGAGATCGAAGGCCCGCTGCATTCGGTCCGCGTGGCAAGTGCCGCCTTGATCGAGCCCGCGCAGCTGCGCTACGCCAACGGGGTCTTCACCATCCACTGACGCCTGTCCGGCGCCAGCGGGTAAGATGGTAAGATCGTAAGATGGTAAGGCGGCGGCCTTATTCGGCCGCCAGCTTCGCCCCCTCAACCATGGCCAGCTTCAGCATCCCGTCCCGCGTCTGCGGCAGCTTGCGGCCCAGGATCTGCTCGGCCACCTGGTTGCGCAGGATCTGCGCCGTGCCGCCGGCGATGGGGAACATCCGCGCATCGCGCACCGCGCGTTCCATCGGGTTGTCGCGGGAATAGCCGGCCGCGCCCCAGACCTGCAGCGCCATGTTCGTGACCTCGACGGCGCTGTCGGCGGCCAGGACCTTGGCGCGGGCCGCCATCAGGCGGTCGGGGAAGCCATTGGGCCCGGCGCTGGCCGCCGCCTGCCAGATCAGGGCGCGGCTGGCCTCCAGCTTGATGGACATGTCCGCCAGCATCCAGCCCAGGCCCTGGAACTCCGCGATGGGCCGGCCGAATTGCTGGCGCTTCTGGGCAAAGGCCAGGGCATGGTCATAGGCGCCCGCCGCGATGCCGAGTGCGGCCGTCGCCGCGCCCACCCGCTGGCCGTTATAGGCGTCCATCAGCTTGCCGAAGCCGCGCTTGAAGCCGCCCCCTCCTTTTGCATCGGGCGCGCGCAGCACCATCGAATCGGGCACTTCCAGGTCGCGGAAATGCAGCTCCGCCTCCGGCATGCCGCAGAGGCCCATGGAGGGGATGCGCCGCGCCACCACCAGGTTCGCGGGGTCGTTCTCGCCATTGCGGACGATCAGGAAGCCGCCGATCCCCTGTTCCTCCCCATTCTCGATGGCGCGGGCGAAGATCAGGTGCAGCTTCGACACGCCGCCGCCCGTGATCCAGTGCTTCACCCCGTTGATGATCCAGCGGTCGCCGCGCTTGACGGCGGTGGTCGTCATCTCGGAGGCGGCGGAACCGGCCTCGGGCTCGGTGATGCAGATGGCGGGCTTGTCGCCGGCCAGCACGAGTTCGGCCGCGATCTTCTTCTGCGCCTCGGTGCCATAGGCCATGATGGCGCCGATCGCGCCCATGTTCGCCTCGACGGCGATGCGGCCGCAGACGGCGCAGGCCTTGGCGAATTCCTCCACCACCAGCACGGCATCCAGGTAGGACCCGCCACGCCCGCCCCATTCGCGCGGGATGGTCAGGCCCATGAAGCCGCCCTCGGTCATGCGGCGGACCATCGGCCAGGGATAGTGGGTGCTGCGGTCGGTCTCGGCGGCCTGGGCCGCGGCTTCCTGCGCCATCTCGCGCGCGGCGGCGCGCAGCTTCTCCTGGTCGGCGTTCAGGCTGAACATGGCAGTTTCTCCCGCGCCGCGCGCGGGCGGCGTCACATGCTGTGCAGCCGCGCCTCGATCGCCTGGCGGGCCGTCGCGTCCAGTTTGAGGGCCGTGCCCAACTGGTCAAGCCAGGCGCGCTCGGGTTCCGTCATGTCGGCGGCGGCGAAGACGGCGGCGGCATAGACCTGGGCGGCCAGCATGGGGTCGCGCACGGCGCGGCCCAGCTCCTGCGGGGTGGCGGGGCGATCGAAATCGGCCAGCAGGGCGTCGCGCTCCTGGTCGGTGAAGCCGCCGGCGTTGAGCTGTTCCAGGATGGCGGCGCGCTCGTCACGGTCCACCACGCCATCGGCCTTGGCGGCGGCGATCATGGCGCGGAGCATCAGCCGGGCCTCGGCGCTTTCGACGCGCACTTCGGGCACGGGTTCCGGCCTGGCGGCGGGCGCTGTCTCGGGCACGCGGCGGGCGGGCGCGGCGGGGCGGGGTGGCTCACCGGCCGTGGCGCGGGTCCTGGCCGGCGCGCGTGGGGCGGGGGCGGGGGCAGCGCCGCCCTTGCCCGCCATGGCCGCGGCCGCCGCGGCGGCCAGCGTGCCCAGCGCGCGGCCGATCTGCCGCGTCTGCGTCTGGGTCAGTCCGAAGGCGCCGGGGCGCGCGGCACGGCGGCGCGGCGGGGCGGCACCCCGCAACAGCGCCTGCAGCACGCGTCCGAAATTCACCTCAGGCCTCGACCTGTTCCACGGCCAGCACCTCGGGGATGTAGTGGCGCAGCATGTTCTCCACGCCGTGCTTGAGCGTGGCGCGCGAGGAGGGGCAGCCCGAGCACGCACCCTGCATCTTCAGCTTCACCACACCGTCGCGGAAGCCGCGGAAGACGATGTCGCCGCCATCCCCGGCCACGGCCGGGCGCACGCGCTGGTCGAGCAGTTCCTTGATCTGCGCCACGGCGTCGGAATCGGCCGGGTCGAAATCTTCGTCCGCGTCCTCGCCCAGGCCGTCCAGCACGGGCAGGCCGGCCAGCATGTGCTCCATCACCGCGCCCAGGATCTGCGGGCGCAGCGCCTGCCATTCCGTCGCGTCGGTCTTGGTGATGGTGATGAAGTCCGCACCCAGGAACACGCGGGCCACGCCGTCCAGCGCGAAGAGACGCGCGGCGAGCGGCGAGCGCGAGGCATCCTCGCCCGCCACGAAATCGGCCGTGCCCGCGCTGCCCATGACGTCGCGCCCGGGCAGGAACTTCAGCGTGGCGGGGTTGGGGGTGCTTTCGGTCTCGATGAACATGATGTCCCTGGCGCTCTCTTTCTGGTGACGCGGCATGGGCCTCGCGGCCTGCGCGCTGCTTTCCGGACGGATGTTGTCCTGTTTGCGCCCGGATGCAAGCACTCCCTGCATGCCCGGCGGGAATGGCCGCCCCCGGGTGGCGGTGGGCTGGCACGCCGGTTGCGTGGTGCGGCGCGCAGACCGAAAGGCCCCCGCATGACGCAGCCCATCCCCGCCCGCGCGCCCATGACCACCCATGGCGCGCAAATCCTGCGCCCCGCCGAGCCGGGGGGGATGTTCCGCGCCCGGCTGGAGCCGCAGATCTTCCGCAACAGCCCGGCGCAAATCATTCGCACCACGCCGTCCTGGACCCCGCCGGCGCGGCCGCCCGTGCCGCCCCCGGCGGCACCGCAGGCCCCGGCGCAGGCCGCATCCCCGCCGACACCGGCGGCGCCCGCCGTGGCGCCGGCCGCCGCGTCCCCGCCTGCGGCCGCGTCTCCGGCCCCAACCGCACCCGCCGCCACGCCGCCTGCGGCCGAACCCCCCGCCGGCACGGCCGCGCCCGCCGATGGCGGCCCGCCGCTCGGCCCGGACGAATACGCCCCCATCCCCGGCGAGATGACCTTCCGGCAATTTCTCCAGGGGCTGAACCCGCTGCACCATCTGCCCGGGGTGGGCATGATCTACCGGGCGGTGACGGGGGCGGAGATCCATCCCGTCATGCGCGTGCTGGGCG
Organism: Roseococcus suduntuyensis; assembly: GCF_014196305.1. GTDB lineage: Bacteria > Pseudomonadota > Alphaproteobacteria > Acetobacterales > Acetobacteraceae > Roseococcus > Roseococcus suduntuyensis. Next base: position 1,070,278 of record NZ_JACIDJ010000001.1, read on the forward strand.
GCGCGGCCTTCGGGCCCATCGGCATGATAACGGCGGCGGTGGGGGCGGCCTTCGAAGCCACCCGCCCGATGGAACGGCTCAGCGCCACATGGGCGGGGCGGCCGGACCCGAACATGCCCGCGCCCGGCTCGGCCGCCGCGCGCGCCGCCGCGGCCTATGCCCGATTCGGTGAGTCCAGCTAGCGCCTGATCCGCGGAGGCGGCACCCGGAGCGGTGAATCAGTCGCGGCCAAGCGCCTGATCCGCGGAGGCGGATGCCGGAGCGGTGAATCAGTCGCGGCCAAGCGCCTGATCCGTGGAGGCGGGAGCCGGAGCGGTGAATCAGTCGCGGCCAAGCGCCTGATCCGCGGAGGCGGGTGCCGGAGCGGTGAATCGGTCGCTCAAAAACCCAGTCAGCCGCGCGCCCCGAAGATCGCGCTGCCGACGCGGACATGGGTGGCGCCTTCGGCGATGGCGGCCTCGAAATCCCCGCTCATGCCCATGGAGAGGATGGGCAGGCCCTCCCGCGCGGCCAGGCCGGCCAGCCAGGCGAAATGCGGGCGCGGGTCGCCCTCGGCGGGGGGGATGCACATCAGGCCGCGCACGGGCAGGTTCCATTCCTCGCGGCAGGCGCGCAGGAAATCGGCCGCCTCGGCGCGCGGGATGCCGGCCTTCTGCGCCTCCTCGCCCACATTCACCTGCACCAGCACGTCGGGGCGGCGGCCTTCCTTCGCCATGGCGTCCATCAGCGCGACAGCCAGCTTCGGGCGGTCCAGGCTCTCGATCATGTCGGCGATCCGCACCGCGTCCCGCGCCTTGTTGGTCTGCAGCGCGCCGATGATGTGCAGGCGCAGCCCGGGATGGGCGGCGCGCAGGGGGGGGAACTTCTCCGCCGCCTCCTGCACCCGATTCTCCCCGAAGAGGAGCTGGCCCGCCGCCAGCGCCTCCACCACCGCTTCCCCCGGGTGGGTCTTGGAGACGGCGACCAGCGACACGGCATCGGGGCCACGCCCCGCGGCGATGCTGGCTTCGGCGATTCGGGCCCTGACCTGGGCGAGGCTCTCTGCGATGCTCATGGCATGACCTTTATACGGCACGCGCCGCGCCGGGGGCAGCCGCCCGCCAGGCTGCTTCTGTCCGACCCCGCCCGCCTGCCGGACCCGCGGGCGGCGGCCGCGCGCCTGCCGCCTGGTTCGGGCGTGCTGGCGCGGGATGTGGCGCCGGGCCTTCTGCCGGGACTGGCGCGGCTGTGCCGGGCGCGGGGGCTCGTGCTGCTGGTATCGGGCGAGGGCAGGGTGGCGTTGCGGCTGCGCGCCGGGCTGCACCTGCCCGACCGCCGGCCCGCCCGGCACCTGCTGCCCTTCCTGGCCGCGCGGCGGGCCGGCGCGCCCTGGGCCGCGCTGTCGGTGGCCGCGCATGGGCGGCCGGGGCTGGCGCGGGGGCGGCGGCTCGCGGCGGATTTCGTGCTGCTCTCACCCGTCTTTCCCACGCGCAGCCACCCGGGCGCGCCATCCCTGGGCGTGTGGCGCTTCGCCGCCCTGGCCGCGCGGGCCGGGCGGCCGGTGCTGGCGCTGGGCGGCATGACGCGGCGCAACGCGAGGCGGGTGCCGACGGCGGGCTTCGCGGCCATTGACGGGCTGGGCTGATGGGGGTGTGTGTTATTCGCGCCACAGTGTCTCGCGGAAGTCGCGCCGGGCGCATTCAGTAGGTTGCCCCGGAGTAACCGCCTGAACCATAGTCCGCTCGCAGGTGAGGCCGGTACCAAGCGCATGATCTCCGTGGGGGGGCGGCGGGCGGCGGACGAACCAGTGAACCGCCGGGGCAACCTGGCACCAAGGAGGGATAATATGCGCAAGCTTCTGCTTGGCACGACCGCTGTGGTCGGTGCCGCGCTGCTGAGCACGGGTGCGTCGGCTCAGGAAGCCCCGACCGTGCGTATCGGCGGCTACATGGACTTCTCCTACACGTTCCTGAGCGACACCGCGGACCGTGGGACGCAGACCTTCAGCCCGACGGCGCGCCGTCCGCGCACCTCCGACTTCCGCTCCGACATGGAAGTCCACGTGCTGGTCAGCGGCAAGACGGCCGGCGGCATCACCTACGGTGCGCGCATCGAGTTCCAGAACGACAACATCCCGGGCTCGGGCCAGACCGCCGTCGACACCGACGAGACCTGGCTGTTCGTCAGCTCGCCCACGCTCGGCACGGTTCGCTTCGGTGACACCGACGCCGCCGCGTTCGTGATGCAGGTGCGTCCGCCCCGCTACCCCGCCTTCTACCGTCCGTCGTGGTACGTGGCGCGTCCGGGTGGCTTCAACTACGTGAACTCGGGCCTCACCGACGGCTCCGACATCACGAAGATCACCTACATGTCGCCGCAGTTCGCCGGCTTTGACTTCGGCGTGTCCTACGCGGTCAACGGCAACGAAGGCCCCCGCAACAACAACGGCACGACGACGGGTCTGATCGACCGCGACCGTCAGGGCCGCCAGAACGAGATCACGGCCGCGATCCGCTACCGTGGCAACTTCTCGGGCGTGGGCGTCGCCGCCGGCTTCGCGATGACGCATGCCGAGTCCGGTGCGAACCAGCGCGCCGCCGCGAGCCTGGTCAACGCCGGTGCCCGCAACACGATCACCTCCTACGGCGCGGGTCTGACGGCCAGCTTCCAGGGCTTCACCTTCGGTGGTGAGTACGTGTTCGGTAACTACCGTGGCGCCTCGGTCGGCACCGCGCCGACCGCGCGTGGTGCGGACATGAGCTGGCACTACCTGCTGGGCGCGTCCTACACCTTCAGCCCGGTGACCATCACGGCGAACTTCGGCCAGGGCTTCCAGGACGGCCGCCGTCCGACCGCCGCGGCCACCGTGCGTGACATGCGCCACACCCATGTCGGCGTGGGCGCCAGCTACACGATCGCCCCGGGCCTGCTGGGCTACATCAGCTACGAGTACCAGCGCTTCCGCGGCTGGCCCGGCAGCAGCGTCGGCAGCGTGGCCGCCGGCGGCAACCGGACCATGCAGGCTCTGACGGTCGGCACCACCCTCTCGTTCTGATCCTTCGGGACAAGAACGGGCCGGTTGGTCCAGCAAAGGGGGCGGCGGGGAAACCCGCCGCCCTTTCTGTTTTGCGGGCTTTCGCGTGGGTTCCCTTTTGCGCGCTTTCGCGAGACGCCCCATGGACGGCGGCCGCTGCCCTGCCCTACAAGGCCGCGTGATGATCACCACGAGGACCCGCGCCATGACGTCGCAGCCCCAGATTCCGAGCGCCCCGAGCCCGGCCGGCGCGCGCCTCCTCGCCGCCTTTACCGCGCTCGCCCTCCTGGCGGGCTGCGGCGCCGGCCAGCTCCGCACGCCCGGCGATGACGAGTACAACGTCTCCAACCGCCGCGACGAGGCGCTGCGCCTTTCGGGCTCCGCCTCCGATGGCATCCTGATCTTCGGCACCGATCGCACGCGCCGTGGTGGCGCCGATGCCGGCGGCGGGCCGGGGCTGGGCGTGAACGCCTTCCTCTGGCGCGCCACGCTGGACACGCTGTCCTTCATGCCGCTGGTCAGCGCCGACCCCTTCGGCGGCGTCATCATCACCGACTGGTATTCGCCCCCGCAGGCGAGCGGCGAGCGCTTCAAGGCCACCGCCTATGTGCTTGGTCGCCAGCTCCGCTCCGACGGGGTGCGGGTGCAGGTGTTCCGCCAGGTGCAGCAGGGCGGGCAGTGGCTGGACGTGCCCACCGCTTCCAGCACCAACACCGAGATGGAAGACCGCGTGCTGACCCGCGCGCGTGAGCTTCGGGTGATGTCGGCGGGGCGCTAAAGCCTCAGGCGCTAGCCTCCGCCGCAGCTTCTCCGCCGCAGCCCGCGCGGTGCGGCCGGTTCCGGCGCGCGCAGCAGCGTCAGCACGCAGGCGCCATAGTCGCGGGTGAAGCGCCAGTCGCGCGCGCCGGAATGGCCGCGCGCCGGGCCATTGGGAAACAGCGCCAGGGTGGGCGCCGCCCGCCGCGCCGCCAGCCCCGCCACCGCCTGGGCCCGCGCGCCCGGGTCCGGGTCGAACTCATCGCCCTCGAAGGTGATGACCAGCAGCCGCGCGGGCGAGGCGGCCATCCCGGCCAGCAGCCGCTGGAAATCGGCCAGGGCATCGGCGCGGGTCTCGTTCTCCTCCACCTCTCCATGCGCGGCGGGGGCGGCGGCGATTACGGCGTCCACCAGTTCGGGCCGTTCGGCCGCGGCCATCAGGGCCTGCCAGGCCCCGCGCGATTCGCCCCCCAGCACCACCTGGCGGTAGCCCTGGGCACGCAAGGCGGGCAGGCCGCGCACCAGGCGCGGCTGGGAGATGAACAGCGCGTCGTCGCCGGGGTGGCGGTCGAAGCGCAGGATGTCGAAGCCGGCCTCGTTCAGCGCGGTGACGAAGCCGGGCAGGGGCTTGCCACGGAAATCCTCGTCCGGCCCGCCATAGCCGTGGCCCCAGACCAGCACGCCCGCGGCCTCGGCCGGGCCGCGATGGCGGTGGAAGGGGCTGCGCTGGAAAGGGCCCAGGCCGCCGCGCTCCACCCGGATGGTGCCGCCATCGCGCAGCGCGCCATCGGTGGCGAGCAGCTGGCAGGACTGGTCTGGGGCGCTACGCATCTGGCGCAGGCGGCGGGTGCAGGAGTCCAGCGCCTCGGCTTCGGCCTCCGACGGCGTGGCGTGGCCCGAGGACATGGCCCAGACCGCCCGCCCATCCGCCCCCTGCGCGAAGGCGAAGGCCGCGTGCGGCACGGCGCCGCGATAATGCTGGGTGAAGCCGATGGCGAGGCTGGCGGTCGGCAGCCCGCCCCGCAGGATGCTCCCGGCCGAGAAGACGCGCTGGTGCGCCGCCTCCTCGTCGGCCCAGGCGGGCGCGCTCGCGGGCAGGGCCAGCAGCAGACCGAACAGGAGCGGGAGGACGGCGCGCACGGGATGACAGGTTGGGCAAAGCCACGGCCGATGCAAGCGCCACATTTCCGCGCCGCGCGTTCTGCTTTATGGAAGCTCCATGCCCGATACGCCCGCCCCCGCCAGCCTCGATGCCCGCTATGATTTCCGCGCCGCCGAACCGCGCTGGCAGCAGGAATGGGATGCGGCGGGCTGCTTCCGCGTGCCCGATGTGCCGCCCGCCGATGCGCGCAAATACTACGTGCTGGAGATGTTCCCCTACCCCTCGGGCAAGATCCACATGGGGCATGTGCGGAACTACACGCTGGGTGACGTGGTGGCCCGCTACAAGCGGGCGCGCGGCCACCTGGTGATGCACCCGATGGGCTGGGACGCTTTTGGATTGCCCGCCGAGAACGCCGCGCGCGAACGCGGCACGCATCCGGCCAAATGGACCTACGCCAACATCGCCAACATGCGCGCCGAGCTGAAGCGCATGGGGCTTTCGCTGGAATGGGAACGCGAATTCGCCACCTGCGACCCCGAATACTATGGGCAGCAGCAGAAGCTCTTCCTGGATTTCCTGCGCGCGGGCCTCGTCGAGCGCAAGGAAAGCTGGGTCAACTGGGACCCGGTGGACAACACCGTGCTGGCCAATGAGCAGGTGATTGACGGGCGCGGCTGGCGTTCCGGCGCGGTGGTCGAGAAGAAGCTGCTGAGCCAGTGGTTCCTCTCCATCACGAAGTTCGCCCCCGACCTGCTGGAGGCGCTGGGCGGCCTGGACCGCTGGCCCGAGCGCGTGAAGCTGATGCAGGCCAATTGGATCGGCCGCAGCGAGGGCGCGCGGCTGCGCTTCAAGCTGGCGGAGCCGGCGGATGGGGTGGGCCGTCCTGATGACCCGACGCCTTCGGCGGAGGGTCTGAATCAGGCCGGCGCGCCGCAGGCGCCAAAGGACATTGAAGTTTTCACGACGCGGCCGGACACATTGTTCGGCATGTCCTTCCTGGCCGTCGCCGCCGAGCACCCGCTGGCCGCCGCGGCCGCGGCCCGCAACCCGGACGCCGCCGCCTTCATCGCCGAATGCCGCGCCATGGGCACGAGCGAGGCCGTGATCGAGCAGGCCGAAAAGCGCGGCTTCGACACGGGCTTCACCGTGATCCATCCCTTCACCGGCGAGACGCACCCCGTCTGGATCGCGAATTTCGTGCTGATGGAATACGGCACCGGCGCGCTGTTCGGCTGCCCCGGCCATGACCAGCGCGACCATGACTTTTCCACCAAGTACGGCCTGCCCATCCTGCCCGTGGTGAAGCCGCGCGAGTCGGGCGAGGATTTCTCGGTGGCGAAAGCCCCCTTCACCGAGGACGGCGTGCTGATCAACAGCCGCTTCCTGGACGGGCTGGACGTGCCCGCCGCCAAGCGCCGCGTGATCGAGGAACTGGAAAAGCTCGGCCAGGGCCAGGGCGTGGTGAACTGGCGCCTGCGCGACTGGGGCGTGTCCCGCCAGCGCTACTGGGGCTGCCCCATCCCCGTCATCCATTGCGATGATTGCGGCGTGGTGCCCGTCCCGGCCGACCAGCTGCCCGTGGTGCTGCCCGAGGATGTGGATTTCTCGAAGCCCGGTAACCCGCTGGACCACCACCCCACGTGGAAGCACGTCAACTGCCCGTCCTGCGGCAAGGCCGCCCGGCGCGAGACGGACACCTTCGACACCTTCGTGGATTCGTCCTGGTATTTCGCGCGTTTCTGCTCGCCCCGCGCCGGCGTGCCGGTGACGCCGGAGGCCGTGAATTCCTGGCTGCCGGTGGACCAGTATATCGGGGGCATCGAGCACGCGATCCTGCACCTGCTCTATTCCCGCTTCTTCACCCGCGCCATGCGCGCGGCCGGGCATGTCACGCTGGACGAACCCTTCGCCGGCCTCTTCACGCAGGGCATGGTCCAGCACGAGAGCTACAAGGGCGCCGATGGCCGCTGGCTCTACCCCGAGGAGGTGGAGAAGCGCCCTGACGGCACCGCCATCGTGAAGGGCGGCAATGAGCCCGTGACGGTCGGCCGCATCGAGAGCATGTCCAAGTCGAAGCGCAACACGGTGGACCCGGGCGCCATCATCGACCGCTTCGGCGCCGACACCGCGCGCTGGTTCATCCTGAGCGACAACCCGCCCGAGCGCGACATGGAGTGGTCGGAGGCCGGCGTCGCCGGGGCGTCCCGCTTCATCCACCGCGTCTGGCGCCTCGCGCAGAACCTCGACGGCGGCGCGGACGAGGCCGCCGGCAAGAAGCTGCGCCAGGCCACCCACCGCACCATCGCCGCCGTGACCGAGGCGCTGGAGGGCTTCGCCTTCAACGTGGCGGTCGCGCGCATCCATGAACTCGCCAATGCCGTCGCGGAGGCTGGCTCCGCCCCCCGCGCCGCGCGGGCCGAGGCGCTGGAGGCGCTGGTGCGTCTCGCCTCACCCATGATGCCGCATCTGGCCGAGGAACTCTGGTCCACCCTTCGCCCCGATGCCGGGCTGGTGGCGAAGCTGCCCTGGCTGGAACCCGACCCCGCGCTGCTCGCCGCCGACACGCTGACGCTGGCCGTGCAGGTGCTGGGCAAGCTGCGCGCGACCATCGAGGTTCCGGTGGACGCGACGGACGAACAGGTCTTCGCGCTGGCGGAGGCCGAACCCAATGTGATCCGCGCGCTGGACGGCAAGCCCGTCCGCAAGCGGATCCATGTGAAGGGGCGGGTGGTGAACCTTGTGGCATAGGCGCAACATCCTGGCGCAAGGGGTCATCCTTGGGGGCGCCACCTTGCTCGCCGGCTGCGGCTTCCGGCCGCTCTACGGCCCCGACGGCGCGCGTGGCGGCGGCGATGATTTCCGTGGCGAACCGCGCCTCGTGCAGGAAATGGCCGCGGTGCGCGTGGCCAATATTCCGGAGCGCGGCGGCCAACTGCTCCGGCGCATGCTGGAGCGACGCTTCGAATCCCTCAGCCCCGGCACCGCCGCGCGCTACCAGTTGCAGACGAGCTTCGGCGTGACGACCGAGGCGCTGGGCTTCCTGCGCGATGGCAACACCAGCCGCGTGCGCGTCATCGGCAGCGCGCCCTGGACGCTGACCGATGGCGGCACGCCGCCCACCGTGCTGGGCCGCGGCCTCGCGCGGACGATCGATTCCTACAACATCCCCACGCTGCAGTTCTTCGCCGCCGACATGTCGCGCGAGGACACCGAGCGCCGCATGATCGAGGAGCTGGGCGACCGCATCGTGCTGGGCGTCGCCGCCGCGCTGCGCCGGCGCCTGCAGGCCTGAGGCTTGGCGGCCAAGCTCGACGCGCGGAAGCTGCCGGCATTCCTGGCGGCCCCGCCGGCGGATTGCCGGGTGGTGCTGCTGGTGGGCGATGACGCGGGGCTGATCAGCGAGCGCGCCGCCAACCTCATCGCCGCCGCCTCGGGGGGCGACGCGCTCTGTGTCACCGAGGCGGGGCGGGAGGCGCTGAAGGATGCGGCCTTCCTTGCCAACACCGCTGCCTCCACCCCGCTGATGGGGGGCCGCCCCGCCATCCGCGTGCGCGACGCCAAGGATGGCTGGGCGGAGGCCGCGCGGCTGGCGCTGGCCGGGCCGGGGCCGGGGCTGGTGGTGATGGAGGGGCTGGGCCTGCCCGGCCGGTCCAAGCTGCGCGCCCTGGTGGCCGCCGATGCGCGCGGCCAGGTCATCGAATGCTATGCCGAGCGGGGGCGGGACCTCGCGGCCTCCATCGCCCGCATCCTGAATGAGCTGGAGGCGCGGACCGAGCCCGCCGCGCTGGACTGGCTGGCCGAGCGGGGTGGCGAGGACCGCCTGGCGCTGCGCCGCAACCTGGAGGTGCTGGCCCTGCACGCCACCCCAGGCCAGCCCATCACGCTGGAAGACGCGATGGAGGTGCTGGGCGAGGGCAGCGCGCTCGACCTCGACGAGGCGCTGCTGGCCGCGACCGAAGGCAATGTGGCCGCGGCCGACCGCGCCATCGCCAATGCCTTCGCCGAGGGCGCCAACCCGGTGCAGGTGCTGCGCGCGGCACTCCGCCATGTGCAGCGGCTGCATCAGGCGGCGCTCGCGGTGCAGGGGGGTGCTTCGCCCGACGAGGCGCTGGGCGCGCTGCGTCCCCCGGTGTTCTGGCGGAACAAGCCCGCGATGGAACGCGCGCTGCGCCGCTGGCCCGCCGCGCGGCTGGAGGCGCTGGGCGCCGCCCTGCTGCGCGCCGAGCGCCAGTCCAAGACCACCGGCCTGCCCGACGAGGTGATCGCGCGGCAGGTGGTGCTGGGGATGGCGCGGCGGTAACGCCGTTTTGGCGACTGATTCACCGCTCCGGCGATGCCGCCTCCGCGGATCAGGCGCCGGCCCCGCGCCGGCGCGGGGCACCCCCGCGCGATTCCCCCTTGATCGCCGGGGGTGGCTGTGGTTCATGCGCCCCACCCTGCCGCCGGCGTTGGCACGCCCGCGGCTATGCCCGTTTGCGCGCCCCGATCCCCGGGGCTCAGGGCTGAGCATCCAGAGGGAGATCCCATGCCACTCTACGAATGCGTGTTCATCGCGCGCAACGACATCACCCAGCAGCAGGTCGAGGCGATCGCCGACCAGATGGCCGAAGTGCTCACCGAGCAGGGCGGCGAGGTGAAGAAGCGCGAATACTGGGGCCTGCGCGGCCTCGCCTATCGCATCAAGAAGAACCGCAAGGGCCACTACATGCTGCTGGGCCTCGACTGCCCGGCGCCGGCCATGCAGGAGATCGAGCGCCAGCTCGGCCTGAACGAGGATGTGCTGCGCGAGATGACCATCCGCGTGGAAGCCATCACCGAGGAGCCCTCGGCCGTTCTCGCCAAGCGCACCGATGACCGTGACCGTGAGCGCGGCTTCCGCGGGCCCAAGCCCGCCGGCCGCTTCACCTCCGGCCGCGGCCGCACGGGTGGTGACGATCGCGAGGAATTCCGGGCCCGTCCGCGCGACGAGATGGACCCCTCCATGAACGACGAGATGTGAGGACGCCATGAGCGAGTCCGCCGAACCCAACATCGCCGCCCGCCGCCCCGCCGTGGGCGCCCGCCGGCCCTTCTATCGCCGCAAGAAGTCCTGCCCCTTCTCCGGCGCCAACGCGCCGAAGATCGACTACAAGGACGTGCGCCTCCTCTCCCGCTTCCTGAGCGAGCGCGGGAAGATCGTGCCGAGCCGCATCACGGCCGTCAGCGGCAAGAAGCAGCGTGAGCTGGCCCAGGCCATCAAGCGCGCCCGCTTCCTGGCCCTGCTGCCCTACGTCATCAACGACTGACGCAGGAAAGGCCGGCGGCGTGAGCGGGTCTTCGGGACAGGGTGGCATGTTCAGCCAGCCATGGGCGCTGGCCGCGGGTGCGGCCGGGCTGCTCTCGGCGCTGTTCGCCCTGTTCGCGATGCGCGGCATGCCGTTCGGCGGGTTGCTGATGTGGGTGGCGCCGTTGCCCATCCTGGCCGCGGGGGCTGCCTTCGGCGGCCGCGTGGCGGGGGCGGCGACGGGGCTGGCGGCGGCGGTGGTGCTGCTGGGCAGTTCGCTGCTCGGCATGGGCATGTACCTCGTGATGTTCGGCCTGCCGGCCGCGCTGATCGCCATCACGGCGCTGCCGCCCGGCAAGGGCCGGATGGTGCTGTCCACGCCGCTGGCGCTGCTGGGGCTTTGGCCCACGGCGGTGCTGCTGCTGGTGGCCCTCTTCGTCACCGACCTCGAGGGCGCCATGCGCTCGGCGGTCGAGATGGGCGTGGCCCGCATGGGCGTGGACATGCCCGAGGCGATGATGGACCAGGTGGCGCGCGTGAAGGCGGCCGCGGCGGGGCTCTGGCTCGCGCTGCTGCTGCTGGGCAACGGGCTGCTGGCGCAGCGCTTCGTGGAGCGGCGGGGGTTGGCCCTGGCCGCCCTGCCGCCCGTGGACGATCTGCGCCTGCCCGGCTGGTACGCGCCGCTGCCCCTGGTGGCCCTGGTGCTCTGGACCGTCTCGGACGGGGTGCTGGCGCTGTCGGCGCTGCTGCTTCTGCTGCTGCCCTTCTTCCTGCTGGGCGTGCTGGGGGTGCATCGGCGGCTGCGGAACCGTCCCGGCCGGCGCGCCTTCCTGACCGGCTTCTACCTGCTCATGCTGCTCTTCCTGCAGCTCATGGCCCCGCTGATGGTCGGCGTGGGCCTCTTTGACCAATTCCGGCGGCGCCCGGCGCCGCCCAACCCGTGATGTGAGGCCTGTGCCATGATTGACCTGATTTTGATGCAGCGCGTGGACAAGCTCGGCCAGATGGGCGAGCTGGTGAAGGTGAAGCCCGGCTACGCGCGCAACTTCCTCCTGCCCCAGGGCAAGGCGATCCGCGCCACCAAGGCGAACATCGCCAAGTTCGAGGTGGAGCGTGCCCAGCTCGAGGCGCTGAACATCAAGCGCCGCGAAGAGGCCGAGCGTATCGCCGAGCGCATGGAGGGCCTGTCGGTCGTCCTAATCCGCTCGGCGGGTGAGAGCGGTGGCCTCTACGGCTCCGTCTCCGCGCGCGACATCGCCGATGGCTGCACCGCCGGCGGCCTGACCGTCACGCGCAGCCAGGTGCTGCTGGAGCAGCCCATCAAGACGCTGGGCCTGACCACGGTGAAGGTGGAGCTGCACCCCGAGGTGCACCTGCCCATCATCGTGAACGTCGCCCGCAGCCCGGAAGAGGCCGAGCGCCAGGCCCGCGGCGAGGAGATCGAGCGCGAGGAGGAGATCACCCTCGAAGCCGAGCTGGTGGCCGAGCTGGGCGCCGCCGCGCGCGATTGATCGCGGCGCCGTCCAGGCCTGAAGGAGGGGAGGCGTCGTCCTCCCCTTTTTTCATGCGCGCCCTTTTTCATGCGCCGGCGTGATGTGTCAGTCTTATTGACCTAAATCCCGCCACCGCGTCATGCTGGGGCCATGGACAGCCTGCTGGCCCTTATCGCTTTTGCCATCGCGACCTCGGCCACGCCGGGGCCGAACACGCTGATGGTCTCGGCGGCCGCGGCGCGGTCCGGGCTGCGGGCGGTGGTGCCGCACATGCTGGGCATCACGCTGGGCTTCCCGGCCATGCTGGTCGCCATCGCGGCCGGGCTGGGCTGGCCCTTCCAGAGATTCCCCTGGCTGCACCCGGCCTTGCAGATGGTGGGCGCCGCCTGGCTCGTCTGGCTGGCCTGGAAGATCGCCCAGGCGCCCCCGCCCGATGGAAGGCCGGCGGCGCCGCCCCTGGGCTTCTGGGGGGCGGCCGCCTTTCAATGGGTGAACCCCAAGGCCTGGATGATCGCGCTGGCCGCCGTGCCGGCCTTCACCCGGCCGGAGGCGCCGCTGCTGCCCCAGGCGCTCGGCATGGCGGCGGTGTTCGCCCTGGTCTCCCTGCCGTGCCTGCTGATCTGGGCCGGGGTGGGGCTGGGCGCGCGACGCTTCCTGGCCACCCCGGCCCGCCTGCGGACCTTCAATCGCGTGATGGCCGTGCTGCTGGTGCTGAGCCTGGTGCCGGCTTTTCTCTGACCCTCCAGGTTGCGGGACGCCCCTTGGCAGGGCATAGCGGCGCGTCCCGATGTACCTCCCCTCCATCCTGCCCACGCTGCTGCTGGCGCCCTTTCTCGTGCTCGTCTCGGCGGTCGCGGTGCGGGCGATGATCGCGCGGCCCATCCTGGACCACCCCGAGGCGCGCAAGATGCACGACCGCCCCACGCCCAAGGGCGGGGGCGTGGGGCCGGTGCTGGCCTTCGTCCTGGGCATGCTGGTGCTGTTCCACATCATGCCGGCCAACCCCATGGCCGATGGGCGCTATGTCGGCGTCATCCTGGCCGCGGTGGCCATCGCGGGCGTGGCGCTGGCCGATGACGTGCGGGATTTCCGCTTCCTGGTGAAGCTGGCCGCGCAGACCCTGGCCGCGCTGGTGGCGCTGGGGGCGGGGCTGGTGCTGCACACCCTCTCCCTGCCGGTGATCGGCCCGCTGCCGCTGGGCGTGCTGGGCCTGGCCATCACGCTGTTCTGGATCGTGGGCTGCACCAATGCCGTGAACTTCATGGACGGCATGGACGGGCTGGTGGGCGGCGTGGTGGTCATCGCCTGCGCCGCGCTGGCGGCCATCGCGGCCTTGCAGGGTGGCTGGTTCATCCATGCGGCGGCGCTGTTCCTGCTGGCGGGCTTCCTGGGCTTCCTGCCCTACAACCTCCACCCCGCGCGCATCTTCATGGGCGATGTGGGCAGCCAGTTCGCGGGCTTCATGCTGGCGGTGCTGGCGGTGGCGGCGGCCGGGCTGGAGAGCAGCCAGGTCAGCTTCCTCATCGTGCCGCTGCTGCTGTTCGGCCTGTTGTGGGACGCCGCCTTCACCCTGGCCCGCCGCGCCCTGATGGGCGAGGCCGTGGCGGAGCCGCACCGCACCCACCTCTACCAGGTGGCGACCGCGACGGGTCTCTCGGTATGGCAGGTGGTGGCCACGCATTGGGGCTTCGCCCTCTTCCATGTGGCGCTGGCCTTCCTCTTCCTGCGCCTGGGGCCGGAGCTGAAGCCCTACATCGTCCTGCCCGCGCTGGCGGTGCAGCTGGGCTGGACGGGCTATGTCCTGGCGCGGATGCGCCGCACCGGCACGCGCTTCCGCGCGCCAGCGTAAGCGTTCACGCCCGGCGGATCATCCCCCAGCCCGGTTCCTCCGCCACCAGCGCCCCCAGCCCGGATTGCCGCAGCATGGCGGCGGTGGCGGCCTCGGCCTCGGCGACGATGGCGCCCTGGTCCAGGTGGGGAACCTGGCGCCCCTGCATCAGCACGCTTCCCTCCACCACCACGTCGCGCACATCGGCGCCCGTGGCGAAGTGGATGACGCGGGAGACGGGCATGTTCGCCGGCGCCATGTGCGGGGCCGTGAGGTCCACCGTGATCAGGTCCGCGCGCTTGCCGGGCTCCAGGCTGCCGATCTCCTTCTCCATGCCCAGCGCGCGGGCGGCGTTGATGGTCATCATCTCCAGGATACGGCCCGGCGGCAGCAGCTTGTCGTCGCGGGCGTGCTGCTGGGCGTAGCGCATGGCCGCGAAGCCGTGGCGCAGCATGTCGCCGCTGCGGTCGGGCGCCGTGCCGTCGCTGCCTATGACGACGTTCACGCCGGCCTCCAGCATCCGCACCACGGGGCAGAAGCCGCGCACGGCGGCGATGGCGGTCGGGTTGTGGACCACATGGGCGCCGGTGCGGGCCAGGGTCTCGATGTCCGCGTCGGTGAGGTCCACGCAATGCGAGAGGAAGGCGTCCGGCCCCAGCAGCCCGAACATGGCGTCCGCCATGGCGATGCTGCCATTGCGGTGCCCATCCTGGTGGAAGCGCGCGCCGAAGCGGGCGCCCAGGGCCCGCACCGCATCGCCCTGGGCGCGGATTTCCGCGACCTTGGCGGCATCGTGCTGCGCCTCGCGGTAGACGGGCATGAGCGTGCAGAGCCGCATCAATTGTTGGCCGTGCAGCCGTTCGAAGAGCAGGCCCATCACCTCCAGCTGTTCGGCAAAGGACACGTCGCGGTCGTCATAGCGGCGGGGGAAGGGGGGGCGCGTGGGGCCCACCGCCATCACCTCGCGGATGCCGATCTCGGCGATGGCCTGGGCGCGGGCCTCGCCGGCCGCGGTGCTGTCCACCCGCATGATGGAATCGCCGCCGCCCAGCAGCGAGACGCCGGTGGTGACACCGGCCATCAGCCGTTCCAGCCCTGCCAGCCGCGCCTCCGCCGCCCAGAAGGAGGGGGGCGAGGCCGTGGTATAGATGACACGGCAGGCTTCCATCCAGGCGGCGCTGTCGCCATTGCCCATGGTCTTGACCAGGCCATGCCCGGCATGGGCGTGGGTGTCCACGAAGCCCGGCAGGATGGCCTTGCCGCGCGCGTCCAGCACGCGGTCGGGGGCGGGGAGGGTGGCCTCCACCTCGGCGCGCGGGCCCACGGCCGTGATGCGCCCGCCCTCGATGGCCACGGCTCCGTCGGGGATGACGCGGCGCGCGGGGTCCAGCGCGATCAATACGCCGCCGGTGACGAGAAGCGTGCCCATCAATGCCTCCAGACCACGTTCTCGGGCGCGCCGGCCGTGGGGTCGGCCTCGATCATCTGCCCGTTCATCACCGATTGCCCGGTGAAGGCCAGGATGAAGCCCCAGTGGGAGACGACCAGCGTGTGCGCCCAGTCGTCCAGGGCCGCCATCTCGGCCCGGAACAGGGCGGCGCGGGCCAGCACCTGGTCCTCGGGCTCCTCGATGGGGGGCCACCAGATCTCCTCGATGGCGTGGAAACCCACGCCCGGCCAGTCGCGTTGGAGGTGGCTGACGGGCGTGCCCACGTCGCAGGAGAAGGCGTAGCGCTCGCGCACCGTGGGCGTGACCGTCAGCGGCAGGCCCAGCGCGCGGGCCACGGGTGTCGCGGTCTGCAAGGCGCGGGTGTAGGGCGAGGTGATGACACGGCGGATGTCGCGCTTCGCCAATTCCTCGGCCGCGCGTTCCGCCTGTTCATGGCCCAGCAGGGTCAGCTTCGGGTCTATGA
Source organism: Roseococcus suduntuyensis (assembly GCF_014196305.1). Classification (GTDB taxonomy): domain Bacteria; phylum Pseudomonadota; class Alphaproteobacteria; order Acetobacterales; family Acetobacteraceae; genus Roseococcus; species Roseococcus suduntuyensis. Next base: position 1,085,649 of record NZ_JACIDJ010000001.1, read on the forward strand.
TGCCGGGGTCGCGACGCGTCTGGGTGAAGAGAAGGTTGAACTCGCTCTGGCCGTGGCGCAGGAAGATCATGTCTCGGCTCATTCCCCTTGGATGGGTTCCGGGTAGCGGCGGCGCGGCTGGCGGGCAAGTCGGCTGGTGGAGACGTGGAGACATTGCGGCCACGCCACGTCATGCCTAAGTAGATGGCTCCAGAGGAGGTCCCGATGCAGGGCGGTTTCCCGATTGATCTGATCCTCTTCGCCATGGTGGCCGCTTTCCTGGTCCTGCGCCTGCGCAGCGTGCTGGGCAAGCGCACCGGCTATGAGCGGCCGCCGCAGCAGCCCCAGGGCGTGCAGGGCCCCACGGCCCGTGCCGAAGGCGTGGCGGAGGAGATCATGCCCGCGCAGCGCAGCAACACGCGCCGCGTGGTCCCGGATGTGCGCTCGGCCACCGGCGCGGCCTTGGCGCGCATTTCCAGCGCGGATCCGCAATTCGACCCGAACACCTTCCTCGACGGCGCCGAGGGCGCCTTCGCGATGATCGTGAACGCCTTCGCCCAGGGTGACCGCGAGACGCTGCGCGCCCTTCTCTCCGACGACACCTATGCCGGCTTCGAGGGCGCCATCACGGCGCGCGAGCAGGCGGGCGAGCGTCAGCGCACCGAAATCCGCTCCATGCACGAGATGGTGGTGGAGGGCGCCGACCTGCGCGGCACGGTGGCCGATGTGACCGTGCGCTTCATCTCCGACCAGGTGAACATGACCACGGGCCGCGATGGCGAGATCGTGGCGGGTTCGGACGCCATCACCGAGGTGATCGACATCTGGACCTTCCAGCGCGATGTCGGCACCGATGACCCCGCCTGGCGCCTGGTGGCCACCCGCTCGGGCTGAGCCGCCCGATGCCCACGAACAGCCCCGCGCCGGATCGCCCGGTGCGGGGCTTTTTTGTCAGCGCAGCGCGACGAGGCCGGGCAGCGCCGAGCCCTTCCACAGGGCCTCCAGCAGCGCCTTCGCCTCGTCATCGCCCGTCTCGGGCCCCACCAGTTCGAGAAATTTCTCGGAGAGGTCCTGGTCGGTCAGCGGCGCGTCGGGGTCGCCCTTGCGGGTGGGCTGGAACTGATACAGCTCCCGCTCGTCGCGCAACCTGATGGTCACCTTGGCGCTGCGCTGGGCGGGGAAGGCCGCTTCGCACTCCGCGTCCTGGCTGACGGTGATGCGGGGCATCACGGCGCGGATGGCGGGGTCGGAAAGTCGCACCGCGTCGAAGGCCGACAGCCGCACCGCCCCATGCAGCAGCATGGTCGCCACCGTGAACTGGGTGGAGAAGCGGCATTCCTGCTCGGTCCGGGCTTCGGGCCGGTCGCAGACATTTTTCGTCGCTGCGTAGCCGGCCACATGCACCCCCGCCACATCCTCGGCCGTGAAGCCATGAGCGCGCTGCAATTCCCGCACGGCGTCGAGGGCGGCGAAGATATGCCCGCAGCAGCCATGGTTCTTGATGGTCATCTCGGTGATGGCGAGCGGCTTGCCGATCAGCGAGAGGGGCTTGTCCCACTTGCCGGTGTCCTCGCTGGTGGCGGCGGCGAAGCCCGCTTCGCCATGCAGCACGTCCAGCGCGCCGGTCATGCCCTCGCGCGCGGCCATGGCGGCGAGTGCGCCGGCCTCGGCCGCGTGTCCCGGGTGCAGGGGCTTGCTCATCCCATCGCCCCGGAAGGCCTGTTGCAGCCCGCCCGCCATGGTGGCGGCGGTGGCGATGGCGTGCGCCGTCTGCTCCGCATCGCAATCCAGCAGCACGGCCACGGCGGCGGCGGCCCCGAAGGTGCCGACGGTGCCGGTGGTGTGCCAGTAATCGTAATGCGAAGGCTGCACCGCCTGGGCGATGCGGCACGAGACCTCATACCCCGCCGTCATGGCGCGCAGCAGCGCGGCCATGTCCGTGCCGCGCGTCTGCGCAGCCGCCAGCGCCGCCGCGATGGTGGGGCAGCCGGGGTGATAGACGCCCCAGCGCCAGATGTCGTCGAACTCCACGATGTGGCTGGCGGTGCCGTTGATCAGCGCCGCGTGGCGCAGCCCCGTCCGCGCGCCATCGGTGTAGCTGACGGCCTGGCCCGTGCCGCGTTCGGCGGCCAGCGCCCGCGCCATGGGCGTGGCCGGTTCCTTGCGCGCGCCGGCCAGCACGCAGGCGAACCAGTCGATCAGCGCGCGGCGGGCGTGGCGGTCGAGGTCCGCGTCCAGCGTCGCGCCGCGCCAGCCGGCCGCATGCTCGGCCAGGACCAGAAGCGGGTTCATCGGTTGCCCCGCAGCACTTCCTTGTTGATGACCATGTCCTCGTCCAGCTCGCCCTTGAAGTGGCCGATGATGGAGGACACGGCCGAAAGCCCCATCCGCCGCATGCCCTGGTCCGTGCCGGCCGCCGAATGCGGTGTGGCGATCACGTTGGGCGCGTTCAGCAGCGGGTTGGAGGCCTTCACCGGCTCCTCCCAGAACACGTCCACGCCGGCGGCGCCCACCTGGCCGGTGCGGAGTGCGGCGGCCAGCGCCTCCTCGTTCACCAGCGTCCCGCGCGCGGTGTTGATGAGGCGCGCGCCGGGCTTCATCGCCGCCAGGAATTCCGCGTTCACCATGCCGCGGTTCTGCGCGTTGGACGGGCAGTGCATCGTCACCCAATCCGCCTGGGCCAGGCCTTCCTGCATGGTCTTGGCGTAGCGGAAGCCCGCGCCCTTCACGGTGTTCATCGGGATGGCGGGGTCATGCACCAGCACATCCATGCCGAAGGCATGGCACAGCCGCGCGACGCGCCCGCCGATGCGGCCGAAGCCCACCACCAGCACCGTCATGCCCGAGAGGTCATAGGCCTGGGGCGCGTCAATCGTGCTCCACTTCTCCGCGCGGGTGTTGATGTCGAAGGTCTTGAGCTGCTTCGCGATGTTCAGCATCAGCATCATCGCGTGCTCGGCCACCGAGAGTGCGTTCGCATCGGCCGTCACGGTCAGGGGAATGCCGCGCTTCGTCAGCTCCGGCACGTCCACCGCGTCATAGCCCACGCCATGCCGCGCCACGATCGAGAGCTTGGGCGAGATGTCCAGGAAATCCGCGTTGATCGGCGTGGCGCGCACGATGATCGCGTCCGCCTTCGCCATGACCGCCGGCAGATTGTCCTTGTTGGGATTCAGCAGCGTCTCGACCGTGTAGCCAGGCTCCGCCTCCAGCCGCGCGAGCGCATCGGGGTGGACAGGACGCAGGAGAACGACATGGGGCATCGGGGGCCTCTCGGTGTGGCGATGTGGTGGGCGGGCACCCCGGGGAGGACGCCGTCCTCCCCGGACCCCACCTGCCAAGGGCCAGTGGGCCCTTGGAACCATTGAGTTTTGTTGGGTTTCGGGAGGGGGTTTAACCCCCTCCCGAAACCCAACCAGGCTGAACGAGGTCCAGGAGCCCACCGGCTCCTGGCAGGGTGGGTTCGGGAGGGGCGGCGCCCCTCCCGAGGTGCCGTCCCCACAAGGCTCACGCCAGGTGCGCCTGCGGCCCCATGAGGTGTTCCCGCATCCTGGCCTGCAGGATGGCGCCTTCGCGGGGCGGCAGGACGAGGGGCTTGTTGCCCGCGTCCACCTTTACCACGCCGAAGAAGGGGCCGTCGCTTTCGCGGGCGGCCTTGACCAGCGCGGCCACGTCTCCCGCCTCGGTGACGAGCATGGTGTTCTTGATGCCCGCCCCGCGCGCCATGGTGGCGAGGTCCGTGCCGTGGCGCGTCGCCGTCTCCTGCATGCCCGTCTCGCCGTAATGCTCATTGTCCTGCACGACGATGGCGAGGTTCTTCGGCGCCTGGTGCGCGATGGTGGCGAGGCTGCCGATGCCCATCAGCATTTCGCCATCGCCCGTCAGCACCAGGACGCGACGCGAAGGCTGGGCCAGCGCGAGGCCAAGCCCGATCATCGCCGCCCCCCCCATGCCGCCCCAGAGCGGCAGGTTCTGCGGCCCGTCATCCACGGCCGTGATGTCCCAGGCCGGCGCGCCGAGGCCCGCGATGACCAGCATGCCGCCACGGTCTGTCAGAAGCGCGCGGGTGAGTTCGCGCCGGTCGATCTTCCCCGAGGGTGCGAGCATGGCTCAGTCCTTCCCGAAGGTCTTGGCGCCCAGCACCCGCTGGCCGATCAGCGTGGCGGTGGGTCGGAAGGTGTTGAAGGCGAGCTTGAGGGAGGCTTCCACGGTGGGCAGCACGTCCTCGGCGCGGTCGGCGCGATGGACGAGGGTGCCCATGGCCTCCAGCACGCTCTGCGTGGCCTGGCCCATGGCGACCTGCGCCGGATTGAACTCGCCGAAATCGCCGCGCATCGTCACGATCATCGGCATGGGCGTGCGGTGGATCGAGGAGAGGGAGAGCATGTTGATGCAATTCCCCACGCCCGAGGACTGCATCAGCAGCACCGAACGCTCGCCGCCCAGCCAGGCGCCCTGCATGAGGGCGATGCCCTCTTCCTCGGTGGTCAGCGTCACCACGCGGAGTTCGTTGTCCGCGAGGCAGCGCTTGATGAGGCGCGAATGCCCCGCATCGGGCACCAGCGCCACCTGGCGGATTGAATACTGCTTGAGCAGCGCATAGATGCCATCGGGCCAATCGGCCTGGGCATCGGGCGCGGTCTCGACCGTGCTGTGACTCATGAACGTCCTCCGTTGCCGGGGAGTTTCCGGCCCGCGCGGGGATATGGCAAGCGGGGCGGGCATGGCATTCCGGCAGAGCGTGGCGGGCACCACCCATGTGTTCCAGGATTTGCGGACGCTGCTGGCCCGCGCCACGCCCTTCCGCTCGGGCGATGCGCTGGCGGGCGTGGCCGCGCAAAGCGGGGCCGAGCGCGTGGCGGCGCAACGCGCCTTGGCCGACCTGCCGCTCAAGCATTTTCTGAATGAGGCGGTGATCCCGTATGAGGCGGATGACGTGACCCGCCTCATCATGGACGGGCATGACCCCAATGCCTTCGCGCCCATCGCGCACCTGACGGTGGGCGGCTTCCGCGACTGGCTGCTGGCGGCACCCCCTGAGGCGCTGCCGCCCATCCGGCGCGGGATCACGCCAGAGATGGCGGCGGCTGTCTCCAAGATCATGCGCGTGTCTGATCTGGTGGCGGTGGCGGCGAAGTGCCGCGTCGTCACGCGCTTCCGCAACACCATCGGGCTGGCAGGGACGCTCTCCATCCGCCTCCAGCCCAATGACCCGACGGATGACGCGCGCGGTGTGGCCGCCGCCGTGCTGGATGGCTTGCTGCTGGGCGCGGGCGATGCCGTGATCGGCGTGAACCCCGCCACCGACAATGTGGCGCAGGTGATGACGCTGCTGGAGATGCTGGATGGGGTCCGCACCCGCTTCGACATCCCCACGCAAAGCTGCGTGCTGTGCCATGTGACGACGGCGCTGCTGGCCATGGAGCGCGGCGCGCCGACCGACCTGGTGTTCCAGTCCATCGGCGGCACACAGGGCGTGAACGAGAGCTTCGGCGTCACCATGGCCCTGCTGGCCGAGGCGCAATCCGCCGCGCTGGCCTTGCAGCGCGGCACGGTCGGCCAGAACGTGATGTATTTCGAGACCGGCCAGGGCAGCGCGCTTTCGGCCGACGCGCATCACGGCGTGGACCAGCAGACCATCGAGGCCCGCGCCTATGCCGTGGCCCGCGCCTTCGACCCGCTGCTGGTGAATTCCGTGGTGGGTTTCATCGGCCCCGAATATCTGTTCGACGGCAAGCAGATCGCGCGCGCGGGGCTGGAGGACCATTTCTGCGGCAAGCTGCTCGGCCTGCCGATGGGGGTGGATGTCTGCTACACCAACCACGCCGAGGCCGACCAGGACGACATGGACGCGCTGCTGATCAACCTGGCCGTGGCGGGCGTCACCTACATCATGGGCGTGCCGGGGGCGGATGACGTGATGCTGGCCTACCAGTCCACCAGCTTCCATGACGGGCTGACGGCCCGCGCCCTGCTCGGCAAGACGCCCGCGCCCGAATTCGCCGCGTGGCTGGAACGCATGGGCATCGGCGATGGCGCGCAGATCCCCGCGCGCATGGCGCCGGCGCTGATCGGCCTGTCATGACATTGATCCCCGCCAACAGCCTGCGCCGCTTCACCACCGCGCGCGTGGGGTTGGGCCGTGCTGGCACCTCCCTGCCCACGGCGGCGCATCTGGACTTCCAGGAGGCGCACGCCGCGGCGCGCGATGCCGTGTGGTCCGCGCTGGACCCTGTCGCGCTGGGGCTTGAAGCGCCGGTGGTGCAGAGCGAGGCGCGCGACCGGCGCGAATACCTGTTGCGCCCCGACCTGGGGCGGCGGCTGCGCGAGGCCGACCGCGCGCGCCTGCCACGAACGGGCGGCGTGGTGGTCGTGGTGGCGGACGGGCTTTGCGCCACCGGCGTGCAGTCCCAGGCCGCCGCGCTGCTGCGCGCCCTGGGCGCGGACTGGCCCGTGGTGGTGGCGCTCCAGGCCCGCGTGGCCCTGGGCGATGACATCGCGCACGCCATGGGCGCCGCCGCCGTGGTGGTGATGATCGGCGAAAGGCCAGGGTTGTCGGCGCAGGACAGCGTGGGCCTCTACCTCACCTGGGCGCCCCGCCCGGGTCGCACCGATGCCGAGCGCAACTGCATCAGCAACATCCGCCCCGGCGGCCTCTCCCACGCCGACGCCGCCGCCAAGCTGCACTGGCTGCTGCGCGGCGCCCGCGCGCTGGGCGCCAGCGGCGTGGCACTGAAGGACGACATGCCCGCCCAGAACCGGTTGGCACCCTGATGCCCGTCACCATAGACCCCGCGCTGATCGAGGAGGACTTCCTCCGGTCCTCCGGCCCCGGCGGCCAGAACGTCAACAAGCTCGAAACGGCCGTCCAGCTCCGCTACAACGCCGCCGCCGCGAACCTGTCCGAGCGGGTGATGATGCGCCTCACGACGCTCGCCGGCCGCCGCATGACCAAGGACGGCGTGGTGGTGCTCACCGCCCAGCGCCACCGCCTGCGCGAACGCAACCGCGAGGACGCGATGGAACGCCTCCAGGCCCTGCTGGACGAGGCCGCGGCCCCGCCACCCCCCATCCGTCGCGCCACCAAGCCCACGCGCGGCTCCCAGCAGCGGCGCATGGACAGCAAGACGAAGCGTGGCACCACCAAGCGGCTGCGGGGCTCGCCTCCACCGGAATGACGCAGCATTCACCCCCGGCCCATGGGGGGGTGAAGCGCCAAGGCGCATATGTTCCCCATGCGGTCCATTCTGGCTCTTTTCTCGTTGGTGGTGCCGTTGCTTGCCTCGTCGGAGCACGCGCCGGCGGCCAGTGGCGCGGTCCGCATCACCACCATCACCCCGGAATATTGCGCCACCCTCTACGAACGCCTCGCCGGCCTGCCGGGCGCCGAGGCCGAGGCGCCGCGCGTCATGGCCGAGGAAGGCCGCCGCCTCTGCGCCGAGGGTCAGGTGCGCGTCGGCATCGCCTGGCTGCGCCGCGCCCTTCGCATCGCGTCGGGGCTGGAGTAGCGGCCGGTCAATCCGGCAGGGTGCCGTCCGCCTTCAACACCTCGCCCGCCAGATAGAGGCTGCCGCAGACCAGGATGCGCCCCGGGGCGGCACCCGCCAGCAGTCGGGGCAGGGCGGTGGCGAGGTCCGGCCCCGCCGCGGCCTGCCCGCCGCTGGCGGCGATGATCTCCTCCACCGGCATGGCCAGGTGCTGCCCGACCTCGCGGATGGCGGTCAGCGTGGTGGCCAGCGGCATGAGCGGGGCCAGGAAGCCCTCCACCGTCTTGCCCTGCTTCATGCCGACGACCAGGTGCAGCGGCCGGTCGCGCCAGCCGGCCAGCGTCTCGGCCAGCGCGCGCCCCGCGCCCTCATTGTGCCCGCCATCGAGCCACAGTTCCCAGGGGGCCGGGGGGGCGAGGCGCCCGTGCAGGCGTTGCAGCCGGGCGGGCCAGCGGGCGGAGGCGACACCCTCGGCGCAGGCGGCATCGGTCAGCCAGGTCGGGTTCCAGGCGCGCAGCGCGGCCAGGGCGATGCCGGCATTGTCCGGCTGGTGGGCGCCGGGCAGGCCGAAGCGCGGCAGGGGGATGCTGCCCTGGGCGTCACGGTAGCCGCTGGCATTCATCTCCCAGGCCGCGCCGCGCGCCAGCAGGGGGGCGCCCAGTTCGGCCGCGCGGGCGGCGATGACGGACAGCGCCTCGGGGGCCTGCGCACCCGTCGCGCAGGGGATGCCGGGCTTGATGATCCCCGCCTTCTCGAAGGCGATGGAGGCGAGGTCATTCCCCAGGAAATCCATGTGGTCCATGGAGATGCTGGCGATGGCGGTGGCGGCGGGGTCGCGCACCACATTGGTCGCGTCGAAGCGGCCGCCCAGCCCCACCTCCAGCACCAGCAGGTCGGCCGGCACGCGGCTGAACAGCAGGAAGGCGACGGCGGTCGTGATCTCGAAGACGGTGATGGGCGTGTCGCCATTCACCCGCTCGACCTCCTCCAGCGCGGCCGCCAGCGCCTCGTCGGAGACGAGGTGGCCCGCCAGCCGGATGCGCTCATGGAAGCGGACCAGATGGGGCGAGGTGTAGGCATGCACGCGCCGGCCGGCGGCCTCGGCCACCGCGCGCAGCACGGCGCAGGTGCTGCCCTTGCCATTGGTGCCCGCCACATGGACCACGGGCGGCAGGTTGCGTTCCGGATGGCCGAGCTTGCCCAGCAGCGCCTCCAGCCGGCCGAGGCTCAGGTCGATCAGCTTCGGATGCAGCGCGTGCATCCGCGCGATGATGGGCTCGCTCCGGCCCCCCGTCAGTGCGTTCATGGTTTCAGCGCGTTCATGGTTTCAGCGCGTTCATGGCCGCTGCGTCAGGCCGCCTCGGCGCGGGGTTCGCCGCGCAGCAGGCCCAGCAGGCGGGCGAGGGTGGCGCGCATCTCGGCCCGCTTCACCACCATGTCCAGGATGCCATTGGCCAGCAGGTATTCGGCGCGCTGGAAGCCCTCGGGCAGCTTTTCCCGCACGGTCTGCTCGATGACGCGGGCACCGGCGAAGCCGATCAGCGCGCCGGGTTCGGCGATCTGGATGTCGCCCAGCATGGCGAAGCTGGCGGTCACACCCCCCGTGGTCGGGTCGCAGAGCACCACGATGAAGGGCAGGCCCGCATCCTTCACCATCTGCGTCGCGATGACCGTGCGCGGCATCTGCATGAGGCTGACGGCGCCTTCCTGCATGCGCGCCCCGCCAGAACTGGCGAAGACCACCAGCGGCGCGTCCTGCAGCACGGCCAGGCGGGCGGCCGTCACCAGCGCCTCGCCCACGCCGGCCCCCATGGAGCCCGCCATGAAGGCGAATTCGAACACCGCGACGACCGCGCGCTGCCCGGCGATGGCGCCATGGCCGACCATCACGGCATCTTCCATGCCGGACTTGGCCTGGGCCTCCTTCAGCCGTTCGGCGTAGCGGCGCTGGTCCTTGAAGCGCAGCGGGTCCACGGGGACCTTCTCGATGTCGGCGCGCTGCCAGCCCTCATCCAGCGTCGCGTCCAGCCGCTGCTTCGAGGAAAGCCGCATGTGGTGGCCGCAATGGGTGCAGACGCGCAGATTGGCTTCCAGATCGTTCTGGAAGATCATTTTTTCGCAGGAAGGGCATTTGTGCCAGAGATTGTCCGGCATCTCGCGCGGGGCGCCGAACAGCGTCTTGATCTTGGGCAGCGCCCACTCACTGATCCAGTTCATCGTCTTCCGGGCCTTCGGGGAGGCGGATGGAATGGTGCGCCGGGGCCTCCGGGTCAAGCCATGGGCCTCGCCTTGCCGCGCGCGGGTCTGCTAAGCTTGCTCCATGCCCCGCTCAGCGGCCCCCCGGCTGCGAACCGAGGCCCGTGCCGCCCCCCGCCCCCGACGGCACCCCCCGAGCGGGCCAAAACCCCGCGCCGCCAAACCCGCCCGCCGGCACCTCGGCTGGGCGCTGGCGAGGTTCGCCCTCATCGCCACCATCTGGGGCGGGCTGGCCTTGGCCGCCATCCTGCTCTTCTTCACCTGGGACATGCCGCGCGTGGACCGCGTGCTGGAGGAACAGCGCCGCCCCTCCGTCACCCTGCAGACCGCCGAGGGCAACCTGCTCGCCACCCAGGGCGACCTCTTCGGCGAGACGCTGCGCCTGCGCGACATGCCGCCGCACCTGCCCGCGGCCCTGCTGGCCATCGAGGACCGCCGCTTCCAGGCGCATTTCGGCCTGGACGTGGTGGGCCTGGCCCGCGCCGCCTGGGCCAACTGGAATGCGGGGGGTGTGGTGCAGGGCGGCTCCACGCTGACGCAGCAGCTTGCGAAAAACCTCTTCCTGTCCGGTGAGCGCAGCCTGCGCCGCAAGGTGCAGGAAGCCCTGCTGGCGCTGTGGCTGGAGCACCGCTTCACCAAGGACGAGCTGCTCGAGATATATCTGAACCGCGTCTATCTCGGCGCCGGCGTCTTCGGGATGGATGCGGCGGCGCGGGTCTATTTCGGCGTCTCGGCGCGGCGCGTGACGCTCTGGCAGGCGGCGGTGCTGGCCGGGCTGCCCCAGGCGCCCTCGCGCCTCAACCCGCGCACCAACCCCGATGGCGCGCTGGACCGCGCGCGGGACGTGCTGGCCGCCATGGTGGACACGGGCGCCATCACCGCCGCGCAATCGGCCCGCGCGCTGGAGGAGATGCGCATCCCGCCCCGCCCCTCGCGCAATGGCGGCTGGTTCGCGGATTGGCTCTTCGAGGACATCCCCCGCCGCTTCCCCGGCAGCCAGGACCTGACCATCCGCACCACCCTGCATGCCGGCTGGCAGGCGGTGGTGGAGGCGCGGCTCGCCGCCCTGCTGGACGGGCCGGGGGCCCAGGCGCGGGCGGGGCAGGGGGCGGTGGTGGTGCTGGACGCGGCCACGGGGGCGGTGCGCGCCATGGCGGGCGGGCGGGATTTCTCCCGATCCCCCTTCAACCGGGCCGTCTCGGCCAGGCGGCAAACGGGGTCCACCTTCAAGGCCTTCACCTATCTGGCGGCGCTGGAACGCGGCGCCTCCACCGGCGACATGGTGGCGGACGGGCCGGTGCGGATGGGCCGCTGGTCGCCCTCCAACGGGAATTGGCGCACCCGCGGCAGCGTGACGCTGGAGGAGGCCTTCGCCCATTCGGTGAACACGTCGGCCGTGCGCGTGATGCAGGAGGCGGGCGGCCCCGCCGCGGTGGCCGAGGTGGCGCAACGGCTGGGCCTGCGCGGGCCCTTTCCGCGCGACGGGTCCATCACGCTCGGCACCGGCGATGCCTCGCTGCTGGAGATGGCGGCGGCCTATGCCGCGCTGGTCAATGGCGGGCGGCGCGTGGCGCCGCATGGCATGGTCCGCGCCGAGGCCGCGGGCCGCGCGGCACCGCTGGCCCATACCGAGCCCGCCCAGGTGGTGCCCAGCAGCGCGGCGGCGCAGATGCGCGCCATGATGCAGGCCACCACCCGCTATGGCAGCGGCCGCGCGGCCGCCGTGCCCGGCGTGGTGACGGGTGGCAAGACGGGCACCACCCAGTCCCACCGCGACGCCTGGTTCCTGGGCTTCGCGGAGCTGGCGAGCGGCCCGGTCGTGATCGGCGTCTGGCTGGGCAATGACAACAACCGGCCCATGGATGATGTGCGCGGCGGCACCCTGCCGGCGCAGCTTTTCCGTGACATAGTGGAAGGGTTGCGCTGAGGGGGGGCCATGTCGGTCAGGTGGGACGTGCTTCTGGCCATCCTGGGCATGGCGGCCGCCAGCTACGCGCTGCGCGCCGGCGGCTATGCCCTGCTGCGCGCCACGCGCCCGCCGCCCTTCGTGCAGTCCATGCTGACCTACCTGCCGGGCTGCATCTTCGTGGCCTTCGTCACCCCTGCGCTGGTAGATGCCGGGCCGTCACGCTGGGTGGCGGCGGGCTGCGTGGTGGGCGTGATGCTCGCCACGCGCAACTACACCATCGCCATCCTGGGCGGGGTGGCGGCGCTGTGGCTGCTCACTCTTCTGCCGGCGTCGGCGCTTTCGCTTCCGTGGCCTTCCCTTCCATGATCATGCCGCGCCGCGGGTCGTAGAGCTTGATCCCGCGCTCCGTCGCCTGCTGCTTCACGCGGCGGTTCAGCTCGCGCATCACGGCCCAGCGGCGGATGGGCGGCGTCATCATGCGGGCGCGCACCAGGATGCCCTCGCCCGAGATGCGGTCCACGCCCAGCACCTCCAGCGGCGCCAGCAGCGAGGGCGCCCAGGCCTCGTCGTCGCGCATCTCTTCCGCGATGACGCGCAGCATCATCACGGCCTCGTCCGTGTCGGCGCTGTAGTCCAGCGTCAGGTCCACCAGCGCGAAGGAGAAGTCGCGCGTCATGTTGGTCACGGTGGTCACGGCGCTGAAGGGCACGATGTGGACCGAGCCGTCCAGCGCGCGCAGCTTGATGGACCGGATGGAGAGCTTCTCCACCGCCCCCGACAGCCCGCCCACCGAAACCACGTCGCCCACCGCCACCGCATCCTCCAGCAGCAGGAAGATGCCGGTGATGACGTCGCGCACCAGCGTCTGGCTGCCGAAGCCGATGGCCACACCCAGCACGCCGGCACCCGCCAGCAGCGGGGCCACGTTGACGCCGAGCTCGGATGCCGCCGTCAGCCCCACCACCAGAAGCAGCACGCCGCCCAGCACGGTGCGGAGCATGGGCAGCAGGGTCCGCACCCGGGCGCTGCGGGCGGCCGAGCCATCGGCCGGCAGGCTGTCGAGCTGGCGGGCGATGGCGGCATTGGCCGCCTCCCACACCGCCACGCAGATGAACAGCGTGATGGCCACCGTCAGCACCGCCACCAACGCGCGGCTGCCGAAGCGGCCCGTGTCGAACCAGGCCAGCGCGCCAAGCCCCCAGATCTCCAGCAGCGCCACGATGGACACCACCAGGATGAAGGAGGAGATCGCGGTCTTCACCGCCGGCTGGTAGAGGCCGACGCGGGTCTCCAGGTTGGGGTAGTGCTCGGCCAGCGCCGGGCTGACCTTGAAGGCGCGGATCAGCACGCGGCGCGCCAGCTCGTCCGCCGCCTTGGCCACCACCAGGATGACGAGGGTGAACAGCGAGGCCGTGCCCAGCCGCTCGAAGCCGCGGTCGATCTGCAAGGCCCAGACCGCCCAGGCCGCCAGCATCCAGAGGATGACGATGACATGCCACAGCCCGGCCACGCGGTCGCGCAGGGCGCGCATGGCCACGCGCGCGCGGTCCGGCACGTCGCCGGCGGCGAGCGGCGGCGCGGCCAGCTTCGCCGCCACCACCGTGCGGAATTGCAGGATGACCATGGCGCCCATCACCGAGAGCACCAGCAGCCCCACGCGCCAGATGGCGTCGCGCGCCGTGATGGGCAGGCCCAGCAGCAGCCCCCCCTCCGACGCCGCGTAGAAGATGATGGTGGTGACGGCCAGCCGCCGCGTCCATCGCGTGGCCGTGATCGCCGTGGCGTCGCTGCACGGGATCAGGCGCAGGCGGTTGCTCTTGGGCGCCAGCGCCAGCCTGGCCGCGGCCATGACGGTGCGGGTGGCCATGTAGGCCAGCACCAGCGCCTCCATGATGAGGCGGCTGGAAGGCCACATGCTCTGCCCGCCGACGACGCCCAGCGCCACCACGCCGAAGGCCATGATGGGCAGCAGGCTCAGCGCCAGGTTGCCCACGACATAGGGCGTGAGGCGGATGCCGCGCAGCGGCCCCTCCACGGTCGCGGCCCTGTGGTCCAGCCAGCGCTGGGGGCGGCGCAGCAGCAGGTTCACCAGCTGCTCCGCCAGCATGCCGGCGGCGAGGACCAGCAGCATCTGCCAGGCGGCGGAGAGAACCTGCGCGCGCAGCAGCTCGTCATCCCAGAGGTTGCGGGCCCAGACGCGCAGGGAGTTCACGTCGGTGATGTCGGCGGCAGCGTCGAAGGCGCGGCCGGCCAGCTCGGTCGCGCGGTCGCGCAGCCCGGCCAGCAATTCGGCGGGGGAAGGGAGGTCCGTCAGCGTGTCGGTGAGCGCGGACGTGGGCGCGGGTGTGGCGGGGGCGGCCGCGGGGGGCGTGGTCGCGGCGGGTGCGGGCGTGGGTGCCGCGGGGCGGACGGGTTCGCCGCCCTCCAGCGCGCGGATCAGCGCATCGCGCCGCGCGGGGTCGCGCAGCAATTCGAGCAGGGCGCCCAGCTCGGCCGGGGCCGGCGCGGCAGGCTGGGCCTGGGGCGCGACCGGCGCGGCGGCGGGCTGCTGGGCCGGCGCGGTGGCGGCCGGGGCTGGTGCGGGTGCGGGCGCGGGTGCGGGTGCCGCCACGGGCGGGGCGACGGCCCCAGGCGGTGGCGTCGTTCCCACCACACCGGCTTCGGCGGGCGCGGGGGCAGGCACGGCCGGGGCCGGCGCGGGAGCGGCGTCGGCGGGCTCGGGGGCGGCCTGGGCCGGGGTTGGGGTTGGGGTTGGGGCTGGGGCCAAGGCTGGGGCGGGTGCGGCTTCGGGGGCCGGTGCCGGCGGGGGCCGCCGCTCGGGTGTCTGCGGCACGGGCGCCTGCACCGCGCCGGGGGCGGGCGCGACCGGGCTCAGCACCGAGGCATCCGCCGGCGCGGGCCCGCTCAGCACATCGGCCGAGGCGCCGGCCGGGGCGGGCGGCGGGGCGCCTTGCGCCAGGACCCCCTGCACGGGAGCCAGCACGAGCAGCAGCAGAATGGCGAGGGCCGCCTTGGGAAGACGCGTCATGCCGTCCTGTTCTCCCGCATGGGGGGGCGGGTCAAGTTGCGGCCCGTCACGTTGCGTCGCAACATGCAACGGCCCATGTCATCTTCCCCCGCGCCGGCCGGAATTCCGGTTGATCCCGCCCCAGTCCTGCCTGGCCCCTCCATCTGGGTCGTGATGCTGGCCCTTCTGGGCACGCATATGGCCGGAATGGGCGCCTTCCTGACCGTGCCCGTCCTGGCGCCGGCCATCGCGGCCGAGACCGGGCTTTCCTCCAGCCTGGCCGGCGTCCACACGGCGCTGTGCTATTTCGGCGCGTTGCTGTCCGGGCCGCTGAGCCAGGGCTTGCTGGTGCGGCATGGCGGTGTGCGGGTGTGCCAGGCGGCCCTGGTGGGCATCGCCATCGGGCTCGCGCTGGCCGTGCTGGGCAGCCCCTGGGCGCTGGTGCTCTCGGCCGTGGTGGCGGGGCTGGCGCATGGGCCCATCACCCCCGCGGGCAGCCACCTGCTGGCGCCGCGCGTGCCGCCGCGCCGCCGCAGCCTGATCTTCGGCCTGAAGCAATGCGGCGTGCCGGCCGGGGCCATGCTGGTGGCGGCCACGGCACCCCTGGTGGGCGGCATATACGGCTGGCGGGCGGGGGTGCTGACCATGTCGGGCTTCGCGCTGCTGCTGGCGCTGGCCCTGCAACCGCTGCGAGCGACCCTCGACGCCGACCGCGCGCCCCATACCGCGGGCCGCTTGCGCCCCTGGCATGATGCGCGGCAGAGCCTTTCCCTGCTGCGGGAGGGCGGGGCGACGCGGGCACTGACCATCGCCTCCTGCGGCTATGGGGTGGCTCAGTTCTGCTTTTCCTCCTTCTTCGTGGTCTGGCAGGTCGAGACGCGGGGCGTGGCGCTGGAGGCCGCGGGGCTGCAACTGGCGCTGGCCCAGGGGGGCGGGGTGGCGGGGCGCGTGCTCTGGGCGCTGATCGCGGACCGGGTGGGGCCCATGCGGGTGCTGGCGGGGCTGGGCTTCGCCATCGTGGCCACCTGCCTGGTTTTCGCGCTGGCGGGGCCCGACTGGCCGGGGTTGGTCATCAGCGTGGCGGCGGTGGCCATGGGGGCGTCGGCCATCGGCTGGAACGGGGTGCTGCTGGGTGAGGTGGCCCGCGTCGCCCCGCCGGGGCGCGTCGGCGCGGCGACGGCCGCGCTGGGCTTCGCCTTCGCCGCCACCATGATCGTGATGCCGGTGGTGTTTTCGCTGCTGGTGATGGCGACGGGGGGCTACGCATGGGCCTTCGGCATGTGCGCCATGACGGCGGCGACGGGCACGCTGGCCTTGTTGCGGTTGCGTCCGGCGGCGGCCGCGCCAAGATAGGCGAATGCAAACCTTCCTGACCTTTCTTGTCGGCCTGGCCATGCTCGCCACGCTGGGCGTGCTGGTGGCCGGCATGGTCGGCATGGCGCGCGGCGGCGACGCTGGCTTCTCGCAGAAGCTGATGCGCTACCGGGTGCTGTTCCAGTTCCTGGCGCTGGCGCTGTTCGCGGTGCTGATGCTGCTGGTCAGGTAGGCGCGACCCGCGTGATCGCCGCAGGGCGTATGCCCGGAGGCGTCAATCACGCCGGCGGCAAAGCGTGATCGCCGCAGGGCGTATGCCCGGAGGCGTGAATCACGCGGGCGGCAAAGCGTGATCGCTGCAGGGCGTATGCCCGGAGGCGTAAATTACGCGGGTGGCAAAGCGTGATCGCCGCAGGGCGTATGCCCGGAGGCGTGAATCACGCGCTCAAACAACACGGGCGCGCCATGCTCCCACCGCCGCTCCTAGCAGCGCCCCCGCCAGCACCGGCCAGGGCTGGCCCAGCCCTGCCTTGTGCGCGGCCAGCGCGGTGAGGCCTGCGACGGCCCAGGGGAGGATGTCCACCCGCCCGCGAAACAGCGGCACCATCAGCGCCAGCATGGTGGCCAGGCTGGCGAACAGCACCGGATGCCCCGCCGGCAGCCGGATCACGCCCGCGAAGGCATGCCCCACCATGG
The DNA here is from genome assembly GCF_014196305.1 of Roseococcus suduntuyensis. Taxonomy (GTDB): domain Bacteria; phylum Pseudomonadota; class Alphaproteobacteria; order Acetobacterales; family Acetobacteraceae; genus Roseococcus; species Roseococcus suduntuyensis. The sequence goes on from NZ_JACIDJ010000001.1 coordinate 1,102,297, forward strand.
TGGAGGCCACCCAGAACACCCACAGCCCGAAGCCGATGCCCAGCAGCAGCGCGGCATCGCGCCCGCCCGCCCGCTGGTCGGCCACCGACATGGCGAAGCTGTTGTCCACCAGCGTCGCCAGCGTGCCCCAGAGCTTCCAGCCGCGCAGCCGATCCAGCCAGGGCGCCAGCGCCGCGCCCATGGGCGCCATGCGGAGGTTCACCACCAGCGCGGCCAGGGTGGCGCCCAGGATGGGGGCGGGGTCCGCCCAGAGTTCCAACGCCACCAGCTGCGCCGTGCCGGCGAAGACCAGCGCGCTCATCAGCGCCGATTCGAGGGTAGAGAGGCCCCGCGCATCCGCCAGCACGCCCACCACCAGGCCGAAGGGCAGCATGGCGGGCATGAGGGCGAGCGCCCCGCGGATCCCGCGCCAGAACCCCGCGCGGGTGAAGACGACGCGCGGCGCGTTCACGGCCCGCGTGCCGCGATGAGATGCGCCTCCGCCTCGGCCCGCTCCATGCCCAGCGCCTGCCGCGCCACGCCCCCGCCGAAGCCGCCCCGGCCCAGGATGCCCTGCCATTTGCGGCGCGTCTCGGGCGCGGGTTCGGCGGCGGTAAATGGCCCGATTCGCCGGCGCCGGCAGAGCAGGAGGGCGGCGGTCAACTCATCCGGCACCTCCTCATGGGCCAGGGCGGCGCGGGCCGTCTCGGCGGAGACCCCCTTGGCCGCCAGATGCGCCAGGGCGGCGGCGGAGGAGCGCCCCGCGCCGCGCAGCCGCCGCGCGCGGGCCACGGCGAAGGCCGCGTCATCCACGGCACCCGCCTGCACGAGGCGCGCGGCGATGGTGGCGGCGCGGGCCTCGGCGGCGCGGCTTTCGGTGCGGATCGCCTCGGGGTCCTGCCCGGCCTGTTCGGCGGCGCGTGCCCAGCGGCGGATGCGGTTGCCCAGCACGCGGCGCAGCCCGGCCTCGGTGGCGCTGAAGCGGGAGAGGTGCCGCAGCGCCGCCTCGCGCAGGCTGGCCTCGTCCAGCTTCATAGCTAGATGACGAAATCCAGCGCCTCGGGCGTGGGGCGGCGCAGCCCGGCGGCCTGGGCGCGGCGCAGCAGCGCCTCCAGCGTGTTGGCGCGCAGCGTGGCCAGGGCGGCGGCGTCCAGCTCCTGCCAGAGCGGCGCGGTCACGGCGGCGGCGAGGCGTCCGGGCGGGGCGGGGGCCTCCTCCTCGCAGACGGCCTCCACCACCTCGGCCGCCGTCACGTCGCGGGGCGCGCGGGCCAGGCGGTAGCCGCCGCGCGGGCCGCGCAGGCTGTGCAGCAGCCCCGCGCGCACCAGCGCCTGCAACAAGGGCTCGATGCCCCGGCGCGCCAGGCCCATGCGCGTCGCGATATCGGCCGCGCCGCTCACCTCGCCACGCCCGGCGGCGTGGAAGGCGATGTCGAGCGCGATGTCGAGCGCGAGCAAGGCGCGGTCCTGCCGCAACAGCATGGGGGCGGGTCTCCGATCCGGAAGAGGAGAAGGCTAAACCATCCCCGCCCATCGTGAAATGTGGCAAGGCGCGGAAAACGCGCCTTGTCGTGCGGTCAATGCGCCATCAACACCGGTGCGGTCATGGCGCCGAGCAGGCTGCGCGTCGCACCCCCCAACATGAATTCGCGCAGGCGCGAATGGCCATAGCCGCCCATCACCAGCAGGTCCGCGGATTGCTCGGCCATCGTGTTCAGGATCACGTCGGCCACCGAGATATCGGGCGCCACGGCGCGCTGCACCTCCACCTTCAGCCCGTGGCGGGCCAGGTGGCGCGCGATGTCCGCCCCCGGCTCCTGCCCATGGGTGTCGGGCGTGGCCTCGGGTTCCACCACCAGCACCGTCACGCGCTCCATCAGCTTCAGCAGGGGCAGGGCGTCATGGACGGCGCGGCTGGCCTCGCGGCTGGCGTTCCAGGCGATGAGGGCGTGGCGCATGGGCCCCGCCGGGGCGGCGGCATAGGGCACGACCAGCACGGGGCGGCCCGTCTCGAACAGCGCGGCCTCGATCAGGGCGCGGCCGCCGGGACGGGGCACGTCGGGGTCGGTCTGGCCGAGGATGATGAGGTCGGCATAGCGGCCATTCTCGGCCAGCAGCGGCACGGTGGCGCCCTCCAGCAGGCGCCATTCGCCCGAGATGCCGTCACGCGCCAGGCGTTCCTCGAACATGGCCTGCACCCGCTCGGCCTCGGCCACCGCCTCGCCGCGCATCTCCTCCATCAGCCCGGCGAGTGCGGCGCCGCCGCCGACATCGCCCGCCATGATGGGCACGGCCAGGTCCAGCATGTGCAGCCCCACCAGATGCGCGCCGCTGCGCCTGGCGATGCCGGCGGCGAGGTCGAGCCGCGCGGCGGCGGGGGCGGCGGCGTCGAGGTGCAGCAGGATCTCTTTCAGGGCCATGGGGCGTCTCCGGTTCTGTTGGTCTTCTGACGCGCGAGCCTGCCACGCGGTTGACCCCACGGCCATTGATCGGGCGCAGGTTGTCATGGCGTGTGTCATGGATGATTCACGCGGGACGCAAACTGGCCTAGGAAGCGTCCATGGACGCCTTCCCTCCGCGCAACCACACGCTGCACGCCAGCATCCTCGACACCGTGGGCCAGACCCCCTCGGTGCTGTTGCCGCGGCTGATGGCGGAGAAGGGCAGCCCCGCGCGCCTCGCCCTCAAGCTCGAATTCTTCAACCCGGGCGGCTCGGTGAAGGACCGCATCGGGCTGGCCATGGTTCAGGACGCCGAGGCGCGGGGCGAGATCGCGCCCGGGCGTTCGGTCATCGTGGAGCCGACCTCGGGCAATACCGGCATCGCGCTCGCCCTGGTGGCGGCGGCGCGGGGCTACAGGTTGATCGTGGTGATGCCGGGCGGCGCCTCGGTGGAGCGTCGCAAGATGCTGCGCCTGCTGGGCGCCACGCTGGAACTGACGCCCGCGCGGCGCGGCATGTCGGGCGCCATCGCCCGCGCCGAGGACATCCTGGCCCGCACCCCCGGCGCCTGGATGCCGCGCCAGTTCGACAACCCCGCCAACCCCGACATCCATGCCCGCACCACGGCGGAGGAGATCTGGCGCGACACGGGCGGCGAGGTGGACGTCATCATCGGCGGCCTGGGCACGGGCGGCACGCTGACCGGCATCGCCCGCGCGCTGAAACCGCGTCGGCCGGGTCTGCGCGTCATCGGCGTGGAACCCGCCGAATCGGCCGTGCTGAGCGGGGAGGAGCCGGGGCCGCACCGCATCCAGGGCATCGGCGCCGGCTTCCGCCCTGCCGTGCTGGAACAGGAACGGCTCGACGCCGTGCTGCGCGTGCCCGAGGCCGAGGCCTTCGCGGCGGCGCGCGAGGTGGCGCGGCTGGATGGCGTGCCGGTGGGCATTTCCTCGGGCGCGGTGGTGGCCGCCATGCTGCGGGTGGGGGCGGAGCCCGCCATGGCCGGCAAGCTGGTGCTGGGCATCGCGGCCTCCTTCGCCGAGCGTTATCTCTCCACCGAGCTGTTCGAAGGGCTCTAGCGTCTGATCGGCTTCGGTGGCTTCACCGAAGCCGTGAATCAGCCGCTCAAGACGCTATGAGTCGGAAATCTGGGTGAGCCGGAAATCTGGCGAAACGATCCCGCCTCTGTTACGCTGGCCCTCCCCCCGGCCGTTCTTCACCTCCCCCCCATGAGGTCGCGCCGCATGGCACGAGACGCCGCCCCGATCGCACCCACCGGCACGCTGCCCGGGTTGCGCCGCTTCGCCTCGCCCGCCATCCGGGCCGCGGCGGTGCGCCGCCTGCGCGAACTGGGCGCGCTGGTGCTGGCCACGCTGGGGCTGCTGCTGCTGCTGGCGGTGGGCAGCTACAACCCGGCCGACCCTTCGCTTTCCACCGCCACCGGGGCGCCCGTGGGCAACCTGGTCGGCTGGCGCGGCGCCGTGGCGGCGGACCTTTTGTGGCAATGGGTGGGGCTGGCCGCCTTCCTGCCTGGCCTGGTGCTGCTGGCCTGGGCGTTGCGCCTGGTCTCCCACCGGCCGGTGGGCGTCTGGCCGCTGCGGGTCATCTGCCTTGTGCTGGCCCTGCTGGCCGGGTCGGCCCTGCTGGCGCTGCTTCCTGGCGCTGAGGCGGGGGCGGCAGGTCCGATCGTGCTGGGCGGCGTGAGCGGCCTGTTCGTGGCCCTGCTGGGGGATTTCGCCGGGCTGGCGGCCGGGACCGTGCTGGGGGTCGGCCTGCTGGGCACGCTCTATGTCGCCTTCGGGCTGAGCTTCGGGGAATGGGGCCGCGCCGCGCGCGTCACCGCCGATGCCGCCATGGCCACCGCCGATGTCGCCGCGCGCGGGGCACGCGCCACGCGCGGCCCGGGCGAGGCGCTGTTCCTGGCGCCCCTGCGCGCCATGGGGCGCCTGTTCCGCCGCCCGCGCCGGGCCGAGCCGGCCGCCGACCTCGCCACCGTGCTGCGCGCCGCCGAGGCCGCCGCCGAAGCCCCCCGCCCCGCGCGGCGCGAACCCGCCGTGGCGCCCACCGCCGCCGCCGCGCCCGAACCCGCGCGCGCCGCGCCCCGCGTCGCCACCCCCGCCCGCGCCAAGCCCGGCGCACCGCTGCAACCCGCGCTGGACCTGCCGGTGGAGGGCTGGCGCACGCCGCCGCTCGACCTGCTCGCACCGCCGCCCGCCCGCGTGGCCGCCGGCCCCAGCGCCGATGCGCTGCAGGCCAATGCGCGGATGCTGGAGCAGGTGCTGAACGACTACGGGGTGAACGGGACGATCACGGAAATCCGCCCAGGGCCGGTGGTGACGCTCTATGAGCTGGAGCCGGCGCCGGGCACCAAATCCTCGCGGGTCATCGGCCTCGCGGACGACATCGCGCGGTCCATGAGCGTGGTGGCGGTGCGTATCGCCACCGTGCCGGGGCGCAACGTCATCGGCATCGAGCTGCCCAATGTGAAGCGCGAGACGGTGTTCCTCTCCGAGATGCTGAACAGCGAGGAATACCAGCGCAACGCCGCCCGCCTGCCGCTGGTGCTGGGCAAGGACATCGGCGGCACGCCCGTCATCGCGGACCTGGCGCGGATGCCGCATCTGCTGATCGCGGGGACCACCGGCTCGGGCAAGTCGGTCGGGATCAACACCATGATCCTCTCCTTGCTGTATCGCTTCAGCCCGGCCGATTGCCGCTTCATCATGATCGACCCGAAGATGCTGGAGCTGTCGGTCTATGACGGCATCCCGCACCTGCTGGCGCCCGTGGTGACGGAACCGCCCAAGGCCATCGGCGCCTTGAAGTGGACGGTGCGGGAGATGGAGCGCCGCTATCGCGCGATGAGCCAGGTGGGCGTGCGCGGCATCGCGGCCTTCAACGAGAAGGTGGACCAGGCCCAGGCCGCCGGCACGGTGCTGACGCGCCGCGTGCAGACGGGCTACGACCCCGAGACGAACAAGCCCGTCTTCGAGGAACAGCCGCTTTCTCTGGCCCGCCTGCCCATGATCGTCGTGGTCATTGATGAGATGGCGGACCTGATGATCGTGGCCGGCAAGGAGATCGAGGCCGCGGTGCAGCGCCTCGCGCAGATGGCGCGGGCCGCGGGCATCCATGTGATCATGGCGACGCAGCGGCCTTCAGTGGACGTCATCACCGGCACCATCAAGGCGAACTTCCCCACGCGCATCTCCTTCCAGGTCACGAGCAAGATCGACAGCCGCACCATCCTGGGCGAGCAGGGCGCCGAGCAGCTTCTGGGCCAGGGCGACATGCTGCACATGGCGGGCGGCGGGCGGGTCACGCGCGTGCACGGCCCCTTCGTGGCGGACATGGAGGTGGAGCGCATCGCCGACTGGCTGCGCGAGCAGGGCGAGCCTGACTATGTGGAGGAAGTGACCGAGGTGGAGGATGAGGACGGCAACCCGGGCCTGTCCGGCATCGCGGGTGGTTCGGACGCGGAAAAGTCACTCTTCGACCAGGCGGTGGACGTGGTGGTGCGCGAAGGCAAGGCCAGCACCAGCTTCATCCAGCGCCACCTGAACATCGGCTACAACCGCGCCGCCAAGCTCATCGAGCAGATGGAGCGCGAGGGCATCGTCAGCCCCGCGAACCATGTGGGCAAGCGGGAAATCCTGGCGCGGCGTGTGGGGGCGGACGAGTAGGGCGGCCCCCACAGCGAGGGCGGCACCCCAGGAGAATCCGGCCGCAAGCGGCCGGCGCGCCCCGACCCACCGCGCCGCACGCACACCAGCGCGCGGCGCGAAAGCCAAGCGCGCGGAGGCGGCGCCCGGCGTCTGAGGGCTGCAACATCAACAAATCCGGCCGCAAGCGGCCGGCGCGCCCAGACCTACCGCGCCGCGAGCACACCAGCGCGCGGCGCGAAAGCCAAGCGCGCGGAGCGCGCGCCCGGCGCCTGAGGGCGCTAAAACATCGCCGCCGGCGCCACCGTGCTCCCGGTGAACCCCCTGGCGCGCAGCGGCTGCATCACGAAGCAGAATTCGCTCCGCCCCGCCGCCACCAGCTCGTCCAGCTTCATGTTCTCCAGCAGGTGCACGCCATGCACCACCAGCGCGATCTGATGCACGGGCAGCGAGGCATGGGGCATGGTGCGCGACGGCGCCACCTCCACCGGCCAGTTGTCGGCGCCCAGCAGCAACGGCCCGCGCTCGATCAGCCATTCGGCCGCCGCGACGCCGAGGCCCGGGCAGCCCGAGACATAGCGCGCATTGTCCCGCCCCCACAGCGCGGCCCAGCCGGTGTTGATCAGCATGGCGTCGCCCTCGCGCAGTTCCACGCGCTGGCGGTCCAGCGCCTGCTGCAGATCCTGAGGGGTGATCTCGTAGTCGATGGGCAGGGTCTGCGTGCCCTTCAGCCCCGCGATGTCCATGACCACGCCGCGTGCCATGATGGTGCCGACCGTCTCCACACCCATCTCGGTGAAGCCGCCGCGGCTGCTGATGCCGGGCACATTCACGCAGTTGTAGGTCTCGTCGCCGATGGTCTGGTGCGGAAAGGCGTCGAGCTGCGTGCCCACCTGCGCGAGCTCCGTGATGACGATCTCCTCGTTGGAGCCGCGGCGGTTGGCCTGCGGGTTCATGAATTGCTGCTTGAGGTGCACGTCGAAGCGCCGCGTGCCGAAGAAGGGCATGGACTGCGTCAGCATGTGCCCGATCTCGATCTTGCGGCCCTCGCGGATCATCTGCGCGGCGTCGCGCATGCGCTCGGGCGTCATGTGGTTCATCGAGCCGCGGCGGTCATTGGCGCCCCAGCGCGAGGGGCAGCGCTGGGCCGAGGCTGGGGGCGACCAGCCCCCACTCCCTTGGGCCTGGACCGGCGTGGCGGTCAGCCCCGCATGGGCGGCACCACAGGCCATGCAGGCGCCGAACAGCGCCCGCCGGGAAATACTCCGCATGGCAGTTCCTCCGTTATATTATATCTTGTCGGCCGTGACTTGGCCGGGCAAGAATAAGGACAACAGAGGCAAGTCCACCAAGCCATAAAGCCTTGACTCGGGCAGTTCAAAACCTGGGGGGCGCCCGCCTGGCGGTGAGCGCACCTGTGGTTGCTACATATAGGCGGGCAGGGGCTGGGTCTCGTCCTTCACACCCTTCACGCCCGGCACGCCCTCGGCCAGCACGCGCAGGCCGCGCGCCACGCCGGCATCGCGCATGAAGCCGTGGAAGGTCACCACGCCATCCTGCACGTCCGCCAACAGATAAAAGCTGTTGGCCCAGGGCTCGCGCTTCATGGCGGCCAGGACGGCGCGGCGGATGCGGTCGTCGCTCATCGCCTCGCCCTCGGCCATGGGGGTGACCAGGGCGCGCAGCAGGTCGGCCCGGCTGACGATGCCGCGCAGCTTCCCACGCTCCACCACCAGCACGCGGCGGATCTTCTTCTCCTCCATCAGGGCCGCGATGTGCGCGGCCGTCTCGTCCAGGCCCACGGCCACGACATCGGCCGTCATCACGTCGCGCGCCACGGCGCCATGGGTGCGGGCGTAGCGGTCGGCCTGGCTGCCGGGGGTGCTGAACATGGCCGAGAACCAGCTCGGCCGGTGCTCGACATCCTCATCGGCCAGGCGGCGGATCAGGTCGGCCTCGGTCACCAGGCCCAGCAGCGCGCCATCGGCGGCGAGCACGGGCACGGCGCTGATGCCGCGATCGGCCATCAGCTTCGCCATGGCGACGACGGGGGTCTCGGGGGGCACGGTGACGACGTCGGGGGTCATCAGGTCGCGCGCGGTCATTTTGCTGGGCATGTTCTGGCCTCCGGTGGATACTGTGGGAAGCCTAGGAGGGGGTGGGCGCCCCGCGCATTGCGCTGGCGCAACCCACGGGCGTGGCAACACGTTCTTTCACATCGGTGCCGGGGAAGGGAAAACGGGACGGGCCAAGGATGGAAGTCTCGTAATTCTCGCGCCACTGGGCCATATTGCAGCGAAGAAAGTTTTCATTTCGGAGATCGCCCCGACCATGCGCCGTCCCGCCACGATCATGACCGCGCTCGCGGTCGCCGCCTTCGTCCTCGCCCCCGCCTTGGCGGAAGCCCAGCGCGCGCGCGGCGGCTTCGGCGGCAGCCGGGGTGCCCGCACCTACCAAGCGCCCCCCCCGACCAGCACCGCGCCCCAGGCCGCGCAGCCCATGCAGCGCACCCAGCAGCCGCCGATGGCACCGGGCGCCAGCACGGCCGGTCGCCCCGCGGCCGGTGCCGCGGCGGCGGGTGCGGCCGCGCGGCCGGGCTTCTTCGCGCGCAACCCCTTCATGGGCGGGATGATGCTGGGCCTGTTCGGCGCGGGCATCTTCGGCCTGCTGGCGGGCTCGGGCTTCTTCTCGGGCTTGGGCAGCCTCGCCGGCATCCTGGGCTTCATGCTGCAGCTGGCGCTCATCGCCGGTGTGGTCATGCTGGTGATGGCCTTCCTGCGCCGGCGCCAGCAGCCGCAGCCGGCGGGCATGGCGCGCGACATGCAGGGCGGCGGCAACCCCCCGCCCGGCCCCGGCAGCCTGGGCAATCTGAGTGGCCGTGGCACGATGGGTGCCGGTATGGGCCTGGGCGCCCGCCCCGCGCAGGAAGCCCCCGTGCAGGTCGGCCCCGCCGACTACGAGGCCTTCGAGCGCCTTCTCGCCCAGGTGAACGACGCCTGGACGCGCGAGGACATGGCCGCGCTGGGCCGCGTCGCCACGCCCGAGGTGGTGCAGTATTTCCGCGACGACCTGGCCGACCTCGCCGCGCGCGGCCTGAAGAACGAGACGACCGATACGAAGCTGGAGCAGGGCGACCTGGCCGAGGCCTGGCGCGAGGGCGCGCGTGAATACGCCACCGTCGCCATGCGCTATTCCATGATCGAGGTGACGCGCGAAATCGCCAGCGGCCGCGTGGTCGAGGGCAGCGCTACCGAGCGCGGCATGGGCACCGAGATCTGGACCTTCGTGCGCGTCCAGGGCGGCCCCTGGACCCTCTCCGCCATTCAGCCCGCGGGCTGATTGGTCCCGTGCCGGGGGGCGGCCCCATCTCGGACCGCTCCCCGGAGGCGGCGTCAGGCGCCTTCGCAGCCCTTGGCCTTCAGGGCCTCGGGCACCCAGCCGCGGGCCCACTTGCCGGCCTTGATGTCGGCCTCGGACTTGATCTCCTTGGCCTGGTGCGCCTCGGCCGCGGTGATCACGGCCTCGGCCTCCTCCAGCGGCACCACCACGATGCCATCCTCGTCGCAGCAGATCAGGTCACCGGGGGCCACCACCTGGCCGCCGCAGGAGATGGTGGTGCCGATCTCGCCCGGGCCTTCCTTCCAGGGGCCGGCCGGGGTGTGGCCGCGTGCCCATACGCCGAATTCCATCTTGGCGAGCGAGGACACGTCGCGCACCGCGCCGTCCAGCACCGTGCCCGCGATGCCGCGCACCATGGCGTGGCCCAGCATCAGGTCGCCCATCAGCGCCACCGACAGGTCGCCATTGCCGTCGCAGACGATGATGTCGCCCGGTTCGGCCAGATCCACCGCGCGGTGCAGCATCAGGTTGTCGCCCGAGCGCGCCTTCACCGTGAAGGCCGGGCCCACCATGCGCTTGCGGCCGCCATAGGGGTGGAAGGTGCCGCTGAAGCTTTGCAGGCGGTTCATCACGTCGCCGATATTGGCCACGGGAATGGACGCGGCGCGCTGGATCAGCGCGGGCGAGACGCGTTGCGTGATGGGCTTGATACGAAAGCCGATGGTCATGGAATGCCTCCCTCTGAGGCCCCGATCCGACCATGGGTGGCGCGCGCGGGGAAGGGGCGGGTGGGCCGCCTGGCGCCGGAAACGCCCCGCATGGCACGCAACCCAGGACGGCGTGATGATGTTTTGGTGTCAGCCCCGAGACATGCGCCCAGCGCAGGCGTCACCGAAGATTCACGTGCGAAGCGCGTGCGGCGGCCGCAATGCCCCTCGCACAGAAAGCAGGAGCGCCGCTGATGCCACCCCGAGACCGGATGATGGTGGAACGCACCATGGATGTCCGCACGGTGTTCATCTCCGACCTGCACCTCGGCACGCGCGGCGCGCGCTCCGACATGCTTCTGGACTTCCTGGCGCGGGTGCGTTGCGAGCGCCTCTATCTGGTGGGCGACATCGTGGATGGCTGGCGCCTGCGGAAGTCCTGGTACTGGCACGCGGAGTTCGACGCGGTGATCCGCGCCATCCTGGACCTCGCGAAGAACGGCACCGAGGTGATCTACATCCCCGGCAACCATGACGAGATGTTCCGCGAATGGCTGGGCCTCGAAGTGGCCGGCGTGAAGCTGATGGGCGAGGCCGAGCACCTGGCCGCCGATGGGCGCCGCTACCTCGTGATGCATGGCGATGAGTTCGACGGCGTCATCCGCTACGCGAAGTTCCTCGCCTATCTGGGCGACCAGGCCTACACGGTCGCGCTCATCATCAACCAATGGTTCAACTTCGCCCGGCGGCGGCTCGGCTATCCCTATTGGTCACTGAGCCAATGGCTGAAGCGCCAGGTGAAGGAGGCGGTGAAGGCCATTGACCGCTTCGAGGGCGCGCTGGCCGCCGAGGCGCGGCGGCGCGGCCTGGACGGCGTGATCTGCGGCCACATCCACCACCCCGAGATGCGGATGGTGAACGGCATCCTCTACATGAATGATGGGGACTGGGTGGAAAGCTGCTCCGCCCTCGTCGAGCACCATGACGGCGCCTTCGAACTGCTCGACTGGGGGGCGCAGCAGCGCGAACGCCACCTGCTGCGCGAGGCGGTGCCGGCCTGATGCGTCCCCCCTCCATGCGTTTGGTTATCATCACCGATGCCTGGCGGCCCCAGGTCAACGGCGTCGTCCGCACGCTGGAGCGCGTGGCGGGCGAGCTGGTGGCGCGCGGCGACACGGTCGAGATCATCGGCCCCGACCGCTTCGCCAACTTCCCCATGCCGGGCTATGCCGACATCCGGCTCGCGCTGCGGCCGCGCGCGCGGCTGCGCGCCCTGATGGACGCGGCCCGGCCCCAGGCCGTCCATATCGCCACCGAAGGCCCGCTCGGCCTCGCCGCGCGCGCCCTCTGCCGGGAGCGCGGCTGGCAGTTCACCACCAGCTTCCACACGCGCTTCGCGGAATACGTGACGGCGCGCACCGGCATCCCGCCGCGCTTCACCTGGGCGTTGCTGCGGCGTTTCCACAATGCCGGCGCCGGGGTCTTCGCCGCCACGCCCTCGCTGCGCGACGAGCTTTCGGGGCGCGGCTTCGAGCGCATCCTGCCCTGGACGCGCGGCGTGGACCTCGGCCTCTTCTCCGACCAGGGCGAACGCGACACCTTCGCGGAGCTGCCGCGGCCCATCTTCCTCTATGCCGGGCGCGTGGCGGTCGAGAAGAACATCACCGCCTTCCTCGGCCTCGACCTGCCGGGCAGCAAGGTGGTGGTGGGCGACGGGCCGCAGCGCGCGGCCCTGCAATCCAGCTACCCGCGCGCGCATTTCGCCGGCTGGCGGCATGGCGCGGCGCTGGCCGACGCCTATCGCGCGGCCGATGTCTTCGTCTTCCCCTCGCGCACCGACACCTTCGGCCTGGTGCTGCTGGAGGCCATGGCCTGCGGCACGCCGGTCGCCGCCTATCCCGTGATGGGCCCGCGCGACGTGGTGGGCCCGGCCGGCGTGCTGGACGAGGATCTGGGCCGGGCCGCGCTGGCGGCGCTGGACGTGCCGCGCGCCACGGCCCGCGCCCAGGCGGAGCGTTTCTCCTGGACCTCCTGCGCCACCACCTTCCGCGACCAGCTCGTCCCGGTGGAGGGGCCTATCGCCGGTTGAGGGGCGCCCCTTGCGCCGGGGCGGCCCTCGTGCGACCCGGACAGGCAGGATGATGTACCGACTGCCATGCTCCGAAAGCTGATCCGGCATCCTTCCGTGCTGGCCGCCGGGGCCTGGCTGCTGGGGGCCTATCTCGCCTTCGTCTATCGCACGACGCGGTGGGAGCTGCGCGGCTATGACGCGGCGGCCGCCTCGGTGCAGGCGAATGGCGCCGTCATCCTCGCCTTCTGGCATGAGAACCTGCCATTGATGCCCTGGGTGGTGCTGGAATGCCGCCGCCGGGGGCTGCTGCGGCGCGGGCATGTGCTGGTCTCGCACCACCGGGATGGCATGTTCATCGGCCGCGCGGTGGCGCGCTTCCATGTGGAGCTGGCCTATGGCTCCTCCTCGCGCGGGGGGGCGGCGGGGCTGATCGCCCTGGCGCGGCTGCTGGAGGCGCGGGAATCCGTCGCCATCACGCCCGACGGGCCGCGCGGCCCACGCCGCCAGGCGGCGGCCGGGGTGGCGGAGCTGGCCGCCAGCAGCGGCAAGGCCGTGGTGCCCGTCGCCGGCCGCTGCCGCCACGCCATCGGCATCAAGAGCTGGGACCGCATGGAAATCCCGCTGCCCTTCGGCCGCGCCCATGTGGTCGCCGGCCCGCCCATCCTGGTGCCGCCGGGGGGCGGGGAGGCGGCGCTGCCCGCCATCGCCGCCGCCATGGACGCGGCGGCGGACGCCGCCGATGCCGCCGCCGGGCGCGCGCGGCGCTGAGGCTGTCCTGATGCTCCGGTTCTGGTCCGTCCTGGCCCGCCTCGCGGCGCCGCTGCTGCGCCCGCATCTGCGGCGCCGCGCGCGGCGGGGCAAGGAGGAGGAAGCCCGCCTGCCCGAGCGCGAGGGCCATGGCGCCGCCCGGCCCGAGGGGCCGCTCATCTGGGTCCATGCCGCCAGCGTGGGCGAGGTGCGCGCCCTTCTGCCGGTGCTGGAGGCGCTGGTGGCCGGGGCCCCGCGCCTGCATGTGCTGCTGACCACCGGCACCGTCACCTCCGCGCGGCAATTGCCCGACTGGCTCTCGCCCGCGCTGGCCGCGCGGCTGACCCACCGCTACGCGCCGCTGGACGTGCCCGGCTGGGTGGCGCGCTTCCTCGATGGCTGGCGCCCCGACGCGGCGCTGCGGATCGAGAGCGAGATCTGGCCCAACACGCTGGAGGCGCTGCGCGTGCGCGGCGTGCCCGTGCTGCTGGTGAACGGGCGCATGTCGGCGCGGAGTGCCGCGATGTGGCGGCGCTTCGCCCCCGGCCTCGCGCGGCGGATGCTGGAGGGGTTTCGCGGCATCATCCCCCGCTCGGCCGAGGATGCGGCGCGGTTTTCGGCGCTGGGTGCCACGCGGCTCGGCCCGCCCGGTGATCTCAAATTCGCGGCCGAACCCCTGCCGGCGGACCCGGCGAAGCTGGAGGCGCTGCGCGAGGCCATCGGCGCCCGCCCCGTGCTGCTGGCCGCCAGCACCCATCCCGGCGAGGAGGCCCTGGTGCTGGAGGCCGCCGCCGGGTTGCGCGGCCGCTTCCCGGACCTGCTGACCATCCTGGCCCCCCGCCACCCGGAGCGCGGCGCGGCCCTGGCCCCGGAGGCGCCCCACCGCGCCACGGGCGCGCTGCCCGATGGCGGCCCCGCCTATGTGGCGGACACCATGGGAGAGCTCGGCCTGTTCTACCGCCTGGCCTCGGTGGCGCTGGTGGGCGGCAGCCTGGTGCCGCATGGCGGGCAGAACCCGCTGGAGGCGGCGCGGCTGGGCTGCCCGATCATCCTCGGCCCGCACATGGCGAATTTCATGGAGGCGGTGACGGCATTGGAGGCCGAGGGCGGCGCGCTGCGCCTGCCCGATGCCGCGGCGCTGGCACCGGCCGTTGCCGATGTGCTAACGAATCCGGAATTGTCCCGGTCCCTGGTGGCCGGGGCCGCGCGGGTCGCGGCCCGGATGGGTGGCGCCTCGGCGGCCCGGCTGCCCGAGCGGGTGGCGGAGGCGGTGCTGGCCCTGCTGCCCGAAGGCGGCCGGGGCTGATGGCAAGCAAGGCGGCGGCCCCCTTTCGGGGCGCGCCGGAAGAAGCGGAAGGAAGGTCGGTCAAACGCATGCGGGCTCCGGATTTCTGGGGCCGCGACGGGGGGGTGTGGCCTGTGCTCCTCTCCCCCATCGCGGCGATCTATGCGGGGGCGACGGCGCGGCGCATGGCGCGGCCGGGCTGGGAAGCCCCCGTGCCCGTCTTTTGCTGCGGCGGCGCCACGGCGGGCGGCGCAGGCAAGACGACGCTGGCGCTCGATCTCGGCCGGCGGCTGTCCACCCTGGGCGTCTCGGCGCATTTCCTGATGCGGGGCTATGGCGGCAGCGTGAAGGGCCCGCTGCGCGTCCGCCCGGAGCAGCATGGCAGCGAACAGGTGGGCGACGAGGCGCTGCTGCTGGCGGCACTCGCCCCCACCTGGGTCAGCGCCGACCGTGCCGCCGGCGCGCAGCTTGCCGTGGAGGCGGGGGCGGGCGCCATCATCATGGATGACGGGCTGCAGAACCCGACGCTGACCAAGACGCTCTCCCTGCTGACCATTGATGGCAATTACGGCTTCGGCAATGGCCGCGTGATCCCGGCCGGGCCGCTGCGCGAGCCCGTGGCCATGGCCGCCGCCCGCTGCGCCGCCGCCGTGCTGATCGGCTCGGACGAGACGGGGGCGCTTTCGGCCCTGCCGCCCGGTATGCCCGTGCTGCGCGGCGACCTGGCGCCCGGGCCGGAGATGGAGGCGCTGGCGGGCGAAAATGTCTTCGCCTTCTGCGGCATCGCCAACCCGCGCAAATTCCTCAACACGCTGCGGCTGGGGGGCGCGGTGCTGGCGGGCAGCGAATGCTTCGCCGACCACTACCCCTTTGACGAGGGCGATATGCGCGCCCTGCTGGAACGCGCGGCCGGGCTGAACGCCATCCCTGTCACCACGCGCAAGGACTGGGTCCGCATCCCGATCGCGTTCCGCGACCAGGTGCGCGTGGTCAGCGTGGGGCTGGTGTGGGAGGCGGAATCGGCGGCGATGCTGGATGCCATGCTGGCGGCGCAGTTCCAGCCTGTGGTGGCGTAGCGTCTGATCCGCGGAGGCCTATCGCCGGAGCGGTGAATCAGCCGCTCATCTAAGCGTCTGATCCGCGGAGGCGGGACGCCGGAGCGATGAATCTGCCGCTCATCCAAGCGTCTGATCCGCGGAGGCGGGACGCCGGAGCGGTGAATCAGCCGCCGCTAAGCCCACTATACCGACCGGACGGTTGACAAACCGTCCAGCCGGTCTAGCTCAGAGGCATGCTGGAACGCCCCCCGCCGCCCCCTGACGCGCCCACCCGCATCCTCGACGCCGCCGAGCGCATCGTGCAGGCGCGCGGTGTCACGGCACTCACACTGGAGGCCGCGGCGCGCGAGGCCGGGGTGTCCAAGGGCGGGCTGCTCTACCATTTCGCCTCCAAGGAGGCGCTGCTGGCCGGGTTGCTGGGGCGCCTCGCCGACCGCGTGGCCGCCGAGTTCGAGGCGGTGCTCGACGCCCAGCCCCCGCACCTCGCCCGCACCACCCGCGCCATTCTGGCCTGGACCTTCGACGACCCGCATATGGTGTGCGAGCAGCACCAGCGCGCCGCCGCCGTCTTCCTCGCCGCCTTCCACCATGACCCGGCGCTGCTCGACCCCATCCGCCGCGTCTTCGCCGACATCCGGGCGCGGCTGCGCCAGGACGCCCTGCCACCGGGCCATGCGCTGGCCATCATGGCGGCGGGCGACGGGCTGTTCATGGGCCGCATCTTCGGCATGTACGAGATGGACGCCGAGGGACTGGCCGCCATGCGCGCCGCCCTCGAACGCCTCGCCGTGCCGCAGGCGGGGTCGCCATGAAGCGCCCCCTTCTGCTGGCCCTGGTGCTGGGCGGGGCCGCGCTGGGCGGCGCCTGGCTCATGCTGGGCCAGGGTGCCCCCCCGCCCGAACCCGCCCCCGCCACTGCCGCGACCCTGCCCGAGGCCATGGGCGTGGGTGCGCTGGGCCGCATCGAGCCCGCCTCGCGCATCCGCCGGCTGAACCAGCCGGGGGGGATGAACGTCTCGCGCCTCTCCGCCCTGCATGTGGAGGAGGGGCAGGACGTTGCGGCCGGCCAGTTGCTCGCCGAATTCGCGGATGTGGCCCAGAAGGAAGCCGCCATCGCCCAGGCGCGCGGCCAGCTGGAGGAACAGCGCGCGGCCCTCGCCCGCACGCGCGAGGCCGCCCGCCCCTCGGAGCGCGAAGCCCAGCGCGCCCGCATCGAGAGCCTGGCCGCCCAGGTGGAGCTCGCCCGGCGCGAGGCGGCGCGGGCCACGCGCCTGGTGCCCTCCGGCGCCGGCGCCGAGGCGGCGGCCGAACGCGCCCGCTTCTCCCTGACCCGGCTGGAGGCTGAGCGCGCCCAGGCCGAGGCTGACCTCGCCACCCTCACCGCTGCCCGCCCCGAGGACCTGGCGCTGGCCGAGGCGCGGGTGGCGGTGGCGGAAGCGACACTGGCCAAGGCCGAGGCCGATGCCGAACTCTCCCGCGTGCGGGCGCCCATCGCCGGCACCATCCTGCGCATCTTCGCCCGGCCGGGCGACCAGGTGGGCAGCGACGGGCTGATGGAGATGGCCGACCTCAGCCGCATGGAGGTGGTGGCCGATGTCTTCGAGACGGACGTGGCCCGCCTGCGCCTGGGTGCCACCGCCGAGGTCATCATCCCCGGCGAGGCCCGCCGCCTGCCCGCCACCCTCAGCGAGATCGGCTGGCAGGTGCGCCGCACCACCCAGGCCGGCACCGACCCCGTGGCGGCGGTGGACGCCCGCACGGTGGAGGTGCGCCTGACCCTCTCCGACGAGGCCGCCGCCCTGGTGCGCCGGCGCAGCAACATGCAGGTGCAGGTGGCCATACGTCCCAATGGCCCGACGCCGCTGGCGTTCCGCCGATGAACGAGGTCCCGCCGCCCGCCAAACTCCTGCCGTGGGCGCCCGAGCGCAATGGCGAGGCCGTCGAACCCCCGCCAGCGCCCCGGCGCGACCCCGGCCTGCTGGCGGGGCTGCTTCTGGCGCTGCGGCTGGCGTGGCGGCAGTTGCGCGCCGACCGCGCGCGGCTGGCCACCGCCATCGCGGGCGTCATGTTCGCCTGCCTGCTGGTCTTCATGCAGCTCGGCTTCCGCGGCGCGCTGTTCGACAGCGCCACCAACCTGTTCCGCGCCATGCGGGCGGACCTGTTCCTGATGCACCCGCTGACGGAGGCCAGTTTCCGCGCCGAGGCCATCCCGCGCGCCCGCGCCTGGCAGGCCCTGGCCGATGCGGAGGTGGACCGCGCCGTGCCCGTCTATCTGGCGCAGGTGACGCTGCGAAACCCCGAGACGGGCAGCCGCCGCGCCGTGCAGCTCATCGGCCTCGACGCCGATGCGGGGGCGGTGGATTTCCCGGGCCTGGCCGATGTCGCGGCCGCACTCCGCCGGCCCGACACCTTCGCCTTCGACCGGCTCTCCCGCCCCGAATTCGGGCCGGTCGCCACCATGTTCGCGCGCGACGGCCCCTTCGCCATCCAGCTCGGCACGCGGGAGATGGAGCTGGTGGGTCTGGTCGAGGTCGGCCCCTCCTTCGGCGCCGACGGCAATGTGGTGCTGAGCGAGCAGAACTTCCGCCGCGTCTTCTCCCGGCAGGCCGCCAACGCGGACCTTGTCGCGCTGAAGCTGCGGCCGGGGGCCGATGTGGCCGCCACCCAGGCGCGGCTCGCCGCGCTGCTGCCCGGCGACGTGCTGGTGCTGACCCATGCCGAGATGGTGGCGCGCGAACGCCTCTACTGGGAGACGGGCACGCCCATCGGCTTCATCTTCCTCTTCGGCTCGGTGATGGGCCTCGTGGTGGGAATGGTGATCGTCTACCAGATATTGTTCGCGGACATCGCGGGGCACCTCTCGGAATACGCCACGCTGAAGGCCATGGGCTATTCCAACGGCTATCTCGCCCGCGTGGTGCTGGGGGCGGCGGTGATCCTGGCCGTGGTGGGGTTCATCCCGGGCTTCGTGCTGTCCACGCTGCTCTATGGCTATGTGGCCGGCGCCACCTTCCTGCCGCTGGAGATGTACACCGAGCGCGCGGTGGGCGTGTTCCTGCTGATCTTCGGCATGTGCTTCGCGGCCGGGCTTCTCGCCATGCGCAAGCTGCGCGACGCCAACCCGGCGGACATGTTCTGATGGACGCGGCCCCCGTCGAACTGTCCCCCGTCGAACTTAGGGGCGTGAACTTCGCCTATGGCGAGGGCGAGTTGCGCCGGCAGGTGCTGCGCGAGGTGGACCTCCGCATCGGGCCGGGCGAGATCGTGATCCTCACCGGCCCCTCCGGCTCGGGCAAGACGACGCTGCTGACGCTGATCGGCGCGCTGCGCGCCATGCAGGAGGGCGAGGCCCGTGTGCTGGGCGAATCCCTGCTGGGCGCGTCCGAAGGCCAGCGCGTGCGGCTGCGCCGGCGCATCGGCTTCATCTTCCAGAACCACAATTTGCTGGGCTTCCTGACGGCGCGGCAAAATGTGGCGATGTCGCTGGAACTGGATGGCCGGCATTCCGAGGCGCAGCGCCTGGCGCGCGCGGGCCAGATGCTGGGCGCGGTGGGCCTCTCCGACCACCTGGAGAAGCAGCCCGCGCAGCTTTCCGGCGGGCAGCGGCAGCGCGTGGCCATCGCCCGCGCCCTGGCCGGTGATCCTGGCCTGATCCTGGCCGACGAACCCACCGCCGCACTCGACAAGCAGACGGGGCAGGAGGTGGTGCGCCTGCTGCGCGACCTGGCGAAGGGGCGCGGCGTGCCCATCCTGCTGGTGACGCATGACCCGCGCATCCTCGACCTCGCGGACCGCATCGTGGACATGGAGGATGGGCGGATGGTGCAGGCGGACAAGGCCTCGGCCTGACACGCGCCGTAGCAATTCGGCGCTTGCGTCACGCGTCGGCGCGGGGGCAGACTTTGCACTGCAACAAATGAAAGGAGGTGATCCGGTGTCTCATCGTTCGCTTGGCCGGAACTGGTCCCGGCCCCGGGTCGTCGCTTTCGCCATTGTGGGTGCGGCGCAGGGGTAAACGGTCCAGGGCGCTGGCCCGACCGATGCGGCGGCGCGGAGCTTGGCTCCGCGCCGCTTTCTTATCTGCGGCCGATTCACGGCTTCGGCTTCGCCAGCGCCGATCGGGCGCTGGGGCGGGGCTGCCCTCCGCGCCGCTTTCGTTTGGGGGTTAATCCAGCCCGACGAGGCTCCGCGCAAAATCCCGCGCCTCGAAGGGCCGCAGATCGGCCGCCTTCTCGCCCACGCCCACCGCATGCACCGGCAGGCCGAATTCCTGCGCCAGCGCCACCACCACGCCGCCCTTGGCACTGCCGTCGAGCTTGGTGACGACGAGGCCCGTCACCTCCACCATCTCCTTGAACACCCGCACCTGGCTGACGGCGTTCTGGCCCGTGGTCGCGTCCAGCACCAGCAGGGTGGAATGCGGCACCGCCTCGCCATGGCGCTTCAACACGCGCACCACCTTGCGAAGCTCGTCCATCAGCGCGGTCTTGTTGTGCAGGCGCCCGGCGGTGTCCACCAGCAGCACATCGGCGCCCGCCGCGCGCGCGTCTCGCAGCGCGTCGAAGGCGAGGCCGGCCGCGTCCGCGCCATGCTTCGCGGGTGCAACCACATGCGCGCCCGTGCGCTCGCCCCAGACCTGGAGCTGTTCCACCGCCGCGGCGCGGAAGGTGTCGCCCGCCACCATCCAGACCTTGAGGCCCTGGGCGCGATACTGCTCGGACAGCTTCGCGATGGTGGTCGTCTTGCCCGTGCCGTTCACGCCCACCACCAGCACCACATGCGGCGCGTGGCCGGGCGTGATCTCCAGCGGCTGGGCCACGGGCGTCAGGATGGCCGCGATCTCCTCGGCGAGCGCGGACTTGATCTCCTCATCCGTCGCCTCGCGCCCGAAGCGCGTGCGGCGGAAGCCGGCCACGATGCGCTGCGAGGCCGCGACGCCCAGATCGGCACTGATCAGCGTCTCCTCCAGCTCCTCCAGCGCCTCGTCGTCCAGCTTGCGCTTGGTGAAGACGCCGGTGATGGATTGCGTGAGCTTGGCGGTGGAGCGCGACAGCCCCGCCTTGAGCCGCGCGAAGAAGCCGCGCGGTTCCTCGGGTTCGGCCGCCACCGGGGCCGGGGCGGGTGGGGGCGGCACGACCACCGGCGGCGGCGGCACGTCCGGCCGGGGTGCCTCGATCACCGGGGGCGGGGCTTCCTGGACCGGTGCGGGAGGCGCTTCCGTGACCGGTGCTGGCGGCTCCGGGACAAGCTCCGGGGGCGTTTCCTGCACCGCCCCCGGCGGCGCTTCCTTCGCCACCTCCGGCGGCGATGGGGGGGCCTCCTCGGGCTTCGCGCCCTCCTCCTTGCCGCGCAGACGGTTCCAGAGATCGCGCAGGGCCATCAGATCGTCTCCCCGGTCAGGGTGGTGCCGTCGCTGCCCGCCACGCGCAGCCGCAGCAGCGTGCCGGCGGGCGGGGGCGAGGCGACGCGCAGGGGCGCGAAATGCTCGGTGTGGGCGCGGCCATCGGCCTCGAACAGCGCCTCGGCGGTGGTGCCGATGCGCGCGGCCAGGAACCGCGCGCGTTCCGCCGCACCCGCCGCGCGCAGCCGCGCCGCGCGTTCGCGCCGCAGCGCCATGGGAAGCTGTGGCATGCGCGCGGCCGGCGTGCCGGTGCGGGCGGAATAGGGGAACACATGCAGGAAGGAGAGGCCCGCTTCGGCCACCAGCGCCTCCATGGCGGCGAAATGCGCCTCGGCTTCGGTGGGGAAGCCCGCGATAAGGTCCGCGCCCAGCGCCACATCGCCCCGCAGCGAACGCGCGCGGGCGGCCACGCGCAGCACATCGGCGCGGGCATGGCGGCGCTTCATGCGCTTCAGCATCAGGTCATCGCCATGCTGCGCCGAGAGGTGAAGGTAGGGTGCCAACCGTGGCTCCTCGGCGAACACGGCCCAGAAGCGATCATCCAGCGCGGCGGGGTCCAGCGAGGACAGGCGCAGCCGCGGCAATTCCGGCACCGCGCGCAGCACCGCACGGATCAGCGCCGGCAGTTCGGGGTGCGAGGCCAGATCCACCCCCGTCAGCACCACCTCGGCATGGCGGGAAGCGAGGTCGCGCACCGCCGCAACCGCCTGGTCCACCGGCATGGCCCGTGCCGGCCCACGCCCGGCGGGGATGATGCAGAAGGTGCAGGCGTGGTCGCAGCCCTGCTGCACCGCCAGGAAGGCCCGCGTGCCGCCACCTGCCGCCAGCCCGATGGGCGCTTCGCGGTCCATGGCCGCCACGGGCGCATCCCAGCGCGCGCGGTCCAGCTTCGCGCCATTGCCGATGACGCGCGCGACGCCAGGCAGCGCCGCCCAGGCGCCAGGATTGATCTGCGCCGCGCAGCCGGTGACGAGGATGGGCCGCCCGGGCTTCTCCCGCGCCGCGCGGCGGATGGCCTGGCGGGCCTGGGCCTCGGCCTCACCCGTGACGGCGCAGGTGTTCACGATCAGCGCGTCCATGTCGCCGGCCAGGCGGCGCATGGTCTCGCTCTCGGCGATGTTCAGCCGGCAGCCGAAGGTCAGCGTCTCAGCCAACAGGGAACTCGCCCGTGAAGGACGTGGCGACGGGGCCGGCCATCAGCACATGGTCGTCCGCGCGCCATTCCAGCATCAGGTCGCCGCCCGGCATGGTGATGGTGACGGCGCGGTTCGTCAGCCCGCGCCGCACGGCGTTCACCACGGTGGCGCAGGCGCCGGAGCCGCAGGCCAGCGTCAGCCCCGCGCCGCGTTCCCACACGGTCAGGCGGATATGGTCCGGCGCCAGGACCTGCGCGAAGCCGATATTGCCACGCTGCGGTAGCAGGGGGTCGTGTTCCAGGAGTGGCCCGATGCGCGCGATGTCCAGCGCGTCCAGGCTCTCCACGAAGAAGGTGGCGTGCGGGTTGCCCATGGAGCAGCAGGCGGCATCCGAAACCCCCTCCGCGGCCAGCGGCACATGCAGCGTGTCCATCGCGCGGGCCAGCGGCACCGCGTCCCATTCCAGGCGGGGCTTGCCCATGTCCACGCGCACCATGCCATCCGGCAAGGTTTCGGCGGCCAGCAGGCCGTGCGCGGTGCGGATGGTGATGCGCGGCTTGCCTGTCTCGGCCAGGATCAGGCTGGCGGCGCAGCGCGTGCCATTGCCGCAGGCCCCGGCCTCGGTCCCGTCGCTGTTGTGGAACAGCAGAGTGATATCCGCATCGGTGGCGGGCGCGATGGTGATGAGCTGGTCGAAGCCCACGCCCCGGTGCCGGTCGCCCATGGCGGCGATGGCGGGGGCGGGCAGGTCGAAGGGCCGGGCGCGCGCATCCAGGATGACGAAATCATTGCCCAGGCCGTGCATTTTGCGGAAAGGAACACGCATGGGGCGGATATAGGCCATTGGTGCCCTTGGCGTAACAGCCCCAAGGTGCCTATCTGCCGGGCCATGAGACGCTTCGCCCTTCTCCTCGCGCTCCTGATGCTGGCGGCCTGCGCCGACCGTTTCTCGGCCGATGAATACCGCACCACCGCCGTGCAGCAGGCCAACCCGGTCGAGCAGGGGGTGGTGCTGGGCTCGCGCCGGGTCGCCATCGCGGCCGATGGCGCGGCGGGCGGCACGGCGGGGGCGGCGGCGGGCGGCGCGGTGGGCGGCGCGGCCGGGGGCGGCGGCGTCAGCGCGGCACTGGGCGCGGTGGGCGGCGCGCTGCTGGGCGGCATCATCGGCACCACGGCCGAGCGCGCCACCGCCAATACCGATGCCATCGAATACGTCGTGCGCCAGGGCAACGGGTCGCTGGTCAGCGTGACCCAGCGCGACCTGGAGCCCCTGCCCAACGGCACCCGCGTCCTGGTCATCAAGGGGGCGCAGGCGCGCATCGTGCCCGACTACACGGAGCCCGCGGCGGCCGAGGCGCCCTCGGGGGCCGTGATGGCGCCCGCCGCGGCGGCGCCCGCGCCCGCGCCCGCCCCGACGCTGGCACCGACCACGGAGCCCGCCCTGGCCCCCGCGCCGGCGCGCGAGGCCCTGGCGCCCATCGCCGGCGGGCTGGTGCCGCCGCCGCCCGTGGTGCCGGCCCCGCCGCGTCCGGACTAGCGTCTGGTCGGCTTCGGTGTAACGCCGAAGCCGTGAATCAGCCGCCCAGCCACGCCGCATGGGGCCGGGCTGGACTCCGCGCCGCCCCGCCTGTAGAAGCCTGCCTCCCGCCCGACCATGGCCATTGGACAGCCTGGCCGGGCGCGCGTGCCTCCGCCACATGGTGTGGCAGTCAGGGGCCGCCCCAACCCACCGATCGGAGGGCCCGAATGTCCAAGATGAAGACCACCTCGAGCGCCAAGAAGCGCTTCAAGATCACCGCCACCGGCAAGGTCCTCGCGGGCCCGGGCCGCAAGCGGCACATGCTCTCCAACCGCAGCCAGAAGGCCAAGCGCCAGAACCGGGGCACCCAGGTTCTTGAGCCGCAGGACGCCAAGACGGTGATGCAGTGGCTGCCCTACGGGCTGTCCCGGTAAAGCGCGGCTAGAGGAGAGAGCAGATGGCACGTGTCAAGCGCGGCGTTACCGCCCATGCCCGTCACAAGAAGGTCCTGGACCTGGCGAAGGGCTATGTCGGCCGTTCGTCCACGACCTACCGCGCGGCGCTGCAGCGCGTCGAGAAGGCGCTGCAATACGCCTATCGCGACCGCCGCAACAAGAAGCGTGAGTTCCGCGGCCTGTGGATCCAGCGCATCAACGCCGCCACGCGCGAGCATGGCATGACCTACAGCCAGTTCATCGCGGGCATCAAGGCGGCCGGCATCGAGATGGACCGCAAGGTCCTGGCCACCATCGCCTTCGACGAGCCCGCGGCCTTTGCCGAGATCGTCCAGAAGGCCAAGGAAGCGCGCCCCCAGGCCTGACAGCCCGGGTTACGCGTCGTGTTTCGGAGGGCCGCTGCGCGCAAGCGTGGGCGGCCCTTTTTCATGTTTCGGGACCATTGTCATGTCGGATGACCTCGCCGAACTCGCCACCCGGACCGAGGCGGAGCTTGCCGCCGCCGCCGATTTGCGCGCGCTGGAGGCGGTGCGCGTGGCCACGCTGGGCAAGGCGGGCGCGCTGACCGGGCTGCTCAAGACGCTGGGCGCCCTGCCGCCCGAGGAGCGCAAGGCGCGCGGGGCGGCCGTGAACGCGCTCAAGACGCGGCTGGAAGCGGCCATCGAGGCGCGCCGGGCCGTGCTGGAAGCGGCCGCGCTGGACGCCCGCCTGGCCGCAGAGCGCCTGGACGTGACGCTGCCGCCGCGGCCCTTCGCGCCGGGTGGGAAGGGGGGCATCCACCCCATCTCCCGCACCATCGAGGAACTCACCGCCATCTTCGGCGCCATGGGTTTCCGCGTGGTGGAAGGCCCGGACATCGAGGGCGACTGGTACAATTTCGCGGCGCTCAACATCCCCGACCACCATCCTGCGCGGCAGGAGCAGGACACGTTCTACTTGCCCGGTGAAACCGACGGGCGCCGGACGGTCCTGCGGACGCAGACCAGCCCGCTGCAAATCCGCACCATGATCGGGCAGGCGCCGCCCATCCGCATCATCGCGCCCGGCCGCACCTACCGCGCCGACCATGACGCGACGCACAGCCCCATGTTCCACCAGGTGGAGGGGCTGGTGATTGATCGCGGCATCACGCTCGGCCACCTCAAGGGCTGCCTGACGGATTTCCTGCGCGCCTTCTTCGGGATTTCCGACCTGCCGGTGCGCTTCCGCAGCAGCTACTTCCCCTTCACCGAGCCCTCGATGGAGGTGGACATCGGCTGGAACCGCAAGACGGGCGAACTCGGCGCGGGGACGGATTGGCTGGAAATCCTGGGCAGCGGCATGGTGCATCCGCGCGTGCTGGCCAATTGCGGGCTGGATGCGCGCGAGTGGCAGGGCTTCGCCTTCGGCATGGGCATCGAGCGCATCACGATGCTGAAGCACGGCATGGCCGACCTCAGGCCGTTTTTCGAGGGCGATACGAGATGGCTGAGCCACTACGGCACGAACCCTCTTTCTCCCGCCAACCTGCACGAGGGCGTGTAGCCATGCGCCACAACGCAAAATCCGGCCGCACGGCGGCCGGCGCCGCAAGCGTGTTCTTCCCGCCCTCAAGCGCCGGGCGCGCGCATCCGCGCGCTTGGCTTCGCCGCGCCACTGGCGCACCTGCGGTCACGCTCGGTCGGGCGGCGGCGGCCGCTGTGCGGCCGCATTCCTCAGGGGCATCGCTGATCCCATGAAGTTCCCGCTTTCCTGGCTGCGCGAACACCTCGCCACCACCGCCACCCTGGACGAGATCACCACCACCCTTTCCGCCATCGGCATCGAGGTGGAGGGCGTGGAGGACCGTGGCGCCGCACTCGCCCATTTCCGCATCGCGCGCGTGATCGAAGCGGCACCCCACCCCAATGCCGACCGCCTGCGCGCGCTGCGCGTGGATGTGGGCGATCGGCGTGAGCTTTCCGTCGTCTGCGGCGCGCCCAACGCGCGCACCGGCATGGTGGGGGTCGCGGCCCTGCCTGGCGCCTTCATCCCCGGCACCGGCATCACGCTCAAGGCCGGCGAAATCCGCGGCGTGAAGAGCGAGGCCATGATGCTCTCCGCCCGCGAGATGGGGCTGGGCGAGGACCATGACGGCATCGTGGACCTGCCGCCCGACGCGCCGGTGGGCAGCAGCTACGTCGCCTGGGCCGGGCTCGACGACCCCATCATCGAGGTGAAGGTCACGCCCAACCGCGGCGATGCGCTTTCCGTGCGCGGCGTGGCGCGCGACCTGGCGGCGGCCGGCCTCGGCACGCTGCACCCGCGCGTGCCGCCCGCCATCACCCCCGCCTACGAAACCCCGCTGCGCTGGACCATCGAGGACCCGCGCGCCTGCATCTGGGTGCTGGGGCGCGCCGTGCGCGGCGTGAAGAACGGCCCCAGCCCGCAATGGCTGCAGGACCGGCTGCGCGCCATCGGCCTCAGGCCCATCTCGGCGCTGGTGGACATCACGAACTTCTTCACCTTCGACATCGGCCGCCCGCTGCACGTGTTCGACGTGGCGAAGGTGAAGGGCGGCACGCTCGCCATGCGGATGGCGCGCGAGGGCGAGGAACTGGCCGCCCTCAACGGCAAGACCTACACGCTCACGCCCGAGGACGGCGTCATCGCCGACGCGGCGGGGGCCGAGGCGCTGGGCGGCATCGTGGGCGGCGAGCCTTCGGGCTGCGACGAGACCACCACCGAATGCTTCATCGAATGCGCGCTGTTCGACCCGGTGCGCGTGGCGCTGTCGGGCCGGCGGCACAATGTCTTCACCGATGCCCGTGCGCGGTTCGAGCGCGGCATTGACCCTTCGCTGCTGCCCTCCGCGCTGGACGCGGCCACGGCCATGATCATGGAACTCTGCGGCGGCGAGCCCAGCACGGTCAGCGAAGCCGGCACGCCCCCGGCCTGGGAACGCAACGCCACGCTGCGGCTGGAACGCCTGGCCGGGCTGGGCGGCCTCGACCTCCCGCTCGACGAGGCGGTGACGCGGCTGACGCGCCTCGGCTTCGTGCTGCAATCGGCGGATGACGCGGCGATCACGGTCGCGGTGCCGCCCTGGCGCAACGACATCGCGGCCGCCATCCATCTCGACCAGGACCCGGGCCTCGACGCCACCCGCGCGGCTACCGCCGCCGAGGGCTGCGCCGCGGTGGAAGCCGAATGCGACCTGGTGGAGGAGGTGCTGCGCCTGGGCGGGCTGGATGCCGTGCCGGCCGTCTCGCTGCCCGTGGCCTCGCCCGTGCCCGCGCCCTCGCTGGACGCGAAGCAGGGCAGGGCGGCGCTGGCACGGCGCCTGCTGGCGGCACGGGGCCTGCAGGAATGCGTGACCTATGGCTTCATCGAGCATCGCATCGTCGCGATGTTCGGGGAAACGCCCGAGGCG
The DNA here is from genome assembly GCF_014196305.1 of Roseococcus suduntuyensis. Taxonomy (GTDB): domain Bacteria; phylum Pseudomonadota; class Alphaproteobacteria; order Acetobacterales; family Acetobacteraceae; genus Roseococcus; species Roseococcus suduntuyensis. Next base: position 1,129,486 of record NZ_JACIDJ010000001.1, read on the forward strand.
CTGCGCCTGGAAAACCCCATCGCCTCGGACCTCGACCAGATGCGGCCCACGCCGCTCGCCTCGCTCGCTCTGGCCGCCGCGCGCAACGCGGCGCGGGGCTTGCCGGATGTGGCGCTGTGCGAGCTGGGCGGCGGCTATCGCGACACCACGCCCGCCGGGCAGATGGCCATGGCGGTGGGCCTGCGCGCCGGCCGCACGCCCGCCAACTGGGCCGCGCCGGCACGGGACCTCGACGCGTTGGACGCCAAGGGCGACGTGATGGCGCTGCTGGAGGCGCTGGGCGTGCCCATGGCGGCCCTCCAGACCACCACCGACGCGCCGGGGCATTACCACCCGGGCCGCTCGGGCGTGCTGCGGCAGGGGCCCAAGACCGTCCTGGCGCAGTTCGGGCAGCTTCACCCCAGGCTCTGCGAGGCGCTGGACCTGCCGCGCGCCACGGTGGGCTTCGAGCTGTTCCTGGATGCCATCCCCGAGCCGAAGCGGCGGAAGAAGTCGGCGCCGGAGCTTTCGGCCCTCCAGCCCGTGCGGCGTGACTTCGCCTTCCTGCTGGACGCGAGCGTGCCGGCCGAGAAACTGCTGCGCGCGGCCCAGGGCGCGGAACGCGCGCTGATCAGCGAGGTCACGCTGTTCGACCGCTATGCCGGGCCGAACCTGCCCGAGGGCAAGGTGAGCCTCGCCATCGAGGTCACGCTCCAGCCGCGCGACAAGACCCTGACCGACGCCGAGATCGAGGCCGTGGCCCAGAAGGTGGTGGCGGCGGTGGCGAAGGCCACGGGCGCGACGCTCAGGGGATGAAGGCGCGGAACCTCACCTTGCTGGCGCTGGCGATCATGCTGGCGCCGGCGGTGTGGTTCGCGGGCGCGGCCACGGTGCCGCCCTTGCTCGCCTCCGGCGCCATCACGGGGGCGCAGGCGGGCTGGCTGACGGCGGCGGTGCAGCTGGGCTTCGTGGCGGGCACGCTGGTTTCGGCGTTGCTGTCATTGGCGGACCGCCTGCCGGCGCGGCGGCTGTTCCTGGCGTCCGCCCTGCTGGCGGGCGCGGCCACGGCGGCCCAGGCCTTCCTGCCGCCGGCCGGATGGGCCGCCTATGGGCTGCGCTTCGTGGCGGGGGCGGCCATGGCGGGCGTCTATCCGGTGGGGATGAAGCTCGCTTCGGGTTGGGCGCAAGGCGATCTCGGGCTGCTCATCGGCATCGTGGTGGGGGCGCTGACGCTGGGTTCGGCGGCACCCCATGCGCTGCCGGCGCTGCTGGGCGGGCTGGACCCGCTGGCGGTCTATGTGGCCTCGGGCGCGCTGGCCGCACTCGGCGGGCTGCTGGTGCTGCCCTTCCGGGAGGGCCCGAACCAGGCCAATCGCCCGCCCTTCAACCCGCGCGCCGCGCTGCTGGCCTTCACCGACCGGCGGCTGCGCCTGGCCAATGCGGGCTACCTTGGCCACATGTGGGAACTCTACGCGATGTGGGCCTGGGTGGGGCTGTTCCTGGCGGGGCAGGGGCTGCCCGGCGATGCGGGCGTCTGGACCACGCTGGTGGTGGGCGCCGGCGCCATCGGCTGCGTGGGGCTGGGCGCGTTGGCCGACCGCTTCAACCGGGCGCGGATGGCCGCACTCGCCATGCTGGTCAGCGGCACCTGCGCCCTGCTGGCGGGCAGCACGGCGGGGCTCTTCCTGCCGCTGACGCTGGTGCTGGTCTTCGTGTGGGGCATCTTCGTGGTGGCGGATTCGGCGCAGTTCAGCGCCTGCACCAGCCTCTGCGCCCCGCCCGAACTGGTCGGCACCATGCTGACGGTGCAGACCTGCCTCGGTTTCCTGCTGACCGTGCCGGTCATCCAGATGATGGCCTGGGCCGTGCCGGCGCTGGGCTGGGGCGGGGGGTTCGCGGTGCTGGCGGCGGGGCCGCTGCTCGGGGCCTTGGCCATGCTGCGGCTGGCGCCGCTGCTGCCGTCTGCTGTTCCGGCGCGCAGCCGCCACACCAACCCTGCGCGCTAGCCCTCTCCCAAGTAGACCGTGGCATCAATCTCCACCAGGCAATCGGGCGAGCCCAGCCCGGCCACGATGCAGGACACGCGATGCGGCGGGTCTTCCGCGAAATTGGCGAAATAGACCTCGTTCATCGGCGCCCAGTGCTCGCGGCCCGTCACATAGACGGTGCATTTCACCACGTCGGCCAGGGTGCCGCCCGCTTCCTCGATCAGGGCGCGGATGTTGTCGATGCATTGCTGGGTCTGGGCGCGGGCGTCGCCCACCGCATACTTCCCATCGCGGTTCGAGCCCACGCAGCAGACGAACATGAAGCCCCCCGCGACCGTGGCCTGGGCGAAGGGCAGGCGGGACTTGAACACCTTGTCGGAGGTGATGGCGCGCTTGGGCATGGAGCTCTCCGGTTGCGGGAAGGGGCCAGCTTCGCCGCCACGGGCCGCTTCGTCACCTCCGCGCTTTGACTTCCCGCCCGTCTGGCCTATGTCCATCCCGAACCCACCGCGCCCGGCATCATCCGGGCGCCGCCAGACCGGGCCCCCATGACCGATACCCCGCTGAACCGCATTCGTAACTTCTCCATCGTGGCGCACATCGACCACGGCAAGTCCACGCTCGCCGACCGGCTGATCCAGTCCACCGGCACCGTGGCGCTGCGCGACATGAAGGAACAGATGCTCGACAGCATGGACATCGAGCGCGAGCGCGGCATCACCATCAAGGCGCAGACCGTCCGCATCCACTACAAGGCGAATGATGGCGAGACCTATGTGCTGAACCTCATGGACACGCCGGGCCATGTGGACTTCGCCTATGAGGTGTCGCGCAGCCTGGCCGCCTGCGAGGGCTCGCTGCTGGTGGTGGACGCTTCCCAGGGTGTCGAGGCGCAGACGCTGGCCAATGTGTATCAGGCCATTGATGCGAACCACGAGATCGTGCCGGTCCTGAACAAGATCGACCTGCCGGCGGCCGAGCCCGCGCGCGTGAAGCAGCAGATCGAGGACGTGATCGGCCTCGACGCCAGCGAGGCGGTGGAGATTTCCGCCAAGACCGGCCTCAACATCGAGGGCGTGCTGGAGGCCATCGTCACGCGCCTGCCCGCGCCCACCGGCGATGCCAAGGCGCCGACCAAGGCGCTGCTGGTGGACAGCTGGTATGACAGCTACCTCGGCGTCGTCATCCTGGTGCGGATCAAGGACGGGCACCTGAAGAAGGGGCAGAAGATCCGCATGATGTCCAATGGCGCCACCTACACGGTGGACCAGGTGGGCGTCTTCACGCCCAAGATGGTGCCGGTGGACAGCCTCGGCCCGGGCGAGATGGGCTTCCTGACGGCGGCCATGAAGACCGTGGCCGACACCAAGGTGGGCGACACCATCACCGATGACCGCACCCCCGCGGCGGCGGCGCTGCCCGGCTTCAAGGACAGCATCCCGGTGGTGTGGTGCGGCCTCTACCCCGTGGACGCCGACGATTTCGACAAGCTGCGCGATGCGCTGGGCAAGCTGCGCCTGAACGACAGCAGCTTCCACTATGAGCAGGAAACCTCGCTGGCGCTGGGCCTCGGCTATCGCTGCGGCTTCCTGGGGCTGCTGCACCTGGAGATCATCCAGGAACGCCTCTCGCGCGAGTTCAACCTGGAACTCATCGCGACCGCGCCCAGCGTGGTCTACAAGCTGCGGATGAATGACGGCGTGGTGGAGGAACTCCACAACCCCGCCGACATGCCCGACCCGACCCGCATCGCGGCCATCGAGGAGCCCTGGATCAAGGCGACCGTCTTCGTGCCCGACGAGCATCTCGGCGCCATCCTGACCCTGTGCAACGAGCGCCGCGGCCAGCAGGTGGAACTGACCTATGTCGGCACCCGCGCCATGGCGGTCTATCGCCTGCCGCTGAACGAGGTGGTGTTCGACTTCTACGACCGCCTGAAGTCCGTCAGCCGGGGCTATGCCAGCTTCGACTACGTGATGGACGGCTACGCCGAGAGCGACCTCGTGAAGATCAGCATTCTCGTGAACAACGAGCCGGTGGATGCGCTGTCCTTCATGGCGCACCGGAGTGCGGCCGACAAACGCGGCCGCCAGATCTGCGAGAAGCTGAAGGAACTGATTCCCCGCCAGCTCTTCAAGATTCCCATCCAGGCGGCCATCGGCGGGCGCGTGATCGCGCGCGAGACCATCAGCGCCCTGTCCAAGGATGTGACGGCCAAGTGCTATGGCGGCGACATCAGCAGAAAGCGCAAGCTGTTGGACAAGCAGAAGGAAGGCAAGAAGAAGATGCGCCAGTTCGGGAAGGTCGAAATCCCGCAGAGCGCCTTCATCGCCGCCCTGAAGATGGATGCGTGACCCCGCGCGATCGCCGCAGGGCACAAGCCCGGAGGCGTCAATCGCTCGGGCAGCCCCCGCGCGATCGCCGCAGGGCGCAAGCCCGGAGGCGTGAATCGCTCGGGCAGCCCCCGCGCGATCGCCGCAGGGCACAAGCCCGGAGGCGTGAATCGCTCGGGCAGCCCCCGCGCGATCGCCGCAGGGCGTAGGCGCGGGCGCGTGACGCGCGGGGCCGTCTGGCCAGATTAACCCGTTGACAGGCGCGCGCGGCGGGGCAATGGCAATTCCGCCAAACGCACGGAACAAAAATGTCACTCGCCTTCGTCTTCCCCGGCCAGGGCAGCCAGGCCCCGGGCATGGGCCGCGACCTGGCCGATGCCTTCCCCATCGCCCGCCACACCTTCCAGGAGGTGGATGACGCGCTGAGCCAGCGCCTCTCCCGCCTCATCTTCGAGGGGCCGGCCGAGGAACTCACCCTCACCGCCAATGCCCAGCCAGCGCTGATGGCCGTCTCGCTCGCCGTGGTGCGGGTGCTGGCGACCGAGGCGGGCTTCGACCTGGGCCGGCGCGTGGCGCTGGTGGCCGGGCATTCCCTGGGCGAATACAGCGCGCTGACCGCGGCCGGCAGCTTCGACCTGCCCACCGCCGCCCGCCTGCTGCGCGTGCGCGGCGATGCCATGCAGCAGGCCGTGGCCCCCGGCGAGGGCGCCATGGCCGCCCTGCTGGGTGCCGAGGCCGAGCAGGCGCGGGCCATCTGCGCCGAGGCCGCGCAAGGCGAGGTGGTCGAGGTCGCCAACGACAATGGCGGCGGCCAGGTGGTCATCTCCGGCGCGAAGGCCGCCGTGGAACGCGCCATCGAGGCCGCGAAGGCCGCCGGCATCAAGCGCGCCATGCTGCTGCCCGTCTCCGCCCCCTTCCACTGCGCCATGATGGCCCCGGCGGCCGAGGTGATGGCCGATGCGCTGTCCAAGGCCCGCATGGTGCACCCCGCCGTGCCCGTGGTGGCGAACGTGACCGCCGCGCCGGTCAGCGACCCCGAGGCCATCCGCGAATTGCTGGTGCGCCAGGTGACGGGTACGGTGCGCTGGCGCGAATGCGTGGCCGCCATGGCCGCCGCCGGCTGCACCCGCTTCGTCGAGATCGGCGCGGGCAAGGTGCTGACCGGGCTGATGAAGCGCAACGCGCCGGAGGCCAGCGCCATGGCCGTCAGCACGCCCGCCGACATCGAAGCCTTCGCGAAGACGCTCTGAGATGCGCATCGTTCTCTCCGAGGCGGAACAGACGCCGCTGGAAGACGTGCTGGTGGCCGGCTTCGCGTCCTACAACGGCCCCTTCATCGGCCCGCATGGCTACAAGCCGCTGCGGCTGATGGTCTTCCGCGACGGAGAGGACGTGCCCGCCGGCGGCATCCACGGGTATTGCTACGCCGCCTGGCTGCACGTCCTGATGTTCTGGCTGCCCGAGGACCTCCGCCGCGACGGCCTCGGCGCGCAACTGCTGCGCCGCATGGAGGAGGAGGCCCGCGCGCGCGGCTGCGTCGGCGCCTATCTCGACACGCTCAGCTTCCAGGCGCGGCCCTTCTACGAGAAGCAGGGCTACACCCTCTTCGGCACCCTGCCCGACAATCCGCCGGGCCATTCGCGCTACTTCATGATGAAACGCCTCGACGGAGAGACGCATGTTCCAGCTTGACGGCAAGATCGCCCTCGTCACCGGCGCCAGCTCGGGCATCGGGGTGGGCATTGCCCGCGCGCTGCACGCCCAGGGCGCCCATGTGGTGCTGACCGGGCGGCGCGAGGCGGAACTGAAGGCCGTGGCCGACGAACTGGGCGACCGCGCCAGCGTCATGCCGGCCGACCTCGCCGACCCCGCCGCCCCCGCCGCGCTGGTGGAGGGCATCGAGGCCGCGCAGGGCAAGCTCGACATCCTCGTCAACAATGCCGGCTTCACGCGCGACATGCTGGCGCTGCGGATGGGCGACGAGGACTGGAACGCCGTGCTGGAGGTGGACCTCAACGCCCCCTTCCGCCTGGCGCGCGCGGCTCTGCGCGGCATGATGAAGCGGCGCACCGGGCGCATCGTCTCCATCGCCTCCATCGTGGGCGTGACGGGCAATGCGGGCCAGGCGAACTACGCCGCGGCCAAGGCGGGCCTCATCGGCATGAGCAAGGCGCTGGCGCAGGAGGTGGCGCCACGGGGTGTCACGGTGAACGTGGTCGCCCCCGGCTTCGTCGCCACGCCCATGACCGACAAGCTGAACGAGACGCAGAAGACCACCCTGCTCTCGCGCATCCCGCTGGCCCGCATGGGCGAGGCGAAGGACGTGGCCTCCGCCGTGGTCTATCTGGCGTCCGACGAGGCCGGCTGGGTCACGGGGACGACGGTGCATGTGAATGGCGGCATGCTGATGGTCTGACGACCAGGAAGGGGCGCGTCCATGCTGACCCAGCGGGCGAAATACGGGCTGCGCGCCCTGTGCATCCTGGCGGCCGACGACACGGGGCGGCCCATCCTGCCCATCCATGAACTGGCCGAGCGCGGGCACATCCCGCAGAAATTCCTGGAAGCCATCCTGCTGGACCTGCGGCGCCACGGCTTCGTGAACAGCCGGCGCGGCAAGGCGGGCGGCTATGCGCTGGCGCGCGCGGCGGCCGAGATCCCGGTCTCGGACATCATCCGCGCGCTGGATGGGCCGCTCGCCCCCATCCCCTGCGCGAGCCTGACGGCCTACCAGCCCTGCATGGACTGCCCCGACCCGCCGAGTTGCGAAATCCGCCGCCTGATGCGCCAGGTGCGCGACGCGACGGCGCGCATCCTGGACGGCACCAGCCTTGCGCAGTTGGCGGCCGAGGGCGAGGCGGCGGTGTGTCAGCCTGCCGCAACCTGACCGGCGCAGCGGGCCTTCAGCCCGCCACCCTTTTCCTGGCGCAGCGGGCTTTCAGCCCGCCACGACCCCCCCCACCCGCTGCACCGCATTGTTGAGGTAGCCGCGGGGGTTCCAGGGCGGGTCCATGGGCTGGGTCTTGCCCGCCATGTCGGTGGCGCGCGCCAGCAGCGTCACGGGGCCCGGGGGCACGGCCAGCTCCGTCGTGAAGCGCCGCCAGGCCCAGGGCGAGGCCCCAGGCTCCAGCCGCGCCGGGTGCCAGGTGCCGCCGCCATCGGCCGAGACCTCCACCTTCGCCAGCGGCACATGGCCGCTCCAGGCGAAGCCGCGCACCGCCACGGGGCCGGGGGTGGAAAAACCCTCCAGCGGCGCGGTGATCAGGCTCTTCACCGGCATGTCGGTGATGACGTCGAACTCGGTGCCGGCGGGGTCCTGGCCGGGGCGGAGCGGGTGGCGCGGCATGCGGTAGTCCAGGCCGGTCATCTTCGCGCCGTCATGCTCGCGGTCCAGCACGACGATCTCACGCAGCCATTTCTGCCAGGCCGAGCCGGGAAAGCCGGGTGCCACGATGCGCAGCGGTGCCCCATGCAGCGCGCTCAGCGGCGCGCCATTCATCCCGAAGGCGATCAGCGTCTCGGGCGAGAGCGCCTTGGCCAGCGGCAGCCCGCGCGACAGCGCCTCCACGCCCGGCTTGCCGATCACATGGTCGGGGCTGCGGAAGCCCACATAGACGGCGCGGGGCGAGACGCCGGCGGCCTCCAGCACATCGGCCAACCGCACGCCCGTCCAGCGCGCGCAGCCCACGGCGCCCGGGCCCCAGGGCTGCCCGTCCACGGCGGGGGTGATGGCGCTGCGGTTGTTGCCCGCGCATTCCAGCACGGAGACGATCTCGACGGTCGGGAAGCGGGCGCGCAGCGCCTCGGGCGTCAGGGCCAGCTCGCGCGCGACGAGGCCGGTGACGGAAAGCGTCCAGCCCGGCAGGTTGTCCGGCACCGTGCCGTTGTTGCGGGTAAAGAGGATGTCGGCGGGGGTGAGCATGGCATCGAGCGCGGAGACGGGAGGCTCGATATTCACCGGCTCGGCCGCCACGGGGGGCAGGCTGTCAGGCATGGAACTCTCCCTGTGTCTGGTGAAGGGGAGATTAACGGTGCTGGCGTCCTGGCGTCGATATAATTCCTACTGAGTTGATGGACATTCGGGCGGCCCGGTCAGACCTTGGCCTTGAGCTTGCCCAGCTCCTCCTTGAGCTTCGCGTTCTCGGCCTTGAGCGCCTCGACCTCGCTGCGGCCCTGGAAGGGGCTGAACAGATTCATCGCGCGTTCCATCATGGCGATGTTGCGGCTGCTGATCTCCTCCAGCGTGAAGGGGCGGAAGGCCTCCTGCACGCCGCGGCGCATCTCCTCCTGCTGGCGCGCGAAGCCCTGCATGGTCATTTCCAGGTAGCGCGGCACCACGCCCTGCAGGCTGTCGCCATAGAAGCCGATGAGCTGGCGCAGGAAGCTCTCGGGCAGCAGGTGGCTGCCCTTCGCCTCCTCCTCCACGATGATCTGCGTCAGCACGCCGCGGGTGATGTCGTCGCCCGATTTCGCGTCATAGACCACGAAGTCCCGGCCCTGGCGGACCATCTGCGCCAGGTCGTCCAGCGTGACGTAGCTGCTGCTTTCCGTGTTGTAGAGCCGCCGGTTCGCATACTTCTTCACCACCACAGGGGGTTTTGACGGCTTGCTGGCGGCGCTCTCGTCGGACATGTGACGTTCCCCATTCGGGCTTTGTTGCGGCCGCAACTCTAGCACGCGCGGCCCGGGATGCGATAAGTCTCTGCCGCCCCTGGCTTGTGCGCCGGCTGGAGCGTTAAAGGCATGGATGGAGCCGCCCGACCCACTCGACCAGCTTGCCGCCGACTGGATCTCCCTCTGGGAGAGCGAGGTCACGGCGCTGGCCCAGGACACCGAGCTGGCCGAGGCCTGGGCCGCGGGCATCGCCCTCATGGCCGCCTTCTGGCGGGCGCAAGCCGCGACCGCGGCCGCCTGGCCCCCGCGTGAACGGCCCGCACAGCCCGAGGCGCCGCGGCCCGCGCCCCCTGCCACTGCACCTGCTGCTGAGCCAGGCCCGGGGGCTGAGCGCGCTGATGATGCCACCGCCCTCCGCGCAAGGCTCGATGAGCTGGAACGCCGCCTGGCCTCGATCGAGGGAGGGAAGGGCGGAGGCGGCGCGGATCGGCCGCGCGCTCGACGCGCTGCGCCAAGGCGGAAACCCTCTCGCGGGTGAACAGTTCCGCGCCGCGGTGCTGCGGCGGCTGTGGCGGGCGGATGCGGCGCTGCTGAAGGGGCTGGCCGCCTATCGCCGCCACCCGCACCAGCGCGGGCTGGAGGAGCCGCCGGTGATCTGGCGCGAGGGTGCGGCCCGGCTGCTGGATTATGGCGGCCCAGGGGGGCGGGGTGGCCCGCCCGTGCTGTTCGTGCCCTCGCTCGTGAACCGCGCCCATGTGCTGGACCTGGACGAGGGCGCCTCCTTCCTGCGCTTCCTGCGCGCCCAGGGCGTCCGGCCGCTGCTGCTGGATTGGGGCTGGCCGGGCCCGCTGGAACGCCGCTTCACCCTGACGGACCACATCGCCGGTCGCCTCGAACGCGCCCTGCTGGCGGCGCCCGAAGGCGTGGTCCTGGCCGGCTATTGCATGGGCGGGCTGCTGGCGCTGGCCGCCGCGCTGCGCCAGCCCGCGCGGGTGCGGGCGCTGGCGCTGCTGGCCACGCCCTGGGATTTCCATGTGGACCCGGGCGCTGCGCGGTTGGCGAAGCTGCTGCCGGGGCTGGAGCCGGTGATGGAGGCCACGGGCACGGTGCCGGTGGACGCGCTGCAGGCCATGTTCGCCCTGCTGGACCCCTATGGTGTCGCGGAAAAATTCCGTGCCTTCGGGCGCCTGGACCCGGCCAGCCCGCGCGCCCGCCGCTTCGTGGCGCTGGAGGACTGGCTGAATGATGGCGTGCCGCTCGCCGCCCCCGTGGCGCGCGAGACCATCGGCGGCTGGTATGGCGCCAACACGCCCGCGCGCGGCGAATGGGCGGTGGCGGGGCTGCCGGTGGCGCCGGGCGAATGGCGCAAGCCCGCCTTCCTCGCCATCCCGGCGCGGGACCGCATCGTGCCGCCCGCTTCGGCCGGGGCGCTGGCGGGCGCGATGCCGGGTGCCGTGGTGCATGAGGCCGCATCCGGGCATATCGGCATGGTGGCCGGGCAGGGGGCGGAGGCGGCGCTGTGGCGGCCTTTCCTCGACTGGCTGCGCGGGGCGTGAGTCAGGCCGCAGTGGCGCGGGACCGTTGCACGCGGTAGGGCGAAGGGTCCTGGATGCGCACGCCATCCGGGTTGGCCGCGCTGTATTCGAAGACCGGCCCTTCCCAGGCGCCGAAATCGATCGGGCCGTCATCGTGGTGGTAATACTGCGTGTCCCGCGCCGCGATGACCCGCGCGCCCGTGGTGACCGCCAGATAGCCGCAGAAGCGCCGCCCATCGCCCCAGGTGCCGGCATTCTCGCGATAGGTGTCGGCCGGCGCGCAGGCGAAGAGAACGATCTCGTCCACCAGCCCGTTCCAGGCGCGGGCCAGTGTGTAGTTGAAGAGGTTCAGCCCCTCCATGCCGAGCTGCAGCCCGAAGCCGCCATGGGCGGTGGGGGTGCAGACCTGGCCGCCGATGCTCCAATTCGCCTCGAAGCCATGGCAGAGGATGTGCAGCTTCGCGAGCCGCCGCGACTGCCGGGCCCGCCGCGCGGTGGTCTCGACGATGGTCCGGATGGGGGAGTTGGCCGTGACCTGGTAGACATAGTTGTACCAGGCGGGTGTGGAGCCGATCAGGCGGCGGTCGTGGATCACCATCGAGGCCATGACGGAGCCCTCGGGAGAACGTTACGGTCGCAGCTTACGGCTTCGCACGTCCCGAATTCCAGCTTTTTCGCGGACGGGCGAAACCTCCCCTCCCCCGGGAATTCGGCGTGATACCGTTGCACCGCACCCGGCGAAGCGCGACATTGCGGGCAACCGAGGAGACACCCCCATGACCGGTATCGTCATCGCTTCCGCCGCGCGCACCCCTGTCGGCGCCTTCAATGGCGCCCTTGCGGGGGTGGCCGCGCATGACCTGGGCAAGGTCGCCATCGAGGCCGCGCTGTCGCGCGCCGGCATCACGGGCGCCGATGTGGACGAGGTGATCCTCGGCCAGATCCTGCAGGCCGGCGCCGGGCAGAACCCTGCGCGCCAGGCCGCGGTGAACGCCGGCATTCCGGTGGAGCGCACCGCCTTCGGCATCAACCAGCTCTGCGGCTCCGGCCTGCGGGCGGTGGCGCTGGCGGCGCAGCAGATCGCGACGGGGGATGCCACCATCGTCGTCGCCGGCGGGCAGGAGAGCATGTCCCAGGCGCCGCACGCGGCCAACATGCGCGGCGGCACCAAGATGGGCAGCCTGGAGCTGGTGGACACCATGCTCAAGGACGGGCTGTGGGATGCCTTCCACGGTTACCACATGGGCAACACCGCCGAGAACGTGGCCCAGAAGTTCCAACTGACGCGCCAGGAGCAGGACGAATTCGCCTACAACAGCCAGCGCAAGGCGGGCGAGGCGATGAAGGCCGGCCGCTTCAAGGACGAGATCGCCCCCGTCACCGTCAAGACCCGCAAGGGCGAGGTGGTGGTGAGCGAGGACGAATACCCGAAGCCCGACACCTCCATGGAGGTGCTGGGCAAGCTGCGCGCCGCATTCGCCAAGGATGGCACCGTCACCGCCGGCAATGCCTCCGGCATCAATGACGGCGCGGCCGCGCTGGTGGTGATGAGCGCCGAGGAAGCGAAGAAGCGCGGCATCACGCCCATGGCGCGCATCGTCTCCTGGGCCACGGCGGGGGTGGACCCGTCCATCATGGGCACGGGGCCCATCCCGGCCTCGCGCAAGGCGTTGCAGAAGGCGGGCTGGACGGTGGCGGACCTCGATTTGATCGAGGCCAACGAGGCCTTCGCGGCGCAGGCCTGCGCGGTGAACAAGGACCTCGGCTGGGACACGTCCAAGGTGAACGTGAATGGCGGGGCGATCGCGCTGGGGCACCCGATCGGCGCGAGCGGTGCGCGCGTGCTGACCACGCTGCTGTTCGAGATGCAGCGGCGCGATGCGAAGAAGGGCCTGGCGACGCTGTGCATCGGCGGCGGGATGGGTGTCGCGATGTGCGTCGAGCGCGACTAGCGCTCGCGGACGAAGGCGAGCGCGACTAGCGCTCGCGGATGAAGGCGAGCGCGACTAGCGCTCGCGGACGAAGGCGAGCGCGATTAGCGATCGCGGACGAAGGGAAGCGGATTGAGCTGACCGGCGGGTGGGGCGGCGCGGGTCGGGCCGCCTTACCATCTTACTACCTTACCATCTTACCGGGCGGGGGCAGCCGGCCCGCGCGGAACGCCCTCGGCAGATGCATGATATGGCACGAAGTGGCTGAAAAGTCCAGGGAAACCGCGCCCCGCCTTGCCACCCGGCGCGACCAACCCTAACTTCCTCCATGAGGGGAGACAGCACCGTCACGGCAACCATGACCTGGAGGCCGCATGATCCGCTTGTCCCGCCGCACCCTCGCCCGCACCGCCTTGGCCGCGCCGCTGCTCGCCGCCCCCGCCCTCGGCGCCGCGCAGGGCTTTCCCACGGGCGCCATCCGCCTTGTCGTCCCCTATCCGCCGGGCGGCATCACCGATGTGCTGGCGCGTGGCGTGGCCGGGCCCATGTCGGCCTTCCTCGGCAATTCGGTGGTGGTGGAGAACCGGCCTGGCGCCAATGGCAGCATCGGCGCCAATGCCGTGGCCCGCGCCACGCCCGATGGCACCACCCTGCTGGTGGGCGTGACGGACACCCATGCGGTGAACCCCGCCGCCATGCGCAACCTGCCCTATGACGCCAACCGGGACTTCCTGCCCGTCTCGCTCATCACCCGCGTGCCGCTGGCCGTCGCGGTCGGGCCGACGCAGTCGGGTGTGGCCGACCTCGCGGCCTTCATCGCCGCGGCCAAGGCGCGGCCGGGCGGGCTGACCCATTCGAGCTGGGGCGTGGGCAGCGTGTCGCAGATCGCGATGCTGCGCATCGGCCTCGCCGCCGGCTTCGAGCTGCTGCACGTGCCCTTCACCGGGGCGGCGCCGGCGCTGACCGCGCTGGGCGCGGGCCAGGTGGACAGCATGGTGCTGCCGGCCGGTGCGGCCGAGGCCTTCGCGCGCGACGGCCGCGTGCGGGTGCTGGCCGTCCTTTCGCCCGAGCGCCTCGCGTTGCTCCCCAATGTGCCCACGCTGCGCCAGCAGGGGGTGGACCTCTCGGTCAGCATCCTCCAGGCGGTCTTCGCGCCGGCCCGCACGCCCGCCCCCGTGGTGGCGCGGCTGAACGCGGCCATGGTCGAGGCCATGAAGGCCCCCTCCATGCTGGAAATCCTGCGCCTGCAGGCCTCGGCACCCGAAGCCGGCCCGCCCGAGGCGCTGGGCGAACTCGTCCGCACCGAGCAGGAGGCCTGGGGCAGCGTGGTGCGTGGCGCCGGCATCCGGCTGGATTGACGCGAGGGGCGCGCGGCGCCTCCAATCCAGCGCCTCCAATCCAGCGCCTCCAAACCCAGCGCTTCCAATCCCTGGCGCCCTGAAGGAGCCGAGCCATCACCCATCTGGAAACGGACGTCCTCATCATCGGCGCGGGCGGGGCGGGCATGTATGCCGCCATCGAGGCGGCGCGGCACGGTGCGGGCCGCGTGCTGCTGCTGGACCGCAGCTTGATCGGGCGCGGCGGCGCCACCGTCATGGCGCAGATGACCGTCGCCGCCTCGGTCGGCCCCGGCGACACGCCCGGCTTCCACCTGGCCGACACGCTGGCCGCCGGGCGTGGGCTCTGCGACGAGGCGCTCTCCGCCCTGCTCTGCGAGGAGGGGCGCGACTGCATCCTGGAGATGGATGCCTGGAAGGTGGGCTGGGCGCGCGCGGGCAACGGCTTCGCCCAGGTGCAGGCGCCGGGGCACGACCGGCCGCGCTGCGTCTATGTGGACTTCCTCAACACCGGGCCCGCCGTCTCGCGCACGCTGCGCGCGCAGGTGCAGCGCGTGGGCGACGCCATCCGCCGCGTGGGCGAGTTGGCCGTGACGGACCTGGTGGTGCAGGGCGGCGAGGTGACGGGGGCGGTAGCGCTGGACGTGGCGCGCGGCGGGGTTGTCACCATCGCGGCCGGTGCGACCATCATCGCGACCGGCGGCCTCACGCGGCTCTACGCCCGCAACAGCGCCAGCGCCAACATGTCGGGCGATGGCTATGCGCTGGCGCTGCGGGCCGGGGCGCGGCTGATGGACATGGAATTCGTGCAGTTCTTCCCCATCGGGCATTTGGCCCCGCGGCTGGTGGGAATGGACCCCATCATGTGGGACCCCTTCCGCTACAAGCTGGGCGGGCGGCTGCTGAACGCGGCGGGCGAGGAATTCACCGAACGCTGGGGCGGCGGCGTGGAGGCGGGCGGCTACACCGTCACGCGCGACCTCGCCACCTATGCCATCACGAAGGAGGTGGAGGCCGGGCGCGGCTCGCCCCATGGCGGCGCCTGGCTGAGCTTTTCGCATCTGCCGGCAGCCACGCTGCGCGCGGCCTTCGGGCCCGTGATCGACAAGCTGGCCGCGAACGGCATTGATCTGACGCGCGATGCCGTCGAGGTCTCGCCCATCGCGCACTACCACATGGGCGGCGTGCGCGTGGACACGCGGATGCGGACCGGCGTGCCGCGCCTGCTGGCGGCGGGCGAGGCGGTGGGCGGGGCCAATGGGGCGAACCGCCTTTCGGGCAATGCCATCACCGAGGCCTTCGCGTTCGGCCGCGTGGCGGGGCGGGAGGCGGCGCGGATCGCGGCGGCGGGGGCGCCGCGCGGCTTCGACGCGGGTTCGGCCACGGCGCTGCTCTCGTCGTCCGGCCCCGCGCGCAACACGGCGGCGCTGGTGGCGCGCTTGCAGGCGGTGATGGCGCGGGATGTGGGGCCCTTCCGCACGGCTTCGGGGCTGGCGCGGGCGGCCTCCGTCCTGGCCGAACTCCGCGCCGAGCTGGGCGAGGCCCCGCCGGGTGCGCCTGGCGCGGCACATGACCTGGCGCGGCTGGACTGGCTCGACCTGCGGTAGATGCTGCTGGTGGCGGATTGCGTGGTGACGGCGGCCATGGCGCGCACCGAAAGCCGCGGCGCGCATCAGCGCGAGGATTTCCCCGGTCTGGACGAGGGCTGGCGGCGCAACCAGTGCCTGCGCCTGCCGGAGGGTGCCGCCGCGCCCGTGCTGGAGGCCGCGTGATGCGGGCGCGGTTGCTGATCCAGCGCGGCGCCCCGGGCGAGGCCCCGCGCGAGGAGGAATTCGCGCTGGAGTTCGAGCCGGGCGAGAGCGTGCTGGACGGTCTGCGCCGCCTGCGGGTGGAGCAGGATGCGACGCTGGCCTTCCGCTATGCCTGCCTGAACGCCAATGCCTGCAAGGAGTGCATGATGCTGCTGGATGGCCGCGTCATCTATGCCTGCACGGCGCGGCTGGAGGCGCGGGAGATGCGCCTGGCGCCCCTGGGGAACAAGGCGCTGCTGCGCGACCTCGCCACCGAGATCGCGCCGCCGGATGAGCGGTTGGGGTAGCGTCCGATCGTCCCTGGCGCAGCCAGGGGCGTGGATCGGCCGCGCGGCTAGCCTCCGGCCGCTACACCCACCCCAGCTCCTGCGCCTTGATCTGCAAGGCGATGTAGCGCGAATACATCCGCACCTGCGAAAACGCGCCCCCCGTGAACCACAGCCCCTGCTGCGGCGTGCGGTGCCACATGTTCGCCAGCTCCTGCCGCGGCATGTCGAAGCCCCAGACCTGGCCCACGCGCGCCGCCACCTCCGGGCCGAAGAAGGCGTTCACCATGTGCTCATGCCCCTTGTAGCCGGTGGCGAGCACGATGAGTTCCGCGGGCCGCCGCGTGCCATCCTTCATCACCACGCCATCGGCCGCGAAATGGGCGATGTCGTGGTATTGCATCAGCCCCACCTCGCCCCGGATCAGCAGTTCGGAGGCGCCCACGTTGAAGTAGTAGCCACCCCCGCGCGTGCGGTATTTCAGCGGCCAGCCCGTGTCGTCCTCGCCGAAGTCGAGGCGGAAGCCCACGCGCTCCAGCCCTGACAGCAGCTCCGCATCCAGCTCGCGTGATTTCGCGGTCAGGATCTGGTGCGCCCGCTTCATCACCGGCAGCGGGAAGGAGGTGTTGATGAGGTCACGGTCCTCCCGCGCCGGGCCGGGCCCGTAGTAGATGCCGTCATAGAGCTGCGCGGCGGGCTCCACATTCGTCACCAGCGTGGGGCTGCGCTGCACCATCGTGACGTGCGCGCCATTGCCGTGCAGGTCCTGCGTGATGTCGTGCGCGCTGGTGCCGGTGCCGAACACCATCACGGGCCTTCCCTCCCATTCCGCGCCATCCTTGAACTGGCTGGAATGCAGCACCTTGCCCTGGAAGTTCGAGAGCGTCGGGATGTCTGGCAGCTTGGGCACGCTGGAGACGCTGGTGGCCATGATGATGTGGCGCGGGCGCATGACGCGCGTGCTGCCATCTTCCAGCTTGAGCGTGGCGTTCCAGCACCGCGCCGCCTCGTCGAATGTGGCGCCCTCGAAGCTGGTGCGGGTCCAGAAGTCGAGTTCCAGCGCCTCGACATAGAATTCCAGCCAGTTCGCGATCTTGTCCTTCGGGATGTAGGTGGGCCAAGTGTCGGGGAAGGGCAGATAGGGCATGTGGTTGCTGCCCAGGGAGTTGTGCAGCTTCAGCCCGTGGTAGCGCAGGCGCCAGTTGTCGCCGATGCGCGCCATGCGGTCCACGACCAGCGCCTCCACCCCCAGCGCCTTCAGGCTGGCGGCCGCGCCCAGCCCGGCATGGCCCCCGCCCACGATCAGCACGGCCGGGTCGCGGTCCTTGTAGAGCCGCGCCTCCAGCCGCTTGTCGAGCCAGTTGGGGCCCTTGAAGTCGCGCTCGAAGGCGGGTTCCTCGCGCGAGAGGCGCGCGCTTTCCTCGTCATGGCCGCGCAGGCTGTGCAGGGCGGTCATCAGCGTCCAGGCGGCGGGCGGGGTGGCGAAGCCGTCCGCGGCCTTGATGCGCAGCACGCCGGCGCATTCGCCCACATCGGTCTCGAAGCGGAGGATGGCCTCGATGCAGGCCTCGCCCGCACGTTCCACGCGCCGCGGCGGGCAGCGGTCCTCGGCCACGCGGAAATCCCGCGCACCGGCCTGCCGCAGCGCGGGGGCCAGGGCGGCCAGCGCGGCGTCGCGCCCGCTATGGGTGACGAAGCCCCAGCTCAGCGCCAGCAGGTCGCGCCAATGGCCGTCCTCGCGGAAGAGGGGCGTCAGCGCCGCCTCGTCGCCTGGCGCCGCCCCTTGGGCCGCGTTGAAATGCCGCAGCCAGGTTTCCACCACCTGGGCCGGCGCAAGCTGGGTGTCCGCGTTCATCGCGTGCCTCTCGTGGATGTTTCCTTGAGGGGCAGGTTAGCGCCTGATCCGCGGAGGCGAAATCGCCGGAGCGGTGAATCAGTCGCTCAATAACGCCACGCGCGCTATGGCGCCGGCGCAATCACCCGAAGGTGAGTTCCAGCCGGTTGCGGCCATCCTCGCGCGCATGGGCCATGGTGCCGGCGAAGCGGCGCACCAGCAGCAGCCCGCGCCCGCCGATGCCGATGCTGTCGAAATCCGTGGGCGGCGGGGGCGGGGGCGCGCTGGTGGGGTCGAAGGGCGGGCCGGTGTCGGTGAAGACCATCACCTGGCGAGTGGCATCGCCTTCCAGCGTGACCGTGACCTCGGCCGGCGCCGCGTGCATCGCGATATTCGCGAAGATCTCCTCCGCGCAGAGATGCAGCGCATGGGCGCGCGCGGAGGGCAGGTTCCAGGCGGTGACGGCGCCCTCGACCCACGCGGCGAGCTCGGCCGCGCGGGCCAGCTCCGCCGGCAGGGCGAGAGTGAGGGGCTTCAAGCCTGGACGCGGGATTCCGCCTCGGACAGCTCCGTCACCATGGGCAGCAGCGCGTCGAGGCCGGAGGTGGTGATGACATCGGCCACCACGGGGCGGGGGCGCCACAGCACCAGGCGCCCGCCCTTGGAGTTGGCGGCGCGTGCCGCCATCACCAGCAGGCGCAGGCCCATGGAGGCCATGAACTCCACCCCATCCATGTCCACCACCACGGCTTTGTGGCCGGCGGCCAGCGCCGTGAAGCGCAGTTCCACCGCGCTGGCGCCCGTGATGTCGAGGCGCCCGGTCAGCGCGATGCAGAGCGCGCCGGAGGGCAGGGTTTCGAAGGCAAGGTCCACGGAAACAGCCTCTTCTCAAGTTGCCGTTGCTGTAGCCTTGCCTTCGCGCGGGTGTAAGTGACGGTTACGTGACGGCGGGCCGGGGCGCCTCCCGCCGCGACTTCAGGAAATTCACCAGCAGCACCGGCGCGGCCAGCGCCCCACCCACGATGGCGAGCGGCCCGTTGGGCGCGATCATCAGCAGCGCCCCCAGGATGAGGAGGAGCTGCGAAACCAGGCCCATATGGGTGAAGGCATAGCCCGTCAGCCCGATGCCGATGAACAGCACCCCCATGGCGCAGGTCAGCGTCACCAGCAGGAAGGCGTCCCAGGTGAAGCCGTCCGTGACGATGAGCATGACGGGCGCATAGGCGAAGACGAAGGGCACGGTGGCCTTCGCGATGCCCAGGCGGAAGGCGGTCAGCCCCGTGCGGAAGGGGTTGGCCCCCGCGATGCCCGCCGCCGCATAGGCCGAGACGCAGACGGGTGGCGTGAGGTCCGCCAGGATCCCGAAATACAGCACGAAGAGGTGTGCGGCGATGGGCGGCACGCCGAGCTGCACGATGGAGGGGGCCGCGATCGCCGCCAGGATGATGTAGAGCGCGGTGGTGGGAATGCCCGCGCCCATCAGCACGCAGATGATGGCGACGAAGAGCAGCGTGAGGAACAGCGTCAGCCCCTGCAGCGAGACGAAGCCCGCCGGCATCAGGTCCAGCACCGGGGTGAAGAAGGCGGCGGCGGAGGCGGCGGCCTGGGTCACGATGAAGCCCACGCGGAAGCCCGCGCCGGTCAGCGTCACCACGCCCACCACCATGCCGACCGCGGCGGCCGCGGCACCCACCGCCAGCGCGTAGCGCGCGCCGGTGTCGAGCGCGATCCAGAGGTCCTTGAGCGTCAGCCGGTTGCGGGGGTTGAGGAAGCCCACCACCACGCAGGCCGTGATGCCCACGAAAGCCGCCAGATAGGGCGTGTAGCCGGCCAGGATGACATAGACGAGCAGCACGAGGGGAATGACCGTGGGCCAGCCGTCGCGCAGCGTGGGCCACAGCTTCGGCAGTTCGGACTGCTCCAGGCCGCGCAGGCCCAGGCGCTTGGCCTCGAAATGCACCTGCACGAAGACGCCCCAGAAGTGCATGGCGGCCGGGATCGCGGCCGCGATCAGCAGCGTCGTCAGCGTGATTTCCAGGAACTCGATCATGATGAAGGCGGCGGCCCCCATGATGGGCGGCGTGATCTGCCCGCCCGCGCTCGCCGCCGCTTCCACCGCGCCCGCGAAGTGCGGCTTGTAGCCCACGCGCTTCATGGCCGGGATGGTGAGCGAACCGGTCGTCACCGTGTTCGCGATGGAGGAGCCGCTGATGGAGCCGAACATGGCCGACGCCAGCACCGCCACCTTGGCCGGCCCGCCC
The DNA here is from genome assembly GCF_014196305.1 of Roseococcus suduntuyensis. GTDB lineage: Bacteria > Pseudomonadota > Alphaproteobacteria > Acetobacterales > Acetobacteraceae > Roseococcus > Roseococcus suduntuyensis. The sequence goes on from NZ_JACIDJ010000001.1 coordinate 1,149,375, forward strand.
GCATAGCGCCCGGCGATGATGGTCGCGATGTCGATGAAGAACTGGCCGAGGCCCATCCGCGTGGCGATCACGCCGAACAGCACGAAGTGGAAGACGTAGGTGGCCACCACCTTGGCCGGGATGCCGAAGATGCCTTCCTGCGTGAGGTAGACATGGTTCACGAAGCCGGCCCAGTCGGAGCCGGGATGCGCCAGCACGCCCGAGAGCAGGTTGCCCCACAGCGCATAGGCGATGAACACGCAGACGATGATGGGCAGCGTGATGCCCATGGAGCGCCGCACCGCCTCCAGCGTCAGCACCACCATGATGGTGCCCATCAGCATGTCCATGTCGTTGGGCATGCCGATGCGGAAGGTGAGTTCGTCGAAGATGACGGGCAGATAGATGGTGGCGATGATGATGGTGGTGGCCAGCACCCAGTCCAGCACCGGCACCCCGCCGATCTTCGGCCCGAAGGAGAAGAGGCGCCCGCCGGGGAACATGATGAACACCAGCGCGAGCACGGCGGCCAGGTGGATGGCCTTGTGCCAATGCTCGGTCATGATGCCGAAGCCGGCCGTCCAGTAGTGGAACACCGAGAGCGCGACCAGCGCCGCCGAGACCATGGGCGCGGCCAGGCCCGAGAGGTCACGGAAGCGCAACTCGCTGTCCGTCGCCTTCTCCAGCTTTTCCGCCGCCTCGAGGTCGAGCCTGGTGCTCGATGAACGCTGTTCGCTCACGCTGACTTCCTCACACGAAAACGGCCCCGCGCGGCAATTCGCGCGGGGCCAGCAACCACAGTCTCAGCAGGTCTCAGAGCATGCCGGCTTCGCGGTAGAAACGCTCGGCACCCGGGTGGAAGGGCACCACGCCGCGGCCTTCCAGGGCGCGCTGGCGAATGATCTCGCGGCCCTTGGCGTGGCCACGGTCGAGCAGGCCGCGCGTCGTCTCGGACCACAGCGCGCGGGTGATCTCATAGACCACGTTGTCCGGCACGCTGTCGCGCACGATCCAGCAGGCGCCGACGGTCAGCGTCGGCACGTCCTGGGTCACGCCCTGGTAGGCGCCGGCCGGAATCACGCCCGTGGAGTAGAAGGGCGCGCGCTCGATCACGCGGGTGGCCTCGGCGCCGGCGATGGGCAGGATGCGGCAGCCGGTGCGGCTGCAGAACTCGGTGAAGGCGGCGGCGGGGTAGCCCACCACGGTGAAGGTGGCGTCGAGCCCACGGTCCTGCATGCGCTCGGTGCCCTGCGCCTGGTTCAGGAACTCGGCCGTGAATTCGCGCCCCGCCCGCAGGCCATTGGCCTCCAGGATCATCTCGCTGCCCACGCGGGCACCCGAGGCCTGCAGGCCGATGGCGATGCGCCGGCCGCGCAGGTCGGAGAAGGCGCGGATTTCGCTGTCCGCGCGCACCACGGCGTGGATGTGCTCGGGGAAGAGGTGGCCCAGGAAGCGCAGCCGCTGAAGCTGCGGGCGGCCCTCGAACAGGCCCGTGCCGGTGTAGGACCAATGCAGCACGTCGGACTGCACGAAGCCGCTCTCGGCATTGCCGGACTGGATCAGGTTCACGTTCTGCACGCTGCCCTGGGTGGCCTGGGCCACGGCCACCATGCCCGGCACGCCGTCCGTGGCGCCGGCCACGTTGCAGGCGGAGCCCGGCGGGCAGGAGATGGCGTTCGCGATGATGCCGCCGATGGGGTAGTAGGTGCCGCCGGCCGAACCCGTGCCGATGCGGAAGAAGGACGGCGTCTGCGCCGCGGCCTCACGCCCGATCAGCGCCGGCGCCGCGAGCGCCACGCCGGCCATCAGGCTGCGGCGGTGGAATGTGTTGCTTGCCATGTCTTTCGTCTCCTTGAACCGGATCATTGCAGACTAGCCCCGCGGCCCTGATTGGCCAACGCGCCTGTCGCTCAACCCACGGCCAGCACCAGCAGGATCAGCGTGCCGAGCCCGATGCGATACCAGCCGAAGGGGGTGAAGCCGATCCGCGCGATGAAGGCCAGCAGAAGCTTGACCGTGAACAGCGCCACGACGAAGGCCACCACCGTGCCAAGCGCGATCTGCGCGAGGCCATCGCTGGTGAGTTCGGCGCGCACCTTGAACAGCGAATAGGCGCTGGCCGCGATCATGGTCGGAATGGCCAGGATGAAGCTGAACTCCGCCGCCGTCTTGCGGTCCACGCCGCAGAGCAGCGCGGTGATGATGGTGGCCCCTGAGCGCGAGGTGCCCGGGATCATTGCCAGCGCCTGGCCGAAGCCGATCAGCACGGCCGCGATGGGGTTGATCTGCTCCACGGCATGGATGGTGGGCTCGGGCCGCTTCTTCTCGATCACGATGATGGCGATGCCGCCCAGGATCAGCGCGCAGGCCACCACGAAGGGGTTGAACAGCAATGAGGTGATGGTGCCGTGGAAAGTTGCGCCGATGAAGGCCGCCGGCAGGAAGGCCAGGGCCACATTCATGGCGAAAACATATTCCGGCGTGCCGCGCTTCCAGAAGCCCCGCGCCACCGCCATCAGCCGCGCCCAGAACACCACGATGACGGCCAGGATGGCGCCGAGCTGGATCGTGATCTCGAACACCTTGCCGGGCGGGCCGTGGAACCCGATCAGCTCCCCCAGCAGGATCAGGTGGCCGGTGGAGGAAATGGGCAGGAACTCGGTGAGGCCTTCGACCACACCCATCAGGAAGGCGTCGAACATCAGCCTCTATTCCTCCAGCAAAACCAGGTCGTCGCGGTGGATGATCTCGTCGCGGCCGCGCCAGCCCAGGATGGCCTCGATTTCGGCACTACGATGGCCGGCGATGCGGCGCGCATCGGCCGCGTCATAGGCGGAAAGCCCGCGCGCCCATTCGCGGCCCGTGGCGTCGCGCACGGACAGCGGATCACCGCGCAGGAATTCGCCGCGCACCTCGCGCACGCCCGCCGGCAGCAGGGAGGAGCCGCGGCGCAAGGCGCCCACCGCGCCCTCATCCACCACCAGCGTGCCCAGCGGCGCGAGGCTGCCCGCGATCCAGCGCTTGCGGGCGGTGCGGGCCTCGGGCGGGGCGAGGAACCAGGTGCAGCGGGCGCCCTCTTCCAGCGCGCGCAGCGGGTGCATGGCCTCGCCCTTCGCGATGGCCATCGCGCAGCCGGCCCCGGTCGCGATGCGCGCCGCGATCAGCTTGGTGCGCATGCCGCCGGAGGAATAGCCGGGCGGCGGCTCGCCCCCCATGGCCATGATGTCATCCGTGATGCGCTCGACCACCGGCAGATGGGTGGCCGTGGGGTCGCGGCGGGGGTCGGCGGTGTAGAGACCGTCAATGTCGCTGAACAGCACCAGCGCGTCGGCCTGCACCATCTCGGCCACGCGGGCGGCCAGGCGGTCATTGTCGCCGAAGCGGATTTCGGCGGTGGCCACCGTGTCGTTCTCGTTGATGACGGGCACGCAGCCCAGCTCCAGCAGCGTGCCCAGCGTGGCGCGGGCGTTGAGGTAGCGCCTGCGGTCCTCGCTGTCCTCCAGCGTCAGCAGCAGTTGCGCGGCGCGCAGGCCCTGGGCGGCCAGGGCCGTGTCCCAGGCGCCGGCCAGCCGGATCTGCCCCACGGCGGCCGCGGCCTGCTTCTGTTCCAGGCGCAGGGTCCGGCCCGTCAGGCCCAGGGTGCGGCGGGCGAGTGCGACGGCGCCCGAGGAGACGACGATCACCTCGCGCCCCTGCGCGCGCAGGGCGGCGATGTCCTCGGCCACGGAGGCGAGCCAGGCGGCGCGCGGCTCGGCGCGCTCGGCCTCCACCAGCAGGGCGGAGCCGATCTTGATGACGATGCGTCTGGCCTGGGCCCAGGGGGTGGGGCCGGAACCGGAACAGGGCGCGGCGGCGGACATGGGCGCGGTCTGTGCGGGTTTTGCCGCGGCGCCGCAAGTCACCCCTCCCCAGCAACCGGGGCGTGTGGTTAACCTTCCATTAATGCGTCGCGCGGCGATCCCCTGCCTTCTCCTGCTTCTCGCGGCCTGCGGCAGCGATGGCGGGGCCTCGGGCATGGCGCGGGCGGTGATGGGCGGGCTTGGCCTGCCTCAGCCACGGGAGACCGCGCCCGAACCCGACCGCCTGGCCATCGCCGAGGCCGAGAGCGCCGAGGTGGACGCCGCCGCCCCCCAGCTTCGCCTGGGCCTCGGGCCGCGCACCGCGACGGCCGTGCTCATCCAGCAGCAGGGGAACCGGCGGATGTGGCGCGCGCCTGGCGGCGTGGTGGTGGCGACGGACGGGCCGCGCGTGGTGGCCACCTCGGGCCTGCCCACCCTCATCACCGCCACGCGCTTCGACGGGCCGGACCCGCTGGACAACCCCGTGGAACTGCTGGGTCGCAGCGCCGAGGCGCGGCGGCTGGTGGATTTGTCCGGCGCTGGGCGGAACCCCGCCTCGATGCGCTTCGGCATCGCCTTCGACTGTCGCCTGCGTGCCGCCCGCACCGAGGAGGAGGGTGTGGTGCTGGTGGAGGAACGCTGCCGGGTGCCGGGGCAGGGGGCGGTGGCGAATTCCTTCTGGGCGGATGAGGCGAGCGGCCGCGTCACCCACGCCGAACAATGGGTGGGGACGGGGTTGCCGCGGATGGTGCTGGTCTTCCCGAACTGACGTTGGGGGAAGTTGGCCGGGCTACTCCGCCGGCGATTCACGCCTCCGGGCCTGCGGCCCTCCGGCGATCGCGGGCGCTACTCCGCCGGCGCCGCCACCGTGCGCGGGGCGGGCTCCTCCGCCTTTTCCCAGAGTTCCGGGTGCAGTTCCTCGGGGCTGTTGGGGAACCACAGCGCGCAGCCCAGCGTGACCGTGGCGGCCCCGGCCAGCGCCACCATGGCGGCCGCCAGGTTGCCCGTGCTGGCGTGCAGGAAGCCCACCAGCGGCGCGGCGCAGGCGGCCCCAAGGAAGCCCACGGTGAAGCGCAGCGAATAGAGCTTGGCGCGCAATTCCGGCGCCACGTAGCGCGCGGTGATGGTCTCGTTCACCGTCACCTGGCCGAAGATGGCCGCCGCCATCAGCCCCGCCAGCGGCAGCACGATCCAGCCATCCAGGAAGGACAGCGCCAGCATTCCCGGCACCAGCACGATGGCCAGCGGCATGAAGACCGATTTCAGCGTCATCCGGTCAATCATGTGGCCCACGGTGAACTGCGCGAGGCCCCCGCACAGCGTCGCCAGGAAGGCCAGCAGCCCCACCACCGGCAGCAGGTCGGGCGAGGAGGCCAGGCGTTCCTCCATCAGCTTCGGGATCAGCATGGTGTAGGCGTTGAAGACCAGGCCCGACACCACCGCGATCAGCATCAGCGAGATCACGGCGCGGCGGACGATGGCGCGCGGGATGCGCGGGAAGGGGCGCGTCTGGACGCCGGCGCGGCGGGCGTCATAGGCGGGCTCACGCAGGTAGGCCAGGCCGATCACCATGCAGGCCAGCCCCGGCAGCACGAAGGCCCAGCGCCAGCCGAGCTGGGCGGCCAGGAAGGCCGTGACCACCGGGGCAAGTGCGACGCCCAGGTTCCCGAAGACGCCGTTGATGCCCATGGCGCGGCCCACCCGGTTGCCGCCGGCCTCGCTGATGATGGCGGTGCCGATGGGGTGGTAGATGGCCGAGAAGGCGCCCATCACCGCCAGCGCCACGGCCAGCCCCAGCGGCCCCGAGGTGAAGCCCGCCGCCGCCATGGCGGCCCCCGAGCCCAGGAAGAAGGCCGACATCATGGCCTTGCGCCCGAAGCGCGCGGCGAGCCAGCCCATGGGCAGCGCGCCCAGCCCGTAAATCACGAACATGCCGGTGCCGAGCGCGATGATGGGCCCGTATTCCGTGCCGAAGGGCGCCCCCGGCTCCTGCACCATGGCCAGCACGGCGGTGGCCAGCACCAGCAGCCCGTAATGGGTGAAGCTGTGCGCGGCGTTGATGAAGCAGATCTGGCGGGTGGTGCTGGTCATCGCCGCGCACTCCCCGCGCCGAGGCCAGGGTTGGTGTGGCGGCTGGCCTTGGCGCGGTCGGCAAAGCTTGCGGCGTTGATGAAGCAGATCTGGCGGGTGGTGCTGGTCATGGCGGATACGCTAGCCTGTCTGCCCTTCAACGTCCGGACGGAACATGTCGGCAGACGGACAAAACCCGCGCACCCCCAATCTGCGCACCTTGGCCCAGGAACAGGCCGATCGGCCGCTCACCGCCTATGCGCGCGACTACACCGATGGCGAGGCAACGGGCTGGCACCACCACGGCCGCGCCCAGCTTCTCTACGCGACGCGCGGCGTGATGCGGGTGGCGACGCGGGAATACAACTTCACCGTTCCCCCCGGCCGGGCGCTCTGGGTGCCGGCCGCCATGCCGCATGCGGTGGCGGTGGAAGGGCCGCTCGCCATGCGCGCCCTGTTCTTCCGGGAGGATGCGGCGGTGCTGGGCGAGGGCAGGGCGCTGGTCCTGGCCGTCTCGCCCCTGCTGCGCGAACTCATCCTCGCCGCCTGCGCGGAGCCGCTGGAATGGGATGTGCAGGGCCGCGGCGGGCATCTGGCGGCCTTGATCGCGGAGGAGGTGGCGCGTGCCCCGCAACTGCCCTTCGGCCTGCCCGCCCCGCGCGACGCGCGGCTGCGCCGGCTGGCGGATGCGCTGGCCGCCGACCCGGGGCGCGACTGGACGCTGGAGGAATGGGCGCAGCGCTGCGGCGGCTCGGCGCGGACGCTCGCCCGGCTGTTCCAGGCGGAGACGGGGATGGGCTTCGCCCGCTGGCGCCAGGCGCTGCGCCTGACCGAGGCGGCGGCGCTGCTGGCCGGCGGCGCCACGCCCGCGCGGGCCGCGGCGGCGGTGGGCTATGCCAGCGCGCCGGCCTTCGGCGCCGCCTTCCGGGCGGCCTTCGGCCTCACGCCCGGCGAGGCGCGGCTTATTCGACCGGGGTCATCGCCTTGATCAGGTCGAAGACGCGGCGGCGCACGGCGGGGTCCTGGATGCGGTAATAGGCGCGCACCAGCTCCAGCGTCTCGCGCCGGTGCAGGGTGTCGTCCTCGAAGGGGGAGGATTCCTCGGCGAAGCCGGCCACGCGGCGGGCGAAGCCCTGGCTGCCGCCCACCTGGCCCGGCATGTCGTCGAAGAAGAAGCTGATGGGCACGTCCAGCACGCGGGAGAGGTCGAAGAGGCGGCTGGCGCCGATGCGGTTCACCCCGCGCTCATACTTCTGGACCTGCTGGAAGGTGAGGCCCAGCGCCTCGCCCAGGCGTTCCTGGCTCATTCCCAGCAGCGTCCGGCGCAACCGCACGCGGGAGCCGACATGAACGTCAATGGGGCTGGGGCGATGCTCGCGTTCCGCCTTGGCGTCCTGTCCGGAAACCGGCTCCTTCATCGCAACGTCCACCTTTGCACTCCGCCGCTGGCCGCGCTCCGAAGGCGACCACACCCAGAACGGGCAGGATCGGATGCGCAGGATCGGCGGATTTGGCGCCGCATTCCGGCCACCTTTTTCGCACGATCACGAAACGGTCCTTAACGCAAAAGAAAGAAAGGGTCAATTCCCGATCTATGGTCTCAATAAAACTACAATTCTGGGTGGGAAAAATGAACGCTCTGGTTGCGTCAATCGGGCCGGCGTCGCTGCAGCGCCATACCCAATATGCCCACGCATAGCAAGGCGCCGAGCGGCACCCAGAGACCCCAGCGGCTGAAGGGCGTGGGGGCAGCGGCGCCGGGCAAGGGGGCGATGGCGAAGCCCGTCTCGCCCAGTCCGATCCGCGCGCGCTCGCGGCCCAAGGCGTCATAGACAATCGAAATGCCGGTCTGCGCGGCGCGCACCAGGGGCAGGCCCTCCTCCACCGCGCGCAGGCGGCTGGCGGCCAGATGCTGGTAGGGGCCGGCGGAATGGCCGAACCAGGCATCATTGGTGATGTTCAGCAGCCAGCCGGGGCGGGTCGGCCCCGTCACCCGTCCGGGGAAGATCACCTCATAGCAGATCAAGGGGCTGAAGCCCGGAATCCCAGGAAGTTCAAGGGTTTGCCGCCCAGGCCCGGCGGTGAAGTCCACCCCGCCCGTCACCACGCGGATGGGAATCAGCCCCCGCAGCGGCATGTATTCGCCGAAGGGCACCAGATGCGACTTGTCATAAGCGGGGCCCATGGTGCCGGCGGCGTCCAGGCTGACCAGGCTGTTCCACAGCCGCGCGACGCGCCCCTCGGGCGACCATTCGGCGCGCACCGTTCCGGCCAGCAGCACCCCCCGCTCCGGCAGCACCGAGGCCGCGAGGCGCTGGGCGTCCGGGTCCTGGGCCAGCAGGAAAGGGCTCGCCGTCTCGGGCCAGATGGCCAGGATGGGCGCTTCCGGGGCGGCCTGCGCGGCCTCGGCGGTGCCTTCGCGGGTCAACTGGAGGTATCTTTGGAAAATGGCGAGGCGCTGCGTCTCCTCCCATTTGAGATCCTGCGGAATGTTGCCCTGCACCAGCACCAGCCGGGCGGCGCTGTCCTCCGGCGCGGGCTGGCGCAGCACCCAGGCGCCCCCGCTGCCCCAAAGGGCCAGGCCCGAGAGCAGCAGCGGCGTCGCCACCCGCCAGCCCAGCGCGGGCAGGGCGGCCAGCAGGGCCGTCAGCAAGGAAAGCCCATGCACCCCCACAAAGGCGGCCGGTTGCAGCGGGATTTCGTGGAAGGCCCAGGCGGTGCCCAGCAGGTTCCAGGGGAAGCCGGTGAAGAGGAAGCCGCGCAGCATTTCGGACGCCGTCCAGGCGGCGGCGAAGACCAGCACGGCGGGCCAGCCCACGCCCGGCCTTCCCCGCCCCGCCCGCCACGCCGCCCAGGCCGGCAGCGCCATGAAGGCCGCGAGCGGCAGCGCCACCCCGGGCGCCGCGAAAGGCACCAGCCAGAACCAGGTGGCGAGGTCCGTGAACAGCGCGTGCGTCAGCCAATAGAGGCCGGCCACATGGTGCCCGAAGCCGAACAGCGCCCCCCACCACAGCGCCTGCCGCGCCCCCCCGGCCCGTGCCAGCACAGCCAGGAAGGTGGGGAAGGTCAGCAGCAGCACCGGCAACAGGTGCAAGGGCGGCAGCGCGAGGGCCGAGGCGGCGCCGAGCAGCAGGGAGGCGAGGCCCGGACGCGCGTTCAGGAAATTCCGCATGGCGCGGCTTATGCCCGGAAAACCGGGCGGTGGATACGCGGCGCCTACTCCGCCGCGTTCCTTGCCGTCCGGCCTTTACTCCGCCGCGCCCTCTTACTCCGCCGCGCTTCGGGCGGCACCGGCCGCCGGCCGCCGCACGCGCAGCCGGCGGATGCGCCGTGCATCGGCCTCCAGCACCCGGAATTCCAGGCCCGAGGGGTGGGAGAAGATCTCGCCCCGCGCTGGCACGCGCTCGGCCAGGGTGAAGACGAGGCCGCCCACCGTATCTATGTCGCTGCCGCGTTCCTCGGACGTCAGCACCTCGCCCAGCTTTTCCTCGAAATCCTCGATGGGGGTGCGGGCGTCGAGTTCATAGACGCCCTCGCCACGCTCGATGATCTGCGGCGCGCCGTCCTCGTCATGCTCGTCGGCGATGTCGCCCACGATGGTCTCGACCACGTCCTCGATGGTGACGAGGCCATCAATGCCGCCATATTCGTCCACCACCAGGGCCAGGTGCATCCGCTCCTGCCGCATGCGCAGCAGCAGGTCGAGCACGGGCATGGAGGGCACGACGAAGAGGGGTTTCCGCAGCACGGAGCGCAGGGTGAAATCCCCCTCGCGCCCCATGGCGGCGATGATATCCTTGATGTGGACCATGCCCAGCACGTCATCCAGGTGGCCCTGGTAGACCGGGTAGCGGCTGTGGCCCTCGCGCTGGATGGCGGCCATGGCCTGGCCGAAGGTGAGGCCCACGGGCAGGGCGATGATGTCCGCGCGCGGCACCATCACGTCATTGGCCGTGGCGCCGCGCAGCTTCAGCACGTTGGACAGCAGGGCGCGCTCGTGCCGGTCCAGCGCGCGGGCATCGGGGGCGCCGCCGGAATCGGCCGGCGCGCCGATGAGTTCCTCGACGCGGTCGCGCAGGCTGTCGGCGGCGCGGCGGTTGAACAGGCCGCGGATGCGGCGGATCAGCTCGGGTTGTTGGCCGTCGCTCGCCATCACGCGGCCCCCCGCCAGCGCGTGCGCCAGGGGTTGGCGACGCCCAGCCGCCGCAGGATGCGCGCCTCGGCGCGTTCCATCAGCATGGCCTCCCCGGCCGAAAGGTGGTCATGGCCGAGCAAATGCAGCGTCCCGTGCACGATGAGGTGGAGGAAATGGTCCTGGACCGCGCGGCCCTCGGCCAGCGCCTCCCGCCGCACGACACCGAGCGCCAGGGCCACATCGCCCAGCGTCAGGCTGCCATAGGGGGCAGGAAAGGAGAGGACGTTGGTGGCCTTCTCCTTGCCGCGGAAGCCGGTGTTGAGCCGCCGGATCTCGGCGTCATCGGTCAGCAGCAGGGTCAGGTGGCCATTGGCGCCCTGGTCGGCCAAAGTGGCCGTGACGGCACGGCGGGCCAAGGCCTCCGCACGGGGCAAGGCGGCACGCCAGCCCGGCGCGCCCAGCACCACATCCACATCGGCGAGCCCGGCGGCGAGTTCCGCACCGCCGGGCAGGCTACTTCCCGGTTCCATCCACATCCTTCCCGGCGCCACTGCGGGGCATGTTGCCGCCGCGCTGCGCCTCCATTGCACCATAGGCCGCGACGATGCGCCCCACGAGGGGGTGCCGCACCACGTCCTTCTCGTCGAAATGGGTGAAGCCTATTCCGGGCACCCCACGCAAGATGGAAATGGCCTCGACCAGTCCGGATTTCATCCCCGGCGGCAGGTCCACCTGGGTGGGGTCGCCGGTGATGGCCATGCGGGTGCCTTCGCCCATGCGCGTCAGGAACATCTTCATCTGGGCGGGGGTGGTGTTCTGCGCCTCGTCCAGGATGGCGAAGGAATGGGCCAGCGTGCGGCCCCGCATGAAGGCGAGCGGGGCGATCTCGATCTCGCCGGCGGCGATGCGGCGGGCCACCTGCTCGGCCGGCAGCATGTCGTGCAGGGCGTCGTAGAGGGGGCGGAGATAGGGGTCCACCTTCTCCTTCATGTCGCCGGGCAGGAAGCCCAGGCGTTCGCCGGCCTCGACGGCGGGGCGGGAGAGCACGATGCGGTCCACCCGCTGCGCCAGCAGCAGCGCCACGCCCTGCGCCACGGCGAGATAGGTCTTGCCCGTGCCGGCGGGGCCGATGCCGAAGACCATCTCGTTGCGGGAGAGGGTCTCCATATAGGCGGCCTGGGCCGGGGTGCGGGGAGCGATGGCGCCGCGCCGGGTGCGGATTTGCGGGATGTCCTGGAGCGGCAGGCGGGGGTCGGCCTCGGCCTCGCCCTCTGCCATGCGGATGGCGGCCTCGACCTCGGCGCCGGTCAGGCTGCCGCCGCGCTCCAGACTGCGCCAGAGGCCACGCAGCACCTGTTCGGCCATCTGCGTGCGCTCGGCGGTGCCGCTCAGCGTGATGCGGTTGCCGCGGCAGGCCAGCCGCACGCCGCATCGGCTTTCGATCCGCGCCAGGTGCTTGTCGTGCTCGCCATAGAGCATCGGCAGCAGGGCGTTGTCCTCGAATTGCAGCGTGACGCTGCGGGATTCGGAGGAGGGGGGACCAGGGGGTTGACCCTGGCGGGCGCGGAGCGCGAGGGCGTTGCTCAAGCGGCGTGTTGCTCCTGGTTGGGCGGGGGGGAAACCAGTTCGCCCGCGAGGGAATTGGGGTGTCCCGCGCGGATTCGCAGGGGTTGCACCGTGCCCACAAGTTCCAAACCGGCGATGGCATGCACCGGTTGCAACCAGGGCGTGCGCCCCGACAATTGTCCCGGATGGCGGCCAGGGCCGGTGAACAGCACGTCCACCATCTGCCCGGCCTTGGAGGCGTTGAAGGCGGCCTGCTGGGCGCGCAGCAGGGACTGGATCTCCTGCAGGCGGCGGTCCTTGGTGGCTTCGTCCACATGGCCGGCGGCGCCGTCGGCCGGCGTGCCGGGGCGGGGGGAATACTTGAAGCTGAAGGCCTGGGCGAAGCCCACGCGCTCGATCAGGCGGAGCGTGGCCTGGTGGTCGGCCTCGGTTTCGCCGGGGTGGCCGGCGATGATGTCCGTGGAGAGGGCGAGGTCGGGCCGGGCCTCCCGCAGCCGGTCCACGAGGCGGAGGTAGTCGTCCGCCGTGTGGCCCCGGTTCATGGCGGCCAGAACCCGGTCGCTGCCCGACTGGATGGGCAAATGCAGGAAGGGCATGACGGCCGGGATGTCGCGGTGGGCGGCGATCAGCGCCTCATCCATGTCGCGGGGGTGGGAGGTGGTGTAGCGGAGCCGGAGCAGGCCCGGGATGGCGGCCAGCGCCTCCAGCAGCCGCGCCAGCCCCCATTCGGCGCCCGCCGCATCGGCCCCGTGATAGGCGTTCACATTCTGGCCGAGCAGCGTGATCTCGCGCGCACCTTGGGCCACGAGGCGCCGCGCCTCGGCCAGCACCGCCTCGGGCGCGCGGGAATATTCGGCGCCACGGGTGTAGGGCACCACGCAGAAGGCGCAGAACTTGTCGCAGCCCTCCTGGATGGTGAGGAAGGCCGTGACGCCCTGGGGCGCGCTGGCCTCGGGCAGGTGGTCGAATTTTTCTTCCGTGGGGAATTCGGTGTCCACCACGGAACCGGCGGCGCGGGAGATGCGGGCCACCAGCTCGGGCAGCTTGTGGTAGCTCTGCGGGCCCAGCACCAGGTCCACATAGGGGGCGCGGGCGGTGATCTCGGCGCCCTCGGCCTGGGCGACGCAGCCGGCGACGGCCAGCAGCATGTCCTGGCCACCCGCGCGGCGGGCCTCCTTCATCACGCGCAGCCGGCCGAGTTCGGAGAACAGCTTCTCCGTCGCCTTCTCGCGGATATGGCAGGTGTTGAGGATGACCATGTCCGCCGCCTCGGGCGCATCCACGGGGGCATAGCCCAGGGGTGCGAGCACATCCGCCATGCGGTGGCTGTCATAGACATTCATCTGGCAGCCCCAGCTGCGCAGGAAGAGCTTCTTCTTCGGTGTGGTCGTCTGCGTCATGGAGGGGCCTCGCCGGCCGCCGAAGGGGCGGTCCAGCGGGGATAGGTGCGGAACAGCGGCCGCGCGGTCAAGAAGCGCGGCCCCAGTCCAGGGCGGGGTTCTGACGCATCATCGGCCTGGACGGTTCCAGAACGGGGCCGCGCCGGTCAAGGGAAAGCGTGTGAAGATGCGGTGTCGGGCGCTCAGCCGCGGCGGAACAGCACGGTGAGGTTGTTGGCCGGCATCTCCACCACCCGCTCCGGTGCGAAGTGCGGCGCGGCGGCGGCGGCCACCTCCTCCAGCGCGCGGAGTCCCCATTCCGGATTGCGCGCCCGCAGGTCCGCGTCGAAGGCGCTGTTGCCCGGCGCCGTCTCCACGCCCGCCCGCAGATAGGGGCCATACAGGATCAAGGGCGCCCCTGCCGGCAGCGCCGCCGCCGCGTGGCGCATCAGCCCCAGCGTGGCGGCCCAGGGCGCGATATGGATCATGTTGATGCAGAGCACGGCTTGGGCGGGCGGGAAGGGCGCGTCCTCCAGCACATCCAGGCGGTTCGGCGGCAGCAGGTTGGCCGGGCCTTCCGCCTCCCGCCAGGCCGCGATGGAGGCCAGCGCCTCGGCCGAGGGGTCGGTGGGCTGGAAGCGCAGACCCGGAAATTCGCGGGCCAGGTGCAGCGCATGCTCCCCGCTGCCCGAGGCGATTTCCAGCACCAGGCCCGAGGCCGGCAGCATGTCCCGCAGCGCGGCCGCGATGGGTTCCCGGTTGCGCGCCGTGGCGGGCGCATACAGCCGGGCGTCGGTCACGCCGGCACGCCCTTGCTGGTGGAGTATTCGAAGTGCAGCGCCTCGCCCGGAAAGACGCGCGGATGGATGGCATGGGCGGCCATGGCGGCCTCGGAAAAGCCTTGGAGAATGAGCTTCAGCTTGCCCGGATAGGTCGCGATGTCGCCGATGGCGTGCACGCCCGGAATGTTGGTGGCGCAGGTGGCGGGTTCGACCGCGATATGGCTGCGCTCCAGCCCCAGCCCCCATTCCGCGATGGGGCCGAGTTCCATGGACAGGCCGAAGAAGGCCAGCAGGTGGTCGGCCTCGACGCGCTTCTCCTCGCCCTTCAGCGTGGCGAGCGTGACGGCGGAGAGGCGCGACCCGTCGCCCTCCAGCCCGTGAAGCTGGTAGGGAATGGCCATCTCCACCTCGCCGCGCGCGGCGGCGGTGGCGAGCTGGGCGGCGGTCTCGGGGGCGGCGCGGAACTTGTCGCGGCGATGGACGACGATGACCTTGGCCGCCACGTCCTTCAGCGAAAGCGCCCAGTCCACCGCGCTGTCACCGCCGCCGGCGATGACGACGCGCTTGCCGCGGAATTCCTCGCGCTTCGTGACCATGTAGCGCACGGCGCCCGAGGCCTCGTAGCCCGGCAGGTCGTTCAGCGGGGGGCGGTTGGGGCCGAAGGCGCCGGCGCCGGCGGCCAGGATCACGGCCTTGGCGCGCACCACGCGGCCCGCGCTGGTGGTGAGGGTGAAGCCGCCTTCCTCCGGCCGCAGCGCCTCGACCCGCTGGGCCAGCAGGTATTGCGGCGAGAAGGGCGCGGCCTGTTCCTCCAGCGCGCGGATCAGCGCCGCGCCGTCAATGCGGGGGTGCGCCGGGATGTCGAAGATGGGTTTCTCGGGATAGAGGGCGGCGCATTGGCCGCCGATCTCCTCCAGCGTGTCGATCACGGTGCAGGACATCTTCAGCATGCCGCACTCGAAGACGGCGAAGAGCCCCACGGGCCCCGCGCCGATGATGGCCACGTCGGTGGTGATCGTCTCGGTCATGGCGCTGGGATGCCCGGCTTCGCGGCGCCCGTCCAGTCTGGCGGAGGGCAGGGCAGGGGGCCAGAATGCGGGGGATGGATTTGATCGTTTCAACCCTGGCCGAGACCGAGGCCCTGGCCGCCCGCCTGGCCGCCCTGGCAGGGCCTGGCGACGTGATCCTGCTGCGCGGCCCGCTGGGCGCGGGCAAGTCGGCGCTGGCCCGCGCCTTCCTGCGCGCGGCGTCCGGCGATGCGGCGCTGGAGGTGCCCAGCCCCACCTTCACCCTGGTGCAGTCCTACCCGCTGCCGGGGGGCATCACGGCGCACCACTATGACCTGTATCGGCTGGACGGGCCCGGGGGGCTGATGGAACTGGGCTGGGACGAGGCGCGGGAGGGAATCGTGCTGGTCGAATGGCCCGAACGCCTGGGCGCGCTGGCCCCCGAAACCGCGCTGGAGGTCACCCTGGAACCGCTGGACGAGGACGCCCGCCGCATCACGCTGCGCGGCTGGGAGGGAAGGCTGTGACCCTCCTGGAAAGGCACGGCTTCGCCGCCGCGCGCGCCGAAACGCTGCCCGGCGATGCCTCGAAGCGCTACACCCGCCTGCATGGCGGCCCGCGCCCCGCTTTGGTGATGCAGACGCCCGATGCGGAATATCTCGACGCCTTTCTGCGCGTGGCCGAACATCTGCGCGCCATCGGCGTGGCGACGCCCGAGGTGCTGGCGGTGGACCGGCCGGGCCTGACGGCGCTGGTGGAGGATCTCGGCCCCGCCAGCATGGCCGATGCGCTGGATGCGGGCGCGGCCCCCGGCCCGCTTTATGCCGCCGCCGTGGAAAGCCTGGCCCGCGCCGCCGCGGCACCCCCGCCGCCCGGCCTGCCCGCATGGGATGCGGCGGCCATGTCGCGCACGGCCGCGGCCACCTTCCTCGAGTGGTGGTGGCCCGCCCGCTTCGGCGCCCCGCCCGATGACGCGGTGCGGGCGGGGCTGGACACGGCCATTCGCGAGATGCTGGCCCCCTTCGCGGAACCTTTTGCAGGAGGGGCCGGCTTCGTCCACCGCGACTATTTCCCGGCCAACCTCATGCCCACCCCGCGCGGCATGGCTTTGATTGATGTGCAGGACGCGGCCACGGGCCACCCGGCCTATGACCTCGTCTCGCTGGTGGAGGATGCGCGGCGGGACGTGGCCCCGGCGCTGAGGGATGCCGCGCTGCGGCAATACCTGGCGGCCCGGCCGGAACTGGATGCGGGCGACTTCGCCGCCGCCATGGCCGCCTGCGCCGCCCAGCGCCATTTGCGCGTGGCGGCGCTCTGGGTGCGGCTGGACCGGCGGGATGGCAAGCCGCACTACCTCCAGCACGGCCCGCGCTGCTGGGCGCTGCTGGACCGGGCGCTCGCCCACCCTGCCACGGCCCCGCTGGCGCGTTTCCTCGATGCCCATGTGCCGCCCGCGCTCCGGGGGAACCCGTGAAGCACGGGATGGTCCTGGCCGCCGGGCTCGGCACGCGGATGCGGCCACTGACGGCCACCACCGCCAAGCCGCTGCTGCGGGTGCGGGGGCGCTCCCTGCTCGACCACGCGCTGGACCGGCTGGCGGAGGCGGGCGTGGAACAGGTGGTGGTCAACGCCCATTGGCGGGCCGAGCGGGTGGCCGAGGCGCTCTCCGCCCGCGCCACCCCGCCCCAAACCCGGCTGCAACTGGAACCGGACCTGCTGGAAACCGGCGGTGGCGTCCGCCGTGCCCTGCCCCTGTTGGGCGAGGCCCCCTTCGCCGTGGTCAATGGCGATGCCTTCTGGCTGGACGGCCCGCGCCCCGCCTTGGAACGGCTGCGCGATGCCTTCGACCCCGCGCGCATGGACGCGCTGCTGCTGATGGTCCGCACCTCCACCATCGAGGGCGAGGTGGGGCGCGGCGATTTCCACATGGACCCCTGGGGCCGGCTGCGCCGCCCCGCGCAGCACGAACAGGCGGCCTATCTGTTCGGGGGCGTGCAGGTGATGGCGCCCGCGCTGGTGGCGCCGGAGCCCCAGGGCCGCTTCAGCCTGAACCGCTGCTTCGACCGGGCGCTGGCGGCAGGCCGCCTGTTTGGCCTGGTGCATGACGGGTGGTGGTTCCACCTCTCCACCCCGCCCGACCTTGCGCGGACGGAGCGGCGGCTGGCGGCCATGTCCGCGCCTGACGCATCGGGGCGGTAGGAGCCCCCATGCGCCTCTTCACCATCGCCCCCGGCATGCCCTTCCTGCCCGCGCTGGCGCGCGGCGCCCTGGCCCGGCTGGGCGTGGGCGACGAATTGGCCGCCGCCACCATTCTGCTGCCCACCCGCCGCGCCGCGCGCGCGCTTCAGGCCGCCTTCCTGCGCGAGGCCGATTCGCCCGCCCTTCTGCTGCCCCGGCTGCGGCCGCTGGCGGGGCTCTCGGTCGAGGATGCCGACGAGCTGGCCCTGCCGGCCTTGCTGGACCTCCCGCCCGCCGTGGACCCCCTGCGCCGCCAGGCCGTGCTGGCGGGCTTCGCCGCGCGCTGGCCGCCGCGCTTCGGCGGCCCCCCCACCGCCGAGCACGCCTGGGCGTTGGGCGGGGAACTCGCCAAGCTGCTGGACGAGATCGCGCTGGAGGAGGCCGAGACCCTCCCCGAAGACCCCGCCTTGCTGGAGCACCGCTGGCTGGAAAAGCTGGACGGGCTGGCGCCGGAGCACCTGGCGAGCCACTGGCAGATCACCACCACCTTCCTCCGCGCCGCGGTGGTGGAGTGGCAGTCCTGGCTGCACGCCCAGGGGCTGCTGGATGTGGGGGTGCGCCGCGTGATGGCGCTGCGCGCCCAGCGCCGCGCCTGGGAGGAGGCGCCCCCCGAGGGCGCCGTCATCGCCGCCGGCATCGGCATGGGCGGCACCATCCCGGCCGCGTCCGACCTGCTGCGCGTGGTGGCGACGCGCCTGCCGCGCGGCTTCGTGGTGCTGACGGGCGAGGATGCCGCCACCGCCGCCCTGCCGCTGGATGCGCTGGACGGCGCCCCCACCCACCCCTTCGCGGGGCAGCGCGCCATGCTGGCCCGCATGGGCGCGACGCTCGCCGATGCGACGCCCTGGGTCGAGGGCGAGGCCACGCCGCGCGCGCATCTGCTCGGCACGGCGCTGCTGCCGGCGGGGCACCTCGCCCCCTGGCTGGAACCCGGCTTGCGCCCGGAGGCGCTGGCGGGTGTCACACGGCTTTCGGCCGGCGATTCCCAGCATGAGGCGACGGCCATCGCGCTGGCGCTACGGGGTGCCCTGGAAACCCCCGGCGCGCGGGCTGCGCTGGTGACGCCGGACCGGGATCTCGCGCGGCGCGTGGCCGCCGAATTGCCGCGCCACGGCATCCTGGCCGATGACAGCGCGGGGCAGCCCTTGTCCGACACGCCCCCCGGCGCCTTCCTGCGCCTCATCGCCAAGCTGGCGGCGGGGGAGATGGGGCCGGTGGCGCTGCTGGCCCTGCTCAAGCACCCGCTCTGCGCGGCGGGGATGGCGCGGGGGGAATTGCTGGACGCCGCGCGCAGGCTGGAAGCGAGGGCCCTACGCGGCCCGGCCCCGGCGCCCGGCTTCGCGGGGCTGCGCGCCCTGGGGCTGGTGGAAGCCGCGCCGCTGCTGGACGCGCTGGAAGCCTGCCTCGACGGCTTCACCGCCCTGCCGGAGGAGGCCGAGCCGCGCCCACCGGCCGAGTTGCTCGAAACCCAGCTTCGCGCCGCGGAAGCGCTGGCCACCACGCCCGAACTGCCGGGCGGCCTGCGCCTCTACGCCCAGGCCGAAGGCGAAGCTTTGGCCCGCCACCTGGCCGCCCTGCCGCCCGCGCTGGCGGAACTGCCGCCCATCGCCCCCGCCGAATGGCCCGGCCTGTTCGAGGCGCTGCTGGCCGCCGGCACCACCCGCGCGGCGCGCGTGGCGCGCGGCCGCACGGGCGCCGCGCTGCACCCGCAGGTGGAGATTTTGGGCCTGCTGGAAGCCCGCCTGCTCGACTTCGACCTGGTGGTGCTGGGCGCGCTCGACGAGACCATCTGGCCCCAAGCCGCCGACCCCGGCCCCTGGATGAGCCGGCCCATGCGGCGCGAATTCGGCCTGCCCTCGCCGGAATTGCGGATCGGCCGTGTGGCCGCCGACTTTTTCCAGTTCGGCGCGGGCTCGCGGCGGGTGGTGCTGTCACGCGCGGCGCGGCGCGGCGGCAGCCCGACGGTGCCCGCGCGCTGGCTCACGCGGCTGGGCACGCTGCTGAAGGGGCAGGGGCTGTCCATGGCCGCCGCCCCCGAGGCGCATTGGGCCCGGTTGCTGGACGCGCCAGGCCGGCCCTGCCCGCAGGAGCGCCCCCAGCCCCGCCCGCCGCTCGGCGCCCGCCCGCACCGCGTCACGGTCAGCGACGTGCAGATGCTGCTTTCGGACCCCTATGCCTTCCACGCGAAGCATGTGCTGGGCCTGCGCGCCCTGCCGCCGCTGGAGCAGGAGGCCGATGCCGCCGACTACGGCAACCTGGTCCACACCGCCATGCACCGCTTCCTGGCGCAGCTCGGTGCCTCCTGGCCCGGCGAGGCCATGGCGCGCCAGATGTGGGAAGCGGCGATGGCCGAGGCCCTCGCCCGCGCCGCCCCGCGCCCCGCCGTCGCGGCCATCTGGGCGCCGCGGCTGGCGCGCATCGGCGCCGAGGTGATCCGGCTGGAGGCCGAGGCGCGGCCCGTGCTGGCGCGCAGCCTGGCCGAGGTGAAGGGGCGGCTGGAATTGCGCCGCCCCGGCGGCGTGCTGCGCCTCGAGGCGCGCGCCGACCGGCTGGACCTGTTCGAGGACGGCAACCTGCGCCTGGTGGACTACAAGACCGGCACCACCCCCTCCGGCACCGCGGTGGAGCGCGGCGACTTCCCGCAACTGCCCCTGGAGGCCCTGATCGCGGAGCGCGGCGGCTTCGAGGGGATGGAGGGCGGCCCGGTCACCGCGCTGGAATACTGGCGCCTGACCGGGGCCCTGGAGCCGAGCAAGATCACGCGGCTCGACCTCGACATTGCGGAGGCCATCGAGCGCGCGCATGCCGCGCTGGCGCGCCTCGCGGACCGTTTCCTGTTCGGCGAGGCCCCCTTCGCCGCCCACCCGCACCCGCGCCGCCGCGCCGCGCAGGATTACCGGCATTTGTCGCGCGCCGATGAATGGTCGGCGGGCGAGGGGGATGCGCCATGAACGCCCCTCATGACGCCCGCGCCGAGGCCAATGCCCGCCAGCGCGCGGCCTCGGATCCGCTGGCCTCCTGCTTCGTCACGGCCTCGGCCGGGTCGGGCAAGACCAAGCTGCTGACCGACCGGCTGCTGCGGCTGATGCTGGGGGGGGCGGCGCCCGAACGCCTGTTGTGCCTCACCTTCACCAAGGCGGCGGCGGCGGAGATGGCCTCGCGCCTCAATGCCCGGCTGGGCGAATGGGCGGTGGCCGATGCGGCGAAGCTGCGTGCGGAACTGACCGACCTGCTGGGCCGTGCCCCCGCCGGCGACGAGACGGCGCGCGCGCGCGACGCCTTCGCCCGCGTGCTGGAACTGCCCGGCGGCATGCGGATCGCCACACTGCACGCCTTCGCCCAATCCCTGCTGCGGGGCTTCCCGCTGGAGGCGGGCCTCGCCCCCGGCTTCGCCGTCATGGAGGAGATGGACGCCGCCGCCCGCATGGCCGAGGCGCGGGAGGCCGAACTCCCCGTCAGCCCCGCCACCGGGCACCTGGCCACGCTGACCGATGCGCGCGGCATGCAGGCGCTGCTGCGTGCCCTGCGGGATGAGGAGGCGGCGCTGGATCAGGCCATCATGGGCTCCGGCGGGACGCTGGCCGGGTTGCGGCTGCGGCTGGCGGCAAGGCTGGAACTGGCCCCCGATGCCGATGCCGAGGCGCTGGCCATGGAGGCCGCGACGGGCGGCGATGACGGCGCCCTCTCCCGCGCGGCCGCCGCGCTGCTGCTGAGCGGCAATGGCAATGACGTGATCCGGGGCGAGGGCATCCGCGCCCATCTGAAGCTCGGCCCCGCCGCGCGGCTGGTGAAGCTGGCGGATTGGATGGCGGTGTTCCTCACCAAGGACGGCACCGTGCGGAAAAGCTTCGCCACCAAGGGCTGCGGCGCGAACCAGGCCATGATCCAGGCCACCCTCGCCACCGAGGGCGAGCGGCTGGTCGAGATCGAGACCCGCCGCCAGGCGCTGGCCCTGCTGGACGCCACCATGGCCGCGCTGACGCTGGGGCGGCCGGTGCTCGGCCATTTCGCGGCGGCCAAGCGGCGGGTGGGCCGGTTGGATTACGACGACCTGATCGCCTCGGCCCGCGCGCTGCTGGAGAATCCGGGGGCGGCCTGGGTGCTCTACAAGCTCGATGGCGGGCTGGACCATGTGCTGCTGGACGAGGCGCAGGACAGCAACCCGGAGCAATGGGGCATCGCCGGCGCGCTGACCGCCGAATTCACCACGGGCGAGGGCAGCAACGCCGCACCCCGCACCTTGTTTGCCGTGGGCGATGTGAAGCAGTCCATCTTCGGCTTCCAGGGCGCGGACGCCACCGGCCTGCCGCGCGCCGCCACCCGCTTCGGGGCGCGGGCGGAGGCGGCGGGGCAGGAATTCCGGCGGGTGGAGCTGAACGTCTCCTTCCGCTCCGCGCCGCCCGTGCTGGCGCTGGTGGATGCGGTTTTCGCGGATGGCGCCGCCCGCCAGGGCGTGGTGGGCGAGGGCGAGGCGCTGCGCCACAATCCCGACCGCGCCGGCATGGCGGGCTGCGTGGAAATCTGGCCCCTGCTGGCGGCCGGCGACGCCGAGGAAGCCCCGGAATGGGAGGTCCCCGAGACCCCCATGGGCGAGACCGGCCCCGATTCCCGCCTGGCCCAGGTGCTGGCCCGGCGTATCCGCCACATGCTGGACCACGAGCACCTCCCCGCCCGCCATGAGGGCGACCCCGCCCAAGGTGAAGCGGAGGGGGGCCGGCCCATCCGCGCGGGCGACATCCTGGTGCTGGTCCGCAAGCGCGACGCCTTCCTGGCGCAGCTCGTCCGCGCGCTGAAGGAGCTGGACGTGCCGGTGGGCGGCGTGGACCGCATGGTGCTGGTGGAGCAGCTGGCCGTGCTGGACGTGCTGGCCACGCTGGACGCCATCCTGCTGCCGGAGGACGACCTGCAACTGGCGGCGGCGCTGAAATCGCCGATCTTCGGGCTGGAGGAGGAGGACCTGTTCGCGCTCGCCCATGGCCGCACGGGGTCGCTGCACGCGCGGCTGATGGCGCGGCGGGGCGAGGGTGGGCGCGTGGGCGCGGCGGCCGATCTGTTTGCGGCGCTGTCGGTGCGGGCGGACCATTTGCCGCCCCACGCGCTGGTCGCGGAAATCCTGTCCGAACGCGGCGGGCGGGCGCGGTTGCTGGCCCGCCTCGGCCCCGACGCCGCCGACCCGCTGGACGAGCTGCTGACGGCCGCCCTGGCCCATGAACGCGCCCACCCGGCCAGCCTGCAAGACTTCCTGCACTGGCTGCGCCGCGCCGCCACCGAGGTGAAGCGCGAGCCCGAGAACAGCGCCGACCGCGTGCGCGTGATGACGGTGCATGGCGCCAAGGGGTTGCAGGCGCCCATCGTCATCCTGCCCGACACGGCCTCGGCGCCGCCCGTGCGGCCCGGCCTGCGCTGGACGGAGGACGACCTGCCGCTCTGGGCGCCGCGCAGCACGGGCTTCGCCGCGCCCCTTTGGACCGCCGCGCAGTCGGGCGAGGCCCAGCGTGAGGCGGAGGAGGCCAACCGCCTGCTCTACGTCGCGCTGACGCGGGCCGAAGACCGGCTGCTGGTCTGCGGCTGGTATCGCAAGAAGAAGGCCCCCGCCTGCTGGCATGACAAGGTGTTGGAGGGCTTCCGCCGCCTGCCCGGCGTGGAGGAGGTGCAATTCGACCCCGGCGCCTGGGGCGCGGAGGCTTCGGGCTTCCTGGAAAGCCCCATGTTGCGCCTGGAAACGCCGCAGGAGGGCGCGCGCCAGGCGGAACGCCTCGCCAATACCGCGGCCGATGCGCCCCCCTTGCCCGCCTGGGCGCGCAGCCCCGCGCCGGAGGTGGAGGGCGTGCGCGTCGCCACGCCCTCGCACATGGAGGATGAGGAGGTGGAGGGCGCCGCCGCCGCCCCGCACGCCCCCGGCGACCCGCTGGGCACGCGCTTCCGCCGCGGCAACCTGATCCATGCCCTGCTGCAATCCCTGCCCGAACTGCCGGAGCCGCAGCGCGAGGCGGCGGCGGCGCGCTATCTCGCGCGGCCCGGCCATGGGCTGGATGCCGCGCAGCAGGCGGAGATCCTGGCCGAGGCCCTGGGCGTGCTGGCCCACCCCGACATCGCCGCCGCCTTCGGGCGCGGCAGCCTGGCGGAGGCACCCATCGCCGGGCGCATCGGCCAGCGGCTGATCCTGGGCGTGGTGGACCGTCTGCTCGTCACGCCCGACACCGTGCTGATCCTGGACTTCAAGACGAACCGCCCGCCGCCCCTGGTGCCGGAGGCCGCGCCGGCCGGTTATCTGCGGCAGATGGCGGCCTATCGGGCCGTGCTTTGTCTGGCCTATCCCGGCCGCGAGGTGGCGTGCGCCCTGGTCTGGACCTATGGCGCGCGCGTGATGCCCTTGCCGTCAGCCCTGCTGGACGCGCATGCTCCGACCGCTTGACCTCGGCTCGGCGTGATCCGACTTATCGCGCCATGTGCAAGGATCACATCCGATGAGCGAACTGACCAAGGCCGTGAGCGACGAGACCTTCCAGCAGGATGTGCTGGAGGCGAAGGGTGCCGTGCTGGTGGATTTCTGGGCCGAATGGTGCGGCCCCTGCCGGATGGTGGCCCCCATCCTGGACGAGATCGCCCAGGAGTATCAGGGCAAGCTGACCATCGCGAAGGTCAACATCGACGACAACCCGGAGACGCCCAGCGCCTATGCGGTGCGCGGCATCCCCACCATGATCCTGTTCCAGGACGGCAAGCCGGTGGACACGAAGGTGGGGGCCATGCCGAAGAGCCAGATGAAGGACTGGATCGCGTCGAAGCTGGCGTGATGTCTGGGGCTGGGGTGAGGTCTAACCTCGCTCCAGCCCTTTCCTTTCCGCGTGATTCACGCTTCCGGGCTTTCGCCCTTCAGCGATCATGCGTTACGTGACCGCGTGATTCACGCTTCCGGGCCTACGGCCCTTCAGCGATCACGCTCCAGCATCCCATGCCGCCAGAGATGCGCCGCGAAGTCCCGGTCCCGCGGGATGGCGCCATCGGCAAGCGCCGTCAGGTCGTCCATCTGTTCCGCGGTCAGGATGTCCACGCCGCCGGGCCAGTGCAGCGCCACCACCCCATCCTCGCCCTGCACCACATGGTGGTGCATGCCGTCGGCTAGGCGCAGCGGGCCTTCGGGCATGCGGTCCATCAGGCCCCGCGCCGGCAGGGGCTGGCGGTCCTGCGGCAGGTGGGACAGCAGCAGGTTCTGCAGGCGCTCCGCGAGGCCGGGCGCGGCCAGCCGCGCCAGGGTGCCTTCGAGGGCGGGGTGCAGGTCATCCTCCCCGATGCGCCAGGTGGGCACGGATTCGCGCAAACCGGGGTCGGTCGCTTCCACATCGTCCAGCAATTGCCGCAGTGCCTCGGCCCAGGAGGGTTCGAGGAAGCCCAGCGTGATGTGCAGCGAGGTCTCGCCCGGCTCCGTCGCCGCATCGTGGAAGACGCCGCGCGGGATATAGAGGGCGTCGCCCGGTTCCAGCAGCAGGGTGTGGGGTTCGCCCTCGGGCGCGAGCTTGCCGGTCCAGCCGGTGCGGCGGGTGGGGCGGGGCAGGGGCTCGCCATCCCACACGCGCCAGCGCTTGCGGCCTTCGACCTGGAGCACCAGCACGTCATGCGTGTCGTAATGGGTGCGGAAGCCCTGGGCGGCGGGGGGCGTGAGGTAGAGGTTGGCCTGGACCGCGTGGAGGAACAGCTTCTCCAGCCCCCGGCAGAGGCGTTGCAGCGGCGGGTGCGTCTCGTCGAACTGGGAGACGACCAGGGAGGCCCCGGCGTCGAAGCGCGCCAGCAGGCGGGGCAGGTCCACGCGGCCGTCATCGAGGGTGAATTCCTCGGCCGGCACGCCCGCGCTGCCGCGCTGGCTTTCATCGGCCATGGCGATGCGCGGCGTGCGGGCGGCATCGGTGCGCAGGTGCGCGTCAATGGCGGCGGTGGAGAGCACCTCGGCGAAGCGGTTGGCGCCCTGGCCGGGCAGGAAGCGCCAGTTGCGGGATTCCCGCATGGACAGCGCCTCGCTGACGCCCAGCGTTCCATAGGTGACGCCGAAGGCCCATTCGCCCAGGGTTTCGGTGGTGGGGTGGCGAAGGCTTCCCGTTTGGCTCCCCGATTGGATCCCCTCTGGGCTCACCAGCGGCGGCCCCCGCGGCCGAAGCCCACGCCGTCGCTCGGGTCGCTGTCGGTCAGCCCGGTGCGGATGCGGTTGCCGCCATAGCCGCCACGATACCCGCCGCGCCCGTAGCCCGCGCCGTCATTGGGGTCGCTGTCGGTCATGCCGGTGCGGACGCGGTTGCCGGAGTAGCCGCCACGATAGCCGCCGCGGCCATAGCCGGCGCCGTCATTGGGGTCGCTGTCGGTCATGCCGGTGCGGACGCGGTTGCCGGAATAGCCGCCGCGATAGCCGCCGCGCCCATAGCCCACGCCGTCATTGGGATCGGCGTCGGTCAGGCCGGTGCGGATGCGGCCGGGCATCGGCTGCACATAGACGGGGCCGGGCTGGGCGGGCACACAGGCGGCCAGCGTGGCGCCGGCGGCGCTCAGCGCGGCGACGCGGAGCACCAGCAGGCGTCGGGACAGGCGTTCGGTCATGTTCCTCGTGCTCCGTATGCGCGGCGCGGATTACTTGCGCCCGCCGCCGCGGCCCTGGCCAGCGACGTCGTTGGGGTCGGAATCGGTCAGGCCGGTGCGGGGGCGTCCGCCACCGCGGCCATAACCGGGGCTGTCATTGGGGTCGGAATCGGTCAGGCCAGTGCGGGGCCGTCCGCCACCGCGGCCATAACCGGGGCTGTCATTGGGGTCGCTGTCGGTCAGGCCCGTTCGGGGGCGGCCGCCACCACGGCCACGCCCGGGGCTGTCATTCGGGTCGCTGTCCGTCAGGCCGGTGCGGGGGCGGCCACCACGGCCATAGCCTGGGCTGTCATTCGGGTCGCTGTCGGTGATGCCGGTGCGGTATTGGGCGCGGGCGGGCGCGGCGGCCAGGCCACCCAGCAGCAGCGCGGCGCCCGAGGCCACGCGGGTGACGAAGAGGCGACGGCCAAGCCGGTCCTGCGCCACCTGGGTCTCGTCCTGCCTGCCTGAACCCTCTGTGGGGTCTGGGTGGGACATGGCCTTCCTCCACTTCTTCGTACCGTTGTGCCATTCTGGATGGACGATGTTACGGACGCAAGCTTTCGTCCATCACAGATGACAGCCGCGTGTCATTCGAAGCCAACAGGGGTTGAACCATGTCCGAAGCCGCCTCCCCGCTGCCACCGCTCTATGGCGGGCTGGTGCCCCTGAACCAGATGCAGCACGCCCAGTGGCGCGTGCGCGACGTCGGCTTCGGCTTCGCCGCCGGCATCCCCGCCGTGCCGCTGGCGCTGGAGGAATTCCCGCTGGCCGCGCGCCACATGGGCGTGGTCTTCGCCACCGGCGCGCCGCACATGCCGCTCGCCATCCTGGGCGGCGGGCCGGGCCGCAACCTCTTCATCAACGAGGCGGGGCAGTGGCGGGATGGCGTCTATGTGCCGGCCTATCTCCGCCGCTACCCCTTCCTGCTGGCCCGCACCGCCCCGGGCAGCGAGGAGCTGGCGCTCTGCCTCGACCCCGGCGCGCCGCAATTCTCCGAGGCCGAGGGCGAACCCCTCTTCGACGCCGAGGGCAAGCCCACCGCCATGGCCAGCCGCGCCTTCGAATTCACCCGCGCGGTGGAGGGCAGCTTCCTCCGCACCCAGGAGTTCGTGGCGGCGCTGGCGGAGCTGAAGCTGCTCGGCCCCGCCGCCGTGCAGTTCGAACAGGGCGGGCGCAACCTGCGCGTGGACGGCTTCCACGCCGTGCAGCGCGAGGCCTTCAACGCCCTCACCGGCGAGCAACTGGTCATGCTGCGCGACAAGGGCTGGCTGGAGGCCATCCACGCCCACCTGTTCTCGGTGGCGGCACTTCCGTCCATCGTGCAGCAGGCGGCGGCCTGAGCCTGTGCCCGAAGCGCCGCTGCTGAAGCCCGAGGCCGCTCCGCGAATCCGGCGGCGGCGCGCCTGGGGCTCACCCCTGCTGCGGCGCATCCTGCTGGTGAACGCCCTGCCGCCGGCGCTGCTGGCCGTGGCCCTTCTCTACCTCGACCAATACCAGGACGGGCTGCTGGCCGCCGAGGTCGAGGCCATGCGCACCCAGGCGCGCATCTATGCGGGCGGCATCAGCGAGGCCGCCGTCCGCATCCAGGATGACCGCGCCGTGCTGGTGCCCGAAACCGCGCGCCCCCTGCTGCGGCGCCTGGTGGAACCCTCGCCCAACACCCAGGCCAGGCTGTTCGACACGGCGGGCCTGGTGGTGGCCGACAGCCGCGTGCGCGAAAGCGTGGGCGGCGCCGTCGTCACCGAGCCCTTGCCGCCGCCCGCTGCGCGCGGCGTGTTCTCGCAAGGCGTGGGGGGTGTCTATGAATGGCTGCTGGGGCTGCTGCCCAGCGCCTCCCGCAACCCGGTGGTGCT
Organism: Roseococcus suduntuyensis; assembly: GCF_014196305.1. Classification (GTDB taxonomy): domain Bacteria; phylum Pseudomonadota; class Alphaproteobacteria; order Acetobacterales; family Acetobacteraceae; genus Roseococcus; species Roseococcus suduntuyensis. The sequence goes on from NZ_JACIDJ010000001.1 coordinate 1,176,830, forward strand.
GGACACGACGCCGGACGCGCAGAGCTTCGACTGGCAGCCCGACCTCGGCCCCGAACGCCAGGCGGAACTGCGGCTGGCGCTCGAAGGCGGCGTCACCCCCTATATCCGCCGCACGCCGGATGGGCGGCTGCTGGTGAGTGTCGCCGAACCCGCGCGGCGCGGCGCGCAGGCCGTGGGCATCGTGCTGCTGACGCGCGAGGCGCGGGAGGTGGATGCGCGGCTTCTGGAAATCCGCGCCAGCGTGCTGGGGCTGTTCCTGCTGGCGTTGGCGCTGACCGTCGCCGTCTCCTTCTACCTGGCGCAGACCCTGGCAAGCCCGATCCTGCGCCTTGCTGATGCGGCCGCCGAGATGCGGCAGGGCAAGGGCCGCGGTGGCTCGGTTCCCGAGGAGTTGCTGGGGCGGCGGGACGAGATCGGCATTCTCGCGCGGGATTTGCAGGCGGCGGCCCTCGCGCTCTGGGCGCGGATTGACGCCAATGAACGCTTCGCCGCCGATGTGGCGCATGAGCTGAAGAACCCACTGACCAGCGTGCGCAGCGCCATCGAGACGCTGCGGCGGGTGGAGGATGTGGAGCAGCAACGCAGGTTGCTCGGCATCATCGCCAATGACGCGGTGCGGATGGACCGGCTGATCACGGACATCGCGGATTCCTCGCGCGTGGATGCGGAGCTTTCGCGCGTGATCGCGGAGCCGGTGGACATCGCGCCGATCCTGGCCGTGCTGGTGGAGCTGCACAACACCATCCGCCAGGAGGGCGAGCCGGAAATGATCCTGGAGGCGCCGGAACGCCTGGTGGCGATGGGGGTGGAGGACCGGCTGGTGCAGGTGTTCCGCAACCTGCTGGGCAACGCCGTCAGCTTCAGCCCGGAGGGCGGGCGCGTCTGGCTGCGCGCGCGCGCGGCGGGGCCGGAGGTGGAGGTGATTGTGGAGGATGAGGGGCCGGGAATTCCGGAGGCGCGTCTGGAGGGGATTTTTGACCGCTTTTATTCCGAACGCCCGCGGGGGGAGCGGTTCGGGCAGCATTCGGGGCTGGGGCTTTCCATCAGCCGGCAGATCATCGAGGGGCTGCGGGGGAGGATTGCGGCGGAGAATAGGAGGGATGCGGAGGGGAAGGTGATTGGGGCGCGGTTTTTGGTGCGGTTGCCGGTGGGGTAGATGAATACTTCAGAATTAGGTTGAAACCAAGATACGCAATTTAGGACTTGTGAATACTTGCGTGCATACAACTAATATCATCGGCTCCATAAACTCAAGAATAAAGTCTTCATCAGAATCTTCAAATACAAATTCGCCAATTCTATTGTGCGCTATCGAGCATCTGACTCTATAAATCCAGTATGCAGCAATATTACTGATAAGTTTATTATATTCATCGGCTGTCCCAATAAATTTCGTCTGAATTAAATCAGCCTCAGACGTTTGTTGTAATGCGCAGAAATTAATAAATTTCTGCCATCTATCTTTAAGAGGATTGCCCTCTCTCGTGTGATCTTGAAATACTTCTTCTGCTTTTGTTTGAAATGAAGAAATCGGCCAAAAATATTGCGCAATTTCCTCGCGATTATGGCAAAATTCGTTTAAAATTTGCTTTAATTTATCGAATTCATTTTTTCCATATGCACGAGAAAGTTCATTGAGGCCGTCTAGGTCATCGTTTAACTTCTGCAAATTTTTAAAGAAAGCAAAATCAAACATAAGTTCCAAGCTGTGGTACAGTCTCAGGAACCTATCGAATCCGTTTGAGGCCGTCAGGTAGCGCCTAAACGTTGCCTCATGATGACGAGTAGGGATCAGAATATCCTGTCTTGCTTTAAGCTGTTCATGCACTCGGGACGGACGAGCCTGGATTTCTGTGTGCGAAAAACCGCCCCAAATATGAGAAAAGTTCATATATTTTTCGGTATATTTCTGCAGAAAAATCGACTCAACGACAAAGTAGTTTTTCTTGAATACTGTTGGGTTCCCAGCCTGATGCGCTTCTATATCAGTTAAATACGATATGTACTGCCATTTTGTGAGACTTGTTGGTTCAAGATCGCTTAATTTTCCAGTTATACAAAGAACTCCCAGGACTGTACCGCTTTCATCAACGATTTCCGGATCAACCTCTTTGCTGATGGCGCTGGAGATATCGAATACAGGAATGGCGACAAAACCGTCTATGCACAAATATTCCGCCAGTTCGATTGCATTAACGGGATTTATCCCATCAACAACTGGTAATTGTGCCAGAATTTCTTGATTTTGAAGCTCTGCGAGAATCATGAGATTTCACTCAACCGCAATGGTCCAGCAGTCTGATAGTGCCGACTCGCCAGACTCCCGAAAAAATTCTTTAAAACCGTTCGTTAACAAGCGACGTGTTGCCAGCCCCACATTTACTTTGCGCGGGTTATTTCCAGCGCGGAGACGTTCGAACGTCTCCAGTCCAAGAGGGTCAGACCCTTCGCGCGATTCTCTAAGGAGCGCCAGAAGAGTCCGGACGGCCGCATCGACACGCTGGGACCGCAAGTCAGACGACGAAAACTGAGAAATGGCCGCAAAAAACGCCATCATCACATTTTCCGTGGCGAGCCAGTTTGAGTAATTGATTTGAGTAGAAGATGCTTCATTATCACCTTCTAATCCAACCCCAAAATCTCCATCACCTAAAACATTATTCCGATATATGCGTGAAACTTCTTCGTCAAGATCGGCGTAGAGCGCAAAATACTGATTGAATTTTCCAAATTGTTCCGAGATTTCAGATTCGGATAAATCTAAGGCACTATTGGAAATCAACTGATTTGCAATTACGTTATCTTTTTGCAATTCAGATGATGCAGTAATGAATGCTTGATAGCCAGAAACAATGGAACTCAGAGGGAATTTGCGTGCGCGGCGTCGTCTAGTGTTGTCGCGTTCGGTGTATATCTCAAGGCCTGGAATAGAATTTTCAACCGATGTCTTTAGCGACATAAATAAAAGCTCAAGTTGATGTCTAATTGACATGGGCTTTTGCCCAGCATTAAGAATAATAATCCTATAAACGAGCTTTTTTAGATCCGATTCCAGCCAAAATTCTACAAGAAGTTTTTGTCCAGAAACAAATACATGCCCCTCTTTTTCAAGGTCCTTCATAATATATGTACGCTGTAATCCGTCCAGGATATCAACATTTCCAGGAGTACTAAGTGCGAGCTCAAGTGACGCCAAATTCGAAGTATTAAGTTCGGCTGAGCAAAAAAGAGGAAGAATTGTAGATACTTTATCAGGTTTGACGGCCAGAGTTATCGACGGAAGCAATGCTCCATCTTTAATGTCCGACTTTAGCCTCTGATAGGCTTTGTGACTTTCTCGGCGTCGCTGAATAGAAAAATTTTCGAACTCATTTCCCACAATATTCAGATAATCAGCGACTGCCATCTGTGCGTATACAACAGGGGTCGAGGTGCGAAGATCGCGTGCCAGCCCAATTACTTTCAATTGCATTGCCGATCTCCATTGGCCCGCAAGTACCGTCGAGCGGCCTGCGGGGCCTAATGTCGTTAGCCTATCCGCGGGGCGGATATGATGTCCAGGCGAGCTGAGCGTCCGCCGCTTGGACGCCCTTGCACCCCCCTCCCAAAAAGCGCATATCTCCTCCATTCACACCATCTGAACCATCAGGGGGGTGGCCTTCCGGGGCCGCCTTTTTTGTTTTTGACCATCGAACGACCCCGCCATGAAGGGCTAGACGCCCGCATCGCCGACCTCGTGGCGCCGACCATCGAGCACATGGGCTATGAGCTCGTGCGCGTGCAGGTCAGCGGCAAGGAACGCCCCACCGTGCAGATCATGGCGGACCGTGCCGATGGCGCGGCCTTCACGGTCGAGGATTGCACCGAGATCAGCCACGCCATCGGCGCCGTGCTGGACGTGGCGGACCCCATCAAGGCCGAATGGATGCTGGAAGTCTCCAGCCCCGGCATTGACCGCCCGCTGACGCGCACCAAGGACTGGGAGCGTTACGCCGGCCACATCGCCACCGTGGAAATGCTGGTGCCCTTCGAGGGCCGCAAGCGCTTCCGCGGCGTGATCCTGGGTGCCGACCTCGAAGCCGCCCGCCTGCGCCTGGACGAGGGCCCGGAAATCACCCTCCCGCGCGACCAGATGCGCCGCGCCAAGCTCGTGCTGACCGACGAACTCATCGCCGCCACCGCGGCCTCCCAACCCGAGACGAGGAACTGACACCCATGGCCCTCGACACCGCCATTCCGCGGCCCGAATTCCTCCAGGTGGCCGACGCCGTCGCCCGCGAGAAGATGATCGAGCGCGAGGAGGTGCTGGAGGCCATGGAGATGGCCATGGGCAAGGCCGGGCGCCAGACCTATGGCCAGAACAAGGACATCCGCGCCGAGATTGACCGCAAGACGGGCGCCGTGAAGCTCTCCCGCTGGACCCTCATCGTGGACGATGAGGCGCTGGAGGACGAAGAGACGCAGATGCCCATCCGCATCGCGCAGAAGATCAAGCCCGGCATCGCGGTCGGCGAATACATCGTGGACCCGCTGCCGCCGATCGACTTCGGCCGCATCGGCGCGCAGACGGCCAAGCAGGTCATCGTGCAGCGCGTGCGCGAGGTGGAGCGGAAGAAGCAGTTCGAGGAATACAAGGACCGCGTCGGCGAGATCATCAACGGCACGGTCAAGCGCACCGAGTACGGCAACCTGATGGTGGACCTCGGCCGGGCCGAGGCGCTGCTGCGGCGTGACGAGTGCATCGCGCGCGAGGCCTTCAAGAACGGCGATCGCGTCCGCGCCTACATCTACGACGTGCGCGAGGAGCCGCGCGGCCCGCAGATCTTCCTCAGCCGCACGCATCCGGGCTTCCTGGCGAAGCTGTTCGCGCAGGAGGTGCCGGAAATCTACGACGGCATCATCGAGATCAAGGCCGTGGCGCGCGACCCGGGCAGCCGCGCCAAGATGGCCGTGATCAGCCGCGACAGCAGCATTGACCCTGTCGGCGCCTGTGTCGGCATGCGCGGCAGCCGCGTGCAGGCCGTGGTGGCGGAGTTGCAGGGCGAGAAGATCGACATCATCCCCTGGAGCAGCGACATCGCGACCTTCATCGTGAACGCCATGGCGCCGGCCGAGGTGTCCAAGGTGGTGCTGGACGATGACGACAAGCGCGTGGAAGTGGTGGTGCCGGATGAGCAGCTTTCGCTCGCCATCGGCCGGCGCGGGCAGAATGTGCGCCTGGCCTCGCAGCTCACCCGCTACGACATCGACATCCTGACCGAGGCGGGCGAGAGCGAGCGCCGCCAGGAAGATTTCCGCAAGCGCAGCGGCCTCTTCGTCGAGGGGCTGGACGTGGACGACGTCATCGCGGGCCTGCTGGTCACCGAGGGCTACGGCTCGATCGAGGAGATCGTGGACGTGGACGACGAGGAGCTGGCCGGCATCGAGGGCTTCGACGAGAACATCTCGGCCGAACTCAAGCGCCGCGCCATGGCCTTCCTGGAACAGAAGGACGCCGAGCTGGCGCAGAAGCGCACCGATCTGGGCGTGGAGGACGGGGTCGTGGACCTCGGCTACTTCACCAACGCGCAGCTCGTGTCGCTGGGTGAGGCCGGCGTGAAGACGCTGGATGACGTGGCGGACCTGGCTTCCGACGAACTCATCGAGATCCTCGGCGAGGGCGCGATGGACGAGGAGACGGCGAACGCCGTCATCATGGCCGCCCGCGCCCATTGGTTCGGCGAGGAGGGTGAGCAGCCTGGCTGACGCGCCTGCACAGGAAGACGACCTGCCCGATGACGCGGTGGCGCGTGAGCGTGGGCCGCTTCGACGCTGCATTGTCACGCGGCAGGTGTTGCCGAAGGAGGCGATGCTCCGCTTCGTCATAGGACCCGCGCGCGAACTCATCCCCGATCCGGGTGGACGTTTGCCGGGCAGGGGCCTATGGTTGGCGGCGCAGGACGGGGTTCTTCGCAAGGCGTTGAAGCAGGGGGCGTTCGCACGGGCAGCGCGGGGGCAAGTCATTGTCCCGGCGGACCTGGGCGCCTTCGTCGTTTCCGCGCTGCGGCAGCGGGTGAAGGATTTCCTCGGTTTCGCGCGCCGTGGCGGTGAGGCCGTGGCGGGGCGGGAGGCGGTGCTGGAATGGCTCCGCGCCGGGCGGGTGGCGCTGGTGGTCCAGGCCTCCGACGGCAGCCCGGCCGAGCGGGAGCGCCTGCTGGGCCGCCGGGAATTGCCGGTGCTGGCGCCGCTCTCGGGCGAGGCGCTGGGCGCGGTCTTCGGCCGGGATCGGGTGGTCCATGTCGCGGTGGCGCCCGGGAAGCTGGCGCAGGGTTTGCTGGTCGAGGCGGAACGCCTGGCCGGCTTTGAAATGGACGCGGGCCATGGCCCCGCGTGAGGAACGCGCCCCCGGACAAGTGTCGGGGCGTGACGGTGCAGCGGCCGCGGGCCGCGTGTTTTTCAGGTGCCCCTGGGCGGTGACGCCCGCGGGACGAGTTCGGAACGGCGGATGAGCGACCAGAACGATCAAGATGCGGCGAAGAACCGGCTGAGCCTCCGCCCCGCGGGGCGTCTCGAGCTCGGCAAGACGGTGGACGCCGGAAGCGTGCGGCAGAGCTTCAGCCACGGCCGCAGCAAGGTGGTGCAGGTCGAGGTCGTGAAGAAGCGCGCGCCCGCGCCGGCCGCGCCCACGGGTGCCACGCGCCCGACCGGCGCCACGCCCACGGCCCCGCGCGCGTCCGGCGCCGCGCCGCCGGCGGCATCGCGCAGCGGTGGGCCCGCGCGCCCCGGCAGTGGCCCCGCCCGCAGCGGCGGCGGCGCCCCCACCGTGGGCCGCCCGCTGACCGCCGCCGAAATGGCCACCCGCCAGCGCGTGCTGGAAGAACAGCGCCGTGTCGAGGCGTCGCGCGAGCGTGAGCAGCGTGAGCGCCAGGCACTCATGGTCCGCAGCGCCGCCGAGGAAGCGGCCCGCCGCGCCGAGGAAGAGGCCCGCGCCGCCGAGGAGGCCCAGGAGGCCGCCCGCCAGGCCGAGGCCGAAGCGGCCGCCGCCGCGCGCGAGGCCGCCCGCGCGCCCGCCGCCCCGGAGCCCGAGGCCGCCCCCGCGCCGGCCCCCGCCGCCGCCCGTGCGCCCGAGCGCGCCCCGGCGCCCGCATCCCGTCCCGCGCCGCGCGCCCCGCAGCAGCCGGCCCCCGGCATGCCCGGCAGCACCGTGCGCCCCGGCTCCCAGCGCGTGACGCCTCTCGCGGCCCGCGCCCAGCCTGGCCCGGCGCTGCGGCCCAACCCCTCGGCCACCACGCCGGCGGCCAAGCTCAGCCTCGGCCCGCCGCGCGTGCGCGAGGAGGATGACGACCGCCGCGGCCCCGCCCGCCGCACCGGCCCGCCGGGCCCCGGCGGCGCGCGCCGCGTCGTGGCCGCGCCCGTCAAGAAGACCCCGCTGGCCGGCCCCCGTCGCGAAGGCCGCATCGACGTCGCCGCCGCGATGGATGGCGATGACGATCGCAGCCGCTCGATGGCCTCGGTCCGCCGCGCGCGTGAGCGTGAGCGGCGGCAGCAGGAACTGGCCCGGCTGCGCGCCGGCCAGGAGCGCGTGGTGCGCGACGTCATCATCCCCGAGACCATCACGGTCCAGGAACTCGCCAACCGCATGGCGTCCCGCGCGGGCGAGGTGGTGAAGGCGCTGTTCCGCATGGGCGTCATGGCGACCATCACGCAGTCCATCGACGCCGACACGGCCGAGCTGGTGGCGCAGGAATTCGGCCACCGCGTGAAGCGCGTGTCCGAGGATGACGTGGAAGTGGGCCTGGAAGGCGCCATCGACGAGGAGGGGACGCAGGTCCCCCGCCCGCCCGTGGTGACCATCATGGGCCATGTGGACCACGGCAAGACCAGCCTGCTGGACGCGCTGCGCAAGACCGACGTGGTGGCGAAGGAAGCGGGTGGCATCACCCAGCACATCGGCGCCTACCAGGTGCAGACCGCGTCCGGCATCGTCACCTTCATCGACACCCCGGGCCACGAGGCCTTCACGGCCATGCGCGCCCGTGGCGCGTCCGTGACGGACATGGTGGTGCTGGTGGTGGCCGCCGATGACGGCGTGATGCCGCAGACCATCGAGGCCATCAAGCACGCCCGCGCGGCGAACGTTCCGCTGATCGTGGCCGTGAACAAGATCGACAAGCCGGGCATCAACCTCGACCGCGTGCGCAACGAGCTGCTGCAGCACGAGATCGTGGTGGAGAGCCTGGGCGGTGAGACGCAGGAAATCCAGGTTTCGGCCACCAAGGGCACGAACCTCGACAAGCTGCTGGAAGCCATCCTGCTGCAGGCGGAAATCCTCGACCTGCGCGCCAATCCGGAACGCGCCGGCGAGGGCACCGTGATCGAGAGCAAGCTCGACCGCGGGCGTGGCCCCGTGGCCACCGTGCTGGTGCAGAAGGGCACGCTGAAGCAGGGCGACATCGTGGTGGCCGGCGCCGAATGGGGCCGGGTGCGCGCGCTGGTGGACGACAAGGGCAAGCAGATCAAGACGGCCGGCCCCTCGGCCCCCGTCGAGATCCTGGGCCTTTCGGGCGTGCCGGCGGCCGGCGAGAACTTCGTCGCGGTCGAGAACGAAATCCGCGCGCGGGAAGTCAGCGAATTCCGCCAGCGCCGCGCCCGCGACAAGGCGGCGGCCGCACTCGGTGCCGGCCGTGGCACGCTGAACGACATGCTGGCGCGCATCCAGGCGGGCCAGCAGAAGGAAGTGGCCGTCGTCGTGAAGGCGGACGTGCAGGGCTCCGCCGAGGCGATCAACGTCACGCTCGGCAAGCTCGGCAACGAGGAGGTGAAGGTCCGCGTGCTGCATTCGGCCGTGGGTCAGATCACCGAGAGCGACATCCAGCTCGCCAAGGCGTCCAACGCGGTGGTGGTGGCCTTCAATGTCCGCGCCACCAGCCAGGCGCGCGAGATGGCGACGCGGGATGGCGTGGACATCCGCTACTACTCGATCATCTACCAGGTGTCGGACGACATCGAGGCGATCTTCAAGTCGCGCCTCGCCCCCGTGCAGCGCGAGAACTTCCTGGGCTACGCGCAGATCCTGCAGGTGTTCGAGGTCAAGCGCATCGGCAAGGTGGCCGGCTGCCGCGTGACCGAAGGCGTGGTGAAGCGCGGCTGCGGTTTCCGCCTGATCCGCGAGGGCGTGGTGATCCACGAGGGCGAGCTCTCCACGCTGCGCCGCTTCAAGGACGACGTGAAGGAAGTCACGAACGGCTACGAATGCGGCATGGGCTTCCGGAACTTCGATGACATCCGCGTGGATGACCAGATCGAATGCTTCGAGACGGAAACCGTCGCCGCGGCGTGATGACGGATGGAAGCGGACGGGGCACGGCGCGATGAGGAGGTCTCCCTCCTCCTCGAAGCCATTCATGACGGGGTGATGCAGATCCGCTTCAATGTGACGGAGCTGAACACCCCTGGGCGCCCCACCCATTCCTATCGGGACAACTGGCTGGTGATGGGGGCGCCCTTCGTCATCGCCCTGCTGTTCCTGCCCATGGCCTGGTGGCTGGCGCTGGGTTTCCTGGCCACGGGCTTCGCCTATGTGGCGAAGCTGGGCCGCCCTTGGATCTTCGGGCGCTGCATGAAGCGGGCCATGGCGCTGCTGGAAGCCGACCATAGGCGCTTCAACGAATTCTGGCGCGAGGGCATGTTCATGCTGGTACACAACCCCTCCGGCGACAGCTGCCCCGCCCGCCAGCCCGAGGTGCGGGGCTTCATCCGCCACCACCTGGCCCCCATTCCCCCGGCCCCCATTCCCCCGTCCCAGGAGGCCTGAGACCATGGCCCGTTCATCCTCCCGGGGGGCTGGCGCCGCCGCCGGCCCCTCGCAGCGGCAATTGCGCGTGGCCGAGGAAATCCGCCACTCGCTGGCCGCGATCTTCGAACGCGCGGATTTCCGTGATCCGGACCTCGCCAATGCGCGCATCACCGTGACCGAGGTCCGCGCCTCGCCGGACCTCAAGCACATGACGGCCTTCGTCAGCGGCCTGGGCCGGGACCTGCCGCCCGAGCAGTTCGCCGCGCTGAAGCGCGCCGCCCCCTTCCTGCGCAGCCAGATCGCCAAGGCGGTGCGGCTGAAATACGCGCCGGACCTGCATTTCCAGCCCGATACCGCGCTGGACTACGCCCTGCACATGACGCGGGTGCTGCGCCAGCCCGAGGTGGCGCGCGACCTGACCCCCCGCCCGGATTCCGACGAAGAGGGCTGACCCGCCCTCAAGGATTGCACATGCCCCGCCCCTTCAAGAAAAAGCCCCGCGGCCGTGACATCAACGGCTGGTTGATCGTGGACAAGCCCAGCGGGATCGGAAGCACCGATGTCGTGAACAAGGTGAAGCGCGCCTTCGACGCGCAGAAGGCGGGCCATGGCGGCACGCTGGACCCCTTGGCCACCGGCCTGCTGCCCATCGCCTTCGGCGCCGCCACCAAGACCGTGCCCTATGTGATGGACGGCACGAAGGTCTATCACTTCACCCTGCGCTTCGGCGAAGCCCGGGATTCCGACGATGCCGATGGCGCGGTGACGGAAAAGAGCGAAGCCCGCCCCACGGACGAGGCCATCCGCGCGGCGCTGCCCGCCTTCACGGGCGACATCATGCAGATCCCGCCCATCTACTCCGCCATCAAGATCAATGGCGAACGCGCCTATGACCTGGCGCGTGACGGGCAGGAGGTGGTGCTGGAAGCCCGCCCCGCACGGGTGGACCGCTTCGAACTCATCGCGCGCCAGGACGCCGACACGGCCATCTTCGAGGTGCAGTCGGGCAAGGGCGTCTATATGCGTTCCCTGGCGCGGGACCTGGCAAAGGCGGTCGGCACGGTGGGGCATATCGCCGCCCTGCGCCGGCTGCGGGTCGGCCCCTTCCTGGAGGCGCATGCCGTGCCCCTGGACAAGATCGCGGTAAGCGGCGATACCCCGCCTCCTTCACTGGACGTCCTTCTTCCGTTCGCGACCGCGCTGGCCGACATCCCGGCACTGGCCGTCACGGAAGGGGAGGCCGCCCGTCTCGGCTTCGGCCAGGCCTTGAGCCTGGTGGAATTCATGGGACGGGTTCCGCCCGACGCCGACCCCGATGGGGGCCTGGTGCGCGTGGTGGCAGGGGAGCGGTTCGTGGGCCTGTGCCGTCTCGAGGAAGGGATGCTCAGGCCCGAACGGCTGATGGCCGACGCCATTCGGGCGGCCTGAGGCCCGCGCACCGTCGCATCCCTCAGACCCCATAAGGAACACACCGATGTCGATCACCGCAGAGCGCCGCCAGGCCCTCATCCAGGATTACGCCCAGAAGCCGGGCGATACGGGCAGCCCCGAGGTGCAGGTCGCGATCCTGAGCGAGCGCATCTCCAACCTGACCGAGCACCTCAAGACCCACGCCAAGGATTTCCACAGCCGCCGCGGCCTTCTGGTGCTGGTTGGCCAGCGCCGTGGCCTGCTGGACTATGTGAAGCGCAAGGACCGGGCCCGCTACGAAGCGCTGATCGGGCGGCTCGGCCTGCGCCGGTGATCCGGCGCCGCCCGCCGGTTCTGCTCTTCGAGTCGAACCGCGGGCGGGTCATGTGGGTGATGAGCGTCATCGCCTGGGGCTGCGTGCTTGGCATGGCGACGGCGCTCTACGCCAGCCTGGACGAGGTGGTGCCAGGGGGCGACAGCCCCGCCATCCTCTTCCTGGCCCAGCTCCTGCTGCTGCTGGTGGCGATCCTGACCGATCGCCGTCGCCGGGCGACCATCGCGCGGATCTGGCGCGTGCCCGAAGGCCTGGTCTTCGAGATGCAGGGGCTTTTCCGGCCCTTTCGTCGCTATGCCGCCCAGGCCGATCTGGGGCGCATCCGTGCCTATCCGCCCGACACCCATGGGAGGATGGGCCTGCGCCTGCCCGATGGCGGGCAGCGGCTGGTGATGCACACGGGGTTCCAGGAACTGAACCTTGGCCTGCCCGAGCCCGAGCACAAGAAGAAGCGGCGCTGAGACGCGCCGCCTCTCGACTTTCCCCTGGTGTCCCGGCCTCATCCGGTCCATAAGGGGGCTTGCCTCGTCGGAGCCTCCGGCGCGGCACAACCGACCGCGTCCGCGGCGGGTTGTCAGAGCCACCGGGCATTCCTGACGGAAGATGGGTCGGCGGCGCCTCCGGCCACATGGCCTTGCCGCGGGTGCGTGCACCCCGGCCCCATGTCCCCCGAGACGCCGAGAGCCTCCCCTTCTGCTGGGCGGTCGGGTGGACGAACTGCCTTCCTGCCGCGTCGCGCACATCCATGCCCCGCACGGGCCCATCCGGGGCCGGGGGCAAGCTAGGACGACGCATGTTCGACAACTACTTCCGCAAGGACATTCCCTGGGGCGGCCAGATCCTGACGCTCGAGACGGGCAAGATCGCCCGCCAGGCCGATGGCGCCGTGATGGCCCGCCTGGGCGACACCATCGTGCTCTGCACCGTGGTCGGCAGCCGCAGCGTGAAGCCCGGCCAGGACTTCTTCCCGCTGACCGTGAACTACCAGGAAAAGGCCTTCGCGGCCGGTAAGATTCCAGGCGGCTTCTTCAAGCGCGAAGGCCGGCCCAGCGAGAGCGAGACGCTGATCTCGCGCCTCATTGACCGCCCCATCCGCCCGCTGTTCCCGGAAGGGTTCCGCAACGAGGTGCAGGTGATCGCCACCGTCCTCAGCCATGACCTGGAGAATGACCCGGACATGGTGGCGCTGGTGGGCTGCTCCGCCGCGCTGACGCTGTCGGGCATTCCCTTCTTCGGCCCGGTGGGCGGCGCGCGCGTGGGCTTCATCGACGGCCAGTTCGTGCTGAACCCGACGGCGGCGCAACGCAAGCTCTCCAAGCTCGACCTCGTCATCGCCGGCACCGCCGAGGGCGTGCTGATGGTGGAGAGCGAGGCGCATGAGCTGAGCGAGGACGACATGCTCGCCGCGCTCGAGTTCGGCCACAAGGGCTTCCAGCCGGTCATCGAGGGCATCATCGCGCTGGCCGAGGTGGCCGCGAAGGAGCCCTGGGACCTGGCCGAGGCCGACCCCGCCATGGCGGCGCTGAAGGCCCGCATCGCGGAACTGGGCACCGCCCAGATGGCCGAGGCCTACAAGATCACCGACAAGCAGGCGCGCCAGAAGGCCGTCTCCGAGGCGAAGAAGGCCGTGATGGCCGCGCTGGAGTCCGAGGGCGCCAACACCGACGCCGCCAAGGGCATGATGAAGGCGCTGGAGGCCGATGTGGTCCGCGGCGCCATCCTCGACACCGGCATCCGCATTGACGGCCGCGACACCAAGACCGTCCGCCCCATCGTGGCGGAGGTGGGCGTGCTGCCGCGCGCCCATGGCTCGGCCCTGTTCACGCGCGGCGAGACCCAGGCGCTCTGCGTCGCCACGCTCGGGACCGGCCAGGATGAGCAGGTGATCGACGCGCTGGCGGGCGAGTACCGCGAGAACTTCATGCTGCACTACAACTTCCCTCCCTACTCGGTGGGTGAGACGGGCCGCATGGGCAGCCCCGGCCGGCGTGAGATCGGCCATGGCAAGCTGGCCTGGCGCGCCATGCACCCCGTGCTGCCGGAGAAGGAGAAGTTCCCGTACACGATGCGCATCGTGTCCGAGATCACGGAGAGCAACGGCTCCTCCTCGATGGCGACGGTGTGCGGCACCTCGCTGGCGCTGATGGATGCGGGCTGCCCGCTGGCGCGGCCGGTGGCGGGCATCGCCATGGGCCTGATCAAGGAAGACCGCGGCTTCGCGGTGCTGAGCGACATCCTGGGCGACGAGGACCACCTCGGCGACATGGACTTCAAGGTGGCGGGGACCGAGGCGGGCATCACCAGCCTGCAGATGGACATCAAGATCACGTCCATCACCTTCGACATCATGAAGACCGCCCTGGCACAGGCCAAGGATGGCCGCATCCACATCCTGGGCGAGATGGCCAAGGCCATCACCGGCGCCCGCACCGAGATGGCCGCGACCGCCCCGCGCATCACGATCATCAACGTGCCCAAGGACAAGATCCGCGAAGTGATCGGCACGGGCGGCAAGGTGATCCGCGAGATCGTGGAGCAGACCGGCACCAAGATCGACATCGAGGATGACGGGACGATCAAGATCGCCTCCTCCAACCCCGAGGCGACCCAGGCCGCGATCGACCGCATCAAGGGCATCACCGCCGAGGCCGAGATCGGCGCCATCTACAACGGGAAGGTCGTGAAGACCGCCGAATTCGGCGCCTTCGTGAACTTCCTGGGCGCCAAGGACGGCCTGGTTCACATCTCCGAACTGGCCAATGAGCGGGTGAACCGCACCACCGACATCGTCAAGGAAGGCGATGCCGTGAAGGTAAAGGTCATCGGCTTCGACGACCGCGGCAAGGTGAAGCTCTCCATGCGGGTTGTGGACCAGGCCACGGGTGCCGATATCACCGAGCAGGTGGGCGAGCGTCGCCCGCGCGAAGGCGGCGAGGGCGAGGACCGTCCCCGCCGCGAGGGCCGCGACCGCGGCCCGCGCCGCGAGCGCGACTGAATCACGACCAAACCGGCCGGTGCCTCTTGCACCGGCCGGGATCGTGGTAACGTAACTGTCAGAAGAATTCTCCCGGGGTAGGTCGCCGTGAAGGCCATCAATACAATCCGCATGGGTGGCGTGGACGTGCTGCCCCTGGTCGAGGGCGGCAAGGGCGTCGCCGTCAGCAATGGGCTGACCGCCGGCGCCTGGGCGGCGGCTGGCGGCGTCGGCACCTTCTCGGGCGTCAATGCCGACAGCTACGACGCCGAGGGCCGGACCATCCGGCAGGTCTATCACGGCACCACCCGCCGCGACCGGCACGAGGAACTCGTGGCCTATGGCATCGCGGGCGGCATCGCCCAGGCGCGCGAGGCGCGGGATGTCGGCGGTCCCGGCGCGCGCATCCATATGAACATCCTGTGGGAGATGGGCGGCGCCGAACGCGTGGCCCGCGGCGTGCTCGAAGGCGCCAAGGGCATGGTGAACGGCATCACCTGCGGCGCGGGCATGCCCTACAAGCTGGCCGACATCGCGCGCGACTACGGCGTGCACTACTACCCCATCGTCTCCTCCGCCCGCGCCTTCTCGGCGCTGTGGAAGCGCAGCTATTCCAAGGTGAGCGAATGGCTGGGCGGCGTGGTCTATGAGGACCCCTGGCTGGCCGGCGGCCACAACGGGCTGTCCAACAGCGAGGACCCCCGCAAGCCCGAGGCCCCCTACGATCGCGTCCGCAAGCTGCGCGAGCAGATGCGCGCCTTCGGCCTGGACGAGACCCCCATCATCATGGCCGGCGGCGTCTGGTGGCTGGAGGAATGGGAGGACTGGCTCGACAACCCCGAGCTCGGCCCCATCGCCTTCCAGTTCGGCACCCGCCCGCTGCTGACCAAGGAATCGCCCATCAGCGATGCCTGGAAGAAGCGGCTGACGGAGCTGCAGCCCGGCGACGTGCTGCTGCAGCCCTTCTCGCCCACCGGCTTCTACTCCAGCGCCGTCCGCAACGAATTCCTGTCGGAGCTGGAAGCCCGCAGCGAGCGCCAGGTGGCCTACACCATGGAGCCCGTGGGCGAGCACACGGCGGAACTCGGCATCGGGCCGCGCAAGCGCCTGGTGTGGCTGACCCCCGGTGATCGGGCGCGGGCGGAATCCTGGCTTTCGGCCGGCTTCACCGAGGCCATGCGGACGCCCGACAGCACGCTGATCTTCGTCACCCCCGAGAAGTCGCGCGAGATCGTGGATGACCAGGTGGCCTGCATGGGCTGCCTCAGCCATTGCCGCTTCAGCAACTGGACGCAGATCGAGCCCGACTATTCCACCGGCAAGAAGGCCGACCCGCGCAGCTTCTGCATCCAGAAGACCCTGCAGGACATCGCCCATGACGGCAGCCTGCAGGACAATCTGATGTTCGCGGGCCACAACGCCTACCGCTTCGGCAGCGACCCCTTCTATTCCAACGGCTTCGTGCCGACGGTCCGCCAGCTGGTGGACCGGATCATGACGGGGCGTTGATCCGCATCAAGGCGCGGGGCGTCGCCTTCCATCAGTCTTCGCGCAGATAAGGCGGCGGACCTCTCCGCCGCCCTGGCGAAGGGGATGAAGGCGATGTTCGCAACCAATGTGGGTGGCCTGGACCGCATGCTGCGGGTCGCGGTGGGGCTGGCGTTGATCGTGGCCACCCTGGCCGGGCTCATCGGCATCTGGGGTTGGGTGGGCGTGGTGCCGCTGGCCACGGGGCTGTTGCGGACCTGCCCGCTCTACACGCTTCTGGGCATTCGCACCTGCCCGATGGCAAAAGGGGCCTGACGCGCCTCGCAATTCCGCGTAATGATCGCGGGATGGACTTCCAGGCAAACCCAGACCCCGGGACCATGCTCCCCGCCGCGCTGCCGCCTGAGATGGAGGCGCGCGCGGGCGAAGCCGCGCAATTGCTGCGCCTGCTGGCCAATGAACGTCGGTTGCTGCTGCTCTGCCACCTCATCACCGAGGGCGAGGTCACGGTGGGGCGACTGGCCGAGATGGTGGGGCTGTCGCAGCCCGCCATTTCCCAGCACCTGGCGCGGCTGCGGGCGGATGGGCTGGTGGCCACGCGCCGTGCCGCCACCACCATCCATTACCGCGTGGCCGACCCGCGGGTCGGCCGCATCATCCTGACCCTGCGGGACATCTTCTGCCCGCCGGAGCCGGGTTGAGGCGCCGCGTGATCGCCGGAGGGCAAGGCCCGGAGGCGTGAATCACGCGTGAGGCAAAGCGTGATCGCCGCAGGGCGAATGCCCGGAGGCGTGAATCACGCGGCTGGCAAAGCGTGATCGCCGCAGGGCGAATGCCCGGAGGCGTGAATCACGCGGCTGGCAAAGCGTGATCGCCGCAGGGCGGATGCCCGGAGGCGTGAATCACGCGGGAAAGAAGCTCAGCCCGGCCAGGCCTTCACCTCGGTCTCCACGAAGCTGAGCGGTCCGGGGCCGGCATTGACCACATTGTGCTCCACCCCGGCGGGGCGGCTATAGGCCACCCCCGCCTTGAGCTGCGCCTCCGTGCTGCTGCCATCGGGGAATTCGATGTGCAGCGTGCCATCCATCATCGGCACCACGACATAGAGCCAGCCGTGGCGGTGGAAGCCCGTCTCGGCGCCGGGTTCGAAATCCCAGCGGATGACGCGGATCTTGTCATCCTCCAGCTGGGGCACGGGCACGGCGGGGGGGCGGCAGCGCAGGGGTTCGCCTTGTCTTGCCATCGGATTCACGCCGTCGGTCCTCCTTCGCTTCGCTCCGTACGCCCTGCGGCGATCCGATGGAGGCTCACTCCGCCGCCTGCTTCATCAGCCCCGGCAGGGGCAGGGCGCCGGCGGCTTCCCAGGCGGCCCAGGCCTTGTCGGCATCGGCCTTGGACAGCGGCAGGTGCGGCGGGCGGATGGTGCGCCAACCCGCGTCGCCGGTGCTGCGCGCGATGATCTCGCGCAGGCCGGGGATGAGGGCCACGCTGGTCGCGGCCTTGCGGGTGGCGGTCAGCATGGCCTGCGCGGCGTCCGCCTCCGCGCCCGTGCGCTTGGCGTAGACGATGCCGCCCCAGTGGGAATTGCCGTTGGAGGCGGCGGTGATGCAGCCCGCGCCGCCCTCGGCCAGGATCTTCTGGAGGAACTCGTCGCTGCCCGAATAGACCTCGAAGCCGCGCGAGGCGAAGGCGTCGATCATCGCCTTCATGTTCGCGTAGTCGCCCGAGGAATCCTTCACGCCCTTGAACACGCCCGGATGCGCGTCCAGCAGCCGGCCGATGACGCTCAGGCTGAAGGGCACCGCCGACTGCTGCGGGAAGTTGTAGAGATAGAGCGCGATGCCGCCGCCGACGCGCTTCGCCACCTCGTCGAAGAAGGCGAAGATGCCGTCATCGGAGGGGTTCTTGTAGTAGAAGGGCGGCAGCAGCAGCACGCCGCGGCAGCCCTGGGCGCGGGCGTGCTGCGTCAGTTCCACGGTCTCGGTGATGGAGGAGACGCCCGCACCCGGCATCATGGTGGAAGCCGGCACGCCGCGCGCGATCAGCCCTTCCAGGATGGCCTTGCGCTCGGCCGTGGAGAAGCTGTTGGCTTCGCCCGTGGTGCCGAGGATGCCCAGGCCGTTGCAGCCATTGGCCAGCAGCCATTTGGCGTGGGCGGCCATGCGGTCGAGGTCGGGCGAGAAATCCTCGCGCATCGCGGTCAGCACCGCGGCGTTCACGCCGCCGAACAGGGCATCCTTCATGGGGCAGTTTCCTCTGTGAGTGAGCCGGGCAGGGGCCTTGGCCCCGCCCGGCGTGGCCAGTCGCCCGGCCAGGTGGTGATGTGGTCCTCTAGCGCGCCCGCCTCGCGCTCCGCCACCGTGCGGCCGCGCACGGAGACGCCGGCCCGCACCACGCTCTCCGGGTCGCCGGAGCGGAGCGGGTGCCATTCCGGCAAATCCCGCCCCTCGGCCAGCAGGCGGTAGGCGCAGGTGGGCGGCAGCCAGTCCATGCCCGCCAGCCGCTTGGGCGTGAGGCGGACGCAGTCCGGCACGCGGGCGCGGCGGTTGGCGTAGTCGGTGCAGCGGGCCGTGGCGCGGTCGAGCAGGCGGCAGGCGACGTCGGTGTGGTGCAGCTCCTCCGTGTCGGCGTCGCGCAGCTTGTGCAGGCAGCAGCGGCCGCAGCCATCGCACAGGCTTTCCCACTGGGCGCGCGTCATGCGCTCCAGCGGGACGGTCTTCCAGAAGGGCAGTTCAGGGGCCACGCCCCTTTGTAGATCAGAATGTGGACCGGCGTCAGATCGCCCTCGGTGGAATCACCGAGGGCGTGAATCTGCCGCTCAAAGGTAGCTGAAGCGTGAGCGAGCTGGCTCGCTCGCGCTTCAGCGCGCCAGCCCCGCGGCCGTCAGGAAGGCGGCGCCCTCGCGGATGCGGGCGTTCTCCTTCAGTTCCAGCTTCAGCCGGGGCGTGGTGCCATGCGCGGCCATGACGCCCGCGATGGCGCGGAACACGGCGGGCCAGGGGATGTTGCCCTCGCCCGGCACCCAGTGGCGGTCGCCATAGCCGTCCGTGTCCTGCAGGTGGATATGGTCCAGCAGATCGCCGGCGGCGGTGATGTAGTGGTCCACGGGCGGGGCGCCGGTGCTGCCATGGGCGTAGTTGGCATGGCCCGTGTCCACCGAGACGCGCACATGGGCGCTGGCGAAGCTGCGGGCGAGGAGCACGCGCTCCATCGGGTCCTTGTCCTCGATGTTCTCGATGACCAGCACGACGCCCAGCGATTCGGCGCGGCGCACGGCGGCGCCCATGGTGTCGTGGCTGAGGTCCAGCACCTGCTGCCGCGCCGCCTGGTCATGGCCGAGATTGTTGTAGCCCCAGGTGGTGTAGGGGCTGTGGACCACCATCATGGTCGCCCCCAGTTCGGCGCAGGCGTCGAGGCCCTGGTCCAGCCGCCGCCGCACCACGGCGCGGATCTCGGGGTCCTTGGAGGCGATGGTGAAGCCCCAGAAGGGGCCATGGATGCCGAGCCGGCCCTTGTGCCCCTCCAGCAGGGATTTCGCGCGGGCGCAGCGGGCGCGCCAGTCGCTGTCCAGCACCTCGGTGCGGCAGAAATCCTGGAGTTCGAGGTCGCGCGGCTGCTCCAGCAGCCAGTCCCGGTGGTCGGGCAGGTCCTCGACGTTGAGGCAGGCGCCGAGCAGGGGAAGGGTGGGGGTGTTCGACATGCCACCGAGCCTCCGTCACCCCCGCCCGCCGCGCAAGGCGGGGGGGGATGACGTCTGCGTGAAACCCGCCGCCTCAGCGCGCGATGGGCGACAGCGGCGCGCGGCCCACGCCACTGGGCGCGGGGCCCGGGGCGGGGTTCACGAAGCCGGAATCGGCCGGCGGCGGCGGGGCGAAGGCCGGGCTGGGCGCGGGCGCACGGGCCTGCGTGCCCGCTCGCAGCAGCGCGGCCCGCAGCGGGTCGGCGCCCGGGTTATGGACCGTCATGTTCCGCACGATGTCGCGCGCCACCACGGCGCGGCCGTAATAGGCCTGGTCCCATTCGGGCTGGGGCTGCAGCACCGTGCCGTCCAGCGCCACGCCGGCATACAACCCGCGCGAGCGGGAGAAGGCCACGAGGTCCGCCCCCAGCGCGGTGGTGATGGCCCCCTCCACCGCGCCGCCCACATGCAGCACGGCCAGCGAGGCATCGGCGCCCAGCGTGAATTGCCGGTTGATCATGGCGTCCAGCGCGCGGTCGTTCATCACCAGGATCAGCGTCTGGCTGTCGCGGATGCCGGCCTGCAGGCCGAAGCTGGCCGAGCCCAGCACATAGAAGGCCGGCGAGGACCAGGAGCCGGCCGCGTCACGCCCCAGCAGCACGCAGCCCCCGCCCTCGCCGCCCGCGAAGAAGGCGGCGCGGAAGCGGCGCGGGCAGACCACGGCGCCGCGGGCGCGCGGCAGCAGCGTGGCGGCGTTCAGCCGGTCATTCTCGGATGAGAGGATGTCCTGCACGGACAGGGCCGAATTGTCCACGAGGCGTTGCGGCCCGGTGGCGCCGGGCGGGCCGGCGCAGGCGGCCAGTGCCAATACTCCCACCATCGTCAGCATGGGGCCAAGCCCCAGCTTGCGCAGGATATTCCGCCCCGGAAGGCGCGGCGAAACCAGGTTCCGCCAGATAAGGTTCCGCATGAGTTTCCCCCGATAACCCCCGCTATCACCACTATTCCTAGACGCAAACATGGCACAGCGAAAGCCAATTGACGGTGCGGGCGTGGCAGCGGAGCATAGGCCATGCCCGGGAGGGGCATCGCGCCTCGCCGCGGTCGCGCATGGCCGGCCCGCAAGCCCTTCGCCTGCGTCGCAAGCTTGGGGAGGTTCCCTTGGCCAACAGCGGCGCGGCCGCACAACATGGCATCTTGCCATGCCAGGAGCGCCAGGGATGTTCATCGACAGGGCCGTGGGGATCGGCTGGGGGCGGCTGCTGATGGGCTTGGTCGCGGCCTCGGTGGTGGCGACGTTGGCCTTCCCGTTGCTGATCCTGCTCGCGATGGGGCTGACGGAGGGCAAGTGGAGCGCGCTCGGCGCCCCGGGTGATGTCCTTCCGGGGATGCTCGTCCTGCTGCCGGTCAGCTTCGCCATGACCCTGGCGGCTGGGCTGCCGGTGCACCTCGCGCTGGCCGCGCTGCGCCGCCAGGGCTGGCCGGCCTACGCGCTCGGCGGGACGCTGGCCGGGGGCGGGCTGATGTTTTTCCTGGGCGGAGGGGGGCATGCCCTCGATCCGGTCCAGCTCCTGGGCGCCGCCCTTGGGTTGGCGGCGGGGCTCGGGTTCCGTGCCGTCTGGCGCCCCGTGCCGCCCCGCGAGGGGTAGGCCTTCAGCCCTCGCCCGGGAAAGGCCACGGCTCCTCGTTCACGCCGCTGACGCGCCAATGCGCCCCGTGCTTCTCCAGCGTGGTCAGCGAAAGGTTCTTCACCGAGAAGGCCAGCGCCTGCTGCGCCGAGAGCCCCATGGCGTGCATGATGGCGGCGCGGATGCTGCCGCCATGGGCCACCACCACGGCGTCATCGGCCTCGGCCGCCAGGCGCTCGATCACGGGGCCGACGCGGCCGCGCACATCCTCCAGGCTTTCGCCGCCGGGCGGGCGGGTTTCGGCGGCATGGGGCCAGAAGGGGTGGGGTGGTTCCAGCAGGCGTTCGGTCAGCGCCTCATGCGTGATGCCCTGCCATTCGCCGAGGTGCTGTTCGGCCAGGGCCGGCTCGATGGCCACCTCCTGCTCGGGGTAGCCGGCGGCGAAGATGGCGGCGGCCGTGGCGCGGGTGCGGGCCAGCGGCGTGGTCACCCAGCGCGCGGGACGCGGCAGCCGGGCGGCGAGCCAGCGATAGAGCGCGGCCTCCGCCTCCAGTTGCGCCTCGCACAGGCGCACATCCATGTCGCCATAGAGGATGGCGCGGGCCGAGGGCTCCACCAGGGCGTGACGGACGAGAAAGAGGCGCGAGACGGACATGCGCGCGATGTAGCGGAGCGGCCGCGCGCCTGATAGCCAGGGCGGATGCGCGCATTGCTCCGTGACCGCCGATTCCTCGTCATGCTGGCCCTGGGCTTCTCGGCCGGGGTGCCCCTGCCGCTGACGGGCTTCGTGCTGCGGCAATGGTTCGCGGAGAGCGACATCCCGCTGGCCGCCATCGGCTTCACGGCGCTGATCGGCCTGTCCTACTCGCTGAAATTCCTCTGGGCGCCGGTGCTCGACCACGCGCCGCCGCCCTTCTTCGGGCATCTGGGGCGGCGGCGGGGCTGGCTGCTCTCCATCCAGCCGCCGCTGATGCTGGCCATCGTCGCACTCGGCTGGACCAACCCGGCGACCGCCGCGGCGGTGACGGCGGCGGTGGCGGTGGTGGTGGCCTTCCTCTCGGCCAGCCAGGACATCGTGATCGACGCCTACCGCATCGAGATCCTGGGCGAGGAGGAACAGGGCTACGGCTTCGCCTGCTATGTCTGGGGCTATCGCTTCGCCATGCTGGCGGCCAATGCCGGCGCGCTGGGCATGGTGGGGCTGGTGGGGTGGGACGGCGCCTTCCTCTATTGCGCGGCGCTGGTGCTGGTCGGCCTCATCGCGGCCCTGCTGGCGCCGGAGCCGGAGGCGCCGCCGCGCGTGAAACTGGCCTGGGGGGCGCGCCTCAAGCTGGCCGTGGTGGACCCCTTCCGCGACTTCATGCAGCGCCGCTACTGGCTGGCCATCCTGCTCTTCATCGCGCTGTTCAAGCTGGGCGAGGCGCTGGCGGGCATCATGACGGCGCCCTTCTACCGCTCGCTCGGCTTCACGCGGGGCGAGGTGGCGGCGGTGGCCAGCGTGTTCGGCCTGATGATGACGCTGCTGGGCGTGCTGGCCGGCGGCTGGTTCGTGTCCAAGATCGGGGTGGGCCGCGCGCTGATCATCACCGGCATCCTGCAGATGGTGTCAAACCTGATGTATGTGGCGTTGAACGAGGTGGGGCGCGACATGGGCATGCTCTACGCCCAGGTCGGGGTCGAGAACTTCACGGATGGCCTGGCCGATGCCGCCTTCGTCGCCTACCTGACCAGCCTCACCAACCGCGCCTTCAGCGCCACGCAGTATGCGCTGCTCTCCTCGCTGGCGGCCGTGCCGCTGCGCTTCCTGGGCGGGTGGTCCGGGCAATTGGCCGAGGGCATGGGCTGGACGCCCTTCTTCCTGCTGACCACGGTGGCGGCCCTGCCCGCGCTGTGCATCATGCTGTTCCTGCTGAAGCGGCTGCCGCCGCCGCCGCGCGCCCCGACCGCCGCCGCGACGGGCTGAGGTTTCACGCGCCGAGGCTGGTCCCGACGCGGCCGAGGGTGAAAGAGTGCGCGGGCCCATTCCGGAGCCCGCCGCATGTCCCTCCTCGCCTCGCCCTACGTCGCCACGCCGCTGCTGCTGGTGGCGAGCAACATCATGATGACCTTCGCCTGGTATGGGCATCTGAAGGCGCCGCATTGGCCGCTCTGGGTGGCGGTCCTGGTGTCCTGGGGCATCGCCTTCTTCGAATACTGGCTGGCGGTGCCGGCCAACCGCATCGGCTATGGCACCTTCACCGGGCAGCAGCTGAAGGTGATGCAGGAGGTGATCACCCTCTCGGTCTTCGCCGTGTTCAGCGTGATGTTCCTGGGCGAGGCGCTGCGCTGGACCTATTTCGCCGCCATGGCCTGCCTGGTGGCGGCCGTCATCTTCATCTTCTTGCCTGTGGATTGATACAGCGGCGTGAAATTCCTGGGGAAAACCCCCTGCCTGGCGCATGGCGGCCCCGCCCAGGCCCCGTAAGGGGTTGCGGCGCGGGAATCCGGTGCCATACCCTATCGGTGGTGGCGTTGCGCCGCCTGACCCCCCACCGCTTGCGTCAAGCGCGCAAGGTGGCCGGGCCGGACCCGCGGGGGAGGGTTCGTCACGGGGCAGGCCGCCCACGGGCCCGACGGAGGCCCCCACCCGCACCCCCCGCGCCGCCCGGGCCGGAGGTGCGTTCCTGACCGGGTTCCAGGGGGAGTGCCACATGTCCGAAATGCTGGCCGAGATGACCGAGCGCGCGACAAACCCGCTCGATGTTCTGGAACAGATCGTCATGGCGCATGAATGGACCTTCGAGCGCCGCTCCGACGGGGAGATGGCCGCCGAGGCGCCAGGGAAATGGTGCAACTACACCCTGTTCTTTTCCTGGGCGCCCGAGATCAGCGCCATGCATTTCTCCTGCGCCTTCGACGTGAAGGTGCCCACCGGTCACCGCGCGCCGCTGTTTGAATTGCTGGCGATGGCCAATGAGCGCCTCTGGATCGGCCATTTCGGGCTGGAGGTGGAGGAGGGCGTGCCCGTCTTCCGCCACGCCGTGCTGTTGCGCGGCGCGCCGGGCGCCAGCGCGGAAAGCCTGGAGGACATGGTGGACATCGCGCTGACCGAATGCGAGCGCTTCTACCCCGCCTTCCAGTTCGTGCTGTGGGGCGGGAAGAAGCCGGGCGAGGCGCTGGATGCCGCCATGCTGGATTGCGTCGGAGAGGCTTAGTTTACACCCTCAGGCGCCGGGCGCCTGATTTTCCGCCCTCAGGCGCCGGGCGCCGCCTCCGGCGGCTTGGCTTGCGGCGCGCGGCGGGAGCGCCAGCCGCGCGGGTGAGTGGGCGCCGCCGGCCGCTTTGCGGCCGGATGCTGTGAGGGTGCGCTGATGCTGGCCGGGGCGTGCTTGCCCGACGCCAGCTTGGTGAGGGGCCGCCTGCTGCCCGTCCATCCGACGCAACCGGGCATGGCCCGCGCGCCTTCCCCACGCTCCGGCCGCAACGCGGCCGGCGGCGCCCATGCTCCCTTCCCACCTGCGCATCCGTCGCGCGCCGCAGCCAAGCGCGCGGAGAGCGCGCCCGGCGCCTGAGGGCGGAAAAAAACTAGCATTGCGGGGCCCAACCGCCGCCACCGGTCAGAAACGGTGCCCGTTCGCAACCCGCTTTGCCCCAACAGCCTGCAATGCTAGGGACAGGTTTGCCCGTGGCGCGAATCGCCGCGGTGATGCCGGACGTTTGGGGACCAGAGAGATGAAGTTCAGCGTCGAGCGCGCCATCCTGCTCAAGGCCCTGGCCCACACGCAATCCGTGGTGGAGCGGCGCAACACCATCCCCATCCTGGCCAACATCCTGCTCGATGCCTCGGCCGAGGGCGTGCTGCGCCTGACCGCCACCGACATGGAGATCGCCATCGTCGAGGAGGTGCCCGGCGTGCAGGTGGCCCGCGCGGGCCGCACCACGGCGCCGGCCGCGACGCTGTATGAGATCGTCCGCAAGCTGCCCGACGGCGCCACCATCGAGCTGGACCACAAGGGCGGCGACGCGCCGCTGGCGCTGCGTGCCGGCAAGTTCAACACCACGCTGCAGGTGCTGCCGGTGGAGGACTTCCCCTCGATGACCGAGGGCAGCCTGCCGCACCAGTTCAAGATCGAGGCCGCCCGGCTGCGCGGCATGATCGACCGCACGCGCTTCGCAATCTCCACCGAAGAGACGCGCTACTACCTCAACGGCATCTATTTCCACGTGGCCGAGAACGACGGCCGCAAGGTGATGCGTGCCGCCGCGACCGACGGCCACCGCCTGGCCCGCGTGGAGGAGGACCTGCCGGACGGGGCGGCCGGCATGCCCGGCGTCATCATCCCGCGCAAGACCATCAACGAACTCCGCAAGCTGGCCGAGGAGACGCGCGACGAGATCGAGATGCGCCTCTCCGACACCAAGGTCAGCTTCCGCATCGGGCCCGTGAGCCTCACCTCCAAGCTGATCGACGGCACCTTCCCGGATTATGAGCGCGTGATCCCGCGCGGGAACGACAAGGTGATGGAGGTGGCGCGCCAGGCCTTCGCCGATGCGGTGGGCCGCGTGGCCGCCATTTCCTCCGAGCGGTCGCGGCCGGTGAAGCTCTCCATCGGGCGGAACCACCTGTTGCTGACCGCCTCCTCGGCCGAGCAGGGCTCCGCGCAGGAGGAACTGGACGAGGATGTCGTCACCTACGCCGCGGCGCCCATCGAGATCGGCTTCCAGGCGCGCTACCTCGCCGACATCACCGACCAGGTGGGCGACATGCTGCGGTTCAAGTTCTCGGACGGCAGCGCGCCGACCGTCGTGCAGGATGCGGGCGATGAGGGTGCGCTCTACGTCCTGATGCCGATGCGCGTGTAGCTCCCCACGAAATCGCCTTCGGCGCTTTCGCGGGGGCCCCAACCACTCCCCACAAAACCGCTTCGCAGTTTTGCGGGGGCCCCGGTTTGGCGCTGATCCTGCGCGCTGGGCTCCGCCTCGCGGGGCAAAGCCCCGCGAGGGCACCGGGGAGGCTGAAGGCGCTTCGCGCGTTGGGGGGTTGCGCTGCCCTCGGGGCGGGGTAGGGGTTTCCCGTGCTGCGTCTCTCGCGCCTCCGTCTCACACGCTTCCGCAACCACGCCGCGCTGGACCTGCGCTTCGGCGGGCGTGCCGTCGTGCTCACGGGGCCCAATGGCGCGGGCAAGACCAATGTGCTGGAGGCCGTCTCGCTGCTCGGCGCCGGGCGGGGGCTGCGCGGGGCGCGGGGCGCCGAAATGGCGATGGAGGGCGCACCGCCCTGGGCCGTCTCCGGGCATTTCGAGGACCAGGCGGGCGGCTTCGAGATCGGCACCGGCAGCGAGGAGGGCAACCCCGACCGCCGCGCCTGGCGCCTGGATGGCGAGAAGCTGCGCGGCCAGGCCGAGCTGGCCGAGCGTGTGGCCACCGTCTGGATCACCCCGCAGATGGACCGCATCTTCCAGGACAGCGCGGGCGGGCGGCGGCGCTTTCTGGACCGGCTGGTGCTGGCCCTCGAACCCCACCACGCGCGCGAAGTGGCGGCCTATGAGACCGCCATGGCCCACCGCAACCGCCTGCTGGCCGATGCCCGCCGCGCCGACCCGGCCTGGCTCAACGCGGTGGAGGACGCCATGGCGCGGCACGGCATCGCCGCCGCCGCCTCGCGCCGGGCGCTGCTGGCGCGGCTGAATGCGGCGCTGGAGGGCGGCGTGGCCGGGGCCTTCCCGGCCGCGCAACTGGCCCTGCAATGCCCGGCCAATGCGCTGCTGGACACCATGCCCGCGCTGGCGGCGGAGGAGGCGCTGCGGGAGGCCCTGCGCGCCACCCGCCCGCGCGATGCGGCGGCGGGCGTCAGCCTTTCCGGCCCGCACCGCGCGGATTTGCTGTTCACCCATGCGGCCAAGGGCGTGCCGGCGGCGCAATGCTCGACGGGCGAGCAGAAGGCGCTGCTGGTCTCGACCGTGCTGGCCCATGCCGCGCTGATCGCCCGCGCGCGGGGCTTCGCGCCGCTGCTGCTGCTGGACGAGGTGCCGGCGCATCTGGACGCCGCCCGTCGCGCGGCACTGTTCGAGGCCCTGGCCGCCCTGCCGGGCCAGGCCTTCCTGACGGGCACGGATGCGGCGCTGTTCGCGCCCCTGGCGGGGGGCGAATATTTCACCCTGGAAGAGAGCGAAATCCGCCCCGCCCCCTTGGGCTGAGGCGCGGAAAAATGCCATAATGCAGGGCTTCTCCCTGTCGCGCGTCCGTGCGCATCGCCCCTGGCCGCCCACGCGGCCGGATGGGGCCCCAAGAGCCGAGGTGTCTGCCCACCCATGATGTTTCCCGCGCCATGACGGACGAACCCATGCTGCCCAATGGCGATGACTACACGGGCGCCTCCATCACCGTGCTGCGGGGCCTGGAGGCCGTCCGCAAGCGCCCGGGGATGTATATCGGCGACACCGATGACGGCTCGGGCCTGCACCACATGGCCTTCGAGATCATCGACAACGCGGTGGACGAGGCCCAGGCCGGCTATGCCAGCCGCGTGGACGTGGTGCTGAACGGCGATGGCAGCGTGACCGTCACCGATGACGGGCGCGGCATTCCGGTGGACATCCATTCGGAGGAAGGCGTTTCCGCCGCCGAGGTGGTGCTGACGCGGCTGCACGCCGGCGGCAAGTTCAACCAGAATTCCTACAAGGTCTCGGGCGGGCTGCACGGCGTGGGGGCCGCCGTGGTCAACGCGCTGTCCGAATGGATGGAAGTGAAGATCTGGCGCGAGGGGAGCGAGCACTTCATCCGCTTCGAGCATGGCGACACGGTGCAGCCGCTGCGCATCGTGGGCCCGGCCACGCGCGCCAAGGGCACGGAGGTGACGTTCAAGCCCTCCGCGCTGACCTTCACCAAGACCGAATACGACTTCGCCATCCTGGAACGTCGCCTGCGGGAACTGGCCTTCCTCAATTCCGGCCTCGCCATCACGCTGCGTGATGACCGGCATGTCCCGGCGCAGACGGCGGAGTTCAAGTTCGACGGTGGCCTCGTGGCCTTCGTGGAGTGGCTCGACAAGGGCAAGGACCCGCTGTTCAAGCCGCCCATCAGCGTCATCGCCAAGGAAGGCGACGGCATCCGCGTGGAACTGGCCATGTGGTGGACCAGCTCCCCGCGCGAGGTGATGCTGTGCTTCACCAACAACATCCCGCAGCGCGACGGCGGCACGCACCAGGCGGGCTTCCGCCAGGCGCTGACGCGCGTGGTGGCGAAGTTCGCGGAGGATCTGGCGAAGAAGGAAAAGGTGGAGCTGGTCGGCGAGGACATGCGCGAGGGGCTGACCTGCGTGCTCTCCGTGAAGGTGCCGGACCCGAAATTCTCCAGCCAGACCAAGGACAAGCTGGTCAGCTCCGAGGTGCAGCCGGTGGTGCAGATGGCCGTGGCCGACGCGCTGACGCACTGGTTCGAGACGCACCCCAAGGAAACCCGGCAGGTGCTGGACCAGGTGGTGCTGAGCGCCGTGGCGCGGAAGGCGGCGCAGCTGGCGCGGGAGAAGGTGGGGCGGAAGAACGCGCTCGACATCTCGACGCTGCCCGGCAAGCTGGCGGATTGCCAGGAGAAGGACCCGGCCAAGTCGGAACTGTTCATCGTCGAGGGTGACTCGGCGGGCGGCTCGGCGAAGCAGGGGCGCAACCGCGCCAACCAGGCCATCCTGCCACTGAAGGGAAAAATCCTGAACGTGGAGCGCGCTCGCATCGACAAGATGCTGGGCAGCGCCGAGATCGGCACGCTGATCACGGCACTCGGCACCGGCATCGGCGCGGGCGATCCGGCCAAGGGCGGGTTCGACGCGAACAAGCTGCGCTACCACCGCATCATCATCATGACGGACGCGGATGTGGATGGTTCGCACATCCGCACCCTGCTGCTGACCTTCTTCTTCCGCCAGATGCCGGAACTGATCGAGCGCGGGCACCTCTACATCGCGCAGCCGCCGCTCTACCGCGCCAAGCGCGGCAATGAGGAACGCTACCTCAAGGACGACCGCGCGCTGGAAGACTTCCTGCTGGAGAAGGCGCTGAGCGGCGCGCGGATGCTGCTGGCCGATGGGCGGGTGCTGGAGGGGGTGGAACTCGCCACCTTCGTCGAAACCCTGCGCCAGATCACCAGCCGCATGCGCCGCATGGCGGCCAATGTGCCGGTGGAGGTGCTGGAACAGGCCGCACTCGCCGCCACGCTGACGCCCGATGGCCAGCGCGCGCTGGAAAACGCGCCCGACCTGGTGGCGCGGCTCGACGCCATGGCGCCCCCCTCCGAGCGCGGCTGGGTGGTGACGGTGGACGAGGCGGGCGTGCACATGCACCGCATGGTGCGCGGCGTGGCCGAGCGCCACACGCTGACCGCCGCGGCCCTTCGCAGCGCCGAGGCGCGTTGGCTGGACGAACGGCGTGACCTGCTGCGCGCGAATTTCGGGCAGGGGGCCACGCTGGCCTTCGAGGGCGCCGAAGCCCCGGTGCGTGGGCCGCTCGCCGCCTATGACCGGCTGCTGGCCCAGGGCCGCAAGGGGCTGAGCTTCCAGCGCTTCAAGGGCCTGGGCGAGATGAACCCCGACCAGCTCTGGAAGACCACGCTGGACCCCGCGGTGCGCACGCTTCTCCAGGTGCGCGTGGACGACGCCGAGGATGCCGAGACGGTGTTCTCGACCCTGATGGGCGATGTGGTGGAGCCGCGCCGCGAGTTCATCGTGGGCAATGCGCTGAAGGTGGCGAACCTGGATGTCTGACCCCCATGGATGAATATGGCGCGCCCCCGCGCGGCGGCTGGGCGCGCTTCGTGGTGGAACTCCATGCGAACGACCTGGACGCCAGCCTGGATTTCTGGCGCGGCGTGCTGGGCTTCACCACGGCCTATGCCCGGCCTTCCGAGGGGTTCCACTACCTCGAACACGCGGCGGGGATGCAGGTGATGGTCTGCCGCCGCAATGGCCGCTTCGAGACGGGGCCGATGCAGGCGCCGCTCGGCCAAGGCGCCATGATGCAGCTGTATTTCGACAACCTGGCGCCGGTGCTGGAGGCGCTGACGGCGCGGTCCTGGCCCGTCCATACGGCGCTGCGCGACATCTGGCGCCGCACCGGCGATGTGGAGAGCGGCCAGCGCGAGATCTTCGTGCAGGACCCGGATGGCTATCTGCTGATGCTGGCGCAGAACATCGGGACGAGGCCGCTCAGCGTCTGATCGCCTTCGGTGGGATCACCGGAGGCGTGAATCAGCCGCTCGGCTATGACGTCTGATCGCCTTCGGTGGGATCACCGGAGGCGTGAATTCGCCGCTCCGCCAGCGTCTGATCGCCTTCGGTGGAATCACCGGAGGCGTGAATCCGCCGCTCCGCCAGCGTCGGATCGGCTTCGGTGGACTCACCGAAGGCGTGAATCCGCCGCTCCGCTAGCCCCTGACGATCACGGCCACCGGCCCACCCCCATCCGGCCCCTGGTGCTCCGCGCCGCCGGAGACGAACAAATCCGTCCGCCCCGTGGCCGCCGCCACCACGCCGCCCACCAGCGCGCGGGCGTGGCGCGTCGCGTTGATGTCGCTGTCATCCCACATGATGTGGCGCCGACCGCGGATCAGGCCGCTGGAGCTGGGCTCGGCCTTGCACAGCAGGGCGACGAGGCGCCCGGCCTCCTCGGCCGGCAATTGGCCAGCGCCGGCATCCAGCCCGGCGGCGGAAAGCGCCCGCTGCACGGCCGGCAGGTCAATGGCGTCGCGCATCACGGCATGGGCGATAGAAAGCGCCCCGCCCCAGTCGGGCGAATTGCCCAGCACCACCACCTCGTTGCGCGTCAGTTCCACGCCGGCGGAACAACTGGCGCGCCCCGAGAACAACCCCCAGTCCCGCCCCACCACGCCGTCATCCAGCGCCGCGCGCGGCACCTCGCCCAGCGCCAGCGCCACGCCCAGCGCCGAGGCCCCGCGCGAGAGGCCCATGGAGGCATAGGTGTCGTCGGTGGCGCAGGCGGCCCCGCGCGCGCGGGCCTCGGCCATGCGTTCGCTGGTCAGCAGGGGGCATTTGACCTGGACGTAATGGACATCGCGCGCGTCGGGGATGCCGGCCTGGGACATGGCCTCGCGCACGGCGGCGGCGGTGGCGTCCACCTGGGCCATGCGGCCCAGCGCCTCGGGCGGGAATTCGGGGGTGAAGGCCACACCCAGCGCCAGCGCTGGGGCAGGGGCGGGCGGCCCGTCCGGGCGCACCCCCAGCACGAGGAAATGCGGGGAAAGCCCGCCCTCCGTGCCGCCCGACATCACCATGGCCACCCGCCCCAGCACGGTGGCCAGGTCCGTGCCCAGGCGCGCGGCCAGCATGTGGCCCAGCGCCTCCACGGCATAGGCGCGGGTGAAGTCGTTCACGCAGCCATTGCCCTCGGTCTTGCCCAGGATGGCCACCACCTCCTCCGGCCGGATCACCCCCTGGTCGAACAGCGCGGCCACGGCGGCGGCGTCGCCCGGGTGGCGGGCGGGGACGAGGAAGGCGAGGGCCTGACGGGGCATGGATCACCATGGGTTGTGAGCGGGGCAGGAGATGCCCCCTGCCACGCCCTTGCGAGGTTTTCAACGCGGCGGGGATCGGCTAACCGAAACCACTTGGCCCGATGAGGCAGGGCCGTGACAGATCAAGGATGCCATGCGCCCCGTCAGGATCGCCCCCTCGCTGCTCGCCGCCGATTTCTCGCGCCTGGGCGAGGAGGTGCGCGCCATCGAGGCCGCGGGCGCCGACTGGCTGCACCTCGACATCATGGACGGGCATTTCGTGCCCAATATCAGCTTCGGGCCTGGTCTCATCCGCGCGCTGAAGCCGCATTGCGGGCTGTTCTTCGACGTCCATCTGATGATCGCCCCGGCCGACCCTTACCTCGCCGCCTTCGCGGAGGCGGGGGCGGACCTCATCAGCCTGCACCCGGAGGCGGGGCCGCACCTGCACCGCTCGCTGCAGACCATCCGCGCGCTGGGCAAGAAATGCGGCGTGGTGCTGAACCCGGCCACGCCCGTGCAATCCGTCGCGCATGTGATGGATCTGGTGGACCTGATCCTCGTCATGGCGGTGAACCCGGGCTTTGGCGGGCAATCCTTCCTGGACAGCCAATTGGCTAAGATCACCACGCTGCGCGGCATGATCCAGGAAAGCGGACGCGACATCGCGCTGCAGGTGGATGGCGGCGTCACGGCCGCCACCGCGTCGCGCTGCGTGGCGGCGGGGGCGGATGTGCTGGTGGCGGGCACGGCGGTCTTTGGTGCCAAGGACTATGCCGCGGCCATCCGCGGCCTGCGGGGCGAGCCGGCATGAGCGACGTGTTCCGCAACGCCCGCCGCCTCTTCTCGCGCATCAAGCCCGTGCGGGTGCCGGAGGCGCCGGCGCGTTCCTTCCGCGACCTCTGGCCGGGCGATGCCAATCGCGGCGCCGCCCTGCTGCGCGGCGAGATGGAGGTGCTGGGCAGCACCCGCATGCTCGATGGCTGGGGCCCCGAGTCCGGGCCGCTGTTGTGGCGGCAGGCGGCGCATGGCTTCGCCTGGCTGCGCGACCTCCGCAGCCTGGGCAGCGACGCGGCGCGCGTCGAGGCGCGGGATCTGACGGAAGCCTGGCTTGCCCAGGGGGCCAATGAGCCGCTGGCGAACCTGCCCGAGGTGGCGGCCGCGCGCGTCTCCGCCTGGCTGGGGCATTGGGATTTCTTCGCCGCCTCGGCCGAGGAGGGGTTTCGCCGCGCGCTGATGCAGCGCCTCGCGCATGACGGGCGCAGGCTCGCGGCCAGCCTGCCGGACGAGGCCGCGCATCGTGGCGCGCTGATGGTGCTGAAGGGCACCATCGCCGCCGCCGTGGCGCTGGGCGAGGAGGCCTGGATGGTCCGCGCCCTGAAATTCCTGCCGGCGGAACTCGAACGGCAATTCCACCCCGATGGCGGCCATGTGGAGCGCAGCCCCGCCGTGCAGCTCCTGGCCTTCCAGGATCTGATCGAACTCAGGAACCTGCTGAATGGCAGCGGCGTGACCGCGCCGCCGCAGCTCGCCACCGTGATTGATCGCGCGGGGCAGGCGTTGCGGCTGTTCCGCCATGGCGATGGCACGCTCGCGCTGTTCAACGGCACGCGGGAGGAGCCGGCCTCGCTGGTGGACCTGGTGCTGACCCAGGGCCAGGCCAAGGGCCGCGCGCCGCTGCTGCTGCAGGAGACGGGGTTTCACCGCCTGGCCGCGAGCCGCACCCTGGTCATCGCCGATTGCGGCGCGCCGCCGCCGGGCCGCGGCGCCGACCCCGCCACGGGCGCGCCGCGGGGCGCGGACCGCTTCGCCCATGCCGGCGCGCTCTCCTTCGAGATGTCCGTGGGGCGCGACCGGCTGATCGTGAATTGCGGCGCCTCGCCGGCGGGTGATCCGGCCTGGCGCGACGCGCTGCGTTCCACCGCCGCGCATTCCACCCTCACGCTGGCCGACACCAACAGCGCCGAACTCCGCCCCGAGGGCCTCGGCCGCCGGCCGGAGCGCGTGGAGGTGGAACGCTTCGAGGCCAATGGCGCGCAATGGCTGGAAGCCACGCATGACGGCTATCGCCGCACGCACAACGCCATCCACAAGCGCCGCCTCTATCTGTCGGAGAATGGCGACGACCTGCGCGGCGAGGATGTGCTGGAGCCCCAGGGCACGGTGGACCAGCCCTGCGTGGTGCGTTTCCACCTGCACCCTGGCGTGAAGGCCGTCTTGCAGGAGGAGGAGGGCGGGGTGCTCATGCGCCTGCCCACCGGCCAGGGCTGGCGCCTGCGTGCGCGGGGCGCGGCCATCGCGCTGGAGGACAGCGTCTATCTCGGCCTCGGCGTCGAGGCGCGGCGGACCAGCCAGATCGTCCTCACCTCGCAGGGCGAGCCGGAGGGCATCCAATGGGCCATCACCCGCGTGGCCCCGGCCGAGCCCGCCTCGCCCCCCGCCTGATGGCGTGCGGGTCCTGGAAGTCACCAATGTGGATTTCTCGCTGCGGCACTTCCTGCTGCCGCTGATGCGCGCGGCCCGCGCGCGCGGGCATGAGGTGGTGGGGATGTGCGCGGAGGGCCCGCTGCTGGAGGTGGCGCGGGCCGAGGGTTTCCGCATCATTCCCGTGCCCATGGCGCGCAGCCTTTCGCCCCGCGCCAACATCGCCGCCTGGCGCGCGATCCGTGCCGCCCTGCGCGACGAACGCTTCGACCTGGTCCACGCGCACATGCCCATCTCGGGCATCCTGGCGCGGCTGGCGGCGCGGGCGGCCGGCGTGCCGCGTGTGGCCTATACCTGCCACGGTTTCCTGTTCAACCAGCCGGGGCCGCTGTGGCGGCGGGGGCTTTCGCTCGGGATGGAGTGGCTGGGCGGGCGGCTGACCGACCGCTTCCTCACCGTCAGCGAGGAGGAGGCGGCGGATGCACGGCGCCTCTTCATCCATCGCGGCGCGGTGGCCTTGGGCAATGGGCGAGACCCGGCGCTGTTCCACCCGGACCCTGCCGCGCGCGCCGCGATCCGCGCGGAACTCGGCGTGCCGGAGGAGGCCGTGGTGGTGGTGGCCGTGGCCCGGCTGGTGCGCCACAAGGGCTGGCCGGAATTGCTGGAGGCCATGGCGCGCGTGCCGGGCGCCCATCTCTGGGCGGTGGGCGAACGGCTTCCCTCCGACCATGGCGCCGACATGGACCTGCATTTCGCCCGCGCCGAAGCCGCCATGGGGCCGCGGCTGCACCGCCTGGGCTATCGGCGCGACGTGGCGCGGGTGATGGCGGCGGCCGACATCTTCTGCCTGCCCAGCCATTTCGAGGGCCTGCCGATGAGCGGCATCGAGGCCATGCTGACCGGCCTGCCCGTGGTGGCCACCGACATCCGCGGCTGCCGCGAACTGGTGCGGGGTGGCGAGACCGGCCTGCTGGTCCCGCCCATGCAGGCCGCGCCGCTGGCCGATGCGCTTTCGCGGCTGGCCGCCGACGCGCAACTGCGCCACAGCATGGGGCAGGCGGGCCTGGCCCGCGCCCTTTCGCACTACACCGAGGCCCGCGTGCTGGCGCGCACCCTCGACCATCTGGGACTTTGACGCATGACCGACCGCCTGCCCATTCGCCGCGCCCTGCTCTCCGTCTCCGACAAGACGGGCATCGTGGATTTCGCCCGGATGCTGGCGGGGATGGGGGCCGAGATCCTCTCCACCGGCGGCACCGCCCAGGCCATCCGCGCGGCCGGCATCCCCGTGAAGGATGTCTCCGAGCACACGGGCTTCCCCGAGGTGCTGGACGGCCGCGTGAAGACGCTGGTGCCGCAGGTGCATGGCGGGCTGCTGGGCCGGCGTGACCTCTCGGCGCATCTCCAGCAGATGGAGCAGCACGGGCTGGCGCCCATAGATCTGCTGGCGGTGAACCTCTACCCCTTCGAGGCGACGGTGGCGAAGGGCGCCGAGTTCGACGACTGCATCGAGAACATCGACATCGGCGGGCCGGCCATGATCCGCTCGGCGGCCAAGAACCACGCCCATGTGGTCGTCTGCACCGAGCCCCAGCACCTGCTGCGCGTGACCGAGGAGTTGGCGACGCAGGGCGGCACGAGCCTCGCCTTGCGGCGGGAGCTGGCGGCGGCCGCCTATGCCCGCACGGCTTCCTATGACGCGGCCATCGGCAGCTGGTTCGCGGGGCAGGTGGGGCAGGAGTTCCCACCGCGCCTGGCTTTCGCGGGACAACTCGCGCAGACGCTGCGCTATGGCGAGAACCCGCACCAGCGCGCGGGCTTCTACCTGGACGGCACGGGGCGGCCCGGTATCGCCACCGCGCGCCAGGCGCAGGGCAAGGAGCTGAGCTTCAACAATTTGAACGACACGGACGCCGCCTTCGACTGCGTGGCCGAGTTCGAGCGCCCGGCCATCGTCATCGTGAAGCACGCGAACCCCTGCGGCGTGGCGGAGGGCACGGACCTCGCCGCCGCCTGGGATGCGGCGCTGCGCTGCGACCCCGTCTCGGCCTTTGGCGGCATCGTGGCGGCGAACCGCGTGCTGGATGCCGCGGCGGCGGAGCGTATCAGCGCCATCTTCACCGAGGTGGTCATCGCGCCCGATGCCGATGAGGCGGCGCGCGCCATCTTCGCGCGCAAGAAGAACCTGCGCCTGCTGCTGACGGGTGGGCTGCCGGACCCTGCATCGCCCGGGATGGTGTTCCGCAGCGTGGGCGGCGGCTTCCTCGCGCAGTCGCGCGATGCGGGGCGCGTGACGGAGGGCGCGCTGAAGGTGGTGACCCAGCGCGCGCCCACCGCGCAGGAAATGGCCGACCTGCTGTTTGCCTTCCGCGTCTGCAAGCATGTGAAGTCCAACGCCATCATCTACGCCCGCGGCGGCGCCACGGTCGGCATCGGCGCGGGACAGATGAGCCGGGTGGATTCGGCGCGCATCGCCGCCTGGAAATCCGCCGAGGCAGCGCGTGCGTCCGGTTCCGACACACCGCTGGCGCAGGGTTCGGTCGTGGCGTCCGACGCCTTCTTCCCCTTCGCCGATGGGCTGGAGGCGGCGGCGGCGGCGGGGGCGACCGCGGTGATCCAGCCGGGGGGTTCGATGCGCGACAACGAGGTGATTGCCGCCGCCGATGCCGCCGGGCTGGCCATGGTGTTCACGGGGATGCGGCACTTCCGGCACTGACGTGTTCCCCACGAGACCGCCTTCGGCGTTCTCGCGGGGGCCCCGGCTTGGCGCCATGTCCTGGGGGTTGGGCTCCGCCTGCCGTGGCGAAGCCACGGCAGGGCACCGGGGGGCGGAGTTTCTTCGTAGGGGGCGTGGGTGATGTCGGTTGAAGTGGTCCTTCTGGGGCTGGTGGTCCTGCTGCTGGTCGCCGTCCTGCTGCTGCTGCTGGTGCGCAAGCCTGGCGCGGACCCGACCATCCCGCTGCTCCAGGCCGCGCAGGAGCGGCAGGGCGAACGCCTGGGCGCGCTGGCGGGTGAGGTGAAGGCGGCGCTTTCCGCCAGCGAGGCCGCGACGGGCCGCGAAATCCAGGGCTTTTCCGTCGAGCAGACGAAGGTGCTCAGCGAGGGCCTGACGCGCCTCGCCCAGGGCACCGGCACGCTCCAGACCGACCTCGCCGGCAAGCTGGAGGCGATGCGCGCGGGCCTCGCGGAAGGCCAGGCGGAAGCGGCCAAGGCCCTGCGCGCCGAGATGTCCGAAAAGCTGGCCGCCATGAACGTGATGGTCGAGCAGGTGCGCGCGGCACTCACGGAATCCCAGGCCGCCATGCGCGCCGCCATCGCCCTGGAGATGACCACGGCGCGTGACCTGATCGACCGCAAGGCCCTCGAATCCCGTGCCGAGATCGAGGCCCGCCTCAAGGAGATGCGCGAGGCGAACGACAAGCGCCTCACCGACATCCAGGCCAGCGTGAACGAGAAGCTGGGCGAGGCGGTGGAGAAGCAGATGACCGAAAGCTTCACCCGCGTCATTGACCAGTTCAACGCCATCCAGGCCATGATGGGCAATGTGCAGTCGGTGGCGACGCAGGTGGGGGACCTGAAGCGCCTCTTCTCCAACGTCAAGACGCGCGGCGGCTGGGGCGAGGCCCAGGTGAAGGCCATGCTGGACGACTTCCTGCCCGAGGGCAGCTACGAGATGAACGTGAAGCTGCGCGAGGACAGCAACGAGGTGGTGGAATTCGCCATCCGCATGCCGACCAGCGGCGAGTCCATCGTGCGCCTGCCGGTGGACGCGAAGTTCCCCGTGGAGGATTACGAACGCCTGCTGGCCGCGCACGACGCGGGCGACGTGGCGGCCGAGGCCCAGGCCCGCCGCGCCCTGGAAGTCCGCATCCGCGCCGAGGCCCAGAAGATCCGGCAGAAATACGTCCACCCGCCGCTGACCACGGAATTCGCCGTGCTCTATCTGCCGACCGAGGGCCTCTATGCCGAAGTGGCCCGCATCCCCGGCCTGATCGAGGATGTGGGCCATTCGGGCCGCGTCTTCATCGCCGGCCCCTCGCTGCTGCCGGCCATGTTGCGGACCATCCAGCTCGGCCATGTCACGCTGGCCTTGTCCAAGAATGCGGAAGGCGTGCGGGATTTGCTTGCCGCCACCAAGGCCGAGATGGCCAAGATGGACGGCGTCCTGGAGAAGCTGGGCAAGCAGGTGGGCACGGTGAACAACACGATCGGCGATGCGCGCACGCGCACCCGTGCCATCGCGCGCAAGCTGAAGGGCGTGGAGGCCATGCCGGGCGAGCAATCGGCCGCCGCCCTCGGCCTCGACCTGCCCGAGGCCGACGAGGACGAACCCGCTTGAGCGCGCTGCAATGGCAGTCGCTCGCCGGCATGGGCGCGCTCTGCCTGCTGGCCTGGGTGCTGGGAGGCTGCCGGCGGGGTGTCTCGGCGCGGGTGGTGGTGGCGGGGCTGGCCTCGGTGCTGGGGCTGGCGGCGCTGCTGTTGAACATCGCCTGGCTGCGGGTGGGGTTCGGCTGGATCGGGCAGGGGGTGGAGGCGCTGGCGCGGGCCACGCGGGCGGGCACCTCGCTCGTGTTCGGCTATCTGGGCGGCGGGCCGCTGCCCTTCCCGGAGCCCTTCCCGGGTGCGGCCTTCATCCTGTTCTTCCAGGCCTTGCCGCTGGTGCTGGTGGTGGGCGCGCTCTCGGCCGTGCTGTTCCATTGGGGGGTGTTGGGTTTCCTCGTGCGGCTGCTGGCGCGGGCGCTGCGGCGCGTCTTTGGGCTGGGCGGGGCCAGCGGCTTCGGCGTGGGCGCCAATGTCTTCGTGGGCATGGTCGAGGCGCCGCTGATGATCCGCCCCTGGCTCGCGCGGATGAACAGCACCGAGCTTTTCGTGGTGATGGTGGCGGGCATGGCCACCATCGCGGGCAACATGTTCGTGATCTATGCGCTGGTCATCGCGCCCGTGGTGCCGGATGCGGCGGGGCAGTTGCTGACGGCCTCGCTGATTTCCGCCCCCGCGGCCGTGCTGGTGGCGATGCTGATGCGCCCGGGCGACACCTCCACCACCGCCGAGGAAGCCCCCGTGCTGCGCTATTCCAGCACCATGGAGGCGCTGGTGCAGGGCATCGGCGACGGCTTGCAGCTGATGCTGGGCGTGATGGCCGCGCTGATCGTCTTCGTGGCGCTCGTTGCCCTTGCGAACGAGGTGCTGCAACCCCTGCTGGGCCTGACGCTGGAGCAGATGGCGGGCTGGCTGTTCCGCCCGCTGGCCTGGGCCATGGGTGTCGCGCCCGAGCATGCGGCGCGGGCCGGGGAACTGCTCGGCGTGAAGGTGGTGGTCAACGAATTCGTGTCCTACCTGGCGCTGGCGCAGGAGGGGGCGGCGATGGACCCCCGCACGCGCCTGATCCTGGCTTATGCCATGTGCGGCTTCGCCAATTTCGGCTCGGTCGGCATCATGCTGGGGGGCATGTCGGCCATGGTGCCGGAACGCCGGGCGGAAATCGCGCGGCTGGGTTTCCCCGCCCTGGCGGCGGGCACCATCGCCTGCTGCCTCACCGGGGCGGCGGTGGGGGTGCTGACGGCGCCGTAAGGGCAGGTTACGATTTTGCCCCATGACCCACCTCGTCCATCGCAGCCTGCGCGCCGCCCCGCCCATCGCCGTCTCCGGCCAGGGAATCTGGCTGCACGAGAAGGGCGGCCACGCCGTGATGGACGCGAGCGGGGGCGCGGCCGTGGCCTGCCTCGGCCATGGCCACCCGCATGTGCTGGGGGCCATGCGCGCGCAGCTGGAACGGCTGACCTACGCCCACACCGCGCTGTTCTCCTGCGAGAGTGCCGAGCAACTCGCCGACATGCTGGTGGGCCACGCCCCGGGCGGGCTGACCCACGCCTATTTCTGCTCCTCCGGCAGCGAGGGGATGGAGGCGGCGCTCAAGATGGCGCGGCAGCATTTCGTGGAGGCCGGCCAGCCACAGCGCCGGAACTTCATCGCGCGCCGGCAGAGCTATCACGGCAACACGCTGGGCGCCCTGGCCGCCGGCGGCAACATGATGCGCCGCGCGACCTACCTGCCCATCCTGAGCGACGCCTTCCACCATGTCTCGCCCTGCTACGCCTATCGCGACCGGCGCGATGACGAGAACGACGCCGACTACGTCCAGCGGCTGGCCGACGAACTGGAGGCGGAATTCCAGCGCCTCGGCCCCGACACCGTCATCGCCTTCTGCGCCGAGACGGTGGTCGGCGCCACCCTGGGCTGCGTCACCGCCCTGCCCGGCTACTTCCAGAAGATGCGCGAGGTCTGCGACCGCCACGGCGCGCTGCTGATCCTGGACGAGGTGATGTCCGGCATGGGCCGCACCGGCACCCAGCACGCCTGGGAGGCGGAGGGCGTGGCCCCCGACATCCAGGTCATCGCCAAGGGGCTGGGCGGCGGCTACCAGCCCATCGGCGGCATATTGGTGAATGACCGCGTGCTGGCGCCGCTGCGTGATGGCACGGGCGGCTTCATGCATGGCCACACCTACCAGGCGCATCCATTGGCCTGCGCCGCGGCCGTCGCGGTGCAGGAGGTGATCCGTGCGGAAAACCTTCTGGCCAATGTCCAGGCCATGGGGGCGAAGCTGGAACAGGGCCTGACCGAGCGCCTGGGCAACCACGCCCATGTGGGCGACATCCGTGGCCGCGGCCTGTTCTGGGCGGTGGAGCTGGTGGCCGACCGCGCCAGCAAGGCGGTCTTCGACCCGGCCCTGCGGATGAATGAGCGCGTGAAGCAGGCGGCCTATGCACGCGGCCTCGGCTGCTACCCCATGGGCGGCACGATTGATGGCCGCCAGGGCGACCACGTCATCCTCGCGCCCCCCTACAATGTGACGGCCGACGAGATGGAGATGATCCTCGACCGTTTCGACGCGGCGCTGCGCGAGGCCCTGGACGGCTGACCTCCACGCGGAGGCTGGACTTTCGCCCCGAGATCGCCTGAAAAGCACTTGATGATGATTTGCGTGAAAAGAATGCGCTCCTCACCCGCGCCTTTGTGCCCGCACCGTGACTGATGCCCCGCCATCATCCCAGCCGGGCGCCGCAACCAAGCGCATGACGCCCGAACAGGTCGAGCTGGGATACAGGCTGCTGCTGGGCCGCCCGCCCGAGCGCCCCCAGGTGATCGAGATCCATGTGAATTCCGGCCGCACGGTCGAGCAGTTCGGCTGGCTCCTCATGCAGAGCCAGGAATTCCGCACGCGCATGCGCGATGCCGCGGGGCTGGTGGGCGCCCTGCCGCCACCGCCACCTGCGGGCATGCATGCCATGCCGCGCGGCCGGGCGCTGGACGCGATGCCGATCTACTACTTCGTCCATATCCCGAAGACGGCGGGAACGGCGATGTGGAAGCTTCTCGGCGACATGTTCCACCCCTTCGTGCATTTCTACCACCTGCTGCTGGCCGAGGCGGGGGGCGAGGCGCAACTGGCCGAGCGCCTGGCCAAGGACCCGCAATTGCTGCAAAGCAAGCTGCTCGTCTGCGGGCATTTCCCGGTGATGCATCCGCTGGTGCAGCGCGCGCCGCGGCGCAAGGTGCTGCTGTCGGTCCTGCGCGAGCCAGTGGAGCGCGCGGTGTCCTTCTACGACCATGTCCGGTCCCGCGCCGACCACCCCCTGCATGAGCGCATCCGGGATGTCAGCTTCTCCCGCGCCATCGCCGAATTCCCGGAATTCGCCGACCAGGTGGACAATTACCAGCTGCGCCAGCTCTTCGGCACGGTGGAGGAGCGCGGCATTCGCCGGATGCTGACCGAGAACAGCTACGTCATCGGCCGCTTCGACGAATTGCCGCGCTTTATCGAGGCGGTGGAGAATGTGACGGGGCTGAAGCGCTGCTCCGAGCTGATCACGACCAATGTGAAGCGGATGCCCAATGGCATGGAAAGCGGCGCCCGGCAGCCCGATTTCCCGGCGGTGGCCGAGGAGCTGCGCCGGCGCAACGCCGCCGAGATCGCCTTCTACGAGGCGATGGGACCTGTTCGGGTGACGGTGTCCACGCGCAGCCCCCCGACCGACCGGAAGAAGCGGCCGAAGGCGTAGCCGCCTCGCCCCTTCGGGCACCGCGTGGCCTTACCGCCGCGCCCGGAGTGCGGCGGCCAGCGTGCCGTCATCCAGCGCATCGAGGCTGCCGCCGATGGGCACCCCCTGGGCGAGGCGCGTGACGGTGACGGGCGCGCCCGCCAGCCGGTCCTGGAGGTAATGCGCGGTGCTGGCGCCCTCCACCGTGGCGGGCAGGGCCAGGATCACCTCCCGCACGCCGCCCCCCTCGGGCCCCTCTTCCGCGCGGCGCAGTAGGGGCGCCACGCGCAATTCCTCCGGCCCCGTGCCTGATAGCGCCGACAGCGTGCCGCCCAGCACGTGATAGACGCCGGCGTGAGCGTGGGCGCGTTCCAGCGCCCAGAGGTCGGCCACACCTTCCACCACGCAGACCAGGCCCTGATCACGCTCGGGGTTGGCGCAGATGCGGCAGGGGTCCGTGGCGTCGAGGTTGCCGCAGATGCCGCAGGGGGTGACGGCCTCGGCCGCCGCCCTGAGCGCGTCCGACAGGGGCAGCATCAATGCCCGCGGGTCCGCCAGCATGCGCAGCGCCGCCCGCCGCGCGCTGCGCCGGCCAAGGCCGGGCAGGCGCGAGAGCAGCGCGATCAGGTGCTCGACAGGATCCACGAGCCCGCCCTTGGGTCAGACGTTCCACCAAGCGCCCGCCCCAGGCGGGCAAGCGGCCGAATGGCCGCCGCCGGCTGTCCGGCGGAGCCAAGCGCAGCGCCGGCGAGTGAGGGCGGATCGGCCACGATCCGCAGCGGCGGCATCAGAAGGGCAGCTTCAGCCCGGGCGGCAGGCCCATGCCGGCCGTCGCCTTCTGCATTTCCTCGGCCATGGTGGCCTCGACCTTCTGCTTGGCGTCGGCATGGGCGGCCACCAGCAGGTCTTCCAGCACCTCGCGGTCCTCGGCGGTCATCAGCGAGG
Source organism: Roseococcus suduntuyensis (assembly GCF_014196305.1). GTDB lineage: Bacteria > Pseudomonadota > Alphaproteobacteria > Acetobacterales > Acetobacteraceae > Roseococcus > Roseococcus suduntuyensis. The sequence goes on from NZ_JACIDJ010000001.1 coordinate 1,220,008, forward strand.
GGTCGATGGTGACGCGGCGCAAATCGCCCTTCCCGGTCAGCTTCACCTTCACCATGCCGGCGCCGGCCTGGCCCTCGACCTCGGTGGCTTCCAGCTTCGCCTGCATCTCCGCCATGCGGGTCTGCATCTGCTGGGCCTGCTTCAGCATGTTGCCAAGATTCTTCACTCAATCCTCCTCGGGGAATTCGTCGTCATAGGCGGGTTCGGCGTCGGGGGGCGCGAATTCGGGCAACTCCTCCTCCGCCGACGCCACGGGGGCGAGGCCATAGGCGTCCAGGCTGGCATCGCGCACCGCGTCGAGCGTCGCGCCCGGAAAGGCCGTCAGGATGGCCACCACCAGCGGGTGCGTGGCGGCCGCCGCGCGGCGGTCCTGCTCGGCGGCCTGGGATTGCTCGGCCAGCGTCGGTTCGCCGGGCGCGTTGGAGAGCGCGATGGTCCAGCGCGCGCCCGTCTTTTCCTCCAGCAGGCGCGTGAGTTGCGCGGCCAGGTCGCGCGGGGCCTGGGGCCGGACGCGGATCTCGACCTGCCCGCGCGCGACGCGCACCGGGTGCACGTCATGCAGCAGATGGGCGTGCAGCAGGGGGTGGGTGCCGCTGGCCAGCGCCACCACCTCGCGCCAGGCGGAGGGCTGGGGCAGCGGGGCCGGGGCAGGTGCCGCGGCCGCCATGACGGCGCCGCCCCCCGCCACCGCGCGCAGCCCGCCGCCGCCATTGCCCGGCGCGGGCGCGCCCCCATTGCCCGGCGCGGGCGCGCCGCCGGCCGCCGGCACCGCGCCGCCCGATTCGAGGCGCTTCAGGATGTCGCCCGGCGTCGGCATGTCGGCCACATGGGCGAGGCGGATCAGCACCATCTCGGCCGCCGCGCGGCGATCGGGGGCCTGCTGCACCTCCTCCAGCCCCTTCAGCAGCATCTGCCATGCGCGGGCCAAAGCCGGCACGGAGAGGCTGGCCGCCAGGGCCGCGCCGCGCACACGCTCATTCTCCGGCAGGCCCTGGTCCTCGCGCAGCGCCGGGATGGCGGCGAAGCGGGTCAGGATATGCACCTGCTCCAGCATGTCGGAGAGGATGTTGGCGGCGTCCGCGCCACGCTCATGCGCCTCGGCCATGCGGGCGAGGGCGGGCGGCAGGTCGCCGCGCAGCACGGCTTCCAGGATGTCCAGCACCATGCCACGGTCGGCCAGGCCCAGCATGTCGCGCACGCTCTCGGCCGTGACCTGGCCGCCATCCCCGGCGAGCGCGATGGCCTGGTCCAGCAGCGACAACCCATCACGCACGGAGCCATCCGCCGCGCGGGCCAGCAGGGCCAGGGCGGGCTCCTCCGCCGCGCTGCCCTCCAGCCCCGCGATGCGGGCGAAATGGGCGCGCAGCCGGTCTTCCGGCACGCGTTTCAGCGCGAAGGTCTGGCAGCGGCTGCGGATGGTGATGGGCACCTTCCGCAGTTCCGTGGTGGCGAGGATGAAGGTGATGGCGGGCGGTGGTTCCTCCAGCGACTTGAGCAGGGCGTTGAAGGCCTGCTCCGTCAGCATGTGGACCTCGTCCAGGATGAACACCTTCTGGCGGCCCTGGGCGGGGCGGAAGCGCAGCGCCTCGCGCAGCTCGCGCACATCGTCGATGCCGCGGTTGCTGGCCGCGTCCATCTCGATCACGTCGGGGTGGCGGTCGGCCAGGATGGCCACGCATTCGGGGCAGACGCCGCAAGGATCTGCCGTCGGGCCGCCTTTCCCATCCACGCCCACGCAGTTCAGCGCGCGGGCGATGATGCGGGCCGTGGTGGTCTTCCCCACGCCGCGCACGCCGGTCATCAGGAAGGCATGGTGCACGCGGCCGCGGGCGAAGGCGTTGCGGAGCGTGCGGACCAGGGCCTCCTGGCCGATCAGGTCATCGAGCGCCTGGGGGCGGTATTTTCGGGCGAGCACACGATAGGGCGTGGGCTTGGCGGCCACCTGCGCCACCGGTGCGGGGACGGGCACGTCATCCATGCCGAACAGGCCGGGGCCCTCGGGCGGGGGGGGCTCGGGGAGGCCGGCTTCGGCCTCCGCCGGGCTCATGTCGCGCTCGAGATCGCTGGGCATGGGTCCTGGTGGCGAAGAAACGGTGGAAGGCCGGACACGACCCGGGCAAGAACCCGTTACGGCTGCTTCCTTCCGGACCTGACCGGGTTGGCGAGGAGCCCGTCCGCACCGACCTTCCGCGACGACATATAGCACGCACGCCCCGCTTTGGCACCCGCCCCGCGTAACCCCGGCCGCCCTCGCGACGAAATCCCGGAAAGACCGAGGGATATCCGATGAAGCGCCGTCATCTCCTGGGCCTTGGCCTACTGCTCCCGGCCGGGGGCTTCCTGTTCGCGCCGCGCCGCGCCATGGCGCGCACCAACCAGGCCCGCACCAACCAGGAGGGCGGGGTGGCGGTGCGCGGCACCGATGTCGTCGCCTATGTCACCGAGGGCCGCGCGCGTCCCGGCCTCCCCGCATTCGCCCATGACTGGCAGGGCGCGCGCTGGCTCTTCGCCACCGCCGCCCACCGCGACGCCTTCGCGGCCGACCCCGCGCGCTACGCCCCTGCCTATGGCGGCTTCTGCGCCTTCGCCGTCTCCGAAGGCTACACCGCGCCCATTGACCCCGAGGCCTGGCGCATCGTGGAGGGGCGCCTCTTCCTCAACCACGACAGGGGCGTGCATCGCCGGTGGGAACGCGACATGGCCCGCCGCATCACCCGTGGCGACGCGAACTGGCCCCGGCTGGCGCGCCAGTGACACGGCCGCCGGCGCGTCGGGCGCAACCAGGGGGGGTGCCGGGCGTTGAGGCGGAATGGAAAAGCTGGATCCCGACAAGAACCTGAATGCCCAGGAAGCCCGCCAGGGCAAGACGCTGGGAGTGATGCGCTGGGTGTTGTTGGCCAGCCTGATTCTGGTCGTGCTCGGCTTTGTGCTGGCAAGGCTGATCGCCTGAACACGCACACGGCCGCGGGCCTGCCTGCCGCCGCATACGGAGAGCCGACATGAGCGACCTCGATCCGAACCGAAACCTCAGCGGCCAGGAAGCGCGGCAGGGGCGCATTGTCGGCAATGGCCGCATCCGCGGCATCCTGATCACGAGCCTGGTGCTGGTGGTGATCGGCTTCGCTGTGGCCTGGATGCTGGTCTGACCAGGCAGTTGGCGGGCGTGCGGGGGCGGCCTAGTGTCGCTCCATGCTCGCCATTCCCGCCCAACGCGCCAACGCCTACACCGGAAGCCCGCTCGACCGCGCCGGGAAGCTGCGCGACGACCCGGCCTTCATCGAGGCCGCGCTGGCCGATGACGCCACCCTCTTCGTCCCCATCTGGCGCGCTCGCAACCTGATGCGCGGCGTGGAGGAGGGCCGGCCGGAGGCCGTTCTCCTCTCCCGCCCCGGCGCCGAGGCCGTGCGCATGGCGGGCGGTCCCTGGGCCTTCCTGGGCCTGTGGGAAAAGCGCCCCGTCTTCGCCGTGGACTGCTCCACCGCCGACGACCCGCTGCCCCTGCTGCCGCCCGAGATGGGCGCCTTCACCGACCTGCGCGCGGTGGCGGGCCTGCTGCCGCCCGGCGAGGCCAGCGTGCTGGCCCATGCGCGCGGCATGATGCATTGGCGCGTGAAACACCGGTTCTGCGGCGTGTGCGGCGGGGTGTGCGAGGCGCGCAGCGCCGGCCACGCCATGGTCTGCACCGCCTGCAACGCCCAGCATTTCCCCCGCACCGACCCCGCCGTCATCATGCTGGTGGTGCGCGGCGACGCCTGCCTGCTGGGCCATTCGCGCCGCTTCCCCAATTCCGTGATGTATTCGACGCTGGCGGGCTTCGTGGAGCCTGGCGAAAGCTTCGAGGAGGCGGTGCGCCGCGAGGTGATGGAGGAGACGGGCGTGGAGGTGGGTGACGTGACCTATCATTCCTCGCAGCCCTGGCCCTTCCCCTCCTCCATCATGATCGGCTTCCACGCCGAGGGGCTGAGCGAGCCCATCACGCTGGACGACGAGGAATTGCAGGATGCGCGCTGGTTCACTCGCGACCAGATCCGCGACCCCGCTTCGCATGGTTTTTCCCTGCCGCGCGCCGATTCGATCGCGCGCCGCCTGATCGAGGACTGGATGTCGGCATGAGGCATGCGCCCTTCCTGATGCTGTTCGTGCTCGCGGCCTGCGCCCAGCCGAATGAGCCCTTGCGCGGCGGCGCCCCCATGACCAATGCCGAGTGCCGTGCCGAGGCCGAGGCCACGCCGGCGGTGCGCAGCTGGGGTGCCCAGGCCGGCCCTGCCGCCTATGGCCCGAGCCCCCGCGCCGAGGCCGCCCGGCAGGAGGCTCTGTCCCAGGCCTATAGCGACTGCCTGCGCCGCCGGAACCTGCCCGCGCCGGGCGGGGTCGAGCGGCTGCGGCCCTGACCGGGCGGCGCCGGCCATGGGAGTTCGTGCGCTTCTCCTGGCCGCGCTGCTGGTGGCGCCCCCCGTTTGGGCGCCCCCCGTTTGGGCGCAGGCCCCCTTGGCCGAGCCGCCTGAAATCGCCCAGATCCGCGGCGAACTGACCGCCGGTTGCCGCGCCCGTTCGGGCCAGGTGCCGAGCTTCGGGCCGAATTTCGTCCGCGTGGCCAATCTGACGCCCGATGCGCGGCCGGATTTCGTGGTGGATGTCTCGGCCATGACCTGCCCGGGGGCGACGGGGGCCTTCTGCCGGGGCCGCGAATGCCCGGTGCATGTCATCGTGAGCTTTCCGGGCGGCTATCGGCGCGTGCTGGAGCGTTTCGCAGAGGGGGTGGACATCCGCCCCGGCGCCGACCGTGACGTGCTGGTCCTGGGGCATGAGGCGCTGGCCTGGGATGGCAACCTCTTCGTCGCCGTGCCCATGCCGCCGGCGCCGGCCGTCGCCGCCATACCCGCCGCCACCGGCCCCGCCTGGCGGCTGGAGACGGCCCCGCGCGCCCTGGCGGCCAGCCCGCCGCTTGGCATGGTGCGGGGGCTGAACCTCTATTGCGACGGGCCGCTGAACCCGGTGGCCGAGGCCGCCTTCATGGGCCCCATGCCGCCGCGCGTGGACATCACGCTGGAAGCGGGGGGGCAGCGCCTGCAGGTGAGTTTCCTGCGCCATTCGCCGCTGGAGGCGCTGTGGCGTGCCGATGTGCATGGCGCGCCCGAGGTGGCGCGGCTGCTGGCCCATGCGGGCACGCCGGTGGAACTGGCCGTGAACGGCATGCCGCAGGGCGCGCTCGGCATGGGGGGCGCCGAGGCCGCGCTGCGACAGGCGCTGGGGCGGTGTTTGAGGCTGCGCTAGGCCGCGTCGGGCCTACCGCCCCTCATGCGCCACCCGGAAGGGGTGCGCCGTGTAGCAGCCCAGCACCTTCACCTCGCGCGAGAAGAAGCGCAGTTCCTCGAAGGCGCGGAACAGGGCGGGGTCGTCCGGGTGGCCGTCCACGTCGCAGAGGAACTGGGTGGCCGTGAAGGCGCCGTCCAGCATGTAGCTTTCCAGCTTCGTCATGTTCACGCCGTTCGTCGCGAAGCCGCCCAGCGCCTTGTAGAGGGCGGCCGGCATGTTCCGCACCCGGAAGACGAAGGTGGTCAGCGTGTGCGGCGTGCCCAGCGCGGGCATCTTCCGTTCGCGCGCCATCACGTAGAAGCGCGTGGTGTTGTGCGAGGCGTCCTCGACATTGCGACGCAGGATGTCGAGGCCATAGACCTCGGCGGCCAGTTCGCTCGCCACCGCCGCGTCCTCCTCCGTGCCCTCGCGGGCGATGAGTTCGGCCGCACCCGCCGTGTCGGCCTGGATGACGGCGGTGAGGTTCAGCTCCTTCATCACCTTCAGCACCTGCCCCAGGGCCATCGGGTGGCTGTGCGCGCGGCGGATGGTGGCGAGCGTGGCGCCAGGGCGCGCCAGCAGGCAGTGCTCCACGCGCTCGAAATGCTCGCCCACCACGGAGAGGCCGGATTCGGGCAGCAGGCGATGGATGTCAGGCACGCGGCCGGCCAGCGAATTCTCGCAGGGCAGCATGGCCAACTGGGCGTGGCCCTCGCGCACCGCTTCCATCGCGGCCTCGAAGCTCGGGCAGGGCAGGGTGGCCCAGCCCGGATAGGCCTGGCGGCAGGCGAGGTCGGAATAGGCGCCGGGGACACCCTGGAAGGCGATGGTCTGGCTCATGGTCTCGTGTTCAAGAAGGGGTTGCGGGCGTTCCGGAGACGAAACCCGTGCCTTGGGCGGTTGATGCGGCGGCGGGTGGCAGCTATGTGGTCCCGAACGCATAAGTCAGGGCTGGCCTTCGCGCAAATCCGCGCAACGGCCGCCGGGAACGAGGAAGGGTGAGCTCGGCATGAGCCTTGAGTTCAACAAGATCGCCGCGGCCGTGCTGACCGCGGGTGTGGCCTTCATGGGCGCGGGCATCGTGGCCGAGGTGCTGATCCACCCCAAGCGCCTGGCCGAGCCCGCCATCAGCCTGGGCCGCGACCCGGCTGCTGCCGCCCCTGCCGCCGCCGCGGCGGCGCCGGCGGCCCCGGCCATCGAGCCCATCGGCCCGCTGCTGGCCGCCGCCAATGCGGAGAATGGCGCCGCCGCCGCCCGCCGCTCCTGCGGCGCCTGCCACAGCTTCAACGAGGGCGGGCGCAACGGCGTGGGCCCGAACCTCTGGGGCATCGTGGGCGCCAACCATGCGCGGGCGGAGGGCTTCAACTACTCGGCCGCCAACCGCGCCCTGGCCGACAAGCCCTGGGATTTCGAGGCGCTGAACCAGTTCATCGCCGCCCCGGCCCGCGCCATGCCGGGCACGCGCATGGCCTTCGCCGGCATTGCCAACACGCAGCAGCGGGCGGACATCATCGTCTACCTGCGCAGCCTGTCCAGCAGCCCGGTGCCGCTGCCCTGAGGCTCGACCCGGCGCTCGTCGCCGCGGCGGAGGCGGCGGCGGATTTGGCGGGGGAGGCGATTCGCCCGCTGTTCCGCTCCGCCCTGCTGGTGGAGGCGAAGGGCGATGCCTCGCCGGTGACCGAGGCCGACCGCGCCGCCGAACGCGCGCTGCGCGCCTTCCTGGCCGAGCGCTTCCCCAGCCATGGCATCATGGGCGAGGAATACGGCACCGAACGCGGCGATGCCGAGTACCTCTGGGTGCTGGATCCGATTGACGGCACCCGCGCCTTCCTGACCGGACGCCCCCTCTTCGGCACGCTGATCGGCCTGCTGCACCGGGGCGTCCCCGTGCTGGGGCTGATTGACCAGCCCGTGACGGGCGAGCGCTGGGTGGGTGTGGCGGGCGAGGGCACGCGCTTCACCTCGCCGCTGGGCGGTACCGCGCGGGCGCGCCCCTGCGCGCGGCTGGCCGAGGCGGAACTCTCCGTCACCTCCCCCGACATCTTCGACGCCGCGCAGCGCCCGGGTTTCGAGCGCGTGCGCCAGGCCGCCCGCCGCGTGACCTGGGGCGGCGATTGCTACGCCTATGGGCTGGTGGCGCTGGGCCTGGTGGATGCGGTGGTCGAGGCCACGCTCAAACCCTGGGACTGGGCGGCGCTGGTGCCGGTGGTGGAAGGCGCGGGCGGCCGCATGACCGATTGGCAGGGGCGCGCGCTGACGCTGGACAGCCCCGGCGATGTGGTGGCCGTGGGCGATGCCGCGCTGCTGCCGGAGATCGTGGGGCTGCTGGCGGGTTAGAGCGGGATGCGTTGAGGTGGAATCACCGAAAACGCCGAATCCCGCTCTCAACGACGGCTGGAGCGGGCTGCGTGAACGCAGCACGCTCCACGCGCCGTGGCGCTCAGCGCGTGCGTGCCGGGGCCGTCGTGCCGCCGCCGCCACCGGGCAGGCTGCCCGCCGCGATGGCGCCCAGCGCGGCCAGGGGCACGATCAGCGCGGGCGCCGTCAGCCCCATGCCGCCCGTGACCGTGCCCAGCGCCGGGGGGGCGGCCTGCATCGGCGCCGTGACCGTCGCTCGGGGCGCGCCGGCCGGCGGCAGCACGGGGCGGGGCCGCGAGACGACGGGGGCGCCGCGCGGGGGCACCACCACCTGTTCGCCAGGCGGGATCACCAGCGCGGGTTGCGCGGCGGCAGGCAGGACGGGAAGGGCGAGGGCGGCCAGCGCCACCACGAAGCTACGCATGGTGGCGAGGTAGCGCCGCCGGGCAACCGGTGGCAAGCGAATTCCGCGCGGATCAGCCCCGCAGCAGGTGGCGGGCGATGATGACGCGCATGATCTCGTTGGTGCCCTCCAGGATGCGGTGCACCCGCAGGTCGCGCACGATCTTCTCGATGCCGTAGTCGGCCAGATAGCCATACCCGCCCAGCAATTGCAGCGCGTCATCGGCCACGCGGTGGCCGGTGTCGGTGACGAAGCGCTTGGCCATGGCGCAGAAGGCGCCGGCATCGGGCGCCTTTTCGTCCAGCTTGGCGCAGGCGCGCCAGAGCAGGGTGCGGGCGGCCTCCAGCTCGGTTGCCATGTCGGCCAGCTTGAACTGGGTGGCCTGGAAATCGGCGATGGGGCGGCCGAAGGCGCGGCGTTCCTTCACATAGGCCAGCGCGATGTCGAGCGCGGCCTGGGCACCCCCCAGCGAACAGGCGGCGATGTTGAGCCGCCCGCCGTCGAGGCCCGCCATGGCGTAGCGGAAGCCCTGGCCCTCTTCGCCCAGCAGGGCGGCGGCGGGGATGCGGGCATCCTCCAGGATGACCTGCCGGGTGGGCTGGGCGTTCCAGCCCATCTTTTTCTCGTTCGCCCCGAAGGAGAGGCCGGGGGTGCCCGCCGGGATCAGCAGGGCCGACACGCCATCGGCCCCCGCGCCCCCGGTGCGGACCATGGTCAGGTAGAGGTCCGCGGCACCCGCCCCGCTGATGAACTGCTTGGTGCCGTTCAGCACATAGCCCTCATTGTCCCGCGCGGCGCGCGTGGAAAGGGCGGCGGCGTCGCTGCCCGAGCCGGGCTCGGTCAGGCAGTAGCTGGCGACCTTCTCCATCGTCAACAGCGCGGGCAGCCATTCGGCGCGCTGGGCGTCACTGCCCCAGCGGTCCAGCATCCAGGCCACCATGTTGTGAATGGAAAGAAAGGCGCTGGTCGTGGGGCAGCCGGTGGCCAGGGCCTCGAACACCACGGCGGCGTCCAGGCGGGTGAGGCCCGCGCCGCCGCTTTCCTCGCGCACATAGAGGCCGGCCATGCCGAGGCCCGCCGCCTCCCGCAGCACCTCCACCGGGAAATGCCGCGCCTCGTCCCATGCCTGGGCGTTGGGCGCGATTCGGTCGCGGGAAAAATCCAGCGCGGTGGCGCGGAGTTCGCGGGTGGCCTCGGGCAGGTCGAACATCAGGCCTCCAGTTCGGCCCAGCGGGCGCGGACCTTTTCCACATTCGCGGCCTTGATGGGGCCGAAGCCCTTGATGCCCGCGGCGGCCTCCGCCCAGTCGCAGGCGCGGGCGTGGCTCGCGGGCGTCAGTTGCGCCAAGGCGCGCTCGATGCCCGCACGATACTCCGCGATCAGCGCGCGTTCCATGCGGCGTTCGGCGGTGCGGCCGAAGGGGTCCAGCGGGGTGCCGCGCAGCGCCTTGCCGTGGCGCAGCAGCCCCATGGCGCGCAGCATCCAGGGGCCGAATGCGCGCTTGGCGGGGCGTTCGGCCTTGGACATCAGCGGCGGCGCCAGGTGCATGTTGATGCGCGTGGTGCCCGCGAAGCGGCGGCCGAGCTCCGCCTGCCAGGCGGGGTCCGTGTGCAGCCGCGCCACCTCGTATTCATCCTTGTAGGCCATGAGGCGATAGAGCTGCGTGGCGACGGCGCGGGAGAGGCGCTGCTCGCCCGGGATCAAGCTGCTCTCGGCTTCGCGCACGCGGGCCACGAAGTCGGCATAGGCGCGGGCGTAGCGGGCGGACTGGTAGTCGGTCAGGTCCGCGATGCGACGCGCGATGAGGCTGTCCAGGCTTTCCGGCGTGCGGGGGGCGGCCTCGGCCGCGCGGCGCCCGGCTTCGAAGGCCAGCAGGTTCCGCTCCACCGCGGCGCCGTTCAGCGTGATGGCCTGGCGCAGCGCATCCCGCCCCATGGGCACCAGGCCGCGCTGCCAGGCCGCACCCAGCAGCCAGATGTTGAGGAAGATGAGGTCGCCGAAATCGCGCTCGATGGTGCGGGCGCCGTCGAGTGCGACCACCTCGCGCGAAACGGCGCGCACGCTTTCCAGCATGGCCGGCGCGTCCTCGCGCGTCTCGGGGTCCATCACGAAGCGTCCGGTGGGGGAGACATTGGCGCTGACCACGACGCGGGTGCGCCCGGGGCCCAGCAGCGGGCGGGCCACCTTGCCATGCGCGCCCACCAGGTCGGCGGCGATCACGGCATCCGCCTGGCCCTGGCCGATGCGCGGGTTGGCCACGCTCCCGCCCGGCGCGCCGATGCGCAGCTGGGCATAGACGCCGCCCCCCTTCTGCGCGAGGCCCAGCATGTCCAGCGTCCGAACCGGGCGGCCTTCCATATGCGCCGCCATGGCGAGGATGGCGGAGAGCGCCGTCACCCCCTGGCCGCCCACGCCGGCCAGCAGCAGGTTCCAGGCCTCGCCGCGGCGGGGTTCGGGGAGGGTGGGGTCGGGCGGCTCACCCTCCAGCACGGGCGTGGGGGGCTTCGCGGGCTCAGCGCCTTCCAGCGTCAGGAAGGAGGGGCAGAACCCTTCCACACAGGAAAAATCCTGGTTGCAGCCGGACTGGTCAATGCGGCGCTTGCGGCCCCATTCCGTCTCGATGGGCTCGATGGCGATGCAGTTGGAAACGCGCGAGCAATCGCCGCAATCCTCGCAGACGCGCGGGTTGATGACGGCGCGTTTCGTCGCGCGCGGCGAGAGGTCGCGCTTGCGCATGCGGCGGCGTTCGGTGGCGCATTGCTGGTCGTAGATCAGGACGGTGACGCCGGGCGTCTCGCGCAGGCGGCGCTGCACGGCGTCGAGTTCGGCGCGCGGGTGGAAGGTGACGCTGCGGGGGATCAGCGGGTCGCCGCGGTGGCGGTCCGGGTCGTCGCCCACCACCACGACGGCGGCGGCACCCTCCGCCACCATCTGCGCGGCGATGCGCGGGACCGTGACCTCGCCTTCCGGCGCCTGGCCGCCCGTCATGGCGACGGCGGAGTTGACCAGGATCTTGTAGGTCATGGTCACCTTCGCCGCGATGGCGGCGCGCACGGCCATGCTGCCCGAATGGGCATAGGTGCCGTCGCCCATATTGGCGAATACGTGGGGCGTCTCGGTGAAGCGGTGCTGGCCGATCCAGGGCGCGCCCTCGCCGCCCATATGGGTGAAGAGGTCGCTCTCGCGGTTCATGTCCTTGGCGAGGTAGTGGCAGCCGATGCCGGCGAGCGCATGGCTGCCCTCGGGGAGCTTCGTGCTCGTGTTGTGCGGGCAGCCCGGGCAGAAATAGGGTTGGCGCAGCGAGAGGGGCTCGGCCGCGCGCGCCGCCAGCGCGTCCAGCTCCGCCATGCGGGCCGTGAGCTGTTCGGTGTGCAGCCCCTCGGGCAGGGTGGCGGCGAGTGCGCGCAGGATCTGCGCGGCTTCGAGTTCGGAGAGGTCGCTCAGCACATCCTTGCCGCGCAGCGCGGGGCGGGTGGGCAGGTCGTAGAGCGCCTCGCGCAGCTGGATTTCCAGGAAGGCGCGGCGGTCCTCCACCACCAGGATGGTGTCGAGGCCCCGGGCGAAGTCGCGCGCCGCCATCGGGTCCAGCGGCCAGACCAGGCCCGGCTTCCAGATGACGAGGCCCATCATCCGCGCCAGCTCCGGCGTGATGCCGGCATCGGCCAGCGCCTGCTTCAGCGTGGACCAGGCCTTGCCGCGCACGGCGATGCCGAAGCGCGGATGGGGCGCCGGCCAGATCACGGGGTTGAGGTTGTTGGCGCGGGCGAAGGCGAGGGCGGCGGGCAGCTTGTGGCGGCGCACGCGCTCCTCGATGGGCAGCGCCGCGTCCTTCAGGCGGATGTGCAGGCCGCCCTCGGGCAGGGTGATGTCGGGAGCGATGGTGGCGAAGCTGGCGGGGTCCACCGTCAGGCTCATGGTGGCGTCCATGGTCTCGGCCACGCATTTGAGGCCGACCCAGAGGCCCGAGAAGCGCGAAAGGGCGATGCCCTTCACGCCATATTCCAGCACCTCGCCCACATCGGCGGGGTCGAGCAGGGGAATTTCCAGGTCCGCGAAGGCATATTCGCAGCCCGAGGTGACGGTGGAGGATTTGGACGCCGGGTCATCGCCCGCCAGCGCCAGCACGCCGCCGAAGGGCGCCGTGCCCGCCCCGTTCGCGTGGCGCAGCACATCGCCCGAGCGGTCCACGCCCGGCCCCTTGCCATACCAGATGGCGAAGACGCCCTGGTGCTTCGCGTTCGGATAGAGGCCGACCTGCTGCGTGCCCCAGCAGGCGGTGGCGGCCAGGTCCTCGTTCAGCCCCGGCTCGAAATGGACCTGCTGCGCCTGGAGGCGCTTGTGCTGCTTCGCCAACTCCCGGTCGAAGCCGCCGAGCGGCGAGCCGCGATAGCCGCTGATGAAGCCCGCCGTGTCCAGCCCGGCCGAGGCATCCAGCTGCCGCACCACCAGGGGCAGCCGCACCAGGGCCTGGGTGCCGGTCAGCAGGGTTTCCCGGCCGGCGGCGTCCCAGCGTTCCTCGAGCGTGATGTCCGGGCGCACGATGCTGTTCATGGAAGGCCTCCCAAGCTTGGACCTTGGAAGCTTGCGCGGGTTCGCGCAAGATTTCCTGCCGTATCCTGTTGTGCGGTGCCGAAGAGGCGGAAGGATCTGCTGCCATGGACGCGATTGACCGCCGGATTCTCCGCGCCCTGCATGGCGAGGCGCGTCTGAGCAATGCCGAGCTGTCCGAACGGGTAGGGCTCTCGCCCTCGCCCTGCTGGGCCCGGGTGCGCAAGCTGGAGCAGGCGGGGGTGATCCGCGGCTACCGCGCGGAGCTGGACCAGGCCGCACTCGGCCTGCCCGACACGGTCATCATCGAGGTGATGACGGAAAAGCATGACGAGGCGCAGCTGCGCGACTTCGAACAGGCCATCGCCGCCATGCCCGAGGTGATCGAGGCCTGGCTGGTGACGGGCGAATACGACTACATCCTGAAGGCGGCGGTGGGCGGCACGGCGGGCTATGAACGCCTGCTGCGCGAGAAGATCTACCGCCTGCCCGGCGTGCGACACACGCGCACGGCCTTCGGCATCCGGTGTTTGAAGCAGGTGTTCACGCCGGTGCCTGGATGAGGGGAGCGCACCCCATCAGAATCCGGCCGCAAGGCGGCCGGCGCGCCCAGACCTACCGGGCGGCCAGGCACGCCGGCGCGCGGCGCGGAAGCCAAGCGGCCGCAGGCCGCGCCCGGCGTTTGAGGGCGTGGTTTACAACCCCATGCGGTCCTGCGCATCAAAATACCGCTTCACGATGCCGTAGCCGTAGAACAGGCCGAAGGCGATCAGCATCAGGCCCCAGGCGTAGAAGAAGCCCTCGGCCAGGGTTACGACGAACATCCCGGCGAGAACCATCAGCGCGGCCATCACCATGAACACCACAGAGGAAACAGGCATCAGCGTTTGTCCTTCCTGACATCGTCATCGTCGAAGAGGATGCGGGCGGCGGCGCCGTCCAGATCCTCGTATTGCCCCGAGCGCATGGCCCAGAGGAAACCCAGCAGCCCCAGCCCGCCCAGGAACAGCGCCAGCGGGATCAGCCACACCAGGATGTCCATCAGCGCATCTCCCTTTGCAGGCGCAGCGCGTTGGCGATGACGGCCAGCGAGGAGCTCGCCATCACCAGCGCCGCGATCAGCGGCGTGGCGAAGCCCAGGATGGCCACCGGCACCGCCACGATGTTGTAGAGGAAGGCGAAGCCGATGTTCTGCGCGGCCACCCGCTGCGCCAGGCGCGCGCGGCTGATGGCCTCGGCGAGCGGCAGCAGCCCGCCGCCCTGCAGCACGAAGTCGGAGGCGGCCTGGGCCACGTCCATGCCCTCGGCGGGGGCGGCGGAGACATGGGCGGAAGCCAGCGCGGCGGCGTCGTTCACGCCATCGCCCACCATCAGCACGCGCTTGCCCTGCGCGGCCAGTTCGGCGATGCGCGCGGCCTTGGCCTCGGGGCTGGCGCCGCCGCGATGGGTCTCGATGCCGGCCTCGGCGGCCACGCGGGCCACCACCTCGGGCGCATCGCCGGAGAGCAGTTCCACCGAAAGCCCCGCGCGCTGGAAGGCGGCGATGGCGGCGGCGGCGTCCGGGCGCAGCGCATCGGCGAAACGGAAGGCGACGGGCGCGGCGCCGGGGCGGGCGAGGTGCAGCCCCATGCCGGTGCGGTCCTCGCCCAACCCGCAGAAGCGCGCGGAGCCGAGGCGCGTGGCCCCCTGGCGCAGGCCCTGGCCGGGGATTTCCTCCACGCCCTCGGCCACAGGCGCGTCCGGGCAGGCGCGCACCAGCGCCTGTGCCAGCGGGTGGCGGCTGCGGCGGGCGAGGGATGCGGCCTCGCGCAGGTCCGCGTCGGTCCAGGCGCCGGGCAGCAGGCGCGGGCGGCCTTCGGTCAGCGTGCCGGTCTTGTCGAGCACCACATGGTCCGCGCTCGCCAACCGCTCGATGCCGGTGGAGGACGCCACCAGCACCCCGCGCCGGAACAGCGCGCCCGAGGTGACGACCTGCACGGCCGGCACGGCGATGGCGAGCCCGCACGGGCAGGTGATGATCAGCGCCGCCACGGCCGGTACCAGCGCCGCCTGCCAGGGCGCGCCGACCAGCAGCCACCAGCCCAGGAAGGTCAGCACCGCGACCACATGGGCGATGGGGATGTAGATGCGTGCCGCGCGGTCGGCCAGCGCGGGGAAGCGGCCCCGCGCCTGTTCCGCGCGTTCGAGGAAGCGGCCCATGGCGGCGAGCGAGCCATCGGTGGCCGTCGCCGTCACGGTGGCGGTGAAGGGGGCGCCCATGTTCACGCCGCCGGCCGCCAGCGTCTCGCCGCGGGCGAAGCGGCGGGGCAGGCTTTCGCCGGTGGTGCTGGCGGTGTCGAGCAGGGCTTCCGCGTCATCGAGGCGTGCATCGAGGCGCAGGCGTTCGCCGCTGGCGACCAGGATGCGCGCGCCGACCGCCACGCGCTCCACCGGAATGGGCGCTGGCGCGCCCAGCACCTGCACCTGGCCTTCCTGCAAGGCCAGCAGTTCCGCGACCGATTGCCGCGCGCGGCGGCGTGCCGCGCGGTCCAGCAGGCGGCCGGCCAGCATCAGCGCCAGCAGCGCGGTGGCGCCGTCGAACCAGGTGTATTCGCCGTTGCGGAAGGTCTCACTCAGCGACATCAGCGTGGTGGCGATGACGCCGAGCGAGACGGCGCTGTCCATGTTCAGCCGGCCGGCCTGCAACCCGCGCCAGGCGCCGCGATAGAGCGGCATGCCCGCGATCAGCACGGTCGGCATCCCGATCAGCGCGGCCAGCCAATGCATGAGGTGGCGCGACTGCTCGCCCAGCTCCACCCCTACCCAGACGGGCACGGAGACGAGCATGACGTTCATCGCGCCAAAGGCCGCGATGCCGAGTGCGCGCGCGAGTTCCCGGCCCTCGGCGTCCTCTGTGGCGCGCAGGCAGGCGGGCGAGAAGGGCGCCACCCGAAAACCGAGCCGCGCGATGAGTGCGGAAAAATCGTTCGCGCGTTCGGCCGGGCCTTCCCAGCCGATGGTCAGCCGGCGCGTGGAGAGGTTGGCGCGGGCGCGCCGCACATCGGGCTCGGCCGCCAGCGCCTGTTCGACCAGCCAGATGCAGGCGCCGCAGGTCAGGCCCGACACCACCAGTTCTAGCCGGTGCGTGCCGTCCTTCTGCGCCACGGCGTGCGCGGCGAAGTCGAGGCTGGGCGCGTCCACGGGCTTGAGGTTGCCGTCCGCCGTCTCGCGCTTGCGATAGAAGGCGTCGAGGCCCAGGCCCTGCACCAGGTGGTGCGCGCCCTCGCAGCCCGTGCAGCAGAAGCGGGTGGAGCCCATGCTTGCGGAAAGGGGCGCCCCGCAATGCGCGCAGGCGGCTCCGGCGTTTTCGCGCTGACGGCTGTCAGGGCGAAAGCGCCGGAGCATTCGTTGAGAGGGCGATTCACCCCCTGGCTGATTCCAGCCAGGGTGATCGCGCTCCAGCGATTGTAGCGCGGCCTGTGGCGCGGGGCGGCCCAGCACGCTCATGGGAAGATCAGGCGCTGGCGGATGTCGAGGCGCTGGCCATACCCGTCCAGCAGGAACCCGCGGAATTCCCACTGGCCGGAAGCGATGTCGGGGGCGGCGAAGCCCTCGCGCGGGGTGGTGGTGCCGAGTTCGACGCGCGTGCCCTCGATGGGGCGTTGCAGATAGGCCTCCACCACACCCTGCACCGGGCGGCCCTCGCGGTCGGTGACGGCGAGGGTGATGCGCCCGCCCGCCAGCCGAACGCGCGGCGTCCAGCCCAGCGCATCCTGCCGCGCGGCCTCGGCCAGCACGTGGTTGTAGGCGCGGCCGCGGTCATAGGCCTGGCCGGTGGTGAGGCCGGTGAAGCTGCTGATGGCGGTGTAGGCCATGAAGCCGTTCACCACGACCACCACCAGCATGCCCCCCACAAAGACCCAGGGGATCCAGCGGCTTTTGCGTTCCCCCGAGGGGCGTTGGATCGTGCTGCTCATCGGCGTGGTCCCATGAAGGCGCTGCGTTGCGTCACCAGCGTGCGGCCGGAGCCGTCCACCAGGCGGAAGGTGACGGGGGTGTTGTCGCCCAGGCGCAGCCCGGGCGGGGCGGTGACCAGCGCGCGCCATTGCGTGATGCCGTCATCGCGCGTGGTCAGGATGGGGCGGCCGGCCGCGTCCTCGCCCGCGTCCTGCACGGTGAGGAGGAGGCCCTGCGGCCCGTCCAGCACCAGCGCCAGGTGCAGGTCCTCGCCGCGCGTCTTGTTCGCGAGCTTCAGCGTGTAGCCATTGCGGATGCCGCCATCCGAGAGCTGCACGAAGAGCGGCGCGCGGTCGCGCTCCACCGACAGCGTCAGCGTGGCGCGCAGCATCCAGGCGCCCAGCATGAGGGCGACCACGCCCAGGATCACGCCCGAATAGATCAGCGTGCGCGGGCGGATCTTCTTCTGCGGCACGCGCGCGGCCATGCCGGCGGCGTTGCGGGCGGGGCCGGGGGGCATGCCGGCCACGGCGGCCTGGCTGGCGGCCAGGTTCTTCAGCGTCTCGAAGGCGACGAGGCCCTTGTCGCGGCCGAGCTTGGCCATCACGTCGTCGCAGGCATCCACGCAGAGGCCGCAGCCGATGCATTCGAGCTGCTGCCCGTCGCGGATATCAATGCCCGTGGGGCAGACATGCACGCAGGCCTTGCAGTCCACGCAGTCGCCATGCGCCGCGTCGGGCTTGCCGCGGGGTTCGCCGCGCCAGTCGCGATAGGTGACGACGAGGGAGTTGTCGTCCAGCATCGCGCCCTGGAAGCGCGGCCAGGGGCACATGTAGGTGCAGACCTGCTCCCGCGCCGCGCCGGCCAGCACATAGGTCGTGGCGGTGAACAGCGCGAAGAAGCCATAGACGGTGGCGGAGGCCTGGCCCGTCAGCAGCGCCCAGGTCACGGTCGGCGCGTCGTTGAAATACATGATCCAGGCGCCGCCGGTGGCCATCGCGATGCCCAGCCAGGCGGCGTGCTTGGAGAGCTTCAGCTTCCACCAGCGGCCATCCTTGGCGCCCTGGTCGAGCTTGATGCGCGCGTTGCGGTCGCCCTCGATGCGGCGCTCCACCCACATGAACAGGTCCGTCCAGACCGTCTGCGGGCAGGTGAAGCCGCACCAGAGGCGGCCATAGAGCGAGGTGACGGCGAAGAGGCCGATGGCGCCCAGCACCAGGGCGCCGGTCAGGAAATAGACCTCCTGCGGCCACAGCTCGATCCAGAGGAAGAACAGGCGGGCATGGCCGATATCCACCAACACCGCCTGGTCCGGCACGCCGGGCCCACGGTCCCAGCGGAACCAGGGCACGACGTAGTAGAGGGCCAGCAGCACGACCAGCACGGCCCATTTGATGTTGCGGACACGCCCCTTGACCGCGCGCGGCTGGACCTTCTGGTGGCTGGCGTAGAGCGAGGGCTCGGGCTTTTGGTCCACCTTCGGCCGGTCTGGCGCGATCTGGTTCATGGCGTGCTCACTCACCCCCGCCGAGGGCATGCACATAGACGGTGATCATGTTGATCATCGCGGGGTCGAGCCGACCGCGCCACGCCGGCATGACGCCCGCGCGGCTGTAGGCGATGGAGCGCACCACGCTCGCGCGGTCCCCGCCATAGAGCCAGATCTGGTCGTTCAGCCGCGGCGCGCCCATGTCGCGGTTGCCCTCGCCGCCATCGCCGTGGCAGCTCGCGCAATTCTCGGCATAGAGCTCCCGCCCGCGTTCGACGGCGGCGGGTTCGACGTTGCGGCCCGAAAGGCTCAGCACGAAGTCCGCCGTGTCATTGACCTGCGCCTGGGTCAGCATGCCGGTGGTGAGGAAGGCGGGCATGGCGATGCCCCGTTCCTCATCGCTCTCGCCCGCGCGCACGCCGTGGCTGATGGTGGTGTGGATGGCCTCGAAGCTGCCGCCCCACAGCCAGTCATCATCGGCGAGGCTGGGGAAGCCGCCCGTCGCACCCTGGCCGCCCGCGCCATGGCAGCCGGCGCAGTTGTTGGCGAAGCCCACGCGGCCACCGGCGAGCGCGAAGCCGCGCAGCTCGGGGTCGGCCGCGATCTGCTCGGCGCTCACTTCGCGCAGCCGGGCCAGCATGGGCGCCTGGCGGGCGCGTTCGGCGTCCATCTGCGCGGGCAGGGCGCCGCGCGCGGTCCAGCCCGTCAGCCCCGTCCAGCCCTGCACGGGGATGGCCGGATAGAGCACCACCCAGACCGCCGCGAAGACGATGGTGGCGTAGAAGGTGTAGAGCCACCACTTCGGCAGCGGCGTGTTCAGCTCCTTCAGCCCGTCCCACTCGTGGCCGGTGGTCTCCTGGCCGGTGATGCTGTCCTTTTCGATCTTGGTCGGCATCGGTTCAGCCTTTCCCGCCGTCGCGGAAGATCATCTCGCCATGCCGCTTCCAGTCCTTGCGGCGCGAGGGTTTGAGGGTCCAGATCAGGATTCCGCCGAAGAGGACGAAGAACCACACGACCCAGAGGGTGGAGAACAGGGGTTGCAACTCGACGAGCATGGGGGCCGCTCCTCTACTGCTGGCGCAGCTGCTCGGGCGTCACGTCGCGGAAGTCCACGAGCGTGCCGAGCATCTGCATGTAGGCGACCAGCGCATCCATCTCGGTCACCACGCCGGGGTTGCCGTCGAAGGCCGCCTGGCGGGCGCGGGCGTAGCGGGACTGGAAGCCCGCGGGGTCGCGGTCCGGGCGCGCCTGGGTCTCGAGGTCGGCGCGCGCGTTCGCGATCATCTCCGGCGTGTAGGGCACGCCGAGGGTGGCCTGGGCCTGCAGGTGCCGCTGGATGTTGCGCGTGTCGAGCGGCCGGTCGAGGAAGGCGTAGGGCGGCATGATGCTCTCGGGCACCAGCGCGCGCGGATCACGCAGATGCGCCGCCTGCCAGTCATCCGAATAGCGGCCGCCCACGCGCGCGAGGTCGGGCCCCGTGCGCTTCGATCCCCACTGGAAGGGCCGATCATACATGCTCTCGGCCGCCAGGCTGTAGTGGCCATAGCGTTCGGCCTCGTCGCGGAAGGGGCGGATCATCTGGCTGTGGCAGGCGTAGCAGCCCTCGCGCACATAGATGTTGCGGCCCATCAGTTCGAGCGGCGTGTAGGGGCGGATGCCCGCCACGCGCTCGATCGTGGTCTCCACCGTGAAGAGCGGCACGATCTGCGCGAGCCCGCCGATCGAGACGGTGATGAGAGTGAGCACGCCGAGCAGGAGGATGTTCCGCTCGATCATGCCATGGCTGAATTTCTTGAGCATGTCGGGTTCCCCTTACTCGGCGGCCACGGCGCGGGCGGGGGCGAGGTCGCGCTCCGCCTCGTGCGCCTCGGCCACGGTGATGGTCTTGTAGAAATTCCACGCCATGAGCAGCGCGCCGGTCAGGTAGAGCACGCCACCCAGCACGCGGATCACGTAGTAGGGGTGCATGGCGGCGACGGTCTCGACGAAGCTGTATTGCAGGAAGCCCAGCTCGTCATAGGCGCGCCACATGAGGCCCTGCATGATGCCCGAGACCCACATCGCGGTGATGTAGAGAACGATGCCCAGCGTGGCCAACCAGAAGTGCCACTCGATCAGTCGGGTGCTGTACATCTTCGCGCGCGACCACAGCGCCGGCACCAGCCAGTAGAGCGCGCCGAAGGTGATCAGCCCGTTCCAGCCCAGCGCGCCCGAATGCACGTGCCCGATGGTCCAGTCGGTGTAGTGCGACAGGCTGTTCACCGCGCGGATGGACATGACCGGGCCTTCGAAGGTGGACATGCCGTAGAAGGCGACGGCGGTGACGGAGAAGCGCAGGCCGGGGTCCGTGCGGAGTTTGTCCCACGCGCCCGACAGCGTCATGATCCCGTTGATCATCCCGCCCCAGGACGGCATCCACAGCATCACCGAGAACACCATGCCGAGCGTCTGCGCCCAGTCGGGCAGGGCGGTGTAGTGCAGGTGGTGCGGGCCGGCCCAGATGTAGAGGAAGATGATGGACCAGAAGTGCACGATGGACAGCCGGTAGCTGTAGATCGGCCGGTTCGCCTGCTTCGGGATGAAGTAGTACATCATGCCGAGGAAGCCCGCGGTCAGGAAGAAGCCCACCGCGTTGTGGCCATACCACCACTGGATCATCGCCCCCTGCACGCCGGCGGGTGCCGAGTAGGAGAAGCCGCTGCCCCAATGGATGGGCAGGGAGATGTTGTTGCCGATGTGCAGCATCGCCACCGTGATGATGAAGGCGAGCAGGAACCAGTTGGCCACGTAGATGTGCGGCTCCTCGCGCTTCACCAGCGTGCCGCCGAAGCCCACCAGGTAGGTGACCCAGAGCACGGTCAGGAAGATGTCGATGAACCACTCGGGCTCGGCGTATTCCTTGCCCTGGCTGTAGCCGAGCACGTAGCTGAGTGCGGCCGAGACAATGAAGAACTGGTAGCCCCAGAAGATGAACCAGCCCATCTCCTCGCCGCCGAACAGCCGTGCGCGGCAGGTGCGCTGCACGATGTAGAGGCTGGTGCCGATCAGCGCGCAGCCGCCGAAGGCGAAGATCACCGCGCTGGTATGGACCGGCCGCAGCCGGCCGAAATGCGTCCATTCCAGGTCGAGGTTCAGCAGCGGCCAGGCGAGCTGGGACGCGATGACCACGCCCACCAGGAAGCCCACGATGCCCCAGAACATGGTGGCGATGGCAAAGGCGCGGATGGGGCCGTCCACGTAGTCGGGCATGGGTCTCGGGGCCGACATGGCCCCTGGTTGCGTGGCGCTCAGCGTGGCCATCCTTGCTGTCCTTCCTCATCAGGCGGCGCGTCTCGGCCGCCGGGGCGATGGAGGCGCGCGGCCACCGGGCCGGGCTTTTCTCCATGGGTCCGGAAACAAGCATCCCACTCCGTCAACGTCCTTGATTTGGATCAACCGCATGGTGCGATGCGGCGATGCTATAAGCGGGGCGCAAGCCGAGCAGCGCAGGGCCACCCGACATGAGCACCGAGACCACCGCCGTAGTGACGCCGATCACTGGCCGCATCCGACGCATCGCGACCGACCGCCCCTGGACCTGGCTGACGCTGGGCTGGCGCGACATGATGGCGAACAAGGCCATCAGCCTCGCCTATGGTGCGGTGCTGACGCTGGCGGGCTGGGTGCTGGCCCTGCTGCTGTTCGAGATGGGCACGGCCTGGGCCATCCTGCCCGCCACGGCCGGCTTCTTCATCATGGCGCCGATCCTGGCCGCCGGCCTTTATGAGGTGAGCCGCCGGCGCGAGGCGGGCGAGGCGGTCACGCTGGCCGAGGCCGTCGCGGGCTTCCGCCGCAACCCCACGCAGATCGCGATGATGGGGGTGACGCTGCTGGTGCTGCACCTGTTCTGGACGCGCATCGCGGGGCTGCTCTTCGCGCTGTTCTTCGGCATCAACTTCGCCCCCAGCCTGGGGCAGCTGCCGCTGGCCATGCTGCAGAGCGAGCAATTGCTGCCCTTCCTGGTGGTGGGCACGGGCTTCGGCTTCGTGCTGGCCTCGGTCACCTTCGCGGTGGCCGCCATCTCCATCCCCATGCTGCTGGACAAGCCGGAGGTGAGCTTCCTGGAGGCCGCCACCGTCTCCATCCAGGCGGTGATGGAGAACTGGCGGGCCATGGCGCTCTGGGCGGGCTTGATCGTGGTGTTCACCGGGCTGGCGCTGGTGCCCTTCTTCCTGGGCCTCGTCATCGTGATGCCGTTGATCGGGCACGCCACCTGGCACGCCTACAAGGATCTGGTTGCGCGGTAGGAGCTGTTCAGGCGGCCCCGCTTCACGTCCTCGGTGAGGCCACCGGGGACGATCAGGCGCCGGCGCTACCTGGCGAACAGGGGCAGCATCAGGATCAGGGTCAGCAGCAGGGCGTTCGCCAGGGTGACGAACAGCCCCGCCGTGAGCGAGACGATCAGGATGGCGCGCGGCATGGGGCCGTGATGGTTCTCCATCTCGCGCATGGTGGCCACGGCGGTGGCGGTGGAGCCGATGGCGAAGCCGAAAAAGCCCGCGGCGCAGACCGCGGCCTCGGCGTCGCGGCCCATCACCCGGAACACCATCCAGCGGGCAAAGAGCGCGGTGGCCAGCGTCTGCGCCGCCAGCAGCAGCAGCAGCGGGCCGGCCAGCGCCACCAGCTCCCACAGGCGCAGCGCCGCCATGGCCAGGGCCAGGAACAGCGCCAGCGTGATGCCGGACAGCGCCTCCAGCGCGGGCGGTGGCGGCGGTTGGCGCAGTGGCGCCAGGATGAGGTTCCGCAACAGCACGCCCGCCAGCAGCGCCCAGAGGAAATCGGGCAGCGTCACGGGCCAGGTCCGGGCCAGGGGCACCATCGCCATGGCCGCCGCCACGCAGAGCAGCACCAGGGCAAGGGTGGGCGCCAGCGCGGCCTCGTCCGGACGGCGCGGCGGGGGCGGGGGCGAATCGGCGCCGGCTGTTCCACGCGCGCCGCCCAGCCCGCGCGCCACCGGCCCCGCCAGCAGCCCGCCGATGACGATGCCCAGCGTGGACGCCGCCACCGCCAGTTCCAGCGCCGCCGGCACGCCATACTCCCCCGCGAAGAGCCCCCCGAAGGCCGCCCCCGTGCCATGCCCGCCCACCAGCGTGACCGAGCCCGCCAGCAGCCCGATCAAGGGGTCGAGCCCCAGCGCAACCGCCAGCCCCACCCCCAGCGCGTTCTGCGCCAGGATCAGCCCCACCGTCAGCAGGGCGAAGCGGGCCAGCAGCGCGCCGCCTTGCAGCAATTGCCGCAGGTCCGCCGAGAGGCCCACGGTGGCGAAGAAGGCCAGCAGCATGGGCTCGCGGATGGCGGCGCTGGTCTCGGGCACGGGCGCGTCCGCCAGGTGCAGCAGCGCCACGCCCAGCGCCCAGGCGGTGCCGCCCGAGACGGGTTCGGGGATGTGCCAGCGCGTCAGTGCCGGAAAGCCCCGGTGCAATGCCCGGCCGAGCAGAATGACCAGGGCGGCCACCGCCAGGCTGCCCACCGCGTCCAGCGCCATGAATGTCCCCAACCACCGAGAGCGACTGATGGACCGCTCCGGCGATTCCGCCCGCGCGGATCAGGCGCCATGGGGGCGAAGGCTACACCGGGGCGGCCAGCGTCTCCACACCCGCCACCCGCGGCCCCGCGAGATAGCGGTTCACCGCACCGGCCAGGGCGCGGGCCAGGCGCACCCGGTGCGCGGGGGTGTTCAGCAGCGCCTCGTCGCGCGGGTGGGACAGGAAGCCGCCCTCGACCAGCACGGCCGGCACGTCGGGCGCCTTCAGCACCACGAAGCCCGCGCGGCGGTGCGGCTGGTTCAGCAGTTGGAAATCGCCTTCCAGCGCGTTCACCGCCAGCCGGGCGACGCGGGTGGAGGCGGCATGCGTCTCCTGCCGCATGAGGCTGAGCAGGATGCGCTGCACCTCGGGCGAGACGGAGGGCAGGCGCAGCCCGCCGGCGCGGTCGGCCAGGTTCTCGCGCCGGGCGAGTGCGGCGGCCAGCGCGTCCGAGGCATCCTCCGAAAGCGTGTAGACCGAGGCGCCGCGCAGCCCCGAGGCCTGGCCCGGCGGGGCGGCATCGGCATGCAGCGAGACCAGCAGCGCGGCCTCCTGGTCGCGGGCCACCTGCACGCGGCGGCCGAGCGGCACGAAGACATCGCGCCCGCGCGTCAGCACCACCCGGCAGCGCCCGCCGGCCAGAAGCTGGCGGCGCAGTTCGATGGCCAGCGCCAGCGTGATGCGTTTTTCCTGGGTGCCCCCGGGGCCGATGGCCCCCGGATCGGCCCCGCCATGGCCCGGATCGAGCACCACCACGGGCAGCCTGGCGGCCGGGCGGCGCTGGGCCGCGGCGGGCGAGGCGCTCCATGCCAACCCCGCCATCGCGGCGAGCCAGGCCCGCCGATGCATGTCATTCATATGGTCGCGCCCCCCAGCGCGGCGGCGCGACCCCCCGATCGCGCCAGAGGGCAGTCTAGCCTGAAGCGGCCTCGGAATCCACCTTTGGCTGCCTTCGCGCCGGGCAAACCGCCCGTTGGCTGGGCAGGGGCCGGGGAAAACCTGGGCGCGATGGCAATGGGCGCCTTGTGGGACAGGGACGCGGCGCGTAAGGTGAGCCGCCCCAGCGATAGGTGTTGCGGGCGGAACGGGGCAGGCGGCAGACGCGCCACCCCCGTCGCGGCCTGGTCCGATGCCCCCTCCCGGAAGGGAGACCGGCGGCGCCATCCCTGACAAGGGGGGCGGGCCGGGCAGGCATCCACCACAATCCGTGACCTGTTCCGCCGGTCTCATCCGCGGTGCATGAGCCCTGCCGCCCGCGGCGGGGCCTGCCGCACTATCGCCCGCCCGTGTCGGGCGCACATGAGTGGGGGTGCAGCCATTGGGCCTGCCAGCCCGCCGCGCGCGCAGCGCCGGCAATGTCACCGGCAGGCCCCCGAGCGAGGAAAGACGCCCGATGTCCCCGACATCGCCGGATGGCCGATCCCGCACGGAATCCGTCCCTTCCTTCCCATTGCGCGCCCTCCCTGCCCTGGCCTTGCGCCCGGCGGGCCTGCGCGCGGAGTTTTTCCCGCATGACCAAGCGCATGTTGATCGACGCCGCCCACCCGGAAGAGACCCGGGTGGTCGTCATGGATGGCCACCGCGTTGACGAGTTCGACCTGGAGGCCGCCAATCGCCTCCCGCTGAAGGGCAATATCTACCTGGCCCGGGTGGTCCGGGTCGAACCCAGCCTGCAGGCCGCCTTCGTCGAATATGGCGGCAACCGCCACGGCTTCCTCGCCTTCGGCGAGATCCACCCCGACTACTACCAGATCCCCGTCGCCGACCGGCAGAAGCTGATCGAGGCGCAGGAAGCCGAGGCCCGCGAGGAGGCCGAGGCCGAGGCCCGCGAGGAAGAGCGCCGCGTCCAAAGGGAGACCCAGCGCGAGGCGCAAAAGGAATCCCAGAAGGAAGGCCAGCGCGCCGCCGCCAAGGCCATGGCCGAGCAGCGCCGCGCCGCCGCCCAGGCCATCCTGGACGCGACGCCGGGCTCGGAAGCGCCCGCCGAGGACCTGCCCGAGGGCGAGGTGGCCGAGGCCCTGGCCGCCGAACTCGCCGCCGAGGACGCCGCCCGCGCCCGCGAAGCCGAGGAGGCCGCCGGCGAGGAAACCCTGCCCGACGACGTGGTGGCCGAGGCCGGCGCCGATGAGGGCGAGGGCGAGGACGGCCAGGAGGAGGGCGAGGAGCCCTCCGGCCGCGTGGAAATCCTGCCCCCCTCCGACAGCCCGCGCCCCGAGACCATCGGCGTGAACGAAGGCGACGCCGAGGGCGATGCGGAGGCCGAGGCCGAGGAACAGGCGCGCGAGCGCCGCTCCTCCCCCCGCTTCCTGCGGAACTACAAGATCCAGGAGGTCATCCGTCGCCGCCAGATCCTGCTGATCCAGGTGGTGAAGGAGGAGCGCGGGTCGAAGGGCGCGGCGCTCACCACCTACATTTCGCTGGCCGGGCGTTTCTCCGTGCTGATGCCCAATTCCCCACGCGGCGGCGGCGTGTCGCGCAAGATCACCTCGGCCGCCGACCGGCGCCGCCTGCGCGAGGTGATCGAGGAGCTGGAGATGCCCAAGGGCATGTCGCTCATCGTCCGCACCGCGGGCGCGCAGCGGCCCAAGCCCGAAATCCGGCGCGACTGCGAATACCTGCTGCGCCTGTGGGACGGCATCCGCGAACGCACGCTGGCCAGCACCGCGCCCGCGCTGATCTATGAGGAAGCGGACCTCATCAAGCGCTCCATCCGCGACGGCTATGCCCGCGACATGGACGAGATCTTCGTCGAGGGCGACGACGCCTACGCCCAGGCGCGCGAGTTCATGGGCATGCTGATGCCCGAGCACCTGGGCAAGATCAAAGCCTATCGCGACGGCGCGGTGCCGTTGTTCTCGCGCTTCCAGGCCGAGGCGCAGCTCGATGCCATGCACGACCCGAACGTGCAGCTGAAGTCGGGCGGCTACATCGTCATCAACCAGACCGAGGCGCTGGTGGCGATCGACGTGAACTCCGGCCGCTCCACGCGCGAGCGCAACATCGAGGACACGGCGCTCAAGACGAACATCGAGGCGGCGGAGGAGATCGCGCGGCAGCTGCGCCTGCGCGACCTCGCCGGGCTGATCGTGATCGACTTCATCGACATGGACAGCAACCGTGCCAATGCGCTGGTCGAGAAGAAGCTGAAGGACGCGCTGCGCCATGACCGCGCGCGCATCCAGGTGGGCCGCATCAGCCATTTCGGGCTGATGGAGATGTCGCGGCAGCGGCTGCGGCCCTCGCTGGCCGAGACCACCTTCATCACCTGCCCGCATTGCCAGGGCCGCGGCGTGGTCCGCAACATCGAGAGCGCCGCGCTGGCCGCGCTGCGCGCCGTCGAGGAAGAGTGCGCCAAGCGCCGCGCCGCCGAGATCACGGTGCGGGTGACCAGCGCCGTGGCGCTCTACCTTCTGAACCGCAAGCGCGACCGCCTGGCCGATATCGAGGCGCGCTGGGGTGTCACCGTGCTGTTCGAGCCCGACGACACGCTGATGGGCGCCGAGACGCGCATCGAGCGCAGCAAGGCCCCGCCGCCGCCGCCGGCCGAGGAGCGGCCCAGCGCGCTGCGGATGGATTTCGCGCCCCAGCCCGAGGACGCCGAGGAAGAGGCCGAGGAGGCCGAGGCCGAAGCACCGGCCGAAGCCGCCACCACGTCCGCCAATGGCGAGGAGAACGGCCGCCGCCGCCGTCGCCGCCGTGGCCGTGGTCGCCGCGAGAATGGCGATGCGGGGTCGGCCTCCGACGGGAGCCCGGAAGGTGAGGGCGAGGCGGATAGCGAGGGCGAGGCCCCCGAGGCCAAGGCGGCCCCCGAGGCGTCGGACGCCGAGGCCAGGCCCGACGAACCCTCCGCCGAGGGTGAGGACGAAGCCAACCGCCGCCGTCGCGGCCGTCGCGGCGGTCGCCGCCGGCGCGAGGGCGAGGCGCCTGAGGGTGGCACCCCCGCCCCCGCCACGCGCGAGGCCAAGAGCTACGAAGGCCCCACCCCGGCCGACCCCTTTGCGGGCACCTCGGACGGGCTGATGGCGGCGATGGAAGCGGCCGAAGCCGCGGCCGAGGCGGCACTGGCCGCATCGCGGGCTCCCCGGGCTCGCCCCGCGTCGGCGCCCGAGCCCTCGGCGGCGCCCGAGCCCATGGCGGAGCCAGCGCCCACGGCGGAGCCAGCGCCCATGGCGGAGCCGGCACCCACGGCGGAGCCAGCAGCGGTGACGCTGATGGTCGAGGCGGAAGCCGTCGCCGCCGCTGAGGTTGCGCCTGTCGAGGCGGCGCCCGAAACGGCGCCGGTGACCGAGGCCGTGCCGGTGGCGGAGGCGCCGGTCGTGGAAGCGCCCACCGCCGAGCCGGCCCCGACGTCCGAACCCGCAGCCCCCGAACCCACGGCGGCGGAGCCCGCTGGACCCGTGATCGGCCCCGCCATCACGCCCAAGCCCGTCGAGGAAGTGGCCGCTGCCGCCCCGCGCCGTGGCGGCTGGTGGAAGAAATGAGCGCGCCGCCCGTCCTGGTCTCGCGCCAGGGGCCGGTCGTGCATGTCACGCTCAACCGGCCTGAGCGGCGCAACGCCATCGGCGGCGGGATGGGCGAGGCGCTGGACGAGGTGATCGCCTCCCTCGCCACCGACCGTGACGCGCGCGCCGTGGTGCTGCGTGGCGCGGGCGGGCATTTCTGCGCCGGGCTCGACCTGTCCGAGGTCGGGCAGGGCAGCCCGGAGGAACGGCTGGCCGGTGGTCAGGCGCGCAACCGCGCCATCGGCGAGCGTTTCCGCAAGCTGTCCGCCCTGCCGCAGGTCGTGATCGCGGCGGTGGAGGGCGCGGCCCATGCCGGCGGCCTCGGCTTCGTCTGCGCCGCCGACCTCGCCTTCGGCACGGCGGATGCGCGCTTCGCGGCGCCCGAGGTGCGGCGCGGCCTGGTGCCCGCGCAAATCCTGCCCTGGCTGGTGCGCCGCATGGGCCGCAGCCAGGCCACGCGACTGGTGCTGGAAGGCCGGGTGGTGGATGCGCCCGCCGCCTTCCGCATGGGGCTGCTGCACGAGGTGGTGGCGGACCGCGCGGCTCTCGATGCCCTGCTGGCCGAGGTGCTGGCCGCCCTGCGCGAGGGCGCACCTGGCGCCCTGGCCGAGACCAAGGGGCTGCTGGCGGCACTCGGCCCCATCTCGCCGGAGGGCTATGCCGAGGCGGGTGTGGCCGCCTTCGCCCGCACCGCCGCCGGTCCCGAGGCCGAGGAGGGCATCGCCGCCTTCCGCGAGAAGCGCCGCCCCGCCTGGGCGGGCTGAGTTTTCCCGCGGCCGGGCGTAACCCCGGCCGCGCGCGCGGCGAAAACATGGCGTGAACGCCGCGAAACCGGGCTAGGCTCCATGTCCCATGCCCAACCTCTCTGTCTGATGCTGGCCCCCGGTCAGGTGGCGCGCGATGCGCGTGACCTCCGCTGGTCCGCCCTCATGGCCGCGGCCCAGGAGGGGGATGGGGCGGCCTATGCCACGCTGCTGGCCGAATGCCTGCCATTGCTGCGCGCCATCTGCCGCGCCCGGCTGCGCGACGCGACCGAGGCCGAGGACGCCGTGCAGGACACGCTGCTGACCCTGCACCGCGTGCGCCACACCTATGACCCCGCGCGCCCCTTCCGCCCCTGGGTGGCCGCCCTCGCGGAGCGCCGGGCGCTCGACCGGGCGCGCCGGCGCGGCCGTCAGGTGGCGCGCGAGACCCTGCTGGACGACGCGGCCGAGCTGGGCGCCGAGGGCGAGGCCGAGGAACGCCTGGCCGCCCGCCAGCTGCGCGAGGCGGTGGGCGGGCTGCCCGCTTCCCAGCGCACCGCCCTGCAACTGACGAAGATCGAGCAGCTTTCCCTCCAGGAAGCGAGCGCGCGTTCGGGCATGAGCATCGGCGCGCTGAAGGTCGCGACCCACCGCGCTCTGCACAGCCTGCGGCGCCGGCTCACCGGCGGTGCGCCATGAGGACCGAGGAGATGATCGCCCGGCTGGCCTGCGGCCTGCGGCCGGTGCGCCGGATGCCCTCGCCCCTGGTGCTGCTGGCGCTGTGGACGCTGCTGGCCGCCGCGGTCATCGGCCTCGCGGCCCTGATCTTCGGCACGCGGGCGGGGCTCGACCGCCCGATGACCGGCTTCGAGAGGATGCACAGCCTGGCCGCGCTGCTCACCGCGCTGCTTGCGGGCCTGGCGGCCTTCGAGCTTTCCCTGCCCGACCGCGACCGGCGCTGGGCCTGGCTGCCCCTGCCGGCCATCGGGCTGTGGCTGGGCACCATGGGCGTGGGCTGCGTGGGGGAGCTGGTGCGGGTGGGTCTCGACGGCATCCGCTTCCACGTCAGCTGGCCCTGCCTGCAATTCATCATCGGCATGGGGCTGCCGATGGCCGGGCTGATGCTGTGGTTGACACGGCACGCGGCCTGGATCAGGCCGGGGCCGGTGGCGGCGTTCAGTGCCCTGTCCGCCGCCGCCTTCGCCAGCATCGGCCTGACCCTGGTGCACCCCACCTTCGGCCCGCTGATGGTGCTGGCCTGGCACGGGGTGGCGGTGCTGGCGGTGACGGGGCTGGCGGCGCTGTTCGGCCCGCGCCTCGCCTGGCGCGTTCCGGCGTAACCTTCCGCCCCGGCCGCGCGTAACGGCCATAGACCCCGAAACGGACACCCCATGGCCCACCCGCGCACCCCCCGGCTGAAGAATGGCGTGCTGCACACCGATATCTGCGTGATCGGCGCGGGGTCGGGCGGGCTGTCGGTGGCGGCGGGGGCGGTGCAGATGGGCGCCTCGGTCGTGCTGATCGAGAAGGGCGAGATGGGGGGCGACTGCCTGAACACGGGCTGCGTGCCGTCCAAGTCGCTCATCGCCGCCGCCCATGCGGCCCATGCGGCGCGGCAGGCGGGGCGCTTCGGCATCCATCTGCCGCCGCCGGAGGTGGAGTTCGCCGGCGTCCATCGCCACATCCATGGGGTGATCGCCTCCATCGCCCCGCATGACAGCGTGGAGCGCTTCGAGGGGTTGGGCTGCACCGTGATCCGCGCCGAGGCGCGCTTCACCGCGCCGGACCGGCTGGAGGCGGGCGGGCAGGTGGTGCGCGCGCGGCGCTTCGTCATCGCCACCGGCTCCCGCGCCGCGGTGCCGCCCATCCCGGGGCTCGACCGGGTGCCGCACCTCACCAATGAGAGCGTCTTCGACCTGAAGGACCGGCCGGACCACCTGGTGGTGATGGGCGGCGGGCCGATCGGGGTGGAGATGGCCCAGGCCTTCCGCCGCCTGGGCTCGGCGGTGACGGTGCTGGAGCGCGCCACCATCCTGCCGCGCGACGAGCCCGAGGCCGTCGCCCTGCTGCGTGGCCACCTGCTGGCTGAGGGCGTAACCATCGAGGAGGGGGCTCAGGTGGCCGCGCTGCATCCCGGCGCCGAAGGCCAGGGGCTTGAGGTGGAGTTCGACCAGGCCGGCCGTCGCCGCACGCTGCGCGCCTCGCATCTGCTGGTGGCGGCGGGGCGGCAGCCCAACATCGAGAATCTGGGGCTGGAGGCGGCGGGGGTGGACCACACCCCGCGCGGCATCACGGTGGATGGTGGGCTGCGCACCAGCAACCGGCGCATCCTCGCCGTGGGCGACGTGGCGGGCGGGCCGCAATTCACCCATGTGGCGGGGTATCACGCGGGCATCGTCATTCGCCGCGCCCTGTTCGGCCTGCCGGCGAAGGCGGACTACCGCGCGCTGCCCTGGGTGACCTACACCGATCCCGAACTCGCCCATGTCGGCATGGGCGAGGCCGAGGCGCGCGAGGCCGGCGAGGCGGTGACGGTGCTGACCGAATCCCTTTCCGGCAATGACCGCGCCCGTGCCGAGGGCGCGGGGGAGGGACTGGCCAAGATCGTCCTCGGCGCGCGCGGGCGCATCCTGGGCGCCACCATCCTGGCCCCGCGCGCGGGCGAGATGATCGGGCTGTGGGGGCTGGCCATCCAGAAGCGCCTCAAGGTGGGCGACGTGGCGCAGATGATGGCGCCCTATCCCACCATGTCCGAAATCTCGAAGCGGGCGGCGGGGTCCCATTACACGCCATCGCTTTTCTCGGCGCGCACGCGCTTCCTGGTGGGTCTGATCCAGCGGGTGCTGCCGTGAGGTGGCTGCGCGACAGGCGGCTCTGGCTGGCGCTGGCGGCCATCGCGCTGCTGCTGGCGCTGCGCTTCACGGGGTTGGGGGAATTCCTCTCGCTGGAGACGCTGGCGCGGCACCGCGCGGCGCTGTCGGGCTTCGTGGCGGGCAACCCGCTGCTGGCGGGCGCGATCTATGTGGCGGTCTATGCCGCGGCGGTGGCGCTTTCCGTGCCGGGGGCGGTGATCCTGACGCTGACGGGGGGCTTCCTGTTCGGCGCGCTCTGGGGCACGGCCATGGCGGTGGTGGGCGCGACGCTGGGGGCCACGGGCGTCTTCCTCTTCGCCAAGCTGCTCTTCGGCCCCAACGCCCTGGACCGCTTCGGCGCGCCGGCGCGGCGCCTGGCCGAGGCCATCCGGCGCAACGCCGCCTCCTATCTGCTGGTGCTGCGCCTGGTGCCGCTGTTCCCCTTCTTCCTGGTGAACCTGGTGCCGGCTTTCGTGGGGGTGCGGCTGCCGGTCTATGTCGTGACCACCTTCCTCGGCATCATTCCCGGCACGGCGGTGTTCAGCCTGACCGGGGCGGGGCTGGGCAACATCCTGGATGCGGGCGGGACGTTGGATTTGCGCTCGGTGCTGTCGCCGGAAATCCTGGCGGGGCTGCTGGGGCTGGCCGCCTTGTCGCTGGCGGCCATCCCCCTCAAAAACCGTTTCGCGGGGCGCTGACATGGCCATCCTCCGCCGCGCCTTCCCTGGCCTTGCCGTCGCCGCCCTGCTGGTGCGGGAGAGCCGCGCCGCCGCGCCCGAGGCGCTGGAGGAACTGCTGGCGCGGCATGTCGTGTTGCCGGAAGATGGCGTCAGCCGCGTGCGCTACGCCGCCTGGAAGGCGAGTGCGGCCGACATGGCGGCGCTCGACGCCTGGATCGCGGCCGCCGCCGCGCAGCGCCCCTCCGCCATGGCGCGGGGCGAGGCCTATGCCTATTGGGCCAACCTCTACAACGCGCTGACGTTGAAGGTGGTGCTGGACCGATACCCGGTGCGCTCCATCCGCGACATCCGCTCCACGGGCGTGCCCTTCGACCCGCGCCAGTTCATCGGCCCCTGGCGCACGCGGCTGGTGACGGTGGAGGGCCGTCGCATGTCGCTCGACGACATCGAGCACGAGACGATGCGCCCGACCTTCCGCGACCCGCGGGTGCATTACGCGGTGAACTGCGCCTCGATCGGCTGCCCCAACCTGTGGCCGCGCGCCTGGCGGGCCGGGACGCTGGAAGCCGCCCTGGACGAGGCCGCGCGCGCCTTCGTGAACCACCCGCGCGGGGCCGTCTTCCGGGCGGATGGGGGGCTGCGCGTCTCCTCCATCTACAAGTGGTTCCAGGAGGATTTCGGGGGTTCCGAAGCGGGCGTCATCGCCCATCTCCGACACTACGCCACGGGGGAGCTGGCCCGGCGCCTTGCCACCGCCACCCGCATCGCCGAAGACGCCTATGACTGGGCATTGAACGACGCCGCGACCCTGTCCTGAAGGAGCAACGCCCTTGTCCATCCGCACCCAGGACGCGCCGCCGCGCCTGAACCCCGCCAAGTTCCAGCACCCGGAGGTGACGCTGAAGGGCGAGCGCCGGGCGCAGGTGGCGCTGACGGCGCTGGACACGCTGTGGGTGAACACTGGCACGCTGTGCAACATCACCTGCGCGAACTGCTACATCGAGAGCAGCCCGCGCAATGACGCGCTGGTCTACATCACGCCCGCCGAGGTCGCGGCCTACCTGGACGAGGCGGAAGGGATGGGCGTGCGCGAGGTGGGCTTCACCGGCGGCGAGCCCTTCATGAACCCGGGCCTGGTGCCCATGCTGGACGACGTGCTGTCGCGCGGGCTGCACGCCCTGGTGCTGACCAACGCCATGCAGCCCATGCGCCGCTACGCGGAGCCGCTGCGTGCGCTGCTGGCGAGGCATGGCGGGGCGCGGCTGGTGGTCCGCGTCAGCCTCGACCACCACGACGCGGCGGTGCACGACATCGAGCGCGGCGCGGGCAGCTATGCCCGCACCATGGAAGGGCTGGAATGGATGGCGCGCGAGGGCTTCACGATCCATGTCGCGGGCCGGGTGGGCTTCGGCCATGACGGCGAGGCGGCCATGCGCGCGGGCTATGCGGCGGTCTTCGCGCGCCATGGCATTCCGGTGGATGCCACGGACCCCGTGGCGCTGATGCTGTTCCCGGAGATGGATGCGGGGCGCGACGTGCCCGAGATCACGGAGGCCTGCTGGGGCATCCTGGGCAAGTCGCCGGACAGCCTGATGTGCGCCTCCTCGCGCATGGTGGTGAAGCGCCGCGGCGCCGAACGTCCCGCCGTGCTGGCCTGCACCCTGCTGGCCTATGACGCGCGCTTCGAGCTGGGCGCCACGCTGGAAGAGGCCGCGCGGCCGGTGGCCCTGAACCACCCGCATTGCGCGACCTTCTGCGTGCTGGGAGGGGCCTCATGCTCGCGTTGACCCGTCGCGCCGCACTGGGCGCCGCGCTGGGCGCCCCGCTGGGCGCCGTCCTGGCCACGCCGGCGCTGGCGCAATCCCGCGCGCCGCTGCGCTTCGCCGTCGGGCCGTTCCAGCCCACGGCGGGCGACACGCGCCGGGCCTTCGAGCCCTTCTTCGCGCATCTGGCGCAGCGGCTCGGCCGGCCCTACGAGCTGACCGTCACGACCGACTGGGCGGGCATCGCGGTGGCCATGGGTTCGGGCCAGGTGGATGCGGCCTGGATGGGGCCCTGGGGCTATGTGCTGGCCCATGCGCGGGCGGGCGCCGAGGCGCTGGCGACGGTGCTCTATGAAGGGCGGCCGACCTACCACGCCATCATCATCGCGCGCGAAGGGGTGAACATCGCGCGCTTCCCCGAGGATGCGCGGGGCATGTCCATCTCCTTCGCCGATGCCGGTTCCACCTCGGGCTGGCTCATTCCGCACCATTGGTTCCAGACCCAGGGCGTGGATCCGCGCACCTTCTTCCGCTACCGCGACGGGGCGAGCCACGCGGCCAACGTGATTTCGGTGGCCTCGGGCCAGGTGGATCTGGCGACGGATTTCGACCGGAACCTGAACGCGATGATCGCCTCCGGCCGGGTGCGCGCCGAGCAGGTGCGGGTGGTCTGGCGCAGCGCGCCGCTGCCCAATGACGCGCTGGCCGCGCGGCGGGACCTGGATGGGGCGACCCGCGCGGCGCTGCGCGAAGCCGCCCTTGCCACCGGCGCGGAGGTGCTGCCGCCGCGCTACACCGGCTGGGTGGCCGCGACACCCGAGACCTACGCGCCCATCGAGGCCGCGGGCCGCGCCCTGGGGCGGCTGCGGACCTCGTGACGCTACGACAGGCCGCCTTCTGGGCGGGGTTCGCCGCGCTGCTGGGCGTCTCGGTCTGGACGGTGGCGCCCGACCCGGCGCGGCTGGCGGCGGGCCTGCCGCGGCTGCTGGGCTGGCTGGCCGGTTCCTGGCCGCCGGATTTCTCGGGGGCGGGCGACATCGCGCGCCGCGCCGGCGAGACGGTGGGCATTGCCACGCTGGGCACGCTCTGCGCCGCGTTGCTGGCATTCCCGCTGGCGCTGCTGGCGACCAGGCCGCTTTCGCCCTTCCTGGCGCTGTATCAGCCCACGCGCGGCGTGTTGGACGGGCTGCGCGGGACGGATGGCTTCGTCTTCGCGCTGCTGTTCGTGGCCGCCGTGGGGCTTGGCCCCTTCGCGGGGATGCTGGGGGTGGCGCTGCATTCGGCGGGGTCCTTGGCCAAGCTGTGGTCGGAGAGCATGGAAACCGCCGACCCGCGCCCGGCCGAGGCCATCACCGCCGTCGGCGCCACACGGATGCAGGTGGCGCTGTTCGCCCTGATCCCGCAGACCATGCCGCAGAACCTCTCCCACCTGCTCTATGTGTGGGAGTTCAACATCCGCGCCTCCACCGTGCTGGGCCTGGTGGGCGCGGGCGGGCTGGGGCAGGAGTTGAAGAACGCCGTGGACCTGCTGGATTTCAACCGGGTGCTGGCCATCCTCATCGTCATCATCGCGCTGACGCTGGCGGCGGACCGGATCAGCGCCACGCTGCGGCGGCATCTGGCATGATGGAACTGGACGCGCCCTGGCTCGTCTTCGGCGGGCCCTATTCCAATTCGCACGCCACGCGCGCCCTGTTGGCGGAGGCCGCGCGGCGCGGCATCCCGTCCGCGCGCATTCTCTGCACCGGCGATGTGGTGGCCTATGCGGCCGATGCGGCGGCCACCACCGCGCTGGTGATGGGAAGCGGCATCCATGTGCTGATGGGCAATTGCGAGGAACAGCTTGCCGCCGGCGCCGGGGATTGCGGCTGCGGTTTCGAGGAGGGCACGGCCTGCGACCTGCTGGCGCGCGGCTGGTATGCCCATGCGCTGCGTGAGGTGACGCCCGCGCAGCGCGACTGGATGGGCGCCCTGCCGCGCCGCCTCGTGCTGCGCCTGCCCGATGGGCGGCGGCTGGCCGTGGTGCATGGTGGCGCCACCGAGATCAACCGCTTCCTCTTCCGCTCGACGCCCGAGAATGTGCTGGCGGCCGAGATCGCGGCCACGGGCTGCGATGGCGTCGTCGCGGGCCATAGCGGCATTCCCTTCGCGCGGCGGGTGGGGCAGGGGGTGTGGATCAATGCCGGCGCCATCGGCATGCCCGCGCATGACGGCACGCCGCGCGTGTGGTTCAGCCTCCTTAGGCCGCGCGCCGAGGGGCTGGAGGTGAGTTTCCACGCGCTGGATTACGACCACGCCGCCGCAGCCGCCGCCATGCGCCGCGCGCGCTTGGCGGAGGGCTACGCCACGGCATTGGAAACGGGGCTCTGGCCCTCGGAGGACGTGCTGCCACAAGCCGACCGCGCCCGGCGCGGCGTGGCGCTGGAGCCCCCCGCCTTCGCCTGGGCGGTCAGGCCGCCATCCGGTCCCGGCGCATGCGCAGCGTGACGACCAGCCCCTCGGGTGCCCATTCATAGGCGATGCCGCCGCCGAACTGGTGCATCATGCTGCGCTCGATCAAATCGCCGCCATAGCCGGCGCCAGGCGCGGGCTGGGTCGCGGTCGGGCCGCCATGCTCGGCCCATACCAGCACCACCTCCTCGTCTGGGGCGTCGCATGACAGGTCCAGCGTGCCGGCGGGCACCGACAAGGCGCCATGCTTGAGGGAGTTGGTCGAGAGTTCATGGATGACGAGCGCCAGCGTCGTGGCCGCGCCCTCGTTCAGGTCCATCCGTGGCACGGACACGCGAATACGGCTGGAGGCGGGATCGTCCTCGTCATAGGCCTGCAGCAGCACCGCCAGCAGGTCGCCCATCAGCACCGCCTCCACCGGCCGCCCGCCGCGCGGCCGCACCAGGTCATGCGCGCGGCCCAGCGCCATCAGCCGCTGGGTGAGGTCGAGCGCCATGTCCTCCGTGGTTTCGCTGCTGCGCGAGGTGATGCGCGCCAGCCCGCAGGCGACGAGCAGCAGGTTCTGCACCCGGTGGCTCATCTCGCCGGCCAGGAGCTGGTGGCTTTCCTCCGCCTGCTTGCGGCGCGTGACGTCGAGGAAGATGCCGCGCATCACGCCATGCTCGATATCCGCGTCATTCCCCTGGCCGCGCGCCGACACCCAGCGGATATCGTCGCCGGAGAGGATGCGGAAATCGATCTCATAGCCGCCCACGATGGCGCGTGTGGCCGCGAAGGCGGCGCGCACGCGGTCGAGGTCGGTCGGATGGATCTTCGCCGAAAGCTCCCGGAAGGTCGTGACGGTGGCCCCGGCGAGGTCCCACAGCTCCATGGCCCGCCGGTCGAGGCCGATATGGTCGGACTCCACGTTCCAGCGCCAGAGGCCGACGCCCGCGGCCTCGATGGCCGCGCGCAGATGCGTCAAGTCCCAATCCGAAGCATAGGTAGGGTCGGCGGAGGGCATTGGGCAGGTGTCCTGATCGGAGGGATGCCCCGTCGGGTGTCGGCTGCCCTCGGGCAGGGAGGCCGGAGGGACGCGGCGCGCCCGAACCAACGTGTATAAGGCATTCGGAAGGGGGGGGCGAGCCTGCGGTCGACTGGCCGGAACCCTGGCGCCGGATGGAAAAATGCAGCGGCCCGGTGTCTTTCCGCCGGCATCGCGCGCCCCCGGAGATTTCGCGACCGGCGATGATGTTCTAGACCAGGGGGATGGATTTCGACACCGTCTATGACGTGCTGGTGGTGGGCGGCGGCAATGCCGCGCTCTCCGCCGCCATCACCGCCCGCAAGCTCGGCGCCTCGGTGGTGGTGGCCGAACACGCCCCCAAGCCCATGCGCGGCGGCAATTCGCGCCACACCCGCAACCTGCGGGCGCTGCACCCGGCACCGACCGACGTGCTGACCGAAAGCTACCTGGAAGAGGAATACTGGGACGACCTGCTGCGCGTCACGGGCGGCCGCACGGATGAGCACCTGGCCCGCATGTGCATCCGCGCGAGCGAACATGCGCCTGGTTTCCTGCGCGATTGCGGGGTGGTGTTCCAGCCCTCGCTCTCCGGCACGCTGAGCCTGTCGCGCACCAACGCCTTCTTCCTGGGTGGGGGCAAGGCGCTGGTGAACGCGCTGTACCGCACGGCGGAGAAGCTCGGCATCACCATCCTCTACGACACCGAGGTGCAGCACATCGCCGTCGAGGAAGGCCATGCGACGGAGGCCATCGTCTCCTGGCGCGGCTTTCCGCAGCGCATCCGCTTCAAGGCGCTGGTGGCCTCCGCCGGCGGGTTCCAGGCGAACCGCGAATGGCTGCGGCAATACTGGGGCGATGCTGCGGACCGCTTCCAGGTGCGCGGCACGCCCTATGCCCAGGGCACGGTGCTGAAGGACCTGCTGGCCTCCGGCGTGCAGGAGGTGGGCGACCCCACGCAGTTCCATGCGGTGGCCAACGACGCCCGCGCGCCGATGGAGGATGGCGGGCTGGCCATGCGGCTGGACTGCGTGCCTTTCTCCATCGTGGTGAACCAGAAGGTCGAGCGGTTCTACGACGAGGGCGAGGATGTCTGGCCCAAGCGCTACGCCATCTGGGGGCGGATGATCGCGCAGCAGCCGATGTCCCGCGCCTATGCCATCACCGACAGCCAGGCGCTGCACAACTACCTGCCGAGCGTATTCCCGCCGATGCGCGCGAACAGCGTGCGTGAGTTGGCCGGGATGATGGACCTGGACCCGGACAAGCTCGAAGCCCTGGTCGCGCGCTACAATGCCAGCGTGCGCGACGGCACCTTCACGCCCATGAAGCCCGATGACTGCCGGACCGAGGGCCTGACCCCGCCGAAAAGCCACTGGGCGCGGCGCATCGAGGTGCCGCCCTTCATCGGGCACCCGCTGGCGCCGGGCATCACCTTCACCTTCCTGGGCGTGAAGGTGAACGACAAGGCGCGGGTGATCATGGCGGACGGCAAGCCCAGTGCGAACATGTTCGCCAGCGGCGAGATCATGGCTGGCAATATCCTGGGCCAGGGCTATCTGGCGGGCTTCGGAATGACGATCGGCACCGTCTTCGGGCGGCTGGCCGGGGAGGGGGCGGCCCAAAATGCGCGAAACTGAGACCACGGCCGAAGCCCGGCGGCAGATGGAAATCTGCAATGCCTGCCGTTACTGCGAGGGCTATTGCGCGGTCTTCCCGGCCATGGCGATGCGGCGGGAATTCTCCACCGGGGACCTGACGCACCTGGCCAACCTCTGCCATGGCTG
Organism: Roseococcus suduntuyensis; assembly: GCF_014196305.1. GTDB lineage: Bacteria > Pseudomonadota > Alphaproteobacteria > Acetobacterales > Acetobacteraceae > Roseococcus > Roseococcus suduntuyensis. Next base: position 1,259,382 of record NZ_JACIDJ010000001.1, read on the forward strand.
CAAGGGCTGCTACCACGCCTGCCAATACGCGCCGCCGCACGCCTTCGGGGTGAACATCCCGCAGACCTTCGCCACGCTCCGCGCCGAAAGCTATGCCGAATACGCCTGGCCGCCCGCCATGGGCCGGCTGTTCGAGCGCAACGGCACGGTGGTGGTGCTGGTGACCTTCCTCGCACTCACGGCCGTGCTGCTGCTGACCATGGGGCTGCAGGACCCGGCCATCCTCTACACGGCGCAGACGGGCACGGGCGCCTTCTTCCGCGTGATCCCCTACTGGCTGATGACGGGGCTGGCGACGGTCACCTTCGGCTATGCGCTCTTCGCCATGGCGATGGGCGCGCTGCGCTACTGGCGCGGCACGGCGCCGGGGGCGGGCCAAAGGCCCATCACGCCGGCACCCGTCGCCACCGCGGCCTTCGACATCCTGACGCTGCGAAACCTGGGCGGCGGCGGGCATGGCTGCAACGACCTGGACGACAGCTTCGCGCAGAAGCGGCGCTGGCTGCACCACGCCATGTTCTACGGCTTCATGCTGTGCTTCGCGGCGACGACGACGGGCGCCTTCTACCACCACTTCCTGGGCTGGAAGTCACCGCACCACTTCCTGAGCCTGCCCGTGCAGTTCGGCACCTGGGGCGGGGTGCTGCTGTGCATCGGCACGGCGGGGTTGATCTGGGTGAAGACGGTGACGGACCCGGTGCCGGTGGCGAAGAAGCTGCTGGGCAGCGAATACGCCATGCTGTCGCTGCTGTTCCTGGTGTCCATCACCGGGCTGCTGCTGCTGGTGGTGCGGCACACGGGGGCGATGGGCGTGATGCTGGCGGTGCATCTGGGCCTGGTCTTGGCCTTCTTCCTGCTGCTGCCCTACAGCAAGATGGTGCATGGGGTGTATCGGGGCCTGGCCCTGCTGCGCAACGCGCAGGAGCGTGGGGCGGAGACCGGTGCCGCCCCGGCCAAGGCGCCTTCCGGCAAGGCCACGCTGAAGGCGGCGAGCGCGAGCTGAGGGGAGCGCCCCTCAGCGCAGGTGCGGGCTTGTTGTGGCGTGGCTTGCACGGCGCAGCGATCGCAACCGTGCAGAACTAACTCCAAGTTCAAAGTGTCCGGCCGCAAAGCGGCCGGCGCGCCCAGACGAACCGAGCGGCCAGCACAGCTGAAGCGGCGCGCAAGCCCAGCGGCCGGAGGCCGCGCCCGGCGCCTGAGGGCGCAAAAACGCTGGCCGCGCGAGACTTCAGATGTGAAGCGCTCTCCCGGCCACGGCCAGCGCCGCCTCCTTCACCGCCTCGTTCAGCGAGGGGTGCGCGTGGCAGGTCCGCGCCACATCCTCGCTCGAAGCCCCGAACTCCATCGCCAGCGCGATCTCCGCGATCAGCGTGCCCGCATCCGGCCCGATGATGTGCGCGCCCAGCAGCCGGTCGGTCTTGTCATCGGCCAGCAGCTTCACGAAGCCGTCCATCTCGCCCATCGCGCGGGCGCGGCCATTGGCGGTGAAGGGGAACTTGCCCACCTTGTAGCCCTGGCCGCGGGCCTTGAGCTGTTCCTCGGTCTCGCCCACGGTCGCCACCTCGGGCCAGGTGTAGACCACGCCCGGGATGGTCAGCGGGTTGAGGTGCGGCTTCTGGCCGACCAGTTGCTCGGCCAGGGCCACGCCCTCTTCCTCGGCCTTGTGGGCCAGCATGGGGCCCTGGATGGCGTCGCCGATGGCCCAGATGCCGGGCACGTTCGTGGCGAAATGCCCGTCGGTGGCGACGCGGCCGCGTTCGTCCAGCGCCACGCCCGCTTCCTCCAAACCGAGGCCCGCGAGGTAGGGGCGGCGGCCGATGGCCAGCAGCACCACATCGGCGCGCAGCGTCTCGGCCGCGCCGCCGGCGGCGGGCTCCACCGTCAGGTCCACGCCGTCGGCGTCCACCTTCGCACCCGTCACCTTGGTCTTGAGGCGGAACTTGAAGCCCTGCTTGCCCAGGATGCGCTCGAAGGCCTTGCCGACCTCGGTGTCCATGGCGGGCACCAGGCGGTCCAGATATTCCACCACGGTCACTTCCGCGCCCAGGCGGCGCCAGACGCTGCCCAGCTCCAGCCCGATATAGCCGCCGCCGATCACGATCATGTGCTTCGGCACCTCGGACAGCTCCAGCCCGCCCGTGCTGGTGACGACGCGCTTCTCGTCCACCTCGACGCCGGGCAGCGGGATGCTCTCGCTGCCGGTGGCGATGACGATGTGCTTCGCCTCATACTCGGTGCCGTCCACGGCCACCTTGCCGGGCGCCAGAATGCGCCCCGCGCCCTTCAGCCAGGTCACCTTGTTCTTCTTGAACAGGAACTCGATGCCCTTGACGTTGGAGGCCACCACCTCGCCCTTGCGGGCCTGCATGCGGGCGAGGTCCAGCGTGACGCCCCCCACCTGCACGCCATGGTCGGCCAGCTTGTGCAGGGCCTCCTCGTAGTGCTCGGAGCTTTGCAGCAGCGCCTTGGAGGGGATGCAGCCCACATTCAGGCAGGTGCCCCCCAGCGTGGCGCGCTTCTCCACGCAAGCGACCTTGAGACCCAGCTGCGCGGCGCGGATGGCGCACACATAGCCGCCGGGGCCAGCCCCGATCACGATGACGTCGAACGCTTCGGACATGCTCTGCCCCTCAACCTGGAAAATCGCGGCGGACCTTGGCGCGGGGCGGCGCGGGATGCAAGGCGCGGGGGAATGGTTCCGCTTGGCAAGGGGCTTTGGGCCGGTCCACCATGCCACTTCCAAGGGCGCCGACAGACGCGCCCTGCCCGAAGGAGGAGCTTCCGCATGACTTTCAAGCCCGGTCCGTTCTCGCGCCGCACCGCCATTGCCGCCGCCGTCGCGGCCCCTCTCGCCACGCCACGCCTGGCCGGCGCCCAGGCCGGTTTTCCGACGCGCCCCATCAAGCTGATCGTGCCCTGGCCGCCAGGCGGCAGTTCGGACGTGCATCTGCGCAGCCTGGCCGACATCGCCTCGCGCCATTTCGGCCATCCGGTCACCATCGAGAACCGCGCGGGCGCCGGCGGCACGCTGCACGCCGTGCACCTGGCGCGCGAGGCGCGGCCGGATGGCTACACCGTCGGCCAGATGCACCTTTCCGTGGTGCGGCGCCCCTTCCTGGTGCGCCAGCCGCAATGGGACACCACCACCGATTTCACGCACATCATCGGCCTGACGGGGTGGTTGTTCGGCATCGCGGTGCGGGCGGACAGCCCCATCCAGACCTTCGCGGACCTGCTGGCCGAGGCCCGGCGCCGCCCGGGCGAACTCAGCTATTCCACCTCCGGCATCGCCACCACCAATCATTTGGCCATGGAGGACATCGCGGGGCGGGAGAACGTCCAGCTCATCCATGTGCCCTTCCGCGGGGCGTCCGAGGGCATCACCGCCGTGCTGGGCGGGCAGGTGACCATGATCGCCGACAGCTCCACCTGGGCGCCGCATGTCGAGGCGGGGCGGATGCGCGCGCTGTGCGTCTGGAGCGCCGAGCGCGCGCCGCGCTTCCCCGACGTGCCCACCCTGCGCGAGCTGGGCTATGACATCGTCGTCACCTCCAACTACGGCATCAGCGGCCCGCCGCGCATGGACCCGGGCATCGCCCGCAACCTGCACGACGCCTTCAAGCAGGCGCTGATGAGCGAGGAGAACACCCGCGTCCGCAACCAGTTCGACATGCCGACCGTCTATCTCGACACCGAGCAGTATCGCGACTTCATCGTCCAGCGCGCGGCCTATGAGCGCGAGATGGTGACGCGCCTCGGCATCCGGATGGAATGATCCACAACGAATGACCACCGGGGGGGTGCGCGGCCATCGCGCCCCCTTCCTTTCATTGGAACCCCCACAGCATGAGCTTCCCCCACCGCGCCGGCACCCTGGCGCGCCCCGACTGCACTTTGGCCTATGAGGTGACGGGGCAGGGGCCGCCCTTGGTCTTCGCCCATGGGCTGGGGGGGTGCCTGATGTCCTGGTGGCAGCAGGTGGCGCATTTCGCGGCGAACTACACCTGCATCGCCTTCTCGCACCGGGGCTTTTACCCCTCCACCGCGCCCGAGGGTGGGGTGGACCCGGCGGAATACGCGCCGGACCTGGCCGCCCTGCTGGACCATCTGGGCCATGGCGAGGTGGCGCTGGTCTGCCAGTCCATGGGCGGCTGGACGGGGGTGGAATTCGCCATCGCCCATCCGGGACGCGTGAAGGCGCTGGTGCTGGCCGCGACCACGGGCTCGCTCGACCCGCGCCAGGCGGCGGCGCCGGTGCCGGAGCGGCTCGCCCCCTGGCAGGCGGAGAGTGCCGCGGCGCGCGCGGCCATGCTGGAACGGCACATCCTGCCCGCCTCCGGCCCGCACATGGCGGCCGAAAGCCCGGCGCTGGCGCATCTGTATCGTCAGATCAACGGGCTGACGCGCGGCTGGGACCGCGAGGCGCTGCGCGCCCGCCTGGGCGCCGCCCGCATCCGCCCGCCGGCCGACCTGGCCGCCGCGCGCTGCCCCGTGCTGTTCCTGGCCAATGGCGAGGACCAGGTGCTGCCGCCCTTCGCCCCCGCCGGGATGGTGGACGCCATCCCGGGCGCGCGGGTGGCCATGATCCCGGCCGCCGGGCACTCCGCCTATTTCGAGAAGCCGGCCGCCTTCAATGCGCTGGTCGAGGCCTTCCTGGTGGAGAACGGCTGGGGGTCGGCGCGTTGACAGCCTGCGCCTTCCTGGCCGACAAACCCCGTAACGAAAAGCAGAGGAGGCTGTCCAGATGATCACCCGCCGCAACACGTTCGCCCTTGGTGGCGCCGCCCTCGGTGGTGCCTTTGGCGCCGCGGGCCTCGCCACGCCCGCGCTGGCGCAGACCCGCAACCTCGCCAACCTGCCCGCCACCATGATCTGGTCGGTCTATGATGTGGGCTCGACCGGCTATGTCGAGGCCTCGGCCATTTCGGACGCGCTGGGTCGCGCCCATGGCACCCGCGTGCGGCTGCAGCCCTCGGGCACCTCCATCGGCCGCATCCTGCCGCTGAAGCAGCGCCGCGCGAGCCATGCCTGGCTGGCCAACGAGCTCTACTTCGCCGCCGAGGGCCTCTACGAATATGCCACGCCGGACTGGGGCCCGCAGGATTTCCGCGTGCTGGCCGGGCGCAAGAACGCCTTCTCGGTGGTGGCGACGCGCGAGAGCGGGATCACGAAGCCCGAGGATCTGCGCGGCAAGCGCATGGCCTGGGTGCCGGCCAATTCCTCGGTGAACATCAAGGTCGAGCCCATCCTGGCCTTCGCGGGCCTCACGCTGAACGACGTGCAGATCGTGCAGTTCCCCTCCTATGCCGCGAGCCTGCGCGCGCTGATCGAGGGCCGCGCCGATTGCGCCGGCGCCGCCCCGGCCGCCGCCGTGCTGCGTGAGCTGGAGGCGAGCCCGCGCGGCATCTCCTGGGTGCAGCTCGACCCCAACAATGCCGAGGGCTGGGCGCGGGCGCAGCGCGCCGTGCCCTTCGTGGAACCCTTCGCGGAGACCATCGGGGCCGGCATGTCCGAGCAGAACCCGGTGAACGTCATGGGCTATCGCTACCCCATGATCACGGTGAACGCCGATGCCGCCGAGGCCGAGGTCTATGCGCTGATGACGGCCATCACCGACAGCTTCGACATGTTCAAGGACACCAACCCGATCATGCCGCGCTGGGCCATGAACCTGGCCGGCACGCCGCCGATGGACGCGCCCTTCCACGAGGGCGCCATCCGCTTCCTGCGTGAGCGCAACATCTGGAATGCCGACATCCAGCGCTGGCAGGACACCACGCTGACCCGCCTCAACACGCTGCGCGCCGCCTGGGCCGAATTCCTGCCCGGCGCCCGCAGCCAGCCGGCCGAGGCCTTCGCCGCGGCCTGGACCGAACGGCGCCGCGCCGCACTCGCCACCCTCGGCTGAGCCCCTTCACCGCCGCCGGACCCCCCGGCGGCGGTTTTTCTTTCACCTCCCGTCCGGTTCCCCCCGCATGTCCAGCACCGTCGCCGCCGCCCCCGCCATCGAGGACCCGGAGGCGCGGTCCTCCCGCCTGACAGGGGCCGCCTTCTGGGCGGCCTTCGTTCTTTCATCGGCGGGGCTGCTGCTGACCATCAACCAGGTGTTCAACCTGGGCGTGGGCGGGTTCCGGCCGATCAGCACGGCCTATTACTACCTCATCATCGGCTGCTTCGGCGCCTTCGCCTTCCTGGCCTTCCCGGCCATCAAGCGGCAGAAGACGCATGTGCCCTGGTTCGACTGGGTGCTGGCGGCGGCGACGCTGGGCATCAGCGTGTGGCTGGCCACCGTCTCGCTCACCATCCAGCTCGCGGGCTGGAACGCGACGGCGCCCGACTGGGCGGCCTGGCTGGGTGTCGCGCTGATCGTGATGATCCTGGATGGGGTGCGGCGCACTGGCGAGAACGTGCTGTTCTTCGCCTGCCTCATCTTCGGCGCCTTTCCCATCTTCGCGGGCGAGATGCCGGGCTTCCTCTGGGGCGTGGAGTTCAGCCCGCTCGACACGGTGCGCGAGCATGTCTTCGGCACCGAGAGCATCATCGGCATCCCCATGCAGGTGGTGGCCGACACGCTGATCGGCTTCCTGGTCTTCGGCGTGGTGCTGTCGGCCACGGGCGGGGCCGCCTTCTTCATGGATTTCGCACTCGCCTTGATGGGCACCTCGCGCGGAGGGCCGGCCAAGGTGGCGGTGGTGTCGTCCGCCACCTTCGGCATGCTGTCGGGCAGCCCCACCTCCAACGTGCTGACGACGGGCACGCTCACCATCCCGACCATGAAGCGCTGCGGCTATTCGGCGCATTACGCGGGCGCGGTGGAGGCCTGTTCCTCCACCGGTGGCGCCCTGATGCCGCCGGTGATGGGGGCCGCGGCCTTCATCATGGCCACCTTCCTGAACGTGCCCTATGCCGAGGTGATGCTGGCGGCGCTGCTGCCCTCGGTGCTGTTCTACGCCGCGCTGTTCCTGCAGACCGACCTCTACGCCGTGCGGAAGGGGCTCAGGGGCGTGCCGAAGTCGGAGGTGCCGCCGCTCGGGCCCACGCTGGCTTCGGGCTGGTATTTCATCGGCGCCATCGTGGGGCTGACGGTGCTGCTGCTGGCCTTCCGGATGGAGGCGCAGGCGCCCTTCTGGGTCTGCCTCTTCCTGCTGGTGGTGGCGGTGCTGCGGCGCAAGACGACCGGGTTCAACCTGATGTCCTTCTGCCGGCTGGTGGTGGATGGCGGGCAGGCGGTGGCGCAGATCGTGGCACTCATCGCGGGCATCGGCCTCATCATCGGGGCGCTGTCGGTGACGGGCGTGGCCAACTCCTTCTCGCGCGAGCTGGTGCAGTATGCGGCGGGCAATATCGGGCTGCTGCTGTTCTTCGGCGCCATCACCAGCTTCATCCTGGGCATGGGGATGACGGCATCCGCCTGCTACATCTTCCTGGCCATCGTGCTGGCGCCCGCGCTGGTGCAGGCGGGGTTGGACCCGATGGCCTCGCATCTCTACGTCCTCTACTGGGGCATCGTCTCCTTCATCACGCCGCCGGTGGCGCTGGCGGCGATCGCCGCGGCCTCCATCGCGAAGTCCTCGCCGATGAAGACGGGGCTGATGTCGCTGCGGATCGGCTGCCTGCTGATGCTGTTGCCGGTGCTGTTCGTGCTGCAGCCGGCGCTGATCCTGCGGGGCGACCTGCCGCTGATCCTGCAATCGGTGGCGACGGCGGGGGTGGCGATCTTCATGCTGGCCTCGGCCTTCGAGGGGTATGTCTATGGCGTGGGGGCCACGCCGATCTGGGCGCGCATCCCCATCCTGGTCGGCGGGCTGCTGCTGCTGATCCCGGAGGGGATGACGGACCTGCTGGGACTGGGCATCGCGCTGGCGGGCATTCTGGCCATGTGGCTGGCGAGGCCGAGAGTGGCGGCGTAGCCACTCGCGCGCCGCCAGACGAATCCGGCCGCACGGCGGCCGGCGCCGCCTACCCCACCGCGCCACCCGCGCATCCGCCGCGCGGCGAAAGCCCAGCGCGCGGAGCGCGCGCCCGGCGCCTGAGGGCGTGAATCACGATATGGTGGGCGCTCAGTCAGACGAATCCGGCCGCAAGGCGGCCGGCGCCGCCCCACCGACCGCGCCACAGGCGCACCCGTCGCGCGGCGAAAGCCCAGCGCGCGGAGCGTGCGCCCGGCGCCTGAGGGCGTAGATCATGGGGTGTTACAGATCATTTCATGGCGCGGAATTGGCCTGCGCGGGGAGTGCCTTTCGTGGGATAACCGCGTGGCAATGCAACCTCGCCCCGCCGGCCGGCCTTCCTTCCGATGAACATGCTCGATGCCCGTCCCCAGGAGGCGGAGGAGGCGCAGGCCTCCCGCCCCGCGCGTCGGCGCGGGCGCGTCGTCATGCTCGTGCTGGTGCTGCTGGCCCTGGCCGCCGCGGCTTGGTTCCTCTGGCCGCGACCCGCCGCCACGCCTCGGGCGCCCGCCGCAATCGGCCCGACCCCCGTGCTGACCGTCCCGCTCATCCCCGCCACCATCCGGCCGCTGACCGTGCCCGTGGTGGGCGATGGCAGCGTCGCCCCCTGGCAGGAGCTGGTGCTGGGCGCCGAGGTGGGGGGGCTGCGCGTGCTGGAGGTGCGGGTGGAGGAGGGCGACCAGGTCCGCGCCGGCGATGTGCTGGTGCGGCTGGACGACGCCCTGCTGCGCGCCCAGGGCGCCCAGGTGGAGGCCAGCATCAACGAGGCAAGGCTGGCGCTGGACTTCGCCCAGAGCGAGGTCGCCCGCGCCCGCACGCTGGCCAGCGGCGGGATCGGGCCCCGGCAGGTGCTGGAGCAGCGGGAATCCGTCGCCGCCCAGGCCGAGGCGCGGCTTGCCGCCGCCATCGCGCGGCGTGAGGAGGTGGCGGCACGCCTCGCCCAGGCGACCATGCTGGCGCCGACCGATGGCCTGGTCTCGCGCGTGGTGCTGCGCATTGGCGCGGTGACGGGGGCCGGGCAGGAGGCGCTGCGCCTGGTGCGCGACGGGCGGCTTGAGCTGAACGCCCGTGTGCCCGAGCTGGAACTGGCCGGCATCGCCCCCGGCCAGCCGGTCCGCGTGCGCCATGGCGGGCGCGAGATCATGGCCGAGGTGCGCGCCATCGCGCCCACCATCACCCCCGAGAACCGGCTGGGCACCGTCCATGTGGCGCTGCCGCCCGGCGCGGGCCTGCTGCCCGGCATGTTCGCCCGCGCCGAGATCATGGGCCCGCCGCGCCCGGCCGTGCTGCTGCCCGCCGCCGCCGTGGTGTTCCGCGACGGCGCGCCCGCCGTCTTCACCCTGGCGCCCGGCGAGGAGCGCGTGCGCCTGCGCCGCCTGACGCTCGGCCAGCGGCTGGAGGGCATGGTGGAGGTGCGCGAAGGCCTGGCGGAAGGGGAGCGCGTGGTGCTCTCCGGCGCGGGCTTCCTGGCCGATGGAGACCTGGTGCGGGTCGCGGCGCCATGAGCCGCATCCTCCCCCACCACCGCAACATCTCGGGCTGGGCCATCCACAACCCGGTGGCGACGACCGTCATCTTCCTGCTGCTGACGGTGGCGGGGATCTTCGCCTACCCCATGCTGCGGATCAACAACACGCCGGACCTCGATCTGCCGGCGGTGGTGATCTCGGTGGTGCAGTCGGGGGCCGCGCCCACCGAGATGGAAACCCAGGTGACCCGCCGCGTCGAGGATGCGGTGGCGGGGCTGGGGCAGGTGAAGACCATCCGCTCCATCATCGTGGATGGCAGCTCCACCACCGTGGTCGAGTTCACGCTGGGCACCAACATAGACCGCGCGGCCAATGACGTGCGCGACGCGGTGGGGCGCATCCGCAGCGACCTGCCCGCCGGCGTGCGCGAACCCGTGGTGACGCGCGTGGAGGCCACGGGTGGGGCCATCGTCACCTTCACCGTCTCCTCGCCCCGGCTGACGGTGCCGGAGCTGAGCTGGCTGGTGGACGACACCATCTCGCGCGCCATGCTGGCGGTGAACGGCGTGGCGCAGGTGAACCGCGTGGGCGGCGTGGCCCGCGAGGTCCGCGTGGCGTTGCGGCCGGACCGGCTGCTGGCGCTGGGCATCACGGCCGGCCAGGTGAACGCGCAGCTGCGCGAACAGAACATCAACCTGCCCGGCGGCCGCGGCACCATCGGCACGGGCGAGCAGGCCATCCGCACCCTGGGCTCGGCGCTGACGGTGGCCGAACTGCGCGAGCGCAGCATCATCCTGCCCAGCGGCCGCAGCGCAAGGCTGGCCGAACTGGCCGATGTGGAGGACGGCACCGCCGAAATCCGCACCGCCGCGCGGCTGGACGGCAGGCCCGTGGTGGGCTTCGAGATCGTCCGCACGCGCGGTTCCTCGGAAGTGCGCGTGGCGGAGGAGGTGATGGCCCGCGCCCGCGCCCTCTCGGCCGAGATGGACGGCGTGGAGATCACGCCCGTCACCACCACCGCCACCTTCGTGCTGGCCGGCTACCACGCGGCGGTGGAGGCGCTGGTGATCGGCTCCGTGCTGGCGATGCTGGTGGTGTATCTGTTCCTGCGCGACTGGCGGGCGACCATCATGGCCTCGCTGGCCATGCCGCTCTCGCTGATCCCGACCTTCTTCGTGATGCAATGGCTGGGCTTCTCGCTCAACAACGTCACGCTGCTGGGGCTGACGCTGGTGGTGGGCGTGCTGGTGGACGATGCCATCGTGGAGATCGAGAACACGGTGCGCCACATCCGGCAGACGCCGGGCATCAGCGTGTTCCGCGCCTCGCTCGACGCCTCGGCCGAAATCGGGCTGGCGGTGGTCGCGACCACGGCCACCATCCTGGCGGTCTTCGTGCCGGTGGCCTTCATGCCGGGCATCCCTGGCCAGTTCTTCCGGCAGTTCGGGCTGACGGTGGCGGCGGCGGTGGTGTTCTCGCTGGTGGTGGCGCGGCTGCTGACGCCGCTGCTGGGCGCCTATTTCCTGAAGCCGCCGCGCCACGAGCCCGAGCGCGAGGGCCGGGTGGGCCGCTGGTATGGCGGCGTGCTGCGCTGGTGCCTGCGGCACAAGCGCCTCACCATCCTGGGTGGCGTGGCGTTCTTCGCCCTCTCGCTGGCCCTCATTCCCTTCATCTCGCGCGACTTCGTGCCGGGTGCCGATCGCGGGCGGATTTCGATGGCCCTCGAACTCGCCCCCGGCGCCAGCATCGAGGACACGGATGCGGCGGTGCGCGAGGCCACGCGCATCCTGCGCGCGCGGCCCGAGGTGGTGACGGTCTTCGCGAGCCTGGGCACGCAGGTGGGCGGCGGCGGGGGCCCGGGCCTCGGCAGCGTGACCCGCAATGGCGACCCGCGCGTGGCGAACATCCTGGCCACGCTCGTGCCCTTCCAGGAGCGCGCGCTGCGCCAGGTGGACATCGAGAACGCCCTGCGGCCGGAACTGGAGATGATCCCCGGCGCGCGCATCCGCTTCGGCGCGGATGGGCAGAGCGGCTCGCGCCTGCAGGTGACGCTGGTGGGGCAGGACCCCGTGGCCCTGGCGGCCGCCGGCGATGCGCTGGCGGCGCAGATGCGCACCATCCCGGGCCTCTCCGGCGCGCGGTCCACGGCGGCACTCGCCCGGCCCGAATTGCAGATCACGCCCCGCGAGGCGCGGGCGGCGGATCTGGGCGTCTCCGTCTCGGCCATCGCCAACACCATCCGGCTGGCGACGGTGGGGGATGTGGACCAGGCCCTGCCGCGCTTCACCCTGGCCGAGCGGCAGATCCCCATTCGCGTCATGCTGGACGAACGCGCGCGGGCCGACATGGCGGAACTGCGCGCGCTGCGCGTGGAAGGCCGTGGCGGGCTGGCGGTGCCGCTTGAGGCGGTGGCCGACATCGCCCACGCCGCCGGCCCCGCGCAGATAGACCGGCTGGGCCGGCAGCGGCAGTTGACGGTGGAGGCGGAACTGGGCGGCATGCCGCTGGGCGATGCCATGCAGCGGGTGAACGCCCTGCCCATCATGCAGAACCTGCCGCCCGGTGTCGCGAACCGCCCCACCGGCGACAGCGAGGTGATGGCGGAGCTGTTCGGCGGCTTCCTGATGGCGCTGGGGACGGGCGTGCTGCTGGTCTACCTGGTGCTGGTGCTGCTGTTCGGGGGCTTCCTGCAGCCGCTCACCATCATGTCGGCGCTGCCGCTCTCGTTGGGCGGCGCGCTGCTGGCGCTGCTGGTGGCGCAGCAGGCCATGGGCGTCTCGGCCGTCATCGGCGTGCTGATGCTGATGGGGATCGTGGCGAAGAACTCCATCCTGCTGGTCGAATACGCCATCATGATCCGCGCGGACGGGCAGGTGGACCGCGAGACCGCCATCATCGAGGCCTGCCGCAAGCGCGCGCGCCCCATCGTGATGACGACCATCGCGATGGTGGCGGGCATGGCGCATATCGCGCTGGGCATCGGCGCGGAGAGCGAGTTCCGCGCGCCGATGGCACTGGTGGTGATCGGCGGGCTGGCCACGTCCACGCTGCTGAGCCTGCTGTTTGTCCCCGTGGCCTATGTCTACATGGACCGCTTCGAGGGGTGGGTGGCGCGGCGCCTCAGGCCGAAATCCTGGGCGCAGGCGCCGGCGGAATAGCCCTCAGCCCACCCGGTTCTCCACCAGTTCCTGCACCACGGTGGGGTCGGCGAGCGTCGAGGTGTCGCCCAGGCTGTCCGTCTCGTTCGCCGCGATCTTGCGGAGGATGCGCCGCATGATCTTGCCCGAGCGCGTCTTCGGCAGGCCGGGCGCCCACTGGATGGCGTCGGGCGTGGCGATCGGCCCGATCTCCTTGCGCACCCAGGCCACGAGTTCCTTGCGCAGCGCGTCCGAAGGTTCCTCGCCTGCGTTCAGCGTGACGTAGCAGTAGATGCCCTGGCCCTTCAGCTCATGCGGCATGCCCACCACCGCGGCCTCCGCCACCTTCGGGTGCGCGACGAGGGCGGATTCCACCTCGGCCGTGCCCATGCGGTGGCCGGCCACGTTGATCACGTCGTCCACCCGGCCCGTGATCCACCAGTAGCCGTCGGCGTCGCGCCGCGCGCCGTCGCCGGTGAAGTAGAGGCCGGGGAAGGTGGAGAAATAGGTCTGCACGAAGCGCGGATGGTCGCCATAGACCGTGCGCATCTGGCCGGGCCAGCTGTCGGTGATGACGAGGTTGCCCTCGGTGGCCCCCTCCAGGAACTTGCCCTCGCCATCCACCAGCGCGGGCGTCACGCCGGGCAGGGGCAGCGTGGCGGAGCCGGGCTTCTGCGCCACGGCGCCGGGCAGGGGGGAGATGAGGATGCCGCCCGTCTCCGTCTGCCACCAGGTGTCCACGATGGGGCAGCGCTCATCGCCCACCACGCGGTAGTACCAGAGCCAGGCCTCGGGGTTGATGGGCTCGCCCACGCTGCCGAGGATGCGCAGCGATGTGCGCTTATGCTTCTTCACCGGCCCCTCGCCATCGCGCATCAGGGCGCGGATGGCGGTGGGGGCGGTGTAGAAGATGTTGACCTGGTGCTTGTCCACCACCTGCCAGAAGCGGCCATTGTCGGGCCAGGAGGGCACGCCCTCGAACATCAGCGTGGCGGCCCCGTTCGCGAGCGGCCCATAGACGATGTAGGTGTGCCCCGTGACCCAGCCCACATCGGCCGTGCACCAGTAGATCTCGCCCGGGCGGTAGTCGAACACCAGCTCATGCGTGAACGAAGCCCAGACCATGTAGCCGCCCGTGGTGTGCAGCACGCCCTTGGGCTTACCCGTGCTGCCCGAGGTGTAGAGGATGAAGAGCGGGTCCTCGGCGTTCATCCGCTCCGGCTCGCATTGCGTGGGCTCGGCGTCGCACAGCGCGGCCCATTCGTGGTCGCGCCCTTCCCGCATGGCGACGGCGGTGCCCGTGTTGCGCGCCACGATGACGTTCCGCACGCTGGGGCAGGATTTCAGCGCCTCGTCCGCATTGACCTTGAGCGGCACCTTGCGGCCGCCGCGCCGCCCCTCGTCGGCGGTGATGAGCAGCGAGCACTCGGAATCCTGGATGCGGCTGGCCAGGCTGTCCGGGCTGAACCCGCCGAAGACGATGGAATGCACCGCGCCGATGCGCGCGCAGGCCAGCATGGCCACCGCGGCTTCCACGATCATGGGCAGATAGATGCAGACGCGGTCGCGCTTCTTCACGCCCAGCTTGCGCATGGCGTTGGCCAGTTGGCAGACGCGGGCATGAAGCTGTGCGTAGGTCGTCTTGCTGTCGCTGGCCGGGTCGTCGCCCTCCCAGATGATGGCGACCTGGTCGCCCCGCCCCGACGCGATATGGCGGTCCAGGCAGGAGACGGAGGCGTTCAGCTCCCCATCCTCGAACCACTTGATCGAAACATCGCCGGTGAAGTCGGTGTTCTTGATCTTCGTGGGCTCGCGCATCCAGGCGATGCGGCCCATCTCGCCGCGCCAGAAGCCGTCGGGGTCGGTGGCGGCCTGCTCCGCCATGGCGGCGCGGCGCTCGGCGGTGACCAGGGCCTTGGCCGCGATCTCGGGCTTGATGGCAATGAGGCCGTCATCGGGCATGGCGTGGCGTCTCCCTCACTTCAGGCGTTTTGTTCCGGAATTGGCGCATAGCGGGTCGCCGCGCGTCAATGCCTTGTCAGCTTTCGGGGCGGATGCCGAGGCGCTGGATCACCTCTCCCCAATGGGAAAGTTCGGCGCGAACCAGCGTGGCCAGCAGGCCGGGCGGCGTGCCCAGCGGCTCGAACCCCGCGGTGGTGAGCGCGCGGTGGGTTTCGGGCGCGGCGAGCGCGGCGGCGGCCTCCCCGGCCAGGCGGGTGATGCGGGCCTCGGGCGTGCCGCGCGGGGCGAACAGGCCGATCCAGGCATAGACGCCGATATCGGGCTCGTTCTGTTCGCGCAGGGTCGGGATGGCGGGAAGCTGGTTCACGCGGGCCTCGCCCGTCACGGCCAGCGGGCGCACCTGTTCGGACAGCGCCTGGGGCAGCACGGCGCCGGCGGCGGCGGCCACCAGCTGCACGCGCCCGGCCACGACCTCGCCGATGGCCTGGGGCCAGGAGCGGAAGGGCACATGCGTCATGTCCAGCCCATGCCGCGCCGCGAATTCCGCCGTGACCAGGTGCCCCAGCGTGCCCGCGCCCACCGAGCCATAGTTCAGCCGCCCCTGGTTCGCCCGCGCATGGGCGACGAGGCCCGCCACGTCGCGCACCGGCACGCCCGGATGCACGGACAGCACGAAGGGCATGCGCGCCAGCAGGCTGACGGGCATCAGGTCGGTCGCGGGGTCATAGGGCAGCTGTGGGTTGACCAGCCGCGCGATGGAGCCGGGGCCGCCGATGGTGACGATCAGGCTGTGCTCGTCCTGGGCGCGAAGGGCCGCATCCACCCCGATGGTGCCGCCGCCGCCCGCGCGGTTGTCCACCACCACGGGCTGGCCCAGCACGGGCTGGAGGTGCTGCGCGAGCGCGCGGGCCGCGATGTCGGGGGTGGAGCCTGCGGGGAAGCCCACGACCAGCCGCACCGGGCGCGAGGGCCAGGGCGCCTGGGCCCGCGCGGCCGGCGCCACGGCCAGGGCGGGCAGCGCCAGCGCGGCGCGGCGGGGGATGGACATGGGCGGCCTCCGGTTCATCAGGGCACGATCCGCGTCGCCGAAGCGGTGAATCGCCCTTTGCAACGGGCCGTATAGGGCGGGACGCGGCCCGGCGAAATCACCCTTGCGCCAGTTCCAGCAGCAGCGCGGCCAGTGCCTCGGGGGCCGTGATGTTGGGGCTGTGGCTCGCTTCCATGGCGTGGAAGTTCCAGCCGGGCATGCCCCGCAACCGGTCGGCGATGGGGCGGAAGGGGTCGTGGCCGTCCTTCACCGTGCAATGGATGTAGGTGCGGGCGAAGGGTGGCGTGGCGTGGTTGAGCCGCAGCTTCTGCGTGAAGCAGCGCGCGGGCTGGTGGCGCCGGCGCGGGCGGGTCCATTGCAGATCCTCGGGCGCGGTGTCGGGCGCGCCGGGCATGGGCGGGAGGAGCCAGCCCTCGAAGGGCGCCTGCGGCTCGCCGCCGCCCACCATGTCCTGCAGCGACTGGCCATCCTCCGGCACGAAGGCATCCAGGTAGACCAAATGGCGGATGCGGCCCGGCACGCGGTCGGCCACGCCCGTGCCCACCATGCCGCCATAGGAATGCGCGACGAGAATGATGTCGCGCAGATCCTCCATCTCGATCACGCCCAATATGTCCTGGATATGGGTTTGCAGGTCCACCAGCGGGTGGGTCAGGTGGGCGCGTTCGCCAAGGCCGGTGTAGGTGGGGGTGAAGACCTCATGCCCCGCCGCGCGCAGCGGTTCGCGCAGCTTCTTCCAGGACCAGCCGCCCGACCAGGCGCCGTGGCAGACGAGGATGCAGGCCATCGGGACCCCCTTCAGCGCCCCGCCATCACCGTGCGCGGCAGGATGAAACCATGCGCCGCGAAGACCGTGTTGCCCAGCGCGTTGATGCGCGGATACCAGACGCGCACCTGCGTCCAGTCGTTGCGGGGCGAGACGTCCAGCACCGGCTGGTCCTCCGCCACGCGGCCGCGCAGGGCGCCCGAGGCCCAGTTGGCATGGTCCACGCGGATTTCCCGCGAGGAGACCACCCGCCGCACCACCGACAGATGCCCTGAATTCAGCCGCGAGGTGCGGGCCAGGACCAGCACCCCGCCCGGCTCCGGCTGCCGGGCACGGCTATAGCGGCCCGCCGCCGCGTCCCACCATTGCCAGGCGTCGCCCGCGAGCTGGATGCCCGAGCGCTGCCGCGCATAGGGCACGCAGGAGATGCCGGTATAGGGCCCATGGCCCGGAACATCGGCGATGACGGGCGGCGCAGGGGCGCGGCTGGTGCCGCAGCCGGCCAGCATGGCCAGTGGGGCGCCCAGGGCGCAGGCGCCGAGAAGCGCGCGTCGGTGCATGTGGTCCACTCCCCCCAAGTGGATGGCCCCAGTGGATGACCCAAGTGGCGTGGCGCCGCCTTCCCCAAGGTGGCGCCTTGCGTGCTTTAGCTTGGAATTCCGTCGGAAATCCAGCCTTTCCGTGCCGCCAGCCAAATCCCCTCAACGCCGCCAGCGGCACTTCCTTCAACGCCGCCAGCGGCCCACCTTCAACGCCGCCAGCGGCGATGCATCCACAGCCACTGCCCCGGGTCCTCGCGGATCCAGCCCTCGATGATGCGGTTCAGCAGGGCGGTACTGGCCTCCACATCCACGCGGCCCGTGGCGTCGCGCGGCAGTTCCACCGGCCCCACCAGCTCGATGCGGAAGCGCGGGCCCGGCTCACGGATGGCGCGCATGCCATAGACCGGTGCCTCGAAGCGCCGCGCCAGCCGCGCCAGGAAGGGGTTGGAGGCGGCCGGCTGGCCGAAGAAGGGCACCACCGGGCCGCGGCCGAAGCGCTGGTCCACCAGCATGCCGAGCGACTTGCCCTCGTCCAGCGCGGAGGCCATGCGGATGGGCGCGGCCACGCTGGCCGGGATCAGCTCGCCCATGATGGGCGCGCGGCGGGCGATGATGTCGGCCGCGATGAAGCGGTTGTTGGGTGTGCGGTAGAGGATGGCCCCCTGGTGCCCCATCCGCGCCGCCACCACCGCCGGCAATTCCCAGTTCGCCAGGTGCGCCGAGAAGGTCAGCACGGGCCGCCCCTCGGCCATCAGGGCCTGCAGGCGCGCCTTGGTGTCCGGGTGGGAATAGACCCGCCCGCCGTCGAAATCCCAGATGCGGTCCAGATGGGCGTATTCGCAGGCGGTGCGGCCCAAATTCTCCCAGGCGCGCCGCGCGATGGCCTGGTGCTGCGCCGCGTCCATCTCCGGCAGGGCGAGGCGGAGATTGTCCATCATCTGCCGGTGGTTGCGGGTGAAGGGCCCGAGCCGCGGCAGCACGAAGCCGCCCAGCGCCGAGGCCGCCCGCAGCCCCAGCAGGCGCAGGAAGGCGAAGGCGGCGCGCGCCACCATCGCCAGGGCCCATTCGCCCGCCAGGGCCAGCCGCGCGCGCACGCCGCGCGCCTAGAGCAGATCGCACATGGCTGGAGCCAGCCATTGCGTGAATCTGCTCGCAATGACGCGGCTGGGGCGGTTTTCGCGCATGTGAAAAGCGCCCTACAGCGTGACGACGATCTTGCCGAAGACGCGCCGGGATTCGAGCCGCGCCAGCCCCTCCTCGAAGCGGTCGAGCGGCAGCACGCTGTCCAGCACGGGGCGGATGCCCTGGGCCATCTTGTCCAGCCCCTCGGCCACGTTGCGCACCGTGGCGCCGAAGCTGCCGATCAGGCGCAATTGCCGCTGGAACAGCATCATCAAATTCGTCTCGGCCGAGACGCCGGAGGTGCTGCCGCAGGTCACCAGCCGCCCGCCCATCTTCATGGAGAGCAATGAGCCCTGCCAGGTGGCCGCCCCCACATGCTCGAACACCACATCCACGCCGCGCTTGCCGGTGACGCGGCGGGCGATGCTCTCGAAGCGGTCCACATTGTAGTTCACCACATGGTCGGCGCCGAGCGCGCGCGCCTTTTCGGCCTTCTCCTCATCGCCGACCGTGCCGATGACGGTGCAGCCGATGGCCTTCGCCATGCGCACCGCCGCACTGCCGATGCCCGAGCCCGCGGCATGGACCAGCACGGTCTCGCCGGGCTCCAGCTTCGCGTTGTCGAACAGCATGTGCTGGACGGTGGCGAAGGTGATGCTGGCGCAGGCGGCGTCCTCGATGGAGACACCCTCCGGCACCGGCACGCACAAACGGGCTGGCGTGTTCACCAGCCCCTGGGCGAAGCCATCCACATGGAAGCCGCGCACGCCGGCCACGTTCTCGCACAGATTGTCGCGGCCGGCCTGGCAATGCTTGCAGGTGCCGCAGGTCATGCCGCCATAGGGCACCACGCGCTGGCCTGGGCGGAATGCCGCCACACCCTCGCCCAGGGCCGTGACCTCGCCCACCGCCTCGGCGCCCACGGTCAGCGGCAGGGTCCGCTTGGCGAAGGCCATGCCACGCCAGCCCCAGACATCAATGTGGTTGAGCGCCACGGCCTTCATGGCGATCTGCACCTCGCCCGGGCCGGGAGGCGGGGGCGGGGGTGCTTCGGTGAGACGGAGGTCGCGGTCGGCGAGGAGACGGAGGGCGTGCATGGCGCGCCCATAGCAGGGAACGCCGCGCCCTCCTACCGGATCACTGCCGTATGACCCTGGGGCCGCGGTCCACCGTCAGCGCATCCGGCCAGCCGAAGCCCCATTCGACCAGGGCGATGACAACCGCCACCGCCACCGTTGCCCCGATGATCCAGAGGTGCTGGCGCGACGGGGGGCGCCGAAACCATTGGAACAGGCGCAGCAGGACCCGCATTTGAACGTCCATGGACCTATCCCCTCTTGTGCCGCCGATCACCAGGCGCGCGATAATTCCTTGGCAAGCTTGGGCTTTGCAACCAGACCGCGGCGTCAACATTGTCGTCACTCGGGTGCTGCTATGCAGGCCGGAGCCAACTCCTGGGAACAGCCAGCATGCCACAATCCGCCCTCGGCAGCGTCATCACCCCCGAAACCCTGGATGCGCCGATGGCCCCCACCCTGGAGGCGATCCGCCGCCACCTGGGCATGGAGGTGGCCTATATCTCGGAATTCGTAGGCGATCTTTCCATGATGCGCGAGGTGAGTGCCCCCGGCCTCGAACATCTCATCAAGCAGGGCGACGCGCTTTCCCTCGATGACGTCTATTGCCGGCACATCGTGGCGGGCCGCCTGCCCGAGCTCATTGCCGACACCGCGGCCGAGGCGCTCTGCCAAACCCTGCCCATCACCCGCAATGTCCCCATCGGCGCGCATATGAGCGTGCCCATCCGGCTGGCGGATGGCGAGTTGTACGGCATGTTCTGCTGCCTCAGCCCCACGCCCAACCACAGCCTGAACCCGCGCGACCTCCAGGTGATGCGCGTCTTCGCCGACCTGGCGGCACACCAGATCGACCGGGAGCGCGCCCGCGATCAGGAGGCGAACGCCCTGCGCGACCGCATCCTGCAGGTGATCGAGGGGCGGGAATTCGAGTTCCACTACCAGCCCATCTTCACCTTCGCCCCCTTTCGCCTGGTGGGATTCGAGGCCTTGTGCCGCTTCCACGCCACGCCCTACCGCACGCCCGACATCTGGTTCGCGGAGGCGGAAGCCTCTGACCTGGCCGAGCCCCTGGAACTCGCCGCCGCCGCGCGTGCGCTCGAAGCCCTGGGCGACCTGCCGGACCCGCTCTTCGTCTCGGTCAACCTGGCGCCGGCCACGCTGCTGGGGGGCCGCCTCTCCGAGGCGCTGGGCGATTGGCCCTGCGGGCGCGTGATCATCGAGGTGACGGAGCATACCCCCGTGGGCGACTATGCCGCGCTGAACGCCGCCATCGCCCCGCTGCGCGCGGCGGGCGTGCGGCTGGCGGTGGATGACGCGGGCTCGGGCTTCGCCAGCCTCCAGCACATCATCCAGCTCGAACCGGACATCATCAAGCTGGATGTGGAACTGACCCGCGGCCTCGATTCCGACACCGCCCGCCGCGCGCTGGTGGCGGCGCTGACCTATTTCGCGCGGGAGACGGGCATCGAGATCGTCGCCGAGGGCGTGGAGACCGAGGCCGAGCGCCAGGCGCTGGAGGCGTTGCAGGTGCGCAAGGGCCAGGGCTACCTGCTCGGCCGCCCCATGCCGCGCGTCGCGGCCATGGCGCTGGCCGCGCGCTTGGCCTAGAGCAGATCGCACATGGCTGGAACCAGCCATTGCGTGAATCTGCTCGCCGCGATGCGGACAGGGCCCCTCAGCCCAGGCAGGCGGCGGCGAGTGCCCTGAAGGCCCGGGCGCGGTGGGAGAGGCGGGCTTTTTCGGCCATGCTCATCTCCGCATAGGTCAGCGTTTCACCGTCCGGCACGAAGATGGGGTCGAAGCCGAAGCCCTGGGCGCCGCGGGGCGGCCAGGTCCATTGGCCCTCGGTGCGGCCCTCGAAGCCTTCCGTGTGGCCATCGGGCCAGGCCAGCACCAGGGTGGCCACGAAGGCGCAGCCTCGGTCGGGGTTGGCGTTGGCCTCGCGCCAGACGCGTTCCATGGCCGGGCCGTAGTCGCGGCTGCCATCGGGCTGGGTGGCCCAGTCGGCGGTGTAGACGCCGGGGGCGCCGCCCAGGGCCGCCACCTCGCAGCCGCTGTCGTCGGCCAGGGCTGGCAGGCCGGTGGCCTGGGTGGCGGCCAGCGCCTTGATGCGGGCGTTGTCGAGGAAGGTGGTGCCGGTCTCGGCGGGCTCGGGCAGGCCGAGTTCCTTGGCCGAGACCACCTCCAGCCCATAGGGCGCCAGCAGGCTGGCGAATTCGCGCAGCTTGCCGGCGTTGTGGCTGGCCAGGACCAGCCTGCCGGGGAGAAGCTTCCGGGGCTGGCCGGCCGAAGCGGTCAAAGCCCCACCGCCGCCTTCTGTCGCGCCACCAGGTCCGCCACGCCATCGCGGGCCAAATCCAGCATGGCCAGGAACTGCGCCTCGCTGAAGGGGGCGCCCTCGGCCGTGGCCTGGACTTCCACCAGCGCGCCGCCGCCCGTCAGGACGAAGTTGGCGTCCGCCTCGGCCGCGCTGTCCTCCTGGTAATCGAGGTCCAGCACCGCCTCGCCATTCACCACGCCGCAGGAGATGGCGGCGACATGGTCGGTCAGCGGCACCTGGCTCATGATGTTGTGGCGCACGCAATGCTGGAAGGCCAGGTGCAGCGCGACCCAGGCGCCGGTGATGGAGGCGCAGCGCGTGCCGCCATCGGCGTTGAGCACGTCGCAGTCGAGCGTGATGCTCATCTCGCCCATCGCCTTGCGGTCCACCACGGCCCGCAGGGAACGGCCGATCAGCCGCTGGATTTCCTGGGTGCGGCCCGACTGCTTGCCGCGCGCCGCCTCGCGGTCGCCGCGGGTGTGGGTGGCGCGGGGCAGCATGCCGTATTCGGCCGTGACCCAGCCCAGGCCGGTGTTGCGCAGGAAGGGCGGCACCCGCGTCTCGACGCTGGCGGCGCAGAGCACCTCGGTCTGGCCCACGCGGATGAGGCAGGACCCCTCGGCATGCTTGGCGATTCCCGTCTCGATCACGACGGGGCGGAGGGCATCGGGGGTGCGGCCGGATGGGCGCATGGTCATTATTCCTTGGCAAAGGCGAAGCGGGCGCACCATACGCGGGCGCGCGGCGAAGGCCAGGGGTTAAGCAGATGACCGAAGACAGCACCACGCACGAGGCCTGGATCGGCCTGCCGCCCATGGCGGCCTTCCGCCTCTTCACCGATGGCTTCGACCGCTGGTGGCCGCGCGAATACACCTGGGGCGGGGCGGCCTGCGTCGAGATCGGCATGGAGCCGGGCCTCGGCGGCGCCTGCCGCGAGATAGGCCCGCACGGCTTCCGCTGTGACTGGGGGCGCATCACGCTGTGGGAGCCGCCGCGGCGTCTGTGCTTCACCTGGCAGATCGCGCCCGACCGTGCGCCCCAGCCCGACCCTGCCTTCGCCTCGGAGGTGGAGGTGGTCTTCGAGGCCCAGGGCGCGCGCACCCGCGTGGTGCTGACCCATTCCGGCATGGCCCGCCATGGCGCGGGCTGGGAGGCGGTGCGCGAGGGCATGGGCTCGCCCCAGGGCTGGCCGCTGCTGCTGGGGCGGTATGTGGGGCTGGTGTGAGCCTGCTTGACCCGCCCCCCGGCAGGACCCACCTTACCTCATTGTGATGCACACGCCCTTCAAGCCGGGCCTCCTGCCCCTTGCCGCCGCCTCGGGCCTGGACCATAGGGCCACCGCGGTCCTGCGCGAGCTGGTCGAGGTGTATGTCGCGACCGGCGAACCGGTCGGCAGCCGCACCCTCTCGCGCCGCCTGCCGCTGAACCTCTCGCCCGCCTCCATCCGCAACGTCATGGCCGACCTGGAGGAGGCGGGGCTGCTCTACGCCCCCCACACCTCCGCCGGCCGCCTGCCGACCGAGCGCGGCCTGCGCCTCTTCGTGGATGGGCTGCTGGAATTCGGGGATCTGAGCGAAGAGGAGCGCGAGTCCATCGCCGCCCGCTGCGCCGCCCATGGGCGTTCCCTGCAGGAGACGCTGGCCGAGGCGGGGCAGATGCTGTCCGGCCTTGCGGGTGCGGCGGGCCTTGTCGTGGCGCCCAAGGGCGAGGCGCCGCTGCGCCACATCGAATTCGTGCCCTTGGGCCCTGGCCGCGCGTTGGTGGTGTTGGTGCAGGGCGATGGGCGCGTCGAGAACCGCGTCATCGAAGTGCCGCCCGGCCTGCCGCCCTCGGCGCTGATCGAGGCCGGCAACTATCTCAACGCGCAGCTTGCCGGCCGCACGCTGGAGGAGGCGCGGGAGAAGGTGGAGGGCGAGATCACCGCCAACCGCACCGCCCTCGATGCCCTGACGCAGCAGGTGATCGCGGCCGGTCTCGCCACCTGGGCCGGCGGCGGCAATGCCGCGCTGATCCTGCGCGGGCAGGCGAAGCTGCTGGAGAATCTGGAAACGCTCGCCCGCGTGCAGGAAATCCAGGCGCTCTTCGAGCGGCTGGAGGCGCAGGAGACCACGTTGCGCCTGCTGGAACTCGCCCAGCGGGGCGAGGGCGTGCAGATCTTCATCGGCGCCGAGAGCGGGCTGTTCAGCAGCGCGGGGCTGTCCGTGGTGGTGGCGCCCTTCCGCAACGCGCAGGAAAAGATCGTGGGTGCCATCGGCGTCATCGGCCCCTCGCGCATCAATTACGGACGGGTGATCCCGGTGGTGGACTACACCGCCCGCGTCATTGGCCGGCTCTTGGGTTGATCGGCCGGGCCCTGCCCATTACGTCACGCGCATGACCACCGAACCCAACGCCAAGCCCGACACCGCCCCCGAAGACGAGACCGTGGCCGCCGCCGAGGCGCCGCCGCCCCCCGAGCCCACGCCGGAGGAGCGGATCGCGGCCCTTGAAGCCGCGCTGGCCGAGATGAAGGACCGCTGGCTGCGCGCCGAGGCCGAGATCCAGAACATCCGCAACCGCGCCCGCGACGATGTCGAGAAGGCGCGCAACTTCGCCGTGCAGAAATTCGCGGCCGATGTGGTGGAAGCGGCGGAGAACCTGCGCCGCGGCCTCGACGCCCTGCCCGCCGCGGCCGAGGACGAGCCCGAGATCATCACCAAGCTGCGCGGCGGCTTCGAGGGTGTCGAGCGCTTCCTGCTGCAGCGCATGGAAGCGAACGGCGTGGCCCGCAAGCCCGCCCAGGGCGAGACCTTCAACCCCGACCTGCACCAGGCGATGAGCGAGGCCCCGGCGCCGGAGGGTGTGGCGCCGGGCACCATCCTCCAGGCCTGGTCCTCGGCCTGGACGCTGAATGGGCGCCTGCTCAAGCCGGCCATGGTGGTGGTGGCGGGCCAGCCCGCGGCGGAGCCGCAGAAGTAGCGCCGCGGCGGAGCCGCATAAGTAACGCCGCGGCGGAGCCGCATAAGTAACGCCGCGGCGGAGCCGCAGAGGTAGCACTCGGCGGAGCCGCAGAAGCAACGCCTCTCAGCAATAGGGCAGGCGCAGCCCCTTCTCCCGCCAGGGCATGCTGACCAGCTTCCCCGTGGTGGAGAGCGTGATGTAGGCCACGTCCAGCCCCGGCCCGCCGAAGCAGATATTGGTCGGCATGGGCTCGGGCATCTTCACCACGTCGAGGATTTCCCCGGCCGGCGAGACGGTGGTGATTTCGCCGGAGACGAGGGTGGCCACCACGATATTGCCCTCGGCGGTGATGGCCAGGCTATCCAGCCGCCGGAAGCCCGGGAACTGGCACAGCATGTTGCCGCCATGGGGGCTCGGCCAGGGGGATTTCCGGAGGCGCCCGGGGCCCAGGATGTCGAAGGCCCAGAGGCGGCCCGTCTCCGTCTCGGCCACATAGAGCGTCTCGCCCTCGGGGCTGATGCCGATGCCGTTGGCGCCGCCCGGCACCGGGTGCGCGGCTTCCACGATGCGCGAGCCGTCCAGCGCCGCCCAATAGACGCCGCCATGGTCGCGGTCCCGCGCGCGGGACTTGCCGAGGTCGCTGAACCAGAAGCCGCCCTTGCCGTCGAGCTGCAGGTCGTTCGGGCCCTTGAGCGGCACGTCGCCGCAGCGGTCATACAGGGTGCGGACCGCGCCCGACGCCATGTCCACCACCTCGATCCGGCCGGTGGTGTAGTCGGTCGCCTGGCCGGTGGGGCGCAGTTGCCCCGGCGCGTCATGCCAGGTGAAGCCGCCATTGTTGCAGAGGATCAGCGTGCCCTCCGGCCCCGCCGCCAGCCCGTTCGGCCCGCCGCCGGGGGTCGCGATGACGCTGGTGGTGCCATCGGCGGCCACGCGGGTGACGGTGCCGTGCTCGATTTCCACCAGGGCAATGGAACCGTCGGGCAGGGCCACGGGGCCTTCCGGAAAGCGCAGGCCTTCGGCCAGCGTGGTGAATTCCATGGCGCATCTCCCTCTTTTTGTGGGCGTGAGGATGCGCCACGCTGGCGCTTGCGCCAAGTGAAGGAAGCCGCATGGACCCCGTGACGCTCGCCGTGTTGAACGCCCGCTTCACCGCGATCGTGGAGGAGATGGGCGAGGCGCTGCTGCGCACGGCCTATAGCCAGATCCTGAACTCCTCGCGCGATTTCTCCATCGCGGTGACGGATGGGCAATGCCGGCTGGTGGCGCAGGCGGACCATATCCCCGTGCATGTGGGTGCCATGCCCTTCGCGGCGCGGGCGGTGGTGGACCGCTTCGGCGATGCGATGAAGCCGGGCGATGTCTATCTGCTGAACGACCCCTGGCATGGGGGGAGCCATCTGCCGGACCTCACGATTGTCCTTCCCATATTTGGAGAGGGGTCATTGCGCTTCCTCGCCGTGGTCCGCGCCCATCACAGCGATATCGGCGGCGCCACCCATGGCGGCTACAACCCGGGGGCCACCGAGATCTGGCAGGAGGGGCTTCGCATCCCGCCCATCCTGCTGGGCGAGGGCGGCGAGATGCGGCCGGACCTCGTGGACATGCTGGCGCTGAACACCCGCATCAACCGCGACTTCCGCGGCGACCTGGCGGCCATGCTGGGGGCCGCCAAGCTCGGCGCGCTGCGGCTTGGCGCGCTGCTGGACCAGCATGGCGCGACGGCGCTGATGGGCGCGGTGGACGCCATCCTGGACCTGGCGCACGCCCATGCCGCGCGCATCGTCGAAAGCTGGCCGGACGGCACCTGGACGGGCGAGGCCTTCCTCGATGATGACGGGCACGGCGCCGAGAACATCGCCATCCGCGCCACCTGCACCAAGCGGGGCGGCACGCTGACCGTGGACCTCTCCGCCAGTGACGACCAGGTGCGGGGCTTCGTGAACTCGTCCCATCCCAACATGGTCAGCGCCTGCTGCATGGGTTTCGCCTATCTGCTCGACCCCGAGGTGGCGAAGAACGAGGGCGCCTTCCGCGCGCTGCGCGTGGTGGCGCGCGAGGGCAGCGTGGTCTGGGCGCGGGAGGGCGCGGCGGTGACGCTCTGCACCAGCCACTGCTCCAACGAGATCGTGGAAGCCATCATGCGCGCCATGCAGGGATGCTGCCCGGAGCGGGTGATGGGCGGCTGGGGGCGGCGCTTCCGCATCGCCATCACGGGCGAGGATGCGCGGCGGCCCCAGGCGGATGGAAAAGGCCGGCGCTTCGTCTGGCACCTGTTCCACGCACGGCCGGGCGGGGGCGGGCATGCGAAGGGCGATGGCTGGTCCACCGCCGGCGAATGGCACAGCGCGGGCGGCCTCAAGTTCGGCAGCGTGGAAATGGCCGAGGCGCGCTTTCCCCTGCATTTCCGCCGCCATGAATTCCTGCCCGGCTCGGCCGGGGAGGGCCAGCACCGCGGCGGCCTCGGCGCGCTGCTGGACCTGGTGGTGGAAAGCGATGGCCCGGCGCGCGCCAACACGGCCGGCGATGGCGCGCGCCATGGCAGCGCCGGCCTCCATAGCGGCCAGGACAGCGCGCCGCACCGCTACGTGCTGCGCCATGCGGACGGCACGGAGCGCGTGCTGCGGACCAAGGAGGTCGGCGTCGTGATCCAGCCCGGCGAAGTGATCGAGGTGCGCTCGGCCGGCGGCGGCGGCTGGGGCGATCCGGCGCAACGTGACCCGCACGCCGTGGAAGCCGACCGCGCGGAAGGGCTGCTCTGATGCGCTATGTCATCGGCGTGGATGTGGGCGGCACCTTCACCGATGTGGTGGGGGTGGATGAGGAGGGGCGGGAGTTCCTCGCCAAGGCCGCCTCCACGCCCCATGACCAGAGCGAGGGCGTGATCCAGGGGCTGCGGAACCTGGCCTCCATGCTGGGACTGACGCTGGGCGAATTGCTGGAGACCACCACGCGCATCGTCCATGGCACCACGGTCGCCACCAACGCGCTGCTGGAGCGGCGCGGCGCGCGGACGGCCATGCTCACCACCGAGGGCCACCGCGACGTGGTGGCGATGCGCGAGGGGCTGAAGCCCGCGCGCTATGATTTGCGCCTGCCCGCGCCCGAACCGCTGATCCCGCGCCGGCTGCGCCTGGGTGTGCGGGAGCGCCTGCGGCCCGATGGCGCTGTCGAAACGCCGCTGGACGCGGCCAGCCTCGACGCCGCCATCACGACCCTACGCGCGGAGGGCGTGGAGGCGGTTTCCATCTGCTTCCTCCATTCCTGGGCCGCGCCCGCGCATGAGCACGCGGCGGCCGAGGCGGTGCGGGCGGCGCTGCCGGGCGTCTTCGTCACCTGCTCGGCCGATGTGCTGCCGCAGATCAAGGAATATGAGCGGTTCTCGACGGCCGCGGTGAATGCCTATGTGGGGCCTGTGGTGTCCCGATACCTCATGCGGCTGGAGGCGCGGCTGCAGGAGGCGGGGTGCGCGGCGCCGGTCTTCGTCATCCTCTCGCATGGCGGCGTGGCGCCGATTGCCGAGGCCGCGCGTCTCGCGGCCGGCACGGCGCTGTCCGGGCCGGCGGGGGGGGTGGTGGCGGCGGTGGCGCTGGCGCGGCGGGGGATGGGCGCCAACCTCGTGACCTTCGACATGGGTGGTACCTCCACCGACATCGCGCTGGTGACCGACGGCGCCGCCGCCATCGGCCGCGGGCGCGAGGTGGGGGGCGAGCGTATCGCGCTGGACAGCCTCGACATCATCACGCTCGGTGCGGGCGGCGGGTCCATCGCGCATCTGGGCGCGGGCGGCACCTTGCAGGTCGGGCCGCAATCGGCCGGCGCGCGGCCTGGCCCCGCCTGCTATGGGCGCGGCGGCACCCTGCCCACGGTGACGGACGCGAACCTGCTGCTGGGCTATCTCGACCCCGGAAGCTTCCTGGGCGGCGCCCAGCGCCTGGACGTGGCGGCGGCCGAACGCGCCATGGCGCTCCTGGCCGGGGCATTGGGCTTGGACGCGGCCCAGGCCGCGCTGGGCGTGCATCGCCTCGTCAATGCCCGCATGGCCGATGGGGTGCGGGTGGCGACCGTGCGGCGCGGCGTGGACCCGCGCGGGGCCACGCTGCTGGCCTTCGGGGGGGCCGCCGGGCTGCATGCCAGCGCGGTGGCGCGGGACCTCGGCATGGCGCGCGTCGCGGTGCCGCTGTTCGCCGCGGGGCTCTCGGCCTGGGGCATGTTGCAGACCGAGCTGCGGCACGAAATCGCGCGCAGCGTGGTCGGTGCCGGTGCCATGCCGGGCGATGATGCGCTGCCAGCCCTGTTCGACGGGCTGGCGGAGGAGGCGCGCGCCCAGCTCGCGCAATGGTATGGCGGCGAGATCGGCCTCAGCCTGGCCGCCGACATGCGCTATGGCGAGCAGGTCTTCGAGATCACGGTGCCGCTGGACGGCGTTGTGCCCACACGGGCCGCCCTGCGCGAGGCCTTCCACGCCCGCCATCGCGCCCTGTTCACCTACGATCTGCCGGAGGAGGAGGTGGTGCTGGTCACCGCCCGCGCCGCCGCGCGCGGGGTGCTGCCCGCCCTGCCGCGCCTGCCCGCCGGCGCCCCCCGCCCCGCCACGCCCGAGGCCGAGCGGCGCTGCCTGCTGGAGGGCGGCTGGACCATGCTGCCCGTCTGGCGCTTCGAGGCATTGGCGGCGGGGCAGCGCGTGGCCGGCCCGGCCATCGTGGAAAGCCCCACCACCACCGTGCTGCTGCAACCGGGCGATGCGGCGGTGATGGAGCCAGGCGGCTGGCTCGCCGTCAGCCTGGGGTAAGCTGCGCCCGCGCCAGTTGCTCGGGCGTGTTGATGTTGAGGAAGGGCTCGCCCGGCCATTCCACCCGGGCCACGCCTTGGGCGGCGGCGAAGCGGCCCACCGCGCGTTCGCCCGCCGCCAGGGCCTGGCGCAGCGCGGGGGCCAGGGTGCGCGGCCAGAGCGCGATCACGGGATGGGCGCGCCCGCCGGAGGCGGCCTGCGCCACCGCCGCCATCCCGCGCCCCGCATGCAGCCGCGCCACGAGGTCGGGCGGCAGGAAGGGGGCGTCACCGGGCACGGTCAGCACGAAGGGCAGGGGTGAGGCCTCCAGCGCCGCCAGTACGCCGCCCAGCGGCCCCATTCCGGGCAGGGGGTCGGGCCAGACCGGCAGGCCATAATCCGCGAAGCGCGCCGCATCGCCATTGGCGCTGATGGCCAGCGCCGCGCATTGCCGGGTGAGGCGCGCCAGGATGTGCGCCAGCAAGGGCCGCCCGTGCAGCATCCGCAGCGTCTTGTCGCCGCCGCCCATTCGCGTGGCCCTGCCGCCCGCCAGCACGCAGCCCAGCGTGTCGGCGCACATGGGTCAGGTCTGGCGCCGCAGCGGCGGCGGGCGGGCCGCGCGGCGGGCGGACGGCGGCGCCTTCATCCGGCGCAGGGCCAGCGGCCGCAGCAGGAAGCCCGTGCCGAAGCCGAAGGCCGCGTTGATCAGCCCCGCGCGCAGCAGGGTCTGGGTGTTGCCGCCGGCATACATCGGCACCCCGCGCATCTGCGCCACCAGCGTCACCGCCACCAGCGTGCAGCCCACGGCGCCGATGAGTGTGGCGGTGAAGAGGTCGGGCAGGGGGGTCCAGCGCAGCACGGCCGCGATCAGGATGCCCCAGACGCCCCCCCAGAACATGGCGCTGAAGAATTGCGGGATGTGCAGCCCCGCCACGGGCGGATTCGCCATGGCCCGGCCGATGTCCCAGCCCGGCCCCTGCACCCGGCCGATGACGGCGGTCAGCGCCTCGACATTGTTTCCGTAGTTGTAGAGCAGGTGGATGGTGCCCTGGTGGAACGCCAGGACGGACAAGGCCCCCATGAGGAAACCCCCGATCAATACCTTCAGCACTTGGCGCCCCCCAGGCTTGCCCGTGCGGCATCTTCGGCCCAGGCTGCGCGCCAGTCCAGTTCAGAGGGGAATACGCGGTGAACGGTGCGGAAAGTCTGGTCCACAGCCTGTTGAAGAGCGGTGTCGAGGTGTGTTTCTCCAACCCCGGCACGAGCGAGATGCATTTCGTCGCCGCGCTGGACCGCATTCCCGGCATGCGCTGCGTGCTGGGCCTGCAGGAGAACATCGTCACTGGCGCCGCCGATGGCTATTGGCGCATGGCCGGCAAGCCCGCCGTCACGCTGCTGCATTGCGGCCCGGGTCTGGCGAACGGCCTGGCCAACCTTCACAACGCGCGCCGCGCTCGGTCGGGGATCGTGAACTGCGTGGGCGACCAGGCCACCTATCACCGCCCCTATGACGCCCCGCTGACGGCCGACACCGAAGGCTTCGCGCGCGGCGTCTCGCAATGGGTGCGGACCACGAGCAAGGCCGCCGATGTGGGCGCGGACGCGGCCGCCGCCGTGCAGGCCGCCCGCACCTCGCCCGGGCAGGTCGCGACGCTGATCCTGCCGTCGGACACCTGCTGGGATGAGGGCGGCACCGTCGCCGCCGCCCTGCCCGTGCCCGCCGTGCCCCAGGCCGACCCGCACGCCATCCGCGCCGCCGCCCGCGTGCTGCGCGAGAAGAAGAACGTGCTGCTGCTGCTGGGCGGCTCCATGGCGCTGACCCAGGCGGCGCAGGAGGCCGCGCAGCGGATCGTGGCGCACACCGGCTGCGATATCCTGGCCGAGACCTCCAACGCCCGTTTCCAGCGCGGCCAGGGCCGCATGCCGCTGGAGCGCGTGCCCTATCCGGTGGACCTGGCCATCCAGCGCCTGTCCAAGGTGGAGCACCTGGTGCTGCTGGGCTCCAAGGCGCCGGTGGGCTTCTTCGCCTATCCCGGCAAGCCGTCGAAGCACTACCCGGAGAATGCCAGCATCACCGTGGCCTGCCGGCAGGAGCAGGATGCGCTGGCCGCGCTGACCGCGCTGGCGGAAGAACTCGGCGCGCCCAAGGTCGCCATCGGCTCCAATGGCGAGAAGCCCGAGGTGGCGCGCGGCGCGCCCTCGCCCGAGGGCCTGGCCCGCACGGTGGCCGCGCTGATGCCCGAGGACGCGATCATCGCCGATGAATCCGTGAGCTACGGCCGCGGCTTCTTCCCCGCGACCCATGCGGCCGCCCCGCATGACTGGCTGCAGATCACGGGTGGCGCCATCGGCTGCGGCATGCCGCTGGCCACGGGGGCTGCCATCGGCGGCGGCGGGCGGCGGGTGATCAACCTGCAGGCCGATGGCTCGGCCATGTACACCCTGCAGGCGCTCTGGACCCAGGCGCGGGAGCAGCTGCCCGTGACCACCATCCTGTTGTCCAACCGCAAGTATCAGATCCTGCTGGGCGAGTACCAGAATGTCGGCGCCAACCCCGGCCGCGTGGCGATGGACATGATGGATCTGGGCAACCCGGACATCGCCTGGGCCAAGCTCGCGCAGTCCATGGGCGTGGAGGCGGCGACCGCCACCACGCTCGACCAGGTGGCGGACCTGATGAGCCAGAGCTTCGCCCGCCCTGGCCCCTTCCTGATCGAACTCATGATCTGACCTGACGGGAACGGGAGGCACGACTGCATTTCCTGTGGTTGCGCTTCGTGCCCCCCGCCCCAAATGCGGCTTCGACATTGATGGCGGGCGCGGATGATCCGGCCCGCCGGAACCGAGGAATTTCCGCGCACATGAACATCCAGGTGCCCACGACCGCCCTTCCCGCCGACGAGAAGGCCTCGGCCATCGCCCGGCCGAGCCGCGCGGAGGCCGAGGCCGCCGTGCGCACCCTGCTGCTCTGGGCCGGCGACGACCCGGACCGCGAGGGTCTGGTGGACACGCCCGCCCGCGTCGCCCGCGCCTATGAGGAATTCTTCGCGGGCTATGACAGCGACCCCGTCGAGATGCTCGCCCGCTCCTTCGAGGAGACGGATGGCTATGACGAGATGGTGGTGCTGCGCGACATCCGCCTGGAAAGCCATTGCGAGCACCACATGGTGCCCATCATCGGCAAGGCGCACATCGCCTACCTGCCGAGCGGCCGCGTGGTTGGCATCAGCAAGCTGGCACGGGTGATCGAGACCTACGCCAAGCGCCTCCAGATCCAGGAGAAGCTGACGGCGCAGATCGCGAACACCATCGAGAGCGTGCTGAAGCCCAAGGGCGTGGCCGTCGTCATCGAAGCCGCGCACCAGTGCATGACCACCCGCGGCATCCACAAGCCAGGGGTGACGATGGTGACCTCGCGCATGCTGGGCGAGTTCCGCAGCAATGACGCGACGCGCCGGGAGTTCCTGGCGATGATCGGCGGGTCGCGCGGGCCGCTGGAGGGCTAACCCTCCAGCGCGGCCACCTACGGCGCCATGTCGTAGGTGATCCACCAGGTGCGCTTGGCCAGCCGGTCATAGACGCCACGGCCGCGGTAATTGTCGTCGGCCGTGATCCAGCGGACGGTGGACCAGCCCTTTTCCCGCGCCAGCGCGCGCAGGTGTTCCAGCAGCGCATCGGCCACGCGCTTGCCGCGCTGCGACGGGTCCACGAAGAGGTCGTCCAGGAAGCAGCCGGTGCTGGCCGAGAGCGGTCGCGCGAAGGCGCGGTAATGGGCGAGGCCGACGGCGCGGCCGGCCTCGTCCTCGGCCACCACGGCGTTCACCTCATGCGCGGGGTCATGGATCCAGGCCCAGACCTTCGCGCGCATCTCGGGCGTCTGCGTCACCTTGTAGAATTCGGCATAGCCCGCGTAGAGCCGTTCCCAATCCGCGCGGTGGCGTTCGGCGAGCGGGACGATCTGCACCATCACAGCCCCAGCACGTCGTTCATGGAATAGAGGCCCGGGTTGCGGCCCTGCAGCCACAGCGCCGCCCGCACCGCGCCCGTGGCATAGGCGCGGCGGTCGAAGCTGCGGTGGGTCAGCGCGATGTGCTCGGAGCCGGCGGCAAAGAGCAGCGTGTGCTCGCCCACCACCTGGCCGCCACGGAGTGCCGCGAAGCCGATGGTGCCGGTGCCGCGCGCGCCGGTGTGCCCGTCGCGCCCGGATTCGCGGCCGGCCTGCTCCAGCGTGGTGCCACGCCCGCGCGCCACGGCGCGGCCGATGGCGACCGCCGTGCCGGAGGGCGCGTCCACCTTCCGGCGGTGGTGCATCTCCACGATCTCGGCATCGTATTGCGCGCCCGGCAGGGCGGCGGCGAGTTTTTCCGCGAGCGCGATGACGAGGTTCACGCCCGTCGCGAAATTGGCGGCGTAGACGATGGGGGCGCGCTTCGCGGCTTCAGCCACCGCGGCCTCCTCCTCGGCGGAGAGGCCGGAACTGCCGAGCACCAGGCCCTTGCCCGTCTCGGCCGCCAGGGCGGCATGCGCGGCGGCGGCGTGGGCGTGGGTGAAATCAATCACCACGTCGCTGGCGGCGAAGAGGGCACGGGCGTCATCCCCGCGTCTCGTGCCGCCCGCGAGGGTGGCGCCGGCGGCTTCCACCTCCTCGGCCAGAAGCGTGCCCATGCGGCCGGCGATGCCGGCGATCCCGATCTTCATCGTCCCAGCCCGTCCCAGAATTCCTTGACCTTGGCGAAGAAGCCCTCGCTTTCGGGGCTGCCGCCCTTGGAGGCCTCGGCCTCGAAGGCCTCCAGCAACTCGCGCTGCCTGGGCGTCAGGTTCTGCGGCGTCTCGACCACCACCTGCACATACATGTCCCCGCGCGCGGCGGAACGCAGCACGGAGAAGCCCTTGCCGCGCAGGCGGAAATTGTCGCCCGTCTGGGTGCCGGCGGGGATCTTCACCGAGGCGCGGGAGCCATCAATCGAAGGCACCTCCACCGCGCCGCCCAAGGCCGCCTGCGTCATCCGCAGCGGCACGCGGACCATGATATTGGGCCCCTCGCGCTGGAAGATCGGGTGCGCGTGCACGCCGATATCCACGTAGAGGTCGCCCGCCGGCGCGCCGCGCAGCCCGGCCTCGCCCTCGCCCGAGAGGCGGATGCGCGTGCCGTCCTCCACCCCTGCCGGAATGGTCACGTTCAGCGTGCGGTCGCGCTGCACGCGGCCGGCGCCCTGGCAGACCTTGCAGGGGTTCTTGATGATCTGGCCCGAGCCGTTGCAGGTGGGGCAGGTGCGCTCGATCAGGAAGAAGCCCTGCTGGGCGCGCACCTTGCCCGCGCCGCGGCAGGTGCCGCAGGTCTGCGAACTGGGCTTGCCGCCTTCGGCCCCGGTGCCGGTGCAGGCCTCGCATTGCACGCTGCTGGGGACGCGGATGGTCTTCTTGGTGCCGGCGAAGGCCTCTTCCATGGAGATGTGAACCTCCTGCCGGAGGTCCGCGCCGCGCCCGCTGGCGGCACGCCCGCCGCCGCCGCGCCCGCCGAAGCGGCCGAACATCTCCTCGAAGATGTCCTCGAAGCCGCCGCCGCCGAAGGGATTGCCGCCGCCACCCCCGCCGCCGCCGCCCATGCCGCCCTCGAAGGCCGCATGGCCGAAGCGGTCATAGGCCGCGCGCTTGTCGGCGTCCTTCAGCGTGTCATAGGCCTCGTTCACCTCCTTGAACCGGCCCTCGGCGTCGGCGTCGCCCTGGTTCCGGTCGGGGTGATATTTCATCGCCAGCTTGCGGTAGGCCTTCTTGAGGTCGTCCTCGGACGCCTCCCGGCCCACGCCGAGCACTTCGTAATAGTCGCGCTTGGCCATGGTTCAGCCGCTCCCGCGAGAAAAGGTCGAAGAAGAGACGCCCGGACCATCGCTGGCCCGGGCGCGGTGTCACTCAGGCAGGGGTGCCCGCCCGTTCACCTCAAGCCTGGGGCTTCTTCTTGTTCGGGTCCACTTCCTCGAACTCGGCGTCCACCACCTTGTCCTTCGGCGCACCGCCGGGGGCGGCGGGCTCCTCGGCGGCGGGCGCCGCCTGTTCGGCCTTGTAGAGGGCCTCGCCCATCTTCATCGCGGCCTGGGAGAGCTTCTCCGCGGCCGCGTTGATCGCGTCCACATCGCCGCCATCCATCACGCCGCGAGCTTCGGCCAGCGCCGCCTCGGCCTCGGCCTTCTCGGCGGCCGGCACCTTGTCGCCGCTGTCGCGCAGAGTCTTGTCGGTGGAGTGGACCAGCGCGTCCAGGCTGTTGCGGGCCTCGACGGTGGCGCGGCGCTTCTTGTCGGCGTCCGCGTTCGCCTCGGCATCGCGCACCATCTTCTCGATGTCGCTGTCCGACAGGCCGGACTTGGCCTGGATGCGGATGTTCTGCTCCTTGCCGGTGGCCTTGTCCTTCGCGCTGACGCTGACGATGCCGTTCGCGTCAATGTCGAAGGTCACTTCCACCTGGGGCACGCCGCGCGGCGCGGGCGGCAGGCCGGTCAGGTCGAAATTGCCCAGCAGCTTGTTGTCCGCCGCCATCTCGCGCTCACCCTGGAACACCTTGATGGTCACCGCGGTCTGGTTGTCGTCGGCCGTGGAGAACACCTGCGACTTCTTGGTCGGGATGGTGGTGTTGCGGTCAATGAGGCGCGTGAACACGCCGCCCAGCGTCTCGATGCCGAGCGAGAGCGGGGTCACGTCCAGCAGCAGCACGTCCTTCACGTCGCCCTTGAGCACGCCGCCCTGGATGGCGGCGCCGATGGCGACCACTTCGTCCGGGTTCACGTTGCGCGCGGGCTCCTTGCCGAAGAAGCGCTTCACCTCCTCGATGACCTTGGGCATGCGCGTCATGCCGCCCACCAGGATCACCTCGTCAATTTCGCCCGCCGTCAGCCCGGCATCCTTCAGCGCCTGCTTGCAGGGCTCCAGCGTGCGGGAGACGAGGTCATCCACCAGCGCCTCCAGCTTGGCGCGGGTGAGCTGCATGACCAGATGCTTCGGGCCCGAGGCGTCGGCCGTGATGAAGGGCAGGTTGATCTCGGTCTGCTTGGACGAGGACAGCTCGATCTTCGCCTTCTCGCCGGCTTCCTTCAGGCGCTGCAAAGCGAGCTTGTCGCCGCGCAGGTCGATGCCGTTCTCCTTGCGGAATTCCTCCGCCAGGTAGTCGATGATGCGCTGGTCGAAATCCTCGCCGCCCAGGAAGGTGTCGCCGTTGGTGGACTTCACCTCGAAGACGCCGTCGCCGATCTCCAGCACGGACACGTCGAAGGTGCCGCCGCCGAGGTCATAGACCGCGATGGTGCCGCTGGTCTTCTTGTCCATGCCGTAGGCCAGCGCGGCCGCCGTCGGCTCGTTGATGATGCGCTTCACCTCGAGGCCCGCGATGGCGCCGGCCTCCTTGGTGGCCTGGCGCTGGGCGTCGTTGAAGTAGGCGGGGACGGTGATGACGGCTTCCGTCACCTTCTCGCCGAGATAGGCCTCGGCCGTCTCCTTCATCTTGGTCAGCACCATGGCGCTGATCTGCTGGGGGGCGTATTTCTTGCCCTCGATCTCCACCCAGGCGTCGCCATTGTCGGCCTTCACGATGTTGAAGGGGGCGAGGCCCTTTTCCTTCTGCACCATGGCGTCTTCGAACTTGCGGCCGATCAGGCGCTTGACGGCATAGAGGGTGTTGGTCGGGTTGGTGACGGCCTGGCGCTTGGCGCTCTGGCCCACCAGACGCTCGCCGTTCTTCGCGAAGGCGATCATGGAGGGGGTGGTGCGCGCGCCCTCCGCGTTCTCCAGCACCTTGGCCTCGCCGCCTTCCATGATGGCGATGCAGGAATTGGTGGTGCCGAGGTCGATACCGATGACTTTGCTCATATGAGCCTGCTCCCGTGCGGCGGCTCAACCCCGGCCCTGGCAGGCACCGGGCAGAGCCCCTTGGTGGTCCGCGCCCCATGCGCGGTCTCTGTCTGGTGCCTATGTATTGAGCAGCGATGGGCGCGACAAGGGTGGCCCCGCTCAACCCAGCAACAAATCGCGGGCTTCGTTGACGCGCGAGGCCATCCAGTCGCTGCCGCCACGGTCGGGGTGGGCCGACTGCATCAGGCGGCGATGGGCCGCGCGGATTTCGGTGGGCGAGGCGCCCTCCATCAGGCCCAGGATGGCCAGGGCCTCGTCGCGCGTCATGGGGCCGGTGGCGGGGCGGGGCGGGGGTTCCTGCCGCCATTCGGGGTTGGTCCGGTCCAGCCAGGCTTCCAGCAGCGGCACGCTGTCGGGGTCCTGGCTCGCGCATTCGGCCATGAGGTCCATCAGGGCCACGCGGTCCAGCGCCGCGAGGTCCTGCCCCGCCCAGGGGCCACGGCGCACCTGGCCCGACATGGCGCCGGTCGCGATCTCGAGCCGCATGGTGAGCGTGGCGGTCTCGACCACCGTGGCGCCCTCGTCGCCGGGTGGACCCGTGAAGGCGCGACGCGCGCGCCAGCGCCGGAAGGCCTGGGCGATGGCCGGGCCGAACATGAAGGCGGCCCAGAGCGCGCTGACCCCGCGCCCCGTCGCCAGCAGCACCACGAAGAGCACCAGCCCCGCCGCCCCCAGCCCCCAGACGAGGGATTTCCTCACCGTCCCGGGGCTCGCCGAAATGAACAGATAAAGGAAGGTGATCGCCACCAGGAGGAAGATGGCGCCGGCCGCCAGCCAGACCATCTGCGGCTACCTCCCTGCCGGATTCTGGGGCGCGGGGAGCTGGCCCGCGATGGCGCGGGCGCCACGTCCGGGCAGGCGGGTGAGCGCCGCGCGGCCGCCGGCGGCGAAGACGGCGACCGCGCGCAGCAGGTCGCGCAGGGCCTCGGCGCTGCCGGCGTCGAAGGGCGCCCAGGCGCCGCCCGAGACCTTCGCGATCTGCCGGAAGCCCATCTCGGCCGCGCGGTCGCCGCCCTCCTGGAAGCAGAAGACGGGCGTGCCGTGCAGGCCAAGCTGGCCGGCGGCGTGGCAGGCGGGGTCCACTTCCTCCTCCAGCGCGTCGCCCACCAGGACCAGGGCGTTCACGCGCTCGCGCCGGGTTTCATTCAGCGCGTGTTCCAGGCAGCGCAGCACCTGGGTCTGCCCACCCAGCACCGTCACGCCCGACATGCGCCGCGCCAGTTCCATCGTGTCGGTCAGGAAGGGGGTGGCGGCGAATTCCTGGTAGCCGCGCCAATAGGCGAGCTGGACGGAAAGCCCCCCCAGGTCGCGCGTGGCCTGGAACATCTCGGCCTGGAGGTGGCAGGCGCGGTCCCAGGCGGGCTGGCGCGAGGCGGTGGCGTCCACGGCGAAGATCAGCCTTCCACGGCGCGCGCTGGTGGGGCGCACGGCGGGCATGGCCTCGACCTTCCTCAGGAAGGCCGCGACGGCCGGGTTCGCGGGCTTGGCGGGAAGCTGGCTCATCTCACTACCAAGGTGGGGGCGCGGGCGCCGGGCGCAAAGCCCCGGAATTCGCGGTACACGCATTGCGGGTGGCGCCTTCGGGCGTTCTGGTCTTTGATCGGAACAACTGACGAAGGAGGTCAACATGCGGAACGCCACGCGCTGGATGCCCGCCCTGGTTGTCGCGACGGGCCTGGCCCTCGCGGGCGGGGCGGCCGCGCAGAAGCAGCCGGATCCGCCGCCAGCCGCAGGCGGAAAGGGCGGACCCGCGGCCGGTGCGCAGAGCCAGAAGCTGCACCTGACGCCGCCGCCGCCCGTCGGGCGCGCACCCCAGACGCAGCCACGGCAGGCGCAGCCCGCGCCCCCGCCCCAGCCACGTGAAGCCCAGCCACGCCAGACCCAGCCACGGCAGGCCCAGCCCGGAACGGGGCCCCAGGCCAGCCAGAAGCTGCACCTGACGCCGCCGCCGCCCATCGGCCAGGCGCAGCCCCGCCAGCCGCAGCCCCAACCCGAGCCCCGCCAGGCGCAGCCGCAGCAGCGGCCGGCCCAGCCCGGGACGGGGCCGCAGGCCAGCCAGAAGCTGCACCTGACGCCGCCCTCCATCGCGCCGGACCCGCGCGGCCCGCGCCCCGGCTCGCGCACGCCCAATGAGCGGGAGGCCCAGCGCCAGGCACCCAACCCGTCCTGGCCCGCCATGCCACCGCGCATGGACAATGAGCCGGCCGCGCTGGCGACCTTGCGGGAACTGCTCTCCGACGACGTGCAGGTGGGCTATGGCGAGGCCCGGCAGGAGGGCGAGGTGCTGACCCTGCGCGACGCCGACCTGCGCCGGGGCGCCGAGCGCATCCTGGTGCAGGAGCTGATCCTGGAAGCGCCCGGCGCGGAGGGGCTGCGCCGTGGCGAGGCGCGCAACCTCCGCTTCGAGTCGCCCGAGGCGGCCGTTACGCTGGAGCGGCTGGAGATCGGGGGGCTGGCCATGCTGGCGCTGCGCCCCGGCCAGGAGCCCCGCGATCGCGAACCCGACCAGGTCGCGCTGGAGAACCTGCGCGTCTCGGGCCTGGAGGTGCGGGAAACGGGCGGCACGCGGGTCACTCTCGCGCAGTTCGACCTGTCGGGCTGGCGGGCCGGGCAGGCCGGCCGCGTGGGCCTGGAGGGGCTGCAGGTGGGCCTCACCGGCGCGCCCGTGGACCAGGTGCGGGTGGCCTCGGCATCGGTGGAGGGGCACGACATCGCGGCGCTGATGACCTCGGCCGTGCGGAGCGAGGCGCCGAGCGCGCCCCCCGCCGGGCGCCAGGTCTATCGGGTGCAGGGCGTGCAGGTGATGCGCGGCGACCAGAGCGTGGCCGGCATGGGCCGCTTCCTCATCGAGGGCGAGACCCGCGCGGATGGCTTCAGCGGCGGCCGCATCGCGGTGAACGAGGTGGTGGTGGAACGCACGCCGGAGACGGCCATGGTGCTGGACGTGGTGGGCCTCGACCGCCTGTCCATGGACCTCACCATCGACGCTTCCTGGACGCCCGAGAATGAGCGGCTGGACGTCTCCGCCTTCGCCTTCGGCGTGCGCGACCTGGGCGCGCTGGCCCTGGGCTGGAGCATGGAGGGGGTGAACATCGAGAACCCCGGCGGCAACCCCGAGGCGGTGCGCCTGCTGCAGGCCCAGCTGCGCTATGCCGACCAATCCCTTTATGAGCGCACGCTGGCCGACCAGGCCCGGCGCCAGAACATGACCCCCGCCCAGGTTCGCGACCAGCACCGCGAGATGGTGACGGCGGCGCTGACCGGCCCCGCGCCCGACCCCGGGCTGGACGGGCTGCGCGAGGCGCTGCTGCGCTTCGTGGCCGGGCAGGCGCGCGAGGTGGAGATCATCGCCCGCCCGCCCGCGCCGGTGACGCTGGATGCCGCCCAGGCCGCGATGATGCAGGGCCCCGCCGCTGCCGTCGCCCTGCTGGGGGTGCGGGCCACCGCGCGCTAGCGTCTGATCGCGTTTGGCGGAATCGCCAAAGGCGTGAATCAGTCGCTGTGGCGTCTATCCTTGGGCGCGCGCCGCCTGGCTGCCGGCCACGGCGGCGAGGTTCGCGATGCCGCGCGCCGTGA
The DNA here is from genome assembly GCF_014196305.1 of Roseococcus suduntuyensis. Classification (GTDB taxonomy): domain Bacteria; phylum Pseudomonadota; class Alphaproteobacteria; order Acetobacterales; family Acetobacteraceae; genus Roseococcus; species Roseococcus suduntuyensis. The sequence continues at coordinate 1,299,959 of NZ_JACIDJ010000001.1, forward strand.
CGCTCGGAACCAGCACGTGCACGGGCTTGTTCATGCCCAGCAGCATGGGCCCCACCTGCAACCCGTCGCTGACCGCCTTCACCAGGTTGAAGGCGATGTTGGCGGCATCGAGGTTGGGGAAGACCAGCAGGTTCGCCATGCCCTCCAGCTTGGGGTCCGGCACGGCGCGGGCGCGGATGGCGGGCACGATGGCCGCGTCGCCATGCATTTCGCCATCCACCTCCAGCTCCGGCGCGGCGGCGCGGATCAGGGCCAGGGCGCGGCGCATGCGGCGGGCGCTCTCGGCCCCCGAGGCGCCGAAGGAGGAATGGCTCAGCAGCGCGACCTTGGGCACGATGCCGAATTCGCGCACCTGCTCGGCCGCCAGCAGCGTCATTTCGCAAAGCTGCTCGGCCGTGGGTTCCAGCATCAGGTGCGTGTCCACGAAGAAGAGCGTGGCGCCCTGGCTGATGACGGCCGACATGGCATAGGCGCGGCTGACATCGGCGCGCTTGCCGGTAACAGCCAGCACATGTTCCCACTCGCGCATCCAGTCGCCGCGACCGCCGGCGATGACGGCATCGGCCTCGCCCCCCTCCAGCAGCAGGCAGGCGGCGACGGCGGGGCGGGAGGCCACGCGGCGCTCGGCCGCCGGGGGCGTGATGCCGCGCCGCCCCACCTTGGACTGGTAGAGGGTGACGAGGGGGGCGAAGAAGGCCGGGTCCTCCTCCGGGTGCAGCACGCGCACGCTCTCGCCCAGCGCCATGCGCAGGCCGAGTGCCTGGACGCGCGCGGCCACCACCTCGCGCCGGCCGATGAGGATGGGCTCGGCCGTGCCCTCGTCCAGCACGGTCTGGACGGCGCGGAGCGTGCGCTCATCCTCGCCCTCGGCGAAGACGACGCGGGCGGGGCGGCGGCGGGCCAGTTCCTGCACCGGGCGCATGAGGTTGCCCGAGCGGAAGACGAAGCGCGTGAGCTCCTGCCGGTAGGCGACGAGGTCCGCGATGGGGCGACGGGCCACGCCGCTGTCCATGGCGGCCTTGGCCACGGCCGGCGCCACCTCCAGGATCAGGCGCGGGTCGAAGGGCTTGGGGATGATGTAGTCCGGCCCGAAGACGGGCGCCGTGCCCCCATAGGCCGCGGCCACCACCTCGCTCGCTTCCACGCGGGCGAGGGCTGCGATGGCCTCGACGGCGGCGACCTTCATCTCCTCGTTGATGGTGGTGGCCCCGGCATCCAGCGCGCCGCGGAAGATGAAGGGGAAGCAGAGGACGTTATTCACTTGGTTGGGATAGTCCGTCCGGCCCGTGGCCACGATGGCGTCGGGGCGCACGGCGCGCACCGCTTCGGGCAGGATCTCGGGCTCGGGGTTGGCGAGCGCCAGCACCAGCGGCTTCGGCGCCAGCCGCGCCAGCCATTCCGCCTTCAGGATGCGGGGGGCGGAGAGGCCCAGGAACACATCCGCGCCGTCCAGCACCTCCTCCAGCCGGCGGGCATCGGTGGGCTGGGCGTAGCGTGCCTTGTAGGGGTCGGTGTTGGGGCGGCCGGCATAGACCACGCCGTCAATGTCGCAGACCGTCACGTTCTCGCGTCGCAGGCCCATGGTCACCAGCAGGTCCAGGCAGGCCAGGGCCGCCGCGCCGCCGCCGGTGTTGACCAGCTTCACCTGGTCCAGTGTCTTGCCCTGGATGAGCAGCCCGTTGCGGATGGCGGCGGCGACGATGATGGCGGTGCCGTGCTGGTCGTCATGGAAGACCGGGATGTTCATACGGGCACGGAGCTGCGCCTCGATCTCGAAGCATTCCGGGGCCTTGATGTCTTCCAGGTTGATGGCGCCGAAGCTGGGCTCCAGGGCGGCCACGGTTTCCACGAAGCGGTCCACCTCGCGCGCCTCGACCTCGATATCAATGGAATCGATGCCGGCGAAGCGCTTGAACAGCACCGCCTTGCCTTCCATCACGGGCTTCGACGCCAGCGCGCCGATCGCGCCCAGCCCCAGCACGGCGGTGCCATTGGTGATGACGGCCACCATGTTGCCGCGGGCGGTGTATTCCCAGGCGGCGTCGGGGTTGGCGGCGATCTCCTCGCAGGCGGCGGCGACGCCGGGGGAATAGGCCAGGGCCAGGTCGCGCTGGCTGGCCATGCGCTTGGTCGGCTCGACGGTGAGTTTCCCCGGCCGCGGGAAGCGGTGATAGTCAAGCGCGGCGCGGCGGAAATCATCGTCCATGGCGTGCATCCTTCGTGACACGCCTGTTATTCGGCAAGCGCGCGCGTCAGGCAACCAGCCTGATGGCCAGCACCGACAGCACCACCGCGTTCAGGCCGAACAGCGCCAGGCTGGCCAGGCGCAGCCCCGGCCCGAAGGCGTGGCGCGCCAGGCGCCCCAGGAAGGCCACGGCCATCAGCGCCGGTGCGGTGCCGGCCACGAAGGCCAGCATGGCCAGCCCCCCGGCCAAGGCGCTGCCCGAGGCCGCCGCACCGGCAAGCGCCGCATAGAGCAGCCCGCAGGGCAGGGCGGAGAGCAGCAGCCCCAGCCGCACCCCGCGCCATCCGGTGGGGGCGGCCAGCAGCGCGCCCATGCGCCGTTCAAGTGCCACGGGCAGGCGGGGCGCGGGCAGGCGGGGCAGCAGGGCGGCGAGCGTGGACGAGGCCTGGGCCAGCATCAGCAGCGCCGCCAGGCCGAGCAGCCCCGCCGCCAGCCAGCGAAACCCGCTGGCCTGGGCCAGCAGCCCGCCCAAGGCCCCGGCCAGCAGGCCGAGCGCCGTGTAACCCATGGCCCGCCCGAGGTGATATGGCAGCAGCGTGGCCCCGGAGAGCCGCCGCAGCACCCCGCCCGCCAGCGTCGAATCGGCCGTGGCGGCGGATTGGGCCAGCACGAAGGGCCCGCACATGGTGGTGCAGTGCGTCAGCCCCCCCGCCAGCCCGGCAAGGAACAGCACGCCCATCAGCGCCGGAATGCCGGCGGGGCCGAGGGCAGTCAGGTCATGCAGGCAGTCGGCGAACATCATGGCGCTTGTGCCCGTCCCGGCGCATGGCTGCCTTGCGCAGGATCAAACCCGGCGCGGCGTGGCGCGAAAATTTTCAGCTTGTGCCGGGGCTTGCACCGGTTGCACGGATAGGTTGCGAAAAGGTCTATGTCATCGAAGCTTCACAAAAGTGAAATGCCGAGGTCGCACACCCCCCCTAAGGCAGGGTGCGAGACGGGCAGCCCTCCAGGCAGCCTCGACCAAAAGTTCCTGATGGAGATGCCTATGAACCGCCGTTCCTTGCTCGCGCTCAGCGCCAGCGCCCTGGCCGTCCCCGCGATCATCCGCCCCAGCTTCGCGCAGCAGGCGACCATCACCGGCGCCGGCGCGACCTTCCCCCGGCCCCTGTATGACCGGTGGTCGGCCGCCGCCCGCGAAGGCGCCGGCATCTCGCTGAACTACCAGTCCATCGGCTCTGGCGGCGGCATCAACCAGATCGCGGCCCGCACGGTGGATTTCGGCGCGACCGACGCGCCGCTGACCGAGGCCCAGATGGCCGAGCGCAGCCTGTTCCAGTTCCCGACCGTGATGGGTTCGGTGGTGCTGACGGTGAACCTGCCGGGCGTCGCCAACCACGCGCTGCGCCTGACGCCGGAAATCATCACCGAGATCTTCTTCGGCCGCCTGAACCGCTGGAACGACCCGCGCATCGTCGAACTGAACCGCGACCTGCGCATCCCCAACATCCCCGTCTCGGTCGGCTACCGCGCCGATGGTTCGGGCACGACCTGGGCCTGGACGAACTACCTCTCGCGCATCAGCGAAGAGTGGCGCACGGGCCCGGGCTTCGGCACCTCCGTCCGCTGGCCGGCCGGCAATGGCGCGCGCGGCAATGAGGGCGTGTCGAACATCGTCCGCAACACCCCGGGCGCCATCGGCTATGTCGAGAACGCCTATGCGGTGGTGAACCGCCTGATCACGACGCAGATCCGCAACAAGGCGGGCAACTTCGTCCGTCCGGTGAACGAGAGCTTCGTGGCCGCCGCAGGCGCCGCCGACTGGACCGTGCCGACCATGGCGCCGGACACCATTGATCTGTCCGGCCCGAATGTGTGGCCGATCACGGTGGGCACCTACATCATGCTGCCGACCAACCCGGTGGCCGACCGCGTCGAGGGCAGCCGCAACACCATGCGCTTCTTCGACTGGGCCTTCCGCAACGGCAGCCAGGCGGCGTCCTCGCTGGAATACATCCCGCTGACCACCGCGACGCATGACCTGATCCGCAGCCGTTGGGCCCAGGCCATCAAGGACCCGCAGGGCCGCCCCATCTGGACCGGCGCCGCCGGCTGATGCAACGAGGGGGCCGGTCCTGAAAAGGGCCGGCCCCTTCTCCCTTCCCGAACCGCATCGCGCGAGGTTCCGTGTCCGCCAGCACCATCAAGGCACCGCCCATCGGCGCGCGCCGCAAGCCGGGGGAACTCGGCGACAAGATATTCCAGTGGATGTGCGTGGGTGCGGGCGGCTTCGTGCTGATCCTGCTGGGCGCCATTATCGTCACCCTCTTCCTGGGCGGCCTGCCGGCTTTCGAGCGCTTCGGCGCCGAGTTCATCTGGGGCACGATCTGGGACCCGGTGGAGGGGCAGGAGGAGTTCGGCGCCGGCGTCGCCATCCTGGGCACCGTCACCTCCTCGGTGCTGGCCATCATCTTCGCGGTGCCCGTCGCCTTCGGCATCGCCTTCTTCCTCACGGAGCTGTCGCCCCCCTGGCTCAAGCGGCCCATCGGCACCGCGATCGAGCTGCTGGCGGCCGTGCCCTCCATCATCTACGGCATGTGGGGCCTGTTCGTCGTCGTGCCCTTCGTGCAGATGCACATCCAGTTCGCCTTCGGTGACCAGCTTGCGGCCATCCCGCTGATCGGCTTCCTGTTCCAGAGCACGAACTTCGCCGGCACCTCGCTGTTCTCGGCCTCGATCGTGCTGGCCATCATGATCCTGCCCTTCATCGCCGCCACCATGCGTGACGTGTTCGACCAGGTGCCGCCCGTCTACAAGGAAAGCGCCTATGGCCTGGGCGCGACCCGCTGGGAGGTGATGACCGGCGTCGTCATCCCCTACACCCGCATCTCGGTGGTGGGAGGCATCATGCTGGGGCTGGGCCGCGCGCTGGGCGAGACCATGGCCGTCACCTTCGTCATCGGCAACGCGAACCGCATCGCGACCTCGCTGTTCGACAGCACGACGACCATCGCCTCGGTCATCGCCATGGAATTCCCGGAAAGCCTGACGGGCAGCCTGCAGCAATCGGCGCTGTTCGCCATCGGCTTCCTGCTCTTCGTCATCTCCTTCTTCGTGCTGGCGCTTTCCCGCTACCTCCTGCGTCCCCGGCTGAAGTGAGGGCCGACCGATGAGCACCACCACCGCCACCATCATGGCCTCGCGCAACATCGAGCAGCAGCGCAGCCTGGGCCGCCGCCGCAAGTTCGTGGACAAGCTGGTCATGTATTTCTGCCTCACCGCCACGGTGGTGGGGCTGTTCTTCCTGCTCTCGATCATGGGCACGCTGCTGTGGCGCGGCCTGATCGCGCTGGACCTGATCGTCCTGACGCAGGAATTCCAGCCGACCCGCTATGGCGATGACAGCCTGCCCAAGGGTGGCCTGATCCATGCCATCGTGGGCAGCCTGATCCAGACCAGCATCGCCACCGCCATCGGCACGCCCATCGGGCTGCTGGTGGGCACCTATCTCTCGGAATACGCGGGCAAGTCCAAGTTCGGCTACGCGGTGCGCTTCATCTCGGACATCCTGCTCTCGGCGCCCTCCGTGCTGATCGGGTTGTTCATCTACCAGCTGGTGGTGCTGCCGCAGGGCGGGTTCTCGGGCTTCGCGGGCGCGCTGGCGTTGGCCATCATCGTGATCCCGGTGGTGGTGCGCACCACGGAGGACATGCTGCAGCTCATCCCCAACACCCTGCGCGAGGCGGTGGTGGCCTTGGGCGCGCCCAAGTGGAAGATGATCACGCTGGTGGCGTGGCGCGCCGCCATCTCCGGCATCATGACGGGCATCCTGCTGGCCTTCGCCCGCATCATGGGCGAGACGGCGCCGCTGCTGCTGACCAGCTTCGGCAACAATATCCTCAGCACCGACCTCAGCCGCGCCATGGCCAGCCTGCCGGTGTCCATCTACCAGCAGGCCAATTCGGGCTTCCCCGACCTGATCGACATCGCCTGGTCCGGCGCGCTGCTGGTGACACTGGGCGTGCTGTTCATCAACATCATCGCGCGTGTCGCGCTGCGCAAGCGCGCCTGACCGGAAGGCCACAGCCATGAACGACCACACCCAGCCCGTCGCGGACGCCGGCCCGAGCATGAGCGGCCTGCAGGCCCGCTCCAGTGCCAAGCTCAACAGCGTGGCGCGGATTTCCGTCCGCAACCTCGACTTCGTCTATGCGGAGGGCCTGCCCAAGGCGCTGAAGGGCATCAACCTCGACATCCCGGACCGCCAGGTGACGGGCATGATCGGCCCCTCGGGCTGCGGCAAGTCCACGCTGCTGCGGGTGCTGAACCGGATGTACAGCCTCTACCCCGGCCAGAAGGCGATGGGCGAGGTGATGATGGACGGCCGCAACCTGATTGACGCCGGCGTGGACATCAACGAGCTGCGCTCCAAGATCGGCATGGTCTTCCAGAAGCCCACGCCCTTCCCCATGACCATCTACGAGAACATCGCCTTCGGCGTGCGCCTGCACGAGAAGCTGTCCAAGTCGCAGATGGACCAGCGGGTGGAATGGGCGCTGTCGCGCGCCGCCATCTGGGGCGAGGTGAAGGACCGGCTGAACACCAACGCCATGGGCCTCTCGGGCGGGCAGCAGCAGCGGCTGTGCATCGCGCGCACCATCGCGGTGCGGCCGGAGGTGATCCTGTTCGACGAGCCGACCTCGGCGCTCGACCCCATCAGCACGCTCAAGATCGAGGAGCTGATCGACGAGCTGAAGCAGGACTTCACCATCGTCATCGTGACGCACAACATGCAGCAGGCGGCGCGCTGCGCCGACCAGGTGGCCTTCTTCTACCTGGGCGAGCTGATCGAGGTCTCGCCGGCCGCGGAGATGTTCACCGCGCCGAAGGAACAGAAGACCCAGGAATACATCACCGGCCGGTTCGGCTGAGGACGCAGGACATGCCCAACACCTCCCCCCAGCACATCGTCCGTTCCTATGACGACGACCTGAAGCGCCTGCTCGAGATGATCTCGCGCATGGGCGGCCTCGCCGAACGCCAGGTGGCCGACAGCGCCCAGGCGCTGATGCGCCGCGACACCGAGCTTGCCGCCGATGTGGTGCAGCGCGACGCCGCGCTCGACGAGATGGAGCGCGAGGTCGAGGCCTTCTGCGTCCGCCTGCTGGCGCTGCGCCAGCCCATGGCGCAGGACCTCCGCCTCATCATCGCCTGCATGAAGATCAGCCAGGACCTCGAGCGCATCGGCGACTACGCGCGCAATGGCGCGAAGCGCGCCATCGTGGTGTCGCAGCAGCCGAGCCTTGGTTCCTTCAACGGCTTCGCCCGCATGGCGGAGATGGTGCAGGAAAACCTGAAGGACGCGATCGACGCGCTGGTCGAGGGCGACGCCGCCAAGGCCGATGCGGTCTGGGCCGCGGATGCGCCGATTGATGGCATCTACAACGGCATCTTCCGCGAGATGCTGACCTTCATGATGGAAGACCCGCGCAACATCACCTCCGCCACGCACCTGCTCTTCATCGCGAAGAACATGGAGCGCATCGGCGACCACGCGACCAACATCGCCGAGCGCGTGCATTTCGCCGTGCTGGGCAAGATGCTGACGGAAGAGCGCCCGAAGGCGGATGTCTCGGCCTCCGCCGTCGTCCGCCCGCCGGGCGAGTAACGAAGGACATGTCCATGGCCGAAGCTCTCGGCGCGAATGGCGGCAAGCCCTCCATCCTGGTGGTGGAGGACGAGGCGCCCCTGCTGGCCCTGCTGCGCTACAATCTGGAGCGCCAGGGCTTCCATGTGGACGAGGCGACGGACGGGCAGGAGGCCCTGCTCCGCATCGCCGAGGCCAAGCCCGACCTGGTGCTGCTGGACTGGATGCTGCCGGCCATGTCCGGCATCGAGGTCTGTCGGCAAATCCGCCGCCGCCCCGCCACGCGCGACCTGCCCGTGATCATGGTGACGGCCCGCACCGAGGACCAGGACGCGGTGCGCGCGCTGGACACGGGGGCGGACGACTACATCGCCAAGCCCTTCGCCGTGGAGGCGCTGATGGCGCGCATCCGCGCGCTGCTGCGGCGCTCCTCCACCGTCGCGGCCAAGGGCAGCCTGAGCTACCAGGACCTGCTCATGGACCAGGACGCCCACCGCGTGACGCGGGCCGGGCGGGCGCTGCACCTCGGCCCCACGGAATACCGGCTGCTGGAATTCTTCATGTCCCATCCGCGCCGTGTGTTCACGCGGGAACAGTTGCTGGACGCGGTCTGGGGGCGGGATATCCATGTGGAGTTGCGCACGGTGGACGTCCATATCCGACGCCTCCGCAAGGCCATCAACGGCGACAGCGACATGGACCTGATCCGCACCGTCCGCTCGGCCGGCTACGCCCTCGACGCGGAGGGCTGAAGCGCCCCGGAACACCCTTCGGCCCCGTTGACACCCCGCGGCCCCGGTTCGACACTTGGGCATGAAAACGAAGCAAGACGGGGAAGACGCCATGGCCGAAGAGCGGTTTGTGGAGCATGCGCGCGACGGCGACATCCATATCCTCCGGATCGCCAACCCCCCGGTGAACACGCTGCGGACCGGGGTCCGCGCCGGGCTGCATGCGGGGATCGCGGCGGCGCTGCGCGAAGGCGCGCGCGCCATCATCCTGATGGGCGAGGGGCGGATGTTCTCGGCCGGCGCCGAGATGACGGAGTTCAACAAGCCCCGCCAGCCGCCCAGCCTGCCCGAGGTCTTCGAGGCCATCGAAACCAGCAAGGTGCCGGTCATCGCCGCCATCCATGGCAGCGCGCTGGGCGGCGGGCTGGAACTGGCGCTGGTGTGCCATGCGCGCGTGGCCTCGCCCACGGCCATGGTGGGGCTGCCCGAGGTGAAGCGCGGCTTCGTGCCCGGCGCGGGCGGCACCCAGCGCCTGCCGCGGCTGATCGGCGGCGAGGCGGCCCTCAAGATCATCGTGGGCGGCGACCCCGTCTCGGCCGTCGAGGCGCAGAAGCTCGGTTTCATTGATGCCGTGCTGGAAGGCCCGCTGGAGGCCGCGGCGGTGGAATGGGCGCGGCAGAATTCCGGCCGAAGCTTCACCCTGGCCCGCAAGCGGGACGACAACATCAAGGGCGCGGACCTCGCTTCCTTCGACGCGCTGGCGGCGAGCCTGCTGAAGCGCACGCGCGGGCAGGAAAGCCCCAAGGGCTGCGCCCAGGCCGTGCGCGCCGCACTCACCGGCAGCTTCGAGGACGGGCTGAACACCGAGCGCGAAATCTTCCAGAAGCTGGTGGCCGGCGAGCAGAGCTTCGCGCTCCGTCACATCTTCTTCGGCGAGCGCGAGGCGGCCCGCGTGCCCGACATGCCGGCCGAGACGCACCCGCTGCCCGTCAAGCGCGCCGTCGTCATCGGCGGCGGCACCATGGGCGGCGGCATCGCGATGAGCTTCGCGAATTTCGGCATCCCCGTGACCATGGTGGAGCAGACCCAGGAGGCGCTCGACCGTGGCCTCAAGAAGTGCGAGGCGAACTGGGAACGCACGCTGAAATCCGGCCGCCTGTCCGAGGCCGACTACGCCAAGCGCCGCGCCCTGCTGACCGGCAGCACCGACATGGGCGTGGTGGCCGAGGCCGACCTCGTCATCGAGGCGGTGTTCGAGGACATCAACGTGAAGAAGGAAATCTTCGCGAAACTGGACGCCATCGCGCGGCCGGGTGTGGTGCTGGCCTCCAACACCTCCACGCTGGACATCGACGCCATCGCCTCGGCCACGAAGCGGCCGGAGCTGGTGGTGGGGATGCATTTCTTCTCCCCCGCCAATGTCATGAAGCTGCTGGAGATCGTGCGCGGGAAGGCCTCCTCCTTCGAGGCCATCGCGACGGCCATGGATGTCGGCAAGCGCATCGGCAAGGTGAACGTGGTCGTCGGCAATTGCGATGGCTTCGTGGGCAACCGCATGACCGGCAAGCGCGGCTTCCAGCTGGAACGCCTGCTGCTGGAAGGCGCTCTGCCGGCCGATATTGATCGCGCCATGGAGACCTACGGCATGGCCATGGGGCCTTGTGCCACGGGTGACCTGGCGGGCCTCGACATCGGCGCCGCCGTCCGCAAGGCGCGCGGCACCAAGGCCCCCATCGCTGATGCGCTGGTCGCTGCCGGCCGCTACGGCCAGAAGACCGGCAAGGGCTGGTACATGTATGACGAGAAGCGCACCCGCCTGCCCGACCCGGAGGTGGAGCGCATCATCGTCGAGATGAGCGAGCAGCACCAGGTGAAGCGCCGCAAGATCGAGGACGCCGAAATCCTGGAGCGCATGCTGCTGCCCATGGTGAACGAGGGCGCGCGCATCCTGGAGGAAGGCATCGCCTCCCGCGCCGTGGATATCGACGTGATCTTCTGCAACGGCTTCGGCTGGCCGGCCTGGCGTGGCGGCCCCATGTTCTGGGCGGACCGCATGGGCCTCAAGGCCGTGCGCGACCGGCTGGCCCAATACGCCGAGGCGACCAACGACCCCAACCTCAAGCCCGCCGCCCTCATCGAGAAGCTCGCCGCCGAGGGCGGCAGCTTCGCCGCGATGGGCGCGAAGCGGGCGGCATAGGAGAGAGACCCCATGGAACTCCGCTTCACCGATGAGGAGCGCGCCTTCCGGCAGGAGGTGCGCGACTTCCTCGCCGCCGAATGCCCGGACGCCACGCGCCAGCACATGATCGCCGGCAAGTCCCCCACCAAGGAGATGGTGGTGGAGTGGCAGCGCAAGCTGAACAAGCGCGGCTGGGCCGCCCCCGAATGGCCGAAGGACCATGGCGGCCCCGGCTGGACGCCCGCGCAGAAGTACATCTTCCGCGAGGAGCTGCAGATGTGGCCGGCGCCCTCGCCGCTCGGCTTCAACATCAACATGTGCGGCCCCGTGATCATCGAGTTCGGCACGCCGGAGCAGAAGGCCCGCTTCCTGCCGCGCATGCTGAACCTGGACGACTGGTGGTGCCAGGGTTTCTCCGAACCCGGCGCCGGTTCGGACCTGGCGGGTCTCAAGACCCGCGCGGTGCGTGATGGCGACCATTGGGTCATCAACGGCCAGAAGACCTGGACCACGCTGGCGCAGCACGCCGACTGGATCTTCGTCCTCGCCCGCACCGACCCCGCGGCGAAGAAGCAGGAGGGCATTTCCTTCTTCCTCGTGGACATGAAGACGCCCGGCATCACCGTGCGCCCGATCGTCACGATCGAGGGCGGGCATGAGGTGAACGAGGTCTTCTTCGACGATGTGAAGGTGCCGCTGGATCACCTCGTCGGCCAGGAGAACAAGGGCTGGGATTGCGCCAAGTTCCTGCTGGGCAATGAGCGCTTCGGCCAGGCCCGCGTGGGCGCCAGCCGCGAGCGCATCCGCCGCCTCAAGATCATCGCGCGGGAGACGATGGACGGGGACCGCCCCCTCATCGAGGACCCCGAATTCCGCCGCCAGATGACCGAGATGGAAATCGAGCTGAAGGCGTTGGAAATGACGGTGATGCGCGTCATCGCCAACGAAACCAAGCGCGCCGGCACCGGCAAGCCCGACCCCGCGACGTCGGTGCTCAAGATCAAGGGCACCGAGATCCAGCAGGGGGTCTCGGAGCTGCTGATGAAGGCCGCCGGCCCCTATGCCTGGGTGGATGGCGACCCCGACGCCGAGGGCACGAACGAGTGGGACGTGGCGCCCGACTGGGCCTTCGGCCTGGCTGGCGTCTACTTCAACTGGCGCAAGCAGAGCATCTACGGTGGGTCCAACGAGATCCAGCGCAACATCATGGCGAAGGCCTTCCTGGGCCTCTGAGGATCACATGGACTTCGACCTGAACGAATCCCAGGGGATGCTGCAGGACAGCGTCCGCAAGCTGCTCTCGGACAAGTATGGCTTCGAGAACCGCAAGGCCTATCTCGCCAGCGAGACGGGCTGGAGCCGCGACCTCTGGGCCCAATACGCCGATCTTGGCCTGCTGGGCCTGCCCTTCGACGAGGAGGATGGCGGCTTCGGCGGCGGCGGCGAAGAAGTGATGATCGTGGCGGAACAGATGGGCCGCCACATCACGCTGGAGCCCTGGCTCAGCACTGTCGTGCTGGGCGGCGGATTCCTGCGCCATGGCGCGGCGGCGGACCTCCGCGCCGACATGGTGGCGGGGGTGGCCGGCGGCGGCGTGCTGCTGGCCTTCGCCCAGCAGGAGCGCCAGTCGCGCTATGACCTGCACGATGTCGCGACCACCGCGAAGAAGGATGGCGCGTCCTGGGTCATCACCGGCCGCAAGGGCATGGTGCTGCATGGCGACACGGCCGACCACTTCATCGTGACGGCGCGCATCTCGGGCAACCGGCGCGACAAGGGCGGCATCGGCGTCTTCCTGGTGCCCGCCAAAGCCGAGGGTGTGGCCGTGCGCGGCTTCCGCCAGGTGGATGGCAGCCGCGCGGCCGAGGTGGAGTTCAGCGACGCCCGCGCCGAACATGCGCTGGGCACGCCGGAAGACGGCCTGGCCCTCGTGGACAAGGTGGTGGACGAGGCCATCGCGGCCCTGGCCGCCGAGGCCATCGGCGCCATGGACGTGGTCCATGCCATGACGCTGGACTACATGAAGACGCGCCAGCAGTTCGGGAAGCCCATCGGCAGCTTCCAGGCCCTGCAGCACAAGGCCGCGGACATGCTGGTGGCGATCGAGCAGTCGCGCTCCATGGCCTATTTCGCCACCATGGCCGCCCGCGATCCGGATGCGGCGGAGCGCCGCCGCAACATGCACGCGGTGAAGGCACAGATCGGCCGGTCGCAGCGCCTGGTGGGGCAGGAGGCCATCCAGCTCCATGGCGGCATCGCCATGACGATGGAATACGCCGCCGGCCACTACTTCAAGCGGCTGACGGTGAACGAGGCCAGCTTCGGCGACACCGACTTCCACCTGCGCTCGCTCTCCGACCTGGGCGGGCTGGTGCAGGCCGCCTAACACCTTACCGCCGCACCGCATTTCCTGTTGCGGTGCGGCGGGGCTCTTGCTTTGCTGCGCGCCTCAGCCCCGGAGGCCCGCCATGACCATCGCCCTGCCACGCCGCGCCGCTCTGCTGGGCGCCGCCGCCACCTTGGCCGCTCCTGCGGTTCACGCGCAGGAAGGTCCGATCCGCATCGGCGAGATCAATTCCTATTCCGCGCAGCCGGCCTTCCTCACCCCCTACCGCAACGCCTGGATGATGGCGCAGGACGAGGTGAACGCGGCCGGCGGCATCAATGGCCGCCGAATCGAGACGGTGTTCCGCGACGATGGCGGGCGGCCCGAGGACGCCGTGCGCCATGCCGGCGAGCTGGTGAACAATGAGCGCGTGGCGCTGCTCTCGGGCGGGTTCCTGTCCAATGTGGGCCTGGCCGTGGCGGACTTCGCCAACCAGAACCGCCGCCTCTACGTGGCGTCCGAGCCGCTGACCGACGCGTTGGTCTGGGCGCGTGGCAACCGCTTCACCTTCCGCCTGCGTCCCTCGACCTACATGCAGTGCGCCATGCTGGTGGAGGAGGCCGCCAAGCTGCCCGCCCGGCGCTGGGCGACCGTCGCGCCCAACTACGAATACGGGCAGTCGGCCGTGCGCTGGTTCAAGGAATTGCTGACGCGCGCCAAGCCCGATGTGCAGTTCGTGGCGGAGCAATTCCCCGCGCTCGGCCGCATTGACGCGGGGGCCACGGTGCAGGCGCTGGCCGGCGCGAACCCCGAGGCCATCTTCAACGTCACCTTCGGCGCGGACCTCACCAACTTCGTGCGCCAAGGCAGCACGCGCGGGCTGTTCGAGCGCCGCAGCGTCGTCTCCCTGCTGACGGGCGAACCCGAATACCTCGACCCGCTGGGCGACGAGGCGCCGGAGGGCTGGATCGTCACCGGTTATCCGTGGGAGGAGCTGAACACGGAAGGCCATACCCGCTTCCGCGAGAATTACCGCCGGCGCTTCAACACCCATCCGCGCCTGGGTTCGGTGGTGGCCTATGACACCGTCTCGGCCATCGTCGCCATGCTGCGGAAGTCGGGCGGCACCGGGACCGACGCCATGATCGAGGCGATGCGCGGCCTGACCTTCCCCACCGCCTTCGGCGAGGCCGAGGTGGAGTTCCGCGCCATCGACCATCAATCCACGCTGGGCGCCTATATCGGCCGCACGGCGCTGCGCCGCGGTCGCGGGGTGATGGTGGATTGGCGCTATGCCGATGGGCGCAACTACCTGCCCACGGATGAGGTGGTGCGCACGCTGCGTCCGCAGGGCTAGTCCACCCTTGTTCGAGAACCTGTTGGTGCAGGGCCTGTCCGGCCTTGCATCGGCCTCCTCGCTGTTCCTGGTGGCGTCCGGGCTGACGGTCATCTTCGGCGTCACGCGCATCGTGAACTTCGCGCATGGCAGCCTCTACATGATGGGCGCCTACCTCTCCTGGACGCTGGTGACGGCGCTGCCGCGCGGACACCTCGGCTTCTGGGGCGGGGTGCTGGTGGCCGCGCTGATCGTGGGCGTCATCGGCGTGCTGATCGAGGTGCTGCTGCTGCGCCGCATCTACAAGGCGCCGGAGCTGTTCCAGCTGCTGGGCACCTTCGGCGTGGTGCTGATCGTGCAGGATGTGGCGCTGATGATCTGGGGGCCGCAGGATCTGCTGGGCCCGCGCGCGCCCGGGCTGCGCGGCGCGGTCGAGATCCTGGGCGTGCGCTTCCCCCTCTATGAACTGTTCCTCATCGCCGTGGGGCCGGTGGTGCTGGGCCTGCTCTGGCTGCTGTTTCACCGCACGCGCTGGGGCACCACGGTGCGGGCCGCGACGGCCGACCGCGAGATGGTGGGCGCGCTCGGCGTCAACCAGCGCATGCTGTTCACGACGGTGTTCTTCCTGGGCTCGGTGCTGGCGGGGTTGGGCGGCGCGCTGCAATTGCCGCGCGAGAGCGTGAACCTGCAGATGGACCTGGCCATCATCGCCGAGGCCTTCGTGGTGGTCGTCATCGGCGGGCTGGGCTCCTTGCCCGGGGCCTTCCTGGCGGCGCTGCTGCTGGGGCAGTTGCAGGCCTTCGGCATCCTGATCTTTCCCAAGATCACGCTGGTGCTGGCCTTCCTGGTGATGGCGGTGGTGCTGGTGGTGCGGCCGCACGGGCTGCTGGGCCGCCCGCCCGCCAGTGCCCATGCCGCGCATGTGGTCGAACCGCCCTACCCGCCGGCCACGCCACTGGCGCGAAACCTTGGCTTCGCGGCGCTGGCGCTGGCCGTGCTGGTGCCGCCCTTCATGGGCGAGTTCGCGCTGATCGTCTTCACCGAGATCGCCATCATGGTGCTCTTCGCCGCCAGCCTGCATTTCATCATGGGGCCGGGCGGCATGGCGAGCTTCGGCCACGCCGCCTATTTCGGCCTGGGCGCCTATGGCGCCGCGCTGCTGGCCAAGCATTTCGCGGCCCCCATGGAACTCGGCCTCTTCGCCGCGCCGCTGATGGCGGGCTTCGCGGGCGTGGTGTTTGGCTGGTTCTGCGTGCGGCTCTCCGGCGTCTATGCCGCGATGCTGACGCTCGCTTTCGCGCAGATCGCCTGGTCCACGGCCTTCCAGTGGGTGGAGATAACGGGGGGCGACAATGGCATATTGGGCGTCTGGCCCAGCGCCTGGGCGCAGCCGAAGCTGGTCTATTACTACATGGCCCTGGTGCTGTGCGTGGGCGTCACGCTGCTGCTGCGCCGCGCCATCTTCGCGCCCTTCGGCTACGCGCTGCGGGCGGGCCGCGACAGCCCGCTGCGGGCCGAGGCGATCGGCATGGACGGGTTCCGCATCCGCTGGGTGGCGTTCATTCTGGCGGCCATCGCCGCAGGCATCGCGGGGGGGCTCTTCGCCTATGCCAAGGGCAGCGTCTTCCCCACCTACATGGCCATCCCGCGCAGCGTGGACGCGCTGCTGATGGTGCTGCTGGGCGGCGTGCAGACGGTCAGCGGGCCCATCGTCGGCGCGCTCGCCTACACCTGGATCCATGAGCAACTGATGCGCAGCTTCGACCTCTGGCGGCTGTTCCTGGGCAGCGTCATCGTGGCGCTGGTGCTGTTCTTCCCGCAGGGGCTGGTGGGCGCGGCGCAGCGGCTCACGGAGCGGCGGAAATGAGCGCGTCCGATCGGGCGAGGGCGGGGGTGCCGCCGAGCACCGAGGCCGTGAATCGGCCGCGCCAGGACATGACCCTGCTGGTCGAGGACATCCACAAATCCTTCGGCGGGGTTCAGGCGGTGGCCGGGGTCTCGCTCTCGGTCGGCGCGGGCGAATTGCTGGCGCTGATCGGCCCGAATGGCGCGGGCAAGTCCACCTGCTTCAACATGCTGAACGGCCAGCTCAAGCCGGACCGCGGGCGCATCGTGTTGAAGGGGCAGGACATCGCGGGGCTGCCGCCGCGCAGGATATGGCGGCTCGGCGTGGGCCGCACCTTTCAGATCACCGCCACCTTCGCCTCCATGTCGGTGCTGGAGAATGTGCAGATGGCGCTGCTGTCGCACGCGCATCGCCTCTTCGACATCTGGAACCCCGTCACGCGCGAGGACCCCGCCCGCGCCATGGCCCTGCTGGAGCGCGTGGGCATGGCGGCCCAGGCCCAGCGCCCCTGCGGCGTGCTGGCCTATGGCGACCTGAAGCGCGTGGAACTGGCCATCGCGCTGGCCAACGACCCCGCGCTGCTGCTGATGGACGAGCCCACCGCCGGCATGGCGCCGTCCGAGCGCGTGGCGCTGATGGAACTCACGGCCAACATCGCCCGCAACTCCGGCATCGCGGTGCTGTTCACGGAGCACGACATGGAAGTCGTCTTCGCCCATGCCGACCGCATCCTGGTGCTGGACCGCGGCCGGCCCATTGCGGAAGGATTACCGGCCGAGGTCCGCGCCGACCCCCGGGTGCGCGAGGTCTATCTCGGCACCGGCGCCACGCACGGGATCGCGTAGATGCTGGAGGTAGAGGGCCTGCACGCGCATTACGGGCGCGCGCATATCTTGCAAGGTGTCACGCTCGCCGCGCGGCAGGGCGAGGTGGTGGCGCTGCTCGGCCGCAATGGCGCGGGCAAGAGCACCACCATGAAATCCATCATGGGCCTGGTGCGCCCCAGCCAGGGCCAGGTGCGCTTCGAGGGCCGCGACCTGGCGGGGCGCGAGCCCTTCGAGATCGCCCGCGCGGGCATCGGCTATGTGCCCGAGGAACGCCGCATCTTCACCGAGCTCACGGTGATGGAGAACCTCGATGTCGGCCGCCGTCCGCCGCGCCCGGGGCAGGAGGCCTGGACGGAGGAGCGCGTGTTTGCCCTGTTCCCCAGCCTCGGCGCCATGCGCGCGCGGCCGGGCGGGCGGATGAGCGGGGGTGAGCAGCAGATGCTCACCATCGGCCGCACGCTGATGGGCAACCCGCGCCTCATCCTGCTGGACGAGCCCTCCGAAGGTTTGGCCCCCGTCATCATCGAGCGCATGGCGGACGCCATCCTGGCCCTGAAGCGCGACGGCCTGACGGTGCTGCTGTCCGAGCAGAACCTGCACTTCGCACGCCTGGTCAGCGACCGCGCCTGTGTGCTGGAGAAGGGCATGATCCGCTGGGAAGGCACGCTGGAGGCGCTGATGGCCGACGAGGCGGTGAAGCAGCAATACCTGGTGGCCTGACGGGCACGGATTGCCGCCGGTCTGGGCAAGCGCGGCGCGGCGGGGCAGGTTTCGCCCTCCGGCCCCGCTTGGCGCGCCCATGAGGCTGCGCGACAACCATGCCCAAAGGAAGGGAAATCCATGCCCCGTCTCGTCACCCTCGCCGCCGCGCAATTGGGACCCATCCAGAAGGCCGAGGGGCGCGACGTCGCGGTCGGCCGCATGGTCCGCCTCATGGAGCGCGCGCACAAGCGCGGCGTGGAGGTGGTGGTCTTCCCCGAACTGGCGCTGACCACCTTCTTCCCCCGCTGGTATGAGGAGGACATCAGCCGCGCCGACCACTGGTATGAGCACGCGATGCCCTCCAACGAGACGGCGCCGCTCTTCGAGGCCGCGCGGAAATACGGCATCGGCTTCCACCTGGGCTATGCCGAGAAGACGCCGGACGGGCACCGCTACAACACCGCGATCTATGTGCACCCCTCGGGCGAGGTGGTGCTGAAGTATCGCAAGGTGCATCTGCCCGGGCACCGCGACTTCGACCCCATCCGCAAGGTGCAGCATCTGGAGAAGCGCTATTTCGAGGTGGGCAACCTCGGCTTCCCTGTGATCCGCGCGCCGGTGGGGGGGCAGGAGGCGAATATCGGCATGATGATCTGCAATGACCGCCGCTGGCCGGAAGCGTGGCGCGAGATGGGCTTGCAGCAGGTCGAGATCGTGATGCTCGGCTACAACACGCCCAGCCTGAACATGGACAATCGCGGCTTCGAGGCGCACCACCTGCGGGTGGAGCATTCCCACCTCTCCATCCGCTCCGGCTGCTACCAGAATGCCTGCTTCGGCGTCGCAACCGCGAAAGGCGGCACCGAGGACGGGCACGAGCTGTTCGGCCACTCCATCATCGTGAACCCGCAGGGCGAGATCATGGCCCAGGCCACCTCCTGGGGCGATGAGCTCATCACCGCCGATTGCGACCTGGACGACTGCAACCTGGGCCGCACCACCATCTTCAATTTCGCCGCCCACCGCCGCACCGAGGCCTATCAGCGCATCACCACCCAGACGGGCAGCGAGGCGCCGCCCGTGTGGAAGCCGGGGCAGGGCTGATGCCCAGCCTGGAACGCGACGGCGCCACGCTGTGGTGGGACCGGCGGGGCGACCCGTCCAAGCCTGACCTGGTGCTGGCCTCAGGCCTGGGCGGCACCCATGGCTGGTGGACGCCGCAGATCGAGGCATGGGGCCAGCATTTCCACCTGCTGGTGTTCGACCAGCGGGGCACGGGAAACTCCTCGCGCGTGCCGGTGGCCTCGGTCTGGCAGATGGCCGATGACCTGGCGGCCGTGCTGGACGCGGCCGGCGTGGAGCGCCCGCTCTATCTCGGCCATTCCACCGGTGGCGCCATCGGGGTGGCGCTCGCCTTGCGCCGGCCAGGGGTGTTCCGGCGCATGGTGGTCTATGCCAGCACCACCCATGGCGATGCCTATCGCCGCAAGCTGCTGGGCCTGCGCCGCATGCTGATGGATCGCGTGGGCATGGACGCCTATGCGCGCTACACCACGCTGCTGCTGCACCCACCCTATTTCATCAATGCCAACGCCGAGCGCCTGGACGCCGACGAAGCGGCCGCCGCCGCCGCCCTGGGCGAGCCGGAGGTGCAGGGCAGCCGGTTGCAGGCCATCCTGGACTTCGACCCGCGCGCGGAACTGCCGGGGCTGGACGTGCCCATGCTGGTCGTCTGCACGGACGACGACATCCTGACGCCGCGCCACTTCTCGGAAGAGCTGGCCGCGCTGGTGCCCGGCGCGCGCGCGCATTTCGAGCCGCGCGGCGGCCATGCCCTCTCCCGCACCGAGCCCGCCCGTTTCGGCGAGATCGTCCTGCCCTTCCTGACGGAGTGAACCGATGCCCACGCGCCGCCGCCTGATCCTGGCCTCCCCCTTCCTCGCGGCCCCCGCCTTGGCGCAAGCCCAGTGGTCGCCGGAACGGCCGTTGCGCTTCATCGTGCCCTTCCCGGCGGGCGGCAGCAGCGACACCCAGGCGCGGCTGATCGCGGAACCCCTGGCCCGCGCGCTGGGCCAGCCCGTGGTCATCGAGAACCGGCCCGGCGCCGGCGGCGTGATCGGCGCCACCGAGGCCGCGCGCGCGGCACCGGACGGGCACACCCTGTTCATCGCGACCACCGGCACCCATGCGGCCAATGTCTCGCTCTATTCGCGGCTGGCCTATAATCCGGTGCGGGACTTCGCGCCGGTGACCATGGTGGCGGACTACGCGCAGTTCATCGGCGTGGGGCCCGAATGGCCGGCGGCGCCGCAGCGCAGCCTGGAGGGCCTGGTGGCCGCGCTGCGGGCGGATACGACGAAGCGCTCCTTCGCCTCCTCCGGCAATGGCTCGCCCACGCATCTGGCGGGGGAGATGTTCGGGCATCTCTTCGGCATCCCGATGGAACATGTGCCCTATCGCGGCCAGGCACTGGCGGTGGCGGATGTGATCGCGGGCCGCGTGCCGCTGATGTTCCCCTCCATCGCGGATGTGCTGGGGCAGATCCGGGCGGGGCGTGTCACGCCGCTCGCCACCATGGCGCCCACGCGCAGCAGCGCCATCCCGGACGTGCCCACCACGGCGGAGCTGGGGCACCCTTCGCTGGTCAGTTCCATCTGGACGGCCATCTTCCTCCGCGCGGGCTCGCCCCCCGCGGCCGTGGCGCGGATGAACGCCGAGATCGTCCGCATCCTGGCCGCGCCCGAACTGGCGCAGCGGCTGGGCGAGGCGGGCTTCGGCGTGCAGTCCTCGACCCCGGAGGAGCTGGCGCGATTCCAGCAGGCCGAAATCACGCGCTGGGCGGAGGTGGTGCGGATTTCCGGCGCGCGGCTGGATTGAAGAATTCAGGATTGTTGCCCGGTTACAAATTCATTTTGTATTTTCGAAGTGCATGCGATTGGCATGCACAAGGCAGGCGTGGGTTCGATTCGGCCTTTAACCCGCCCAAATCGAATGCTATCCGACAACCCTGAGCCTACAGGGAATTGTGATGCCTGCTGCTGCCATTCCACCGCATGAAGCTGAACGCCTTGCGGCGCTGCGCTCCTACGGACTGCTGGACGGCGCCTGCGATTCGGTGCTGGACGATGTGGTGCAGTTGGCGGCGCGGCTGACCTCCATGCCCATGGCGCTGGTCACGCTGGTCGATTCCGAGCGGCAGGTGTTGCTGGCCCGCAAGGGGATTACGCCGGCTGAGACGCCGCGCGACGTCTCGGTCTGCGCCCACGCCATCCTGACGCCGGGCCAGCCCATGGCGGTCTCGGACATGTCGCAGGACCCCCGCGTCTCCGACAACCCCTATGTGACCGGGCCGCCGCATCTGCGCGCCTATCTCGGCATTCCGCTGGTCAACAGCGAGGGCTATGCGCTGGGTGCGCTTTGCGTACTGGACGAGGTGGCGCGCGAACACGACGACAACATGGTCGCGACCATGCAGAGCCTGGCCCGCACGGTGGTGACGACGCTGGAATTGCGCCGCGTGATGCGCCAGGTCCACAACCTGGCACTGACTGATGCGCTGACCGGCCTGGCCAACCGCCCGGCCCTGATGGATGCGCTGGGGCGGGTCATCGGGCTGCGGGCGGGCTTCTCGGTGCTCTGCCTCGACCTCGACGGGTTCAAGGGGCTGAACGACAGCCAGGGCCATGCGGTGGGCGACCTCGCGCTGACCGAGGTGGCGCAGGAGCTGCGGCTGGCCTGCGGCCTGGGCGATGTGGCGGCGCGGCTGGGTGGCGATGAGTTCGCGCTGCTGCTGGCCTCCGGCGACGCCGACGCCATGGCCGAGCGCGTCCGCTTCGGCATCGCCCGGCGCATGGCGGCGCAGGGCTGGGCGGTGACGGCCTCGATCGGCGGCGTCACTTTCCACGCCCCGCCCGAGGACGCCGCGACCGCCTTGGCCCAGGCCGATGGGCTGCTCTACGAAGCCAAGCGCGGCGGGCGCAACCGGGCGGTGCTGCGCGTTTCCGAACAGGCGTCGCTGGGTTAATCCGGCACGGCCGGGAAGCCGCCCAGCCACAGCACATCCTCGATGCGCCGCGCGCCGCTGGCCAGCATGGCCAGCCGGTCGAAGCCCAGCGCGATCCCGCTGCCGGCGGGCATGCCGTGGTCCAGCGCCGCCAGGAAATCCTCGTCCACCGGCCAGGCATTGTCCGCGCCGTGCAGGCGCACGCGCTCGGCCACGTCATGGGTGAAGCGGGCGCGTTGTTCGGCGGGGTCGGTCAGCTCGTCGAAGGCGTTGGCGAGTTCCACGCCGCCCACGAACATCTCAAAACGCAAGGCCACGCGCGGGTCGGCCGGATCGCGGCGGGCGAGGGCGGCCTGGGGGGCGGGCCAATGTGTCAGGAAGCTGCCATGCGCGCGGCCGAGGCGCGGCTCCACATGGTCGAGCAGCAGGCGGAAGAAGGCGTCTTCCCAGCTTTCGCCGGGCCTGGCCTGCAAGGCCGCCGCATCGCCGCTGCCATCGGGGCGGATGCTGGCCAGCAGGTCGAGCCCTACCCAGCGGGTGAAGGCCTCAGCGCAGGAGATCCGTTCGAAGGGCAGGGTCAGGTCCGTCTCCACGCCATTGTGCGCCACGCGCGGCGGGCAGAGGGCGCGGACCAGCGCCTCGGCCTCGTCCATCAGCCCGTCCAGCGTCAGGCCGGGGCGATACCATTCCAGCATGGTGAATTCGGGCGCGTGGGTGCGGCCGACCTCGCCATTGCGCCAGACGCGGGCCAGTTCGAACACCGGCCCTGCGCCCGCCACCAGCAGCCGCTTCAGCGCCAATTCGGGCGAGGTCCGCAGCCATAGGGGCTGCGCTGCCCCCGCGCCCAGATGCGGCTCGAACGCGGTGCGGAAGCCGCGCAGATGCACCTCCATGCCCGGCGCGGGGACCAGGCAGGGCGTCTCGACCTCGCGGTAGCCGCGGGCGGTCAGCCAGGCACGGGTGTCCGCCGTCAGCCGCGCGCGGGCATCGAGGAAGGGCAGGCGGGCGGCGAGCCGCTCGGGGGACCAGTGGGGCATTGCGCCGGCGGGGATAGCAGGGCAAAGCCCGGCACACCATGAAACGGACCCTTCGCAGCGCGCGCGACCTGGCGGCGGCCGGGCTGGTCACGCCCGCCCGCGCGGCCGAGATCACCCCTGTCGAGGCGCGCTATTCGGTGGCCGTCACGCCGGCCATGGCCGCGCTGATCGCGGCGGGCGCCGAGGATGTGGCCGCGCAATACCTGCCCGACCCGGCCGAGCTGGTCACGGCCCCGCACGAGCTGGACGACCCCACGGCGGATGCCCCCTTCACCCCCATCAAGGGCGTGGTCCACCGCTACCCCGACCGCGCGCTGTTGAAGCCCCTGCTGGCCTGCCCCGTCTATTGCCGCTTCTGTTTCCGGCGCGAGGCGGTGGGCGCCGATGGCGGCCTGCTGACCGAGGCGGAGCTGGAGGCGGCGCTGGACTGGTTCGCGCGCACCCCTGCGGTGCGCGAGGTGATCCTGACCGGCGGCGACCCGCTGATCCTCTCGCCGCGGCGCTTTGCGCACATCTTGGCGCGGCTTTCCGCCATTCCCCATGTCGAGCTGTTGCGCATCCATTCCCGCGTGCCGGTGGCCGAGCCCTCGCGTGTGACGCCGGAATTGCTGGCGGCGCTGACGCTGGAGACGCCGCTCTACCTTTGCGTCCATGCCAATGCGGCCGCGGAATTC
The DNA here is from genome assembly GCF_014196305.1 of Roseococcus suduntuyensis. Classification (GTDB taxonomy): domain Bacteria; phylum Pseudomonadota; class Alphaproteobacteria; order Acetobacterales; family Acetobacteraceae; genus Roseococcus; species Roseococcus suduntuyensis. Next base: position 1,323,449 of record NZ_JACIDJ010000001.1, read on the forward strand.
ACGCCTGAAGCGGGGGCCGCGCTGCGCGCCCTGCACGGCGCGGGCCTCGTGCTGCTGGGGCAGAGCGTGCTGCTGCGCGGCGTGAACGACACCGAGGCCGCGCTGGAAGCCCTGTTCCGCACGATGCTGCGGCACCGGGTGAAACCCTATTACCTGCACCAGCTCGACCCCGCGCCGGGCACCGCGCGCTTCCATGTGCCGGAGGCGGAGGGGCTGGCGCTGCTGGCCCGCCTGCGTGGGCGCGTGACGGGGCTTTCCTGGCCCGCCTATGTGCGGGAATGGCCGGAGGGGGGCGGGAAATACCCTCTCGGTATGCCCGCCATGCAGCCTGGGGCTGGACATCCGCGCCGATCCGGTTAGAAGGCCCCCCACGGTCGGGCGCTTAGCTCAGTTGGTAGAGCAGCTGACTCTTAATCAGCGGGTCGTAGGTTCGAGCCCTACAGCGCCCACCAATCCTTTCCGACATGCCACTCCGACATGCCGCTGCGGTGAAGTGTTGAACGCCATTCAGCGATGGCGCTCCCGCGCGATCCGCCGGCGCTCCCTCTCCAGCTCACGCTGACGCTCTTCCAGACGTTCTTGCCGCTCGGCCAGGCGACGCTGATCCTCGCGGAGACGCCGCTCCTCCTCTCGGGCGGCCCGGCCACGGTCACGGTGGAAGTCGCGTTCATCGCGGCGCTCGACACGTCCAGGGTAGCGCTGCGGCTCCTGCTGTGGCTGCTCGAAGACCTGTGGCGCCAATTGCCGAAGCATCTGGTTCAGATCTTGCGCCTGGGCCGGCACGACGGAGAGGGCCAAGGCCGCCACGGTCGCGGAAAACAGGATGTTCATGGCTTCCTCCAAGGGCAGGAAGGTGACGATCTCCCTACGAGAAAACCCAACGGTTGGCGGCGCGATTGGTTACCCGATGGTGGTGCAAGCTGTGATGTGACGACATGCGCCACGGCGACCATGGGCGCGCGCCCGCCGCGCGCGGATTGTGATGCGCCGGCGCCTGACGCAGCATGCCGCCCCATCAAGGGGGGCGAGATGGAACGGCGGCAACTCGGACACACAGGGCTTGAGGTTTCGGTCATTGGCTATGGCTGCGGCGCCATCGGCGGGCTGATGGTGAAGGGGAGCGCGGCCGAGCAGGACCGCGCCATCGGCCGCGCGCTCGACCAGGGCTTCACCTATTTCGACACCGCCAGCGCCTATGGCGACGGTGCCTCCGAGCGGAATCTCGGCCGCGCGCTGCGGGGGCTGGGCGCCAACCCCGTCATCGGCACCAAGGTCCGCATCTTCCCCGAGCAGCGCGGCGACATCGCCGGCACCATCGCGGCCTCGCTGGAGGCCAGCCTCGCGCGGCTGGGGCGGGAGCGGGTGGACATCTTCCAGCTCCACAACCCCATCACCGCGGCGGGAGCGGCACCCGCCTTCACCGCCGACGCCATCCTGGAACAGGCCGTGCCGGCGCTGCGGCGCCTGCAAACCCAGGGCAAGATCGGCCACTACGGCATCACGGGCCTGGGCGATGCGCCGGCCCTGCTGCGTGTGCTGGAGGAAGGCGGCTTCGCCACCGCCCAGATGCCCTACAACCTGCTGAACCCGAGCGGCGTGACGCCGCCCAAGCCCGGTTCCGCCATGCCCGATCTCGGCGGCGTCATTGCCGGCGCGGCGGCGCTGGGGGTGGGTGTCATGGCCATCCGCGTGCTGGCGGGGGGTGCCTTGAGCGGCACCGAGGCGCGCGGGCCCATGGGCGTGCCGGCGCCCGCGCCCATCGCCTCGGGCGCCGACTATGCGACCGATGTGGTGGCGGCGCAGCGCTTCCGCCCGCTGGTGGCGGCGGGGTTCGCGGCGGACCTGGTGGAGCTGGCGCTGCGCTTCGCCGCCATGCCGCGCGAGATCAGCACCATCCTCGTCGGCAGCGGCAGCGTGGAGGAAATGGACCACGCCGTCGCCGCCATCGCGCGCGGCCCGCTGCCCCCCGAAGCCCTTGCGATGCTGGAGACCCTGTGATGCCCCGACTTTCTTCCGAGGGGCTGATCGCCCTCGTCGCCGCCATGCTGGTGCGTGTTGGCGCCGAGGAAGCGGTGGCGCACCAGGTCGCGTCCGACCTGGTGGAGGCGAACCTGCAAGGCCATGACAGCCACGGCATGCAGCTCGTGCCGCGCTATGTGGCGAATGTGGAGAAGGGCCTCATCACGCCCAACGCCGTGGCGCAACAGGTGGGCGGCATGGGCGCGCTGGCGCTGTGGGATGGCGGGATGGGCTTCGGCCAGGTGGTCGGGCGCCAGGCGACGGCGGCGGGCATCGCGGCCGCGCGGGAACACGGGCTGGCCGGCTTCGGGCTGCGGAACACCCACCATCTCGGCCGCATCGGCGCCTATGCCGAGATGGCGGTGGCGGAGGGGCTCATCGGCATCTTCTTCGTGAATGCCGTGAGCGGCGTGCCCTTCGTGGCGCCCTTCGGCGGGGCGGATGGGCGGATGGGCACCAACCCCATCTGCATCGGAATCCCGAAATCCCCGCACCCGATCCTGCTGGACTTCGCCACCAGCGCCATCGCCGTCGGCAAGGTGAAGGTGGCCTTCAACGCCGGCAAGCCCGTGCCCGCCGGCGCGCTGGTGACGCATGAGGGCGAGGCCAGCACCGACCCCGCCGTGATCTACGGCCAGGGCCCGCGCGGCGCCTTGCAGCCCTTTGGCGGGCACAAGGGCTATGGCTTGGCGCTGGTCTGCGAAATCCTGGGCGGGGCGCTGACCGGCGGTGGCACCAACCAGCCCGCCACGCCCAACGACCGCGGCATCGTGAACGGCATGCTGGGTATTCTGCTCGACCCCGCGCGGCTGGCGGAAAGCCCGGCCTTCGCGGCCGAGGTGGACGCCATCAGCGAACACGTCATGGCCAGCGCGCCCGGCCGTGTCATCCTGCCCGGCGAGCCGGAGCGGCGTGCGCGGGCGGAGCGCGTGGCCCAGGGCATTCCGCTGGATGACGTGACCTGGGGCGACCTTTCCGCGACGGCCACGCGGCTGGGGTTGCCGGAGGGGGAGATCCGGGCGGCGCTGGTGGGGTAGCGTCTGATCGCCTTCGGTGGAATCACCTGAGGCGTGAATCAGCCGCTCAGCTATGACGTCTGATCGCCTTCGGTGGAATCACCGGAGGCGTGAATCAGCCGCTCAGCCATGACGTCTGATCGCCTTCGGTGGAATCACCGGAGGCGTGAATCAGCCGCTCAGCCATGACGTCTGATCGCTTTCGGTGGAATCACCGGAGGCGTGAATCAGCCGTTCGATTATGCCGCCGCCCCCGGCCGCCGCAGCGCCGCCGCCAGCAGCGCCCGCGTGTAGTCATGGCGTGGCGCGTCCAGCACCACGTCGCGCGGGCCTTCCTCCACGATGCGCCCGTGCTGCATCACCACGATGCGGTCCGCGATCTCCTCCACCACGCCCAGGTCGTGCGTCACGAAGAGGCAGGCGAAGCCGCGCCGCCTTTGCTGTTCGCGCAGCAGCCCCAGCACCTGCTTGCGCACCGTGGCATCGAGCGCGCTGACGGCCTCGTCGGCCACCACGAGGGCGGGGTCGCGCACCAAAGCGCGGGCGATGGCGACGCGCTGCCGCTGCCCGCCCGAAAGCGCATGCGGGAAGCGCGCACCCAGGCCGCCCAGCCCCACCTCCTCCAGCAGCGCTTCCGCGCGGCGGTGGCGTTCATCGAGGGCCATGCCGCCGGGCAGGCGCAGCGGTTCCGCCACGATGTCGCGCACGCGCATGCGCGGGTCGAGCGAGGAATAGGGGTCCTGGAAGACGATCTGGCAGGCCAGGCGGAAATCCAGCAGGGCGGGGCCGGTGCGCGCCGTGACGTCCGCGCCCTGGAACAGCAATTGCCCGCCGCTGACCGGCACCAGGCGCAGCATGGCGCGCCCCAGCGTGGTCTTGCCCGAACCCGAGCCACCGACCAGCGCCACCACCTCGCCCGGATGGATGGACAGCGAGACGCCATCCACCGCCTGGAACATCTCGGCGCGGCGGAACAGGGCGCCGCGCTTGGGGTAGGTGACGGAGAGGTTGCGCGCCTCGATCAGCGGCGGCGCGGGCGGCACTTCGCGCGCCGGGCCACGGCGGGGCAGGGCGTCCACAAGGGCCCGTGTATAGGCCTCGCGCGGGTTGTCGAGCAGGGGCGCCGCCGGCCCTTCCTCCACCGCGCGCCCGTGCTGCATGACCAGCGCGCGGTCGGCGTAGCGCGCGACCAGGCCGAGGTCATGCGTGATGAGCAGCAGCGCCGTGCCCTGCTCGCGCGCAAGGCCGGACATGAGATCCATCACTTCCGCCTGGGTCAGGCTGTCCAGCGCGGTGGTGGGTTCGTCCGCGATCAGCAGGCGCGGCTTCAGCAGCATCACCGAGGCCAGCATGATCCGCTGCCGCATCCCGCCCGAGAATTCATGCGGGTAGGCCTCAAGCCGCCGCGACGCATCGGTGATGCCCACACGCTCCAGCATGGCGATGCAGGCCTCGCGCCGTTCCGCGCGGTTCAGGCGCGTGTGCAGCGCCAGGCCTTCCTCCATTTGCGCGCCGATGCGGTGGGCGGGGTTCAGCGAGGTCATCGGCTCCTGGAACACCATGCCGATGCCAGGGCCGCGCAGTTTGCGCAGCGTGGCGGAACCGGCTTCCAGCGGCGCGCCCCCGAAGCGGATGGTGCCGCCATCGGGCGCCAGCCCCGGCGGCAGCAAACCTATGACGGCGCGCGCGGTGGCGCTCTTGCCCGAGCCGCTTTCGCCCACCAGCGCCAGCGCCTCGCCGGGGGCGATGCGGAAGGAAAGCCCGTCCACCACGCGGCGGCCGCCGGCGGCGATGGAAAGGCGGTCCACCTCCAGCACGGGCGTCATGCGCCGTCCCTCGGGTCGAGCAGGTCGCGCAGCGCGTCGCCCAGCAGGTTCACGCCCAGCAGGCAGGTCGCGATCATCACGCCGGGCGCGATGGAGAGGATGGGCGCGTCCTGCATGAAGGGCCTGGCCGAGGCCAGCATGTTGCCCCAGGTGGCCGCCGGCGGCGGCACGCCGAGGCCGAGGAAGGAGAGCGCACTCTCCGACAGGATCACCCAGCCGAAGAGGGAGGTGGCCAGCACCGTCACGGGTGCGGCGGTGTGCGGCAGGACGTGGCGCAGCAGCGTGTAGAGTTCGGAATTGCCCAGGGCGCGCGAAGCCTCGACGAATTCCCGCTCGCGGATGGACAGCACCGTGCCACGCACCACGCGGGCCACGGAGGGCGCATAGGCCAGGCCCAGCGCCAGCACGATGCCCCAGCGCGACGGCCCCAGCACCGCCAGCAGCCCCAGCGCCAGCAGGATGCCCGGGAAGGCCAGCAGGGTGTCGTTGACGGCGCCCAGGATGCGGTCCGTCCAGCCGCGCAGGAAGCCGCCCGCGAGGCCGATGGCCATGCCCAGCACCAGCGCCACGCAGACGGTGGAGGCCGCGACGGTCAGGCTGGTGACCGCGCCCTCCATCAGGCGCGAGGCCACGTCGCGGCCGAACTCATCGGTGCCGAGCCAGTAGTCCTGCGATGGCGGCACCAGGCGGCGGCGCAGGTTGGTCCGCACCGGGTCATAGGGCGTCCAGACCAGGGCGGTGGCCGCCACGACGAAGACGAAGCCCAGCAGCGTGCCGCCGATGAGCAGGTTGGGGCGCAGCCGCATCTCAGCCCGCCGTCACGCGCGGGTCGAAGACCGGATAGAGCAGGTCCACGATCAGGTTCACCACCACATAGATCACCGCGATGAAGAGCATCACGCCCTGGATGACGGGGTAGTCGCGCGCGAAGATGGCCTCCACCAGCAGACGGCCGAGGCCTGGCAGGGTGAAGACCGTCTCGATGACGGCGATGCCGCCCAAGAGGCTGCCCATGATGAGGCCGATCAGCGTCAGCGTCGGCGCGAAGGCATTGGGGAAGGCGTGGCGCGCCAGCACGCGCCATTCGGGCACGCCCTTGGCACGCGCATGGGCGATGTAGTCCAGCCGCAGCACCTCGACGGTGGAGGCGCGGGCCATGCGGATCAGCACGCCCGTCTCGATCAGGGCGAGTGTCGCCACCGGCAGCGCGATGTAGTGCAGCGCGCCCCAGAAATCCTCGGCGAAGGTGACGTAGCCCACCACCGGCACCCAGCCGAGCCACAACCCGAACACCAGCAGGAAGATCAAGCCCAGCCAGAAGGACGGAATGGACAGCAGGAAGGTCGCCGATGCCACCGCCGCCACATCGCCCCAGGAATTCTGCTTCCAGGCCGCCAGCATGCCGAGCGGCACGGCCAGCAGCACCGCGATGCCCACCGAGGCGAAGACGATGGCGGCCGTCACCTGGAAGCGTTGCAGGATGAGCGGCCCCACCGCCTCGCCGCTGGTGATGGAGCGGCCGAGGTCGCCGGCCAGGGCGCGTTCGATCCAGAGCGCGAACTGCACCAGCACCGGCCGGTCCAGCCCATAGGCCAGGCGCAAATCGGCCACCGCCTCGGGCGTGGCCGCATCGCCGAGGATCACCGTTGCCGGGTCACCGGGGATGAGGCGCATGAGGAAGAAGACGCTCGCCGCCACCAGCACCAAGGTGGGCAGGGCGACAAGCAGGCGCTTCAGGACATAGGCGAGCACGTCAGCGCCGCGCCAACCGGACACCCCAGGCGCGCGGCGCGTCCACCGCCCAGCTGCGGAAGCCCTGCACATGGGCGGGCGTCACCGCGTTGTTGGTGGAGGAATAGAGCGCCACCACCGGCACATCTTCCAGGAGTTGGCGGAACATGGATTCGAACAGCGCGATGCGGCGGGCGCGGTCGGTCTCGCGCATGGAGTCTTCCAGCATCGCCTGCACCTGCGGGTTGTCCCAGGCCTTGCGCGGCTGCGTCGCCTTGGGGCCGGTGAACATCTCGAAGGAGAGCGAGGGATCGAGGCGCGCCGAGAAGCCGAAGGCCATCATCTGGTATTCGCCACGGGTGTAGCGCTGCAACTGCGTGGCCCATTCCAGCACCTCCAGTTCCAGGTTGATGCCGGCCTCGCGCAGCATGTCCTGGGCCAGCACCGCGATCTCGTAGAAGGCCTCGTAGCGGCGGGTGGTGACGATGCGGATGGGCTGGCCGCGATAGCCCGCCTCCTGCGCCAGGCGGCGCGCGGCCGCCAGGTCCCGCGCCGGCACCTCCGACATGGCGGGTGTGTGGAAGCCCGAACCCACCGGGATGGGCGCGCGGGAGGGGCGCGAGCCGCCCTCGGTCAGCGCCCGCACCAGCTCCGGCACGTCGAGCGCCAGTGCAATGGCGCGGCGCATCCGCACATCCGACAGCAGCGGGTCCGTCGTCTGCATCAGGATGATCTGCAGGTCGAAGGAGGGCGAGGAATGCACGGTCATCCCCGGGCGCGCGCGCAGGTCGCGCAGGTCGCGCGTGCGGGCATCGGGCAGGATGTCGATGTTGCCGGCCAGCAGCGCCGCGCGGGCGGCCGCGTCATCGGGGATGACGGTGAAGCGCACGCGGTCCACATGCGGCGTCTTGTTGCCGGCCAGGCCGTCGGGCTCGCCGGGCAGGGCGGCGTATTCGGCGAAGCGTTCCAGCTCGATGAACTGGCCGCGGCGCCATTCACCCAGCCGGAAGGGGCCGGTGCCCACGGGCGCGCGCCAGCTGCCATCGGCGTTCAGGCTGTCGCGGTGGAAGATGCCCGTCTGGCCGCAATCGGTGCGGGCCAGCGTGGTGAGGAACAGCGCGGAGGGGCGTTCGAGACGCATCACCACCGTTTGCGGGTCCGGCGTCTCGACGGCGGTGATGCGGGTGACGGAGCCGTCCAGGTCGCCGCGGCAGCGCCAGTTGGTTTCGCGCTTGCGGTAGCGCTCCATGGCGAAGGCGACATCGGCCGAGGTCAGCGGCTGGCCATTGTGGAAGCGCACGCCGGGCCGCAGCGGGAAGGTGTAGGTCAGCCCATCATCCGAGATGTCCACGCGCTCGGCCAGCATCGGCGCCACGGTGGCATCACCGCGCAGCGCGACCAGCCCTTCCAGCACGTGCCACACGAGGCCATCCGTGTTGGCGTCGCGGTTCACGCCCGGGTCAGTCGAACGGATATCGGCGTTGAGGCGGATGCGCAGGGTGTCCTGCGCGGCGGCGGGCGCGGCCAGGCCGAACCCCAGGCTGGCGGCGAGCGCCAGGAATGATGCGCGCAGTCGCATGGACAGACCCCTTTCGTGACCCCTGTTTGGTTCTTCATTTGCAGAAAATACCAAGATCGCGGTAAACACAAGCGCGATGATGCAGGCCACCCCGCTCCACCACGAACTGGCCCGCGCCGCACGCGCGCTGTGGCTGGCCGAGGCGACGCCGCCCGGCACCCCCGTCACCGAGGCCGCGCTGGCGGCACGGCTTTGCGTCTCGCGCACCCCGCTGCGCGCCGCGCTGCGCCTGCTGGAGGAGGCGGGCATCACTCGGCGCGAGGGCCGCGCGACCCTGCTGGCAGACCCCACGCGCGACCTGCCCGAGGAGACGACGCGCGACCCGGCCGAGACGCTGGCCGCCGAGATGGTCCGCGCCCATGGCGAGGGTGCGCTTCAAGACCCGCTGCGCGAGGCCGACCTGATGCGCCATTTCGCCCAGCCGCGCGGCGTGGTGGCCCGCGCGCTGGGGCAACTGGCGAAGCTTGGCATGGTGGCGCGCAACCCGGCGCAGGGCTGGCATTTCGCGCCGGGCCTGACCTCGGCCGAGGACCGCGCGGCGGCGCAGCGCTTCCGCCTGGTGCTGGAACCCGCGGCACTGCTGGAACCGGGCTATCGGCTCGATGCGGGCTTCGCGCGGGCCATGCGCGCGGGCCATGAGGCGGTGCTGGCCCGCCCCTGGCGCGACCAGCACGCGGTGGCCTTCTTCGAGATGAACGCGGCCTTCCATGCGGGGCTGGCGGCCGGCAGCGGCAACCGCTTCTTCGTGGACGCGGTGGAGGCGCAGAACCGCCTGCGCGCGCTGCGCAACGCCGATTGGCGCTTCGGCGAGGAACGCGCCCATGCCTCCTGCCGCGAACATCTGCGCGTGCTGGACGCGCTGGAGGCCGGCAGCCCGCCCCGCGCCGCCGCGCTGCTGGTGGAGCATCTGGTGAGCGCGGGGATATGAAGGCGCAGAATTCGCTTTGGGAAGCGACGGCCGAACCGGCGCCGGATCTGGTCCCGTTGGAAGGCGCGGCGGAGGCTGAGGTCGCCATCGTGGGTGCCGGCTTCTCGGGCCTCTCCACCGCGTTGGCGCTGGCGGAACGCGGTGTCTCGGTCACCGTGCTGGAAGCGGTGGCGCCCGGTGCCGCGGCGTCCGGCGCCAATGGCGGCCAGGTGATCCCGGGCCTGCGGCATTTCGTGGCGGACCTCATCGCCGAGTATGGCGACACGCTGGGCCGCCGCCTGCACGAACACGGCGGGCGTGACGCGGATGCGACCTTCGCGCTGATCGAACGCCACGGCATCGCCTGCGAGGCCACGCGCAATGGCTGGCTGCAGGTGGCGGACAGCGTGACCGAGCTCGCCGCCTGCCAGCATCGTGCCCGCGCCTGGGCCGAGTGGGGCGCGCCCGCCCGCCCGCTGGACGCCGAGGAGGTGCGCGCCATCACCGGCGCGGAGGGTTATCTGGGCGGCTGGATGGATATGCGCGGGGGCACGGTGCAGCCGCTTTCCCTGGCGCGTGGGCTGGCGCGGGCGGCGCTGGCGGCCGGCGCGCGCATCCATGCGCCGGCGCGCGTCACCACCATCCGTCCCGATGGGCGCGACTGGCGGTTGGAGACGGCGATGGGCCACCTTCGCGCGCGGCGCGTGCTGCTGGCCACCAACGCCACGGGCGGCGCGCTCTGGCCCGGCCTCGCTTCCACCATGATCCCGGTCTGGTCCTTCCAGACGGCCACCGCGCCCCTGCCTGTGGGCAGCCATGTGCTGCCAGGGCATGAGGCCGTCTCCGACACGCGGCGCGTGCTGCGCTACTGGCGGCGGGATGCGGCGGGGCGGCTGGTGGTGGGCGGCAAGGGCACGCTGCGCGCGCCGCGCGGGCCGCATTCCTTCGGTGTGCCGGAGCGGATGCGGGCGCGTCTCTATCCCGCGCTGCCCGATGTGCCGCCACAACACTGGTGGGGCGGGCAGGTGGCCGTCACACTGGACAGGCTGCCGCGCCTCTTCGCCTTGGCCGATGGCGTCTTCGCCACCGTGCAATGCAATGGCAAGGGGGTGGGCTGGTGCACCGCCTCCGGCCCCGCCTTCGCCGACCTGCTGACGGGCGCCGATGCGCGCGACCTGCCGCTGCCGCCCGTCACTCCGCTGCGCCCCATTCCCCTTCACCCGCTGCGCACGCTCTATGCCATGGCCGGATCGCTCTGGTTCCGGGCACGCGATGCGCTCGACCGCGCGAGGCCCACGCCATGAACATGCTCCGCAACACGCCCGAGCCCGAGGAGGGCTTCTGGCTGCCCTTCACCGCCATGCGCGCCTTCCACGACGCGCCCGTGCTGTTCGAGCGCGCGGAGGGCATGCACTACATCACACCATCGGGTCAGCGCGTGCTGGACATGATGGCCGGCCTCTGGTGCGTGAACGCCGGCCATGCCCATCCGCGCGTGACCGAGGCGATCCGCGAGGCGGCGGGGAAGCTCGACTTCGTCTCCTCCTTCCGCATGTCGCACCCGGCGGCCTTCACCTTCGCGCGCCGCCTGCTGGACGCGGTGCCGATGATGGGGCGAGTGTTCTTCTCCAATTCGGGGTCTGAGGCGGTGGACACGGCGCTCAAGATCGCGCGCGCCTATCACCGCGCGCGGGGCGATGCGGGGCGCACCAAGTTCATCGGACGCGCGAAGTCCTATCATGGGGTGGGGTTCGGCGGGCTCTCGGTCGGCGGCCTCGCGCGGCACAAGAAGGAATTCGGGCCGTTGCTGGCGGACGTCTTCCACATGCCGCTGCCGCATGACCCGGCGCAGCGCTTCCTCACCTCGCGCCCGGCCGAGGATGCGCGCTGGATGCAGGCGCTGGAGGACATCCTCTTCGTGCAGGACCCCAGCACGGTCGCCGCCATCATCGTGGAGCCGGTGACGGGTTCGGGCGGTGTCTACCCGCCGCCGCTGGGCTATCTGGAAGGGCTGCGCGCCATCTGCGACCGCCACGGCATCCTGCTGATCTTTGACGAGGTCATCACCGGCTTCGGCCGCCTCGGCGCCTGCACCGCGTCTCAGGCGCTGGGTGTGACGCCGGACATCATGACCATGGCCAAGGGCCTGACCAATGGTGCGGTTCCGATGGGTGCCACGCTGGTGACGCAGGCGGTGTTCGACGCCTTCATGGCGCATCCGCGCGGCGCGCCGGAATTCCTGCACGGCTACACCTATTCGGCGCATCCGCTGGCCTGCGCGGCGGGGATGGCCACGCTGGACGCCTACCAGCAGGAGGGCATGTTCGAGGCCTCGGCGCGCATCGCGGAACCCTTCCGCGACGCGCTGCTGGCGCTGCGGGGCGCGCCGCATGTGGTGGATGTGCGGACCTGCGGGCTGCTGGCGGCGGTGGACCTCGCCTCGCGCGAGGGGGCACCAGGCGCGCGGGGCGCCGAGGTGGCGGACCATTGCCTCGCCGCCGGCGTGCTGGTGCGCGCGGCGGGTGACATGATGGTGCTCTCGCCGCCGCTGGTGGTGAGTGAGGACCAGGTGGCGCAGACGGTGAAGGCGCTGCGCCAGGCCCTGGCCGCGACCGCCTGATCACTCCGCCGCCCGCGCCACCTTCGCCGGGTCCAGGCTGTAGCTCGTGAACTGCCGGTTCAAGGCCGGCAGCGGCGCGATTTCCATATGCCCCTCGGCGGGCTTCATCAGGATCATCGCCACCGTGGCCGAGAGGTTCCCGCCCAGATTCATGCGCGGCGGGCGGCACACCGACCAGGGCGATTGCCAATCGTCAAAGAAGGCCGCGCGCAAATCCTCCATCGTCAGCGTGCCGCGCTTCGCCTCCAGCGCCGCGCGCACGCGCCGGTCGCGGTAGACACTGTCCGGCGTGGTGGCGATGCCCGTGTCGCGCAGCTTGGAAAGCGCGACCGGCGAGCGCCAGTTGTTGGCATGCACGAGGATGCCGCCCTCGGCCTCCAGCAGGAAGCTCTCATCGGGCGCGCATTCGATGTCGAGGCCCCAGCCCGAACCGTGCGACAGCATCACGTTGTTCGAGGCGGATTTCGGCGTGGCGTAGATGGTCTTCACCGCCAGCGCGACATGCTCTTGCTCCAGCACCTTGCGCCGCAGCAGCGAGAGGGGGATGCCGTCCGTCTGGTAGTCGCGGTCGCTCTCCAGGTAGTTGGCGGTGATGGCGATGCCGGCCGCGTTCAGCCCCGCGCGGGAGAGGCCGCCGGCCTCCACGAAGGTCAGGATGTCCGGCCCATCCTCGCGGCGGATGCGGAGCACCACGCCGGTCTCGGCGCATTCGCTCTTCCAGTCCCAGTTCTGGCCGTGCAGCAGCGTGCCGTCCGCCGTCGCTTCGGGCAGTAGGATGGCGCCGGTGCAGCCATCGGGGTCGGCCTCGGGCAGCAACCCGCGCTTGGCCAGTTGCAGGATTTCCGTGCGGCAGTTCAGCAGCATCACATCCTCGAAGGGCACATCCGCGCCCTTCGCGATGCCGCGCATCTCGGCCACATAGTCGGCATCGAAATTCTCCACGCGGGGCGTGAAGGCGCGGGCCAACCTATGGATCTTCGCCGCATCCAGTCCGCCCGCCGAAAGCTGGGAATGGTAGTGGCCGATGGAGCGCCGCACCCGCTCGGCCGCCTGGCGCCCATAGGAGAGGCCGCGCGCCTCGGCCCCACCCGAGACCTCGTAGAGGGGGAAGGGGGGTGGGATGGGGTGGGTCATGGTTTTCCCTCACGATCAAATACCGAGGACGCAAGGTGCCATGCCGGCGCCGCCAGGACCAGCCCGGCCCTTGCCTTGTGGGCGGTTCTGCCCCCCATGCTTGCGAAGCACAGCCCAGCAGGAACCTCCGCGATGCGCGTCCCCGTCCCGCACCCCCGCCCTGGCATCATCGGCGAGAACCGCACGATGCTGACGCCGCATTACTGCGTCTTCCCGCCCGAGGGCATCATGGACAGCGTGCTGCCCGGCTGGCCCGGCTGCATCATCCGCTTCCAGACCTCGCCCGCCATGGGCGCGCGCTTCGCCCAGGCCCTGCTGATCGCTCCCGCGGGCGCCGGCACGGACGCGCCCGTGGACAACGGGCTGGAACACTTCTTCTACGTGCAGAAGGGGAGCATGACCGTGAAGGTCGGCGGCCGCGAGACCGCGCTGCCCCCCGGCGGCTATGTCTATGTGCCGGCCGGCACGCCCTTCACGCTGAACAACCTGGGCGGCGAGGAAGCCCGCGCCCTCTGGGTCAAGCGCCCCTACCAGGCCGCGCCCGGCGTGCCCGCCCCCGGCGTCATCCTGGGCCACCGCGACGACGCGCGGCGCGAGGACAACGGCCCCCGCTGGCGCTACTTCCTGCTGGGCAACAAGGCCATGTCCATGGACTTCGAGATGAACATCATGTGCTACGCCCCTGGCGCGCATTTCTGGTGCATCGAGACGCACATCATGGAGCACGGCATGGTCATGCTTCAGGGCCAGGCGCTGCAGATGCTGGGCCGCGACTGGCATGAGATCTGGGAGGGCGATTTCGTCTGGATGGGCCCCTATGTGCCGCAGCAGATCTACGCGGTGGGGAACCAGGACGTGGAATACATGCTCTACAAGGACGTGAACCGGGACGTGACCTTCCCCTGATATCGGATGCACGAAGGCGGCGCCTTCGTGCCCCTCAGTCGCCGGGCGCCGCGCATCCGCGCGGCTTGGCTTCGCGGCACTTGCCGCGGCGGCCGTTCGGCCGCTCGGCCCTGCGGGCCGAACTTCCCTGTGCGGCGGCGCCCCGGCTCACATAGGCCGCGCCGCCATGTTCCGCTCGCGCGAGGTGGCGGCGGTCAGCGCGCGGCGGATTTCCTGCTCGCACTTCGCCAGTTCCGCCTCGGCCGTGCGGCGCTGGGCCTTGGCTTCGTCGGCGATGCGCAAGGAATCCTCGATGGTGCCGACCAGGGCGGCATTGGCCTGCTTCACCGCCTCCATGTCGAAGGTGCCGCGCTCCAGCTCCTTGCGCGCCTCGGCATTGCCCGAGCGCAGCGTCTCGGCATTGGCGACCAGCAGCTTGTTCGTGAGGTCGGTGGCCGTCTTCACCGCCTGGCCGGCCTGGCGCATGCGGTGGATGGCCAGCGCCTGGGCCAGCTGCTGGCGCCACAGCGGCACCGTATTGGCCAGCACCGACTGGATCTTGGACGCCAGCGCCTTGTCGTTTTCCTGGATCAGCCGGATCGAGGGCAGGGCCTGCATTGCCACCTGGCGCGTCAGGCGCAGATCGTGCACGCGGCGCTCCAGCTCGTCGCGCGCGGCGCGGGCGTCGCGCAGCTGCTGGGGGGCGAGGGGCTTCTCCGGGTCCTCGGCCTCGGCCACGAGGCGCGGGATCATCTCCTCGTCGGTCTGCTTCAGCACGAGGTCGCCGGCGGCGATGTGGTCGGCCAGCGCGTGGAACCAGTCGAGCGTGGCCACGTAGAGGCGTTCCAGCCGCTCCACATCCTCCAGCAGCTTGGTGCGGTGGGTGTCGAGCTTGTCGCCGATGGCCTCGATCTGCCCGCGCACCCCTTCGTATTTCTGGGTGATGGCCGTCACCTCGGCGCCGGCGCGCGTGAAGACGCGCTGGAAGAAGCTGGGCTTCTCGGCCAGCGTGGTCACGTCGAAGCCCTTCAGCGCCGTCAGCATGGAGGAGAGGGTCTGCCCCGCCTCGCCCGTCTCGCGGTTCTGGGCGCCTTCCAGCATGGCATCGGCGGCCGCCTGGGCGCGTGACTGCGCGCCGGCCCCGAAGCGCAGGATGGTGCCCGGGTCCTTCAGCGAGATGGCGGCGGCAAGGCGGGTGATCTCCTCCTGCCGCGTGGGTTCGATTTCGTTCATAGCCCCTCCTGGCGCAGTCGGTCCGACAGCACCTTCACTTGGATATCCAGCGCCTGGCTTTCCACCTGCCGCAGTTCGCCACGCAGGCGGTGAGCCGAGGCCGTCAGGTCGCGCAGCAGTTGCGGCAGGGTCTCGGGCGGTTCGGCGCCCGCTTCCAGCCGTTCGACGATGCGCACCAGCCCATCCAGATGCACGGCCAGGAAGCGGCGTGCCTCGTGCAGTTGGGCCGGGCGGGCGGCCAGATCGTCCACCACGCCCTGCATGGCCGAGACCGCCTCCAGCAGCAGCGGCGCGTGCGGCAAGGGCGGGGCGGCGGCGCGGATGCGGGCGATCTGCGCGCGCGGGCCGACGAGCGAGGCGGCTTCCGGCGTCGGCGTGGGCGCGGGCGGTGGCGGCGCCTGGGGCGGTGGTTCGTAGGCGGCCATGTCGGCCGTCAGCAGCCGCACGCCGAAGAACGTGCCGAAGCCCATGGCGACCGCGATGGGTGGGAAGATCTTGGCGGCCAGCCCAGCCGTGAGCCCCGCGGCCACGCCCATCAGGATGGCGCCGCCGCGCAGGTCGCCGGGGCCGCCGCGGGCCATGCGCGCCGCGCCCATCCAGGCCAGCGCCACGCCGAGGATGCCGCCCACCAGTTGGCTGGGATTGCCGCGCAGGATTTCGATGGGGATGTCGAAGGCCAGCGGCCACAGGAACAGAGGCAGAAGCCACACGCGCCAGCCGAAGATGGGGCCGGGGCGTTCGATGCGTTCCTCGCGCCGTTCCCCGCGGCGCTGGGCCTTCCAGCCGCGCTTGTAGTCCTTCCAGGCGCGCTTTCGGTCTTCCCAATCTTGTGGCGAGGCCATCAGCGGAACAGCGCGGCG
This sequence comes from Roseococcus suduntuyensis, assembly GCF_014196305.1. Classification (GTDB taxonomy): domain Bacteria; phylum Pseudomonadota; class Alphaproteobacteria; order Acetobacterales; family Acetobacteraceae; genus Roseococcus; species Roseococcus suduntuyensis. Next base: position 1,339,259 of record NZ_JACIDJ010000001.1, read on the forward strand.
AAGGCCGGCAGCCATAGGCAGAAGGCCAGCAGGGTGAAGCCGAGCACCAGCCGCACGGGCAGGGGCGCCGAGGCGAAGGGAATGGGTGGGCGCGGCTTGTCCATGCGCCGCAAGTTGGTCCTTGCGGGGTGGCGCTGCAAGCGTGGGGAACACATCCTCATGTGAGCAATGTAAACATTCCCGACGCGCGTTTCAAGCTGCGGTTGGCGAAAGCTCCTGGATCAGGCGCGGGATGTTCTCGCGGAAGGGAAAGAAGCCGCGGCGGGCCAGCGGCCAGCAGGCGGAATCCCAAGGGCGGCGCCAGAGGTGCAGGGTGATTCCGCGTGCGGCCAATGCCGGGCGCAGCACATCCAGCGTGTCGGCCGTCTCGCCGATGGCGGGTTCGGGGGCCAGCACGGCGCGGGCACCCGTGGAGGCGGCCCATTCGGCGATGGCATCGGGCGGCAGCATGTCGCCCTCCAGGCCGAAGCGCGCGCTGGCGCGGGCCAGCCCGTCTTCCAGCGCGGCGCGGGTGAAGGCCTGGGCGGCCTCCGCGCGGGGCGCTGGCGCCAGCGCCGCCAGAGCGGCGACGCGGGAGGGAGGCAGGCTTTCCGGGTGCAGGTCCTCCTCGTGCAGCAGCAGCGCCGCCGGGCCTTCGGGGAGTGGGTCGGCGGGGGCCAGGGGGCGTGCGGAGGGCGGGGGCGGTTCGTCCAGGGGCGCCGCATCCTCGTCCAACTGGCCGCGCGGGTCGAAGCGGCCTTCCGTGTGGCGCGCGATGTTCTCGGCCCGCGCCAGATAGTGCTTCCCCGGCGTCTGGATGCCCGCCACCCAGCGCCAGGACAGCGTGTTGGACGCCGCATCCGCGTCCTTCAGGTGGTGGCGGAAGAACTCGGCGCCGAGCGGCCAGGGCAGGCGCAGCGTGAAGATCCAGATGCTGGCGAACCACATGCGGGCGTGGTTGTGCAGCCAGCCCGTCTCGACCAGCTCATGCGCCCAGGCGTCGAAGCAGGTGATGCCGGTGGCGCCGGCCATGGCCTGTTCCACGGCGCGGCGGCGGCCGCCCTGGGTGAGCAGGGCGTCCTGTTCCTCGGCCACGCGCGCGCGATACTCGGCCCACATCGTGGGCCGCAACTGGAGAAAACCCTTCCAGTAGCTGCGCCAGAACACCTCCTGGATGAATTTCTCCGTGGCCACCGGGCCATGCTGCCCAACGGCGGTGCCGACCAATTCGCCCTCCAGCAACAGACGGTGCCGCACATGGGCTGAAAGCAGCGACACATCGCGCCGCGCTCCCGGACCCGGATCGGTGTTGCGGCCGGCGGCATAGGCGCGGCCCATGCGCGGGGCGAACTCGGTCAGGCGGCGCAGCCCATCGGCGCGGGTCGGGGCAGGGAGCTCGGACATGGGGCCGAGTTGGCCCCGCTTCATCGCGCGGCAAGGCAGGGCGTGCTACCCGGCGCGCATGTGGAAACGCCGCGCCCTCATCGCCGCCGGCCTGGCTGGCGCAGCGCCCGTCGCCTATGCCTTCGGCGTCGAGCCCTATTGGGGGCCGCGTGTGGCGCGGTATCGGGTGTCACCGCCAGGCTGGCCGGCGGGCGGCCCGCTGCGGATCGCCGCGCTGGCCGACCTGCACGCCGGCGCGCCGGCCATGACGCTGGACCGCATCGCCGCCATCGTCGCCACCACCAATGCCGAGGCGCCGGACCTCGTGGTGCTGCTGGGCGATTACGGCCCGAACACGCCCCTGATACGCCCGCCCTATCCCCACGCCGAGGTCTGCGCCCTGCTGGCCGGGCTGCGCGCGCCGCTGGGCCGCTACGCCATCGCGGGCAACCATGACTGGTGGGAGGATGACGCGGCCATGCACCGGCGCGGCGGCCCGCTCTTGTGGATGGAGGCGCTGGCGGAGGCGGGCTTCACGCCGCTCCAGAACCGCGCCTTGCGCCTGGAGCCGGGCTTCTGGCTGGCCGGGCTGGACAGCCAGATCGCCTTCCTGCCGCTGCCCTGGCGGCCGCATCGTGGCGCGGACAACCTGGACGCGACGCTGGCCCATGTGACGGACGACGCGCCCGTGGTCCTGCTGGCGCATGAGCCCGACATCTTCGCGGCGGGCACGGCGCGGGTGACGGTGCAGCTCTCGGGCCACACCCATGGCGGGCAGATCAGGCTGCTGGGCTGGTCGCCGCGCGTGCCCTCGCGCTACGGCAACCGCTACGCCTATGGGCATGTGCGCGAGGGCGGGCGGGATTTGGTGGTCTCCGGCGGGCTCGGCACGTCCACCCTTCCGGTGCGGCTGGGCGTGCCGCCGGAAGTGGTGGTGGTGGAGTTGGCCCGCGCCTGGTCCGCGGCGGGTTTCGCCGCGGTGAATCAGCCGCGCAAAAACCCGCTACTTCCGGCGGGCTTCGACCAGCACGCCCGCTTCTTCCAGCTTCGCGATCTCCTCGGCCGAGAAGCCCTTCTCCGCCAGCGCGCTGCGCGTGTGCTCGGCGAAGCGGGGCGGGGCGGCGCGGGTGCCGCCCGGCGTGCGGCTGAGCTTGATGGGCGTGCCCAGGCCGACGAAGCCATCCTTCTCCGTGATCATGGCGCGATGGGCGGTGTGCGCCTGCGCCATGGCCTCGTCCACATGCAGCACGGGGCCGGCGGGCAGGCCGGCGGCCAGCATGCGCTGGCAGAGGTCATGCCCGTCCTCCTCGGCGAAGCGCGCTTCCAGGATTTCCGTCAGTGCGGCGCGGTTGGTGGTGCGCCCGCCATTGGTGGCGAAGCGCGGGTCGCTGCCGAGGTCGCCCAGCCCCAGGAAGGCCGCGAACTTGCGGAAGGTCGGGTCGTTGCCGCAGCCCACGAAGATCTCGCAGGTGCGCGTCTTGAACTTGGCGTAGGGCGCGAGGTTGGGGTGCGGGTTGCCCGTCGCCACCGGCCGCTTGCCCGAGAGGAAGAAGTTGGCCGCATGCGGGTGCAGCAGCGCCATGCCGCAATCATGCAGCGTCATGTCGCAATACTGGCCCTTGCCCGACCGCTCCCGCTCATGCAGCGCCATCAGGATGGCGATGGCGGAGTAGAGGCCGGTCGCGATGTCCACGATGGGCGTGCCGAGGCGCGTGGGGCCGGAATTCTCGGTGCCGTTGATGGACATGAGGCCCACCATCGCCTGCACGATGGCGTCATAGCCGGGGAAGCCGCCCAGCGGCCCCGTGGCGCCGAAGCCCGAGACGCGGCAATGGATCAGGCGCGGGAAGCGCTTGGACAGCACCTCCTCGAAGCCCAGGCCCCATTTCTCCATGCTGCCCGGCTTGAAGTTCTCGATGAGCACGTCCGCGCCTTCGAGCAGGCGCATCAGCACCTCGCGCCCCGCGGGCTTGCCGAGGTCGAGGCCCACCGACTTCTTGTTGCGGTTCACGCCGACGAAGTAGCTGGCATCGCCATCTTCGTTGAACGGAGGGCCCCAGTCGCGCACCTCGTCGCCCTGGGGCGGTTCCAGCTTGATGACCTCGGCGCCGTGGTCCGAGAGGATCATGGTGCAGTAGGGGCCACCCAGCACGCGGGTGAGGTCCACCACGCGCAGGCCGGACAGGGCACCGGGCCCCGTGGCCAGCGCGCGGCCCTCATTCATGGGAACAGCATCGGTCATGCGGCGGCCTTTCTCTCGAACACGCGGGCGCAGAAATCGGGGTAGGTTTCCAGCATCTCGTCGCAGACGGCGCCGCGCAGCAGGGCGAGTTCGGCGTCGGACGGCGCTGGGGTTTCGCCCACGCCCTCCGGCACGTCGAACTCGAAGCCGGTCATGGCGCGGATGCTCTCGACACTCTCGCCCGCGTGGTAGGAGGCGAGCGAGAAGCGGCCCAGATCGGGGTGGAAGTCGAACACGCAGCGGCCCGTCACCAAGGCTTGCGCATGGCCGCGGCGGAAGACGCCGGGCTCCGAGGTGCCGGGGGCGGAGATGTGCGCCACCCGGTCCACCAGCACGCGCGGCGAATGCTCCTCGCGGAACAGGATGGTGCGGCCGGACATGTAGTACATGAAGGCCGAGCCGAAGCTGCCCGGGAAACGGACCTCCAGCCCCGGCCAGGCGCCGGTGCCGATGAGGTTGATGTTCGCCTGCCCGTCAATCTGCCCGCCGCCCAGGAAGAAGAGGTCGATGCGGCCCTGGCCCGTCAGGTCGAACAGCTCGCGCGAGCCATCGGTGAAGGGGTTGCCGCTGCGCTTGTGCAGCAGGGAAAGGTGCAGCGGGTCGCCCTGCTTCACGCAGAGCCAGGCGGCCGCGGCCGGCACGGGCGAGGCCGCGCCCACCGCGATGTGCCGCGTGGGCCGCGCGCGGATGAGGCGCGCGATGCAGACGGCGAGAAGTTCCTCGGTCTTGTAGCTCATTCCGCGGCCACCGCCTGGTTGTCGAAGACGTGCTCGGCGCACCATTCGGCGAAGCCCGCCTCGGTCTTGGCGGCGCGGGCGTAGGCCATCACGTAGTCGGTGTCGAAGCCATATTCGTCGAGCAGCGCGGAGGGCTGCGCGCCGCGCTCGGCGATGGCGATGCCGCTGATGTAGGTGGCGTTGATGGCGCCGGGGCAGAGGCGCTCATCCTCCAGGAAATTGCCTTCCACCACGCGCTCCACGGTGACCAGGCTGCGCTGGCTGGCATGGGCGATGGTGGCGCATTCGCGGCGGCGCCCCACCCACACATTGCCGGCGCTGTCGGCCATCACGGCGTGGAACACGGCCACGTCGGGGTGCAGGGCGGGGAGGAGGGTGATCTTTTCCCGGCTTCCGCCAATGAGGGGGCCAAACGGGCTTTCGATCACCATCCAGTCGGGCCGGTTGGCCAGGATGTCGCTGCCGATCAGCCCGCGCAGCGGCATGAAGGGCACGCCCTTCTCGGCGGCCTGGAGCATGGTGTGCATGGCGGGGCAGGTGGCGTCGCGCACCACCAGCGTGCCGGCCTTGAGCGCGGCCGAGAAGCGCGGCGCGAAGCCGGCCTCGCCCAGCGTCACGGCGGAGGTGTTCACCTCGGCCACGCAGCCCGCGCCGATCAGGATGTCGGTGGCGAAGCCCGAGATGGGCACGCCCACCAGCCGCAGCCCCCGCGCGCGGCGGCGGATCAGTGCCTTGGCCAGCGCCACGGACGGGATGGAATTGTCCGGCGGCACAGCCACCATCGCGCCATCCGGGATCGAGGCGGCCATTGCCGCGAGGCTCATTGGGGTCATGTTGCGTCCCTCCCCCGGCATGATTATGCCCAAGGGCGCATTGGGGGAAGGGGACGCCGCCATGATCCTGGAAGGGCCGCGCCTGATCCTGCGCCCGCTGGAAGACGCGGATGCCGCGGAATTCGCCGCCATGAACGGCGACGCGGCGGTGATGCGCCATTTCGTGAAGCCACTGGATTTCGCCGCCTCGGAGGCTTTCCGCGCCCGCATCGCGGCGCATTTCGCCGCGCACGGCTTCGGCTTCTGGGGCGTGTTCCGCCGTGACGCGCCGGGCTTGGTGGGCATGGTGGGCCTGCTGCGCGTGGCGTTCGAGGCGCGCTTCACGCCCAATGTGGAAATCGGCTGGCGCATCGCGGCCGCGCACCAGCGCCAGGGCTATGCCGAGGAGGCCGCGCGTATCGCGCTGGCCGCCGGCTTCGGCCCGCTGCGCCTGCCGGAGATCGTGGCCTGGACCATCCCGGACAACGAACCCTCCTGGCGGCTGATGGAAAAGCTCGGCATGCAGGCCGATGGCACCTTCGAGGAGCCGCGCATCCCTGAGGGGCACCCCAAGCGGTTGCAGCGCCTGTATCGCATCACCCGCGCGGAATGGGTGCGGAGCCGCATGGGTTGAGGCGCCTTCACCAAGCCTTCACCCTCGGCGTGGCATGGCTTGGCCGTGCCCCAACTCGACGCCGCGCAGTTCGATCCGGTCCGCTTCCCCGGTGTGCCCGAGGATGTGCGCTGGCCACCCGAGAGCTTTTCCTTCGAGGCGCCCTGGCTGCGGGGCAGTGACCTCGCCTTCGAATGCGGGCTGGACGGGCAGATCATCTTTGTGCGGCGCTATGACGCCATCCGGCTGGTGCTGGACGTGGACACGGCCCATTCCGCGCTGGACCTCAAGCCGGGCAGCCATGATTTCCGCCTGCTGCGGCTGATCCCCTCCGCGCTGCGGCTGGTGGAATGCGTGGTCCCGGGCGACCCCATGCCGCCCGCCCTGCTGGGTGAGCCCCTGCCGCTGCCGGCCGAACACCTGCTCTACTCCGCCACCACGGCCCTGGTCGGCGCCCTGTCGCGCGGCGCCGGCGAGGCGGGCGAGGCCTATCTGGCCGCGCTGCGCCGCACGCCCCCCGGCCTCGACATGTTCGAGACGGCGGCCGCGCGCTGCGTGACCGATGGGCAGTTCGAGCTGCAGCGCATCGCCAAGCTCGCCCGCGCGCTGAAGCGCCTGGCCCGCGCCCATGCCGAGGTGCTGGGCGCCCATGCCTCGCAGCCCGACTATCCGGGCATGGAGCGCATGGTGACCGCTACCACCAAGGTGATGCTGCGCGATGCCCATTGGTCCGGCGACCTCATCGCCCAGGCGCTGCGGCAGGTCTCGCCGCTGGTGACGGTGCCGCGCCAGACCGCCGACATGCTGCTCTCCGCCGCCGTGGCCGCGCTGGAGGAGCAGGGCAGCCTGGAAGCCGTGACCCGCATGACCGACACCCAGGCCCGGCTGCGCGACCGGCTCACGGAACTCGGCCTGTTCTGGCGCCGCATCGCCGCCGCCTGGGCCACCGTCCACCCCGAGACGACCGACCGGCGGGAAATTGACCTGCTCTGCCGGAACCTGCTGCGGCGGTTGCAGATCAGGTCGCTCTACCTGCCGGAGTAGCCGCGCGGCCGGATTTGCGCGAGGCTGCGGCCCGCAACGGGGGGCAGGCCATGACGGGCAGCATGACGGAGGAATTCGGCGTCCAGGGCGAATGGACGTTGGCGAAGCGGCACACCATCCGCTGGGCGGAATGCGACCTCTACGGCCATGTGAACCACGCCGCCTACCTCATCATGTTCGAGGACATGCGGATCGAGCACTGGGCCTCGCTCGGCCAGGTGCTGCGGGCCGATGCGCCGGGGCCGGTCGTGGCCAAGCTGGAGGCGCGCTATGTGCGGGCCATCGGTTTCCAGGAGGAGGTGCTGCTGACCCTGCGCTGCCCCAGCCTGCGCCGCACCAGCTATGTGCACGACTACGCCGTGTGGAAGAACGGGCTGGTGTTCGAATGCCAGGCGCTGCTAGTCTGCGTGAAGGATGGGGTGTCCACGCCGATCCCCGACGAGGCGCGACGGCTGATGGTGGAGCGGGACGGGGCGCGGCAGGCGTGAGCGGGAGGCGCCGCGGGCGCTGAATCGCGCGACCGGAGAAGCTAGAGCAGCCTGCGTTCACACAGCCTGCTCCAACCTTTGTTGAGGGCGGGATTCAGCGTTTTCGGTGATTCCACCTCAACGCATCCCGCTCTCAACGGCGACCACAAGGTCAATCTCGACCAGCGCGCCCAGCGCGAGGCCGGTGACGCCCACCGTGGTTCGCGCGGGCAGCTTGCCGGGCGGGAACTCGGCCTCCCAGATGGCGTTCATGGCGGCGTAGTCGCGGGCGAATTCGGTCAGGTAGATGCGCGCCATCACCACCCGCGCCCATTCCGCGCCGCAGCCGGCCAGCACGGATTTCAGGTTGGCGATGACCTGGCGCGTCTCCGCCTCGATGCCGCCCGGTACGCAGCGCGTGTTGTCGCCAGGGTCGGTCGGCATCTGGCCGGTGACGAAGAGGAAGTCCCCCGCCCGCACCGCATGGCTGAAGGGCGCGACCCGCTTCGGGCCATCGCCCAGGACGAAATGGGCGAGGTCCGTCACAGGCCCCGCTCGGTCCGCGTCGCGGCCATGCCGCGCTCAGCCAAGGTTGCGCCCAGGTCATCCTCGCGGAAGGCGGCCAGGATGTCGGCCACGCCCTCCTGCGGGGTGAAGCCCAACGCTCGGGCGCGGTCGGCGGTGAAGCTCGCCGGCCAGCCGGCCACGATGGCGGCCACATGGGCGTCCGGCTCGGGTTTCACCAGGGCGCGTTCGGTGGGGGTCAGCGCCGCCAGCATCTCGCCCACCGTGACCGACAGCCCGGGTGGGTTCACGCCCCGGTCGAGGCCCAGTGGCGTCGTGTCCATCGTGGCCGCATGCAGGAACCACTCCACCGCGCGGCGGGGCGAGCAGACCCAGACGGCGAAGTCCTCGCCGACCGGCAGCGGGGTTTCGAGGCCCAGCAGCGGCTCGCGCAGGATGGAAGAGACGAAGGAACTCGCCGCCTTGTTCGGCCGTCCGGGCCGCACGATGACGGTGGGCAGGCGGATGGAGACCGCGTCCATGAAGCCCTTGCGCGTGGCGTCCTGCAGCAGAAGTTCCGCCGCCGCCTTCTGCGCGCCGTAGGAATTGGCCGGAAGCTGGCGCGAATCATCGGGCAGGTGGGCGGACTGGCCGCCGCCGAAGCTGGCCACGCTGGAGGTGAAGATCACGCGCGGGGGGCTGGGCAGGGCGCGGCAGGCCTCGATGACGGCGAGCGTCCCGTGCAGGTTTACCCGTAGGCCCAGGTCGAAATCCGCCTCGGCGGCGGCGCTGACCACGGCGGCCAGATGCACCACCAGGCCCGTGCCGGGCGGGATCGCGGCACGCAGTTGCGCGGGGTCCGCCACGTCGCCGGCCAGGCGGCGCACCGGGAAGGGGGCGTCCAGCGGGGCGGGCTCGTGCAGGTCGAACAGGGTCAGGCCCGTGCAGCCGGGCAGGGCGCCTGCCGCCAGCCGTTGTGCCAGCTTGCGGCCGAGGAAGCCCCCGCCGCCCAGGATGGTGATGTGCATGACGCCGAGATTGCCCCGCGTCGGAAGCCCCGCCAAGGTGCGGGCCATGCACCGTCTCGTCCTGAACGCCAACCATGGCACCCCCGGCATCATCGTCCTGCCCGAAGGGGGGTATCGCCGCGCCCGCGCCGAGATCACCGCCTGGCCGGGCTATGCCCCCACGTCCTTGCACGCCCTGCCCGCCGAGGGCGTGGCCAGCCTGCACTACAAGGATGAGAGCCAGCGCTTCGGGCTTCGCAGCTTCAAGGCGCTGGGCGGCGCCTATGCCGTCGCTCGGCTGCTGGGGCAGGAACTGGCGCGGCGCGGCACGGCCAACAACGCCAATGGCGCGGCACTGGAATCCGGCCAGTATGCCCATGCCACGGAACAGATCACCGTCACCTGCGCCACCGACGGCAATCACGGCCGCAGCGTGGCCTGGGGCGCCCAGCGCTTCGGGGCGCGCTGCGTGATCTTCGTGCATGAGAACGTGTCCCAGGGCCGGCGCGACGCCATCGCGGGTTTCGGCGCCGAGGTGCGGGAGGTGCCCGGCAACTACGACGACAGCGTGCGCGCCGCCCAACGCGCGGCGGATGAGAATGGGTGGTTCGTCATCAGCGACACCTCCTACCCCGGCTACACCGAGCCCCCGCGCGACGTGATGCAGGGCTACCGCCTGATGGCGGAGGAGGCGCTGGCCCAGATGCCCCAGCCCCCCACGCATGTATTTGTCCCCGGCGGCGTGGGCGGGGTGGCGGCCGCCGTCTCGGTGCAGCTGCGCCACCAGGCCCCCGGCGCCCGGCTGGTGGTGGCCGAGCCGGAGCAGGCCGCCTGCCTTCTGGAAAGCGCCGCCGCCGGCGAGATGCGGGCCGTGACCGGCGCGCTGGACACCATCATGGCGGGCCTGGCCTGCGGCGAGCCCTCGTTGCTGGCCTGGCAGGAGCTGGAACGCGCGGCCTTCGCCTTCATGGCCGTGCCCGATTCGGCCGTGGCGCCGGCCATGCGCGCCCTGCATGCGCGGGGAATCGAGGCCGGCGAAAGCGCCGTGGCCGGGCTGATCGCCTTCGAATCGGCCATGACGGATGTGTCGGCCCGGGCGATGCTGGGGCTGGGGGCGGACAGCCGGGTGCTGGTCTTCGGCACGGAGGGGGCCACGGACCCCGCGCTCTACGCCGAACTCACCGGGGGATGAACGAAGCCTCTTGCCACGGGATGGTCGCCTTCATCATTCTGCAAAAAAACTGTCACACCGAGGCAACCAAGCGCGTATAGCGCCCCGCAAGACCAAAACCCTGGGAGAGCACCTTCATGCAGCGCCGCTCACTGCTGGCCGGTTCGGCCGGCCTTTTGTCCGTTCCCTTCATCGCCCCCTCGGCCCGCGCCCAGACCGGCGCCGGCGGCCGCACCGAGATCCAGTTCTGGTATGGGCTGGCCGGCGCCCTGGGCGAGCGCGTGGCCGAACAGGCGCAGCGCTTCAACGAGAGCCAGGACCGCTACCGCGTGGTGGCGACCTTCCGCGGTTCCTACCCCGAGGTGATGAGCGGCGCGATCGCCGCCTGGCGCGCGGGCACGGCCCCGCACATCGCGCAGGTCTTCGAGGTGGGCACCGCCACCATGATGGGCGCGGGCCCCGCCATCCGCCCCGTGTATGAGCTGCTGGGCGAGGCGGGCATCGAGCTCGATCCGCAGCGGTATCTGGCCGGCGTGCGCGGCTACTACAGCGACACCCAGGGCCGCATGATCTCCATGCCGCACAACTCCTCCTCGGCGGTGATGTGGCTGAACCTGGACGCCTTCGAGCGTGCGGGCCTGTCCACCACCGACCTGCCCAAGACCTGGGCCGAGGTGCGCGCCGCCGCCCAGGCCATCCGCGCCCGCAACGCGGCCGAGATGGCGATGACGACCGCCTGGCCGACCTGGGTGATGTACGAGCAGATGTCGTCCCTGCACGATGTCGCGCTGGCCACGCCCGCCAATGGCTTCCAGGGGCTGGACGCGCGGATGAACCTCGCGGACCCGATCTTCCTGAAGCAGACCGAGATGCTGCTGGAGATGCAGCGCGCCGGCCACTTCACCTATGGCGGCCGTGACGGCGGCGGTGGCGCGGCCTTCCCGGCCGGCCAGGCGGCGATCAGCTTCAACTCCTCCGCCGGCCGCGCGGCCGTGCAGCGCGAGGCGCGGTTCCGCTGGGCCTCCGTGGTGCTGCCGCACCATGCGGACATCACCCAGAGCCCGAAGAACGGCGTGATCGGCGGCGCGAGCCTCTGGGCGCTGACCTCGCGCAACCGCACCGCGGCCGAATACCGCGGCGTGGCGGAGTTCTACCGCTTCATCTCCGATGTGGAGCAGGACAAGTGGTGGCACCAGGTCACCGGCTATGTGCCGCTGACGCTGGCGGCCTACGAGGCGTCCAAGGCCGAGGGCTTCTACGAGCGCAACCCGGGTGCGGACGCGGCCATCACCCAGCTCTCCCGCGCGCAGCCCACGCCGAACAGCCAGGGCTTCCGCCTGGGCGGTTTCGTGGAAATCCGCAACATCATCCAGGAAGAGCTTGAGCGCGGCTTCCAGAACCAGCAGAACGCGCAGACGGCCCTGGCCAACGCCAACCGTCGCGCCGACGTGGTGCTGCGGAACTTCGAGCGCGCCAACCGCCGCTGAGACTGAACCATCCCGGGGGGCGGCTGTTCCGCCCCCCTTCCTTTCCGTGAGGCCCCATGCGGCGCAAGGTCATCTTCGGCAACAAGCTGCTTCCCTATCTGCTGCTTGCGCCACAGCTCATCGTCACCGCCATCTTCTTCTTCTGGCCCGCGGCGGAGGCCATCCGGTATTCCTTCCTGCGGCAGGACGCCTTCGGCATCTCGGTCATGTTCGTGGGGCTGGAGAACTTCCAGGACCTCTTCGCCGATGAACGCTACCTGCAGGTGGTCTGGAACACGATCTGGTTCAGCTTCTGGGTGACCGTGCTCTCCATGGGCGTGGCGCTGCTGCTGGCCGTGCTGGCGGACCGGCACATCCGTGGGCGGAACACCTACCGCACCCTGCTGATCTGGCCCTATGCCATCGCGCCGGCCATCGCGGCGGTGCTCTACATCTTCCTGTTCCACCCGAGCCTCGGCCTGCTCGGCCGGGCGCTGAACGGCTTTGGCGTGCCCTGGGACTACCGGCTGAACGGGGACCAGGCGATGCTCGTCGTCATCCTGGCCGCGGCGTGGAAGCAGGTCTCCTACAACTTCCTCTTCTTCCTGGCGGGGCTGCAATCCATTCCGAAATCCGTGCTGGAGGCGGCTGCCATTGATGGCGCCAGCCCCTCGCGGCGCTTCTGGACCGTCATCTTCCCGCTGCTGTCGCCCACCACCTTCTTCCTGCTGGTGATCAACATCACCTCGGCCGTGTTCGACACCTTCGGGATCATTGACGCGCTGACCGGCGGCGGGCCCGGCAACGCCACCCAGACCATGATCTACCGCGCCTATGTGGATGGGCGGGTGAACCTCGACCTCGGTTCCTCGGCCGCGCAGTCGGTGGTGCTGATGATCGCGGTGATGGCGCTGACGCTGGTGCAGTTCCGCTTCATCGAACGCAGGGTGCATTACTGATGTCTCAGGTTCAGCCCGCCATCGCGGCCCCCGTGCCGCTGGCCGCGGAGGCGCCGCGCCGCCGCCGCTTCCTCGGCGCCGACCTCACCACCCATGTGATCCTGCTGCTGGGCGTGGTGCTCTTCGCCATGCCCATCTGGATCGTGCTCATGGGCTCCACCCATGACGCCGCGACCATCGGCCGGGGCGAGGTGCCCCTGCTGCCGGGCTCCGAGGGGTGGAACAACTATGCGACGGCCTGGAGCGAGGGGAATACCCGCCGCGCCTCCGTGCCCGTCTCGACCATGATGTTCAACAGCGCGGTGATGGCGCTGCTGATCACGGTGGGCAAGCTCGCCATCTCGATCACCTCGGCCTATGCGGTGGCGTTCTTCTCGTTCCCGGGGCGGATGCTCTGCTTCTGGGCCATCTTCATCACGCTGATGCTGCCCGTGGAGGTGCGCATCTTCCCCACCTTCCAGGTGGTGAGCGACCTTGGCATGGTGAACACCTATCAGGGGCTGATCATCCCGCTGATCGCGTCCGCGACGGCCACGCTGCTGTTCCGCCAGTTCTTCCTGACCATTCCGGATGAACTGGTGGAGGCCGCCAAGATGGACGGCGCGGGGCCGATGCGCTTCTTCAAGGACATCGTCCTGCCGCTCTCGGCCACCAATATCGCGGCGCTCTTCGTCATCCTCTTCGTCTATGGCTGGAACCAGTATCTCTGGCCCCTGCTGGTCACGACCAGCACGGATGTGGAGACCATCGTCATCGGCATCGTGAAGATGCTGGGGGCGGAAGCCGACACCGAATGGAATATCGTCATGGCGACCACCGTGCTGGCCCTGTTGCCGCCGGTCGCCGTTGTCATCCTCATGCAGCGCTGGTTCGTGAAGGGCCTGACGGAGACCGAAAAGTAATGGCGACCCTCAACATCCAGGGCGTGACCAAGGCCTTCGGGCCCACCCATGTGCTGCACGGCATCGACCTCGATGTGGCCGACGGCGAGATGATCGTCATCGTCGGCGCCTCTGGCTGCGGCAAATCCACCCTGCTGCGGATCGTGGCGGGGCTGGAGACGGCCAGCACCGGCAACGTCGTCATCGCGGGGCGCAACGTCACGGCGCTCGAACCCGCCGAGCGCGACGTGGCGATGGTGTTCCAGAACTACGCGCTCTACCCGCACATGAGCGTCTTCGACAACATGGCCTATGGCCTCAAGATCCGGGGCCTGCCGCGCGACGATATCGCGGCCCGGGTGCAGGAGGCGGCCAACCTGCTGGGCATCGGCGCGCTGCTGGAACGCCGGCCACGGCAACTCTCGGGCGGGCAGCGGCAGCGCGTGGCCATGGGGCGCGCCATCGTGCGCGAGCCCAAGCTGTTCCTTTTCGACGAGCCGCTGTCCAACCTGGACGCCAAGCTGCGCGTGCAGATGCGCGCGGAAATCCGACGGCTGCAGAAGCGCCTCGGCGTCACCAGCCTGTTCGTGACGCATGACCAGGTGGAGGCCATGACGCTGGGTGACCGGCTGGTGGTCATGCATGCCGGCCACGCCGCGCAGATCGCGACCCCGATGGAGATCTGGGCGCGCCCGGCCGACACCTATGTGGCGAGCTTCATCGGCAGCCCGGCCATGAACCTCTTCCCGGCCACGCTGGAGGAGGGCGGCCATGCCGCGCGCCTTGACAGCAATGGCCTCGTCCTGCCCTTCCATGACGGCCCGCGCCCCGGCCCCGCCGGCCGGAAGCTGACCATTGGCGTGCGGCCTGAGCACCTCACGCCCGGCCAGGGCGGACTGGAACTCCAGGTTGATCTGGTGGAGCCTCTGGGAGGCGAGAGCGTCATCCATGCGCGCCTCGCGGACGGCACGGAAGTGACGGCGAAGCTGCCCGGCAGCAGCTATTCCGATGGCGCGCTCAACGTCATCATCCCGCTGCACACCCTGCACGTCTTCGACGGCGAGACGGGCAAGCGGCTGGAGGCGGGCGGCTGAGAGCCACCGCGCCGCCCCGCGCGCGGGCTCAGCGGTAGCCCGCGCCTTCCAGCTCGGCCGCGATGGCCGAATCGGGGAGGGGCATCTCGGTGATGATACCCTCGGCTTCGGCCATGGTCTGGCGCAGGTCGCGCAGGAAGACCGAGCCCTTGAGGGTGCGCTGCACCAGCACGCTGCGGCGGTCCATGGGGTCCACCTTGCGGCGGGCCAGGTCCAGCTCGCCCAGGCGGTCGAGGGCGCGGGTGATGGCGGGCTTGGAAACGTTCAGCTCATGCGCCAGGCCGCGGACCGTATGCGGCCCCGGGCTCAGATACACCGTGAGGAACACACCAAGCTGGCGGGCCGACAAGTCCGGCCCATCCCGGCGGACCAGCGCCACGATGGTGTCCCGAAGGACGCCCACCAGCTGGTCGGGGTTGGAGTGGACAGACATGGCATCCTTCCTTTCCCGGCAGGGCCTTGGAGGGGTCGGATGAAGTCGAATGCCCCTCTGGCTCGCGGAATTTGACTGTGATGGCGTCCACATGGGGTTGCCGCCATATGAACAGTAGGGATCAGCGCCGAGAAAATTGCAAGGAATTCATCAACCGCTCGTTAAAAAAATTGCGGGTTGAGCGAATGTCGGCTCAGACGTGCAGGAAGTTCATCAGCCCTCGGCGCAGGGCGCGCAGTCCGGTGGCCTCGCCTCCTTCGGGGCGGCCAAGGCGGGAGCTGTCATTCCAAGCATACAGGTCCAGATGTCCCCACGGAATGTCACCTGGTGCAAATCGCTGAAGAAAAAGGCCGGCCACGATGGCGCCGGCCATGGGCTTGGCGGCCACGTTGTTGAGGTCGGCCACCGGGCTGTCCAGCCAACCCGCATAGCCCTGGTGCAGGGGCAGACGCCACACGGGTTCGCCGGCCGCCTCGCCGCCCGCCAGCAGCGCGGCGGCGAGCCCCTCATCGTTGCTGAACAAGGCGGGCAGGTCCGGGCCCAGGGCCACGCGCGCGGCCCCCGTCAGGGTTGCGCCGTCCAGGATCACGCGGGGGCGGCGTTCGGCGGCGAAGGCCAGAAGGTCGGCCAGCACCAGGCGGCCTTCGGCATCGGTGTTGCCGATCTCGACGGTCAGGCCCTTGCGGGTGCGGATCACGTCCATCGGGCGGAAGGCGGTGCCGGAGACGCTGTTCTCCACCGCGCCCACCAGCAGCAGCAGGCGGATGGGCGCGCGGGAGGCCATCAGCGCCTCCGCCAGCCCGATCATCACCGCGGCCCCGCCCATATCCTTCTTCATGCGCAGCATGGCCGAGGAGGGCTTGAGGTCGAGCCCGCCCGTGTCGAAGCAGACCCCCTTGCCGCAGAGCGCCACCAGCGGCGCATCGGCCGCGCCCCATTCCAGCACGGCCACGCGCGGCGCGCGGGGGCTGCCCTGGCCGACCGCGGCCACCGCCGGGAAGCCCTGTTCCAGCGCCGGCCCCTCGATGATCTCGACGCGGGCACCGTGGGCCGCGCCCAGCTCCGCGACGGCGGCGGCCAGTTCGGCCGGGCCCAGATGGTTGGCGGGCGTGTTGATCAGGTCCCGCGCGCGCCAGATGGCGGCGGCCTCGATGGTGGCCTCCTCATGGCCAGGCGCGGCCACCAGCCGGGCGGGCGGGCGCTTGCCGGGCTTGAAGCGCGTGAAGCGATAGGCGCCCAGGCACCAGCCCAGGGTCACGTCGGCCGGATCGGCACCCTCCACGCGCCAGGTGCTGCCCTCGGGCAGGGAGAAGGGCAGGGCGCCGAAGCCGTGCGGCGTCTCGGGCGCGCCCAGCAGCGCGCCGACCAACCCTTCCGTGCCCGGCAGCAGGACGAGTTCCCCCGGCTTTGCCCGGAAGCCCGTGGCGGCCGCGAAACCGGCGCCCGGCAGGGCTTCCCAGGCGCCTGGCGTCACCACATGCAAGGGCAGGGCGGGCGAATCGGCCGGGGCGAGGCAGGGCAGCATCGGGTCAGTCTCCATAGATGCGCGATGTTCGGGTCCGTCATGCGATCGGGCAAGCCGCATTGCCGAAGCGGGGCCGACGCGCCACATCGGCACCATGTCGAACACAACACATGATCCGATCGGCTGGCACGGCACCACCATCCTCTGCGTGCGGCGCGACGGAAAGGTCGCGATGGCGGGCGATGGCCAGGTCTCGCTCGGCCAGACCGTCGTGAAGGGCAATGCGCGCAAGGTGCGCCGCATCGCCCAGGGGCGCGTGCTGACCGGCTTCGCCGGCGCCACCGCCGATGCCTTCACCCTGCTGGAGCGGCTGGAGGCCAAGCTCGAACGCTTCCCCGACCAGCTCGAACGCGCCTGCGTGGAGCTGGCGAAGGATTGGCGCACGGACCGCTACCTGCGGCGGCTGGAGGCGCTGCTGGCGGTCGCCGACAAGGACCGCTCTTTGCTGCTGACCGGCAATGGCGACGTGCTGGAGCCGGAGGATGCCGTCATCGGCATCGGCTCCGGCGGCAACTACGCGCTGGCCGCCGCGCGGGGGCTGATGACGGTGGAGGGGCTTTCGGCGGAAGAGATCGCCCGCCGTTCCATGAAGATCGCCGCCGATATCTGCGTCTACACCAATGGCAACTTCATCCTGGAGACGTTGCCCGCATGAACGACATCGCCCCCATCGAGACGGTCAACCTCTCCCCGCGCGAGATCGTGAGCGAGCTGGACCGCTTCATCATCGGCCAGAACGACGCCAAGCGCGCCGTGGCCATCGCGCTGCGCAACCGCTGGCGCCGGCAGCAGCTGCCGGAATCTCTCCAGGAGGAGGTGGTTCCGAAGAACATCCTGATGATCGGCCCCACGGGCTGCGGCAAGACCGAGATCGCGCGGCGCCTCGCGCGCCTGGCCAATGCCCCCTTCCTGAAGGTCGAGGCCACGAAGTTCACCGAGGTCGGCTATGTCGGCCGCGACGTGGAAAGCATCGTGCGTGACCTGGTCGAGGCCGCCATCCTCCAGCAGCGCGAACAGGCGCGGCGCGGCGTGCAGGCCAAGGCCGAATTGCAGGCCGAGGAGCGCATCATCTCCGCTTTGGTGGGCGAGGGCGCCTCGGGCGAGACGCGCATGAAGTTCCGCCGCATGCTGCGCGAGGGCACGCTGGAATCCCGCGAGATCGAGGTCCAGGTCAACGAGCCCCAGGGCACGCCCATCGGCATGATGGACATGCCCGGCATGCCCCCCGGCCAGATGCAGAACATGCAGGACATGCTGGGCAAGATGTTCGGCGGCCGCGCCAAGCCCCGCCGCATGACGGTGGAGGCGGCGCGCGAGGCGCTGATCCGCGACGAGGCGGACAAGCTGCTGGACAGCGAGGCGCTGACGCGCGCCGCCGTGCAGAACGCGGAGAACAACGGCATCGTCTTCCTGGACGAGATCGACAAGATCTGCGCCCGCACCGGCGAGGGCGGTGTCCGCGGCGGCGACGTCTCGCGCGAGGGCGTGCAGCGCGACCTGCTGCCGCTGATCGAGGGCACCACGGTCAACACCCGCCACGGGCCGGTGCGGACGGACTTCATCCTCTTCGTGGCCTCGGGCGCCTTCCACTTGTCCAAGCCCTCGGACCTGCTGCCCGAATTGCAGGGCCGCCTGCCCATCCGCGTGGAACTCAAGGCCCTCACCCGCGACGACTTCCGCCGCATCCTGACCGAGCCGGAGCATTCCCTGCTCAAGCAGGCCAGCGCGCTGATGGCGACCGAGGGCGTGGAACTGGTCTTCCAGGAGGGCGCGGTGGACGCGCTGGCGGACCTCGCCGCCGAGATCAACGCCAGCGTCGAGAACATCGGCGCGCGGCGACTTGCTACCGTGCTGGAACGCCTGCTGGAGGATGTCAGCTTCCACGCGAGCGACCGCCGCGGCGAGACGGTGACGGTGGACGCCGCCATGGTGCGCGACCGTGTGGCGCCGCTGGCCGCCAGCGCGGATTTGTCGCGCTACATCCTGTAGCCAAGCCGGACACGGCCCGCCATCATCTAAGGTGCAGATGATGGCGGGCCGAATGTTCACGAAATTGAGAAGCTGGGTGCTGTTGCTGGCGTTCTTCGCGCTGGGGGCCTGCACGGAATACGCCTATATCCCGCCGCCGGGGCCCGAGGGGCAGGCCTGCGTCTCGCAATGCCGCTTCGACCAGCAGCAATGCCGCGCCTTCGCCGATCGCGACTACCAGCACTGCAACGCCAGCCGGAACTTCGCCATGGCGGCCTATAATCGCTGCGTGCAATCGCGCGGCATGGGCTGCGTGCAGCCGCCCTCCTGCATCAACCAGTCCTGGCGGTGCAGCGGCGAATATGACCGCTGCTTCCGTGGGTGTGGCGGCCGGATCGAGGAGGTCCAGCCGCGCCGCTGACCCCTACTTCTTGGGCGCCACGACCGGCCCGGGCACGCGCGCCTGGGCCAGGGCATCGGCCTGGCGCTGGGCCAGGGCGGCCTCGTTGTAGCCCTCGATCAGTTCGTGGAACATGCGGTGCCAGTTCAGCTCCGCCTTCAGGCGGAAGAAGACGCTGCCCAGGCCGATCGCCGCGCGGTCCATCAGCGGGAATTCGCGCGGAATGCGGACGCCGCCCGTGGCCTTGAGGCCGCGATGCACCTCCTCCGCCACCTTGCGCCCATGCGTGGGGTCGCTCGATTGCTGGATGAGGCGCACGCGGTCCTCCAGCAGCGGTTCGTAGAGGAAATCCGCCCACTTCTTCAGGACCAGCATGGTCTCGCGCGAGAGGTTGCGGAAACCCCAGACCTCGAAGGCATGGTGCGCCTTGTCGTCATCTCCGTCGCGCACCGCCTCGTAGAGGGTGATGACGCCGGTGATGAAGTGCGGCGGGAAGATCCGCACCACGCCGAAATCGAGCAGCGAGAGCCCCCCGGGCGCGCCATCGGTGGGGCGACGGATCTGGTAGTTGCCCAGATGCGGGTCGCCATGGATCACGCCATAGCGATAGACGGGCTTGTACCAGGCGGCGAAGAGGGCGCGGGCGTAGTCGTTGCGCTCCTCCAGCGGCGGGTCCTCGTCCAGGCGCTTCAGGATGGAGCCGCCATCGAGCCAGGTCATGGTCAACAGGCGGCGCGTGGTCAGGTGGTCAATCGGCGTCGGCACATGCACGTTCGGCTCATCGGCCAGGATGAGGTCGTAGAGGCGCTGGTGCGAGGCCTCGCGCGTGTAGTCCAGCTCCTCGCGCAGCCGGTCGGCGATCTCCGCGTAGGCGTCCTCGTTGTCCAGCGCGCTGTCCATGCGGCGATAGAGCTGCATGCCGAGCTTGAGCTGGCGCAGGTCCGCCTCCACCACGCTCGGCATGTCCGGGTATTGCAGCTTGCAGGCGACCTGCGTGCCATCCTTCAGCGTGGCGCGGTGCACCTGCCCCAGGCTGGCGGCCGCGGCGGCGTCCTGCCCGAACTCCGAAAAATGCTTTTGCCAGTCGTGGCCAAGCTCCGTGCCCATGCGGCGCTTCACGAAGGCCCAGCCCATGGGGGGCGCGTTGGATTGCAGCGTGGCCAGTTCGCGCGCGTATTCCTCGGGCAGGGCGTCGGGGATGGTGGCGAGAAACTGCGCCACCTTCATCATGGGGCCCTTCAGACCGCCCAGGATGGCTTTGAGGTCCTCGGCATGGCTGTCCTTGTTGGTCTTGATGCCGAGGTAGCGCTCACCCGCCACGCGGGCCGCGATACCGGTGACGGCGCCCGAGGTGCGGACCATCCGCCGCACCTCGCCGAACAGGGTGCTCTCGCGGGGCTCGCTCATGCGGTCTGTTCCAACTCGTCGATGAAGCCCGCGATGACGTCGAGCCCCTTGTTCCAGAACTCCGGCCGCGATGCGTCGAGGCCGAAGGGCGCCAGCAATTCCTTGTGCCGCAGCGTGCCGCCGGCGCGGAGCATGTCGAGGTATTTCCGCTCGAAATCCGGCACGGTGCCGTCGCGGAACACGCCGTAGAGCGCATTCACCAGGCAATCCCCGAAGGCATAGGCATAGACGTAGAAGGGGCTGTGCACGAAGTGCGGCACATAGGCCCAGTAGACGGCATAATCCGGCGTGAACTCGAAGGCGGGGCCGAGGCTTTCGGTCTGCACCTTCATCCACAGCTCGCCGATGCGTTCGGCGCTGAGCTCGCCCTTGCGGCGTTCGTCGTGCAGCAGGGTTTCGAAGCGGTAGAAGGCGATCTGCCGCACCACGGTGTTCAGCATGTCCTCCACCTTGCCGATCAGCAGCAGGCGGCGCTTCGCCGGGTCCGTCTCGGCGTCGAGCATGGCGCGGAAGGTCAGCATCTCACCGAACACCGACGCGGTCTCGGCCAGGGTCAGCGGCGTGCCGCTCATCAGATAGCCCTGCTCGGCCGCCAGGCGCTGGTGGACGCCATGGCCGAGTTCATGGGCCAGCGTCATCACGTCCCGCGCCTTGCCGTGGTAATTCAGCAGCAGGTAGGGATGCGCCGAGGGCACGGTCGGGTGCGCGAAGGCGCCGCCCGCCTTGCCCGGCCGCAGCGCCGCGTCAATCCAGGGCTTGTCGAAGAAGGGCGCGGCCACGCGCTCCAGCTCCGGCGAGAAGGCGCCATAGGCCGCGCGCACGCGGGAGACGGCCTCGGGCCAGGGAATGGTCGCGTCGGTGTCGCGCGGGATGGGCGCGTTGCGGTCCCAGTGCTGCAGCTTCTCAAGCCCCAGCCACTTCGCCTTCATGGCGTAGTAGCGGTGCGACAGGCGCGGATAGGCGCCGCGCACGGCCGTTACCAGCGCGTCCACCACCTCGTCCTCGACCATGTTGGCGCGGTTGCGGGAGGAGCCGGGGCGCGGGTGCTTGCGCCAGCGGTCCATCACCTCCTTGTCCTTCACCAGCGTGTTGGTGATGAGGGAGAAGAGGCGGATGCGGGACTGAAAGGCCTCCGACACGCCCTTCGCCGCCGCCTCGCGCACCGCGCGGCCCGTGTCGGAGAGCTTGTTCAGCGCGGCCGAGACGGACATCTCCTCGCCCGAGACCGTCACCTGCATGTTGGCCATGGTCTCGTCGAAGAGGCGGTTCCAGGCGGCGCGACCCGTCACCTCCTTCTCGTGCAACAGCTTTTCCATTTCATCGGGAAGCTGGTGCGGCAGCCAGACCCGCAGGTCGCGCAGCCAGGGGCGAAAGCGGGAGAGGGCGGCGCTTTCGCGCAGCCTTTCCTCCAGCGCGGATTCCTCCAGCCGGTTCAGTTCCAGCGTGAAGAAGACCAGGTAGGAGGAGATGGTCGTCACCCGCTCCTGCATGGTCTGGTAGAAGCGGCCATTGCCGGCGTTCTGCGCGTCGCCCGAGAAGACCAGCTGGGCGAAGCTCATCACCCGGCCCAGGATTTCCTCGATCCGCTCATATTCCGCGATGGCCTGGGCCAGCCCGTCACCGGAGAGTCCGCCCAGCTTCGTGGCGAAACGGTCCTGGAAGGCGCTGGCCTCGGCCTCGGCCCGGGCGAGGTCCGCTTCCAGCGCGGGGTCGTCTTCCCCCTTGTAGAGGTCGGACAGGTCCCAGGCGGGGAGGGCGGCTTCCCCCGCGGAGGCATCGAGGGGGGCGCGCAGCGGAAAGGGGCGGTCTTGCATTCCTCTCATATATGCGAAGACAAGGCGCGGCCAAGGCGCGCGCGCCGAGAGCCGGGGGGGAAACATGAATCAAGCTGGAACCCGATGGAGCAGCCTGCCGGGCATGATGCTGGGCCTGGCCCGCGAAATGCCGGACAGGCCCATGCTGACCGCCTGGCGCGGCGGGCGGTGGGAGACACTGTCCTGGGGCGGTTTCGCCATGAAGGTGGCGGCGGTGGCCGCCTGGCTGCGCGCCCAGGGCGTGATGCCCGGTGACCGCGTGCTGCTGGTCAGCGAGAACCGCCCGGAATTCCTGATTGCGGACGTGGCGGTGATGACCATCGGCGCCGTCACCGTGCCCACCTATGTGACCAACACCGTGGCCGACCACGCGCATGTGTTGGGCGACAGCGGGGCGCGGGTGGCGGTGGTCTCCACGGCGGCCCTCGCGCGCACCGTGGGCGAGGCGGCGGGCCGCACCGGCGGGCTCGACCTGCTGGTCTGCATGGAGGCAGGCGCCCCCGAACCCCCGGGCGGCCGGCTGGCCGAATGGGCGGCGCTGGAGGCCGCGCCCTCCGACGTGGTGATGCTGATGGCCGAGGCCGAGCACATCCCCGCCGGCCGGCTCGCCTGCCTGATCTACACCTCCGGCACGGGCGGCACCCCGCGCGGCGTCATGCTGCCCCATCGCGCCCTGCTGGCGAACCGCGAGGGCATCCGCCCCCTCATCGCGCGGCTGAACGTGGCGGGGGAGAAGTATCTCTCCTTCCTGCCCATGTCGCACAGCTATGAGCACACGGTGGGCGGCTACCTTCTGCCCTCCTTCGGGATGGAGGTGGTCTATTCCCGTGGTGCTGACCGCCTCGGCGCCGAGATGGCCGAGTTCAAGCCCGCCATCATCACCGCCGTGCCCCGGCTGTTCGAGGTGCTGCGCGCCCGCATCGTGGCCCAGGTGGAGAAGGATGGCGGCCTCAAGAAGCGCCTGTTCGACCAGGCGCTGGCGCTGGGGCTGCGGAAGCTGGACGGCCCGCCGCTCAACCTGCTGGAAAAATTGCAGGATGCGGTGCTGGACCGGCTGGTGCGGAACAAGATCCGCGCCCGTTTCGGCGGCAATGTGCGGGCGCTGGTCTCGGGCAGCGCGCGGCTCGATCCGGAATTGTCCGGCTTCTTCCTGGCCTTGGGCCTGCCGCTGATCCAGGGCTACGGGCAGAGCGAGGCCGGCCCCGTCATCAGCGTGAACCTGCCCTGGGACAATGCGCGCCGCAGCGTGGGCCCGCCCTTGCCAGGGGTGGAGGTCCGCATCGCCGGGGATGGCGAGATCATGGTGGCGGGCAACCTCGTCATGGATGGCTACTGGAACAACCCGGAGGCGACCGAGGCCGCCCTTCGGGTCCCGGAGGGCGATGGCAAGACCTGGCTGCACACCGGCGATGTGGGGCGGATGGAGGAGGGGCGCCTCGTCATCACCGACCGCAAGCGGGACTTCATCAAGCTGAAGGGGGGCGACATGGTGGCGCCCTCCAAGCTCGAAGCCCTGCTGGTGGGCGAGCCCGAGATCGCCCAGGCGGTGGCCGCCGGCGAGGGCATGGCCGGCGTGGTGGCCCTGCTGGTGGCGGCCGAGGGCCAGGCGGAAAGCCTGGCCGGCGCGGTGGCGCGGGTGAACGCCAAGCTCTCGCCCGTTGAGCGCATCCGCCGCTGGGCCCCCGTGACGGAGCCCTTCTCGGTGGAAAACGGCATGCTGACGCCCACCATGAAGGTGAAGCGCCGGCTGGTGCTGGAGCGTTATGCGGGCGTTGTGAATGGGTTGGGCTGACCATGCCCACCGAATGAAAGGACGCTCCATGCACCGTCGCCATTTGGCCGCACTCCCCTTCCTGGCGCTGGCGCCCCGCCTGGGGCGCGCCGATGCGGCGTTGGGGGCGCGGCTGAACGGCCAGCACCCCTCCGCCTATTACCGGGAGGCAGGGCGGCTTTTCGGCGCGGGGCAGCGGGAGGATGCGGTCTTCGTGTTCTACCTGGGCCAGCTGCGCTACCGGACGCACCTGGTGGCCCGGCCCGACCTGCCGGCGGATGGGGACCGCGCCCTCTTCGCCGCGCTGACCGAAAGCGTGGGGCGGCCGCTGAACGAATGGGCCTTTGGCGACGTGCCCTCCCTGGTCCGCACCATGGACGCGGTGCTGGCGCATGACGAAAGCCAGCCCGACCGCTTCACGTTGCCGGCGGAGTTCCCCGACGCCCATCGCGGGGTGCGGGAGGGGCTGGCGCGCTTCCGGGACCAGGTGGGGGCCTCGGCCGAGAGCATCCGCCAGCAGCGGGCGGCGCGGGGGCTGGAGAACCGGTAGGGCCTGGCTGGGCTGAGCGGCTGATTCGCGGCTTTGGTGATCCCACCGAAGCCGATCAGACGCTAATCCAGCGGCTGGGTCAGCATGCGCCGCAGCGTCTGCCGGTCCAGGTCGCGGTGGCCGCGCACGCCCAGCACCAGTTCGCCCTCCCATTTGCCGCGCCAGGTGCCGAACAGCCGGTCCCAGAGGGAGAGGCAGAAGCCGTAATGGCTGTTGGTCTCGTGCTCCCGCTCGCTGTGGTGGATGCGGTGCAGGTTGGGCGTGACGATCACCCAGCCCAGCGCGCGGTCCAGCTTCGGCGGGATGCGGATGGCCGCGTGCTCGAAGAGGCTGGTGGCGTTCAGGATGATTTCGAAGGCCAAAATCCCCTCGGGCGGTGCGCCGAGCGCCACCGCGAAGGCAATCTTGATCACCATGGACAGCCAGATTTCCACGGGGTGGAAGCGCACGCCGGTGGTGGCGTCCATCTCCGGGTCGGCGTGATGGACGCGGTGCAGCCGCCACAGCCAGGGAACGTGGTGGAAGACGCGGTGCTGGAAATAGATCAGCAGGTCGAAGACCACCACGGTCAGCGGGATGGCCACCCACAGCGGCAGGTCCAGCCAGTTCATCAGGCCGATGCCCTGCGCCTGCGCCCAGAAGGCCGCCGCCACGGCCGCCAGCGGCAGGGTGAAGCGCACCAGCACCGAGCCCACCGCCACCAGCCCGAGATTGGGCCACCAGCGCCGCATGCCCAGCGGGCGCGGCTGCGCCCAGGGCACCAGCCGCTCGGCCAGGATCAGCGCGGCCAGCACGCCCGCGAAGGCGCCCAGCCGCAGGGTGGCTTCGAGTTCCATGGGAGGTAGATAAGCATCCGTGCAGGGAAGGGGAGGGGCTTCCTCCTCCTTCGCGCCCCGGCCCCGGATGGTTACCCCGCTATTCCGCCGCCGCCCGCTGCCCCTGGCCCCAGGCGGGGTTCACGATGGGCGAATGCGCCCCCAGCGCCCGCCGCCCTTCCGCATATTCCGCCGCCAGCCGGTCCACCAGCGCCGCCGCCGGCACCACCTCATGGATGCCGCCCACGGATTGCCCGGCGCCCCAGATGTCCTTCCAGCGCTTCTTGCGGTCCGAGGCGAAGGTCATCTGCGACTTGTCGCCGGTGTCGAGGTTGTCCGGGTCCAACCCCGCCCGCGTGATGGAGGGTTTCAGGTAGTTCCCATGCACGCCGGTGATGAGGTTGGTGTAGACGATGTCGCCCGCCCCGCTCTCCACGATCATCCGCTTGTAGTCCTCGACCGCGCGGGCTTCGGGTGTGGCGATGAAGGCGGTGCCCATATAGGCGAAGTCGGCGCCCATGGCCTCGGCGGCCAGGATGCTGCGGCCATGGGCGATGGAGCCCGACAGCGCCACCGGCCCGTCGAACCACTGCCGCGTCTCCTGCACCAGGGCGAAGGGGGACTGCGCGCCGGCATGTCCACCCGCGCCGGCCGCCACCAAAACGAGGCCATCCGCACCCTTCTCGATGGCCTTGCGGGCGAAGAACTGGTTGATGACGTCATGGATCACGAAGCCGCCATAGGAATGGATGGCCTCGTTCACCTCGGCGCGCGCGCCCAGCGAGGTGATGATCAGCGGCACCTTGTGCTTCACGCAGAGCGCCAGGTCCTCTTCCAGCCGGTCATTGGACTTGTGGACGATCAGGTTGATCGCGAAGGGGGCCGAGGGCCGGTCCGGATGCGCGCGGTCATGCGCCGCCAGGCGTTCCTTGATCTCGGTCAGCCATTCGTCCAGCTGTTCCAGCGGCCGGGCATTCAGCGAGGGCATGGAGCCGATGATGCCGCTGGTGCACTGCGCCACCACCAGGTCCGGCACCGAGATGATGAACAGCGGCGAGGCGATGAGCGGCAGGCGCAGCCGCCCCTTGAGCATGTCACGCAGGTCCATCCGGGCGGTTCCTCTCCATTCGGTTGGAGCCAGTCTAGCCATGGTTCCATGCCGACGGAAACGCCTGCCCCAGCCGATATTGCGCTGCCGGATGATGGCCATAGCCTGCGCGGATTGGCAGCGCCGCCCCGGCCACCCTACATGCGGAATGAACGCGGAACCCCGCCCGGAAGGAACTCCATGACCGAGACCCTCGCCCCCGCCGCCCTCGACCAGCTTTTCCGCGAGGCGCGCACCCAGAACAAATGGCAGGACAAGCCCGTCTCCGACGAGACCCTGCGCGAGCTGTATGACCTGATGAAGTGGGGCCCGACCAGCGCCAACGCCTCGCCCGCGCGTTTCCTGTTCCTCCGCACGCCCGAGGCGAAGGCGAAGCTGAAGGAGACGCTCTCGGCCGGCAATGTCGAGAAGACCATGACGGCCCCGGTGGTCGTGATCGTGGCGCATGACCCCAAGTTCTATGACCTGCTGCCGCGGCTGTTCCCGCATGCGGACGCGAAGTCCTGGTTCTCGGGCAACTGGTCGCTCGCCGACACCACCGCCTTCCGCAACGGCACCCTGCAGGGCGCCTATCTGATGCTGGCGGCCCGTGCGCTGGGCCTCGATGTCGGCGCCATGAGCGGCTTCGACAATGGCAAGGTGGATGAGCTGTTCCTGGCCGACACCGGCTGGAAGTCCAACTGGCTGGTCACGCTGGGCCATGGCGACCCGTCCGGCGTCTTCCCGCGCAGCCCGCGCCTGGAGTTCGAGGAAGCCTGCAAGCTGCTTTGAACCCGCGCCCGATCGCTCCCGGTGGCACACCGGGGGCGTGAATCGGCCGCGCAGCAAGCCTCAGGGGGCGGGTTCCAGCCGGTACCCGCCCTCCTCCGTCACCAGCAGGCGCGCGAGTGCCGGCGCCTGCTCGATCTTGCGGCGCAGACGGTAGATGTGCGTCTCCAGCGTGTGGGTCGCGACCGCCGCCGAATAGCCCCAGACCTCCCCCAGCAATTCGCCGCGCGAAACGGCGCGGCCGGCCGCGCGGTGCAGGTAGAGGAGGATCGCGGCCTCCTTCTCGGTCAGGCGGATGCGGGTGCCTTCGGGCGTCAGCATCAGGCGCGAGGCCGGGTGGAAGAGGTGCCCGCCCAGGCTGATGCCAGCCTCGGGCGAGGCCTCGAAGGCCGCCAGCAGCGCGTTCATCCGGGACACCAGCGCCGCCAGGCGCACGGGCTTGGGCAGGCTGGGCAGCTCCGACGCCGCGCCATCGCCCAGCAGCAGGATGGGCCGCCCGGCGCTGGCCGCGCGCACCGGCTCCACCCAGGCCAGGGCCGGGGCGTCGAGCAGCGTGGCCTCGACATGCGCGAGGGGGTCCGCGAGGCGGGCAGCGCCTTCGCCGGGCGCGGCGGGCTCCGCCCGGTAGTCCGTGCCTTGCGCCAGTTGCGCGGGAAGAATGGCCGCCAGGGCCTCGTCCTCGGTCAGTAGAAGCAGGTGGCGCGGGCCGGCCATGGTCGCCTGGAGGATGTCGGCTTGGTGACAGCCGCTGTGGTTTACAATCTTCCCCCTCTTAGCACTTGCTCCGCGCGGGAGGAATGCTTGCGCGAAAGGTTGCGCAAGTCCGTGAAAATAAGTTTCGCGCGGCGCCCTGTCGCTTCCCACTGTGACGCCACATTCTCAAGGCAGAGTTTCTACCCATGAAGGATCGCTCGTCCATGAATGTCGTCGCTTCGCAACCGCAGGCTTCCCTTGGTGCGCTGACGGAGGATGTCCTGGTGCTGCGGGCGGTTCATCGCGCCGTCTCCGAACTCCGCCGCGGCACGCCCGTTCTTGTCCATGGGGCCGAGGGGGCCATGCTGGTGGCGGCGGCCGAAACGGTCGGCGCGCAAGGTCTGGGCGAGATGGCGCGTGCCTCCGCCCGCCCGCCCGTGCTGCTGCTGGCACCCGTGCGCGCGGCCGCGCTGCTGCAGCGCCCCGTGCCGCTCGACGCGCCCGAGGCGGGTGCTGTGGCGTTGCGCCTGCCGGCCGGGCTGATGGATCCCGAGCGGCTGCGCGCCTTCGCCGACCCCACCGCGGACCAGCTCCTGGGCGCCGAGGGGCAGCAGCTCGACCGCGCGGCCACGCCGGCCCTCGCTCCCGCCGCGTTGGCACTGGCCAAGCTGGGGCGCCTGCTGCCCGCGCTGGTGGCGGTGCCGATGGACCGTGTGGTCACCTCCGTGCCGGGCCTGATGGGCATCGCGGCCGAGGAGATCCTGGCCTACCCCCACACCGCCGCCACCACGCTGCGCGCGGTGGGCGAGGCGCGGGTGCCGCTGGAGGATGCGAAGGACACGCGCATCATTGCTTATCGCGCCGCCGATGGCGGGATCGAGCACCTGGCCATGCTGGTGGGCAACCCCGAGGCGGTGCTGGCCGAGGGCCGGGCGCCCCTGGCGCGGCTGCATTCGGAGTGCTTCACCGGGGACCTCCTGGGCTCGCTGCGTTGCGATTGCGGCCCGCAGCTGAAGGGCGCGCTGCGCCGCATGGCCGAGGAAGGTGCGGGCGTGCTGATCTACCTGGCGCAGGAGGGGCGGGGCATCGGCCTCGTCAACAAGCTGCGCGCCTACACGCTGCAGGACCAGGGTCTCGACACGCTCGATGCCAACCGTGCCCTGGGCTATGGCGCGGATGAGCGGAACTTCCTGGTGGCGGCCACCATGCTGCGCGCCCTGGGCATTCCGCGCGTGCGGCTGCTGACGAACAACCCGGACAAGCTGGCGGGTTTGGCTGCCTGCGGCATCGAGGTGCAGGCCCGCGAGGAGCACGCCTTCGCCGGCAATGGCGTGAATGATGGCTACCTGGCCACGAAGGCACAGCGCTTCGGGCATATGCTGCCGGAGTGAGGGCGAGCGCACTCCCGCCGCGCGGCGAAAGCCAAGCGCGCAGGGCGCGCGCCCGGCGCGAGGGGCAAAGCCACGCACATCCGGCCGCACAGCGGCCGGCGCCGCCCGGACGATCGCGCGGCCAGCGCCCCCGCCGCGCGGCGAAAGCCAAGCGCGCGGAGCGCGCGCCCGGCGCCTGAGGGCAGGAATCACGTCACCCGGTCAAGTTCCGCCTCGCTCATCTCGCCGGGCACGATGGTCATGGGCACGGTCATCTTGCCGGCCAGCCGGCCCGTCAACGCCGTGATCAGGGGCCCCGGCCCCTTGCCGCCGGCCGAGGTGGCCAGCACCAGGATGGAAATGCGCGGGTCCTCGTCCAGAAGGGCCAGCAGTTCATCGGCCATGCGGCCCTCGCGGATGACCAGCATGGGCATCCCGCCCGTCAGCTCCTTCACCTGGGCGGCGAGGCCGGCCAACAGGGCCTCGGCCTCCTCCCGGCGCTCCTCCTGCATCATGGAGCCGATGCCGGCCCATTCGGACTGCTCCACCGGCTCGACCACGCGCAGCAGCGTCACCCGGCCGCCGCCCTTGGCGGCGCGCAGGCAGGCGTAGCGCAGGGCGACCGCGCGTTCGGGGCTGTCATCCACGACGACCAGGAACACGCGGTCGCGCCGGGCCTTTTCCGTTCCGTCCTCGGTCATCAGCTTCTCCGGAAGAGGATGCTGCCCAGCCAACCGGCCAGGGCGGCGAGAATAATGCAGATCAGCGCATAGACGGCCGGCTGCAGCCGCGCCAGTCGCTCGATCTCGGCCGCGGTGCCGGTGCGGGCCACGATGAAGCCTATCCGCTCGGTCGCCACCACCTGGCGCGAGCGGATGAGGTGGACGGCGATCTCATAGACGCCTGGCTGTACCGTGGCGGGCAGGGGCAGGCGCACCTGGAAGAGGCGGTTGCCCGCGATGTCCACCGGCGCCACATCCTCCAGCCACAGGCCCTCATTGCGCTTCAGGTCCAGCAGGGCGGCGCGGAACTGCGGCGAACGCGCGCCGGAACTGGGCGTGAGCGGCAGCGCGTCCAGGCCCAGGCCGCGGGCCTGGCGCACCTCCTCCGGCAGCAACCGCCAGGCCGGCAGGGTGCCGGCGATGGCGTAGAAGCTCGGCACATCGTCGAAATGCGCCGAGGGGCCGTTCAGCCACATGCCCAGCACATTGACGCGCCGGCGTACGACGAAATCCGTGGACGGGCCGCGCGCCACGACGATGATCTCATCGCCGCCGGGGCCGATGGGCTGCTCCGTGCTGCCGAAGACCAGCACGCTCTCGCCCACGAAGGCGGTGGTCACGTCCACGCGGTCGGTGGAGAGGCGGGCCACCAGCGGCTGTGCCCCGGCGAGGCCAGGCGCCAGCAGCAGGAGGAGAAGGAGCACGGCCCTCATGGCGCGCGTGTGACCGAGAACAGGCGTTCGGGTGGGGTGACCAGGTTCCACATCAGCATCAGGGCCACGCCCAGCACCAGCAGGCCCAGCAGCGCGCGCGTCTCCTCGCCGCGCAGCCGGGCACCCATAGAGGCGCCGAACTGCGCGCCCGCCACGCCGCCGGCCAGCAGCAGCATGGTCAGCACGATGTCCACGCCGCCCACCTGCACCGCCTGGAAGAAGGTGACCGAGGCCGTGATGCAGACCACATGGAACAGCGAGGTGCCGATGACGACCGAGGTCGGCATGCCCAAAATGTAGATCATGGCCGGCACCAGCATGAAGCCGCCGCCCACGCCCATCACGGCCGAGAGCACGCCGATGCCGAACCCCACCGCGATCGGCGGCAGGACGGAGATGTAGAGGCGGCTCTGCCGGAAGCGCATCTTGAAGGGCAGCCCATGCGCCCAGGAATGCTGGTGCAGCCGCTGCGGCCGGGCGCGGACGCGGCGGAAGATGGCGCGCACGCTTTCCATCACCATCAGCAGGCCCACGATGCCCAGCACCACCACGTAGAAGAGGGCGACGGCGGCATCCACCTGGCCCTTCTCGCGCAGGAAGGCGAAGAGCTGCACCCCCACGAAGCTGCCCAGCAGGCCGCCCGCCACCAGCACGGCGCCCATGCGCCAGTCCACATTGCCCCGCCGCGCCTGGGCGATGAGGCCCGAGACCGAGGCGCCCAGCGTCTGGTTGGCGCCCGAGGCGACGGCCACGAAGGAGGGAATGCCGATCAGCATCAGCAGCGGCGTCAGCAAAAAGCCGCCGCCCACGCCGAACAGCCCCGACAGCCAGCCCACGCCAAAGCCGATGCCCACCAGGAGAAGGGCATCCACACTCATTTCCGCGATGGGCAGGTAGATTTGCAACAACAAGACCCGCAGCTGTGAGGGGCAAGGGTTCACCCATCGCCTGCCCGTGGCAAGGCCCGAAGGGGCGTTCGGGTTGCGACACGCAACATCACTGGACTTGGGCGGGAACAGCCCGCAGGGTGGGCCATGCTTCGCCGCCGTGTCCTTGCCGGGCTTCCCGTCTCCGCCCTGCTCGCCAGCCCCGCGCTGCGCGCCGCCCGTGCCCAGAGTGTCAGCCGTGTGGCGCTGCTGCACCTCAATGATTTCCACAGCCGGCACGAGCCCATCGCGGCCAGCGGCGCCACCTGCCGCCCGGGCGAGACCTGCTTCGGCGGCTCGGCGCGAATCGCCACCGCCATCGCCCAGGCGCGCGAGGCCGCCCGCGCCGACCAGCGCCCCGCCCTGCTGCTGGAGGCGGGCGACAGCTTCATGGGCAGCCTGTTCTTCTCGCACCATGAGGGCCTCGCGGAAGCCGCGGTGCAGCGCGCCTGGGGGGTGCAGGGCTTCGCGCTGGGCAACCATGAATTCGACAGGGGGCCGGCGGTGCTGGCCCGCTACATCGAGGCGGCCGGCTTCCCCGTGCTCTGCGCCAATCTCGACGCCACGGCCGAGCCCGCGCTGGCCGGCCGCGTGCTGCCCACCGTCACCTTCCGCAACGGCCCGGCGCGGCTGGTGGTGGTGGGGCTGGTGACGACGGACACGCCGGTCATTTCCTCGCCTGGCGACAATCTGCGCTTCACCGATCCCGCCGAGGCGGCCGAGCGCGCCGTCTGGGCCGCGCGGCGCGAGGGGCCGGCGACCGTCGTGCTTCTCTCGCATCTGGGATTCGCGGAGGATGAGCGGCTGGCGGCACGGGTGCCCGGCGTTGACGCCATCATCGGCGGGCACAGCCATCTGCGGATCGCCCCGCCGCGCCTGGTGGACGGGCCGGACCGGCCGGTGCTGATCGTGCAGGCCGGCGCCTTCGGGCGGTTCCTGGGCCGGCTCGACCTCGACCTCGCCGCCGATGGCATGGTGCTGCACCACGCCCAGGCCATGGCGGAGCTGGACGCCACCCTGGCCGAGGACGCCGCGGTGGCCGCCATCGTGGCCGAATATGCCGGCCCGCTGGAGGCGGTGCGCCGCGCCGTCGTGGGCCGCCTGCCTGAGGCCTTCACGCTGGAGGGCTGCCGCGAACAGCCCTGCGCCATGGGAAATTTCGTGGCCGAGGCGATGCGCCGCGCGGCGGGCGCCGAGATCGGCTGGATGAACGGGGGCGGGCTGCGCGCCGGCCTGCCGGCGGGCGATGTGAGCCGTGGCGACACGCTGACCGCCTTCCCCTTCGGCAACACGCTGGCGCGTCTGACCCTGCGGGGTGACGCCCTGCGGGCCGCGCTGGAGAACGGGCTCTCACGCCTGCCCGAGCCCAATGGCCGCTTCCCGCAATTGGCCGGGCTGCGCTTCCGCGCCGACGCCTCGCGCCCGGTGGGCGAACGCGCCGTGGAGGTGGAGGTGGAGGAGGCGCCCGGCGAATGGCGCCCCCTCGATCCCGCGCGGGCCTATCGCATCGCCACCAACAACTTCCTGCGGCGCGGCGGCGACGGCTATGCCGATTTCGCCGAACGCGCGCTGGAGGCCGTGGATGACGGCCCCCTGCTGGAGGAAGTGGTGGTGCGGGCGCTGGGCGGCTAGCGCCCTCTCAGCGTCTTGGCAGGAAGCCCACCAGGCGCTTCGCCTCGGCCAGGATGGGGTTGGCGATGGCCTCCGCCCGCTCCGCGCCCCGGCGGAGGGCGGCGTCCAGCGCCGGCTCATCTTCCAGCAGGCGCAGCATTTCCTTGCGGATGGGAGCGAGGTGCGCCACCAGCGCCTCGGTCAGCACCTCCTTGAAAGCGCCGAAGCCCTGGCCCTCATGCTCGCGCAGCACGTTCTCCGGCAGGGTGCCGGTGACGGCGGCGAGGATGCCCACCAGGTTGCGCGCCTCCGCCCGGCCTTCGAGACCGGCGAGGTGGCCGGGCAGCGGCTCGGCATCGGTGCGCGCGCGGCGGATCTTGAGCGCGATGGTGTCGGCGTCATCGTTCAGGTTGATGCGCGACTGGTCCGAGGGGTCGGACTTGGACATCTTCTTCGTGCCGTCGCGCAGGCTCATCACCCGGGCGGCGACGCCCTGGATGAAGGGCTCGATGCGCGGGAAGAAGTCCGTGCCGTAGTCGTGGTTGAACTTCTGCGCGATGTCGTTGGCCAGTTCCAAGTGCTGGCGCTGGTCGTCGCCCACGGGCACGCTGGTCGCCTTGTAGGCCAGGATGTCGGCGGCCATCAGGTTCGGATAGACATAGAGGCCGCTGCTCGCCGCCTCGCGGTCCTTGCCGGCCTTGTCCTTGAACTGCGTCATGCGGTTCAGCCAGCCGAGGCGCGCCACGCAGTTGAAGATCCAGCCGAGTTCCGCATGGGCGGGCACATGGCTCTGCACGAACAGCACGCATTTCTCGGGGCTGAGGCCGCAGGCCAGCAGGGTCGCCGCCATCTCGCGCGTCTGGGCGAGAAGCTGCGCGGGCTCCTGGAACTGGGTGATGGCGTGCAGGTCCACGATGCAGAACAGGCATTCGTGCTGGTCCTGCATCGGCACCCAGTTGCGGATGGCGCCGAGGTAGTTGCCCAGGGTGGGCACGCCGGAGGGCTGGATGCCGGAGAAGACGCGCTGCATGGAAATTCCCGTGAATTGGCCGGGGGGATCGTTCGCGCGCGCGGGGCGCCGGGTCAAGACGCCACGGCGTGTTACCGCCGCCGCCGCACCATCCGGCGCAGCTCGCGCAGGTCGAGCCCGCCCAGCAGATGCGCCACGCCGAAATAGATGCCGCCCCCCAGCGCGCAGAGCAGGGCGAGCCACATCGCCCCCGCCGTGCCCGGCCCGGGCGCCAGCCAATGGGCGCCCAGCGCCAGGCCCACACCCATGGCCAGCGCCGCGGCCAGCAGGCGGGGCGCGTTGCGGCGCAGGCGGCGGTCGGCGCGGAAATGGCGCTTGCGGTGCAGCAGCCACAACAGCACCGCCACATTCGCCCAGGCGGCGAGGCCCGTGGCCAGCGCGATGCCCGAGGCCCCCAGCGGCGTGGCCCAGAGGAAGAGCAGGTTCAGCCCGAGGTTCATCGCCACCACGCCCACGCCCACGACCACGGGGGTGGTGGTGTCGCCGCGCGCGAAGAAGGCCGGGACCAGCGCCTTGACCAGCACGAAGGCCACCAGCCCCAGCGCATAGGCCGCCAGCACGCGCGCCGTCTCGGCCGCCGCCGCCGCGCCGAAGGCCCCCCGCTCGAACAGCACGGTGATGATGGGGGCGGCGAGCACCGCGAGCGCCACCGCGGCCGGCAGGGTGAGGGCGAGGGAGATCTCCAGCGCGCGGTTCTGGCTGCGATGCGCCGACAGGCGTTGCCGCGCCGCGATCTGTGCCGCCAGCAGCGGCAAAAGCGCGGTGCCGATCGCCGCCCCCACCACGCCCAGCGGCAGCTGCGCCACCCGGTCCGCGTAATAGAGGAAGGACACGGCGCCCGCCGGCAACAGCGAGGCGATGATGACATCCACCGCCAGATTGAGCTGCGTCACCCCCGCGCCGATGATGCCCGGCCCCATCCGCCGCAGCACGCCCCGTTCATTGGGGCCGAGGGTGATCCGCCGCACCGGGTTCAGCGCCATGCCCGCCTGCCGCGCCGCCCACCACACCAAGGCGAGCTGCAACACGCCCGAGGCCGTCACCCCCCAGGCCAGCGCATGGGCCGGCGTGGCGACGAAGGGCGTCAGCCCCAGCAGGGCCGCCATGGCGGTGATGTTGAACAGCACCGGCGCCCCCGCCGCCGCCCCGAAGCGCGACAGCCCGTTCAGCACGCCTGACACCAGCGCCACCAGACAGATCAGCAGCAGGTAGGGAAAGACGATCCGCGTCAGTTCCACGGCCAACGCGAACTGGTCCGGGCGCGCCGAGAAGCCGGGCGCCAGCACCGACAGCACCTGCGGCATGAAGACCATGCCGAGCAGCGTGAGCACGGACAGCCAAAGCGCCATCAGCCCCGCCATCCGTTCGGCCAGGCGCTGGGCTTCGGAAAATCCCTCGCGCGTCAGGGTAGCGGCGAAGGTGGGGATGAAGGCGGCATTGAAGGCGCCCTCGCCGAAGAGGCGGCGGAACAGGTTGGGCAGTTTCAGCGCCACGAAGAAGGCATCGGCCATGGGGCCGGCCCCCAGGCGCGAGGCGATCAGGATGTCGCGCGCGAAGCCCAGGACGCGGCTGGCCATGGTCCAGCCGCCCACCGTGGCGATGGAGCGCAGCATCAGGCCTGGCTTGCGACCTCGCGCATCAGCACCGAGACCCCCCCGCCCCCAGGCATCTCGGGCGGGGTCAGCGCGTCGAGCAGCGCCTCGCGCAGGGGGGCGAGCTTGCGCTCATTCTCGATCTTCAGGCCGAAGACGTCCTTCACGTAGAAGACGTCCACCGCCCGCACGCCATAGGTGGTGATGTGCGCGGAGGCGATCTGCAGCCCCTGTTCGCTGATGGCGGCCGTCACGTCATGCAGCAGGCCCGGCCGGTCGCGGCCATTCACCTCGATGACGGTGTGGGTGTTGGAGGCGAAATTGTCGAAGACCACGCGCGGCGGCACCGTCACGGCGGCCAGCCGCGCGGGCTCGCGCCGCACCTTGCGGATTTCGGCGTCGAGCTGGAGGCGGCCGGAGAGCGACTGCTCGATCAGCACCGACAGCCGCGCCAGGCGGTGCGGCGCGTCGAAGGCGTCGTCGGAACTGTCCTGCACCCAGAAGGTGTCGAGCGCCATGCCATTGGTCAGCGTGTGGATGCGCGCATCCACGATGGAGGCGCCAGCGACGGCCAGCGCGCCCGAAATCTTGCTGAACAGGCCCGGATGGTCGGTGCAATAGACCGTGACCTCGGTGACACCCCGCTCCGGCAGCACGCGGGTGCGGACGGTGAGCGGCGCGCGCGTGGCCTCCGCGTCGCGGATCATCGAGGCGTGGCGGGCATGGGTCTCGGCGTCGAAGGAAAGCCAGTAGCCGGGATAGCCCAGGGAGAGGAAATGCTCGGCCTCGGCCTGGGTGAAGGCCGGCAGGCTGGCCACGGCCGCTTCCTTGGCGCGGGCCACGCGCACATCGCGCTCGGGCACCGTCATGCCGCCGGCCAGGACTTCGGAGACCCGCCAATAGACCTCGCGCAGCAGGGTGGCCTTCCAGGCGTTCCAGACGCGGGGGCCGACCGCGCGCATGTCCGCCACCGTCAGCACCAGCAGCAGGCGGAGGCGTTCCGGGGATTGCACCTGGTCGGCGATGTCGAGGATGGTCTTGGGGTCCTCGATGTCGCGCTTGAAGGCGGTCTGGCTGACCAGAAGGTGGTGCAGGACGAGCCAGGAGACGGTCTCGGTCTCCTCGGCGCTCATCCCCAGGCGGGGACAGATTTCCTGGGCGAGGCGGGCGCCGATCTCGCTGTGGTCGCCGCCACGACCCTTGGCGATGTCATGCAGCAGGGCGGCGACATAGAGGGCGCGGCGGGATTGCAACTGGCCGGCCAACTCGCTGGCCACCGGCGCCACCTCGGCCAGGGCGCCGCTTTCGATCTGCTGCAGCACCCCGATAGCCTCGATGGTGTGCTCGTCCACCGTGAAGACATGATAGGTGTCAAACTGCATCAGCCCCGTGATGCGCTGCCATTCGGGGATGAAGCGGCCGAGGAAGCCGGCCTCGTTCAGCAGGCGCATCCATTTGGCCGCACCCTTGCCCATCATCAGGTCGAGGAAGAGGCGGTTGGCCTCGGGGTCGCCACGGAGCCGTTCCGCCTGGCGGGCGTGGCGGATCAGGGCGCGGACGGCCAGCGGATGTATGTCCAGGCAACGGTCCCGCGCCGCCTTGACGATGCGCAGCATCAGGATGGGCTCGCGCGAGAAGTCGCGGTCGGGGGGTGCCGCCACCAGCTTGCCGTCGGCGAAGGCAAGTCCCAGCGCGGCCAGCCCTTCATCCCCCTCGCGCCGCGTGGCGGGGGGGCCGAGGGCGGCGCGCTCGATGGCCGGTTCCAGCACGCGGGTGAAGCGCACCACGTCCCGCGCCGTCAGGAAGAGGTGCTTCATCAGCCGCTCCGACCCGTCCTGCGCGCCGTGGCGGGTGTAGCCCATGCGGGCCGCGATGACGGGCTGGAGGTCGAAGGTGAGGCGTTCCTCGGCGCGGCCGGTGACGTAGTGCAGGTGGAAGCGCAGGGTCCAGAGGAAGTCCCAGGCGCGGCGGATGGCGCGGGCTTCGTGCGCGCTCAGCAGCCCGCCGCCGGGGCTGTCGGGCCCCACCAGCTCCGGCATCTTCTGCACGCCGAAGGCGTAGCGGGCGAGCCAGTAGAGGGTTTGCAGGTCCCGCAGCCCGCCGCGGCCTTCCTTGACATGGGGTTCGACCAGGAAGGGGCTTTCCCCGTAGCGGGCGTGGCGGGCGGCGCGCTCGGCCCGCTTGGCGGCCAGGAAGGGGGCGATGCCGCTCTCCAGCCGATGCCGGGTGAAGCTTTCCGCGAAATGGGCATAGGCCTCGGCATCGCCGCCCAGGAAGCGGGCATCCACCAGGGCGGTCAGGATGGTGACGTCCTTGCAACCTTCGGTGAGACAATCCTGGGCGCTGCGCGTGGCGTGGCCCACCTTCAGCCCGAGGTCCCACAGAAGATACAGGATGAACTCGATCAGCCGCCGGGTTCGGGCGCCGGGCTCGCGCTGGGTGAGGAAAAGCAGGTCAATGTCCGAATGCGGCGCCAGCACGCCGCGCCCATAGCCGCCGGTCGCCACCAGGGCGAAGTCCAGCCGGGCGGCGCCAGGCATGGGGGGCACCATGGCGCCGCCATAGTCCAGGATGGCCAGCATCACCTGGTCCATCCGTTCGCCCAGGCGGCGAGCGGCGCCCAGCCCATGGGTTTCGCGGCTTTCGAAGGCATGCTGGACCCAGGCCTGCACCCCGCCCAGCTCCCGCCGCAGCAGGGCCAGCGCCTGGTCGCGCGCGATCGGCACGCCGTCAGGCAGCAGGCGGTCCTGCAGCCGGGCTTGGGCCCGTGGGGCGGTGGCGAGCGTCATGTCAACCAGACTACAGGCCTTCCTTCGCGGCTGCGAGTGCCTTGAGGCTGTAGAGTGCGTCATGCGCCTCGCGGGGGGACAGGGCATCGGGGTCCAGCGCCAGCAGGGCCTCCAGCAGGGGTGATGCCCGAGGGGGCTGTGGCGGTGGCGGTGCCCCGGCGAAGAGTGGCATCGCCGCGGTCAGTGGGTCGGTGCCCACGGCGGCGCGGGCTTCCAGCCCGGCCAGCACCTCCGCCGCGCGCTTCAGCACCGTGGGCGGCACGCCGGCCAGCTTGGCCACATGCACGCCCCAGCTCTTCTCGGCCGCGCCCTCGGCCACGCTGTGCTGGAACACCACCTGGCCGCGCCATTCGCGCACCTGCATGGCGGCGAGGCGCATCTCGGGCAGGCCGTCCGCCAGCCGCGTCAATTCATGGAAATGCGTGGCGAAGAGGGTGCGGGCGCGGATGCGGTCATGCAGCGCCTCCAGCACGGCGGTGGCGATGGCCAGCCCGTCCCAGGTGGCCGTGCCGCGCCCCACCTCGTCCAGCACCACCAGGCTGCGGGGCCCGGCCTGGTTCAGGATGGCGGCGGTCTCCGTCATCTCCACCATGAAGGTGGAACGCCCGCCGGCGAGGTCATCGGCCGCGCCCACGCGGGAGAAGAGGCGGTCCACAAGCCCGATCCGCGCGGCGCGGGCGGGCACATAAAGCCCCGCCTGCGCCAGGATCACCATCAGCGCGTTCTGCCGCAGGAAGGTGGACTTGCCCGCCATGTTGGGGCCGGTCAGCAGGCAGAGGCGCTGTCCGGGCGAGAGGTCGCAGTCATTGGGCACGAAGGCGGGGCCGCGGGCGCGGCGGAGCGCCGCCTCCACCACCGGGTGGCGCCCGGCCTCGATGGCGAAGTCCGGCCGTTCGGCAATCTCGGGCCGGCACCAGCCACCGCCGGAGGCCAGCTCCGCGCTGGCGGCCAGCACGTCGAGTGCGGCCATCTCGCGCGCGGCGGCGGCGATGGCGTCACCTTCCGCCAGGATCATGCGGCGCAGATGCGCCACCACCAGCTTCTCCCGCGCACGCGCCTGGTCGCCGGCCTCGGACAGGCGCCGGTCCAGCGCGGCCAGGGCCGCGCAGGTGAAGCGGTGGGCGCTGGCCATGGATTGGCGGTGGATGGGGGCGAGCTCGCCATTCGCGCCGGGCGGCGCGGCGCGCAACAGCTTCTCGCCGGCGGCGGCGGGCATCTCGGCGAGATAGCCAAGCTGCTGGTGGTGCCGGATCTTGAGCGAGGCCACGCCCCAGGCCTGGGCCAGCTGCATCTGCATGGCCGCGATGGCGCCGCGCGCGTCGTCGCGCAGGCGGCGCAGCGCGTCCAGCTCGCCATCATAGCCGGGGGCGACGGTGCCGCCCTCCTCCAGCCGGGCCGGAAGTTCGGTGGCCACCGCGCGGGCGAGTTCCTGCGCGAGGGCGGGCAGGGCGGAGAGTGGCGCCTGCGCGGCGTCCAGCAATCCGGGCGGCACGCCATCCAGCAGGCGGGCGAGACGCCCGGCACGGTCCAGCCCGTCGCGGATGGCGCCGAGGTCGCGGGGGGCGAAGCGCTCCACCGAAAGGCGACCCAGCGCGCGGGCCATGTCGGGCGCGCCCTTGAGTGCGGCGCGCAGCCCGGCGCGGCGGGTGCCATCCTCCAGCAGGGTGGCCACCGCGTCGTGCCGGGCGCGGATGGCGGCGCGGTCATCCAGCGGGGCGGCCAGCCGCGCGGCCAGTTCCCGCGCGCCTGCCCCGGTGAGTGTGCGGTCCACCGCCGCGAGCAGCGAGGCGTCGCGCGGGCCGTCGAGAATATCCAGGCTGCGGCGGGTGGCGGCGTCCAGCAGCAGCACGCCGCGCGCGCCCTCCG
Source organism: Roseococcus suduntuyensis (assembly GCF_014196305.1). GTDB lineage: Bacteria > Pseudomonadota > Alphaproteobacteria > Acetobacterales > Acetobacteraceae > Roseococcus > Roseococcus suduntuyensis. Next base: position 1,379,489 of record NZ_JACIDJ010000001.1, read on the forward strand.
GCATGGGCGGGGCGAGGCGCGGCAGGGCGCCGTTCTGCACGCCGCGCACATAGTCCACGGCCATGGCGGCGGCGGCGGATTCGGCCGGGCTGAACTGGCCGAAGCCTTCCAGCGAGGCGACGCCCAGCGCCTCGGCCAGCCGCCCGGGGGCGTCCTTGGGCACGAGGGCGGGGGTGGCGCCTTCCAGCTCCAGCCCTTCCTCCGTCAGGATTTCGGCGGGCGCGAGGCGCGCGACCAGCGCCGCGATCTCCGGCGCATCCTGGGTGTGGAAGGCGCCGGTCGAGACATCGAGCCAGGCGGCACCCCCGCGCACCAGGGCCAGCAGCCAGGCGGGGCGGGCGGCGTCCAGCAGGGCTTCCTCGGTCGCGGTGCCGGGGGTGATGATGCGCACCACCTCGCGCCGCAGCGTGGCCGATTTGCGGGCCTTGGCTTCCTCGGGCGTCTCCATCTGCTCGCAGATCGCGACCCGGAAGCCGCGGCGAATCAGGCGGGCCAGGTAGGATTCGTGGCTGTGGTGCGGCACGCCGCACATGGGGATGGGGTGGCCCTGGTGTTCGCCCCGGTGGGTGAGGGCGAGGCCCAACGCTTCGGCGGCGGCCTCGGCATCCTCGAAGAAGAGCTCATAGAAATCGCCCATCCGGAAGAAGACGAGCGCGCTGCCGGCCTGCTCCTTCGCGGCGAACCATTGGGCCATGGCGGGCGTGGCGCCCGAAGCTGTCACGCGATGCTGCACCCCGCAGCTTTAGCGGGGCGGGCTAGGTCCGCGAAGGGGTCGCTTCGCAGCGCGGCCATGGGGGGTTACAAGAATGACAAGCAAACCCATCGAGGAAGCCAACGCATGTCCGACGCGCGCCCCACACCCCCCAAGGACACCCGCACGGCGCGCGTCACGGGCGAGGAGGCGCTGGCCATGCACGCCGCCGGCCGCCCGGGCAAGCTGGAGACGCGGCTGACCAAGCCGCTCGTCACGGCGCGCGACCTCAGCCTCGCCTACAGCCCCGGCGTGGCCGAGCCCTGCCTGCACATTCACCGCAGCCCGGCGCTGGCCTACGACTATACGTCGAAGGGGAATTTCGTGGCCGTGGTCTCCAACGGCACGGCGGTGCTGGGGCTGGGCAACCTCGGTGCCCTGGCCTCGAAGCCGGTGATGGAGGGCAAGGTCGCGCTGTTCAAGCGCTTCGCCGATGTGGACGGCATGGACCTCTGCCTCGACACCGAGGATGTGGACGAGTTCGTGAACTGCGTGCGCTTCCTGGGCCCCAGCTTCGGCGGCATCAACCTGGAAGACATCAAGGCGCCGGAATGCTTCGTCATCGAGCAGCGGCTGCGCGAGCTGATGGACATCCCGGTCTTCCATGATGACCAGCACGGCACGGCCATCGTGGCCGCGGCCGGGCTGATCAACGCGGCGCACCTGACGGGCCGGGACCTCGCGACCACGCGCCTGGTGATCAACGGCGCTGGCGCCGCCTCCATCGCCTGCGCCGAATTGCTGCGCGCCATGGGGATGCGGCCCGAGAACATCACCATGTGCGACACCAAGGGCGTGCTCTACCGCGGCCGCACCGAGGGCATGAACCAGTGGAAATCGGCCCATGCGGTCGAGACCAAGGCCCGCACCCTCTCCCAGGCGCTGGAAGGGGCGGACGTGTTCTTCGGCCTTTCGGTGAAGGGCGCGCTGACGCAGGACATGATCCGCGCCATGGCCGACAAGCCCATCATCTTCGCCATGGCCAACCCCGACCCCGAAATCACGCCCGAGGAAGCGAAGCAGGCGCGACCCGACTGCATCATCGCCACGGGGAGATCGGACTATCCCAACCAGGTCAATAACGTCCTGGGCTTCCCCTTCATCTTCCGCGGCGCGCTGGATGTGCGCGCCAGCACCATCAACGACGCGATGAAGGTGGCCGCGGCCCAGGCCCTGGCCGAACTGGCGCGCGAGGCGGTGCCGGAGGAAGTGGCACGCTCGGGCGCGGGCAAGCGCCTCGTTTTCGGGCCGGAGTACATCATCCCCAACGCCTTTGACCCGCGGCTCATCAGCCGTGTGCCGGTGGCCGTCGCGGAAGCCGCGGTGCGCTCGGGCGTGGCGCGCAAGCCGCTGGTGGACCCTGCGCGCTATGCGAGGGAACTCACCAATCGCCTGGACGTCGCCGCCAACGCGCTGGAAGCCATCCATGAGCAGGTGCGCGCCAACCCCCGCCGCGTGGTCTTCGCCGAGGGCGAGGAGGAGGCTGTCATCCGCGCCGCCATCGCCTTCGTGAACGCGGGCTATGGCACCCCCATCCTGGTGGGGCGCGAGGAGCGCATCCACGCGACCGTGGCCGGCATCGGCGTGCGGCTGCCGGAGGGGATCGAGGTGCACAATGCGCGCCTCTCCTCCTCCAACTCGCGCTATGCGGACTGGCTCTACGAGAAGCGCCAGCGCGACGGCTTCCTCTACCGCGATATCCAGCGCCTGGTGAACAACGACCGCAACGTCTTCGCCGCCTGCATGGTGGGCATGGGCGATGCGGACGCGCTGATCACCGGCGAGACGCGCAGCTATTCCGTGGCGCTGGAAGGCGTGCGGATGGCGCTGGACGCCGAGGGCGTGCTGTTCGGCATGACCATGATGATCGCGCGGCGCTCGGGCACCGTGCTGGTGGCCGACACCGCCATCCATGAGCGGCCGGATGCCACGACGTTGGCCGCCATCGCGACGCGCTCGGCCGGGGTGGCGCGGCGGCTGGGCCTCACGCCGCGGGTGGCCTTTCTCTCCTTCTCCACCTTTGGCGACCCGAAGGGCAGCATCCCGGGCAGCATCCGCGACGCGGTGAAGCTGCTGGACGCCGAGGGCGTGGATTTCGAATACGACGGCGAGATGGGCGCGGATGTGGCGCTGGACGCGAACCTGCGCGCCAGCCTCTACCCCTTCTGCCGCCTGACCGGGCCGGCGAACGTGCTGGTGATGCCGGGCCTGCACGCGGCCCACATCCTGACCAAGGCGGTGCCGCACCTCACCAGCGCCACCACCATCGGGCCGGTGCTGATGGGGCTGTCGCACCCGGCGCAGATCGTCCCCACCGGGTCGGGCGTGAACCAGTTGCTGGATATGGCGGCGCTGGCGGCCTACCAGGCCATCAGCCGCTAGGCTCCGGACTCATTCAGCACCAGCAGATGATCACGGCGGCGATGGCGACGGCGGAGGCGAAGTTCCGAGCGAGCTTGTCGTAGCGGGTGTGGATGCGTCGCCAGTCTTTCAGCC
>NZ_JACIDJ010000002.1 GCF_014196305.1 Roseococcus suduntuyensis
CCCCACAGCGGATTGCGTTTCCAGTCCCCGCGTGAGTTCATCCAGCAGCAGTCCAACCAACAGGCCATGTGTCCGGTTTGATGGGGGCCACTCCAAGCTGGAGCAGGCTGCATGAACGCAACGCGCTCTGCGCTCCACACCTGATCAATTCCAGTTCCGATGCGAGGCCTTATGAGGCAAGCTCTGCCTTGAACAGGGCGGACGCATTTTGACTGACAGGTCGGGAATGGGTAGTTACCCCGCGGCAGATCAGCGCGGGGCGTGGCGAAGCTGCCAGATGTCCGAAGCCAACACGAAGTCCTCCTCCCAGTCCACGTCGAAGGATCGATCCTTTGACACCGACCACAGCAGCGGCGTCCGGCCGATCCGGTCGCCCGTTTCGACATAGGTAGCGCGCGGCGCCAGAAAGACCGAGGAGTTCACCTCGTAGTAGACCGGCAGCGTCTGGGTGCGCGGCCATTTCTCGACATTGCGGTCGTAGTTCAGCGCCCCGTCCTGTGTCCAGATGAAGGTGCGAAGTTCCAGCACGCCCATCAGGCTGTCATGCGTGCCGGCTGCCCGTGCCTCACGGTAGAGGCGGATCGCCTCCGAGTAGTCGGTGCTGCCAAGGAAGGGGGAAGTGACATGGGTCCAGAGCACATCGCCCTCGGCGATCACCGTCGGCAAATAGGCGATGACCTCGTCGGTCGAAGTGGCGGAGGAGCAGAGATGATCCGGCCGGCGGTCCAGCACCATCCGGCCGGGGTTGGCGGCCAGGAAGGGCTCCGCCAAGGCGATCACCTCGGGATCATTGGTGGAGAGCAGGATGCGATCCAGCTCCGGCACTGCCAGAAGCTGCCGCAGCTTGATGCCGAGCAGCCCAGTCGTGTCACCGCCAAAGGTGCGAGTGTTCTTGTGGGGAACCCTCTGGCTGCCGGCGCGGCAGGGAAGAAAGGCCGTCAGCATGCGGGTGAACCATCCTCAGGTTGCGTCATGCCCAGCGCGGCGGGCAAGCCGCGCAGGTCTTCGATCACGGGGAAGCCCTCCTCGATGGCGAGCGCGCGCATCCGGGCCTGGACCGTCGAGAAGCGGTCCATATAGACGAAGCGGCATCCGGTCTCGCGCGCTGCCTTCCAATCCGCCTCGGCATCGCCAACGAAGGTGATGGCGGAGCGTGGCAGATCCACCAGTTCGGGCCGGGCGAAGAGTGTGAGCAGGTTCTCGACCTTGGTACGCGGGGAGCCGAGGATCAGGCGGAACATTGCCGCGTCGCCCCGCGTGGCCAGCACATCGCGCAGTTCCGCCTCATCTGAGCCGGAGACCACGTAGGTGGGAAGCTTCGCGGCCAGCTGACCCACGACCGCCCGCATGTCAGGGGTGGCGGCAGCCGCGACATACAGGTGGCGCAACCGCTCCGCATAGAGCGCGACCAGACCGTCACGATCCACCAGTGGGCGCCGCTCCAGATCCCAACCCAACAGAGCCTCGAAAAGCCGAAAACGCGAGGTCCCGAAATTGGCACGCTGGAAGGTGCTGAAGCGCTCGACATCGCCCGGTGAGAAGCCGGCCGCCTCCACGGCGTCGCGGAAGCAGGCCACCTTCATCTCGTTCGAGTCGAGCAACACACCGTCGCAGTCAAAGACGACTGCCTGGACCTCGCCGTCTTCGATCATCAGTGGTCAGCTGAGCGAAGCCAGCTCGGCGTACACGGAGAAGGCCTCGATGTCGTAGAAGGTCGGCGTCAGGCTGCGCAGCCGCGTGCCGGGGTGCTTCTGACGGAAGACGTCAAGCATGCTCTGCACCTCGCGCGCCAGGCTCTGCTCGGCGGTGCTGGCGGTTTCGTAGCCATCGAAGCCGACCAACAGGCAGTCCTTCGTGGCGAGGGCCACAACCGCGCCCAGCGCCAGGTCCAACGGGCTGACATCCGAGACGGGACCGATCGTGTCGCCGGTTCCGGCGGCGGTGAGCTGCGCGGCCTGCTGCACATCGAGCGGGAAGCCGGCGGGCACGCAGCCATCCACTCGCGGCGGCGTGGGTACGACGGCGGCCGTCATGCGACCGAGATTGTCCGTCACCTCGACGCGCATGGCGTCATGGCCCGGCAAGCACAGCAGCTGCTCGCCGCCCAGCTGGTCACACAGGTCGATGTGCCGCGAGGAGGAGAACAGCACCAGCGCGCCGCTGCGGTCCACGAAGCGGGCGATCGCATCGGCGTGGCGCCGAACCGAGGCGCCACCGCCCACGACCACCACGGGGCGGGCCGAATTGGCCAGCGGCTGCAGCGAGGGATAGGCGCGGCTGTCGGTCTCGCTCGCCGCCTGGCGCTGCAGGGCCTGGATGATGGAAAGCACCGAGTAGCGCTTCTTGCCGATCCAATCCATCACGTCGCGCTGCGGCAGGTTGTTCACGCCGCTGATCATGTAGGGGAGATTGGTGCCCCAGCCATATTCACGCTGAAGCGCGTCAAAAGGCTCCACCACGGAGGAGAGCGCCTCGTAATCAACAGGCATGTTGCCCGGGCGGCCGTCCAGGTAGGCCAGCATCGCCTCCAGGCGCAGGTTGCCCGCGCCACGGCCCATGCCGATCAGCGTGCCATCCACCACGTCGGCGCCGCCCTCGATCGCGGCGATGGAGTTCGCCATGGCAAGGCACATGTTGTCATGGCCGTGGAAACCGATGGTCTTGTCAGGCAGCGCGGCGCGCATCTCGCGGAACAGGCTTTCCACGCGTTCCGGGGTGCAGCCGCCATAGCTGTCCACCAGGGCGATGCTGTCGAACACCTCAGGCACCTCGAACGCCGCGGAGATCTTCGAAAGCTGCGTCTGGAAGGTGGACAGGTACATGACGTTGAAGCCGGCCTTCATCCCGGTCGCCTTGATGGCGCGCGCCAGGGCGATGCCGTGGTCCAGCTTGTCGGGCGATACGGTGATCCGCACCATGTCCACGAGCCCGACCAGGTGGCCGAACAGCGGCGCCATGCGCTCGGGCGTCGTGCCCTTGCCGTCGATCATCACAACAAGGGATTGGTCGGGACGCAGTGCGGCGCGCGCCTGGCGCAGCCGCTCGGGGGAAAGGAAGAAGAATTCGCCCGCATAGCCGGGCGTGGGGTCGTTCACATAGCCGAGTTCAATATGACGAATCGGCAGTTTGGCCATCGCGGCGAGATAGGTGCGCACAAGACCGGGCTCGAAGTCCCAAGCCGTGTAATAGCCACCATCGCGGAGGGTGCAATCCAGGAGCTCGACCATCGCCACGATTTCCTTCTTCCAATGTTCTCTACGCTACCTTGAATCCCCGGCGAGCCACAAGCGGCCCACCTTGTCAGGCCGGCACCGTAGCCCCGGTCTGTGCCATATCGACGGGCTGGCCCGCGGCCACCGGATAATGCAGCAGCAACTTGCCTTCGCCGGCCACGCGGCCGGGTGCGAAGTGCACCCAACGCCGCACCGCCAGCATGCTGCGCTGGTCCAACGGATAATCGAGTGCACCTGAGAGGTCGGCTTCCTCCAGCAACGTCTCGGGCGAGCAACCGGCCATCTCCACGACCCGCAACGTCAGCCGTCGCTCGGCCGAGAGTACGAACAGGCCCGTGTTCGCCCATGGCGCGGCGGGGTCCAGCAGGCGGGCCCGCATGCCCTTGATGGGCCCGAGATCCACAGTCGCGATCTCGACAGGCGCCAGCGTCACCGCCTCGAACAGGTGGCGTGCCGCGTCCGCCGGGGCCTGACGGCTGGCGTCGATCGGAAGGGTGACGGCACCGAAGTCTTCCAGCGTCGCGAGAAGGTCGGCGGTACCGGTATCAAGCCAGCCACGATTGTGACGCCAGGCGCGCACCGGCTCGGGCGGCATGACGCCCGCGATGAACGCCGAAGCGGGACGCGGCGTGAGCCGGCTGCCGACATGCGCGTCGGCCTGCAGCAGCACGGCCTCGCACCCTTCCAGCCTCACGGTCACGCGCAGCGCATCGGCCGGCCGCGGCAGCGTGATGCCGAAGCGGAAGCCCAGATGGCCATCACCCAGCCCCGCGGCCTGCAGGTCCTCGCGGAACAGGCCCACGCGGCCCGAGCCCACGCATTGCCGGTCCAGGAAGGCCAGCACGGTGGCATCGCGCAAATCCGCGTTACGAACGTAGATCCAACCCGCGACAGCGTTGGGCTCCACTTCTTCGATGGCGCCTAGGATCATGGCTGTGGTCTCCGGATGACGTGGGGTGGAACGATGCGACCGTGGCGGGCGTCGGCGTGCCGAACTCATGGGAAAAATGCCCATGAACGGGAGGGATGCTCTTGCATCGCAGGCATTCCCGCGGGTGGCCCCGCGGGTGACGATGCAGCAACGTTCACGCCCCGCGTGCCCGGTTCACTATATTCGACATGCCATGCAGCCCGAAGATCATTGCATGATCATCAAGGTGAACAGACCCCTGGTCAATCGCCTTGTGCTGCAGTGCAAAAAAATCCGTCAGGCGGACCGATAACGGAGGAGATGGGCTTCCAATTCAGGCACGTATCCGCCATCAAGAAGCTTCTGCAAGGGCCCCGTCACAGCCGAAGGCTCGATGGAGGCTTCCGCGTCGAGCACCGGTTGCCTGGGGTCGGTGTGCAGCAGGCGCAGCTTTACCAGGGCGATGAAGCATTGGCGCCCCACACCCATGACGTTCATCAGGTCGCCAATGACCCAGACGTTTTCCAACAGGTCCTGCGCCTGGACAGAGGGCTTCACGGTCTCAAGGCCCAGTATGAGGCTGCGCCGCGCCTCCTCCGTCCGGCCCGCCAGGTGCGAGAGCAGGCCATGCATGAAGCAGCCGACGACGAGGTTCAGGGCACTGACCCGCGCGATTTCCACCGTGCCGGTCTGCCGGCCATGCACGGCGAAGAACTCCCGTGCGCGATCCGGCTGCTGGCGGATCAAGGCGATGTAGCCGCAAACCGTGGCGAGGGAGGTGGTCCACCGGGCGATCTCCCAGTCCAACGGTCCATTGAGCAGCGCCGCCTCGCCCTCCGGCAAGAGCTTCTCCGCGGCATCCATCAGCCAGTCCAGCCGCCCCTCGTCCTGGGCCGTGAAGCGGCCTGGCAGGCGCTCCAGGTAGCGGTGTGCGATGATGGTCAGCGCGCTGGCGCGCACCCGGTAGTCCGCCCAGGCCGACCCGAAGGCCAGGCGGGCGCCGAGTTCCAGCAGAAAGAGAGAGCGAAAGCGGGTGTGGTGCTGCTGCAGCCGCGTGAAGAACTCCTCCGCGCTGCCGATGCGCAAGGCGGCGAACAACTCGCCTTCACCCCGCAGCTGCACCCAGTCCGAGACGTCCTTGCCCTGGTCGTCATGAATTTCCAGAAGGCCGTGGGCGGTTTCATACAGCTCCGCCAGCGGCATGACAGCGCTGACCGGTGTCAGCATGTCCGCCGGGAAGCGCGCGAGCACCCTCCCGCCCAACGAGACCACCCATTGCCGTGAGGACTTTCCCGGCAGGCGCAGTCCTGGCTGCAGTGAAAAGGTCACGGTGCGGGCGGCTTCATCCAGCACGGCGGTGACCTCGATGGAGGAGGGAATGCTGGAGATCACGAGACAAGGACTTTCGGCGACACCCCGGAGACGGAAACGACGAATTCCGCGAGACGCCGTGCGTGGCCCGCAGCCAGGATGCGCGCCACCGGAGACTTCGCGCTGCCAAGCTCCAGTTTGGAATTTTCGTTGACCTTGGGCACGTCACCTACCGGCAACAAACCGCAGCGAGCCAGTGCGATGAAACAAAGGCGTGACGCGTGCGCGACGTTGATCAGGTCGCCGATCACCCATACGTTCAACATCACATCCTGCGCCGCCACGCAGGGGGGGAAGGCCTTTACGCCCCGTTCCAGATGCTCCCTCGCGTCATCCATCCGACCGTCCATGGCCAGCATGAGGCCCTTGAACAGACACGCGTTCACAAGGTTCAAGGCGCTCACGGGGGCAACGGAAACATGGTGCGTCTGGTCGGCTGCGATCCCGAAATGGCGATGTGCGCCCTCGATATCGTCCCGACGAAGGCTTAGCAGAGCGCAAACGGTGGCGAGGGAAACGGTCCAGCGGACGTCACTCCAGGCCGCCTGTTGCGTCTGCGCGAGCCGCGCCGCGCCTTCCTTCGCCAGCATGTCGCCTTCGGCCATCACCCAGTCGGCCAACGCGGACGCGAAGTTGGAGGGCGGCTCGGCCGGGTTGGCCTCGAGCAGGCGATGGGCCACCACGGTCAGGGCGGCGCAGCGCGCCTCGAACGATGTCAGGTGAGGAAACGATGCCCGGGCCCCCAGCACCAGCAGCCGTGGGTCCCGAAAGCGGCTGTGGTGCAATTGGATGCGCTCGAAAAAGGCGTCTTCGTCCGGGAGGGTCATCGCCTCCATCACTTCGCCCGTGCCGTGACACACCGTGACGGCCGTCTCAACCGGTGCGTCGTCGGGCCGAAGGGTCAGGCCGTGCGAGGTCAGCAACACCACGCTTGCATGGTCCAGACGGGTCGGCCCGAAGCGCAGCGGATATGTGGTGGGCCTGGCGGGCGGGGTGAATGTCATCACCGTCACAGGCCCCAAGGCCAGCCGCATCCGCACCCCCAACAGAGAGGGCGGCACGTCTGTCACCTCGACTAGAAAGGCAATGCGATCTTCACCTTCGACATATTCGGCGTGCACTTTGACGTTGACACTGAGCGCATCAAGGTCCGGCTGTTGATCAGGCCGCAGGTTCGTTTCCTCCCGGGACATGATTTCGCTATTAGGCATTTACCCCACCTGCGTAAAGCACTTGACGGTAACCCCTCACCCCAATTCAGGTACGAATCAATCCCCGCCAGGGCGAGGTCCCGGCGGCATCCGGGAAGGCCCGCGCCAATGCGGCACCCGGCAACCCGAGCTGGTCGGCCAGGACACCCGCGAGGACGCCACGCAGGTCGGCCGTGGGGCGAAGGTCCCGCCCCTCGTGGAGCAGGTGCGGAGCCAGCCCAGGCCAGTCGGCCAGGACCCGCCCGCCCGCGACCCGGCCGCCCAGCAGCAGGGTACAGGTCGCCATCCCGTGGTCGGTGCCAGCGCTGCCGTTCATCCTCACCGTGCGGCCGAATTCCGTCACGATCACCACGACCGTATCGCCCCAGACCGGCCCCAGGCCGGTATGGATGGCGCCGATGGCATCGTCCAGCGCGCCGAGACGGTTGGCCAGGTTGCCACGCGCCGTCCCCTGCCCCGCATGCGTGTCCCAGCCGGTCAGCCCCAGCGCGGCCACGCGTGGCCCATCCGGCAGAGCCATGATGCGCGCCGCCCCTGCGGCTTCCGTGACAAAGTCGGGGCGCCCGGGAACGCGGGTCGTCCCTGGCTGGCCGGCCGGCACCTCCTGCATGGCGCGGTCCAGATCGGCGCCTGCGCGCAAGGCGGCCGCGAGGCCAGGGTCGCGTGCTTCGTAGAGGTCCAGAAGGCGGGCCACCAAGTCCTCATCGGCATAGCGGAAGGCCTGGGGCTGCCAGGTCTCCACCGCCGCCGGCCCCTGCATGATGACGGGCACGACGGGCGAGACCGCGAGGCCCCGGGGCGCCGGAAGGCGCGCCCCGCGCGGGATCTCGGCCAGGGCGCGGTTCAGCCAGCCGGTGCGCGCGCCGGCCGTCACCCGGGGCAGGCCGGTTTCCAGCACATCCTGCCCGTCGAAATGCGACCGCTCGCGATAGGGGGTATGAACGGCGTGGATCGGCAGCGCCTGCCCCGCGCGGAACAGCGCGAGCAGGTTGGGCATGCCCTGGTGCAGCGCGAAGAGACCGTCCAGCGGCACGGCCTGGCCGGCATCGGCGCCGCGCAGGGCGGCGAAGGCGGGATCACCCACCGGCTGGATCATGGAGATCCCGTCCAGCCCGCCGCGCAACAGGATGACGAGCAGCCGCGGGTCACCGGCCGCGGCGGTGGCGAGGCGGGGTGCGAAGCCCCAGGCGAAGAGCGAGCCCAGCCCCGCGAGGGCAGTGCGGCGGGCAATGGGATGCATCATCGGCGCTGGAACTCCGGTGAGAGGAGCAGTAGGGCGAGGCCCTGCCGACGATCGGCGGCGCGGGCCACGGCGCGGCGGGTCTCAGGGCTGGCGGCGGAGCCGTAGGTGGCGTCGAGCAGGGCCACGGGGTCCAGCGTAGGCGGCACTTGTGCCGCCACCTCCTTCGCCCAGTCGAGCCGCGTCTTGATGGCGTCGGGCGCGGCCCAGGCCTCGTCCTCCAGGGGCCAGCCCTTGGGCGAGGACGGTGACCAGAAGGGTTGGCCCATGGCCCTCAAGGCACCGGTGGGGTTCACAGCCGCAGGCAAGCCGCCGAGCAGCCGCGCGGTGGCGAAGAGGAACTCCATGGGGGAGCGCACTTTGCGCGGCGGGCCCCATGCCTCCACATCCTCGACCAGCGCGCGGGTCACGGCGCCCAGATCCCCTTGCGTGCGGAGGAACGTCGTCTCGAGCCGCGCTTCCAGCCCTGGCAAGCCATGCCCGACAAAGTGCCGGACCATGCGGCGCGTGACGTTTCTGGCAGTGGCGGGATGGTGGGCAAGGTCGTCCAGGATGGCGAGGGCAAGATCAGGCCCCGTCTGCGTGTAGACGCGCCCCAGAACGCGGCGCGGCCCTGGCTCCTGCCGCTCCGGGAAGAAGCCGAGACGCTGACCGGTGCGGGATTGGGGGCCGATGTCCATGGACCAGCCGGTCAAGGCCATCGCAAATTCCGACACATCCTCCTGAGTGTACCCACCGTCGGCACCCAACGTGTGCAGTTCGAGGATTTCGCGCGCGAGGTTTTCATTCAGGCCGAGGCGTCCGCGGGCGCGCGCTCCCAATTCGGAGTTCGGGCCCAGCGACCGACGCTGATCGAGGTAGAAGATCATGGACGGGTGCAACACCGCACCCTTGAGCAAACTGGCAAACGAGCCCCGCAGCCCCGGGCGGATGACCACCTGCTCGCGGTCGGGAAGGAAGTAGGCCACGAAGACGATGGCGGCGCTGGCGGTGAAGTGATCATTCCAGAACCAGACCAACCGCTCGGCGAAGCCTGACTGCGTGGTTGACGCGGCGTCCAGCCGTGCCTTGAGGACTTGCTCGGCCACCTCGCCTGGCGTCAGCCAGTCCCGACCCTCCCCAGGCCGCCCACCTCGGGCGCGCGCGGCGATCACCGACGTGCGGCGCCGCAGGAAGTGATCCAGCCCCTCAACTGCGTTGGGTGTTCCCGGAGGCAGCGGATCTGCCATCCGCCGCGTCCAGTCTTGCGGCGTGCTGCGCTGCGCGCTGTGGGCAGACAGTGCTTCACGCGGCGACAGCCCCAGCCCGAAACGGGCCTCCGTGACAACGTGGCGGGAGCGAGGTTCCAACCCATGCTTCCTAAATGCTCTATTCATATATGGATGCGGCACACATGCATGACAAGCTGGAATGGTTTCATTGATGAAGACCAGCCGGTGTGCGTCGATCTTGCCCTGGTGGGCCTGCCAGCGTACGCGCTTGAAAGCGATGTCAGGGCGCGACTGCTCGACGGGCAGTACCGTTTTTTTGAAGCTTAGCCCCTCAGCGTGCAGGAATACCCACGCCGCAAGCCGGTCGATCTTGAGGCCTCGCGCCGCCAACTCTGCTGTCAGGCCGGGCGTGGCGAACAGGAATTCGGCGACCCGTGCCCTCAGCCACGCGGCATGCGCACTCGCCAGCTTGAGCGACTTGTGTCCGCCCACCTAGTCAAGCTCCAGCGATCCCATCTCATACTCGCTTGCGCCACTTCGACACGCAGGAGGGGCTGATCCTCAGAGCCGATGCAATCTCGCGGATCGTCTCGCCTGCCTCGGCGCGATGCACCACGCGCTCACGCAGATCTCCAGATTAAGTTTGCATCAGAACTGGCCTCCATCGCCCAGCCCAGAGCCTGAATCAAGTCCCAACCTGTTTCGGAATCCCGATTACAGCAAAACATAGCTGGCTCCAAAGGTGAAAAATGTATAATCGAAGTCAATAAATTTATTTTATATTTTTACGGTATCTACTAGGGGACGAAAATCTGGACCAATCATACGAACAACATCTCCTGCTCCTAACTTAAATTTCTGACGATCAATCTTAACGTTCGGATCCTCCGTTGGGGCAGAAATGACCAAAGACGTTTTATTATCAATAAATATACCAGATCTCACAAATTCCTCCGCCCCGTAACTTACTGTCGGCACAGAGGCCAAAATACTTGAATATGTAGATGCTGTTCCATATGACGCGCAAGCAAGTCGTGCTGTTGATGCGATTTCAATTTTCTTAAGTAAGTCAAAACTAAACATAAAAGTTTCCTCGAAACTACATGCAGAAAAAAAGGAAATTTTCTGAATTTCGTCCTTTGCTGCATCAATAATTTTTTCATCATGAGATGAAATATTACCGCGTATTACTGTCCATCCATCCCAGAATATGTGTAGCTTTAATCCCTCAAGCTCAGCAACCTGAGTGCCGAGCTTGATGACCGAGGCAATTTCACTTGCCTGATTTATGAAACGCTGCTTTTCGATATCAAGATTAATCCACAAACCAAGAATATCAGGTTTCTTTGTATAATTAATGGGCAGTAGAGAGCGCACAGCGTCAAAATTATTCTCGGCCCCAAGACGGTTAAAGCGTATCCCAAAGATTTTTTGATCAAAAAAGAAATCTGTTGCATTTTTACTATCTATAATAGTATTTTTTTCTTCTTTTATCGCGGGAAAAAATTCAATCGGATCAATAAAGCAGTAATCTCGCAAAATGACGAATTCATTATTAAGTTCTTTAAAACACATTATATTTGGCATAATAATGTCGCGTATCGCGCTTATTGCTTGAGAAAGATAGTGAAGAGGCCGGTAATCCCCCAACACAATAGCGCGCGAAAGATTTTTTGTGCCTATTTCTTCAAAATATATGTCGATTTTTTTATAGTTATTTTCAATAAAAAGAAAAAATGGCTCAAGTGAAGAATTATTACTATTCGTATTTTTTGTTATGTTTATAATGATCGATAGATCTGGATAAACGACGTACCTGACCAAGCCGCGGAACGCAATTGCGATACATTTATTTGATCCAACATAAAAATATGCCATCTCTCGAGCGCGTGCATACGGTATTCCGCCTTTTAGCATCAGAGGCTCACCCGAAATTGGACATTCTACACTAGGCGTCTCCCCCCTCAATGCAGCAATAGGATGACTTCTCAATGAGGCAAAATTTTTGATCGCTTTTTTCCAAATATGTCCATCATTGCCGACAGACAGCGGGCCAATTACACGCGCAGCACGAATATCCATTATAAAAATCCCTGTCGTTAAATGAATGAAGACAATCGTTGATCTATTATTTAATTTTATATAATATGTGATAATAATTGACATAAAAAAGATAGAAATTTTCCACTTTTTAATAAAAATCGAACATTGTACTATTTTGTATTCAGCACGCAGAGAATGCTTCATTTTATAACTTAACAGAGGCCTCAAAGCAAGGGCATACAATGAGAGCAAGGGGCTGCGCCTGACACTAAGAATCAAAATAAGTCACGCATTGAAAACCCTTCCGGGTTCAGGCGTAAGTAATTTCGACCAGCCACAGCCAGCGCCGTCTCGCATTCTCCATCATGCTCACCTCCTGGCGCTTCAGCCTATTAAAAGTGGCCACCGAGACGGGGCTGGTGCACATCTCTATGATGGCAGGCCCGTATCCGCTCACCCCGCCGCCAAGCGCCGGTTCACCACCTCCAGTACCTGCTGCGCCAAGGCCTCCGGCTGGGAGCTGCCGCCGTCGAGCACGATGTCCGCCGCCCCCGGCGGCTCATAGCGGCTGGTCACGCCGGTGAAGTTGGCGATCTCGCCGCGCCTGGCCTTGGCATACAGCCCCTTCACGTCGCGCTGCATGCAGATCTCGATCGGCGTGTCCACGAAGACCTCGAGGAACTCGCCCTCGCCCAGCATCTCGCGCACCATCTGCCGCTCCGCGCGGAAGGGCGAGATGAAGGAGGCCAGCACGATCAGCCCCGCATCCACCATCAGCTTAGCGACTTCACCCACGCGGCGGATGTTCTCCACACGGTCCTGGTCGGTGAAGCCAAGGTCGCGGTTCAACCCATGGCGCAGGTTGTCGCCGTCCAGGGAATAGGTGTGGCGCCCGGCACGGTGCAACGCCTGCTCGACCAGCTTCGCCACCGTGGACTTGCCCGAGCCGGAGAGCCCCGTGAACCATAGCAGCATGGGCTTCTGGTGCAGCGCCGTGGCGCGCGCCGCCTTGTCCACCAGAAAGTGCTCATGGTGGACATTGGTCGCGCGGCGCAGCGCGAAATTGATCATCCCGCAGCCGGACGTACGATTGGTGAAACGGTCCACCAGGATGAAGGCGCCGGTCAGTCGGTTCCGCGCGTAGGGATCCATCGCCACGCGCTGCGCCGTGCTGAGGTTGCACAGCCCGATCTCGTTCAGCGACAGCCGCGTGGCCGACTGGTGGTCCAGCGTCGTCACGTCCACCCGGTGCTTGATGGAAGTGACCGAGGCCGAGGTCCAGACATTGCCGATGCGCATCATGTACTGGCGGCCGGGAAGCATCGGCTCCTCGTCCATCCAGAGCAGGTGCGCGGCGAGCTGGTCGGCCACGGCGGGCCGGTCCGCGATGGGGGCGAGCACGTCGCCGCGCGCTACGTCCACCTCGTCGGCGAGGCAGATGGTGACGGCTTCGCCCGCCACCGCGCGCTTCTGGTCGCCCGCCGGGCCCAGGATGCGCGTCACATGGCTGGTCACACCCGAGGCCGCGACCACGATGTTCTCGCCCACCGCCACGGCGCCGCTGGCCACCGTGCCGGAGAAACCGCGGAAATCCTGGTTGGGGCGGTTCACCCACTGCACCGGGAAGCGGAAGGGAATCTGCGTGAGTTCCTCCTCCACGCCCACGCTCTCCAGGTGCTCCAGCAGCGTCTCGCCGCGATACCAGGGCGTGTTGCCCGAGCGGGTGCTCACATTGTCGCCGAAGCGGCCCGAGACCGGGATGGGCACCATGGTGTGGAAGCCCAGGCCGGCGGCGAAGGTCGCGTATTCGCCCACGATGCGGTCGAACACCTGCTGGTCGAAATTCACCAGGTCCACCTTGTTCACCGCCAGCACGACGTGGCGGATGCCCAGCAGCGAACAGATGTAGGAATGTCGGCGCGTCTGGGTCAGCAGCCCTTTGCGCGCGTCCACCAGGATGATGGCGAGTTCGCTGTTCGACGCGCCCGTCGCCATGTTGCGGGTGTACTGCTCATGGCCCGGGCAGTCGGCCACGATGAAACTGCGGCGCGGCGTGGTGAAGAAGCGGTAGGCGACGTCGATGGTGATGCCCTGCTGCCGCTCCGCCTCCAGCCCGTCCACGAGAAGGGCGAGGTCCACCTCCTCCCCCACCGTGCCGTGCTTGCGGCTGTCGCGGGTGATGGCGGCGAGCGTGTCGTCCATGATCATCTGGCTGTCATGGAGAAGCCGGCCGATCAGCGTGGACTTGCCGTCATCCACCGAGCCGCAGGTGAGAACGCGCAGCAGGCCGCGCGACATGGTGCTGCCGTCCATCTCAGAAATATCCCTCGCGCTTCTTGCGTTCCATCGAGGCTTCCTGGTCGTTGTCGATCAGGCGGCCGTGGCGTTCGGAGACGCGCGAGAGGCGGAGTTCCTGCAACACCTCCTCCATCGTCTGGGCGCGGCTTTCATGCGCGCCGGTCAGTGGCCAGTCGCCCATGGTGCGGAAGCGCACCCACATCCGCTCGATCTGTTCGCCTTCGTTCAGCGGCATGCGATCGTCATCGCGCATGATCAGCGCGCCGCTGCGGCGCAGCATGGGCCGCTCGGCCGCGAAATAGAGGGGCACGACGGGGATTTGTTCGGCCGCGATGTAGTCCCACACGTCGAATTCGGTCCAGTTCGAGATGGGGAAGACGCGCATGGTCTCACCCGGTGCGATGCGCGTGTTGTAGAGACCCCAGAGCTCCGGCCGCTGGCCGCGCGGTTCCCAGACATGGCCCGGCGCGCGGTGGGAGAAGACGCGCTCCTTCGCGCGGGCCTTCTCCTCGTCGCGCCGCGCGCCGCCCAGGGCCGCGTCATAGCCGCCGATGTCCAGCGCCTGTCTCAGCGCCTGGGTGCCCATGACATCCATGTGGACCTGGCTGCCATGGGTCAGCGGACCGATGCCGCTTGCGAGGCCGTCAGGGTTGGTGTGCACGATCAAACGGGCACCGAGCTGCGCCGCGCGGCGGTCGCGGAACTCCAGCATGTCGCGGAAATCCCAGCCGGTCGCGATGTGCAGCAGCGGGAAGGGAATGCGGCCAGGCGCGAACGCCTTCATGGCCAGGTGCAGCACGACCGAGCTGTCCTTGCCGATTGAGTAAAGCAGGACGGGGTTGCGGAAACTGGCAACCGTCTCCCGGATGATGGCGATCCCCTCGGCCTCCAGCCGCCGCAGATGAGGGCTCAGGCTTTGGGTCTGGACGGGTTGCATGAAGTTGTCCTCGTGGATCGCGGCAGTCCCGGAAGGTCGTCTTTCAGATCATGGTGATGATCAAGCCTTTCCGGGACCATCGCCGAAATAAGCACGCCACCAGGTGACGAAGCGCGTCAGCCCGGTGCGAAGATCGGTCGTGGGGGCCCAACCGAAATCCTGCCGCATCGCGGAGATGTCGGCGAAGGTGGCGGGCACGTCGCCCGGCTGCATGGGCTTGAGCACCCGCGTTGCCTGCACGCCCAGCAATTCCTCCAGGATGGCGACGAGGTCGAGCAGCTGTTCCGGCCGGTTGTTGCCGATGTTGTAGAGCCGGTGCCCACCGCCCGGCGCCGGGTTGTCCAGCGCGGCCATCACGCCCTGGACGATATCGTCCACATAGGTGAAGTCGCGCAGCATCCGCCCCTCATTGAAGAGCTGAATGGGCCGACCCGCCAGCATGGCCTCGGTGAACAGCCAATAGGCCATGTCCGGCCGCCCCCAGGGGCCATAAACGGTGAAGAAGCGCAAACCCGTGAGCGACAGGCCGAACAGGTCGGCATAGGCGCTGCTCATGACCTCATCGGCCAGCTTGGTCGCGGCGTAGAGGGAGGCGGGGCGGTCCACGCGGTCCGTCTCGCGGAAGGCGCCATCGGTGCGGCTGCCATAGACCGAGCTGGTGGACGCATAGACGACATGGCGGATTCGCCCTTCCGCCCGGCGCACCGCCTCCAGCACCGACAGGTGCCCCGTGACGTTGGAGGCGGTGTAGGCGAAGGGCGCCTCCAGCGACCAGCGCACGCCCGCCTGGGCGCCCAGATGGGCCACGCGGTCGATGTCGGGGTTGGCGCGCAGCAGCGCCAGCACCGCCTCATGATCGGCGAGGTCCAGCCGCGCCATCTGGAATTGCTCCGCCGGCGCTTGGCCGGTCAGCGCCGCGAGGCGCGCCTGCTTCAGCGCCGGGTCGTAATAGGCGTTGAAATTGTCGAGGCCGAGCACCGTCTCGCCCCGTGCCAGCAGCGCCTGGCAGAGATGCGCCCCGATGAACCCGGCCGCACCCGTGACGAGAACCCTGCCCATGACCCACTCCCTGCGCCGCCAACCATGCCAGCCCCCAACGGGACGCCCCCCCACCGGAATGCCCCCCCAACGGAACGGGCTGATTTCTGCCGGGCGGCCAAGTGTTGTGCAATATACGCAACTTCCGATAATGGGGCTTGTGGCGATGCCATTGCCCGCTCTGCTTTCCCGCCTGCAAATATTGAGTGACCGAAAGGTTAAGATATGCGTATCGCGATCCTCGGTGCCGGCTATGTCGGTCTCGTGTCGGCGGCCTGCTTTGCCGAGTTCGGCACGGAAGTCACGCTGGTGGACACCGATGCCGGGCGGATCAGCATGCTGCGCGAGGGCCGCATGCCCATCTACGAGCCCGGGCTCGAAGCCCTGGTCACGGACAATGTGCGCGAGGGCCGCCTCTCCTTTACCCAGGACCTGGCCGCGGCCATGCAGGGGGCGGAGGCCGTCTTCCTCGCCGTTGGCACGCCCACCCGCCGTGGGGATGGCCATGCCGACCTCACCTACGTCTTCGCGGCCGCCGAGGAGGTGGCCCGCACCGCCACCAAGCCGCTGGTGCTGGTGACGAAGTCCACCGTGCCGGTGGGCACGGGGCGCGAGGTGAAGCGGCGCGTCCAGGCGGTGCGGCCCGACCTCGACATCGCCGTCGCCTCCAATCCCGAATTCCTGCGCGAGGGTGCGGCCATCGGCGACTTCATGCGCCCCGACCGCGTCGTGATCGGCGTGGAGGATGGCGAGGCGGGGGCGCGGGCCGAGGCGGTGCTGCGGCGCCTCTACCGCCCGCTCTTCCTCATCGAGACGCCCATGGTGGCCACGCGCCTCGAGACGGCCGAGATCATCAAATACGCGGCCAATGCCTTTCTCGCGATGAAGATCAGCTTCATCAACGAGGTGGCGGATCTGTGCGAGGCGGCGGGCGGCGATGTGCACGATGTGGCGCGCGGCATCGGCCTCGATGGCCGAATCGGGCGGAAGTTCCTGCATGCGGGGCCGGGCTATGGCGGCTCCTGCTTTCCCAAGGACACGCTCGCCTTCGCGCGGTCGGCGCAGGATTTCGGCACGCCGCTGCGCCTGATCGAGACGACCATCGCGGTGAATGATTCGCGCAAGATGGCGATGGCCGACCGCGTCATCCGCGCCTGTGGCGGCGATGTGGACGGCAAGGTCATCGCCATCCTGGGCCTGACCTTCAAGCCCGAGACGGACGACATGCGCGATGCTCCCTCGCTTGAGATCATCCCGCGTCTCGTGGCCGCCGGCGCCCATATCCGCGCGCATGATCCGGAGGGCATGGATGCCGCGCGCCGCCTGCTGCCGGCCACGGTGGAATACACCTCGGGCGCGCTGAACGCGGCCCAGGGGGCGGATGCCGTCGTGTTGCTGACCGAGTGGAACGAATACCGCAACATCGCCCCCACCAAGCTGCGCAACATGATGCGCGGGGACCTGCTGCTGGACCTGCGCAATGTCTATGATCCACCAGCCATGCGCGAGGCGGGCTTCACCTACCATTCGATCGGGCGGCCCTGAGCTTCGGCCGCCAGGTCAGCGGCATCGCCTCCCGCCCCTCAGGCGTCGCGGCGAGGGGGGCGGTAGCCCAGGCAGCCCCGCTGTCCTATGTAGCGGCTTTGCCGCCCCGCCGCGGCAAAGCCTGCCAGGATCGGAACTGCCCTGATGCCCGCCTCTCCCATCACCATTGGCCAGGTGGCCTTCGCCTCGCATCTGCCCATCGCGCTCATCGCCGGGCCCTGCCAGATGGAAAGCCGGGAACATGCGCTGGAAATGGCGGCGGCGCTGAAGGACATCGCCGCCCGGCGCGGCATCGGGCTGATCTACAAGACCAGCTTCGACAAGGCCAACCGGACCTCCGGCCAGGCGGCACGCGGCGTGGGGCTGGAAGCCGCCCTGCCCGTCTTCGCCGAAATCCGCGACCGCCTGGGCCTGCCCTGCCTGACCGACGTGCACGAAGCCGCCCATTGCGCGGCCGTGGCCCCGGTGGTGGATGTGCTGCAGATCCCGGCCTTCCTCTGCCGCCAGACCGACCTTCTGCTGGCCGCCGCCGCCACGGGCCGCGCGGTGAATGTGAAAAAGGGCCAGTTCCTCGCCCCCTGGGACATGAAGCACGTCGCGGCCAAGATCACCGGCGCCGGCAACCCCCGCGTGCTGCTGACCGAGCGCGGCACCTCCTTCGGTTACAACACCCTGGTCTCGGACATGCGAGGCCTGCCCGTGATGGCGGAGGAGACGGGGCTGCCCGTGATCTTCGACGCCACCCATTCGGTGCAGCAGCCAGGCGGCCAGGGCGGCGCCTCGGGCGGTCAGCGGCAGTTCGTGGAGACGCTGTCGCGCGCGGCGGTGGCGGTGGGCGTGGCCGGCCTCTTCATCGAGACCCATGAGGACCCCGACCGCGCGCCCTCCGACGGCCCCAACATGGTCCCGCTCGCGCAATTCGAGGCGCTCATCACCCGCCTCCAGGCGCTCGATGCCGTGGTGAAGGGCTGGGCCGCGTGAGCCGTCCCCTTGTCCTGATTCCCGCGCGCATGCAGGCCACCCGCCTGCCCGGCAAGCCGCTCGCCGAGATCGGCGGCCTGCCCATGATCGTGCAGGTGCTGCACCGCGCCCAGGAGGCCGATCTCGGGCCCGTGGTGGTCGCGACCGACAGCGCTGAGGTGGCGGATGTGGTGCGCGCCGCCGGCGGCAAGGCGCAAATGACGGCGGCCCACCACCCCTCGGGCAGCGACCGCATCCATGAGGCCGTTACGCAGCTCGATCCCGAGGGCCACCACGACCTGATCGTGAACGTGCAGGGCGACCTGCCGCTGATCGCCCCTCGCGCCATCCGCGCGGTGCTGGAGGTGATGGACCCGCCCGAGGTGGCCCTCGGCACGCTGGTCGCCCCCATCACGCGCGAGGAGGAGCGGACCGCTTCCTCCGTCGTGAAGATGGTGGGCACCGAGCACGCGCCCGGCCGCTTCCGCTGCCTCTACTTCACCCGCGCCACCGCCCCCTGGGGCGAGGGCCCGCTGTGGCACCATATCGGCCTCTATGCCTGGCGGCGGGATGCGCTGGCGCGTTTCGTCGCCCTGCCGCCCTCGCCCCTCGAACAGCGCGAGAAGCTGGAACAGCTCCGCGCGCTGGAGAATGGCATGCGGGTGGATGCGGCGGTGGTGGACGACATCCCCCTCGGCGTGGACACGCCCGAGGACCTGGCACGCGCCCGCGTCCTGTGGGAGGCCCGCGCATGAGCCCGCTCGACACCCCCATCGGCCAGCGACTGCGGGACAGCGCCCTTCGCACCATCGAGCTGGAGGCCGCGGGGCTGAACGCCCTGCGCGCGGCGCTGGAAGACGAGCTGGGCGCGCGCCTCGTCGCCGCCGTGCAGATGATGCTGCGCCGCAAGGGGCGCTGCGTGGTCACCGGCATGGGCAAGTCCGGCCATGTGGCGCGCAAGATCGCGGCGACGCTGGCCTCCACCGGCACAGCGGCCCTCTATGTCCATCCGGGCGAGGCGAGCCACGGCGACCTCGGCATGATCGTGCCCGAGGATGTGGTCCTGGCCCTCTCCTGGTCGGGCGACACGCCGGAGCTGGCGACCATCATCGCATATGCGCGGCGCTTCGACGTCTCGCTCATCGGCATCACCTCGCGCGCCGAAAGCCAGCTGGGCAGTGCGGCGGACTACCTGCTGATCCTGCCCGCCTCGGCCGAGGCCTGCCCGAACGGCCTCGCCCCCACCACCAGCACCACCATGCAGATGGCGCTGGGCGATGCCTTCGCCATGTGCCTCCTGGAGGCGCGAGGCTTCTCGGCCTCCGATTTCCGGGTCTTTCATCCTGGTGGCAAGCTCGGCGCGCAGTTGCTGCGCGCGGCGGACCTGATGCAAAGCGGCGACAACCTGCCGCTGCTTGGCCCGGAGGCGATGCTGTCGGAGGCGATCGTCGCCATGACATCGCGCCGCTCTGGCATCGGCGGCGTGGTGGGGGCGCAGGGGGAATTGCTCGGCGTCATCACCGATGGCGACATCCGCCGCGCCTTCAACCAAGGGTTCGTGGACCGCAAGGTAACGGAGGTGATGACGGCGACACCCACCATCGCGCGGCTGGATTCACTGGCGCCGGAGCTGGTGACGCTGATGAACACACGGGCCATCACCTCCATGTTCGTGATGGACCAGCGCCGCCCCGTGGGCATCCTGCACCTGCATGACCTGCTGCGCGCGGGTGTTGTGTAGGGCAAGCGGCGTTCACGCAGCCTGTTCCAACCCTTGTTGAGAGCGGGATTGAGCGTTTTCGGTGATTCCACCTCAACGCATCCCGCTCTCGCCGGCCCTCCCATTAACATCCTGAAAGCCCCATATGGGGTTGGATGGATATCGCCCCGCACGCCCCTCCAGGCGCCGACACCCAGGCCCACGGTCTGGAACTGACCATCCTCATGCCCTGCCTCAACGAGGCGGAGACGCTGGCGCTGTGCATCCGCGAGGCACAGGATTTCCTCGCGCGCAGCGGCATCGCGGGCGAGGTTCTGATAGCCGACAATGGCAGCACCGATGGCTCGCAGGAGATCGCGCAGCGTCTGGGGGCGCGCGTGGTCCCCATCACGGAGCGCGGCTATGGCGCGGCGCTGCGCGGAGGCATCGCGGCGGCGCGGGGCCGCTTCGTGATCATGGGCGACAGCGACAATTCCTATGACTTCGCGAACCTGGAAGGCTTCGTGGCCGAGTTGCGCGCGGGCGCCGACCTCGTCATGGGCAACCGCTTCCGGGGCGGCATCGAGAAGGGCGCCATGCCCTTCCTGCACCGCTATCTGGGCAACCCGGTGCTGAGCTTCATCGGCCGGCTGCTGTTCCGCGTGCCGGCGGGCGACTTCCATTGCGGGCTGCGCGGCTTCTCCCGCGCGCGCATCATGGAACTGGGCCTGACCACGCCGGGGATGGAATTCGCCTCCGAAATGGTGGTCCGCGCCGCCCTCGCCCGCTATCGCATCGTGGAGGTGCCCACGCGGCTGCGCCCCGATGGCCGGTCCCGTCCGCCGCACCTGCGCACCTGGCGCGATGGCTGGCGGCACCTGCGCTTCCTGCTGTTCTATTCGCCGCGCTGGCTGTTCCTCTATCCGGGGCTGGTCCTGCTGGGGCTGGGCGCGCTGGTTTCGGGACTGCTCTTCCCCGGGCCGCTGAGGGTCGCGGGCGTCACCTTTGACATGCACTCCTTCATGGCGGGGTGTCTTGCCGTGCTGGTGGGGCTGCAGGTGGTGACCTTCGCCGTGATCTCGAAGCAGGTCGGCGTGCGGCGCGGCTACCTGCCGCCACCCACCGGCCTGGATGCGCGGTTGCTCGGTCTGCTGAACTTCGAGCGCGGGCTGATCCTGGCCGCGATCCTGGTGCTGCTGGGCGGCGCCGGCATGGCCGATACGCTGACCGATTGGGTGGGGCGCGGCCTTGGACCCCTGGAGGATCCACGTTCCCCCCGCCTCTTCCTCGCCTCGATGACGGTGCTGGTGGCGGGGATCCAGCTGGCCTTCACGGCGTCGCTTGCCAGCATCATCGAAATGGCGCAGCCCGCGCGGCGCTGAGCTCTCAGCCGAAGCGGGCGGCGGCGGATGGCCCGATCCAGGCGGGTTCGCCGCCCAGGAAGACAGCCGCGAGCGAACCCTCCGGCGTGACGAGCGCCAGGTCGCCGCGCAGCCCGGGCGCAATCCGTCCGCGGTCGTTCAAACCCAGCGCGCGGGCAGGATTCTCCGACACCAGCGCCCAGGCCTGGGCCAACGTCATCGCCCCCCGCGCGGCCATGCGGAAAGGGGCCGCCAGCAGCGCCGGCCAGTGATAGTCGGAGGCCAGCACGGTCACGAGGCCGCGCTCGGCCAGCGGTGCGGCGCTTGCCCAGCCCAGGTGGCTGCCGCCGCGCACCACGTTGGGCGCGCCCATCACCACGGGCTCGGCATGGGCGCGCGCGTCTTCGGCGACGGCCTCGGCCATGGGGAATTCGCAGATATCGGCGCCCAGGGCGCGGAAGCGCGCGCGCTGATCCAGCGTGGCGTCGTCATGGCTCAGCATGGGCACGCCCGCCGCGCGGGAGGCGGCGGCCATGCGGGCGCGGCTTTCGGGCACCTCGCCACGGCGGGACTTGGCGCGCAGCGCCAGCGCCTCGAACTCCGCCTCGCCCACGCCCGCGCGGCCGGCGTATTTGCCCAGCTCCTTGGGGTTGGAGAGCTTCTTCACGATGCTGGGCGTGTGGTCGTTGAAGCCCAGCACATGCACGCGGCCAGCGGCGATGGCGGCGAGCGCGTCGGGCTCGGCATCCAGGTTGTCGGCCTCGAAGCGGAGATGCACGCGCAGATCGCTGCCCGGCGGTGGCGCGGCCAGGGCGTCGAGGGTGGCCCGAAACGTCTCGACCGAGCGCAGCCCCGGCTCCCAGGACAAGGTTACGCCCAGGCAGGCCGTGGTGATGCCCGAGGCCAGGCATTGCGCGGCGGCATCGCGCAGCGCGAAATCCATGGGGAAGGCCACGCCGGGGCGCGGCTGGATCGCGCGTTCATGCGCGTCACCATGGATGTCCACCAGCCCCGGCATGACGCAGAGGCCCGTGGCGTCGAAGCCCCGCCCCGCGCCACCCTCGGCGATGACGCCGCCCGCGAGATGCACTTCGCCGGGCACAAGCCGGCCCTCGCGCAGCACCTGGCCGCCCGTGATGCGCCAGCTCATGGCTCGACCACCAGTTGCGCGCGGCCGGCGGCATAGCGGGTGATGGTGGCGTCCACGGGCTCGCCCTCGCTGTCGATGTTGAGCGCCTCGCTGACCAGCAGCGGGCGGGCACGGGATTGCTGGAGCAGGGCGGCCTCCTCGGCGGTGGGCATGCGGGCGGTGATGCGGGTGGATTTGCGGCGGTAGTCGGGCACGCCGCAGGCGGCCAGCGCGCGGGTGATGGAGGCATCCTCGCGCAGCAGGGCCGCCATCTGCGGGAAGCGCTGGGCGGGGAAGTGGTGCAGGCCGATGGCCAGCGGCCTTCCATCTGCCAGCGCCAGGCGCTCCACCTGCAACACGGTGCGGCCGCGGCGCAGGCCCAGCAGTTCCGCGATTCGCGCCTCGGGCGGCACCTCGGCCATGCGCAGCACACGGCCCGCGGGTTCGCGGTTCTGCGCGCGGATGATCTCGCTGAAGCGGGTGCGGGGGCCGAGCGGGTAGTCCAGCACATCCTCGGCCACGAAGCTGCCGCGCCCCTGCTCGATGCGGACGAGGCCCCTGCCCTCCAGTTCCTCCATGGCGCGGCGGATGGTGTGGCGGTTCACCGCGAAGCGGGTGGAGAGCTCGGCCTCGGTGGGCAGGCGCGCGCCAGGCCGGTGAGTGCCGTTGCGGATGGTGGCTTCGAGGCTGGCCGCGATCTGCCGCCACAGCGCGAGCCCGGCGCCGCGCTGAAGGGGATAGGGATCAGGTGTCACGGAAGCTTCAAGCCCATGGATGTCTGCGCGGCGTCATTGGCATTGACCCTGCCCGAAAGATGTGTAGCTGTCTAGACCAATGATGGACCGCCCCTCCTGGATGGCCGTTCTGGCCCGCGCCACCGAAGCCGAGATCGAGGCCACCCTCGCCGGCGCCCCGCCCCTGCCCCCGCATCGCCGCGTGCGCGGCCCGGAGGTCGGGCTGACCATGCTGCGCGGCCGCGCCGGGGGCGACGGCGCCGTCTTCAACCTGAGCGAGGCAACCGTCGCGCGCTGCACCGTGGCGCTGGAGGATGGCACGCTCGGCCATGGCTGGCGGCTGGGTCGCAGCAAGCGCGCCGCCGAATGGGCCGCCGTGCTGGACGCGCTGTTGCAGGGCGAGGCAAGGCGGGCCGAATGGCTGGAGCGGGTGGTGACGCCGCTCGCCGAGGCCCAGCGCGCCGCCACCGCCCGCGACGCCCGCCGCACCGCCGCGACCGAGGTGCGCTTCGCCACACTGGCGGCCATGCGATGAGGAGCGAGCGATGAAGACGGGCTTCACCGACCCCGTGCTGGACGCCCAGGCCGGGTTTCGCGCGCTCATGCAGGCCATGGCGCGGCCGGGCCGTGTCCAGCAGGTCATCCCGCCGCCCGAACTTCCCGCCGGGCTGGAGGCCGCTGCCGCCGCCACGATCCTGACGCTGGCCGATGCCGAGACGCCGCTCTGGACCGATGCGGGCGAGGAGGCCCGCGCCTGGATCACCTTCCACACCGGGGCACCGCTGGTGGCGGAGCCGGCTTCCGCCATGCTGCTGCTGAACACCGGGGCCACCATGCCCGCACTGGCCACGCTGCACGCGGGCGAGGACGAGACGCCGCAGGACGGTGCCACGCTCATCCGCCAGGTCACGGGGCTGGCGGAGGGGTCGGGCTGGCGCCTGACGGGGCCGGGCATCGAGCGCGAGCATCACCTGGCCGTCATGGGCGTGCCTGGTGATTTCCCCGCGCAGTGGCGCGCCAATGCGGCGCGCTTCCCGCGCGGGGTGGATGTGGTGCTCTGCGCGGGAGGACGGTTGGCCGCATTGCCGCGCAGCGTGGCGCTCAGGGAGGGTGGCTGATGTATGTCGCGGTGAAGGGGGGCGATGCGGCCATCGCCGCCGCCCATGCCTGGCTGGCCGAACAGCGGCGCGGCGACACCGCCCTGCCGGAGCTTTCGGCGGCGCAGGTGGCGGAACAACTGGGCCTGGCGGTGGACCGCGTGATGGCGGAAGGCAGCTGCCATGACCGCGAACTGGCGGCACTGGCCATCAAGCAGGCGCGCGGCGACCTGATCGAGGCCGCCTTCCTGCTGCGTGCCTACCGCAACACCCTGACGCGCTTCCCGGCGGCCGAGCCGGTGGACACGGGGGCCATGCGCGTGCGCCGGCGCATCAGCGCCACCTACAAGGACATGCCGGGCGGTCAGGTTCTGGGCCCGACCTTCGACTACACCCACCGCCTGCTGGACTTCGCGCTGCTGGCGGAAGGGGAGGCGCCAACGCCCCCCGAAGAGTCCGAAGCCACGGGCGCGCCCATGCCGCGCGTCAGTGACATCCTGGCGCAGGAGGGACTGATGCGCCGCGAACCACCCGGCGACGATGCCCCGCCGCCCGACCTGACGCGCGACCCCCTGCCCTTCCCCGCCCCGCGCGCGCTGCGCCTGCAATCGCTCGCGCGCGGCGATGAGGGCTTCCTGCTGGGCCTCGGCTATTCGACCCAGCGCGGCTACGGCAACGCCCATCCCTTCGTGGCCGAGCTGCGCATGGGCGAGGTGGAGGTGCTGATCACACCCCCTGAGCTTGGCTTTCCCATCAGCCTGGGCGAGATCACCGTCACCGAATGCCAGATGGTGAACCAGTTCGCGGGCCAGGCCGACACGCCGCCGCAATTCACCCGCGGCTACGGACTCTCGCTCGGCCACAGCGAACGCAAGGCGATGGCCATGGCGCTGGTGGACCGCGCCCTGATGGCGCGCGACCTGGGCGAAGAGGTGACGGCCCCCGCCCAGGACCACGAATTCGTGCTGCTGCACGCGGACAATGTGGAGGCGACGGGCTTCGTGGAACATCTCAAGCTGCCGCATCACGTGGATTTCCAGAGCGAGCTGGAGAAGCTGCGCAGCATCCGCGCGCGCTGGGAAGCGGCGCGGAATGGCGTGGCGGAGGCCGCGGAATGACGGCCAGCGCACACATGCAAGCCCCAGACACCGACCCCGGCTACAACTTCGCCTACCTGGACGAAGCCACGAAGCGCATGATCCGTCGTACGCTGCTGAAGGCCATCGCCATCCCGGGCCACCAGATCCCCTTCGGCGCACGCGAGATGCCGCTGCCGTATGGCTGGGGCACGGGCGGCATCCAGGTCACGGCCAGCATCCTCGGCCCCGACGACACGCTGAAGGTGATCGACCAGGGCGCGGATGACACGACCAATGCCGTCTCCATCCGCCGCTTCTTCCACCGCGTGGCCGGCGTGCGCACCACGACGCGCACGGCCGAGGCGACCATCATCCAGACCCGCCACCGCATCCCCGAACGGCCGCTGACCGAGGGGCAGGTCATGGTGTTCCAGGTACCGATGCCGGAGCCGCTGTTCAAGCTGGAACCGCGCCTCGCGGAAACCCGCCGCCTGCATGCCCTTGGCGACTATAGCCTGGCGCAGGTGAAGCTCTACGAGGACATCGCGCGGCAGGGCGAGGGCGGGTCCTCCTACAGCCATCCGGTCATGGTGAACCACCGCTACCTCATGTCGCCCTCGCCCATTCCAGGCTTCGACAACCCGAAGCTGCACATGTCACCGGCGCTGATGCTGTTCGGCGCGGGGCGCGAGAAGAAGATCTACGCGGTGCCGCCATACACCAGCGTGGTCAGCCTCGACTTCGACGACCACCCTTTCCGCCCCGTCCGCGCGCCGCACGCCTGCGCGGCCTGCGGCAGCACCACCAGCTACCTGGACGAGATCGTCACCGATGACCGGGGCGGGCGCATGTTCGTCTGCTCCGACACCGACCATTGCGCCGAGAACCAGATGGCGCGGAAGGCCGCGGAATGAGCCCGATCTTGGAAGGCCAGGACCTCGCGCTGCGCTTCGGCGCGGTGCGGGCGCTGGATGATGTCTCCCTCTCCCTCTGGCCCGGCGAGGTGGTGGCCATCGTGGGCGAGAGCGGCTCGGGCAAGTCCACCCTGCTGCGCGTGCTGGCGGGGCTGATGGAACCCCAGGCCGGGCGCGTGCTCTACCACGACGCCGAGGGCGCGGCGCAGGACGTCCACGCCCTGCGCGAGGCCGAGCGCCGCACGCTCATGCGCCGCGACTGGGGCTTCGTCCACCAGAACGCCCGAGACGGGCTGCGCATGGGCGTCTCCGCCGGCGGCAACATCGGCGAACGGCTGATGGCGGCGGGCGGGCGCCACTACGGCAACATCCGCGCGGCCGCGGCCGAATGGATGTCCCGCGTGGAAATGGACCCGGCGCGCATGGACGAGGCGCCGCGCAACTTCTCGGGCGGCATGCAGCAGCGCCTGCAGATCGCGCGCTGCCTCGTCACGCGCCCGCGCCTGGTCTTCATGGACGAACCCACGGGCGGGCTCGATGTCAGCGTGCAGGCGCGGCTGCTGGACCTGATCCGGTCACTGGTGGCGGAGCTTGGCCTCGCCGTGCTGTTCGTGACGCATGACATCGCCGCCGCCCGGCTGCTCGCGCACCGCATCGTGGTGATGCGCCACGGACGGATCGTGGAGGAAGGGCTTGCCGACCGCGTGCTGGACGACCCGCGGCACCCCTACACCCAGCTTCTCGTCGCCTCGGTGCTGGCGGCATGAGCGCGCTGGCATTGGAGGTGGCGGCGCTGTCCAAACGCTTCACCCTGCACCTGCGCGGCGGCGTGAGCTTTCCCGTGCTGGAGGATGCGGCGCTGGTGCTGCACGCGGGCGAATGCGTGGCGCTGACCGGGCCCTCGGGCGCGGGGAAATCCACGCTGATGCGCTGCATCGCCGGCAATTACGGCGCCGATTCGGGCCATATCCGCCTGCGGCATCGCGACGCCATGGTGGACCTGGCCGCCGCCGATGCGCGGCTGATGCGGGAAATTCGCGCGGAAAGCCTCGGCCATGTCTCGCAATTCCTGCGCGTGATCCCGCGCGTGCCGGCGCTGGAGGTGGTGGCCGAGCCGCTGCGCGCCCGTGGCGTGCCGCGCGCCGAGGCGGAAGCGCAGGCCGCCGCCCTGCTGGCCCGGCTCAACCTGCCCGAACGCCTGCATGGTCTGCCGCCCGCCACCTTCTCGGGCGGCGAGCAGCAGCGGGTGAACATCGCCCGCGGCTTCGTGGCCCATTACCCGCTGATGCTACTGGACGAACCCACGGCCAGCCTCGACCCCGCCAACCGCGAGGTGGTGATCGCACTGATCGCGGAGGCCAAGGCGCGGGGGGCGGCCATTCTGGGAATTTTCCATGACAGCGAGGTGCGCGCCCGCGTCGCGGATCGCCTGCATGAGGTGCGGCCGCTAGAAGACGCGGCATGAGCGCCCACATCCCCCACACACCCCACAGCGAGGCCCGATGAGCGCCATCCTTCACCGCGCCCCCGCCGCGCGCGAGACCATCCTGACCCATGCGCGCCTCATCCTGCCCGACCAGGAGCTGGACGGCACGCTGGTGCTGCGCGATGGCGTCATCGCCGATGTGCAGCCCGGCCGCGCCCATCACCCCTCGGCGGTGGATTGCGGCGGCGAGGTGCTGATGCCGGGCGTGGTGGATGTCCACACCGACAACCTGGAGCGCCAGGTGATGCCGCGCAGCAATGCGCGCTGGCCCTCGCGCTCGGCCTTCCTCAGCCACGACGCGCAATGCGCAGTGGCGGGTGTCACCACAGTGCTGGACGCGCTCTGCCTGGGCGACCTCGGCTTCGACGTGGAGCGCGGCAAGACCTTCGAGGACGGCGTGCGCGACATCACCGCGCTGACCGCCGAGGGCGTGCTGAAGGTGGAGCACCTGCTGCACCTTCGCTGCGAATTGCCGGCGGCCGACATGCCCACGCTGCTCGACCCCGTCGCGGAACACCCGCTGGTGGCCATGGTCAGCCTGATGGATCATTCGCCGGGTGTCGGCCAGTACCGGGACCTGGTGCGCTATCGCGCCATGCGGCTCAAGACCACGCGGATGACCGAGGCGCAGATCGAGACGCGCATCGCGGAACTGCTGGAACAGCGTGCCCGCCTGCGCGAACCGCAACGCCGCATGGTGCTGGACCGCTTCGCCGGCCGCGACGTGCCGCTGGCCAGCCATGACGACGAGGTGCCCGCCGAAGTCGCGCGCAACGCGGCCGACGGCATCATGGTCAGCGAATTCCCGGTGACGATGGAGGCCGCGCGCGAAGCGGCGCGGCTTGGCGTCGCCGTCATCGCCGGCGCGCCCAACATCGTCCGCGGCGGCAGCCATTCCGGCAATGTGGCGGCAATGGATCTGGTGCGCGCGGGTGCCGTGGACGTGCTGGCCAGCGACTATGTGCCGCCCGCGCTGATCGAGGCCGCCTTCGCCATGGCGGAGGTGACGGGCCTGCCCGCCGCCATCGCCACCATCACGGCCAACGCGGCCGACATGTGCCGCCTGCAGGATCGCGGGCGGCTGGCGATCGGGCAGCGTGCCGACATCGTGCGCGTCCTGCCGCACCAGGGCATTCCCGTCATCCGCGCGGTGTGGCGCGGCGGGGAGCGGGTGGCGTGACGATGCGCGCCGCCCTCTACTGGGCGCCCGAGGTGGATGATCCGCTGCACGCCGCCGGCAGCGCCTGGCTCGGCCGTGACGCCGAGACGGGCGCCACCCTGACGCAGCCCCCCGTGCCCGACCTGCCCGCCCTCACCGCCGATGCGCGGGGCTATGGCCTGCACGCGACGCTGAAGCCGCCCTTCCGCATCGCAACTTCCTACGCCGCGCTTCGCGAGGATGCGGCCGCCTTCGCGGCGCGCACGGCGCCCTTCGACCTGCCGCCACTGGCGGTGATGGACCTGAAGGGGTTCCTCGCGCTGCGCGAAACCGCCCCCTGCCCGGCGCTGCGCGCGCTGACGGATGGCGCGGTGGCCGCGCTGGACGCCCATCGCGCGCCCCCCACCGAGCAGGAGCTGGCCCGGCGCCGCAAGGCCAACCTCTCGCCCCGGCAGGAGGCGATGCTCGCGCGCTGGGGCTATCCCTATCTCGAAGAAGATTGGCAGTTCCACGTCACGCTGACGCGCCGCCTGACGCCCGAGGAAGCGGCATGGGTGCGCCCGGCGGCCGAGGCGCATTTCGCCTCAGTGTTCGAAATGGGGACCGGCCGGGCGCGGCGGGTGCGCGAGGTCTGCCTGTTCACCCAGGCCGGCCCCGGCGCCCCCTTCCTGATCGCCGAGCGCCTGGCGCTCGGCGGGTAGCCGCCTTACCGCGTGGCGGGGGCGGCCGGCGCACCCGGCTGGCCGGGCTGCCCGGGGCCGCGGCCTTCGCCACGCGCGCGCCGCTGGGGCAGCTCGTCACGGGTGATGGCGCCGTCGCCATTCGCGTCCGCCATGCGGAAGCGCATCTCGGCGGGGGCGCGCATCTCCTCCAGGGTCACGACGCCGTCGCGGTTGGCGTCGAGGCCGCGGAACATCGCCGCGCGGTGCTGCTGCATCCGCTCGGCGTGACGGCCGGTCGGCTGGGCGCGGCCTTCGCGCTGCTGGCGGCCTTCGCGCTGCGGATACATGTTGGCGAACTCCTCCGGCGTCAGCCCGCCGCTGCGGTCGGCATCGGCCGCCTGGAAGCGCTGGGTGACCACGCCCCAGGCCTCGTCCCAGGTGATGCGGCCGTCATTGTTGGTGTCGAGCTGCTGGAACATGCGGGCGCCGGGGCCACCGCCCGGACCGGCGCCGGGGCCAGGCTGGGCGAAGGCGACGCCGCCCGCGAGCAGGCCGGCGCCCAGGATGGCGGCACCGAACAGGGAGGGAATGCGAAACTTGGCCATGGTGGTCTCCTCAATGCCGGGCGGAATGTTCCGTCCGATGAGGGGACCATGCGCCCCGCTTGTAACAGCCGCATGGCGAAGCGGGCCCCGGGAGGTGATGAAATGTGACCGGCCCTGCCGGGTGTCGGGATTGAACCGACGACCTACCGCTTACAAGGCGGTTGCTCTACCGCTGAGCTAACCCGGCCAGGCGCGTCCTTCTACGGCAGGGGGCCATGGGTTGTCAGCAGGCGACGGGCGGGCTTCATGGGGCCATGCGCCCCAACCGTCCTTCGCCGCGCGCCCGCGGCCCCGCCTCCCACCGCCCGGCCGAGAGCCCCAGGGGGAGTGCGGATGGCGTCTGGCTGCACGGCCTGCACCCGGTCGCGGCCGCGCTGGCCAACCCCGCCCGCCGCCTGCGCCGCCTGCTGGTGACGCGCGAGGCCGAGCGCGAGCTGGCCGAGCGTGTGCCCAACCCCTGGCGCATCACCCCCGAACTGGTGGAACGGGACCGGCTGGCGGCCCTGCTGCCGCCCGAATCCGTCCACCAGGGCGCCGCCCTGCTGGTCGAGCCGCTGCCCGAGCTGTTGTTGGAGAAGGTGCTGGAAGGCTCCACCGGCCCGGTGCTGGTGCTGGACCAGGTGACGGACCCGCGCAATGTCGGCGCCATCCTCCGTTCCGCCGCCGCCTTCGGCGCGGCGGCGGTGGTGATGCAGGACCGCCATGCCCCACAGGAGACCGGCTCGCTCGCCCGCGCCGCCTCGGGCGCGCTGGAGGTCGTGCCCATCCTGCGCGAGGTGAACCTCTCCCGCGCCCTGCAGGCCTTGAAGAAGGCCGGGCTCTGGGTGGTGGGGCTGGAGGCGGCGGGGCCCGTCACCCTCGCGCAGTCGGGATTGCAGGGGCGGCGCGTGGCCCTGGTGCTGGGCGCCGAGGGCGAGGGGCTGCGCCGGCTGACGCGCGAGAATTGCGACGAACTCGTCCGCCTGCCCATCATGCCAGCGATGGAAAGCCTGAACGTCTCGGCCGCCGCGGCCGTGGCGCTGTATGAACTGGTGAGGGAATGACCGAATGAGTGATGCGGCCGACATGATCCTCGACGCTTGGCGCGCCAAGCGGGTGCTGGCCCCGTTGGGCAGCGCCGCCCCCCGCACGGAGGCCGAGGGCTATGCCGTGCAGCGGCGCGTGGCGGAGGCGCAGGGCGCCATCCCGCCCGCGGGCTTCAAGATCGGCGCCACGACGCGGCAGATGCAGGAGATCCTGGGCCTGGGCGGGCCGGCGGCGGGCTTCGTGCCGGCCAGCTCCATCAATGCCGATGGCCTGAGCGTCGCCTATGTCGATTTCCTCAATGCCGGCGTGGAGTGCGAGGTGGCGGTGCGACTCGGCCGCGACATGCCCGCCCGCCCCACCACCCGCGAGGCCGCGGCCGAGGCGGTGGCCGAGGTCTTCGCCGCCATCGAGATCGTGGAAAAGCGCTATGGCGACCTGGGGCAGCTCGGCACGCCCACGCTGATCGCGGACCAGGTCTTCCATGCCTCGGGCGTGCTGGGCGCGCCGGTGGCGGATTGGCGCGCGCTGGACCTGGGAGCCGCGCGGGGCGAGCTGCGCGTGGACGGCCAGGTGCGCGGGTCGGGCTTCGGGCGGGACCTGCTGGGCCATCCGCTGGAGGCGCTGGCCTGGCTCGCGGGCTCGGGCGCCGCGCGGGAATTCGGGGGGCTGAAGGCGGGGCAGGTGGTCTGGCTGGGCTCCGTGACTCCGCCGATCTGGTTGGACGGACCCTGCGCGGTGGAGGTGGAGTTCGACCTGCTGGGCCGGGTGACGCTGCGCTTCACCTGAGGCGCGTTTACCCGGCGTTAACGCCCGGCATGGGATGTGGTGGCGAGGAGCCGAACCGGCCCGAGTGACCAGCCGCCAGAAGGGCGGGCAGCAGGAATAGCCCCCCATGTCTTCGCCGGACTGGAAGCATTTGCCCGACGAACTCCAGCTCGTCCTCGCGCGCGAAGCCCTGCGTCGCGCCGCGGAAACCCTCGCCGAACATGCCGAACTCCTGGCCTTCGAGATGGAGGGCGGCATGTTGCAGGACCGCGGCGGACCGGATGCGCTGCGCCTCTTCGCCTCCGTGGTGCGGGCCACCAGCACCGACAGCCTGGGACCGGTCGGGCACGCCTGAAGGGTCCACCGCTCGCTTGTGCTGCCGCCCGGCCCTGGCCTAACCTCATCACCGGGAGTTCGACGCCACGCACCGGCCACGCACCGGAGGTGGACGAGCATGGAATTCAATCGGAGACAGGGCCTCGCCGCCGCGGGTGGTCTGGCCATGGGCGCGACCTTGCCCGCGGGCGAGGCTTCCGCCCAGACGCGCGCCGAGACGCTGCGCTATGTGACGGGCAACACCGTCAACTCGCTCGATCCGAGCGTGCCCGGTTCCACGCGCGAGAGCTTCGGCCTCAGCATGAACGTCTATGACCGCCTGGCCGCCTTCGGCCGCAAGCGGCTGGGCGACAACTGGGTCTTCGACC
This sequence comes from Roseococcus suduntuyensis, assembly GCF_014196305.1. Classification (GTDB taxonomy): domain Bacteria; phylum Pseudomonadota; class Alphaproteobacteria; order Acetobacterales; family Acetobacteraceae; genus Roseococcus; species Roseococcus suduntuyensis. The sequence continues at coordinate 32,418 of NZ_JACIDJ010000002.1, forward strand.
ACAACGACATCCGCGGCGAGCTGGCCGAGCGCATTGACCGCAGCCCCGATGGCCGCACCTTCACCTTCCACATCCGCCAGGGCGCCACCTGGCATGACGGCACGCCCGTCACCGCCGAGGATGTGAAGTGGTCGCTGGACCGCGCCGTCTCCGCACGGTCGCTGGCGCCGCCGCAGATGTCCACGGGCTCCATCACCAGCCCCGACCAGTTCCGCATCGCCGGGCCGCGCGTGGTGGAGATGATGGTGGAGCGGCCGGACCGCCTCGCGCTGTCCAACATGTGCGTGCCCTACGCCATCATGATCAACAGCACGCTGGCCAAGCGCCACGCCACCACGGACGACCCCTGGGCGCTGAACTGGCTGAAGGACAATTCGGCCGCCGGCGGCGCCTATATCGTGGAGCAGCACCGGCCGGGCACCCAGACCATCCTGCGCCGCAACGACAACTGGCGGGGCGGCGAGCAGCCGGGCTTCCGCCGCGTCATCGTGCAGACCGTGCCCGAGGTGGCGACGCGCGCGAACCTGGTGGAGCGGGGCGACGCCGACCTCTCCATTGATCTGCAGCCGAGCGACGTGGCGGCGCTGGCGCAGCGCGGGCGGGTGAAGGTGGTCTCGGTGCCGCAGACCAACGGCTTCACGCACATCTCCATGAACAACACCATGGCGCCCTTCGACGATGTGAAGGTGCGCCAGGCCATCGCCGCCGCCCTGCCCTACCAGGACATGTTCCAGGCCGCGCTGTTCAGCCGCGGCCGCGCGCTGTTCGGCGCGGACTGGACCACCACGCCGCCGAATTCCGACTTCCCGCAGCCCATGCCGCTGCACAGCAACCTGGAACGCGCGCGCGAATTGCTGCGCGAATCGGGGCATCCAAACGGCTTCTCGACCACCTTCACCATCGGCACGGGCGTCTCGGCCTGGGCGGAACCGATGGCGGCGCTGATCAAGGAATCGCTCGCGCGGATCAACATCAACGTGGACATCCGCAAGCTGCCGGACGCCCAGTTCAACACGGGCCAGGCCGAGCGCACCCTGCCGTTCTACACCGAGGGCGGTACCGCCTGGCTACCGGCGCCGGACTATTTCTTCCGCCTCTACTTCACCCGGCCGCAGCGCTGGAATTTCGCCAGCTTCAACAACGAGGAAATCAACGCCCTCACGCGCGAGGCGCAGTTCGAGACAGACGCCGCGAAATACGACGCCGCCTGCAAGCGGATGATCGAAATCCTCGCCGCCGAGGTGCCGCTCATCCTCGCCTGGCAGCCGCTGCACGAGGCGGTGATGGCGCGCAACATCGAGGGCTACACCTACTGGTTCTACCGGCAGGCGGATTTCCGCGACCTCAAGCGTGTCTGACGCCGCGCAGCCCGCGCCGCGCGGGGGCAAGTGGGGCGCGGTGGGGCGGCGGGTGGGCATGCGCCTGCTCTCCGCCGTGCCGGCGCTGTTCGGGGTGCTGGTCTTCACCTTCCTGCTGATGCGCGTCCTGCCCGGCGACCCGGCGGTGTTCTTCGCCGCAGGCGCCAATACGGGCCAGGCCGAGATCGACATGGTGCGCGAGCAGATGGGCCTGGACCGGCCGATGCATGAGCAGTTGCTGCGCTACCTCTGGGACATCACCCGGGGCAATCTCGGCAACTCCATGACCACGGGGCAGCCCGTGCGGACGGACCTGGTCGAGCGGCTGCCGGCCTCGCTGGAGCTCACCTTCTCGGCGCTGCTGCTGGCGTTGAGCCTCGCACTCCCGCTCGGCATCGTGGCGGCGCTGCGGCCGGGCACGCTGGTGGACCATGTCGTGCGCTTCCTCTGCACGCTGGGCGTCTGCGTGCCGACCTTCGTCTCGGGCCTGCTGCTGATCTATGTCTTCTACTACCTGCTGGCCTGGGCGCCGGACCCGACCGGGCGGCTCGACATCTTCGCGGCCACGCCGCCCGAGATCACGGGCTTTCTCCTCATTGACTTCGCGCTGGTGCGGGATTGGGAAGGGTGGCGGGCCGCGGCGGGGCAGTTGATCCTGCCGGCCTCCACCATGGCGCTCTTCGTCCTCGCGCCGCTGGCGCGCATGACGCGGGCGTCCATGCTGGCGGTGCTGGGCAGTGACTTCGTGCGGACGGCAAAGTCCCTCGGCCTGTCGCATTGGCGCATCATCGTGGTCTATGCGCTGCGGAATGCGCTGCTGCCGGTGCTGACCATCTCGGGCATCGTCTTCTCGACCATGCTGGGCGCCAATGTGCTGGTGGAGAAGGTCTTCTCCTGGCCCGGCGTCGCCTCCTACGCGCTCGATGCGCTGCTGGCCTCGGACTACGCGCCGGTGCAGGGCTTCGTGCTGCTGATGGCGACCATCTTCGTCATGGTGAATCTGTTGATCGACATTCTCTACGGCGTGGCCGACCCGCGGGCCTCGGTGGCATGAGCGCCACCTTGCGGCATGTGGGCTGGGTGCTGCGTGGCAACCCGGTGACGGCGGCGGCGGCGGCGGGGGCCACGCTGCTGCTCTTCGTGGCCTTCTTCGCCCCCTGGCTGGCGCCCTACGATCCCATCGCCTCCAACGTGCCCAATGCCTTGCAGCCGCCCTCGGCCGCGCATTGGGCGGGCACCGACCAGCTGGGCCGGGACGTGTTCAGCCGCATCCTCTATGGCACGCGGGTGGACCTCGCCATCGCCTTCTCCGCCGTCAGCCTCTCCTTCGCCATCGGCGCGGTGGTGGGAAGTTTCTGCGGCTATGTCGGCGGCGCGCTGGACCGCGTGGTGGGGCGGCTGGTGGATGTGCTGATGGCCTTCCCGCTCTTCGTGCTGGCCATGGCGCTGGTGGCCGCACTCGGCAACTCCATCGAGAACATCATCCTCGCCACCGCCTTCATTAACCTGCCCTTCTACATCCGCTTCGCCCGCGCCGAGGTGAATGTCCGCCGCAACCTGGGCTGGGTGGAGGCCGCGCGCGCCTCGGGCGACAGCGACCTTTCGGTGGTGCTGCGCTTCCTGCTGCCCAATGTGCTGCCGGCCATGGCGGTGCAGATCTCGCTGAACCTGGGCTGGGCGATTTTGAACGCGGCGGGGCTTTCCTTCATCGGGCTCGGCATCACGCCGCCCACGCCGGAATGGGGCATCATGGTGGCCGAAGGCGCACGCTTCATCACCTCCGGCCATTGGTGGCTGGTGGCTTTTCCAGGGCTGGCGCTGATGCTCTCGGTGCTGTGCTTCAACCTGCTGGGCGACGGGCTGCGCGACATCCTCGACCCCCGGATGCGGACATGACCGGCCCGTTGCTGGAGGTCGAGGACCTTCACATCCGCTTCTCCACACGACGCGGGCCGGTGGAGGCGGTGCGCGGCATTTCCCTGCGGCTGGCCCCCGGCGAAACGCTGGGCGTGGTGGGCGAAAGCGGCTCGGGCAAGTCGGTCACGGCCTATGCGGTGACGCACCTGCTGGACCGCGCCGGGAGCATCACCCAGGGGCGCATACGCTTCCGCGGCCGCGACATCACCCGCGCCGGGCGGCACGAACTGCGCGAGCTGCGCGGCAGTGCGATGTCCATGATCTTTCAGAACCCGCGCGGGGCGCTGAACCCCATCCGCACCGTGGGGCGCCAGATCGCGGACGTGCTGCGCGCCCACAACGCCATCACGGCGCGCGAGGCGCGTGAGCGTGCGCTCGACCTGCTGCGCGCCGTGCTGATCCGTGACCCGAAGGGCAACCTCGACGCCTATCCGCACGAGCTTTCGGGCGGCATGTGCCAGCGCGTGATGATCGCCATGGCCATCGCGTGTGAGCCGGCGTTGATGATCGCGGACGAGCCCACCACGGGCCTCGACGTCACCACGCAAAAGACGGTGATGGACCTGCTGGCCCGCATCACGGCCGAGCGCGGCATGGCGATGATCCTCATCACGCATGACCTGGGCCTCGCCGCGCAATATTGCCGGCGCGTCGCGGTGATGGAACGTGGCCTGGTGGTGGAGGAAGGTGCGGCCGCGCGGCTCTTCCAGGCGCCCGACCACCCCTACACGCGCCGGCTGATCGCGGCCTCGCCCACCCGCACCTCCACCGTGGCGGACCTGGTCGAGGGCGATGCCCCGCCACCGCCCCGACGCGCGCCCCGCGCCCCCGGAACGCCACTGCTGCTGGAAGTGCAGGGCCTGTTCAAGCAATATGCCCGCACCCGCGCCGTGGATGATGTCTCCTTCACGCTCGAACCCGGGGAGAGCCTGGGGCTCGTGGGCGAAAGCGGCTCGGGCAAGAGCACCATCTCGCGCCTGATCTGCCGGCTGATTGATGCGACGGCGGGCGAGATCATTTTCGACGGCCAATCCATCGCGGCGACACCCGCGCGGCACTTCCACAAGGCGCCGCAGCGGCGCGACATCCAGATCGTCTTCCAGGACCCGACCGACAGCCTCAACCCGCGCTTCAGCGCCTTCGACAGCATCGCCCACCCGCTGCGCCGGCTGGACCGGCTGCCGTCCGAGGCGGCGCTGCGCGCCCGTGTGGAGGAGTGCGCGGAACGCTGTGGCCTGCCGCGCGAGTTGCTGGACCGCTTCCCGCACCAGCTCTCGGGCGGGCAGAAGGCGCGGGTGGGCATCGCGCGCGCCATCGCCACGCGCCCGCGCCTCTTGGTGCTGGATGAACCGACGGCCGCGCTGGACGTCTCGGTGCAGGCCGTGATCCTGAAGCTGCTGGACGATCTGCGGCGCGAGGACGGGCTGGGCTATCTCTTCGTCAGCCACGACCTCAACGTGGTGCGGATGATGTGCGAGCGCACCATCGTCCTGCGCCAGGGCCGCATCGTGGAACAGGGGCCGAGTGCCGCGCTCTTCGCGGCACCCCAGGCCGCCTATACGCGGGAATTGCTGGCCGCCATCCCGCACTTCGACCCGGAGGCGATGCGGGAGCCGGCCTAGACCGGCTACTTGCGATCCGACCGCGGGTCCAGCGCGTCGCGCAGCCCGTCGCCCGCCAGGTTGAAGGCCAGCACCACCAGGAAGATGGCCAGCCCCGGGAAAATGGCGAGCCAAGGCGCCTGCGTCAGGAAGCGCTGCGCCGAGTTCAGCATGGAGCCCCAGGACGGATCGGGCGGCTGCATGCCGAGGCCGAGGAAGGAGAGCGAGGCCTCGGCGATGATGGCCTCCGCGATGGAGAGCGTCGCCTGCACCATCAAGGGTGGCACGATGTTGGGCGCCACATGCACGATGGCCGTGCGCCAGGGCGGGTTGCCGAGCGCACGCGCCGCCTCCACCCAGTCGGTGGACATGGCCTCCAGCGCCATGCCGCGCGCCAGCCGCACGAAGACCGGCGAGGCCGAGATGGCGATGGCGAGCATCGCGTTCTCCAGCGCCGGTCCCAGGAAGGCGGCCAGGGCGATGGCGAGGATCAGGAAGGGCACCGAGAGCATGGCGTCCGCGATGCGCGAGATTACCGCATCCACCCAGCCGCCCGCCATGCCCGCCAGCAGCCCGATGGGCACGCCGATGATGACGGCGCCCAGCACCGCCAGCACGCCCGCCATCAGCGAGGCGCGCGCCCCCCATATGACGCGCGAGAGCACGTCGCGCCCATTCTCATCCGTGCCGAACCAATGCGCGGCGGAGGGTGCGCGGCGGATGGCGGTCCAGGAGGTCTGGTTCGGGTCATAGGGGGCCAGCAGCGGGGCGAAGGCCGCCACCAGCACGAAGAGCACCACCACGACGAGGCCCGCCATGGCGAGGCGGTGCCGCAGGAAGCGGCGGATGGCGCGTTGGGTGGGGCTTTCGCCCGCCTGGATCACGGCACTCATGCGCGGCGCAGCCTCGGGTTGATGGCCATGTAGAGGATGTCCGCTAGCAGGCTCAGCAGGACGAAGATGAGGGCGGTGGCCAGCACCACCCCCTGCACCACCGGGTAGTCGCGGTTGAACACCGCATCCACCACCAGCTTGCCGAAGCCCGGGATGGAGAAGATCTGCTCGGTCAGGACCGCGCCCGAGAGCAGGCGGCCGAACTCGATGGTGCCAAGCGTCACCACCGGAATCAGCGCGTTGCGGAGCGCATGCTTCCACACCACCACGCGCTCGCGCAGGCCCTTGGCGCGGGCGGTGCGGACATAGTCCTGGCTCATCGCACCCAGCATGGCGGCACGGGTGTGGCGCATCAGCACGCCGGCCACACCGGTGCCGAGGACGAAGGCCGGCATGATGGTGGTGGCGAGCGACTGCCAGGGGTCCTCGGTCAGCGGCACATAGCCCGAGGGCGGCAGCCAACCCAACTGCACGCTGAACAGCAGGATCATCAGGATGCCCAACCAGAAATTGGGCATGGAAATGCCGAAGAGCGCCGCGCCATTGGCCGCCCAGTCGGCCGGCTGGTCCTTCCGCACGGCGGAGAGGATGCCCAGCGGCACGCCGATCAGCACCGCGATGATGAAGGCCATCGCGCCGAGCTGGAAGGTGACGGGCAGCTTCTCCAGGATGAGCTCCGACACCGGCACGCGGATGCGCCAGGAGAAGCCGAAATCCCCCTGGATCACGCGCGTGATCCAGGCCCAGTACTGCTCGGGCAGGGAGCGGTCGAGGCGCAGCTCGGCGCGGATCTGCGCCAGCACCTGCTCGTCGCCCCGCTCCTCACCGGCGAGGATGAGCGCGGGGTCGCCGGGCATCAGCTGCTGCAGCCCGAAGATCATCACGGAGAGGATGAGCAGGGTGGGGATGATCTGCCCCACCCGCCGCAGCAGCCAGATGCCCATGGGTCAGTTCAGCCTGAGGCCCTGGACCCGGATCATCCCATCCGGTACCGGCACATAGCCCTGCAGGCGCGTGGAATGGATGAAGATGTTCTTCCGGTGCCAGAGATACATGCGGGCCCGGTCCTGCCGCAGCGAGACCTGGTTCAGTTCCGCGTAGAGGGCGCGGCGGCGGTCGGCGTCCAGTTCGACGCGGGCCGCATCCAGAAGGCGGTCGGCCTCGGGGTTGCTGTAGCGCCCGTCATTGGCGGGGCCGCGGCTGTGGACGAAGGTGTAGATGTTGCCATCCGGGTCCACGCGGCCCGACCAGCCGAGCAGGAAGGTCTCGAACTCGCCCCTCGTGCTAGCCTGGAGGGAGGAGGCGAATTCCATGGCGTTGATGCGCAGCTCGAAGCCCGCCTCGCGCACCATGGCCTGGATCACCTCGCCCACCTGGCGCAGGTCGGGGTTGTTCGGGACCGTGAGTTCCACGCGCACCGGCGTCTGCACCCCGGCCTCGCGCAGCAGCTGGCGGGCGCGGGCGACGTTGCGCGCCTCCGGCTGGAAGTCACGGACATGGAAGGGGTTGGCCGGCGGCACGGCCTGGGCGGTCGGCGTATAGGCGCCGCTATAGACCACCTGGTTGATGGCCGCGCGGTCAATGGCGAGTTCGAAGGCCTCGCGCACGCGGGGGTTCTGGCCGAAGGGCGTCTGGGCGCGCGGGCCGTTGTTCAGGTTGTAGGTGATGCCCTGGTAGCCGAGCTCGGGCACCTGCACCACGCGCAGGCGGTTGTTGCGGGCCACCATCTCGACATGGTCGGGCTCCATCCGCTCGGCGAACTCCACGGCGCCCGACTGGACGTTGGCGATGCGCGCGTTGTTGTCGGGAATGGGCAGGTAGGTGATGCGGTCGAGGTGGATGACGGACGGGTTCCAATAGTCGGCGAAGCGCTCCACCACGATGCGGCTCTGCGCCACGCGCTCCACGAAGCGGAAGGGGCCGGCGCAGACGGGGCGCAGGCCGAAGTCGCGCCCGGCGGCCTCGGCGGCGCGCGGGCTCAGGATCATGCCCGAGCGGTCCGTCAGCACGGAGAGGAAGGCGGCGGAGGGCGCGCGCAGCGTGATGCGGACCGTCAGGGGGTCCACCGCCTCGACCTTCTCGATACCGGTCAGCTCGCTGCGGCGGAAGCTGCCCTGGAAGCTGGCGTGGCGATTGAGGGAATAGACCACCGCCTCGGCGTCCATCCGCTCGCCGTCATGGAAGCGCACGCCTTCGCGCAGGGTGATGATGAGGGTGGTGGGGTTTTCCCAGCGATAGCCGGTGGCGAGCATCGGCACCACTTCCAGCTGCTCGTTGATGTCGAACAGCTTGTCGCAGAGCGAGGCGAAGACGATGCGCCCGACATAGGTGCGGGCCAGGGTCGGGTCGAGGATGTCCGGGTCCTCGCGCAGGGCGATGCGCAGGTGCTGCTGGGCGGCGGCAGGCTGGGCCGCGAGCCCGGTGCCGAGCGCGACCCCCACGGCCATGGCCGCGGCGACGAAATGGCGTCTCATGTTGTTTCTCCCTGTGATGAGGCCGGCTGGAAAAAGGATTGCAGGTGCCTGAGCCGCGCATCGGGCGCCATGCGGGGCGCGGGCGGCGGGATGGGCGGCAGGCTGTCCGCGAAGTGGCAGGCGACGCCGCCCACCAGCGCGGGCATTTCCGCCGCGCAACGCGCCTCGGCATGCGGGCAGCGCGTGCGGAAGCGGCAGCCGGAGGGGGGCGCGATGGGGCTCGGCACATCGCCCGCGATGGGGGCGCCGCCGCCATGGCCCGGAATGGCCGCCAGCAGTGCGCGGGTATAGGGGTGGCGCGGGTTGGCGAAGATCTCCGCCACGCTGCCCTCCTCCACGATCTGGCCGAGATACATGACCGCCACCCGGTTCGCGAGGTGGCGCACCACGCCGAGGTCATGGCTGATCAGCACGAAGGTGAGGCCGAGGTCGCGAATCAGGTCGCTCAGCAGGTTCACCACCTGCGCCTGCACCGAGACATCCAGCGCCGAGACGGGCTCATCGCCGATGATGAGGCGCGGGCGCGAGGCCAGCGCGCGCGCGATGGCAATGCGCTGGCGCTGGCCGCCGCTGAACTCGTGCGGCCAACGGCGCGCGTGCTCGGGGCGCAGGCCCACGCGCTCCAGCAGGCTGGCCACCTCCGCGCGTTCCTGCGCGGGGGGGACGATGCCGTGCAGGCGCAGCGGCTCGGCCACCGCGGCCTCCACCGTCATGCGCGGGTCGAGGCTGCCGAAGGGGTCCTGGAAGATGATCTGCATCTCGCGCCGCCGCGCGCGCAACGCGCGGGGCGAGAGGGTGCCCAGGTCCTCGCCCGCGAAGCGCACCTGGCCGCTGTCGGGCGTGATGAGGCGCAGCATGACGCGGCCCAGCGTGGACTTGCCGCAGCCGCTCTCGCCCACGATGGCCAGCACCTCGCCCGCGGCGACCGAGAGCGTCACGCCATCCACCGCGCGGACCGCGCCGCGGGCACGGCCCATGCCGTCGCGCACGGGGAAATGCTTCACGACGTTGGAGAGGCTCAGCAGGTCGCTCATGCCGCGAGGCTCGCTTCGAGTGGCGCGCGGTGGCAGGCCACGCCATGCTCGGCGCTAAGCGCGGTCAGCGCCGGCGCCTCGGCCTCGCAGCGCGCGATGCGGAAGGGGCAGCGCGGCGCGAAGCGGCAGCCCGGCGGTGGGGTGCGGAGGTCGGGCACTGTGCCCTCGATGGAGGCGAGGCGCGCCGTGGGCGACGCCGCCGAGGGCCGGGCCCCCAGCAGGCCGATGGTGTAGGGATGCTCCGGCCGGGCGAAGAGCTGCGCGGCCGGCGCGTGCTCGACCACCCGGCCCGCATACATGACGGCGACATGGTCCGCATGGTCGGCCACCACGCCGAGGTCGTGGGTGATGAGCAGCACGGCCGTGCCCGTCTCGCGCTTCAGCTCGTCCAGCAGCGCCAGGATCTGCGCCTGCACGGTGACGTCCAGCGCGGTGGTGGGCTCGTCCGCGATCAGCAGCTTGGGGCGGCAGGCCAGCGCCATGGCGATCATGACGCGCTGGCGCATGCCACCGCTCATTTCATGCGGGTATTGCCGGGCGCGGCGGGCGGCATCGGGGATGCGCACGCGCTCCAGCATGGCCACCGCCTCACGCGCGGCGTCGGCCTTGGAGATGGCGCGGTGCGCGCGGATGGCCTCGGCCACCTGGTCACCCGCCGTGAAGGCGGGGTTCAGGCTGGTCATGGGCTCCTGGAAGATCATGGCGACATCGCCGCCGCGCAGACGGCGCATCTCGTCGGGGGCGAGGCCCAGCAATTCCTGGCCGGAGAGACGCACCGCGCCCCCCACCTGCGTGCCCTCGGCCAGCAGCCCGATGATGGCGAGCGCGGTGGCCGACTTGCCGCAGCCGGATTCGCCCACCACGGCCAGGGTCTGCCCCGCGCCCACGCGGAGCGTGAGCCCGTCCACCGCCTTCAACCCATTGGGAAAGCGGATGGAAAGCCCCGCCACATCCAGGACAGGCGTCACCTTCCGGCTCCGCCCGACGCGGTGCCGCAGAACAGCCTTGCTCGCAATATCAATCTCCCGCGGGCTTGTGCCCTGCGTTTCTCCCGGAGAACGAGATATGGCGCAGGGTTCCGGGGCTGGCAAGCCGCGCGGCCTCGACGTGCCGCGCGGCGAAACTGGCGCCCTACGTCAGGCCAGGCTGTCGAACCAGCGCTTCCATTCGGCGGCGCCACGGGCATAGGTGCCCCGGTGGCTGGTGGGCCCGGTCGAGATCGCCTCCACCTTGTCGTTGCCCATGGCCTGCTGGAACACCATGGCGAGGCGGCCGATGCCCTGCGTGATGGCTTCGTCGGTATCGCCGTAGTAGTTGCGCGTGGGCGTGCGCACCACCCAGCGATAGGCCTGATTCTCGAAGAGCATCCTGCCAAAGGGCGACCCCGCGAAGAAGGCCGCGTCGAAATAGGGCTCGGCCACCAGGTCGCGCAGCTTGGTGGGGATCTTGGTCGGATCGACCGCCTGGCCCTCATAGGCGCCGCGGCACACGTCATAATGCTCGGGCTTCAGCAGGGACCGCGCGAGGCCCGGCACCTGATAGTAATTCTCGAAGGAGAAGGACGCCAGGATGAACAGGGTGCCCACCCAGTCGGCGTCGTTGGGACGCGGGAAATTCAGGAAGCCGTTCAGTGCCGCCCAGGGGTCCACCGGGGCGCTGGCCGTCGCCGCGGCGCGCACCGGAACCCCGATGGCCTCAAGCCGCTCCAGCATGGCCATGGTCACATAGCCGCCCTGCGACCACCCGCCGAGAAAGAGCTGCGAGGGCGTGAGGCCCTGCGCCGCGAGAAAGGCGCGCGCGGCGGGCAGCATGTCCGCAGTCGCCTGCTGGTGGCTCGCCTTCACCATGTAGCCCTGGGGCTCGCGCGAGTCGCCCATGCCGACATAATCCGCACCCGTCAGCAGGTAGCCCTGCCCGGCGAAGAGCGCGATCATCAGCTGCGTCTCCGGCGAGTTCTCGGGGTAGGAGGGCACCTCCTGTTTTCCGTAGACCGTGCCGTGCTGGTAGGACACCAGCGGCAAGGTGGTCTGCGGCACCTCGGGAATGGCCACCAGCCCTGTCAGCGCCACGGGCTTGTTGCCGAGTTCCGGCACCACCGAAGGATAGGTCACGCGATAGAGGCGCACCGCGTTGCGGGCCGCGGGATATTCCACATTCACGCCCGAGAAGGCCGGCATGTCGGTGGTGAGGATGCGATTGAGTCGCGCCACATCCCAACGTGCGATCTGCGTGGCGGTCACGCCGGCCGGCAGGACGGGGGCGGCGCCCTGGGCACGGGCCATGGGAGCAAGCGCCATCGCGCCCAGCGTCATTCCCGCGGCCGCGGCGGCAGCCATGTTACGGCGGCCCAGACCCCGGACGGGATTTTCGTCTTGCATAGCTTGTCGCTTCCTTCCGCCTGATCATTTCAAGCGGCCAACCTGTAGCATACACCCACGACAACCCGCATCCCCCAATCCCGCGGACCACGTCACGCCAATGCCACGGTCGCGTCGTCCCATCGCAACATTCGCGTGGACCATCGCGCCCTGACATCCGTCCCGATGCGTCGCTCCGCGCGCCAAACCGCCGCCATGCCTCGCTTTGGGTGCATGCGGCACCGGCGCGCATTGTCACGGAACCTCCCCCGCTTCGTCACGTGGCTGTGACCAGGCAGCGGCTAACCCTCCGCCCCAACGAGCGGGGAATGACGAGGCATGGCGCGGCGGAAGAATGTGTTGCTCATCGTGGTGGACCAGTGGCGGGCGGACTTCATCCCGCATCTGGGCGCGGGCTTCCTGCGCACCCCCAACCTCGACCGGCTGTGCCGCGAAGGTGTCACCTTCCGCAACCACGTCACCAACACCGTGCCCTGCGGCCCGGCCCGCGCCTCACTGCTGACGGGCCTCTATCTGATGAACCATCGCGCGGTGCAGAACACCGTGCCGCTCGATGCGCGTCACGCCAATCTCGGCAAGGCGCTGCGCCTCATCGGCTATGACCCGGCGCTGATCGGCTACACCACCACCACGCCGGACCCGCGCACCACCGGGCCCCGCGACCCGCGCTTCACCACGCTCGGCGACCTGATGGACGGGTTCCGCAGCGTGGGGGCCTTCGAGCCCTCGATGGACGGGTATTTCGGCTGGCTGGCGCACAAGGGCTACGCCCTGCCCGAGCCGCGCGAGAACATCTGGCTGCCCGAGGGCATGGACGCGGAACCCGGCGTCACCGCCCTGCCCTGCCGCATCCCGCGCGAGCTGTCGGACAGTGCCTACTTCACCGAGCGCGCCCTGACCTACCTGAAGGGCCGCGGCAAGCGCCCCTGGTTCCTGCACCTGGGCTTCTACCGCCCGCACCCGCCCTTTATCGCGCCCGCCCCCTACAACGCGATGTATTCCTCGGACGAGATGTCCGGCCCCATCCGCCGCGACACCTGGCAGGAGGAAGCGGCCCAGCACCCGCTGCTGGACCACTACCTGCGCCACGTGGCGCAAGGCTCCTTCTTCCGTGGCGCGGAGGGTGCGGCGAACCAGCTCGACGAAGCCGCCATCCGCCAGATGCGCGCCACCTATTGCGGCCTCATCACCGAGATCGACGACTGCCTGGGCCAGGTCTTCGCCCACCTGCAGGAGACGGGCCAGTGGGAGGAGACGATGGTGATCTTCACCTCCGACCATGGCGAGCAGCTGGGCGACCACTGGCTGCTGGGCAAGATCGGCTATCACGACGAAAGCTTCCGCATCCCGCTCGTCATCAAGGATGCCGGCCACAACCCCCGCGCGGGCGAGGTCGAGGCCGCATTCACCGAGAGCGTGGACGTGATGCCCACCATCCTCGCGGCACTGGGCGGCGACATTCCCCGTGCCTGCGACGGGCAAGACCTGATGCCGCTGGTGCATTCGGGCGCGCCCTCGGATTGGCGCCGCTTCGCCTTCACCGAATACGACTTCCGCGACGTCTTCTACTCGCGCCCCGAAACCTCCCTGGGCCTCGCCATGGATGATTGCGCGCTCTGCGCCATCCAGGACGGCACGCGGAAGTATGTGCATTTCTCGGGCCTGCCGCCGCTCTTCTTCGACCTCGAACGCGACCCGCACATGTTCGAGAACCTCGCCGACAGGCCCGAACACGCGGCCGAGGTGCGGGACTGGGCGCAGCGCGCCCTTTCCCACCGCATGCGCCACGCCGAGCGCACGCTGACCCATTTCCGCGCCACGCCCTCGGGCCTCGAGGAACGCGACACCCCTTCCCGCCCCGCGCTGCCCATCGCCGCGCAGTGACCAGGAGACACACACCCATGCTGAACCGTCGTTCGCTGCTGATCGCGCCCCCCGCGCTGCTGGCCACCCCCGCGCTGGGCCAGTCCGACCAGCGCCCCTCCATCACCATCGCGGTCCAGAAGATCGTGAACTCCAACACGCTGGAGGTGCTGCGCGAGCAGTCCAATGTGGGCGAGCGTGTCTTCTACTCCTCGCTCTGGGAGGGGCTGATCGGGCGCAACTGGATGGGCAACCTGGAAAGCGTGCCCGGCCTCGCCACCGAGTGGCGCCGCATTGACGACCGCACGGTGGAACTCGACCTGCGCGAGGGCGTGCGCTTCCACAATGGCGACGTGATGACGGCCGAGGACGTGGCCTTCACCTTCGGCCGCGAGCGCATGTTCGGCGGCGAGGCCGGCGGCAACACGCCCCTCTTCCAGCAGATCCCCGCCGCCGGCCGCGGCGGGCGCGAGCCGCCGCCGGAGGTGCCCGCCGTGGCGCGCCGCATCTGGCCCGCGCTGGAGCGCGTGGAGATCGTGAACCCGCACCGCGTGCGCATCGTCAACCGCACGCCCGACGTGACGCTGGAAGGGCGCCTCGCGCGCTATGGCAGCGACATCATCTCGCGCCGCGGCTTCAGCGAAGCGGCCACCTGGCTCGACTGGGCGCGCAAGCCCATCACCACCGGCCCCTACAAGGTGGCGGAGTTCCGCCCCGACGTGTCGCTGACGCTGGTCGCGCATGACGAATACTGGGGCGGACGCCCGCCGTTGCGGCAGATCCGCTTCGTGGAAGTGCCCGAGGTCTCCTCGCGCATCAACGGCCTGCTCTCCGGCGAGTATCACTTCGCCTGCGACATCCCGCCCGACCAGATCCAGGGCATCGAGCGCAACCGGACCTTCGAGGTGCAGGGCGGCACCATCCTGAACCACCGCCTGACGGTGTTCGACAAGAACCACCCGACGCTGGCCGATGCCCGCGTGCGCCGCGCGCTGACCCACAGCATCGACCGCCAGGCCATCGTGGACAGCCTCTGGGCCGGCCGCACCGTCGTGCCGAAGGGCCTGCAATGGGAATACTACGGGGACATGTTCCATGCGGACTGGTCGGTGCCGCGCTTCGACCTGGCCGAGGCCCGCCGCCTGCTGCGCGAGGCCAACTACCGCGGCGAACCCATCCCCTACCGCCTGCTGGCCGGCTACTACACCAACCAGAACGCCACCGCGCAGGTGCTGGTCGAGATGTGGCGCGCGGCCGGGCTGAACGTGCAGATCCAGACCGTCGAGAACTGGGCGCAGATCTTCGACCGCAGCACGCCCCGCGCCATCCGCGACTGGTCCAACTCGGCGCCCTTCAATGACCCCGTCTCTTCGCTGGTGAACCAGCACGGGCCGCGCGGCCAGCAGCAGCAGGTCGGCGAATGGACGAATGAGGAGTTCAACCGCCTTTCGGGAGAGCTGGAGACCAGCACCGACCGCGCCCGCCGCCGCGCCGTCTTCCGCCGCATGCTGGAAATCGCGGAGCGCGAGGACCCGGCCTTCACCGTGCTGCACCAGAACGCGACCTTCACCGCGAAGCGCCGCGACATCCGTTGGAAGGCGAGCCCCGCCTTCGCCATGGATTTCCGCCCCGGCAACTGGGGGGCTTGAGCATGCGCCGCCGCGACCTTGCCCTGCTGCCCGCAATCGGCCTCGCCGCACCCGCGCTGGCGCAGTCCGACCAGCGCCCCACCGTGACGGTGGCGGTGCAGAAGATCTCCAACTCCAACACGCTGGAGACGCCGCGGGAGCAGTCCAATGTGGGCTTCCGCCTCTCGCCCCTCTACGCCGAGAGCCTGATCGGCACGAACTGGACGGGCGACATGGGCCAGGTGCCCGAGCTCGCCTCCGCCTGGCGCCGCGTGGATGACCGCACCGTCGAGTTCGACCTGCGGCAGGGTGTGCGGATGCATGACGGCCGCACCATGACGGCCGAGGATGTGCAGTTCTCACTCGCCGGCGCGCGCCTCTTCGGCAGTGGCGAGGGCCGCGTTCGTGGCGGCATCACCGCGGGCCAGGACGGCCTCGAACCCCAGCCCGAGGTGATCGCGACCGCACGCCGCACCTTTCCCGGCCTGGAGCGCATGGAGATCGTGCGCGAGGGCGTGGTGCGCTTCGTCAACCGCACGCCCGATGTCACCATCGAGGGGCGCGTCGCGCAGAATGTGGGCGTGATCCTCTCGCGCGCGGCCTTCGAGGCAGCGGGCAACTGGCTCGCCTGGGCGCGGCAGCCCGTGGGCACCGGCCCTTATCGCGTGGTGGAGTTCCGCCCCGACCAGTCGCTGACCTTCGAGGCACATGACGACTACTGGGGCGGCCGCCCGCCGGCGCGGCGCATCCGCGTCCTGGAGGTGCCGGAGGTGTCGTCGCGCATCAACGCCCTCGTCTCCGGTGAGGTGGATTTCGCGACCGACATCCCACCCGACCAGGTGGCGGCCGTCGAGCGCAATGCCCGCTTCGAGGTGCTGGGCAGCCCCATCAACAACATCCGCCTGATCGTGTTCGACCAGAACCACGCGGTGCTGCGCAACCCGCTGGTGCGGCGCGCCATGACGCACGCCATTGACCGCCGCACCATCGTGGAGGCGCTCTGGGCCGGGCGCACCGAGATCCCGCCCGGCATGCAGCTCGAATTCTTCGGCGACATGTATCTGCGCGACTGGGACAACCCCCGCTTCGACCTGGCCGAGGCGCGGCGCCTGCTGCGCGAGGCCAACTATCGCGGCGAGCCCATCCCCTATCGCTGCCTGAACAACTACTACATCAACCAGACCGCCACCGCCCAGGTGATGGTGGAGATGTGGCGCGCGGCCGGGCTGAACGTCCAGCTCCAGATGATGGAGAACTGGTCGCAGATCCAGGAGCCCGGCCCCACGCGCGGCGTGCGCGACTGGTCCAACACCCATGTCTTCAGCGACCCTGTTGGTTCGCTGGCGCGCGCCATGGGCCCCGGCGGGCCGCTCCAGCGCAACCGCGAATGGACGAACGAGGAGTTCAACCGCCTCTCCAACGAGCTGGAGAGCAGCACCGACCGCGCCCGTCGCCGCGTGGTGTTCCAGCGCATGCTGGCGATCATCGAGCGCGAGGACCCCGGCTACATGGTGCTGCACACGGCGGCGACCTTCGTGGCCAAGCGGCGCGACATCCGGTGGAAGGCGTCGCGCGGCTGGCCACTCGACTTCCGCGCCGGCAACCTGGCCTTCCCGGCATGACGGCGCCGCTGGTTTCGCTCCGCGACCTGCATGTCAGCTTCGACGGGCAGCCTGCCCTGCGCGGCATTGACCTCGACCTCGCCCGCGGCGAGGCCTTGGGGCTGGTGGGGGAATCCGGCTGCGGAAAATCCGTCACCTGGCTTGCCGCGCTGGGCCTGCTGCCCGGCAAGGCGCGTATCACCGGCAGCGTGACGCTGGATGGGCAGGAACTGCTGGGCGCGCCCACCAGCACGCTGGAACGCGTGCGCGGCGGCCGTGTCGCCATGATCTTCCAGGACCCGGCCAGCAGCCTCAACCCCGTGCACCGCGTCGGCACGCAGATCACGGAGGCGCTGGCGCTGCACCGGGGCATCACCGGTGCAGCGGCGCGGGCCGAGGCGCAGCGCCTGCTGGACCTGGTGGGCATCCCCGACGCCGCGCGGCGCGTGGACGCCTACCCGCATGAATTCTCCGGCGGGCAGAACCAGCGCGTGATGATCGCGATGGCGCTCGCGGGCGACCCCGAGATGCTGGTGGCCGACGAACCCACCACCGCGCTCGACGTCACCATCCAGGCGCAAATCCTGGAATTGCTGCGTGCGCTGCGGCGCGAGCGGAACATGGCGCTGGTGCTGATCAGCCACGACCTTGGCGTGGTGGCCGACAGTTGCGAGCGCGTGGCCGTGATGTATGCCGGCCGCATCGTGGAGGAGGCGCCGGTGCAGCGCCTCTTCGACGGCCCGGCCCACCCCTATGCCCAGGGGCTGCTGGGCGCGCTGCCGCCGCTGGATGGCGCGCGGCGCCGCCTCTCCGCCATTCCCGGCGGCGTGCCCGAACCCTGGGCCATGCCCAAGGGCTGCGCCTTCGCCCCCCGCTGCCCCGCCCGCATGGGCGCCTGCGAGGCCGAAATGCCGGGCGACATCCCCGTGGGCCCGGCGCATCGCGCCGCCTGCCTGCGTGTCTCGCCCGCCCGCCAGCACGCGATGCAGCCGGCATGACCGCGCTGCTGGAGGCGCGGGGGATCTCGCGCAGCTACCGCCTGCGGCGCGGCATCCTGGGCGGCAGCGTCGAGGTGCGGGCGGTGGACCATGTCTCGCTCACCATCGAACGTGGGCGCACGCTGGGCCTTGTCGGCGAATCCGGCTGCGGCAAGTCCACCACGGGGCGGCTCGCGCTCGGGCTTGAAGCGCCCGACAGCGGCGAGGTCCGCTTCGACGGCGCGCCCATGCCCAGCCCCAACTCCGCCGAGTGGCGCCGCAGCCGCGCCCGCATGCAGATGGTGTTCCAGGACCCGCTGGGCGCGCTGGATCGCCGCCTGCCCATCGGCGCGCAGGTGGCCGAGCCGTTGGAAATCCATGGCCTCGACACCACCCGCGTCATTCCCCTGCTGGAAAGCGTCGGCCTGCGGCGCGACCACGCGGACCGCTACCCGCATGAACTCTCCGGCGGGCAGCGGCAGCGCGCCGTGCTGGCCCGCGCGCTGGCCACCGACCCGGCCTTCCTGGTCTGCGACGAGCCGATCAGCGCGCTTGACGTTTCCATCCAGGCGCAGGTGATGAACCTGCTCACCGACATCCAGGCCGAGCGCGGCGTGGGCATGCTGTTCATCAGCCACGACCTGCGCGCCGTGCGCCAGGTGAGCCACCGCGTCGCCGTGATGTATCTCGGCCGCATCGTGGAGGAAGGCGAGCCGGATGCCGTGCTGCACCGCCCCGCCCACCCCTACAGCCGCGCCCTCGTCTCGGCCATTCCGCAGCCGCGGCGGGCGGGGGCGAAATTCGCGCCGCGCATCGTGCTGCAGGGTGATCCGCCCAACCCGGCCGACCGACCTTCGGGCTGCGCCTTTCACCCCCGCTGCGCCTTCGCCACCGAGATCTGCCGCGCGGTGGTGCCGGAGCTTGCCCCGCGCGCCAGCGATGGCCGCACCGTCGCCTGCCACCGCGCCGATGACGACCTCCCGGCCGAGGCCTGGACCAAGCCCCTCGAAAGGGTCGCCTGAATGCTGCGCTTCACCGCCACGCGCCTGCTGCGCGCGGCCATCACCATCGTGATGGTCGTCACCTTCGCCTTCGTCGTGTTGCGCCTCTCGGGCGACCCCGCGCAGATCATCATGGGCGCCGACGCCCCGCCCGAGGCGGTGGACGCCTTCCGCACCGCCTGGGGTCTCGATGAGCCGATCTGGGTGCAATACATCTCCTATTTCGGCGCCATCTTCTCGGGCGATCTCGGGCGCTCCATGCGTGACGGGCGCGAGGCCATCGTGCTGGTGCTGGAACGCATCCCGGCCACGCTGGCGCTGACCGTGCCGGCGTTGGTCATCAAGCTGGCGCTGGGCATCCCGGCGGGCATCCTGGCAGCGCTCTATCGCAACTCGGCGCTGGACCGGGCGGTGATGATGTTCGCGGTGGCGGGCTTCACCATCCCTTCCTTCGTGCTGGGGCTGCTGCTGGTTCTGGTGTTCGCCGTGCAGTTGGGCTGGTTGCCCTCGGGCGGACAGGAGAGCTGGCGCCATGCCATCCTGCCCGTGATTACGCTGGGCATCGGCGGAGCGGCCGCGCTGGCCCGCTTCACCCGCAGCGCGATGCTGGAGGTGCTGGGCCAGCCCTATATCCGCACCGCCTCGGCCAAGGGCGTGGCCTGGCGGCGCGTTGTCGCCAACCACGCCCTGCCCAATGCCGCCATCCCGACCGTGACGATCATCGGCTTCATGTTCGGTTCCCTCATCGCCGGCGCGGTGGTGGTGGAGAGCGTGTTCTCCTGGCCAGGCGTGGGCCGGCTGCTCGTGACGGCGGTCTCCAACCGCGACCTCGCGGTGGTGCAGTGCATCCTGCTGCTGGTGGCGATGACCATGATCACCGCGAACCTGGTGGTGGACCTGCTTTACGGCGTGCTCGACCCGCGGCTGCGCGGCGGCGCGCGCAAGGCGGAGGCCTGAACCATGCCCGAAGCCCCCATGAACGACCTCGCACTCGGCGCGCCACCCGCCCGCAAGCGCGAACTGCCCCCGCCGCTGGTCATGTTCGGCCTCATCTGGGTCGGGCTGATGCTGGTGGTGGCGCTGCTGGCGGACCTCATCAGCCCCTTCGCCTACACCGCGCTCGATCTTCGCAACCGCCTGTCCCCACCCGTCTTCATGGGCGGCGATTGGCTGCACCCGCTCGGCACGGACGAGCTGGGGCGCGACGTGCTCTCGCGCCTGATCTACTCCATCCGCACCAGCCTCATCATCGCCTTCGGCGCCACGATCGTGGGCGCGGTGCTGGGCACCACGCTGGGCTTCCTCGCCGCACATTTCCGCGGGGTGGTGGAGAACTTCGTCATGGCGCTGGTGGACTTCTCCGCGTCCATCCCCTTCCTGATCCTGGCACTCGCCGTTCTCGCCTTCTTCGGCAACTCCATGCTGCTGTTTGTCCTGCTGCTGGGGCTGCACGCGTGGGAGCGTTATGCGCGCATCGCGCGCGGGCTTGCCATTTCCGCCTCGGCGCAGGGCTATGCGGGGGCGGTGCGGCAATTGGGCGCGCGGCCGCTGCGCGTCTATGGGCGCCACATCCTGCCCAACATCGCCTCCACGCTGATTGTCTCCATGACGCTCGCCTTCCCGGAAGTGATTTTGCTGGAAAGCGGACTCTCCTTCCTGGGCCTCGGCGTGCAGCCGCCGGCCACCTCGCTCGGCAACATGGTGGGCTTCGGGCGCGAGTACCTGACGCGCGCGCCCTGGATCCTGCTCGCCCCCGCCGTCGTGATCGTGCTGACCACGCTCTCCGTCTCCCTGATCGGGGATTGGCTGCGCGACCGGCTGGACCCCACACTGCGCTGAGAAGACGCGCGAGGAACGCCTGAGATGAAACGCTGCCTCATGGTCGCCCTGGACGGGCTGCGGCCGGACATGGTCAACGCCACCAACACGCCCCACCTCGCCGCCCTCGCCGCGAGGGGCACGCGCTTCGCCAATGCGCGCAGCGTCTTCCCCTCCGAGACGCGGGTGGCGACGCCCTCCCTCATCACCGGCTGCCGGCCGGGCGGGCATGGCATGGTGGCGAACACGCTGTTCGACGCCAGCGTGGCGCCGGACCGCCTGCTCCGCACCAAGCTGGTCGAGGATGTGCTGGCCATGGCGGCCGGCGGCGAGACGCCGCTGCAACGCCCGAGCCTGGGCGAACGCCTGGCCCGGCAGGGCAAGACCTTCGCCCTGGTCAGCGCCGGCACGGCGGGCGCCGCGCGCCTGCTGCACCCGGCGGCGGAGCGCCTGGGCAGCTTTCGCTGGAATGTCGAGGACACGGAAGGCGCCACCGCCGCGGAGGTGCGCGACGCCCTGGGCGCCACGCCCCCGCACGCCACGCCCAACACCGCGCGGGTGGAATTCGCGGGCCGCGTGCTGATCGAACACGTCCTGCCGCGGCATCGGCCGGATGTGGCGCTGATCTGGCTCTCCGAACCGGACGTGGCGTTCCACTGGGCCGGGCTGGGCTCTGAGGCGACGCTCGCGGCGCTGCGCGCGGCTGATGCCGTGCTGGGCCGCATCATCGCCTGGCGGGACGCGCAGCCCGATGCGGCGGAGATCGGCCTCATCATCCTGTCCGACCACGGCCATGTCACGGGCCACGGCAAGATGTCCCTGCGCGAGGAACTGTGCCGCGCAGGCTTCCGCGCCGGCACGGGCATGGGGACGGACGTGGATGTGGTGGTCGCCCCCGCCTCGGCGCCCGGGCTGTGGCTGCGCGACGCGGCGCTGGCCCCGCAGATCGCGGATTACCTGGCCACGCAGAACTGGGCCGGGCCGCTGCTGGCGCGCGACCCCGCCATCCTGGCGGCCGGGCGCGTCCTGCCGCTTTCGCTGCTCGGCAGCGCGCATGCGCGCAGCGCCGACCTCGTCGTCACCTTCGCGGGCGATGAAGAGCCAGACCATTGGAGCCTGCCCGGCCGCGCCCCCTTCGACGCGCCGGACGTGCCCGATGGTGGCGGCATGCATGGCGGGCTGCACCGCGCGGAACTCGCCACCGTTCTGGTGATGCAGGGCGGTGCCTTCGGCGCCGGCATTGTCGCCGAGGAACCCGCGGACCTCACCGACATCGTGCCCACCCTGCTGCACGGCATGGGGCTCGCGGGCGAGGGTATGGAGGGGCGCGCGCTGCGCGCCGCCTACCGCGCCGCCGATGACGCGCCGCCGCTGCGCGAGACGCTCGAAGCACCCGGCAACTTCGTGCTGGAGGCGATGCGCGCCGCGGAAGGTGGACGCCTCTACCCCACCGCGCTGCGCCGCGCCGGATGAGGGTCGCGCCGGGTTGACTCGCGCGGCCGCCGCGTGACTACCATCCGGCCCAATCAACGGGTTCGGGAGAGTGACATGGCGCCGTGCAAACCCTGTGAAGGGGCGCCCCTCTGATGCGCCTCGGCACCGCGGAATCCCAACGCCCCACCACGTGCCTGCGGGCGCTGATGCAGTCCAACAAGCCGCTCGTCGTGCCGGGCTGCTACAACGCGCTCTCGGCGCGTGTGCTGGAGCATGCGGGTTTCCCGGCCGTCTACATGTCGGGCTATGGCACCTCCCTCTCGCTGCTGGGCCTGCCCGACGCGGGCCTGGCGACGCTGACCGAGATGGTCTTCAACGCGAAGTGCATCGCCGGCGCGGTGCGCGTGCCCGTGATCGCCGATGCCGATACGGGCCATGGCAATGCCATCAACGTGGTGCGCACGGTGGAGGAATTCCTGCGCGCGGGCGTCGCCGGCATCCATCTCGAAGACCAGGTGGCGCCCAAGCGTTGCGGCCATGTGGCCGGGCGCGAGGTGCTGCCGCGCGAAGAGGCCATCCAGAAGATCCGCGCCGCAGCGACCACGCGCGATGCGCTGGACCCGGACTTCGTGCTGATCGCGCGCACCGATGCGCGCGGCGCCCATGGAGGTTCATTGGAGGAGGCCATCTGGCGCGCCAATGCCTTTCTTGACGCCGGCGCCGACATGGCCTTCGTGGAAGGCCCCGCCAATGTCGAGGAGGTGGCGCAGGTGGGCCGCGAGGTGAAGGGGCCCGTCTTCTACAACATGACCGGCATCTCGCCGCGCCTCTCGGAGGCGGACATGGCGCGCATGGGTATTGGCGTCTGCATCCTGCCGGGTGCCGCGATGCGCACCACCATCATGGCCGTGCACGACTTCGCCATGAGCATCCGCGAGCACGGCACCATGGCCGAGGCCGCGCTGGACGCCCGCTTCAAGCAGCACCCCATGGGCAATCTGCACGGCTTCGCGGGGTTCGACCGCATCCGCGAGCTGGAAGGCCAGTTCCTGCCCGCGGAGGCCGCGGAGAAATACGAGGGCACGCTGGGCCACATGCCCGAGACGAAGGCCTGACCAAAGCCACGTGCGCTGGCGTTGGCCGCGCCTGTCCAAGATATGCTGCGTTCACATGGGTTTACGCAGCTTGTTCTAGCCATTTTTGAGCGCGGGCTTCAGCGTTTTCGATGATGCCATCTCAACGCATCCCGCTTCAACCTTTGTTGAGCGCGGGCTTCAGCGTTTTCGGTGATGCCACCTCAACGCATCCCGCTTCAACCTTTGTTGAGCGCGGGCTTCAGCGTTTTCGGTGATGCCACCTCAACGCATCCCGCTCCAACCTTTGTTGAGAGCGGGATTCAGCGTTTTCGGTGATGCCACCTCAACCCATCCCGCTCTGGCTGACGCCGTGCAAGTGCAGGCCCGGCGCCGATGGTGCGGAGAGTCGCGGCCCTTCCTCGGCCACCTCGCGCAGGAGGTTGAGGGCCGTGCGCATATGCGTCTCCCAGCGCGGCACCGACCAACCGCGCAGCCGCAGCATCTGCGCCTCGCGGAAGGGGCTGCAGGGGGCGGCGTAGTTCTCGATCATCGCCTGCCAGGCCGGCAGGTCGCCAGGGTCGAGAAATTCGGGCACGCCCGCGCCCACCTCCCGGTGCGCGGGAATGGCGCTCGCGATCACGGGCACGCCCTGCGCCAGGGCCTCGGCAACTGGAAGGCCGAACCCCTCGGTGAAGCTCGGCATCAGGAGGGCGCGCGCGCCCAGCATCAGCCCGGCCAGTTCGCCGTCGTTCAACCCGCCCAGTTCGCGCACCTCACGGCCCGCGAGCGGCCCGCGTTCCAGCACATCGAGCACCTGTTCGTTCTCCCAGCCGCGCCGCCCCACCAGCAGCAGCAACGGCGTGGACCCGCGCCCGGCCGTCGCCGCCATGCGTCGCCAGGCATGGAGCAGCAGCAGGTGGTTCTTGCGCGGCTCGATGGTGCCGACCGCCAGGAAATAGGGCCGCCCCTGCGCCAGTCCCGCCGCGCCGGACGTGGGCACGACCGGCGTCACGCCGAGTGGGGCCGCGACGACGGGCAGGCCAGGCCGCAGCCGCGGACGCAGCACGGCCGCGGTGGCAGCGGAATTGGTCAGCACCGCATCGGCGAGGGCGTTCACGGTGTCCAGGCGGCGGCGATGGCGCGCCACTTCGGCGGGCGGGGAGAATTCGGGCCAGTCCAGCGGGATCAGATCATGCACCAAGGGCACGAATCGCGCGCCCGTCCGGCGCAGCAACCGTGCGATGGCCCCGCCATGGTGCAATGGATGGTGCGAGACGTTCAGGTAGATGGCAGCCCGCCCCCGGGCCGAAGGATGCGGCAGCACGCCTGTCACACCCGCCGTCAGCAGCCCAACAGCCTGGCGGCGCAGTTCTGACAGGCGGCCGGCGGCGAGGGCGGGGCGGACGGCGCGAACCAGACGCCTGGCCTGGGCGCCCGGGAGGAGGCGGAACCCGCCCCGATAGTCGAAGCCCACGAGATGCGTCTCCACCTCGCCTTCCGCATCCAGCAGATGCTCCGCATAGGCAAGTTCGACCCGGTCGATGCCCGTGAGATTCCCACGAAAAACGCGCCAGAGAAGCCGGGAGACGTCGAGCCACACGACCGGTGGCGATCCTGGGTTTACCGGATGTCGGGGAACCGGTGGCAATGTCTCCGGCGCCAGCAGCGACACTTGCTGCGGCAATGCGGTTAATATTCCGTCAACGGAGCTCACGACGGTCAATTTATCCTCCCCACACGCTTTTGTGGCGTTTTCGGCTGCGTCCCCAAAAGCGAACAGCTCCCTGACATGTTGAACTCTAAGTTTCGCTTCCTCTTGCGTAAAGGGTTTTTCCCGTTCAAGTTGCAGCCAAGGAAGATCAGGCGTTTCTTGGTCCGGCAGCATGGCTGGCCATCGTCTTCGGGGAGTGCACGGATGGACCTGCCTCAGATCACGCCCCGGCGCACCCGGCTCGCCATCATCAGCACCTTCGACGAGCTTTGCGGCATCGCGGGCTACACCCGCGCGCTGGAGAAGCAGCTCTCACCGCACATGGACGTGACGGTGTTCGACCTCGACCAGTTCCTGCTGCGCAGCCCGCACCGGCGCGTGCGGCAGCAGGCGGACCGTCACATCCAGGAGATCGCGCGCGCCCTGCCCGCCTTTGACTTCGTGAACATCCAACTGGAATACGGCACGCTGGGCCTGACCGCGGAACGCATCCTGCGCCGGCTGGGCTGGCTGCTCGACGCCGCGCCGGCGGTCAGCATCACCTTCCACACCATGCTGGAGGTGAACACCGGCCTGCGCTGGGGCGATGCCGGCGCGGCCCTCATGCGGCTGCGGCCGCACCGCGCGGCGGCGGCGCTGGTGGGTGGGCTGCGCGACGACCTGCTCGCGCGCCGCGCCTATGCGCTGCTGCGGCGCACCGAACGGCGCAAGACGCTGCGCCTCATCGCGCACAACCGGCGGGATGCGCGGCTGCTGCGCGAGGTGCTGGGCTTTGGCGACGTCTCACACCACCCGCTCAGCTTCGTCAGCGCCAGCGAGAGCGAGACGGTCCGCGCCGTGGCACGCCGGCACGACTTCCCGCAGCTGCGCCATTTGCCCGCGGACGCGAAGCTGATCGGCACCTTCGGCTTCCTCTCGCCCTACAAGGGGTTCGAGACGGCGGTGCGCGCGCTGCGCCTGCTGCCGCCCGACCACCACCTGCTGGTCTTCGGCGGCGTGCACCCGCAGGCCATCAAGCGGTACGCCACCATTGACCCCTACCTGGACCAGATCCTGCGCGAGGGTCGGGTGGGGCGCTCCGTGCTCGACGTTCTGCGGGAGGAGGGCGCGGGCGGGCTGCGGCTGGAGGCCGATGCCGCGCGCGTGATGGAGACGCATCCCGGCGATCTCGGCCCACGTATCCATTTCATGGGCGTGCTTGACGATGCCGGCTTCGCGCGCGCCATGGCCATCTGCGACACCGTCGTCATGCCTTACCTGGAGGTGGGCCAGACCAGCAGCGGCGCCATCGCGCTGGCGCTCAACATGGGTTGTCGCGTGGTGGCCAGCCGCACACGGGCCTTCCTCCAGCTCGCGCGCTATTTCCCGGACGAGATCGAGTTCTTCGACATCGGCAACTACGCCGAACTCGCCCAGCGCGTGATGGCGGAGCCCGCGCGGGACCGGCGCGGGGTCGAGATGCCCTTCAACACCCGCACCAATGCCGAGATGTATGTCCGCCTGCACGCGGCCCCCGCCGCGGCGCGGGCCGTGCGCTGAGCCGGAGCCGCGGCCCATGACCGACGACGCGAGCGCGCCCCTCGCCGCCATCCCTGCGCTGCCCCGGGAGCTGGCGGAGCATTGGCGGGAACTGCTGGGCACCGAGCCCCCCCAGGATCTCGCTTCGCTGGTCGAGGCGCTGCCGGAAGCCCTTACACGCGCCACCCCGGTGCTGCCGCCCGCCCTGCGCGAGGAGCTGGCGCGCCACCACGCCTATCTCCTGGCGCACGAGGCCTTCCAGGCCCATGCGCGGGGGACGTCGCTGCCAGACACGCCGGGCGTGCTGGCGGATTTCCTGCGCAACACCGCCTCCGTCCTGCGCGACGCCGCGGCGTTGACCGGCCCGGCCCTGCGGGCCGGCGTTCCTCCCTCGGTGCTGGCCCTCATCGAGGCCGCGGAGAGGCAGCTGGAAGGCTGGTGCTACCGCGAGAAATCCCTCTTCATCGCGCGGCTGGTGCTGGAGGAACGGCCCCTCACCTGCGTCGAGGTGGGCGTCTATGGCGGGCGCTCCCTCATCCCTTGCGCCGCGGCCCTGCGGCATCTGGGCCAGGGGCGGATCTGGGGCGTGGAGGGCTGGTCCGGCACGCTCGCGGTGCGCGACCCCGGCACGGAGGACAATGACGACTGGTGGGCCTGCCTCGATTTCGGGCCGATCAAGCGCGGCTTCCTGCGCTTCCTGGCCGAGCACGACCTGGTGCGCGAGGTGGGCATCCTGGAGGCGCCCTCGACCGAAGTGGCCACGCTCTTTCCCAGCATCGACTACCTGCACATCGATGGCTCCCACGCGCGGCTCGCCGCCGCCGAGGATGTGCTGCGCTATGGGCGCCGCGTGCGGCCGGGCGGCATCATCCTGTTCGACGACGTGCAATGGAAGACCACCGCCGCCGCCCGCGAATTGTTGAATGAGATGGCCGAATGCGTGGACCTCCTCCACCAGCCCGAGGCGCCCGGCAATATCTGCGCCGTCTATCGCCGCCATGCCCGCTGATGCCCCTCCCTCTCGTCCCGCGCCCGCTGCGCGCGTGAAAGGCTGAATCCATGGAACATCCCCTTCCCGAAGGCGTGCCGGAGGCCATCGCCGCCCGCTTCCTGGTCCGGCATGACGACGTCTTCCTGCTGAGCGGCCCGGAGGTGAGCGCGAGCGGCCTCGACCTTGCGGGTGTCACGCATGAGCCGGGCTGCCACCCGCTGCTGATGGAACTCGCCTGGAACGGGCTGGGCGAGGAGGAGCGTCCCTCGGCCAGCGTCACCTTCCACGCGATCTCGGCCGCGCGGCGCGCGCGGGGCGATGTGGTGGACCTCTCCATCACGCTGCGCCGGACGGGGACGGCCACGAAGAACGGCCATCTCATCCTGCGCCTGCCCTTCCTGCCCGAGGCGGTCGAGGACCCGCGCTTCGGCACGATCGCCGCACTCTCGCTCAAATGCGGGCGCATCGCGGTGGTGGAGGGGCTGGCGCTGGGCATCGCCGAGGGGCAGGACTTCCTCTTCGCGGGCCATATGCCGGTGCGGGCCGTGAGCCACCTTGCCGTGGCCTCGCGCATCGCGGCCCGGCCGCAATCGCCCTCATTGCAGCTGGTCGCGGTGATCAAGCCCTTCGAGGGCGAGGTCACGCTGCGCTTCGCCCGCGGCTTCGCCGGGCAGGACTACGCGCCGTACAGTTTCAACCCGTATTACGAGAAGCTGGCGGCGCTGACCGGCCCGCCCGATCTCGGCCGGACGCGCGAGGCGCGGGCCGAATTCCTGCGCATGGCCGAGGCCGCCATGGCGCAGCATGACTACCGGGGCGGGCAATGCTTCCTCAAGCCCTGCTTCGTGGAGCGCGGGATGGACCCGCGCTTCCCCATGTTGATCGGCACGCCCAACTCGCTCTCCTGGTATGCGCAGAGCACGCAGCATCACGGCGGCTTCTACCTGACCGAGGGCTATGCCCGACCGGGCGAGACCATTCTCGACTGCGGCGCCCATGCGGGCGAGATCGCGATGCTCTTCGCCAAGGCCACCGGCCCCACCGGCCGCGTCATCGCCTTCGACCCCTTCCCGCAGAACTATCTGCAGGTGGAGGCCCAGGCCATCCTGAACGACACGCCCTGGCTCGCCTCCACGCGCACCGGCGTGGGCGTGAAGCGCGAGACGGTGATGACCGAGCTGGAAGTGCAGATGACCAGCGGCAACAAGCCCATCAACCGCGCCGCCAGCGCCTTCCCGCTCGCGATCGAACCGCTGGACGACTACCTGGACGCGCGCCCCTCCTTCCTCAAGCTCGACGTGGAGGGCGCCGAGGCGGGCGCGCTGATGGGCGCGCAGCGGCTGCTGCGCGAATGCCGGCCACGCATCTTCATCGAGGTCCACCCGCAATTCCTGCCGCAGTTCGGCCAGAGCACGGCCGACCTCTTCGCCGCCATCCCGCGCGACCTCTACCACGTGCAATACAACGTCCCCGGCGCCCCGCCCGGCTGGCACGATTATGGCCCCGAGGCGTCGGCGCAGTTCGACGGCAAGCCGGGCGGGCTGGTGCGGGCCTTCCCCCGGTGAGACGCCGCCCCATGAGACGCCACCCCACGAGACGGGCCGGGTGATCCGCGACGGCACTGGCCAGGACGACCCCGCGGCACTCGCATCCCTGGTGCGTGAGGACCGCGCGGAGGAGGCGCGCGCGCGCATCACGGCGGCGCTGGCACGGGGCGAGGATGGGCCCGCGCTGCGTCTTGCCGCGCTGCTGCTGGGCGCGGCCGCGCCGCGAGGCGAGGCCTGGACACCCGAGGCGCTGGCGCCGCTGCTGCGTGCCCCCTTCCCGGCCGAACCCGCCGGGCGGCTGGCCGGCGCCCTCGACCGCATGGCGGAGGCGCCCGGCGCGGAGTTCCCGCGCATCGAAGCCGCCTGCCTGCTGCTCCAGGCCGATGAGCCGCATTGGGCCGAGCAGGCCATGCTGCCGCTCTGGCCCGAAGCCGGCACCGGACCGCTTTTCGCCCGGGTGCTGAGCGGCATCTGGTCCGTGCTGGGCCGCCAGCGCCAGGCGGTGGAGGCGGCGGAGGCGGCGGTGCGCCTCGACCCGCGCGCCGAGGAATATCTCATCCACCTAGCCGGGCTGCGCCTGCAACAGGGCGCACCCGGCGCGGCGCTGCTGGCGGCGGGGCGCGCCATCGGGCTGGCGCCCGAGCATGCCGTGGCCTGGCGCATGGCCTCGGCCGCGCATCTGGCGCTGGGCCAGGTGGAGGAGGCCATCGCCGCCAGCCGCCGCGCCGCCTCCCTCTCGGCCGACCAGGTGGGTTTCGCGGAGGAGGTGCTGGTCTCCAGCGGCGCCGAGGCGCTCAACCGCGAGCACGCGCCGCCGCCCGTCCAGGTCGAAGCGCCACGCCGCGAGACCCCCGCCTGGGCGCGCCTTCCGGCCAGCCTGCCGCCGCCGCCCCGCGTGCCACTGGGCCCGCTGCTGCGGACGCGCGCGCGCATCGTGGACGCGCTGATGCTGCGCGAGGCGCGGACGCAGTTCACCCACAGCCGGCTGGGCTATGCCTGGTCCCTGTTCGAGCCCATCACCCACGTCTTCATCCTGTTCGTCGCCATCGGCCTCATGGGCGGGGGCCGGGCACCCATCGGCGACAGCCTGCCCGTCTTCTACATGACGGGCGTGCTGCCCTACCTCTTCTTCTGCCATGTCACCGAACGCGGCATGCACATGGCGCGCGACAGCCGGGTGCTGCTCTCGGTGCCGGTGGTGACGCTGGGCGACATCGCGGCCGCGCGCCTACTGCTGCGCGCGGCCACCGATGTGGTGGTCTTCCTCGTGACGCTCACGGCCTTCATCGCCATGGGCTTCGCGCAGCTGCCGGATGATCCGCTCTCGCTGCTCGCGGCCTATGTGGTGCTGTTCCTGCTGGCCAGCGGCATCGCGCTGGCGAACATGGTGCTGAGCGAGTTGAGCGAGCTGCCTGAACGGGTCTGGACCGTCTCGCTGCGCGGCCTCTACTTCATCTCGGGCATCTTCTACCACCCGAACATGATGCCGGCCGGCATCCGCGAATGGGCTCTGTGGAACCCGCTGCTCCACGCGCTCGAATGGGTGCGGCAGGCCTATTATCCGCTGTATGTCTCGCCCTATCTCGACACCGGCTACCTGCTGCGCTGGTCGCTGGCGTCCATGCTGCTGGGCGGGCTGCTGGTGGCGGCCTTCCACCGACGGCTGCGGGGGGCGACATGATCGTGCTGGACGGCGTCAGCAAGGCCTACCGGGCGCGCGACGGCAGCCGCAAGCCCATCCTGCGCGATGTCAGCCTCGCCTTTCCGCCCGGACGCAATGTCGGCATCCTGGGCGGCAACGGGGCGGGCAAGTCCACCCTGCTGCGCCTGATCGCGGGCAGCGAGGCGCCCGATGCCGGGCGGATCGAGCGCCGCTGCCGCGTCTCCTTCAGCATGGGCTTCTCGGGCACCTTCCATGGCGGGCTGTCGGGGCGGGAGAACCTGCTCTTCCTCTCCCGCCTCTACGGTGCATCCCCGCGGGAGGTGCTGGACTTCGTGGCCGATTTCGCGGAACTCGGCCCTTGGCTGGACATGCCGATCGAGACCTACTCCTCCGGCATGGTCGCCAAGCTCGCCTTCGGGCTGTCGCTCGCCATCGATTTCGACGTCTATCTGGTGGACGAGATCACGGAGGTGGGCGATGCGCGCTTCCGCGCCAAGTCCTCCCAGGCCTTCCGCGAGCGGCTGACGCGCTCCTCGCTCATTCTCGTCTCGCACAGCAGCGCCACCATCCGCGCGCTGTGCGATTGCTGCGCCATTCTGGATGGCGGTTCCCTCACCCCCTATGACACGGTGGACGAGGCCATGGCCGCCTATGCGGCGTTGATGGGGGTCTCCCATGCTTGAGGAACGCGCACGCACCCCGGCCCGGCGCGAGGCGGCGGCACCGCCCGCGCCCGCGGCGCCACCGCCGCTCGCCGTGCCCTCCCTGGGGCGCCCCCGGAAGCGTGGCGGCACGCGCTGGTGGCTGCTGGCGGCGCTGGCGGGCTTCGTCGCCTATGCCGCCTACCTCTTCCTCTGGGCGTCGGATGTCTATGTCAGCGAGGTCCGCTTCGCCGTCCGGCAGGCCGACCAGCCGCGGGTGCAGGGGGCCATGCCCATGATGGGCACGCCCATGCTCGCCACCGTGACCGAGAGCAATGCCGTGGTGCAGTTCCTCCGCAGCCATGACGCCTTGCAGGCGCTGGAGGCGCGGCTCGACCTGCGGCGGATGTTCGGCGACACGTCCATAGACCCCCTGGCGCGCCTGCCGGCCAATGCCTCGCCCGAGCGGCTGCGGCGCTACCTCTCCAGCCAGCTCCGTCCCTATTTCGACCACACCAATGGCATCGTGGCGGTGGAGGCGCGCGCCTTCTCGGCCGAGGACGCCCTGGCCCTGGCCCAGGCCACCCGCGCCCTGGCGGAGGAACTGGTGAACCGCATGTCGCTTGCCGCCCGGCGCGGCCTGCTGGACGCGGTGGAGGCGGAGGTGGCCGAGGCCGAGACGCGCCTCGCCCGCGCCCGCGACGCGCTGCGCCGCTTCCGCGAGACCAATGAGGTGCTGGACCCCCGCCGCACCGCCGAGGCGAGCGACGAGCTGCGCGCCCGGCTGGAGGCCGAGATCACCCAGGAACGTGCGCGCCTCACCCAGTTGCGCCGCTTCACCGCCGACAACGCGCCCGCCATCGTGCAGCTGCGCCAACGCATCGCCGCGCTGGAGGGGCAATTGCGCGAGATCGCGCAGCGCACCACCGGCCAGAACGCCGAAGCGCTGGCCGGTGCGCTGCGCGGCTATGAGACGCTGGAGACCGAATCCATGCTCGCCCTGCGATCCTATGAGGCCTTGCTGGGCTCGCTGGAGCGGGCGCGCAGCGATGCGAGCCGCCAGCAGCTCTACCTGGCCGAGGTGGTGCGGCCCACCCTGCCCCGCTCCGCCGCCTATCCGCGCCGGCTGGAGCATCTGGGCACGGCGGCGGCCCTGGCCCTGCTGGGCGCGCTGCTGGGCCTGCTGCTGGCCCGCACCGTCCGCGACCACATGCACTGACGCCTGTGCAGACCCACAGCCCCACCTATCTGGCGCTGCTCAACGAGGCCGCCGCCCATGCGGCGGGCCTGGCCGACCTCGAACTGCCCCCGCACGAGATGGCGGGCTTCATGGCGGCGGCGCGGCTGGCGGATGCGCGGCTCCGCGAAGCCGGCGCGGAGGGCCTCGCCTCCGCCCTCGCGCCGGTGATCGCCCAGGTTGCGGCGGCCGGGGACGATGCCGCGGGCGAAGCGGCGCTGGGCGACTGGCTGGCGCTGCTGGCGGCGCATCGCCCTGGGCTGCCCGCGCCCCTGGTGTTCTATGGCTACCTGCCGCTGCGCCGCGCGGTGGCCCGCCTCGCCGAGGCGCTGGGCACGCCGGAGGCGGCGCGGGGCCTGGCCGAGGCCCTGGTCGCGCTGGGCCGCGCCCTGCCTGACCTGCCACAGGCGCCTCTGATCCTCCCGCATCTCGACCACATCGCGTCCCATGGCGGGCCCGGGCGCGCGGAGATGCTGGAAGGCGCCCTGCCCACCGCCCCGGCGCTGACCGTGGCGACCAGCCTCAGCCATGTGGCCTCCGTGCTGGAAGCGGGCCAGCAGGCCCCGCCCGCCCCGCGCGAGGCCGGCGAGGCGGGGCTGCAGACCGGCGCTTTCCAGGCGGCCAACGGCTTGGCCAGCCCCCGCTGGCAGCGCGTGCTGCACGCCCACATCATGAAATGCGCCGGCACCTCGCTGAACAGCTGGCTCGACATGCTGGCGGGTGACCAGCGGCGCTGGGACGGGTTGATGCAGAACACCCTGCTTCGCACCCGCACCGTTTTCCTGTCTGCGGCCGTGGTGCATGGGCACCGCAACCTGATCGCACATGCCCCCCCCGGCACGCTGCGACTGACCGTGCTGCGCGAACCGATGGCACGGCTTGTGTCCCAAATCTCCGACTGGCGGCGGCTCGATGACGCGGACACGCGCCATGGACCGGCCGACCTGCATGAAATGGTGAGCGATACCCGGCGCCTGCCGCTCAAGGACTTCTTCGTGCGGCACAGGCGCAGCCCCTACCGGCATTACGTGGACAACACGATGACGCGGATCCTCGCCTCCAGTCGGCTCGACAAGGCCTTCTGCGAGACGGCCGACCCCTCGTTGCTGCTGGGCGCCGCGCTGGCCTGCCTTGAGGAAGACGTCGAGGTGGTGGGCCTCACCGAGGAGCTGGACCTGACGCGCAATGCCATCGCCGAACACCTTGGCCTGCCGCCGGTCGCGGCCTTCCCCCGGCTGAACGACAGCGCCTCGGACCGCGTCCGGGCCATCGAGACCGGTCAGGCCGCGCAGGAGCTGGCGGCGATGACCCGCTTCGACGCCCAGCTCCATGCCCGTGCCGTGGAGCTCTTCGAGGCCCGCCACCGCGCCACCGCCCAGGCCTGGACGGACGAGGCCTTCGAGGCGCGCGACGCCGCCGCCACCACCGCCCTGCTGCGTGGTGACTTCGACGGCGAGGCGATGTGCTTCAGCGTGCGCGGCCCGCTCATCGGCCGCGGCTTCCACCCGCGCGACGGCGGGGGCACGCCCTTCCGGTCCCTGTGGTCCGGCCCAGGGCCCCGGCTGCTGCTCTACATGCCGGTGCCGCCCGGCATGCCGATCGAACTGCTGGTCTGGGTGCGCGGCTATGCCGACCCGTCGCTGCGGGGGCGCCTCGCGGTGCTGGTGGATGGCGCACCCGCTCCGCACCTCTTCGAGCCGTTGCGCGGCCATGCCGAGCGCCTGGTCATCCCGTGCCGCCCGAGCCGTCCCTTCGTGCGGCTCGAGCTCGACACGGGCGAGACCGTCCCGCACCCGAACGATCCCCGCCCGCGCGGCATCGCCTTCGACACCTATGGGTGGCGGACGGCCTGACCGCCCTCAGCCCGCCGTCGCCGCGGCTCCGATGGTCTGCAGCACCTCGAAGCCCTCGAACTGGGGCGGGCCGATGGTGGTGGGCTTGGAACCCCCGGCCCCGGCATGGGCGCGGCGGAACTGCTCCGAGCGCGTCCAGCCCTCGAAGGCCTCGCGCGAGGCCCAGAGGGTGAAGGAGGAATAGAGCACATGGTCCTCCGCCGCCGGCCCGCGCAGCAAATGGAAGGTCCTGAAGCCGTCCACCTCGTGCAGGTGGCTCTCGCGGTTGAGCCACATGGCCTCGAACTCGGCGGTGTGGTCCGGGATCACCCGGAAGCGGTTGCAGGCGACATACATGGTCACTCTCTCCTCAGGATAGGCCACGCAGGAAGGCGGCGATGGCCGGGATGAGGCCGTGGGCCAGGGGCGCCGCGGCATCATTGTAGAGCGCGAGCTGCCCGGCCGGGTCGGCCGGTGCATCGCGCAGCACGTGGTTCATATGGGGCAGGAACAGACTTTGCGCGGCGGGAAGAGCCCCCGCCAGCGCGTGTGCATCCGCCTGCCGCACCTGGATGTCCCGCCCGCCCTGCACGATCAGCACGGGGAGTTGCACCCGGGCCAGCAGCTCAGGCGGGTCCAGGGCCAGGGCGGCACGCAGGTAGGGCTGGACCGAGGGCCGGAACAGCGGCGCGAGCACGGGCGGCACCTCGGCCACGCTCTCGCCCGCCTCCAGCCGGGCGAGGATGCCTAGCGCCACGGGCAGGGTGTCCGCGGGCAGCAGGGGCGTGAGCTGTTCGCGCAGGATCACGCCCAGCCTGCGCCCCGGTGCCGCGAGAAGCACGAGGCCGCGCATGGCGTCCGGCGCCGGGGGCTGGGCCAGCAGCGCGCCGATCAGCCCGCCCTCGCTGTGGCCGATGACCGCGACGGCGCCCACCCGCGGATGGGCGGCGAAGCGGGCCAGCCACAGGCCGGCATCGCGTGCATAGGTTTCGGGCCTGAGCGCGGCCTCGTCCGGGGCCGCGGCGGTGCTCTCGCCGACGCCACGCTTGTCCACGCGCAGCGTCGCGATGCCCTGGACGGCCAGGTCCTCGGCCAGGCGCCGCAGCGCCGCGTGGCGCATCTGGGGGGCGTCACCATCCCGCCCGCTGGGGCCGGAGCCGGCCAGCAGCAGCGCGCCAGGCACCCGCCCCTCGCCCGCCGGCAGCAGCAGGGTGCCGTGCAGCTCGCCACCCGGCGCTTCAAGCCGCCAGGGTTCAGCGGCGGCGGCGCCCGCCAGGCCCATGCCCAAGGCCGGCAGCGCGCGCCGGAGGATGCGACGCCTCATTCCCATGCCGACCAGAAAGCGGAGGGGTCCGGGCGCGGCATGGGTGCGACGGGGGCGGCCGGCGTGCCCGCATAGATCCAGCCCAGCAGCAGGTCGGCCTCGGCCAGGCCCAGGGCATGCTTGACCACCGTGTCCTCCAGCGCGCCGGAGGAGAGCCAGATGGCGCCATAGCCCTGGGCGTGCAGCGCGTTCATCAGGTTCATGACGCCGGCCGCCGCCGTCGCCTCCTGCTCCCACAGCGGAATGCGGTGGTTGTGCCGCAGCGCGGCCCCCGCGGCGATCACCAGGGGCGCGCGGAGCGGCTTGCGCGCCTCCAGCTCCAGCCGCTCGGGCGGGGTTTCGGGCACGCGGCGGGCGAGCGAGTCCGCCAGCACCTGGCCCCAACGGGCCCGCGCCTCACCCGCGATCATGCGGAAGCGCCAGGGGCGCAGCCCGCCATGGTCGGGGGCGCGCAAGGCCGCGGCCACCGACAACTCCAGAGCCGCCGCATCGGGCGCGGGCGGGCGAAGCTGCGAGGGCGAGACGGAGGCGCGGCCGAGCAGCATGGCCAGCGCCGTGTTGGGGGGGTTGTGGTCGGGCATGGGGGGCTCCGGGCTGGCTTCAATGTAATTGCGACTCATTCTCATTTAGCATAGGCTCCGGCCGCTCCGAAAGAGACAGCTTGAAGGAACGCCGCATGTCCCACATCCCTCCCTGCCCGGACGGCCATGCCGACACCGACAGTCCCGTGCACGCGCTGGACATCCCCGCCCTGCTGGTGGTGGGCGCGATGCGTGCCTGGGTGGCGCCGCTGGTCAAGCCCGGCCACGAACACCCGAACTGGCGCGAGATCCTGCGCCTGGCCGGCGTGCCCGGCGAGGGCGCGCAGGGTTTCAACCGGCTGATGGAGGTGGTGGCCGGCCATGCCAGGCGCCTGATCGAGGTGCGCTGCTGCCACTGCCCCGCGCTTGGCGAGGATGAGGTCCACATGCTCTCCCTGGTGGGCGCCTTGCAGCAGGGCGATGCCTTCGTGCCGGTGCGCATTCTCACGGACTGGCTGCCGCCGGGCCAGGTGACGCCGGCGCTGGCCAGCGCGCAGCGCTTCGCCGCCATCCTGGCCGCGCAGGGGCTGCGCCTGCCCGGCCCCGCCCGCCAGGCCCTGATGCACTGACAGGCCGGGGCTGGCGCCCGCCGCCTGCCCATGGCTGCATGGCACCCCAACGGAATCAGGAGGATGCCAATGTCCGGAACCCGCAAGACCGCCCTCATCACCGGCGCCGGTCGCAATATCGGCCGGGCCGTGGCGCTCGGCCTGGCGCAGGATGGCTTCGACGTGGTCATCAACGGCTCCCGCGACCGCGCGGCCTGTGAGGCCGTGGCGGAGGAAGCGCGCGCCCATGGCGTGCGCGCCGAGGTCGTGATGGGCGATGTGGGCAGCGCCCCCGAATGCGCGCGCATCGCGGCCGAGGCCATGGTGCTGTCAGGCGGCGTGGATGTGCTGGTCAACAACGCCGCCCTGCGCCCCGCCAAGCCCTTCCTGGAAATGAGCGAGGAGGAATGGCGCCGCGTCATCGCCGTGGACATGGATGCGGCGGTGTGGCTGTCGCGCGCCTGCCTGCCCGGCATGCTGGAACGCGGCTGGGGGCGCATCGTGAACTTCGCCGGCATGAACGCTATCCATGGCTATGCCGGGCGGGCGCCCGTCTCGGTGGCCAAGCATGGGGTCTGGGGGCTGACGAAGGCGCTGGCGAAGGAATTCGGGCCGCACGGCGTCACGGTGAACGCCATCTCCCCTGGCCCGATCGCGGCCGATGACCCGGCCTCCGGCGAGGGCGCGGCCTACCGCGCCGCGGCCGTGGCGAAGGTGCCGGTGGGACGCGAGGGCACGCCCGCCGAGGTGGCCGCCGTGCTGCGGCTTCTGGTGGCGCCGGGCGGCGCCTATGTGAACGGGCAGATGCTGCAGGTGAATGGCGGGGCGCAGACCTGATGGGTCCATGCCTTCACGCCTTGATGTAGAAGGCCTCGATCTCGTTCCCCAACTCGGCCGTGCGCATGATCATGTCGGTCAGATATTCATGCAGCCCGGCCGAGAGGATCTCCTCGATCCGGCCGTAGCGCAGCCGCGCATGCAGCTCGCCCGCCATTCGGTGGCATTCGCCCCGCCGCCCCGCCTGGCCGGCCGCGATGCGGTCGAGCACCTCCAGCACGCGGCCATGGCAGGCGGTCAGGCTGCGCGGCAGTTCGGGCCGCAGGATGAGCAGTTCCGCGATCTTGGCGGGCTCCAGCCGGTCCTTGTAGACCCAGTGATAGGCGCGCAGCGCCGAGACCGATTGCAGGATGGCCTGCCACTGCGCGTATTCCACGGTCGCTTGCTGCGCGGGCGCCAGCAGGTGGTGCTTCACGTCCAGCAGCCGCGCCGTGTTGTCCGCGCGTTCCAGCGCCGTGCCCAGTTGCACGAAGAGCCACGGCTCTCCGCGCAGCATGGTGTCATGCGCGGCACCATTGAAGAGCAACACGCGTTCCCGCACCCATTCGAGGAACCCCGGCAGGCGTTCGCCCTGGAATTCGGCGTGGCGCAGCGCGTTCCAGGAATCATTCAGCGCGCCCCACATGTCCACCGTCAGCGCGGTGCGCACGCTGCGCGCATTGTGCCGGGCGGCGGCGAAGCAGGAGATGATGCCGGTGGGGTTGTCCGGGTCGCGCACCAGGAAGTCCACGACGTTCTCTTGGCTGGCCTCCTCGTGCTTCTCGAAGAAGGCGGGCTCGCAGCCGGTGGCGATCAGCAGGGAGCGCCATTCGTCGCCCTCGGCACCCAGCTGCGCGGAAAGCCCCGCCATGCGAAGCGCCACGGACAGGCCGCGCGCCACATTGGCCGCGCGCTCGGTGTAGCGGCCCAGCCAGAAGAGACTGTCGGCGGAGCGGCTCAGCATGCCACGGCTCCGTGCGCCGCGCCGCCTTCCTGCGGGTCGTTGTCCAGCACCCAGGTGTCCTTGGTGCCGCCGCCCTGGGAGGAATTCACCACCAGCGAACCCTCCCGCAGGGCCACGCGCGTCAGCCCGCCGGGGACGATCCGCACCTCGTCCTTCGTGGAGAGCACGAATGGGCGCAGGTCCACATGCCGCGGCGCCACCCCATTCGCGCAGAGGGTGGGCACGGTGGAGAGCGCGAGCGTGGGCTGGGCGATGTAGTCCGCCGGCCGCGCCTTGATGCGGGCCGCGAAATCCGCGCGCTCGGCCGCCGTCGCGTGCGGCCCGATCATCATGCCGTATCCGCCCGAGCCCTGCGCGAGCTTCACGACCAGCTGGTCCAGGTTGTCCAGCACATA
Source organism: Roseococcus suduntuyensis (assembly GCF_014196305.1). GTDB lineage: Bacteria > Pseudomonadota > Alphaproteobacteria > Acetobacterales > Acetobacteraceae > Roseococcus > Roseococcus suduntuyensis. The sequence continues at coordinate 71,239 of NZ_JACIDJ010000002.1, forward strand.
GGCGCGGTCGGCCTCGCGCTCGCAGAGATAGGTGGGGACATTGGCCAGCTTGGGTTCCTCGTCCAGGTAGAAGCGGATCATCTGCGGCACGAAGGGGTAGATGGCCTTGTCGTCCGCGATGCCGCAGCCGGGCGCGTTGCACAGCGCCACATTGCCCGCGCGATAGGCGGCCATGAGGCCGGGCACGCCCAGCATGGAATCGGGACGGAAGGCGCGCGGGTCCAGGTAGTCGTCATCGATGCGGCGGTAGATCACATCCACCCGGCGCGGGCCGGCCGTGGTCCGCATGAAGACCACGTTCTCGTCCACGAAGAGGTCGGCGCCTTCCACCACCTCCACGCCCATCTCGTCGGCCAGGAAGCAGTGTTCGTAATAGGCGCTGTTGAAGGCGCCCGGCGTCAGGATCACGACGGTGGGGTTCGGCCCCGCGCGGTCGGGTGCCGCGGCCTTCAGCGTGGTCAGCAGGTCCTCGGGGTAGCGGTTCACCGGGGCCAGTCGGTGGCGCGCCAGCAGACGCGGGAAGAGGCGCAGCATCGCCTCCCGGTTTTCCAACATGTAGGAGACGCCCGAAGGCGTGCGGGCATTGTCCTCCAGCACATAGAACTGATCCGGCCCGGTGCGGACCAGGTCGATGCCCGCGATATGGGTATAGACGCCACCGGGGGGCTGGAAATCCTGCATCTCGGGCCGGAACTGTTCGTTGCCGGTGACGAGGCTTGCCGGGATCACGCCCGCCTTGAGAATCTCCTGCTTGCCATAGGCATCGGCCAGGAAGGCGTTCAGCGCGCGCACGCGCTGGGAGAGGCCCGCGCTCAGACGGTCCCATTCGCTGCGCGCCAGCACGCGGGGAATGATGTCGAAGGGGATCAGCCGTTCCGGGTCGCCGCCCTCGCCATAGACGGCGAAGGTGATGCCGACACGGCGGAACAGCAGCTCGGCCTCGGCGCGCTTGGCTTCCAGCTCGGCCGGCGGGGTGCGCTCCAGCCAGGCGGCCACGGCGGCATAGGCGGCCCGCACTTCGGCCCTTTGGCCCAACTCGTCGAAGGCGACAGGGAGGGGGCGGGGCGCGCCCTGGGATTGGCTTTGACTCATAATGCCGAATTGACCAAGGCCTTGCGCACGACGCAAGCCAGCCCGACGCAAAAAGCGGGGCAGCGGCACGGAGTTGCCGTCTGGACAGGCAGCGCCGGGCTGGGCCGGGGCGGCCCGGGGCGTATGATGGGCGACACGCCTCGGGGGGAACGACATCCATGGACCAGACGCCACAGCGCCTCACCGGCGCGCAATCCGTCATGGCCTGCTGCGCGGCGGCGGGCATGCCGGCCATCTTCGGCGTTCCGGGGGGTGGATCGAGCCTCGATCTCATCGCCGCCGCAAAGCGCCAGGGCATTCCCTTCATGCTGGCCCGCACCGAAGGAGGGGCCGGCATCATGGCCGCCGCCCTGGCGGAACTGACCCACCGGCCGGTCGGGCTGCTGACCACGCGGGGCCCGGGCGTGTCCAACGCCGCCAATGCCATGGCCAATGCGGCGCTGGAACGGGCACCCGTGATCCTCTTCGCCGATGGCTTCCCGGCGGCCGAGGCGCGCTTCACCACCCACCAGTGGTTCGACCAGGCGGCGATGATGGCGCCCGTCACCTCCGCGCGGCTGCGCACGCAGGAGGTGCCGGCCGGCGAGGCCACATACGCCGCCCTTCAAGCCGCGCTGGCCGTCCCGCGCGGCCCCGCCTATCTCGAACTGCCGGGCGATGTGGCGGGCGGCGCGGCCGCGCCCGCGCCGGAATTCCGCTGGCCCGAGCTGCCGCCCCCCGACGCCGCGACCATCGCCGCCGCGCGGCGCATGATCGCCCAGGCGCAACGCCCGGCCCTGATCATCGGGCTGGAGGCCACCCTTCCCGCCCGCGCCGCCGCGACCCGCGCCCTGGTGGAGGCGCTGGGGGCGCCGGCCCTGGTCACCTACAAGGCCAAGGGCGTGGTGCCGGACCGCCACCCCCTGTTCGGCGGCGTGTTCACGGGCGGCGAGGCCGAGGCGCCGCTGCTGCGCGAGGCGGACCTGATCATCCTGCTGGGTGCGGACCCGGTGGAGTTCATTGGCCAGGCCTGGCGCTATGCCGCGCCCGTGCTCGATTTCGCCACCGCCCCGCGCCGGCTGGACTACACGCCCCCCGCACTGGCGCTGCACGGCGCCTGGGAGGCCGCGGCCGAGGAATTGGCCGGCACCTGCCCCGCCCGCCCCTGGCCCGCGGGCGAGGTGGCAAGGCGTCGCGATGCCTGGGCGGATGCGTTGCGCAACACGGCCGGCGGCAATCGCGGCATGGCGCCGTCCGAGATCGTGACCACCACCCAGGCGGCGCTGTCGGGCCATCCGCGCGTCGCGGTGGATGCGGGGGCGCATATGTTCCCCTGCACGACCTTCTGGGAATGCTTCGCGCCGGGGGACCTGCTGATTTCCAATGGGCTCGCCACCATGGGCTATGCCCTGCCCGCCGCCATCGCCGCCGCCTGGCATGACCCGGCGCGCGGCGCACTGGCCTTCACGGGCGATGGCGGGCTGATGATGTGCCTGGGCGAATTGGCCACCGCCGCCGCCATGAAGCTGAACCTGACGGTGGTGGTGTTCAACGACGCGCTGCTCTCGTTGATCGACATCAAGAAGGGCACGCGCGACCTCCCCGAGGGCGCGCTGGACTGGCCCGAAGCCGATTTCACACAGGTGATGCGCGGCATGGGCGGTGCCGCCTGGCGCGTGGCCGATGCGGCGGGGCTGCGCGCGGCGTTGGCGGAGGCCGAGGCAACGCCGGGCCCGCGCCTGATTGATGTGCGGACCGACCCCTCCAGCTACCCGGCGCAGATCAAGGCGTTGCGAGGCTGACATCGTCGCGCGCGCGATTCACGCCTCCGGGCATCCGCCCTGCGGCGATCGCGACCCGTCGCGCGCGCGATTCACGCCTCCGGGCATGCGCCCTGCGGCGTTCGCGCTTCAGCGCTTCCGGCTCAGAAACTGCCCCATCATCCGCCCCGGCTCGTCCGTCTCGAAGGCACGGGCGAAGGCGGGGATGCCGGCGGCGATGGCCTGGCTCAGCGGCAGATCCTCCCAGGCGCGGATCAGCGCCTTCTGGTCGGCGATGGCGCGCGGGCCGGCCTCGCGCAGCAGGTCCAGCCATTCCGTGAGCGCCGCGTCCAGAGCTTCGGGCGCCACCACGCGCTCGCAGAAACCCCAGGCTTCTGCGGTGGCCGCGTCGATGGTCTCGGCCAGCAGCAGCAGGCGCCGGGTGCGGCCCCAGCCGATGAGGCCGGGCAGCAGCGCGGCCTCGACCACCGACGGGATACCCACGCGCACCTCCGGCATCCCGAACTTGGCCGCAGTGGAAGCCAGGCGCATGTCGCAGGCGGCCGCGATCTCCATGCCCGCGCCCAGGCACCAGCCCTGGATGCGCGCGATGACCGGCACGCGGCAGGCGCGGATCGCCGCACTCACGCGATGGACGCGGGTGATGAAGGCGCGCCCGCCCTCCGGCGTGGTGATGGCGCCCATCTCGCGGATGTCGGCGCCACCGATGAAGGCGCGCGGCCCCTCGCCCGCCAGCACCACGGCGCGCGTCTCGGGCCCTACCTCGAAGGCACCGGCCAGCGCCTCCAGCAGCGGCGAGTTCAGCGTGTTCAGCTTGGCGTCATTGGCCACGATGACGTGGCGGATGTCGCCACGTTCCTCGATCGCGATGCGGCTCATCGGCGCGCTCCTGTCATTTGGGCCCCCGTTATCTGGGAATAGCCGCGCGCGATGGCGGCAAGTTCGTCCTGCGCGATCACCTGCGTGATGTCTGAAAACCCCTCGGGCGCGCGTTCGCTGACCACGTCCACCACCCGCTCCGGCCCGCCGCGGCGGTTGGCCAGGACGATGTCGCGCGTGGCGGGCAGGCGCTCGGCCTCATAGGCGGCGAGTGCCTTGGTCACGTTCATCCCATCCAGCAGCCGCGCCAACAACCGCGCATCCAATATGGCCTGGGAGGCACCGTTGGAGCCGACCGGATACATCGGGTGCGCGGCATCGCCCAGCAGCGTCACGCGCCCCTCGGTCCAGTGCGGCAGGGGGTCACGGTCGCACATGGGGTATTCCCAGAATTCGGGCGTGGCACGGACCAGGGCCTCCACATCCAGCCAGGGCACGCGGAAGCGCTGTACATGGGGCAGCACATCCTCCAGCCGGCCGGGGCGCGACCAGTCCTCGCGGCGCGGCGGCGGCTGCGTGGCATCGCCGACCTGGGCGCAGACCACCCAGTTGGTGAGGCGCGTTTGCGGCGTGGCGCCGGCCGCGATGGGGTAGAGCACCAGCTTCTCGCGCATGTCGCCGGCCACCGTCATCACGTCGCCGCCCTCGAAGACGGGCCAGTCCACCGCGCCGCGCCACATCTGGATGCCGTTCCAGCGGATGCCGCCATCATGCGGGTGCATCAGCGCGCGCAGCGCCGAGTGGATGCCATCCGCCCCCACCAGCGCCTTGCCGCGCCGCGTGGTACCGTCGGTGAAGCGCACCGTCACGGCGCGGCTGTCCTGCATGTAGCCCTGCAGCCGCTTGTTGGTGTGGATGCGCGCGGGGCCCAGGCGCTCCATCGCCGCCTGCCACAGCGCGCCGTGCAGCCGCCCGCGATGGATGGAGAATTGCGGTGCCTCATGCCCCGCATGCAGCCCGCGCGCCTCGGTCCAGATGCGGTTGCCGAAGCGGTCGAGGTAGCGCAATTCGCGCGTGCGGATGGCGATGGCATCCAGCGCCTCCAGCAGGCCGAGCGCCGAAAGTTCCCGGATGGCATGCGGCAGGGTGTTGATGCCCACGCCGAGCTGCTTCACCTCGGGCGCCGCCTCGAAGACCTCGCAGGGGATGTCGCGCTCATGCAGCGACAGTGCCAGCGTCAGCCCGCCCACGCCACCGCCCGCGATCAGCACCGGTGCCGTCATGCCCTCCCCTCCTCATGCTTGCGGCGCAGGATGCCACGCAGGACGTGCCCCGCACAGATCACGCTGGACAGGAAGCGCCACCGCTGCGAAAGCCCCACCCATGCCGCTCACCAAGCTCCATCCGCAAGGCTGGCCCCGCCCGCGCGGGCACACTCATGGCTGGGCCGGTGCCGGGCGTCTGGTGGTGCTGGGCGGCCAGGTGGGCTGCGACAGCGAGGGGCGCTTCCCCACGGACTTCGTGGACCAGGCGCGCCAGGCCCTGTCGAATATCCTCGCCGTGCTGGCCGAGGCCGGCGGCGGCGCGCCCGACATCGCGCGCATGACCTGGTTCGTGCTGAGCCTGCGCGACTACCAGGCGAACCTGCCCGCGCTGGGCGATGCCTGGCGCGAGGTGATGGGCGCGCATTTCCCCGCCATGACCTTCGTGCAGGTCTCGGCGCTGGTGGAGCCCGAGGCGCTGCTGGAAATCGAGGCCACCGCCATCCTCACCGATCCGCCATGAACGTCGCGGCGGAAATCCGCGCCGAGGCGTTGCGGCTCGGTTTCGACGCCGTGGGCTTCACCCGCGCGCACCTGCCTGAGGCCGCGCGCGCGCGGCTCGATGCCAGCCTCGCCGCCGGACACCATGGCGACATGGAATGGATGGAACGACGCGTGGACCAGCGCGCACAGCCACGCGCCCTCTGGCCCGAGGCGGTGAGCGTGATCAGCCTCGGGCAGAACTACGGCCCCGACTACGACCCGCTGGCGAGCCTCGCACAGCCCTCCCGCGCCACGATCTCCTGCTACGCCCAGGGGCGCGACTATCACGACGTCGTGAAGAAGCGCCTCAAGGCGCTGGGGCAATGGATGGCGCGGCGCTTCAAGGGCGAGCCGCTGAAGGTCTTCGTGGACACGGCGCCGGTGATGGAAAAGCCGCTGGCGCAGCAGGCGGGGCTGGGCTGGCAGGGCAAGCACAGCAACCTGGTCAGTCGGGAATGGGGCTCCTGGCTTTTCCTGGGCGAGATCTACACCACACTCGACCTGCCGCCCGACGCGCCGGAGCGTGACCATTGCGGCACCTGCCGCGCCTGCCTGGACGCCTGCCCGACGGCCGCTTTTCCCGCGCCCTATGTGCTGGATGCGCGGCGCTGCCTCTCCTACCTCACCATCGAGCACCACGGCCCCATTCCGGAGGAGTTCCGTGCTGCCATGGGCAACCGCATCTATGGCTGCGATGACTGCCTGGCCGCCTGCCCCTGGAACAAATTCGCCCGCACCGCCGCCGAGATGACGCTGCATCCGCGCGGCGAGGTGGCGCCGCCGCTGGCTGAACTCGCGGCCCTGGACGATGGCGCCTTCCGCGCACGCTTCGCGGGCTCACCCATCAAGCGCATCGGCCGCAACCGCTTCCTGCGCAACGTGGCCATCGCCATCGGCAACAGCGGCGACGCGACGCTAAGACCGGCCGCCCAGGCCCTGGCGCATGACCCCGACCCCGTGTTGGCCGAGGCCGCCACCTGGGCTTTGGAAAGGCTTCCCGCATGAGAGACGATGCAGCACTTGTCCTGTTCTCCGGCGGGCAGGACAGCGCCACCTGCCTCGCCTGGGCGCTGGACCGCTTCGCCCATGTGGAGACGCTGGGCTTCGACTATGGCCAGCGCCACCGCATCGAACTCGACTGCCGCGGCGCGTTGCGCGAGGGCATGGCGAGCCCCCGCCTGGGGGAAGACCATCTGCTGGACCTTGGCGTGCTGGGCGCGCTGTCGGACACGGCCCTGACACGCGAGGCCGAGATCGCGCTGCGCGAGGATGGGCTGCCCACCACCTTCGTGCCCGGCCGCAACCTGATCTTCCTGACCTTCGCCGCCGCGCTGGCCACGCGGCGCGGCCTGCGCCACATCGTGACCGGCGTCTGCGAGACGGATTACTCGGGCTATCCCGACTGCCGCGACGACACCATCAAGGCGCTGCAGGTGGCGATCAACCTCGGCATGGCCTCCCGCTTCGTGCTGCACACGCCGCTGATGTGGCGCGACAAGCCGGCCACCTGGCGGCTCGCGGAAAACCTGGGCGGCACAGCGCTGGTGGAACTGATCCGGCGCGAGAGCCATTCCTGCTACAAGGGCGTGCGCGAGGTGCTGCACCCCTGGGGCCATGGCTGCGGCGAATGCCCGGCCTGCGAGCTGCGCGCCGCCGGCTGGGCGGGCTATGTCAGCGGATCGGCTCATCCCAGATGCGGGTCGTGATCTCGGCGGTGCTGCCGCGATCCAGGCGGACACGCGCCTCGAAGCTGAGCAGCACCCGCCCTTCCGCCGGGCGGCGGTGCAGGCAGGTCCAGCTGCCATTGGGCAGGATGGGCGCCACGCAGTTGAAGCCGAGCGAGATGAGGTGCTGCACCGCCGGCCCGGAATCCGTGCCCGCCGGGGAAAGCCGCACCAGGTCCGCGCGCAGCGCCTCCGCCCCCGCCACCTCGCCGCGGCGGAGGTAGCGGTCCACATCGGTGGGCGGCGCGCGGTCTGGCGAGAGCCAGGACAGGAACAGCAGCATGGCGGCCAGCACCAGCGCCATCGCCCCCGCCCTGGGCAGCGTACCGGACTGCCACATGCGCCCGCGCGCGACCTCGGGCTCGACGCCCATCAGGCGGCGCCCCTCACGCGGCAAGCCGCCTCGGGTTGCCGAGGAAGCGGCCGGCGGCGGCGGTGGTGGTCGCCGCACCCTCCTTGAAGGTGGGGATGCCGTTGCACCACACCTTCACAACACCCTCCGACAGCGCGGTCGGGTTCTTGTAGGTCGCGTGGTCGCGCACCCGCGTCGGGTCGAACAGCACCAGGTCCGCGAAGGCACCGGCGCGGATCACGCCGCGGTCCGGAATGCCGAAGATCTGCGCGGTGCGGCCGGTCATCTTGTGGATGGCGGTCTCCAGGCTGAACAGCTGCAAGTCCCGCACATAGCGGCCCAGCACGCGCGGGAAGGTGCCCCAGAGGCGCGGGTGCGGCTTCTCGTCATGCGGGATGCCGTCGCTGCCGATCATGCTGCGGGGGTGGGCCATGATGCGCTGCACATCGGCCTCGTCCATCATGAAGCTGATGGCGCCGGCGGGCTGCAGCTTCTCGGCCGCCGCGCGCCGCGTCATGCCCCAATCCTGCGCGATGTCATCCAGGTCGCGCCCCGCCTGGTCCGGATGCGGCACCGACCACGTGATCTGCACCTTCACATCCTGGCGAAGCTTGTCCGGCATCAGCACGGTGGAGCCCGCAGGATAAGGATAGACGTCATAGGCCACGGGCTGGTCCTGGCCCAGCGTGTCCATCAGGGCCAGCGTCTCGCGCGAACGGCCGAAATTCTCGCTCATGGAACACTTGTGGTGGCTGATGACCACTTCGAGCGGCGCGCCCTCGCGCCCCGCCTCGCGCCCCACCCGCAGCGTCTCGCGGATGCTGTCCAGCACATGGTCGGCCTCGTCGCGCATATGGGTGGCGTAGAGGCCGCCTTCCTCGGCCAGCACGGAGGCGATGGCGATGCATTCCTCGGTCGTCGCCTGGGCATTGGGGGCGTAGTAGAGGCCGGTGGTGAAGCCGCAGGCGCCCTGGCGCAGGCTCTCGCGCAGGCGGTCCTGCATGCGGGCGATCTCGTGGTCCTTGGCGGCGCGGTAGACATCGCCCTCCATCGCCTCCACGCGCAGCGATTGCGCGCCACAGAAGGCCAGCGTGTTCACGGCGGGCGGGTTCTTCGCCAACGCCTCCGCGTATTCGCCGAAGCTGCCCAGCGTGAACCAGCTCTCATCGCCCAGCAGGTCCAGCGGCGGCGGCGGGCGCTTGCTCATGCGCGCGGGGGCGAGGCTGACGCCGCAATTGCCCACCACCACGGTGGTGACGCCCTGGCTCGACTTGCAGTGCAGGCAGTTGGGGCCGCAGAGCACGGCGCGGTCGTCATGGGTGTGGGCGTCAATGAAGCCGGGGGCGAGGGCGAGGCCCTTGGCGTCCAGCTCCGCCTGGCCCGAGGCCGAGCCGAGTTCGCCCACGGCCACCACACGGTCGCCCTCCACCGCCACATCGGCGGTGAAGCGGGGGGCGCCGGTGCCATCCAGCACGGTGGCGTCCCGGATCACCAGATCACAGCGCAGGGGCATGGGCGGAACCTCATGTGAAGGGCGGAATCGTCTGACAGGATGAACCCGGGATCGTCCCGCGCCAACCTCCTGGCAGGCCGATTGCAAACCTGGCAGGCCGATTGCAAAGGTGCCGGATGCTACTTAATCCATGCCCTCAGAAGAGGGAGAAATCAGGAAATGCCCATGTTCCGCCGCACCGCCCTGGCCGCCGGGCTCACCGCCCTGCTGGCCGGCCCCGCCGCCGCGCAGACCCAGATCACCATCCAGCACCCGCTGCCGCTGAACAGCCATTACGGCGCCGGCGCGACCGCGCTGAAGGAGGCCTTCGAGCGCGCCGCCGGGAACCGCTACCGCGTCGTCATCCAGCGCAACGACAATGAGCGCGAGGCGATCGAGAGCGTGCAGATCGGCACGATCGAGTGCGTCATCACCTCCACCGGCCCCGTCGGCAACTTCGTGCCCGACACCCGCAACCTGGACGTGCCCTTCCTGTTCCGCGACAGCGCCCATGCCCGCGGCGTGCTGGACGGACCCATCGGCCAGGAATTGCTCGGCCGCTTCAACGCCCGGGGCCTTGCGGGCGTGGCCTGGATGGAGAACGGCTTCCGCCACCTCACCAATTCCCGGCGCGAGGTGAACAACCCCGCCGATATCCGCGGGCTGAAGGTGCGGACCATGGAGAACCAGGTGCACATGCGCGCCTTCTCCACGCTGGGCGCGCTGCCCACGCCGATGGCCTTCAGCGAGCTGGTGCCCGCGCTCCAGCAGGGCACGGTGGACGGGCAGGAAAACCCCATCCCGGTCATCGTCGCCAACAACCTGAACCAGGTGCAGCGCTTCCTGACGCTGACCAGCCACGTCTATTCGCCGGCCGTGCTGATCTGCAACCCGGCGCTGCTGGCCCGCATGTCGGCCGCCGACCGCGCGGCCTTCCAGGAAGCGGCCCGCGCGGGCGTCGCCGCCAACCGCGCCCGCGTCACGGCCGATGAGGAATCGGGCGTGGAGGAGCTGCGCCGGCGCGGCATGACGGTGGTGACGACCGTGAACACCGCCGCCTTCCAGGAGGCGCTGGCCCCCGCCTTCGCCGAATATGAGCGCACGCTGAACGCGGCCCTGCTGCGCCGCATCCGGGACTGGCAGCCGAACTGAGCGCCGGCCTCATCGGGAAGCGAGGGGGGGTGCCGGGCGACCGGCACCCCTTTTTCGATCGCCCAGCCCTCGCCCGATTGTCCGATTGCAACCGGGCCGGAACATGCCCTATGCAATTGATACTCAGGGAGAGAAAAACGAAATGTCCATGTTCCGACGTTCGGCGCTGGCGGCGGGTATCGCCGCCTTCCTGGCCGGCCCCGCCATCGCACAGACGCAGATCACCATCCAGCACGCCCTGCCGGCCAACAGCCACACCGGCGTCGGCCCGGCCGCCATCAAGGAGGTGTTCGAGCGCCTGACCAATGGCCGCTATCGCGTCGTGGCCCAGCGCAACGACAATGAGCGCGAGATGGTCGAGAGCGTGCAGATCGGCACCATCGACTGCACCTTCACCTCCACCGGCCCCGTCGGCAACTTCGTGCCGGAGGTCCGCATCTTCGACGTGCCCTTCCTGTTCCGCGACACCGCCCATGCCCGTGGCGTGCTGGACAGCGAAATCGGCCAGCAGGTCCTGGGCCGCTTCAGCGCGCGCGGCCTGCACGGCGTGATCTGGACGGAGAACGGCTTCCGCCACCTGACGAATTCCCGCCGCGAGGTGAACCTGCCGGCCGACCTGCGCGGCCTCAAGGTCCGCACCATGGAGAACCAGGTCCATATGCGGGCCTTCACGGTGCTGGGCGCCCTGCCGACGCCCATGGCCTTCAGCGAGCTGGTGCCGGCCCTGCAGCAAGGCACGGTGGATGGGCAGGAAAACCCGATCTCGGTGATCGTGGCGAACAACCTGAACCAGGTGCAGCGCTACATGACGCTGACGAACCACGTCTATTCGCCCTCCGTCATGATCTGTAACCCAGGCCTCATGCAGCGCATGACCCCCGCCGACCGCGAGCATTTCATGACCGCGGCCCGCGCCGCCCAGCGCGCCAACCGCGACCGCGTGACGCAGGACGACGCGAACGGCGTGGAACTGCTGCGCAGCCGCGGCATGACCGTGGTCACGACCGTGAACACCGCCGCCTTCCAGGAAGCGCTGGCGCCTGCCTTCGCCGAATGGGAGCGCAGCCTGGACGCCGCCCTGCTGCGCCGCATCCGCGACTGGCGCGCGAACTGAGCCAGGGCTGAGCCTCAACTGTCCGGGGGCGCGGTTCCGCCGCGCCCCCTTCGTCTGCCCGCCGGGGGTTTTTCATGAATGCGATGAATGTCCTGCCGCTCCAGATCATGGGGGTGGCCACGGTGCTGGCCGTGGCGCTGGCCCTCTGGGCCGGCTCGGGCGAGGCGGGCGCGCGGGCACGGATGCGCCGCACCTTCCTGGCGGTGGATCGCCTCACCAGCGGGGCCGCGGCCATCCTCGCCACCCTCGCCATGGCCGTGGCCGTGGCCGCCGGCGCCTGGCAGGTGGTGGCGCGCTTCGCGACCGAGACCCCCTCGGTCTGGTCCGAGGCGCTGGTCCGCACCGCCATCGTCTGGGTCGCCTTCATCGGCGTCGCGGTGGCGCTGCGCGCCGGGGCGCTGGTGTCCATTGATGTCGCGCGCCGCCTCAGCAGGGGCACCGTGCAGCGCGCGCTAGAGGCGGCCTCGCTGGCCGCCATCCTCTCGTTTCTCGGCGTCATGTTCTGGTTCGGTTGGATGATGGCCGAACGGGTGAAGTTCCAGGAGATGGCTGGGCTCGAGGTCTCGATGTCCTGGGGCTATGCCGCCATCCCCATCGGGGCCTGCTTCGCCATGATCGGCGCCATCGCCCATTTCCTCGACCGAAAGCCCACCGACGAGCTGGAGACCGCCCTATGAGCGGCATGATGCTGACCGTGATGCTGGTGCTCTTCGCGGCCGCCGTGCCGGTCGCGATCGCGATCGGCATCTCGGCCGTGGTGGGGATCGCGGGCTTCACCTCCTTCCCCATGATCGTGGCGGCGCAGCAGCTGTTCGTGGCGCTGGACAAGTTCCCGCTGGCGGCCATCCCCTTCTTCATCCTGGCGGGTGCGCTGATGGAGATGGGCGGCATTTCCCGCCGGCTGGTGGAATTCGCGCGCTCCATCGTGGGCGGCATCCAGGGCGGGTTGCCGGCGACCTGCGTCGTCACCTGCATGATCTTCGCGGCCATCAGCGGTTCCTCGGTCGCGACCACCTTCGCCATCGGCGCCATCATGATCCCGGCGCTGGTGCGGGCGGGCTATCCGGTGGGCTTCGCGGCCGCACTCCAGGCCACGGCTGCGGAGCTGGGCGTGGTCATCCCGCCCTCCATCCCCATGATCCTCTATGGCGTCACCACCCAGACCTCGATCCCGGAGTTGTTCATCGCGGGCATCGGGCCGGGCATCCTGATCGCGGGCGCTCTCATCGCCACGGTGCTGGTCTGGTGCCGCATCAAGGGCTGGGGCAAGCAGGATGGCGAGGGCCGCCTGCCTTTCCTGACCGCCACGCGCCAGGCCGGCTGGGCGCTGATGATGCCCGTGGTGGTGCTGGGCGGCATCTATGGCGGCATCACCACGCCGACCGAGGCCTCGGTCATCGCGGTGGTCTACGCGCTCATCGTGGGCGTGGTGATCCACCGCGAAATCCGCCTGCCGGACCTGTTTCCCATCTTCCGCAAGAGCGTCATCACGTCGGCGGTGATCCTGTTCATCATCGCCTGCGCGGGGCTGTTCTCCTGGCTGCTGAACCGCCAGGGCGTGCCGGACGCGGCGGCGGCCTGGCTCGCCACCTCCTTCGACAGCCCGGCGCTGTTCCTGCTGGTGGTGAACCTGTTCCTGTTCCTGGTGGGGATGTTCGTGGAGACCTCGGCCTCCATCATCGTGCTCGCCCCCATCCTGCAGGAGGCGGCGGGGCGGCTCGGCGTGGACGCGGTGCATTTCGGCACCATCATGGTGGTGAACCTGGCCTTGGGCATGATCACCCCGCCCTTCGGCGTGAACCTCTTCGCGGCCGCCCAGGTGGCGGGCTGCGGAGTGGACCAGATGATGCGCTACCTTGTGGTGTTCATCGGCGTGGTCTTCGCCTGCCTCATGGTCATCACCTATGTGCCGACGCTGGTGCTGTTCCTGCCCCACCTCGTGTTTCGCTGAACCTCCCCTTGCGCGGCGTCGCGGCGCCGCGCAGCATCCCTTGGCCACTAGTGCCGAGGAAACGAACAATGACAAGCATCACCCGCCGCACCGCAATGGGCGGCGCGCTGGGCGTCGCCGCCCTTCCTGTCGCGGGCCGCGCCCAGAGCCGCGACAACACCATCCGCATCGGCGTGCTGGCCGATTTCTCGGGCCCCTACCGCGACACCTCCGGGCCCACCTCGGTCGCCGCCGTGCAGCAGGCCATCGAGGATCTCGGCATGGCGCAGCGGGGCATCAACGTCGAGGTGATCCAGGGCGACCACCTCAACCGCCCCGACGCCGCCCTGGCGCTGGCGCGGCGCTGGATCGACACCCAGGGCGTGGACATGATCTGCGAGGTGAACAACTCCGCCATCGCCCTCGCTGTCGCCAACCTGATGCGGGAGCGGGACAAGGTGCAGCTCGCCTCGGGTGCCGCATCCTCCGCGCTGACCGGCCCGCAGTGCAGCACCCACACCCTGCACTGGACCTATGACACCTGGATGTTCGCCAATGTGGTGGGCGGGGCCACGGTGCGCTCGGGCGGGGACAGCTGGTATTTCATCACGGCCGACTACGCCTTCGGCCACCAGCTGGAACGCGACACCACCCAGTTCGTGACCCGCGCGGGCGGGCGCGTGGCAGGCAGCGCGCGCTACCCCTTCCCCGGCACGACCGATTTCAGCAGCTTCCTGCTCCAGGCGCAGGCCAGCCGCGCGAAGGTGGTGGGCCTCGCCATGGCCGCCGGCGACATGCAGAACTGCGTGAAGCAGGCGCACGAGTTCGGGCTGATGCGCCGTGGCCAGCAATTGGCCGGGATGATCATGTTCGTGCAGGACATCCGCACCATCGGCCTGGAATCCGCCCAGGGCATGGTGATGAGCGAGGTCTTCTACCACGACCTGAACGACCGCACGCGGGGCCTCGCGCAACGCATCCTGCGCCGCACGCCGGACAACATGCCGAGCCAGGAGCACGCCGGCACCTATTCCTGCGCCATCCACTACCTCAAGGCCGTGGCCGAGGTGGGCGCCGCGCGCGCCAAGGCCTCGGGCATCGAGGTCATCAACGTGATGAAGCGCATGCCGACCGATGATGACGCCTTCGGCCCCGGGCGCGTGCGCGAGGATGGCCGCAAGATCCACCCGGCCTATCTCTTCGAGGTGAAGTCGCCCGCCGAGAGCCGCGGCATGTGGGATTTCTACAAGCTGCGCGCGACCGTGCCGGCCGAGGAGGCCTTCCGCCCCATGGCCGATGGCGGCTGCCCGCTGGTCCGGGGTTGACGGCTGCGCGGCTGACGCTTGCGGGCTTGGTGCTTCAGGCCCATCTCAAAGCCATCCGATAGGAGGCGAAGATGGTCCTGAAGCTGCTGTGCGCGCAGGTCGTGCTGACGAAGATGGCGGTGCGTGGCGCCTTCACCCTGGGTGCCGTCGCCGGCACGGCGGGTGTGGTCGGGCTATGCGCGCTGCGCCGTGCGGCGAGGGAAGGCCGCATCAGCCGGCGCGCGGCCGCCAAGGCCTGATCAGGCCGCTTCCAGCGCCACCCGGCTGTGATTGGCGCGATAGGGCGGCAGGGGCGAACAGCCGGGCGGCTGCGCAGCGGCCAGGCTGAGGCGCAGCAGGTCAAGATCCTCGGCGCCGTCCACGTCATGCCAGGGCTGGAGCACGTCCAGGCGTAGCCCCTCCGCCGCCGCCCGGGCGCGGGTGGCGTCCAGCAGGCCGGGCGCGCTCCAGGGCATTCCATCCAGCAGCGCGGGCAACGGACGCGCCATGGCGATGGCGCAATAGCCGCCATCCAGGGCCGGGATCAGCGCCGCATCCGCACCGGCCGCGACCGCGGCGGGCAGCAGTTCCAGCAAGGCCGGCGGCAAGGTCGGCGCGTCCGTGCCGGTCAGCAGGGCGCAGCCGATGCCGGGCTGGAACAGGGCGTCGAATGCTGCCCCCATCCGTGCGCCAAGGTCACCGCCCGGCTGTGGCGTCAGGGCCCAACCAGGCAACAGCGCGGCGATCTCCTGCTCCGCATCGGCGGGCGTGTGGAAGGCCGTGAGCGTGGCGGCATAGCGCGGGGCGAGGAAGCGCAGGATGTCGGCGCTGTCCAGCAGGAAGGCGCGCGCCAGTTGCGCCGCGCGCGCCGCGCCCACCACCGCGGCGAGCCTCGTCTTGCTGACGCCGGGGCGTGGCGCCTTGCACATCAACCCGAATGCGGCCTGCATCGGTCAGGCCGCGTTCAGCACCCGGCCGGCGACGGCATCGAGCTTGGCCAGCAGTGCCGGGTCGCGCTTTTCCGGCGCCGTGATCAGCGCATATTCCAGTGCGCGGTCGCAGCCGGCAGGGCAGGCGCCGCGCGGGGCGCCGATGCGCGGGATCAGCGCCTTGACCAGGGCGCGTGCCTTCTCGGCATTGCCCTGGAGCACCTTCACCACCTGGTCCACCGTCACGTGGTCATGGTCGGGGTGCCAGCAGTCGAAATCGGTCACCATGGCGACCGAGGCGTAGCAAAGCTCCGCTTCTCGTGCGAGCTTGGCCTCGGGCATGTTGGTCATGCCGAT
The DNA here is from genome assembly GCF_014196305.1 of Roseococcus suduntuyensis. GTDB lineage: Bacteria > Pseudomonadota > Alphaproteobacteria > Acetobacterales > Acetobacteraceae > Roseococcus > Roseococcus suduntuyensis. The sequence goes on from NZ_JACIDJ010000002.1 coordinate 87,069, forward strand.
CACGTCGCAGCCCCAGGCGCGGTAGAGTTCGCTCTCGGCCTTGGTGCTGAATTGCGGGCCTTCCATGACCAGGTAGGTGGCGCCGCGGGTCATCGGCAGGCCGATTTCCTGTCCCGCCGCCTCGGCTGCGTCGGACAGGCGCGGACAGGTCGGGTGCGCCACGCTGACATGCGCGACACAGCCCGGCCCGAAGAAGGATTTCTCCCGCGCGAAGGTGCGGTCGATGAACTGGTCCACGATGACGAAATGCCCGGGTGGCAGTTGCGCCCTGAGCGAACCGACGGCCGAGAGGGAGATCACGTCCGTGACACCCGACCGCTTCAGCGCATCAATGTTCGCGCGGTAGTTCAGCGCGGAGGGCGGCAGCGGGTGGCCCTTGCCGTGGCGCGGCAGGAAGACGCAGCGCACCCCGCCCAGCGTGCCGAAGAGCATCTCGTCCGAGGGTTCGCCCCAGGGGGTGAAGACGCGCTTCCACTCGCGCCCCTCCAGCCCGTCAATGTCATAGATGCCGGAACCGCCGATGATCCCGATGACGGGCTGGAACTGGTCGGACATGGAGGGTCAGCCGCGCTCGGACAGCGGCTTGTAGTCGCGCTTGGAGGCCCCCGTGTAGATCTGGCGCGGGCGGCCGATGCGCTGCGCGGGGTCCTCCACCAGCTCCTTCCACTGGCTCACCCAGCCCACCGTGCGGGCGACGGCGAAGATCACGGTGAACATGCTGGTCGGGATGTCCATCGCCTTCAGGATGATGCCGGAATAGAAGTCCACGTTCGGATAGAGCTTGCGCGAAATGAAGTAATCGTCGCTGAGCGCGATGCGCTCCAGCTCGCGCGCGATCTCCAGCAGCGGCTCGTGCTCGACGCCGAGGGCCGCGAGCACCTCGTCGCAGCTTTCCTTCATGATCTTCGCGCGCGGGTCGAAGTTCTTGTAGACCCGGTGGCCGAAGCCCATCAGCTTCACGTTGCTGTTCTTGTCCTTCACGCCCTCGATGAAGGCCGGGATGTTTTTCACATCGCCGATCTCGGCCAGCATCTTCAGCACGGCCTCGTTGGCGCCGCCATGGGCGGGGCCCCAGAGGGCCGCAATGCCGGCCGCGATGCAGGCGAAGGGGTTGGCGCCCGTCGAACCCGCGAGGCGCACCGTGGAGGTGGAGGCATTCTGCTCATGGTCCGCGTGCAGGATCAGGATGCGGTCCATCGCCTTGGCCAGCACGTCGGGAACGTCATATTCCTCGGCCGGCACGGACTTCAGCATGTGGATGAAGTTGCGCGCATAGCCCTGCGGGCCATTGGCCAGCGCGTTCTTCGGATACACGAAGGGCTGGCCGAGCGAATACTTGTAGGCCATGGCCGCGATGGTCGGCACCTTCGCGATCAGGCGGAAGGCCGCGATGCGCCGCTGCTCGGGGTCATTGATGTCGAGGTTGTCGTGGTAGAAGGCGGCCAGCGCGCCCACCACCCCGCAGAGGATGGCCATGGGATGCGCGTCACGTCGGAAGCCGTTGAAGAAGTTGCGAATCTGCTCATGGACCATGGTGTGGTAGGTCACGCCATTGCGGAATTCCTTGAATTCCTTGGCGTTCGGCAGGTCACCATTCATCAGCAGGTAGCAGACCTCGGTGAAGTCGCTCTGCTCGGCAAGCTGCTCGATCGGGTAGCCGCGGTACATGAGCACCCCGGCATCGCCGTCGATATAGGTGATCTTGCTCTCGCAGCTGGCGGTCTCGCCATAGCCGGGGTCGAAGGTAAAGATGCCAAGATTGGCATAGAGCTTGCGGATGTCCGCGACATCCGGGCCTTCGGTGCCGGACAGCAGGGGCAGCGTCGTGCTCCGGTTGGTGCCGTCCAGGGTGATCGTGATGGAGCCGTTGCTGCCGCTCATGCTGTTACCTTCCTGAAAACAAGGGGCGCCGGTTCTATCGCCTCGCGCCGTGTTGCGGCGCAGAATAAGCGTTGGGCCGCGCTTGTCCATCACCGTAACGTGGAAAGCCCACCACCCGGCGATCAGCCCAAGAGCCAGGCCCGGACTTCTTCCCAACCAGCCTGATCGGGCGCGCAGATGATCCCGCCGGTGTGGCGCAGGGGGGAATAGGGCGCGCCGTCGAACTGGGCCGAATACCCGCCGGCCTCGGCATGGATGAGCACGCCCGCCGCATGGTCCCAGGGAAGCAAGCGGTTATAGACCAGCACATGCGCGCCGCCCGTGTTCACCAGGCGGTATTCGTGGGCCGCGCAGCGGAAGTTCATGACCGACGCAAAGCCCGCGAGCTTGGGCAGCACCGCCGCCTTCCGGTCGCGCGGCATGAAGCCCCAGGAAATGGCGCCTACCATGCGCGCGAGCGGCACAGGGGCGGAGACCCGGCAATCATGCAGGTGGCCTTCCTGCCCCTCGACCCAGGCCCCCTCGCCCCGCAGGGCGATCAGCGTGTCGTCGCCCAGGGGGTCATGGATCCAGGCGGCGATGGTCTCGCCCTGGTAGATCGCGGCCGCCATCACGCCGAAGAGCGGGACGCCCGCGGCGAAGTTGGCCGTGCCATCCACCGGGTCCACCACGATGCACAGCCGCGCCTCGGCCATGTTGGTGAGCTTGGTGGGGTCGGCGGCCGCGGCCTCCTCGCCCAGGATGACGGCATCGGGGAAGAGGCGGCGCAGCCCGGCCTCGATATGGCGTTCGGCCGCCTCATCGGCCTCGGTGACGAGGTCGAGCGGGCCGGACTTGGTCCGCACATCGCCCGAGGCGAGACGGCGGAAGCGCGGCAGGATCTCGGCGCGCGCGGCGGCCCGCAGAAGCTGCGCCACCTCCCGCGCCGCGGTCGCGGAAATTCTCATGGAAGCTGCCCGAAACGCGCGCGGTCGGCGGGCGAGAGGCGGACGGTCAGGCGCACCGCGCCCTCTTCCTCCACCCGCTCCAGCACCTCGCCATGGCGGTAGAGCCAGGCCAGGCGCGCGCCATCAGCGGAGGTCAGGGTCAGCTCAGCCGTGACCATGCCGGCCGACAGCCGCTCGTCCAGCGCGGCGCGGAGCTGGTCGAGCCCCTCGCCCGTCATGGCCGAGACCGCGAGACCGCCCTCGATGCGCGCGGCCACGGCCTCTGGCCCGCCCAGCAGGTCGGCCTTGTTCAGCACCTCGATGGTTCGCGCGCGCCAGTCGGTGCCCATGGCCGCGTGCTCGCCGCCGGCCATGCCATCCAGCACGGCATGGACATCGGCGCGCTGGGCCGCGCTGTCGGGGTGGGCCACGTCGCGCACATGCAGGATGATGTCGGCCGAGGCGACCTCCTCCAGCGTGGCACGGAAGGCCTCGACGAGTTGCGTGGGCAATTCGCTGATGAAGCCCACCGTGTCGGACAGGATGGCCGGCCGTCCCGAAGGCAGCGTGATCTGCCGCATGGTGGGGTCGAGCGTGGCGAAGAGCTGGTCCTGCGCCATCACCCCCGCACCGGTCAGCGCATTGAACAGCGTGGACTTGCCGGCATTGGTGTAGCCCACCAGCGCAATGACCGGATAGGGCACGCGCTCACGCGACTTGCGGTGCAGGCCGCGGGTGCGGCGCACCTGCTCCAGCTCCTTCTTGAGGCGCACGATGCGCTCGCCGATCAGGCGGCGGTCGATTTCGATCTGGCTTTCGCCGGGGCCGCCCAGGAAGCCGAAGCCACCGCGCTGGCGCTCCAGGTGGGTCCAGGAGCGGACGAGCCGCGTGCGCTGGTATTCCAGATGCGCGAGCTCGACCTGCAAGCTGCCCTCGCGCGTGCGGGCGCGCTCGCCGAAGATCTCCAGGATCAGGCCGGTGCGGTCGATGACCTTGGCCTTCCAGGCGCGTTCCAGGTTGCGCTGCTGCACGGGCGTGAGTGCGGCGTCCACGACGACGAGGCCGGCCTCCTGCTCCTCCAGCGCGGCGCGCACCATCTCGACCTGCCCCTCGCCCAGCAGGGTGGAGGGCCGGCGGGCGCGCAGCGGATGGATCGCCTGGTGGACGATCATCACCCCGATGGAGGCGGCGAGGCCCACGGCCTCCGCAAGGCGCGCCTCCGCCGCGCGCGGCATGGCGCCGGGCGCTGCGAATTCGGTGACGGAGCCGCGTGCCGTGCGGCCATAGGGCAGGATGACGGCGGCGCGGGTGGGTGGCGCCGCGGTCTCCTCACTCGTCGCGGGCAGTGGCGGGCTCCCGGTTCATGGTCAATGTGGTCTCGCGCACGGGCGCGGCGCCGCCGGCCGCTGGCGCGGCCTGCGCGGCCGCCTGCGGGTCGAACAGCATGATGGGCGCGCCCGGCATCACGGTGCTGATGGCGTGCTTGTAGACCAGTTGCGTGTGCCCGTCCCGGCGCAACAGGACGGAGAAATTGTCGAACCAGGTGATGATGCCCTGGAGCTTCACGCCGTTCACGAGGAAGACCGTCACCGGCGTCTTGCTCTTCCGCACGTGATTCAGGAACACGTCCTGCACGTTCTGGGACTTCTCGGCCATGGTGGCCTCCTTCCTCTTCTTCATGGCGGGCAGGCCCGCTCGTCGCTCAACCGGGCTGAGTCTCGCGGGTTGCGGCGGGCTTGTCCAGGGCTGAGAGATGCACGGCCAGCGCAGCGCCATCCGCAAATGCCATATCTGGGGCACAATGCGTGACGCCGCCGTCATGTGCCGCATCCCCGAGCAACACCGCGCGGCAGCCCGACGCACGCGCCGCTTCCATGTCGATCGCGGTGTCGCCCACATACCAGATGTCGGGACCTGGCGGCAGGTCGAGCGCACGCAGCGCCATCAGCAGCGGGGCCGCGCTGGGCTTGTCCGCCACCGCGTCGCCGGCGCCCACAAGCACCTTGAAATGTTGGGCAAGACCGAGATGCGCGGCCTCCTCGCGCAGCAGCGCGCCCTGCTTGTTGGAGACGACGCCGAGCGGCCAGGATGCGGCCGCTTCCAGCATCACCGCCGTGCCCGGCAGCGGGCGCACCGCGTCGAGGTGCGTGGCGTGGATCGCGTCGTAGAAGATGCCGCGCGCGCGCTCCCACTCATCCCCGAAATGGATGGGGAAAGAGTCACGCAGGGATTTGCGGACATTGGCCAGAACCTCCTCGCGCGACCAGGCGGGCTTGCCGAAGGCGGCAAAGGTCGTGTTGAGCGCGTATTGGATCGCGGCCCAGCCATCCACCAGCGTGTTATCCCAATCGAACAGCAGCGCGCGCGGCCTCATGCCGCATTGCCCGCCTGCTGGTGGACATGGCGCGCGAAGATGTCGAAGAGGCGCCGCGTCATCGGCCCCGGCGTGCCATCGCCCACCGCCACGCCGTCCACGGCCACGATGGGCTTCACGAAGGAGGTGGCGGAGGTGAGGAACACCTCGCGTGCCGTGGCCAGCGCGTCGCGGTGGAATTCCTCCAGGCTGTAGGGGATACGCGCCGCCTCCAGCTCCGCGATGAGCGCGCCGCGGGTGCAGCCGGGCAGGATCACGGAATCGAGGTGGCGGGTCCGCAGCACGCCCTCCGCATCCACGATCCAGATCGTGGTGGCGGCCCCCTCGGTCACCATGCCGGTCACGGGGTCGTAGAGGATGGCCTCACCCGCGCCCTGCTCGCGCGCCGCCTGGCGGGCCAGGCAATTGGGCAGCAGGTTCACGCTCTTGATGTCGCGCCGCGCCCAGCGCAGGTCGGGCGTGGTGATGGCCTTGATGGTCCAGCGCGCGATATCGCGCGGATAGGGCGGGATGCGGCGGATGGTGACCACCAGAGCCGGCGGCACCGGCTTCGTGGGGAAGGCGTGGTCGCGCCGGGCCACGCCCCGCGTCACCTGCATGTAGAGCAGCCCCTCGGTGACGCGGTTGAGGCGCGCCACCTCCACCAGCACCATGCGGAGTGCCGCGCGCGGCATCGGCATGGGCAGCGCGATTTCCTTCAGGCTGCGCTCCAGCCGGTCCAGGTGGCGGTCCTCGTCGATGAAGCGGTTGGCGTGCAGATGCACCACCTCATAGATGCCGTCACCGAACTGGTAGCCGCGGTCCTCAATGTTCACGCTGGCGTTGCGCTGCGGCAGATAGGCGCCGTTCACATAGGCAATCCGGGACATGCAGGGCTTTCCGCAAATGAGGCAGGCAGTCTAGGCCGTCCCGGCCGCCTTGTCCTCCGCCTGGACGTTCAGGAATTTCAGCTTGCGGTGCAGCGCGCTGCGCTCCATGCCCACGAAATTGGCGGTGCGGCTGATATTGCCGCCGAAGCGCATCAGCTGCGCTTCGAGGTATTGCCGCTCGAACATCTCCCGCGCCTCGCGCAGCGGCAGGGTCATGATCTCGCTGGAACGATCAAGCCGCAGCATGGCCGGCGCCGCGGATACGATCTCGGGCGGCAGGGCCTCGGCACGGATGGGCGCCTGCGCCTCGCCCGGCGCCATGATGAGCAGCCAGTCGATCAGGTTGCGAAGCTGGCGCACATTGCCCGGCCATTCATAGGTCTGCAGCGCGGCGATGGTGTCCTCGGCCAGGTCACGTGGTTGCAGGCCGGAGGCTTCCACCGAGCGCGCCACGAAATGACGCGCCAGCACCGGCACGTCCTCGCGTCGCTCCCGCAACGCGGGCACGCGCAGCGGCACCACGGAGAGGCGATAGAACAGATCCTCGCGGAAGCGGCCCCCCGCGATCTCGGCCTGGAGGTCGCGGTTGGTGGTGGCGATGACGCGCGCATCCACCTTGATGCGCGTCGCACCGCCCACCCGCTCGAAGCCCTGCTCCTGAAGCGCGCGCACGATCTTGCCCTGGGTCTCCAGCGGCATGTCCGCCACCTCGTCCAGCAGCAGGGTGCCGCCATGGGCGCGTTCCAGCGTGCCGATGCGGCGCGGGGCCTCGCCCTGGGCCTCGACGCCGAAAAGCTCCTCCTCGATGCGGGCCGGGTTTAGCGTGGCGCAGTTCAGCGCCACGAAGGGCTCGCCCGCGCGGCGGGAGCGGGCGTGCAGCATGCGCGCCGCGACCTCCTTGCCGGAGCCCGCGGGGCCCGTGATCAGCACGCGCGAATTGGTGGGCGCCACCTTGTCGATGGCGCCGCGCAGCTGGGCAATGTGCGGCGAGACGCCCAGCAGTTCCGTCTCGGGGCCGGCGCGCAGGCGCAGCTCGTTCACCTCGCGGCGCAGCCGGGCGGCCTCCAGCGCGCGCTCGACGATCAGCAGCAGGCGGTCGGACTTGAAGGGCTTCTCGATGAAGTCGTAGGCGCCCTGCTGGATGGCCTGCACCGCCGTCTCGATGGTGCCATGGCCCGAGATCATCACGCAGGGCACCTGCGGCTCCTCGCGGTGCATCGCCTCCAGGATGCCCAGCCCGTCCAGGCGCGAATTCTGCAGCCAGATGTCCAGGATCACGAGCGAGGGCTTGCGCGCGCGGAACTGCTGCAAGGCCGTGTCGCTGTTGTGCGCCTGACGCGTGTCATAGCCCTCGTCCGAGAGAATCCCCTCGATCACGGCACGGATGTCCGGCTCGTCATCCACGATCAGGATGTCATGCGCCATGGCCGCGCTCCATCACCACATCCCCGCCTGCCTCGGCCCCACGGACCTCCGCAGGGCTGCTTTCGGCCGGCCGGAGCGGCAGCAACAGCTCCGCCCGCGCACCGCGCCCGGTCGCCGCATCCCCCAGCAGGAGGCGGCCGCCGTGGTCCTCCATGATCTTCTTCACGATGGCAAGACCAAGGCCGGTGCCCTTGGGCTTGTGGGTGACGTAGGGTTCCGTCAGGCGCTCGCGCTCCTCGCCTTCGGGCAGGCCGAGGCCGTCATCCTCGACACGGATCGCGACCATGCCCGCCCCACCGGATGCAGGCGCGAGGCTGACCCGGATATGGCCGAGCGGCATGGAACGGGAGGGCGTGGCGGGCGCCTCCTCATCCGCCGGCGCCTCCGCCTGGGCGCGCAGGCGGATGGAATCGGCCGCGTTCTGGAGCAGGTTGGCCAGGGCCTGCTGGATCAACCGCCGGTCGCAGGCCACATGCACGGGCATGCCGGGCGAGGACCATTCATAGGCAATTTCCGGGCTTCCGGTTCGTGGCAGCACCAGCGCCTCCTCCACGATGCGCGACAATTCCTCCTCACGAATCACAGGCTGGGGCATGCGGGCGAAGGCGCTGAACTCGTCCACCATGCGGCCGATGTCGCCCACCTGGCGCACGATGGTGTCGGTGCAGGCGGTGAAGGTCTCGGGGTCGTTCGTGATCTGCTTGAGGTAGCGGCGCTTGAGGCGCTCGGCGCTGAGCTGGATGGGCGTCAGCGGGTTCTTGATCTCGTGCGCGATGCGCCGCGCCACATCGGCCCAGGCCGCCTGGCGCTGGGCGGTCAGCAGGGCGGAGATGTCGTCGAAGGTGACGACGAAGCCCTGCCCCTCCATCTCGGGCGAGAGGCGGGCCAGCAGGGTCCGGCGCTCCGAGGGGGAACCCAGCTTGATTTCCGCCGTGCGCCCGGCGGGGCCGGCCAGCAAGGGCGCGAACTCCGGCACCACCTCGGCCAGGCGTCTTCCGATCTCGCGCTCCAGGTCGAGGCCCAGCAGCTTGCTGGCGCCGCGATTGGGCAGGTTGATGCTGAGATCGGCGTCGAGGCCGATCACGCCCGCAGAAACGCCGCCCAGCACGGCCTCGGTGAAGCTCTGCCGGTCGGCGATCTGGCGGTAGGCCTCCATCAGCTCGCTGCGCTGGGCGGCGAGCTGGTTGGTCATGCGGTTGAAGGCGCGCGACAGGCTGCCGACCTCGTCATCCGCATCGCCCTCCTCCACGCGCACGGACAAGTCGCCCGCCCGCACCCGCTCGGCCGCGGTGATGAGGCGCGAGATGGGCCGCGCCAGCTGGTTGGCCAGCACAAGGCCGATCAGCACCGCCGCCAGCAGCACCAGCAACGCACCGGCGGCGAAGATCATGATGAAGGTGATCTGCAGGCCGTCGCGGTTTCGGTCCAGCGCCTGGTAGGCGGTGACGGCGGCCTCGGTGCGGCTGATATGCTCCAACACCGTGCCATCGAGCGGCCGGCCGATCATCATCATGAGGCCGGTCTGCGGCGCCAGCGCGAGAACCGCGCGCACCCGCCCCTCCTCCTCGCCCGCGACCACCGCCACCTCGCCATTGCGGGCGATGTCGATGGCCCAGCCGGGCGGTGGCGCCAGCATGAAGGCGGAGGTGACGCCGGCATGGGCGACGATGCGCCCCAGCAGCGGTTCGAAGATCACCGCCTCGGTCAGGCCGCGCTGACTGGCCTGCCCGCCCAGCACGCGCGCGAAGGCGAGGTTCTGGTCGGGCAGCAGGACCACCGCGCGGTTGAGGTCGTTCACCATGGCCAGCGCATCCGCGCGGATGGCGTTCTGGTGCTCCTGGAGATAGGCGCGCGAGGCGATGAGCGAGGCTTCCAGCGCCGTCCGCACACGGTCGTTGAACCAGGCCTGGATGCCCAGGTTGAAGAAGGTGACCGAGAAGCCGGCCACCAGCATGGCCGGCACGACCGCCACCACCGAGAACAGCAGCACGAGCCGCGTGTGCAGCCGCGACCCGGCCGAGCCGCGCCGGCGCTCGGCCCAGACGCGCACGAGCCGCCCCGCCAGCGAGGCCAGCAGCAGCAGCACGACCGCGGTGTTGCCCAGGAAGATGGCCGCGAGCTGCCCTGGGCTGGTCGGCCCGAAGGGCGAGCCGTCGGAGAGCACGACGAAGGTCGCGATCCCCATCACCAGCGCGGCCAGCGCCAGACCCAGCGTCACGCCGCGCCCCAGCAGCATGTCGGCCAGCCGCCGCAGCAGGGGCACGCGGGGGCGGGCCGCCACGGCCATCAGGTCAGCCCACGCACCACGGGCAGGTCGAGGTCCTTCAGCTTCTTGCGCAAGGTGTTGCGGTTGAGGCCGAGCAGCGCGGCCGCCTTGATCTGGTTGCCCCTGGTGGCGGAGAGGGCGAGGCGCAGCAGCGGCCGCTCCACCTCGCTGATCACGCGCTCATGCAGGTCGCGCACGGGCATGCCGTCCTTGTGGGCCGCCATGAACAGCTTGAGGTGGCGCTCGACCGCCTGTTCCAGTGTCTCGGCGCTGCGCGGCGCGCCATCGGTGGGCGCATCGGCTTCGGCGAGTTCGGCCGAGACCGCCTCCTCCCCGATGATTTCCTGCGGGTAGAGGGCGGCCAGGCGCCGCATCAGGTTTTCCAGCTCGCGCGCATTGCCCGGCCAGGCGTGGCGCTTGAGGCGTTCCAGCGCCTCGGGGCTCAGCGACTTGGCGGGCAGGCCGGAGGCGCGGGCGCGCTCCAGGAAATGCCGGGCCAGCAGGGGAATATCCTCGGTGCGCTCGCGCAGGGGGGGCAGGCGGATGGGCACCACGTTCAGGCGGTAGAACAGGTCCTCGCGGAACAGGCCCGCGCGGATGGCGGCGCGCAGGTCGCGGTGGGTGGCGGCCACGATGCGGACATTGGCCTTCACGGGGCTGCGGCCGCCAACGGTGGTGAACTCACCCTCCTGCAGCACGCGCAGCAGGCGGGTCTGGGCCTCGGGCGGCATGTCGCCGATCTCGTCGAGGAACAGCGTGCCGCCGGCGGCCTGCTCGAAGCGGCCGATGCCACGGGTCAGCGCACCGGTGAAGGCGCCACGCTCATGGCCGAAGAGTTCGCTCTCGATCAGTTCGCGCGGGATGGCGGCCATGTTGATGGCCACGAAGGGGCCGGTGCGGCGCTTGCCGTAGTCGTGCAGGGCGCGGGCGATGAGTTCCTTGCCCGTGCCGCTCTCGCCCGTGACCATGACGGTCAGGTCGGCGGTGGTGAGGCGCGCCACCGTCCGGTAGATCTCCTGCATGGCCGGCGAGCGGCCCACCAGCGGCAGGCGCTCGCCCGCTTCCTGGCCGTCATCGGGCGGAAGCGCCGTGGCGGGCTGGGCCAACGCGCGCTCGGCCACCGCCAGCAATTCCTTCAGGTCGAAGGGCTTGGGCAGGTATTCGAAGGCGCCGCGCTGGGCCGCCTTCACCGCCGTGGTGAAGGTGGATTGCGCGGACATCACCACCACGCGCAGATCGGGCCGCACGCGCTTCATGCGCGGCAGCAGGTCGAGGCCATTCTCGTCGGGCATCACGACATCGGTGATGACGAGGTCCCCTTCCCCATCCTCCACCCAGCGCCACAGCGTGGCGGCGGAGGAGGTGGCGCGCACATTGTAGCCCGCGCGCGACAGCGCCTGGGACAAGACAGTGCGGATCGCGCGGTCGTCATCGGCGATCAGGATGGTGCGCGTCTCGGTCATTCATCGGTCTCGGTCATGTCCTCGCCGGGCGGCGGCGCGGGAAGGGAAAGGCGGAAGGTGGTGCGGCCGGGGCGGCTGTCGCACTCGATCAGCCCCCCCTGGTTGGCGACGAGCTTGGCGACGATGGCGAGCCCCAGCCCCTGCCCGCCCCGCTTGGTGGTGACGAAGGGTTCGAACAGGGTGGCGCGCAGGGGCTCCGGAATGCCCGGGCCATTGTCGCGCACGGTGACGGTCAGCGGGAGGTGAACACGCTCGTTGGAGCCGGGCACGGCGATGCGAACGCCATGGTGGTAGGCGGTGCCGAGCTGGATCTCGCCCTCGCGCGGGTCCACCGCCTCGGCCGCGTTCTTCACCAGGTTCAGCATGATCTGGATGAGCTGGTCGCGGTCGCCCCAGACGGGCGGCAGCGAGGGGTCGTACTCCTCGGCGATCCGCAGGTGGCAGGCGAAGCCCGATTGCGCCACGCGGCGCACATGGTCCAGCACGGAATGGATGTTCACGGGGCGCGGCGTGATGGGCCGGTCGGAGAACATCTCCATCCGGTCCACCAGGGTGCGGATGCGGTCCGCCTCCTCCTGGATGAGGATGCAGAGGTCCCGATCGCCCTGCGACGCGCCCTGTTCCAGCAGCTGGGCCGCACCGCGGATGCCGGAGAGCGGGTTCTTCACCTCATGCGCAAGCATCGCCGCCATGGCGGTGGCGCCGCGCGCCGCCCCCAGGAAATGCAGCTGCCGGTCGAGCATGGCGGCCGTCGAGCCATCCTGCAGCATCAGCACCACGCCGCCGGGCATGTCCGGCATGGGCGCGCCATAGGCCGAGACGCCGGAACGGTGCAGGCGCGGGCTTTCCAGCGTCAGGTCGTGGTCGGCCACCGGGCTGTCCGTGCGGCGCACCTGGTGCAGCAACGCGAAGAGGCGGTTGTCGGGCGGCAGCAGATCGCCCAGCGGCAGGCTCGCCAGCGTGACCTGGGAGTGCTGGAAGAACAGCTCGGCCGCCGGGTTGGCGAAGCGGAAATTGTCTTCCCCGTCCAGGACCACGGCGGGCATGGGCAAGGCGGAGAGGATGTTCACCGCTTCGGGCATGTCGCTGCCAGGGCGCGTGCGTGGCATGGCCAGTTGCCGCCTGCTCATGCCGCCTCGCGGAAGGCGTCGCGGCAGGCCTCGACGCCCCGCTCGATCAGGGGGCGGTAGAAACCGTCCATCAGCGCCTCGGCCTCCTCCGGCGTGTCCACGCGGTTCACCTGGGCCCGGAACTCGGCGCTGCCGGGCAGGCCGCGCGAATACCAGGCGATGTGCTTGCGCGCCATGCGGACCCCCGTGTTCACGCCATGATGCGAGAGGATGGCGCGGTAATGCCGCAGCAGGATCTCGTGCTGCTCGGCGAGCGTAGGGTCGGGCAGGCGAACCCCCTCGTTCAGGAAGGCCGCGACCTGGCGGGGGAACCAGGGCCGCCCGTAGCAGCCGCGGCCGATCATCACGCCATCCGCCCCGGACAGGCGCCGCGCCTCGGCCGCGTCATCCACGGTGAGGATGTCGCCATTGGCGATGACGGGGATGTCCACCGCCGCCTTCACCTGCGCGATGAAGGCCCAGTTGGCCGTGCCGGTGTAGAGCTGCTGGCGCGTGCGCCCATGGATGGTGACGAGGCGGATGCCGCATTCCTGGGCGATGCGCGCCAGCCGCGGCGCGTTCAGGCTGTTGTGGTCCCAGCCCATGCGCATCTTCAGCGTGACGGGCACGGAGACGGCACGGACCACGGCCTCCAGGATGGCGGCGGCCCGGACCTCGTCGCGCATCAGGGCCGAACCCGCGCTCTGCCCCACCGCCACCTTCTTCACCGGGCAACCGAAATTGATGTCCACGATGGCCGCCCCCCGGTCCACCACCAGGCGCGCGGCATCGGCCATGACCGTAGGCTCACAGCCAGCCAGCTGGACGGAGCTGGGGGCGCCGAAGCCCTCCATCTCCTTGGCAACCTCGGCCATCTTCAGGCTCTGGCGGTTCTCCCGGATCATGGCGGCGGAGGCGATCATCTCCGACACCACGAGCCCCGTGCCCTCGGCCCGCGCCAGACGGCGGAATGGCAGGTCCGTCACGCCCGACATGGGGGCGAGGATGACGGGCGTCTGGATGCACACACCCGGGGCGAGGGTGATGGGCGCCAGGGGCTGAGGCAGGGGGTTGCTCATCATTTGGGCAGCCATACGCAAATCCGCGCCCGCCGTCCATGTCGCCCTTGCACCGTCGCGGGGCGATTTGCCCCCGGTCATTTGCAGGGAACCCAAAGCGGGGTAGCGAAGCGGGCATGAAGATCGCCGCTCTCCTCTTGGCCGCCGGGACGGGTTCACGCTTCGGCGGCCCCGTCCCCAAGCAGTTCGCGGCCCTGGCCGGGCGGCCCGTGCTGCGCCACGCGGCCGAGGCGCTGCTGGCCGGCGGGCAGATGACATGGCTGCAACCCGTGGGCGAGGCCGAATCCATCGCCCCCGTGCTGGCCGGCCTGCCGCATCTTCCCATCGTGGCCGGCGGCGCCACCCGCCAGGCCAGCGTGCGGGCGGGTTTGGAAGCGCTGGCCGCGCATGCGCCCGATGTGGTGCTGATCCATGACGGCGCGCGGCCCTATTTGCCGCCCGGCACCATCCCTGCCCTGCTGGCGGCGCTGGAACACCACCCCGGCGCCATCCCGGCCGTGCCGGTGGCCGATACGCTCAAGCGCGGCGCGGATGGCGTGATCGCGGCCACCGTCCCGCGCGAGGGGCTGTTCCGCGCCCAGACGCCCCAGGCCTTCCGCTTCCCCGCGATCCTGGCCGCCCACCGTGCCGCCACCCAGGACGCCACCGACGACGCCGCCCTGCTCGAGGCCACGGGGCTATCTGTGGCCCTGGTCGAGGGGTCGGAGCGCAACATCAAGATCACCCGCCCGGAGGATTTGCCCCGCATGGAACACGACATGACCGCCCGGATGCTGCCGCGCGTGGGGACGGGCTTTGATGTCCATCGCCTGGTGCCGGGCCGGCCGCTGGTCCTGTGCGGGGTGGTGGTGCCGCATGAATTGGGCCTCGATGGCCATTCGGACGCCGATGTGGGCATCCATGCGCTGTGCGACGCCATCTATGGCGCCCTGGCCGAGGGCGATATCGGCACCTTCTTCCCCCCTTCCCAGATGAAGTGGAAGGACGCCGACAGCGCGCAGTTCCTGGTCCATGCCGCGGGGCGGATCGCGGCGCGGGGCGGCATGCTGGTCAATGCCGACGTCACGCTGATCTGCGAGCGGCCCAAGATCGGCCCCCATGCGGCCGCCATGCGCGCGCGGCTGGCGGAGCTGCTGGGCGTGGAGATCGGCCGCATCGGCGTGAAGGCCACGACCACCGAACGGCTGGGCTTCACCGGCCGTGGCGAGGGCATCGCGGCGCAGACGGCCGTGAGCCTGCTGGTGCCCGCCTGAACAAAAAAGAGGCCGCCCCCTTTCGGGAGCGGCCAAGGCAAGGTTGAGGAAGGCAAAGCTGTCGGCAGGGCCAGAGCCCCACCGACCTACCTCAGATGGGACCATCCTGGTCCTCTTCAAGACCCTTACGATAACGCATCGCCTAACAAAATCGCCATCACAACGAAGTTTCAACCTTTCCATCGTCCGTCATTTCGCGCCCGCCTCGCACCCGCTATCCTCCCCGACAACACATGGAGGATGCGATGACCGGACACACCCATGACGCGGCCATCATCGGCTGGGCCCATAGCCGCTTCGGCAAGATCGAGGACGCGCCTGATGCCGAGGCGCTGATCGGCCTCGTCGCCCGCCAGGCCATCGAGCATGCGGGGCTGGAGCCCGCCGATGTGGACGCGGTCTTCCTGGGCCAGTTCAATGGCGGCTTCACACCGCAGGAATTCCCGGCCTCGCTGGTGTTCCAAGCCGTGCCGGAACTCCGCTTCCGCCCCGCCACCCGCTACGAGAACGCCTGCGCGACCGGCAGCGCCGCCATCCATGGCGCGCTCGATTTCCTCGCCGCGAAGCGCGGCCGGATCACCTTGGTCGTGGGCGTGGAGAAGATGACTGCAACCCCCGGCCCCCGGGTCGGCGAGATCCTGCTCTCGGCCAGTCACCTCAAGACCGAGGGCGGCATCGAGGCGGGTTTCGCCGGCGTCTTCGCCCGGATCGCCGAGGCCTATTTCCAGCGCCATGGCGACCAGTCCGACGCCTTGGCCGCCATCGCCGCCAAGAATCACAAGAATGGCGTGGACAACCCCTGGGCGCAGATGCGCAAGGACCTGGGGTATGAGTTCTGCCGCGCCGAGAGCGAAAAGAACCCCTTCGTCGCCCGCCCCCTCAAGCGCACCGATTGCAGCCTGGTGAGCGACGGCGCGGCCGCCATCATCATCGCGGAGGGCGATGTGGCCCAGTCCGCCCCCCGCGCCGCCCGCTTCCGCGCCACCGCCCATGTGCAGGACTTCCTGCCCATCGCGCGCCGCGACATCACCCGCTTCGAGGGCCCGCGCGAGGCCTGGGCGCGCGCCTTCGACGCCGCCGGGATGGGCTTGTCGGACCTTTCCTTCGCCGAGGTGCATGACTGCTTCACCATCGCCGAGCTCATCGAATACGAGGCGATGGGGCTGACGCCCGAGGGCCAGGGCCACCGCGCCATCCTGGAGGGCTGGACGGCCAAGGACGGCAGGCTCCCCGTCAACCGCTCGGGCGGGCTGAAGGCCAAGGGCCACCCGATCGGCGCCACGGGTGTCTCCATGCACGCGCTCGCCGCCATGCAGCTGTGCGGCGAGGCGGGGGAGATGCAGTTGCCGCGCGCCGAGGTGGCGGGCGTGTTCAACATGGGCGGCGCGGCCGTCGCCAACTATGTCAGCATCCTGGAGCGGGCGGGCTGACCCACCCGCGCCAGGGCGGGATGCGTTGAGGCGGGATCACCGAAAACGCCGAATCCCGCTCGCAACAGCGGCTGGAGCAGGCCGCGTGAACGCGGCGTGCTCCAGGCCGGCGCCGCGTCAGTCGAGCGTGGCGCCCGAGGCCTCCACCAGCCCCTGCCACACGCGCTCCTGCTCGGTGAGGTAGCGGCCATAGGCCTCGGGGCTCTCGTCGGTCACGGGGGTGAAGCCCAGCGGCTCCATCCGGCCCTTGAACTCGTCCGAGCGCGCGATCTGCGTGAGGACCTGGTGCAACCGCGCGATCACCGGGGCGGGCGTGCGCGCCGGCACGTTCACGGCGTACCAGGACTGCATGTCGATGCCCGCCTGCGGCAGCAGCTCCGCCATGCCGGGCACGTCGCGCAGCTCGGGCACATAGGTCACGCGCTCGGCGCTGCCCACGGCCAGCGCGCGGAAGCGGCCTTCGCGCACATGGGGCATCAGGGCCGGGATCACGTCGAACATCATGTCGATGTTGCCCGCCACGAGGTCCACGATGGCCGGGCCGCCGCCGCGATAGGGCACATGGGTGATGTCCATGCCCGCCGCGCGGTTGATGCTGGAGAGCGTGAGGTGGCTGACCGTGCCGGTGCCGGAGGAGCCCATGCTGATCCGCCCCGGATTGGCGCGGGCCGCGGCCACCAGTTCATTGAAGTTCTGCCAGGGGCGGCGGGCGTTGACCACCAGCAGCACCGTCCCCGTCACCACCCGCGTCACGGGGGCGAGGTCCCGGATGGGGTCGAAGGGCATGGAGCGGCGGTAGAGAAACTTGTTCGCCGCCAGCATGGAGGCGGTGCCGAGCAGGATGGTGTGCCCGTCGGGCTCGGCCTTCGCGACCATGTCGCCGCCCAGGTTGCCGCCGGCGCCGCCGCGGTTCTCGACCACCACCGTGGCGTTCAGCAGCGGCTGCATGCGCTCGGCCAGCAGGCGGCCCGTGATGTCCACCGCGCCGCCGGGCGCGAAGGGAACGATGATGCGGATGGGGCGGGAGGGCCAGGCGGCCTGGGCCCGGGCTAGGCCAGGGGCGGCGAGCGGAGCCGCGAGGGCCGCGCCGAGCAGCGCGCGACGGGGGGCGTTCATGGGAAGTCTCCTGGGCTGCGGATGGGTGGCTTCTCCGGGTGTCCGGCAGGAAGGCCCGAAAGGCAAGCCCTTGTTCAGGGCGGGGGTGACTGCTTCACCCCGCCCCAGTCCAGCAGCAGCGCATAGCCCACCGCCAGCACCACCGGCCCGAGGAAGAGGCCCAGGAAGCCGAAGGCGAAGACACCCCCCAAGGCGCCCAGCAGGGTCAGCAGCAGGGGCAGGTCCGCCCCGCGGGCGATCAGCCAGGGACGGATCACGTTGTCCACCGAGGAGATGCCAAGGGCACCGTAGAGCAGCATGAACAGCCCCCAGCCCCAGGAATCGGTCGCGAAGAGCCAGATCGAGGCGGGCAGCCACACCAGCGGCGCCCCCACCGGGAAGATCGAGATCACCCCCGCGATCACCCCCAGCAGCACCGGCTGCGGCACCCCCGCCACCCAGAGGCCGAAGGCGGTCAGGAAGCCCTGGGCCAGCGCCGTGCCCAGCAGCCCATAGACCACGCCCCGCGTCACATTGCCCGTCAGCTCCCACAGGTGCAGCGCGCGGTCACCGGCCAGCCGCTCCAGCAGACGGTAGCAATGCGCCGCGATGGCCGGCCCGTCGCGGTAGATGAAGAAGGCGAGGATGATGGCCACCAGCACCTCCACCAGCCCCGACAGCAGCAGCAGCAGCAGCCCCAGCGCCTGCTGCGCGATGGTGCCGGCATAGGGGCCGACCAGCGCCGTGAGCTGCGAACTGTCGCCCGCCAGCGAGTCCCAGAAGCTGTTCAGTGGCCCGCCCACCAGCGGGATGGGCAGCAGCACGCCCGACAGGTCCGGCAGCCCCTCGGTCAGCACCCGCTCGATCCAGGTGCGGATGCCGTCCACATCCTCTCGCGTGACGGGCGTCGCCAGCAGCAGGGGCAGGCCCAGCAGCAGGAATTCCAGAACCACCATCACCGCCGCCGCATAGCCCGGGCGCAGGGTCAGCCGGTTGGTGAGGAAGCGGAAGATGGGCCAGGTGCAGAACACCAGGATGACGGCCCCCAGCAGGGCCGAGACGAAGGGCCGCAGCACCAGGAAGCAGGCCAGCGCCAGCAGGCCTGCCGCCAGCAGCCCGATCAGCCGGGCCACTGAGTCCTTGCTTTCCATACGGAACCCTATCGTTTTGCGGTGGTCTGCGTAGAATGGGGTGGTGAACGTCCTCGCACCACCCCGGCCGCGGCTTTCCGTCGAGATCGTCTTCGATCTCGTCTGCCCCTGGTGCTATCTGGGCGTGCGCCGCCTGCTGCGCGTCCTGGCCGAGCGGGCGGACCTGCAGGCCGAACTGCTCTGGCGCCCCTTCCTGCTGAACCCCGACATCGCCCCCGGCGGCGTCCCCCGGCAGGACTGGCTGACACGGAAGTTCGGCGGCGAGGAACGCGCCCGCCGCCTGCACGGCACCATCGCCGAGCTGGGCCAGGCCGAGGGCATCGCCTTCCGCTTCGACCTGATGCGCCGCATCCCCTCCAGCCTGGACGGCCACCGGCTGCTGCGCTGGGCCGCGCCCCAGGGGCCGCTGGACGGGTTGGTGGAGCGCATCTTCCAGGCCTATTTCAGCGAGGGGCAGGATATCGGCCAGCATGCGGTCCTGGCTGCCCTCGCCGCCGCCGAGGGCCTCGACCCCGCCGAGGCCCGCCAATTCCTGGCCAGCCCCGCCGAGACCGAATGGGTCCACCTGGAAAACCTGCGCGCCCATCGCCTGGGAATCAACGGGGTGCCCTGCTTCCTGGTGGATGGGCAGCACGCCATCGCCGGCGCCCAGGAGGGCGAGGTGCTGCAACGCCTCATCGAGGTGGCGCTCACCACTTCGTGACCGCTGGCCTGGACGGCGCCCGGGAAAGCCCGACAATGGCGGACAACCACAAAGGGGGCCCGTTCCATGACGCATCTCAACATCGGCAGCGTGATCTTCCCGGACCTCGACCAGGTGGACCTGACCGGGCCGCACGAGATCCTGTCCCGCCTGCCCGATTCGACCTGGCGCCTCTATGGGCCCAGCCTCGACCCCGTCACCGACATGAAGGGCCTGCGAATCCTCCCCGATGCCGTGCTGGAGGACGCGCCGCAGCTCGACGTGCTGCACGTCCCGGGCGGATTCGGCGTGGACGCCGCCATGCGCGATGCCCGGCTGCTGGACTGGCTGAAGCGCCAGGCCGAAGGGGCGCAACTGGTCTTCACCGTCTGCACCGGCTCCCTGCTGCTGGGCGCCACCGGGCTGCTGCGCGGCCGCCGCGCCACCACCCATTGGGCCAGCCACCATCTGCTGCCCCTGCTGGGCGCCACCCCCGTGGACGAACGCGTGGTCGAGGACGGCAAGTTCGTCACCGCGGCCGGCGTCACCTCGGGCTTCGACGGCGCCCTGCACGTGGCCGCGAAGCTGCGCGGCCCCGAGGTCGCGCAGTTCATCCAGCTCTACATGCAGTACGACCCCCACCCGCCCTTCCAGGCCGGCAACCCCCGCACCGCCCCCGCCGCGACGCGCGACCAGGCCACCGCCGCCTTCGCGAACGTCGTCGCCGCGCGCGAGGCGGTGTTGCGGGGACTGCAGCTCACGGGGTGAGGTGGCGCCCCGGGGAGGGCGCTGCCCTCCCCGGACCCCTCCCGCCGAGGGCCCAGGCCCTCGGAACCCTTTTGACTTAATGGGTATTCAAAGGGAGGGGCGTCACGGGCGCGCGCGTCATCCAGGGCACAACATGCCCCTCCCTTTGAATACCCACTGAAGCGAACGGGGTCAGGGGCCCATGGCCCCTGGCGGGGGTCCGGGGGCGGCAGCCCCCGCCGGGCCTCACCTGGCCCGTGCGATGCAGAACCGCACCACCTCGGCCAGCGCGTGGCGGAAGGGGTTGTCGGGGAAGCCGGCCAGGGACTTCAGGGCGGCCTCGCCATAAGCTTCCGCGCGGGCGATGGTCTTGGCGACGGCACCGTGGCGGGCCATCAGGCGCTGGGCCTCGGCGAAGTCGCTGTCGTCCTGCTGGCGTTCCTCGATGGTGCGGCGCCAGAATTCCTGCTCGGTCGCCTCACCGGCGTGGAAGGCGGCCAGCACGGGCAGCGTGATCTTGCCCTCGCGGAAATCATCGCCGACGGTCTTGCCCAGCTTCTCCTGCTCGGCGGCATAATCGAGGGCGTCATCCACCAGTTGGAAGGCGATGCCGAGGTTGCGGCCATAGGAATCCAGCGCCTCGGCTTCCGCCTCGGGCCGATCGGCGACGACGGCGCCAAGGCGTGTGGCGGCGGCGAAGAGGGAGGCCGTCTTGCCCTCGATCACTTCGAGATACTGCGCCTCCGTCGTGCCCAGGTCATTCTGGATGAGAAGCTGCAGCACCTCGCCCTCCGCCAGCGTGGCGGCGGCCGAGGAGAGGATGCGCATCACCTCCAGGTTGCCATCCTCCACCATCAAGCGGAAGGCGCGGGCGAAGAGGAAGTCGCCCACCAGCACCGAGGGCTTGTTGCCGAACAGCGCGTTGGCAGAGGCCTGGCCGCGGCGCAGCGTGCTCTCATCCACCACGTCGTCATGCAGCAGCGTCGCGGTGTGGATGAACTCCACGCAGGCGGCGAGCGCCACATGGCGCGGCCCCTCATACCCGCACATGCGCGAGGCGCCGAGCGTCAGCACCGGCCGCAGCCGCTTCCCGCCCGAGCTGACGAGGTGCGCGGCGAGCTGCGGGATGAGGGCCACCGGGCTGTGCATGCGCTCGACGATGAGACGATTACACTGCGCGAGGTCCTCGGCCACGAGGGCGGTGAGGCGCTTCAGCGCGTCCTCACCATGCCCGGCCGCGCCCTGGTCCTTCGCCTCGATCACACCACCCACGCTGTCATGCCCCCGAAACGCGCCATGTCCCGCGCGATGGCCAATGGTCAGAAAAGACGCGGCCGGCCCAGGGCCGCTCAACCGGACATCACGGCTTGACCGTTCCGCGCCGCGCCGCAGGATAGGCCCCGGCAAAGATGGCGGCAAGGCAAGGCCTGGCAAGGGCCTGGCACCGCTGGAGGGGGCGCGCGTGGAGGTTGTGGCGGAGGATGGTGACCCGGTGCGCATGCAGTTCCTGGCCGCCCTGCTGCGCGATGCCGGCATCGAGCCCGTGATGCTCGACGCGAACCTGGCGGGGCTGGGGTTGGCCATGTTTCCCCGGCGCCTCGCCGTGCGGCGCGAGGATGGGCCGCGCGCCCGGCGCATCCTGGCCGATGCCGGGGTCTGAGCCGCCCGCCGAGGCCTTCACCGAGGATGCGCTGCTGGGCGGCCGGGTGCGGCTGACCCAGCCACGCGAGGGGTTCCGTGCCGCGCTCGACCCCGTGCTGCTGGCCGCCTTCATCCCCGCCCGGCCGGGCGAGAGGGTGCTGGAGGCCGGCTGCGGGTCCGGGGCGGCCTTCCTCTGCCTCGCGGCCCGGGTGCCCGGGGTGGCCGTGCAGGCCGTCGAGCGCGACGCGGAGATGGCGGCGCTGGCGCGGCGCAACGCGGAGGCCAATGGCGCGGCGGCGATGATCCATGCCGCCGACATCCGCACCCCGCCCGCCCTGCCCCGCTGCGACCACGCCTTCGCCAACCCGCCCTATTGGCCGGGCGGCACGCCCTCGCCGCAGCCTCGCCGGCGCGACGCCGCGCATGAGGATGCGGCGCTGGAGGACTGGGTGGCGATGCTGGCGCGGCCGTTGCGGCACCTTGGCACGCTCACGCTGGTGCTGCCTGCCGGGCGCTTCGCCGCAGCCGTGGCGGCGATGCGGGGCGTGGGGTGCGGCGCGGTGCGCCTGCTGCCGCTCTGGCCGCGCACGGGGGTGGCGGCCAAGCGGGTGCTGGTCCAGGCACGACGCGGTGGGCGGGGGGCGGACGAGGTGCTGCCCGGCCTTGTCCTCCACGCCGCGGACGGCTCCTTCACGCCCGCGGCCGAGGCCGTGCTGCGCGGGGGTGCCGCGCTACCGTAGCGCGCTGGCCGCCGGGCAGGCCGTGCGCCCGCCATCCACCTGCAGATGCGCGCCCGTGATGGCCGAGGCCGCGTCCGAACACAGGAAGAGCACGGCCGCCGTGACCTCCGCCGGTGTGGAATAGCGGCCCGTGGGAATGTTGGCCTTGTAGCGTTCGGCCGCGTCGTTCACGCCCCGCATCCCGGCCTGCTCTTCCAGCGAATGGATCATGCGTGTCTCGGTGGGGCCGGGGCAGACGGCGTTCACCCGCACGCCGGCCCGCGCCACCTCGCCCGCGACCGAGCGCGTGATGCCCAGCACCGCATGCTTGGAGCCCACATAGGGCGCGAGCCCCACGGAGCCCGCCAGCGCCGCCGTGGAGGCCGTGTTCACCACCGCGCCCGAACCCTGGCGCAGCATCACGGGCAGGACCGCGCGCAGTCCAAGGAAGACGCCCTTCACGTTCACGGCCATGACGGCGTCGAAGACCTCCTCCTCCTGCTCGACCAGGGGGCGCACATGGCCCTCGATGCCGGCATTGTTGAAGAAGCAATGGATGCCGCCCCAGGCCTCGACGGCGGCGGCGACATAGGCCGCGACCTCGGCGACGCGGGTGACGTCCGCGATGCGCGATTGCGCGTCATGCCCCTCCGCCCGCAGCGTGGCGGCGGCGTCATGAACCAGCGGGTCACGGTCCACCAGCAGCACGCGCGCCCCCTCACGGGCGAAACCCTGGGCGGCGTCGAGGCCAAGGCCATTGGCCGCCCCCGTCACCACCGCCACCTTGTCCTTGAAGCGCATCTCTCCCCTCCTTGTTCTTGTCAGGCCAGCCCGTCACGCAGCGCCGCCGCGGCGCCGCTGATATAGGTGGCGGCGGGGCGGATGATGGCGCCCATGGTCAGCATGCCGTGCAACATGTCGGCCGCGTGCAGGTGCTGCACCCGGACCCCCTCGCGCTCCAGCCGCGCGGCATAGTCGCGCCCCTCGTCGCAGAGCGGGTCATGCGCCACGGTCAGCACATAGGCGGGCGCGGTCCCGGCCAGCGAAGACGCGCGCAGCGGCGAGGCGCGCCAGTCATTCCACGTCGTGGGGTCGGGCGCGTAGTGGTCGCGGAACCACTCCATGATGACGGTGGTCAGCGGCACGCCGCCGGTGAAGCGGGCATAGCTTTCGTGCCGCATCGCCATGTCGGTGGCGGGGTAGAGCAGCAGCTGGAACTTCACCGGCGGCAACGCGCCATCGCGCGCCATCAGCGCCAGCACGGCGGCCATGGAGCCACCCGCGCTGTCGCCGCCGACCGCAAGCCGCGCGGGGTCCATGCCATAGCTCGCGGCATTCGCGGCCATGTGGCGGAAGGCCGCGGCGCAATCCTCAATGGCGGCGGGGAAGCGGTGCTCCGGCGCCAGGCGGTAATCCACCGAGAGCACGGCGCAGCCCGCCTCGTTCGCCAGGCTGCGCGCCAGGTGGTCATGGGTGTCGATGTCCCCGAAGACCCAGCCGCCGCCATGCATGTAGAGCATCCCGGGGAGCACCTGGCCCGGCGCACTGCCGGCCGGGCGGTAGAGGCGGGCACGGTTGCCGCCGGGCAGCGTGAGGTCGCGCGCCTCGGCCACCTCGGGCGGGGGCGGCTGCAGCACGGGGCGGCCGGCGGCGTAGAGTTCACGCGCCTCCTCGGGTGAGATCAGGTTGAAGGCGGGACGGCCCGAGGCCTTCACCATGTCCAGCAGCGTGAGGCAATCGGGGTGGAGGGGGGCGGCCATGGGCTCTCCTGACGAATGCGATGGCAAGCAGGTTGGGCCAAGCGCGGCCACCCGGCAACATGCCCGCAACAAGGAGAAGCTTGCGCGGCGCGGGCCGGATCAGGCCAGATGGCCGGGCATGGACGGCCCTTCCCTGACCCCCTCCCCCCTCGTCATCTGCCTCGGCAACGCCGTGGCGGATCATGTCTTTCGCGTGGACGACGTGCCCCAGCCGCCGGCCAAGGCCCGCGCGCGCGGCTATGCGCTGACAGCGGGCGGCATGGCGGCCAATGCCGCCATCGCGGCGCGGCGCCTGGGCGGGCGCGCGGCCTTCTGGGGTCGGCTCGGCGATGACGCGAACGGGGCCATGCTGCTGGCCGCGTTGGCGGCCGAGGGCGTCGCCACCGATGCGGTGCGCGTCATCCCGGGCGCGGTCAGCCCCGTCTCGGCCGTGCTGGTGGATGCGGTGGGGGAGCGCGCGATCCTGGGCTATCGCGGCGAGCATCTGAGCGTGGACCCGGCCTGGCTGCCGCTGGATGCCCTGGCCCAAGCGGGCGCGTTGCTGTGTGACCCGCGCTGGCACGAAGGGGCGGTGTCGGCGCTGGCCGCGGCGGAGGCGGCAAACCTGCCCAGCGTGCTGGACGCCGAGCGCAGCGAGACGCGCATCCTGCTCGACCTCGTGCCTCGCGCGCGGCATGCCATCTTCTCCGTCCCCGGGCTGATGAACTTTGCCCCCGGCGCCCGCCCCGCCGACGGCCTGCGCCGCGCGCTGGCCGAGGGCGTGACCGAGGTCGCGGCCGTCACGCGCGGCGAGAAGGGCGTGTTGTGGCTGACGCGCGGCCAGCGCACGCCGCGCGAGATGCCGGCCTTCCAGGTCGCCGCCACCAACACCACCGGCGCGGGCGACGTGTTCCACGGGGCCTATGCGCTCGCCATCGCCGAGGGCCGGCCGGTGGAGGCGGCGCTGCGCTTCGCCAACGCCGCCGGCGCCCTGCGCGCGCGGGACGGCACCACCGCCGCGCGCGCCGAGACCGAGGCATTCCTGGCCGAACAGGGCTAGCCGCGCGGGCCCGAAGACGCTTCCGGCACCCCGCCGATCCATGCGAGGATCGCACCGCCCAAGTTGAGGATGCGCCACTCCGTGACACCGCCCGACACGAACAGCCCCGCCCCCGTCGCCCGTGGCGCGGAGGCCATGCGCGACGCCATCCTGCGCAAGCTGACCTTTGACATCGGCAAGAGCCGCGCCGGCGCGCTGGAGCGCGACTGGTTCATGGCCACCGCGCTGGCCGTGCGCGACCATGTGGTGCAGCCCTGGCTGAACGACATGCGCGCCGCCTACGACACCGGCGAGAAGCAGGTCTACTACCTCTCACTCGAATTCCTCATCGGCCGGCTGCTGCGCGAGAACATGTCCAACTTCGGCCTGATGGCCGATGTGCGGGCAGCGCTGGTCTCGCTCGATGTCAGCCCCGCCTTGATCGAGGCCTGCGAACCCGATGCCGCTCTCGGAAATGGCGGGTTGGGGCGGCTCGCGGCGTGCTTCATGGAGAGCCTCGCCTCCCTCTCCATCCCCGCCTTCGGCTATGGCATCCGATACGACCACGGGCTGTTCAAGCAGGCCATCCGCGACGGCTGGCAGGAGGAATTCCCCGAGGATTGGCTGAACTTCTCCAACCCCTGGGAATTCGCGCGCCCCGAGATCGCCCACCCCATCGGCTTCGGCGGCAGCGTCGAGGAGGTGGAGGGCGGCGACGGCAGCATCCGCCATGTCTGGAAGCCCGCAGAGACGGTGCTGGCGGTCGCCTATGACACGCCCATCGTGGGCTGGCGCGGCAAGCATGTGAACACGCTGCGCCTTTGGTCGGCCCGCGCACCCGACGTGCTGCGCCTTGAGGCCTTCAACCGCGGCGATCATATCGGCGCCGTCTCCGAACGCGCGCGCGCCGAGGCCATCAGCCGCATCCTCTACCCGGCCGATGACAGCCCCTCGGGGCAGGAATTGCGGCTGCGGCAGGAATTCTTCTTCTCCTCGGCCGCGCTGCAGGATCTGATCCGGCGGCACCAGCGCGTCTATGGCAGCCTCAACACCCTGCCCGACCGCGTGGCCATCCAGCTCAACGACACCCATCCCGCCATCGTGGTGGCGGAGCTGATGCGCATCCTGCTCGACGACAACGGGATGGAATGGGCCGACGCCTGGCGCGTCACCCAGGGCTGCATCAGCTACACCAACCACACCCTGCTGCCCGAGGCGCTGGAGAGCTGGCCCGTCGCGCTCATGGAACAGCTGCTGCCCCGCCACATGCAGATCATCTACATGATCAACGCGGTGCATCTGGGCGAAGTTTCGGAGGCCTATCCGGGCGACAACCGGCTGCTGGCCTCGCTCTCGCTCATCGAGGAGCAGTCCGGGCGGCGCGTTCGCATGGGGCACCTGGCCTTCGTGGGCAGCCACAAGGTGAACGGCGTCTCGGCCCTGCATTCGGAGCTGCTGAAGCAGACGGTCTTCCGTGACTTCCACATGCTCAGCCCGCAGAAGCTGACCAACAAGACCAATGGCGTGACCTTCCGGCGCTGGCTGCAGCAGTGCAACCCCTGCCTGACCGAGCTGCTGGTCGAGAGCATCGGGCCTGATTTCCTGGACGACCCCGAGGCGCTGCGGGGCCTCGAGAAACTCGCGGGCGATGCCGCCTTCCAGCAGCGCTTCGCCGAGGTGAAACGGGTCAACAAGCAGGCGCTGGCCCAGGTGATCCGGGAGCGCACGGGCATCCGCGTTGACCCCACCGCGATGTTCGACATCCACATCAAGCGCATCCATGAGTACAAGCGGCAATTGCTGAACGTGCTGGAGACGATCGCGCTCTATGACGCGATCCGCGCCGAGCCGCACCGCGAGTGGCAGCCGCGCGTGAAGATCTTCGCGGGCAAGGCGGCGGCGAGCTACCACCGCGCCAAGCTCATCATCAAGCTGGCGCATGACGTGGCGCGCATTGTCAACCGCGACCCGATGATGCGCGACCGGCTGAAGGTGGTGTTCCTGCCCAACTACAACGTCTCGCTGGCCGAGGTGATCATCCCCGCCGCCGACCTGTCGGAGCAGATCAGCACCGCGGGCATGGAGGCATCGGGCACCGGCAACATGAAGCTCGGCCTCAATGGCGCACTCACCATCGGCACGCTGGACGGCGCCAATGTCGAGATGCTGGAGCATGTGGGCGCGGAGAACATGTTCATCTTCGGCCTGACCACGCCGGAGGTGGAGAACCGCCGCAAGGAAGGCTGGCACGGGCAGATGGCCATCGAGGCCTCCTTCCGCCTGTCGCAGGTGATGGACCAGCTCAGTTCCGGCGTGCTCTCACCCGATGACCGCGGCCGCTATGTCGAGATGGTGCGGAACCTGCGCGACCATGACCACTTCCTCGTCACCGCCGATTTTGACAGCTACTTCACCAAGCAGCGCGAGGTGGACATGCTCTGGGCGCAGCAGGCCGAATGGCAGCGCGCGGCCATCCTGAACACGGCGCGGCTGGGCTGGTTCTCCTCCGACCGCACCATCCGCGAATATGCGGAGGAGATCTGGCGCGTGCCGGTGGAACATTGAGCGGCGCGGCGATGGAAGACTGGCGCGCCAGCGAGGCGGAGCTGACCTCCTTCCTGGCCGCCGCCCATGGCGACCCCTTCGCCCTGCTGGGCCCGCACGCGACCGAGGGCGGGGTGGTGTGGCGCGCCTTCTTCCCCGGCGCCTCGCGCGTGGAGGCGCTGCTGCCGCAGGGGTCGCGGCCGCTCGCACCCCGCGGCGAGCAGGGTTTCTTCGAGGGTTTCCTGCCCGGAGTGCGGCGCGAGGCCTGCACGCGGCTGCGCGTCCATGAGCCGGCCGGCGCGCGGGATGTCCATGACGCCTATGCGCTGGGCCCCGCACTCGGTCCACTTGACGACCATCTTCTTCTCGAAGGCACGCATCATCGGCTGCATGAGCGGCTGGGCGCGCATCCCGGCACGCATGGGGGCGTGGTGGGCACGCGCTTCGCGGTCTGGGCGCCGCATGCCAAGCGTGTCTCGGTGGTGGGCGACTTCAACTTCTGGGACGGGCGGCGCCACACCATGCGCCGGCGCGTGGACAGCGGCATCTGGGAGCTGTTCCTGCCCGGCATCGGCCCCGGCACGGTCTACAAATATGAGCTGCTCGGCCCCGCCGGGACCCTGCTACCGCTGAAGGCCGACCCCTTCGGCTTCGCTGCGGAAATGCGCCCCGCCAATGCCTCGGTCGTGGCGGATCTGGACGGCTTCGAATGGACGGATGCCGCCTGGATGTCCGCGCGCGCCAAATCCGCGCCGCGCACGCAACCCATGTCGGTCTACGAGGTTCACGCCCCGTCGTGGAAACGCCACCCCGATGGGAGGTTCTGGAACTGGGATGAATTGGCGGCCGACCTCATCCCCTATGTCCGTTCGCTCGGCTTCACTCACATCCAGCTCATGCCGGTGATGGAGCATCCGCTCGATGCCTCCTGGGGCTATCAGCCCGTGGGCATGCATGCGGTGACGGCGCGGCTGGGCGGGCCACGCGGCCTGATGCGCTTCATCAATGCGGCGCATGAGGCCGGGCTCGGCGTCCTGCTCGACTGGGTGCCGGCGCATTTCCCGCAGGACGCCCATGGCCTGGCGCGCTTCGACGGGACGCCCCTGTTCGAGCATCCGGACCCGCAGCGCGGCTTCCACCCGGACTGGGGCACGGCCATCTACGACTATGGGCGCACCGAGGTGCGCGCCTTCCTCGCCTCCAACGCCATGTTCTGGATCGAGCGCTTCCACGCCGACGGGCTGCGGGTGGACGCCGTCTCCTCCATGATCCACCTCGACTATTCGCGCGGGCCCGGTGAATGGTCGCCCAATCCCGATGGCGGCAATGACAACCGCGACGCCATTGCCTGCCTGCGTCACATCAACGCGCTGGTGAAGCGGGCCGGCCAAGGTGCGGTGATGATCGCGGAAGAGGCCACCGACTGGTCCGGCGTTACGGCGCCGGCCGAGGAAGGCGGGCTCGGCTTCGACTTCAAGTGGAATATGGGCTGGATGAACGACACGCTGCGCTATGTGGCGAAGGAGCCCATCCATCGCGGCTGGCACCACCAGCTGATGAACTTCTCCCTCATGTACGCCTTCAACGAGAACTTCATCCTGCCGCTGAGCCATGACGAGGTGGTGCATGGCAAGGGCTCCCTGCTGGGGCGCATGCCCAAGGGCGGCGATGGCGCCGATGACTGGCAACGCTTCGCCAATCTGCGCGCCTATCTCGGCTACATGTGGGGCCACCCGGGCAAGAAGCTGCTCTTCATGGGCAACGAGATCGCGCAATGGCGCGAATGGTCGGAGGCGCGGGAACTCGACTGGTGGCTGCTGCAGCACGCGCGCCACACCGGCGTGCAGACCCTGGTGCGCGACCTCAACGCCCTGCACCAGGCGCTGCCCGCGCTGCACGCGGCCGATGCGCAGCCCGAGGGCTTCCACTGGATCGACGCCGATGACAGCGCCGATTGCACCTTCACCTGGCTGCGCCATGATGGTGATGGTGGCGCGCCCGTGGCCGTGCTGTGCAACTTCACCGCCGCCCCGCGCGAGGCGCATCTGATCGGCCTGCCGGCGGCCGGACGCTGGCGCGAATTGCTGAACACGGACGCGACCGTCTATGGCGGCTCGGGCCTCGGCAATCTCGGCGTGGTGCGCGCCCGGGACATGCCCGCCTTCGGCCAGCCCGCCTCAGCCTGGGTCATGCTGCCGCCACTCGCTGTTGTCTATCTGGCGCCCGAAGAATGGCCGCCACCGGAGGAAAACGATGCCTGACCGCCAATTGGCGCCCGCGCCCCTGGCCCGAACCGCCATGGCCTTCGTGCTGGCCGGGGGCCGCGGCTCCCGCCTGATGGAACTGACGGACCGCCGCGCCAAGCCCGCCGTTTATTTCGGCGGCAAGTCGCGCATCATCGACTTCGCGCTGTCCAACGCACTGAACTCCGGCATCCGCCGCGTGGCGGTGGCGACGCAATACAAGGCCCACAGCCTGATCCGGCATTTGCAGCGCGGCTGGAACTTCTTCCGCGGCGAGCGCAACGAGAGCTTCGACATCCTACCCGCCAGCCAGCGCGTCAGCGAGAACAGCTGGTATCTCGGCACGGCCGATGCGGTCTACCAGAACATCGACATCATCGAGGACGCCGCGCCGCGACACATCGTGATCCTGGCGGGCGACCACGTCTACAAGATGGACTACGAGCGCATGCTCCAGCAGCATGTGGACAGCGGCGCCGACGTCACCGTCTCCTGCCTGGCCTTCCCGCGCGAGCAATCCTCGGGCTTCGGCATCATGGCCGTGGACCGCAGCTCCCGCATCACGAACTTCCTGGAGAAGCCCAAGGACCCGCCCGGCATTCCGGACCGGCCGGACCTGGCACTCGCCTCCATGGGCATCTACGTCTTCGAGACGCGCTACCTGCTGCAACTGCTGAAGCGCGACGCGGAGAACCCGGATTCCAGCCATGATTTCGGCAAGGACATCATCCCCTGGATCGTGGAGAACGGCCACGCGGTGGCGCACCGCTTCGAGCGGTCCTGCGTGATGTCCGTGCGGGAATCCTCGCCCTACTGGCGCGACGTGGGCACGGTGGACGCCTATTGGGAGGCGAACATCGACCTGACGGACATCGTCCCCCCGCTCGATCTCTATGACCAGGACTGGCCGATCTGGACGCATGCCGAGGTCGTGCCCCCCGCCAAGTTCGTCCATGACGAGGAAGGGCGGCGGGGCGAGGCCATCTCCTCCCTGGTGTCGGGCGGCT
Organism: Roseococcus suduntuyensis; assembly: GCF_014196305.1. Classification (GTDB taxonomy): domain Bacteria; phylum Pseudomonadota; class Alphaproteobacteria; order Acetobacterales; family Acetobacteraceae; genus Roseococcus; species Roseococcus suduntuyensis. The sequence goes on from NZ_JACIDJ010000002.1 coordinate 117,751, forward strand.
GCATCATGTCGGGCGGCACGGCGCGGCGGTCTTTGCTGTTCACCAATGTCCATGTCCATTCCTATGCGCGGCTGCATGAGGCGGTGGTGTTGCCGGGGGTGGACGTGGGGCGTGGGGCGCGCCTCTCCCGCGTGGTGGTGGACCGTTCCTGCCGCATCCCCGAGGGCCTGGTGGTGGGCGAGGACCCGGAGCTGGACGCCCGGCGCTTCCGCCGCTCGGAAAATGGGGTGGTGCTGATCACCCAGTCCATGCTGGACCGGTTGAAGTGAACTGGCCGCCAAGGCCTTCGGCGATGCACCAGGAGGCGATGCCCGCCGCCGCCCGCCCCGCGCTGCGCGTGCTGGCCGTGGCGTCCGAAGCCTTTCCCTGGATCAAGACCGGGGGCCTCGCCGATGTGGTGGGCGCCCTGCCCGCCGCCCTGGCGCCCGAGGGCGTCGAGGTCACGACGCTGCTGCCCGGCTATCCGGCGGTGATGGCGGCCCTCGACACCGTGCAGCGGGTGGAGCCGCTGCCCGACCTGCTGGGCAGCCCCGCGCGGCTGGTCCATGCGACGCCGGGCGGACAGCATGTGGTGGCACTGGACGCGCCGCATTTCTTCGCCCGCGCGGGCTCGCCCTATCTCGCCCCCTGGGGGCAGGACTGGCCGGACAACCCGATGCGCTTCGCGGCGCTGAGCCGCGCCGCGGCGACCCTGGCGCAGACGGGCGGCTTCGACGCGCTCCACGCACATGACTGGCAGGCGGGGCTGGCGCCCGCATATCTGCGCTTTGACGCGCCGCGCCTGCCCAGCCTCTTCACGCTGCACAACCTGGCCTTCCAGGGGCAGTTCCCGGCCGAACTGTTTCCCGCGCTGGGCCTGCCCTGGGACGCCTTCGGCCCCGCCGGCGTCGAGTATTACGGGCAGGTGGGCTACCTCAAGGCGGGGCTGTGGTTCGCCGACCGCATCACCACCGTTTCGCCCAGCTATGCCGCCGAAATCCGCACGCCCGAATGGGGCATGGGCCTGGATGGTCTGCTGCGCGGCCGGGCGCGGGCGCTGGAGGGCATCCTGAACGGGCTCGACACCGACGAATGGAACCCCGCGACGGACCCGCTGCTGCCCGCGCATTACGATGCGGCGGACCCCTCGGCGCGCGCCGCCAACAAGGTGCATCTCCAGGCGCGGATGGGCCTCGCCCCCGACCCCGACGCTCCGCTCTTCGCCTTCATCGGCCGCCTCACCTGGCAGAAGGGCATCGACCTGGTGCTGGAGGCCCTGCCCGCCGTGCTCGACAATGGCGCGCAGATCGCGCTGCTGGGCACCGGCGACGGGGTGTTGGAAGACCGGGTGCATGGCGCCACGGCCGCCAATCCCGGCCGGGTGGGCAGCTTCATCGGCTTCGACGAGGGCTTCGCGCGGCTCTGCTATGGCGGCGCCGATGCCGTGATCCTGCCCTCCCGCTTCGAACCCTGCGGCCTGGGGCAGCTCTGCGCGCTGCGCTACGGCGCGCTGCCCCTGGTGGCGCGCGTGGGGGGCCTGGCCGACACGGTGGTGGACGCGAACGAAATGGCGCTGGCGGCCGGCGCGGGCACGGGGTTCAACTTCGCCCCCGTCACCCACCCCATGCTCCAGGCCAGCATCGAGCGCGCCATCCGCCTCTACCGCCAGCCCGAGACCTGGGCGCGGCTGCGCGCCAACGCCATGGCAACCGATGTCTCCTGGGCACGTTCCGCCCGGAGATATGCCACATTGTTCCACGAGATGCGCGCCGGTGGCTGAGGCCCTCGGCGCGGCCCCCGGCCCCGCGGGGCTTTCCGTCGCCATTCCTGCCCCCGGTGCCACCGCCCTCTGGCTGTGCCTCTTCGAGGGCGAGGAGGAGGTGGCGCGCCATCGGCTCATCCCCGGCGCGGACGAGGTGTTCCGTGGCCTCATTCCCCATGTGGGCGAAGGCGCGCGCTACGGGCTGCGGGCGGAGGGGCCGGCCAGCCTCGGACGCTTCAACCCGGCCAAGCTGCTGCTCGACCCTTGGGCCCGGGCGCTAGACCGGCCGCAGCCCTTCCATGCCAGCCAGTTCGACACAGGCCACGTCCCCAGCGCGGAGGACAGCGCGCCGCACATGGCCAAGGCGGTCGTCACCGCCCCCCTGCCCCCACTGGATTGGGCGCCGCTGCCCCCCCGCCCCCAGGTGATCTACGAGGCGCATGTCCGCGGCCTGACCATGCGCCACCCGGAGGTGCCGGCCGAAATCCGCGGCACCTTCGCGGCGCTGGCCCACCCCGCCGTGATCGCGCATCTGCAGGGTCTCGGCGTCACGCATCTGGAACTCCTGCCCTGCGCGGCCTGGGCGGATGAGCGGCATCTGCCCGCGCTCGGCCTCACCAATTACTGGGGCTACAACCCCGTGGCCTTCCTGGCCCCCGACCCGCGCCTGGCACCCGGCGGGATGGCCGAGGTGCGCGCCGCCGTCTCGGCCCTGCGCGCGGCGGGCATCGGCGTGCTCCTGGACGTGGTGTTCAACCACACGGCCGAAAGCGACGCGCAGGGCGCCACCCTCAGCCTGCGCGGCCTGGGCGAGGCACATTGGTACCGCGCCGGCGCCAACCAGTCGGGCTGCGGCAATGTGCTGGCGCTGGACCGGCCTTGGCCGCTGCGCCTGGTCATGGACGCGCTGCGCCATTGGGCCGAGGGCGCGGGCGTGGACGGGTTCCGCCTGGACCTCGCCACCACGCTCGGCCGGCGCGAGGGTCACGGCTTCGATCCCCACGCCCCCCTGCTGGCCGCCATGCGCCAGGACCCCGTGCTGCGCACCCGCCGCATCATCGCCGAGCCCTGGGACATGTCGGACCACAGCCTGGGCGCCTTTCCCCCCGGATGGGGCGAATGGAATGACAGCTTCCGCGACGATGTCCGCCGCTTCTGGCGGGGCGATGCGGGCATGACGGGTCGGCTCGCCACGCGGCTGGCGGGTTCCTCCGACCTGCTGCCCGGCCGGCCGGGCGACAGCGTGAACTTCGTCACCGCCCATGACGGCTTCACCCTGGCCGACCTGGTCAGCCATGCCGGGCGGCACAACCTCGCCAATGGCGAGTTCAACCGCGACGGCACGGCGGACAACCTCTCCTGGAACCATGGCGTGGAAGGCCCGACCGACGACGCCGCCATTCGCGCGCGCCGCGCCAATGACGCGCGCGCCCTGCTGGCCACGCTGCTGCTGGCGCGCGGCGTGCCCATGCTCGCCATGGGCGATGAGCTGGGCCGCGGCCAGGGGGGCAACAACAACGCCTATTGCCAGGACAATGACATCTCCTGGCTGGACTGGGCGAAGGGCGACACCGCGCTGCGCGACTTCACCGCGCGCCTCATCGCCGCCCGCCACGCCCATCCCGCCCTGCACGCCACGGCGCCCTTGACCGGCGAGGCCCAGGAAGGCTTCCGGGACGTGGCCTGGCTGACGCTCGCGGGCGAGCCCCTGGAGGGTGCCGCCTGGGACCGTGCCCGCAGCCTGATGGTGGCCCTGCACCATGAGGGTGACCGCGTGGTGGTGCTCCTGCACCGCGACGAGGCCGCGGCCGTGGCCCATCTGCCCCTGCCCCGCTGGGGCCATCGCTGGCGCCTGCTGGCCGACAGCGCGGAACCCGCGCGCGCCGGGGACGCCGCTTCGCCGCTCTCCATCGCGCCGCGCTCCGTCGTGCTGCTGGTGGAGGAGAGCCGGCCCGCCCGCCAGGCGGAGGCGCCGGAACCCGCCCTGCTGGGCCGCCTCGCAGAGGCCGCGGGCCTTGCCCCCATCTGGCATGATGTGGAGGGGCGCCGGCATCTGGTGCCCGAGGGCACGCTGCGCGCGCTACTCGGGGCGCTCGGCCTGCCCGCCGAGACCGCCGCCCAGGCGCACGACAGCCTGGCCCGCCGCATGGCCGCCCCTCTGCTCCCGCCCCATGTCGCCGGCGTCACCGGCCAGCCCACCCGGCTGAAGGTGGGCACGGCGCGCCGCCTGACGCTGGCGCTGCACCTGGAAGGCGGGGAGCGGCGCGAACTGGCCCTGCTGCCTCAGGATGGCGTTGTCACCCTGCCACCCCTGCCCAGCGGCCGCCACCGGCTGGAGCACGGCACGGCGCTCTGCCACCTGACCATCGCCCCCGCCCAGGCCGTGTCGCCCCCACCCGGCCGGCATTTCGGCGCGACCGCGCAGATCTATGCGCTGCGCCACGCACGGGACCAGGGGCTGGGCGACTTCACCGCCGTGGCCGAGCTGGCGCGCGCGCTGGGGGTGGAGGGCGCGCTGTGGCTCGGCCTCTCGCCGCCGCATGCGCTGCACCTGATGGACCGCGCCCGAGCCAGCCCCTACCAGCCGAGCGACCGGCGCTTCCTCGAACCCTTCCTCATCGACGTGGCGCGCCTGCCCTCGGCTCAGGGCCGCGCCTGGCCCGCCGCCAGCCACCAGGTGGATTACGACGCCGCCTGGGCCGCCAAGCGCGCCGTCCTGGCCGCGGAATGGGCGCGGGGGGGCGCCACCGACCCGCAATTCCAGGAATTCCGTCGCGCCGGCGGCGGCGCCCTGGAGGATTTCGCCACCTATGGCGCGCTGGCCGAGCATCACGGCCATGGCGACCCGGCGCGCTGGGGCGCGGGCCTCGCCCATGCCCATGACCGCGGCGTGGCCGATTTCGCCGCGCGCCATGCCGATGCCATCGGATTCCACGCCTTCCTGCAATTCCTTGCCGACCGCCAATTGGCCGAGGCCGCGCGCGGCGGGGCCGGGCTCTACCGCGACCTTGCCGTGGGCTCCGCCCCCGATGGGGCCGAGGCCTGGTGCCGCGCCCTGCCCACACTGCGCGGCTTCTCCATGGGCGCGCCGCCCGACCCGCTGGGGCCGCATGGCCAGGTCTGGGGCGTGCCGCCCCCCGACCCGGTGGCCTCGATGGAGGAGGGCCATGCAGGCTTCGCCGACCTCATCCACGCCAATATGCGCCACGCCGCGGCGCTGCGGATCGACCATGTGCTGGGGCTGAAGCGGCTGTTCCTGGTGCCTGATGGCGCCCCGGCCTCCGAAGGATGCTACCTGGCGCAGGACCTGCCGGGGTTGCTCGGCGAAATCCGGCTGGAAAGCCACCGTGCGGGCTGCGCCGTGGTCGGCGAGGATCTCGGCACCGTGCCAGAGGGCCTGCGCGAGGCGCTGGGCGAGGCCGGGCTGCTGTCCTACCGCGTGCTGTGGTTCGAGCGGGAGGGGCAGCGCTTCACCCCCCCCGCACGCTGGCCCGAGGCCGCGGTGGCCTGCGTCGCCACCCATGACGTGCCGACGCTGGCCGGCTGGTGGGAGGGCGAGGACATCCGGGAACGGGAGGCGCTGGGTCTCTTCGACGCCGCCGCCGCCCGCGCGGCCCGCGCCGAGCGCGCCGCCGAGCGCACGCAACTGCTGGACGCCCTGGCCGCCTCCGGCCACCCCCTGCCCGCAGGCGCGGCCGACGGCCCCTTCACGCCCGATATCGCGGCCGCCATCCATGGGCACGTCGCGGCCACGCCCAGCGCTGTCCTGCTTGTGCAGGCGGAAGATCTGGCGGGGGAACGCGTGGCGGTGAACCTGCCAGGGACCGACCGGCAGCGGCCCAACTGGCGGCTGCGTCTCTCCGAAGACGCCGCCGGCCTTACCGCGACGCCGGTCGGCCGCGCCATCCTGGATGCGGTGCGGCGGGAGCGGGGCGCCTCACCAGCGGCGTGAGGGCCCGCAATCCAGGTGGACGAAGCCGTCGCGGCGATAGAGGCCCACGCCGCCCACCTGCATGTCGGCCGCGGCACGCGCCACGGCGAGCGAGTTGCGGTCCGGCAGGCGGCAATCCGCCGCCATGCCCGACATGTGCAGCGAGGCGGTGGAGACCCGCCGCGACTGCCGAGCGCGGGCCGCGTTGGTCTCGGGCGCGCGGTAGCCGCTGACCACCTCCCAGGTGCCGTCGGAATTCAACCGGCCCTGGACACCCACCAGCACGTCGAAGAGGCGCGGGTCCATGGGCGTCGCTTCCTGCGCGCCCGGGTCACGCATCACCCAGTCGAGCTGTTGCAGCGCGTTGCGGTCGTAATGCCCATCACGCCAGTAGATGCCGGAGAAGCTCTCGCCGGTCTGCATGCGGCGCAGGCTGATGCGGCGCGTGCCGCCCGCGATCGCCTGGGCCAGGGCCGGGCTGGCCAGCGGCGCGGTGGCCAGCGCCATCGCGCCGCCCAGCATGGCCCGGCGACCCAGCACGGGTTCGCAGGAAACCCCCTCCAGCCCCTCGCAGGCCGGGCAGGAATGCGCGAAGAGCCGCATGCTCAGCCCCGCGACGCCAGGGGCACGCCCTCGCGCACGGGGGCGGCCATGGCGCGGGCATAGGCGGCATCCAGCCCATAGATGTCCTGCCGAATGCGGACCTCGTTTCCCCGCACCATCACCGTGTCGTAGTGCAGCCGGATGGGCAGGGTGCGGCGCAGCGCGATCACGATGGTCTGGCGGCTGTCCAGCACGCGGTCGGCCCGCGCCTGGTCCCAGCCCCCATTGCCGGAGAGCAGCAGCAGCAACAGCTCCATCGGGCGTTCGAGTCGGATGCAGCCCGAGGAGAAGGCGCGGTCCGCCATGCGGAAGAGATGACGGTCCGGCGTGTCGTGCAGGAAGATGTCGTCCCGGTTCGGCATGATGAACTTCAACCGGCCCAGCGCGTTCGCATCCCCCGCATCCTGGCGGATGAAGTAGGGGAAGCGGTCGGGGCGGATGGCGTGCCAGTCCACCGACATGGGATCGATCTCGACCGTCTCGCCCGCCACGCGCTGGAAGATGCGGAAGCCTCGCTGCGCCACCGCCTGGGGGTCGCGCCGCAGCCGCGGCAGCAGGTCCTGCGAGGCGTTGCGCTGGGGCACGCCCCAGGGCGGGTTGAACTGCACGGAGGTGAGGCGCGTCGTGATCATGGGCGTGGCGCGGTCGGCCCGGCCCACGATCACGATCATGTCCATCAGCGTCCGCCCCTCCTCGATCACGGCAAGACGGAAATCGGGGATGTTCACGTCCACATGCCGCTCGCGCGGGGCGGGGGCTTCGGCGCGGCGCATGTCGAGTGCCACGCGAAGCTGGTCCACAAGCTCCTGCGGGGTGCGGTTCAGCGCGGCCATGGTCCCGCCGCCCACCCGGCCATCGGCCTCCAGCCCCGCCTGGGCCTGGAAGCGGCGCACGGCGTCGGCGAGCTTCGCATCGAAGAGATCGCCATCGCCCGGATCGGCGGCGAAAACGGGGTCGGTCGCGGCGAGGCGGGCGCGCAGGGCGGGCACCCGGACCGAGTCCGACCGGCCCGTCTCCAGCACGCGGCCATTGCCGCGCGGCACGCTGCCCCAGCCCGTCTCGGCCCGCAGCCGCGCCGCGGCCAGCGCGGATTTGAGCGGCAGGGTGCCCGGCGCCCGGTGGGCCGCGGCGTCAATGACGGCGGCGGGTTCCTCGGCGGCGGCGATCCGTTCGAACCAGGTGGCGAGCGCGGCCGGGTCGGCGCTGCGGCGCAGATCCACACGGCCCGGCAATTGCGTGACCCGCCCCTGCACCAGGTCGGTCAGCGCGCCGGCGGCGGCATTGGCGACGGCGTAGGGGTCCTGCGCGCGGACGGCGTCGAGCCCATACCAGCCGGGGTTCAGCCCGTCCTCGTCGAGGCGGAGCAGCCTCTCGCCCAGCCGGCGCAGCGCCTCGGGCGAGGCGGCGAGCGTGCGTGTGCCCTCGGGCGGCGCAATGGGGGCCATGACGGGCCGATTGGTGGCGGCGGCGGGACCGGCGATCAGCGCGGCCAGGCCACCCAGCAAGAGGCGACGTTCCATGCGGGTGGTCTTACACCCCCCCCGCCGCCCCCGCCAAGCGCGGACTGCCCGTCGCACGCGGCAAGCGCCCGCGCACCCAAGGAAATTCGCCGGTTGACCGGGGGGCGGCGCCGGGCGAGCCTTCCTCCATGAGCCCGCTCGACGCCCCCGAACGCCGCAACAGCGACCTCGACGCCGCCCTGGCCGAGGCCCGCGCCCTCTATGCCAAGGCGCGGCCCGCCAGCGCCGAAGCGCACCAAGCCGCCCAGGCCGTGATGCCCGGGGGCAGCACGCGCTCGGTGCTGTTCTGGACCCCCTTCCCCATCAGCATGGCGCGCGGTGAGGGTGCGCGGCTGTGGGATGCGGACGGGCTGGAGTACCGGGACTTCCTGGGCGAATACACGGCCGGGCTGTTCGGCCACAGCGAGGGCAGCATCCTCGCCGCCGCCCAGGCCGCCATGGCGCGCGGCATCAACCTGGCCGCGGCGGGACGGGACGAGGCCGCCTTCGCGGGACTGGTCTGCGCCCGCTTCCCCGCGATCGAACGGGTGCGCTTCACCAATTCGGGCACCGAGGCCAACATCATGGCGCTGGCCACCGCCCGCGCCTTCACCGGCCGGACCGACATGATGGTTGCGCGCGGCGCCTATCACGGCGGCGTGCTGACCTTCGCTAAGGAACGCAGCCCGGTGAACCTGCCGGTGCCCACGCGCTTCATGGACTACAACGACCCAGAGGGCGCGGCCGCCGCCATCCGCGCGGCGGGCGATGCGCTGGCGGCCGTCCTGGTCGAGCCCATGCTGGGTTCGGGCGGCTGCATCCCGGCGAGCCGCGAATTCCTGGCCGCGCTGCGCGAGGCCTGCGCGGAGACGGGTGCGGTGCTCATCTTCGACGAGGTGATGACCAGCCGCCATGGGCCCGGCGGCATGCAGGGGCGACACGGCATCACCCCCGACATGACCACGCTGGGCAAATACATCGCCGGCGGCTTCAATGTGGGCGCCTTCGGCGGCCGCGCCGACATCATGGACGTGTTCAACGGCCATCGCGCCAATGCCCTGCCCCATGCCGGCACCTTCAACAACAATGTCTGGTCCATGGCGGCGGGGCGGGTGGCGCTGGGAGAGATCTTTACCGGCGAGGCGGCTGAGGCGCTGTTCGCCCGCGGCGAGACCCTGCGCGCGCGCCTCAACGCCGCCTGCGCCGAGGCCGGCCTGCCCATGCAGTTCACCGGCGCGGGCAGCATGATGACGGTGCATTTCCGCGCCGGCGCCATCACCGCGCCCTATACCGCCACGCCGGAGGAGGAGCAGCGGCGGGAACTGTTCTTCCTGGATATGCTGGCGGCCGGCATCTATGTGGCGCGACGGGGGATGATCAGCCTGTCATTGCCGCTGTCGGACGCGGACCTGGATGCGCTGGTCGAGGCGGTGCGGGAATTCCTGGCGGCGCGGGGGCAAGTGCTGCGTTAGTGTCGCAACTTTCGGTTGATCATTGCCACATCAACCGATGATCCAGCCGACCACCACCACCAGGCCGATCAGGATCCCTGCCGCACGCATCAGCACCCAGAACTCGCCACCCTGCACCTCCTCGTCCACACGGGCGGATGACAGTGCGCGCGGCGCCGGTGGAGGTTTTTTCGCTGCCTTTTCCGTGGCCTGACCCGCGATGTCGCCTTTGACCATGACCATGCTCCTCGGGGGTGGAGTGGCGCGCCGCCATGGGCGTACGCAAAGGGTGGCGCGGCAGGCTCAAGCTTGACAAGGGCGAAGTGTTTCTGCCTGCTTCGTCAGTTACTTGGCCGGTCTCACACCCCGCCATCCCAGCCATAAATCATAAGTCACCCCGGAGACGCCCCGCCATGACCAGCGCCCTGATCTTCGAGCGGCAGTGCATCCCGGGCGAGGCGCTGGACCGGCGCGGGGCCGCGCTGGCCGGGGGGTTGCGGGGGCTCGGCCTCAAGGAAAATGACGCCGTGGCGGTGCTGCTGCGCAACGGGCCGGTCTGGGCGGATGTGATCCTCGCCTGCAGGATCGGCGGCACCTATTACGCCGCGCTGAACTGGCACCTGACCCCGCCCGAGATCGCCTTCATCCTGGCCGACAGCGGCGCCAAGGCGCTGATCGCGGACGCGGCGCTGCTGCCCGCCCTGCGCGAGATCCTCCCGCCCGACCTGCCGGTCCTGGCGGTGGGGACGGCGGAGGGCGCGCTGGATTATGAGACCTGGCTCGCCGCCCAGCCCCCCTATGCCGGCCCCCCCGCCAGTCCGCGCGGGCAGATGGGCTACACCTCCGGCACCACGGGCCGGCCCAAGGGCGTGCGGCGCCTGCCCATCCCGCTCGGTGAACTGCCGGCCCGCCAGGCGCGGATGCGCCGGGTGGTGGAGGAGACACTGGGGGTGGCCGAGGGCAGCCGCGTGCTGGTCTCCGCACCGCTCTACCATGCCGGCCCCACCGTGATCGCGCAGAACGCCCTGGCCTTCGGCGAACTGCTGGTGCTGGCCCCGCGCTTCGACGCGGAGGAAACCCTGGCGCTGATCGCGCGCCACCGCATCACCACCGTCTACCTCGTGCCGGTGATGTATGTGCGTCTGCTGCGCCTGCCGCCCGAGGTGCGGGCGCGCTACGACATGTCCTCGCTGAAGGTCGTGGCCTCCACCGGCGCCCCCTGCGCGCCCGAGGTCAAGCGCGCCATGATCGAATGGTTTGGCCCCATCATCACCGAGACCTATGCCAGCACGGAGACCGGCATGCTGACCGCCTGCCGCGCGGGGGACAGCCTGGCCCGCCCCGGCACGGCGGGCCGCCCTGTGGCCGATGTCACGCTGCGCATCCTGGACGAGGAGGGCCGTGACTGCCCGCCCGGCGTGGTGGGCCGCATCTATGCGCGCAACCACGCCTATCCGGACTGGACCTACCACAACAACCCGGGCGCCCGGGCGGCCGTGGAGCATGAGGGCCTCTTCACCCTCGGCGACATGGGCTGGCTGGACGCCGACGGCTACCTCTACGTGGCCGACCGCGCCTCGGACATGGTGATCTCGGGCGGCGTGAACATCTACCCGGCCGAGATCGAGGCCGCGCTGCTGCGCCAGCCGGCCGTGCTGGATTGCGCCGTCTTCGGCGTGCCGGACGAGGAATATGGGGAGAGGCTGCACGCCGTGGTGCAGCTCGAAGCCGGGGCGACGCTGGACGCTGCCGCCTTGCAGGAGGGGCTGCGCGGGGTTTTGGCCGGGTTCAAGGTGCCCCGCAGCTACGAGGCGGTGGAGGCCATGCCGCGCGACCCCAACGGCAAGCTGCTGAAGCGCAAGCTGCGCGCGCCCTTCTGGGAGGGGCGTGCCCGGGCTGTCTAGAGCATGCTGCGTTCACATGCGTTCACGCCGCCTGCTCCAACCTTGGTTTAGAACGGGATTCAGCGTTTTCGGTGATTCCACCTCAACGCATCCCGCTCTAGTTGATGACCTTGTAGCCCTCGCCCTCGATGGCGGCGACCATCGCCAGGCGGTCCAGCACCGTCTCGGCGCGCACAAGCCCGCCCTCCAGCGTCACCGCCACCTGGGCCGCGGGGTCGCGCGCCTGGATGGCCTCGGTCACGGCGCGCACGCAATGGCCGCAGGTCAGGCCCTGCACCGTCAGTTCCATGGTGGCCATGCTCAGCTCTCCAGATGTTCGATGATGGGGCATTCGGGCCGCGTATTGCCCTGGCATGCCCGCGCGAGATGCCGCAGCGAGGCCGCGACGGCCTGGAGCGAGCGCGCCTTCTCCTCCAGCGCCTCGACATGGGACAGCGCGATGCGCTGCACCTCGGCACTTTTGCGCCCGCTGTCCTGCCACAGCGCCAGCAGCCGCTTCACCTCCGCAAGCGGGAAGGCCAGCTCCCGTGCATGCCGGATGAAGCGCAGCACCGACACATCCTGTTCGGAATAGGCGCGGTAGTTGTTCATCCGCCGCTCGGGCCGCACCAGGCCCAGCGTTTCGTAGTGGCGGATCATTTTGGCGCTGACGCCGCTCGCGGCCGCCGCCTCGCCGATGTTCATTCCAGGGTCCCCCTCTCCTTGGCTTCTCTCCACGTCCAGCGGGAGAGCAGCAGCGCATTGCCCAGCACCGAGACGGAGGAGGCCGCCATGGCCGCCCCCGCCAATGCGGGCGACAGAAATCCGAACGCCGCCAGCGGCAGCCCGGCCGAATTGTAGACGAAGGCCCAGAACAGGTTCTGCCGGATCTTGCGCCGCGTGGCGCGCGCCACCTCCAGCGCGGCGGGCACGAGGCGGGGGTCGCCGCGCAGCAGCGTGACCCCGGCGGCCGCGATGGCCGCATCCGTGCCGCTGCCCATGGCGATGCCCAGATCGGCCGCGGCCAGGGCCGGCGCATCATTCACCCCGTCGCCCACCATCGCGACCTTGAGCCCCTGGGCCTGCCAGCCCGCGATGCGGGCGGATTTGTCGCCGGGCAGCAACCCGGCCTCGACCTCGGTGATGCCGAGACGGGACGCGACCGCCTGCGCCGCCGCAGGCGAATCACCGGAGAGCATGGCCACCCGGACCCCCATGGCGCCGAGCCGCGCCACGGCCTCGGCCGCGCCGGGCTTCACCGCATCCTCGAAGGCCAGCAGGCCAAGCACGCGCTCACCCTCGACCAGCCATGCCAGGGTGCGGCCTTCGGCCTCGTGCCCGGCGGCCTCGGTGGTGAAGGCGGCGGCGGCGCCGCTCTCGGCCAGCAGGCGCGGGCCGCCCAGTTGCAGGGCGCGGCCAGCCACCACGCCGCGCACGCCTCGTCCGGGCAGGGCGCGGAATTCCTCGACGGGGGTGGTCGCGCCACCATGGGCGGCCAGCACGGCGCGGGCCAGCGGGTGTTCGCTGCCGGCCTGGAGGGCCGCGGCCAGCGCCAGCGCCTCGGGGTCCGCGGCATGGATCGCGGCCAACACGGGCCGGCCCTCGGTCAGCGTGCCCGTCTTGTCGAAGGCGACGAGGGTCGCGGCGTGGCCGCGCTCGATGGCATCGGCATCGCGCAGCAGGATGCCCGCCCGCGCGGCCGCCCCCGTGCCCGCCATGATGGCGGCCGGCGTCGCGAGGCCCAGCGCGCAGGGGCAGGCGATGACCAGCACGGCGACGGCGTGGAGGATAGCCTCCTCGCCCCCCGCGCCGAGCGCCAGCCAGGCCAGCAGCGTGAGGAAGGACAGCCCCATCACCACCGGCACGAAGACGGCCGAGACGCGGTCCACCAGCTTCTGGATGGGCGCCCGGCTGGCCTGGGCCGCGGCGACCAGCGCGGCGACGCGCGCCAGCACCGTCTCCTCGCCTATGGCCGTGACGCGCAAGGTGAGGTGCCCGTCCAGTACCACCGTCCCGGTGATGAGGCCATCGCCCGGATGCTTGGGCACGGGGCGGCTCTCGCCGGTGATGGCGGCCTCGTCCAGCCCGGCCTCGCCGCGCTCGATCACGCCATCGGCTGGCACGCGCTCGCCGGGGCGCAGCGCCACGCGGTCGTCCACGCGCAGCAGGGCGGCGGGCACCTCGCGCTCCTCGCCATTCTCGATGCGGCGGGCGGCGCGGGGGCGCAGGTCCAGCAGGGCACGGATGGCGCCGGCGGTGGAGCGCTTGGCCCGTGCCTCCAGCCGCTTGCCCAGCAGCACGAAGAAGATGATGAGGGCAGCGGCCTCGAAATAGAGATGGTCATGCCCCAGCAGCAGCATCCAGAGCGAGAGCCCGAAGGCCGCGCTGGTGCCGATGGCCACCAGCAGGTCCATGTTGCCGGTGCCGGCCCGCAGCGCGGCCCAGCCCGCCCGGTAGAAGCGCAGCCCCAGGCCGAATTGCAGCGGCGTGGCCAGCGCCAGCTGCCACCAGCCGCCCGGCATCCAGGCCATGCCCTGGCCCAGCGCCATGCCCAGCATCCCGGCCATGAAGGGCAGGGCCAGGAGGAAGGCGGCGCCCAGCGCCATATCCTCGCGGGGGAAGGTGCGGCGCTGCTCCGTCTCGGCCAGGGTGTAGCCGGCGCGGGTGAGGGCCGCCTCCAGCGCCGCCGTCTCGGTGCCGGTCATGACGCGCAGCGTGGCGCGCTCGGTGGCGAGGTTCACCCCGGCCTCGATCACCCCCGGCACGGCCCGCAAGGCCCGCTCGACCCGGCCCACGCAGGAGGCGCAGCTCATGCCCGTGATGCCCAGCTCCAGCACCTGCTCCCGCAGCCCATAGCCGGCACGGCGCAGCGCGGCCTCCAGCGCCGCCAGGTCGGCGGTGCCGATGACGGTGGCGCTTTCATCGGCCAGGTTCACCCGCGCCTCGGCCACGCCGGGCACGGCGGCCAGCGCGGCCTCCGCGCGGCGCACGCAGCTGGCGCAGCTCAGCCCCGAAAGGGCGAGGGTGGTTCGGGGAAGGGTGGCGGCGTGATCCATCATGTTCCAACAGGTGGTGCCTGACACCATGGCAGGGTCAAGGCGATGATGACCTTGCGCCAGCGCAAGCAGGACGGCACATGGCTGGCATGCGCGCATTCATGGCCACCCTGTTGCTGGGGGCGACCCTCGCCCTCCCCTCACTCGCCCAGAATGCGGCGCAGCCGCAGGAATTCCGGGTGGTGAACCGCTCGGGCCTGCCCGCGACCGCCCTGCACGCCGTCCGCAGCCCGCGCGGCGGGGCGGGCGACTGGGGGCCCAACCTGCTGCGTCCCGACCGGCCCCTGCCCGATGGCGGAGGCTTCCGCGTGACGCCCAGCGCCGATGCCGGCTGCCGCTTCGACCTGCGACTCGTGGCCCAGGACGGGCGCGAGGCGGTGCTGCGCGACCAGGACATCTGCGTGAACCGCAACCTGGACCTTCAGCGCCTGGCCGCGGCCGCCCCGCCGCCCGCGCCCCGCATGGCCGGCCCGGCCAGCCCCCAGGTGCCGCGCGCCGAGCCCAACCGCCGCGCCCAGCGCGTCTCCACCGGCTCGGGCTTCCTCATCGCCGAGGGCCGGGTGATGACGAACCAGCATGTGATTGATGGATGCAACCGCATCATCCTCAACACGCCCTCCGGCCATTGGCTGGCCGCCGCCCCGCCGGCGCGGGCCGATGCGGCGCTCGACCTTGCCATCCTGAACGTGCCCGGGCTGGTGGGGCCTGCCCTGCCCTTCCGCGAGGCGCCGGCCCTGCGACGGGGCGAGGGGGTGGTGGCCTATGGCTTCCCGCTCGCCGGCCTGCTCAGTTCCGAGCCCAAGCTGACGCGTGGCGAGGTGAACGGGCTGCGCGGCCTGCGCGACAACCCCAACCAGTTCCAGATCAGCGCGGAGGTCCAGCCCGGCAATTCCGGCGGGCCGTTGCTGGACATGCAGGGGCATGTGGTGGGTGTCGTCGTCTCCAAGCTCAACGCCCAGCGCCTGGCGCAGAGCACGGGCGACATCGCGCAGAACATCAATTTCGCGGTGCAGGGGCGCACCGCGCTGGAATTCGCGCGCCGCGCCGGCATCACGCCCCTGCTCGCGGAAAGCCGGGGGCGCGACCTGTCCACGGCCGATGTGGGGGATGTCGCGCACCGCTCCACACTCTTCATACGCTGCGAGAGGTAGGCCCCTCGCGGAACCGGGCGGGCTTGGCTAGTCTGCGGCCCAACGAACCGAGGAGGTTTCCATGCAACGCCGTGCCGTGCTGGCCGCGCCCATGCTCGCCGCGCCGCTCCTGCTGCCCAGCCCCGCCTCGGCCCAGGCCGCGCTGGTGAGCGAGGAGTTCATGGTCCCCTCCGGCGATGCGGGGATCGAGCTGTTCCTGCGCAACAAGCGGCCGGAGAACCTCACCAGCTTCTCGCCCGCCCGCACCGTGCTGTTCGTGCATGGCGCGACCTACCCGGCGCACACCTCCTTCGACCTGCCGCTGGGGGGCCTGTCCTGGATGGACTACATGGCCGGCCGCGGCTTCGACGTGTGGTGCCTCGACCTGCGCGGCTATGGCCGCAGCACCCGCCCGCCCGAGATGGCCCAGCCGCCCGAAGCCAACCCGCCCTTGGTGCGCGGCGAGACCGCGGTGGCCGACATCGCCGCCGCCGCCGCCTTCATCCGCGAGCGGCGCGGCGTGCCCCGCCTGATCCACATGGGCTGGTCCTGGGGCACGGCGCTGATGGGCCGCTTCGCCGCCGACAACCCCACGCTGGTGGAGCGCCTGGTGCTCTACGCCCCCGTCTGGCTGCGCGAGGGCGCGAGCCCGGCCGGTGACCAGCCGGGCGCCTATCGCCTCGTCACCCAGGCGCAGGCGCGCGAACGCTGGCTGAACGGCGTGCCGCAGGCGGCGCGCGCCAACCTCATTCCCGGCGGCTGGTTCGAACATTGGGCCGGCGTCACCTGGGCCACGGACCCCGAGGGCCTGCGCCGCACCCCATCCGCGCTTCGCGCGCCCAATGGCGTGCTGCAGGACAGCCGCGAATACTGGCAGGCGGGCCGCCCCTTCTGGGAGCCCGGCCGCGTCACCGCGCCCACCCTGCTGGTGGTGGGCGAATGGGACCGCGACACGCCGCCCTCGATGGCCTTCACCATTCTGCCGTTGCTGACATCCTCGCCCGGGCGGCGGATGGTGCTGCTGGGCGAGGGCACCCACACCATGCTCATGGAGCGCAACCGGGGCGCTCTGTTCCAGGCCGTCCAGGTCTTTCTCGAAGAGGCATCCGCGTGACATTTCCGACCAACCCCACCATCTGCTTCGCCCATGTGGCCTACCGCTGCGCCGAGCGTTTCGCCGAGCGGGGCGCGCCCTTCCCGCATTTCGAGGTGCGGTCGCTCGCCGAGCTGGAAGCGCGGATCGGCGAGGCGGATGTGCTGGTGGTCAGTGGCCTCTGGCGCAACACCCTGCCCGCGCTCTCGCCCCGGCTGAAGTTCGTGCAGTCGCTCTCGGCCGGCACGGACCAGTATGATCGCGCGGTTTTCGCGCAGCATGGCATCCGCCTCGCCTCGGCCGCCGGCGCCAACGCCAACGCGGTCAGCGAGCACGCGGTGGGGTTGATGCTGGGCATCACGCGCAAGCTGTTTGTCGCGCGCGACGACCAGCACAAGAAGTTCTTCTCCGGCATGAAGGGCGACTTCGCGCAGCGCGAGGACGAGCTGGCCGGCAAGACTGCGATCGTGGTCGGCACGGGGCGCATCGGCGCGCGGCTGATCAAGCTGCTCAAGGCCTTCGACATGCACGTCATCGGCGTGCGGCAGAATCCGGCCAGCGGCACGGCGGGCGCCGATGAGGTGCACGCGACCTCCGCCCTGCCCTCGCTGCTGCCCCGCGCGGATTTCGTGGTGCTGGTCTGCCCGCTGACGGACGCCACGCGCGGCCTGATCGGCGCCGATGCCCTGGCCGCCATGAAGCCCGGCGCCTACCTCGTCAACTGCGCGCGCGGCGCGGTGGTGGATGAACCCGCGCTGATCACGGCGCTGCAATCCAACGCCATCCGGGGCGCCGCGCTGGACGTGATGATGGCCGAGCCGCTGCCCGAGGAATCCCCCCTCTGGACGCTGCCCAATTGCTACCTGACGCCGCACACCGGCGGCGAGACCTGCGCCTATGAGATCAACGTGCTGGACCTGATGATGGAAAACATCAGCCGCCTCCAGCGCGGCGAGACGACGCTCGTGAACCAGGTGGCCTGAGCCATGGCGCTGGTGCTCTCGCCGCGCTGGTCCTGGTGCGCCGAGACCGGGCTGCGGGAGCACCCGCATTTCGTCATCGAGAATGGTCGCATCGCGGCCATCCTCAACGAGGCCCCGAGCCTGGACGCGGAGCGCATCGCCCTGCCCCAGGGCCTGCTGACGCCGGGGCTGATCAACCTGCACAACCACGCCTTCTCGGCGCCGCTGTTCCGTGGCCTCGCGGACGACATCCAGCCGGGCAGCCTGCCTGGGCACATCCTCTTCTCGCTGCTGATGCCGCTGGGCGACCTGGTGGCCGAGATCATGGAGCCGGAGGCCATCGGCGACGCGGTGGAGATGGCGCTGCTGGAATGCCTGATGACGGGCACGACCGCCATGCTCGACATCTGGCGTCCGCAGCAACACGAGTTCGTGCCGCGTGCGACGGCGCTGGGCCTGCGCACCTGGTCCTGCCCCTACACCTTCACCGTGCCCAACCTCGCCATGGGACCCGAGGGCACGCCCGTCTGGCAAGGTGAAGATGCCTCCGACGCCAGCTTCGACTTCGTGATGAAGCTGCATGCGAAGTGGCACCAGGGGCCGGACGGCCTTGCCTCGGTGGGCTTCGGGCCGCATGGGCCGGACAGCAACTCGCCCGAGCTGCTGCGCCGGGTGGACCGCGCGGCGCGGGAACTCGGCGCCATCGTCTCCGTCCATTGCGCGCAGAACCCGCTGGAGGTGGCCGCCGTGCGCGCCGCCCATGGCAAGGGCAGCGTGGAACACCTGCGCGATTGCGGCCTGCTGCGCCCGGGCGTGATCCTCGGCCATTGTTTCCTCGCCACCGACGAGGAGATCGCGATGGTGCGGGACGCCGATGCCACCATCGCCTGCTGCCCGCTGGGCTTCGCGCGTTCCGGCAAGGGGGTGCCCATTTCGCGCTTCCTCGATTCCGGCGTGCGGCTGGGCATCGGCACGGATGGCGTGACGCTCGACATGGTGGATGAGCTGCGCGCCGCCGCCCTGCTCGCCAAGACGCAATCCACCAACCCGGGTGCCGGCAGCGCCGAACGGCTGCTGACGGCCACGACGCGCGACAGCGCCGACGCGCTGGGGCGTCCGGACCTGGGGCGCCTGACGCCTGGCTCGCGCGCGGATGTGGTGATGTTCGACCTCTCCGCCGCGCGCTACCAGCCGGTGTGGAACCCGCTGCGCGCGCTGCTGACCAATGGGCGCGGCAGCGATGTCCATACCGTCGTCACCGCCGGCGACATCCGGGTGCACGGCGGCGCCCTGGTGCGCGGCGATGCGGACGCCATTATCCGCCGGGGCGCGGCCGCCATCGAGCGCGTCTGGGCCGAGGCCGCACGCCGCGGGGCCATCCCCGCGGCACTTGCTTCACAAAGGGAATTCGCGTGACCACCGACGAGACCATCGCCTCCATCCGCGGCCACGCCGCCTACCAGGCCGCCTGCGACGTGCTGCGCGCCGAGCATGACCGCACGGTGCAGGACATCATCACGCTGACGGAGATCCCCGCCCCGCCCTTCGCGGAGGAGAAGCGTGCGGCCGCCTATCTCGACATGCTGCGCGCCCATGGGCTGGAAGAGGTGGCGCAGGACGAGGTCGGCAACGTCATGGGCCTGCGCCGCGGCTTCGGAAATGGCGACATCCTGGTGGTGGCGGCGCATCTCGACACGGTCTTCCCCGCCGGCACCGATGTGCGGGTGCGGCGCGAGGGCACGAAGCTGTTTGCCCCGGGCGTGGGCGACGACACGCGCAGCCTGGCGGTGAACCTCGCCTTCCTGCGCGCCATGGACGCGGCGGGCATCCGCACGCGGCACGACATCCTGTTCGTGGGCGATGTGGGCGAGGAAGGGCTGGGCGACCTGCGCGGCATCCGGCACCTCTTCGCCACCCACCCCAGGCGCGAGCGCATCCGCGGATTCCTCACGGTGGACAGCCCGGAGGTGGAGCGCATCGTCACCGGCGGCATCGGCTCGCGCCGCTTCCGGGTGACCTTCCGTGGCCCCGGCGGGCACAGCTATGCCGCCTTCGGCATGGTGAACCCGATGTATGCCATGGCCGAGGCCGCACGCAGCCTGGCCGCCATCCGCGTGCCGCGCGAACCGGTCACGACGCATTGCGTCAGCGTGGTCTCGGGCGGCACCTCCATCAACGCCATCCCGGAGACGGTGACGATGGAGGTGGATCTCCGCTCCGCCTCCGCCGACGAACTCGCCAAGCTGGAACGCGGCTTCCTGGCCGGCGTCGAAGGCGCGGTCGCTGCCGAGAACATGGCGCGCGAGGGCACCATCCGCGTGGAGATCACCCCCGTGGGCGACCGGCCCGCGGGCCACACGCCCAATGGCGCGCCTATCGCGCGGCTGGCGGCGGCGGCGGTGGCGGCGGAGGGCTACAGCCCTTCCTTCGAATGGTCTTCGACCGACGCGAACATCCCGATGAGCCTGGGCATCCCGGCGCTTCGTATCGGCTCCGGCGGGCGCGGGGGTCGCGCGCATTCGCTGGAGGAATGGATCGACGTGGAGATCGAGGGATCGCTGCGCGGCATGCGCGCGAGCCTCGCCACCATCCTGGCGGTGGCGGAAATGGAGGTGGCATGATGTTCGCCACCGATTCACGCCTCCAGGCTCGCGCCCTCCGGCGATCGGGGGCGGCATGACCCTCATCGTCCGCATGGGCGACGTCACGCCCTATTCGCCCGCCAACCACCACGGCACCGTCAACCACCGGCTGATCGGCCCCGAGACGGTGGGCGCGCGGCAGGTGGAAATGCTGCACGGCACCTTGCAACCCGGCGGCTCGGCCCTGCCGCATGCCCATCCGGGCCTGGAGCAGATCTGCTACCTGCTGGAAGGCCGCGCCCGCGTCGCCTGCAATGGCGAGGAGGGCGAGATGGGGCCGGGCGATGCCTGCTTCTTCCCCGCCGATGCCGAGCACCTGTTCCAGGTGATTGGCGACACGCCGGTGCGCGTGCTGGTCATCTACGCACCACCCTATGGCGAGAACCCCGACAAGGTGGTCCGCCGGAATACCCATGGAGGATAACGTCATGTTCCAACGCCGCACGTTGCTGGGCGCCTCGCTCGCCCTGCCTGCGCTGTCTGCACCCGCCATCGCCCAAGGCGGCTGGCGGCCTTCGCGCCCCATCACGCTGGTCGTGCCCTTCGGTGCCGGCTCGGGCACGGATGCCGTCACGCGCATCCTGGCCCAGATGCTCTCGGCCGAGATGGATGGCGCCACCATCACCGTGGAGAACCGCGCCGGCGCCAATGGCACCATCGCCGCCATGGCCGTGGCCCGCGCCCAGCCTGACGGGCATACCCTTTTGGTGACCACCAACACGCCGCACGCCGCCAATCCCTGGCTGCTGCGCCGGCTGGACTATGACCCGATCGCGGACTTCACCCCCATCTCGCGCCTGGGCAACTACGCCTTCTGGCTGGTGGTGCACCCCGACATCCCGGCCCGCACCCTGTCGGAATTCATCGCCCATGTGCGCGCCAATCCGGGGCGCATCACCTACGCCTCGGGCAATGGCTCGGGCATCGTGGGCGGTGCGGCCGTGGCCAAGCATGCGGGGGTGGAGATGACGCATGTCCCCTACCGCTCCGTGCCGCCCGCGCTGACCGATCTGCTGACCAACCGCGTGAACTGCATGGTGGTGGATTTCGCCCCCTCCATCGCGCATGTCACCGAAGGACGGCTGCGCGCGCTGGGCGTGACCTCCAGCCAGCGTTCGCGCCTTGCCCCCGACGTGCCCACGCTCGCCGAAGGCGGCATGACCGGCTTCGAGATGCTGAGTTGGGCGGCCCTGCTGGGCCCCGCCCGCCTGCCGCCCGAGGTGACGGCCACGCTCGGTTCGGCCATGCAGCGGCTGGGCGCCAAGCCCGAGTATCGCGAGCGCCTGGCGCAGGCGCGCTTCGAGGGCCTCACCTCCACGCCCGAGGAGCTCGGCCGCTTCATCGTGGCGCAGATCGCCGCCTGGGGCGAGATGATCCGCTCGGCCGGGATCGAGCCCGAATGAGACCATGAGGCGGCGCCGCCGCCCTTCCCTCTGGCGCGGCGCGCTGCTGGGCCTGTTGCTGCTGGTGCTGGCGGTGCCGGCGCTGGCGCTGGGCCTCGTCTGGTGGACGCTGCCGCCGCGTGACGAAAGCCTCGCCCTGCCCGGCCTTTCCGCGCCGGTCGAGGTCAGCTTCGACGCGCATGGCATCCCGCGCATCCGTGCCGCCACCGAGCGCGACGCGACCATGGCGCTGGGCTACCTCCATGCCCGCGACCGCCTCTTCCAGATGGAGACGATGCGGCGCGGGGCGGAGGGGCGGCTTTCCGAGATCGCGGGTGGCGCCGCGCTGCGGCTCGACCGCTTCTCGCGCGTGCTGGGCCTCGCGCAGCGGGCCGAGGCGGACCTCGCGGGGCTGGAACCCGCGACGCGCCACATGCTGGAGGCCTACGCCGCCGGCGTGAACGCCTGGATCGCGGCGCGCGGCCGCTTCGCCGCGCCGGAATTCCTGCTGCTCGGCGCGCCGGAGCCCTGGGAACCGCGGCATTCCCTGCTCTGGGCCAAGGTGATGGGCCTCTGGCTTTCCAACAATTTCCGCGTGGAGATGGAGCGCGCGCGCCTCGCCACCCTCCTGCCGGCGGAGCGGCTGTGGGACCTCTGGCCGCTGGATGGCAGCGCGGGGCGGCCTGATCTCGCGGCGCTGCCGCAGCTCGACCGCGTGCTGGCCGCGATCCCGGTCTTTGGCGAGGACGCGCCACTGCCCAACTCGGCCTCCAATGCCTGGGCGGTGGCGGGGCCGCGCGCGGGCGGCACGGCGCCCTTGCTCGCAGCGGACCCGCATCTGGGCTATGGCGCGCCCGTGCTGTGGTACCTGGTGCGCGTGGAGCTTGCCGATGGCGGCCTGCGCGCCGGCGCCACCTCGCCCGGCGTGCCCTTCCTGGTGTTCGGCCGCACGAACGACCTCGCCTGGGGCTTCACCACCACCCATTCCGACACGCAGGACGTCTATATCGAGCCGGAATCCGCCGCCCGCGTGGTGCGGACCGAGACCATCC
This sequence comes from Roseococcus suduntuyensis, assembly GCF_014196305.1. Lineage (GTDB taxonomy): Bacteria > Pseudomonadota > Alphaproteobacteria > Acetobacterales > Acetobacteraceae > Roseococcus > Roseococcus suduntuyensis. The sequence goes on from NZ_JACIDJ010000002.1 coordinate 140,176, forward strand.
GCGTGCGCGGGCGCGAACCCGTCACCTTCGAGGTGCGCGAGACCGGGAACGGCCCCGTGCTCTCCGACCTGGACGAGACGCCGCGCACCGATGGCCAGGTGCTGGCGGTGCGAATGGCGAACCTGGAGCCTGGCGACACGGCGGCGGATGGACTGCGGCGCTTGGCCATGGCCAGGGACCTCGCCGGCGCACGTGATGCCGCCGCGCGCATCACCTCGCCGCCGCAGAACCTGATGGTGGCGGCGCGCGATGGCGGCATCGCCATGTATCTCACCGGCCGCACGCCCCTCCGCACCGAGGGCGATGGCGCCTTCCCCGGCACCGCGCCCTGGCAGGGCTTCATCCCCTTCGACGAGCTGCCGCATGTGGAGAGCCCGGGCAGCGGCCTGCTGGTCAACGCCAACAACCGCGTCAGCCCGGAGGGCCACCCCGCCTTCCTCGGCCGCGACTGGTATGGCGACTGGCGCTTCCGCCGCATCCATGAACTGCTCTCGCCCGGCGCACGCTTCACGCTGGCGGGCTTCGCGGCGGTACAGATGGACACGCTCTCCCTGCCGGCGCGCGAGGCCCTGCCCTTCCTGAACACCCTGCCCCGCGGCTCGGGTGCGGTAGGTGCGGCGCAGGCCCTGCTGGCGGGCTGGGATGGCGACATGGACCCTGCCCGGCCGGAACCGCTGATCTGGGCGGCCTTCTCGCAGCACATGCCGCGCCTCGCGGTGGCCCAGGCGGGCGCGCCCGATGCCCCCACCAGCGCGGAATTCCTGCGCTTCCTGCTGACGGACCCGCGCGGCGAATGGTGGTGCGGCGGGGATTGCCGGGCCATGGCGGCGCTGGCCATGGCGGAGGCGGTGCGTGACCTCGTGGCCCGCTTCGGCCCCGAGCCCGCGCAATGGCGCTGGGGCCAAGCGCATCAGGCCCGGTTCGACCACCCGCTGCTGCGCTTCGTGCCCGTGCTGAACCGGCTGACGGGCCTGGCCGCGCCCGTGGGCGGCGATGGCCATACGGTGCAGCGCCAGAGCTTCCGCATGGCCGGGTCCGACCCCTTCGCGGCCGTGCATGGCGCGGGGTTGCGGATCGCGGTGGACCTGTCGGACGCCGACGCCACCGAGGTCATCATCGGCACCGGGCAATCGGGCCACCCGCTCTCGCGCCATTGGGGTGACCTGCTGGAACGCTGGCAGGCGGGCGAGACCCTGCGCCTGACGCGCGAGCCCACCACCACCACCGGCCACCTGCGCCTGACACCCTGATGCTGCAACCGGTCACGCTGGGGCTGCTGGCTTCCTTTGTCGGCTTCTCCTCCTCCTTCGCCGTCGTGTTGGCGGGCTTCGCCGCCATGGGGGCGACGCCGGCCCAGGCGGCCTCCGGCCTGGTGGTGCTGTGCCTGCTGATGGGGGGGCTGGGGCTGGCCTTCTCGGTCTGGTGGCGCTTGCCCATCAGCATCGCCTGGTCCACGCCGGGGGCGGCGCTGCTGGCGGGCTCGGCCATGCCGGAGGGCGGGTTTCCGGCCGCGGTGGGCGCCTTCCTGGTGGCTTCGGCGCTGGTGGTGATGGCGGGGCTGTGGCGACCCTTCGCCCAGGCCGTGGAGCGCATTCCCGCCCCGCTGGCGGCGGCGATGCTGGCCGGCGTGCTGCTGGACCTCTGCCTCGCGCCGGTGCGGGCGGTGGGGGAAATCCCCTGGCTCGCCCTGCCGGTGGTGCTGGCCTGGGCGGTGATGCTGCGGCTCAACCGGCTCTGGGCCGTGCCGGTCGCGGTGCTGGTCGCGGTGGCGGTGCTGCTGCTGGGGCCGGGCCTGCCGGGGGCCTCGGGCTTCACGCCACCCGTGCTGGAATTCGTGGCGCCACGGCTGGAATGGGGCACGCTGGCCGGCATCGCGCTGCCGCTCTTCCTGGTCACGATGGCGTCACAGAACCTGCCGGGCCTCGCGGTGCTGCACGCCAACGGGTATCGGCCGGCGGTGCGTCCCATCTTCGTGGCCACGGGGCTGGGCAGCTTCGCGGGCGGCTTCGCGGGCGGGCAGCTGGTGAACCTCGCCGCCATCACGGCTGCCCTCTGCGCGGGGCCGGAATCCCACCCCGATGCGCGTCGCCGCTGGGTGGCCGGCGCGGTGGCAAGCGGGGGCTACCTGGGCTTCGCCGTGCTGTCCGGCATGGCGGCGGTGATCGTGGCGGCGGCCCCGCCGTTGCTCATCCAGGCCGTGGCGGGGTTGGCCCTGCTGGGTTCGCTGGCCGGCGCGCTGGCCACCGCGCTGGCGCGCGAGTCAGCCCGGGTGCCGGCCATCACCACCTTCGTGGTCAGCGCCTCGGGGTTGACCGTGGGGGGCGTGGGCGCTGCCTTCTGGGGGCTGGTGGCGGGCGGTGCGCTGTGGTGGCTGTTGCGGCCGCGAGATTAAGCCTGTCATCAAACTGTCATCTTCAACCGGAATGGCGTAAGCCTCGTTCACCACCGTGAACGAATTCCGCTTCCTCCTTCAGCTCGCCGGCGAGGCAGCCCTTCTCCTCTGGGGGCTGCACATGGTGCAGTCCGGCATCCAGCGCGCCTATGGCGGGCGGCTGCAGTCCATCCTGGGCGCCGCGCTGGGCCGGCCCTGGCGGGCGGTGCTGGCGGGGCTCGGCGTGACCGCCATCTTGCAAAGCAGCACCGCCACCGCGCTGATGGTGGGCTCCTTCGCCGCCGCCGGGCTGGTGGGCCTGGCGCCGGCGCTGGCGGCCATGCTGGGAGCCAACCTGGGCACGGCGCTGCTGGTGCAGGCCCTCTCCTTCGACATGGCCTGGCTGTCGCCGCTCCTGATCCTGGCGGGCGTCGTCGCCTTCCGGCGCGCGGGCCGCACCCGCACGCGCGACCTCGCGCGGGTCGCCATCGGGCTGGGGCTGATGCTGCTGGCGCTGGCGCTGCTGGGCGCCACACTCGCCCCCGTCGAACGCTCGGCGGGGCTGCGCGAGGTGCTGGCGGTGCTGGCGGACATGCCCCTGTTCCTGGTGCTGATGGCGGCCATCCTGGCCTGGGCGGCGCATTCCTCGGTGGCCGGCGTGCTCTTCGTCGCGGCGCTGGCGGGCGGCGGCAGCCTGCAACCCGAGGCGGCGGTGGCCATGGTGCTCGGCGCCAATCTCGGCACGGCGCTGAACCCGCTGCTGCAGGCGCAGGGCGGCACGGGGGGGCCGCCGCGGCTGCGCCTGCCGCTGGGCAACCTGATGAACCGGGCCCTGGGCTGCGCCGTGGCATTGGCCTTGCTGCCAAGCTTCACCGCACTGATGGCGGCGCTGGACCCCGACCCGGTGCGGCTGGTCGCCAACGCACACCTCGCCTTCAACCTGATGACGGCGCTGGCGGCGCTGCCCCTGCTGCGCCCGCAAGCCTGGCTGCTGGCGCGGCTGCTGCCCCCGCCCCCGCCCGAGGCCGACCCCGCGGCACCCCGCTACCTCGACCGCGGGGCGCTCGGCACCCCCTCCGTCGCGCTGGCCCACGCGACGCGCGAGGCGCTGCGGGTGGCCGATGTGCTGAAGGACATGCTGGCCGCCTCCGCCCATGGCTTCGCCACCGAGGACCGGGGGGCAGGAAAACCCGTCGCGCGCATGGACGACACGGTGGACGGGCTGCACCGCGCCATCCACGCCTACCTCGCGGCGCTGCCCGCCGAGGCGCTGAGCGACGAGGAAGCCGGCCGCGCCCGGCGCATCCAGGGCTTCGTGATCGCCCTGGAGCAGGCGGCCGATGTGCTGGCGCGCGACCTGGCGCAGCACGCCGCCAAGCGCCAGCGCCGGGCGCTGGAACTGGCGCGCGAGGGCCAGGGCATGCTGGACAACGTCCATGCCGCGCTGGGCGCGCAACTGACGCTGGCGGTCACGGTCTTCCTTTCGGATGATCTCGACGCGGCACGGCGGCTGGTCGCGGCCAAGGAGAGGCTGCGCGAAACCGAACGCGCGGCGGCCGCACGGGTGGTCGCGGCAGGTGGCGCGCCGGCCAGCGCGGGCGGCGCGGCGCCAAGCTTCGTGCTGGACTGCGTGCGCGACCTGCGCCGCGTCTCGGCCCATCTGGCCAGCGTGGCGCACCCGGTGCTGGAGCAGCATGGCGTGCTGTTGCCCAGCCGCCTGCTGCCCGGCAATTGAGGCGGGCTACGCCGCCAGGATCGCCTCCACCACCTCCTGCACCGCCAGCGCCTCCTCCAGCGTGGCGAGGTCCACACCCTCGCCCCGCGTCAGCGCGGCCAGCTTGTCGAGCTGGCGCGACAGGGTCAGCGGCCGCATCTGCGGGTTGGGCAGGGCGTCGGGTGCCGCGTGCCAGCCGCCATCGGCGCCCTGGCGCTCGGCGAAGGACCAGTCGCGCAGGCGCAGCGCACCCTTGGTGCCCGTGACGACGAAAAGATTGTGGTCCTCCGCCGCCACGGTGCCGACCGAACCTTCCAGCGTCACCGGCACGTCCCCAGCCATCAGGCGCGCGGTGATGGCCGTCTCGCAGGCCTCGCCGCCGGGGAATTCGGCGTGCGCCTGCTCCAGCCGCAGCCCACCGCCCAGGCGCTGCGCGAGGAAGAGGAAATGCGAGACCACTTCGCGCGTGAAGCCGCCCTCGGCGCGCAGCGCGAGCCAGGAGGCGGCGGCCGCCTGCCAGGCACGCGGCCAGGCGGCGAAGGCGACCTTGATGGAGATGGACCGGATCTCGCCCACCTCCGGCAACCAGGCGCGCAGCTGCGCCACGGCCGGCGAGGAGGCCATGGGGAAGTTCACCGCCGCCCGCTGCCCCGAAGCCGCCGACACGAAGGCGCGCGCCGCCGCCACGTCGGAGGCCAGCGGCTTCTCCAGGAAGAGGGAACGCCCCGCCCCCAGCACCGCCTGCCCAAGGGCGATGTGCGAGGCGGGCGGCGAGGCGACATAGACCGCGTCCGCCGCCCCGATCGCCGCCTCCGCGCTCTCCAGCATGGCGACGTCCCCCGTGATGGACGCAAGCCGCGCGGCCGCCGCGGGCGAAGGGTCCCAAACGCCCACGACGCGCGTGCCGCCATGGTCCAGCGCCGCGCGCAACAGGCGCTCGCCCATGATGCCAAGGCCGATGATGGAAAGCTGCATGGGGGAGATCCTCGCCTATTCCGGCTTGCGCGGGCACGATCCAGCCCGCAGAACAACGACGGACCGGCAATGGCGCAATCGGGGCGCCGCCGCAACGGGGAAGCGTTTCATGGAACAGGCCCGCCGCATCGACGTGATCTCGGACGCGATCTGCCCCTGGTGCTGGATCGGCAAGCGGCAGTTGGAAGCCGCGCTGGCCCAGCTCGGCGGGGGGTTCGCCGTGTATTGGCGCCCCTACCAGCTCAACCCCGACATGCCCTTCGAGGGCGTCGAGCGCGCCAGCTACCGCGCGGCCAAGTTCGGCAGCCTCGAACGCTCGCGGGAGGCCGATGCACGCGTGGCCGAGGCCGGGCGCGCCGTGGGCCTCGAATTCCGCCATGACCGCATGCTCCGCACCCCCAACACCATCAAGGCCCACCGCCTGATCCGCCGGGCGGCCGGGCCGCGCCAGGACGCCATGGTCGAGGCCCTGTTCCAGGCCTATTTCCACGACGGGCAGGACATCGGCGACGACGCCACCCTCGTCGCCCTGGCCACGGGCGTCGGCCTCGAAGGCGCGGCCGAATTCCTCGCCTCCGGCGCCGAGGACGCGGAGGTCCGCGCCGAAGACGCCCAATTCCGCCGCATCGGCATCTCCGGCGTGCCGAGCTTCGCCCTGGACGGCCGCGTGATGTTCAGCGGCGCTTGGCCGGCCGACCGGATGGCGGACGTCTTCACCCAGCGGGTGGCGTAGGGGGCGCTGTGTCCCGGGAGGGCGCTGCCCTCCCGGACCCTCCCGCCAAAGGCCGGGGGCCTTTGGAAACCTCTCAGTGTGATGGGGTTGGAGAGGGAGGGGCCTGGTGCGCGCGTGACAAGGTCTCACCCGCGACGCCCCTCCCTCTCCAACCCCATGAAACGGCGTCCCAGGGGCCTGGGCCCCTGGCAGGGGGGTTCGGGGGGACGGCGTCCCCCCGAGTGCCAGTCCCCCTTCGCTACCGCTGCGCGATGATCCCGCCGCTGATGCTGGCGGGGATGCGGGGGCGCCAGGCATTGGCGTCCACGGTCGTGATGAAGTCCTGCAGCGCGCTGTTGAAGGCGCCAGGGTCTTCCAGGTTCATCGTATGCCCGCATTTGGGCATGACCAGCAGCGCCGAGGTGGAGATGGTGCGCTTGAGGTAGAGGGCGGGCTCCAGGGTGGGGTCGTCCTCGTCGCCGGCGATGATGAAGGTGGGCACCGTCATCCTGCGGAAGCCGGCTTCCAGGTCGAACAGCGAGGGGCGTTCGCGCTGGCAGCCCAGCATGGTCAGCGCGGAGCCCTCGGTGGAATGTTCGCACATCTGTGCCTCGAACTCGGCGAAGCCGCGCGGGTCCTTTTCCTCGAAGATGAGGCGCGTCGGGCCATGGGCGTAGATGCGGCCGAACTCGGCCATGCCGCCGGCGCGCAGCTTCGCCACCGAGGCATCGATCTCGGCCTGGAACTGTGCGCGCTTGTCGGGCGAGGCGCCATAGCCCACCCCGGCCGCGGTCAGGCTGCGGGCCAGGTGCGGGTGGCGCAGGCCAAGGTGCAGCGCCGCGAAGGCACCCATGGAGAGGCCCACCACATGCGCGGGGCCAAGGCCCAGCCCCTGGATCACGGCCGCGATGTCGTCGGTGGCGCGGTCCTGCGAATAGGCGCGCGGATCGGTCGGCACGTCCGAGGGCGGATAGCCGCGCGCGTGGTAGGCGATGCAGCGGTAGCGGCGCGAAAAGTAGCGGATCTGCGGTTCCCAGCTGCGCGCATCGCCGGCGAATTCATGGACGAAGACGATGGGGGTGCCGCTTCCGGCCTCGACGTAATGGAGCGCGACACCATCATCGGTCATGACATGGGGCATGGGCTTCTCCTGCTGTTGCCAGCGAGGATGCGGCGGGCCTAAGGAGAGGTCCAGACGCGACACTGCCGATGAAATATGCAGGGTTGCGCGTGAACCCCCCTGGAAATGGGACTGGTTTGGTCCTATTTAAGCTCGAGCAGAAGGATACCGCCGTGCTCAGGCTCTCCAGACTGACGGATTACGCGGTCGTGGTCCTGGCCCGCATGGGCGAGGAAGCCACCGCCTTGCAAAGCGCCCCGGGCCTCGCGCACCGCACCGGCCTTCCTGAACCCACGGTGGCCAAGGTGTTGAAGACCCTGGCCCAGGCCGGGGTGGTGGAAGGGCTGCGCGGCGCGCGCGGCGGCTACCGCCTGTCCAAGCCCCTGCCTGAAATCAAGCTGACCGAAGTGATCGTGGCCTTCGACGGCCCCATCGCGCTGACCGCCTGCGTGGATGGCGGGTCGGGGCTTTGCGAGAGCGAGCATCTCTGCCCCGTGCGCGGCCGTTGGGACCCGGTGAACACTGCGATCCGCGATGCGCTCGAGAAGATTTCCGTGGCCGAGCTGGCGGGGCACGCGTTGTCCCCCGCCGAGGCCGATTTCCGCCTGGCTGCCGAGTAGGAGCACCCCATGCCCGCCGTCGCAGAGACCATCGAGACCGTCCAGTCCGCCCAGGAAGGCGGCTACAAGTTCGGCTTCGAGACCAAGATCGAGATGGAGTTCGCCCCCAAGGGGCTGAACGAGGACATCGTCCGCTTCATCTCCGCCAAGAAGGGTGAGCCGGAATGGCTGCTGGAATGGCGGCTGAAGGCCTATGCCATGTGGCTGAAGATGGAGGAGCCCGACTGGGCCGCCGTCTCCTACCCCAAGTTCGACTACCAGGACGCCTACTACTACGCCGCGCCCAAGAACAAGGTGGTGCCGAAGTCGCTCGACGAGGTGGACCCGGAACTGCTGCGCACCTACGAGAAGCTGGGCATCCCGCTGCGCGAGCAGGAGCGGTTGCAGGGCATCGCGGTGGATGCGGTGTTCGACAGCGTCTCCGTCGCCACCTCCTACAAGGAGCGGCTGGGCAAGGAGGGCATCATCTTCTGCTCGATCAGCGAGGCGGTGCACACGCACCCGGAGCTGGTGAAGCAATACCTCGGCAGCGTGGTGCCGCAGGGCGACAACTACTTCGCCTGCCTGAACAGCGCGGTCTTCACCGATGGCAGCTTCGTCTACATCCCCAAGGGCGTGCGCTGCCCGATGGAGCTGTCCACCTATTTCCGCATCAATGCCCAGAACACCGGCCAGTTCGAGCGCACGCTGATCATCGCGGAAGCCGGCAGCCATGTCAGCTACCTGGAAGGCTGCACGGCGCCGCAACGCGACGAGAACCAGATGCACGCGGCGGTGGTCGAGCTGGTGGCGATGGACGATGCCACCATCAAGTATTCCACCGTGCAGAACTGGTACCCCGGCGACGCCGAGGGCAAGGGCGGCATCTACAACTTCGTGACCAAGCGCGGCGCCTGCCGTGGCGCGCGGTCCAAGATTTCGTGGACGCAGGTGGAGACGGGCTCGGCCATCACCTGGAAGTATCCCTCCTGCATCCTGCAGGGCGATGACAGCGTGGGCGAGTTCTACTCGGTCGCCATCACCAATAACCGCCAGCAGGCCGACACCGGCACGAAGATGTGGCACATCGGCAAGAACACGAAGTCCACCATCGTCTCCAAGGGCATCAGCGCGGGGCGCGGGCAGAACACCTATCGGGGCCTGGTGAAGATCAGCCCCAAGGCGACGGGTGCCCGCAACTTCACGCAGTGCGACTCGCTGCTCATCGGCGACCAGTGCGGCGCCCACACTGTGCCCTACATCGAGAACCGCTGCGCCACGGCGAAGATCGAGCATGAGGCCACCACCAGCCGCATCGCCGAGGATCAGCTGTTCTACTGCCGTGCCCGCGGGCTGAACCAGGAAGAGGCGGTGGGCCTCATCGTGAACGGCTTCTGCCGCGAGGTGCTGAAGGAACTGCCCATGGAATTCGCGGTGGAAGCGCAGAAGCTGCTCGCGATTTCGCTCGAAGGGAGCGTTGGCTGACCATGTTGAAGATCGAGAACCTGACCGCCGAAATCGACGGCAAGCAGATCCTGAAGGGCATCACGCTGGAGGTGCCGGCGGGCGAGGTGCATGCCATCATGGGCCCGAACGGCTCGGGCAAGTCCACCCTGTCCTATGTGCTCTCGGGGCGCGAGGGCTATGAGATCACGGGCGGCAGCGCCACCTTCAACGGCATTGACCTGTTGGCGATGGAGCCTGAGGAACGCGCGGCCGCCGGCGTCTTCCTGGCCTTCCAGTATCCGGTGGAACTGCCCGGCGTGGGCAACGCCAACTTCCTCCGCACCGCGCTGAACGCCCTCCGTCGTGCCCGCGGCGAGGCGGAGGTGGACGCCATGCAGTTCCTCAAGCTCTCGCGCGCCAAGATCAAGGCGCTGCAGATGAGCGAGGACATGCTCAAGCGCAATGTGAACGTGGGCTTCTCCGGCGGCGAGAAGAAGCGCAACGAGGTGCTGCAGATGGCGCTGCTGGAGCCCAAGCTCGCCATCCTCGACGAGACGGACAGCGGCCTGGACATCGACGCGCTCAAGATCGTGGCCGATGGCGTGAACGCCATGCGCGGCCCGGATTTCTCGGCGCTCGTCATCACCCACTACCAGCGCCTGTTGGACCACATCACGCCCGACCGCGTGCATGTGCTGATGGGCGGGCGCATCGTGAAGACCGGTGGCCCCGAACTCGCCCTGGAGCTGGAGGCGGAGGGCTACGCGAAGGTGGCGGCATGAACACCATGGTGACCGGTGCGGCGGCCTTCCTCGGCCGCTTCGAGGGGCTGCGCGAACGCCTGCCTGGCGGGCGCACGCCCTGGGTGGCGAAGCTGCGCGCCGAAGCGGCCGAGAGCTTCCGCGCCCAGGGCCTGCCCGGCCGGCGCATCGAGGCCTGGCACTACACGGATCTGGGCGTGCTCGCGCAGCTCGGCTTCACCGAGGCGCTGACGCTGGCCGACGAGGCCCCTGCCCTGCCGCCCGCGCGCGCCGCGCATCGCGCCGTCTTCGTGGATGGCCGCTTCGCGCCCGCGCTGTCGCAATTGTCGGCGGGTGCCGCACCCCTGGCCGAGGCGCTCGACGCCACCCAAGGCCGGTTGGGCGCGCTGGCGCAGACCCTGCCGATCGTGGCCCTGAACACCATGCTCTTCGAGGATGGGCTGGTGCTGGACGTGCCGGCGGGCGTGGATGCGGGGGAGATGGAACTGCTCTCCTTCGCGACCCATGCCGGCCGCGCCATCGCCTTCCATCCGCGCCACCTGATCCGCCTCGGCGAGGGCGCCAGGCTCACGCTGATCGACACCAGCATCGGCGAGGCCGAGGCCACCTACCTGCACAACCCGGTCTATGAGATCGCGGTGGCGGAGGGTGCCACGCTCAGCCACATCCGCATCCAGCGTGAGGGCCGCGCGGGGTTCCAGCTCTCCACCGTGCTGGCCACGGTGCAGGCGGGCGGCACCTATGACAACTTCACGCTCAATGCCGGCGGGCGCTTGGTGCGCAACGAGATCCATGTGGCGCTGCAGGGCCCCAAGGCCGCCTGCCACATGAATGGCGCGCAGCTGGTGGCCGAGGGCCAGCACGCGGACACCACCACCTTCCTCGACCACGCCGCCCCCGACTGCGCCAGCCGGCAGACCTACAAGACCGTGCTGGCCGGGCGTTCGCGCGGCGTCTTCCAGGGCAAGATCCTGGTGCGCCAGGCGGCGCAGCGCACCGATGGTTACCAGATGAACCAGGCGCTGCTGCTCTCGGACGATGCCGAGATCAACGCCAAGCCGCAGCTGGAAATCTACGCCGACGACGTGAAGTGCAGCCATGGCGCCACGGTGGGCGCGCTGGACGAGGCGCAGCTCTTCTATCTGCGTGCCCGCGGCATCCCGGCTGACACCGCGCGCGCCATGCTGGTTGAGGCCTTCCTGACCGAGGCCATTGAGGGCGTGACCAACCCCCTGGCCCAGGAAGCGCTGTCCGAGGCCATCTCCGGCTGGTGGCAGAAAGAAGCGGTGTGATGGACGCCATCCCCGCCCGGCTGGACGTGGCGCGCATTCGCCAGGATTTCCCGATCCTGGGCACGCAGGTGCGCGGCAGGCCACTGGTGTTTCTCGACAGCGGCGCCTCGGCCCAGAAGCCGCGCGCCGTGATCGAGGCGATGACGCGCTGCATGGAGACGGCCTATGCCAATGTCCATCGCGGCGCCTATCACCTGAGCGAGGTCGCCACCGCCAATTTCGAGGCGGCGCGCGAGGCGGCGCAGCGTTTCCTGGGTGCTGCGACGCCCGAGGAAATCGTCTTCACCCGCAACTCCACCGAGGCCTTCAACCTCGTCGCCCACAGCTTCGGCCGCGCGCTGCTGAAGCGTGGGCAGGTGGTGCTGGTCTCGGAGATGGAGCACCACGCGAACCTGGTGCCCTGGCAGATGCTGCGCGATGCGGGCCTGGGCATCGGGCTGCGCTTCATCCGCGTGACCGATGCGGGGGAACTGGACCTGGACGACTACGCCCGGCACCTCGCGCAGGGCGATGTGGGGCTCGTTTCCGTCACGCACATGTCCAACGTGCTGGGCACCGTGACGCCCGCTGCGCGCATCGCGCGGATGGCGCATGAGGCCGGGGCGCGGGTGATGTTCGACGGCAGCCAGGCCGCGGTGCATCGCGCCGTGGATGTGCGCGCCATCGACGCCGATTTCTACGCCTTCACCGGCCACAAGCTCTACGGGCCCACGGGGATCGGTGTGCTCTATGGCAAGCGCGAATTGCTCGACGCCATGCCCCCCTTCCAGGGCGGCGGCGACATGATCGAGACCGTCACGCTCGAACACTCCACCTGGGCCGCGCCGCCCGCGCGATTCGAACCCGGCACGCCCGCCATCATCGAAGCGGCGGGTCTGCTGGCGGCCATCGAGTACGTGAACGCGATCGGCATGGAGGCCATCGAGGCGCATGAGCGCGCGCTGGTCGAGCATGCCTCCGCCACCCTCGCCCAGGTGCCGGGGTTGACGCTGCTGGGCGCGGCGCAGGACCGGGGCGGCGTCTTCGCCTTCTCGCTGGACGTGGCGCACCCGCATGACCTGTCCACCTTCCTGGACCGGCGCGGCATCTGCGTGCGGGCCGGGCGCCATTGCGCCGAGCCACTGCATGCGCGCTTCGGGCTGGAGGGTGGCACCTCCCGTGCCTCCTTCGGCCTCTACACCACGCCCGAGGAAATCGACGCGCTCGCCGAGGCGCTGGTCGCCGCGCGGAAGTTCTTCGCATGACGGCGCAGGCGGCCGGGTTCGAGGAATTGCGGGACCTCTACCAGGAGGTCATCCTCGACCATGGCCGCAAGCCCCGGAACCATTTCCGGATGGAGGTGTTCGACGCCTCCGCCCGCGGCGACAACCCGATGTGCGGCGACCGGGTGGAGCTGTTCCTGGCGCTGGAGGATGGCCATATCAGCAAGGCCAGCTTCCTGGGCCGGGGTTGCGCCATCAGCCAGGCCAGCGCCTCGCTGCTGACGGAGCTGGTGCCAGGCCTGACGACGGGCGAGGCCCGCGCCATGGCCGCCCGCCTGCGCGAGATGGCGAAAACCGGTGTGCGCGATGGCAGCACACCGGCGTTGGAACGGCTGTCCGCCCTGTCGGGCGTGCATGAATTTCCCAGCCGGGTGAAGTGCGCCACGCTCGCGTGGCACGCGCTCGACGCCGCGCTGGATGGATCGAAGGAGGCGAGCAGTGAATGACCAGGCCGCCAGCCACGGAAGCTGGACCCCGGAGGGCGAAACCCTGCCGGCCGTGACGGAAGAAGGCGTCATCGAGGCGCTGAAGACCGTCTTCGACCCCGAGATCCCGGTGGATATCTACGAGCTCGGCCTCGTCTACGCGATCGAGCTGGAGGAGGGCGGGCGCGTGAAGGTGGAGATGACGCTCACCACCCCCTCCTGCCCCTCGGCGCAGGAGTTGCCATCCATGGCCGACGAGGCCATCCGCCAGATGCCCGGCGTCACCGATTGCCAGGTCGAGATCGTGTGGGACCCGCCCTGGGACCAGTCGCGGATGAGCGAGGATGCGCGCCTCGCGCTGAACATGTTCTGATGAAGGGAGTGCCGTCATGAGCACCACCACCGAAGCCCCGCGCATGAAGCGGGAATTGCCGCCCCTGATGTCCCTCTCGGAGGCGGCTGCCGAGCGCCTGCGCCGCCTCTACGACAAGGCGGAAGCCGGCAAGCTGCTGCGCATCGGCGTGAAGACGAAGGGCTGCTCCGGCATGGCCTATGACCTGAGCTTCGTGGAAAGCCAGGGACCGGGCGATGAGCGCGTGACCGACAAGGGCATCACCATCCTGGTGGACCGCAAGGCCACCCTCTACCTCCTCGGCACCACCATGGACTACGAGGTGAAGCCGATGAGCGCCGGCTTCGTCTTCGTGAACCCGAACGAGAAGGGCCGCTGCGGCTGCGGCGAGAGCTTCCACGTCTGATCAGGTGAAGAGGCTGTAGAACATCCTGAGGCTGGTGATCGCCAGGAACAGCCCGAAGGCCCGCTTCAGCCACAGCGGCTTGATGGTGTGGGCCAGCTTCACGCCCCATGGCGTGGCGATGATGGAGCTGGGCACGATCAGCGCGAAGCCGATCAGGCTGACATAGCCGAGCGACCAGGGCGGCAGGTTCGGATCATTCCAGCCGCCCCAGATGAAGCCGATGGTGGCTGGCACCGAGATGATCAGGCCGAAGACGCTGGAAGTGGCCACCGCCGCGCGAATGGGGTGGCCGAACATGGACAGGATGGGCACGCCCAGCGTGCCGCCGCCAATTCCCATCATCGCGCTCACGCTGCCGATGCCCATGCCCAGCGCGGCGCGCGGCGGGCCTTCAGGCATCTTGTCGGCCACGCGGAAATCCACCCCCGTGAAGCCCATGTTCAGTGCCACCAGCAGGGCAACCATGGCGAATACGGCCGTCAGTCCCTCGCCGCGCACATGCACGGCAAGTGCCGTGCCGATGGCGACACCCAGCATCATCGGCAGCCAGATGGAGCGCAGCAGCGTCTCGTCCATCGCTCCCGTGGCGCGGTGCTTGCGCGCCGAGACGATGGAGGTGGGGATGATGGTGGCGAGCGAGGTGCCCACCGCCAGCTTCATCTGGATGGCGTCCGGTATGTCGAAGAAGGGAAAGACGTTGAACAGCAGCGGCACGATGACGATGCCGCCGCCCACGCCCAACAGCCCCGCCAGCGTGCCGGAGACGACGCCCGTCGCCACCATGGCCGCCGCAAGCGCCAACAGCCACCCCACATCATACATCGCGCGCCCCCGGCAGGTTGTGTTCGCGCCGGTCCTGTAACCTTCCCGACACCCGTCGCATAGCGCAAGGCGCGGCCCCCACCTTCCCGCGTGGCGCATGGCGTTCTAGCCTCCGCGCGAACACAGGCAGGAGGAATGGCCATATGATGCTCAAGGACAAGGTTGCGATCGTCACGGGCTCCGGCGGGGGTATCGGGCGCGAGATCGCGGTCGCCATGGCCGAAGCGGGTGCGAAGGTCGTCATCAACGACATCGGCGCCTCGCTGGGCGGCGAGGGCTTCTCGACCAGCCCGGCCGAGCAGACCAAGGCCATCATCGAGCAGAAGGGCGGCCAGGCCGTCATCAACACCGACAGCGTCTCCGAATGGGAGAACGCGAAGAAGATCGTCCAGACCGCCATTGATGCCTTTGGCCGCGTGGACATCGTGGTGAACAACGCCGGCATCCTGCGCGACCAGATCTTCCACCGGATGACGCCGGAGGAGTGGCTGTCGGTCATCAACGTCCACCTGAACGGCAGCTTCTTCATGAGCCGCGCCGCGGCCGAGCATTTCCGCAAGCAGGAAAGCGGCAGCTTCGTCCACATCACCTCGACCTCGGGGCTGATCGGCAATTTCGGCCAGGCCAATTATTCGGCGGCCAAGCTCGGCATCGTGGCGCTGTCGAAGTCCATCGCGCTGGACATGAAGCGCTACAATGTCCGCTCGAACTGCCTCGCCCCCTTTGCCTGGTCGCGCATGACCAGCTCCATCCCCGCGGAGACGCCGGAGCAGAAGGCGCGCGTGGAGCGCATCATGCGGATGGGCCCGGAGAAGAACGCGCCGCTGGCGGTGTTCCTGGCCTCGGACGCGGCGAAGGAAGTGACGGGCCAGATCTTCGCCCCGCGCATGCATGAACTGTTCCTGTTCAGCCAGAACCGCCCCATCCGCTCGGTCCACAGCGAAAGCGGCTGGACGCCCGAGAAGATCGCGGAAGTCGCGCTGCCCGCCTTCCGTGCGAACTTCGTGCCGATGGAGCGCTCGGGCGACGTGTTCAGCTGGGACCCCGTGTGACGTGAACTTCGAGCTCAACGAGGAGCAGAAGGCCTTCCAGGAGGTGGTGCGCGGCTTCGCCGAGCGCCACCTCGCCAAGGGCGCGGTGGAACGCGCCCACACGGTGGGCTTTCCGTGGGATGTCGCGAAGCTGATGGCCGAACAAGGCTTGTTCGGCATCATGCTGCCCGAGGAGGATGGCGGGGCCGGCGGCACCGTCTTCGACGCGGTGCTCGCCATGGAGCAGATCGCGCAGGTCTGCCCGCGCAGCGCGGATGTGCTGCAGGCCGGCAATTTCGGCGCCTTCCGCACCTTCGCGGAATATGCGAGCCCCTACCAGAAGGAGCGGTTCTTCAAGCCCCTGCTGGCCGGTGAAGCGGTGGCGGCCGTGGGCATGACCGAGCCCGACGCGGGTTCGGCACTCACCGACCTCAAGACGCATTGCACGCCTGATGGCGAGGGCTTCCGGCTGAACGGCCAGAAGGTCTTCACCACGAACAGCGCGGAGGCCAATGTCTTCGTCATCTATTGCCGCTTCGGGCCTGGCGTGGGTGGCATCGGCAGCGTTCTCGTCGAGCGCGGCATGGAAGGGTTCAGCCTCGGCCAGCCCAGCCTCTACATGAATGACGAGGAGTGGTGCGCCCTCTACTTCGACAATGTCTACATCCCGCCTGAGATGGTGCTGCTGGGCCCCGGCGGCTTCAAGAAGCAGATCGGCGGCTTCAATGTGGAGCGCGTGGGCAATACGACGCGCGCGCTGGCGCTGGGCGAATACTGCTTCACCGCGGCGCGCGACCACGCCATGACGCGCAAGCAGTTCGGCCGACCGCTGATGGAATTCCAGGGCCTGCACTGGAAGTTCGCCGAGATGCGCGTGGCGCTCGATGCCGCGCGGCTGCTGCTCTACCGCGCGGCGGTGAATGCGGGGCGCGGCCTTCCGGACGCGCAGGAGGTGGCCATCGCCAAATATGCCTGCAACCAGGCGGGTTGGATGGCCTCCAATGAATCCATGCAGGTGATGGGCGGCACCGGCTATTCGAAGGATTTGCTGATCGAATACTGCGTGCGCCGCACCCGCGGCTGGATGATCGCGGGCGGCAGCCTGGAGGTGATGAAGAACCGCATCGCCGAGGGTGTGTTCGGGCAGACCTTTTCCCAAAGGCCCCCGAAGTGAAGGAACTGCTGGAGCCTCGCCGGATCGCGCTGGTGGGCGCCTCCGGCGACCCCGCCCGCCTGACGGCGCGGGCGCAGATCTACCTGCGCCGCCACGGCTATCAGGGCGAGCTTTTCCCAGTGAATCCTCGCGCCAGCGAGATCCTAGGCGAACCCGCCTTCGCGCGCGTGGAAGACATCCCCGGCGAGATCGACTTCGCCTATATCCTGCTCGGCACGCAGCAGGTGGAAGCGCAGATTGCCGCCGTCGCCGCCAAGGGCGCGAAGGTGGCCTGCATCCTGGCCGATGGCTTCGCGGAAGCAGGCCCGGAAGGCCAGGCCCTGCAGGACCGCTGCCTGGACGCGGCAAAGGCCGCGGGGCTGCGCCTGCTCGGCCCCAACTCCATGGGCATCATCAACATCCCCGCCCGCATCGCCGCCAGCGTGAACGCGGCGCTGGAGGCCGAGACGCTGCCCGCCGGGCGCCTCGCCTTGGTCAGCCAGTCGGGTTCCATGCTCGGCGCCATCATGGGGCGCGGCGCGGCGCGGGGCATGGGCTTCTCGCACCTCATCGCCACCGGCAACGAGGCCGACCTGACCGCCGGCGAAATCGCCGCCATGCTGGTGGACGAGCCCGGCGTGGACGGGGTGATGCTCTTCCTGGAGGCCATCCGCCAGCCGCAGCACTACGCGCACGCCGCCTGGAAAGCGCACCGCGCGGGAAAACCCATCATCGCCTACAAGCTCGGCCGCTCGCCCTATGGGGCGGAGCTGGCCACCAGCCACACTGGCGCCCTGGCCGGCAGCGACATGGCGGCCGAGGCCTTCTTCCGTGCTCATGGCATCCTGCGCGCCACCATGCTGGAGAGCTTTCTGGAGCTTCCCGCGCTGGTCCTGGGGCGCAAGCCGCATGTGTCCACGCACCGCGCCGTCTCGGTGATGACCACGACGGGCGGCGGCGGCGCCATGGCGGTGGACGCGCTGGGCGTGGCCGGCATCGAGGCGCGCATCCCCGACGCACACGCCACGGCCAAGCTGCATGCGGTGGACATGCACCCACATGGCCGCCTGCTGGACATGACGCTGGCCGGCACCAAGCCCGACCGGGTGGAGGCCGCCATCGTGGCGCTCGCCGCCGCGCGGGACACGGATGTGGTGGTGCCCGTCATCGGCTCCTCCGCGCAGTTCCGGCCGCATGATGCCGTGGCCGGCATCGTGCGCGGGCGGGACGCGGTGGGCGATGCGAAGCCCGTGGCCGCCTTTCTCGTGCCCCAGGCCGATGCCTCGCTGCGGCTGCTGGCCGAGGCCGGCATTCCTGCCTTCCGCACGCCGGAAAGCCTCGCGGACGCGATGCGCGCCTTCCTCGACTGGCGGGCACCGCTCGCGGCCCCGCACATGGCCGCGCCCGAAGTGGCATTGTCCGAACGGCCGGACGAGGCCGATGCGCGCGATGTCTTCGCGGCCCTTGGTCTCGCCACCGAATACGCCCGCTTCACCGACACACCGCCCGAAGGGCTGCGCTATCCGGTGGCGCTGAAGATCCTCTCGCCCGACCTGGCGCACAAGACCGAGGTGGGCGGCGTCGCGCTCAACATCGCCGACGAGGCAGCGCTGCGTTCGGCCATGATCAACATGCGCGCGCGCGTGGAGAAGGCGGCACCGCAGGCGCGGATCACGGGCTTCCTGGCGCAGCCCATGGCCAAGGGGCTGGCCGAGGTCATCCTGGGCTTCCGCCGCGACCCGGAGGTGGGGCCCGTGGTGCTGCTGGGCGCCGGCGGGGTGCTGGCCGAACTGCACCGCGACGTGGCGCTCCGCCTGGCACCGCTGCACCTCGACGAGGCGCGCGGCATGATCGCCGAGGTGCGGGCGCTGCGCGTGATCGAGGGCTGGCGTGGTTTGCCGCGCGGCGATGTGGAGGCGCTGGCGCAGGCCATCGTCGCCGTCTCCCGCCTGGCCGCGCTGGACGGCATCGCGGAGGCGGAGATCAATCCGCTGATGGTGCACGAGAGTGGCGTCACCGTCGCCGATGCCTGGATCGTGAGGAGCTAAGCATGGACCCGAAGACGCTGATCGAGGCCCGCTACGGCCACCTCCCCTTCAATCCCCCGGCCGACATCCCGGACGCGCTCGGCGCCATCCTCGACCGCCGCGTGACGCGCCGCTACGCGGCCCAACCCGTGCCCGACTCGCTGCTGGACACGGTGCTGGCCGCCGCTTCCTCCGCGCCGTCCAAGAGCGACATGCAGCAATGGTCAGTGGTCGTGCTGCGCGATGCGGCGAAGATCGCGGCCATCGCGGACTGGATCGGCACCATGCCCTGGATCAAGCAGGCGCCGGTCTTCCTCGTCTTCTGCGCCGATGTGCGCCGTGGCCGCGACATCTGCGAGCGCGCGGGACGCGAACATGCCAATGACAACCTGGACACCGTGCTGAACGCGACGGTGGATGCCGCGCTCGCCATGGGCATGACCATCGCGGCGGCCGATGCGGCGGGCCTGGGCACCTGCCCCATCTCCTATGTGCGGAACCACATGGAGAAGGTCGGCCCGCTGCTCGGCCTGCCCAAGGGCGTCTTCCCCATCGCCGGCCTGACGCTGGGCGTGCCCGAGGCGCGCAACGAGCCCTCCGCCCGCCTGCCGCCCTCCGTCACCATCCACCGCGAACGCTATGATGCGTCCGGCGAGGCGCAGGCCCTCTCCGCCTATGACGCAAGGCGCGAACGCGCCAAGCCGCGCTACCCGGAAATCCACGGCCCGGCGCCGGAGGGCTGCAGCTGGACCGAGAACGTGGCCCGCCAGCTCTCGGTGCCGGAACGCGCGGGCTTCCGCGCCTGGCTGCGCTCGCGCGGCTTCGCCCTTGACTGAACCCACGGCCGACAATCCCGGCAGCGCCGATGCGGCGGGCGTCACGCGCCGCCGCGTCCATCCCCGCCATGCGGCCAGCCTCGTCTTGTGGCGCGACGGTCCCTCCGGCCCCGAGGTGCTGATGGGCCGCCGCCACCACGCGCTGCGCTTCATGCCGGGCGTGCTGGTCTTTCCCGGCGGGCGGGTGGATCGCACCGACTACAAGGCACCGGCGCTTAGCGAGTTGCGCGCGCCCACGCTCGCCATGTTGCGGCTCTCCTCGCAGGCCAGCCTCGCCCGCGCGCTGGCCGTGGCCGCCGCCCGCGAGCTGCACGAGGAAACCGCGCTGGTGCTGGGCGAGATGCGCGGCGGGCGCGTCGCGCCTGATCTGAGCTGCATGGACTATCTCAGCCGCGCCATCACGCCGGCCGGCCGGCCCATCCGCTTTCATGCACGCTTCCTGGTGGCACCCGCCAGCGCCGCGCATGGCGAACTCCGCGGCTCGGGTGAGCTGGAGGAGCTGCGCTTCTTCCCGCTCACCGGCCTCGCGGGCCAGCCCGTGATGCGGATCACGGCCATGATCCTGGAGGAATTCCAGGCCTGGCTCGGCATGGACCAGCCAGCGCGCGACGCCCGCGCGCTGATGGCCATCAAGGGCCGCGACCGCTTTTCCGCGGAACGCAAATGGCCCTCAAGCGAGGCGCCATAGCTCACCCTCGCGGATGGCCGCGCCCTCGCCTTCCAGCATGATGAGCTGCGCCAGCAGGCTCCGCCCCGCCGCGCGCACGAGGCGCGGGTCGAGCGGGCCATAGACGGGGCCGATCAGCGTCTCCGCCGTCGCCGGGCCGTGCTCGCGCAGGGCCGCCACGACGCGCGCCTCGCGCTTCTGCCGGTGGAGGTTCAGCGCATCGAGGAAGGGCATGGGGTCGGGCAGCTTCGGGCCATGGCCGGGGAGGTAGAGCCGGTCCTGCCCCTCGCGCGCGCGCAGCTTCGCCAGGCTGTCGCGATAGGCGCGCATGTCGCCATCGGGCGGGCTGACCACGCTGGTGGACCAGGACATGACATGGTCGGCGCTGAACAGGATGCCGGTGCCGTCGAGGGCAAAGCAAAGATGGTTGCCGCAATGACCGGGCGTGAACAGCGCGGTCAGGCGCCAATCCGCGCCCTCGATGCTGCCACCATCGGGCACGCGCACATCGGGCATGAAGGCATGGTCTCCGCCCTCCTGCCCATCATGCGGGGGCGTGGCGTGGGGGCCATGGGCATAGCTCGGCGCGCCCGTCGCGGCTTGCAGCGCGCGCGCACCCGGCGAATGGTCCCGGTGGGTGTGGGAGACGATGACATGGGTGATGGTCTCGCCGCTGGTGGCGGCCAGGATGGCCTGGAGGTGCGCGGCATCCTCCGGCCCCGGGTCCAGCACCGCGACCGACTTGCCGCCACCGATCAGGTAGGTGTTGGTGCCGCGGAAGGTGAAGGCCGAGGGGTTGTTGCACAGCACCCGCCGCACGCCGGGGGCGATGTGTTCCACCCCACCGTATTCGAGGGGGTCGTCTCGCAGGAAGGGGACGTTCAACGCTTCACTCCTCGGCGCATTTCTCGCTGCATGATGTAGAGGGCGGCGAGCACGATCAATCCGGCGCCCAGGAAGGTCGCGATGCCCGGTGTGTCGCCGAAGAAGATCCAGCCCAGCAGCACCGCCCAGAGGATGCCCGTGTAGGAATAGGCCCCCAGCGAGGAGACCTGCGCCGAGGCATAGGCCTCCGTCAGCATCACCTGCGCGATGCCACCCACCAGCCCAACCCCCATCAGCAGCAGGAATTCCCAGGGCGTGGGCGTCACCCAGACGAAGGGCAGGGCGAGCCCGGTGAAGCACGTCATGAGAATGGACTGCCAGATGACGATGGTGGTGGAGCTTTCGGTGGCGGACAGGCTGCGCACCAGCAGCGTCGTCATGGCCGAGAAGACGCCATGCATCACCGCGATGGACATGCCCAGCGCGATCCAGGGATCGATGCGGCCCTGGAAGGCCCCCTGCCCCAGCGCGATGACCAGGATGCCGCCGAAGCCCAGCAACACGGCGCTGAACCGATGGATGCCCACCCGCTCGCCCAGAAAGGGGATGGCCAGCAGGGTGACGAAGAGCGGCGTGGTGAAGGTCAGTGCCGTCTGCTCGGCCAGCGGCAGCACGGTCAGCGAGAAGAAGGCGCAGCTCATCGCCATGGTGCCCGTCAGGGCGCGGCCCACATGCTGCGGCAGGCGCTGGGTGCGCAGCCGCACCCCATGGCCCATCCGCGCCACGATCAGCAGCACCACCGGCAGGGCCAGCACGCTGCGGAAGAACATGATCTCCAGGAAGTGGATGCGGTCGCCCACCAGCTTCACCAGCGCCCCCATCAGGGTGAACAGCGCGGTGGCCCCCAGCATGAGCAGCGCCCCGCGCCTCGCATCATGACGCAGCGCCATGTCTCGCCCTTTCCTCGGCGCGGCGCACGCGCTCGCGGTGCAGGTTGTAGATGCCGGCGGCGATGACCACGGCGGCGCCCGCCAGGGTGGTCCAGGCCGGAACCTCCGCGAAGATCACGAAGCCCAGCACCAGGCCCCAGAGCAGCGGGGTGTATTCCAGCGGCGCGAGCGAGGCCACCCGCGTCAGCGCGAAGGCGCGGGCGAAGAGCAGGTGCGCGATGGCATTGGACACGCCGAAGAACAGCAGCAGGAAGAACATCGGCCAGGAGGGAAACAGGTTGGGCGGTCGCCCCTCCGGCCACAGCGCCGTCACCGGCAGCAGGGCGAGGCCGAGCGGGATGTGCATCAGCATCAGCCACAAGGCGATGGTGGCCGCCGTATCCGTGCTGGCCAGCGTCCGGGTCCAGATGCGACTGACCGCGACCCCCACCACCGCGAC
Organism: Roseococcus suduntuyensis; assembly: GCF_014196305.1. GTDB lineage: Bacteria > Pseudomonadota > Alphaproteobacteria > Acetobacterales > Acetobacteraceae > Roseococcus > Roseococcus suduntuyensis. The sequence goes on from NZ_JACIDJ010000002.1 coordinate 162,361, forward strand.
CAGCAGAAGCGCCACCTCCCACCGCCACAGGTCGCCGCCGGGCTGGAGCATGAACAGCACGCCCGAGAAACCCAGCAGGCAGGAGATCCAGCGCCGCCAGCCCACCGCCTCGCCCAGCATGGGAATGGCCAGCAGCGTCATCAGCAGGGGCGCGGCGGCGGCCACGGCGTAGGAATCCGCGAGGCCCAGCCCCGCCAGCCACACCACATACCACAGCGCCGAGACCGAGCAGTGCAGAAAGGACCGCCCCAGCACCAGGCGCGTGTTGCGCGGCCAAAGCCCACGCCCGCGCGCGATGACAGCGACGGCCAGCGCCCCCACCACCCCGCGCCAGAGCATGGCGCCGGCCACGCCGACCTCGGGCAGGGCGTATTTCACCGCCGCATCGGCCCCGGTGATGATGAAGTAGCCCAGCGCCGCCAGCGCGATGCCGCGCACCGCGGCCTCGCCGCTGGTGGAACGGCCCGGAATGGGATCGTTACGCAAGTGCGGCGTCCCGTATGACGCGCTTCGGGACCCGGGCCCCCTTCTGTCGCAGCGCCATCTTCTCCGTCCCGCACGTCCGGTGCAGTCTTCGCCCCTGAGCCGCCCGCTGTCCATCAGTGACAGACGCCGCCCTGCCCCCGCCATCATGGGGGCTGGTGTTCGCCACGATCAGGGCACAGAAGGGCAAGGTGGAGCAAACCGAATACGCGCTGATGGATGCGGTCGAGGACCGCATGTGGTGGTATCGCAGCCTGCACGGCCATGCCCTGGCCGCGCTGGCGGCGCTGCCCGCCGATGCGCGCATCCTGGACGCCGGCTGCGGCACCGGCGGCCTGCTGGCCAGGCTGCGCGCCGCCCGCCCGGGCGCGCCCCTCTTCGGCGTGGAATACGCTCCCGACGCCGCCCGCCGCGCCGCCACCAAGGCCGGTGCCGCGGTCGCAGCCGGCACGGTCAACGCCCTGCCCTTCCCCGATGCCAGCTTCGATGCGGTGGTGAGTCTGGACGTGCTCTCCCATGCGGCCGTGGACGAAAGCACGGCCCTGGCCGAGTTCGCCCGCGTGCTTCGGCCAGGCGGCCTGTTGGTTCTGAACCTTCCCGCGCATGGATGGCTCCGCTCGGCACATGACGCGCGGGTCCACAATGCGCGCCGCTATGCGCGGGGCGAGGTGGCGGGCAAGCTCGCCGCCGCCGGCCTCGCCGAGATTTCACCCCGCCACTGGAACAGCCTGCTGCTGCCGCTGATGTTGCTGCAACGGCGCCTGGTGAAGCGCGACGACCACGCCGCCTCCGACGTGAAGCCCTTTCCCCCCTGGCTCGATCGCAGCCTCCACGGCATCTGCGCGTTGGAATCCGCGATGCTTCGCGCGGGTCTGCGCTTTCCCGCCGGGGGGTCCATCCTCGCCACAGCCCGCAAGCCCGGACCCGTTTCATGACCGAGACCCAATACCCCGTGGGGCTTTCCATCGTCGTTCCCGTCTATCGTGGCGCCGCCACGGTGGGGAAGCTGGTGGAGGCCCTCTCCGCCCTGAAGCCCGCGGGCGGCATCGAGATCGTCCTGGTGAATGATGGCAGCCCCGATGACAGCGGCGATGTGTGCCGGCGCCTGGCCGAGACGGCCACCGTGCCGCTGACCTACATCGAGCACGCGCGCAATTTCGGCGAGCACAACGCGGTGCTGACCGGGCTGCGCCATGCCCGCGGCGCCTACATCATCAACATGGATGACGACCTCCAGAACCCGCCGGAGGAGGTGATCCGCCTCTACGACCACGCGCGACTGGGCGGCTGGGACGTGGTGTACACGCGCTACGCCAAGAAGGAGCATGAGGGCTGGCGCAACCTGGGTTCCAAGTTCGCCAACAAGGTCGCGGATTCGCTGCTGGACAAGCCCAAGGGCCTCTACCTCTCCTCCTTCCGCTGCATGAGCGCCCTGGTGGCGCAGGAGGTCGTGAAATACACCGGCCCCTACCCCTACATTGACGGCCTCATAATGCAGGTGACGCAGCGCATCGCCTCCATCGAGGTGGCGCATTACCCGCGCGCCGAGGGCCGGTCCAACTACACCATGCGCCGCCTGATCCGGCTCTGGCTGAACCTCGCCACCAACTTCTCCATCCTGCCGCTGCGCTTCGCCACCATGGCGGGTGTCGCCATGGGCGCGCTGGGCTTCCTGCTGGCGCTGGTGGTGGTGATCGAGGCCCTGTTCTTCTACACGCCCTCCGGCTGGGCCTCGACCATGGTGCTCATCCTGCTCGTTTCCGGCGCACAGTTCATGATGCTGGGTCTGCTCGGCGAATATGTCGGCCGGGCCTTCCTCTCGGCCAATGGCAAGCCGCAGGGGGTGGTGCGCGAGGTCATCCAGGCACGCGCGCCGGTTCGCGCCGAATGAGCATCTACTGGGCGGCCCTGGCCGCGGCCATCACCTCCTCGCTGGTGGGGCAGGTGTTGTTGAAGGCGGGCGCCGACGCGGCGGCGCAGATGTCCTTCCTTCTGCAATTGCTGCGCTGGCAGACCATCCTGGGCATCGGCTTCTATGGCGCCGGCGCCCTGCTCTACATCCTGGCGCTGCGCCGCATCCCGATGAGCGTGGCGCTGCCGTGCACGGCGGCGAGCTATGTCGTGATCGCCGCCATCGGCTGGTATTTCTTCCAGGAACCGCTGGGGGCGCAGAAGCTGGCCGCCGTCTTCCTCATCGCGACAGGGGTGGTGCTGCTGGCGACGGCGTGACGCGTCCGATCGGCGGCGGCGTTCTGCCGACGCCGTGAATCGGCCGGGCGCCTGGGTTCATTCGGCCGTGAAGGCCTGGGTCCGCACCAGCCGGGCATAGAGCCCGCCCGCCGCCATCAGCTCCGCATGGGTGCCCTGTTCCACATCACGCCCCTGGTCCACGACGACGATGCGATCTGCGTTCTGCACGGTGGCCAGCCGGTGCGCGATCACCAGAGTGGTCCGCCCCTGGCGCAGCCGGGCCAGGGCCTCCTGCACCGCGGCCTCGTTCTCTGCGTCCAGTGCGCTGGTGGCCTCGTCCAGCAGCAGCACGCGCGGGTCGCGCAGCAGGGCGCGGGCGAGGCTCACGCGCTGGCGCTGCCCGCCCGAGAGCCTGCCCCCGCCCGGCCCCAGCACCGTGTCGTAGCCTTGCGGCAGCGCTTCCAGGAAGGCATGGGCCTGGGCGGCGCGGGCGGCTTCCTCGACCTCCGCGCGGGTGGCGCCAGGACGACCGCAGGCGATGTTGGCCAGGGCCGTGTCGTCGAAGATCACCGCCTCCTGCCCCACGAAGGCGATGGCGTCGCGCAGCGAGGCCAGCGTCACCTCCCGCACATCCGCGCCATCCAGCAGGATGCGCCCGGCCGTCGCGTCATGCAGCCGCGGCAGCAGGGCGATGGCGGTGGACTTCCCCGCCCCGGACGGCCCGACCAGCGCCACCGTCTGCCCAGGCTCCGCCACGAAATCGAGCCGCTCGATGGCCGGGATCTCGCTGCCCGGGTAGTGGAAGCCCACCCCCTCGAAGCGCAGCGCCCCGCGGCCGGCGGGCAGCGGTTGCGCGGCAAGGGCGTCGGTCACGCGGCGCGGCGTGTCCATCACGCCGAAGACGCGGTTCAGCCCGGCCAACCCCTCCTGAAGCGCGGCGTTCAGGCTGCCCAGGGCGCGCACCGGCCGCGCCGCGATCAGCACCGCCGCCACGAAGCCCGTGAACTCGCCGATGGTTCCCTGACCCGTCGTCACCCGCCAACCCACCACCAGCAGCACGAGCGCCACGGTCAGCCCGCCCAGCACCTCCAGGATGGGGTCCACCCGTGCGCGGGCGCGAACGATCCGCAGCAGGCTCTCGCGCAGGGCGGCGAAGGCCTGGCGGGCCCGGCCCTCCTCCTGCGCCTCCAGCCGGTAGGTGCGGACCACGCGGGCGGCCGCGAAACTCTCGTTCAGCAGGGCGGAGGTGTCGCCCGCCCGGTCCTGCATGCCCCGCGCCGCCCGCCGCACCCGCTTGCCGATGACCGCGATGGGCCAGGCCGCGATGGGATAAAGAAGCGCCGCCATCAGCGCCAATTGCCAATCGAGCCACAGCATCGAGGCCACCAGCCCCACAATGGTCAGCGCATCCCCCGCCCCGTTCAGGCTGCGCGCGATGGCCTCGCGGATGGCGGCGGCGTCGGTGGTGAAGCGCATGGCCTGGCGCGCCGGGGCCTCGGCGGCGATGGTGGCGTAGTCCGCGCGGGTCAGCGCGCCGAACAGCCCGTTCTGAATGTGCTCGATGGTGCCCAGCGCCGCCCCGTGCAGGTTGACCTGCTGGAGATACATGAAGGCCGCGCGTAGCGAGGTGGCCAGGATGATGACCAGGGGCAGCCAGACCAGCGCCTCGGTCCGCCCCGCGGTGAACAGGTCAAAGGCCTGCTGGATGATGATGGGATAGATCGCCGTGCTCGCCGCCAGCCCCAGGGTGAACAGCATGGCCAGGAAGAAGCGCCGCCGCTCATGGACCAGGTGTTCGCGCCAGAGGCGACGGATGAGGGGCAGCGAGGCGGTTTCGGCCAAGGGGGTTGCAGGCATGGCCCCCGGCTAAAGCAAGCCGCGCAGGTGGTCCAGGCAAGCCTCGCGCCCGGCCTCGGCGCCGCCTTCCAGCCACCAGGCGCGGGTCGTGGCCAGAAGGGCGCCCACGCGCGGACCGGGCGGCACGCCCAAGGCCAGGGCGTCCCGCCCCTGGAGCGGGAAGTCCGGCCCCGGGCCGAGGTCGAACAGGGGGGAAAGCTCATCGCGCCCCTGCGCGGCGGCCACCAGGGCCACCTCACCGGGTCGGGCATGGCCGCGCGCCGTCACCTCGGCCGCGAAGCGCCGGCAGGCGCGGGGGTCGGTGGGGTCGGCGGGCACCGTCCCGATGGCGTGCAGGGCGCGCAGCCGCGCCGCCTCCTCGCCCGAGAATTTCAGCCGGCGCGCCAGGGCCGCGATGTCCGTGCCCACTGGCAGCAGCAGGGCCAGGCGCAGCAGCACATCACCCTCGCCCCGCGCCACGGCGGCATCGAGCCGCGCGGGCGCGCCGGCCTCGGGCAGGATGGCAGGCAGCACGCCGCTTTCCGCCATCAGCGTGAGGGCCGCGCGCGGGTCGGGCGCGGCCAGCAGGCGCTTGATCTCGCTCCAGACCCGTTCGGCCGAAAGGCGGGCCAGTCCCGGCACGGCGGCGCGGATGGCGGCCAGCGCCTCCGCATCGGGCACCTCGCCGCCATAGCGCGCCTGGAAGCGGAAGAAGCGCAGCGCGCGGAGGTAGTCCTCCGCCAGCCGCGTGGCCGCATCGCCCACGAAGCGCACCCGCCGCGCGGCGAGGTCGGCCACGCCGCCGAAGGGGTCGTGCAGCGTGCCATCGCCCTCCACGGACATGGCGTTGATGGTGAAGTCACGCCGGGCCGCGTCCTCATCCCAGTCGGTGGTCCAGGCCACCTCGGCGTGGCGGCCATCGGTCACGACATCGCGCCGCAGCGAGGTCACCTCGATGGGCGCGCGGTCCAGGACGGCGGTGACGGTGCCATGCGCGAGCCCCGTCTCGAAGACGCGCAAGCCCGCGGCGGCGAGGCGGCGGGCAATCTCCTCCGGCGGGAAGGGCGCGGCCATGTCGATGTCATGCACCGGCAGCCCGGCCAGATGGTCGCGCACGCAGCCGCCCACCGCGCGCGCCCCCGGCAGGGCCGCGAAGATGGCGCGCGGCGCGGGGTCGGCCAGGAAGGCGGGGGCAGGCACGGGCTCAGCGCTGGCGCTGCACCGGGGGCGGGGTGCTGCCCTCGATGCGGGCGGGCACGTAATCCTCGTCGCGGTCAATGCTGCGCGACAGGCCATAATAGAAGGCAAGCCCCACCGTCATCACCACCGCGATGCCCGCCAGCCCCAGCACCAAGGGCGGCGGGGTGATGCCCTCCTGCTGCCCCGCGAGGTACCACCAGAGCGCGTAGATGCCGAAGGGCAGCAGGAAAAGGATCAGTCCGAAAACGACGCCCATGAATGGAAACCCCTGGAGATAATGACGCGCGGGCGGCGCTCAGCCCTGCCCCCTCAAGCCCCGCGCGAGCTCAACGAGTATGGTTGCGGTGGCGCCCCAGATGAACTCCTGCTCATGTGGCCAGACCCAGTATTCGCGCAACTGTCCTTTCCATTCCGCGCGTTCGCGGCGCGGGGCGTTGGGGTCGAGCACGGTGGCCAGCGGCAATTCGAAGGCCAGCGCCACCTCGCCCGGATCGGGCTGGAGGGAGAAGCCCGGCCGCAGCAGGCCAATGACCGGGGTGATCTCGAACCCCGTGAGGGTGCGCTGCACGGGCATGCGGCCCGTCAGCTCGGGCCAGCGGGGGTCGAGCCCCACCTCCTCCATCGCCTCGCGCAGGGCGGCCTGCTCGGGCGTCTCGCCGGGCTCGATGCGGCCGCCGGGAAAGCTCACCTGGCCGGGATGGGAGGAGAGATGCGCCGCCCGACGCGTCAGCAGCACGGAAGGGCCGTGGTCATGCAGCACCAGCGGCACCAGCACGGCGCAAAGCCGCGTGGCGGGGCCGGGCTCTTCCATGGCGGGGATGGCGGGCGCCGCCTCGAACACTCGGGGACGGGCGAGGCGGTCGCGCAGTTCGCCTGGGCTCACTCCGCGGCCATGTCGAGGGCGGTGACCTCGTCAATGGGGAAGAAGACCCCTTCGCTCCAGACGCCCATGATCTCGCGCCCGTCCATGCGCTCGGTCACGGCCAGCGCCACCATCTCATAGAACACGGCGCGGTTGATCTTGGCCTCCAGCCCCGGGCGGATGGTGACGTAGGGGCGGGGTTCGCGCGTGCGGCGGTCGAGCTGGATGCGGATGGGGTGCTTGCGGCCCGCGGTCACCACCTCGTCGCAATTGGTGCGGAAGGTGAGGCATTGCTGGGGGGCGAGGCCGGTGCCGCAATCGCAATGGCGCCAGACCATCTCGACGGCGACGAAGGGGGCGTCCTCGACGGTGATGCGGCCGCGTTCGACCGGGGTTTCGAGGAGATAGGAGCCATCGGGTTCACGCTTGAGCACCGAGGCGAAGAGGCAGACCAGTTCCTTACGGCCGATGGGACTGCCCTTGTAGAACCAGGTCCCGTCGCGGGCGATCCGCATGTCCAGGTCGCCGCAATCATGCTTGGGGCGGGGTGGCGGGCTTCCCGCGCCCGTCAGCGTCGCGCCCTGGGAGGGTTTGCACTGGGTCGGTCCACGGGCCCATTCCGGAACCGTTCCCTCCCGTGTGCCTCCATTCGGAGCTTTGTTCCGACGTTCCGGCGGCATAGGCTTCCCTGACGTGCAAAGCATGAGTGGTCATCGTCGCGAAGGAAGGGAAAAGGGGTGGCGCCAAGGCACCGCGCCCCCAATCTCTCCTGAACAGCAATATGGGAACCGTAACCGCATGGGTGAAGTGTCCGACGCAGATTCCCTGCTGGCCGAGATCGAAGCCCTCGGCGCCCGGCTGCAAAAGGCCCGGGAATCCGTGGGCCGGGTCATCTTCGGGCAGGAGGATGTGGTCGAGCAGACGCTGATCACCCTTCTCTCGGGCGGGCATGTGCTGCTGGTGGGCGTGCCGGGACTCGGCAAGACGAAGCTCGTCGAGACGCTGGGCACCGTCATGGGCCTGGGCGAGCGGCGGGTGCAGTTCACCCCTGACCTCATGCCCGCCGACATCCTGGGCAGCGAGGTGCTGGAAGAGGATGCCGAAGGGCGCCGCGCCTTCCGCTTCCTGCCCGGCCCCATCTTCTGCCAGCTTCTCATGGCGGACGAGATCAACCGCGCCAGCCCGCGCACGCAATCCGCCCTGCTGCAGGCCATGCAGGAGCGGAAGGTCGCGATCGGCGGCCGCGTGCTGCCGCTGCCCGAACCCTTCCATGTGCTGGCCACCCAGAACCCGATCGAGCAAGAGGGCACCTATCCCCTGCCCGAGGCGCAGCTCGACCGCTTCCTGCTGGAGGTGGAGGTCGTCTACCCCGACGAGGCCGCCGAACGCGCCATGCTGCTCGCCACCACCGGTGCGGCGGAAGACAAGGCCCAGCCGGTGCTGACCGGGGCCGAGCTGGTGGCCGCCCAAGCCCTCATCCGCCGCATTCCGGTGGGCGAGCAGGTGGTGGACGCCATCCTGAAACTGGTGCGCGGCGCCCGCCCCAGCGAGGACGGGCTGCGCGAGGTGCGCGAGAACCTGGCCTGGGGGCCCGGCCCCCGCGCCGCACAGGCGCTGATGCTGGCGACGCGCGCGCGCGCCGTGCTGGATGGCCGCCTCTCGCCCAGCGTGGAGGATGTGCTGGCGCTGGCCGAACCCGTGCTGCGGCACCGCATGGCGCTCTCCTTCTCGGCGCGGGCCGATGGCGTGAAGCTTTCCGAGGTCATCGGCGCCCTGAAGGCCTCCATTGGCTGAGGCGGCGCCCCGCCTCTCCGCCGCCGCCGCCGAGGCGGCGGCCGCCCGCCTGCCCGCGTTGGTGGTCGAGGCCGACCGCGTGGCCAGCACCGTGATGCAGGGTGTCCACGGACGTCGCCGTGCCGGCCATGGCGATGCCTTCTGGCAGTTCCGCCCCTATACGGCGGGTGATGCGGCCTCGCGCGTGGATTGGCGGCAGAGTGCGCGCTCAGACCGGCTCTATGTGCGCGAGACGGAGTGGGAGGCCGCGCAGACGGTGCTGCTCTGGCGCGACCCCACGGCCTCGATGGAATGGCGCTCCGACAAGCGGCTGCACCCCAAGGCGCATCGCGCGGATCTGCTGCTGCTGGCGCTCGCTTCGCTGCTGCTGCGCGGCGGCGAGCGGGTGCGGCTGCTGCCCGGCCAGGGCCGTGCCTTCATGGGAAGGGCCGCGCTGCCCGCCCTGGCGGCGGCGCTGCTGCGCCCAGGCGTCGGCGCGCCCGAGGCCGACGCGACCCTGCCGCGCCATGCGCGCCTCGTCATGTTCAGTGACTTCCTGCAGCCGCTGCCGCAGGTGCAGGCGACACTCTCCTCCTTCGCCGCCCGGCCCTTGCGCGGGCAGATGGTGCAGGTGCTGGACCCCGCCGAGGAGACCCTGCCCTATCACGGCCGCGTGGTCTTCGAGGGGCTGGAGGGTGAGGCGCCGCTGGTGGTCCCGCGCGTGGAGACGGTGCGCGTCCTCTACGCCGAACGCCTCGCCGCCCACCGTGCCGCGCTGGCCGCCATGGCGCGTGCCGCGGATTGGGGGTTCCTCACCCACCGCACCGACCACCCGCCCCAGGCGGCGCTGCTGGCGCTGTGGCAGGCCATGGGGTCCGCGCCATGATCAGCTTCGCCGCGCCCTGGCTGCTGCTGGCCCTGCCCGCCCTGCCGATATTGTGGTGGCTGCTGCGCGTGACACCGCCGCAGCCGCGCCGGCAGGCCTTCCCCGCCGCCCTCCTGCTTCGCGACCTCCCGCTGACCGAGGAAACGCCCGCCCGCACCCCCTGGTGGGTGCTGCTGCTGCGACTGCTGGCCGCCGCGCTGCTCATTCTTGGCCTTGCGCGGCCGGTCTGGGGGCCGGGCGGGGCGGCGCAGGGCACCGGCACGCTGCTGCTGGTGGTGGATGACGGCTGGGCGTCGGGCCCCGACTGGCCGCTGCGCATCGCCATCGCGCAATCCGAGCTGGACCGGGCGGGGCGCGAGGGAAGGCCCACCGCCCTGCTCGCCACCACCCCCGGCGAGGGCGCGCAGCCGCCGCGCGTGATCGGCCCCATGCCGGCCGAAGATTTGGCGCCACGCCTTGCCGCGCTGCGGCCGCGCGCCTGGGCGCCGGACCGGGCGGCGGCGCTGGCCGCGCTCGATGCCTGGCGCGCCCAGGCGCCGGGGGCGGTGACGCCGATCTATCTGTCCGACGGGCTGTCCCACCGCGCAAACCCGGCTGCCGACGCGCTGATGGCGCGCCTCGCCACCCTCGGCCCCCTGACCCTGGCCCGCGCCGATGGACGGCCCGTGCGCCTGCTCAGCCCGCCCCGCACCGAGGGCGACAGCCTGCGCGTCACCCTGCGCCAATCCCCCGTGGGCGCGCCCAGCGAGGCACAGGTCATCGCCCGCGGCCAGGACGGGCGCGCCCTGGCCCAGGCCGAGTTCCGCCTCGCCGCCGGCGCCACCGAGGGCGAGGCCGTGCTGGAACTGCCCACCGAAATCCGCAACCGCGTCTTCCGCCTGGACCTGACGGGCGAAGCGGGGCCGGGTGCCGTGGTCCTGCTGGACGAACGCTTCCGCCGCCGCCCCGTGGGCTTGCTGCCCGGCGCGGAGGAGACGGCCGACACACCCTTGATCGGCGATCTCTTCTACCTGGAACGCGCCCTCGCTCCTTATGCCGAACTGCGCCGCGACACGGCTGAGCGCCTGCTGGCCCGCCCCCTCTCCGTGCTGATCCTGGCCGATCGCCCCATCGCACCGGGCGCCGAGCTGGATGCGCTGACGCGCTTCGTGAACGAGGGCGGCACGCTGATCCGCTTCGCCGGGGCGCGGCTGGCCGAACGTCCGGACCCGCTGCTGCCCGTGCCACTGCGCGCCGAGCGGCAATTGGGCGGCGCCCTGTCCTGGGAACAACCACAGCGCCTGGCCGCCTTCCCGGAAGGCTCGCCCTTCGCCGGCCTGCCCGTGCCGGCCGAGGTCAGCATCTCGCGCCAGGTCCTGGCCGAGCCCTCGGCGCGGCTCGCCGAGCGCATCTGGGCGCGGCTGGCGGATGGCACGCCGCTGGTCACGGCGGAATCGCGCGGCGAGGGGCGCATCGTGCTGTTCCACGTCACCGCCACCGCCGAATGGTCAGACCTGCCGCTCTCGGGCCTCTTCGTGCAGATGCTGCGGCGGCTGGTGGCGCTTTCGGCCGGCGTCTCCGGGCAGGAGGGCGAGGGCATGCTGGCGCCGTTGGAGGCGCTGGACGGTTTCGGGCGCCTCGCCGCCCCGCCCCCCGGCGCCCAGCCTCTCGCCCCCGGCGAGGACCCCATGCCCTCCGCCCGGCACCCGCCCGGCTGGTATGGCACCCAGGGGCCTGAAGGGTTCCGCCGCGCGCTGAACCTCGGCGCCACCCTGCCCGCCCCCGTGCTGCATGCCGCGCCACCGGCCGGCACCTCGTTGCGCTCCATCGCGGGCATTCCGCCCGAGCAGGATCTCGGCCCATGGCTGCTCGCCGCGGCGCTGGTGCTGCTGATGGTGGACCTGCTGGCCTCGCTGCGGCTGCGCGGGCTGCTGGGGCCCGTGCGGGCGGCGGGGCTCGCGCTGGCGCTGCTGCTGCCCGGCGCCGGCCAGGCCCAGCCGACCGAGGAGGGCCAGCACGCGCTGGTCACGCGCCTGGCCTATGTCGTCACCGGCGATGCGGGCACGGACCAGATCATGCACCAAGGTCTCGCCGGCCTGTCGGATTTCGTGAACCGCCGCACCGCCGCCGCCCTGGCCGAGCCGGTGGGCGTGGTGCCGGGGCGCGACGACCTCAGCTTCTTCCCCCTGCTCTATTTCACCGTGCGGCCGGATGCCGCGGCGCTCGACGCCACCGCCATCGAGGCGCTGAACACCTTCATGCGCCAGGGCGGCATCATCCTCTTCGACACGCGCGACGAGGGGTCGGGCGAAGGCTTCGCCCCTGGCGCGCGGGCGGCGCTGCGGCGCGTCACGCAGGGCCTCGCCATCCCGCCGCTGGCCCCGGTGCCGGAAGACCATGTGCTGCGCCGCGCCTTCTATCTGCTGGCCGACCTGCCCGGCCGCTTCACCGGCGGCACCGTCTGGGTCAGCCGCGAGCAGGACCGCGCCAATGACAGCGTGAGTCCCGTGGTGATCGGCGGGCATGACTGGGCCGGCGCCTGGGCGGTGGATGCGGGCGGGCAGAACATCCATGCGGCCGTGCCGGGGGGCGCGCGGCAGCGCACCCTGGCCTACCGGTTCGGGGCCAACCTCGTGATCTACGCGCTGACGGGCAACTACAAGGGCGACCAGGTCCATGTGCCCGCCATCCTGGAAAGGCTCGGCAATTGACGGGTACCGCGCTGACCTTCGACCTCGCCCCCGTCCTGCCGCTCTGGCTGATCGGGGCGCTGGCCGCACTCGCCCTGCTGGTGCTGGTGCCGGCCTTCTGGCGCGGGGCACGTGGCGTGTGGTGGCGGGCCGCGGCCTTCGCGCTGTTGATCGCGGCCCTCTCGGGGCCGCGCCTCGTGGAGCAGACGCGCGAGACGCGGCCCGACATCGCCCTGCTGCTGCTGGACCGTTCGGCCAGCATGGCGGCGGTGCGCGGGCGGCCCGACGCGCTGGAGACCGCGCGCGCCGCAATCGAGGCGCGCATCGCCCGGCTGCGCGACGTGGAGCTGCGGGTGGCCGAGATCGAGGAGGGCGGCACCCAGGGCACGCGCGGCTTCGCGGCGCTGGACCGGGCGCTGGCCGATGTGCCCGCGGCCCGGCTCGCGGGCGTCATCATGCTCTCGGACGGGCAGGTGCACGATGCGCCCACCGAGGCCAACTGGTCGGCCGGTGATGGCGTCCCGGTCCATGTCCTGATGCCCGGCCGCGCGGGCGAGGTGGACCGCCGAATCCGCCTGATCGAGGCGCCGGGCTTCGGCATCGTGGGCCGCGAGGTGGAACTGCGCCTCATCGTGGAGGACCTCGGCGACCCGCGCCCCGAGGGCAGCGCGCGCATCACGCTCCGGCGCGACGGCGAGGCCCCGGTGACGCAGAGCGTGCCCGTGGGGCAGGAGCACCGCATCTCGCTGCCCATCGAGCGCGCCGGCCCCTCGGTCATCGACATCATGGCCGAGGCGAGGCCCGATGAGGTGAGCGACGTGAACAACCGCGTCGTCGTCACCATCAATGGCGTGCGCGACCGGCTTCGCGTGCTGCTGGTGAGCGGCGAGCCCCATGCCGGCCAGCGCACCTGGCGGCGTCTGCTGAAGGCCGATCCGGGCGTGGACCTGGTGCATTTCACCATCCTCCGCCCGCCCGAGAAGGATGACCTGACGCCGCTGAACGAGTTGGCGCTGATCGCCTTCCCGGTGCGCGAGCTGTTCCAGGTGAAGCTGCGCGAATTCGACCTGGTCATCTTCGACCGCTTCGCCAATCGCGGCATCCTGCCGCCCAGCTACATGCGCAACATCGCGGAGTATGTGCGCCAGGGGGGCGCGCTGCTGCTGTCGGTGGGGCCCGAATATGTGGGCGGCACCAGCCTCGCCAACACGCCCTTGGGCGCGGTGCTGCCGGCGCGGCCGCTCAGCCCGGCCCAGGCCATCTCGGAGCAGCCCTTCCGCCCACGCGTGACGCCCCCCGGCGCGCGCCATCCCGTGACCGAGGGGCTGACCGGCGCCAACCCCGACGAGGGCACTGAGGCCGCCTGGGGCCGCTGGTATCGCACCATCCGCACCGAGGCGCGGGCCGGCACCACCGTGATGGAGGGCGCCCAGGGCGCGCCCCTGCTGGTGCTGGACCGGGTGGGCCAGGGGCGCGTGGCGCTGATGCTGTCGGACCACATCTGGCTCTGGTCGCGCGGCTATGATGGCGGCGGGCCGCAGCAGGAATTGCTGCGCCGCGTGGCCCATTGGCTGATGCGCGAGCCGGAGCTGGAGGAGGAGGCGCTGACCGCCCGCATCGAGGAAGGCCGCCTCCTGGTCCAGCGCCGCAGCGTGGAGGGGACGGCGCCGCCCGAGGTGACGATCACCGCCCCGGACGGCACGACCCGCCGCCTCACCCTCTCGGGCGATGCGGGCAGCGGCCGCGCCATGGGCGAGGCCCCGGCCGACCAGCCCGGGCTGTGGCAGGTCAGTGACGGACGGCGCCAGGCCTTCGCCGCCGCCATGCCCGCCAACCCGCCGGAATTCGCCGATCTGCGCGCCGAGCCGGCGCTGATGCGGCCCGTGGTCTCGGCCACCGGCGGGGCCGCGCGCTATGTGGGCGGCGGGCCGGCCATTCCGGACATCCGCCGGGTGGCGGCCAGTCGGGATGCGGCGGGGTCCGGCTGGATCGGCTTGCGCCAGCGCGAGGACCACACGGTGACGGGCATCGCCGCCATGCCGCTGCTGCCGCCCTGGCTGGCGCTGGCGCTGTTGCTGGGGGTGGCGGTGATGGGGTGGCGGCGGGAGGCACGGTAGCGGTGCGGACAGGGCGAATTTTGGCACCGTATCCTGGAGTTACGCATAGATACGGCCGCACAGCAGCAAGTTGGTGGGAATACAAATACAGGACAAGCTGCACGAGGTGCGTGGTGGTGCCCTTGCTTTCCTGTTCCCGCCATCAGGTCTATCATGGTGAAGCCATTAATCATTACATTTTTTTCAGTTAACCATCACGAAGTTCGCCAGACCATCCCCGAAAGTCCGGCGTAAGGAGCTTCCGCTGGATGTCCGTAAAGGAAGACGCGCCGGCAGTATTGGCGCGGCACAATGTCGAACTTGCCGGCACGGGTCGGCCCACCCTGCTCTTCGCCCATGGCTATGGCTGCGACCATGGCATGTGGCGGCACATCACCTCCCGTTTCAGCCCGCACTACCGGACGGCCACCTTTGACCTCGTGGGCTGTGGCGGCTCCCAGGCGGCCTATGACGAGGAGCGATATTCCACGCTCAACGGCTATGTGGACGACCTGCTGGACATCCGCGCGGCGCTGGGACCGGAACCCGTCGTGCTGGTCGGGCATTCGGTCAGCGCGATGATCGGCGCGCTCGCCGCCATCCGCGCGCCCGCGGCCTTCCACGGCCTGGCCATGGTCGGCCCCTCGCCCTTCTACATGAAGGACGGCCCCTATGATGGCGGCTTCACGGCCGAGGACATCGAAAGCCTCCTCGCGCTGCTGGAGGTCGACCAGGCCGGCTGGGCGGCGACCATGTCGCCCCTCATCATGGCCAATGGGGACCAACCGGAATTGGCGGAGGAGCTGGCGGCCAGCGTCTGCCGGATGGACAGCCGCATGGCCCGGCGCTTCGCGCGCCTCACCTTCAGCACCGACCTGCGCCCGGCCCTGCCCCGCATCCGCGTGCCGGTTCTGGTGCTGCAATGTTCGGAAGACATCATCGCGCCGGTGCGTGTGGGCGAATATGTCCATCGCCAGGTGCCCGACAGCCGCTACGTGCTGCTGAAGGCAACCGGCCATTGCCCGCATCTGAGCGCGCCCGGCGAGACCGCGGCGGCCATCCTCGACTTCGTGCGGGGCCTGCCATCCGTGGACGCCCATGCCGGAGCATCCTGAATTCACCGAGAGCAGCGAAGAACTCTACGAGGACGCGCCCTGCGGCTACGTCTCCTATCGCGAGGCCGATGGCGTGATCGTCCGGATCAACCGGACCCTGGCGGATTGGCTGGGGGTGACGCCGGAGGCGGTGGTCGGGACGCGGCGCTTCCAGGACCTGCTCACCCTGCCCGCGCGCATGCTGCACGAGGCGCGGCACAAGGTGATGCTGCGGCTGAGCGGCCAGGCGGGCGGCATCGCGCTCGAGATGCTGCGCGCCGACGGAACCCGCCTGCCGGTGCTGGTGACCTCGCGGCTGAAACGGGACGCGCGGGGTGGCGCGCCCTGGGTGCGGACCAGCGTCTTCGACGCGACGACCTATCAGCGCTATGAGCGGGAGTTGTGGACGGCGCGCGAGGAGGCGGAGCAGGCGGCGGCCGAGGCACGCCGCGCGCGAGCCCTGGCCGATGCCGCCAGCGAGGCGAAGTCCCGCTTCCTTTCGGCGATGAACCATGAATTCCGCAGCCCCATCCATGTGATCATCGGCTATGCGGAGTTGCTGACCACGCCGGGCCTGGTACCCAATGAGGACATGCGCGCCGAATACCTGGCGGAAGTGAGCGGGGCCGCGCGGCATCTGGTCTGGCTGCTGGAGGATGCGACACGCTATGGCGGGCTCGATGCGCTGGGGCGCGCGCCCGTGCTTCGCACCCGGCGGCTGCGGGAACTTGTCCAGGGCGGCGTGGGCATCGCCAGCGAGGTGCTGGGCGGCCGTGCCGTGACGCTGCGCCTGTCCGATGGGCCGGAAGACCCCATGGTGACCGCCAACGAGGCCGCGGCCGAGGCGGTGGGCGGCGTCATCCGCGACATCGCGCAGCGCGCCGTGGCGGAGACGACGCTGCTGGTCGGGATCGAGGCGCATGATGGCGGCGGGACGATCACCTTCGGGGGCAGCGCGCTGTCGCAATCGGAACAGGCGCTGCATGCCCTGCTCGCGCCACTGGAGGCGCCGGAAGTGCTGCATCGCGGCCTGGAGGGCGCGGGCCTCGGCATGGCCTTTGCCGAGCGGGTGCTGCGGCTTGCCGGCGGCTCGATACGGCTGCGCGCCGAGCCGGCGGGCGAGAGCGTGATCTGCCTGCACTTTGCCGCGCCCGACCTGCCCGCGGAGGAAATGCTCCTTTCGTAGAGGGCTGAGAGCCTATTCCCCCACAAGCCTCGCCCGTAGCAACGACTTCGGCACCTTCCCATAGGCGGATTTCGGCAATTCCTCCCAGAAGACGAAGCGGTGCGGATGCTTGTAGCGCGCCAGCAGGGGCGCGAGATGGGCCAGCAACGCCGCCGGGTCGGGTGCCGCGCCGCGCGGCACCACGCAGGCCACGCCCACCTCGCCCCATTTCGCGTCGGGCACGCCCACCACGGCGCATTCCAGCACATCGGGGTGGGTCAGCAGCGCCTCCTCCACCTCGCGCGGATAGACGTTGGATCCGCCCGAGATGAACATGTCGGACGCCCGGCCGGTGATGAAAAGGAAGCCCTGGGCGTCGAGGTGCCCCAGGTCGCCGGTGTGGAACCAGCCATCAAGGAAGGCCGCCGCGTTGGCCTCTGGGTTGTCGTGATAGCCCGCGAAAACGGCGGGGCCGCGCACGCAGATCTCGCCCGTCCCGCCCGGCGGCAGGCGCCACCCTTGGGCGTTCACGACCGCGAGGTCCATCCCCGTGCGCGGCACGCCACAGCTTCCCGCGCGCGGGTCGGCATCATCGAGGCTGTGCTGGTCCGGGCGCAGCACGGTGATGTTGCCCGTCACCTCGCCCATGCCGAAATACTGCACGAGGCAGGGGCCCAGCCGCTCCAGAGCGCGCTTCTGGTCGGCGCGATACATGGGTGCACCCGCGTAGATGACGTGGCGCAGCGCGTGCGGCGCCGCGTCCGGGTGTGCGGCCAGCATGTTCAGGATGGTGGGCACGGTGAACATGTTGGTGACGCGGTGTTCCGCGATGAGCCGCCAGGCCTCGCCCGCGTCCATCCGCTCGCCGGGCAGCAGGATGGAACAGGCGCCGCGAGCCACCTGCGCCAGCGCATGGATGCCCGCGCCATGGCTCAGTGGCGCCACCACCAGCGAGACATCCCGCTCGGTCAGGCCGGGCATCAGGTCGGCCAGGTGGTTGTTCACCACGAAGCCCATCTGCCCATGGGTCAACACCGCGGCCTTTGGCCTTCCGGTGGTGCCCGAGGTGAAGAAGAACCAGGCGGGATGGCCAGCGTCCACATCGGCCTCATGGTCGGCGGCCGGGCGTGGGGTGGCGGCGATCAGCGCCTCCACCTCGTGCTCATCCGCCCGCGCATCGCCCACGGCCAGCACCAGGCGGCAGGCGGGGCTGGCTTCGCGCACCGCATCGGCATGTGCCGCGAAGCCGTGGTCCCGCAGCATGGCCACCGCGCCCGAAGCGGCACCGAGATAGGCGGCCTCGGCCGGCGTCAGGCGGACATTGGTGGGGACGAAGACGGCGCCGGCCTTCCAGCAGGCCCAGACCGTCTCGAACATCACGTTGGAATTGCGCGAATGGACCAGCACGCGGTCGCCGGGTGCCACGCCAAGGCCGCGCAGGGCGGCTGCCAGGCGATCCACGCGCCCGTCCATTTCCGCCCAGGACCAGACTTGGTCACGCCAACGCAGCGCGGGTGCGGCCGGCAGACGCCGCGCCGTCCAGGTCAGCAGCCGCCCCAGATTGGCCGCGAGCATCACGGCATCAGCCCCGCCGTGGAGAAGCCCCCATCCACCGCGATGGCCTGGCCCGTGACATAGCCGCTGCGCGCGGGGTCGAGCAGGAAGAGGGCCATCTGCGCGATCTCGCCTGGTTCGGCATAGCGGCGCAGCGGCACACGGGCGTGCCAGGCCGCTCGGGTCGCAGCGTCGTGCAGTTCGCGCACCATGGGCGTCTCGACGGGGCCGGGGCAGATGGCGTTCACCCGGATGCCGCGTGGGGCCAGGTCCACCGCCATGGCGGCCGCCATGTTGATGACGGCGGCCTTGGAGGCCGAATAGGCCACGCGGTCCGCCATGCCGACCAACCCCGAGACCGAGGCGATGAAGACGATGGAGCCCCCCTTCTCCATCCGCCGCGCCGCCGCCTGGGCCGCAAGGAAGCTGCCCGTGACGTTCACCTCCAACACGCGCCGGAAGCTTGCGGGGGCTGCCGTTAGGCTTGGCGTATTGGCCGA
Organism: Roseococcus suduntuyensis; assembly: GCF_014196305.1. Classification (GTDB taxonomy): domain Bacteria; phylum Pseudomonadota; class Alphaproteobacteria; order Acetobacterales; family Acetobacteraceae; genus Roseococcus; species Roseococcus suduntuyensis. Next base: position 180,669 of record NZ_JACIDJ010000002.1, read on the forward strand.
GATGCCGGCGGCGCAGACGAGGCCCGTGAGCCCCGCGAGCCCTTCCATCCAGGCGGCGACCGCGGCGTCATCGGTCACGTCCAGGCGGGTTGCCCTCGCGCCTGCGTTCAGGTCGGCCACGGCGGACTGACCGCCCGCTTCCCGCACCGCCTCCGCCACCGCCGCCCCGATGCCCGAGGCGCCACCCGTCACCGCGACCAGACCCGCCATGATCCATCCCTTCCCATACATGGGCGCTTGCCGGGCGCCCTTGGGTTCATCATTCTGCGGGGACACAGACGGCGCAAGCCGCACTCGTCCTGGAGGGACCGCCCGAATGACCACACGTCGCAGCCTGCTGCTGGCCTCGGCCGGCTTGGCCGCCCCCGCCATCGCCACGGCGCAGACCTACCGGCCCGAATATAAGCTCTCGGTGGTGGGCAACCGGCCCATCCCCTTCGCCGAGGGCGCCTTCCAGTGGGCCGAACTGGTGACGCAGCGCAGCGGCGGGCGCATCAATGTCCGCGTCTATCCCGGCAGCCAGCTCGTGGGCGGGGACCAGACGCGCGAATTGCTGGCCATGCGCCAGGGCGTGATCGACATGTGCGTGTTCAGCACCATCAACATCGCCCCCCAGGTGCGCGAGGCGGGCGTCTTCCAGCTTCCCTTCCTGATGCCCGACCACCGCGCCTTCGACGCGCTGATCAATGGCGAGGTGGGCCGCGACATCATGCAGGTGATGGATGGGCGCGACGTGGTGGGCCTGGCTTTCGGCGAGAACGGCTTCCGCGAGATCAGCAATTCGCGCCGCGCCATCCGCACGCCGGCCGATCTGCGCGGTTTGAAGATCCGCTTCGCCGCCGGCGCCATCTTCAACGACATCTTCACAGGGATGGGCGCCAACCCGCTGCAGATGTCCTTCGCGGACCTCCAGCCCGCGCTGAGTTCCGGCGCGGTGGATGGGCAGGAGAACCCGGTCAACCTCTTCCTCGCCTTCCGCATGGACACGCTGGCGCAGCGCCACATGACCATCTGGAACTACGTGAACGACGCGCTGATCTTCGGCGTCTCCAAATCCGTCTGGAACAGCTTCAACGCCGAGGATCAGGCGCTGTTGCGCGACTGCGCGCGGGAGGCGGCGGCGAACAACATCCGCCTGGCGCGCGCGGGCTTGGGCATTCCGGGCACGGATGACGCCGCACTCCAGGAGTTGCGCCGCCGCAACGTGGAGGTGACGGTGCTGAGCGCGGAGGAGAAGCGCGCCTTCGCCCAGGCGCTGCGGCCTGTGCATGAGCGCTGGGCCAGCCGCATCGGCACCGGGCTGGTGCAGAAGGCCGAGGCCGCCATCCGCGCGCTGTCCTGATGGAGGAACCGCGCACCCGCCTGCCGCTCTCGCTGGAGCGGGTGCTGCTGGCGGCGGGCATGGGGGCCATGGCGCTGATCACGCTGGCCAATGTGGTCACGCGCTATCTGACCGACGTCTCGCTCGCCTTCACCGAGGAATATTCGGTGGCGCTGATCGTGATCGTGGCACTGGTGGGCACGGCGCTGGCCACCGCCACCGGCCGGCACATCCGCATTGACTGGCTGACGGGCAAGCTCTCGCCGCGCGGACAGCGCTGGGCCGAGGTCACGGGCATGGCGCTGCTGTTCTTCTGCTTCGCGCTGCTCGCCTGGTATGGCGGGCTGATGGCCTGGGACGAGTATCGCTTCGAGGCGCTCTCGCCCGGGCTCGGACATCCGCAATGGCTGTATTCGGTGTGGCTGCCGCTGCTGTCGCTGCTGGTGATGGGGCGCGCGGCCGGGCGCATCTGGCGGCTGCTGCGGGGTGAGGCGGCGTGACGGGCGGCATTCTCTTCGCGGCCTTCCTGGTCATGCTGCTGGGGGGCGTGCCGATCGGGGTGGCCTTGGGCCTCGCCGGCGCCGCCGCCATCGTGCTGTCCGACCAGGCGATGATGGCCATGCCCACCAACGTCTATGCCGGCATCGCGAAATACCCGCTGATCGCCCTGCCCATGTTCATCCTGGTGGGCTGCGTCTTCGACCGCGCGGGGGTGGCGCTGCGGCTGGTGCGCTTCGCCACCACGCTGGTGGGGGCGGGGCGCGGGGCACTCGCGTCCGTCTCGGTGCTGGTGGCGATGGTGATGGGGGGCATCTCGGGCTCCGGCCCCGCCACGGCGGCGGCGGTGGGCAAGGTGATGACCGATGGCATGGTGCGCGACGGCTATCCGCGCCCCTTCATCGCGAGCGTGGTGGGGGCGGCGGCGGCGGTGGACATCCTGATCCCGCCCTCCATCGCCTTCATCATCTATGCGGTGATGGTGCCGGGCGTCTCGGTGCCGGCCATCTTCATGGCGGGGCTGTTTCCCGGCCTTCTGGCGGGCGTCGCAATCCTGGTGCCCATCCTGCTGATCTCCTGGTGGCGCGACTTCGGCGGGCGCAATCCCGACCGGGGCGGGCTTTCCGTGTGGCGCGCCTTCCGCGAGGCCTTCTGGGGGCTGATGGCGCCCGTGGTCATCCTGGGCGGCATGCGCATCGGCGCCTTCACGCCGACCGAGGCCGCGGTCATGGCCGTGTTCTACGGGCTGTTCGTGGGCTTCGTGATCTATCGCAGCCTCACGCTGCGCGACCTCTACGAAATCCTGGTGGAGGCGGGCGAGATCTCCGCCGTCATCCTGATGGTGGTGGCGCTGGCCACGGTCTTCGCCTGGGCCACCTCCACCCTCGGCATGGTGCAGCCGGTGGTGGGGGCCATCCTGGGGCTGGGCCTGGGCGAATACGGCACGCTCGCGCTGCTGGTGGTGCTGGTGATCGTGGTGGGGATGTTCCTGGACGGGATTTCCATCTTCCTCATCCTGCTGCCGCTGCTGCTGCCCATCGCGCAACATTTCGGCTGGGACCCCACCTGGTTCGGCGTCATCCTCACCATGAAGATCGCGATCGGGCAGTTCACGCCGCCCATGGCGGTGAACATGATGGTGAGCTGCCGCATCGCGGGCGTCTCCATGCAGACCACCATCCCTTGGGTGAGCTGGATGGTGCTGGCCATGCTGGCGGCGCTGGCGCTGGTCATCGCGCTGCCGGGCATCGCGCTGTGGCTGCCGCGCAGCATGGGAATGCTTTAGCGACGGGTCGCCCTAGGCGGAATCGCCCAAGGCGTGAAACGGCCGCTCGACAGGCGCGCCGGGGGGTTGCCGAGCGCATGATTTCGCTTCGGAATACGGGCAACAGCAGTTGAGGAAACCGCAATGCCGGCCACCGAAGCCCTGCGCGACCCGCGCAGTCTGAAGCGCCTTCTCGCCCCCCGCAGCCTGGCCGTGATCGGCGTTTCCGGCGAGGCCACGGGCTTCGGCGCGCGCACCGTGCAGAACATGGCGAATTTCGACGGGCCGGTGTGGTGCGTGAACCCGAAATACGCGGGGCAGGAGCTGCATGGCCGCCCCTGCTACGCCTCGGTGAACGAGCTTCCGGGCGCACCCGATTCGGCCGTCATCGCCCTCCCCCGCACCGGCGTGATGGCCGCCGTGCAGGCGCTGGCGAAGAAGGGCGGCGGCGGTGCGGTGCTCTACGCCTCCGGCTATGGCGAGACGGACCTGCCCGAGCGCGCGGTCGAGGAACAGGAGCTGCGCGACACCGCGCGCGCCCTGGGTTTCCCGCTGCTCGGCGCCAATTGCCTGGGCTTCTGCGACCACACGCAGCGCGCGGGCGCCACCTTCATGCCCGACTACTTCAAGATGACGGCGCCCGCGGGCGGTGTCGGCGTGGTCAGCCAGTCGGGCGCGCTCGGCTATGCGCTGATGCAGGCGGCCGAGCGCGGCTTCGCGATGTGCCACATGGCCACCGCCGGCAATGCCACCGACCTCGATGTGTGCGACCTCGTGGCCTTCCAGCTGTCCATGCCCGAATGCCGCTCCATCGCGCTGGCGGTGGAAGGGCTGCGCGATGCGCGGCGCCTGTTCGAACTGGGCGAGTTGGCGCGCCAGGCCGGCAAGCCCATCGTGGTGCTGAAGCTCGGTCGCGGCGAGATCGGCGCGAAGGCCGCCATGTCGCACACGGGCAGCCTGGCCGGCAGCACGGCCGCCTGGAGTGCCGGCTTCGAGCGCGCCGGCATGCTGGAGGTCGAGGATTTCGACGCGCTGCTGGAGACAGCGGGCTTCTTCGCCAAGGCCGGCGCGCCCAAGGCGCGCGGCGTGGGCATCCTGACTCCCTCGGGCGGCGCCGGCATCATGGCCGCCGACCATGCCGAGTTCGCGGGCCTCGCCTTGCCCCAGCCGGCGCCGCAGACCGAGGCCATCTTCCGCGCCACGCTGCCCGACTTCGGCAGCCCCCGGAACCCCTGCGACATGACCGCGCAGGTCGCCACCAATCCCAAATATTTCGAGGATTGCATGCTGGCGATGCTGAACGACGACCAGTACGCCACCGTCGTCTTCCCCGTGGTCTATCACAACCCCGCCCCCGGGGCGACGCCGGCCCGGATGAAGACGATGGAGCCGATGGCGGCCGCGACCGGCAAGCCCATCTGCATCGCCTGGGTGCCTGAAAGCCTGGAGGGGCCGGGCGCCGAGGCCGCGGATGTCTCGCCCAACCTGGTGCTCTTCCGCTCGATGCGGCGGATGATGAATGCGCTCAGGCTGTGGTTCCACCACCATGACCCGAAGCCCGCGCCCGCGACGCCTGATGCCGCTGCCAGCGCCGCCGCCGCGAAGCTGCCGGCCGGCGAACAGACGCTGATGGAGGCCGCCGCCAAGACCGCCTTCGCCGAGGCAGGCCTGCCCGTGGTGCGCGAATTGCGCGCCGCCAACGCCGAGGACGCCGCGACAGCCGCGCAGAGCCTCGGCTATCCGGTGGTGCTGAAGGTGGACAGCCCCGACATCGCCCACAAGACCGAGGTGGGTGGCGTCCAACTGAACCTGGGCGACGCCGGCGCCGTCACCGCGGCCTTCGCGCGCATCAAGGAGGGTGCGGCGAAGCATGCGCCGGGCGCGCGCGTGGATGGCGTGCTGGTGCAGCGGATGGAGGCGCGGGGCGTCGAGCTCATCCTCGGCGCACGGCGTGACCCGCAGTTCGGCGTGATGGTGCTGGTGGGCCTGGGCGGCGTGCAGGCCGAGCTGTGGAAGGATGTGGCGCTGGAAGTGGCGCCCGTCTCGCCCGAGGGGGCACTGGCCATGCTCAAGCGGCTCAAGGCCTGGCCGTTGCTGGACGGGTTCCGTGGCGCGGCGAAGGTGGATGTGCAGGCGGTGGCCGACGCCATCGCCCGCTTCTCGGCCTTCGCCGCCGCGGCCGGAGATCGGCTGGAGGAAGCCGAGATCAACCCGCTGGTCTGCCGCCCGGATGGCTGCGTGGCGGTGGACGGGTTGATGAAGCTGAACGGCTGAAGCCATCGCGTCTGATCGGCCCCGGTGGGTTTCACCGGGGCCGTGAATCAGCCGCGCAGCAAGGTTTCAGTACCCTTCGCGCAGCAGCGGGAAGGCACTGTGGACGTTCGGGAACACCACCGGCGGCGCGCCGATATGCACATGCTTGCGCGTCAATTCGCCGAAGCTGTTGACGCCGGTCAGACCCAGCGCCTTGGTGGTCTCGTCCTCCAGGATTTCCAGCACACGGGCCACGCCCGAGGCGCCCTCCGCCGCCAGCCCGTAGAGGTAGAGGCGCCCCAGCCCCACCCAGTCGGCACCCAGCGCCACGGCCTTCACCAGGTCGGTGCCGCGGCTGAAGCTGCCATCCACCATGATCTTGGCGCGGCCGGCCACGGCCTCCACCACCTCGGGCAGGATGTCGAGCGAGCCGCGCCCGCCATCCAGCTGCCGCCCGCCATGGTTCGAGACGTAGATCACGTCCACCCCATGCTCGCAGGCGATGGCCGCGTCCTCGCCGGTGCCGATGCCCTTCAGGATCAGCGGGATCCTGTGCTTCTCCTTGAAGCGCGCGACCTCGCGCCAGGACAGCGCCGCCTGGTGGTCCATGCCGGTGTTGGCCGCGCGCCAGGTCTTCACGAAGCGCTTGGCCATGTCGCGTTCGCGGCGGCTGTAATGGGCGGTGTCCACCGTCATGCAGAAGGCGTCGTAGCCGGCGGCGATGGCCCGCTTCGCGTGGTCGTCCACGAAGTCATCGCCGCCACGGACATAGAGCTGGAAGACGCGCGGGCCGCGCCCGGCGGCGGCCGTCTCCTCCATGCCGGGCTTGCTCACGCTGCTGAGCATGTAGGGCACACCGTAATCGCCGGCGCCCTTCGCCACGCTGGCGCCGCCGCCGGGTTCGAAGCTTTCCAGCGAGCCCACGGGGGCGAGGAAGACCGGCAGGCGAATCCGGTGGCCGAAGAAATCCACGCCCGTGTCCACCTTCGAAACATCGTTGAGCACGCGCGGCCGAAGCGCCACCGTGTCAATGGCCATGCGGTTGCGGGCCAGCGTGGTCTCCGTTTCGGTGCCGCCGATCAGGTAGTCCCAGATGTTCGCGTTAAGCTTCTGCTTCGCCGCCTTCACGAACTCATGCAGGACCAGATACCTGCCGCCATCCAATTCGTTGGAATTCAGCCTCTCGCTCATGGAGCACCTCCCGTTTCCAGGCGAGGCTAGAGCGGTTTTCACAGGAGTGAAAACCGCTCTGGCCGCATCACTGCGGGCAGATTCATGCAATGGCTGATTCCAGCCATGTGCGATCTGCTCTGGGCGGCGCACTATGTCCGAACAAGGTCAGGAGACATGCGATGCGGTGGAGTGAGCGGCGCGCGGCGGCGAGGGCTGTGCTGGAGGGGCATGACTGCGTCCACCCCGCCTCGGTGCATGAGCCGGTGGCGGCGCGGATCGCCGAGGATCTGGGCTATGAACTCGGCATGTTCGCCGGCAGCACGGGCAGCCTCGCCGTGCTGGGCGCGCCCGACATCATCCTGCTGACGCTGACCGAATTCGCGGAACAGGCGCGGCGCATCAACCGCGCGGCCAACCGCCTGCCGCTGGTGGTGGATGCGGACCATGGCTACGGCAACGCGCTGAACGTGATGCGCACGGTGGAGGAGCTGGAAGTGGCGGGGGTCGCCGCGCTCTCCATCGAGGACACCGCCCTGCCCCGCCCCTTCGGTACGGAGAAGCCCGTGCTGATTCCCCTCGACGAGGGTGTGGCCAAGATGCGCGCGGCGGTGGCGGCGCGTGATGATGCCTCGCTCGTCATCTTCGCGCGGACGGGGGCCGTTTCCATCACAGGGCTGGAAGATGCGCTGGCGCGGGTGCGCGCCTACAACCACACGGGCACGGATGGCATCTTCCTCACGGGTGTGACCAAGCGCGCGGAGCTGGACGCGCTGGCGGCCGAGGCGAAGCTGCCGCTGGTTCTGGGCACGCTGTCGGACGAGATCAGCGACCGAAACTACCTGGCCAGCCGCGGCGTGCGGATCGCATTGCAGGGGCATCTGCCCTTCCAGGCGGCGATCCAGGCCATCCACGCCACGCTGAAGGCGCTGCGCGAAGGGACACCGCCCGCGCAGGTGGGCGGCACGGCGCCCAAGACACTGCGCGAGGCAGCGATGCGCGAGGCGGACTACGCCGAGAAGGCGCGGCGCTTCCTCGGCTGATGCCCGGCGCGTGAGCCGGCCGCGCGGCTACACCTTGTGGATGGCCCGCCAGATCACCTCCGGCGTGGCGGGCATGTCCAGGTGGTTCACCCCCACGGGCCGCAGCGCCTCCACCAGCGCGTTCATCACGGCCGGCAGGCTGCCGGCGCAGCCCGCCTCGCCGCAGCCCTTGGCGCCCAGCGGGTTGGTGGTGCAGGGCACCTCGCGCGAGGAAAGCTGGAAGGCCGGCAGGTCATCGGCGCGCGGCAGTCCGTAATCCATGAAGCTGGCCGAGAGAAGCTGGCCTTCCTCGCTATAGGCCACGCGCTCATGCAGCGCCTGGCCGATGCCCTGGACGATGCCGCCATGCGCCTGGCCCGCCACCAGCAGCGGGTTCACGATCACGCCGAAGTCGTTCACCGCCACATAGTTTAGGAAGGTGACGTGGCCGGTGTCGGGGTCCACCTCCAGCTCGCAGACATGGCAGCCGTTCGGGTAGGCCTGGGGCGCCTGGTCGAAGACATGCGTCACGTCCAGGCTGGACGGCACCTCGCTGGGCAGGCTGTGGCTTTCGCGCAGCTTTTCGGCCAGTTCCATGATGCCGATGGCGCGGTCGGTGCCGGCCACCACGAAGCGGCCCCATTCGAACTCGATATCGGCCGGCGCCGTTTCCAGCACATGCGCGGCGGCGACGCGCCCCTTCTCCACGACCAGCGCCGAGGCCTCGACGATGGCGGCGCCCGAGGCCATCAGCGACTTGGACCCGCCCGTGCCGCCGCCCGCCACCAACTCGTCGCTGTCGCCCTGCTTGAGACGGATGGCCTCAAAGGGCACGCCCAGCTTCTGGTGCAGCACCTGGGCGAAGGCCGACCAATGGCCCTGCCCATAGTCCAGCGTGCCGGTGATGATGGTGACGGTGCCATCCTTCTCGAAGCGGATGCCGCCCTGCTCCTTCATGGGTGGCGCCGTGCATTCAAGGAAATTGCCCACGCCGATGCCACGCAGCTTGCCGCGCGCCTTGGATTCGGCGCGACGGGTCTCGAAATTGGCGTGGTCGGCGGCGCGCAGCGCGTCCTCCAGGATCGCGGAGAACTCGCCCCCGTCATAGACGCTGCCGGTGGGCGCGGCGTAGGGGAACTGGTCGGGACGGATGTGGTTCAGGCGGCGGATCGCGACGGCGTCCTTGCCCATCTCGCGCGCGGCCTCCTCGATCAGCCGTTCCATGAAGTAGTTGCCCTCGGGCCGCCCCGCGCCGCGATAGGCCGAGACGGGGGTGGTGTTGGTCAGCAGGCTCTTCGTCCGCACCTCGATCAGCGGCATGGTGTAGTTGGACTGCACGTTCTTCACGAAGTTGCCCGTGCCCATCAGCGGGGCCACGGTCGAGAGATAGGCGCCCATATTCGCGTAGCTGGTCAGCCGCACGGCCAGGAACCTGCCCTCCGCGTCCAGCGCCAGCTCCGCCACCACCTCGTGGTCGCGGCCATGCTGGTCGGACTGGAAGGCGCCGCTGCGGTCATCGGTCCACTTCACCGGCCGGCCCAGCTGCTTCGCGGCGTGCAGCAGCGGCAGGTATTCAGGATAGGCATTGGCCTTCATACCGAAGCTGCCGCCCACATTGCCCGTCAGCACGCGCACCTTCTCGCGCGGCAGCTTCAGGATGTCATCGGCCAACTGGTTGCGCAGTCCGAAGACGCCCTGGCAGCCCACATGCAGGATGAAGCGGCCCTCATTGGCATCATATTCGCCGATGGCGCTGCGCGGCTCCATCGCCGCCACCACGATGCGGCTGTTGCGGATGGAGAGCTTCTGCACATGCGCGGCGGCGGCGAAGGCCTCGGCCACCTTGGCGGCATCGCCGAAGGCGAAGTCCAATACGCTGTTGCCGGGGATGTCGTCGTAGAGCAGGGGCGCATCCGGCGCGGCGGCGGCCGAGGCCTCCGTCACCGCCGGCAGCATGTCCACGTCCAGCATGATCAGCTCGGAGGCATCGCGCGCCTGGGCCCGGGTCTCGGCCACCACCACCGCGATGGGGTCGCCCACGAAGCGCAGCCGGTCGGAGGCCAGCGCGGGCCGGTGGGTGGTCCGCAAGGGCGAGCCATCGGCATTCTTCAGCGGCATGGCGCAGGTCATGGCGCCGTAGTCCGCAAGGTCTTCGGCCGTGATCACGGCCTGCACGCCCGGCGCCTCGCGCGCGGCACTCACATCCAGCGAAAGCACCTTGGCATGCGCATAGGGGCTGCGGAACACCCAGGCGTAAAGCTGGCCCGGCAGCGCCACGTCATCGGTGTAGCGCCCCTGCCCTTGAAGCAGCTTCGGGTCTTCCTGCCGCGGCACGGGCTGGCCGATGCCGAATTTCAGGCGCGTCGGGTCGAAGGGCAGGTTGGTGTCCGGCATCGCTGTCATCCATGCAAGGGTCACACAGATGGTAGGCACCACGGGGGCTTCCGCAAGGCCGCCCGTCGCGCCACGCTCAACACCATGGTTCCGCCGCCCCTTCCCGCATGACGCCCACCCTCAACGGCATGATCCTGGCGGCGGGGGCGGGCTTCACCTTCGCCCTGCTGAACCTGAACCTTCGCGTGCTGGCGAGCGAGCTTCCCCCCTTCCAGGTGCAGTTCCTGCGCTACGGCGCGGGGCTGGTGGTGATGATCCCCTGGATCATCCAGGCGGGCCTCGCCGCCTATGTGCCGCGGGCCATGGCGGGGCAGCTCTGGCGAGGGGTGGCGCATACGGCGGCGCTGTTCTTCTGGTTCTCGGCCCTGCCGCACATCCCCTTCGCGACGCTGACCGCCATCGGCTTCACCGGGCCCATCTTCATCATGCTGGGCGCGGTGTTGTTCCTGAAGGAGCGCATGTTCTGGCAGCGCTGGGCGGCCGCCCTGCTGGGCTTCCTGGGGGTGCTGGTGGTGGTCGCACCCAGCTTCACCGGCACGGGCGGGCACCATGCCCTGCTGATGCTGGCCTCCGCACCCCTGTTTGCCGCGTCCTTCCTCATCGCCAAGGCGCTGACGCGGCATGACACGCCCCAGGTGATCGTCGCCTGGCAGTCGCTGACGGTGGCCGTGTTCACGTTGCCCGTGGCGCTGTGGCTCTGGGAATGGCCGAGCCTCGCGCAATGGGGCATCGTGCTGCTCTGCGGCGCCCTGGGCAGCCTGGGCCACTGGATGCTGACCATGGCCTATCGCATCGCCGACATCTCCGCCGCGCAGCCGGTGAAGTTCCTGGACCTGATCTGGGCCGCATGCCTCGGCTACCTGGCCTTCTCGGAAATTCCGACCACGACCACGCTGGCCGGTGCCGCCGTGATCTTCCTCTCCACCAGCTGGATCGCGCGCGTCGAGGCGCGGCGCGGACGGAGTACCCCCGCATGACGCCCGACATCATCGAACTCGACCGCGCCGCGATCCGCCACGAAACCCCCTGCGGCGATGGCCATGTGGTCTGGCGCAGCTGGGGCGAGGGCACGCCGCTGGTGCTGCTGCATGGCGGCTCGGGCAGCTGGCGGCATTGGGCGCGCAATGTGGGGCCGCTCTCGCGCCACTACCGCGTGCTGGCGGCCGACATCCCGGGACTGGGCGAGAGCGCCATGCCCCCCGGCGAGGCCACGCCGCAATCGGCCGCGCTGCCGCTGCGCGATGGGCTGGCGCAGTTGCTGGGGCCCGAGCGGCGCTACCACCTGACGGGCTTTTCCTTCGGCGCCAATGTCAGCGGGCAGCTGGCGGCGCTGGAGGGGGAGCATATCCGCACGCTGACGCTGGTGGGGGCGGCCTCGCTCGGCCTCGCGCGCCCGCCGCTGGAATTGCTGAAGGTGCGGGACAAGCAGGGCGTGGCGCGGGTCGAGGCCAACCGCGAGAACCTGAAGCGCCTCATGTTCCATGACCCGGCGAAGATCGACGCCACCGCGCTCGCCATCCAGGACTGGCACACCAACCACGCCCGCCTCCGCAGCCGGGGCTTCGCCTCGGGCACATCCCTGAAGGATGCGCTGGAGCGGGTGAGCGCGCCGCTCAACGGCATCTGGGGCGAGTTCGACGCGGTGGCTTACCCGAACGTGGCCGCCAGGCTGGACGTGATCCGCGCGCGGGACCCCTCCATGCTCGAGGCCGTCATCCCCGCCGCCGGCCATTGGGTGGCCTATGAGGCGGCGGAAGAATTCAACGCCGCACTTCTTTCGATTCTGGCGCGACGTGAAGGAAGAACAGCGCAATGAAGGCCATCACCGACAGGGCGATGGTCAGCCACAGCGCATGGGCGCCATAGCCCTCGACCACGAAGCCGAACAGCGCCGGCGCCAGCGCCCCCATGAAGCGGGCCGGCGCCACCACCAGCCCCTGCCGCGCGCCATAGCCGGCCGCCCCGAAGATCGCGAGCGGCAATGTGCCGCGCACGATGGTCTGGATGCCGTTCCCCGCCCCGTGCAGCAGCACGAAGGGCGCGGCCAGCGGCCCGCCGAAGATCAGCAGCAGCACGGCGCCCAGCGGATGCGTGGTCAGCGCGATCCGCGCCGAGAGCAGCGGGTGCGCCCGCCGCAGCAGCGTGAATTCGAAAACCCGCGCGGCCACCTGGGCCGGCCCCATCAGCGCGCCGGCGGCGATGGCGGCGGCGGGCGTGGCACCCGCCGCCACCAGCAGCCCCGGCAGATGCGCGGCCAGCGCTGACGCGGAAAACCCGCCCGAGACGAAGATGAAGGCCATCAGCCAAGCCGCGCGGCGGGTGCGGCGCGCCGTCTCGGCGTCGGGGGGGGGCGCGGGCTGCGCCTCGGGCGCGCGCACCGTGCCACGCGGCAGCAGCGCGTTGAGCGGCAGGGCCAGCAGCAGCATGACCAGCGCCCATCCCGCGCAGGCGCCGCGCCAGCCGAATTCCGCCTGCATCCAGGCCGTGACGGGCCAGCCCACCGTGCTCGCGAAGCCCGCGATCAGGGTGATGCCCGTGATGGCCCCCCGCGCATCGCGCCCATAGATACGCGCCAACGCGGCGAAGCCCGCATCATAGAGGCCCATCGCCATGCCGATGCCCAGCACGGCGAAGCCCAGGAACATCAGCACCGGCCCCTGCGCCATGGCCAGCACCCCAAGCCCCGTGGCGAGCACCAGGTTGGCAGCCATCAGCACCGCGCGCCCGCCATGCTGGTCAATGGCCCGGCCCACGCGCGGCCCCAGGAAGGCCGTCAGCAGCAGGGCGCAGGAGAAGGCGACAAAGATGGTGGAGGCGTTCACCCCCAGCTCATCCGCCATCCGCCCCGCCAGGATGGCCGGGATGTAGTAGCTGCCGGCCCAGGCGAGCGTCTGGGTGGTGCCCAGGATGGCGATGACGAAAGCCTTGCTCATGGCGCGGCAGGGTAGGCGATGGCGACCACCTCGATCTCCTCGGGGCCAGCGGGGGTGCGGAGCTTGACGACATCGCCCACCGTCTTGCCCAACAGGGCACGCGCCACGGGCGAAACCCAGGAGATTCGGCCCTGCGTCGCATCCGCCTCCTCCATGCCCACGATGGTGACCGTCACCTCGCTGTCGTCCATCCGGGCATAGGTGACGGTGGCGCCGAAGAAGATCTTGTCGCGCCGTGTCTGTTTCGCGGCATCCACCACCTCGGCGCGCTCCAGCCGACGGCGGAGGAAGCGCACGCGGCTGTCGATCTGGCGCAGGCGGCGCTTGCCATACTGGTAGTCGGCGTTCTCGCTGCGGTCGCCCAGGCCCGCGGCCCAGGAGACGACCTCGACCACCTTGGGGCGTTCCCCATGCCACAGCTCATGCAGTTCGCGCGTCAGCGCCGCGTGGCCCGCGGGCGTCATGTAAAAGGGGGTGCCGGGGGGAAGGCCGGGCGGGCCTTCCTCGTCTTCGTCCTCGTCAGCCAAGGGAGGACCCGAGGGAAGACCCAAGGGAAGACAGTGCCTCGGCCACGGCGGCGCGGCCGGCCTCGCTCAGCGGGGCCTGGGGCGGCAGCGGGTCACCCACCGCGAAGCCCTGGATTTGCAACGCACCCTTGATGCAGGCGGCCAGGGCGTATTGGGCGAACAGCTCGTTGAAGCGCCAGAGGCGGCGTTGCAGCGGCAAGGCCTCGGCCCAGTTGCCGGCGCGGCAGAGTTCGTAGAGGCGCACGCTCTCGCGCGGGATCACGCAGGCCGGGCCCGCCATCCAGCCCACGCCGCCGATCAGCATCACCGCGGCCGGGATGTGGGCCGAGGCGCTGAACACGTCCATCCGCCCTTCCACCGCATTCATGATGGAGAGCAGCCGGCCCGTGTTCGTGCTGGCATCCTTGATGGCCACGATGCGCGGATGGTGGGAGAGCTTCGTGATGGCCGGCAGCGAGAGGTCGCTGCGCTGGAAATTCGGGTTGGTATAGAGAACGAGGGGCAGCCCGGTGGCGTCGGCCAGCGCGGTGAAATAGCTGACCACGCCCGCTTCCGGGATGGGGAAATAGGCCTCCATCACGCCCAGGATACCGTCCGCGCCCAGCCTTTCGTAGTCGCGCGCCTGGGCCACCGCATCGGCCGTGGTGGTGGCCGCAACCCCTGCCACCACCGGCACCCGGCCGCGCGCCTGCTCCACCACGATGCGGACGATCTCGTGCCGCTGGGCGTGACCGAGATAGGCAAACTCGCCTGTGGAGCCGAGCGGCGTCAGCCCATGCACGCCGGCACCGATCAGGTGCTCGACCAGTTCGCGCAGCGGGGCCTCCATCACCGCGCCATCGGCGCCGATGGGCGAGACCAGATAGGGGAAGACCCCGGCAAAGCGGCTCATGCGAGGTACATGCCCCCGTTGATGTGATAGACCTGCCCGGTGATGAAGCCCGCCTTCGGGCTGGCCAGGAAGACCGCCAGCTCCGCGATCTCCTCCGGGCGGCCGATGCGGCCCACAGGGAAGGTGGCGCTGCGCTCCGCGATCTCGGCCTCCGTCATGCCGAAGCGCGGCTGGGCGGTGTCGGTGAGCCCCGGCGCGATGGCGTTCACGCGGATGGCGGGCGCCAGCGCCAGCGCCGTGGCCCGCGTCAGCCCCACAACGCCGTTCTTGCTGGCGGTGTAATGCACTCCGCGCGGATCACCCCGCACGGCCGAGGAGGAGAGGTTCACCACCGCCCCCGGCCGCCCCGCCAGCGCGCGGGCGAAGGCCTGGGTCAGGAACGCCCCGGCCTTCAGGTTGATGCCCAGCACGGCATCCCACTCATCCTCTTCCAACCGAAGAAAATCGCAGCGCGGGAAGATGCCGGCATTGTTCACCAGGATGTCCGGCACACCCAGCGCCTCCACGGCCGCCGCATGCAGCGCCCGCACCTCCGGCACGGTCGCCACGCTGCCCTGGAGCAGCGCGCAGCGCCGCCCCATGGCACGGATTTCGGCGGCGAGGTCCAGCGGCTCGGCATCGAGCCAGTTCACCGCCACATCGGCCCCCGCCGCGGCCAGCGCGCGGGCGATGGCAGCGCCGATGCCCTGCTGCGCGCCCGTCACGAGGGCGATGCGCCCGGCCAGCTCGCTCATTCGGCGGCGAGCTTCAGCGCGGTGGGATCGCGCCGCGCGAGGCGCGCCAGCTGGTAGTCCACCTCCGCCCGCGTGGCGTCGGAGAGCTTCGGCCCCGGCGCGCGCACGGTCGGGTGCGCGATGATGCCACGCCGCGCCAGGATGTATTTCCGCACGGCAAGGCCGAGGCCGGGCTGCAACTCGGTGCGGATCAGCGGCAGGTGCGCCTCGAAGGCGTCCATGGCCTCGTCGCGCTTGCCGTCCAGCAGCAGGTTGCGCACCCGCACCAGCATCTCGGGGAAGGCGTAGCCGGTCATCATGCCATCGGCGCCGCGCAGGGTTTCCTCGGGCAGGTATTGGCCGCCATTGCCGCCATAGATGGCGATGCGGGGCATCTCGCCCGCCTTCATCATGGAAACCAGCGCGCTGATCTTGTCGAGGCCCGGCCAATCCTCGGCCTTGAGCATGACGAGGCGCGGGTCCGCCTTCGCCAGGGTGGCGATCATCTTGGCCGTCATCAGCACATTGGTGAGCTGCGGGAAATCCTGCAGGCACCAGGGCGCGGGGGCGACGGCTTCGGAGGCGCCCTGCATCCAGGAGATGATGGCCTCATCGCCGCGCAGGCCCATGGGGGGCGCGATCATCACGCCGGCCGCCCCCGCGTCCATGGAGCCCCGCGCCAGCGCGCGCATGGGCGCGTAGCCCGGCGCCGAGACGCCCACGATCACCGGCAAGCCCGCCGCATGCTTCAGCACGATGCGCACCAGCCGCAGCGATTCCTCCGCATCCAGCTTGGGCGCCTCGCCCATGATGCCCAGGATGGTGAGGCCCGTGGCGCCGGCGGCCACATAGGCCTCGGTCATGCTGGCGGCGCTGCGTTCGTCCAGCGTGCCATCCGGCAGGAAGGGGGTGGGGCAAATGACGCAGACGCCTTGGGCCTGGGCGGTGAGCATGGGACTTCTCCTGTTCTGTGCGCGAACCTAAACCCGTCCGTCTCCCCTGCGAAGGATGTCCCATGCCCCTGCCTGGCGGAATGCCCCCGACAAGCCGTGATCTTGTCGGCCATGCGAACCACTCCCCCGACCCGAAATGGCCGGGCGGCGCGCGGCTTGCCCTCTCCTTCGTGGTGAATGTGGAGGAAGGGGCGGAGCTCAGCCTCGCCAGCGGCGATGCGCGCAATGAAAGCGTGCACGAAATCCGCGAGGAGGTGGTGGGCGTGCCCGACCCCTGCATGGAGACCCACTACGCCTACGGCGCGCGGGCGGGGCTCTGGCGAATCCTGGATGCCTTCGACCGGCATGGGGTGAAGGCGACCTTCTCCTCCTGCGGCCGCGCCGTGGCCGCGAACCCGCATCTGGCCGCCGCCCCGCACGCGGCCGGGCATGAGATCAGCGCCCATGGCTGGCGCTGGGAAAGCCACGCCAACATGGACGAAGCGACCGAGCGCGAGGTCATCGCCGCCACCGTCGGCGCCATCCGCGACGCGACCGGGGAACGGCCGGTGGGCTGGCACACGCGCTCGGCCTCCTCCCCCAACACGCGGCGGCTGCTGCGCGAGGAGGGGGGCTTCCTCTACGACAGCGACGCCTATGACGACGACCTGCCGCGCCTTCACGCGCCCGGCCACGTCATCCTGCCCTATGCCTTCGACACCAATGACATGCGCTTCTCGCCCGGCGGCGGCTTCGTCCAGGCCGAGGACTTTTCCCGGTACTGCATCGGCGCCGTGGACTGGCTGCTGGCCGAGGGCGCGCGGGCGCCCAAGATGCTCTCCATCGGCCTGCATCTGCGCATCATCGGCCGGCCCGGGCGCATGGCGGGGCTGGAGGCGGTGCTGGCCCATGTGGCGCGCACCCCCGGCATCTGGGTGGCGCGGCGGCGGGACATCGCGGCGCATTGGCTGGCCCGCGCGAACAACGGGTAACGGTTTCTGCCGCGGAAAAACCATGAAGGGCGGCGAGGCTTGCCACCATGCCCGACGCCCTGCCCCTGGACCCCCCGCGCCCGGCGCTGTCCGTGGTGGTGCCCTGCTACAATGAGCAGGAGGTGCTGCCCGAATTCCACCGCCGCCTCGGCGCCGTGCTGTCCGCCCAGGACCTGCCCTGGGAGGTGGTCTATGTGAATGACGGCTCGCGCGATGCCACGCTCGGGCTGATGCTGGACCTGGCCGCGACCGACCCGCGCGTGGCCGTGGTCAACCTCTCGCGCAATTTCGGCAAGGAGATCGCGCTGACCGCGGGGCTCGACCACGCGCGCGGCAACGAGGGCGTGGTCGTGATCGACGCCGACCTCCAGGACCCGCCCGAGGTCATCCCGGAACTTCTGGCCGCCTGGCGCCGCGGCTTCGACGTGGCCTATGCCCAGCGCAGCGCCCGCCATGGCGAGGGCTGGCTGAAGCGGGCCACCGCCGCCGGCTTCTACCGCCTGATGCAGCGGGTCGGCGGCCGCGTGGCCCTGCCCCCCGACACCGGCGATTTCCGCTTCATGTCCCGCCGCGCGCTGGACGCGCTGCTGCAGTTGCGGGAGCAGCACCGCTTCATGAAGGGCCTCTTCGCCTGGGTGGGTTTCCCCGCCGTGGCTGTGCCCTACGCCCGCGCGCCTCGCGCGGCGGGCACCACCAAATGGAACTGGTGGAAGCTGTGGAACCTCTCGCTGGAAGGCATCACCAGCTTCACCCTCGGGCCGCTCAAGCTTGCCTCCTATGTGGGGCTGGCGGTGGCGGTGCTGGCGGGGCTCTACATCGTGCAGCTCCTGGTCCGCACGCTGGTCTTCGGCAACGAGGTGGCGGGCTATCCAAGCCTGATGGCCGTGGTGCTGTTCATGGGCGGCGTGCAGATGATGATGCTGGGCATCATCGGCGAATATCTCGGCCGCATCTTCAACGAGACGAAACGCCGGCCCCTCTACATCGTGGAGCGCCATCTGCGCTCCGGCATGGTGCCGACGGAGCGCCCCCTCGCGGGACAGCAGGCGGGCTGAGACGGCGCGCCGCAATTGTGGCGGCGCTGCCTTGATTGCGTCCCGATGTCGCGCTTGCAATTTCAGATTTTCGCCGGGCGCAACGCCGTGCCGCATGGTTGACCTTCACCTGGGACAGATCAGCCATGCCGCACGCGGCTCAGCGTCCCGCCAGTGCCTCCTCGAAGCACGCCTGCGAAACCTTTCCAATCAGTGAATTCGGGGACGCCGCTGCTGTGAAATATCAATCCGCAATGGACTGATCCGGAAGCCTCTCGGGCTTCTTTGGCGCCCTGGGCATGGATTTCGAACGCGCCACAATATTGCCTTGGGCGGGTCCAAAAGCCGCCTGCGATCAACCGGATAACGGCAGCGTGGTCAGGAAGGGACGGTCCCTTCCACCGCCACGGCAACCCTGACGGGCCACCCCCGGCCCAGTTACGGAAGGTTCGATATGCCCGGCCTGGACGCATTCTCGTCCCTGCAACGCGACCCCTCCTCGCGCGAGAGCGTGATGGGCGCCGGCTATTCTGCACCCTCCATGGTGCTGGCCCCCCCGCATGCCGCCTGGCGCAGCGGGGCGCGCCCCTTTCTCAAGCGCACGCTCGACGTCCTGGGCGCGGGGACGCTGCTGCTGCTGCTCGCCCCCCTCATGCTCGTGCTGGCTTGGCTGGTGCGCGGCGATGGCGGACCCGCCTTCTATGCCCACCGCCGCGTGGGCCGGGGTGGCGAGGGTTTTGGCTGCCTCAAGTTCCGCTCCATGGTGGTGGACAGCCAGGCGCGGCTCGACGCCCTGCTGGCCAGCGACCCCGAGGCGCGGGCCGAATGGGACGCCACCCGAAAGCTGCGCCAGGACCCGCGCGTGACGGCCGTCGGCCGCTTCCTCCGCGCCACCTCGCTCGACGAGCTGCCCCAGCTCCTCAACGTGCTGCGCGGCGAGATGAGCCTGGTGGGCCCCCGCCCCGTCATCCAGTCGGAGCTGGACCAGTTCTACGGCGCGGCCGCCGCGCACTACATCAGCGTGCGCCCCGGTATCACGGGCCTGTGGCAGGTCTCTGGCCGGTCGGACACCAGCTACGCGCAGCGCGTGGCGCTGGACGTGGCCTATGTGGCCAGCCCCTCGCTGTGGAATGACATCCGCATCCTGTTGCGGACCCCGCTCGCCGTGCTGTCGCGCCGCGGCGCCTGCTGAGCTAAGCTTCACCCCCGCCACCTCCGGGTTCCAGTGTGATGAGTGACACCGCGCGCGACCGCGCCGGGGCGGGCCGGCTTTTGTCCGGCATGGTCTGGAACGGGCTGGGCCGCGGCCTTCCCCTTCTGCTGGCCCTGGTGCTCACGCCCGTGCTGGTGGGCCAGATGGGGCTGGAACGCTGGGGCCTGTTTACCCTGGCCCTCGCGCTGGTCGGCGTCTTCGGCATCTTCGACCTGGGCGTGGGCCCGGCCCTGACCCGGGCGCTCTCCGAACGCATGACGGCCGACAGCCCCCATGAAGAGGCCGAGACGGGCCGGCTGGTCGGCACCGCCATGGCGGCGCTGGCGGGCTTCGCGGCCCTTGGGGCCGCCGCCCTCTGGGCCGCCCTGCCATGGCTGATGGGCTCCGCGCTGAACGTGCCCGAATCCCTGCAGGCCGAGGCGCTGGCCGCCTTCCGCATTCTGGCAGTGGCCGCGCCCCTCGTGGTGGTGAATGCGGCGCTCTGGGGCGTGCTGGCGGCGCACCAGCGCTTCCGGGCGGCCAACCTCGTCACCATTCCCGTGGCGGCGATGTATTACCTGGGGCCGGTGCTGGTGCTGATGGTGTGGCAGAGCCTCGTCGGCGTGATGCTGGCGCTGGTGGCCTGCCGCTTGGCCAACACGCTTTCCTATGCGTGGCTGTGCCGGGGGCTGCTGCCGCGCCTCTCCCTCGGCTCGCCCTTGCTGGTGCTGCCGCTGCTGCGGATCGGCGGCTGGATGACCGCCTCCTCCATGATGAACCAGGCGCTGATCTATGCCGACCGCTTCCTGGTGGGCGCGGTGCTGACGCTGGCGGCGGTGGCCTATTACGCGACGCCGCTCGACCTTGTCCTGCGCATGTGGATCATCCCCGTGGCGGTGGCGCAGGCATTGTTGCCGGCCATGGCCTCTGCCTTCCGGCTGCTGCCTGAGGCCACGGCCGGCCTGCTGCGGCGCGGCGCGCTGATGATCATGCTGCTGACCCTGCCGCCCTGCCTGATCCTGGCCGGCTTCGCCGAAACGGCCCTGCGGCTCTGGCTCGGCGCGGGCTTCGCGGCGGAGAGTGCCATGGTGCTGCGTATCCTGGCGGGCGGCATCTTCTTCTCCTGCCTCGCCTACGCCCCCGGGGCGCTGCTGGACGCGATCGGAAGACCGGACGTGACAGCCAAGTTCATGCTGGCGCAGATCGTGGTCTTCCTGCCGCTCTCCGCCGCGCTGCTGCTGGCCTTCGGCATCCAGGGCGCGGCGCTGGCCTGGGCGCTGCGGGCCGCGGCCGATGCGGGGGGCAAGCTGTTCTTCGCGGCCCGGCTCTACCCGGCCGCCGCCAAGGCACCCCGCGCGCTGCTGCCGGCCCTGGTGGCGGCCGCGGTCGCGCTGGCCGCCACCGCGCTGACGCCCGAGGGGCCGTGGTCCGCCCTGGTGGCGGGGTTGGGCTTCGCCGTTGCACTGGCGCTGGCCGTCGCGCGCCTGCCGGCCGAGGAGCGCCGCGCCCTCGCCCCCCTTCTGCGCCGTCCCTGGGCGGTGCGACAGGTGCTCCGCCCATGATCACGCTGAACGGACGTTTCCTCACCCAAGGCCTGACCGGCGTGCAGCGCTATGCGCGCGAGATCACGGCCGCCCTCGATGCCCTGGCCGCGCGTGGCGAAGCCCCGCCGATGACGCTGCTGG
Source organism: Roseococcus suduntuyensis (assembly GCF_014196305.1). GTDB lineage: Bacteria > Pseudomonadota > Alphaproteobacteria > Acetobacterales > Acetobacteraceae > Roseococcus > Roseococcus suduntuyensis. The sequence continues at coordinate 201,491 of NZ_JACIDJ010000002.1, forward strand.
CCCCGCCCGGGGCGAGTGGGCTGGAGGCCTTCCGGCATCTGGCGCCCCGCACCGCCGGCAGCCGCGGCGGACAAGCCTGGGAACAATGGGCCCTGCCCCGTGCCGCCGAAGGCCTGCTGCTGAACCTGGGCAACACCGGCCCCCTGCTGGCCGGGCGGCGCCAGGCGGTGGTGATCCATGACGCCGGCGTCTTCGACACGCCCGAGAGCTATGGGTGGAAGTTCCGCCTCTGGTATCGCGTCATGCAGCGCGGGCTGGCGCGGCGCGGGGCGCGTATCCTCAGCGTGTCGGAATTCTCGGCAGGGCGGATCGCGGCGGCGCTGGACATTCCGCGCGCGGACATCGGCGTCACGCTGGAGGGAGGCGAACATATCCTCCGCGAGGCCGCGGACACCGGCGTGCTGACCCGGCATGGGCTGGAACCGGGCCGCTACGCGCTCGTCATCGGCACGGGGGCCGCGCACAAGAACCTCGGCATCGTGCGCCGCGCCATGGCGGCACAGGGCCTCGTTCTGGCCGTGGCCGGCGCCAAGGACGCCGCCGTCTTCCGCACCGGCGAGGCCGATGCCGGCGGCGAGGTGCGCGCTCTGGGCCGTGTCTCCGATGCCGAATTGCGCGCGCTGTATGAGAACGCGCTGACCCTGCTCTTCCCCTCGCGCTACGAGGGCTTCGGCCTGCCGCCGCTGGAGGCCATGTGGTGCGGCTGCCCCGTCATCGCCGCCCGCGCGGGCGCGGTGCCGGAGGTCTGCGGCGAGGCGGCCCTCTGGTTCGACCCCGACACGCCGGACGCTTTGGGTGAAGCCATCGCCACCCTCGCCACCGACGCCACGCGGCGCCAGTCCTTCATCGCCGCCGGCCGCGCGCGTGCCGCGGATTTTTCCTGGGAAGCGGCCGCACGTCGGCTGCTGGGGTTCGTCACCACATGAAGACCGCCATCATCCACGAATGGCTGGACAACTACGCCGGCAGCGAGCGCGTGCTGGAGCAGATGATCGCCTGCTACCCCGAGGCCGACCTCTTCGCCCTGGTGGATTTCCTGCCCGAGGGCGAACGCGGCTTCCTGCAAGGCAAGACCCCGCGCACCAGCTTTCTTCAGCGCATGCCGCTCGCACGGAAGCGCTTCCGCAACTACCTCCAACTCATGCCCCTCGCCGTCGAGCAGTTCGACCTGCGCGGCTATGACCTGGTGCTGTCCTCCTCCCACGCGGTCGCCAAGGGCGTGATCACGGGGCCGGGCACCACCCATGTCAGCTATGTGCACTCGCCCATGCGCTATGCCTGGGACTTGCAGGGGCAATACCTGGAGCAATCGGGCCTGACGCGCGGGGTGAAGTCCGTCTACACGCGCTGGCTGCTGCACCGGATGCGGATGTGGGACCAGGCGAGCGCGGCACGCCCGGACCTGATCCTCGCCAATTCCAGCTACATCCGGCAGCGCATCGCGAAGGTCTGGCGGCGGGAGGCGCAGGTCCTGCATCCGCCGGTGGACATCGAGGGCTTTCCGCTGGCCACCGGCCCCCGCCCGCATTTCGTCGTGGCCGGGCGGCAGGTGGCCTACAAGCGCATCGAACTGGTGGCGGAGGCCTTCCGCGCCATGCCGGAATTTCAGCTCGTCATCGCGGGTGATGGGCCATCGGCGCCGCTGGTGCGCGCCGCGGCGGCGGGTGCGCCCAACATCGCCATCCGCGGCCGCGTGCCCCAGGCGGAGCTGATCTCCCTGCTGCAATCCGCCAGCGCCTTCGTCTTCCCCGCCGAGGAGGATTTCGGCATCGGCATGGTCGAGGCCCAGGCCTGCGGCGCGCCGCTGATCGTCTTCGGCCGTGGCGGCGCGCGCGACATCGTGACCGAGGCCACCGGCCGCACCTTCGCGGAGCAAACGGCGGAAAGCCTCATCGCCGCCATCCGCGCCTTCGTGGCCGAGGAGGCCCGCTTCACGCCCCAGGCCTGCCGCGCCAATGCCGAGCGCTTCGGCATCCCGCAATTCCGCGCGGGGCTGCGCGCGGCCGTGGCGGGGGCGCTGGCATGATCTCGCTGGTGGTGGCCACGCTGGGGCGGGTGGAGGAGATCGGCGCGCTGTTCGACAGCCTGGCCGTGCAGGAGGTCACCTTCGAGGTGATCCTGGTGGACCAGAACCAGGATGCGCGGTTGGGTCCGCTGGTGGCCGAATGGGCGTCGCGACTGCCGCTGCGCCACCTTCGTGCCCCCCGTCCGCACGCCAATGCGGGGCGCAACCTCGGGCTGCGCCATGCGCGGGGCGACCTCGTGGTCTTCCCCGATGATGACTGCCTGATGCCGCCCGGCACCCTGGCCCGCGTGCGAGCCGCTTTCGACATGGACCCGGCGTTGGCCGCCCTGACCGGGCCGGCGGGGGCGCCGGAGGGTAGGCTCGGCTCCGGCCGCTGGAATGACAGGGCGGGGCCCATCACGCTCGCCAATGTCTGGACCAGCGTGATCGAGTTCAACCTCTGGCTCCGGCGCGACGCCGCCCTTCGCCTGGGCGGCTTCGACGAATCCATGGGTCCCGGCGCCCGCTTCGGCAGCGCGGAGGGCAATGACCTGGTCTGCCGCGCCCTGGCCGCGGGCATGGAGGCCCGCTACGATCTCGATCTGCGCGTGATCCATCCCGACAAGCGCCTGTCGCCCGAGGCGGTGGCGCGGGCACAGCGCTACGGCCTCGGCCTTGGCTTCGCGCTGCGGCGCCATCCGGTGCCGCTGCCGGTGCGGGCCGCCTTCCTCTACCGGCCGCTGGGCGGTGCGCTGGTGTCGCTGGCGCGCGGGCGCCTTCTGCACGCGCGCTACTACATGGCGAGCCTGCTCGGCCGCGCCCAGGGCATGCTGGCCCGGCCCCTGCCCTGGCCTGCCTCGCTGGAGCCCGCGCCCATGGAACCCACACCGTGAAGATCGCGATCGGTATCGCGACGCGCGGCCGCCCTGCCATCCTGGGCGAGGTGCTGGCCGAACTGGACCATCAGACCCGCGCGCCCGACCGCGTGCTGGTCTGCCACGTCACCCCCGAGGATGTGGGGGATCTGCCCACCCGCTTCCCCGGCGTGGAGTTCCTGGCGCAGAACCCCGGCGGCCTGCCGCGCCAGCGCAACCGCATCCTGGATGCGGTGCCGGATTGCGACCTGCTGCTCTATCTCGACGATGACTTCCTGCCCGCGCCCGAATGGCTCGCGGTGCTGGAGGGGGTGATGGCGGCGAATCCGGGCTGCGCGGTCGCGACCGGCACCGTCATCGCCGATGGCGCCAAGGGGCCGGGCCTCACCGTGGCGGAGGGCCGGGCCATCCTGGCGGCCGACACGCCGCCCGATGATGCCCTCGCCGTGCAGCCGCATTTCAACGGCTATGGCTGCAACATGGCGGTGCGGCTCGCCCCCATGCGCGAACACGGGCTGCGCTTCGACGAACGCCTGCCGCTTTATGCCTGGTATGAGGACATCGACCTCACGCGCCGGCTGCTGCCGCATGGGACCATCCTGCGCCTGTCTGGCGCCAGGGGGGTGCATCTGGGCGCCAAATCGGGGCGCGTGCCCGGGGTGCGGCTGGGGTACAGCCAGGTGGTGAACCCCATCTATTTGGCGCGGAAGGGCAGCTTTCCCTGGAACCACGCCATCCCCTCGGCGGCGCGGCATTGCCTGATCAACCTGCTCCGCAGCGCGCGGCCGGAGCCCGAGGTGGACCGCTGGGGCCGCTTCCGCGGGAACATGCGCGGCGTATGGGACCTGCTGCGCGGCCGCGCCGCGCCGGAGCGTATCCTGGAACTATAGCTGGCGCAGGATGGCGAGGACGGAGACGACCATCCCCTCCATCGCCACCGCCGCCAGGATCAGCCCCATGACGCGCGAGAGGATGCTGATGCCCGCCCGCCGCAGGAACTGCACCAGCGGCGTGGCGAAGCGCATCACCAGATAGACCAGCGCCAGGACCAGGATCAGCGCCAGCGCGGTGCTGCCCTGCTCGGCCCAGTGGAAGCGGTCCTTGTCGGTCAGCACCACCACGGTCAGCATCGTGCCCGGCCCGGCGATGGAGGGCATGGCCAGCGGAAACACCGCGCGCTCGGTCGGCGAGACATCGGGCTGGGTGGGCGGCGGTGTCTGCACCGTGTCGAAGATCATGGACAGGGCAAAGAGCAGCAGCACCAGCGAACCCGCCAGCCGGAAGGTGTTCAGCCCCACGCCCAGCGCCTGCAACAGCACCTGCCCCGCCACCAGGAAGAAGATCAGGATGCCGAAGGAGATCAGCACGGCATGGAAGGCCACGCGGTTTCGCACCGCGCGCTCCAGCCCCACCGTCGTGGCCAGGAAGATCGGCAGCTTGCCCAGCGGGTTCAGCACGACGAGCAGGGTGATGAAGTCCGTGAGGAAGTTGGTCGTCATCAGCAGCCTGGGGCGAATTGCATAGCGGGGCACATTTCACCAGTAGAACACAAAACGAGCCGATTCGTTGGCAGCCCAGGCCTCTCAAATCACAGGCTGTGGATGAAGCTGCGGGTCGAGGCCAGCATGCCCTCCACCGCCAGCGCGGCCAGGATCAGCCCCATGACGCGCGAGAGGATGCTGATGCCGGCGCGGCGCAGCACCTGCACCAGCAGCGTCGCGAAGCGCATCACGATGAAGCAGATCGCCAGTGCCAGGACCAGGGCCATGGCGGTGTCCACCTGGTGAACCCAGTCGAAGCGGTCATTGTCGGTCAGCACCACGATCGTCAGCATGGTCCCCGGGCCCGCGAGGGCGGGCATGGCGATGGGGAAGATCGCGCGTTCCAGGGGTGTCGTGTCGGTGGCACCCGGTGGCGGCGGGTGCGCGTTGTCGAAGATCATGGACAGGGCGAAGAGCAGCAGCACCAGGGAGCCCGCCATGCGGAAGGCCGTCAGCCCCACCCCCAGGCCCTGCAACAGGAACTGCCCCGCCACCAGGAAGAACATCAGCACGCCGAAGGAGATGACGATGGCCCACATCGCCACGCGGTTGCGCGTCTTGCTGTCCAGCGCCGCGGTCTGGGCGAGGAAGATGGGCAGTTTCGCCACCGGGTTCAGCACGACCAGCAGCGTGACGAAATCGCTGAAGAAGTCGGTGACGAAGGGATGGAACATCAGTCCGGCCTCATGCTGACGCGGAAGCCAGCATGGACGCTCGGCTGCCCGCCGTCACCTGGAGTTGTTCAGGGCGCCGGAAACAACGCGCTGGTGCGCCCCAGCAGCCAATAGGCCAGCAGGCCCACATATTCGCGCGCGGCCCATTCGGCCTGGCCCAGGCGGAAGGAAAAGGGCGGGTCGAACCAGCCCGCCCCACCCGGACGGGTGGAATAATTCACGGGCCAGGCGGTGATGTCCCACCCCGCCCGGCGGAAGGTGCCCATGGAGCGCGGCATGTGGCTGGCCGAGGTGACCAGCAGCCAGGTCTCGCCCGGGGTGGGGTTCACCTGGGCGTGGGTGAGTTCGGCATTTTCCCAGGTGTTGCGCGAACGGCCCTCGAAGATCACGCGCTCCCCCTCCAGGCCGAGCGAGGCGAAGAGGGCGCGCGCCACATCGGCCTCGCTCATCTGCCCGGGGGCGAGGGCGGCCGAGCCGCCGGTGAAGACGATGCGCGCCTCGGGCCGCAGCCGGGCGAGCGCCACGGCCTCGGTCATGCGTTCGGCCGCGCCATTGAGTGCGGGAATACCGCGCGCCTCGGTCAGCGCCTGTTCCACCGCGCCGCCCAGGATGACCACGCCATCCACCCGCGTGGGCAATTCGGGGCGGGGGAAACGGTTTTCCAGCGGCAGGGTGATCCAGGCGGCGAGCGGCGTCAGCAACACCGCGACATACCAGCCAAGGCCCAGCAGGGCCGGCCAACGCCCGAAGCGCCGCCGGGCGATGAGCAACCCGACCCCCAGGCAGACCAGGAACAGGGCGAAGGTGTTGGGCCGCGCGAAGAGCCAGAACAGCTTCGAGACGGTGAAGAGGAAGTCTTCCATCAATCGCCCTCCCGCAGGCGATGGATCATGACCGGGCCTTGCGGGTTGCTGAAGGGGGCCATGGGCTCATACTCCGCATCGAGCGAGGCCGCGATCAAGGCCCGCGCCTCCGGGCGCACGCCATACCAGTGCTGGATGTCCTGCACGATGAAGCGCGGGCGGGAGGCCAGCACGCGGGCCAGCTCGGCGTCCATGTTCACCCCCACCAGATCCCCGAAAGGCCCGGTCAGGTGGGCCGGGAAGGGAAAGCGCGTGGGCAGGGGCGAACCCGTCAGGAAATAGATCACCGGCTGGGAGTTGGCGACGAAGACCACGTCGCCGGGGCGCATCTCGGCGCGGATGGCGTCCGCGATCCGCGTGGGGGCATCGGGCTGGCCCAGGTGGAAGCCCGGCATGATCCGCTTCCTCAGGTCCACGAGGAAGGGGTTCAGCACCATGGCCACCACCACGCCGCCCGCCAGCCATTGCCCCCGCACCGGCGCCGCATAGGCCGCGGCGCCGAAGATGCCGACCGCCGAGAGCAGCACGAGCGGCGGCAGCAGGATCAGGAAGTAGTGGTCGAAGTAGTGGCCCGGCACCGCCACCGCCAGCACCGCGACCGCGAGCCAGGCGAGGCCGAACAAGGTCAGGTGCCGCAGCACGGGGGAGAGGTGGCGCAGCAGCAGCAGGGCCGGGATGGGCAGCACGAAGAGCCAATGCATCTCCAGCAGGATCAGGCTGACGCGGTGGCGCACCACCTCGGCCGGTGCGCCTTCGGACGCATACTGGAAGGGCGCGAGGATGGAACTTTCCAGCCAGTCGGCGAATTCGCCGCGCAGGGCATAGGCGCCCGCCACCAGCAGCGTGGGCAGCAGGCAGAGGACGAGATAGGCGCCCGCCATGGCGAAGAGCCGCCCCCAGCGCCGCGCCTGGAGGGTGGGCCAGGCCAGCAGCGCGAAGGCGAGGCAGCCCTCGGGCGTCACCACCGGCTTGATGGTGAGTGCAAGGCCGATCAGCACCCCCATCCCCAGCAGCCGCGGCCATTCCGGCCCCCGCCACAAGGCCAGCGCGAGAGCGGCCACGACCATGGGCGCGAAGAGGATCTCGGTGTTGGTGGTCAGCCCGCCCACCAGCACGCTGTGGCCCGCATAGAGAAGGGCCGCCCCCAGCCCGAGCGCGCGCGGCCCGCCGGCCGCGCGCACCAGGGCGATCAGCGCGTAGCAGGTGGCCATGACGCAGATGGCGCCCAGTAGGCGGACGGTGGTGATGCTCTCGCCCAGGATCGTGAAGGCGAACAGGATCATGGCCGGCGCGCCCACCGGGTGCATGTCCCACACGCCCGAAAGCGGCCAGACGCCCCGCGCCCATTCCCGCGCCTGCAGGAGATACAGGCTCTCGTCCCAGTCCATCACGGAGGGCAGGAAGGAGAACCAGCGCAGCCCCAGCACCAGCGGCGGGATGGCCAGCAGCGCCAGGACCCATGCGAGGCGGCGGCTCATCGCTTGATCCCCAACTGGACTTCGCGCCGCCAGATGTAGAGGCCCGAACCCACCAGGATCAGGATGCCAACCGCGTCCCAGCCATCGGGCGCCTCGGCCCAGATGACGGCGCCGAGCAGGGTGGTCCAGACGATGCCGGAATATTCGAAGGGGGCGACCAGGGTGGGTTCGCCCTTGCGGTAGGCCTCGGTCATCAGCAGCTGCGCGAAGGCGGACGCGATGCCGATGCCCAGCAGGAACGCCCATTGGGTCGCGCTGGGCCAGACCCAGACCGGAATGCTGGCGGCCAGCGCCAGGATGGAACAGCCAATGGCGAACCACAGCACGATGGCCACACCCGGCTCCCCCTTCTCACCCAACCGGCGGATGCTGATCATGGCCATGGCCCAGGCGAAGGCGCCGAACAGCACGACCAGGCTGGGCCAGAGGTCGGCGGCGTCGGTGTCGCCGGGGCTGACCATGAACAGAACGCCCAGGAACCCCACCAGCACGGCAAGGCCCCGCCGCCAGCCCACGCGCTCACCCAGCAGTGGCACGGCCAGCAGCGTGAGAAACAAAGGCATGGTGAAGCCCAGCGCCGTGACATTGGCGAGCGGCAAGGTGGTGTAGCCATAGAAGGCGGTGATCATGCCGAGCAGCCCCCAGAAGACACGCGCGGCATGGCCGAAGGGGTGGCGCGTGCGGAGCACCTTCCACCCGCCCGCCGCCGGCAACATGGGCAGCAACACCGGCAGGGCGAAAAGGCTGCGGAAGAGCACGAGTTGCGCCAGCGGAATGGTGCCGCCCAGCGTCTTCACGAAGGCCGCCGCCACGGCGAAGAGCAGCGCCGCGGCCAGGATGGCCATGATGGCGCGGCGGCGCGCGGCGCGGAGCGCGAGGGAGGGATCGGGCGTCATGGCTTTCGGGTGTGAACCTGGCGGGACGGTTTGGATAGGCCCCGATTCGGGCGAAGCCGTGGTGCGCGCCCGCATTTCCGCACCCGCCGCATTTCGGCGCCCGCCGAAGTGATCTAGGCTTTGCGCCGCATGACCGCCCGACCGCCCAAGGCCCCGCCCATTCCCGCCCATCCCGGCCTCGATGTCCGCACGGATGAGCTTGTCTGGTCGGGGCGCTTCCCGCTGCAACGGGTGGTGTTCACCTATACGCGCTTCGATGGCACGCCCTCGCGCGAATTGATCTGGGAGTTGTGGCGGCGCGGCCAGGGTGTGGCCCTGCTGCCCTATGACCCCTGGGCGGACCGGGTCGCGCTGATCGAGCAGTTCCGCCTGCCCATCCTGGCCGCGGGCTATCCGCCGATCGAGACGGAATGCGTGGCCGGTCTGCTGGAGGCGGGCGAGGACCCGGCCGAGGCCGCCCGGCGCGAAACCCAGGAGGAGGCGGGCCTCGACCCCGACCGCATCGAGAAGATCGGCCGCTATTTCCTGATGCAGGGCGGCTGCGACGAGATGATGCACCTCTATTGCGGCCGCGCCCGCCTGCCCGAGCCTGGCGCGGGCGCCACGCATGGGCTGGCGGCCGAGGGCGAGGACATCCGCCTGCTGGTGCTGACCGCCGAGGAGGCGCTGGCCCGGCTGGACGCCAACACCATCACCAACGCCACCGCCGCGCTGTGCCTGCACTGGCTGCGCCAGCACCGCGCGCGGCTGCGCCAGGACTGGACCACCGCATGACCGAAGCCCTGTTCCGCCACAACGCCTATGCCCAGGAGGCGGCGGCGCGCGTCGTCTCAGCCGGGCCGGAAGGCTTGGTGCTGGACCGCAGCATCTTCTACCCCCGCGCCGGCGGCCAGCCGGGCGACAGCGGCAAGCTGTGCTGGGATGGAGGCGATGCCGCCATCACGGAAGCCGTGAAGGGCGAGGGCGGCGCCATCTTGCACAAGCTGGCCGACGGCGCCCCCCTGCCCGCCCCCGGCACCCAGGTCACGCTGGTGCTGGACTGGCCGCGCCGGCACCGGCACATGCGGATGCACAGCGCCATGCACCTGCTGTGCAGCCTGATCCCGGGCGCCGGCGTCACCGGCGGCCAGGTGGGTGCGGAAAAATCCCGCCTCGACTTCGACCTGGCCGAGCCGCCCACGAAGGAGTGGCTGACCGAGCGGCTGAACGCCCTGGTGGCCGAGGACCATGCCATCTCCGAGGAATGGATCACGGAAGAGGAGCTGGCGGCCAATCCAGGCCTGGTCCGCACCCTTTCGGTCCAGCCGCCGCGCGGGGCGGGGCGCATCCGCCTCGTGCGGATCGGCCCCCAGGCGGCACCGGTGGACCTCCAGCCCTGCGGGGGCACGCATGTGCGGAACACGGCCGAGATCGGGCGCCTCGAAGTCCTGAAACTGGAAAACAAGGGCCGGCAGAACCGACGCATCAGCCTCGCCCTGGTGGAGAACTGACATGGACGCGATCGTCAACATGGAATGGCTGGCGGCCCATCTGGGCCAGCCGGACCTGGTGGTCTTCGACATCACGAAATACCTGCCGAACGAGCCCTTCGACGGCCGCACCAAGTTCGCGGAAGCCCATATCCCCGGCGCCCATTTCTTTGACATGGACGAGGTGGCGGACACCGAGAACCCGCTGCCGCACATGATCCCGACCGCCGCCCGCTTCGAGAAGCTGCTGGGTGCCATGGGTGTCACCCGCGCCGCGCGCGTGGTGTTCTACGACCAGAAGGGGATGCAGTCCTCGCCGCGCGGCTGGTGGCTGATGCGCCTCTTCGGCCACGACAAGGTGGCGGTGCTGGATGGCGGCCTGCCCAAATGGCTGCGCGAGGGCCGTGCCACCGCCTCCGGCGCCCCCGCCACGCCCGCCCCCGCCACCTATGTGGCCGACTTCATGGCTCGCCGCGTGGCCGGCATCGGCGATGTGAAGCGTCTGCTCGAAGATGGCTCGGCGCTGGTGCTGGATGCCCGCGCCGCCGGCCGCTTCGCCGGCACCGCGCCCGAGCCCCGCGCGGGCCTGCCCTCCGGCCACATGCCGGGCGCGGCCAACCTGCCCTTCAACGAGCTGCTCGCCGCCGATGGCACGATGCTGCCGCCCGACGCGTTGCGGGCCCGCTTCGCCGCCGCCGGCGCCGATGGCGGCAAGCCCCTGGTGACGAGCTGCGGCACCGGCGTCACCGCCTGCGTGCTGGCGCTCGGCGCCGTGCGCGCGGGCCTGCCCGAACCCGCCGTCTATGACGGCTCCTGGACCGAATGGGCCAGCCGTCCCGAAACAGAAAAGGTCTCTTCCTGATGCCCGACGACCATCGCCGCCGCCACGGCTTCTCCACCCGCATGAGCCATGCCGGGCGCGCGGGCGTGCGCATCCATGGCTTCGTGAACCCGGCGGTGCACCGCGGCTCCACCGTGCTGTTCCCCGATGCGGCCTCGCGCATGGCGGCCGCGGCCAAGCGCTACGACCAGCACATGACCTATGGCACGCAGGGGGGCCCCACCCACTACGCGCTGGAAGACGTGATCGCGGAGATCGAGGGCGGCAGCCGCTGCACCATCGTGGGCACGGGCCTCGCCGCCGTGGCCGTTCCGCTGCTGGCCTATCTCAAGGCGGGCGACCATTGCCTGATGCCCGACAGCGTCTATGGCCCAGCGCGCAACCTCGCCACCGGCCTCATGAAGGGCTGGGGCATCGAGACGACCTTCTACGATCCTTGCGTGGACGAGGCGGGCATGCGCGCCCTCATCCGCCCCAACACCAAGGTGGTCTATACGGAAAGCCCCGGCAGCCACACCTTCGAGGTGCAGGACATCCCGGCCATCTCCCGCGCCGCCCACGCGGCGGGTGCGAAGGTGATGATGGACAACACCTGGGGCATCCACACCTTCCAGCCCTTCGCGCATGGGGTGGATGTCTCCATCCAGGCGCTGACCAAGTATGTGGGCGGGCACAGCGACATCCTGCTGGGCAGCGTCACGGTCAACACCGAGGAGGACCATGTCGCGGTGCGCTCCGCCGCCTCCGCCATGGGCCATTACGCGAGCCCCGACGATTGCTGGCTGGCCCTGCGCGGCGTGCGGACCATGGCAGTGCGGCTCAAGACCCAGGCGGCGGCGGCGCTGGAGATCGCCTCCTGGCTGGAGCAGCAGCCGCAGATCCAGAAGGTGCTGCACCCCGCGCTCCCCTCGCACCCGCAGCACGCGCTGTTCATGCGGGACTTCACCGGGGCCTGCTCGCTCTTCGGCATCGTGCTGGATGCGCGCTATTCCCATGAGGACATGATGCGCTTCGTGGACGGGCTGTCCCTGTTCGGGATCGGCGCGAGCTGGGGCGGGTATGAGAGCCTGGCCATCCCCACCACCGGCTTCATCACCCGCAGCGCCGGCACCGGCGATTTCGGCGGGCAGACGGTGCGGATCCATATCGGCCTGGAGGACGTAGCCGACCTGAAGGCGGACCTGGCGCAGGGCCTGCACGCGCTGGGTTGAGAAGCGGCGCCTGGGTCCCGCCCGGGCGCAACCCATTCCTGGAGGTGGCGTTACCGCGGCTTAACCCTTCGCGAAGGAGGCCGCCGCATGCGCCATTCGAACGCCCGCACGACCCTTCCCATCGCCCGCCGCCCGCTGGGCCGCGCGCTGCTCGGAGGGGGGCTGATGGCCGCGTTCCTCGCCCCATCGGCCCGTGCCGAACGCCGCACGCTCCGCACGGAGGTGGGCGAGGTCCAGGTGGAGCGTATCGCCCAAGTGGAGCACCCCTGGGGCCTCGCCTTCCTGGAGGGCGACCGCTTCCTGGTGACGGAACGCAACTCGGGCGCGCTGCGCATGGGCCGGCGTGGCGGTTCGCTCTCCGATCCGCTGGAAGGCGCGCCCGAGGTCTATCGCTATCCGGGTCCCACCGATCGCAGCCAGGGCGGGATGTTCGACATCGCCCTGCACCCGGACTTCAACCAGAACCGCACCATCTTCCTCAGCCATTCGCGCTGGACGGAACAGGGTGCGGGCACCGCCGTCACGCGCGCGCGTCTGACCGAGGGCGACAACCCGCGCCTTGAGGATGCGCGGAACATCTTCATGATGAACAACCCCGATGGCAGCGGCCTGCATTTCGGCGGGCGCCTCGCCTTCGACCCGCGCGACGGCAGCCTGCTGCTCTCCATCGGCGACCGGCGGAACATGAACCGCGCCCAGGACGCGAAGGACCATGCGGGCTCCATCATCCGCATGACCACCGATGGCAAGCCGGCGCCCGGCAACCCCTTCCTCAATGAATCCGACAAGGACCATCACATCTACGCCATCGGCCTGCGGAACGTGCAGGGCATGGCCTTCGACCCGGAATCGCACCAGCTCTGGGTCAATGACCACGGGCCGCTGCGGGGCGATGAGATCCATCTCATCCGGGCCGGTCGGAACTATGGATGGCCCTATCTCACGGGCGGGCGAGACTATTCCGGCGCGCCGCTGGGCGAAGGCACGCGCCGCGAGGGCATGGAGAGCGCCTTCCACATCTTCGAGCGCACCGTGGGCCCGTCGGGGTTGGTGGTGTATCGCGGCGACATGTTCCCCGAATGGCGCGGGGCGCTTTTGCATGGCGGCCTCGCGGCCCGCGCCCTGGTTCGGACCCGCATGGCGAATGGACGGGTCGTCGGCGAGGAATGGATGCTGCGGGACCTCGACCGCCGCATCCGGGACGTGCGCGTCCATCGCGACGGCTCGGTCTGGCTGCTGACCGAGCACGAGGATGGCGAGGTTCTGCGCGTGTCGCGGGGCTAACCCCGCGGCAGTTCCTGCTCCACCAGGCGCGAGAAGAAGCTCGCCCCGATCGGCAGCAGGTCGTCGTTGAAGTCGTAGGTGGTGGTGTGGGCGGGGCGCTTGCCGCGCTCCCCATCGCGCTGGCCGAGATGGACGAAGCAGCCGGGGCGCTCCAGCAGGAAATAGGCGAAATCCTCCGCACCCATGGCGGGCGGGCGGTTGCGGATGACGCGCTCGCCGCCCAGCACCTGGCCCACGGCCTTGGCCGCGCGTTCGGCCTCGTTCGCGTGGTTCACGGTGGGCGGGTAGCCGCGGCGGTAGGTGACCGTCACCTCGGCATCGTGCATGGCCCCCACCCCGGTCGCGATCTGGGTGATGAGGCGCTCCATCTCCGCCCGCGTCTCGGCCTTCAGCGTGCGCACGGTGCCACGGATTTCGGCCGTGTCCGGGATGACGTTGCTGGCGGTGCCGGCGTGGAACTGGCAGAGGCTGATCACCGCGCTGTCCAGCGGGTCCACGCGGCGCGCCACCAGGGCCTGCAGGTTCACCACGATCTGCGCCCCCACCAGCACCGGATCAATGCCGATATGCGGCCGCGCGGCGTGGCCGCCCCGCCCGCGCACATGGATCGTCACGCCGTCCGCCGCGGCCAGCACGGGGCCGGCCACCACCGCCGCCTCGCCCAGCGGCAGGTTGGAGGCGTTGTGGACGCCATAGACGGTGTCGAAGGGGAAGCGGTCCAGCAGGCCATCGTCCAGCATGCGCTTGGCCCCTGCCCCACCCTCTTCCGCCGGCTGGAAGATGAAGACCACGGTGCCGTCGAAATTGCGCGTCTCCGCGAGATACTTGGCCGCGCCCAGCAGCATGGTCGTGTGCCCGTCATGGCCGCAGGCGTGCATCTTGCCGGGCGCGGTCGAGGCATAGGGCAGCCCCGTCTCCTCCGGCATGGGCAGGGCGTCCATGTCGGCGCGCAACCCGATGGCGCGCCCGCCGCTGCCGCTGCGCAGAACGCCCACGACACCCGTCGCACCCAGGCCGCGATGCACCTCGATGCCCCATTCCGCGAGCTTGGTGGCCACGATCTCGCTGGTGCGGTGCTCCTCGTAGCTCAGTTCGGGGTGGGCGTGGATGTCCTGCCGCCAGGCGGTCATCTCGGCGTGGAAATCGGCGATGCGGTTGATGATGGGCATGGGCGGCACCTCGGACACAAGGAAGGGGGACATGAGAAGGGGCGCCGAGCATCGCCCGGCGCCCCCTATTCGTCACTCCCCTGGCGGGCTCAGCGCCGGGGCGGGATTTCCGAAACGCCCAGGCGCGCGGGCGCCGTGCCGCCCTCGAAGACGCCGACCCAGATGTCGTACTGGCCCGAGGCGGGGCGCTGCAGCACGATGCCGGGGTCGAGGCCGATGAAGTCATCGTTGCAGACCCAGGACCCGTCCGGCAGGTTCACCACCAGCGTCGTGTCGCGGCTGGAATTGGCGAAGATGTAAAGCGGGAAGCCACCCGCCGTGTAGTTCAGCCGCACGTCCGGAGCATCGGCGATGCTGCCCGCGCAATCGCGCCCGAGGCGGCCGGCCGGGATGTTGCCGCCCGCCACCAAATCGACATGTTGCGGGTCGGGCATGAAGCCGGCCGTCAGGTTCAGCGTGCCGAAGGCAGGAGGCAGGTTGAAGTTCTGCGCCAGGACGGGGGCGGCAAGTGCGGCGACGCCCAGGGCGGCAGCGCCCAGGACCATGTGAGAAACGCGCATTGGCGCATAGCCTTCTGTCTGGTGTTTCCGGGGTTGCAACCATAGCGTGCTGTCTCATGACACGGCAAGGTGACCCCCGGACCGGGGCTTCCGCCTGGACGCGAGGGGCGCATACTTGGCGCCATGACGCTTCTGCTCGCGCTCGACCAGGGCACCACCTCCACCCGCGCCATCGCGTTCGACTCGGCGCTGGAGCCCCGCGCCACGGCCCAAATTCCCCTGCCGCAGCACTTTCCCACCCCCGGCTGGGTGGAGCACGACGCGGAGGAGATCTTCACCCACAGCCTGGCCGTGCTGCGCGAGGCGCTGGCGCGCGCGGGCGGCACAGCCGCCAACGTCGCGGGAATCGGCATCACCAACCAGCGCGAGACCACGGTGCTGTGGGAGCGGCGGACGGGCCGACCGGTCGGCCGCGCCATCGTCTGGCAAGACCGCCGCACCGCCCCCACCTGCGAGGCGCTGCGCGCGGCGGGCCATGAGGCGCTTGTCACCGCCCGCACGGGCCTGCTGCTGGACCCCTATTTCGCGGCCACCAAGCTCGGCTGGATGCTGGACAATATCGCGGGCGCCCGGGCGGCCGCGGAGCGCGGCGAGCTCTGCTTCGGCACCATCGATTCCTGGCTGCTGTTCCGCCTGACCGAAGGCCGCGTCCACGCCACCGACGCGAGCAACGCCGCGCGCACCCTGTTGCTGGACATCCGCACGGGCACCTGGGACACGGAGCTGCTGGAGCTGTTCCGCATTCCCGCTGCCCTGCTGCCGGAGGTGCGCGACAACGCCGCCCCCTTCGGCGAGACCACGCTGCTGGGCGGCTCCATTCCCATCCTCGGCATGGCGGGGGACCAGCAGGCGGCCACGCTGGGCCAGGCCTGCTTCGCACCGGGGATGATCAAGTCCACCTATGGCACGGGCTGCTTCGCCCTGCTGGTGACGGGCGAGGCGCCGGTGCCCTCGACGAACCGGCTGCTGACCACCATCGCCTGGCAGCTCGGTGGCAGGCGGCACTACGCGCTGGAGGGCTCCATCTTCGTGGCCGGGGCCGCCGTGCAATGGCTGCGCGATGGCCTCGGCATCATCCGCGAGGCTCGGGAGGCGGGCGAATTCGCCGCCCAGGCCAACCCGGCCGAGCGCGTGACGCTGGTGCCCGCCTTCACGGGCCTCGGCGCCCCCTGGTGGGACGCGGCGGCGCGGGGTGCCATCCTGGGGCTGACCCGCGCCTCGGGCCGCGCCGAGATCTGCCGTGCCGCCCTGGAATCCGTGGCCCTGCAAACCGCCGACTTGCTGGACGCCATGCGTCGCGACTGGCCCGAGATGGGCCGCACAGTGCTGCGCGTGGATGGCGGCATGGCGGCCAGCGACTGGACCATGCAATTCCTGGCCGACATCCTGGGCGCCCCGGTGGACCGGCCCGTGGTGCAGGAGACCACCGCGCTGGGCGCCGCCTATCTGGCCGGGGTGCAGGCCGGGTTGCTGGCCCCGCCCGGCGGTGCCGCCACCCATTGGCGGCTCGACCGCCGCTTCCAGCCCGGCATGGCGCGCGAGGAGGCCAGCCGGCGCCATGCCGAATGGCAGGACGCGGTGCGGCGGGTGCGCTCGGCCGGTTGACCGCGCGCGCGGGCGGTGCCGAACTGCGCCTGATGAACACCTTCCACCTCGGCAATGGCGCGGGCTTTTCGGGCGACCGCGTGGACGCCCCCATCCCCGTGCTGCGCAGCCTGATCGCGCGCGGCGGCCCGTCCGCCATGTTCTTCGAGACGCTGGGCGAACGGACGGTGGCACTCGCCCATCTCGAGAAGCGCGCCAACCCCGCCCGCGGCTACGAGCCCATGCTGGAGCGGCTGCTGGACCCCATCCTGGTGGACGCCCATGCCCATCGCATCCCGCTGCTGGGCAATTGGGGGGCCGCCAACCCGCCCGCCGCCGCTCTGGCGGTGGCAAGGCTCGCCCTGGCCAAGGGGCTGCCTGATTTGCGGATCGGGCTTGTGGAGGGCGATGACGTGACGCCGCTGGTCGCCGGCGGCCAACTGCCCGTGCACGAGGCCGATGCCGGGCTGGACATGGGTGCCTGGTCGCTCATCGCCGCCAACGCCTATATCGGCGCCGAGCCGCTGGTGGAGGCGCTGGCCCAGGGCGCCGATGTGGTCGTGGCCGGGCGCACCAGCGACCCGGCGCTGGCCATCGCCCCCCTCGCCCACCATTTCGGCTGGCGCTTCGATGATTGGGAGCGCCTGGCCCTGGGTGCGGCCACCGGCCATCTGCTGGAATGCGGCAGCCAGGTCACGGGCGGGGTCTTCTGGGACCCGGGCTTCAAGGACATCCCCGACCCCGCCAATATCGGCTTTCCCATCGCGGAGGTGACGGAGGGCGGTGGCCTCGTCATCACCAAGCCCGAGGGCACGGGCGGCATCGTGGACCTTCGCACGGTGAAGGAGCAGCTGCTCTATGAACTGCACGACCCGGCCCACTATATCACCCCCGACGTGGTGCTGGACATCACGCAATGCCGTCTCGAACAGGTGGGGCCGGACCGTGTGGCGGTCCATGGGCTGCGCGGCGCGCCCCGCCCCGACACGCTGAAAGTGACGGCGAGCTTCGAGGGAAGTTGGCTGGGCGAGGGCGAGGTCTCGGTCGCCGGACCCAACGCGCTGGCCCGCGCCCGTGCCACGGCCGATGTGCTGCTGGAACGGATGAAGCGGCGTGGCCTCGATGTGCGGGCGCGGGTGGACCTGATCGGCGTCGCCTCCGTGCATGATGATGACGGGGGCAGCCTCTGGCGCGGCTACAACGGCCCCGAACCGCAGGACATCCGCATTCGCCTGGCCGTCGAGGCGCGCACCCGTGACGACGCCGACCAGGCCGCGCGCGAAGTGCTGGCCATGCTCTGCTGCGGCACCGCCGGCACCGGCGGCGCCAGGTGGCGCGTGACGCCGCGCATCCTCACCCGCAGCCACCTCGTCCTGCGGGAGCGCGTGCCCACCCGTGTCACCACGCTCACGGCCCGCGACATGGCGGCAAGGGAGATCGCGGCATGAAGGAGGTTGCGCTGCACGCGCTCGCGCACAGCCGCGCGGGCGACAAGGGCAACCGGCTGAACATGTCGCTGATCCCCTACGACCCCGCGCATTACGAGCTGATCGCGGCGCAGGTGACGGAGGCGCGCGTGCTGGACCTGTTCCGCCACCGCGGGGCCACCCACTGCACGCGCCATGACCTGCCCAACCTGCACGCCTTCAACTTCGTGGTGGAGGAGGTGCTGGAGGGCGGCGTCAATGGCAGCCTGAACCTCGACGGCCACGGCAAGACGCACAGCTTCCGCCTGCTGGAGCTGACCATTCGCCTTCCGGCATGAAGCGGCCGGGCCTGCCATCCCGGGCCCGCCCCAATCCCGCCATGAGGTTGCGGCAAGAGGCCGCCCTGCGAGATTGCGAGTGGGGCGATGGCCCCGCCCAGGCCGCCCTTCCCGTGGCCCGACCGCGCCCGCACGGCCCTTGTTCAATGCTCCATCACGGATGGAAATCTTGATGCACGCCCCGCCCAGCCTTCCCAAATCCCTGACGGGCATCGAGGGATTTGACGACCTGACCCTGGGCGGCCTGCCGACGGGTCGCCCCTCCATCGTCTGCGGCTCCGCCGGCTGCGGCAAGACGCTCTTCGCCACCACCTTCCTGGTGCATGGCGCGCGCGACTACGATGAGCCCGGCGTCTTCGTCTCCTTCGAGGAACGGCCGGCCGACATCATCGCCAACGTGGCCTCGCTGGGCTTCGACATGGACCGCCTCATCGCCGAGGAAAAGCTGGCGATGGAGCACATCGCCATCAACCCCGCGGAGCTCGCGGAAATCGGCGACTATGATCTCGAAGGCCTCTTCCTGCGGCTGGAGCTGGCCATTGACGCGGTGGGGGCCAGGCGTGTCGTCCTCGACACCATCGAGAGCCTGTTTTCCGCCTTCACGAACCAGGCGGTGCTGCGGGCGGAGCTGCGGCGCCTGTTCGACTGGCTGAAGGACCGCGGGCTGACCACCGTCATCACCGCCGAGCGCGGCGATGGCACGCTGACGCGGCAGGGGCTGGAGGAATACGTCTCGGATTGCGTGATCCTGCTGGACCATCGCGTGCACAACCAGATCTCCACACGGCGCATGCGGATCGTGAAGTATCGCGGCACCGCGCATGGGACGAATGAATACCCCTTCCTGATCGACCGCGACGGGTTCTCGGTGCTGCCGGTCGGCTCCCTTGGCCTGAACCACCAGGTCTTCGAGGAACGGATCGCCTCGGGCGTCGTGGACCTGGATGCGATGATCCAGGGCGGGGGGTTCCACCGCGCCTCCTCCATCCTGGTCTCGGGCGTGGCGGGGGCGGGGAAATCCTCCCTGGCGGCCAGCTTCCTGCATGCCGCCGCCGCGCGCGGCGAACGCGCGATCTACTTCTCCTTCGAGGAGGCGGAGCGGCAGATCGTCCGCAACATGCGCTCCATCGGGCTCGACCTGGAGCCCTTCCTCGCACAGGGCCTCATCCGCTTCATCTCCGCGCGGCCCACCTTCTACAGCCTGGAGATGCACCTCGCGATCATGCTGCGCGAGGTGCAGAAATTCCGGCCGCAGCTGGTGGTGCTGGACCCCATCTCCGCCTTCATGGAAAGCGGCGACCCGTTGGAGGTGCAGTCCATGCTCCTGCGGATGGTGGACTTCCTCAAGAGCAGCGGCATCACCGGCGTCTTCACCCACCTGATGCACACCCAGGGCGGCGACTACGCCACGGATGTCGGGCTGTCCTCCCTGATGGATGGCTGGGTGCTGATGCTCAACCGAGAGGTCGGTGGGGAGTTCAACCGGGAACTCTATCTGCTCAAGGCGCGGGGAACCGCGCATTCGAACCAGGTGCGCGAATTCGTGATGAACGACCAGGGCATCCAGCTGCTGCCACCCTATCTGGGCGAGGGCGGCGCCGTCACCGGCTCCACGCGCCGTGCCGAAGAGGCACGCACGCGCCGCGCCGCGGCCGAGCGTGCGGCTCAGTTGGAGCGCGCGCGCATCCAGATCGACATCCGCCGCCGCAAGGCGGCCGCGCAGATCGAGGCCCTGCAGGCCGAGCTTGCGGGATATGAGGCGGAGATGGCGAGCGCCGCTTCCGCCGAGACCGAATACCAGCGACGGGCGGCGGATGATGCCGCCGTCATGCAGATGAGTCGCCGCGGCGACGGGAAGACGACATGAACGACACGCCGCAACCCAGGAAGCTGACCCTCTACGTGGCCGGCCAGACCCCGAAATCCATCGCGGCCATCGCCAACCTCAAGGCGATCGTGGCGGGCCCCCTGGCCGGACAATACGAGATCGAGGTCATTGACCTGCGGCAGAACCCGAAGCTCGCGAAGGAGCACAGCATCGTCGCCATCCCGACCCTGGTGCGGGAATTGCCGGTGCCCATCCGCAAGGTGATCGGCGACCTCTCCGACGTGGAGAAGGTGCTGGTGGCGCTGAAGGTGCAGGGCGAATGAACCTCGACGAAGTGGCCGAGCTTCGCCGGCGCCTCGCCGAGGCGGAAGAGACCCTGCGTGCCATCCGCGACGGGGATGTGGACGCGCTGGTGGTGGAACAGCAGAACGTCTCGCAGGTCTTCGACATCGGTGGCGGTGCCGAGGCCTATCACGTCTTCATGGAGGCGATGCATGTGGGTGCCGCCGCCATCGACGGCACGGGGCGCATCCTCTACGCCAATGCGCGGCTGACCTCGGTCCTGGGCTTCACACAGAATTCCGTGCAAGGCAGCCGCTTCACCGACATCGCGCCCGAAGAGGTGGCCGCGGCGGTGGAGCGGATCATGCCGCGCGCCGCCCTCGGCGTGGCCTCGGAGGAGGTGGGCTTCGACCGGCTGGGCGAGCAGGTCCACTACATCCTGACCGCCACGCCCCTGCGCCTCTCCACCACCCATGGCTTCGCCATCACCTTCACCGACGTGTCCGAGCGCGTGCGCGCGGAAGCGGCCGAGCAGAGCGAGCGCGCGGCGCATGCGGTGATCGCCTCCGCCAACGAGGCGGTGGTCGTCTGCGACCGCGAGGGCGTGATCACCCACGCCAATGCGGCGGCCGAGCTCTCCTTCGGCGGCGATCTTCTGGGCCTGCCCTTCGCGGACGCCATTCCCCTCATCTTCCCCGATGCCACCGGCCTGCTCCAGGCCGAGGACATCGTGCGGATGGTGGTGGACGGCGCCTCGGTGCAGGGGGTGGAGGCGCATGCGCCCAAGGCACCGAAGGTGAAGGACTACCTGGTCAGCGCGGCCCCCCTGCAGGTGGGCCATGACATGATCAATGGCTGCGTCATCACCATGGTGGACCTGTCGCAGCGCAAGGCCGCCGAAAAGCAGCAATTGCTGATGATGCGCGAGCTGGACCACCGGGTGAAGAACACCCTGGCCCTGGTGCTCTCCATCGCGAGCCGCACGCTGCACCACGAGGACACGCTGGAGGGCTTCCAGCAGGCCTTCACCGGTCGCATCCATGCCTTGGCCGCGACGCACAGCCTGCTGGCCGAGAATTCCTGGACCAACCTCACCATCGGCGATGTGGTCCGCAGCGAGCTGGCGCCCTACACGGCGGGCGCGGCGGGGCGCTTCACCATCCAGGACCTCGGCAAGTCACTGGCGCCGCGCGCGGCCATCGCGCTCGGCCTGGTCATTCACGAACTCGCCACCAATGCCACGAAGTATGGCTCCCTGTCGGTGCCCGGGGGGAAGCTTTCCGTCCGCGGCCGGGCGGAGGAGGAGCGCTTCATCGTGGAGTGGCGCGAAAGCGGCGGCCCGCCCGTCACGCCGCCCACCCACCGGGGCTTCGGCCAGACGGTGATCACGCGCAGCCTGCAATATACGCCCTCGGGCGGGGCGGAGGTGGATTTCGCCCCGGAGGGGCTGGTCTGCCGTATCTCCCTGCCGCTCGAGGATCTGCACGAATAGGGCGGGCGGGCGTTCAGCCCGGCGATCGCTCCCGCAGCTTGAGACGGTCCATCTCCGGCACCGACTGCCCCGCATCCACGAAGGCCTGCTTCAGCGCCTGGAGGTTGGGCGCGAAGATGCCCTCGCGGTTGTCGGTGCACCATTGCCGGCTCTCGGCGGGCATGCGCAGCGATCCCTGGAAGCGCGGCATGACCCAGCGGGCGAACAGCTCGAAGCTGTGCAGGGTCTGGCGCCGGTCGGCCCATTCATGGGCGCGGAACAGGATGGTCCCTGCCCCGCCATCGCTGAAGTCGAGCAGGCGCTGGATGCCCTGGGCCACGGTGTCGGGCGAGCCCACCAGTGTGGTGCCGGCCTTCAGCCCGTCACGCAGCGGGTCCTCGCTGCGCGTGGGCGGGCGGCCGAGGGTCTCGCCGAAATAGGTCTCGGTCTCCAGGCGTTCGCCGACCCGCACATCGGCGAAGGCGCGCTCGTCGTCATCGGCGCAGTGCATGTTGACCACGAGGCGCCAGTTGCGGCGGTCCATTGTCTGGCCATGCTTCGCGGCCTCGGCCTCGGCCATGCGCCACTGCTCGGCCAGCTTCTGCGGGCCGCCGGGCAGCCCGGCGCCCAATGAGATCAGGCCCAGGCCATGCTTCGCCGCCGCCAGCGCGCCGGCGGGCGTGGTGGAGGAGGCGACCGCGATGGGAAAGCGCGGGGAGGTGTAGGGTGCGAGGTGCAGCCTGGCCTCGCGCAGCTCGAACCAGTCGGTCTTCATGGTGACCGGCCCCTCGCAGGCCAGCAGCGCCATGATGGCGGCGAGCGATTCCTCCATGCGCGGCCGCTGCGTCTTCGCCTCGATGCCCATCATGTAGGCGTCGCTGACCAGCGCGCCCGGCCCGCAGCCCAGCATGGTGCGGCCGCGCGTCATGTGGTCGAGTTGGACGAAGCGCTGCGCCACCAGGAAGGGGTGGTGGTAGGGCAGCGAGGTGACGCCGGAGCCGAGGCGGATGTGCTTGGTGCGTTCGGCCGCGGCCGCGATCATCAGTTCCGGGCTCGCGATGGTTTCCCAGCCGGCGGAGTGATGCTCGCCCACCCAGGCCTCGTCATAGCCCAGCTGGTCGAGCGCCACGAGCAGGTCGAGGTCACGCCCCAGCGCCAGGGTGGGGTTGTCGCCCAGCCGGTGGAAGGGGGCGAGGAAGATGCCGAAGTTCAGGCCGGCATGGGGCATGGGACGCACTCCCGCGTGGTTTCGTGCAAGGCTGGCCCCCAAGGCTGGCCCTGGCGCCGCGCGCGGTCAACGCCGCCTGACCACGAGCGCCACGCCCAGCACCGCGACGGCGGTGCCGAGCACGGCCTGAAGCGCCATTCCCTCGCCCATCACCCCCCAGGCGATGAGGGCGGCCAGCGGCGGCACCAGGAAGAAGACCGAGGAGGCGCGCGCCGCCTCGCCATGGCGCAGCATGGCGAACAGCAGCGACAGGGAGATGAGGGAATTCACCAGCACCAGGTAGGCCAGCCCGGCGAAGAGGCCCGGCGCCCAGTCCACCCGCATGCTCTCCAGGAAGAAGGCAAGCGGCAGGGTGGCCAGCAGGGCCACCGCGCACATGACGAGGTTGGCGGTGACGAGGTGGGTGCCACGCCCGCCCCGCCGCTCCAGCAGCGCGCCCGTGGTCATGCAGGCCAGCGCCAGCATGGCGAAGAACAGCCCCACCCAGCCGCTGGCCGCCAGCCCCGAACCCGAGAGGATGACCAGCGCGGCCCCCACGACACCCAGGCCCAATCCCGCCCAGCCCCGCGCATCCAGCGGCGGGTCCCCCGTGACACGCGGCGCCAGCACGGCGACGGCGACGGGTTGCAGCCCGATGAGAAGCGCGATGGTCCCCGCCCCCATGCCCGCCTGCATGGCGAGGTTCATGGAGGCGAAATAGGCGAACTGCACCAGCAGCCCCATCCGCGCCAGATGCCATAGCGTGGCGCGGCCCGGGATGGGCGGGCGCAGCAGCAGCCAGAGCGGTGCCAACAGCGCCACCACGGCGGCATAGCGCAGCACCTGCAGGGTCAGCGGTTCCACATGCGGCAGGCTGACCGCGATGGCGGTGAAGCCACCCGACCACAGCGTGACGAACAGGAAGGGCGCGAGCACCAACCAGCGCGGCGTGGTCTTGGCGTTCGTCATCCCCATGGGCGAAGCTTCCGCCCGAAGCGGGGGCGCGTCCAGTTGCCAGTTGAAGCGGCCCATGAAGCCGGATAAAAGTTTCGAGAGAAACTATCCAGGGAAGAACACGTCATGACGGTCCTCGTGCCGCGCCTTTCGTCGCCCCGACGCGCCCTGCTGCTGGGGGCGTTGGCCACCCCCGCCGTGCTGGCCTCGGGCCGCGCCTCGGCGCAGGAGGTGACGCTGCGGCTGCACCACTTCCTGCCCGCCGTCTCCAACGTGCACCGCCACTTCCTGCAGCCCTGGGCGCAGAAGGTGCAGCAGGAGAGCAACAACCGCATCCGCATCCAGATCTTCCCCGCGATGCAGCTGGGCGGCGCGCCGCCCCAGCTCTACGACCAGGCGCGCGACGGCGTGGCCGACATCATCTGGACCCTGCCCGGCAACACGCCCGGCCGCTTCCCCTCCATCGAGGTGATCGAGCTGCCCTTCGTCGCCCACAAGCGTGCCAGCGTGAACGCCCGCGTGGTGCAGCAGCTGCATGACGAGGTGTTTGCCAGCGAATTCCAGGACACGCGCATCCTCTGCGCCTGGGCGCATGATGCGGGCGTGATCCATGCCCGCCGCGCGGTGAACCGCATGGAGGACATGGCCGGCCTCAAGCTGCGCTTCCCCACCCGCCAGGCGGGCGAGGCGCTGCGCGCGCTGGGGGCCGCCCCCATCGGCATGCCCATCCCGCAGGTGCCGGAAGCCTTGGCCCAGGGCGTGATCGACGGCGCCGTGGTGCCCTGGGAGGTGGTGCCCGCCATCCGCCTGCACGAGACGCTGCGCAACCACACGCAATTCGCCGGCAGCCCCACCTTCTACACGGCGAGCTTCGTGCTCGCGATGAACCGCGCGAAGTATGATGCCCTGCCGGCCGACCTGCGGGCCGTGGTGGACGCCAATTCCGGCCAGGCCGCCGCCACCATGGCCGCCCGCGTCTGGGACGAGCAGGGGCCGAGCGTGGAGACCATGGTCCGCCGGCGCCCGAATAACAGCATCGTCGAACTGGACGAAGCCGAGACCCGCCGCTGGGCCACCGCCACCCAGCCCGTCATTGACGCCTGGGTGCGCGCCATGGGCGAGCGCAACATCCAGGGCGGCGCCCTGCTGGAACGCGCCCGCGCGCTGATCGCGCAATACGGCCAAGGGGTCGCCTGAAGCCTTGCCGGGCGTGGTCGCGCGGCTTGCGGGCGGGGTCGCCCTGCTGGGCGGCCTGGTGCTGCTGGCCGCCGCGCTGCTGACGGTGGTCTCGGTGCTGCTGCGCTGGCTGACGGGCCAGCCCGTCCGCGGCGACTTCGAGCTGGTGTCCATCGGCGCAGGGCTGGCCGTGCTCTGCACCCTGGCGCATGGCAGCGCGACCCGGGCCAACATCCTGGTGGATACCTTTACCCAATGGCTCCCGCGCCGCGCCACGGGCGCGCTGGATGCCTTCTGGACGCTGGCCTGGGCCGTGGTCCTGCTGGTCATCGCGGAGCGCATGGCCCAGGGCGCCTATGAGACCTGGGCCAACAACATGCGCACCATCGGCCTGCTGGCCCTGCCCTTCTGGTGGGCGGTGGGCGTGGGCGCGCTGTGCTTCGCGCTGGCGGGGGTGATCTCGCTGGTCTGGTTGCCGCGGCTGTTCCGGGGCGAGCGCTGAATGGCGCCGGAATTCGCGCTGGCGGCGACAGGCTTCGCGGCGCTGATGGGGCTGATCGTGCTGCGGGCGCCCATCGCGCTGGCGCTCCTACTGGTCGGCGCGGCTGGCTATGTGCATGTGCTCGATGCCGCTGCCCTGATGAACTACCTCAAGACCACGCCCTATCATCTCTTCGCCAACTACACCCTCTCCATCATCCCGGTCTTCATCCTGATGGGTGCCCTGGCCGAGCGTGGC
Organism: Roseococcus suduntuyensis; assembly: GCF_014196305.1. Classification (GTDB taxonomy): domain Bacteria; phylum Pseudomonadota; class Alphaproteobacteria; order Acetobacterales; family Acetobacteraceae; genus Roseococcus; species Roseococcus suduntuyensis. Next base: position 227,363 of record NZ_JACIDJ010000002.1, read on the forward strand.
GGGCTGGCGCGGGACCTCTTCGCCGCCGCCAACGCGCTGCTGGGCCGGCGTCCCGGCGGCCTGGCCATGAGCGTGATCGGCGCGAGTGCCGCCTTTGGCGCGGTCTGCGGCAGCTCGGTCGCGACCACCGCCACCTTCGGCCGCGCGGCCCTGCCCGAATTGCTGCGCCATGGCACGGCACCTGGCTTCGCCACGGGCACCATCGCGGCGGGCGGGACGCTGGGTATCCTGATCCCACCCTCGGTCATCCTGGTGGTCTATGCCATCAGCACCGAGCAGAACGTGGCCAAGCTCTTCATGGCGGCGCTGATCCCCGGGCTGCTGGCCACCCTCTCCTACCTCGCCGTGATCTGGCTGCGGATGCGGCTGAACCCGGGCCTCGGCCCGCCCGCGCCGCCGCTCGATGCCGCCGAACGTCGCGCCGCCTTCCGCCGCGTGGTGCCGGTGCTGGGCATCGCGGTGCTGGTGGTGGGCGGGCTCTATGGCGGCGTGTTCACGCCGACCGAGAGTGCCGCCGTGGGTTGCATCGCGGTGCTGGCGGTGGGGCTGGCGCGGCGCTCCCTGCCCGTCCGCGAAATCCGCGCCGCCATCCTGGCCGCGGCCGAGACCACCGCCATGATCTTCGCCATCCTGCTCGGCGCCGAGATCTTCAACGCCTTCCTCGCACTCACCCAGGCGCCGGACCTACTGGGCCTCTGGGTGAGCGAGCAGGGCTTCGCCCCCTATGCCGTGCTGGCCGTGCTGCTGCTGGCCTACCTGGTGCTGGGTGCCGTGATGGATGAGTTGGCGATGATCCTGCTGACACTCCCCATCTTCTTCCCCGTGGTCACGGCGCTGGATTTCGGCATGACGACCGAGGAGACGGCCATCTGGTTCGGCATACTGGTGCTGGTGGTGGTGGGCATCGGGCTGACCTCGCCGCCCATTGGGCTGAACGTCTTCGTGATCAGCGCCATCGCGCGGAACGTGCCCATCCTCGACACCTATCGCGGCGTGCTGCCCTATGTGGGCGCGGACCTGGTGCGGCTGCTGCTCTGCGTGGCCTTCCCGGGGCTGAGCCTTTGGCTGGTGCGGCTTTTGACATAGGCTCAAGCGACCCTTCCTCCACGCCCTTCCGGACCACCGCCATGACCGTGAACCCCGCCGATTCGCCCGTCCTGGGCGCGCTCTACGGCACCAACGCCATGCGCGCCGTGATGAGCGAGACGCAGTTCCTGCAATCCATGCTGGATGTGGAGGCGGCGCTGGCCCGCGCCCAGGCCCGCCTCGGCATCGTGCCCGCCGAGGCCGCCGCCGCCATCACCGCGGCCGCACGCGCCGAAAGCCTGGACCTGCCGGCGCTGGCCGCCGCCACGCGCAACACGGGCTATCCCGTGGTGGGGCTGGTGAAGCAGCTCTCGGCGCTGGCGGGGCCGGAAGCCGGGCGATGGACCCATTGGGGCGCCACGACCCAGGACATCATGGACAGCGCGGTGGTGCTGCAATTGCGGGCGGCGCTGAAGCTGATCCGCGCGGAACTTGCCGCCACCATCCAGGGCTTCGCGCGCATGGCACGCGCCCATGCCGGCACGGTGATGGCCGGCCGCACCCATCTCCAGCACGCGCTGCCCGTCACCTTCGGCTACAAGGTGGCCATCTGGCTCTCGCCGCTGATCACGATGACGGAGCGGCTGGACCAGCTCGAACCCCGCGCGCTGCGGCTGCAATTCGGCGGTGCCGCCGGCACGCTGGCATCGCTGGGCGAGCAGGGCTTGGCGGTGCATGAGGAGTTGGCCCGCGAACTCGCGCTGCACCCGGCCGACATCACCTGGCATGTGGCGCGCGACGGGCTGGCGGAAATCGTCACCTTCTGCGGCCTGCTCTGCGGCGCGCTGTCCAAGATCGCGACCGACGTGATGCTCATGATGCAGACGGAAGTGGCCGAGGTGAATGAGCCGCACGTCACCGGCCGCGGCGGCAGCAGCACCATGCCGCAGAAGCGCAACCCGATCAGCTGCGAATACATCCTGGCGCAGTCGCGCGGGGTTCATGCGCTGGTGGGGCAGATGCTCTCCGCCATGGCGCAGGACCTGGAGCGCGGCACAGGCCCCTGGCAGACCGAGCCGCTCGTCCTTGGCCAAACCCTGGTGCTGACCCATGGCGCGCTGGCCCAGGCGCGCTTCCTGTCGGAGGGGCTGGTCGTGGACCCCGCGCGCATGCGCCAGAACCTCGCCTCCACAGGCGGCCTGATCGCGGGCGAGCAGGTGATGATGGGCCTCGCCCCCGTGCTGGGCCGTGGCGAGGCGCATCATGTGGTGAACCGCGCCTGCGACCAGGCCATCGCCCACGGCATCCCGCTGGCCGAGGCACTGATGCAGGAGGAGGCGGTGGCCAGCCAACTGGACGCCGCCGCCGTGGCCGCGCTGTGCGAGCCGGAAAGCTATCTCGGCAGCGCGCGCGCCTTCGTGGACCGGGTGCTGGCGCGGCTTTGACCGATCAGCGGGGCATCACCATTGCCCCGCTCTCGGCCAGCGCCGCGATATGTGCCGCATCCAGTCCCGCCTCGCGCAGGATGTCCGGCCCGTCCTCGCCGAGCCGCCGCGTGGGCGCGCGGGGGATGTCCCCGTGCGCCGAGAAGCGCACCGGCGCGGCCATGCGGACCAGCTTCCCCTCGGTCGGGTGCTCCTCCTCCTGGAAGAAGCCCACGGCATTGAGGTGCGGGTCGGCGCGCAGGCTCTCCAGCGTGTGGGCCGGCGCGCAGGGCACGTCGGCCTGGCCCAGCACCTCCAGCCATTCCGCCGTGGTGCGGGTGGCGAGGATTTCGCCCAGCTCGGCATAGATGGCGTCGATGTGCTGGGTGCGCGTGGTGTGGCTGGCCATGCGCGGGTCGCGCTCGAAGCGCTCGGGCTCACCGATGGCCGCGAAGAAGCGGCGCCACTGGGCGTCATTGTAGATCATCGCGCAGAGATAGCCGTCGCGCGTCGCATAGGGCCGGCGGTCAGGGCTGAGCAGGCGGGGATAGCCGCCCTCGTCCAGCGGCGGGTCGTAGGTCAGGCCCGTCAGGTGGTCGCCGAGGACGAGGCTCGCCATCACCTCGAACATCGGCACCTCCACCTCCTGGCCGACACCGGTGCGCCCGCGCTCCACCAGCGCGGCCAGCACGGCGGTCAGCGTGTGCAACCCGGTCACGCGGTCGGCCAAGGCGAGCGGCGTGTAGCGCGGCGTGTCCGAGCCCTGGCGCTGCGTCAGATGCGGCAGGGCGGCCAGGCCCTGGATCAGGTCGTCATAGGCCGGCAGCTTGCCGTAGGGCCCCGCCTGGCCGAAGCCCACGATGGCGGCATAGACCAGGCGCGGATGGGCCGCGCGCAGGCTGGCCGCATCCATGCCCAGCCGCTTCATCGCGGCGGGGCGGATGTTCGTCACCACCACGTCGCAGCCGCGCGCCACCTCCCGCGCCGCCGCGCGCCCCTCTTCCCGCTTGAGGTCGAGGCAGAGCGAGCGCTTGCCGCGGTTCAGCGTGAGATACATGCAGCCCATGCCCCGGTTCCGCATGGGGCCGATGAGACGGATCACATCGCCCTCGGGCGCTTCGAGCTTGATGACCTCCGCCCCCATCTCGGCCATGAGCTGCGTGGCATAGGGGCCGAGCAGCACCGTCGTCATGTCCAGCACGCGGATGCCCGCGAGCGGCCCCTTCCCCCCTGTCATGCACGTTCCCCCTGATGACCGCGGGCAGCCTATGGCAGCCGCCCCCCTTTGCAAGCGCCGCCCCCCTGGGCAGTCTGCGCAGCGAGGGAGAGACGCACCGCACCATGACCTTTCGCATCGGCTATGTCGGCTATGTGCCGCACCAGAATTTCTTCGACACCTGCGCGGCCGATCCGGGCCTGGAGGTGGTCCGCGTGCCGCTGGAGGCGGATATCGGCGAGGCGGTGCAGATCCTCTCCTCCTGCCATGGCTACTACGCCATGGCCTCACGCGACGAATTGCCGCGCCACCTGCATGTGAACGAGGCGCTGCTGGCCAAGCTGCCCCATCTGCTGATGGTGGCGAGCACGGGCGCCGGCTACGACACCTGCGACCCCGACGCCTGCACAGCCGCCGGTGTGGCCCTGGTGAACCAGGCGGGCGGCAATGCGGAAGGTGTCGCCGAGCACGCGGTGGGCCTCATGCTGGGCTGCCTCAAGCGCGTCCCCGAGGCGCATGCCGCCATGAAGGCCGGCCAGGCGCAGGATCGCGGGGCGCTGATGGGGCGTGAGCTGCGCGGCCGCGTGGTGGGCCTGGTGGGCTGCGGCCATGTGGGTGGCCGCGTGGCGGAGATCGTCCGCGCCGCCTTCGGCTGCGAGGTGCTGGCCTGCGATCCCTTCGTGGACGCCGACACGCTGGCCGCGCGCGGCGCCACCAAGGTGGAGATGGATGAGCTGCTGGCCCGCGCCGACGTGGTCAGCCTGCATTGCCCGCTGACGCCCGCCACACGCGGGCTGATCGGCCGCGCGCAATTCGCCGCCATGAAGAAGGGCGTGGTCTTCGTCACCACCGCGCGCGGCTCCATCCATGACGAGGATGCGCTGCTGGAGGCGCTGGAGGCGGGGCATGTCGCCTCCGCCGGCCTCGATGTGTGGGAGGTCGAGCCGCCGCCGCCCAGCCACCCCCTGCTGCACCACCCGGCCGTGATGGCGAGCCAGCACACGGCGGGCGTCACCCATGAGAGCCGCGCGAACATCACCAAGATCGCGGCGCTGGCCTTCGGGGAGCTGGCGGCGGGGCGCATGCCGCCGCGTATCGTCAACCCCGAGGTGAAGCCGCGCTTCGCGGAGCGGGTGCGCGCCGCGCTCGGCACGGCACCCGCCTGACGCCCCTCAGGCCCAGAGGCGTTCGCGGCCGAGGTTGGTGTAGAGCCCGGCCACGAATTCCCCATAACCGTTGAAGAGCTGGGTGGGCACGCGCTCGCCGCTGCCCAGCAGGCGCTCGGTGGCCTGGCTCCAGCGGGGGTGGGGCACCTCGGGGTTCACATTGGCCCAGAACCCGTATTCGGACCCCTGGATGGTCGGCCAGAAGGTGCGCGGCCGCTCGGCCGTGAAGGTGATGCGCGTGAGCGACTTGCCCGACTTGAACCCGTATTTCCACGGGAACAGCACCCTGAGCGGCCCGCCATTCTGCTGCGGCAGCGGCCGGCCGAAGAGGCCCACGGGCAGGAAGGTCAGCTCGTTCGCCGCCTCCTCGATGGTGCAGGCCTCCACATGCGGCCAGGGGTACCAGCTCTGCCGCAGCCCAGGCATCACATTGGGGATGCTCGCCGTCTCGAAGGTGACGTAGCGCGCGCCGGCCTGGGGTTCCACGAGGCGCAGCAGGTGCGACATCTCGAAGCCCGTCCAGGGGGCGGTCAGCGCCCAGGCCTCGACGCAGCGCAGGCGATAGACGCGCTCCTCGATCGGCATCTGGCGGATCAGGTCGTCCATGTCGAATTCGCGGGGGCGGGCGACCATGCCCTCGACCTTGAGGGTCCAGGGACGCGTCGGCATGCGCTGGGCCGCACGGGCGATGCTCTTGCTCGTGCCGAATTCGTAGAAGTTGTTGTAGCTGGTGACTTCGCGCTCCGGGCTCAGCTCGCGGCCGGCGAGATAGCGTTCGTTGCGCGCATGGGTGGGCAGGGGTGGGCCGGCCGGCAGGTCGGAGACGCGCTGGGCCAGCGCCGCGCCGGGCAGCAGCGCCGCCCCCGCCCCCATCAGGGCGCGGCGATTCAGCACCCAATGCTCGGGCGTGGCGGCGCTTTCGGGGAGTTCCCAGCCGCGGCGGCGTCGGATCAGCATGGCATGGCTCCTGGCTCAGGTGGCGGCGATGCATGGGTTTCGCCCGGCACCGCCCGCCGGTTACGGCCTTATCTGGTGTCGCCCCAGTCGGGCGCCAGGACATGGATGCCGTCCAGGAAGAACAGCGCGTCACGCCCCGCGCGCTGACCCGCGCGGGCGGCGGCGAGGCTGTCCGCATCGCGCAGCACATAGAGGGTGCCGGGCTCGGGCCTGCCCTCGGCAAGGCGCGCCAAGACATCCGCGCGCAGCCGCTCCTTCGCCGCCTCGTCACTTCGCGCCAGATAGACGGCATCCGTCACCATGCGCCGCTGGGCCGCGAAGACGGCGATGGGCTCCCAATAGGGCCCCTGGTTCGCGGCCGGGACGGCGCGGATGGCGGTGTATTGTCCGGCCGCGGCCAGCCAGAAGGGGTGCTGGAGCTGGGCGGCCATCTGCGGCGCATCGGGCGGGAAGTAGGAAGCCAGGCGCCGGAAGCCGGGCTGCAGGTCCACCACCTGCACCACCACCAGCGCCGCCATGATGAGCCCCGCGAGCGGAGGTCCCGCCAGCCGCACCAACCCCACCGCGCCCGCCACCATCAGCGCATAGGCCATGGGCCAGTAAAAGCGTTCGGAGGCGCGCAGCGCCGAGGCCATCTCCACCAGCCGCTCCGGCAGGGGGAACAGCGTGACCTGGTGGCCCGCGAAGCTCGGCCGGTGGGTGATGGCGAAGGCCAGCATCAGCCCCAGCACGACCATCAGCGGCCAATGCCGCCGCACCGGCCGCACGAACAGCGCGAAACCCGAGAGGATCAGCGCGCCCAGCCCCACATAGCTGCCATTGACCTCGACATGGCCGGTGTCCGGCAGGGTGGGCAGCAGCCAGCCCCAGACCGTGGCATTGATGGGGGCGAGCAGGTCCATCTGCATCTCGCCGAAGCGTTCGCGCGTGCCGGCGAAGCCCGTGTCCAGCACGAAGAAGCCCGCGGCCCAGAGGCCGGCCAGCCCCGCGGCCGGCACCAGCGCCATCTCCAGCGGCAGCCGCCACCCCACGCCGCGTCGGCGCCAGAGATCGGCCGTCCAGAAGGCCAGCACCATGGGCAGCAGGTAGGAATGGATGAGCGAGGCGGCCAGCACCAGCAGCGCCCAGCCCGGCACTCGCCAGCGCCCGCCCGGCGTCAGTGCCAGCAGCAGCCCCCAGAGCAGCAGCCAATGCGCGCCCAGCGCGAAATGCCCGCCCAGGCGGTTCAGCATCATGGGCTGGATGACGAAGAGCAGCGCGCCCGCGAGCCGCGCGATGGGGTCCGAGGTCGCCAGGCCCACCAGCCGCCAGCCGAGCCAGGCCTGCAGCGCACCGCAGGCCAGCAGCCAGATTCCCCAGTATTGCGGAACCTCCCACAGCGGCTGGATCGCCTTGAACAGGAAGGCCAGCAACGGGATGGAATCGGCGTAGAAGATGGAGGAGGCGAGTTCCATGCCGTAGCGCGGGTTCAGCCCGGGCGGCCAGGACCAGGGCGCCTCGCGAAAGAAGTTCCAACCGAGCCAGTATTGCACCGGGTCGGGGCCGATCATCCCGCTCAGGATCCAGTGCTGGCTGTCTGGCGGAACCACATGCCAGCCGAACAGGACGATGATGGTGGCGGCGCCCGCGAGCGCGGCAAGCGCGCCGGCGAGGCTGGCGTAGGCGGGGCTTTGGGGGGTGGGGGTCACGCGATGCTCCGGGCACGGCATTGGCCGGGGCAAAGGTGGCGAATTGATGGAGGGGGGTGTGGCGGCGCCGATGGGTCAAGCGCGTGCAGCGGGCGGGGGTGCCGCCCGCTGCAATCTATTCCGCCCTTGAAATTGGGGCTGAGGCCGAGGTCAGTCCTTCACGACGTCGCGCGCGGCGTCCTTGGCCCCGCCGACGGCGCTCTGCACCTTGCCGGTGGCCTTGTCGGCCTTGCCTTCGGCCTGGAGCTTCTGGTCGCCGATCAGCTTGCCCACGCCTTCCTTGACGGAACCCTTGGCCTGGTTGGCGGCACCCTTGATACGATCCTTGTCGGGCATGACGGCCCCTTTCCTGCTGATGTTGTTGCCTATTTGCCGGGGGCAAGTGCCGCCCCGGTGAACATCTCCCGAAGGAGACGGTGTTCAATCGTCACAAGGCTTCAACGCAGTGGTGGGGGAATGGATGCGGGGCCAACTTCACGGTGGGTGGATTTAACCTTGCGGCCATGTGGGCGCCGCGGGTCAAGTGATGCCCGACGGCAAGGCATTCACGCGCCCGGGTTCGGATGATGGCGGGTTGGCCCGTAGTGCCGCGCGGCAGACGTCCGGGGTGGCAACTGTCCGGCGAAAACTTGGACCCCTGGCGCCGATGACGTTCGAAGCAATCCCGCACCCGAACCGGCCAAAGTCCAACGCGTTCGGGGGGGATGCCCGAGCGGCGCCAGTATCGCCCGATGACGGTGCCGCCTGGAGCGCCCCCATGCGTTGAACCTCCGTCTCAGCACTGGAGGTGATCCATGGCGTCCTATGAACTGCTCTACTGGCCCGGCCTGCAGGGGCGGGGCGAATTCGTCCGGCTCGCGCTGGAAGAGGCTGGCGTTGCGTATCGCGACATCGCGCAGGAGGGGGAAGAGGGTGAGGCATCGAGCCTTGTCGCGGCGGGCCTCACCGAGGCCGGTCTCGCCACCCCACCCTTCGCGCCGCCCTATCTGCGGCATGGAAGGCGGGTCATCGGCCAGGCCGCTGCCATCCTGCTGTACCTGGGGGACCGGCATGGGCTCGCGCCGAAGACCGAGACCGGGCGGCTCTGGACCCATCAGCTCCAGCTGACCATCGCCGATGCGGTGACGGAGGCGCATGACACGCACCACCCCGTCGCCTCGCAGCTCTACTACGAGGACCAGAAGCCGGAGGCGAAGCGGCGCGCGGAGGATTTCTGCCGCCACCGCATGCCGAAGTTCCTCGGCTGGTTCGAGACGGTGCTGAGGCGCAACCCGAAGGGCGGGAAGCACCTCGTAGGCGCGCGCGTCTCTTATGCGGATCTCTCGCTGTTCCAGCTGGTGGCGGGCCTGACCTATGCTTTCCCCAAGGCCTCGCGGCGCGCGCTGCGGCGCACTCCCCAGGTCGCGGCGCTGGCGAACGCGGTGGCCGGGCGGCCGCGCATCGCTGCCTACCTGGCCAGCGAACGACGCATTCCCTTCAACGAATACGGCATCTTCCGAAGATATCCGGAGCTTGATCTGTAGCGGCACTGCGCCTGGAGCCCAGTCGTCACCTCGTCCAGCCCCCCGCCACCGACGAACCGGTGAGGCAGAGTCGCTGGGGGAGCTTCATGTTGGGCCACATCCAATCATGCACGTTCCGAAAGTCGCGCTCCATGCGCTCGCCAGCCTGGATCAGCACTTCAACCGCATAGCACATTAGACACTAACTATTTGATTTTATGGCGCGCCCTGGTGGATTCGAACCACCGGCCTGAAGCTTAGAAGGCTCCTGCTCTATCCAACTGAGCTAAGGGCGCGAAGCCGGGGCAACCCCCGGAAGCAACGGGTCAGTGAGACCAGTTCTCCGTCCGGCCATAGCGGAAGTTGTCCGCATAGACCTTGGGCTTGATGGGCCGCTCCGCCGGCGGCGGCGCCACCTCGTAGCTGATGCCCCGCGCCTCGGCGAAGGCCACCGCGGCCTCCAGCGTCGGGAAGTGCAGCCGCACCTGGTTGCGCGTGTCGCCGCGCCCCACCCAGCCCATCAGCGGGTCCAGCGCCTGCGGCGTCGGCGCGTATTCCAGCAGCCAGCCCCCGGTATTGGCGCGGCCCGATTGCATGGCGTTGCGCGGCGGGGAATGGATGCGGGCGAGAGGGGCAAGGGCGGTCATGTTCGAAGCAGGGTCCTCAACGGGCCGCGAAGTCGCGGCTGGGTGCGGGCAGGGCGGCGTCCACCAGCGCCTTGGCGAGCGCCTCGGCGAGGCACGCATAGCCCCGGTCATTGTGGTGCAACTGGTCGGGCGCCAGCACGTCGCCGGGCGCCACCCCCTCGGCGCGCCAGGCGCGCATCAGGCGCGAACGCGCGAAGAGCGGCACGCCCGTCTCCGCCGACAAAACCTCCATGGCGTGGTCCATGCGCGCGGCGAGCGGCACGGAGTCGAGACGGGGGGCGCGCTGGTTGTCCATCAGCACCACCCCCACCCCGGCGGCGCGCAGCCGGGTGAGGCCCGTCCGCATGACATCCAGGAAGGATTCCACCGTGCGGCCGCGCAACACCTCATTGCCGCCGGCCTGCCAGATCACCAAATCAGGTTCATGCGCCAGCACATCCCGGTCGAGCCGCGCCAGCATGTCCTCCGAGGTCTCGCCGGAACGCCCGGCGTTGATCACGCGCAGCGCGACACCCGGCAGGGCGCGGCGCAGCATGGCCTCCAGGCGGTAGGGATAGGCGGCGTGCGGCCCCGATGCCCCCGCCCCCTCGGTGGAGGATGAGCCGAGTGCCACGATCACCAGCGTGCCGTCGCGCAGATCCATCGGGATGGGCGGCAAGGCGAGGCGCGGACGCGGACAATCGGCCGGCACCGCTGAGGGCGGCGCGGCTTGGGCCGGGGCGGCGGGCGGGCCCGCCAGGAAACCGGCTGCCAGGATCATCGGCAGCACCAGGCGCTGAAGCATTTCTCCATTATAGCGGCACTCCATGACCAACGCCACGCAGCTTCGCACGCCCGTCCCACGAGATTCGCGGGCCGATATCTGCCGTGGCCTCGCGCTGTGGATGATCATGGTCAACCACACCCCCGGCAACGCGGCGGGCGACTGGACGCTGCGGAACTTCGCGCTCGCCGACGCGACCGAGGCCTTCGTGCTGCTGGCGGGCTATGCCGCCGCCTTCGCCTATGCCGGCAAGGCGGACCGCCAGGGCTGGCTGCCGGCGGCCGCTTCGGTGGCGCAGCGGGTGGGCAAGCTCTACGTCGCGCACATCTTCCTGCTGGTGGTCTTCGCGGCGCAGGTGGGCTTTTCGGCCGCCGCACTGGACCGCGCGGCCTTCCTGGACGAACTCGCGCTGGACCCCTTCGCCGAGCAGCCCTACCGCGCTTTGCTGGAGGCGCTGCTGCTGCGCTTCCAGCCGCACTTCCTGGACATCTTGCCGCTCTACATCGTCATCCTCGCGCTGTTCATCCCGGCGCTGCTGCTGCGGGCCCGGCCTTGGCTGCTGCTGGGGCTGTCGGTGGCGCTGTGGGTGGGCGTGCGGGCCACGGGCTACAACCTGCCCCGCTGGGAGGAAGGCACCTGGTTCTTCAACCCGCTGGCCTGGCAGCTTCTCTTCTTCATCGGCCTGATGCTGGGCCAGTCGGTGCGCGACGCGCCGACGGTGGGCCTGCCGCCGCGCAGCCCCTGGCTGACCACCGCCGCCCTGCTGGTGCTGGGCGCGAGCCTGGCCGCCATGCTGGGCTACACCCACTTCTACAGCCATTTGCCCTACTGGGCGGCCGAGTGGCTCTCGCGCGTGGACAAGCAGTCGCTGCACCCGTGGCGCCTCGCCTCCATCCTGGCGCTGGCCTACCTCATCGGCCATTTCGTGGCGCGGGACGGGGCGCTGGTGCGCTCCCGCCTCGCGCGGCCCTTCCAGCGCATGGGGCAGCACAGCCTGCCGGTCTTCTGCGTGGGCATCCTGCTCTCCTTCCTGGCGCGGCTCGCCATCGAGGCCTGGGATGGGTGGGAGGTGCAGGTGGTCGTCAACACCGCCTGCTTCATGGCCCTGCTGGGTGTGGCCGTCGTGTCCGAATGGAGCCGCTCGGTGGAGCGCGCCCCGCGCCCCACCCCCCCTTCCCCCTTGCCTGCCGGAGCCGAAAAGGCATGATCCGCCGCGTGCTTCCAGCCCTCCGCCATCTCCTCGGCCCTGTGGCGCGGCCTCTCGCGCTCGCCTGCCTCGCCCTGGTCCTGCTGGCCGCGCCGGCCGCCGCCGCGCCGCGCAGCTGCGCCATGCCGGCCGAGATGCTGGAGGAGGCCCGCCCGCTCCAGGCCGCGCAGCGCGCCCTGGAACTCGGCCAGCTTCGCATCCTGGTGCTGGGCTCCGCCTCCGTGATCCAGGCCGGCACCGCCGAGGCCGCGACCACATGGCCCACCCGGCTGGAAGCGGCGCTGGGCCGCCGCTACAGCGAGGCACGCATCAACGTGCTGGTTCGCGGCACGCGCGGCGCCTCGGTCACGGACAACCTCCAGCGCCTGAAGGACGCGCTGCGCGAATACACCCCCGCCCTGGTGCTGTGGCAGGCCGGCACGGTGGAACTTTCGCGCGGGATGGACCCGCACGAGATGACGGAGGTGATGCGCGAGGGGCTGGAGGCCATCCGCCGCTCCGGCGCCGAGCTCATCGTGATGGACCAGCAATATTCCCGCTTCCTGCGGGCCAATGCCAATGTGGAACCCTATCGCGACAGGCTGCGGCTGCTGGCGGCCTCGGCCGGGGCGGCGCTGTTTCCGCGCTATGAATTGATGCGCCATTGGGTGGACACCGGCACGCTCGACCTCGAACGCGCGGCCCGCGGCGACCGCGCGGCGGCGCTGGAGCGGCTGAATGGCTGCCTGGGCGAGGCCGTCGCCCAGCTCATCATCAGGGGGCTGAGCGAAGCGCGGTAATCACCGCGCGGGTCACCTGCACGGTGCCCGCGCTGCCACCGACATCGGCGGTGCGAAGTCCGTCCATGAAGGCCGCATCCACCGCCGCGCGGATGCCCAGCGCGGCATCGGCCAGGCGTTGACCGCCGCCGCGCACCGACAGCCACTCCAGCATCATCGCGGCCGAGAGGAAGCAGGCCGTGGGGTTCGCGATGCCCTTGCCCGCGATGTCGGGCGCCGTGCCATGGCTCGGCTGGAACAGCCCATGCGTGTCGCCCAGATCGGCCGAGGGCGCGAAGCCCATTCCGCCGATCAACCCCGCGCCCAGGTCGGAGAGGATGTCGCCGAACATGTTCTCCATGGGCAGCACGTCGAAATCCCAGGGGCGGCGGACGAGATCGAGCGCCATCGCGTCCACGTAATGCGCGTCATGCCCCACATGCGGATAGCTCTCGGCCACCTTGGCGAAGACGGTCCGCATCCAGGCGAAGGCGCGGAACACATTGGCCTTGTCCACCAGCGTGACGCGGCCCGGCCGGCCCGACTGGCCCGCGCGGTGGTCGGCCAGGCGGAAGGCCATGCGGGCCAGGCGCTCGGTGGTGGGGCGCGTCAGGCGCAGCGTCTCCTCCGCCCAGTCGCTGCTGACCATGCCCTGGTCCTTGGAGAAGAACAGGCCCTCCGTGCTCTCGCGCAGGATCACGAAGTCGATCTTTGCCGCGCGCGGGTCGGACAAGGGCAACGGCACGCCGGGAATCGCGCGGATGGGCCGCACCCCCCCATACAGGTTCAGCCGCTGCCGCAGCGTGATCTGCGGCGAAAGCTCGGTCCCGTCCGCGTGGCGGATGCCCGGCCAGCCCATGGCGCCCAGCAGGATGGCGTCCGCCCGCGCCGTGCGCTCGAAGGTCTCGTCGGAGAGGTCGGTGCCGGTCTCCTTGTAGGCGAAGGCGCCGGCGCGCTGCACCGAGAAGCTGAGGCCCACGCCATAGCGCTGGTCCACCACCCGCAGCAGGTCGAGCGTCGCATCCATGACTTCGACGCCTATGCCATCTCCTGGCAATACAGCGATGTCGTAGCTGTTGGCCAGCATGGACCCCTCCCCCCGTCTTCGACTTCCAGGCTAGCTTTTCCCGACGAAGCGCCCAAGAGGCTTCTCAGGAGGAAACATGACCTTGTCCCGACGCGGCCTGCTGGCCGTTCCCGCCGCCCTCGCGCCTTTGCATGTCCAAGCCCAGGGTGCCGCCGCGGGCTGGCCGGCACGGCCCGTGCGCATCATCGTTCCCTTCCCGCCCGGCCAAGCGGCCGACACCGTGACGCGCCTCGTGGCCGACAAGCTGACGGCGCGCTGGGGCCAGCCCGTGGTGGTCGAGAACCGTGCCGGCGGCGCGGGTGCGCCGGGGCTGGAGGCCGGCGCGCGCGCCGCCCCCGATGGCTATACGCTGACGGCCGGCACCTCGGGCACGCTGGGCGTGAACCCCTCCGTGCTGGCCCGTGTGCCCTATGACGCCGAGCGCGACTTCGCGCCCATCAGCAACATCGCCATGGTGCCGCTGATGCTGGTGGCGCATCCGAGCTTCGCCGCGCGCGACGTGCGCGCCATGGCCGAGATGGTCCGCGCCCGGCCGGGCGACATCAACATCGCGAGCGCCGGCCCCGCCACCAGCCAGCACATGGCGATCGAGCTGCTGCAGATGCGCACCGATCTGCGCTTTTCCATCGTCCACTACCGCGGCTCTGGCCCGGGCATCACGGACCTGATCGCGGGGGTGGTGCCGCTGATGATGGACAGCGTGGCCTCCGCCCTGCCGCATATCCGCGGCGGCCGCGCCATCCCGCTGGCCGTGACGGTGGCGGGCCGCGTGCCGCAGCTGCCCGAGACGCCCACCATCGCCGAGACCATTTCGCCGGGCTACCAGGCGGCCGGCTGGTCGGGCCTCGTGGCGCCGGCCGCCACACCGCCCGAGATCGTGGCGAAGATCTCGGCCGATGTGCGCGCGGCGCTGGCGGAGCCCGATGTGGTGCAGCGGCTGCTCAACCTCGGCACGGTGGCCGATCCGGGCACGCCCGAGGAATTCGCGACCTTCGTCCGCAACGAGATCGTGAAGTGGCGCGAGGTGGCGCGCGCCGGCAACGTCCGCCTCGACTGAGGCGGGGAGGCGGGCGTGACCTACGCCCGCGCCCGGAGCATGCTGCGCTCGCGCAGCCTGCTCCAGCCAATGTCGAGAGCGGGGTTCAGCGTTTTCGGTGCTTCCCCCTCAACGCATCCCGCTCTGGCGCCTCAGAGGCTGCCGCGCTGGATCAGCTCGATCTTGTAGCCGTCCGGATCGTCGATGAAGGCGATGAGGGTGGTGCCGAACTTCACCGGCCCCGGCTCGCGCGAGATCTTCACCCCGGCCGCGCGCATCTTCTCGCAGGTGGCGTAGATGTCGGGCACGCCGATGGCGAGGTGCCCGAAGGCCTTGCCCATCTCGTAGCTGTCCACACCGTAGTTGTAGGTCAGCTCCAGCTCGGTGCCGCCGCCCTCATAACCTAGGAAGACCAGGGTGTACTTCCCATCCGGCACGTCGCGCCGGCGCAGCTCCTTCATGCCGAGATGGGTGGTGTAGAAGGCCACGCTGCGGTCAAGGTCGCCCACGCGCAGCATGGTGTGCAGGTAGCTGAAGCCAGCCATGGGGTGTTCTCCGGTCAGGGGGTGAAACGCTGGGACTCGACGGCGTAGATGAACAGCCCCGCATCGGCGGCGGCCCGCAGGGTCTCGGGCTTGTCGGCGATGACGGTGCCCAATGCCTCGATGGCGATGCCGCGCAGCCCGGCCGCCACCGCGCCGGCCACGGTCACGGGGCCGATCACGGGCGCGTCCACGGTCATCTCCTGGCCGATCTTGGGCAGCTTCACCAGCACGCCGCCGGGGCCTTCGCGCCGCTGCTCGCCCGCCCGGGCCAGCAGGGCATCCGTGCCCTCGATGGCCTCAACGCCCAGCACCAGCCCCTGTTGCACCACCACCGCCTGCCCCACATCCTGCGGCGACAAGGCGGAAAGGACCGCGATGCCGCGGGCGATGTCCTGACGCGCCATCGCATCGGGCTCCGGCCCCGCCACCAGACCGGCCTCGGCCAGGATGCCGCCCAGGATGTGCATGGGCCCGATGATCTCGAAGCCTTCCTCGCGCAGCAGGTTCATGGCGGCGCGCAGCAGCGTGTCGTCGCCGCTGAAGGCGCTGCGGCCCACGCGCGCGATGGCCTTGGCCGTCCAGGCATCGGGCAGCAGCGACAGGATGGAAGGCCGGCGCGCGCGGCCGCTGAGCGAGATCTTGGTGACGCCCTCGGCCCGCAGGCGGCTGATGATGTTGCCGGCCGCGCCCACGCGCTCGACCATGAAAGGGTAGCCGTCGAACAGCTTGGGGTCCGCGAAGTCGCGGATGCAGACGATGAAGACCTCGCCGCCCTTCTTCACCCAGGCATCGGCCACGCGGCGGGGATAGGGCCCGCCCCCCGCGATGATGCCGAGCTTCATGCCTCCTCTTCCTCCGGCGCGATCTCGGCGGCCATGCGGCCGGGGCGGATCAGTTCGCGCCGGCGGTCGCGCGCCTGGAGGAAGGACAGCACCTCCTCCACCAGCGCATCGCCGGCGAAGCGCTGCGCGGCCATTTCCATGCGCTCGGCGAAGATGCCGGGCTCGCGGAAGAGCAGGCGGAAGGCGGCGCGCAGCGCGTGCAGGTTGTCGCGCGAGAAGCCGCGGCGGCGCAGCCCGACGGCGTTCAGCCCCACCAGCCGTGCGGGCAGGCCGAAGACATTGGCGAAGGGCGGCACGTCATTGGTCACGCCCGCGAGGCCGCCCACCATGGCGTGGCGCCCCACCCGGACCATCTGGTGCACGGCGGCCCCCCCGCCCAGGAAGCATTGCTCGCCCACACGCACATGGCCGCCCAGCATGACGTTGTTGGCGAGGATGACGCGGTCCGCCACCTGGCAGTCATGCCCGACATGGGAGCAGGCCATGAGCAGGCAATCATCGCCCACGCGCGTGATGCCTTCACCGCCCACGCTGCCGCGGTGGATGGTGACATGTTCGCGGATCTGGCAGCGGGCGCCGACCACGACGCCCGTGGGCTCGCCCTTGTACTTCAGGTCCTGCGGGGCGAGGCCCACCGAGGCGAAGGCCGAAAGCCGGCTGCCCGCGCCGATGCGCGTGCGCCCCTCGATCACGACATGGGAGAGAAGCTCCACGCCCTCCTCGAGCACGACATCCGGCCCGACGGTGCAGAAGGGCCCGATGCGGCAGCCCGCGCCGATGACGGCGCCTGGCGCCACCACGGAAGAGGCATGGATCATGGCGGTGGGGGAGATGCCATCCACGCGGATCACCGGTCCCGGATCATGGCGGCGTAGGTGGCCTCGGCGACGACCACGCCGTCCACCTTCGCCTGGGCGGCGAATTTCCACACGTTCATGCGGCGCTGCGCCTTCGTGACATGGATGAAGAGCTGGTCGCCCGGCACCACCGGGCGGCGGAACTTCGCGCCCTCGACCGACATGAAATAGACCAGCTTGCCCTTGAAGGCCTCGCCCAGCGTGGCGACCACCAGCACGGCCGCGGTCTGCGCCATGCTCTCGATGATCAGCACGCCCGGCATCACCGGCTCACTCGGGAAATGGCCCTGGAAGTGGTGCTCGTTGATCGAGACGTTCTTGATGCCCACGGCCGAATGGTCGGGCCGGATATCCACCACCCGGTCGATCATCAGGAAGGGGAAGCGATGCGGGATGGCCTGCATCACCTCCAGGATGCCATAGGCACCGATGGTGGCTGGTGGTGCGTCCTGTTGATCCATCCGCCTACTCCTTCTCCCCGTCCTTGGCAGCGGCGCGATTCTGCGCGGCAAGCCGTCTCATCATCGTCATGGCCCGCATGGCCTCCTTCGCCGGCATGGCGGGGCTTCCCAGCATGTCGGCGCCGGCCGGCACGTCCCGCATGACCCCGGCCTGGGCGCCGATGCGCGCCCCGTCGCCGATGGTCAGGTGCCCCGTCAGCCCGGCCTGCCCGGCCAGCGTCACATAGCGCCCCAGCGTGGTGGAACCGGAAACGCCCGATTGCGAAACCAGCACGCAGCCCGGCCCCATGCGCACGTTGTGGCCCACTTGCACCAGGTTATCCAGCCGGGTTCCGGCCCCGAGCACCGTGTCGGCATGGCTGCCGCGGTCCACACAGGCATTGGCGCCGATCTCGACCCCATCCTCCAGCCGCACGAGGCCGAGCTGGGGCATGGTCACGAAGCGGCCCTCCGGGGTGGGCACGAAGCCGAACCCCTCCTGGCCCACGCGCGCGCCCGGATGCAGCACGACGCCACGCCCGCAGATGGCATGGCTGATGCTGCTGTGGGCGTGCAGCCGGCAGCCCTCGCCCAGCACCACGCCCTCGCCCACCACCGCATGGGGGCCGATCACGCAAGCGGGGCCGATGCGCGCGCCCTCGCCGATGACGGCATAGGGGCCGACATGGGTGCCCGCGCCGATCTCTGCGCCGGCGCCGATCACGGCCGTGGGATGGATGCCCGCGGGGGGCCGTGGCGGCGGATGGAACAGGGCGGCCGCGCGCGAAAAAGCGAGGGCCGGGTGCCGCACGACCAAGGCAAGGCACCCCTCGGGCACCGCCCCGCGCTGGGCTTCCTGCACCAGGACGGCCCCGGCGGCGGTGCGGCGCAAGGCCGCAAGGTTGCGCGCGCCGTCGCAATAGGAAAGCTGCCCGCGTTCGGCCTCAGCCAGCGGCGCCACGCCCGTGAGGACGAGGTCCAGCGCCGCCACCGTCACGTCGCAGGGTTCGCCCAGCGTCGCGAGGATGGTTTCGAGGCGCTGGGGCCCCGCCTGTGGGAAGAAGCGAGGGTCAGCCGCCATGCAGTACGGGGCCGCCCTCAGCGGCGGGGGGGTTGGGCCGGCGGCGTCGCCGGGCGGGCGGCGGGCGCCGCGGGCGGGGCGGCGGGGGCCGCGGCACCGGGCATGGTGGGCGGGCTGCTGCCGTCGTTCTCGGGGGGAATCTGCACCTGCCGCGTGGCGCGGTTGAACTGCTGCGCCACCTCCTCCGTCAGGTCGAAGGCGGGGTCGTTCATGATGACCAGCGGCCGCGGCAGGACCATGTTCACGCTACGCGCCTGCGCCACCTGCCGCACGATGTTGGCCAGCGATTCCTCGATCTGCACCAGGGCCTGCTGCGCCGCCACCTCGATATGCTGGCTGCGGTTGCGGAAGATGCGCTGGCTGTCGGTGATGCGCTCCTGAAGCTCACGCTCACGGGCGCGGATCTGGTCGGCGCTGAGCTGGGCGCGCTGGGTGGCGAGCTGCTGCTGCGCCTCGCGCCAATTGGTCTGCTCGCGCTGCAGGTCCTCGTTCAGGCGGTTGCGCCGACGCTCGATCTCCTCGCGCACCTGGTTGAAGGCGGTGGAGACGCGCTGCACCTCGGGAATGTCCACGATGCCGATGACGGCCGTGGGCTGCTGCGTGGCGGCGGGGCGGGCCGGCTGGGCGGCCGGGCGCTGGGCGGGGGGGCGCTGCTGCTGCGCGGGCGCCTGGCCCTGCTGCGGGACGAACCACTGCTGCTGCTGCTGGGCCACCGCGGGGGCGGACCCCAGCCCGGCGGCCAAGCCCAGGATGACCGCGCCCATCACGGGGGCGGGGTGAATGCGAAACACGTTCATGCGCAAATGCCTATCCTCGCGCTCAGAAGCGGGTGCCAAAGCCGAAACGCACAACCTGTGTCTCGTCGTAGCTCTGCTTGGCGATCGCCTGGGCGACGTCAATGTTGATCAGACCGAAGGGGCTGCGCCAGGACACGCCCACGCCCGCGCCAACCCGGGGGCTGGCGTCGTCGCCGATCCCGGTGCCGCTGACCGTGCGCGACAGCGAGCCCACATCCACGAAGGCCCTGCCCACCAGGCCGAGTTCCGAGGGCACCGGCAGGGGAAAGCGCAGCTCGGTGGATTGCGTCCACATCAGGCGCCCGCCCAGCGCGTCGCGGGAGGCGATGTCACGCGGGCCGGCGCCGGCGACGGCGAAGCCGCGCAGGTTTTCGCCGCCCAGGAAGAAGCGGTCCACGATGCGGTCGCGCCGGCTGCTGTCGAAGCCGTTCAGGATGCCGAAGCTGCCCGAGATGCTCAGCACGAAGTCCGGGTCGCCCAGCAGCCGCTCCAGCGGCAGGAACAGCGCGCCGTCGAGGCGCGTGCGCAGGTAGGCCACGTCGCCCCCCAGGCCGGCCAGGTCATTGCCCAGGCGGATGACATAGCCGCGGCGGGTGTCCAGCGGGTTGTCGCGCACGTCATAGGTCAGCGTCTGGCTGACCTGGCTGAGGATGGTCGTCCCCGCCTGCTCCACCACGAAGCGCGAGGACCCGTCCTGGATATTGGAGATACGGCGCTGCACCAGGCTGTAGGACCAGGACTGCCGCAGCCGTTCGTTGAACTCGTAGCCCGCGCGCAGCGAGACGCCCGCGCGGCGCTCGTCGAAGCCCGAGACGCTGCGCAGGTCACGCTGGATGTAGAAGACGTCGCCGCCGATCGCGAGGTTGCGGTCGAGGAAGGAAGGATCGGTGACCGAGAGGTCCACCTGGCTGCGGCGCTGCGCGATGGTGGTGTTGACGCGCGCGTCGATGCCGGTGCCGCCGAGGTTGCGCTCACGAATGCCGAAATCGGCCAGGAAGCCGGCATCGGTCGAGAAGCCACCGCCCAGGCTGATCTCGCCGGTGGCGCGCTCGACCACGCGGGCGTCCACGATCGTCCGGTCGGGCGCCGAGCCCGGGGTGTTGTTGATCGTGATGTCGCCAAAATAACCCAGGTTGCGGATACGGTCACGCGACCGGCGGATCTGCGCGGCGTTGAAGGCATCGCCCTCCGCCAGGCGGAACTCGCGGCGGATCACGCGGTCCTGGGTGCGGGTGTTGCCGCTGATGTCGATGCGCTCGATGTAGACCCGCGGCCCCTCGGTCAGCGCGAAGGTGATGTTCGCCCGCCGCGCCTCGGTGTCGCGCGTGATCTGGGGCTGCACCTCCACGAAGGGGAAGCCGCGCAGATTGGCCGCGTCCGACAGCGCCTGCGAGGTGCGCTCCACCGCGTCGCCATCATAGGTGCCGCCCGGCGCCACCTCCAGGAAACGGCGCAGCGTCGCCGGGTCGAGGTCCGGGAAGGCCGAGGTGATGTCGATGTCGCCGAAGGTGTAGCGCGGCCCCTCATTGATGGCGAAGGTGATGAAGAAGCCGCTGCGGTCCGGCGCCAGCTCCGCCGTGGCGGCGCCGATCTGCACGTCCGGATAGCCGTTGCGCAGATAATAGCGGCGCAGCAGCTCGCGGTCGAAGGCCAGGCGATCGGGGTCGAAGCTGTCGGAGGTGGAGAGGATGCGGTAGAAAGCCTGCTCCTTCGTCGCCACCACGTCGCGCAGGCGGGTGTCGGAGAAGCCGGTATTGCCCACGAAGTTGATGCGCGCGACCAGCGCCGTCGGGCCTTCCGTGATCTCGAAGACCAGGTTCACCCGGTTCTGGTCGAGCTCGATGAGCTTGGGCTCCACCACCGCGCCGAAGCGGCCGCGCCGGGCGTAGATGTCCAGGATGGCCTGCCGGTCGAGCTGGACGAGCTGCGGCGTCAGCACCGAGCGTTCGCGCAGCTGGGTGGCCTGGCGCAGCACGTCGTCGGAGATGCGGCGGTTGCCCTCGAAGGCGACCCGGTTGACGATGGGGTTCTCGGCCACCTCCACCACCAGGGTCGCGCCCTCGCGACCGATGCGGACATCGCGGAACAGGCCGGTGGCGAACAGGGTCCGCAGGCTGCGGTCGGCCCGGTCGGATTCATAGACGTCGCCGGGCTGGACCAGCATGTAGCTGCGGATGGTGTCCGCCTCGATGCGCTGGTTGCCGCGGACCACCACAGAGGTGATGACATCCCCGGACTGGGCGGCGCGCGGCGCGCCCGCGCGCGGCTGGGCCTCCGCCAACGGATGCGGCAGGGCCACGAGAGTGGCGCTGGCGAGAAGCAGGACGCGGAGCGTGAGGCTCAAGGAAAAGCCATCCCTTCGTTCTGGAACGGAACAGGCGCGAACATAGACGGGGCGGCGGCGTGCCGCCACCCCAGGGCAAGAAGCGCCCCCCTCACCCCAGCAACCCCCCGATCCATCGGCCGATGGAGCCATGGGCGATGTCGTTGAAGGTGACGAAGACGAAGAGGCTGATGAGCAGGGCGAAGCCCACCCGGAAGCCATATTCCTGGGCCCGGGCCGGCAGCGGCCGGCCGCGGATGGCCTCGGCGGCATAGAACATCAGGTGCCCGCCATCCAGCAGCGGGATGGGAAAGAGGTTCAGCAGGGCAAGGCTGATGGACAGCAGCGCCATCAGGTTGATCAGCGGCACGATGCCGAGCGTCGCCGCCTGGCCCGAGACCTCCGCGATGCGGATGGGCCCGCCCATGTCGCGCGCGCTGCGGGTGCCGGTGATCATCTCCCAGATGCCGGTCAGCGTCGCGACGCTCATGTCGTAGGTCTGGACCACCCCGGCGCCGAGCGCGCTCAGCGGGTCCAGGCGCTCGAAGCGCCCCTGCCCGCCCTGCACGCCCAGGATGCCCACGGGCTCGGCCTCGCTGCCGAGGCGGGGGATGGGCGTGGCGACGAGGTCCAGAGCACGCCCGTCGCGCTGCACCGTCACGCGGACCTGCTGGCCCGCCCGCGGCTGGATGTGGCGCTGCACCTGGTCGAAGCGGACCACCCGCTCGCCATCCAGGGCGATGATGGCGTCCCCGGGTTGCAGCCCGGCCATCTCGGCGGGCGAGCCGGGGCCGACGGCCGCCACCGTCGTCATGTCGCGGGGCGCGCCGAATGTGGCGTAGAGCCCGGCGAAGAGCACGGCGGCCAGCACGAAATTGGCAACGGGCCCGGCGGCGACGATGATGGCGCGGTCCCGCACCGGCTTGTCGTGGAAGGTCTGGCCCGGCCGTTCGTCCACGCGCGACTCGGGCAGCAGTTCCTCAGAGGGAACATGCCCGTGCAGCTTCACGTAGCCACCCAGCGGAATCCAGGCGAGGCGCCATTCGGTCCCCTGCCGGTCCGTCCAGCGGGCCAGCGCGCGGCCGAATCCGATGCTGAACACGTCCACATGGACCTTCCGCCAGCGTGCGGCGAGGTAATGTCCCAGCTCATGGAAGAAGATGAGAACGCCCAGCACGACCAGGAAGGCCAGGATGGTGCGCAGCGTCTCGGGCAGGAATTCCAGCATGTCGGGTCCTCAGGCGGCCGCGCGGTGGGCGGCGATGTCGGTCGCGCGCGCGCGCGCCGCCGCATCCAGTTCCAGCACGGAGGCCAGGTCATTCACGGGCTGCCCGCCCAGCGCGGACAGCGTCTCCTCCACCACGGCCGCGATGTCGAGGAAGCCCAGGCGGCGGGACAGAAACAGCGCCACCCCCACCTCGTTGGCCGCGTTCAGCACACAGGGCGCGCCCCCGCCAGCCGCCAGCGCCGCGCGGCAGAGCCGCAGGGCGGGGAAGCGCACCGGGTCCGGCGCCTCGAATTCCAGCCTGGACAGCGCCGCGAGGTCCAGCCGCCCCACATCCACCGCCATCCGGTCGGGCCAGGCCAGGCAATGCGCGATGGGCGTGCGCATGTCGGGCGTGCCGAGCTGCGCGATGAGCGAACCATCCGCGTATTGCACCAGGCCATGCACGGCCGATTGCGGGTGGACCAGGACCTCCAGCTGATCCGGGCGCACCGGGAACAGGCGCGCGGCCTCGATCAGCTCCAGCCCCTTGTTGAACATGGTGGCGCTGTCCACGCTGATCTTGGCCCCCATGGACCAGACCGGGTGGCGCACCGCCTGCTCGGGCGTCGCCTGGGCCATCTGCGCGAGGCTGGCCTGCCGGAAAGGGCCGCCCGAAGCGGTCAGGATGATCTTCTCCACGGCGGCATAGCCTTCGCCGCCCCGGCTCATCAGCGCCTGGAAGATGGCGTTGTGCTCGGAGTCCACGGGCAGCAGGGTGGCGCCATTGGCGCGTGCCGCCTCCAGCACCAGCTCGCCCGCACAAACCAGGCTCTCCTTGTTGGCCAGGGCCAGCGTGCCACCGCGGGCCAGCACCGCCATGGTGCTCTTGAGCCCGACCGCGCCCACGATGGCGGCCATGGTCCAGTCGGCGGGACGGGCGGCGGCCTCGATCACGGCCTCGGCACCGCAGGCGGTCTCGATGCCGCTGCCGGCCAACGCCTCGGCCAGCGCCGGGCCGCATCCAGGGTCGGCCACCACCGCGAGGCGGGCACCATGCCGGCGCGCCTGGGCGGCGAGCGTGGCCACGTCCCGGCCCGCCACCAACGCCTCCACGGCGAAGCGCCCCGGCGGCGCGGCCTCCAGCAGGGCCAGCGTGCTGCGCCCGATGGAGCCGGTGCTCCCCAGCACGGTGATGCGGCGCGATGGACCCAAGACTACCTCCAAAGATGAACCCCGGCGCCGAGCAGCACCCCGATCAGGGCGCCCACCGGGGCCGCGGCCAGCACGCCGTCCAGCCGGTCCAGCAGCCCGCCATGGCCGGGGATCAGGCCGGAGGAATCCTTTACCCCAAATCGGCGCTTGATCCAGCTTTCCAGCAGATCACCCGCCTGGGCCGCCAGGCCCAGCAGCGCCGCCACCAGCAGCACCCGCGTGAAGGAGATATCGGAGGTGAAGACCATGGCGGCAAGAAGCCCCACCAGCATGGCCCCCCCGAGCCCACCCAGCGCCCCGGACCAGGTCTTGTTGGGCGAGATGGCGGGCACCAGGCGCGGCCCGCCGAAGGCCCGCCCCGCCAAATAGGCCGAGATGTCCGAAGCCCAGACCACCAGGAAGAGGAAGATGACGTTGTCGCGCCCCACGCGGTCATCGGCCCGCAGCTCGATCAGCGCGATGCCGGCCAGCCCGATATAGACCACCCCGAAGCCCAGCCAGAGCGGCGGCACCGGCCCGCGCGGATGCCGCGCGACCCATTGCGCCCCATAGGCGCCCGCGGCCAGGACCAGCAGCCCCCACATCGACATGCCCAGCACCGCCAGCAACCCGGCGAGCAGCACCACGCCCGGGACCAGCATGCCAGGCAGCGCGCGAGTCGAACCGCCGCACAGCCGCACCCATTCCCAGGCCATGCCGGCCACGCAGATGGCCATCAGCCCGGCCCACCACTCGGCACCCATCCACATGCAGGCCAGCGCGGCTGGCCCGAGCAGCGCCGCCGTCAGCGCCCGCTTTCGCAGATCTCCCCAGCGTTGCATGTGTCAGCCCGGTCGGCGCGCCCTGCCCATGGCTCAGCCCACCCGGGCGCCGAAGCGGCGCTCCCGGGCGGCGAAATCGGCCAGGGCGGCGTCGAAATGCTCCGCCCCGAAATCGGGCCAGAGCACGGGGAGAAAAACAAGCTCCGCATAGGCGGCCTGCCAGAGCAGGAAGTTCGAGATGCGTTGCTCGCCGGAAGTGCGGATGATGAGGTCCGGGTCGGGCATGCCCGCCGTGAAGAGCCTGGCGCCGAAACCCGTCTCGTCCAGCGTGGCCGGGTCCAACGTGCCGGCCTGGGCGGCGGCCGCCACGGCCCGCGCCGCGGCCAGGATTTCCGCCCGCGCGCCATAGGACAGCGCCACGGTCAGGTTCAGCCGCGCGCCGCCCGCCGTGCGTTCCTCGGCCTGGAGGATGGCGGCGCGGGTCTCGGCGCCGAATCGCTCGCGGTCGCCGATCACGCGCAGGCGCACGCCTTCCTTGGTGAGGTGCCCCACCTCGGCCCGCAGGTAGTGGCGCAGCAGGCCGGTCAACTCCTGCACCTCGTCGGCCGGCCGTGCCCAGTTCTCCGAGGAGAAGGCGAAGAGCGTCAGCCAGGACACGCCCGAGCGGATGGCCGCCTCGATGGTGCGCCGCGCCGCATCCGCGCCCGCCCGGTGCCCGAGCGCGACGGGAAGCCCCCGTGCCTGTGCCCAGCGCCGGTTGCCGTCCATGATGACGGCGACGTGGCGGGGCGGCGGCGCGCCCACGCCCGCCGCGGTGGCGGGCAAGGAGGACATCAGACGGTCTTGATGTCCTTTTCCTTCTCGGCGGTGACCTGCTCGATCTTCTTCACGTAGTCGTCGGTCAGCTTCTGGACCTCGTCCGACCAGCGCTTCGCGTCATCCTCGCCGATCTCGGACTTCTTCTTCCAGCCCTGGATCTGCTCCATGCCGTCGCGGCGCACGCCGCGCACGGCCACCTTGGCCCCTTCCGCATACTTGGCCGCGGTCTTGGCCAGCTCGTTGCGGCGCTGCTCGGTCAGCGGGGGCAGGTTCACGCGGATGGTCTGCCCCTCGCTCTGCGGGTTCAGGCCAAGCCCCGAATCGCGAATGCCGATCTCGACGGCCTTCACCACCGAGCGGTCCCAGACCTGCACCGACAGCATGGAGGGCCCGCCCACCGAAACGGTGCCGAGCTGGCTCAGCGGCTGGTTGCTGCCGTAGGCCTCGATGCGGATCGGCTCCAGCAGCGAGGGCGAGGCCCGGCCGGTGCGCAGCCCGGTGAATTCCTTCTTGAGCGTCTCCATCGCGCCGTCCATGCGGCGGACGAGATCGGCCTTGAGCGTCTTGAGATCGGGGGGTGGGGCCGCCATGGGTTCGCCTCGCGGTCAGGGGGTGTCGGTCACGGTGGTGAAGCGGCCGTGGCCCAGCATCACCTCGGTGAAGGCACCGGGTTCATGGATGTTGAAGACGACGATGGGAAGATGGTTCTCGCGCGCCACGGAAATGGCGGCCGCGTCCATCACGGCCAGGTCGCGCGAGAGCATCTCCAGGTAGCTCAGCGTGGTGAAGCGCTGGGCGTCGGGGTTGCGGCGCGGGTCGCTGTCATAGACGCCGTCCACCTGCGTGCCCTTCAGCAGGGCGTTGCAGCCCATCTCGGCCGCGCGCAGGGCGGCCGCGGTGTCGGTGGTGAAGAAGGGGTTGCCCGTGCCGGCGGCGAAGATCACCACGCGGCCCTTCTCCATGTGCCGGATGGCGCGCCGGCGGATATAGGGCTCGCAGATGGAAGCCATGGGGATGGCGCTCTGCACCCGCGTCTGCACGCCGATCTGCTCCAGCGCGGACTGCATGCCCAGCGCGTTCATCACGGTGGCCAGCATGCCCATGTAGTCGGCCTGGGCGCGGTCCATGCCGGTCGCCGCACCTGCGATGCCGCGGAAGATGTTGCCGCCGCCAATGACCAGCGCCACCTGGACGCCGAGCGCCACCACACCCTTGATGTCGTTCGCGATGGCCTTGAGCGTGCCGGTGTCGAGACCGTAGTTGCGGTCCCCCATCAGCGCCTCGCCGGACACCTTCAGCAGCACACGCTTGTAGACGGGCGTTTCGCTCATGGGTGTTCCGCTCTTGTTGAAGGCGCAGTGGGAAGCGGCGCGGGTGGGCCGGCCGTGAACAGCCCGCCGGCCAGGTGGGCCGGCGGAGTTTAGCAGGGGTCAAGGGCGCGGCAAGCCGCGCACCCCGCCCTCACCATGCGGCGGGTGTCAGACGCCCGCCTGGGCCGCGACCTCGGCGGCGAAGTCCGTCACCTGCTTCTCGATGCCCTCGCCGAGTTGGAAGCGGGCGAAGCCCGTGCAGGTCAGGCCCGCCTTCTGGACCACGGCCTTCACGCGGCTCTCACCGTCATGCACCCAGACCTGCTCCAGCAGCACCACTTCCTCGTAGAATTTGCGGATGCGGCCTTCGACCATCTTCTCGATGACGGCGGGCGGCTTGCCGGAGGCCTGGGCCTGCTCGGTCAGCACCGCCTTCTCGCGCTCCAGCGCGGCGGGGTCCACGGCGGAGACGTCCAGCGCATCCGGCCGGGTGGCGGCCACATGCATGCCCATCTGCCGGCCCAGCGTCAGGATGGCCTCGGCCTCGCCGGCACCCTCCAGCGCCACCAGCACGCCGATCTTGCCCAAACCGGGCTTCACCGCGTTGTGGACATAGGTCGCGACCGCGCCCTGGCCGACCTTGAGCACCCGCGCGCGGCGGATGGTCATGTTCTCGCCGATGGTGGCGATCATCTTGGTCAGCTCGTCCTGCGTGGTGTGGCCGGTGCCGGGATAGGGCGCCGCCTGCAGCGCCGCCACATCCTCGCCGACCGTCAGCGCCAGCTTGGCCACGTTCTCGACAAAGCCCTGGAAGGCCTCGTTGCGCGCCACGAAATCGGTCTCGGCGTTCACCTCGACCATGGCGGCCACCTGGCCGTCGGACGCGACGCCCACCAGCCCTTCGGCGGCCACGCGGCCGGACTTCTTGGCGGCGGCCGAAAGACCCTTCTTCCGCAGCCAGTCGATGGCGGCTTCCATGTCGCCGCCCGCCTCGACCAGGGCCTTCTTGCAATCCATCATGCCGGCGCCGGTGGCGTCGCGCAGCTCCCGCACCATCGCGGCGGTGATTTCAGCCATGAGCCTATTCCTTTGCTTGCTGAATCAGGCCTGGGCGGCCGGGGCTTCCTCGGCCGGCACCGCCACCTCTTCGGGCATCGGGGCCGCCATGGCGCCCAGGTCGGCGCCCGAGGCCTGCATCTCGGCCGAGATGCCGTCGAACACCGCACCCGCCACCAGGTCGCAATAGAGGTTGATGGCGCGGATGGCGTCGTCATTGCCCGGGATGGGGTAGGTCACGCCCACGGGGTCCGCGTTGCTGTCCACCACGCCGACGACGGGAATGCCCAGGGTGTTGGCCTCCTCGATCGCCAGCTTCTCCTTCACCACGTCAATGACGAAGATCAGGTCGGGCAGGCCGCCCATCTCGCGGATGCCGCCCAGCGCGCGGTCCAGCTTCTCCTTGTCGCGGGTCAGCATCAGGATCTCCTTCTTGGTGAGACCCTGGATGTCGCCGGAGAGGCGGCCGTCCAATTCCTTCAGGCGCTTGATGCTGCCCGTGATCGTCTTCCAGTTGGTGAGCATGCCGCCCAGCCAGCGGTGGTTGACGTAGTACTGGCCGCAGCGGGTCGCGGCCTCGGCCACGTATTCCGCCGCACTCTTCTTCGTGCCGACGAAGAGCACGCGGCCGCCGCCGGCCACCGTGTCGCGCACCACGCGCAGGGCGCGCTCCAGCATCGGCACGGTCTGCTGCAGGTCCAGGATGTGGACCTGGTTGCGCACGCCGAAGATGTAGGGGGCCATCCGCGGGTTCCAGCGCCGCGTGTGGTGGCCGAAATGCACGCCCGCTTCGAGCAGTTGGCGCAGGGAAACTTCGGGCATCGCCATGGCGATCTCCTTCCTGTTCAGTCCGGTTGGGCCTCCGCGGCGCGAACCCCGGATCGCTCCGGGACCGGACCCTGCCATGGTGGAAACACCATTACGGAAGGGGCGCCGCGTGTGGATTACCGGCGGAACCATTCCACCGGCGCGGGGCTCATGGCCGAATTCCCGCCGGAACGCAAGCCTCCAGGGCCGAAACGACCCGCTCGGCGCCTGCTGTCACGGTCCCGTCATTGACCACGCGCAGGACCCGCAGGCCGGGCGGCAGCGGCACTTCCCGCGCGAGGCGGGCGGCGATCTCGGCCTCGCCCTCCCGCCCGCGCGCGGCCAGGCGGGCGGCCAACACGGCGGGGGGCGCCGTGATCTCGATGACGGTCAGCGGTGCGCGGGACGCCACCTCCTCCAGCACGGCGCGCGAGAGGCTCATCACCGTCACCGGCGCCCGGCGCGTCTGCTCGGTGCGGATTCCGTAGTGCAGCCCATGCGCCCGCCAGCGCACCGCGAGGTCGGCCGTGGCGAAACCCGCCTCGTCCAGCGCCTCATGCCCTTCCTCCCCCAACCCCTCGGGGCGGGAGATGACGCGGCGCGCGAAATGGAACCGCCCGTCGCCCTCCAGCGCCGCCCGCGCCGCCGCCAGCAAGGTGTCCTTGCCCGCCCCGGAGGGCCCCACCACCGCCACCCACATCGAACCGTCCCCGGATTGACGAATTGCGTCGCAGGCGTCCCTATCCCCACAATGCCAAGGAGGCCAGCCATGTTCACCACCCGCCCCGAGATCGCCGCCACCTTCGGTGCCGTGGCCAGCACCCACTGGATCGCCTCGCAGGTGGGGATGAGCGTGCTGGAACGCGGCGGCAACGCCTTCGACGCCGCCGCCGCCGCCGGGTTCACCTTGCAGATCGTGGAGCCGCACCTGAACGGCCCGGGCGGCGACTGCCCCATCATCCTGCACAGCGCGAAGCTGGGCGCCCAGCAGGTGATCTGCGGCCAGGGCCCCGCCCCCGGCGGGCTGACCGTGGCGCTGATGCGCGACCAGCTCGGCCAGTCCATCATGCCCGGCACCGGCTTCCTCGCCGCCCCCGTCCCCGGCGCCTTCGACGCCTGGGCGCGCATGTTGCTGGAACACGGCACCTGGCGCCTGCGCGACGTGCTGGAATACGCCATCGGCTATGCCGCGCGCGGCGCGCACATGGTCCCGCGCGTGATCCAGACGCTGGCCACCGTGAAGCCGCTCTTCGAGGCGGAATGGCAGACCTCCGCGGCGCTCTGGCTGCGCGATGGCGGGCCGCAGCCCGGCAAGCTCTGGTCCAACCCCGTCCTGGCCGAAACCTATTCCCGCCTGCTGCGCGAGGCCGAGGCCCCCGGCCGCACCCGCGAACAGGAGATCGAGGCCGCGCGCGACGCCTGGTATGGCGGCTTCGTCGCCGAGGCCATCGACCGCTTCGTCCGCACGCCCATGATGGACACCTCGGGCGAGCGACATGCCGGCGTGCTGACCGGCCAGGACATGGCCAATTGGCGCGCGGGCGTGGAGGCCCCCACCACCCGCGAGTTCCGCGGCCACACCGTGCTGAAATGCGGCCCCTGGAGCCAGGGCCCGGCCATGCTCCAGACGCTGGCCCTGCTGGACGGCTATGATCTCTCGACCATGGACCCGGTGGGCGAGGAATTCGTCCACACCGTCACCGAGGCCATGAAGCTCGCCTTCGCCGACCGCGAGGGCTTCTATGGCGACCCGGCCTTCGTGGACGTGCCGCTCGCGACCCTGCTGTCCGACGCCTATGCCGCCGAGCGCCGCAAGCTGATCGGCCGCGACGCCTCGATGGAGTTCCGCCCCGGTAGCCCCGATGGCCGTGCCGCGCAGGGCGTGGACTACGCCGCCGCCATCCGCCGCGCGGAGGAGATGACCGCCGCCGCCGGCACGGGCGAGCCCACCGTCTCGCGCCTCGGCGCCTCGGGCGGCGACACCTGCCATGTGGACATCATTGACCGCTGGGGCAATTTCGTGAGCGCCACGCCCAGTGCAGGCTGGCTGCAATCCTCGCCGGCCGTGCCGGGCCTGGGCTTCTGCCTGGGCACCCGC
This sequence comes from Roseococcus suduntuyensis, assembly GCF_014196305.1. Classification (GTDB taxonomy): domain Bacteria; phylum Pseudomonadota; class Alphaproteobacteria; order Acetobacterales; family Acetobacteraceae; genus Roseococcus; species Roseococcus suduntuyensis. The sequence goes on from NZ_JACIDJ010000002.1 coordinate 257,995, forward strand.
TGCCAGATGTTCTGGCTGGACGCGGATCTGCCCAACGGCCTCAAGCCCGGCAAGCGGCCGCGCACGACCCTCTCCCCCTCCATGGTGCTGCGCGATGGCAAGCCCTGGATGAGCTTCGGCACCCCGGGCGGCGAGCAGCAGGACCAGTGGCAGCCCATCATGCTGGCGCGGATGCTGGCGCATGGCTTCAACATCCAGGAGGCGATCGACCTGCCCTCCTTCCACTCCGAGCACTGGGTCAGCAGCTTCTGGCCGCGCGGCGCCAAGCCCGGGAAGCTGGTGCTGGAAGGCCGCTTCGCGCCCGCGGTGCTGGAGGCGCTGAAGGCGCGCGGCCATGCGGCCGAAATGGGCGGGGAATGGACCGAGGGCCGCCTGACCGGCGCGCGGCTGGAGGCGGATGGGCAGATCTTCGCCGGCGCAAACCCGCGCGGCATGCAGGGCTACGCTGTCGGGCGCTGAGGCGCCCGACAGCTTTTTCTTGCGCCCTCAGGCGCCGGGCGCCGCCTCCGGCGGCTTGGCTTTCGCGCCACGCGCTGGTGTGCGCGCTGGAAGGTCGGCCTAGGCGCGCCGGCCGCCTTGCGGCCGGGTGGTCGTGAAGGCGGCGCCACCCCGGGGGGACGGCAGTTGGCGCGCGCTGGCTTGCGCGCGCCACTCCAAGGCTCAGCTCTTCGACACGCCCCAGAAGAAGGGCAGCGGGCCCTTCTGGATGCCGGTGACATTGCTCCGCCAGGCGGTGTAGCCCAGGAAAAAGCCGGTCGGCGCATAGACCACGTCGCGGATGGCGGCCGCGTTCACCTTGTCCATGGCGGCCTTCTCGGCGGTGGCGTCGGGGGCGGCGAACCACTCATCCACACCCGCCTCGACCTCGGCCGAATCGGGCCAGCCGAACCAGGCGCGCTCGCCCGTGGCACGCAGCGCGTTGTAGGCGGCGGGGTTCACGCAGTCGGCCCCCGCATGCCAGGTGTGGAACATGCTCCAGCCGCCCTGGCCGGGCGGGTTGCGCATGGCGCGGCGCTGGCCGGTGGTGCCCCAGTCGGTCGCCACGAAATCCACGTTTATGCCCAGCCGCCGCAGCAGGTCGGCTGTCACGTCGCCCTGCGCCTTCGTGATGGGCTGGTCCTGCGCCACGATGCAGGTGACGGGCTCACCCGCATAGCCGCCCTCGGCCAGGAGGCGGCGGGCGGCGTCGATGTCGCGCGGGCCCTTCAGGATGTCGCCGCCCGCCTCGGTGTAGCCGGGCGTGCCGGGGGTGAAGAAGCCGGGCAGCGGCTTCCACAACGCGCTGTCGCTGCCGACCAACGCGGTCATGTAGTCCGCCTGGCTCATCGCCATCAGGATGGCCTGGCGCACCTTCTGCGAGTTGAAGGGCTTGTGCAGGTGGTTCATCCGGAAGGAGCCGATGTTGCCCAGCGGGTCCGCGATATCCACCTGCACGCGCCGGTTGCGGCGCAGCAGCGGCACCAGGTCGGTGATGGGGTTCTCCCACCAGTCGATCTCGTTGTTCTGCAAGGCGGAGGCGGCCGTCGCCGGGTCCGGCATCACGATCCACTCGACGCGGTCCACCATCATGCGCTTGGAGGCCGAGAGCCAGGTGCCCCCCTGCTCCCGCGGCACATAGCCGTCGAACTTCTGGAAGACCGAGCGCGCGCCGGGCACCCATTCATTGCGGATGAAGCGCATGGGGCCGGAGCCCACATACTCGTTGATCTGCTGGAAGGGGTCCGTGCGCGCGATGCGCTCTGGCATGATGAAGCAGATGGGCGTGTTGGTCTTGCCCAGCGCGTAGAGCAGCTTCGGGTAGGGGCTGCGCAGCACCCAGCGGAAGGTGCGGTCATCCACCGCCACCAGCTCGTTCTGGATGGCGCGGATCATCTGGCCCATCGGATCGCGCGGCATCCAGCGCGTGATGGAGGCCACCACGTCGCGCGCCAGCACCGGTTCGTTGTCATGGAAGCGCAGGCCGGCGCGCAGGGTGAAGGTCCAGGTCAGCCCGTCCTGCGAGGTGGTGTGCCCCTCCACCATCTGCGGCCGCGGCGTCAGCGTGTCGTCCACGCCATAGAGCGTGTCCCACACCATGGCGGAGGCATTGCGCACGACATATTGCGTGCCCCAGATCGGGTCGAAATTGGCGAGGTTCGCCTGCGGCACGAAGCGCAGCGTGCGCGCATTGGCCCCCTGGCTCAGCGCGGGGGCGGTGATGCCGGCGCTGCTCGCCAAGGCGGCGCCGGTCTGGAGGAATTGTCTGCGGTCCATGCCCACTCTCCCTGTTCTGGCGCGGCGCTGCCGCCCGCGTGGGCGGTGGCTGCCGCGCGCCTGGGCAGGAGGGGGCGGAAAATCCACCCCTCCTGCCGACAGGGCGCGTCAATGCATGGACCGTGCCATCACAGCTTTCGCTGCATCGCCGCCAGGTAACCGCGGTTGCGCGTGGGCGTGATCAGGATCTCGTTCAGGCAGACATGCGCGGGCGTGGCCGCGATGAAGGCGATGAGGCGCCCGCAATCCTCGGGCTGCACCATCTCCGCCAGATCCTGCTCGCTCAGCTTGTTGGGGCGCTTGTCCATGATGGGCGTGCGCACCTCGCCCGGGCAGACGACGGTGCTGCGGATGCCGTTCGCGCATTCCTCCATGTTGATGCTGTGGCTCATCGCCACCACGCCATGCTTGCAGGCGGTGTAGCCCGGGCCGCTCAAGGGGCTGACGAAGCGACCGGCCATGGAGGCGGTGTGGATGATCAGGCCATCCTGCTGCTTGCGCATGGCGGGCAGCACGGCCAGCGTGCCGTGGAAGACGGACATCAAATTGCCGTCCACCAGCTCCTTCACACCGGCGGCCGTCAGGCGCGACCAGGCGCGGTCGGTGATGTTCAGCCCGGCATTGTTCACCAGGATGTCAATGCGGCCATGCGCGGCCAGGATGGCATCCGCCACCGCCTGCACGGCCGCCGCATCGGCCATGTCGCAGGCCTTCACCTCGGCGCTGCCGCCCTTGGCCGCGATGGCCTTGGCCACGGCATCGAGCTTGGAGGCCGTGCGCCCCGTCAGCACCACCATGGCCCCCTCGGCCGCCAGCGCGTGCGCGCCCGCCTCACCAATACCGGTGCCCGCGCCCGTGACCCAGGCGATCTTTCCCTTGAGCTGCGCCATCGTTCCTCTCCCTCTGCTGTGGAACCTTGCGCGGCAGTCTGACGCAACGGGCTGCCGCGGCAACCCGGCTTGTGAGCCGTGCGGCCGCATGCTTCGCTTCGCCCATCAGGAGGAAACGACATGGCAAAGTTCCGCATCGTGACGCCGGCCGGCGCCAGCTTCACCGTGGCCGGCGGCGGCTACGACTACGAGATGGAGGCGCTCAACCTCGCCAACATCGACGCCGAGATCGTGGAGGCGCCGACCGACACCGCCGCCTTCATCGCCGCCGCCCGCGACGCGGACGCCATCTACGCCAAGGGCATTCCCTTCACCGCCGAGATCATCAACGCGCTGGACAAGTGCAAGGTGATCTCGCTCGGCTCGGTCGGCGTGGACAGCGTGGACGTGAAGGCCGCTACCGCCCGAGGCATTCCCGTCACCAACGTGCCCGACACCTTCATCGAGGAGGTGGCCGACCATTGCATGATGCTGCTGCTGGCCACCTTCCGCCGCACCATCGAGCAGGACCGCATGGTGCGCGAGCATCGCTGGCGCGAAGGTCGCCCGGCCCTGCTGCAAATTCCCCGCCTGATGGGCCAGACGCTGGGCTTCGTCAGCTTCGGCCGCGTGGCGCGCGCGGTGGCCCGCCGCGCCAAGCCCTTCGGCCTGAACATGATCGCCTACGACCCCTTCCTGGACGAGACGGTGATGATCGAGAACGGCGTCATCCCCGCCACGCTGGACGAGGTGATGTCGCGCTCGGACTTCGTCTCCATGCACGCCCCGGCGCGGCCCGAATGCACCGGCATGCTGACCGAACGGCACTTCAAGCAAATGAAGCCCAGCGCCATCTTCCTCAATGTCGGCCGCGGGCCGACCGTGGACGAGGCCGCGCTGATCAAGGCGCTGGAACAGGGCTGGATGGCCTATGCCGGCCTCGACGTGCTGGAGGTCGAGCCTCCCAGCCACAACAACCCGCTGCTGAAGATGGAGAACGTCATCCTCTCGGCACACACCGCCTCGGCCAGCGCGCGCTTCGACGAGGCGCGCAAGCGTCGCGTGGGCGCCGAACTCGCCCTCGTCGCCCAGAACAAGTGGCCGATGAGCTGCGTGAACCCGGCCGTGCTGCAGACCACGAAGCTGCAACGCTGGCAGCCGGTGAACCTGGGCCGCGGGCCGAACAGCTAAGGCGAGGGCCACGCCTTCCCATGCCGGGCGGAAACGCCCGGCAACAGGGAACGACCTGCCTCATCGCGTCCAGGCGCGATGCGCTAGAGCATGCTGCGTTCAAAAGCGTTCACGCCGCCTGCTCCAGCCATCGTTGAGAACGGGATTCAGCGTTTTCGGTGATTCCACCTCAACGCATCCCGCTCTATTGCGGCAGGCGGCCCCGCGTCTGGAGGTCCGCGAACAGCTCGATGGCCCAGCCGATGCGCTCATCCAGGCTGCGCGCCGCGACCGCCATGGGTGCGGGCGTCACCGCATTCACCAGGAAGGCATTGGCGGTGAGCGGCGGCTCCGCCCCGCCTTCGGCACGGGCCAGGCTCGGCAGCCGCGCGCGCGCGACCAACGCCAGCTTGCGCGAGGAGGAGACCACGGCGCGGCGCGAGATGCTGTCGAAGCCATGCCGCGTCACCTCCGCGCCGATCTCGGCATAGATGCGGTGCGCGGCCCGGATCGCTGGCCGGCAGTCGCGCGGCAGCATGTTGATGCCCGCCTCGGCGCGGGTGTAGAGGCGCTGCGCCTCGGCCAGCAGCCGCGCGACCACGATGCCGATGGCGGGCGAGAAATCCGGGCGGGCCAGGAATTCACGCGGCGCTACCCCCGCCTCCCGCAACCAGGCGCAGGGCAGATAGAGGCGGCCGGCCCGCGCATCCTCGCCCACATCGCGCGCGATGTTGGTCAACTGCATCGCGGCACCGAGGTCGGTCGCGCGGGCGAGTGCGGCATGGCTGCGCACGCCCATGATGAGGGTCATCATCGCGCCCACCGTGCCCGCCACGCGCGCGGCGTAGCCGTGCAACGCCTCGATGTCCGGATAGCGGCGGCCCTCGGCGTCCCAGGCGAAGCCTTCCAGCAGCGCATCGGGCAGGGTGCGCGGAATGTCGTGCAGCCGCACGGCGGCCGCGAAGGCACGGTCGGCCGGGTGGTTTTCGGGCAGGCCGACATAGGCAGCGTCCAGCCGCCGGCGCATGAGGGCGAGGCCCGCGCGCGGGTCGGTGGCATGGTCCACCGCGTCATCGCCCAGGCGGCAGAAGGCGTAGAGGGCGGTGGCGCTGTCGCGCACCCGCCGCGGCAGCAGCAGCGAGGCGGCGTGGAAGCTTTTCGAGCCCACGCGCAGCAGGTCGCGGCAAGCTTCGAGGTCCTCGGGCGCAATGCGGGGTTCGGCGTCCATCACGCGGTCTCCAGGATGCGGCGCGCGACGAGGCCAGGTGCCTCCTCATGCGCGAGATGGCCGAGGCCGGGCAGCGCCTCGATGCGGGCAGTGGGCAGCAGCGCCTGCAGGCGGCGCGCCTCGGTGGGGCGGATGGTGCGGTCCTGCTTGCCCACGATCAGCGTCAGCGGGGTGGTCAGACGCGGCAGGTCACGCGCCAGGCCTGGCAGATCCCAGGCGGCCATCATGCCCAGCGTGGCCGCCACATGCCCGGGCCGGCGGAACAGGCGCGCGTAGAGGTCCACGCCCTCGGGCGTCAGGACGGAACCGGTGTCCCGCAGCAGGCGTTCCACCGTCGCGCGGTCGCGCGCCTGGCGCGCGGCGAAGCGCGCGAGGCCAGGCAGGTTCACCATCAGCCGCGCCATGGGGCCGAACACCATGCCGGCCATGCCGCCCAGCGGCAGCAGCGCGCCATTGATGGAGATGAGCCGCTCCGGCGCGGCCACTCCATCGAGGCAAAGCCGCGCCCCCAGCGCAGCCCCCGCCGAATGCCCGATGATCAGGTCCGGCCGCACATCCAGCACCCGCAGCAGCGCGGTGATGCCCGTGGCCATGCCCGCGAGCGACAGCCCACCGGATGGCGGCATGGCGGAGAAGCCCTGGCCCGGCAGGTCCGGCATGATGATGGTGTGGCGCCGTGCCAGCAGCGGGCCGAGCTCCCGCCAGGAATGGGTGGAGGCGCCGGTGCCATGCAGCAGCAGCGCCACGGGCGCATCGCGTGCCGGGCCGTCCAGCACCTGCACATGCCAGCGCAGCCCGCCCGCCAGCACGAAGCGGCTGGCGGCGCGGTGCGGCCAGTCGTCCGTGGAAAGCCAATCGGCCGCGGCGGGGACGATGGCGCGTTCGGGGAAGAGAAGGGTGGCGCTCATCCCGCACCTATCGCTTGCCGCACCGCGCCCGCCAGCACCTCCGCCCGGGCCTGCGGCAGCACAAGCGCGCGCCCACCGGCTTCGGCGGCCAGGGTGGTAGCGAAGGGCTGCGGGCGGGGGGCGGTGTCCACGATCAGCACGGAATGGCCCTCGGCGCGCAGCAGCTTCGCCACGGCCAGGGCATCGGCCTCGGCGGCGGCGCGGCCGCTGCTGCCGTCGCGCGCCATGTTCGCCCGCCCATCGGTCAGCGCCACGATCAGCGGCGTGCGCCCGGCGCGCTTCTCCAGCCGCGCCATGGCGAGTGCCGCGTCCAGCCCCGAAGCGAGTGGCGAGGCCCCTCCCCCCGGCAGCCCGGCCAGGGCGCGCTTGGCCCGCACCAGGGAATGCGTGGGCGACAGCAGCATCTCGGCGGCCGCACCCCGGAAGGCGATGACGCCCACCCGGTCACGGCGCGCGTAGCATTCGGCCAGCAGCATCTCGACCGCGCCCTTGGCCTCGGCCAGCCGGTGCAGCGCGGCTGAGCCCGAGGCGTCCACAACGAAGATGGCCGTGCTCTCGCTGTGCTCGCGGAAGCGACGGATGCGGAAATCCTCGCGGCGCACGGCCACGCGGGCACGCGGCGGCGCGGGGCGCAGCCGCTGCCACGGGGCGGCGGCGCGCAGCGTGTCCAGCAGCGCGATGCGCGCGCCATTGCGGGGTTCGCCCGCGCGACTGCCAACCGGGCGACCACGCTTGAGCGAAATGCGCTCCGCCCCCGTGCGGCCGGAGGAGGGTGCGCGCAGGCGCAGCGTGGCGGCGGCGAGGCTGGCCAGGAGCTGCGCGGGCAGCGGCACCTCGCGCGCCTCCTGCACCACGTCTTCCATCTGGCCGCCTCTCGTGGGGTCGGTGGCGTCGTCGGGGCGCTCGGCCTCGGGTTCCTCGGGCGGGGGCGGCGGCGCCTCCTGCTCGGGCGGCGCCTCGGGAAGAATGGTGGCGCGGGGGCCAAGGACGAGGCGCACGGCCAGCGTGGCATCCTCGGCGTTCGGCGCGTCGCGGCCGCCCAGCGCCGCCGCGGCGCGGGCCGCGCGCAGGGCCAAGGCCGGCGCGCGCAAGGAGACGATGCCCGCCGCCATGGCGGTGGCGAGAATGGCCTCGATGACGGGCTCCGGGCTGTCCACCCCCGGCAGGCGGGCCCGCGCGGCGGCGATGGCGGCCGCGCCATGCGGGGCGGGCCCGGGCGGTTCGGCGAGGTCAGGGCAGAAGGCCAGGCGGTCCAGCAAGGCGGGCGGCGGGGCCTCGTCCTCCTCCAGCCCTTCGTCCAGCGCCAGCATGGCGTAGCCATGGCGCTCCTGGCCGGCGGTGAGGCGGGCGGCGGTGGGGCGGGTCAGGCGCTCGGCCATGGGCATGACCAGCACGCCGTCGGCACTCGCTTCCAGCAGCCCCGCGCGCTGCACGGGCCGGCCGGTGGCGAGGGTGGCGGTGAGGTCGAGCCCACCCAGCAGCGCGTCATCCGCGACACCGGGCGGCAGGCGGCGCACCGCCGTGCCGGCGGGCAGGATGGCTTGCAGAAGACTGAGCCAGCGGTCGCGCTCCACGCCCGGGCGGGCGCGCAGTACGGCACCGCCAAGCCCCCCCGGATCCACCGCGAGCAGGCACGCCGCGAGCGCGGCATCCTCGCGCGGGGTCGGTGGGGTCACGGCCCGAAGACCTCCTCGACGGCACGGGCCACGCGGGTGGTGGCGACCGAATCATCGAGGGGGTTGCGGCGCAGGCGGTGCCGCAGCGCGAGCGGGGCCAGGCGGCGCAGATGGTCCAGCGTCACCTCGCTGGCGCCCTCATGGGCCGCCAGTGCACGCGCCACACGGATCAGCGTGAGTTCCCCGCGCAGCCCATCCGTGCCGGCCGTCATGCACAGGCGCGCGGCCTGTTCCAGCATGGCATCGGGCACCGCCACATGTGGCAGCGCCGCACGCGCGGCCAGGATGCGGGCGCGAAGCCCGGCTTCGTCCGGCGCGAAGCGGGCACAGAAGCCGGGCGGGTCACGCTCGAAGGCGTCGCGGCGCTTGATGACCTCCATGCGCGTGGGAAGGTCGGTCGGCGTCATCACCTCGACGGAGAGGCCGAACCGGTCCAGCAGTTGCGGGCGAAGCTCGCCCTCCTCCGGGTTGCCGCTGCCCACCAGCACGAAGCGCGCGGGGTGGCGCACGCTGAGGCCGTCGCGTTCCACCACGTTCTCACCCGAGGCGGCCACGTCCAGCAGCAGGTCCACCAGGTGGTCCTCCAGCAGGTTCACCTCGTCGATGTAGAGAAAGCCGCGATGGGCGCGGGCCAGCAGGCCGGGCTCGAAGGCCTTCTCGCCCTGGGTAAGGGCCCGTTCGAGATCGAGGGCGCCCACCACCCGGTCCTCGGTGGCGCCGAGCGGCAGGTCCACCACGGGCACGGGCACGGTCGCGCGGGGCGCGCGGGGCTGCTGGCAGGCCTCACACATTTGCGCGGGCTTGCCCGGCGCGCAGTTGAAGCGGCAGCCGCGGATGGCCTTCATGGGCGGCAGCAGGGCCGCGAGCGCCCGGATGGCGGTGGACTTGCCCGTGCCCCGGTCGCCGAGCGCCAGCACGCCACCGATGGCCGGGTCCACCGCGCAGAGGACCAGGGAGAGGGTCATCTCCTCCTGCCCCACCATCGCGGTGAAGGGAAAGACCGGCCGCGGCTTTACCCGCGCCGGGCGGCGCGCCTTGGGTTTCAGGCGCGTCGCGAGGCCATCCATGCTCAGGCGCGCCGCTGGATCTGGAACTCCGTCCAGACCTCGTCCAGCGCCAGCATCAGGTGGTCGATGTCGGCATCGGTGTGCGCGGGCGAGGGCGTGAAGCGCAGGCGCTCCGTCCCGCGCGGCACCGTCGGATAGTTGATGGGCTGCACGTAGACCGAGTAGCGCTCCAGCAGCAGGTCGCTGATCTCCTTGCAGAGCACGGCATTGCCGACCATCACGGGCACGATGTGGCTCGGGTTGCGCAGGTGCGGGATGGACAGGCCATCCAGGCGGCTGCGGACGGTCGCCACGCGCTCATGCATGCGCTCGCGCTCGGCGGCGCTTTCCTTGAGGTGCTGGATGCTGGCCGTGGCGCCGGCGGCGACGGCCGGCGGCAGCGCGGTCGAGAAGATGAAGCCCGAGGCGAAGCTGCGCACGAAATCCACCATGGCCGACGAGCCCGCGATGTAGCCGCCGATCACGCCATAGGCCTTGGCGAGCGTGCCCTCGATGACGGTCAGGCGGTGCGACACGCCGTCACGCTCGCTGATGCCGCCGCCACGGGGGCCGTAGAGGCCCACCGCGTGCACCTCGTCGAGATAGGTCATGGCGCCGTATTCATCGGCCAGGTCGCAGATGGCCGCGATGGGCGCAACGTCGCCATCCATCGAATAGACGCTCTCGAAGGCGATGAGCTTGGGGGTTTCGGCCGGCAGCGCCGCCAGCTTCTCGCGCAGGTCGGCGAGGTCATTGTGCTTCCACACGATGCACTGCGCGCGCGAGTGGCGGATACCCTCGATCATGGAGGCGTGGTTCAGCTCATCGGACAGCACCACGCAGCCGGGCAGCTTGGCCGCGAGGGTGGAGAGCGTCGCCCAGTTGGACATGTAGCCCGAGTTGAACAGCAGCGCGGCTTCCTTGCCGTGCAGGTCCGCGAGCTCCTTCTCCAGCAGCACATGGTAGTGGTTGGTGCCGCCGATGTTGCGTGTGCCGCCGGCCCCGGCGCCGGCGCGGTCGATGGCCGTGTGCATCGCCTCCAGCACCTTGGGGTTCTGGCCCATGCCCAGGTAGTCGTTGGAGCACCACACCGTCACCTCGGCCGTGCCGCCCGGGCGGTGATGCACCGCCCGCGGGAAGGAACCCGCCCGGCGTTCGAGATCGGCGAAGACGCGGTAGCGGCCCTCGCGGCGCAGACCGTCGAGTTGCTTCCGGAACAGGGCCTCGTAGTTCATGGCGACAACCTTTCCTTCTTCGTTCATGGCCGCAGCGGCAGGGAGGCGGGCTCGTTGCGCTGCGGGCGCAACGGGGCCGGTTGGGGGGTGGAAGCGGGCCGCCCCCAGGTCCAGAGGCCGTCCAGCGGCAGCGGCAGCACCAGGAACCAATGTTCGATCACGGCCAGCGCCAGCAGGGCCGCGAGCAGGGTATAGGCGGTGACGAGATAGGGGTCATCGGCCTGGACGGCGGCGAGGGCCAGTACCACCACGGCCACCGTGCCGCCCGTCACCGAGAACGGAAACAGCCAGTTCATCGGCCTGCGGCGGAAATAGCTGGCCAGGTGCGCGAGGTGCGGCGGCAGCATGGCCTCGCCCAGATTGCGGGCGCCGAGGAAGATGTTGATCTTGGCCGATTGCCGCATCACCCACAGCGCCAGATAAGTCCAGAGCGCCATCTGGTTCGGCGCGTCCCACAGCAGGACCAGCAGCACCAGGCCCAGCGCCAGCATGGCCAATTCATTGTGGATGATGGCGGAAAGGGCCGCGCGGAAACGCGGGAAGCCCACGGTGCCCTCGGGCAGCGGCGCGCGGTTGGGGCCGGTGACGACGCCGGTCAGGAAGGCGATCTCCTGCCAGGCCCAGACCAGCACCCCGCAGGCGAAGCCCGCATAGGCGCTGGCCATGGTGGTGCGTTCGGACAGCGTCACCACACACAGCAGCGCGGCCCCGAGCATCAGGGTCGCGCCCAGCATGGTGCGCCGGTAGGTGTGGCGCGGCAGCTGGTCGAGCATGAACACGAGCGCCGTGCCAAACCACCACACGAACACCGCGAACAGGCAGGGCCAGACGTAATCCACCGCGCGTTCCCCTCAGTAGGCCGGGCTGAGCCGGATTTCGGCCGGCAGGGGCGCGCGCCGGCCGGGCATGGCCAGCAGGCGCAGGAAGGTGGCGCCGGCCGCGGCGCTCAGCGCCGTGCGCTTGGTGGCGGCCCAGGCGCCCTTCTGCGCGCGCAGCTGCCCCAGCTGTTCCGAGATGCGGAACAGCCGGTCCAGACCCGCCTTGAAGGCGGGCGTGTCCCAGGCGAGCGTGATGGGGAAGACCTGCTTGCAGATCTCGGTCGTCTTGTCGAACACCTGCATGTCGTATTCGGTCGGGCTGATGCCCAGCGCCTCGTGGAAGGCCGGGCGGGCGTGGTCGCGCACATACATGGTGGCGAAGACGGCCAACTGGAAGAACTTGGCCCAATAGGCGTTGATGCCCGTCAGCAGCGAGGGGTTCGCGCGCATCAGCAGGGCGAAGGCCTCGCCGTGGCGGAACTCGTCATTGCACCACTTCTCGAACCAATTGAAGATCGGGTGGAAGCGGCGCTCCGGATGCTTCTCGAACTGGCGGAAGATCGTGATGTAGCGCGCATAGCCGATCTTCTCGGAGAGGTAGGTCGCGTAGAAGATGAACTTGGGCCGGAAGTAATGGTACTTCTTGGACTTGGTGAGGAAGCCCAGGTCCACACCAATGCCCAGGTCCTTCAGGCTGTCGTTGATGAAGCCCGCATGGCGCGCCTCGTCACGGCTCATCACCGCGAACAGTTCCCGGATGTCAGGGTTCTTGATGCGCTTCTTGATCTCGGCATAGAGCACGCAGCCCGAGAATTCGGCGGTCACGGAACTCACCAGGAATTCCACCACCTCCTTTTGCAGGGGCTCCGGCAGATCCTCTAGGCGGAACTGGTCGAACTGCTCGTTGCGCACGAAATGACCCTTGTTGGGGTCCGCGCGAAACTCGTCCATCAGCTTGTCCCACTCCGGGCGGATGGAGCTGACATCCAGCGCGTCCATCGCCGCGAAGTCGGTCGTGTAGAAGCGGGGCGAGAGCACCGTCTCGCTGCTCGCCATGCGCGTCGTCTCGTTCATCACGCGCGGGGTGGACCCGGTCACGGCGTTCATGCGCCATACTCCTTGGGTTCGAAGCCGCAATGGTACAGCTCGGCCAGTTCGGCGAAGGCCGCGACCTCGGTCCAGAGCTGGGTGAAGGGGCCGGCGCGATAGACGGTCGCCGTCGTCTCGTAGGTGGTGGCCGTGCCGAATTCCGGAAGGCCGGGCGGGTTGTTCACCACCACCCGGTCGCCGGGGCGCAGCGTGATGCCCTCGGGCACCGCATGCGCGTGCAGGCTGTCGAAACTCTGCTCGATCTCCACCGTGCAGGGCACGGTGATGACGCGCGGCCCGGAAAGGCTCTCCCAGAAAGCCCCCAACGCCTTCTTCATTGTGTCTCTCCTTGGGCTGTCAGCAGCCGGGCGAAGATCCCGGCATTGGTGGAGCCGAAGGCCGTCAGGTCCACGCGCCGCCCGGTGGCGACATCATCCAAGGTCAACTGGCCATCCCGCCAGGCAGACACCCGGAAGGGCATTTCCTGCCCTTGTTCTTCCTGCCGACGCTCCCGCGCCAATGCCCGGAGCGTACCACGGACGAAGCCACCCTCCGCCACCGGAAACCGCGCCAGCACCGCCTGATTTCCCGCATCGCGGATGACAACGGAGCCATCCGAACCATCCTCGAAACGGACCAGGCGTTCACGCAGGGGAATTTCGTTCGGGCGGGTAATGAGCGCGCGGTTCTGCTGCGGCCCCACCAGCGCGAGCGTCCCCGCGATCACGGTCCCGCAGACCAGCAGCGGCAGGAGGTGGCGGCGGTCCATCATCCGGTCCATCTCAGGCCACCGCCTCACCCGGCAGGCGCACCGGGCGGCGCGGCGGCTCGGTGACCGCGGCCGGCACCGGCATCTGCGCCGAGGCCGCCAGCATGCGCGACAGCACCTGCGAGGCACCGGCGCTGACGGGCAGGCCGCGCAGCATGGGTTCGGGCCGCCCCATCCGCCAGGGGCGCAGGTGCGGCCAAAGCGCCACCATCGAGACGCGGTGCTCGGGCAGCAGGGCAAGCACGATGTCCTCGGTCCCATCCGCATGGCGCCGCACGGAGGCCGCCTGCACCGCGCTGAAGGGGATGTTGATGGTCATCGGCAGGGCCACGCCAACCCGCAGCACGATGCGACGGTTGGTGATGGTGTAGAGCGTGGACCGCGCCGCCGCCCGGCCGATGAAGGCCAGGATGACGAGGCAAAGGCTCGCCAGCACCACCGACATGGACGGCCCGGCCAGCGCCGCCAGCAGCGACCCGCCGGCCATCATGGATTCGACCAGATGCCAGGCGACCAGCGCCAGGAAGTAGAAGCCAAGTCCCTTGAGGTGCATGGCGCGCCGCGCGAAGGGCCACCAGGCGGGCGAGCCCTGCCAGATGATGCCCTCGCCCGCGGGCAGGCGTTCGGGCAGGCCGGGCACGGGTTCGATCTCGTGCTCGGGCATCCCGGGGATGTGCTGGTCTTTCATCGAAGTCTTCCTCCAGCCTTGTGGCGTGGACAATGTTGGAAGGTTCGGGGGGATCGCCGCCTTGATGCAGCGCAACCCCTGCCCCCTCGGCAGATCCCGGCGCGCCGGCCGCGCGCCGGGCTTGGGCACTCAGATGAAGGGCTCGCTGCGCTCGCGCTTGGCATAGAACTGCCCGCCGGCGCAGTAGGCCGCCACCTTGTCCTCCTCGAGGAGGGTGATGGTGTCGGGGTTCCGCAGCGTGGGCGCGGTCTTGAAATGCTCGGCCAGCAGCGACCGCACGCGGATCACGTTGCGGGCTGAATTGATGGTCATCATCGGCACCGGGATCATGACGCGGCGGAAGCCCATCTCGGTCGCGACCTCGACCTCGAGAAAGCGGAAGATGGCCTCGGACTTGTCGTACCAGATGTCCACGCAGACGCCGGCGGGCTGCCAGTCGGCATCCACCACCGTCATGCCGCGCGGGTCGGGGTCCTCGGGGTCGATGGTCACGTCGGTGGCCACGCGCAGCGGCACGATCTTGGGCAGGCTCTCATCGAAGGTGAGGTCCGGCACATCGGCGCGCAGCGCATAGGCCGCGGGGCCCACGCCGTCGATCATCGGGTTGCCGGTCGGGATCAGCGGCGCGCCCGGCGTCGGGTCGGCCCACACGGCCGCGATGGGCAGCTGCGGGTCACCGTCATTGCGCGGCGCCTGCACCGTGCCGCCATGGGCCAGCTTGAAGATCTTGGGCGTGGGCACGCCGGGGAAGCCCTGGGGGCGGTCGTTCGGCCTGCCCGGCGTCACCAGCGGATAGCCTTCGCGCTTGCTCTCCCGGTTCAGGTAGAGGATCAGCCCCAGGAAGAAGACCCAGAAGCCGTAGAGCGCGGCCGTGACCAGGTCGAAGCCCGCGAAATATGAGCCAGGTTGCATGGCACTCTCTCCTTTCGCCCTAGTGGGCGGTCTGCGGTGCTGCGGCACCGCGCGGTTCGGTAAGGGATTCCGGGACAAGGGAGCCCCGGACGAGCGGACCGATCGCGATGATGCCCGCGAACAGCACGACGATTTCGATGAGGTAGACGACACAGTAGCCCACCGCCGGCCCGGTCAGGGCCGGGCCGAGCGCGCCCGCTTCGGCCAGATGACTGACCACGTCGCGCATGAGGCCGCCCAGCGCGATGGCGATGCCCGCGCTCGTGGCCTGCGCCGCGCCCCAGATGCCCAGCGTCAGGCCGATCTTGTCGGGCGGTGCCGCCTGCATGCAGCTGGTCAGCGTGCCATGGGCGAAGAGCCCGCCGCCGAAGCCGATCAGCAGGGAACCGAGGGCGAACATCAGCGGGCTGTCGAAGGGGGCGGCCAGCATCACGCAGGCGAAGGCCAGCGTGCCCCAGCCCATGCCATAGCCGGCGATGCGGTTGGCGCAGGCGCCGCGTCCGATCCAGCCCGAGGCCAGCATGAAGCCGTTCACGCCGCCGAAGGCGAAAAGCGCGGTGAGCAGCGTGGTCGTGCCGACCTCGAGGCCAAGGATTTCGCCGCCATAAGGCTCCAGCAGGATGTCCTGCATGGCGAAGCCGAAGGTGCCGAGGCTGATGGCGACGATCCGCCGCGTCCAGGGCCCAGTGGACTTCAGCTCGCGCCAGGCCTGGCGGAAGCTCGGGTCTTCCGGCAGCGCGGCGGAGCGCGCGGGGTCGCGCACTTCCTGCTTCCAGATGGCCACGAAGTTCAGGATCATGGTGGCGCCGGCCACGCCCTGGATCACCTGGATCAGCTTGATCTGGCTGAAGGGCGTCAGCAGCAGGCCGAAGACCAGCGCGCTGCCCAGCATGCCCAGCAGCAGCATGACGGACATCAGCGCCACCACCTTGGGCTGCTTTTCGCGCGGCGAGATGTCGGTGGCGAGAGCGAGGCCCACCGTCTGCGTCATATGCATCCCCGCGCCCACCAGCAGGAAGCAGATGGCGGCCGAGATCTGGCCCGCGATGGGCGGCGCCCATGTGTCACCCGACAAGATCAGCAGCGCGAAGGGCATCATCGCAAAGCCGCTGAACTGGAAGATGGTGCCGAACCAAAGATAGGGCACGCGCCGCCAGCCCAGCACGGATTTGTGATTGTCCGACCTGAACCCGATCAACGCGCGCAGCGGTGCGAAGACCAGCGGCAGGGCCACCATCACGGCCACCAGCCCCGCCGGCACGCCCAGCTCCACGATCATCACGCGGTTCAGCGTGCCGATCAGCAGCACCGCCGCCATGCCCACCGAGATCTGGAAGAGCGACAGGCGCAACAGCCGGCTCAGCGGCACATCGGCCGAGGCCGCATCCGCGAAGGGCAGCATGGACGGGCTGATCTTCATCCATTGCCGCGCGAGGCTGAAGCGCTCGGTGCTCATCGCCGGACCCACTCATACGCGTGGGAGGTGTAGAAGCCGCTCTTGATGCGCCGGTGCCGGCCCGGCGCGAAATCCGAGAGGCGCGGGTCGGCCGCGATCAGGCGGCGCAGCTTGGCTTCCGCCAGCGGCTCGATGAAGGGCGCGCGGTCACTGCGCGGGAACATCCGGCCCACCGCGTGCATCACCGACAGCATCGGCGTCTGCGGCGCCACGGTGAAGATGATCGAGCGGCGGCAGCGGGCCGAAGCCCGGGCCAGTGCGTCCACGATGTCGGCGGGCTTGTAGTGGATCAGGCTGTCCATGGCCACGATGTGGTCGAAGCTGCCCAGCGTCTCGTCCAGCATGTCGCCCACGCGGAAATCGGGCTGGTTGCCGCCCAGATGCGCGGCGCGATCCCGCGCGTGTTCGATCAGCGTGCCGGCGAGGTCCACGGCCACCACTTCGGCGCCACGACGGGCGGCCTCATTGGCCAGGGCGCCCGTGCCGCAGCCGGCGTCAAGCAGCCGCAGCCCCGTCATGTCGCCGGGCAGCCAGGAGAGGAGCGTCTCGCGCATCGCGTTGCGGCCCGCGCGCACCGTGGCGCGGATGCCGCTGACGGGCGCTTCCGAGGTCAGCCGCGCCCAGTTCTCGGAGGCGGTGCGGTCGAAATAGGTTTCGAGCTCGCCCCTGCGGGCGGTGTAGGTGCCGCTTTGCATCAGTCGTAACCCAGCAGGTCGAAGATGTCGCGATCCTTCAACGCCTCGGCCTCCACCGGCTCCACGCCGGCCCAGAGCAGGGCGGCGATGCGCAGGTATTCATCTTGCACGGCCTTGATCTCGGGGGTGGCGTCCATCTCGAACAGCGTCTGCTTCTTGAGGCGCGAGCGGCGGATGGCGTCCAGGTCCTGGAAATGCCCCAGCAGCTTCATGCCGGTGCGGTCGTTGTAGCGCTCGATCTGGTCGGTGGCCGCGCTGCGGTTGGCGATGACGCCGCCCAGCCGCACGCCGTAGTTCTTCGCCTTGGCGTGGATGGCGGCGACGATGCGGTTCATCGCGAAGATGCTGTCGAAGTCGTTCGCCGCCACGATCACGCCGCGGTCCGCATGCAGCAGGGGGGCGGCGAAGCCGCCGCACACCACGTCGCCCAGCACGTCGAAGATCACCACATCGGTGTCTTCCAGCAGGTGATGCTCCTTCAGCAGCTTCACCGTCTGGCCGACGACATAGCCGCCGCAGCCCGTGCCGGCCGGCGGGCCGCCCGCCTCCACGCACATCACCCCGGCATAGCCCTCCACCACGAAATCCTCCGGGCGGAGTTCCTCGGCGTGGAAGTCCACACCCTCCAGCACGTCGATCACGGTGGGGATCATGCACTTGGTCAGCGTGAAGGTGCTGTCGTGCTTGGGGTCGCAGCCGATCTGCAGCACCCGCTTGCCGAGCTTGGCGAAGGCGACAGAAAGGTTCGAGCTGGTCGTGCTCTTGCCGATGCCGCCCTTGCCATAGACGGCGAAGACCTTGGCGGTGTCGATCTTGGCCACCTGGTCCATGTGCACCTGGACGCTGCCAGAGCCATCGCCAACCTTTTCGCGATTCGAGCCACGGATGAGCTCCGTGCGGACGATCTTGTTCATGCGGCCATCTCCGGCGTGATCCCCTCAAGGCGATCTTCGAGTTCCTCTCCCGCGCGTCGCAGCGCCTCGAGCGTGGCTTCGTCCGGCGCCCAGTAGCTGCGCTCGGTGGCCTCGATCAGGCGGTTCGCGATCTTCACGGAAGCGGTCGGGTTGAGTGCGGCCAGGCGCGCGCGCATCTCGGGGTCGAGCATGTAGGTCTGCGCGAGGTGCTGATAGACCCAGGGCGCCACCTGGCCCGTCGTGGCCGACCAGCCCATGGTGTTGGTGACGTGCTCCTCGATCTGGCGCACGCCCTCATAGCCATGGGTCAGCATCGCCTCGAACCATTTCGGGTTCAGGGCGCGGGTGCGGCTTTCCAGCGTGACCTGCTCGGCCAGCGTGCGGATCTTGCCCGCGCCGCGCGTCTGGTCACCGATGTAGACCGCCGTGTCCTTGCCACCGCGGGCTCGGCGGGCGGCGCGGCTGATGCCGCCCAGGCTGTCGAAGTAATGGCTGATGGTGGTGATGCCGCTCTCGACGCTGTCGAGGTTCTGGTAGGCGCATTCCACCGTGCTCAGCAGATGCGCCATGGTCGCCTCCTGGCGGCGGGGGTGCCCGTCCACGCCATAGGCGAAGCCCTTGCGCTTCATGTAGGTGTCGGCGAGTTCGTCTTCGTCCTGCCAGGCGCCGTTGTCCACGGTCAGGTTGACGTTGGCGCCATAGGTGCCCTCGGCATTGCCGAAGACGCGCAACGCGGCGTCCTCCAGCGAGATGCCCTTCTCCGCCATCAGCGCCAGCGCGTGCTTGCGGATGAAGTTACGCTCGGGCGCCTCATCGGCGCCGGCGGCCAGCAGCGCGGCCTCGGCCAGCAGCTTGGTCTGCATGGGCAGCAGGTCGCGGAAGATGCCCGAGAGGCTGATCATCACATCCACCCGCGGCCGCCCAAGACGCTCCAGCGGCACGAGTTGCGCGCCGCACACGCGGCCATAACCATCGAGCCGCGGCTCGGCGCCCATCAGCCACAGCGCCTGGGCGAGCGGCCCACCCTCGGTCTTGAGGTTGTCGGTGCCCCAGAGGACGACGGCGATGGTCTCGGGCAGCGCACCGCTGGTCTCGACATGGCGCGCCAGCAGGCGTTCGGCCTGGCGCGCGCCATCCTCCACCGCGAAGGCGGAAGGTATGCGGAAGGGATCGAAGCCATGGATGTTGCGGCCGGTGGGCAGCACGTCGGTGGTCCGCAGCAGGTCGCCACCCGGCGCGGGGCGGACATAGCCGCCATCGAGCGCGTGGAGGATGGCCGGGATTTCGTGGTCCTCGCCCAGCAGGGCGCCAAGGCGCGCGCGCTCGGTCGCATCCGTCACACCCGCCGCGTCCAGCAATTCCTCGCGCTGGGCGGGAGTGTGGACCACGCCCAGGCTGTGCAGCCCGTGCGGGATCAGCGTGTATTCCAACTCCAGCAGGTCGTTCGCCAGCTTGTGCAGCCGGGCCACGATGCCCTCCAGCTCCCATTGCGGTTCGGCCTCGGCCAGGTCCACCGCGGCGGCCTGGGCCTGGAGCATGGTCAGCATGTCCGTCGCATCACCGCTCTCGGGATCCAGTGCCCGCCAGCGGTCGAGGCTGGCCTTCAGGTCCAGCAGCCCACGATACAGCCCGGCATGGGCCACGGGCGGCGTCAGGTAGCTGATCAGCGTGGCATTAGCGCGCCGCTTGGCCAGCATGCCCTCGGAAGGATTGTTGGATGCGTAGAGGTAGAAGTTGGGCAGGTCGCCGATCAGCCGGTCGGGCCAGCAATCCTTGGACATGCCGGCCTGCTTGCCCGGCATGAACTCCAGTGCGCCATGGGTGCCGAAATGCAGCACGGCGTCGGCGGCGAACTCCTCGCGCAGCCAGCGATAGAAGGCGGCGAAGGCGTGGGTGGGGGCGAAGCCCTGCTCGAAGAGCAGGCGCATCGGGTCGCCCTCATAGCCGAAACCGGGCTGCACGCCCACGAAGACATTGCCGAAGCGCTCGCCCAGGATATGCAGCGTCGCGCCGTCGGTCTGCAGGCGGCCGGGTGCGGGGCCCCACTGCCGCTCGATCTCCGCGAGCCAGCTCTGGCGGCGCACATGCTCATCCACCGGCATGCGCGCGGCGACATTGGCAAGCGCGCCGAAGCGTTCGCGGTTGCCGTTCAGGATGCGTTCGCGCAGCGCATCGGCGCTTTCGGGCAGCTCCACATCGTAGCCTTGGGCCCGCATGGCGCGCAGCGTCGCGTAGATGCTGTCGAACACCGCGAGATAGGCGGCCGTGCCGGTGTTCCCCGCATTGGGCGGGAAGTTGAAGATGACGAGGCCCACGCGCCGCTCGGCCCGCGCCTTGCGCCGCAGCGCCACCATGCGGGCCACGCGCTGCGCCAGCGTCACCGCACGCTCATGGTGAGGGACCATGTTGCCCTTGCAGCGGATGCCGTCGCAGCCCGGGCAGCGCTGCTTCAGGTCATCCGTGCCGCAGCGACCGCCGAAGGTCATTGGCATGATCGCGCCGTCGAGCTCGGGGATGGCCACCATCATCGTGGCCTCGACCGGCGTCAGGCCGCGATGATCGGCCTGCCAGTCCACGATCGTCTGGAATTCGAGGGGGTGGGCCGCGATGTAGGGTACATCGAGCTTCGCCAGCATCTCCTCGGCCGCGCGGGCGTCGTTGTAGGCGGGCCCGCCCACCAGCGAGAACCCTGTCAACGACACCACCGCATCCACGATGGGCTGTCCGTCATTGAGGAAGAAGCGCTCGATGGCGGGGCGCTGGTCAAGACCGGCCGCGAAGGCCGGAACCACCGAAAGTCCCTTGGCCTCCAACGCCTCGATCACGCCGCGGTAATGCGCCGCGTTGTCCGCCAGCACATAGGAGCGCAGCAGCAGCACCCCCACGCGGCCTTGTGCGCCCGCCTGCGGCAGCTGCGCGACATTCTCCGCGATGCGGCCGGGCAGGCCGGGGTGGTAGAGCCCCACATCGGGGTATTCCACCGGCGCGCCCACCTGCAGCTTGGCATGGCCGCCATAGCGCTGCACCAGCATGCGCGCCAGGTTCGCGATGTTCTCGGCCGAGCCCGCCAGCCAGTATTGCAGGGCCAGCATGTAGATGCGCACGTCCTGCGCCGTGCCGGGAATCCAGCGCAGCAGCTTGGGCAGCATGGCCAGCGTCTTCATCTGGCCGCGGCCGGAGGTGTTCTTGCCCTTCGACCCGCGCAGCTTCTTCAGCAGCGCCATGGCGCCACGCGCCTCGGTGGACATGTCGAACTTGCCCAGCCGCGTCATCTTCACGATCTCGCCGGCCGAGAGCAGGCAGACGGTGGCCATGGTGGCATCGCGCCTGGCCGCGATCGCATCCTGCACGGCGCGCACATGCTCATCCAGGAACAGCATGCCGGCCACCAGGATGTCGGCGCGCGCGATGTCGGCACGGCAGGCGGCCAGCGCCACCGGGTCGCTGCCCCATTCATCGGCGGAGTGGACGATCAGCCGCACCCCCGGGCAATCCCGCAACAGCATGTCGCGCGCGCGGTCCACCGCCTGCCCGAGATGGCTGTCCATCGTCACGATGACGAGATGGAGGGGGCTACCGCGAGTAATGAGCTTTTGCGTCATACAGGGTCTCGACGGTGATGGTGGCAACGCCCGTCATCCGGGCGAAGGCTTCCGTGTTCCGGCGGGCCTTGCCGCGAACGAAGAAGGGGATCTTTTTCAGCTCGGCCTCGGCATCGGGTGCCCAGCGCGTCTCAACAGGCGCTTCCAGCACGGCCACGGCCTCGACCATGGGCGGCGCCTCGCGCACGGGCGGCGGCGCGGGGGCCGCCTTGTGGCCGAGATGCGAGGGCGCCTGGTCGTTGAACTCGAAATCCTCGCGGAACATCCCGATCAGGTGTTCCTCCAGGCCCATCATCAGCGGATGGACCCAGGTGTCGAAGATCACATTGGCGCCTTCGAATCCCATCTGCGGCGAATGCCGCGCGGGGAAGTCCTGCACATGGACGGGTGCCGAGATCACGGCGCAGGCCACACCCAGCCGCTTGGCCGTGTGGCGCTCCATCTGCGTGCCCAGCACCAGCTCGGGGTGGGCGTCGGCGATGGCCTGCTCCACCGCCAGGTAGTCATCCGTGATGAGCGCCTCGAGGCCCAAAGCCTTCGCGGCCTCCCGCACCTCGCGCGCCTGCTCGCGCGAATAGGTGCCGAGGCCCACAACCTCGAAGCCCAGCTCCTCGCGCGCCACGCGGGCGGCGGCGACGGCGTGGGTCGCATCGCCGAAGATGAAGACGCGCTTGCCGGTGAGGTAGGTGCTGTCCACGCTGCGCGAATACCAGGGCAGGCGGCTTTCCTCGGCGGCCAGCAGAGCGGTCGCGTCCACGCCGGCCAGCGCGGCCACCTCGGCGATGAATTCGCGCGTGGCGCCCACGCCGATGGGCACGGTCTTGGTGAAGGGCTGGCCCAGGTTGCGCTGCATCCAGGAGGCCGCGGTGCCCGCCGTCTCGGGGTAGAGCACCACGTTGAAGCTGGCCTCGCCCAGCCGCGTAAGATCGGCTGGCGTGGAGCCCATCGGCGCCACAACATTGACCGTGATGCCGAGCCGCGCCAGCAGGCCGCACACCTCCTTCACGTCGTCGCGATGCCGGAAACCCAGCGCCGTCGGCCCGAGCACGTTGCAGGTGGCCGGGCGCTGCTCAGCCTTCACCGCGAAGCGCCGCACCAGCTGATAGAAGGTCTCGGCCGCGCCCCAGTTCTCCTTCTTGGAGTAGGAGGGCAGCTCCACCGGCACCACGGGCACATCCAGGCCCGCCGTGGCCGCGAGGCCGCCCGGGTCGTCCTGGATCAGCTCCGCCGTGCAGGAGGCGCCGACGATGAAGGCCTGCGGCTTGAACCGCTCGGCCGCGTCCAGCAGGGCGCGCTTGAAAAGCTCCGCCGTGTCGCCGCCCAGGTCGCGCGCCTGGAAGGTCGTGTAGGTGACGGGCGGGCGCTTGGAGCGCCGCTCGATCATCGTGAACAGCAGGTCGGCGTAGGTGTCGCCCTGGGGCGCGTGCAGCACATAGTGCAGCCCCTCCATGCCGGTCGCGACACGCATCGCCCCCACATGCGGCGGGCCCTCATAGGTCCAGAGCGTGAGCTGCATGGCCTCAGACCCTCAGCATGTCGCGGCGCGCGAAGGGGCGCGCGAAGAGGCTGGCGAGGTCCGCCGCCTGGTCGTAGCCCTGCACCGGGGTGAAGACGAGCTCAATGGACCACTTGGTCGTGATGCCCTGCGCCTCCAGCGGATTCGCAAGGCCCAGGCCACACACCACCAGGTCCGGCCGCGCCGCCAGGCAGCGATCGAGCTGGCGTTCCACATCCTGCCCTTCGGAGAGGGTGGCCGCGGCGGGCAGCAGCGGCATCTCGGCCGCCAGATGCGCGCGGTGCAGGTAGGGCGTGCCGATCTCGACGGCCTCCATCCCGCATTCGCGGGTGAGGAAGCGCGCCA
Organism: Roseococcus suduntuyensis; assembly: GCF_014196305.1. Taxonomy (GTDB): domain Bacteria; phylum Pseudomonadota; class Alphaproteobacteria; order Acetobacterales; family Acetobacteraceae; genus Roseococcus; species Roseococcus suduntuyensis. Next base: position 281,184 of record NZ_JACIDJ010000002.1, read on the forward strand.
TCGGCACTTCGAGCTGCGAATCCGGGAAGAAGAAGATGCGCTTGCCAGCGAGGCGCGCGCGGGGGCCCTCCAGCGCCGCACGGGCGCGCGCCTCGGCGGCCGCGGTGGCCTCGGCGAAGCGGCCTGCGCCCACGCCCATGGACTCGGCGCCGGCGCGCAGGAAGGCGGTGGTGCCCTCGGCCCCCAGGGGAAAGAGGGTGGGGATGTGGCGCGCACCGCGCGCATCCAGCAGCCGCGCCGTCTCGGCCAGGAAGGGCTGCGCCAGGAGGTAGCGCGTGCCCTGCCCCACGGCCGGCATGTCACCGGCGCGGCGGGCGGGCAGGAAGGCCAGGTTGGTCACGCCCATGGCAGCGTAGAGGCGGCGCCACTGGTCCTCCACCACCTCGGCCAGCGCGCCCACGATGACGAGCTGCGCCGAGTCGGTGGAGGGAAGCTCCGGCACCAACGCCGCGAGGCAGGCATCCTCGCCCTGGGTGAAGGTGGTCTCGATGCCGCTGCCCGAATAGTTCAGCACCCGCACGCCGTTGAAGCGGCGATCGAGGCGCTGTGCGGCGCGATGCAGGTCGAGCTTGATGACCTCCGACGGGCAGGAGCCCACCAGGAACAGGAGCTTGATGTCCGGCCGGCGCTCCAGCAGGCGCGCCACGTTGCGGTCCAGCTCCTCCTGCGCGTCGGCAAGGCCCGCGAGGTCGCGCTCATCCAGGATGGCGGTGGCGAAGCGCGGCTCGGCGAAGATCATGACGCCGGCGGCCGATTGCAGCAGGTGCGCGCAGGTGCGGCTGCCCACGACCAGGAAGAAGGCGTCCTGGATCTTGCGGTGCATCCAGACGATGCCGGTCAGCCCGCAGAAGACCTCGCGCTGGCCGCGCTCACGCAGGATGGGGCGGGTGTCGCAGCCGCTGGCGGGGACGTGGTCCAGCATGGTGCTCAGGTGCCCCGCGCCTGGAGGCGCGCTATGCGCAGCTTCCACACGAATTGGCCCGCGTTGATGACGTAGGCGGCGTAGGCGGCCAGCGCCAGCCACATCTGAAAGTAGGTGTCGCCCCAGGCGAACAGCAGCGCGCCGAGATAGGCGGTGTGCAGCGCCAGGACCAGCATGGAGAACACGTCCTCCCAGAAGAAGGAGGGCGCGAAGAGATACTTCCCGAAGACCACGCGTTCCCACACGCAACCCGTGATCATGATGGTGTAGAGCACCAGCGTCTTCACCACGACCGAGGCCTCGGCGGCCCACAGGCCCTGGCCCGTGGCCAGGTAGTTCAGCACGAGGCCGAGGCTGACCAGGAACACCAGAAACTGCACGGGGGCCAGGATGCCCTGCACCATCGTCCAGGGCGTCGCGTCACGGCGCACGCGCTCCTCAGGCGTATAGAGAGGGCGTGGCGTGCGCTGGCGGTGGGTGCGCCCGGCGCTGGTGCCGTAAGGGCAGGAATCCACCGCGGCGATGAGACGGTCGAGAACCGGGCCTGACAGCATGTCTTGACTACCCCTCCGCATCGGAACCGCTTCTCGTGCCGCCGCCTGCCCGCTTGGGCGAAACCGGAACGGAGCCTTGGCCCACATCCCGGATTCCGACGGCCGGATCGCTCCGAACGAGTGAAAGCTAGGAGGCTGGGACCGCGTATGTCAAGCAAGATTGACGTAAAGATGCGTTGACAGATGGGGCGCGTTCCGCCGATGATCCGGACGTCAGGGAACGGTCCGAGGGCGGATAATGCTGCACACACAGGCCAGGGTCGCGCCACCGAAGCGCTCCACGCCATACCGCGGCAGCCATGCGACCGCCGTGCTCGAACGCCGCATCCTGCGCCTCACCACCCATATCGAAACGGCGCTCAGCCGCGAAATCCTGCCCCGCATCGGCGAGGCCCGCGAGGCCGCGGACCAGTCCGAGACGGAGCGCCTGGCTCGCCTCGCCATTGCCGGGAATGCCGAAGGGCTGCTGGCCGCTGTCAGGACGAAAAGACAGCAGGGCGACAGCGCCGAATCGCTCTGTCTTGTTACCTTGACAACCGTGGCACGCGAGCTGGGCGACTGGTGGAAGCAGGACCGTTGCGGCTTCGTCGAGGTCACGCTGGGCATGCTGGCGCTGCAATCCGTCCTGCATGACCTCGCGCCTTCGCTGGCCGGCGGCCGGGTGGGTTCGCAGCGCCGCTCGGCCCTGATGCTGCCCATGCCGGGCGAGCAGCACAGCTTCGGCATCGCCATGGTGGCGGAGTTCTTCCGCGCCGGCGGCTGGCACGTCGCGCAGGATTGCGGCGGCACGGAGAAGGAACTGCGCCGCCGCGTTTCACGCGAATGGTTCGGCGTGGTGGCCCTGTCCTGTGGCGTCTCGGAGCGCCTGCCGGCCCTGCCCGGGCTGATCGCCTCGATACGCACCCATTCCTTCAACCCCGACGTGGCGGTCATGGTGGGCGGTGCCGCCTTCCAGGACGATGCCGCGAAGGCCGCGATGGCGGGCGCCGATGCGACCGCCGATGACGCCGCCGGGGCCCTTTCGCGCGCAGAAGGCCTCGTGGGCTTGATGGCCGCGCATTCGTGATGTTCACGCCATGCTTCTCCTCCCATCTTCAAAAGGAACAAGCCGCACGTGTTGGGTTTCGGTACCCCGAGCCAGTCGCTGGGGGTCATGGATGCGGAGGCTGCCTCTCGCCTCATCGCGGCGGCGGCTGACGCCACGCTCGTGATGGACGGTGCGGGAGTGATCCGCGACATGGCCTTTGGCAATGCGGACCTGGCGGCAGCGCTGGGCGGACGCAAGGCGTGGCTTGGCCGCGCGCTTGCAGACGCCGTTGCCGAGGACAGCCGCTCCAAGGTTCATGACATGCTGGGCGAGGTCTCGGCCCAGGACATGCCGCGCTGGCGGCATCTCAATCTGCGTGCGGCGGATGGTGCGTCCATTCCGTTACTCTGCGCGGCCAACCGGCTGCCGGGCACCGACCGCGTGGTGCTCTTCGCGCGTGACCTGCGCCTTCTCGCCTCCCTCCAGCAGCGCCTCGTCGAGGCACAGCAGGCCATGGAGCGCGAATACGGCAGGCTGCGCCAGGCCGAGACGCGCTATCGCCTGCTCTTCCAGATGTCGGGCGAGCCGGTGATGGTGCTGGATGCCGCGAGCCTGCGCGTGCTGGAGGCGAACCTCGCCGCGGACCGCATCTTCGGCGCACAACCCTCCTTCCTCGACGCCTTCGCGCCCGAGGACCGCGCGCGGGTCGAGGCGCTGCTCGCCACCGTGCGCGCCGCCGGCACGGCCGAGGAGCGTCGGGTTTCCATGCGGGGCACCAGGCGCGAGGCGCTGCTCTCGGCCTCGCTGCTTCGGCATGAGCGCAGCTCGCTCTTCCTGGTGCGCCTCGCCTTCCTCGGCGGCGATTCGGGCGAGAGCCCCATCCCGGAATCCCGCGCCCGTCTTGCGGATTTCGTGGAAAGCACGCCCGACGCCTTCGTGCTGACGGCCGCCGATGGCCGCATCATCACCGCCAACCCGGCCTTCCTCGAACTCGTGCAACTGCCCAATGAGGCGACGGCGCGGGGCGAGGAACTCTCCCGCTTCCTCGGCCGCCAGGCGGTGGAACTGGACGTGCTGCTGGCGCAGGTGCGCGGGCGTGGCCCGGTGCGGCTGTTCCGTACCCGAATCCGCGGGGACCAGGGCGCGGAGGCCGAGGTCGAGGTCTCGGCCGCCTCCGTCCTCGATGGCGGGCAGCAGTGCTTCGGCTTCACCATCCGCGACATCGGCCCCCGTCCCGCCCCCATCGAGACCGGGCCGCCCACCCTGCCCGCCGCGGCCGGCCAGCTCACGGAACTCGTGGGCCGGGTGCCGCTGAAGGAGCTGGTGCGCGAGGCCACCGACGTCATCGAGAAGCTTGCCATCGAGGCGGCCCTCGAACTCACGAACAACAACCGCGCCTCCGCGGCCGAGATGCTGGGGCTGTCGCGGCAGTCGCTCTACGTGAAGCTGCGCCGCTACGGCATTGGCGACCTCGGCCCGGACGAGGAGAGCTGATCGCGATGTCCGGCCGAACCCTCACCCGTCTCGACCCCTCAGCGGTGCTGGAGCTGTTCAAGCCCGTCACCTGGTTTCCGCCGGTCTGGGCCTTCCTGTGCGGCGCGGTGGCCTCGGGCGCCAGCTTCGAGGGCAAGTGGGGCTACCTGGCGCTGGGCCTGCTGCTGGCCGGGCCCATGGTCTGCGCCACGTCGCAGGCGGTGAATGACTGGTTCGACCGGCATGTGGACGCGATCAACGAGCCCGACCGGCCGATTCCCTCGGGGCGCATCCCGGGGCGCTGGGGCCTCTACATCGCCATCTTCTGGTCGTGCATGTCGCTGCTGGTGGCGGCGGCGCTCGGCCCCTGGGGCTTCGGCGCGACGGTTGTGGCGCTGATCCTGGCCTGGATCTACTCGGCGCCGCCGCTGCGGCTGAAGCTGAATGGCTGGCTGGGCTGCACGGCCACGGGCCTCTCCTACGAGACGCTGCCCTGGATCACGGCCGCCGCCATCATGGCCGGCGGCGCGCCCAGGGCTGAGGTGCTGCTGATCGCGCTCCTCTATGGCATCGGCGCCCATGGCATCATGACCCTGAACGATTTCAAGGCCATTGAAGGCGATCGCCGCACCGGCATCAATTCCCTGCCCGTGCTGCTCGGCCCCGAGCGCGCGGCGCTGGTCGCCTGCTGGATGATGGCGGTGCCGCAATTCGTGGTGGTGGGGCTTCTCTTCGCCTGGGGCGCGGTGTTGAGCCCGATCATCATCCTGGCGCTGATCGGCGTGCAAGTCTGGGCCATGCGCCGGATGCTGACCGACCCCCGCAAGCTCGCCCCCTGGTACAACGCGACCGGCGTGGGACCCTATGTGCTGGGCATGCTGGCCGCCGCCTTCGCGCTGAGGGCCATGGCATGAGCGGGCTGTCCTGGACCTCCATCATCCGCCTTGGCCTCGTACAGACGGCACTCGGCGCCATCATCATCATGACCACGACCACGCTGAACCGCGTGATGGTGGTGGAACTGGCCCTGCCCGCCACCCTGCCCGGGCTGCTGGTCGGCATCCATCACGGCGTGCAGATGCTGCGGCCGCGCCTGGGCTATGGCAGCGACATGGGGCGTCGGCGCACCCCCTGGATCATCGGCGGCATGGCGGTGCTGGGCGCGGGCGGCGCGGTCGCGGCGCTGGGTGTGGCGCTGATGGGCAGCTTCTTCGTCCTGGGCGTCGTGGTTGCGGCGCTGGGCTTCTTCCTGGTGGGCCTCGGTTCGGGTGCCGCGGGCACCTCGCTCCTGGCGCTGGTGGCCGCCAAGGTCGCGCCGCAGCGCCGTGCGCCGGCCGCCACCATCCTCTGGGTGATGATGATCGCGGGCTTCGCGGTGACGGCGACCACGGCGGGCCGCTTCCTAGACCCCTTCTCGCCCGAGCGCCTTGTGGCCGTCACCGCCGTCATCTCGCTGATCGCGGTGTGCATCGCGACACTGGCGGTGCGCGGGGTGGAGAATTCCGTGGCCGCGCCGCCCGCCCCCCACGCGGCCGCCATGGGCCCCAAGCCCAGCTTCCGCGCCGTGCTGGGCGAGGTCTGGTCCGACGCCACGGCGCGGCGCTTCACCATCTTCGTCTTCGTCTCGATGCTGGCCTACAACCTGAGCGATCTGATCATCGAGCCCTTCGCGGGCCAGGTCTTCGGCATGACCATCGGCCAGTCCACCACGCTCGCCGGGCTGCAGAACGCCGGCACGCTGGCGGGCATGATCGTGATGGCCATCTTCGGCAGCGGCGTGCTGGGCGCGCGGCTGGCCTCTCTGCGCGGCTGGATGGTGGGGGGCTGCATCGGCTCCGGGGCCATGCTGGTCGTGCTTTCGGCCACCCCCGAGATGGCGGCGCCGCCGCTGACGCTGATCTACATGGGCCTCGGCTTCGCGACCGGCGCCTTCGCCGCGGCCGCCATTGCCAGCATGATGCAACTGGCCGGCGCGGGCCGCGCGGGCACGCGCATGGGCCTCTGGGGCGCGGCGCAGGCCATCGCCTTCGCCATCGGCGGCTTCGCGGGTGCCGTGCTGGCTGACATCGCCCGCGCGGGCCTCGGCAGCGCGGCGGCGGGCTATGGCGCGGTCTTTCTCTTCCAGTCGGCTCTTTTCCTGGTGGCCGCCGTGCTCGCGGCACGGCTGACGGTGGCCCCCCGCCCCCTCTTCCCCATTCCGCCCCTGAAGGAGGCCGTCACGTGACATCGGAAACCTATGACGTCCTTGTCGTCGGCGGCGGCCCCTCGGGTGCCACAGCGGCGCATGACCTGGCGCGGACGGGCAAGCGCGTGGCGCTGCTGGACCGCGCGGGGCGCATCAAGCCCTGCGGCGGCGCCATCCCGCCCCGCGCCATCAGGGACTTCGCCATCCCGGACTATCTGCTGAAGGCGAAGATCACCTGCGCCGACATCATCTCGCCCAAGGGCAAGCGCGTGCCCATGCCGGTCGAGAATGGCTATGTCGGCATGGTGGACCGCTGCGAGTTCGACGAATGGCTTCGCGTGCGCGCGACCGAAGCCGGCGCGGACCGCATCACCGGCGAGGCCACCGCGCTGGAACGTGACCCCGACGGCACCGCCGCCATCGCCTTCGAGCCGAAGGAAGGCCCCGCCCGGCGCCTCCGCGCGCGCATGGTGATCCTGGCCAATGGCGCCCGCAGCGACCTGGCCCGCCAGGCCATTCCCGGCCAGGCCCATCCGAAATGCGTCTTCGCCTATCACGAGATCGTGAAGGTGCCCGAGGACGTGGCGGCGCGCGGCAGCTACGAGGCCACCCGCTGCGACGTGATCTACAACGGCCGCACCAGCCCCGATTTCTACGCCTGGATCTTCCCGCATGGCGACAGCGCCAGCATCGGCACGGGCAGCGCGCGCAAGGGCTTCTCGCTGCGCGGCGCGACGGCCGAGGTGCGTGAACAGCACGGCCTCGCAGGCTTCGAGACCATCCGCCGCGAGGGCGCGCCCATCCCCATGAAGCCGCTGCGCCGCTGGGACAATGGCCGCGACGTGGTCCTGGCGGGCGACACCTCGGGCGTGGTCGCCCCCGCCTCGGGCGAGGGCATCTACTACGCCATGCTGGGCGGGCGGCTCGCCGCCGAGGCGGTGCAGATGGCACTCGCCACCGGCGATGCGGCGGCGCTCAAGACCGCGCGCAAGCGCTTCATGAAGGACCACGGCAAGGTCTTCTGGATCCTCGGGATCATGCAGACCTTCTGGTACCGGACCGACTGGACGCGCGAGCACTTCGTGAAGATGTGCGAGGACAAGGATGTCCAGCGTCTCACCTGGGAATCCTACATGAACAAGGAATTGGTCCGGAAGGACCCCCTGGCGCACATCAAGATCTTCTTCAAGGACATGGCCCATCTGCTCGGGCTGGCGAGGGCTTAACACATGGATCTGGCTCACCCCCACCACGCCCGCGCGCGCGCGACACGGCATCACGGCCCCACCCTTCCGCTGAAGGTCGGCACGCGCGGCTCACCACTCGCACTCTATCAGACCCGGCACTTCCTGGACCTGATCCGCAGCGTCTGCCCCATCCTGCGTGATGTGGAGGCCTTCGAGGAACACGAGATCAGCACGGCCGGCGACCGCATCCAGGACCGGCGCCTCGCCGAGATCGGCGGCAAGGGCCTCTTCGCCAAGGAAATCCACGAGGCGCTGCTCGATGGCCGCGTGGATTTCGCGGTGCATTCGCTGAAGGACCTGGAGACCGAGCTGCCCCCCGGCATCGTGCTCGCCTGCACGCTGCGCCGCGAGGACCCGCGCGATGCCATCGTGCTCGGCACCGCCTGCGAGGGCACGGCCGAGGCCGCCTGCCAGGCCGGCGCCTCGCCCTTCAGCGCCCTGCCTTTCGGCGCGCTGATCGGCACGGCCTCGGTCCGCCGCCAGGCGCAGCTGCTGTATGCGCGCCCCGACCTGCGCTGCGAGGTGATCCGCGGCAACGTCCAGACCCGCCTCTCTCGCGTGGGCACGGGCGAGTTCGACGCCTCCCTACTCGCCATCGCGGGGCTGAAGCGGCTGGAGCTCGACCACCGCGCGGGCGTGGTCATCAGCGAGGACGTCATGGTGCCGGCGGCCTGCCAGGGCATCATCGGCGTCACCGTCCGCGCCGATGACGTGGAGCTGCATGAGCTGCTCAGCGCCATCTGCGACACGGAGTCCCGCGCCGTCAGCCTGGCCGAGCGCGCCTTCCTGGGCGCGCTGGACGGCTCCTGCCGCACCCCCATCGGCGGGCATGCGCGTCTGCTGCCCGAGGGAGAAATCCGGCTGACGGGCCTCGTCGCCCGCGCCGATGGCAGCTTCCTGCTGCGCCGGACGCTGACGGGCCACGCCACGGATGCCGTGGCGCTGGGCCAGGCGCTGGGCGAGGAACTGCTGGCCGACAGCCCGGCGGACATCTTCGGGTAGGAGGCACCCTGCGAGGGGGCTCTGCCCCCTCGCGCTCCCCCGCCAGGGAACTTGTTCCCTGGACCCTTGGGACCTGGTGGGATTTGGCGGGAGGGGCGAGGTGCGCCCGTCACCACGGGCGCTCGCGCGACGCCCCTCCCGCCAAATCCCACAAAATCTCAAGAAGGGGTCCGGGGACCAAAAGTCCCCGGCGGGAGGGTCCGGGAGGGCAGCGCCCTCCCGCGGCGCACCCTACACCCGGCGTGCCGCCGCGACCGCCGCCTCGCTGCCCACGCCCACCATCCAGGACCAGCCGCGCAGCAGGGCGCCCACCACGCCCGCATGGCGTTCGCGCGCCTCGTCGCGGTGGTGGACCTCCTCCTCCTGGCAGCGGGCCAGCATGGCGCGGAGTTCCGGGAAGATGCCCTCCGCGTCCAGCCGGTCGATCTGCTGCTGGTAGTGGTGGTCCACGAAGCTCTCGACCGAATCGATGGTGGCATAGACGGCGCGCGGCCCCAGCAGAGCGGGCAAGGCGCCCGTGACCCAGCCCGCCACCCGCCAGATGGGCAGCAGGCGCGAGCGCTGGGCGGGCGGCAATTCGGCCTCCAGCAGGCGTAGATGGCCCTGCTCGGTCGCCATGTGGCGCTCGGCGAAGTCACGCAGCTCGGCGTCGCGGCAGAAGGCCAGGATGCCGCGGTAGATCATCACGGCGCCCGTCTCGCCCGCATGGTCGGAGCGGAGTTCGGCCACCAGCCAGTCCGGATAAATGTTCATGCGCAACCACATGGGGTTGGCACGAAGGAGGTCCAGACCATGTCTGGGCCATGCCCGAAGCCCCCCGCTGCACCACCGTCTATTATGACGGCGCCTGCCCCGTCTGCTCGCGCGAGATCGCGCATTACCGCACCCGGCGCGGGGCGGAGACGCTCGCCTTCGTGGATGTCAGCCAGCAGGCTGAGCTTGGCCCGGACCTTGACCGCGACGCCGCGCTGCGGCGGATGCATGTGCGGATGGCCGATGGCACCCTGCGCGACGGCGCCGCGGCCTTCGCCGCCATCTGGGGGGCGCTGCCAGGCTGGCGCTGGCTGGGCCGCGTCGCCGCCTGGCCAGGCATCGCGCAGGGGCTGGAGCTGGGGTATCGCGGCTTCCTGGGCGCAAGGCGGCTCTGGCGGCGGTAGGACTATCGCCGCCACCGTCGCGTGATATCCCACATATGCGCGGCAAAGGCGGCAAGCAGCGGCAGGGCCACGAGAGCCCAGCCCGCCCCGGTCAGCGCCGCCCGCAGCGCGAGGGCGAAGGCGGCCCCGGCCAGGAGAAAGGGCAGCATCGCCGCCAGCCCCGGCCCCTGCCCCAACCAGCGCCGCAACGCCCAGAGCCCCACGGCCTCCAGGGCCAAGGCCAGCAGCACGAGGTCCGCGGCGCGGCCCGTATCGAACAGGGCCTGCATCAGCCGAAGGGCCCGTTCAGCTGCACGATGGCGAGGTTCAGCATGGCGGCGAAGCTCACCCAGGCGATGTAGGGGGCGATGCACCAGGCCGCGACGCGGTCATGCCGGGCCGCAAGCCAGATCATCGCCAGGATGGACAGCCACAGCGGAACGATTTCGATCAATGCCCAGTCAGGTCTCCGCGAGGTGAAAAAGAGGAAAGTCCACAGCGCGTTCAGCACCCCGTTCAGCACAAAGACGCCGAGCAGAAGCCGCCCCGCCCCGGCCCGCCAGGCACGCATCAGCGCGTAGCCGGAGAGCGCGAAAATCAAGGTCCAGGCTGGGCCGAAGGCCCAGTCGGGGGGCTGGAAACAAGGCCGCGTCAACCCCTGGTACCAGGGCCCGATCGTGGTGAGCGAAGCCCCCAGCAGCGCCGTGCCCATGGCCCAGGCCACACCCAGGACCAATGGCAACCATCTTTCGTTCACAGGGTTGTGCCTTTATCCCGTTGCGGTGGCGAAGTGATCACATGGGCTTGCGGCTTTGCCCACACTTCCCACAAATGGGTATGAACCGTGATCGAGGAGGAGATTTCCATATGCGGGCTTTGATGATCCTGGGCGCCGTCTTCGCCTTTGCTCCCTTCGGCGCCGCCATGGCGCAGGACGCGGCGGCCGGCCAACGCGTCTTCAACCAGTGCCGTGCCTGCCACACCATCAACGAGGGCGGCCGCAACGGCGTGGGCCCCAACCTGCACGGCGTGTGGGAGCGTCCGGCGGGCTCCATCCAGGGCTTCCGCTATTCCGCCGGCATGCAGACGGTGGCCCAGGCCGGCCTCGTGTGGAACGAGGACAATCTCCGCAGGTACCTCGCCGCCCCGCGTGACGTGGTGCCCGGCGGCTCCATGGCCTTCGCCGGCATCCGCAACGAGCAGCAGCTGAACGACCTGCTGGCCTATCTGCAGGCCCAGCGCTGATACGGCGCCACCAGCGCCAAACCAAGGAAGGCGCCGGCCATCAGGTCGGCGCCTTTTTTCATGCCGCCGTCAATGCGCGCCGGCGAAGGCCAGCATCACGGCGAAGACCTCGCGCGTCACATTGGACAGGGTGCGGCTGAGTTCCTCCAGATCCGCCACCTGGTCCACGCGCTTGCCCGCGCGGTTCTGCTCCTCGGGCGTCAGGATCAGCGGGATGAGGCCGGCCGAGCGGGCAAGGCCCACCAGCAGCGCGTCCTGCGGGTCCGGGATTTCGTCCTGCAGCAGCACGGCGCGCAGGCGGGCGCGCACCTCGCGCACCTCCGCCTCGCCCAGCGGGCCCTTGGGGTAGCGACGGTCGGGGAAGACCCAGAGGAAGCGCCCCTCCTCCAGCCGCAGGATGCCCTTGGCCACGAGCTGGTCCAGCACCATGCCGCGGTAATGCTCGGCGTTGCGGCCGAGCTCCACGATCCAGTGGCGGCTGTCATGCCCATGCGGGCCGCGGGCGATGACGGCCAGCGCCTCGTCCAGCACCGGGTCGCCCGAGGGGGCCTCGTTCACCACCGTCAGCCGGTCGAGGTCGGTGTCGATACGCCCATCGAGCGAGAGCTGCATCAGGATGGCGGTGGCGATCGCATAGTCGCCGGCCGGGGCCGGCAGGCCGACGGGACGGCCCGTCTTGTTGTCGAGCAGGAGGAGCATGATCTCCTCCGGCATGTTGGGCGTCATGGCCGCGGCTCCGGGTCTGGGGTGCGCGGGAGGCTCCCGCGCTTCCGTCCGATGTTGTCCGTGCGCGGGGGCGCTGTCCAGCGAGGGAGGGGCCATCTCCTGGCATGGGGTTTGCTGCGTCGCACCCGCGCAACAACCGCGGCCGCCCCGGCGGCCCCCAAGGCGAGGGCCCAAGCGATGGATATCGGCGTCTTCATCCCCATCAACAACAATGGGTGGCTGATCTCGGAGAACGCGCCCCAATACATGCCGAGCTTCGAGCTGAACCGGCAGGTGGTGCAGAAGGCCGAGGGCTACGGCATGGATTTCGCCCTCTCCATGATCAAGCTGCATGGATTCGGCGGCAAGACCGAGTTTTGGGACCATGGGCTGGAGAGCTTCACCCTCATGGCGGGCCTCGCGGCCGTCACCTCGCGCATCAAGCTCTTCGCCTCGACCGCCGTCCTGACCATCCCGCCCGCCATCGTGGCGCGGATGACGGCCACGATCGACAACATCTCGGGCGGGCGCTTCGGGGTGAACATCGTCTCGGGCTGGCACAAGGTGGAATACACCCAGATGGGCCTGTGGCCGGGCGATGAACATTTCGGCAAGCGATACGACTACAGCACCGAATACGTGCAAATTCTGCGCGACCTCTGGGAGACGGGTGAGAGCGACCGCAAGGGCACCTACTTCCAGATGGACAAGTGCAAGCTGAGCCCCCGTCCCTCCAAGCCCATCGAGATCGTCAGCGCCGGCCAGTCGGACCGCGGCATGGAGTTCGGCGCCACCTACTGCAACTACAATTTCTGCCTGGGCGAGGGCGTGAACGAACCCACCAAGGCCGCCTCCGTCCCCGCCCGGGTGCTGGAGCACGCGAAGAAGACCGGGCGCGATGTGGGGGCCTACATGCTCTACATGGTCATCTGCGACGAGACGGACGAAGCCGCGCTCGCCAAATGGGACAGCTACCAGAAGGGTGCGGACCGCGCGGCGCTGGCGCACCTGCTCGGCCATGCGGCGGCGGACGTGAACACCGAGGCGACCTCCATGGCGGCTTCCATCCAGCGCAGCCCCTCGCCCATCAACTTCAACATGGGCACCATCGTGGGCAGCCCCGCCACCTGCGCGCGCATGCTGGACGAGGTGGCGGCGATGCCCGGGGTGAAGGGCATCATGCTGTGCTTCGACGACTTCCTGGAGGGGATCGAGATGTTCGGCACCCGCATCCAGCCGCTGATGCAATGCCGCCAGGACCGGCTGCAACTGGCCGCGGAGTGAAGGGGTCCGGGGGCGCCGCGACGGGCGCCCCCGGCCGTTGTCAGGCGCCGGCGCGGATGTTGTAGCGCTCGGCCACCTGGCGGGCGACGGCCTGGTCGGCCTCCATGATCCGCACGAAATCCGGGCCCAGCGGGATCGGGTTGCGCGGCAGGGTCTGGAGTTCCGTCATGCGCTGGATGAAGGCCTGGTCCTGGATGATCTTGGGGATCTCGGCCATCATCCGCTGCGCGATGGGCTCGGGCAGGTTGCGCGGGGCGGACATGCCCACCCATTGCGTCTGCACCAAGCTCGGGAAGCCCAGCTCCGCGAAGGTGGGGAGGTCGGGGAAGTCGGCCAGGCGCTGCGCGGAGGATACGGCCAGCGCGCGCAGCACGCCGTTCTTCATGTTGTTCACATTGGTGGTGATGGGGTCGATGAAGCTCTCGATATGGCCGCCCATCAGGTCGTTCAGCGCGGGCGCGCTGCCGGCATAGGGCGAGTGGTCGAGCTGGGTGAGGTTGGCGAGCCCGCCCAGCATGGCGCCCAGCATGTGCGGCGCCGAGCCGATGCCCGAGGAGCCATAGCGCGTGGGCCGCGTGCGCGCGGCTTCCAGGAAGTCGGCGAAGGTGCGGATGGGGCTGTCGCCACGCACCAGCAGGACGCTCGTCGCCTCGACCAGCAGGCCCAGATGGGTGAAGTCGCGGATGGGGTCGAAGGGCAGGCGCGGCAGGGTGGCGGCCGAATAGACCATCACGGAAGCGTGCGTCATCAGGAAGGTGTGGCCATCGGCCGGCTGCTTCGCCACATAGTCCGTGCCGATGACGCCGCCCGCGCCCGCGCGGTTCTCCACCACCACGCTGTGCCCGCCCAGCGCGCGAGAGAGTGGCGGCGCGGCGAGGCGCGTGACGGTGTCCACCAGCCCGCCGGGAGGGAACTGCGCGACCAGGCGGATGGGACGGCTGCCCGGCCAGTTGGCCTGGGCATTGGCGATGGCGGGCGCGGCGAGCGGCGCGGCGATGAGGCCAGCGGCCATGCCGAAGATTTGGCGACGTTGCATGAAATCTGATCTCCCAGGGCGCGGCCCCGCCGGGTGTCTGCCTTACAACAAGGCAATAACCCCGCAGGATTTCGTTGCGCTCTCAGACTCAAGCAAGAGACGTGCCACTCAGCCCGACCGCATACGGATCGAGTAGAGATCGCCCACCGCCTGCGCCAAGGATCGGTTCAGCGCCTCAAGCCCCGCCAGGAAGGCCACGCGCTCCTGCCGAATGGCCAGCAATTCGGCCGGCAGCAGCAGCGGCAGCAGGGCCGTGGCGCGCGCCAAGCCCAGCAGCAGCGCCTCGCGCGGCTCGGGGATGTCGTCGGTCTCGATGGCGCGCAGCAGGCGGGCACGGACCTCGCGCGGCTCCGGGCGGTCCTCGGGCTTGAGCCAGCGGCGCTCGGGGAAGATCAGCAGCACGCGGCCATCCACCCGGCGCAGCAGGCCCTGTTCTTCCAGCCGCGCCAGGATGGTGGCGCGCAGCGCGGCTTCCTCGCGCGCCAGCAGCATCAGCGCGCCCCGGCTGTCCTCCACCTGGGCGATCCGCGCCAGGGCGCCATCCAGCGCCGCATCGCCCAAGGGTTCGGTGGAAAGCACCTCCAGACGGTCGCGGTCGGTGTCAATGCGGCCGGCCAGGGCCAGTTCCATCATCAGCGCGCCCGCCAGCGCCAGCCCCCCGGCCGGCCCCTGCCGCCCCACGGGGCGGCCCGTGGCGTCGTCCAGGGTGAGGAGGACGATCTCCTCCGGCAGCGAGAGCGCCTGGCTCATTCGGCCACGGCCGCCGACCAGGGCGACATGGCATCCGTGATGCCGATGGTCATGCCCGCCTTGCGCTGGATGAGGTTGGGGCAGGCGAAGTTCAGCGGCATCACCCCATGCTCCACCACCTCCAGCGGGCTGTCGGCGCGCAGCGCGGCATGAACAGCCTCGCCCAGCCGCCGGTCGGCGGTGACGCGGTCGGGCCCGCTCACATCCAGGCGCGGGTGGTGCGCAGCCGCCTCCGGATCCATGGCGAAGTCCGCCACATAGGAGAGCAGCTGGAACACGGCGGCCATGATGCGCCGCCCGCCCGAGGCTCCACCCGCGATCTCGGGGTTCCCCTTTCCGTCCAGCATGATGACGGGGCACATGTTGCACAGCGGCCGCTTGCCTGGCGCGATGGCGTTGGCACTGCCCGGCGTCGGGTCGAACCACATCACGCCATTGTTCATCAGCACGCCGGTGCGCGGCAGCACCATGCGGCTGCCCATGGAGGAGAGCAGCGTGGTGGTCATCGCCACCATCATCCCGTCCTTGTCGCAGGTGGTCAGGTGGGTGGTGCAGCTGTCGGCGGCGGCGGGCTCGGCATCGCCCAGCACCTCCAGCCGCTCGGCATAGGCTTCGCGCAGCGCCCGGGCGAGATGGGCATACCAGGCGGCATCGGGGGCGGCGGTGTAGGGGGCCTCCTCCATGCGGCGCAGCACGGCGGCCAGCGTCGGCCCTGCCGTCAGCCCCGCCGCCAGCATCCAGGTCCGGTCGCGGAAGCGCGCCTCGATGGCGGGCAGGCTGCGGGCCTGGCAGGCGCGGAGGTCGTCCTCCGTGACGAAGCCCCCCATGGCCTTCATGTCGGCCGCGATCTCGCGCGCGATGTCGCCCTCGTAGAAGTCGCGCAGCCCGGCGTGCTGCAACCGCTCCAGCGTGTCGGCAAGGCGTCCCTGCGGCATGAAGCCCGGCGTGCCCTGGTAGGGCGCGATGGGGGGCAGGCCGCCCGGCAGGTAGATGCGGGCACTCTCCTCATAGAGGCGCAGCACGGCGGCGCTCGCGGCGATCTTGAGCGTCGTGTACCAGTCCTGCGGCAGGCCGCGCCTGGCCAGCGCCACGGCGGGCGCCATGACATCGCGCAGCGGCATCCGCCCGTGCCGTTCATGCAGCAGCGCATACCCGGCCACCGAGGAGGGGATCAGCGCCGATTTCGGCCCATGGATGTTCACATCCCCCACCACCTCGGGCCAGGAGAACAGGTCCTGCTTCTGCCGCCCCGTGAGCGGATAGGCCGAGGGGTCGAGCCCGCGCGGGGCCACCGGGCCGAAATCGAAGGTCTGGCAGGAAGTGCCCGGCGCCATCACCTGGGCGAAGCCGATGCCGCCGAGGCCGCTGTTCCAGGGCTCCACCGTGGCCAGGGCGAAGGCCGCCCCCACCGCCGCATCGGCCGCCGTGCCGCCCGCGCGCAGGATTTCCGCCCCCGCCTCGGCCGCCGCCCGCGCCTGGCTGGCCACCATCCCCCCCGCCGCGCGGCCCGCGGGCTTGCGGATGTGCCAGTTCTGCGTGAGGTGGGGCTGGATCGTCATGCGGCGTCTCTCTCCGGGTTTGGAACCCATGGTGCCAGAGGGACGCGCCACCTCCAACGGGGCGCCCCATTGGAACACCCGCCCCTTTCACAGCCCGCCGATGTTGCTTAAAGCCCATGATGACCCCGGCTGCTGGAGAGTGAAATGACGCTGAACGTCGCCCCCGTGCTGAAGACCTTCCTGGAAACCGAAGCCCTGCCCGGCACCGGCGTCAGCCCCGAGGCCTTCTGGGATGGCTTCGCCGCCATCCTGGCCGAGCTCGGCCCCCGCAACGCGGAGCTGCTGGCCGAGCGTGACGCGCTCCAGGCCAAGATCGACGCCTGGCACCAGGCCAACCCCGCCCGCCCCATTGATGTGCCGGCCTATGAGGCCTTCCTGCGCGAGATCGGCTACCTGCTGCCCGAGCCGGGCGAGGTGCAGGTGACCACCGCGAACACCGACCCCGAGATGGGCGCCATCGCGGGCCCGCAGCTGGTGGTGCCGGTCTCCAACGCCCGCTACGCGCTGAACGCGGCCAATGCCCGCTGGGGCAGCCTCTATGATGCGCTCTATGGCACCGATGCCATCCCGGAGACCGAGGGCGCCACGCGGGGCGGCGGCTACAACCCCGCCCGCGGCCAGCGCGTCATCACCTTCGCGCGCAAGACGCTGGACAGCATGGTGCCGCTGCTGGGTGCCGGCCATGCCGAGGCGCTCAAGTATGTGGTGAAGGATGGGGCGCTGTCGGTCACGCTCTCGGGCGGCGGCGCCACGGTGCTGAAGTTCAAGGAGCGCTTCGCAGGCTATACGGGTGATGCCGCCTCGCCCTCCTCCATCCTGTTCCGCCACAACGGCCTGCACGCGGAGCTGGTGATCAACCGCAACCACCCCATCGGCAAGGAGGATGCGGCGGGTGTGGCGGACCTCATCCTGGAATCGGCGCTGACCACCATCCAGGACTGTGAGGACAGCGTGGCCGCCGTGGATGCCGAGGACAAGGTCGCGGTCTACCGCAACTGGCTCGGCCTGATGAACGGCTCGCTGAGCGCCGATCTGGAGAAAGGCGGCAAGACCATCACCCGCCGCCTGAACGAGGACCGCGTCTACACCGCCCCCGATGGCTCGACGCTGACGCTGCCCGGCCGCTCGGTCATGCTGGTGCGCAATGTGGGCCACCACATGATGACCGACGCCGTCACCTGGGACGGCGCGGAGACGGCCGAGACCATCCTGGACGCGATGGTGACCAGCCTCATCGCCATCCATGACATCAAGGGCAAGCGGCTCAATTCCCGCGCGGGCTCGGTCTACATCGTGAAGCCCAAGATGCACGGGCCGAAGGAAGTGGCCTGGGCGGTGGAGCTGTTCGGCCGCGTGGAGAAGGTGCTCGGCCTGCCGCACGCTACGCTGAAGATGGGCATCATGGACGAGGAGCGGCGCACCACCGTCAACCTCAAGGCCTGCATCGCGGCCGCGTCCGAGCGCGTGTGCTTCATCAACACGGGCTTCCTCGACCGCACGGGCGACGAGATCCATACCTCGATGGAAGCCGGCCCCATGATCCGCAAGAACGACATGCGGGGCACGGCCTGGATCAAGGCCTATGAGGACTGGAACGTGGACATCGGCCTGATGTGCGGGCTGCGCGGCCGCGCGCAGATCGGCAAGGGCATGTGGGCCATGCCCGACGCCATGGCCGCCATGCTGGAGCAGAAGGTGGGCCACCCCAAGGCGGGTGCGAACACCGCCTGGGTGCCCTCACCCACCGCCGCCACGCTGCACGCGCTGCACTACCACCAGGTGGATGTGGCCGCGCGCCAGGAGGAAATCGCCAAGGGCGGCCGTCGCGCCCAGCTCTCCGACCTGCTGACGGTTCCTGTCGCCACCAACACCAACTGGGCGCCGGCCGACCTGCAGGCCGAGCTGGACAACAACGCCCAGGGCATCCTGGGCTATGTGGTGCGCTGGGTGGACCAGGGCGTCGGCTGCTCCAAGGTGCCCGACATCAACAATGTCGGCCTGATGGAGGACCGCGCGACGCTGCGCATCTCCGCCCAGCACATCGCCAACTGGCTGCGCCACGGCATCGTGAGCGAGGCACAGGTGGTCGAGACGATGAAGCGCATGGCCGGCGTGGTGGACAAGCAGAATGCGGGCGATGGGGCCTATGTCGCCATGGCGCCCAATTTCGACGGTCCGGCCTTCCAGGGTGCGCTGGCCCTGGTGCTGGAGGGCGCGGCGCAGCCCAATGGCTACACGGAATTCCTGCTGACCAAGTTCCGTCGCGTGGCGAAGGGGGCGTGATGGCCGCCGCCGCTTCATGCCTCACGCGATCGGGGGCGGCGTGACCATTCCCACCGACCCCGCCCTGATGGAGGCCGAGCAACTGCTCGGCCTCTACGCCCGCCGCGCCCTCTCGCCCGTCGAGGCGCTGAAGGCCGTGATGGAGCGCGTGGCGCGCATGAACCCCTGGGTCAACGCCTTCGCCGCGATGAACCCCCGCGCCCTGGCCCAGGCGGGCGAGAGCGAGGCGCGCTGGGCCGCCGGCCGCCCCATGGGGCCGCTCGATGGCGTGCCCTGCACGGTGAAGGACCTGCTGAACCTGGCGGGCTTCCCCACCCGCCGCGGCAGCCGTGCGACCGAGGCGACGCCGGCCGGCGAGGACGCACCCTCTGTGCTCGGCCTGAAATCGGCGGGCGCGGTGATCCTGGGCAAGACCACAACCACCGAATTCGGCTGGAAGTCCCCGGGCGACTGCCCGCTGCACGGCATCACCCGCAACCCGTGGAACCGCGAGCGCACGCCGGGCGGCTCCTCCTCCGGCGCCGGCGCGGCCGCCGCCGCCTGCTTCGGCCCGCTGCACATCGGCACCGATGCTGGGGGCTCCATCCGCATCCCGGCCGCTTTCTGCGGCGTGGTGGGCGTGAAGCCCAGCTTCGGGCGCGTGCCGCAATGGCCGCTCGGCGCCTTCGCCAATGTGGCGGTGGCCGGGCCCATGGCGCGTTCGGTGCGCGACGCCGCGCTGATGATGAACGCCATGGCCCGCCATGACCTGCGCGACCCCTTCTGCCTGCCGGATGAGAACCGCGACTGGCGTGACGGCATCGAGGAGGGCGTGGCCGGACTGCGCGTCGCCATAGTCCGCCGCCTGGGCTTCGAGGCACCGCTGGACGCCGAAGGCGAGGAGGCCCTGCTCCAGGCCGCCCGCGCCCTGGAAGCCGCCGGCGCACATGTCGAGGAAGCGGACCCGGCGCTCCCCGACACCCGCGCCATCTTCGGCCGGGTCTGGGGTGTGGCGCTGGCGCGGCTGGTCGCCTCCATCCCCGAGGAATCGCGCGGGCTGCTCGATGCCGGGATCATGGAGGTGGCCGAGCGCCAGTCCCGCATGTCGGCCGTGGATTTCCTGGGCGCCGACGCGCTCCGCATCGAGGCCGCGCACGCCATGGCGCGCTTCCACCAGCGATTCGACCTGGTGCTGACGGCCGCGACTCCGACCGCCGCCTTCGCAGCCGACCAGCCCACCCTGCACCCCGAGACCGCCCTCTGGCGGGACTGGGCGCCCTGGACCTTCGCCTTCAACCTGACCCGCCAGCCGGCCATCTCCGTGCCCGTGGGCCTTGATTCAGAAGGAATGCCGCGCGCGGTGCAGGTGGCGGCGGCGCTCTACCGCGACGATCTGTGCTTCCGCGCCGCGCGTTCCCTGGAAATCGCATTGCAGGTTCCCAGCGCCCCGGCCTTGTAACCAAAGCGCAAAGATGCTTTGACGCCGCCACAGTCAAGGCGGCGCCGTGGCGGAACGGGGGCAACCCGAACCTCCGCGAGGGCCGGAGTGGAGGGAACCATGCGTGTTCTGAAGCCCCTGATCCTGGCACGTCGCCGCCAGATCTCCGCCGGCCCCGCACGGCGCGAGGCCCCGCACCCCTTCGTGCTGGCGCTGCCCGTCGAGACCACCGACATCTTCGACATGCGCCACGAGCCCCGCGCCTTCACCGACGCGACCATCGTGCCCTTGCCCGTTCCCCGCGTCGCCGCGGAGTAATCCGCGGCGCCAGGGATAGGCTCGCGGAGTAATCTGCGGCGCCAGGGAGAGGCTGGCGGAGTAATCCGCGGCGCAAGGGAGAGGCTCGCGGAGTAATCCGCGGCGCCAGGGAGAGGCTCGCGGAGCAACGGGCGGCTTCAGCCTCGGCGGAATTCCGCCGCGCGGTAGCCCTGGGCGAACAGCAGCCCTCGCAAATCCGCATGTTCCAGCCGGTGGCGCGCCGCGGCCGCCACCACGGGCTTGGCGCGGAAAGCGACACCCAGCCCCGCGGCCTGGATCATGGCCAGGTCATTGGCGCCATCGCCCACCGTCGCGGCCTCGGCCAGCGGGACGCCGAGCTGCGCCGCCAGGCGCTTGAGCGTGGCGAGCTTGGCGTCGCGGTCCAGGATGGGCTGGCCCACCGCGCCCGTCAGCTTGCCCTCCTCGACCAGCAGCGTATTGGCATGGTGCTCATGAAAGCCCACGAGTTCCGCCACGCGCGCGGTGAAGAAGGTGAAGCCGCCCGAGACCAGCGCGGTGTGGGCGCCATTTGCCCGCATGGTGCCGACCAGCTCGGCCGCGCCGGGCGTGAGTTCGGTGGCCTTCCAGGTGGCTTCCAGCGCCGTGTCCTCCAGGCCGCGCAGCATGGCGACGCGCGCGGTCAGCGCCTGGGCGAAATCCAGCTCGCCATTCATGGAGCGGCGGGTGATTTCCGCGATCTGCTCCTTCAGGCCCGCGAAGGCGGCGATCTCGTCCAGGGTCTCGCTGGTGACGATGGTGCTGTCCATGTCGGCCAGCAGCAGCTTCTTGCGGCGACCGTCGCGGGGCTGGGCGATCAGGTCGAGCGGGGCGTCGCCCAGCGCGGCCCGCACGGCGGCCTCCGCCTGCTCGGCGGCGAGGGCCGTGAAGGGCTGGTCCACCGCCTCGCCCTCCGACAGCCATTCGGCCGCGTCCAGGTCGGCGCCCAGCGCCGAGAGGGCGGCGCGGGCGACGCGCAGATGGTCCGGGGTCAGCGCGCCGGGCGCGGCGGTCAGGGTCAGCATATGGGGCATGGCGGGCGGACCATGCCGGGTGCGGCGTGATGCGCCAAGCCCTCATCATCGCCGGGCCGACGTGCAGCGGGAAATCGGCCCTGGCGCTGGCACTGGCCGAGCGGCTGGGCGGCACCGTCATCAATGCCGACGCCATGCAGTGCTATCGCGAGCTGCGCGTGCTGACCGCCCGGCCCACGCCGGAGGAGGAGGCCCGCGCGCCCCACGCCCTCTATGGCGTGCTGCCGGCGTCGGTGGTAGGCAGCGTGGCCTGGTGGCGCGCGGCAGCGCTGGAGGCGATGGAAGGGGCAAGCTTGCCCATCCTCTGCGGCGGCACGGGCATGTATCTGCGCGCGTTGACCCAGGGCCTTTCGGCGCTGCCCGACGTGACGCCGGCCGCCCGCGCCGAGGCGCGCGCCCTGCTGGCGGAACTGGGCCCCGAAGCCCTGCACGCGCGACTGAACGCGGAGGATGCGGCGCTGATCCGCCCCTCGGACAGCCAGCGTATCGCCCGCGCGCATGAGGTGTGGCTCAGCACGGGGCGGAGCCTCGCGCATTGGCAGCGCGCGGCGCCCTTGCTGCCGCCGGCGCCCTACGCCTTCCGCGCCATCCTTCTCGACCCACCGCGCGCGGAGCTGCGCGCGGCCATCGCGGCGCGGTGGCAGGCCATGCTGACAGGCGGCGCGCGCGAGGAGGTCGCGACGCTGCTGGCCCAGGGCCTCGACCCCGCCCTGCCCGCCATGCGCGCCCATGGCGTGCCCGAGCTGGCTGCGCTGCTGCGTGGCGAGATCACCGGGGACGAGGCCAGCCGCCGCGCCATCGCCAACACAGGCGCCTATACACGGCGCCAGGCCACCTGGTTCCGCCATCAGCCGCTGATGGCCGCGCGGCACGTCCCCTTTGCCGCTCCGCAGCGGGCGCATATCATCAATGCGCGTTTCGCATCTTTGGCGCAATTTTCAGAAAGCGAACAGGCAAAAATCTTCGCGTTTCTTCGTGAGGGTGTTGACGGGGCCATTCCACCCCCGTAAGCCCTTCGCAGTCGCACATTTCCGGAACCCATCATGTCCGCCACCGCCACGCCCCCCGCCCCCGCCGCCACCGACCATCTGTCGGGCGCCGAGGTCGTCCTGCGCGCGCTGAAGGACCAGGGCGTGGACGTCATCTTCGGCTATCCCGGCGGCGCCGTGCTGCCGATCTATGACGCGCTGTTCCAGCAGAACCACATCCGCCACATCCTGGTGCGGCACGAGCAGGCGGCGGTGCATGCCGCGGAGGGCTATGCTCGCTCCACCGGCAAGGTGGGCGTGGTGCTGGTCACCTCCGGCCCCGGCGCGACCAATGCCGTGACGGGCCTTGTGGACGCGCTGATGGACAGCATCCCGGTGGTGTGCCTCACGGGCCAGGTGCCCACGCACCTCATCGGCAACGACGCCTTCCAGGAGGCCGACACCACCGGCATCACCCGCCCCGCCACCAAGCACAACTATCTGGTGAAGCGCAGCGAGGACCTGGCCCGCGTGGTGCATGACGCCTTCTATGTGGCGAAGTCCGGCCGGCCGGGCCCGGTGGTGATTGACCTGCCGAAGGACATCCTGATCAAGCCGGCACCCTATGTGGACGCGCCCAAGGCCGAGGCGCCCCACCGTTCCTACCGCCCCGTGACCTCGCCCAACCGCGACGCGATCCTGGAGGCGGTGCGACTGCTGAAGCGGTCCGAGCGGCCCATCATCTATGCCGGCGGCGGCGTCATCAATTCGGGCCCCGAGGCCTCGCGCCTGCTGACGGAATTCGTGCGCCTGACGGGCATGCCCTGCACCAACACGCTGATGGGCCTCGGCGCCTATCCGGCCAGCGACCCGCAATTCCTGGGAATGCTGGGCATGCACGGCACCTATGAGGCGAACCTCGCCATGCATGGCTGCGACGTGATGTTCAACATCGGCGCGCGCTTCGACGACCGCATCACGGGGCGGCTGGACAAGTTCAGCGTGGGCTCGAAGAAGATCCATGCGGACATTGATCCTTCCTCCATCAACAAGAATGTGAAGGTGGACGTCGCCATCCTGGGCGATGCCGGCCAGGTACTGGCCGCGATGATCGAGGCCTGGAACAGCGACGACACGCCCATCGCGAAGGACGCGCAGCTGGGCTGGTGGCGCAAGATCGACGGCTGGCGGTCCATCAACTGCCTGGCCTACACCCAGGTCCCCGAACCCGGCGCCATCATCAAGCCGCAGCACGCGGTGAAGCGCCTGTTCGAGATCACTCAGGAGCTGGGGCGCGAAACCTTCATCTCGACCGAGGTGGGCCAGCACCAGATGTGGGCCGCGCAGTATTTCGGCTTCGACAAGCCGAACCGCTGGATGACCTCGGGCGGGCTCGGCACCATGGGCTACGGGCTGCCCGCGGCCATGGGCGTGCAGATCGCCCACCCCGACGCGCTGTGCATTGATGTCGCGGGCGAGGCCTCCATCCTGATGAACATCCAGGAGATGGGCACGCTGGCGCAGTATCGCCTGCCGGTGAAGGTGTTCATCCTGAACAACGAGTACATGGGCATGGTGCGCCAGTGGCAGGAACTGCTGCATGGCGGGCGCTATTCCGAGAGCTACAGCGCCTCCCTGCCCGATTTCGTGAAGCTGGCGGAAAGCTTCCACGCGCGCGGGCTGCGCGCGAAGTCGCTCGGTGAGCTGGACGACGTGATCCGTGAGATGATCGCGCATCCCGGCCCGGTGATCGCCGACATCTGCGTGGACCAGAAGGAGAACTGCTTCCCGATGATCCCGTCGGGCGCGGCCCACAACGAGATGATCCTGGGGCCGGACCAGGAGAAGAACGCGGCCAGCGTGACGGACGAGGGCAAGGTCCTTGTTTGATGCCCTCAGACGCCGGGCGCGGCCTCCGGCCGCTTGGCTTCGCGCCATCATGGGTGCACGTGCCAAACGGTAGGTCTGGGCGCGGCGTCCGCTTCGCGGCCGCATTCGCCGAGGATGCGCCCTTCCCATTACTTCCGCCTTGGATGACTGAAAAAAATGTCTGGAATGGATACGCGGACGGCGACGATCGCCGTGCTGGTGGAAAACGAGGCGGGCGTGCTGGCCCGCGTGATCGGCCTGTTCTCGGGCCGCGGCTACAACATTGACAGCCTGACCGTGGCGCCGGTGGACGACGAGGGGCGGCTGTCGCGCATCACCGTCGTGACCTCCGGCACCGAGATGGTGATCGAGCAGATCAAGGCGCAACTCGACCGGCTGGTGCCCGTGCACAAGGTGGCGGATTTGACGGTGGAAGGCCCGCACCTCGTGCGCGAGCTGGCGCTGATCAAGGTGGTGGGCACGGGTGACCATCGCGTCGAGGCGCTGCGGCTGGCCGATGCCTTCCGCGCCCGCGTGGTGGACGCCACCACGGAGAGCTTCGTCTTTGAGATGACCGGCAATGCCGACAAGATCGACGCCTTCTGCGCGCTGATGCGCCCGCTGGGGCTGGCTGAGATTTGCCGGACCGGGGCGGTTGCCATCGCCCGCGGCACGCGGCAGATGGCGCTGTGACGTCCAGTTCAAGACTATAACCACAGGAGTGCGCGAGAGATGCGCGTCTATTACGACCGTGATGCCGATGTGAACCTGATCAAGGCGAAGAAGGTCGCCGTGATCGGCTTCGGCTCCCAGGGCCATGCCCATGCCATGAACATGCGCGACAGCGGCGTCACCGACGTTGTCATCGGGCTGCGCCCGGGCGGTTCCGCGAAGAAGGCCGAGGCCGCGGGCTTCAAGGTCATGTCGCCGGCCGATGCGGCCAAGTGGGCCGACATCGTCATGATCCTGACCCCCGACGAGGGCCAGGGCGACCTCTACCGCGACCACCTGCACGACAACCTGAAGCCCGGTGCCGCCATCGCCTTCGCGCATGGCCTGAACGTGCACTTCAACCTGCTCGATCCGCGCGCCGATCTCGACGTGTTCATGATCGCGCCCAAGGGCCCCGGCCACACGGTGCGTTCGGAATACCAGAAGGGCGGCGGCGTGCCCTGCCTGGTGGCCGTGGCGCAAAACCCCTCGGGCAATGTGCTCGAAATCGCGCTCTCCTACGCCAGCGCCATCGGCGGCGGGCGTTCGGGCGTGATCGAGACCACCTTCAAGGAAGAGTGCGAGACCGACCTCTTCGGCGAGCAGGTGGTGCTTTGCGGCGGCCTCGTCGAGCTCATCAAGGGTGGCTACGAGACGCTGGTCGAGGCCGGCTACGCCCCCGAGATGGCCTATTTCGAGTGCCTGCACGAGGTGAAGCTCATCGTGGACCTGATCTACGAGGGCGGCATCGCGAACATGAACTACTCCATCTCCAACACGGCCGAGTATGGTGAATACGTCACCGGCCCCCGCATCATCACCGCCGAGACCAAGGCCGAGATGAAGCGCGTGCTGGATGACATCCAGTCGGGCAAGTTCGCGCGTGACTGGATGCTGGAGAACAAGGTGAACCAGGCCAGCTTCAAGGCCACCCGCCGCCGCCTCGCCGAACACTCCATCGAGGAAGTGGGCGAGAAGCTCCGCGGCATGATGCCCTGGATCAAGAAGGGCGCCCTGGTGGACAAGGCGAAGAACTGAGCTGTTCTCGCCCGCCCGCCTCGCCTGTCTGCTGACACCGCGGGGCGGGGTGCGCCTACAGCCGGGGCTGGGTTACGGCCCCTTGCCCCGGCAACGTCTCGATCTCTACCTGCCCGAACATGACACGCCCAACGCGCCCGCTTTGCTTTTCCTGCATGGCGGCGCCTGGGTTTCCGGCAGCCGGGCCGACTATGGCTTCGTGGGCGTGACGCTCGCACGGCGCGGCATCGTGGTTGCCATCGCCGACTACCGGCTCTGGCCCAAAGTGGCCCACCCTGGCTTTGTGGAAGATGCGGCGCTGGCGGCGCGCTGGGTGGCCACGCGCCACGGCGGTGTGACCGTCATGGGCCATTCCGCCGGCGCCTTCCTGGCCGCCTGCATCGCCCTCGATCCGCGCTGGGGCGTGCGGGAGCAGATGCGCGGCTTCATCGGCATCTCAGGCCCCTATGATTTCGGCGCCCATGAGGTGACGCCGCCCGCCATCTTCGCGGGGCTGGAGCGCATCCAGGCCGCCCCCGTGCCGCTGGAAGGCGCGCCGCCCCTGCTGCTGCTGCACGGCGCGCGCGACACCACGGTGGGCCCCTACCATTCCGAAATCCTGGCCGAACGGGCGCGGCAGGCGGGAGTGCCGGTGCGCCACGTCGTCTGGCCCCGGCTTTCGCACATCGACATCATGGCGGGCTTCACCCCCGCCGCGCGCTGGCTCCGCATGGGCGAACCGGCGGTGGTGGACGAAATCGCCGCTTTTCTTGGCCTTGCCGAGGCGGCTGATTCACGCCTCCGGTGAGGCCACCGGAGGCGATCAGACGCCATCCGGTGCCAGCACATCCCCCGGCCGGATGACGCCACCCCGCAGGATGATGCAGTTCAGCCCCGAACGGTTGGTCAGCGGCTTGAACAGCCGCCGCCCCAGCAGGTCATCGAGATACTGGCAGGGCACGTTCAGCCTGATCCCCTCCAGCACCGCCTCCCCCACCCGGAAGCGCTGGCCGACCAGGTGGTTCAGCGGCACGCCCCGCACCGTCAGGTTCCGGCGGTGCTCATGCGGCGCCAGTTCCAGCGCGTGGTCGCGCGCCAGGGCCTCCAGCGTCTCCACCTCGATCAGCGTCACCTGGCGTTCGCGCTGCGGCTTGGGGCTGTAGGTGCCGGTGCCGAGCAAATAGCGGTCGCCCTCGATGCCCTGCCCCTCCAGCAGCCGCGCCTCGGGCAGCGCCTCCATGGGCGCGCCGCCGCGCGGGGCGATGTGGATGTGGAGCAGCGTGCCGGACCATGTCATGCGCCCAGGCTGTGCGCCCCGGCGCCGGCGGTCAAGGCAGGGCGGGCCGCACCATCTCCACCGCCACCGCCTGGCCCAGCGCCATGTCGGCCGCCACGCGCGAGGCGATGCCCGCCACCGCCCAGCCAGCCCCCTGCCGCACCAGGAGCGGGGCGCCCGAGGCCCCGCGCGTGCCCGCGCAGTCATGCAGCAGCAGCCCGCCCCGCAGGTCCAGCAGCCGGCAGCCGGTATCGGCCAGGAGCACCTCTGGCTGGTCCTGCTGGTAGCCGCCCAGCACCAGCGGCGTGCGCGGCGCGGCGGGCCGGTCCAGCAGCGGCAGGGCCACGCCCCGCATGGGCTGGGCCAGCGTCAGGATGGCCCAATCCTCCCGCCCCGGCCCGCGCAGCGCGGGGTCATAGCCTGGCCCCGTCTGGTAGCCGATGACGCTGCCGCGCGCGCGGAAGCGGCCGCGCTCATAGCCCAGCAGGAAGCTCACGCCGCGCGGATGGGTGAAGTCGCCGGTGCGGACCAGCAGCAGGCAATGGGCCGCGGTCAGCACCCGGTCGGGCGCGATCAACGTGCCGGTGCAGCGCCCGCCCCCCTGGGTCTGCACCACGCCGATGGAGGTCCAGGGCGCCTCGCCCATCGAGACGGGCGCGCGAGGATCGAAGCTGCCGATACCCGGCAGCGGCACCGCCTGCGGCACGCCGCCCGGCGCGGGGGATTTCGTCTGGGCGTAGGCGGGGCCGGCCAGCAGCAGGGCCAGCAGGGCAAGGGCCGTCCGTCTCATCGCAGCATCTCCTCCACCCATTGCGGTACCAGCCGCCGGGCGGGCCATGGCGCGTTTCGTGGAAGATGGAGGCGCCGTCGGAAGCGTCCAGGTTGATCTCCAGCGTGCGCGCCCGCCCACGCACGGAAGCCGCGAAACCCGCCGCCGGCCAGACCCGGCCCGAAGTGCCGATGGAAACGAACATGTCGCACGCGTCCAGCGCCGCCTCGATGCGCTCCATCCCCAGCGGGATCTCGCCGAACCAGACCACATGCGGCCGCAGCCGGCCCATGGCGCCGCAGGCGGGGCAGGCGCTGGCAAGCGTGATGTCGTCCTGCCAAGGGCTATCCGCTCTGCATTCCAGGCATCGGGCGCGGCGCAGCTCCCCATGCATGTGGTGCAGGCGGCGGGTGCCCGCGCGTTCGTGCAGGTCATCCACATTCTGCGTGACCAGCAGGAAATCGCCACGGGTCCAGGCGGCGTCGAGCCGGGCCAGGGCCTCATGCGCTGGGTTGGGCGCCACATTCCGAAGCTGCGCCCGCCTGGCATTGTAGAAGCCCTGCACATGGTCAGGGTCGGCGGCGAAGGCCTCGGGCGTTGCCACCTCCTCCAGCCGCACCCGGGACCAGATGCCCCCCAGGTCGCGGAAGGTGGCGAGCCCGCTTTCGGCCGAAATGCCGGCTCCGGTGAGGATGACGAGGTTCATGCCCGCCATCCTGCACCCATTCGGGCCGCGTGTCTGGCGCGGCCCGATTCAGACCTCCAGGCCAAGCGGCCCTTCGGTCATCGGGCGCGTGCGCGACCCCTCAATGGCCGTGCCCGCGCGCCCCCGCCGCCTGGACGCGAAGCTGCACGGTCACCTCGCCCGCCGCGGCGAAGCGCAGCGTGACGGGGACGGTCTCGCCCGCCACCAGGGTCCGGTTCAGCCCCATGAACATCAGGTGCAGCCCACCCGGCTGGAGGGTGGCGCTGCCGCCCGCCGGAACCGGAATGTCCTCCACCGGGCGCATCCGCATCACGTCGCCGTCGCGCAGATGGGTGTGCAGCTCCACGCGCCCCGCAACGGGCGAGGTGGCGGAAACCAGCCGGTCCGCCACCGTGCCGGTGTTGCGGATGGTCATGAAGCCCGCGCCCTGGCGGCCTTCCAGCGCGGCGCGGGTCCAGGGTGCCTCGACGCGGAGCGGGCCGAGGCTGGTGGCGCCGTGCTGGTGCTGGACCGGCTGCACCTGGCCCTGGTGGTGGTGGGCCTGCGCCGCCACGGGCAGCAGCGGCAGGGCGCCCAGAAGAATGCGGCGATGGATCATGTCGAAGGCTCCTCTTGCGGGGAAGTGTTGGGGATGTGGCGGGCCGCCTGGGCCGCTCGCGCCTCGATGCGGCCCGCGATGCGCGCCAGCGCCGGCGCTTGGCGCACGGCGACCACGGGGTCGCCCTCGGTGCAGCCGCGGCGCAGCGTGGCGAGGCCGGCGACGAGCGTCGCCGCCTCCTCCGCGCTGGCGCGCGGCAGGGCGGCGGCGATGGCCACCTCCGCCCCTTCCGCCGCGGCCTGGCAGATCTCGGTCATGGCGCGCTCCATCTCCTCCGGGTCGCAGGCCCAAACGGCGATGGGGGCGGCGATCAGCCCCAGCGCCAGCAGCGCGCCCTTCATGGCGCGGCCCCCAGCCGCAGGGTGGGCGCGGGGCTGCGCGGGCGGGCCTGGCCGGCCGTCGCCACCTCCACCCAGTCATGCCGCGCGTCATTGGCGCAAAGCTGCGCCACGGGGAAGAGCAGCGTCTCACCCGGGCGGTTGGGGGTGCGGATCATCACGACGAACTCCTCGAAGAAGGGGTCGGGCAGGTTGCCGCCGCTCCAGGCGATGAAGCTGGGCGCCTCGCGGACCAGCCCATGGCCGCCGGCCACGGGCCGTTCCAGCGGGCGCATCCGCACGGTCAGCTCCCAGCCCGGCTTGGGGCTGGGGCGGGCGGAGGTGATGCCCTCGGGCAGCGTCACCTCGATGGCGGTGGTGGGCTGCCCCGCGCAGCCATGCGGCACGCGGAAGGCGATGCGCTGGAAGCTGTTGGGGGCGGCCTCCGGCGGATCAATGGTGACATGGGCCCCGGCGGGCGCGCTGGCCAGCAGGAGCAGGGCGAGAAGCTTTCGCATGATGTGTCTCTCTCCTGCGGGTCAGAAGCGGAAGGTGGTGCCGGCAAAGACGGCGCGGCCGAAGCCGGGTTCGAACAGGGCGGAGCTGGCCGTCGCCACCGGCGTGACCGAGGCCGAGCTGATGTAGCGGCGGTCCAGCAGGTTGCGGCCCTCGACGAAGACGGAGATGCCGCGCTCGGGCAGTTCGAAGCCCGCCCGCAGGCCCATCAGCGCGTAGCTATTGGTGCGCGTGGTGTTGGCGTTGTCCACGAAGAGGCCTTCCGGCACGTAGTCCACATTGGGCGCCACCCACCAGCCGGCGGGGTGGTTGTAGCGCGCCTCGGCCCGCAGCACGTGGCGGGGCACGCCGGGCAGGCGGTTGTCGCGGAAGGTCGGGTCGCCGTCGAAGCGGAAATCGCTGAAGCTGTAGGCGCCGCGCAGCACGACACTGTCCTGCGCCGTGACCAGGCTTTGCGCCGCGCGCCAGGTGGCGGCCAGCTCCGCGCCCTGGTGGATGGTGCGGCCGGCATTCATGGCGAAGCTCGACCCGGCCGTGGGGCCCTGGAAGAGCTGGATCTCGTTCCGCAGCCAGGCGTGCCAGATGGCGGCCTCGATGTTGACCGGGCCCACCTCGCCCCGCACGCCCAGCTCGATGGTGGTGGCGCGCTGGGGCTTCAGCAGTTGGAAGCCGCCCAGCGGCACCAGCGACACGAGGTCCGACAGCGTCGGCGGCTCGGTGGACCAGGTCACATTGCCATAGGCCTGCAGCCCCGGCGTCGCCTGCCACAGCACGCCCAGGCGCGGGTTGGCGAAGGACCAGTCGCCGGACCCGCTCAGCGCGGGGTTCAGGCGGTTGGAACTCTCCCGCCGCGCCTGCCCGCCCGAGATGCCCGTGACCAGCGCCAGGTTGTCCAGCACATAGAGGCTGTTCTCGACATAGGCGTCGAGGGTGGTGGCCGTCTCCCGCGCCGAGAAGGTCAGCGCCCCGCGCCGCCCGGACAGGTTCACGAAGCGGCGATTGTCCACATCGCCCATGGCCGCGTTCACCCCCATGACCACGCGGTTGCGAAGCCCGCCCAGCCGGCCATCCAGCGTCACCCGCGCGAAGAGGTTCACGTCGTCGTTGCGGTTGTCGATCACCTGGAAGATCGGGTGGTCGAGGCGCCGATGCACGTAGCTGCCGCCGAATTCGAGCAAGCCCCCCTCGCCCAGCCGCACGGCGGTGCGTGAGCCCAGGCGCAGGCTCTCGATGTTGCGGGCATAGCGCAGCGCCACATTGGCCGCCGCCGCCTGGCGCGGGTTGGACAGCGCGGCCGCGCGGGTCAGCGAGCCCGGGATGTCCTGCCGGATGGAGTTGTAGGTGAAGAAGAGGCGCGTCTCGATGTCGTCATTCACGCGCCAGCCCAGGTTCATGTTCACCCGGGCGCTGTCGCCGCCGCTGTTGCGCCGGTAGCCATCCTGCCGCGCGCCGGTGATGCTGATGGCGCCGTCGAAGGGCCCGGACACCACCCCATGGGCGAGTTGCCCGCGGAACAGGCCGAAGCTGCCCGCCTCCAGCCGGACCATGGAGCCCTGGCGGTCCCGCCCCGTCGGCGTCACGAAGTTGATGGCCCCGCCCAGTGTGTTGGCGCCCAGCGCGAAGGCATTGCCGCCGCGAAAGACCTCGACCCGCTGGAAGGTGAGCGGGTCCAGCTCCTGGAAATCACCGCTGCCATCGGCCTGGTTCACCGGGATGCCGTCCTGGGTGAGACGCACCCCCCGCAGATGGAAGCCGCGCGCGACGCCGGAGCCGCGGATGGAGAGGCGCGAATCCTCGCCCCATTTGGGCTGGGTGAAGACGCCGGGGACGAATTCCAGCACATCGCGCAGCGTGGTGGCGCCGGCGCGGTCCTGGAAATCGCTGGCGGGGACCACGGTGTTGTTGCCGGGGCTGAGCCATGCGCGCAGCCGCGCCTGCTCATTGGTGGGCACGGTGAGCGAGGGTGCGGGGGCCGTGACCAGCACGGAGGGCAGCTCGGCGGGAGCCTGCGCCCAGGCGGGAGCGGCGAGAACAACAAGCGGTGCGGCCCAGCAGGCGCGCGGCACGACGGACATGAGGGAATTTCCCGAAATGACGTGAACGAGAATCCGCGCGGGATCACCGCGCGGAGGGCGTGTTCAGGCCAGGACGGGCGGTGCGCGGGTGCTGTAGGGCGGCGCGCGGGCGCGCGGCGCCGGCAGGGCGGTGCCGGTCAGGGAAAAGCCGGGGGCGGCGGCGAACACAACCGGCTCCGACACCGCCGGCGCCGCCGGCAGCACCACGCCGGGCAGGCCGGCGCAGACGGGGCAGACGCCGGAACCGGCCTCGGCCGGCGCCTCCATGGGCTGGCCTTCATGGTCCAGCAGCGCGAGGCGCTTGCCCTCGATGGTGCAGATCTCGACCAGCAGGCCATGGGCGGCGCCCAGGCCGCGCAGGCAATGCGCGGCACCCACCCCGGCCTGCATGAACAGGACGAAGGCGAAGGCCAGGCAGCTCAGGCGGCGGAAGGCTCCCACATGGGAGGGTCTAGGCCAGGGGCGCGCCACACTCAAGCTGCCCCCCGGGCGACCCCCTTGGGCGGCCCCCTCAGGCGGCCAGCATGTATTCCACCTCGGGCGTATAGACCGCCATCTCCTTGCCCAGCCGTGAGGAGAAGAGCACGAAATGCTCCACCATCACGGGCTCGGTGCGGAACAGGTTGTGCGCCTGGACGAAGCCCGCGAGCTTGTCGATGGGCACGAGGTCGGTCCGGGCCAGGGTCACATGGGGCGTGAAGCGGCGCTTCTCGGCCGGCAGGCCCGCGCGTTGCAGCGCCGTCTCGATCTTGGCCTGGAGGTGGGCAAGGCCCGGCGTGCGCTCCGCCACCGCGTGCAGCGACTGGACGCGGCCGGCCTTCTCGAAGGTACCAAGGCCCTGCAGACGCAGTTCGAAGGGCTTGGCGCGGATGGCGGCGAGTGCGAGGTCCACCTCCTCCGCCTCGATGGAGGTGACATTGCCGATGAAGCGCAGCGTAAGGTGGTAGTTGGCCGGCGGCACCCAGCGCACGCCGGGCAAGCCGCCCACCATCAGGGCCAGGCTGTCGCGCACCGCCTCCGGAAGTTCGAGAGCGACGAAGAGACGCATGGGCACCCCCTTCCGGATTCGTCCGCTTTCGCCCCCACTGGGAGGGCGATTCACACCCTGGCCGATTCCAGCCAGGGTGATCGCGCACCTATCCTGCCGGGGCGGCAGCCACCCGGTCCAGCAGTTGTTCCGTGACAGGCAGGATCTCCGCGATCATCTGCTCAACGCCCCGCGCATTGGGATGGATGCCGTCGGCCTGGTTCAGCGCCCGCTCGCCCGCCACGCCCTCCAGGAAGAAGGGCATGAACAGCATGTTCGGCCGGCGCCGGGCGGCCTCGGTGAAGACGGCGAAGAACTCCCGCCCGTAATCGGCGCCCAGATTGGGCGGCGCCTGCATGCCGGCCAGCAGGGTGGGGATGTTGCGCGCCTCCAGCCGGTCCAGGATGGAATTCAGCGCCTCCGCCATGCGCCCCACTGGCAGCCCGCGCAGCCCGTCATTGCCGCCGAGTGCCACGATGGCCGCCTGGGGCCGATCGGCCAGCGCCCAGTCCAGCCGCGCGGCCCCGCCGGCCATGGTGTCGCCCGAGACGCCGCCATCCAGCACCCGCACCTGACGGCCGCGCGCGTTCAGCGCCGCCTCCAGCCGAGGCACGAAGCCCTCGCCGCGCGGCAGGCCGTAGCCCGCGGTCAGGCTGTCGCCCAGCGCCAGCAGCCGCACCGGCTCCCGCGCGGCGGCCTGACGCAGGCCGACACCCAAGGTTGCGGAAAGCAACAAACCCTTTTGCAGCGCAGCGCGGCGCCCATATCGCAAGGTGATGGACAAGCAGCAAACCCCTTCGCCGTTGATCGCGGCCCATGATCTCCGCTTCGAGGTGGGGGCCGCCGCCGGGCGGGTCAACATCCTGCGCGGGGTGAGCCTCTCGGTCGCGGAGGGCGAGGCGGTGGCGATCGTGGGCCCCTCGGGCTCCGGCAAGACCTCGCTGATGATGCTGCTGGCGGGGCTGGAACGCGCCACGGCCGGCCGCCTCACCGTGGCGGGGCGTGACCTCTCGGCCCTGGACGAGGACGCCCTGGCCCGCTTCCGGCGCGAGGAGGTGGGCATCGTCTTCCAGTCCTTCCACCTGGTGCCCACCATGACGGCGCTGGAGAATGTGGCCATCCCGCTGGAATTCGCGGGCGACCCGGACGCCTTCACGAAGGCGGAGGCGGCGCTCGGCTCGGTCGGCCTCGGCCACCGCATTGGCCACTACCCCGGCCAGCTCTCGGGCGGCGAGCAGCAGCGCGTGGCGCTGGCCCGCGCCTTCGTGGCCACCCCCCGGCTGATCCTGGCCGACGAGCCCACGGGCAACCTGGACCGCGCCACCGGCAACCTGGTGATGGACCTGCTCTTCGACCTGCGGGAGCGACACGGCACCACCCTGTTGCTGATCACCCATGACCCCCTGCTGGCCGCACGCTGCGCCCGGCAGATCCATGTGGCCGATGGGCGCATCGAGCGCGACACGGCCGAACTCCCGCTGGCTGCGGAATAGCCATGCGCGATGTGATGATGGGGCTGCGCCTCGCTCGGCGGGAATTGCGCGGGGGTGCCCGCGGACTGTGGCTGGTGCTGGCCTGCCTCGCCCTGGGTGTGGCGGCCATCGCGGCCGTGGGCACGCTGCGCGCGGGTATCCAGGCCGGGTTGCAGGCGGATGGCGCGCGCATCCTGGGCGGCGACCTCGAAATCCGCGGCGGCTACCAGCCGGTGGATTCCGCCACCCTCGAATGGGTGCGGGCGCGGGGTGCCACCATCAGCGAGGTGCGGATGCTGCGCGCCATGCTGGTGGCTCCCTCGGGCGAGCGCAGCCTCGTGGAGCTCAAGGCCGCCGATGGCCTCTACCCCCTTTTCGGCGAGCTGCGGCTGGACCCGGCGGTGCCGCTTTCAGGCGCTGTGGTGGTGGCCGAACCCGCTGTGGCCGACCGCCTGGGCCTCACCACCGGTGACGCGGTGCGCCTGGGCGAGGCGCAATTCACCTTCGCCGCGCGCATCACGGAGGAACCGGACCGCGTCGCCACCCCCACCGTCTTCGGCCCGCGCGCCATCATTCCGCTGGACCAACTGGCGGCCACGGGGCTGGCGCAGCCGGGCAGCCTGATCAGCCACGAATACCGCATCCGCCTGCCCGAGGGTGTCTCGGCGCGGGCCTTCGGCAATGACCTCCGCGCGGCCTTCCCCTCCGCCCCCTGGCGCGTCCGCCTCGCCGAACAGGCCGAGCCGGGGGTGAACCGCTTCCTCGACCGCGCCGCCTCATTCCTGACCTTGGCGGGGCTTACGGCGCTGCTGGTGGGCGGCATCGGCGTGGCGACGGGCGTGCGCGCCTGGCTCGACGCACGGGCGCGCACCATCGCCACCCTGCGCTGCATGGGCGCGCCGAGCACGGCCATCTTCTCGGCCTATCTGTTCCAGGTGCTGGCGCTCTCCACCGTGGGCATCCTGTTCGGCCTGCTGGCCGGCTGGGGCCTCACCTTCCTGGCCGCGCAATTGCTGGCGGGAGCGCTGCCCGTGCCGCCGCGCATGGGCTTCTATCCGGCGCCGCTGGGGCTGGCCGCCCTCTATGGGCTGTTGACGGCGCTGACCTTTGCCCTCTGGCCGCTCGGCCGCGCGGGGCGCATCCCGGGCGCGGCCCTGTTTCGTGACATGTTCCGCACCGAGGCCCGCCGCCCCGGCTGGCGCGTCATGGCGCTGAACGCGCTGACCGCCGCCGCCCTGGTGGCGCTGGTGATCCTGACCGCCGAACAGCCCTTCTTCGCCATGGCCTTCTGCGCCGGCGCGGCGGTGGCGCTGGTGCTCTTCCGCCTGGGTGCGGCGGTGCTGATGTGGGGGGCGAAGCGGTTGTCGCACATCCGCCGGCCCGCCATCCGGCTGGGGCTGGCCAATCTGCACCGGCCGGGGGCAGCCACGCCCATCATGCTGGTGGCGCTGGGGCTCGGGCTGACCACGCTCGCCGCCATCGCGCAGATCGAAGGCAATCTGCGCGCCGCCATCGGCAATGAGATGCCCAACCGGGCGCCCAATTTCTTCTTCATCGACATCCAGCCCGACCAGGTGCGCGACTTCGACCGCCTGGCCCGTGAAACCCCCGGCGTGGAGGAAGTCCGCCGGGTCGCCAGCCTGCGCGCCCGCATCAGCGCCGTGCGCGGCATCCCGGCCGAGGAATACCAGACCACCCCCGACACCGCCTGGGCGCTGCGCGGCGAGCGCGGCCTGACCTACACGGCCGAGATGCCCGAGGGCACGCGGCTGGTCGAGGGCCAGTGGTGGGCGCCCGACCACTCCGGGCCCACCTTGCTCTCCTTCGACGCCAATCTCGCGCGCGGCTGGGGGGTGGGCATCGGCGACACCATCACGGTGAACGTGCTGGGGCGCGAGGTGGAGATGACCATCGCGAACCTGCGCCAGGTGGAATGGCGCAGCCTGGCCATGAACTTCACACTGGTGGCCTCCCCCGGCTTGCTCTCGGCCGCCCCCCACACCCATATCGCGACGGTGCGGGGTGACCCGGCGCAGGATGGGCTGCTGCTGCGGCGCATCACGGACGCGTTGCCCAATGTCTCGGGCGTGCGGGTGCGCGATGCGCTGGCCCAGGTGGCGGAGCTGCTGGGGCGAATCGCCACCGCGCTGACGGCCACGGGCTCCGTGACCTTGCTGGCCGGCGCCCTGGTGCTGGCGGGCGCCGTGGCCGCCGGGCAACGCCGCCGCGTGCGCGAGGCGGTGGTGCTCAAGACCGTCGGCGCCACGCGCGGCCAGATCCGCCGGGCCTTCCTGGTGGAGTTCGGGGCGCTCGGCGCCTTCGCGGGGCTGCTGGCCGCCGCGGCGGGCACGGCGGCCGCCTGGGGCGTGGTGCGGGGCATCATGCGGCAGGAATGGCTCTTCCTGCCCGGCACCCTGGCCTTGACGGTTCTGGGCTGCATGGTTCTGGTATTGGCCTTCGGCTATGCCGGCACCGCGCTGGCGCTGCGCGCCCGCCCTGGCCCGCTGCTGCGGAACGACTAGATCGCACCGCAGCGTAACGAAGGGTTGAGGGCGTGAAATGGCGTTGAATTCGGATTACAGCCGGTCCATATAGCGGCATGACGGGCATCGCCCGATTCAGGAGGACACTTTACCCATGGCACTCCAACCCCAATCTCGGTGGACTCAGCCGCAGCAAGGCTGGGGCCGCGCCGGCGCGCTCGATCAGGCGGTCCTCGACGAGGGGCTGCGCAGCTACATGCTCCGCGTCTTCAACTGGATGGCGTCGGGCCTGCTGCTCACGGCCATCGTGGCCTATCTGATCGCGAGCACGCCTGCCGTCGCCGAACTCTTCTACACCACGGTCCGCACGCCGCGGGGGCTGGCCACCGCGCCGACCATCCTCGGCTGGATCGCGATGTTCTCGCCGCTGGCCTTTGTCCTCGCCCTCTCCTTCGGCATCAACCGGATGAGCAAGACGACGGCGCAGGCGCTGTTCTGGGTGTTCGCCGCCGTGATGGGCGCGAGCATGTCGAACATCTTCGTCATCTACACGTCGTCCTCGATCGCGAGCACCTTCTTCGCCACCTCGGCGATGTTCGCGGCGATGAGCCTGATCGGCTACACGACGAAGCGTGACCTGACGAAGCTGGGCAGCTTCATGATGATGGGCCTCATCGGCATCATCATCGCGATGGTGGTGAACATCTTCCTCGCCTCGCCGGCGATCGCCTTCATCGTCTCGATCCTGGGCGTCGTCATCTTCTGCGGCCTGACGATGTGGGACACGCAGCGGATCAAGAATGACTACATCGAACACGCCTATGCCGAGGGCTCGGAGATGGCGGGCAAGCGCAGCGTGATGGACGCGCTGGGCCTCTACCTGAACTTCATCAACCTGTTCCAGTTCCTGCTGCAGTTCATGGGCATGCGGAACCAGGAGTAGTCTCTTCCCCTATCGGGGGACCATCGGGCCCGGCGGAGCGATCCGCCGGGCCTTTTTGCTGTTCAGGGGTCGGCGAGCGTGACCACCTCGGTGCCTTCCTCGATGGAATCACCCGCCGCGCAGCCCAGATGCGCCACCACCCCGTCGCGCGGGGCGGTGATCTTGATCTCGGTCTTCATGGCCTCCAGCACCGCCAGCAATTGCCCGCGCGTCACGGCATCGCCGGGCGCCACCAGCATCTGCACCACCCGGCCCGGAATGGGCGCGGCAAGGCGACTTTCCGATGCCCCGCCCTCCTCGACCGGCGCGTAGGGGTCGCGGCGATGCAGCCGCCAGGCTTCGCCGCCGAGGCGCAGTGTGACCCCGTCCTCCTCGGGCTGGAGGATGAAGGCACTCAGCCGGTCGCCCTCGCCCAGGGCCAGGCGACCGTCTTGCAGCGTGATGGTGATGTGGCGGGGCGCCTCGCCCTCCACCTCGGCCTCGAAGCCATCGGCACGCCAGCGCAGCATCACGCGCCGCGGGGCCACGCCATCTTCCCAAAGCGAGACCGTCTCCGCCCCGCCCTGCAGACGCCAGCCGGCGGCCTGGGCCCAGGGTGTGGCCTGCGCCGCGCGCTGCCGCGCCAGCATGGCCTCGCCCGCCGCCGCTGCGATCAGCACCTTTGGCGGCGCAGCCACGGGCAGGGCCAGCAGCGCCTCGCCATGTCGGGCGATGAAACCGGTGTCGAGTTCGGCGGCCCGCAGCGCCTCGGTGCCCAGCAGGCGCCGGAGGAAGCGCAGGTTGTTGCCCAGCCCCTCCACCTCCAGCGCCGCCAGCGCCTGGGCGAGGCGCAGCAGCGCCGCCCCCCGGTCCGGGCCCCAGGCGATGAGCTTCGCCAGCATGGGGTCATAGAAGGGCGTCACGCTGTCGCCGGCCGTGAAGCCCGTGTCCATCCGCACATCGGCGCCGAGGCTGGGGAGGGACAGTTTGCGCAGCCGCCCGGTGGCGGGCCGGAAGTTGTGTTCGGGCTCCTCGGCGTAGAG
This sequence comes from Roseococcus suduntuyensis, assembly GCF_014196305.1. Classification (GTDB taxonomy): domain Bacteria; phylum Pseudomonadota; class Alphaproteobacteria; order Acetobacterales; family Acetobacteraceae; genus Roseococcus; species Roseococcus suduntuyensis. The sequence continues at coordinate 320,127 of NZ_JACIDJ010000002.1, forward strand.
GCGCACCTCCACCGCGTGGCCATGCGGCACGGGGGGCCAGGCTGCCGGCAGGTGTTCCCCGGCGGCCACGCGCAACTGCCACTCCACCAGATCGAGGCCCGTCACCATCTCCGTGACCGGATGCTCCACCTGCAGGCGGGTGTTCATCTCCAGGAAGAAGGCGTCCTCCCCCTCCACCACGAACTCCACCGTGCCGGCATTCACATAGCCCACGGCGGCGGCGGCGTTCACCGCGGCCTCGTGCAGCCGCGCGCGCAGGGCGTCCGAGAGCGCGGGGGCCGGCGCCTCCTCCAGCACCTTCTGGTGGCGGCGCTGGATGGAGCAATCGCGCGTGTGCAGGTGGACGATGCGGCCATGGGTGTCGCCCATGACCTGCACCTCCACATGGCGCGGCTTGGTGAGGTATTTCTCGATCAGCACGCGATCATCGCCGAAGGCGGCCAGCGCCTCGCGCCGCGCGCCTTCCAGTTCGCGCGCAAAGTCGGCGGCGTCATACACGGGGCGCATCCCCTTCCCGCCCCCGCCGGCGCTGGCCTTGATCAACACGGGGAAGCCTATGCGCTGTGCTTCCTCCGCCAGTAGGTCGTCGTGCTGCGCCTGCCCGTGATAGCCGGGCACGGTGGGCACGCCGGCCGCCACCATCAGACGCTTGCTCTCGGCCTTGCTGCCCATGGCGCGGATGGCGTGGGGCGTGGGGCCGATGAAGGCGATGCCGGCCTGGGCGCAGGCTTCGGCGAACTCCGCGTTCTCCGAAAGGAAGCCGTAGCCTGGATGGATGGCCTCGGCGCCGCTGGCCCGGGCCACCTCCAGGATGGCCTCGGCGCGCAGGTAGCTTTCGCGCGCGGGGGCGGGGCCGATAAAATACGCCTCATCCGCCTCGCGCACATGCAGCGCGCGGCGGTCGGCCTCGCTGAAGACGGCGACGGTGGAGATGCCCATGCGGCGGGCGGTGCGCATGATGCGGGCGGCGATCTCGCCGCGATTGGCGATCAGGATCTTGCGGAACATGCGCGTCACATCCGGAACAGGCCGAACTTCGTCGGCGGAGTGGGCGCGTGCAGCGCGGCGTTGAAGGCGAGGCCCAGCACGTCCCGCGTCATGGCCGGCGGGATGATGCCGTCATCCCAGAGGCGGGCGGTGGCGTAGTAGGGATCGCCCTCGCGCTCATACTTTTCGCGAATGGGTGCCTTGAAGGCGTCCTCCTCCTCCGCGCTCCAGGCGCGGCCGGAGGCTTCGAGGTTGTCCCGCCGCAGCGTGGCCAGCACCGAGGCCGCCTGCTCGCCCCCCATCACGCTGATGCGCGCATTGGGCCAGGTGAAGAGGAAGCGCGGAGAATAGGCGCGGCCGCACATGCCGTAGTTCCCCGCGCCGAAGCTGCCGCCGATGATGACCGTGATCTTGGGCACCTGCGCGGTGGCGACGGCCGTCACCAGCTTGGCGCCATCCTTGGCGATGCCGCCGCTCTCATACTTCCGGCCCACCATGAAGCCCGAGATGTTCTGCAGGAACAGCAGCGGGATGCCGCGCTGGCAGCACAGCTCGATGAAATGCGCCCCCTTCTGCGCGCTCTCGCTGAAGAGAATGCCGTTGTTGGCGATGATGCCAACCGGCATGCCCCAGATGCGCGCGAAGCCCGTCACAAGGGTGGTGCCGTAGCGCGGCTTGAACTCGTCGAGCACGCTGCCGTCCACGATGCGTGCGATCACCTCGCGCACCTCGAAGGGCGCGCGGACATCGGACGGGATGACGCCGTTCAGTTCGGCGGGGTCATGGGCGGGGGCCTCGGGCGCGAAGGGCGGCGCGGGCGGGGCTGCGGCGTTGAGGTTGCCCACAATGCGCCGCATCAGCCCCAGCGCGTGCATATCGTCCTGCGCCAGGTGATCCGCCACGCCCGAAAGCCGCGTGTGCACATCGCCGCCGCCCAGATCCTCGGCCGTCACCACCTCGCCCGTGGCGGCCTTCACCAGCGGCGGGCCGCCCAGGAAGATGGTGCCCTGGTTGCGGACGATCACGGCCTCGTCGCACATGGCGGGCACATAGGCGCCGCCCGCGGTGCAGCTTCCCATGACGGCGGCGATCTGCGGGATGCCGGAAGCCGACATGTTCGCCTGGTTGAAGAAGATGCGGCCGAAATGCTCGCGGTCGGGGAAGATTTCGTCCTGGTTGGGCAGGTTGGCCCCGCCGCTGTCCACGAGATACAGGCAGGGCAGCCGGTTCTGCGCCGCCACCTCCTGCGCGCGGAGGTGCTTCTTCACCGTCATGGGGTAGTAGCTGCCGCCCTTCACCGTGGCGTCATTGGCCACGATGACGCAGGCGCGACCCGCGACGGTGCCGATGCCGGTGATAAGGCCGGCCCCCGCGATCTCCTCGCCATACATGCCATGCGCGGCGAGCGGCGAGAGTTCGAGGAAGGGCGCGCCGGGGTCGAGCAGCCGCTCCACCCGCTGCCGCGGCAAGAGCTTGCCGCGCGACACATGCCGGGCGCGCGCAGCCTCGGGCCCGCCCAGCGCCGCGCGCGCCGTCCGCGCGCTGAGTTCGTCCAGCAATTCCTGCGTGCGTGCCGCCTGCGCGCGGAAATCCCGCCCGCGCGTGTCCAGGCTGGAGGTGATGCGCATGGCTATGCGGTCTCGCGGAAGAGTTCACGCCCGATCAGCAGGCGGCGGATCTCGCTGGTGCCCGCGCCGATCTCATAGAGCTTGGCATCCCGCAGCAGGCGGCCCGTCGGGTAGTCATTGATGTAGCCATTGCCGCCCAGGATCTGGATGGCGTCCAGCGCCGCGCGTGTCGCTTCCTCGGCGGCAAACAGGATGGCGCCGGCCGCGTCCTTGCGCGTGGTCTGCCCGGCGTCACACGCCCGTGCCACGGCATAGACATAGGCGCGCGCCGCGTTGAAGCGCGTGTACATGTCGGCGACCTTGCCCTGGATGAACTGGAACTCGCCGATCGCCTGGCCGAACTGCTTGCGTTCGTGGATGTAGGGCACCACCACGTCCAGGCAGGCCTGCATGATGCCGAGCGGCCCCGCCGCCAGCACCACGCGCTCATAGTCCAGGCCCGACATCAGCACCCGCACCCCGCCATTCACCTGGCCCAGCACGTTCTCCTCCGGCACCTCGCAATCCTCGAAGACGAGTTCGCTCGTGGGGGAGCCGCGCATGCCGAGCTTGTCGAGCTTCTGCGCGGGCGTGAAACCCTTGAAGCCGCGCTCGATCAGAAAGGCGGTGATGCCCTTGGGACCCGCCTCCGGGTCGGTCTTGGCATAGACGATCAGCGTCTCGGCGTAATGCGCGTTGGTGATCCACATCTTCGTGCCGTTCAGCACGTAGCGGTCGCCGCGCTTCTCGGCGCGCAGCTTCATGGACACCACGTCCGAGCCCGCGCCCGGCTCGCTCATGGCCAGCGCGCCCAGATGTTCGCCGCTGATCAGCTTGGGGAGGTATTTGGCACGCTGGGCGGGGGTGCCGTTGCGCTCGATCTGGTTCACGCAGAGATTGGAATGCGCGCCGTAGCTTAGCCCCACGCTGGCGCTGGCCCGGCTGATCTCCTCCACCGCCACGCAATGCGCGACATAGCCCATGCCGGCGCCGCCCCGCGCCTCGTCCACCGTGATGCCGTGCAGACCTAGCGCGCCCATCTCGGGCCAGAGGTGGCGCGGGAATTCATCGGTCCGGTCGATCTCGGCGGCCAGCGGCGCCACGCGGTCGGCGGCGAAGGCGCGCACCGTCTCGCGCAGCGCGTCAATCTCGGGCCCCAGGCCGAAATCCAGCGAGGGGAGGTGGGCGTTTCCGGACATTTTGTTCCCTTCCTCGGAAGGGAGGCAGGCTAGCGCGGATTCTGGGCCGCCGGAACGCCCGATGCACGCAAACGCAGCGCCAGCGGCGGGTCATCGGTCGCCATCGCGTCCACCCCCAGGCGCAGGGCACGGTGGATGGTGGGCGCGTGGTTCGCCCCCCAGACGGAAAGCCGCAGCCCCTCGGCCCGCAGCGCGTCGCGCAGCGCGGCGTCGGACAGGCCCTCGGGCACGCCCAGTTCGGTCGCGCCGCAGCTGCGGCACATGGCCGCCGCGTCGCGCGGACGGATGCCGCGCAGCGCACGCCCCTCGGCCAACCAGACCGTCTGGGCGAAACCGCCAATGGCCGCGGCCTCGGCGACACTCGCCGCCTCGAAGCTCATGAAGACGGTGCGGGCCCGCATGCCGTGCTGGTCCACCACCGCGGCGCAGCGGGCGACCAGGCCCGGATAGGGCCGGCCCTGGGCATCGGCCTTCACCTCCAGCCGCAGCACCTGCCCGCCCTCATGGATCAGCCGCGCGGCGTGGGAGAGGTGCGGGATGGTCTCGCCCCCCGTGCCGCGCACGCGAAGCTGGGCCAGCGCCTCCCAGGATTGGGCCACGACCGGCCCCTGCCCGTCCGTCATGCGCTCCAGCGTGGCGTCGTGCATGACCACCGGCTCGCCATCGGCCGAGGCGTGGACATCCAGCTCCACCTGCTCGGTGGGCCATTTCAGCGCCTCGCGGATGGCGAGAAGGCTGTTCTCAGGCCAGAGGAAGGCACCGCCCCGATGACTTGCGATTTCAGGGCTGGCGGTCTCGGGAAGGTGGGGGTTGTCCATGCATATTGCTGGCCGGGAGGCGGCCTGCTCGTCAAGCGGGTCGCCCTCGGGGCGCGACAGGATCAGCGCTGTTCCCAGGCCTGCCGCAACGCCCGCCCAAGGTTTTGTCCAAAGCGCGGCCCATCGCACAGCGGCGAGGCCGCCATCCGCGCCCGCAGCCCGGCGCGCAGTTCAGCAAGCGCCGGCAGGTCCGCCACCCGGCGCAGCGCCTCGGCGACATAGGCCTCCTCATCGGGCACGGCCCAATCCGGCAGGCCCACGTTGGACAGGTGGGACAGGGCATGGCGGCCCGCGAAACCCTCGCTGACCTTGGTCAGCACAGGCACACCCATCCAGAGCGATTCGCAGACCGTCAGGCCGCCCGTATAGGGAAAGGGGTCCAGCGAGAGGTCTATCTCGCCATAGGCCGCCAACAGCACCTCATGCGGCACGGCGCCGTGCAGTTCCAGCCGGTCCAGCGGCATGCCCAGCGCGGCGGCGCGTTCCAGGAAGGCGGCGCGCGTGGGATCATCGCCCAGCGCATGGGTCCGCAGCACCAGGCGCGCCGTGGGCAGCGCGGCCAGGATGCGCGCCCAGGCGGACAGCACCGCGGGCGTCACCTTCGCCAGGTTGTTGTAGCAGCCGAAGGTGACATGGCCGCGTGCCAAGGCGGGCAACGGTGACACATCCGGCGCGCGGTCGGGCGGGACGTAGCAGCAATAGCCATCGGGCATGCGCAGCAGGCGTTCGGTGTAGTGGGGTTCGAAGCCCTCGGGCGTTTCCCAGCGGTCGGTCAGCATCCAGTCCATGTTGGGCACGCCGGAGCTGGCCGATTGCGAACCCACCCATTTGATCTGCACCGGCGCCGCGCGGTGGCGCAGCACCCGCACCCGCCCACCCTGCCCATGGCCGCTGAGGTCAATCAGGATGTCCAGCGCCTCCGCGCGCAGGCGTTCCAGCACCAGCTGGTCCCTCGCCCCCGGCTCGAAGCTGATCCAGCGGTCGGCGCGCGCACGGAAGCGCCGCGCCAACGGGTCTTCCCGGTCAGTGAGGCTGAAGGCCACCACCTCGAATTCCTCACGCGACAGGTGTTCAATCGCCGGCAGGGTCAGCCAACCCACCGGATGCCGGCCGAGATTGGACGAAAGCAGCCCCACCCGCAGGCGCTCGCCGGGCGGGCGCGCCACGGGCACATAGGGGTTGATGCCCTGCGACAGCCGCTGCCGCAGCGCGCGGGCGGCTTCCCCCAGCGCCTTGGACGTCGCCATGTCGGGGTGGTAGGGGCCGACATTGCACAGCGCATGGACCAGCGCGTTCTCACCCCCCGCGGCCTCGGTGGCGATCCGCGCCTCCTCCTGCAGGCCCTGAGAAACGAGCACGAGCGCCAGCGTGGCATGGGTGCGCTCATCCCCGCCCAGGTCGGCCAGCGTGGCGCGCAGCGCCTCCGCCGCCTCGGCCAGGCGGTGCAGGCGGAACAGGATTTCGCCGTGGCCCACGCGCAGGCTTCGCTCGCCGGGGGCCAAGGCCACCGCGCGCTCGAAGACCGGCAGGGCGGCCTTGTAGGCGCGCTCCCGCCACAGGCCATGGGCGAGGCCCGAGAGAATGGCGACATCCTCCGGCGCCAGAGCCTCGGCGAGGTGCCAATGGCGCAGCCCCTCCCGCGTCTGCCCGAAGGCGTCGAGCAGGGTGGCATGGGCCGCGATCCGCGCGGGGGAGAGCGGGTCCTCCGCCAGCGCGGCCTCGCTGGCCGCGCGCGCGCCATCAGGCCCTTCCCGCGCCAGCACCGCCTCGCTCCAGACGACACCGGCCAGGCCCGGGGCGCCTTCCCTGGCCAGCAGCGGCGCGGCGAGGGCCAGGGCCTCGGCGGGCTGGTTCGCCGCCACATGGGCGCGGGCCAGTTCCAGCGCGATGCCCTCATCCTGAGGGGCGTGCAGCAGCGCCTCGCGCAGGAGTGTGACCGAAGCTTCCGCCCGGCCCTCGGCACGGGCCAGCTCGGCCAGGCCGCAAAGAGCCGCGACATGGCCGGGGTCCCGCACCAGCGCGGCCTCATAACCCTGGCGCGCGGCCTCGGCCTGGCCCCGCAGATGCGCGAGGCGGCCGCGGCGAAAATGCGCCTCGGGGTGATGGGGCAGCCGTTCCAGCGCGGTGGCGAGAGGGCCCGACGCGGCGTCGAGCCGGCCCAGATCCATCCGTGCCATGGCAAGATTCAGCGCGGCCAGCCCATGCCAGGGCGCTTCCTCCAGCGCGGCCTCCAGCAGGGGCAGCGCGTCCTGGGTGCGCCCCTCGCGCAGCAGGACCAATGCGGCCTGGAAGGCCGAGGCCTCGCCGGGCAGGCCGTCCATCACCTCAGCCCCCGCGGCGGGCGAGGGCGATGACGCCGGGCACCGTGGCCTCGCCCTCCCAGCGCAGCGTCTCCTCGCGGAACTCCAGCGTGGCGAGCCCCGCGCGCTCCAGCACGGCGCGCAGGTAGCCGGGGTCATGGCGGTAGCGGGCACTGGCCTGCAATTCCCACCCGCCCTCGGCCGCGCCGGATTCGATGCTCAGCGCGACAAGGCCGCCCGGCTTGAGGCGGGAGGCGACAGCACCGAGAACCGCATCCAGGCGGCCAAAGTAGCAGAGCACATCCGACAGCAGGATCAGATCATAGAGGGTGGTGTCGGCGGCCATCGCCGTGGTGATCTCGGCGCAGCGCAGCTCGGTGTAGACGCCCTTGGCACCCGCCTCCCCCAGCATGCGCGGCGAAAGGTCCACGCCCACCAGACGGCCGCCCAGCATGTCGTGCAGGGTGGCGCCCATCAGGCCGGTGCCGCAGCCAAGGTCGAGCACATCGCCCAGATGCCGGCCGCCAGGGGCATAGCCCTGGCTCTCGATCAGCTTCAGCATGACGCCCGGCACCCGGTAGCCGAGCGCGAAGAGCGCGGCCTCGAAGCGGTTCGCGTAGCCGTCGAAGACGTCGGTCACGTAGCGGTCGCTCGCGCGGTCCGGGGCGGCGCCGGCATTGGCCATCGCCGCCGCGAGGTGCTGGAGATAAGTGTCCGCCGGGTCGAGCCGCGCGGCCTCGGCATAGGCCTCGGCCGCGGCTTCATGCTGACCAAGCCTCTGCCGCGCCTGGCCGAGCACGGAATAGAGCGCCGCCTCGCCCTGCTGATGCCCGAGCGCTCCCTCGATCAGCGCAATGGCCTTGTGCGGGTCACCATCCAGCAGCGCGTTCTGCGCGCGCAGCGGAACGATACCCCGCGCATAGGGGGCCATCGAATGCGCCAGCGCGTAAAGTTCCTCGGCCGCGGCATGGCGCCCACCGCGCATCATGGCCATGGCCAGCATGGCCGAGCGGTGCGGTGCCTCGGGCTCGGCCACGAAGGCCTGGTGAAAGAGGAAGATGGCCTCGTCATGCCGCCCCGCCTCGGAGAGGCAGGTGGCCAGCAGCGCCTTGGCGTCGCGGTCGGAGGGGGCAGCCATCACGGCCGCTGCCGCGTCATCCATGGCGCCATCCGCATGGCCCAGGACGCGGCGGATACGGGCGCGGAGCAGGCGCAGCGCGGCATCATCGCGCAGGGCGAGTGCCGCGTCGGCGGCGACCAGGGCAGCCGGCGGGTCGTCGCTTTCCATCAGCGCCTCGGCCAACAGGCCATGCGCCTCGGCGGGTGCGGCCGGCAGGGCGGCGGCGCGCGAGAGCAGCAGCGCGGCATCGGCTGGCCGGCGGTCGCGCAGCAGGTCGCGCCCGCGGTCGAGGAGGCGCAGGGCGGCCGCGTCATGCGTGGCGTGGATGTTCATGGCCGCCCCCTCAGTTCCACAGCGCGCCGGCCATCTGCTCGTTCATCTCGATGATGAACGCCGCATCAGGCGCCTCGGCGTCGAGCTCGCGCAGCACGGCGCGGGCGAGCGAGGCGATCTGCGCGCGCAACGGCAAGGCCAGGCGGTTGGTGGGGTCCAGCACCGAGTCGAGAACGGCGTCCCAGAGGCGCCGGTTGTCCGCGATGGCGCGCGCCTGCGCGATGCCACCTTCGGCGCCCGCCTCGCGCAGCGCGCGGGTTGCGCGGGCGAAAACCTCGGCCTCCATCTGCTTGGGCGTGAGCTGGCGGCGGTAGCGGCCGGCGGAGGATGTGTTGCTGGCAAAGGACATGGTGGGAAACCTCCCGCGATGGATTTCGGAACCCAAACGGGCGCGCCCTCAGGGCCGCGGCGCCGTGCATGGGGAAAATTCGGGACGCATCAGCCAAGGGGCTGCGCGGAAGGGGGGAAGGCGGCCTCCTGCCAGCCTCCGTTCAAGGTCTTACCGGAAGAGCGAGAGCAGAACCTGCGGCGCCTGGTTGGCGATGCCGAGTGCCTGGGAACCGAGCTGCTGACGGATCTGCAGGGACTGCAGCCGCGCGGATTCCTTGGCGAGATCGGCGTCGATCAGGGCGCCCATGCCGGCTTCCTGCGCGTCCATCTTGGCCTTGTTGAAGTTGATCTGGCTGTCCACGTAACGGCTGTAGCTGCCGAGGTTGTTCAGCGAGGTCAGGGTGTTGTTGATGGCGACGTTGACCGCGCCGCCGGTGGTCAGGGCGTTGCTGAATTCAGTCAGGGCGGCCAGAAGCGAGGCCCCCGTCAGCATCGTGGCGCCATTGTAGCCGGCGGTGGTCAATCCGGTGAAGGCAGCCGCGCCGTTGATGGCCGCGGTCGCGACCTTGGCGAAGGAGTAGGTCGCGCCCTCGCCGTTACGCACCGTGCGGATTTCACCCAGCGTGGTCCCACCCGCCGTCGCCGCGGCGGCCGTCACCAGCATGGACTGCCCGTTGTAGCGCGTATCGGTGATGAAGTTCGCGATCTGCGAGAAGGTCTCCTTCAGCCCCGCCATGTACTGCTCGCGCTGGGCGGGCGTGATGTTGCTGTCCGAAAGCTTCACGACCGTGGCCTTCACGTCCTGCAACGCCTTGGAGACGTTCTCAAGACCGGTCCGGGTCGTGTCGAGCAGCCCCTTCGCCCCACCCAGCTGCTGGTTCGCTGAGGTGGTGGCCGCGAGGTCGCCGCGGATGCGCTCGGCCACGGCGAAAGCCGCGCCGTCATCCCGCGCATCCGCCACGCGCGAGCCGGTGGAGATGCGCTTTTGCGTCGCCGCCATCTCCTCGTTCGTGCGGTTGAGCGACTGCAGCGCCACCATGGCGCCCAGGTTGGTATTCACGGAGTTCAGCGACATTGGTCTTTTTCCTTTGTCAGATGCGGCCCTCGGATTTCGGGGACCATCCGCCGTGTAGGAGACGAAGGGTTAAGGAAGGCTTGCGCCGCCTCCCCTTCAGAACATGCGCTGCGTCCAGGTGCGCGGTGTCCTGTCGCTGACGATCTCGATGTCGAGGTGGTAGCGAAACTTGCGCGGCCCCACCTTGCGGATGAAGTCGGTGATGGAGGCCAGCCCATCCTCCAACTTCGTCGTGGTCCGATAGCCCAGCAGACGCCGCGCCTTGTCGGCCGAGCAGGTGGCGAACTTCACCTCCTGCGGCCGGCCGGGGACGTAGATGGGCGTGCCGGTAAAGTTGGTGAGCTTGGCAAGCACCCGCGACAGCTCATTGATGCTCACGAACTCCTCATCGGGACCGATATTCACCGTCTCGCCCAGCGCCACGTCGTCGAGGCCCATGGCCAGCAGGCAGGAGAGGCAGTCCTCGACGTAGGAGAAGCAGCGCTTCTGCTCGCCATCGCCGTAGATGATGGGCGGGCGGCCTTGCAGCATCAGGTTCGCCATGATGGAGGCCACGTTGCGGTAGGGATCGTCGAATTTCTGCCGCGGGCCGATGATGTTGTGCGGCACCGCGATGGACCACTCCACGCCATGCACGGCGCAGAGGTTCTTCAGCGCCTCCTCCGCCGCCACCTTCGCGATGCCATAGGGGTCCTGCGGACGGGGCGTGTAGTCCTCGCGGAATGGCACCTCATTGCTGCCATAGCGCGCCATGGAGGAGCAGAAGACGATGCGCCGCGCCTTGTTCGCGATGGCCGCCGAGAACAGCGAGACCGAGCCGCTGACGATGTTGTCCATCACCAGCGCGGGCGAGAAGACGGACAGCCCCTCATAAGCCGTGGCCGCGCAGTGGTAGACCAGCTCGCAGCCCTGCGAGATCTTCTGCATCGCGTTGAAGTCGCGGCAGTCATACTGGTAGAACTCGGCCTCAGGCGGGACGTGCCACAGCTCGCCGCCCAGCAGCGTGTCACAGCCCACGACATGATGGCCCATGCCGATCAGCCGCTCGGCCAGGTGGCTGCCGAGAAAGCCCGCGATGCCGCTGACGAAGATTCGCATGGGGTGCTCCTAGCGGGTGATGAGGGCGCGGATGGCCTGGCCGCCCTTGTTGTGAAGGGTGTGCTGGCGAACCTCCGCGAAGCCCGCCAGCGCGGCCACGTCGCGAATCTTGCCCTGGGTGTAGGCCGATTTGTGGAACTGCCCGGCGCCGTTCTGATTGCCGAAGAACATCGTCTGCACGATGCCCCAGCGCTGCCCGGTGTCGCGGCCCGATCCGAAGTAGTGGTCGAGTGCACCCGTCCGGTAGAAGGCACGGAAGCTGTCCTCGCCGGCCAGGAAGGCCCGGCAGACCCATTCGAAATCCGGCACCTCGATTTCCAGCAGCCCGCCCGGACGCAACACGCGGGCGCATTCGCGCCAGAGGCGTTCCTCCTCCGCGAAGGCGAAATGCTCGAAGACGTGCTCGGCCAGGATGTGCTCCACGCTGGCATCGCCGAAGGGCATGGCCAGCACGTCCACATCGGTGCGAACGCCGGGCGCGCGCGCCACGCTGTCGATGTTGACCCAGCCCTCCAGCACCTTGGGGCCACAGCCGATGTGAAGCCGCGTCATGCCGCCACCTCCGGCCCCACCGCGAGCCCGGTCTGCGCGCGCCATGTGGCGGCCAGCGCCTCGGCCTCCCGACCGGGTTCGAGCACCCAGAGAAGGGCCTCCACCAGCCGCATCGCTTCGACGCGCAGCCGCGTGGCCGCGCCGGTCGCGCCGCCGCGCGCCACCTCCCGCGCCTGGGCCAGCAGCGCCGGCAGCCGGGCCGTGACAAGCGCCGCCTCACGCACGAAGGGGCCCGACCAGCGGGCGCGCAGGATGTCACGCGCCGCCTCGATCAGGCCCGCGCGTTCGGGGGCGCTCAGGCGGGCCAGGCTGAAGGTCTCCACATGCGCCCAGGCGCAGGAGGCGCTTGGCGCCAGCGGCCCGACATCGGCGAAGACATCGCGTTCGGAACGCACGCGCGCCCAGGCCATGCCGGCATTGCGCGCCAACCGCCACAGCGGCGCGGGGCCGCCACGCCGCAGGAAGAGCGGCTCCGGAACATGACGAATGTGGCCGTAGAGCGCGATCTCGGCCAGGAAGGCATGGTCCCAGCCGCCACAGGCCATAGGCTGGCTGGCAAGGTCCAGGGCCTCGCGGCGATAGATTCCCCAGAAGCTCGGCGAATAGGCGTAGCGCTGCATCACATGCATGGCGCGCTGCAACGGCCCGCCATCGGGCGTGTCGAGGCGGGTATGCGCCGGCACCTCGCCCAGCACCGCGCCGGCCTCGTCGATGTTCAGCGCCCCGGCATGGCACATGGCCACGTCGCGATCCGCCTGCAGCACCGCCATCAGCTTCGCCATGAAGTCCGGGGCGATGAGGTCGTCGGCGCTCTTCGGCATCACGAAATCGGCGTCGCCATGGGTGAAGGCGCGGCGATAGGCGCCCACGATGCCCTGGTTCGCGCGGTGGCGCTTCAGTGCGATGCGCCCATCCCGCGCCGCCCAGAAGGCCGCGATGGCCGGCCCGCCATCGGTGGAGCCGTCATCCAGCAGGGTGAGGCGCCAATGCGGCCAGCTCTGCCCCACCACCGAGGCGATGGCACCGTCCAGCGTCGCCTCCGCGTTGTGGTAGATCAGGTTCACGTCCAGCACGTGCTCGGACATGTCTCAGGCCTTCACGATCAGCCCCTGCCCCGTGGGCAGCGGCAGGACCAGCGCGCCGCGCGCGGCCGCGAAGTCCTGGAAGGCCAGCATCTGCTCCTCATGGCCGGCATAGGCGTAGTCATCCAGGATGATGACGCCGCCGGGCGAGAGCCTGTCCCAGAAAAACTCCGCCGCCGCGATCTCGGGCAGGGTGATGTTCATGTCGATGTGCAGCCAGGCCACGCGCGCGGGTGCCGCCTCGTGCAGCGTGTCGGGCACCATGCCGGGCACCAGCCGCGCATTGGGGAAGGGTGCGAAGCGGTGCCGCGCGATGGGCAGCACGTCCTCGGTGTAGTTGTTGCGGTTGTGCCAGGTGCCGAGGCCCTTGGCCTCGCGCGCGCTCATCTGCTCCGTCGGGATGCCCTGGAAGGTGTCATAGAGCCAGAGCGTGCGGTCCGGGTGGGAGGCGAGGTCGATATAGGCCGCCGTGGTGCGCGACAGCAGGCCGTAATTCACCCCGCACTCGACGAAGTCACCCTCGATCAGGAGGGCCTGGCGCGCGGCCCAGCAGCAGACATAGGCCTTCCACTCGATGCGGAGAACCTCGGGCGTCTTGTGCTGGATGAGGGGAATGAGCGGCACGGCCGAAGCCCGGAAGGCGGCCTTGAAGGCCTCGTCCCGCGCATAGGGCACGTTCAGCCCCCAGATGGCGAAGCGGTCCGCCACATGCGTGAACTTCGGCATCCGCGACGGCGAAGGCGTCTCGGTGGGCGATGGCAGGTTTTCTGCCAGGTCGGAACACATCGGGCGCAAGCTCCATGTCCTGAGACCGGAACTTGCGCCCGTGGTGGTTAACGAAAGCCTGACGCCAAGCCCGCGTCAGGCAGAAACTTCAGATATCCGCGTAGGTGTGCGTCTCGGCCTTCGCCCCCGGCTGGGTCACGGCGCCATAGCGCGCCGGGCCCACCGTCTGCGCATACTTCCAGAGAACGCCCGAATTGTAGTTGTGGCCGCGCGGCTTCCATTCGGCGCGGCGCTTGGCCAGTTCCTCGTCGGAGAGCGCCACCTCGATGGTGCCGGCCTGGGCGTCCAGGATGATCTTGTCGCCATTCTTCAGCAGGCCGATGGGCCCGCCCACCGCGGCCTCCGGCCCCACATGGCCGATGCAGAAGCCGCGCGTGGCGCCCGAGAAGCGCCCATCGGTGATCAGCGCCACCTTGTCGCCCATGCCCTGGCCATAGATGGCGGAGGTGGTGGACAGCATCTCGCGCATGCCCGGGCCGCCCTTGGGGCCTTCGTAGCGGATGACGATGACGTCGCCGGGCTTGTAGGCACGGGCTTCCACGGCGGCGAAGGCGTCCTCCTCGCAGTCGAAGCAGAGCGCCGTGCCCTCGAAGCGCAGCTTCTGCATGCCCGCGATCTTCACGATGGCGCCATCGGGGGCCAGGTTGCCGAAGAGGCTCACCACGCCGCCGATCTGGCTGATCGGGTTGGAGACGGGATGCACCACGTCCTGGTCCTTCGGGAACACCACGTCCTTGTGGTTTTCCTCCAGCGTCTTGCCGGTGGCGGTGATGCAGTCGCCATGCAGCAGCCCGCCCTCCAGCAGCGCCTTGATGATGATGGGCACGCCACCGATGCGGTGCACATCCTGCGCCACATACGTGCCGCCTGGCTTGAGGTCCGCGATGTGCGGCGTGTCGCGCATCAGCCGCGCCACCTCCTCCAGCGGGAAATCAATGCCGGCCTCATGCGCGATGGCGGGCAGGTGCAGCGCCGCGTTGGTCGAACCGCCCGTGGCGCCCACGATGCGCGCCGCATTCTCCAGCGCCTTGCGGGTGACGATATCGCGCGGGCGAAGCTGGCTGCGGATCAGGTCCACCACCGCGCGGCCGGACTTGTAGGCGTATTCGTCGCGCTCCGTGTCCGGCGCCGGGGCGCCGGCCGAGAACGGGATGGCAAGGCCGATCACCTCGCTGATGCAGGCCATGGTGTTGGCGGTGAACTGGCCGCCGCAGGCGCCGGCGCCGGGGCAGGCGTGCTGCTCCAGCTCCTCCAGCTCCTCGTCGGACATGTTGCCGCCGGCGTGCGTTCCCACCGCCTCGAACACGTCCAGCACCGTCACGTCGCGGCCCCTGTGCTGGCCGGGGCGGATGGAGCCGCCGTACATGAAGACGCTGGGCACGTTCAGCCGCACCATGGCCATCATCACGCCCGGCAGCGACTTGTCGCAGCCCGCGAGGCCCACCAGCGCGTCATAGCAATGGCCGCGCATGGTCAGCTCGATGGAATCCGCGATCACGTCGCGCGACACCAGCGAGGACTTCATGCCCTGGTGGCCCATGGCGATGCCGTCGGTGACCGTGATGGTCGTGAACTCGCGCGGCGCGGCCCCGGCGTCACTCACGCCGCGCTTGGCGGCCTGCGCCTGGCGGTTCAGCGCGATGTTGCAGGGCGCCGCCTCGTTCCAGCAGGTGGCCACACCGACCAGCGGCGAGGCGATCTGCTCCTTCGTCATGCCCATCGCGTAGTAGTAGCTGCGATGCGGCGCGCGCTCGGGGCCCACGCTGACATGGCGGCTCGGCAGGCGGGATTTGTCCCAGGTGGTCATTGGCTGTTTCCTCGGTGGTCAGCTGGAAATACGGGTCAGCGCGGCGTCGAGGCGCGCGACCTCGGCGGCGGCGTCGGCCATGCGCTGCTCGGTCTCGGCGATGACGGCCTCCTCGGCCTTGGCGCGGAAACCCGGGTTGGCGAGCTTGGCTTCAAGCTTGGCGCGCTCGCCCTCGGCCTTGGCACGGTCCTTCGCCAGGCGCTTGGCCTCGGCGGCGAGGTCCACCACGCCCGAGAGCGGCAGGAAGAGCGGCACGTCACCCGCCACGGCACTGGCGCCAGGCCCCGCGCCCTCGGCGGCATCGGGCAGGAATTGCGGCGCCTCGACACGCGCGAGGCGCATGATCTGCGGCGCGAAGTCGCGCAGCGCCTGCAGCGCGGCCGCACTCCCCTGCCCCACGCGCAGCGGCAGCACCGCCGCGGCCGGCACGTTCAGCGCGGAACGTGCGGAGCGGATGGCCGTGATGGCGGCGATGGCGAGGTCCACCTCCGCGCTCGCCGTCCCCTGCCCTTCCGCCTTCGGATAGGCCGAAGTGGTCAGCGCCACCGCCTCGCCATAGCCCAACTTCTCGAACAGCTCGGCGGTGATGAAGGGCATCACCGGGTGCAGCAGCCGCAGCACCTGCCCCAGCACATGCTGCGCCACGCCGCGCACCTCATCCTTCTCGGCGCCATCGGGGCCGTTCAGCACAGGTTTCGCGAACTCGATGAACCAGTCGCAATAGGTGTTCCAGGTGAAGCCGTAGAGCGTGCTGGCGTAGTCGTCGAAGCGGAAGGCGTCGAGCGCGGCCGTGGCATCGCGCGCGGCGTCATCGGCCTTGGCCAGCAGCCAGCGGGCCAGCACGCCCTGGGCCTGCGCAGGCTGCCAGGACGCATCCACCCGCACGCCGTTCATCTCCAGGAAGCGCGCGGCATTCCACAGCTTGGTGGCAAAGGCGCGGTAGCCCTCCAACCGCTGCGGGTCGAGCTTCACGTCACGCCCGGGCGAGGCCAGCGCGCAGAGGGTTAGGCGCACCGCATCCGCGCCGTGCTGGTCGATCAGCTCCAGCGGGTCGAGCACGTTGCCCTTGGACTTGCTCATCTTCTGGCCGCGCGCGTCGCGCACCAGGCCATGGATGACCACGTGCTTGAAGGGCACCTCGCCGTCCATGAAGTGCAGCCCCATCATCATCATCCGGGCGACCCAGAAGAAGATGATGTCGAAGCCCGTCACCAGCACGTCGGTCGGGTAGTGCTTCTTCAGCTCGGCCGTCTGCTCGGGCCAGCCCAGCGTCGAGAAGGGCCAGAGCGCGCTGCTGAACCAGGTGTCCAGCACGTCCGGGTCGCGCGTGAGTTCCGCCGCATGGCCGTAATGGGCCGTGGCGGCGGCCAGCGCCTCCGCCTCGCTGCGCTCCACGAAGACCTGCCCATCCGGCCCATACCAGGCCGGAATGCGGTGCCCCCACCAGAGCTGGCGCGAGACGCACCAGGGCTGGATGTCGCGCATCCAGGCGAAGAACAGGTTCTCGTATTGCCGCGGCACGAATTGCGTGCGGCCATCCTCGACGGCCGCGATGGCGGGCTTCGCCAGCGTGGCCGCGTCGCAATACCATTGCAGCGTCAGCCGCGGCTCGATCGGCACGCCCGAGCGGTCGCCGTGCGGCACCTGGTGGGTGTGCGGCTCGATGGCCTCCAGCAGTTCCAGACGTTCCAGCTCGGCCAGGATCGCCTTGCGCGCGGCGAAGCGGTCCTGGCCCGCCAGCGAACGCACGAAAGCGGGATCGGCCACGCCTTCCACGGCGGCGAGCTCGGCCTCAATTTCGGAAAGAATCACCCGCGCCTCGGCGTCCAGCACGGACGGCATGGGCAGGTTGTGGCGGCGGCCCACCTCATAGTCGTTGAAGTCGTGCGCGGGCGTGATCTTCACCGCGCCCGTGCCCTTCTCCGGGTCCGAATAGGTGTCGGCGACGATGGGAATGCGCCGCCCCGTCAGCGGCAGGATGGCGTGCTTGCCGACAAGGTCCGCGAAGCGGGCATCCTCGGGGTGCACGGCCACGGCGGTATCGCCCAGCATGGTCTCCGGGCGCGTGGTCGCCACGCGGATGAAGCGGCCGGGCTGGCCCTCCACCGGGTAGCGCAGCGTCCAGAGGTTCCCCTTCACCTCGCGGCTTTCCACCTCGAGGTCGCTGATCGCGGATTGGAACACCGGGTCCCAGTTCACCAGCCGCGTGTCGCGGTAGATCAGCCCTTCCTTGTGCAGGCGGACAAACACCTCCAGCACGGCGGCGGAGAGGCCCTCATCCATGGTGAAGCGCTCGCGCTCCCAGTCGAGGGAGGCACCGAGGCGGCGAAGCTGGCGCGTGATGGTGCCGCCGCTCTCGCCCTTCCACTGCCAGACGCGCTCCAGGAAAGCCTCGCGCCCCATCTCCTGCCGCTTCTTGCCTTCGCCCGCCAGCAGGCGCTCCACCACCATCTGGGTGGCGATACCGGCATGGTCGGTGCCGGGCATCCACAGCGCGTCGCGCCCCTGCATGCGGCGGAAGCGCACCAGCACGTCCTGCAGGGTGTTGTTCAGCGCATGGCCGATATGGAGGCTGCCCGTGACATTGGGCGGCGGGATGACGATGGTGAAGGGCGCGGCATTGCGCGCCGGATCGGCATGGAAGGCACCGGAGCCCTCCGAAGCGGCGTAGAGTCGGGCTTCCAGCGTGGCTGGGTCGAAGGCCTTGTCGAGCATGGACCAGAGGTCCACCGCGCGGGCGCGCGCGTCAAGGGGTGCGCGCGGCCTGTCTGGGCTGAACGGCGCGGATGGCGCCGCGCCTCAACCGGCGCGGGACATCACGCGCTCGATCTCGGCGCGCACCAGGCGTTCCACCAGGGGTGGCAGATGGGTGTCCAGCCATTCCTTCAGCAGGGGCCGCAGCTCATCGCGCACCACATCCTCGATGGAGAGGCCGGGCGCGCGGGAGATGATGGCAGCGCGATCCTGCGCCACCGCGCGCGAGAGCTGGCCCAGCGCCGCCGCCGCCGCCGCCGCCGCGGGCGCCGAGACCAGCGGGGATGCCACAGGCGGCTCTGGCAGGGGGGCGGGCGGCGGTGGCATGGGTGGGGGGGCGGGCTCCATTTGCAGAAGCTGGGGCGGAGCGGGCGGCGGCGCAACCTCGGGCGGCGCGATCATCATGTCGGGCGTGAGGTCGAGTGCCTCCTCCGCCGGCTCCACCGCGGCCGGGGCGGTGGCCGCCGCCGGCTGGGCCTCATCCTCGTTCAGGATCTTGCGGATCGAGGCGAGGATGTCGTCCATCGAGGGGTCAGCCCCGGAGCCCGAGGGAGGTGTGGCGGCCATGGCGTCAGCGCCGCGCGGCCGCGGGGATGGAGTAATCCCCGAGGCCCACCCAGCGGTTCCGCACGGCGTTGTAATAGGCCGTCATGTCATATTGCTCGACCGGAAGGCCCAGATCCTGCGCCGTCAGCCGCCCGATGGAGCCGGCGAGCGCGTAGGAGGCGTTGATCACGGTGGCCAGCGCGTTCACGAGGTTGGTGCGCGCGTTCAGCAATTCCTGCTCGGCGTTCAGCACGTCGAGCGTGGTCCGGCTGCCCACGATGGCCTCGCGCTGCACGCCATCCAGCGCGATCTCGGCCGCGCGGATCTGCGAGCGGACGCTCTCCACCGTGGAGCGGGCACTGCGCAGGCTCTCCCAGTTGGAGGCGGCCTGCTGCGCCACGAGGCGCCGCGCCTCGTCCACCTGCTGCAGGCTCTGCTGCGCCGTCTGGCGCGCCTGGCGCACCAGGGCGTGCTCGGCCCCGCCCTGGAAGATGGGCACCGAGAGGTTCAACGTGGCCTGGCCGCCCGTGGTGGTGTTGCCCGCCGTCTGCTGGTTCTCCTGCCGGAAGGCCTGGGCCGAGGCGGAGAGCGTGGGCAGCAGGGTGGACATCTGCACATCAATATTGTCACGCGCGCCGGCCGCGGCGAAAAGCGCGGCCACCACGGTCGGGTTGTTGGTGGCCGCCAGCGCCTGGGCCTCGGTCGCGCTGGTCACGGGCACGCGCAGCGGCTGCGGGTTCACGAGCCGGCCCGGTGCCTCGCCCACCACGCGCTGGAAGGTGGCGCGCGCCACCTGGAGGTTGCCCTCGGCCTGGGTGCGGCTGGTCCGCGCGCCGGCCAGCCGGCTTTCGGCCTGGGCCACGTCGGTGCGGGTGATCTCACCCACCCGGAAACGCTCATTGGTGGCCTGGAGCTGGCGGGAGAGAACCTGCTCGTTGTTGATGTTCAGGCGAACCAGCTCCGCCTGCTGGATCACGGAGATATAGGCGTTCACCGCCTCGCCCAGCACCTGCTGCTCGGTGGCCAGCAGGCGGGCGCGCTGGGCCAGCACCCCATTCTCGGCCTGGCGCGTCTGCGCCACGGTTCGCCCGCCGCGGTAGAGGGGCTGGGTGACGGTCGCGGTCAGCGCGGTGGGGGAGCGTTCCACGGTGGTGGAGCGGCCCTGCTGGTCCACCCGAGTCTGGGCGGTGCCGACGGAGCCGCTGAGAACCACGGTGGGCCGCCAGCCGGCCAGGGCCTGGGGCACGTTTTCGTCCACGGCGCGCAGCTGGGCGCGGGCGGCGAGCAAGGTGGGGTTGTTGCTGTAGGCGCGGGCCAGCGCCTCCTGCAGGGTCTGCGCCGAGGCGGGGGTGGCCAGCAACCATGCCCCGGCCAGGGCCAGGGTGGCGGCCGCCCAGCCGATTCGCGGTCGTGCGGCGCGGGCCAGGGAGTGCTGCGGGCGTGCGGCAAGGTGCGCCGGAAGGGGGCGGAGCGTGCGGTCGGACATGCGGCGCACACTAAACCGGCGCGAAACGCCGCGCCACTCTGACGAATCTGCCTCAACCGTCAGTCGAGGCAAGTAGACATGACGACTTTTTCAGAAGTTAAAGCGCGGCGGGGCGGCGAAGTCCGGCAGGGGGTGGGAGGCGGTCTCGAAGGCCCAGCTTTCGCTCAAGCCCCCACCGGCCCGACGTAGCAGCACGCCACGCGCCACAGGGCCGCCCGCCTCGCCGGCACGCAGCAGGGCAAGCCGCCCGCCCTCGCCCAGCTGGTTGGTCAGCGCCTCGGGAAGTGCCGCCACCGCGCCCTCGATCAGGATGAGGCGCCAGGGGGCACCGCCAGGCATTCCCGCGGCGGGGGCGCCCTCGATCCATTCCGGCGCCGTGGCAAGGCCCGCGGCCGCGAAGCCGCGCCGCGCCGCGTCACCCAGCCGGGCGTCGGATTCGATGGCGGTGACGGACAGCCCCATCCGCGCCAGCACGGCCGCGCCATAGCCCACGCCAGCGCCGAGCACGAGGGCGCGTTCACCGGGCTGGGGCATGGTCAGCTGGATCATCCGCGCCAGCACCATGGGCGAGAGCATCACGCGTCCGCCGCCCAGCGCCAGGTGTTCGTCGGCATAGGCGCGCACGGCGAGCGCGGGGGGCAGGAAGGCCTCGCGCGGGACCTCGCGCAGGGCCTCGATCAGCAGCGGGTCGATCACGCCATTGGGAGTGATCTGCCCCAGCACCATCAGCCGGCGCGCCGCCGCGTGGTCGTGCGGACGCGCCTCCATGCCTGCGGGAAGCCCTGCCTGTTCCGCCTGGGTCTGCGCGTTCATCGTCACATCCTGCCTTTCCGGCGGCGGTTATACGGGCCTGCGCGCGGCGCGGAAAGCCGGGACGCTTGACCCCGGGCGCCGGGCATTCGATACAGCGCCCGCATGGGGTCCGGTGGCCGAGTGGTCAGGCAAGGGTCTGCAAAACCCTCTACGGCGGTTCAATTCCGCCCCGGACCTCCAGCGCACCCTATCCTCCTTGTCGCTTTCCGCACAGGAAGGCCGGGGGGTGTGGTTGCGGGACCGGGCGGCCTCTGGTATCAGCCCGCCACCGCATGATCCGGCGTGGCGCAGCGGTAGCGCAGCGGACTGTTAATCCGTTGGTCGTAGGTTCGAATCCTACCGCCGGAGCCATCATGCCAGGTTTTCTGCGGGTTTGCAGCCCGCCCTTCTCCCAGCCCACAAGTCGAGGCTCTGTTGCCGGCCTGGCTCATACGCGGCCGCGGATGTGTCAGTTGACCGGGTGCGTGCCATGAATGGAGCGGTTGGCGTTCTGCCGGCTCCTCGGCTGCCGCGTACGGGGCAAGCTGATCGCGCCCACGGGAGCACACTGCGTGTGATCAAGGCGAGTGGGTGGTCGTGACCCCCGACCGGCTCGGGCACGCGGCTCCCGCCGGGAGAGCGACCGTCCGCCAGCCGAAGGCTCGAAGGCCACGCCGGGCCACTGCCTTGCTCCGACCCGCGGGGCAGCGATAGCGTTCCAGCCCGCGCCATCATGCGGAAGCGACGCATCGCAGCTCCAGGGGCCGACCATGATCCTCTACGACACGCGCCGCTCGGGAAATGCCTGGAAGGTCCGGCTGCTGGCGGGGTTCCTGGGCCTGCCGCTCCGGCGCCGGACGCTGTCGATAGACCGGGGCGATCTGCGCGATCCGGGCTTCCTGCAGAAATTCCCGTTCGGGCAGGTGCCCGCGCTCGAGCTGGAGGATGGCCGCCTCCTCGCGGAATCCGCCGCCAGCCTGCAGTTCCTGGCGCGGGACACGCCCTGGTGGCCCACCAACCCCTTCGCCCAGGCGCAGGCGCTCGCCTGGATGTCCTTCGAGCAGGAGCGGCATATGCCACCGCTGGCCCAGCTCCGGCTGCGCCTGGCGCTGCACCGGGATGCCGACCCGGGCGAGCCGCGGATCCTGTCCTGGTCGGCACAGGCGCGCCATGCCCTGGCCCTGCTGGAACGCCAACTCGCCGGCGCCGGACCCTCGGGATGGCTCATCACGGCCGACCACCCCAGCATCGCCGACCTGGCGCTCTACCCCTACACGCGCTTCGCGCCGATGGGCGGCATCTCGCTCGATGCCTATCCCGCCACGAACGCCTGGGTGGACCGCATCCGGCAGTGGCCGGGCTACCAGCCGCTGTTTCCCGGCCAGCCCGACATGGACTTCGCCACCAGCGAGGCGGAGCTTCCCGCGTAGCGCCACGCTGGATGGACAGTCAGAGGCGGAGGATGACGCCAGGCGGCGCCAATTGGCGCAGGCGCTGCCCCCGGGCTATGCTGGGCTTGCAAGACAAGCGCCAGAACAAGGCCCAGGACACGCCATGCCCAAGCACCTTTCCAGTCTCGCCCTGGCGCTGTTCGTCGCACTCACCTGCACCGCCGCGGCCCAGCCGGCCATCGAGCGCCCTCTGGTCATCGCCCATCGCGGCGCCAGCCAGTATCTGCCGGAGCACACGATGGAGGCCTATCGCCTCGCCATCCGCCAGGGCGCCGATTTCATCGAGCCCGACCTGCTGCTGACCGCGGATGGCATCGCGGTGGCGCGGCATGACCGCGCCCTGGCGCTGACCACGAACATCGCCGCCCACCCCACCCTGCCGAGCAACATCGACCAGATCACCTTCGAACAGCTGCGCGGCCTGCAGGCCACCTCGCGCGGGGGCGCCGCCTATGCGCCGCTTGGGGCCGGCCCCACGGGCCTGTTGGTGCCGAGCTTCGCCGAGGTGCTGGACGAGTTGCGCGCGCTCCACGCCTCCACCGGGCGCATCGTGGGCGTCTATCCGGAGGTGAAGACGATCGGCGGGGGTCTCAACACCTACAACCGCGCCCTGGCGGATGCCATGCTGGCCGAGCTCGCGCATCCCCGCCATGGCGGGCTGTTCGACGGAAGCCGCGGCAACGTCATCCTGCAATCCTTCGACCCCGAGGTGGTGGCCTATCTCGGGCGCGGATCATCGCTGCCGGTGGTGCAGCTCTCCCCGCAATGCCCGTCCGAGGCCGATACCGCGGCGATCGCCGCGCGTGCGGATGGCGTCGGCATGCAGGCGGCCCGGGCAAATGCGGAGTGCCTGCACCGGCTGCGGGCGGCGGGTCTGTTCGTGCATGTCTACACCCTCTCCAACGCCAACCCGGACTTGCACGCCCTGATGTTCCGCAACGGCGTGGATGGGGTGTTTACGAACGCGCCCGACACGGCGATCGCCCAGCGCGAGCAGGCGCTGCCCGGTGTCCCGCCGCGGGAGTGGATCGCCCCGGTGCGGCGCCGCCGCGACTGATACTGTGGCGCGGCAGCCCCGCCAAAGCCGCTGCACAGCATCAGCGCGACGAACGGGTCCTTCAAGCCGCAACACTCGGACGGAGTTGCACCTCGCAGATGCTGACCGTGCGGGTGCCGCTGGCGGCCCGGAAGCAGCGGGGCGGGCGGAAGCTGGTGCTGACGCCGGTCAGCACCACGAACCGGGGCTCCTCGGCTGCGGACATCACGTTGGTGAAGGCATTGGCCCGGGCGTTCCGGTGGCGGCGCATGATGGAGGCGGGGCGCTATGGCACAATCGACGAACTGGCGGCCGCAGAGATGATCAACTCGTCCTACGTGTCCCGCTTGCCGCGCCTGACGCTGCTGGCAGCCGGAGATCGTGGAGGCCATCCTGGACGGGCGGCAACCTGAGGGGATGACGCTGCCGGCGCTGATGGAGCCGTTACCGCTGCGCTGGAACAAGCAGCTAGATTACAGTTTCGCCACGGCGGCCACACCTCCACCGGTCAGGCCGCGACTCATGCCACCCCTGCCATGATCGTCATGAGCGAGATTGCGCGGCCGTCTAAACGTTGATCTTACGGTAGCCGCCGCATTTGCGGCTTAGCTACACGGTCTTTGCCTTCCTCATCGGCAGCGATCGGTAGCGAGATTGTCCTAACAGGCCGGGCAAGCCTCAGTTGTCACCGATGCTGCTACGCGCACACGTGCGGGGAATTCGCTTCGTCTGGGATATATGAAAAACAAGGGCAATTTCGCTATGTGTCTCACGCGCGCGTAGCGACATTGGTGACAGGATTGCTTTCGTCGATGCTACGCCGCAGGCGCGCTTCCGACCTTCGCCCGAGCCTGCGAACGCTCAAGTTCAGCGTTTGGTCAGCCCCCTTCTGGATAATTTCGGAAATCCAGCCCCGTGGATCGTGTGGCGCGCTGCGTCAGGCTCTCCATTGCGGCGTTGGTGCCGTCCACGATGCGGCCCTCATCGGCGCTCAGCAGCCGGCCATCGGCCACCACCACGCGTCCCGCCACCACGGTCAACTTGGCGCTGCTGTCGGCCCCGCACATTAGCAGCGCGCCCAGCGGGTCCAGCATCGCCCCGGCATAGGCGGCGCGCCGCAGGTCGAAGGCCGCGATATCGGCCGCCATGCCGGGCGCGAGGTGGCCGAGCTCCGGCCGGTTCAGAACGCCGGCTGCCACCCGCGTGCACATCAGCAGCAGGTCGTAGGGCTTCAGCCAGTCGCGCAGCGGCACCGTCTCCGCCCCCGCATTCGTGCGGTGGTAGAGCAGGCCCAGCCGCATGTCGCCGAGCATCGAGCCGTCATCATTGCTGGCGCCGCCATCGATGCCGATGGTGACCGCAATGCCGGCCTGGCGCATCGCGGCGATGCGCGGCACCGGGTAGCCGAGGCGGACGGCCGTGCGGGGACAATGCGCCACGCCGCAGCCGGCCGCACCCAGCCCCGCAATCTCGGCGTCGTCAAGCGAGACGCTGTGCGCGAACCAGCTACGCGGCGTCAGCCAGCCCACGCTGCGCAGGAAATCCACTGTCTCCATCCCGTTATGCTGGCGACAGAGCGCGCGCTCGATCTCGCGCGGAAGGAAGTGGGCGTGCAGGCCCAGATCGTTGGCGGCTGCCATCTCGCCGAAGCGGCGCATCATTTCCGGCATGGCGTAGGTGATCACGGTGGGCCCGAGGTCGAGCCGAAGCATGGAGTGGCGCGAGGCATCGTGGAACCGGGCGAGATCACGCTCGATGCGTGGAAACAATGTCTCGGCCTTGTCGAGCATTGCCTCCATCTTCTCGCCCATGATCGGCCTGAGCCGCGTGGCGAGGTCGCCTTCGATGGTGGGCATGCAGCTGCGAACCAGGTGTAGCCGCAGGCCGAGCTCGCGCGCCGCGCCGATCTCGGCCTCCATCATCTCGCTTCCCGCGCCAGGCAGTAGGTAGGAGTGGTCCACCGAGGTGGTCGCGCCGGTCAGCAGCATCTCGGCACCCGCGGCAAGCGTCGCCCAGTGCAGGCAGTCCGCGTCCAGTTCGGACCACAGCGGATACATGCCGAACAGCCATTCCAGCGTGACGGCACGCTGCGCATGTGGCGTGGCGCGCGTCACCTGCTGGAAGAAGTGGTGATGCATGTTGATCAGGCCGGGCAGCACGATGCACCCCGCCATCTCCCGGACGTCATCGGCGTCCGGGCAGGGACAGGGCTCGGCGCCCAGCGCCACCATCACGCCATCCTCGCAGCGCAGCCACGCATCGCGGAGCACCTGGTCCCGGTCATCGCAGGTGTAGAGCCACCCGATATTGCGCAGCAGCAGCGATGGCATGAAATGCTCCTTTGGAATGCAATTCGTGCACAATTACGGCAGATAGGACGGTATCTGCACAGCGACCATGCAGGTTGAGCTTGCCACTCCCCCGGGGCGGCGTCCAATATCCTCGGCGTATGGCGAATGGGAAAAGACTGATGACGGGATCCATGGGGCGACGCACGGTGCTGCTGGGGGCAGGCGCGCTGGCGGCGCCGGCGGTGCTGGCCCAGGAACTGCCCGTGCTGCGCGTCACCCATTTCGGCGGGCCCTACAACGCGCTCACCTCCGTCATCGCCGAGCCCTTCGCCGCCGCGCGGCTCGGGCGCGTGGTGTACGAGACGGAGAACTCCGTCACCGCGCTGACCAAGCTGCAGGCCCAGCGGGAGGCACCGCCCTTCGACATCGTGATGCTCTCGCGCGGATTCACAGGGCGTGTGGGTGGGGCGGGCTTTCTCTCGCCGCTCGACCCCGCGCGGAGCGACCTGGTGGATGGCGCGATCGCGCCGCGCAACTGGGGGGCGGCGATGCTGATCGACGGCATCGACATCATGTACGACCGCACCAAGGTCACGACCCCGATCGAAAGCTGGCTCGACCTCTGGCGGCCGGACCTGCGGGGCCTCGTCACGATGCCCTCCGCCTCCCTGCCGGTGTATTTTGTGGTAATGCAGATCGCCCGCGCCCTGGGCGGCGACCCCACGCAGCCCGCCGCGATCGACGCCGCGTTTGCCAAGCTGCGCGAGATCAAGCCGAACATCCGCACCTTCTACAGCGACCCGGTGCAGGGCTCGCAGATGATCGAGCGCGGCGAGGTGGCGGCCGCCATCCAGTTCGCCGGGCGCATCGCGCCGGTGATGCGCGGCAACCCCAACATCGTCCGCGCCTCGCCGCGCGAGGGTGTGGTGGGCGCGCCCTACGACCTTTGCCTGGTCAACAACGGCCGTAACCGCGAGGCCGCGATTGCCTACATCGACTTCTGCCTGGCCGAGCCGCAGCAATCCGCCCTGGCCGCGCGGCTGCTGGTGGCGCCCTCCCATCGCCGCGCCACGGTGCCGGAGGCGGCGCAGAACTTCCTCGTGCCGCTCGACAAAGTGTGGTTCCCCGATGAAGAATTCGCCGCCAGCCGGGCCGCCGAATGGTCGCGCCGGTGGCAGCGCGAGGTGCAGTCCTAGGCGGCGATGCCTCCGCACCTGGAGGTCCGCGGGCTGGAACGCCGCTTCGGCGCCACGCGGGCCGTCGCGGATTGCAGCTTCTCGCTTGCCCGCGGCGAGGTATTCGCGCTGCTTGGCCCCAGCGGATGCGGCAAGACCACGCTGCTGAACCTGCTGGCGGGATTTGAACTGCCCGATGCAGGGGAGGTGCTTCTGGACGGCGTCTCGATCGGCGACCAGCCGGCGCACCGGCGCGGCATCGGAGTGGTGTTCCAAAGCTATGCGCTGTTCCCGCACATGACGGTCGCGAGCAACATCGCCTATGGACTGAAGCGGCTACGCGGGGCGGAGCGTGACGCGCGCGTGGCCGAATGCGTCGCGCTGCTAAAGCTCGAGGGGCTGGAGGGCCGCTATCCTGCGGCGCTGAGCGGCGGGCAGAAACAGAGAGTGGCGGTCGCGCGCGCGCTGGCGCCCCGGCCGGCCCTCCTCCTGCTCGACGAGGCGTTCAGCGCCCTGGACCGCAACCTGCGCGAGGCCACGCAGGTCGAGCTTTCGCTGCTGCTGCGGCGTCTCGGCATAACCACCATCCTGGTCACGCATGACCAGCGCGAGGCCTTCTCGCTGGCCGACCGCATTGCGGTGATGGAGGGCGGGCGGATCGTCCAGCAGGGGCCGGCGCGGGAGGTCTATGGCCAGCCGGTCTCGGCCTTCGTGCACGGGTTCCTCGGGACGGCCAACACGGCACCTGGCCGGGTGGCCGGCGGAGTGGCGCGGATCGAGGGCGGCATCGCCTTCCCCACACCCGAGCGGCGAGACGGACCCATCATGGCACGGCTCCGCAGCGAGGATGTGCGGCTTTCCCCGATCCCCACGCCGGTGCATGGGGACGCGCCCGGCACCGTGGCGCTCGCCACCTTCATGGGCACGGCGGAACGCTATGTGGTGGAGCTGGCCGGCCAGCGCTGGGTGGTGGATGCCGCGGCCGACGCGCCTGTTCTGACCTTGGGTCAATCGGTCTTCCTGGAGTTCGACCCTGCGCGCTGCCACATCACCGCCGAGGGCGCGTGAGGCTGCGCGCCCTCACCCCATGGCTGTGGCTGGCGCCGGCGCTGCTGGTGCTGGTGCCCTTCTTCGCCCTGCCGCTCGGTTTGCTGCTACGCAACAGCCTGGGCAGGGATGAGCCGAGCGGCGGCGTCGAGCCGGTGTTCACGCTGGAAAACTATGGCTCCGTCCTGACTGACCCCTTTTACGCCACTGTCTTCCTCAACACCGCAGGGATGGCGGCGGGGGTGGGGCTCGCAGCGCTCGTGGTGGGTTTTCCCTATGCCTACGCGGTCGTTCGCTGCTCCGCCCGGTGGCGCGGCGTGCTGCTATGGGCCGTCTACACGCCGCTGCTGGTGAGCGTGATCGTGCGGGTGCTGGGCTGGATCGCCATAACCGCGGATGGTGGGCTCATCAACGCTGCGCTGCTGGCGACGGGCCTAAGCAGCCGGCCCCTACGCATCTTGTACGAGGTGGAGGGCATGGGCGTCGGCATGCTGCACCGCTACCTGCCGCTCATGGTGCTGCCGCTGGTGAATGCCCTGCAGCGCGTGCCGTGGGACCTGCTGCGTGCCTCTTCCAGTCTCGGTGCGGGTCCTGGGGAGGGCATCCTGCGCATCATCCTGCCGCTATCGCTGCCCGGCGCGGTCATCGGGTTTCAGCTCGTCTTCGCCAGTGTGTTAAGCGATTACGTGCTGCCCACGCTGATGGGCACCACGCGCTTCCGCATGCTTGCGCCCGCGCTCTATGACGAGGCCGTGACCAACCTCGCCACCGCCACGGCCGCCGCGATGGCGGTCTGTGCCCTGCTTCTCGTCGTGCTGATGCTGGGGCTGGGCAACCTCGCGGTGCGCCGCCTGGCGCCCTGGGCGCGCACGTTGTGAGGAGCGCCTGGCTCCTGGGCGCATTCGTGGCACTGGTGCTGCTGTTCCTTCTAGGCCCCTTGCTCATCGCGATCGCCGTCGCCTTCAGCAGCGGCGAGCGCATCGGATTCCCGCCGCCCGGCCTCAGCCTGCGCTGGTTCGCCGATGCGCTCGGCAATGAACAGTTCCGAGATGCCGCGGCGCGCAGCCTGTGGGTGGCGCTCGCGGCGACTGTGATTTCGGTGGTCGCGGGGACCGGCGCCGCCGTGGCGCTAACCCAAGGGCAGGGCCGCTTCGCCGGCCGTGCCTGGGTGCAGGCGTTCATCATGCTGCCGCTGGCCATCCCCGGCATCGTGCTGGGGCTGGCGCTGCTGCCCACCGCAATCATGCTGGGGCTGCGCCCGGGCTTCTGGGCAACCGTGCTCGGCCATGCGGTGGTCGGCATCCCCTACAGCGCCTACCTCGTGCTCGCCGCCTTCGCGCAATATGACCCGGCGCTGGACCGTGCCTCGGCCTCGCTTGGCGTGGGGCCATGGCGCAGCTTCTTGCGCGTAACCTTGCCGCTGATCAGGCCGGGAATCGTTTCCGCCGCAATTTGCACCTTTTTACTCTCCTTCGATAATGTGGCGCTCTCGCTGTTCCTTTCGCGCGGGGACACGCTGCCGCTCCGGCTGATGCAGCACATCCAATTTACCGCGACGCCGGCGGTGGCGGCGGCCTCAGTCATGCTAGTGCTGCTGTCATTGGGGGCGATGCTGATGCTGGGGCGCGTGCTGCGCGGGCGCGGGACAATCCGCATAGCGGGATAACGAGCTTCAATGCGACTTGCTTACGCGAGGGGCATGGATGCTCATCCAGCAAGCTGTTTTAGTGCGGCGGCGCCATTGTGCTTACGGTTACAGCTTGAGGCGCGAGAGGTTCCGCCCCACTCAGGCAGCGCAACCGGGAGGTCCATCATGTCCGTTCGTCGCCGCACCGCCCTCGCCACGCCCTTCCTACTGGCCGCAGGCGCGGCCGCCGCGCAGTCGGGCCCGCTGACGCTCGAGCAGATCCGCCGCAACGGAAAGCTGCGCATCGGCTGCGAGGCCACCTATCCACCCTTCACCTACCGCGATGCCGGCGTCATCACCGGCTATGACGTGGAACTGGCCACGACCATGTGCCGCAGCCTCGGCGTCGAGGCGGAGTTCATCGACACCCAGTGGTCCGGCGTCATCCCCGCGCTCTATGCCGGCCGCTTCGACATCATCATGTCGTCCATGAGCTACACCCGCGCCCGCATGGAGCGCGTGGCCTTCACCATCCCCTATGCCGAGGCCGGCCAGGCGCTGCTCATCCGCGGCCGCGACGAGGGCCGCATCCGCACCCTGGCCGACATGGGCGGGCGCAGCCTGGGCGTGAAGCTGGGCTCGCCCGGCGAGACGCTTCACCCGCGCCTCGCGGAGCGCATGCGCGCGGATGGCGGCCAGCCCTTCAGCGGTGTGCGCACCTATGACGAGCACCCGGCGGCCTACCTGGCTCTGATGCAAGGCACGGTGGATGGCGTGCTCAACACGCTGCCCACGCTCGCCTTCGTGGTGCGAAGCCAGCCCGGCCGTTTCAGCATCGTGCGCGGCATCGGTGCGGACAACTGGGCCGGCATCGCGCTGCGCCGCGAGGACCCCGAGGTGCTGGCCTGGCTGAACGAGCGGCTGATGGCCATGCGCGCGGATGGCTCGCTCAAGGCGCTGCAGATGAAGTGGTTCGGCCTGGAGTTCAACCTGCCCGACGCCATCCCGACACCCGCGGCGTGACCGGCCCGCTGCGGCCATGATCTTCGATTGGGCAGTGGTGCAGTACGCCGCGCCGCTACTGGCGCATGGCGTGGTGATGACGCTGCAGGTCAGTTCGGTCGCAGCCGTGCTCGGGCTCGTCATCGGGCTGGCGGCGGGGCTGGGTTCGCTGTCCAACAGCCTGCTGCTGCGCGGCATAATCCGCTTCTATGTGGAGTTCATCCGCGGGACGCCGCTGCTCATCCAGATCTTCCTGGTGTTCTTTGCGCTGCCCGTCGTGGGCGTGCGCCTGCCGGAGTTCTGGGCCGGCGTGGTGGCGCTGGCGCTGAACGCCGGCGCCTACATCGCGGAGGTGGTGCGCGGCACCGTCGGCAGCATCGAGAAGGGCCAGAGCGAGGCCGCGCTCTCCATCGGCATGACGCGCCGCGGCGCCCTGCTGTGGGTGCTGCTGCCGCAGGCCTGGCGCCCCATGCTGCCGGCATTGACCAATGACCTCATCACGCTGACCAAGAACTCCTCCCTGCTGTCGGTGATCTCGGTCTATGAGCTGACGCGGGCGGGGCAGGCCATCATCGCCACGCATTTCGCGCCCTTCGAGATCTTCCTGCTGCTGGCGCTGTATTATTGGGCACTGATCTCGGCCCTGGCCTGGGTCTCGCGCCGCATCGAGGCGGCGCTGCCATCATGGTGACGCCCGTCCTGGTGGAGGCGCGCGGCATCACCAAGCGCTTCGGCCCGCGCACGGTTCTGGAGGATGTGGACCTCGACGTGCACGAGGGCGAGACGGTGGTCATCATCGGCGCCTCGGGCTCCGGCAAGACGACCTTCCTGCGCTGCCTGAACCGGCTGGAGACGCCCGAGACCGGGCAGGTGCGCATCGCCGACGTGACGCTGGGCCGGCGCAGCGACGGGCGCCCAGCCGATGAACGGGAGCTGTCGCAGCAGCGGCGCCTCTTCGGCTTCGTCTTTCAGCGCTTCAACCTGTTCCCGCACCTGACGGCCATGCAGAACGTGGCGCTGGGTCCGCGCCGCGTGCTGGGCGTGCGGCGCGCGGAGGCGGAGGCGCGGGCGGTTCATGAGCTGACGCGGCTCGGCCTCGCGGAGCATGTGGGCAAGCGGCCGGGCCAGCTGTCCGGCGGGCAGCAGCAGCGCGTGGCCATCGCCCGCGCGCTGGCCATGGACCCGCGCGTCATCCTGTTCGACGAGCCCACCTCCGCCCTCGACCCCGAGCTGGTGCAGGAGGTGCTGGACGCCATGCGCGCGCTGGCCGGCGAGGGCATGACCATGGTCGTGGTCACGCACGAGATGCGCTTCGCACGCAGCGTGGCCCACCGTGCCGTCTTCATGGCCGATGGCCGCATTGTGGAGCAGGGCGTGCCGAACGATCTCTTCGGCGCCCCGCGCGACGAGCGCCTGCGCCGCTTCCTCCGCCACCTGGAACCGCATCATGACCGCTGAGGCCTTCGACCTGCTGATCGAGGGCATCACCCTCGTCCCCGACGCCTTCGCCGCGCCCATCGAGGACGCGGCACTCGGCATCACCGGCGGGCGCTTCGCTTTCGTCGGCCGCGCGGCGGACCTGCCCTTGGGCGCCACCGCCACAAGGCGGTTGCGTCTGGCGGGGCACCTGGTGGTGCCGGGGCTGGTCAACGTCCACACCCACACCATCCTGAGCATGGTGCGCGGCGTGGCGGAGGACATGGGCTTTGCGCCCGCCTACACGCCCGGCGTGCCGCAGGGCCATATGGTGCGCGAGGACGAGGCGGTAGCGCTGGCGCGGCTGGGCGCGCTGGAGGCGATGCTGGCGGGCTCCACCCTCATCAATGACACCTATGTCCACACCGACCTTACCCTGCCCGCGATGGCCGATCTGGGCCTGCGTGTCTACTCCTGCAACCGCATCCACGACGTGGATTTCTCCGGCGTCTCGCGCGGCCGTTGGACGCATGAGCGCGGGATCGGCGAGCAGACGCTGAACCAGGCGCTGGGCCTCGCGCAGCGCTTCCATGGCAAGCCAGATGCGCGCACCGGCGTGCAGCTGGCGGCGCACGCGCCGGACACCTGCTCCACCCCCTTCCTGCGCGATGTGGCGCAGGCGGCGCAGCGCACCGGGCTGCGCGTGCAGACGCATGTCAGCCAGAGCAAGGTGGAGGTCGCGCGCATCCGTGAGCGCGACGGCTGCACCCCGCCCGAATTGCTGGAGAGCGTGGGACTGCTGAACGACCGCCTGGTCGCCGCGCATTGCATCCACCTGACCGACAGTGACATCGCCCGTATCGGCGCCGCGGGCGTCCATGTTGCGCACATCCCCAAGGGCAATGCGACGGGCGGCACCATCGCGCCCACGCGGCGCTTGGTGGAGGCCGGTGCGCGCCTCACGCTCGCCACTGACAACATGCACGCCGACATGGTCGAGGTGCTGCGTTGGGCGCTGTGCATGGGCCGGGTGCAGACAGGCGCGGTGGAGGATGGCTGGCAGCCCGAGCACATGCTGCACGCCGCCACCGCCGGCGGCGCCGCGGCCATGGGCATGGAGGCGGAGATCGGCCGCATCGCGCCGGGCTTCCGCGCCGATTGCGTGGCGCTGGACCTGCGCCGCCCGCATCTGGTGCCGCACAATGACCCTCTGGGAACCATGGTGCACACCGGCATGGGGCGCGACGTCAGCCATGTGGTCGTGGAGGGCGAGGTCGTGGTCGAGGACGGAAGACCCACACGCTGCGACATGGAGGAGGTGATGCGGGCAGGCGGGGATGCCGCCGCCGCCTTGTGGGCGCGTGCCCGCGCCAGCATCTGACGTCGCGGCATCCCGTATCTGCATGCTATTTTATCAATTGCACATGCAGCGTGCGGTGCATGGTAAGACATCCTATTTTTTGTGCATTTTTCTACTTTTGGCCTTGATACGATCAGGCAGGGCGTGAACTACTTTGGCCATGGATCCTTCGCGCCATCGGCCAGCTCCAGGCTCCCGACATTGAGTGCCGCAAGCACCACCTTCGCCGCACAACCGCGGCGCGGCTTTCGCGGCTTCTACGTGCTCATGCTCGCACCGGCGCTGGTGCTCCTACTTGGTCTCTACGTGCTGCCGCTGTTCGGCGTGGTGCTCATCAGCGTGACGGAGCCGCGCCCAGGGCTCGGCAACTACGAACTGCTGCTGACCAGCGCCTCGGTACAGCGGGCGCTCTGGACCACCGGGCGCATCGCGGTGCTGACCACACTCATCACGCTCATCCTCGGGTACATCGTCGCCTATGCCATGCGCATGGCGTCGGAGGGCGCGCAGCGCTGGATGCTGTTCTGCGTGCTGTTCCCCTTCTGGATCTCCGTGCTGGTGCGCAGCTTCGCCTGGATCACTCTCCTGCGCAGCGAGGGCGTCCTCAACACCGCGCTGCGCGGCACAGGCCTGATCGAGGAGCCGCTGATGCTCGTCCGCAACGAGACGGGCGTGCTCATCGGCATGGTCCACGCCATGCTGCCCTACGCCATCCTCACCCTCTACGCGAACATGCGCGGCATCGACCTCAGGCTGATGACGGCGGCGCGCGGCCTGGGCGCAGGACCGGTTGCGGCCTTCCTTCGCGTGTTCCTGCCGATGACGCGGCCAGGCATCCTCGGCGCCACCGTCCTCGTCTTCATCATCTCGCTCGGCTTCTACGTGACGCCCGCCATCCTGGGCGGCGGCCGCACGCTGATGATCGCGGAATACGTCGCGCTGCAGATCAACGAGACGCTGCGCTGGGGGCTGGGCACCATGCTCGCCACCACGCTTGGTATCAGCGTCATGGGCATCATGTGGCTCATGTCGCGGGTGCTGGACGTGAAGCGCCTGTTCGGGCCCGCCTGATGGCGCAGGATGGCGGGGCGCTGCGCCGGGTGCTGGCCGGGTTGATCCTGGCCTTCCTGGTGCTGCCGGCCTTCGTCGTGTTCCCGGTCTCGCTCACGCCCAACCGCTACCTGTCGCTGCCCAGCGGCGGCGTGTCCTGGCAGCATTGGCAAACCCTGTTCACAGACCCGGTGTGGCTAAGTGGCATCAGGGAAAGCGTGCTGATCGCGTCCCTGTCCACCGCCCTGGCGCTGGCGGCTGGAACGGCTTGCGCCATCGGCTGCTGGCGCCTGGGCTCGCGCCTGACCGACATGGTGCGCTCGGCCATGATCCTGCCGCTGATGATCCCGACCATCGTCTACGCGCTGGGCATCTACCGCTTCTACGTGGAGTTGGACCTCATCGGCACCATGCTGGGCGTCATCCTCGCCCATGCGGTGACCGGCCTGCCCTATGTGGTGCTGACGGTGACGGCCTCGCTCGCCAACCTCGACCCGGCGCTGGAGCGCGCGGCGCGCAGCCTGGGCGCGAGCGTGCCACAGACGCTCACGCGGGTGATCGTGCCGAACATCATCCCGGGCATCCTCTCGGGCGGCATCTTCGCCTTCATCCATTCCTGGGACGAGCTGATCATCGTCATCTTCATCGGCGGGCGGGAGCTTTTCACGCTGCCGCAGCTGATCTGGGACGGGATCAACGAGAACCTCGACCCCGCCATCGCCGCCGTCGCCTCCGCCCTCATCCTCTTCACGCTGGCAGTGCTGTTGGTGGAGCTCGGCCTGCGCCGCCGCCGCCAGTTCCGCGCCGCGCGCGACACCTGATCCCCCAAGGAGAGACCCCGCGATGACCCAGGAGCCCGCCCAGGACCACCTCGACGCACTGGACCACTTCCGCGAGCGCACGGAAGGCCGTGTCATCGACCGCCGAGGCTTCCTTGCTATCTGCGCGGCCATCGGCATGCCCGCGGGGTTGGCGCGGCTGACGCCCGCCGCCGCCCAGGGCACGAACCGCGAGCTGGTGCTGGTGAACTGGGGCGGTGATGCGGTGCGCGGCATGCGCGCGCATTTCGTCGAGCCCTACATCCGCGCCAACCCCGGCCGCCGCGTGGCGATCGACGGCACCGGCCCTTCCTCCGGCCGCATCCGGCTGATGGTGCAGAGCGGCCGCGTCACCTGGGACGTGATGGACCGCAACCTGCACACTGCGCTGGAACTCGGCCGCGAGAACATCCTGGAGGACATCGACTACGCCATCGTGGACCGCTCCAAGGTGCGGCCGGAGCATGCCAACCAGTGGGGCATCGGCAATTACACCTATGCCCATGTGCTGACCTACAACACGCGCCGCTGGGGCGGGCGCGTGCCCACCACCTGGAAGGACGTATGGGATCTGCGCGGCTTCCCCGGCCGCCGCGCCTTCCGCCGCACCATCGACGGCGCGCTGGAGGCGGCGCTGATGGCCGATGGCGTGGCGAAGGAGAGCATCTATCCCATCGACATGAAGCGCGCGCTGGACGGCCACAAGGCCATCAAGAACCAGACCATCTACTACAATGCCATCGCCGAGGGGCAGGCGGCCTTCCGCGACAACGAGGTGCAGCTGGGCCTGCTGCTCAATACGCGGTCCTGGCCACTGAAGAACGACACCAACGGCGTGTGCGACTACACCTTCAACGAGGGCATCGTCTGGGTTGCGGCCTGGATGGTGCCGAAGGGCGCGCAAGGTGGCCGCGCCATCTGGGAATTCATCGCCTCCACGCAGGAACCGCAGCGCCAGATCGAGCTGCTGCGCAGCAACGGCTACGGCCCGGTGAACCCCGCCGCCTCCGCGGCCCTGCCCGAGGATCTGCGCCCGCTCGACCCCGGCCGCGAAGAGAACTACGCGCGCATGCTGCCCGGCGGCGTCGCCTGGTACGCCGAGCACGCGACCAACGCCCTGCAGCAATATCTCGACGCCATCTCGTCCTGAACCCCACCCGCAAAGAGGAGGAACCGCCATGTCATCCAACGTCACCGAGGCCGCATCCGGGCCCGCCGCGCCCGCCTTCGCGCGCTGGGCCACGCCCAATGAACTGCCGGTGATCGACTTCGCCCCGCTGGCCGGCGGCAACGCCTCGGCCATCGAGGCGGTGGCGCGCGAGGTGGATGCCGCCTGCCGCGAGATCGGCTTCCTGACGGTGGTGAACCACCCGGTGCCGGCCGCGCAGATCAAGGACATCTTCCATCAGGCGGCGCGCTTCTTCGCCCTGCCCGAGGCCGAGAAGATGAAGAGCTGGATGGGCAATTCCCGCAACTTCCGCGGCTTCCTGCCGATGGACCAGGGGGCCGACCAGCGCAACTTCGCGGGCGCCGCCGTGCCCGGCTTCCAGCAGCACATCACCGGCGAGAAGCTGAAGGCGCGCAAGCCCAACCGCAACGAGGCCTTCCAGGTTGCGGCCGAGCCCGCGCCCGACGATGCGGACGTGGGCGCCGGCACGCCGCTGCACGGCCCCAACCAGTGGCCGGCCGACCTGCCGGGCTTCAAGGAGGCGGTGCTGGGCTACCACACCACCATGGTGGGCTTCGCGGGGCTGATGGCGAGCCTGTTTGCGCGCGGCCTGGGCATGCCGGCCGACTACTTCGCGCAGTTCTACAAGAAGCCGCTGATCCAGCTGCGCCTGCTTCACTATTTGCCGCACAAGGAGGACATCGACGCGCTGGAGGGCGGCGACAGCCGTGCCCATTGCGACGCCGGCGGCTTCACCATGTTGCAGCAGGACGATGTGGGCGGCCTCGAGATCAAGAGCCGCTCGGGCGAATGGCTCGTGGTGCCACCGGTGGAGAACAGCTTCGTCATCAACATCGGTGACAGCATGAAGATGTGGACCAACCACCGCTACGCCTCCACGCTGCACCGCGTGGTGAACCGCTATGGGCGCGAGCGCTTCTCGGTCGGTGTCTTCGCCAACCCGGACTACCACACCATCATCCGCCCGCTGCCCACCTGCGTGGACGCCGACAACCCGCCGAAGTTCGACGAGATGAAGTCGGGTGAGGCGCTGCGCTTCCTCTACAGCCGCGTCTGGCCCTCCGCGCCCGCGCCGAACTGAAGGACCGTCCATGACCACCACGCTGATCCGCGGCAAATGGGTGATCTGCCGCGCGCTCGACCGGGACCGCGCCGAGATCATTGAGCACGGCGCGGTGCTGGTCCGCGACGGCATGGTGGTGGAGGTCGGCGGCTTCGAGGACCTCGTGCGCCGCCACCCGCAGGCGGACATGCTGGGGTCAGACCAGCACGTGGTGATGCCCGGCTTCGTGAACGCGCACCACCACGTCGGGCTGACGCCGCTGCAGCTGGGTTCGCCCGACCTGCCGCTGGAGCTGTGGTTCGGCAGCCGGCTCGCCGCGCGCCCGGTGGACCTGCACCTGGACACGCTCTACTCCGCCTTCGAGATGGTGGAGAGCGGCATCACCACCGTTCAGCACCTGCAAGGCCGCCTGCCGCCGCCGCTGGACAGCATGGTGGCCGGTGCCTCGGACACGCTGCGCGCCTACCAGGACATCGGCATGCGCGTCTCCTACGCGCACACCATCCGCGACCAGAACCTGCTGGTCTACGAGGCCGACCAGGATTTTCTCGCACGCCTCCCGCCCGACCTGGCGCGCGACCTGGCGCCGATGCTGGCGCGGCAGCTCGTGCCACTCGAAGACAACTTTTCTCTGTTTGACGCGCTACGCGCGAAGTTCGCCGATGATCCGCGCATTTCCATCCAGGTCTCGCCGGCCAACCTGCACTGGTGCAGCGACGCGGCACTCGAACGCGTGCGGCAGGTCTGCGAGGCGACCGGCGTGCCGCACCACATTCATTTGCTGGAGACGCAGTATCAGAAGGAATACGCCCACAGGCGGGCAGGCATGGGTGCCCTGGCGCAGCTCGATCGCGCGGGCCTGCTCGGGCCACACTGCACGCTGGGTCATGGCGTCTGGCTGACCGAGGCGGAGGTGGAGCGCGTGGCCGAGACGGGCACGCGCATCTGCCACAACTGCTCCTCCAACCTGCGGCTTCGCTCGGGCGTAGCCGCGCTGAACCATTGGGAAAAGCGCGGCGTGCGCGTCGCCATCGGCATTGACGAGGCGGGGCTCAACGACGACCGCGACATGCTGGTGGAGATGCGCATGGTGCTGCGCCAGCACCGCACGCCCGGCATGGACCCGGAGGACGTCCCCACGCCGGCCCAGGTCTTCCGCATGGCCACCGAGCACGGCGCGGCCACCACCGGCTTCGGTGAGAGCATCGGCCGCCTGGTGCCGGGCGCCCGGGCGGATGTGGTGCTGCTCGACTGGCGCCAGCTGGCCTACCCTTTCCTGGACGAGGACACGGATGTGCTCTCCGCCGTGGTCCAGCGCGCCAAGACGGGCGGCGTGGAGACCGTGATGGTGGAGGGCGAGGTCATCTACCGCGACCGCCGCTTCACCCGCGTGGACAAGGATGCCGCGCTGGCGGAGCTGGCCGCGCGCACGGGCCGCCCGCGCACACCGGAGGAGGAGCTGCGCCGCAGCGTTTCCCGCCGCGTGGCGCCCTATATGCGCGACTTCTACCGCGGCTATCTGCCCGACGCGGCGCCCACGCCCTTCTACGCCACCAGCGCGCGGAAGTGATGCGGATGGACATGAACCTTCCGCGCGAAGCCAACGCCACGGCGACCCAGGCCGGCGGCTTGCGCATCAGCGCCGTCAGCAAGAGCTATGGCGCGGTGGAGGTGCTGCACGATGTCTCGCTCGACGTGCGGCCGGGCAGCTTCGTCACGCTGCTCGGCCCCAGTGGTTCGGGCAAGAGCACGCTGCTGATGTGCATCGCGGGCTTCGAGGCGGTGGGGCGGGGCGACATCACGCTGGACGGCGCCTCCATCCTGGAACTGCCGCCCGAGCGCCGGGATTTCGGCATGGTGTTCCAGGGTTACGCACTGTTTCCCCACCTCAGCGTGGCGGAGAACGTGGCCTTTCCCCTCAGCATCCGCGGCATGGGCCGCGCTGAGCGCGAGCGGCGCGTGGCCGACGCCCTGGCCATGGTGCGCCTGGAGGGGCTGTCGTCGCGGCTGCCGCGCCAGCTCTCCGGCGGGCAGCAGCAGCGCGTGGCACTGGCGCGCGCCATCGTGTTCTCGCCGCGGCTGCTGCTGCTGGACGAGCCGCTTTCGGCGCTGGACCGCGGCCTGCGCGCCGAGATGCAGGAGGAGCTGAAGCGGCTGCATGGCGAGCTGGGCCTTTCCTTCATCTATGTCACGCATGACCAGGAGGAGGCGCTGTTCCTCTCCGATCAGGTCGCCATCCTCAACCATGGCCGCATCCAGCAGATCGGCCCGCCCGAGGCGCTCTACGCCCGGCCGGTGAACCAGTTCGTCGCGGGCTTCCTGGGGCGCAGCAACCTGCTGCGCCTGCATGGCGAGGTGCGCGCCGGAATGTTCCACACAGGGGGGCCGGTGCTGGCGGGAACGGAGATTGCCACGCCGGCGCTGCCGGATGGCGCGCACAGCTTCACCTTCTGCCACCGCCCTGAACGCGCCACGCTGGCCGCGCCGGGCGGGGGGCCTGGGCTGGAAGGCGTGGTGACCGACGTCGCCTACCACGGCACGACGCTCGACGTGACGGTGCGCCTGCCGGATGGCGCGTTGTTCCAGGTGGCGTTGCTGAACCGCGGCGCCCGCCCGGTGCAGGGCGACGCGGTGCGTGTGGTGCCGGACCCCGACAGCCTCACGCCACTTGCCGACGGGGAGTAGGGCGGTAACGCGGCCTACCGCCGGAGCCATCGTGCCAGCTCTCGCATCGCGGCTTGCCTGAACCCGACCCACAGCCACCGCGCTCCTGCCGCGCCGCGTGCCCCCCTCATGCGGCACCAGCCCGTCGCACATGCTCGATCAGCACCCGCAGCTTGGGCGCCATGTGGCGGCGCTGCGGGAAATACAGGAAGAAGCCCGGGAAGGGCGGCAGGAAGTCGCCCAGCAGCGGCACCAGTTCGCCCGCCTCGACATGGGGCCGGAAGACATCCTCCGGCGCGAAGGTGATCCCACCCCCCGCCAGTGCGGTGCGCAGCATCAGCGTCAGGTCATTGGTGGTGACCTGCGGCTCGACCGCCACGTCGAAGGGAATGCCACCCTCCGCGAATTCCCAGCGATAGGGCGGCACCTGGGGCGCGGGGCGCCAGCCGATGCAGCGGTGACGCACCAGCTCGCGCGGATGCGCGGGCGCGCCATGCGCCGCCAGGTAGGCCGGGCTCGCGACCGCCATCTCGCGCTGCTCCCCGGTGACGGGGATGGCGATCATGTCCTGCGCGATCACCTCGCCCAGCCGGACACCCGCATCATAGCCGGCGGCGACGATGTCGAATTCCTCATCCGTCACCGTCACGTCGAGGGTGACGCCCGGATGGGCGGCCGCGAAGGAGGCGATGAGCGGCCCCGAGAGGAAACGCTGCGCGATGGAGGTGACCGCGATCCGCAGCAGACCATGCGGCGCGTCCTGGGCCGCCACATCCTCCAGGGCTTGCGCCACCTCGCCCAGCGGGCGCGAGAGGGCGGCATGCAGGCGTTCCCCCGCCTCCGTCAGATGGACGGAACGCGTGGTCCGCATCACCAGCGCGATGCCGAGCCCATCCTCCAGCCGCCGGATCGCCTGGCTGACGGCGGAGCGCGTCACACCCAGCCGATCCGCGGCGGCGCGGAAACCGCGTTCCTTCGCCACGGCCAGGAACAGCGGCAGGAGGTTCAGGTCGGTCTTCATTGTCCAGCGTAGCTAACCACCAAGTCCAGCAGAAGGCGGATACCAGCACCAATCCGCCGGGTCCATCTGTTCCCACACACCGTTCAAGGAGATGGACATGGACAAGATCATCCTCATCACGGGCGCCTCCAGCGGCATCGGCGAAGGCCTGGCGCGGGAGTTGGCGGGCGCGGGTGCCAAGGTGCTGCTGGGCGCGCGCCGGCTGGACCGCATCGAGGCCATCGCGGCACAGATCCAGGCCATGGGCGGCATCGCCGAGGCGCGGAAGCTGGACGTCACCTCCCGCCCCTCCATGGCCGCCTTCGTGCAGGCGGCGGTGGAGAGATGGGGCCGCGTGGATGTGCTGATCAACAATGCGGGCGTCATGCCCCTATCGCCGCTCGCGGCCGGCAAGCAGGATGAGTGGGAGCGGATGGTGGACGTCAACATCAAGGGCGTGCTGTGGGGCATCGGGGCCGTGCTGCCGGTGATGGAGGCGCAGGCCAGCGGCCACGTCATCAACATCGCCTCAATCGGGGCCCTGCAGGTGGTGCCGACGGCGGCGGTGTATTGCGCGACCAAGTTCGCCGTGCGGGCCATCTCGGACGGGCTGCGACAGGAAAGCCGGCACATCCGCGTCACCTGCGTCAATCCCGGCGTGGTCGAGAGTGAACTGGCCTCCACCATCACCCACGCCGAAACCATGGCGATGATGGCGGGCTACCGTGCCACGGCCCTCCAGCCGGCCGACATTGCCCACGCGGTGCGCCAGGTGATCGAGGCGCCGGCGAATGTGGACACCACCGAGATCACCATCCGGCCCACCGCCTCCGCGAACTGAGGCCCGCGCCTCAATTCCCGTCCAAGGCTGCCCGTGCCTTGGGCGGCGCATCGGGCATCCAGGCCGCGCCTTCGGGCAGGCTCGCGATCTCGGTGCGGCGGCGCGGCAGGGCGCCCGGATATTCGGCCTGCAGCCAGGCGATCAACTTCTCGCGCACCTCGCAGCGCAGGTCGAAGGCGCGGCCGGCGCTGGTGGCGCTGACCAGCATGCGGATTTCCATCGTGTCCTGCCGCAGCTCCAGCACCTGCAGCCCGGCCACGCGACGGTCCCATAGCGCGGAGGCGGCCGTGATCTCCTCCAGCTTGCGGCGCATGGCGGCCACGGGCGCCGTGTAGTCCACATGAATCAGCACGGTGCCCAGCAGGGAGGAGCTTTCGCGCGTCCAGTTCTGGAAGGGCGTCTCGATGAAATAGGTCAGTGGCAGCACCATGCGCCGCCAGTCCCACAGCCGCACGACGACATAGGTGGAGGAGATCTCCTCCACATTGCCCCACTCATTCTCCACGATCACCGCGTCATCAATCCGGATG
This sequence comes from Roseococcus suduntuyensis, assembly GCF_014196305.1. Classification (GTDB taxonomy): domain Bacteria; phylum Pseudomonadota; class Alphaproteobacteria; order Acetobacterales; family Acetobacteraceae; genus Roseococcus; species Roseococcus suduntuyensis. The sequence continues at coordinate 362,359 of NZ_JACIDJ010000002.1, forward strand.
GGCTGCGTGATGGCGAGCTGGATGCCCGCCACCAGGTTCCGCAGCAGCGGCTGCAAGGCGAAGCCCACCACGATGCCCGCGGCACCGGCCGAGGCCAGTAGGCTCACGCCATATTGCCGCACGCCGTCGAAGGTCATCAGCGCGGCCGCGAAGGTCAGCACCAGCACCAGGAGCGTCGCCACCCGCTTCAGGATGGAAAGCTGGGTGGTGTGCTTGCGGGCCAGGAGATTGTCCTCCGCGTCCAGCTTGAAGCGGCGCAGGTAGAGGGTGGACCAGATATGGATGGCCGTTCGCGCGACCCAGCCCACCAGGAAGATGAAGCAGATCAATAGGAAGTGGCGCACCATGCCGGTCTCGACCCGTGTGAGCGGCGCGATCCCCGCGGCGATGGACAGGCAGAACATGATGATGGCCAGCCGCGTGGGCCCGCGCGTCCGCGCGACGATCGAGCGCCAAAACAGGTCCTGGTCCCGCGCGAGCCGCGTCATTCCGCGGAATACGAGCCGATGCAGCGCCAGCGCGACCAGGACCGCCACGATCAACACGCCTGCACTGACAACCAATGGCGGCGCCCAGGAGAACATCAGCACGACACTTCGCGCGGCGGCATTGAACTGGTCGAACACGGCAATACTCCTGGCTTCCCCCGGCGGTGCGCGCGGCACAGGCCGCAGCAGGCCCCGCGTCACCTCATCAGCGCGGCGCCCTGCCCAAGGTTGCGCGACGGGCTTGTCTCAGCCCTTCACCGCACCCGCCGTCAGCCCTGCCACCAGCCGCCGCTGGAACACCAGCACCAGCAGCACCAGCGGCACGGTCACGATGACGGAAGCCGCCATGATGAGCCCCCAGGGCAATTCATAGCGGCTCGACCCCGTGATCATCGCGATGGCGACGGGCACGGTGCGCATCTCGTTCGTCAGCGTGAGCGTGAGCGCGAAGAGGAACTCGTTCCAGGCCGCGATGAAGGCGAGCAGACCCGTCGTGACCATAGCCGGCGCCATCAGGGGCAGGAATATGCGGGTCAATGTGACAAAGGGGGTGGCGCCATCCATCGCCGCCGCCTCCTCCAGTTCGAGCGGCAATTCGCGCAGGAAGGCGGTCAGCACCCAGATGGTGAAGGGCAGCGTGAAGATGAGATAGCTCAGCACCAGGCCCAGCAGATTGTTGTAGAGACCCAGCGCCCGGATCAGTTCGAACAGCCCCGACAGCACCGCCACCTGCGGGAACATCGAGACACAGAGCAGCGTGCCCAGCAGCAGGCCCCGCCCGCGGAAGCTCACGCGCGCCAGCGCGAAAGCGGCCGAGGCCGCCAGCGCCAGCGAGACCAGCACCACCGCCCCGGCCACGAAGACCGAGTTCAGGATGTTCCGCCCGAAGGGCTGGTCCTGGAACACCGCCGTGTAGTTCCCCCAGGCGGGCGCGCGCGGCCAGGCCTCCACGAGGAAGAGGTCCGCCCCCGATTTCAGCGAGGACACCACCGCCCAGTAGAAGGGGAACAGCGTGTAGAACAGGATCAGCGCCACCAGCAGCGCGAAACCCAGCTTGCCGGCCCAGCGCCTCATGCCCGCCCCGCCGGCGAAAGCCGCAGCCGCCCGAGCGTCACCAGCGCCACCGCCACCAGCGCCACCACCAGCGCCACCATGGTGGCCGCGGCCGAGCCATAACCCACATCCTGGAAGTCCACGAGCAATTGCCGCGCATGGACGGACATGGAGGCCGTGGCGCGGCTGTTGCCCGTCAGCACATACATCAGGTCGAAGACGCGCAGCGCATCCATCGTGCGGAACAGGATGGCCACCAGCAGCGCGGGCCAGATCAGCGGCAGGGTGATGCGGAAGAAGGTGCCGACGGGGCCGAGCCCGTCCACCTTCGCGGCCTCATACAGTTCATTGGGCACGAGTTGCAGCGCGGCCAGCATCAGCAGCGCCATGAAGGGCGTGGACTTCCACACATCCACCGCGATGACGGCGGCGAGTGCCAGGCCCGGCTCCGCCGTCCAGGCCAGCGGCTGCGCGATCACGCCCATTCCCATCAGCGCCGCGTTCACCACCCCGTGCTGGTCATGCAGCATCCAGGCCCACATCTGCGCCGAGACCACGGTGGGAATGGCCCAGGGCACCAGCATGGCCGCCCGCACCAGCCCCCTGCCCCGCATGCGCGCGTTCAAGGTGAGCGCGATGACGAGGCCCAGCATCGTCTCGATGGAGACGGACACCACGGCAAACACCAGCGTCACCCGCACCGCGCCCCACCAGTCGGGGTCCGTCAGCAGGAAGGCGTAGTTGGAGAGGCCCGCGAACCGCCATTCCTCCAGCGCATCCAGCCGCGCATCGGTCAGCGAGAAGAAGATGGTGCGCCCCAGCGGCCAGCCCGCCACCAGCGCCAGCACCAGCAGCGCGGGGGCCAGGAACAGCCAGGCGGTGCGCGGCGTCACCATTGGCCGTCGCGCCCCACGCGCGCCAGGATGCGATCCAGCCGGGCCAGGGCCACCTCCGCCTCCAGCCGGCCCGAAAGCGTGTTGTGCACCGCGTTCCAGAACTCCGCCGAGACCTGGTTGTAGCGGTTGCCCGTCACCGCCGATGGCCGCGCCACCGCCCCCTCCAGCGCGACGGCCAGCAGGGCGAAGGCCGGGTTGGCGGCCTGCAGCTCGGGGTCGTCATACAGGGCCGGCCGCGTGGGCGGGGCGCCGGCCGCCAGCGCGCGGCGGCGCTGCTCGGCCGCGCCGGTCAGGTGGCGCACCAGGCTGATGGCGGCCTCGGGCTGGCGCGAATGACGCGAGACGCCCAGTTGCTCGCCACCCAGCACGGCGCCGCCGCCGGGCAGCGGTGCCACGCCCACGCGGCCCGCGACGGCGCTGCCCTCCGCCTCCAGCAGCGGCCAAGCATAGGGCCAGTTCCGCATGAAGACGGCCTGGCCGGATTGGAAGATGCCTCGCGCATCCTCCTCCGCGTGGTTCAGCACGCCGCGCGGCGCGATGGTGCCGACCCAGCCGGCGGCGCGGCGCAGCACGGCCGCGGCCTCGGGGGTGGCGATGCTAACGCGGCCATCGGGTTCCACGATGCGGCCCGCACCCGCGGCGTGCAGCCATTCCAGCGCGTTCACCGTCAGCCCCTCATAGGCACGCCCCTGGAAGACGAGACCCCAGCCGCCCTCGACCGCCTGGATGTGCCGCGCCATCTCCTCCAGCGCCTCCCAGCTTTCGGGCACGCCGCGCCCATGCCGCGCCAGCAGGTCGGCGCGGTAGTAGAGCAGCCCGGCATTGGCGAGCCAGGGCAGCGCCACCAGCCGCCCGCCCACCGTGTTGTTGGCGATGAGGGATGGCAGGTGGGCCGCCACCTCCTCCGGCGGAAGATGCGGGGCGAGGTCCAGCAGATGCCGCGCCAGGATGCCCGGCCAGACGATGTCGAGCTGGAACACGTCGATATCGGCCGACCGCGCGGCCAGAAGCTGCTGGATCAGCGCCAGGCGCTCGGTGCTGCCGGCCGGCATGGCGACCAGCGCCACCTCACGCCCCTCGGCGCGGGCCCAGGCCTCGGCGCCCTCGCGGCACAGCGCGGCCTCCGTGCCCACCGCGCCGCAGGCAATGACCAGGCGGGCAGCGGCGGCCTGGCCGAGGCAGAGCCATGCCAGGGCGGCGATGACAGGCGCCAGGCGAGGCATGGCGGTCTCCTTCCCAGCCGGTTGGGCCGGCAGGAAAAGCCATGCGGCAAGGGGCCGCAACCCGTGCGGCGACACAAGGAACCGCAGGTGCCGGTTGGATTCCGGGCTTCCACCGCTGGTGTCCGCGCGCCCTTCGCACGGCCAGCGCTCACCCTGGCCAGCCGGGGCGGAGACCGAGGGGCACGTTCCCGCGGCGGAGTTTGCCGTCTAGCCTCCAGCCTGGGGAAAGCCCGCAGGATCGCCCATGCCATTCCACCGCCCATGGGCGAAAGCACACAGCAGCCCAGGAACATCCACCCCCATTGGCCACGGGGCCCGCGCGGATGAGCCGCGGGGCATTCTTCGCCTGGGTCATCGTCCTTGGCGCGCCGACGGTCCTGTTGTTCGGTCTGCTGGGCGATTTCGGGGCCGCTTCCCCCGGGATCGGCGGCGGCGGCTATGACCTGTCGGGACCGGTCCATGCCCTCCTGCTGTTCGCGCTGACGGGTATCTGGACCGTCGCGGCGCTGCTGGTCGCGCTGCTGCGGCGACGCGCCGGTGGGTGGGCCCTGGCATTCGCGGCGGTGGGGGCCGCCGCGCTGCTGGCGGCCCTCCTGTTCCACGGCCACCACCTCCCCTTGCGGTGAGGCGCGCCGCGCCTCAGCCCTGCGCCAGCAGTGGCAGAATGGTGCCTTCCATCAGCCCGTGCAGCGCCCGCGCATGGCCTTGCGCGCCGCCCGAGCGCTGGGTCGGGTCCGAGGTCATCACCACCGTGGCGCCCAGAGAGGGCACCACATGGATCATCTGCCCGCCGAAACCCCATGCGTAGTGCCGTACCGGCCCGGGGCCGGTCGCGGTGAACCAGGCATAGCCATGCGCCGCCCCCGTGAAGACGGAGGCTGTGCGCGGCGCGAAGCAAGTGGCCACCCAGCCCTCGGGCAACACGCGGCGGCCCTCATGCAGGCCGCCCGCGCGGATCATCTCGCCAAAGACCAGCATGGAACGCGGCGAGAGCAGCATGTCATTGCCGCCGAAGAAGATGCCCTGCGGGTCGCGCGGCCAGGGCGGGATGGCGATGCCGAGCGGCCGCCCCAGCCATTCCTCGGCCAGCGCATGGGTGGAGCGGCGCGCGACGCGCGTCAGGATGGCCGAGACCAGATGCGAATTGCCCGTGGAATACAGCATGGGCCCGCCTGGCTCCGCCACGAAGGGCCGCGCCAGCGCGTGGCGCACCCAGTCGGGGCTGGCCACCCAGCGGCCGTAGTTCACGCCCGAGGTGCGCTCCAGCCCCGACCGCATGGAGAGCAGGTGGTCCAGCGTGATGCGCTGCAGCCGCGGGTCGGCATCGCGCGGCAGGCGGTCGGCCAGAAGGGGGGCGATGCGCTGGTCCGGCCCCTCCAGCAGCCCGCGCGCGATCGCGGCACCCGCAAGTGCGGCGATGATGGCCTTGGAGACGGATTTCACATTCACCGGCCGGTCCAGCGCCGGGCCCGCGATACGCTGTTCCAACAAAATCTCGCCCTGGCGGGCCACGATCAGGCCGCGCAGGGGCTCCAGCCGCGCGGCGGCGGCGCGCACATCCTCCTGCGCGATGGCGGGACGGGCGAGGATCAGCGCGGGCGCCGCCAGAAGCGTGCGGCCCAGAAGCGTGCGGCGTAGAAGGGCGGAGGTCATGCTTCGCAGATAACGCGCGGTCCCGTCCTGGCCAGCGGAGGGTTACCCTTCGTCACGCGCACCCGGTCAATCCGCCGGCAGCACGCGCCGCTGCCAGCGCCGCCATCCCCACCAGGCCAGGCCCCCGAGCGTCAACAGGGCCGCACCCAGCAGCAAGGGGTGGTCGGAGGCCGCCACCTGCTCCAGCCCGCGCGCCGCCGCATAGCCAGGCAGCAGCATGGCCGGCGCCCAGAGGAAGGCCGAGGCGATGTTGGCGGACTGGAAATGCCGCTCCCGCATGCGGGCCACGCCGGCCAGCAGGGGGGCTACCGCCCGCATGGGGCCCAGGAAGCGGCCGAAGAACACCGCGGCCCAGCCCCAGCGGCGGAACAGCAGCAGGCCGCGCGCGTAGTTGCGCCGCTGGCTGCGCGGCAGGATGCGGCGCACCGCCCGCGGCCCCAGCCAGCGCGACAGCCAGAACCCCACCGCATCGCCCAATATGGCGCCCGCGATGGCACCGCCCACCACCCCCCAGGGGTCGAGCGTGCCGGCGCCCAGCAGCGCGCCGGTCATCACCAGCAGCGCCGTGGCCGGTACGAGCAGGCTCACGCCGGGCAGTGATTCGAGGAAGGTGAGCAGGAACACCACGAGAGGCGCCCAGCCGCCATGGGCTGTGAGCCAGGCTTCGACGGTCTCGATCAAGCGGGGCGTCCTCCGGTCATGCACGCGCATATGGGCGGTGCGGATGGCAATTCCACGGCGGCGATGGGTCGCGGGAATGTCAAAGCCGCGGGGCAACGCCCACCCAGGGTAGCGCGTTGCAGCGACGGACCACGCACCGCGAAGGAATACCCCACTGCCCCGCCTCGACGATTTCACGCGCCGCCTCATACAGTTCGGCGCCGTGGCCAGCGCCTTCGCGCTGTTATGGCTGCTGTCCCATGTGCTGCTGCTGCTTTTTGCCGGCATCCTGCTGGCCACCGCCGGCGCGGTCCTGGCGAACGCATTGTCGCGCCTGACGGGGCTGCCGCGCGGGCTGGCGCTGGCGGTGGTGGTCCTGGGGATCCCGGCGCTGCTCCTCGGCCTGGTGGCGCTGATGGGCCCGCAGATGGTGCGCGAGGTGAACGAACTCCGCACCGCGCTGCCCGAGGCGCTGGACACCGCCGATGCCTGGCTGCGGGAGGATTCGGGCCTCGGCATCGGCCTGCGCGAGGTGCTGGGCGATCCGGCCGATGCCACCGCGACCGTGCCCTGGGCCAGCCTCGCGGCCTATGTCGGCATCGGCGTGGGCGGCGTGGTGAACGCGGTGCTGATCGGCTTCATGGGCGTCTATCTGGCCGCGACACCCGACTTCTACCTGCGCGGCTTCGTCTCGCTCATGCCCCATGACCTGCGGCCGCGCGTGGCGGACGCGATGCGCGCGGCGGGCGAGGGCCTGCAAGGCTGGCTGCTGGGCCAGGTCATGTCCATGGCCGTGATCGGCGTGCTGAGCGGCGTGGGGCTCTGGCTGCTGGGCGTGCCCATGGCGGCCTCGCTCGGCGTGCTGGCGGGGCTGCTGGGCTTCGTGCCCTTCATCGGGGCCGCGTTGTTCACGGCCATCGCCGTCATCTTCGCCTTCACGCAGGGGGGAATGCAGGCGCTCTACGTCCTGCTGCTGTGCATCGCCGTCCAGCAGCTGGAGGGCGAGGTGATCACGCCCCTCATCCAGCGCTGGGCGGTGGCGCTGCCGCCGCTGCTGACCATCATGGCCGTGCTGGTCTTCGGCACGCTGTTCGGCTTCATGGGCGTGCTGGTGGCGACGCCGCTGATGGTGGTCGTGATGATCATGGTGCAGCGGCTCTATCTGGACCAGCGGCCCGAGCTGTAGGTCACACCGTCAGCAGCCGGCGCACCGCGGCCTCGTCCAGAGCAGGGGTAGGGCCAGCCAGCGCCACCTCGCCTCGGACCATGACGGTGATGTGGTCCGCGAGGTCGCGCGCGAATTCGAAATACTGCTCGACCAGCACCACCGCGAAGTTGCGGTCCCGCGCCAGATGGCGGATCACCTTGCCGATGTCCTTGATGACATTGGGCTGGATGCCCTCGGTGGGTTCGTCAAGAATGAGCATGCGCGGCCGCGCCGTCATCGCCCGCGCGATGGCGAGCTGCTGCTGCTGCCCCCCCGACAGATCGCCACCCCGCCGCCGCAGGAATTGCCGCAGGATGGGAAAGAGGTCGAACACCTCCGGGTCCACCTTGCTGCCTCGGGGCGCGGCGGCCAGCGCCGTCTCCAAATTCTCCTGCACGGTGAGGAAGGGAAAGATCTCACGCCCCTGCGGCACATAGCCGATGCCCGCCCGCGCGCGGTCGGCGGGCGAGAGGCCCGCGAGGTTCCGCCCCTCCCAGGTGATGCTGCCGCCCTGGATGCGCTCCAGCCCCATGATGGCGCGCAGCAGCGAGGACTTGCCCACCCCGTTGCGCCCCAGCACCGCGGCCACCTCGCCGGGCTTCACCGCCAGCGAGACGCCCCTCAGGCAGCGGCTCGCGCCATAGGAGAGATCCACGGTTTCCACGGAGAGCATGGCTCAACGCCCCAGATAGACTTCGATGACGCGCGGGTCCGCCTGCACATGGGTGATGGAACCTTCGGACAGCACACTGCCCTCGTGCAGAACCGTGACCCGGCAATCGAGCGCGCGGACGAATTCCAGGTCGTGCTCCACCACCACCACGCTGCGCGTGCCCGCGATGCCGCGCAGCAGGGCGGCGGTCTGCTCGGTCTCGTGGTCGGTCATGCCGGCCACGGGTTCGTCCACCAGCAGGAGTTCGGGTTCCTGCATCAGCAGCATGCCGATCTCCAGCCATTGGCGCTGGCCATGGCTGAGCAGGCCGGCCAGATCCTCGCGCCGGGCGGCAAGGCCGATCTGTTCCATCGTGGCCTCGATGCGCGCGCGGGCGACCCCGGACAACACCCAGCGCAGGCAGGCGATGGGCCCCCGCGGGGCCTTCAGCGCCAGTTCCAAATTCTCGAAGACGGTCAGCGCGTCGAACACCGTGGGCTTCTGGAATTTCCGCCCGATGCCCAGCGTGGCGATGGCCGCCTCGTCCAGCTTCGTGAGATCCCGCGCGGCGAAGCGGACGATGCCGGTGTCGGGCCGCGTCTTGCCGGTGATGACGTCCATCATCGTCGTCTTGCCCGCGCCATTGGGGCCAATGACGGCGCGCAGCTCGCCGGGTTCGACCAGCAGGGAGAGGTTGTTCAGCGCGCGGAAGCCGTCGAAGGTGACGGTGACGCCGTCCACATAGAGGCCCTGGCTGGTCATGACCCGCGCCTCCGCAACAGGCCGATGAGCCCCTTGGGCAGCAACAGCGTCACGATGACAAACAGCAACCCCAGCACGATCAGCCAGAGGTCCGGCGCCACCGAGGTCAGCCAGGTCTTGAGCGCATTGACGGAGAAGGCGCCCAGCACCGCCCCCACCAGCGTGCCGCGGCCGCCGAAGGCCACCCAGACCACCGCCTCGATGGAGTTGCCCGGCGAGAATTCCGAGGGGTTGATGATGCCCACCTGCGGCACGTAGAGCGCGCCGGCGAGCCCCGCGATCATGGCCGAGAGCACGAAGACGAAGAGCTTGTGCCGGGTCACGTTGTAACCCAGGAAGCGCGTGCGGCTCTCGGCGTCACGGATGGCTGTCAGCACGCGGCCAAGCTTCGTCTGCGTCAGATGCGCGCAGCCCCAGAACACCAGCACCAGCGTCACCAGCGAGGCATAGAACAGCACCGCGCGCGTGGCGCCGGTGTTGAGCGGCATGCCCAGCAATTCCTTGAAGTCGGTGAAGCCGTTGTTGCCGCCGAAGCCCATGTCGTTGCGGAAAAAGGCCAGCATCAGCGCATAGGTCATGGCCTGGGTGATGATGGACAGATAGACGCCCGTGATGCGGCTGCGAAACGCGAGCCAGCCCACCACCAGCGCGAGCAGCCCGGGCACGACCAACGCCATGAGGAAGGCGAAGGCGAACCAGTCGAAGCCGAGCCAATACCAGGGCAGTTCGGTGTAGCCGAGGAACACCATGAAGTCCGGCAGCACCGGGTGGCCATAGACGCCGCGCGGGCCGATCAGGCGCATCAGGTGCATCCCGATCGCGTAGCCGCCCAGCGCGAAGAAGGCCCCATGGCCCAGAGAGAGAATGCCCGCATAGCCCCAGGCGAGATCAATGGCCAAGGCGAGAATGGCGTAGCAGATCCACTTGCCCACCACGCTCACGAGGAAATCCGGGACATGCAGCGGATGGTCGGCCGGCAGCGCGTTGAAGGCCGGAAGTGCCGCCAGCGCCAGCACGCACAGCATCAGGACGAGGCGACGGTTCATTGGTCGGCCGCGCGCCCCTTCAGCGCAAACAGGCCCTTGGGCCTGCGCTGGATGAACAGCATGATGCCGACCAGCACCGCCACCTTGGCCAGCACCACGCCCGCATAGGGCTCGAGCACCTTGTTCAGCAGGCCCAGGCTGAAAGCCCCGATCAGCGTGCCCATCAGCGACCCCACGCCACCGAACACCACCACCATGAAGCTGTCGATGATGTAGCCCGTGCCGAGGTTGGGCGAGACATTGTCGATCTGGCTCAGCGCCACGCCGGCCAACCCCGCAAGGCCCGATCCGAAGGCGAAGGTCATCGCGTCCACACGCCCCGTGCGGATGCCCATGGTGGCCGCGATGCGCCGGTTCTGCACCACGGCGCGCATCTCCAGCCCGAAGCGCGTGAGCCGGATGGCGGCGAAGCAGGCCAGCAGCACGGCCAACGCGAAGAGGATGATCCAGAGGCGGTTCTGCGTGACCGCGACGCCTCCGGGCAGCAGCAGCGTGCCCATCATCCAGTCGGGGCTGATGACCTCGCGGTTCTGCGCGCCGAAGGCGAGGCGCACCACCTGCTGCAAGATCATCCCCACGCCGAAGGTCAGCAGCAGCGTCTCCAGCGGGCGGCCGTAGAGGTGGCGGATCAGCCCGCGCTCCATCGCGGCGCCGATGGCGGCCGTCACCAGGAAGGCGGCCGGCACGGCCAAGGGCAGCGACCACGGCGCGAGTTCGGGAATGCCACGGCAAAGTTCCTGCACCACCACGGTGGTGTAGGCGCCCAGCATCACGAACTCGCCATGGGCCATGTTGATGACGCCCATCACGCCGAAGGTGATGGCGAGCCCCAGCGCCGCCAGCAGCAGCACCGAGCCGAGCGAGAGCCCTTGGAACACCGTCTCCGCCGCACGGCGCAGTTGCAGGCGGCGATCGATGGCGGCGATGGCGGCCTCGATGTCCGGCAGCAACTCGGCGTTCGCGGCGCGGGCGGCGAGCAACTGTCCCCGCGCCTCGGGCGAGGCGGAGGCGCCAAGCGCCGCGATCCCCTCCCGCCGCACCGCCACATCCTCCGACGCGAGGCGCGCCCCGCCCAGCGCCAGTTCCAGCCGCGCGCGGATGGGCGGCTGCGCCTCCCGCGCCAGCGCGGCCTCGATCAGCGGGATGTCGGCGGCACTGCGGTTGCGCAGGATACCCTCCGCGGCGCGCGACCGTTCGGCCGGGTCGGGCGAGACCAGTTGCAGCCGCCCCAGCGCACCGCGCAACGCGCCGCGCACGCGGTTGTTGATGCGGATGAGCGTGGCGCCCTCCGGCGGGGTGGCACCCTGTTGTGGGGCGAGACTGCCATCCGCCAGGCGCAACAGCCGCGCATCGGCCATGGCCTGCAACAGCGGAATGGCACGCGGGTCGCCCAGCAGGCCCAGCCGCTCCACCGTCTCGGCCTGCTGCGCGAAGCCGCCGGCCAGGCCCGGCAGCAGCGCCTCATACTCCTGCGCCCGCGCGGGCGCGGAGAGGAACAACAACAAGGCCAGCGCGGCGGCGAGGCCGCGCGGGATGAGCCAGGGCATCAGGTCAGCCGCTTCCCTTCTTCGCGCCACGGGACGGGACGGGGCGGCGCGGAGCCGCCCCCATGCTTGCGCCTCAGCGGCGGCGGTTCGCGTTCTCGGGGATGAAGGGCGACCAATTCTCGGCCACGATGGCGGTGGGCGTGCGGCTCACGATGTCGAACTGCCCATCGGCACGGATTTCGCCGATCATCACCGGCTTCGAGAGGTGGTGGTTGCGGTGCATCTCCACCTCATAGCCCGAGGGGGCCGCCACCTTCTGCCCGTAGAGCGCCTCGCGCACCGCATCCACGCCCGTGCCGCGCGCGGCGGTGACGGCCTGCGCCCACATCTTGAAGCCGATGAGGGTGGCCTCCATCGGGTCGTTGGTCACGCGGCGCGGGTTGCGGATGTAGTTGCGCCACATGGTCAGGAACTCGGTGTTGGCGGGCGACTGCACGGACATGAAGTAGTTCCAGGCGGCAAGGTGCCCCACCAGCGGGCGGGTGTCGATGCCCGCCAGCTCCTCCTCGCCCACCGAGAAGGCGACGCAGGGGATGTCCTCGGCGCGGATGCCCTGGTTGCCCAGCTCGCGGTAGAAGGGGACGTTGGCGTCGCCGTTGATGGTGCTGACGATGGCGGTCTTCTTGCCCTCGCCCGCGAAGCGCTTCACGCGCGCCACGATGCCCTGCCAGTCACTGTGGCCGAAGGGGGTGTACTCCTCCAGGATGTCCGCGTCGGCGATGCCCTTGGAGTTCAGGAAGCCGCGCAGGATGCGGTTGGTGGTGCGCGGATAGACATAGTCGGTGCCCAGCAGCGCGATGCGCTTGGCTTCGCCGCCATCGGCGCCCAGCAGGTATTCCACGGCCGGGATGGCCTGCTGGTTGGGCGCGGCGCCGGTGTAGAAGATGTTCCGGCTCTCCTCCTCGCCCTCATATTGCACGGGGTAGAAGAGCAGCCCGTTCAGCTCCTCGAAGACCGGCAGCACCGACTTGCGCGAGACCGAGGTCCAGCAGCCGAAGGTCACGTCCACGCGGGAGAGCTGCAACAGCTCGCGCGCCTTTTCCGCGAACAGCGGCCAGTTGGAGGCGGGGTCCACCACCACGGCCTCCAGGCGCCGGCCCAGCAGCCCGCCCTGGGCGTTCTGTGCCTCCACCATCATCAGCACCGTGTCGCGAAGCGCGGTCTCGCTGATGGCCATGGTGCCGGACAGCGAGTGCAGCACGCCGACCCGGATCGGCGCCTGCTGGCCGAGGGCGGGCGCCGCCAAGGGGGCGGTCAACCCGGCGGCCAAGGGGGCGGCCAACAGGCCGCGGCGGGTGACGGAATGGCTGGGTTCGCGCATGGCGTCCTCACGGGGGGTGAAACCACCTGGAGGTTATGTGCATCGCCGCGGCACGAGCTAAATTTTACGTTTTGAAAATCGGCATTTCTTGGCCGCCACGCCTGAAAACGCTCCATACGCGTGCAATTGCATATTTAGTGATCCACTGGGCGTTCATTTTTCGCAGCTTGAACGTGACGGCGCTGCAACCGTGTCGCGTCACTCCCGTTAGCCCACCATCGGAAAGGAGATATGCCATGAACAGCATCGTTTATATCGTGGGCGCCGTCGTCATCGTCCTCTTCATCCTGGGCTTCCTGGGGCTGCGCTGATCGCGCGACAGGATCTCACAGGACATCAAACGGGCCGGCGGCATCAGCCCCGGCCCATTTTTCATGCGCCCCGTTCTTCATGCACTTAGCCGGCTGAGGCGGCGGGGATGATCCCATCGCCCGCGGGGTCATGCTCGAGCCGCGTGATCTCGAACGGCATGGGGCGGGCATCGCCACCGGGCGGCGCCACCATCGCCCACGCCACCAGTCCGCCCTCGACCTGGTGCCGCGGCACCTCGATCGGGCCGGGGGTCACGGGCACGAAGACAATGTCCACCACCTGGCCCAGCACGTGACGGTCCGTCCCGCGCAGGGTGAGGCCGATCAATTGGTGCAACGACACACGCAATACTCCAGACATGAAAAGGGGCGGCGTGAGGAACGCCGCCCCGGTGGGAAGATGGCCTCAGCCGCCCGGCTGTGTGCCACCCGCGGCGGGCGCGGGCTGCTGCGGCGTGGGCGTCCGGTCCGGCTGCTGCGGCGGGGTGGCGGGGGTCTGCGCCGCGCCAGGGCTCACCTGCGGCTGGGCAGCCGGCGCACCGGTCGGGCCGGGCGCCGCCGCGGCCGCGGGGTTGTCCGGATTCTGCGGCGTGCCATAGGAGACAGGCGGCTGGCCCTGCCGCTGCTGCGGCACCGGCGCGCCTTGGTCGGTGGTCGCGGTCGGGCTGCCGGGGCTAGGGCCGGCCGGCCCACCCGAGGCGGTGGGGGCGGTCGTGGCGGCACCGGCACCCGTACCGGGCGCCTGTCCCGCCGCGCCACCCTGCTGCGCGCCACCCTGCCGCGCTCCACCCTGCTGGGCCCCATCCTGCTGCGTACGCGGACGCATGCCGGGGTAATCGCTCGCGCGCGTGCCCGGCACCATGCCGCCGGGCGCGACGCCGCCGCGTTCCGCCGGAGCGGGGCGCACGGATTCACCCGAGGCCGGGGGCTGCGCCTGGCGCTGAACGGGCGCCTGCTGGCCCTGCCCGGCGGTCGCCGGTGCCTGGGTGCCCACGGGGGGCGCGCCCGGCGTGGCCGAAGCGGGCGGGGCGGTGGGATTGGGCGCCTGCTGCGCGAAGGCCGCGCCACCAAGCGCGAGACCACCCGTCAGCGTGACGGCGAGCAGCGGTAGCCGCGTGAAATTACGTTGGGTCATGTCATCCTCCTGCTTGCGCTGCACGAGGCAGCTTGCAGGGAGAACGCAACGCGGCGGCGTTGGTTACCCGTTCAGCCCGCGGAAGGTGCCCAGGATCCGGCCTCCAGCCCCGCGCGGCCCTGTTCGGCCGCCCATCCCCATCCGACGGCGGCGGTCATGCGCAACCCGTGCAGCCCGTGCTCACGCCGCAGTCGGCCGAGCATCCGCCGCGCGGAACGCCGCAGCAGACGCCGCGCGGACAGCGCCTCTCGCCCCGCATCACGCGGCAATTCGGGCTGGAGGTGGACCACCCGCGCATCCGGCGCCAGCAGTGGCACCGCCGCGCACAGCACGGCGCCGAAGCCCGCGACCTCACGCCGCGCGCCGGGCGTCGAACCCTCCACGCAGACCAGCGCCGCGATGCGGCCACGGCCCAGGAAGGCGGCGTGCAGCGCGGCCTCCTCGCAGGTCTCCATGTCGTCCAGGGTGCCCTCGACCAGTTCGCAGCGCCGGCCCTCGGCCTCCACATCGAGCGCCACGGACAGCGCCTGAGCCTCATCGGCGGGCGCGTGCAGCAGCAGCACGTCCCAACCGGCCCGCGCGAGGTCGCGCGCCGCGGCCGCGGCGAGGCCCATGTTCTGCCCCGCGCTCAGCAGCACGGCGCCCGGGCCGGACGCGCGCAGCGAGGCCGCGAAACGTCCCGCCGGCAATTTTTCCATCATCCCCATCAAGCCGCCCCTCCCGCACCCGACGCGAACCGGAACGAAAGCCGGGCCAACGGGTTGCCCTGGGTGTCTGAAACTTCATGGATGAACCTCCCGCCGCGATGCCGGTTCCGGAAGCACGGGCGACACGCCCGATTCATGCACGGAGAAACGCCCATGTATTCGATGGACAAGCTGTTCCTGACCACCCTGAAGGACGTGTATTTCGCGGAGCGCCAGTTGCTGAAGGCCCTGCCCAAGATGGCACGCGCCGCGCAGAGCGAGACGCTGAAGCAAGCCCTCACCGACCACCGCGAGGAAACCCAGGAGCAGGTGGCGCGTCTTACCCGCGTCTTCGAGATCATCGGCAAGCGCGCCCAGGGCCAGACCTGCCAGGCGATGCTGGGCCTGATCGAGGAAGCCGAGGAGCTGCTGGAGGAAGCCACCGAACCCAGCCAGGTGCGCGATGCCGGCCTCATCGCCTGCGCCCAGGCCGTCGAGCATTACGAGATGGCACGCTATGGCACGCTCGCGGCCTGGGCCACCATGATGGGCCATGACGAGGCCGCCCAGCTTCTCCGCCAGACGCTCGAGGAAGAGAAGAAGGCCGACACCCTGCTGAACCGCATCGCCACGCGGGAAGTGAACAAGGTCGCGGCCTGAGCCGCCATGCGTCGCGCCCCTCGCAGGGACGCGGCGCAACGCCGCGGGCGGCGCGGCGTTCCGGCCTGGCAGCAGGAGGTTCATCCATGGCGTCGCGGCCGAGTTGGCGGGGGCATCTGAAGCTGTCCCTCGTTGCGTGTCCCGTCTCCCTGTTCCCGGCGACCACCGCCGGGAACGAGGTGCATTTCCATCTCATCAACCCCGCCACCGGCAACCGCATCCGCATGCAGACCATCGACCCCGAGGCGGGCGAGGTGGAGCGGCGCGACCTCGTGAAGGGCTATGAGGTCGAGAAGGACCGCCACATCCTCCTGACCGACGAGGAACTGAAATCCGTCCGCCTGGAGAGCACCCGCGCCATCGAGATCGAACGCTTCGTGGATGCCTCGGAGATCGACCGCATCTGGTGGAGCGACCCCTATTTCATGGTGCCCGACGGCAAGGCGGGGCTGGACGCCTTCGCCGTCATCCGCACCGCGATGGAGGAGGCGGGGAAGGTCGCGCTGGCGCGCCTGGTGCTGACCACGCGCGAACGCGTCGTGGCCATCGAGCCGCGTGGGCGCGGCATGCTGGTGACCACGCTGCGCGCCCTGCACGAAATGCGCGACGAGGAGGAAATCCTCGGCGACATCCCCTCCACCAAGCGCAACGCGCCCATGATCGAGATCGCGGAGAAGATCATCGCGCAGCAGCAGGGCCCCTTCGACCCCGCCGCCTTCAATGACCGCTACGAGGAGGCGCTGCGCGCGCTCATCGCCTCCAAGGAGGATGGCGATGGCGGCGGGGTGACGGCGGCGCCGCCGCGCGAGGACAATGTGATTGACCTGATGGAGGCGCTGCGCCGCAGCCTGGAGCAGGGTGGCGGCAAGGGCCAGGGCGCGAAGGCCCGCCCGGCGGCCAAGGCCAAGCCCGCCGCGAAGTCCAAAGCCAAGTCCAAGCCAGCCGCGAAACCCAAGCCCAAGCCCGGCCCCCGGCGCCGCGCCGCCGGCTGAGCCATGCCCCGCGCCACCCTGGACCGTTACCGCGCCAAGCGCGACTTCCGCCGCTCGCCGGAGCCGGAGGGTGGCACGTCGGCAAAGCAGGGGCGCCTTGCATTCGTCGTCCAGCGCCACGCCGCGCGCCGGCTGCACTACGACCTGCGCCTCGAATGGGCGGGCGTCTTGAAGTCCTGGGCCGTCACGCGCGGCCCCTCCCTCGACCCCGCCGACAAGCGCCTGGCCGTGGAGGTGGAGGACCACCCGCTCGACTATGCCGGCTTCGAGGGCGTCATCCCCAAGCCCGGCTATGGCGCGGGCGTGGTGCAGCTGTTCGACCGGGGCGCCTGGGCGCCGCTCGACGCCGACCGCGTGGCGGAGAACCTCGCCAAGGGCGAGCTGAAATTCGTGCTGGCCGGCGAACGCCTGCGTGGCGGCTTCCTGCTGGTGCGCCTCAAGCCCCGGCGCGGCGAGAACCCGCGCCAGCCCAACTGGCTGCTCATCAAGGAGCGCGACAGCATGGCCCGGCCGGGCGAGGGCGATGCGGTGCTCAAGGCCGAGACCTCCATCGCCACCGGCAGGACGCTTGCCGCGATAGAGGGCGGCGCCATCGAGGCCGGCACCGCCGCCATCCCGGACTTCGTGGAACCGCAGCTTTGCAGGCTGGTGGACACGCCACCCGGCGGCAGCGCTTGGCGGCACGAGCCCAAGCTCGATGGCTACCGCGTGCAGCTGCGCGTGCAGGGCGGGAAGGCGCGACTGTTGACCCGCACCGGCCTCGACTGGACGGCGCGCTTCGGCCCGCTGGCCCGCGCCGCCCGCGCCCTGCCCGATGGCTTGGCGGATGGCGAGGTGGTGGCGCTGGACCGCAAGGGCGAGACGAGCTTCGCCGCCCTGCAGGCGCATCTGGCGGGGGAACGCCGCGCGCCCCTGCTCTTTCACGCCTTCGACCTGCTGCATGACGGCACGCGCGACCTGCGGGGCGAACCGCTGCACGCCCGCAAGGCCGCGTTGCGCGAATGGCTGCCCAAGGCCGACCCCTGGCGCTTCGTCGAGGATTTCGACGCACCGGGCGCGCAGATGCTGGCCTCCGCCTGCCGCCTGGCGCTGGAGGGCATCGTCTCCAAGCGGCAGGACGCGACCTATGCCTCGGGCCGGGGCGGCGCCTGGGTGAAGTCCAAGTGCCGCGGACGCGAGGAATTCGTGGTGGGGGGCTTCTCGCCCCAGGCCTCGGGAAAGGGGCTCGGCGCGTTGCTGGTCGGGCTGCAACGGGAGGGGCGCCTCGCCTATGCCGGTCGCGTCGGCACGGGGTTCAACGCGGCCGCCTCCACCCGCCTGCTGAAGCGGCTGGGGACGCTGCGCCGCAAGGCCACGCCCTTCGAACAGGGCGCCCCCGCCCGCCTGCGCGACGTGACCTGGGTGGAACCTGAGCTGGTGGTGGAAGTCGCCTATGGCGGCTGGACCGAGGACGGCATTCTCCGCCACGCCAGCTTCCTGGGGGAACGCGAGGACAAGCCGGCCGAGGAGGTCGAGGCCGCGCCGCCCGCCAAGCCCCTTGCCCCGCGCCGCACCACCAGCGCCCACCTCTCCAATCCCGACCGCGTCCTCTGGCCCGGCCCACCCGCCATCACGAAGGAGGCGCTGGCCGCACATTACGAACGCTTCGCCGACCGCATCCTGGCCCATGTCGCGGGCCGGCCGCTTTCGGTGCTGCGGGCGCCGGGCGGGCTCGGCAAGCCGCTCTTCTTCCAGCGCCATGCGGGCAACGCCCCCTCGCCGGCCCTGCGCGAGGTCCACATCGTAGGCCAGGACAAGCCCTACATGGCCGTGGACGACGCGGCGGGCCTGGCCGCGCTGGCGCAGATGTCGGCGCTGGAATTGCACCCCTGGGGCGCCACCGCCGCCCGCCCCGAAATCCCGGACCGCCTGGTCTTCGACCTCGACCCCGCCGAGGGCGTGGAGATGCCCGCCATCATCGCCTGCGCCAAGGAGCTGCGAGCGCGGCTGAAGGCGCTGGGCCTCACCGCCTTCCCGCGCGTGACCGGGGGCAAGGGGCTGCACCTGGTGGTGCCGCTGGCCATCCCCGCGCGGGGGGCGGCGGCCGATTGGGCGGCGGCCAAATCCTTCGCGCGCCTGCTCTGCACGCTGATGGTGCGTGACGCACCCGATCGCTACACGGTGACGCTGGCGAAGAAGGCACGGACAGGAAAGATCTTCCTGGACTATCTGCGGAACGACAGGCTGGCGACGGCCATCGCCAACTGGTCGCCTCGGGCGCGGCCGGGTGCGGCGGTGGCCCACCCCATCGTCTGGTCGGCGGTGAAGCCGGGGCTGGACCCCGCCGCCCTGACCCTGCCGGCCCTGGCAGAGGCGCCCATGCCGCGCGATCCCTGGCGCGGCTTCGACGCCGCCGCCATTCCCCTCAACGACGCGATCCGGCGGCTGACCAAGTGACCCCCACCCTCGCCGTCGCCATCCCCGCGCATGACGAGGCGCGGATGCTGCCGCGCTGCCTAGCCGCCCTCGCCGCGCAGCGCGACGCCCCGCCCTTCGCCGTGGTGGTGCTGGCCAACAACTGCGCCGACGACACGGCGGGGGTGGCGCGGCGCCTCGCCCCCCGCCTGCCCTACGCGCTCCATGTGGAAGAAGTGACCTTGCCGGTGGGTGACCGCCATGCGGGCCATGCGCGCGGCCTGGCCATGGCCCGCGCCGCCGCCCTGCTGGGCGAGCAAGGCCTTCTGGCCGGCACCGATGCCGACGCCACGCCGGCGCCCGGCTGGCTCGCCGGGCTCGCGCGGCACCATGCGGCAGGCTCGGATGCCATCGCCGGCTGGGCCATCATGGACCGCGCCTCGGCCCGCGCCCTGCCGCCCGCCGTGCGCGCGCGGGCCAGGGCGGAAGCACGACTCGCGCAACTTCTCGACCGCATGGCGAGCGTGCTGGACCCCCTGCCCTGGGACCCCTGGCCCCGCCACACCGGTCATTCCGGCGCCAATTTCGCCGTGGGGCGCGAGGCCTATCGGCGCTGCGGCGGCGTGCCCGACGTGCCGCTGGCAGAGGACCGCCTGCTCTTCGCGCGCCTCGCCGAGATCGGCGCGCGCATCCGCCACGCGCCCGACTGCGTGGTGCATGTCTCGGCCCGGCTGAAGGGGCGCGCGGCGGGGGGGATGGCCGATGCGCTCCGCCGTCGCGCCGCCGATGCGGACCCCTTCTGCGACGCCTCCATCGAACCCGTGCCCAATGCGCTGCGCCGCCACCGCCTGCGCCGCGCCCTGCGCGAGGGTGTCGAGATCGAGCGGCTGGCGGGGCGGCTCGGCCTTGCAGGCGCCGAGGCCGAGGCGCTCACCGCAGGGCTGTCAGAGGACCAGAGCTGGGCCAGGCTGCTTTCCGCGGCGCCGCGCCTGCGACCCGTGCCCGTGCCCGCCCTCGAACTGGCGCGCCAGACGCGGGCCGCCGAACGCGCCCTGCGCCGCCTTGGCATCCCCCTGCCCGAGGCGCCGCCGGAGGGGGCGCTGGTTTAGCCAGCCTCCGCGACATCAATCCGGTAGCGCGGCCCTAGCGCCAGGTTCCGCGCGGGCCACTGCGCCGGCAGCGCGGCCAGGAAGCCCATCGCCGCCGCATCGCCCGACATGGTGCCGTCATTCTCACCGCGCCAGTTCACCAGCAGCACCACGCCGCCGGGGGCGAGGCTGTCCTCGCAACGGCGCGCCAGCACGTCGAGATCGGCGAAGCCGAGGTAGTAGAGCATCTCCGATAACATGATCAGGTCGAAGCGGCCCTGCGGCCATTCGCCGGGCGCGGCCATATGGTGGAAGACACCTCGCGGGCAGCGCCGCCGCGCCTCGGCCAGCGGTGCCTCGGCGTGGTCAATGCCCATGAACTCCCCGCAGCGCGGCGCCAGCAGGACGGAGAGGGTGCCGATGGAACACCCCACCTCCAGCCCGCGGGCAAAGTGCCGCGGCGGCAGGGCGTCCACGGTGGCGGCATATTTCCGCGCCTCATAGTCGCTGCCGGCCAAGTCCCAGGGATCGGGCCGCTCGCGGTAGAGCTGGTCGAAATAGGCAGCAGGCACCGAGGGGCGGCTCATGCCAGCACCCCCGCGCCGCGCGCGATCAGGATGTCCGTCGCGCGGTCCAGCGCCGCATCGGGGCCGGGCTGGCGCAGGAAGCTGTCGAGGTCACGGGCCAGGCGCTCCATCGGCGCGCCGCCGGGGGTTGCGTCCATCACGCTGCCGGGCAGCCCGATGCCGCGCCGGATGCGGGCCAGGACGCCCTCGGCCGCGCGCGTCGTCACCTCGCGCGCCAAGCCCACCCGGGCCAGCGCGGCCTCGGTGTCATGGCCTGCCTCGACCGCCTCGGCGGCCGAAAGCGTCCAGAGGCGGGTGCTCTCCAGGTCCAGCGCGTTCTCCATCAGCCGCGCGCGCTGCGCCGGGTGGCCGGCGCGGTCATGCGCCAGCAGGTGCGCCCGCAGGGCCTCGTCCAGCCGCCGCATCGCGCCCAGTTGCAGCGCCAGGATGCGCCAGATGCCGCCCGAGAAGGACGGCTGCGCCAAATAGTCTCCCGGCCCCCCGATCACATCCCCTGGCCGCACCTGCAGCCCGTCCAGCGCGCAGGCGCGGCTCTCACTGGCGCGCATGCCGCCGATGGGCCAGGCCGGTCCATCCGTGAAGCGCGCCGTCTCGGGCCGCTCGATCCAGACCAGCACCGGGCCCTCGGGCGTGCGCGCCGTGACCAGCGCGGCGCCCACCGAGGTGGCGCCCGAACAGAACAGCTTGCGGCCCGACATTCGCCCGCCCTCCAGCAGCACGGGCGCCGCGGGGTCGTCGGCGCCCCAGATGGCGAGCAGCCCCACCCCCTCCGCCCGCCGACGCTGGGCGGCGTCGCCATGCTCGTCCAGCAGGCGGAGGACGTTCACATGTCCCTCGAACAGCCGCCCCGCGCTCAGATCGGCATGGCCTAGCGTCACCAGTGCCTGCCAAAAGGCATGCGGCGCGGCCCGCGCCAGCGGCAGCAAGGGTGCCAAGTGGCGCAGGGCGGCGGCGGCATCGCGCGGCGGCGCGGCCCGCAGCGAGGCGGCCACGTCCAGGGCGCGCGCGTCCAGGCTGGCCGACAGGGGTTGTGCGGGAATGTCCATCGCCATTGAACGCGCGGCGGGTGGGCGGGGTTACGGGTTCAGACCGAGTCCGGTTCCAGGGTGCTGGAATGGTCCAGCAGCGCCGCCAATTCCTGCCGTGCGCGGAAGACGCGGCTCTTCACCGTGCCCACCGGGCAGCCGATGATCTCGCCGATCTCGGCGTAACTCAGTTCCGCCCCCACGCTCAGCAGCAGCGCCTCGCGTTGGAGGTGTTGCAGCTTGCCCAGCGCCAGCCGCAGCTCCGACTGGCGGAAGGCCCATTCATGGGCCGGGGGCGTAACCAGGGCCTCGGGCGGCGCATCCTCCAGGGGAACATTGTTTCTCCCATGCGCCGCGACGGTGTTGAAGAAGCGGTTGCGCAGGATGGTGAACAGCCAGGCACGCATATTGGTGCCCGGCACGAAGCGCTCCCGCGCCGAAAGGGCGCGCAGCACCGTATCCTGGACCAGGTCATCGGCGTCATGCGCATTACGGGCCATGTTGCGGGCATAGGCCCGCAGACGCGGCAGCAGCGCCAGAAGCTCCTGTTCGAAGGTCACGCCATGGTCTCCCGGAACCCGGCTCGCCAGCCGGCTATCGGCGCCGGACGAACCCCGCCAGGAGCGCCACCACGCCGAAGATGATCAGCGCCCAGAACAGGATGCTGGCGACGCCGCCCGCGGCCGCGGCCACCCCGCTCAAACCCAGCACGCCGGCCACGATCGAGACGATGGCCAGCACGATGATCCACCAGATGACCTTCATCGGCTACCCTCCAGCATCGGCCCCGCGGGCGGCGGCGCGGTGGGGCCATCGGGCGTCTGCGGCGGCATTTCCTGCGGAATGGGCGGAAGGTCCGGGCCCGGCGCCGGCGGGGGCACATCGGGCCCGGGCGGCGGGGCGGGCGGCACCTCCGGCGGGGGTGGGTTCGGCCAGGTAGAGGCGGCGTGGGACGCCATGGCGGGGATCTCCTTCATCTCCCCGCTCAACGGCCCGCGGGCCGCGAGGTTTCAGCTTCAGCCGCGCAACCCGGCGACGGGCGCCTCGCGGTCGGTCGAGAAGCGAATGTCGCAGGCCAGCCCCTCGGGGCGCCACTGGCGCTCGATGGTTCCGCCCAGCGAGCCCTCGAAGCTGTGGGTGATGATCTGCGAGCCGAAGCTGACGCGCTCCGGCGGGCCGTCCAGCGGCGGCCCCCCGCTCTCGCGCCAGTGCAGCACCACCTCCTGCCCGCGCAGCGACCAGCGCACTTCCAGCCGCCCGTCGGCGGTGGAGAGGGCGCCGTATTTCGCGGCATTGGTGGCGAGTTCATGCAGCGCCATGGAGAGGGGTTGCGCCAAATGGGGCCCGACCAGCACCTCCGGCCCGTCCAGGGTGACGGGCGCATCCTCTTCACCCATCCCGAAGGGCTCCAGCTCATGGCGCAGCAGCTCACCCACGCTGGCGCCCTTCCAGCGGTGGCGGCCCAGCAGCGCCATGGTGCCGGCCAGGGCGCGGATGCGCGCCTCCAGCACCTCGACATATTCCTCATGCGTGTCGGCGGTCGTGACGCGCAGCAGGCCCGTGACGACGGCGAGCGCGTTCTTGGCGCGGTGCTCGACCTCATGCGCCAGCATCTCGCTGTGCGCCTCGGCTTCCTTGCGCTCGGTCACGTCATAGGCCACGCCGATCAGCCGTGCGCCGGGTCCGCCCTCGGGCGGCACGAGGCGCGCGCGCACGATGACCCAGATGGTCTCGACGCCACCCTCCGCCGTGGGACGGTTGATACGGAACTCGCTGCGCAGCCAGCCGGCGCGGTTGGCCATCGCCATCTCGCGCCGCACCCGCATCCGGTCCGCGGGGTGCAGCCGGCGCATCGCCTCCTGCAGGTCGGGCTGGCCCTCGGCGGGGTCGAAGCCCCACAGCTCGATCATCTTGGGCGACCAGTTGAGGGTGCGGCTGGCGGGGAACCATTCCCAGGTGCCGATGCCCACCGCCTCCTGCGCCAGGCGCAGCCGCGCATCGCTCTCGGCCAGGGCCATCTGCGTCTCGCGCAGCGGCGTCACGTCCACATGGGCGCCGCGCAGCACACGGGGATGGCCGTCGGCGTCACGCTGGATCTCGCCGCGCGCCGCGATCCAGCGCACCTCGCCCGCCGGCGTCACGATGCGATAGCTCTGCGCGTAGTCGGTGATGCCGCTCGTCTCGGAGACGGCTTCCAGCAGGGTGGATTCCGCCCGATCACGGTCATCGGGGTGCAGACGGCGCACCCAGTCGGCATGCCCTTCCACGGCCGCGCGCGCGGCCAGGCCCTGCAGCGACATGTATTCGGGCGAGCGCAGGCTGACGCCGGTGGCGAGGTCCACCTCGAAGGTGCCGACCAAGCCCAGCCGCGCGGCGCGGTTCAGCCGGTCGGCGTCGCGCTCCAGGTCCCGGCCCAGGGCGGCATTGGCGGCGCGCAGGCGCAGCTGGTCCGCGCGCACGCGCAGGCTCAGCCACAGCAGGGCCGCGCTGGCGGGCAGGCCGAAGACAAAGTAGCCCAGCATGGCGCGCTGCCAGCGGGCCACGATCTCCTGCCGCGGGCGCAGCGCCACCGCATGGGCGTCGAAGCCCTCGATGGGATAGGCCGCGAACAGCGCGGGCAGGCCGTCCTGCGTCCGCGTGGACATGTAGACGTGCGAATGGCGCCGCCCCGCCGCGATCTCGTGGAAGGGGCTTTCCCGCGACACCTGGGGCAGCGGCTCCGTCTGCCCCACGCTGCGGCTGAGCACATAGCCATCGTCGCGCACGAGAGCCAGGCTGTCCGTCGGCGCCTGCAGGCGGCGCATGCCCTCGGCCAGGGTGTTGGGGTCCACCGAGACGCCGATCAGGCCATCGAAGGTCTCGCCCGAGGGGAGGTCATTGCCGGTGTCCTCGCGGCGGCGCGCCACGGTGAACAGCAGCGAGCCCTGGACGCGGCCGCTGAACTGCTGGCTGACGAAGACCTGCGGCGCGTCCTCGGCGCGCAGGGCCTCGAAATAATCGCGGTCCGCCATGGAGACGGGCGCCTCCGGCATGGGCAGGCCCGTGATGAGCAGCGCCCTGCCCTCCCTGCTCACCACATGGCCGAAGGCGGCATGCGGCAATTCGCGGATGATGCGGCCGAGTTCGCCCTGCAAGCCCGGCCCCGCGTTGAGGACCTGCTCATCCGTCAGCCCGCGCAGGCGCTCATTGATGCGGCCAGCACCCACGGCATAGCCCGTGAGCGCGCGCGCGCCATATTCGGCGGTGGCCTCGGCCGAGCGGAGCAGTTCCTCGCCCGCCTCGGCCCAGGTGAGGCGCCACATCACCCACCCGCCGCCGCCCAGCATGCACAGGGGCAGCAGCACGGCCATGAGGGGCAGGAGCTGCACGAGGCGCGTGCCACGGGTTTGTGGCGCCCGGCTATTGCCGCGCAGGGAATCCGGCAGGCCGGCCCGGGCATCGCCCCGCGGCCTGGCTGACGGCATGCTGCCGTTTGGCGTGGCCGTGACCCGAAGCTCGGCGGATTTGGAGGCGTGGGTCACGTCGCGCGCCTTCGGCTGTCCAGAGGGAAGGCGATGAACTCGGTCTTTCCGTATGATGCGGCAGCCAAGCTACACAGAAACCCCGCCCGCCGCCACACCTCCGGCCTGCATTTCAGGCTTGGGCCAAGCAGTTACAGTGAAGTAAAAATGGCACACTTGCGGTTTATTGTCCGGCAGCAACAGTCATGCCAGATAGGTTGTTGTCCTCGCTTCTGAAACCACGCGCCGCCTCAGAAGAGTTGCGCGGGTAACCAGGTGGCCAGCGCCGGGAAGAGCATGACAAGCGCGATGGCCAGCAACTGCAACAGCACATAGGGGACGACGCCGCGGTAGATGTCCCCCGTGCCCACCCCCGCCGGCACCACCCCGCCCAGGTAGAACAGCGAGAAGCCGAAGGGCGGCGTGAGGAAGCTCGTCTGCAGGTTCAGCGCGATCAGCACCGCGAGCCAGATGGGGTCTATCCCCATGGCCAGCAGCACCGGACCCACTATGGGCACCACGATGATCGTGATCTCCACGAAGTCGAGGAAGAAGCCCATCAGGAAGATCAGCACCATCACCGCGACCAGCGCGCCATGCGCGCCGCCGGGGATGAGCGAGAGCAGCTCCTTCACCGTCTCGTCGCCGCCCAGGCCCCGGAACACCAGCGAGAAGAGCGTGGCGCCGATCAGGGTCGCGAAGATCATGGCCGTGATGGTCATGGTGGAATGCGACACGGCGGAGAGCACGCCGCCCCGGAAGGTGCGCCACAGCGCCAGCGCGATGCCCGCCGCCAGGATCACCACCAGCACGCCGGCGACGCCGATGGCGATGCGATCGGACAGCGGGGGTGCGGCGCGGCCCAGCCGCATGTCGAAGAAGATGCCCAGCATCACGAGGCCCACCGCGGCCAGCCCCGCCAGCCAGATCATCCAGCCGCGCGGGCCCGCCTGGCGCAGCCCCGCGAGCAAGGTGGCACCAATGGCCCCCACCGAGGCGGCCTCGGTCGGCGTCGCCACCCCGCCCAGGATGGAGCCCAGCACGGCCACCACCAGAATGATGGGCGGCAGCAGCGCGCGCAGCAGCTGGCCGGTGGTGATGCGCCCGGCCTCCTCGGGCGCCATGGCCGGGCCCATTTCGGGCCGCCACAGGCAGAGCAGCAACTGGTAGAGGATGTAGAGCCCCACCAGCATCAGCCCCGGGATCATGGCGCCGGCGAAGAGCTGCCCCACCGAGACCGTCTGCACCGAGAACAGCCCCTGCGCCAATTGGGCCTGCTGGTAGGCGGCCGAGATGACCTCGCCCAGGATGACCATCACGGTGGAGGGCGGGATGATCTGCCCGAGTGTCCCCGCGGCACACACAGTGCCGCAGGCGAAGCGCTTGTCATAGCCGCGCCGCAACATGGCCGGCAGCGCGATCAGCCCCATGGTGACGACGGTGGCCCCCACGATGCCCGTGGAGGCCGCCAGCAGCGCCCCCACCACCGAGACGCTGATGGCAAGCCCGCCCCGCACCGTGCCGAAGAGGCGGCCCATGGCCTCCAGCAGCTCCTCCGCGATGCGGGAGCGTTCGAGCATGATGCCCATGAAGACGAACAGCGGGATCGCGACCAGCGTCTCGCCCGTCATGGTGCCGAAGATGCGCTGCGCCAGCGCCGCGAGCAGGAAGGTGTCGAAGACGCCGAGCAGGATGCCCGCCGTGCCGAAGACGATGGCGCAGCCCACCAGCAGGAACACCACGGGAATGCCGGTGAGGATCAGCCCGCAGAGCGAGGCGAACATGAGCAGGTCCAGCACCTGCCCGATGGCGGCGGTGCTCATGCCTCGCCCTGCCTTTGGCGGTGCGGGAAGTGGTTCGTGGCCACCCCGGTCAGCACCGCCACGCAGCGGATGCCAATGGAGACGGCCTGCAAGCCCAGCAATATCCCCATGGCGGGGATGAGCGATTTCAGCGCGGGCACGAAGGGCACGCCGCCCAGCGCCATGGGCCCCTCATTCTGCATCCAGGACCGCGCCGCGTAGTCCCAGGACGCCCAGACCACCAGCGCGCAGAAGGGAAGTGCCGCAACGATCACGCAGACGAGGTCCACCGCCGCCTGCCGCCGCACGGACCAGCCGGCGTAGAAGACATCCACCCGCACATGCTGGTCCACCATCCAGGTATAGCCCATGACCAGCATGAACAGCGTGGCATGGATGTAGATCACGCTCTCCTGCATCCAGACGAAGGAGGACCCATAGGCGTAGCGCAGCACCACGACGATGAACTGCACCAGCACCACGCCCAGCGCCAGCCACTTGACGCCCTGGGCCAGGAAGCGGCTCAGGGCGTCATGCGCGTCGGCGGCACGCAGCAGAAAGCGCAAGCCGCTCAGCCCCAGCGGATGGGCAGGGCGCGCGAGTTGAAGTTCCCCGCGTAGGATTGCAGCATGTAGGCGGCGCTGCGGTTGCGGAACTCCGCGTAGCTGTCGGCGATGCGCTTCACCAGCGGGTCCTGGTGGGCGCGCAGCTCGGCCAGGATTTCGCCCGCGATGTTGCCGAAGGCGATCAGCATGTCGCGCGGCACTTCCTTCACCTGCACGCCATGGCGCGTCACCAGCTCATTCAGCGCGATGGGGTGGCGCACGTCGTATTCGCTGGTCGTCTCCTCGTGCAGCGACAGGGCGCAGAAGCGCACCACGGCCTTGAGGTCGTCCGGCAGGGCGTTCCAGCGGCCCATGTTGATGCCGATTTCCTCGGCGGAGGACGGTTCCTGCACGCCCGGGTAGTAGTAGTTCTTCGCCACCTGGTGCAGGCCGAGCGGCAGGTCCGAGAAGGGGCCGACGAACTCGGCGGCATCAATGGTGCCCGATTGGAGCGCGGCGAAAATCTGCCCGGCCGGCAGCGACACGACCGAGGCGCCGGCGCGGCGGAACATCTCGCCGCCCAGGCCGGCGGTGCGGTAGCGCAGGCCGCGGAAGTCCTCGAGGCTGTTCAGCTCGCGGCGGAAGAAGCCCATCCATTGCGGGCCGCTGTCGCCCACGATGAAGCCCTTCACGCCGAAGCGGGCATACATCTCGTCATACATGGCCTGGCCGCCGCCATGCATCATCCAGCCCTGCCGCTCATAGGCCGTCATGCCGTAGGGGAAGCTGCCGAAGAAGCCGATGCCGGGCGACTTGGAAATCCAGAAGGACGGCACGCCGTGGTAGAGGTCGGCCGTGCCGGCGGCCACCGCGTCGAAGGCGCCGGCGGGGGGCACCACCTCGCCGGCCGCGAACAGACGCACCGTCAGCCGCCCGCCCGACATCTGGCCGATGCGGTCGGCGCAGCGCTGTGCCGCGACACCCGGCCCCGGCAGGTTGCGCGGCCAGATGGTGACCATGCGCCACTCGATCCGGCCCTGGCTGAGGGCGGGGGTGGCCAATGTCGCGGCGGTCGCGGCCGCGGCCGAACCGATGATGGTGCGTCTTTGCATCTTCGTCTCTGCCTCTTGTGTTCTTGTGGGTGGTGTCAGGTGAAGCGGGGGAAGTCCGGCCCTTCGAGGGGCGCGCCATCGGCCAGGCGCAGATGCCGCATGGGAGGTGAGCCTCGGCCGCCACGGTCGCGGAACACCGCGTCATCGCCCACCCAGCGCGCCGAGAACACGCGCCGCCGCCGCTGCGGCGAGGTGTTGGCCGGCGCGCCGTGCATGGTGCGGTAGTGGAAGGCCACGGCATCGCCAGGCTGCATCTCCCAGCCCAGGATGCGGTGGCGCGCGCGCTCGGCGTCGATGTCGGGCATGTCCTCGCGGTCATCGCCCTCATAGAGGTCCGTGCCGTCGAAGCGCTTGGGCTTCAGCGCCTTGGTCCAGAGATGGCTGCCCGCCACGCATTCCAGCGTGACATCGCGCCCCACGGGGTCGAGGGGAATCCAGAAGCTGACGCTCTGCTCGGCCTCCACGCAGTAATAGGGCGAATCCTGGTGCCAGGGGGTGACGAGGCTCGTCCCCGGCTCCTTCACCAGCACATGGTCGTGGAAGAAGCGCGCACCCTGGCTGCCCATCAGGCGGCGGGCGATGGCGGCGCCCGGCCCCTGTTCCACGAAGGCGCGGAATTCAGGGATGCGCTGCCAGTTGCACAGGTCCTGGAAGAAGCGCGCGCTGCCATCCTTGGGCGTGTAGCTGCGCTCATTGGGGCCGGGATGGGCCATCAGCGTCTCGATGCCGGCGCGCAGCTTCTCCACCCACTCGGCGAAGGCGCCGCGCAGAAGGATGGCGCCATCCTCGGCGAAGGCCTGAACCTCGGGGTCGGTGGTGGTGGCGGCTTGGTCCATGCGGGTCTCTCCCTGCGCGGCGATGCTGCGGTTGCGGTGTCAGCCTGTAAAGCGGTGCCGCGGCCTCATGTGCCGATTCCCAGCGCCGGCAGCTTCAAGCCTGTGCGGCGGGCGTGCTCGATGGCCAATTCATAGCCAGCATCGGCATGGCGCATCACGCCCGTGCCGGGGTCGTTCCACAGCACCCGGGCCAGGCGCTTCGCCGCGGCCTGCGTTCCGTCGGCCACGATCACCATGCCCGCATGCTGCGAGAAGCCCATGCCCACCCCACCCCCATGGTGCAGCGACACCCAGGAGGCGCCGGAGGCCGTGTTCAGCAGCGCGTTCAGCAAGGGCCAGTCCGACACCGCGTCCGAGCCATCACGCATCGCCTCCGTTTCGCGGTTGGGCGAGGCGACGGAACCACTGTCCAGGTGGTCCCGTCCGATCACGATGGGCGCCTTCAGCTCGCCCTTCGCGACCATCTCGTTGAAGGCGAGGCCCAGCCGATGCCGGTCCCCCAGCCCCACCCAGCAGATGCGCGCGGGCAGGCCCTGGAAGGCGATGCGCTGCGCGGCCATGTCCAGCCAGCGGTGAAGGTTGGCGTCATCCGGCATCAGTTCGCGCACCTTGGCGTCGGTGCGCGCGATGTCCTCCGGGTCGCCGGAGAGCGCGGCCCAGCGGAAGGGCCCGATGCCGCGGCAGAACAGAGGCCGGATATAGGCCGGCACGAAGCCCGGGAAGTCGAAGGCGTCCGCCACCCCGGCTTCCTGCGCCATCTGGCGGATGTTGTTCCCGTAGTCGAGCGTGGGAATGCCCAGGCGGTGGAAGCCCAGCATCGCCTCGACATGGGCGGCCATGGAGCGCTTGGCCGCCTGCACCACGCCATCCGGGTCGCGCTCGCGCCGTTCCTCCCATTCGGCCAGCGTCCAGCCCGCCGGGAGGTAGCCGTTCAGCGGGTCATGCGCGCTGGTCTGGTCGGTGACCACGTCGGGCCGGATGCCGCGGCGCAGAATTTCCGGGAAGACCTCCGCCGCATTGCCCAGCAGTCCCACCGAGACGGCGCGGCCCTCGACGCGCGCGGCCTCGATCATGGCCAGCGCCTCATCCAGCGTCCCCGCCTGCGTGTCGAGGTAGCGCGTGCGCAGCCGCATCTCGATGCGCGAGGGCTGGCATTCCACCGCCAGCATCGAGGCGCCCGCCATGGTCGCCGCCAGCGGCTGCGCGCCCCCCATGCCGCCAAGCCCCCCCGTCAGCACCCAGCGCCCGGCGAGCGAGCCGCCGTAATGCTGGCGCCCGACTTCCGCGAAGGTCTCGTAGGTGCCCTGCACGATGCCCTGGCTGCCGATGTAGATCCAGGAACCGGCCGTCATCTGGCCGTACATCATCAGCCCCATGCGATCGAGCTCGTGGAATTTTTCCCAAGTTGCCCAATGCGGCACGAGGTTCGAATTGGCGATCAAGGCGCGCGGCCCATCCTCGGTGGTCCGAAAAATGCCGACGGGCTTGCCCGACTGCACCAGCAGCGTCTCATCCGGCTCAAGCCCTTTCAGGCTGGACACGATGCGGTCAAAGCTTTCCCAGTCGCGCGCGGCGCGGCCGATGCCTCCATAGACCACCAATTCCTGCGGGCGTTCGGCCACGGCGGCGTCGAGGTTGTTCATCAGCATCCGCATCGCCGCCTCGGCCGCCCAGCTCTTGCAGGTGAGTTCGGGACCGTGCGGGGCGGTGATGATGCGGCTGTTGGCCATGCGGCTCATGCGTCGGTGTCCAGCTCGGGCAGGGGGTGGGCGGTGGCCGCGGCGAGCGTGCCGTCCCGCACCAGGGATGTGGCGGCGGCGATGTCGGGGGCCAGGAAACGGTCCGCCACCAGGGGTGCGATGCGCGCGCGGATGGCGGCATGCGCGGCCTCCAGCGGGGCGGAGGAGGTCAACGGGCGCCGATGCTCCAGCGCCTCCGCCGCCGCCAGCGCCTCGATGCCGATGATGGCCGCCGCGTTCTCCGCCATCTCCAGCAGGCGGTAGGCGGCGTGGGTGGCCATGGACACATGGTCTTCCTGGTTCGCCGAGGTCGGGATGCTGTCCACCGAGGCCGGCGCGGCCCGCTGCTTGTTCTCGGAAGCAAGCGCCGCCGCCGTCACCTGCGCGATCATCAGCCCCGAATTCAGCCCCGCATCCCGCGCCAGGAAGGCCGGCAGGCCGGACATCACCGGGTCCACCAGCAACGAGATGCGCCGTTCGGCCAGGTTGCCGATCTCGGCGAGCACAAGGGCGATCTGGTCGGCCGCGAAAGCCACCGGCTCCGCATGGAAGTTGCCGCCGGAGAGGATGGACCCATCCTCCATCACCAGCGGGTTGTCGGTGACGGCGTTCGCCTCCACCGCCAGGGTGCGGGCCGCGAAGCGCAGCAGGTCCAGCCCCGCGCCCATCACCTGCGGCTGGCAGCGCAGCGAATAGGGGTCCTGCACGCGGTCATCACCCTCGCGGTGGCTTTCGCGGATGGCGCTGCCCGCCATCAGCCCGCGCAGCGCCTCGGCCACGTCGCGCTGGCCGGCATGGCCGCGCAGCGCATGGATGCGCGCGTCGAAGGGCGTGTCGGAACCGCGCAGCGCGTCCACCGTCAGCGCCCCCGAAACCAGCGCCGCCTGGAACACGCGGTGCGCGGCGAAGAGCCCCGCCAAGGCCAGCGCCGTGGACACCTGCGTGCCATTGATCAGCGCCAGTCCCTCCTTGGGGCCGAGCGCCACGGGCGAAAGCCCCGCGCCCGCCAGCGCCCGCGTGGCCGGGACGTTCGGCAGCACCGCGCCTTCGCCAAGCATCGCCGCCGTCATGTGCGCCAGTGGCGCCAAATCGCCCGAGGCGCCGACCGAGCCCTTGGCCGGGATCAGCGGCAGCACGTCGCGCGCGCGCATGGCCTCGATCTGCGCCACCACCTCCCACCGCACGCCCGAGGCGCCGCGCGCCAGGCTTGCCGCCTTCATCGCCATGATCAGCCGCACCACGGGTGCCGGCAGCGGCGCCCCCACCCCGCAGGCATGGGAGAGGATCAGGTTGCGCTGCAAGGCCGCGAGGTCCGCATCGCCGATCCGCACCGAGGCCAGCTTGCCGAAGCCCGTGTTCACGCCATAGGCCGTCTCGCCCCGCGCGATGACGCCCGCCACCGCGGCCGCGCTACGCTCCACCGCCGCCCGCGCACCCTCGTCGAGCGGCGTCGCCGCCCCCTCCAGCACCGCGCGCCATTGTGCCAGCGTGACCGCGCCCGGCGTCAGGCTCATGCCCGCACCCCTCCATGATACCGTGCCCAGAGCGGCGAGGGCCCGATTTGCGCCACCACCTGCGCCAGGCTGTCCACCGACCACAGCGCCAGGTCCGCGCGCTTGCCCGCCTCCAGGCTGCCCGCCTCCGCCTGCAGCCCCAGCGCGCGGGCGGCGTGCAGCGTCATGCCGCGCCACACCTCCTCCACCGTCATGCCGAACAGCACGCAGGCGAGTGTCGCCGAGACGCGCAGCGAGGCGATGGGCGAGGAACCCGGGTTCAGGTCCGTCGCCACCGCCATGGGCACGCCTTCCGCGCGGAAGGCCGCGATGGGCGGCTTGCGCGCCTCGTTCAGCATGAGGAAGGCGCCGGGCAGGATGACGGCCACCGTGCCCGCCTGTGCCATGGCCGCGGCCCCGGCATTGGAGCAGTATTCCAGATGGTCGGCCGACAGCGCGCCGAAGCGCGCGGCCAGCGCCGCACCGCCCGTGTCGCTCAACTGCTCGGCATGGGATTTCACCGGCAGCCCCGCCGCGCGCGCCGCGGTGAAGACGCGGGCGCATTCGGCGCCGGTGAACGCGATGCCCTCCTGGAAGACATCCACCGCATCCGCCAGCCCCTCTGCGGCCAGGGCGGGGATCATGCGGTCGCACACCAGGTCGAGGTAGCCGGCGCGCGTGTTGTCGGCCGGCACGGCATGGGCGCCGAGATAGGTGGCGCGCACCGTCACCGCCCGCTGCCCCGCCAGGGCACGCGCCACGCGCAACTGTCGCCGCTCGGTCTCCTCGTCGAGCCCGTAGCCGGACTTCACCTCGACGGTGGTGACGCCCTCGGCCAGCAGCGCATCCAGCCGCGGCAGGGCGGCGGCGAGCAGTGCCGCCTCATCCGCCGCGCGGGTGGCGCGCACGGTGGAGGCGATGCCGCCCCCCGAGCGCGCGATCTCGGCATAGCTCTCGCCGGCCAGGCGCCGCGCGAATTCCTCCGACCGGTCGCCCGCGAAAACGAGGTGCGTGTGGCAATCCACGAGGCCGGGCGTGATCCAGCGGCCGTTGCAATCCACCCGTTCGGCCGCGTCGAAGCGCGGCGCGCCGTCGCGCGGGCCGGCATAGACGATGCGCTCCGCCCGCACCGCCAGCACGCCATTCTCGACCACGCCGAGGCCCGCGCCCCCCATGGTGGCCAGCCGCGCGCCCTCGAACAGCAGATCGGCCGGGATGCCCGCCATGCGCCAATCCTTACGTTGGTTCCTTGCGATGGGTGGACGTGCCGCTATCCTGCGGCCCGCGCGATAATGTATAGACATAATCTGCTTCGGAGATGGCCGATGCGCAAGCTGCTTTTCGCCCATGCCCTGCTGCCCGAAGGCTGGCGCCGCAAGGTGCTGGTCACGCTCGATGCCACGGGCCGCATCTCCGCCGTGGAGCCTGACGCAACCGGCGGCGAATGCCAGCACGCCATCGCCCTCCCCGGCCTGCCCAACCTGCATTCCCACGCCTTTCAACGCGGCATGGCGGGCCTCACGGAACAGGCCGGCGCCAACGAGGACAGCTTCTGGACCTGGCGCGAGCTGATGTATCGCTTCCTGGGCCGGCTCACGCCCGAGGATGTCGAGGCCCTCGCCACCCTGGCCTATGCCGAGATGCTGGAGGCGGGGTTCACCCGTGTGGGCGAATTCCACTACCTGCACCATGATGCCGAGGGCCGCCCCTACGCCAATCCCGCGGAACTGGCCGAACGCATTGCCGCCGCCGCGCAGGGCACCGGCATCCACCTCACCCTGCTGCCCAGCTTCTATGCCCATGGCGAAGCGGGCGGCGGCGCCCCCCTGCCCGCGCAGCGCCGCTTCCTGAACGACCGCGACGGCTTCGCCCGCCTGCTGGAAGCCAGCCGCGCCGCCATCGCCCCCTTGCCGGGGGCCGTCCTGGGCGCCGCTCCCCATTCCCTGCGCGCCGCCACCTTCGCGGAAATCCGCGATGTGGCCGCCATGCTGGCCCCAGGCGAGCCTCTGCACATCCACGCCGCCGAACAGCTGCGCGAGGTCGAGGCGTGCCGCGCCATCCTGGGCGCGCCGCCCCTCCAGGCGCTGCTGGACCATGTGGGCCTCGATGCGCGCTGGTGCCTGATCCATGCGACCCACGGCACCGAGGCGGAACTTACGGCCGTGGCAAAGGCGGGCGCGGTGGTGGGCCTCTGCCCCGTCACCGAGGCCAATCTGGGCGATGGCATCTTCCCCGCGCCCACCTATCGCGCGGCGGGGGGCCGCTACGGCGTGGGCACGGACAGCAATGTGCTGATCGGCGCCGCGGAGGAACTCCGCACGCTGGAATACGGGCAGCGCCTCGCGCTTCGGACCCGCAACGCGCTGGCCCCGCGCGGGGCCTCCACCGGCCGCGCGCTGTGGGATGCGGCGCTGGCGGGCGGCACCCAGGCCCTGGCCGCCGGCCCCGCCGGCATCACCCCCGGCGCCTGGGCGGACCTTGTGCTGCTCGACCCCACACACCCCGCGCTGGCCGCGCGCGAGGGCGACCGCTGGCTGGACGCGCTGGTCTTCGCCACGCGCACCTCGCCCATCCGCGAGGTCTGGGTGCGCGGGCGCCGCGTGGTGGAGGATGGGCGCCACCCCCTGCGCGCGGCAGCAGAGGCACGCGTCTCCGCGGTGCTGGGCCGCATCCTGGCCGCATGACCGACTTCCCGCTGGATGGCGAGGGCCCGCTGCACGCGCAAATCCGCCGCGCGGTGGCACATTCCATCCTCTCCGGTCGTATCCCGCCTGGTGGGCGCATCCCGTCCGAGGCGGAGCTGATGACGCTGTTCGGCGCCTCGCGCATGACGGTGCATCGGGCGCTGGCCCAGCTCGCCGCCGAGGGGCTGGTCCGCCGCAACCGCCGCGCCGGCACCACCGCAAGCCCCGAGGCGCGCGGCCGCGCCGTCTTCGAGATCTGGGACATCGGCGCCGAGATCGCGGCCGCGGGGGGCGTCCACAGCCATGACATCCTGCACCGCGGGACGCGCCCCGCCACCGCCGCCGATGCCGCGGCGCTGACCGTGGCCGAGGGCGCGCCCATCCTGGCCCTGACCACCCGCCACCTGGCCGATGGCCGCCCCGTGCAGCTGGAGGAACGCCGCATCCACCTCCAGGCCGCGCCCGAAGCGGCGGCGCAGCGCTTCACCGAGACCCCGCCCGGCCGCTGGCTGCTGGACCACATCGCCTGGACCGAGGCCGAGCACAGCATCCTCGCCACAAGCACGCCGGCGCGCATCGCCCGCTTCCTCGGCATGGCGCCGGGCGAGCCCGCCCTTGTGGTGGAACGCCGCACCTGGAATGGCGAGATTCCGGTCACTTTCGCGCGGCTCTGGCACCCGGGCGGGCGGCACCGGCTGGTGGGGCGCTTCACCGCGGGCGGGGCCGGCTTGCCAATGCCGCCAGGCCGCCCGCACCATCGGACATGACCTTCTCCCTTATCGGCCATTGCGCCCGCACGGGGCAGTTCGGCTGCGCCGTCACCACCTCGGCCATGGGCGTGGGCGCCCGGGTGCCCTTCGCCGAGGCGGGGCTGGGCGCCGTGCTGACGCAGCACCGCACTGACCCGCGCCTGGGACCGCGCGGCCTGGACCTGCTGCGGAGCGGCTGCTCGGCGGAGGAGGCCCTGGCCGCCCTGGTCGCCAGCACGCCGCACCACCGCTGGCGGCAGATCGCCATCATGGACCGCGCCGGCCGCACGGCGCATTTCGACGGCGAGGCGGTGAAGCACGCCCGCGCGGCCGTCCATGCGCCGGGCTGCGTGGCGCTCGGCAACATCATGGCCAATACGGGGGTGCCCGCCGCCATGGCCACCGCCTTCGCCGCGGACCCCGGCGAACCATTGGCCGAACGCCTGATGCGCGCGCTGGAAGCCGGCGAGGAAGCGGGCGGCGAGGGAAGGCCCCTGCTCTCGGCCTGCCTGCTCGTGGTGCATGAGCAGCGCTTTCCCTATGTGGACCTGCGCGTGGACCTGGCCGACGCCGCCCTGCCCGCGCTGCGCCTGATGTGGAACCGCTACCGCCCCGACATGGACGAACATGTGGTCCGCGCGGTGGACCCGGAGGCCGCGAAGCCGCCCGTGCTGTAGTGTCCGATCGGCTACGGTGGAAGCACCGAAGCCGTGAATCGGCCGCGCCGGTAAGCCATCAGCCCGCCAGAAGCCCCTCGCGCAGCGCCGCCCATCGCCGTGCGATGGCCGGCAGCAGGAAGCCTTCCAGATGCGCGCGCCCCATCTCCACGCGGCACGCGCGTTCCTCCGGATGGGTGGCGAGGTGATGGATGGCCTCGGCGATGGCCGCGGGCTCATCCGGGTCGGCGTAGAGCGCGGCCTCGCCCGCCGCCTCCGGCAGCCCGCCCCGGCGCGAGGCGACCAGCGCCGCCCCCGCCCCCAGCGCCTCCTGTGCAACCCGCCCAAAGGGCTCCGCCCAGCGGTTGGGCATGACGATGATGGAAGCGCGCGCCATCCGCGCGAGAGTGGCGGCGTGGTCCAGGTAGCCCAGCATCTCCACCCCCGCCGCTTCCGCCTGGCCCCGCAAGGTGGTGACGAAGGGCGTGTCCGCCCGGCCGCCGAACCACGCATCCCCCACCATCTCCGCCCGCCATCCCGGCAGGCGCGGCAGGGCGCGGGCGCAGGCGGCCACGAAGCTGTCGGCGCCCTTCTCGGCATTGAGCCGCCCCACGAAGAGGATCAGCGCCTCGCGCGGGCCGGGGTCGGCCGGGAAGGCGGCAGGGTTATGCGGGTTGGGCATGACATGGACGCGGGGCGCCAGCGCGGCCGGCAACCCCTCCAGGAAATCCCGCCGCAGGAAATCCGAGACACAGGCCACCGCGCGCACCTGGCGCAGCAGCGCGGCACGTTCCTCCGCGCGGCGCAGCCCCCCCATGCCCGAGGCCGCGTTGTGCAGCACCAGCACCACCGGGCAGGACAGGGCCTGCGCCAGATGCAGGGCAAGGGGGGCGCGGTTGTGCGCCTCCACCACATCGGCCGGGTGGGTGCGCAGCCGGCGCGCGGCGGCGCGGGCATGGGCGCGATTGCGGCCGAGAAAAGCCAGCGGGCCGGGCGACAGCCCCTCGAAGCGGCAGCCCTCGAAGGGCGCGTCCTGCAGGGGGCTGCCCAGCACCATGGCCTCCCAGCCCGGCGCGGGCGCGCGGGCCAGGTCGCGCACCACCAGCGCCACGCCGCCCGCGCCCCGGGGGCCGAAGCGCTCCTTGGCGGGCAGGACCATCGCGACGCGCCGAGGGGCGAACATGTCCCCGGCTTACACAATGGACCGGCGGGGGGCCAGCCTTGGCCCACCGGCCCCAGCCTGTATAACCGCGCCGCAATCCAGGGAGGTCGCGTGGAGCAGACCAGCACGACACCGCCCAACTGGCTGCGGCGTCTCGACGGGCCGGGCAGCGTGCTGGCCATGGCGGTGGGGGTGGCGATCCCCTGGGTGGTCACCGCCTCGCGCTCGGTGGCCGAGGCGGTGGTGGCGGGGCTGGCCCTGGGCTTCGTGCTTCACCTGCTGGCCACCCGCAACGCCGCCCCGCTGCGCGCCCCCTGGTTCCTGCTCGCGGCCGCCTATTGGGCCTGGCTGGTGCTGGTGACGGCGCTGGCCGGCGCCAACCCCGACCAGATGCTGGCGGCCCTGGGCTGGGGGCGGTTTCCATTGGCCACGCTCGCCATCGCGACCTGGGCGCTGGCCAGCGCGCGCGCGCAGCGCCTGGCGCTGTGGGCGCTGACGGGGGCGGTGGTCTTCGTGGCGCTGGAAGTCTGGCTGCAATTCACCTTCGGGCATGGGCTGGTTCGCTCGGGCGATGCGCTGCCTGGCTATCTCTCGGGGCCTTTCCTGCGGCCGCGGGCGGGGGGGTATCTCTCCGTGACGCTCTGGCCCGTGCTGCTGCCGGCGGTGGTGGCGCTGGCGGCCCATGGGCTCTGGGGGCGGGGCGCGGGGGTGGCGCTGGTGGCGCTGGCGGTGGGGGCGGTGATCCTGGCCTCGCAGCGCAGCCCGCTGATCATGGTGCTGTTCGGGCTCGGGCTCGCCGCGCTGGCGCTGCGGCCATTGCGGGTGCCGGCGCTGCTGGCGGTGCTGGGGGTGGCGGGGATGCTGGGGCTGGCCGCCATCTTCGCCCCCATCACCTTCTACCGCTACGCCGTCCACCTGCCGCAATTGCTGGCGGGTTTCCCGGAGACGCATTACGGCCAGATCCTGGCCCGCGCGCTGGCCATGGTCGAGGCCCATCCCTGGCTCGGCGCCGGCGCCGAGGCCTTCCGCACCGGCTGCTACGACCCGCGCTTCCACATCGGCTGGGGCGGCGTGGGCGATGGCGGCGGGGCCGCGATGTGCGTCACGCATGTGCACCATTTCTACCTGGAGGCGCTGGTGGATGCCGGCATTCCAGGGCTGGTGCTGTTCACCGCCTCCTGCCTCGCGCTGCTCTGGGCACTGGGGCGTGGGGCGCTGGGCGATCCGCTGCGGCTCGGCCTCTTCCTGTCGGCGCTGATCGCGCTCTGGCCGGTGGCGACGGCCGGCGCCTATGCGGGCATAGACCAGGCGGCCTTGCGGGTCTTCCTGATGGGGCTGGGCCTGGCGCTCGCCGCCCGCCCGGTGGCCAACGGGGCGACCTGAGCGTGCAGACCGTCATCTGCATGAAGTGGGGCACGCTCTATGGCCCCGAATACGCCAACCGCCTGCACGCCATGGTGCGGCGGAACACCAGGCGCCCGCTGCGCTTCGTCTGCTTCACCGAGGATGCCACGGGCCTTCACCCGGGCATCAAGGTGCAGCCCCTTCCCCCCATCCGCATCCCCGCCCACCACCAGCGCTTTCCCTGGCGCAAGATGTCGCTCTGGGGCGAGACCCTGGGCGACCTGATCGGCCAGGTGCTGTTCCTCGACCTCGATCTGGTTGTGACCGGCGATGTGGATGGCTTCTTCGACCACGCGCCCGAACAGGATTTCGTGGTGATCCGCAACTGGACCTCGCGCGCCCCCGTGTCTGGCGAAAGGGCCATCGGCAACACCTCCTGCTTCCGGCTGCGTGTGGGATCCAACGCGCATCTGCTGGCCGCGGTGGAGGCGGATTTCGACGGCATCTTCGCCGCCCACCGCATCGAGCAGGCCTTCATCTCGCGCCACGTCCAAAGCATCGCCTTCTGGCCCGAGGGCTGGTGCGTCAGCTTCAAGCATTCCCTGCTGCCGCCCTGGCCCGCGCGGCTGTGGCGGCCGGCGGCGCTGGCGCCGGGCACGCGCCTCGTGGCCTTCACCGGCAAGCCCGATGTGCATGACGTGCTGGACGGGCGCTGGCCCGCGCCGTGGTACAAGAAATTCTACAAGTCGCTGCGCCGGCCCGACTGGGTGGCCGAACACTGGCGAGAATAGCGCCTGATCCACCGTGCTGAAGCGACCGCCCAGCCTCAGAACCAGCGGCGCACCTTGGCCTTGTAGTCGAGGTAGTCCTGGCCGAAGCGGCGCTCCAGATAGGCCTCCTCGCGCCGGACCACGAGGAAATCCAGCGCCAGGAAGATGCCCCCCACGGCCAGCCACCCCCACAGCGTGCCCCAGACCAGCGCCATGCCCGCCGCCACCAGCAGGAAGCCCGAATAGATCGGGTTGCGGCCCAGCCGGAAGGGACCGCGCGCGACGAACTGGCTGTCGGGCTTGTCCGGTCGCGGGTCATTGCCGGCGCGGACCAGCACCAGCAGCGCCCAGCCCATCAGCAGGAAGGCCAGCAGCATCACCGGCAGGCCGAGTTCGGGCGCGGGCGGGCCGAGCATGACGGGCGCCAGCCAGTTCAGCGCCCAGGCCAGCAGCAGCCCCGCCAGCACCATCAGCGGCGGCGGCACCTTCACGCCGGGGCCGTGCATGTCCTGCTCAGGCGGGGACATCGGCCGCACCCTCGGGCAGCGTCATCCAGGAGGGCGGTTCGGGGATCAGCCGGGCCGCGCCGCAATCGAGCGCGCCGTCCCGCAGCGCCTCCATCCGCAGCAGCGCGAGGCCCCGCCCCTCACGGCCGGAGCGCATCTCGCCCACCTCCGTGCCGCCGCGCGTGACGGGGGTGCCGCGCGCCGGCAGGGGCCCCTCCACCCGCACCGGCACCAGGCGGCGCTTCACGAGGCCCCGATACTTGGTCCGGGCCGTCAGCTCCTGGCCCATGTAGCAGCCCTTGGTCCAGGAGACGCCATGCAGCTCGTCGAAGCCCGCCTCCAGCAGCACCGATTTTTCCGCATCCATGTCGCGGCTGCCGTCGGGAAGCCCAAGGCCCAGGCGGTGCACATCGTAATCCTGGGCCGTGGCGTCGCTGGACAAGGGTGCGGGCGAGAGCACCCGCCAGCCCGCCTCCGGATGGCGCGGGTCACGCCGCACCAACCCCGTGGCCTCCGGCGCCGCGCCCCAGGCGGCATGGACATGCCACTCCTCCGAGGCATCCCGCAGCGCCACCTTGCTGCGCAGCCGGAAGCGCGAGAGGCGCTGCACCAGCTCCGGCACCTGGGCGCGGTCGGCGTCCAGCAGCAATGCCTCGCCTTCCGCGACCAGCAGGAAATCCGCCAGCCACTTGCCCTGGGGCGACAGCAGCGCGGCCCAGACGGCCGCCTGCCCGTCGGCGGCGGCCACGTCGTTGGAGATCAGCCCTTGCAGGAAGGCGACGCGGTCCGCGCCCGTCACCTCCACAACGCCCCGTTCGGGGAGGAATGCCATGGTCATGAACGGGATATCGGGGGCCGAGCCTCCCGCCTCAACCCCATGCATGATACAGCGCGCGGGTGGAAATCCTGTTCATCACTTCGAGCCGCATCGGGGATGCCGTGCTCTCGACCGGCCTCGCCGAACATCTGCGGCTGGCCCACCCCGAAGCGCGCTTCACCATCGCCTGCGGCCCCGCCGCGGCCGGGGTGTTTGAGCGCATGCCAGGGCGCGTGGCCACGCTGGTGCTGCGCAAGCGGCGCTTCGCCGCGCATTGGCTGGGCCTCTGGGCGACATGCGTGACGCGCCGCTGGGATCTGGTGGTGGACCTGCGCGGCTCGGCCTTCGCCTGGACGGTGCCGGCGCGAAAGCGCGCGGTGAAGCGAGGCGGAAGGCGGCCGGGCCACCGCATCCTGCACATCGCGGAAGTGCTGGGCGTCACCCCCGCGCCCCGCCCCGTGGCGTGGTGGGCGCCCGAGGATTTGGCGCGCGTCGAACCCCTGCTACCCCAGGAACCCTTCCTGGTGCTCGGCCCCACGGCCACCTGGGCGCCCAAGATGTGGCCCACCGAGCGCTTCGTGGCCTTGGCCCAGAAACTGACGGCGCCCGGCGGCCCCCTGCCCGGCGCACCCATCCTGATCCTGGGCGGGCCGGGCGCGGAGGAGGCCCGCATGGCGGCCCCCCTGCTGGCCGCCCTGCCCGAGGCCCTGCCCCTGATCGGCACGCTCTCCATCCCGGAGGTGACGGCGCTGCTCTCGCGCGCCGCGCTCTATGTGGGCAATGATTCGGGGCTGATGCACCTGGCGGCGGCGGCGGGCGCGCCCACCCTCGGGCTGTTCGGCCCCTCCATGGTGAGCGAATACGCGCCGATCGGCCCACGCGCGCGCCCGGTGGTGGCACCGGGCCGGGCCGGGCATGCGCCCATGCGGGGCTTGAGCGTCTCGGCCGCCCTGGCGGGTGCGCGCGAATTGCTGGCGCCCGAGCCGGTGGCCTGACCATGTTCGTCGTCGTCACCCAGAATTTCGCGCCGGATATCGGGGGCATTGCCATCGTGATGCACGCGCTGGCCGGCGCGCTGGCGGCGGAGGGGCCCGTCGAGGTCTTCGCCCACCGCATCCGCGGCGGCGGGCCTGAGCTTGAGGGCCACCCCTACACCGCCCTGCACCGCTTCGGCGGCCCCAACCCGCTGCGCGGCTGGCGCAAGGGCTGGGCGCTGCGCGGGCCGCTGGCCAACCCCACCCTGCGCGGCGTGCTCTGCGACAGTTGGAAGAGCGCCGAGATCCTGCCCCCCACCACCGCCCCCGTGCTGGTGCCGGCCATGGGCATGGAATTCCCCCCGAACCCATCCCCGCGCCGTGTGCGCCGCATCCGGGCCGCCCTGGCAAAGGCGAGCGTGGTGCTGCCCATCTCGCGCCACACGGCGGCGGCGGTGGCGCCCTACCTCGCCCCCGGCGCGCGGATGGAGATCATCCCGCCCCCCATCGCCCCCCAGCCGGATGCCACCCCCGAGGCGCGGGCCACCCTGCGCGCGCGGGTGGGCCACGGGCCGCTGCTGGCCACGCTGTGCCGCCTCGAAAAGCGCAAGGGCGTGGACCGGGTGATCGCGGCCCTGCCCGCGCTCTTGCCGCGCCACCCCGGCCTCGCCTTCGCCATCGCCGGCGAGGGCGAGGACCGCGCCCGGCTGGAAGCCCTGGCCGCCGAGCTGCGCGTCACCCCTCACGTCCATTTCCTGGGCCGGGTGGATGACGCGCAAAAGGCCGCGCTGCTGGCCGAGTGCGCCTGCTTCGCCATGCCGGTGCGGCGCGAGGGCGCCTCGGTGGAGGGCTTCGGCATCGTCTATCTTGAGGCCGCCTGGCATGGCCGCCCCTCGCTCGCCGGCCGCGAGGGCGGCGCGGGCGATGCTGTGGAGGAGGGGGTCACCGGCCTGCTCTGCGACGGCCTGGACCAGGCCAGCGTCACCACGGGCCTCGCCGCCCTGCTGGACGACCCCGCCCGCGCCGATGCCATGGGGGCGGCCGCCGCGCGCCGCCTGCACGAGGGCTTTCTGCTCGACGCCATCGCCCGCCGCTTCCTGGACCTGATGCCCCCGCGCGGAGCCGTGGATTGAGCGCCATCGCGGGCCTCGCCCTGCGCGGGCGGCGCGTGCCCGATGCGGCGCCGCTGGAGGCGCTGTCCGCCGCCCTGGCCCATCGCGGCCCCGCCGCCGGCCCGCCGGTGCTGGGCCCGGGCCTCGGGCTGGTGGGGCGCGGCCTGCCGGCCGAGCCCCTCTCGGCCGGCGCCGCGATGCTTGTGGCAAGCCATCTCCTGGCCTCGCCCGAGGCGCTGCGCACGGCCCAGGGCCTGCCCGAGGCGCGCGACGCCGAACTCCCGCTGCTGCTCTATCGCCGCCGGGGTCTCGATTTCGGCGCGGGGCTGGGCGGCGCCCATGCGCTGGCGGTCGCCGACCACGCCATGCGGCGCCTGGTGCTGGCGCGCGACGCCTTCGGCCTGGCGCCCCTCTATTTCGCGGAGACCTCGCTGGGGGTCGCCTTCGCCTCCGAACCCGGGGCGCTGATCGCGGCCGGCTTCGCGACACCCCGGCTGCGCCCCGCCGCGCGCGACGAATTGCTGCAACTGCGCTTCACCACCGGCGCCGAGACCATCTTTGAGGGCATCCAGCGCGTGCTCCCGGCCGAATGCCTCGCCATCGCGGGCGGCGCCATCGTGGAA
This sequence comes from Roseococcus suduntuyensis, assembly GCF_014196305.1. Lineage (GTDB taxonomy): Bacteria > Pseudomonadota > Alphaproteobacteria > Acetobacterales > Acetobacteraceae > Roseococcus > Roseococcus suduntuyensis. The sequence continues at coordinate 406,169 of NZ_JACIDJ010000002.1, forward strand.
CGCCGCCGCGCGCCGCCCCTGCCCGAGGGCGGCCCCGAGGCCATCTCCGAGCCCGAGGCGCTGGCGCGTTTCGAGGCCGCCTTCCTGGCCAGCCTCGCCGCCCGGCTGGAAGGTCCCACCCCCGGCCTGCTGCTGACCGGCGGCGCGGGGGCGGCCGCGCTGGTCGCAGGCGTGGCGCGCCTCGGGCTACCCCCCCTGCCCGCCTTCGCGCCCGTGCTGGAGGGCCAGGCGGCACCCGGCGACGCCATTCCCGTCCCCGTCACGCGCGACGCCTTCTGGGCCTGCCTGCCCGCCCTGGCCCAGGCGCTGGACGACCCCTCGGCCGAGCCCGCGCATGTGCTGCACTGGCTGCTGGCGGAGGCGGCGCGGGGGCAGGTCCCGGCGCTGCTGACCCCCGATGGATCGAGCGAATTGCTGGCCGGCCATGGCCGCCACCGCGCCGCCATGCGCCCCTGGTGGCTCTGGGGCCGGGCCATGCGCGCCCGCGGCGCCTTCGACCGGCTGGAGACGCTGGGCATCGAGCCCCGCGCCTGGCGCGACGGCATCGCGGCCGCGGAGACGGCCGAGGCCGGTTCGGGCCGCAGCCGGCTGCAGGTGGCCCAGGCGGTGGACATGGGCGACTGGCTGTCCAACGGTCTGCTGGGCGGGCTCGATCGCTGCTGCGCGCGGCACGGGATCGAGGCGCGGGCGCCCTTCCTCGATGCCGGCGTCGTCGCCGCCACCTTCCGCCTGCCCGATGCGCTGAAGGTGCGGGGCGGCGAGGGCAAGCATTTGCTGCGCCGCTGGCTGGGCACCCCCTCGCCGCGCACGACGCCGCGCCTGCCCCTCGGCGCCTGGCTGGAGGCGGAGGCGGCGCGGCTCGGGCCCCTGGTCGCGCGCCAGCCCGGCGTCGCGGAAATCTGCCGGCCGGGCCGGGCAGAGGCGCTGTTCCGCCGCGCCACCGACCGCCGCGCGGGGGCCGCCGCGTGGAACCTGCTCTTCTACGCGCTGTGGCACCGGGTGCATGTCGAGGGCGTGGCGCCGCGGGGCGATGCCTTCGAAACGCTCGGCTGAATTCAGGGAGCTGGCGCCTCAGCCCGCCAGCAGCCGCGCCGAATAGCCGCCGATGAACAGGCCCAGGATCAGGTCCGTGATGACGAAGAGCGCCGCCGTGCCGCCGGTCACGTTCAGCGCCACCCGCACCACGAACCATTCGAGCCAGACGGCATAGCCCAGCGCCGCCAGCCCCAGCATGTTCGCGAGCCACCCCGGCAGGCCCAGCGCGGCCAACACGGCCATCGCTACCAGCAGGATGAACTGGACGACATTGGTCCAGTTCCAGGCGGCCATGAATTGCGGCCATTGCTCGGCCCGGCCCGCCTGTGCCGCCAACGGCAGCGAGACCACGGCGAAGGCCGTCCAGGAGAGCGTGTAGCCGATCAGCTCCACCACCAGCGCGGTGGGGATGCCCACCTCCGGCGTCCCGCGCGTGCCGTAGGAGAGCAGGCGCATCACGAGGAACAGCGGCAGGCAGATCAGCGCCGCGCGGAAAGAGGCGCGGGCGGTGGCGAGGTCATTGGGCAGCAGCGCCAGCCCCTCGGGCCGGCCGCGCGCGAAGAGCAATGCGGCCGCGAGGCCCGCGGCGCTGCTGGGGTTCAAGCCAGGCACTCCTCCAGGATGGCCGTGTAGACGCGCGACAGGGTGCGGAGGTTCTCCACCCCCGCGCGCTCATCCACCTGGTGGCCCGTCGCGCCGATGTCACCGAACTCGGCCACCGGGCAGAAGGCGCGGATGAAGCGGGCATCGGAGGTGCCGCCGCCGGCGTTCAGCTCCGGCTCCTCGCCGGTCGTGCGGCGGATGGCGCGTTGGAGTGCGTCCACGAAGGGGCCAGGCTCGGTCAGGAAGGGGTCGGCGTTGCTGTCGGCCTGCATCTCGTAGCGGCAGCCGGCGGCGGTGAGTGCGGCGTTCAGCCGCTCGATCAGGCTGGCGCGCGTGTGCAGGTCGTTGAAGCGGATGTTGAGCATCGCCCGCGCCGTGGCCGGGATGACGTTGGCCGCCGTGTTGCCCACGTCGAAGCCCGTGATCTGCAGCGTGGAGGGCGGGAAGAACTCCGTGCCCTGATCCAGCGGCGCGGCCAGCAGCGGCGTCAGCGCGGCCATGAGGCGATGCACCGGGTTGTCGGCGCGGGCAGGCATGGCGCTGTGGCCCTGCTTGCCCTGCACGGTGATGCGCGCGGTCAGCGAACCACGCCGGCCGATGCGGATCACGTCGCCCACATTGCGCGCGGAGGAGGGCTCACCCACCAGCGCCATGTCGGGCACGAGGTCGCGCTCGGCGAGCCAGGGCATGACGCGCGCCACGCCGTCCACGCTGCGCGCCTCCTCATCGCCCGTGATCAGCACGCTGATGGTGCCGGGGTGGTCGGGGTGGGCGGCGATATAGTCCTTCAGCCCCGCGAGGAAGGAGGCGACACCGCCCTTCATGTCGTTGGAGCCGCGGCCATAGAGCCAGCCTTCCCGCACCACGCCCGAGAAGGGGTCATCCGTCCAATGCGCGGGGTCTCCCGGGGGCACCACGTCCGTGTGGCCGCAATACATGAAGTGCGGCGAGGCCCCGCCGCCCTTCATGGCGAAGAGGTTGTCCACCCGCCACTCATCCGGCCCGAACACCAGGCGCGAGCATTGGAAGCCAAGGCTCTCCAGGAAGCGCTGCACCACGTCGAGCGCCCCATGGTCGGCCGGGGTGACGGAGGGGCAGCGGATCAGGTCCTGCGCCAGGGGAATCGGGTCGGTGAGCGGCATGGCGGTCAATCCCGCAGCAGGTCGTTGATGGCGGTCTTGGCGCGGGTCTGCGCGTCCACCCGCTTCACGATCACGGCGCAGTAGAGGCTCGGCCCGGGCGTGCCATCGGGCAGCGGCTTGCCGGGCAGCGAGCCGGGCACCACCACGGAATAGGAGGGCACGCGGCCCACGAAGATCTCACCCGTGTTGCGGTCGATGATCTTGGTGGTGGCGCTGAGGAACACACCCATGGAGAGAACGCTGCCCTTCTCGACGATGACGCCCTCCACCACTTCGGAGCGCGCGCCGATAAAGCAATCATCCTCGATGATGACGGGGTTGGCCTGCAGCGGCTCCAGCACGCCGCCGATGCCCACGCCGCCCGAGAGGTGCACGTTCTTCCCGATCTGCGCGCAGGAGCCCACGGTGGCCCAGGTGTCCACCATGGTGTTCTCGCCGACATAGGCGCCGAGATTCACGAAGGAGGGCATCAGCACCACGTTGGGCGCGATGTAGGCCGAACGCCGCGCCACGGCGCCGGGCACCGCGCGGAAGCCCGCCTCCTTCCAGCGGTTCGGGCCCCAGTCGGACCACTTCAGCGGCACCTTGTCGAAGGCGCCGGCGCTGGTCGCCATGGGCGCGCTGTCCTCGATGCGGAAGGAGAGCAGCACGGCCTGCTTCAGCCACTGGTTCACCACCCAGCCATTGTCGGTGGGCGCGGCCACGCGGGCCTGGCCGCGGTCCAGCATGTCGAGGGCGCTCTCGATGGCGTCGCGCGCCTCGCCGCGCGTGCCGCTGTTGAGCGTGTCGCGCTTGTCCCAGAGGGCTTCGATGGTGGCTTGCAAGGTCATGTTCGGTCTCCTCCCGCTTGCATCGCAGCGCCTTGCCCCCCCGTCAATCGCGCCGCAAGCCCGCCCAGCGCGGCGTCGCAGAGGAAGGCCAGCGCGGCGGTGGCCGCGGCCCCCTGCAGGATCAGCAGCTCGTTCATCGTCTGCAGGCCGAGGATGATGGGTGTGCCCAGCGTCGCCGCCCCCGCGAGCGAGCCCACGGCGGCGGTGGCGGCCGCGAGCAGCACCGCCGTCCTGACACCCGGCAGCATGGCGGGCCAGGCGAGCGGCAGCACGACGCGCCACAGCGCCTCGCGCTCCGTCATGCCCATGGCGCGGGCGGCGAGCACGGCATCGGGCGGCGTGGCCTCGACGGCGGCGATGGTCGCGCGCAGCACGGGCATCACGGCGTAGAGCGCCAGCGCCAGCAGGGTCGGCGCCGCGCCGAAGCCAAGTGCCGGGAAGGCCAGCGCCACCACCACCACGGGCGGGATGGCCTGGGCCGCGGCCGCACCCGCATCGGCCACCGGACGCAAGGCGCGGCCCGCGCCGGAGGGCCGCGTCACCCACAGGCCCACCGCGATGCCCAGCAGGATGGCCGGCCCCGCGCCGCCCAGCACCAGCAGCAGGTGCTGCCCCGCGAGGCCGAGCAACCGGGCGGTGTCGAAGGGGGTGCCCTCCAGCCCCAGGCCCCGCGCCAGCATCGCGGCGCCCGGCGCGCTGGCCAGGAAGGCCAGGAGGGCCGCCAGGGCCAGGGCCGGAAGCGGCCTCATCGCGGCAGCAGCGCGGACCAGGGCAGGTGCCGCCCGCCCACGGCCAGCACGGGCGCGCCATGTTCCTGCATCAGGGTCCAGGCCTCGGCGAGGCTCGCCTCGGGTGCGATCACGGGCGCGCCCGCCGGCGCGGGGCCGTCCAGCGCCGCCCCCTCCACCCGCAGCAGGGAAAGCCGCCGCAGGGCCAGCGCCTCCGCCCCGAACAGCGCGCGCAGGAAAGGAGGTGCCGGGGGTGCCGCCAGCGCCGCCGCCTCGCCCGCCGCGACCAGTTGCCCCTCGCGCAGCACGACGAGGTGGGTGGCAAGTTCCAGCGCCTCGATCGGGTCATGCGTGACGAGCAGGATGGTCTTGCCCGTCGCCGCATGGATGCGCGTGAGTTCCGCGCGCAGTTCCCGCCGCACGATGGGGTCCACCGCGCCGAAGGGCTCGTCCATCAGCAATATGTCGGGGTCGGCGGCGAGCGCCCGCGCCAGCCCCACCCGCTGCGCCTGCCCGCCCGAGAGCGCCGCCGGGCGGCGCCCGGCCAGCGCGGGGTCCAGCCGCACCAGCGCCAGCAATTCCTCCACGCGCGCCGCGATGCGCGCCGCCGGCCAACCCAGCAGGGCCGGCACGGTGCCGATGTTGCGCGCCACCGACCAATGCGGGAACAGCCCCATGGACTGCATGACATAGCCGATGGAGCGCCGCAGCCGGGCGGGGTCGGCCGCCGCCACATCCTCGCCCCGCACCCGCACCCGGCCGGCGCTGGGGGTGGCCATGCGGTTCACGAGGCGCAGCAGCGTGGTCTTGCCCGAGCCCGATGGCCCCACCAGCACCGCCAGCGCGCCGGCCGGGATGGTGACGGAGACGCCCCGCACCGCCTCCGCCGCGCCGAAGCGCACCGTGACATCGTCGAATTCGATCATGCCCGTCGTTCCATGGCGCCCAGCCCCGCATCCACCGCCAGGGCCAGCGCCACCACCGGCAGCGCGCCCAGCAGGATGAGGTCGGTCGCGAACTGCGACATGCCCTCGAAGACCAGGGCACCTAGGCCGCCCGCGCCGACAAGCCCCCCCAGCGTGACCAACCCCACCGCCTGCACCGCCGCCACCCGCAGCCCGCCCAGGAAGTGCGGCAGGCCGAGCGGCAGCCGCACCCATGCCAGCATCCGCCCCCGCCCCATGCCGAGCGCGGTCGCGGCCTGGATCACGGCAGGGTCGGTCGCGGTCAGCCCGGTGCGGAGCGCGCGCAGCAGCGGCAGGGAGAGATACAACGCGATGCCGATCAAGGCCGGGGTGGCCCCGATGGCGCCGAAGCCCGCCGCACGCAGCCCCGGAAAGGCGCCCAGCAGCGCCGCCAGCAAAGGCACCAGCAGGCCAAACAGCGCGATGGCCGGCACCACCTGCACGCCGCCCAGCAGCGCGTCGAAGAAGGCGGCCAGCCGGGCGGAGGCGAGCCCCGCCAGCGCCAGCAGGCTGGCCAGCGCCGATGCCAGCCCGAGGGCGGACAGGGACAGCCAGAGATGCGTGGCCAGCGCCGCCCCCACCGCCTCGCGCCGCGCGCGGAACTCGACGGCGAGCGAGAACCCGTCCAACACCCCGCCCCAGGCCAGCACGCCCAGGCCCAGCACCAGCAGCGCCGCCGCCAGCAGGCGGCGTTGTCCCGGCCAGAACACCAGCGCCGCCAGGGCCGCAAGCGCCACCCAGGCGGCGCTGCCCAGCGTGGCGCGGGCCGCGGGCGCGGCACCGTCCAGCAGCGCGGCGGCGCCAGCACCCAACCCCGCCAACAGCACCAGCAAGGCGCCAGCGGCGGCCAGCGGCGCCAGGCGCCAAGGCGCGGCACCCAGCGCCAGCAAGGGCACGGCCAGCCAGGCCCAGCCCGGCAATACATCGTGCGCCGACAGCGGCGCCCCGGGCATCAGCCGGTTGGGGGCAAGGGACAGCGCATCCGGCCCCAGGATCAGCGCCGCCAGCGCCAGCCCGGCCGGCAGGAGGCGCGGCCAGGTGGGCGCCACCTCAGCGCGCCGCGGCCTCCATATGGGCGCGGGCCACGTCGCGCGCCGGGCGGCCCTCCACCGCGATCTGCGCGTTCAGCCGCTGCAGCGTGGTGAGGTCCAGCGTGGCGAAGGCGGCATCCAGCGGCGCCCGCATGGCGGGGAAGCGGTCCAGCACGGCCTGGCGCACCACGGGCGCGGCCTCATAGACGATCTGCGCGCCTTTGGTGTCGGTCATCACCACGAGGTTCAGCGCCGAGATGGCGCCGTCCGTCCCATAGACCATGGCGGCGTTCACGCCCGAGATCTGCTGCGCGGCCGAGCGCATGGTCACCGCCGTGTCGCCGCCGGGCAGCACCACGATGCGGTCGCGCGGGAAGGTGAAGCCATAGGTGCGCTCGAAGCTCGGCAGGGCCGCGGCGCTTTCCACGAACTCGGCCGAAGCCGCGAGGCGCAGCACGCCGCGCCCTGCGGCGGCGGCCAGGTCCTCCATGGAGCGCAGGTTCTCGCGCCGGGCCACGTCCTGCCGCACCGCGATGGCCCAGGTGTTGTTGGCGGGCGCCCGGCCCAGCCAGGCCAGGCCCTGCGGCGCGTCCAGCTCGCGCGCCAGGGCGTGCGCCTGGTCGGCGTTCTTCCAGGCCGGGTCCTCGGCGCGGTTGTGGAAGAAGGCGGCGTTGCCGGTGTATTCGGGGTAGAGGTCAATCTCGCCCGCCAGCAGGGCAGCGCGGACGATGCGCGTGGGGCCCAGCGAAAGCCGCGCCTCGGCCGGCACGCCGGCCCGTTCCAGCACCGCCAGGACCAGGTTGCCCAGCAGCGCGCCCTCGGTGTCGATCTTGGAGGAGACCACCACGCGGTCGCGCGTCTGGGCGCGGACAGTCGTAGCGCCGGTCAGAATCGGTAACGAAGCGCACCAAATTTGCCTACGATTAAACGTCATTGGCATCCCGTCCCCGGTTGAGCGTGCAAGGCCAATACGCACTCACGGTGTAATTCCGTATGGCCACTCGAATTCAAAAATGGTAAATTATGCGACATGAGCGATTCACAACGCGCCTCAGCGAGACGAGATTTTGCGGAATTGGGAAAAATTCTCGATTCTATCAAACATTCATTTGATAGAGAATTCGAAAATAGATCACCCCCAAGATCAGCATTTACTTTCTTAATGAAAATAGAAGAAATTCGATATAAGTATAGAGCATTATTTTCTGGAAGTGCCGCAATTCCAATGCGCCTTATTTTTATTAAAAAACTTAGAGATGATTTTCAGAGCGCCAGCCGCCATATTTTAGATAAGTATAAAGATCTTACTATAATTCCGCTTGAGAAAGTACGCCCTCACACATCTCTGCCAACACCATCAATATGGGCGCGAACTCCGCGCGATGGGATGTCACTGGAAGTCGCAATAAGAAATTTCGATTTTATCGTTTCTCGACATATTACAGATATTAATGATAGCGACCTAAAATCTCTAGCTATAGAATTGAATCGAAACGCACCGCCGCAAATTCTCGCTCCAGTTCAATTCGAAATATTCGATGAAAAACTTCGAATTGCTCGAACTCCTAATGCAAGCCCCCTCTTATCTACCGAAAATATTGCTGCACTTCGGCAGCACATTATATCAAAACATTCTGAACTTCTTATGTTGCTATTAAATTCGAATATGGATCGAAAAATTGTATCTCAGTTCGAAGTATTGGGAAACGCTATAAATAAAGAAAACAACATAATTATTGTTGGTCTAGAAAACATTACTACTATGTCTTATCTTGCCGCCTGCGATACGGACGAACTTTCAAGTATCCAGACGGCAACCATTTTTAATCATCTTGAACAGATATCGATGTATATATCTCAGTTCTCTGAATGGTCGCAATTTCAGAGTAACTATTAGTCTTCTCCATCTTCCGATACAAATCCTGAATCCATTAAGCAGATTATTTCCAATATCTTGGAAAAAAATGATATTCTCGAAAATGATGCTCAGGTATTTTTCCGCCGCATAAAGCAAGCGCTTGGATCACAAACAAAAGCCGCTACATATGCAGCTCTTACTAGTCTCCAAAATTTATGTTTAGCAATTCTCCGATACGGGATAAATTTTGTTGCTGATGTTCACTCTGATTTACGACCAAAATTAGTAAAATCTGTATCGCGGGCCGCATATGCCGGCATTCTCGGTGTCGGTTTATATCTACTACAAGCTGGCAATCTTATATCGTTACCGCCCGCTAGCTTGAATTGGGCAAACCAAGTGGGTGAAGTTATACAGCGAGAGTTAAGGGCATTAGGACAATAATTAGCCCTGTTCCAGTTCGCTGTCCCAATAGAGATAGTCCCGCCAGCTCTCGTGCAAATGGTTGGGCGGGAAGGCGCGGCCGTTTTCCTGCAATTCCCAGCTCGTCGGCTGGCGCGGGGTGGCGCGGGGCAGCATCTGGCATTCGCGCGGCAGCTTGTCGGCCTTCCGCAGATTGCACGGGCCGCAGGCGGCGACCACGTTTTCCCAATTGGTGCGGCCGCCGCGGCTGCGCGGAATCACATGGTCGAAGGTCAGGTTTTGCGCCGGCTGGCCATCGCCGCAATACTGGCATTCGAAGCGGTCGCGCAGGAACACGTTGAACCGGGTGAAGGCCGGGCGTCGCGCGGCGGGGATGTATTCCCGCAACGCGATCACCGAGGGCAGGCGCAGGGAGAAGGAAGGGGAACGCACCTCCGTCTCGTATTCGCTCAGCACCGAGACCCGGTCCAGCACCACGGCCTTCACCGCGTCCTGCCAGGCCCAGACCGAGAGCGGGAAATAGGATAGCGGGCGGAAATCCGCGTTCAGCACCAAGGCGGGGAAGCCGCCGGGGCCGGTGATCTGCGGAATGAGGCTGCCGTCGGGCAAGCGAAGCTCCTCCACGTCTCGCGTGGCGCGGAAGCCGGACCCGGAGGGAGCGGGCGCGCTCCCGATTCGGTTCTGCGCCACAACTGCGATGCAGGCATGACAGGGATGCCGCACTGCCGCAAGCCAAGCGCCGGACGGGGCTTGGCGGTTTCACCGGCCCGTCACATCCGCGCGCGACCAAGCCCTTGCCGGCACGGGGAAAGGGCGCGAGAGGATGGTCGGCATGATCCAGGGCGCCGTCACCCGCTTCGCCCCCTCGCCCACCGGGCTGCTGCATCTGGGCCATGCCCATGCGGCGCTCTTCGCCGCGCGGGCGGGGGGCCGCTTCCTGCTGCGCCTCGAGGATATCGACGCCACCCGCTGCCGCCCGGAGTTCACCGAGGCCATCTTCGAGGACCTGTCCTGGCTCGGCCTGCGCTGGGAGGAACCGGTGCGGGTGCAATCGGCGCATTTCGCGGAATACCGGGCGGTGCTGCACCGTCTCCAGTCCCGCCGCCTGCTCTACCCCTGCTTCTGCACCAGGGCCGACATCGCCGCCGCCGTCTCCGCCCAGCACGGGCCGGCCCATATCTATCCGGGCACCTGCCGCGGGCTGGACCCGGGCCTGGCCGCCGTCCGCGTGGCCGCCGGCGAGGCCCATGCGCTGCGCCTCGACATGGCGCGCGCCTTGGCCGAAACCGGGCCACTGACCTTCCAGGACCTGATCCACGGCCCCCGCCGCTGCGACCCCACGGCCCAGGGCGATGTGGTGCTGGCGCGCAAGGACATCCCGGCCAGCTACCATCTCTGCGTGACGCATGACGACGCCCTGCAAGGTGTCACCCTCGTCACCCGCGGCGAGGATCTGCTGGAGGCCACCGACATCCACCGCCTGCTCCAGGCCCTGATGGGCTGGCCGGAACCCTCCTACGCCCATCACACCCTGATCCGCGACGGCGAAGGGAGGCGACTGGCGAAACGCGACAAGGCCCCCACCCTGCGCGCCCTGCGCGAGGCCGGGCGCAGCCCCGCCGAGGTACGCGCCATGGCCGGCTTCCCGGATTGAGGCTGACATCTTTTCGCGGCTGATTCACCGCTTCGGCGATTACGCCTTCGCGGATCAGACGCTAGCCTCGCTTTCGTGACCCAACGCAGCACCGGCCTCCTTCTCCTGTTCGTGACGGCGCTGTGCTGGGGGTCCAACTGGCCGCTGCTCAAGCTGCTGCTGGCCGAGATGCCGCCGCTCGGCGCCCGCGCCTATGCGGGCTTCATCGCGGCGGCGCTGGTGGGGGTCATCGCGCTGGCGCGGGGTGAAAGCCTCGCCGTCCCGCGCGAGCAGTGGGGCCGCGTCTGGCTCTTCGCCCTGTTGAACGTCACGGCCTGGATGGGCTTCGCCTCGATGGCGCTGCTCTGGCTCGCCGCCGGCGAGGCCGCCATCATCGCCTACACCATGCCCGTCTGGGCCGCGCTGCTGGCCTGGCTGATCCTGGGCGAGCCGCTGGGCTGGGCCAAGGTCGCGGCGCTGGCGCTGGGCACGCTCGGCGTGGCACTGCTCTTCACCCCGCAGGAGGTGGCCATCGGGCCGGACAAGGTGCTGGGCGGGGTCATGCTTCTGGCGGCGGCGCTCCTGTTCGCGCTGGGCGCGGTCATCGCCAAGCGCAAGCCGCTGGCCTTGCCGCCGCTCTCGGCCGTGACCTGGCAGCTCGGGCTGGGCAGCCTGCCGCTGTTCGTCATCTCCTCGCTGTGGGAGGAGGTGGATTGGGCCGCGCTTTCCCCCGCCGGCTGGGGGTATTTCCTCTGGATGGCGGTGGGGCCGCTCGGCATCGCCTACATGACCTGGTTCGGCGCGCTCCGGCGCCTGCCGGCCTCGACCGCGGCACTCGGCACGCTGCTGACGCCCGTGGTGGGCACGCTCGGCGCCGCCTGGCTGGTGGGCGAGGCGCTGGGCTGGCGGCAATGGGGGGCGCTGGCCTGCATCGTGCTGGGCGTGGCATTGGCGGTGCGCCCGCCGCCCGCCCGCCCGCGTCACTGATTGGAATTGTAACTTATGGACCTTCCCCTGCTCCGCCTGCTGCCCGGCCGTGACCGGCGCGTGAAAGGGGGCCACCCCTGGGCCTATTCCAACGAGGTGGCCATGTCGCCCGAGGCCCGCGCCCTGCCCCCCGGCGGCGCGGTGCGGCTGGAGGGCGATGACGGGGTGAAGCACGGCATCTGGCAGTTCAACCCGCACAGCCTGATCGCCGCCCGCGTGCTGGACCGCGAGCCCTCCGCGCGCCCGGACGCCGCCTGGTTCCGGGCGCGGATCGCCGAGGCCCTTTCCCTGCGCGAACGCCTGGGCGTGGCCCGCCATTGCCGCCTGGTGCATGCCGAGGCCGATGGGTTGCCCGGCCTGATCCTGGACCGCCACGGCGATGCGGTGGCGCTGCAGGCCAACACCGCCGGCATGGAGGCCGCGACCCCGCTGGTGCTGGAGGCGCTGCACGCCCTTCTCGCCCCCCGCACGGTGGTGGCGCGCAATGACAGCCCGGTGCGGACGCTGGAAGGCCTGGCCCTCGAATCCCGTCTTCTGCACGGCGCCGACGCCACGGCGCGCATCGAGGAAGGCGGCCTCGCCTTCGAAATGGACCTGCTTTCCGGCCAGAAGACCGGCTGGTTCCACGACCAGCGCGAGAACCGCGCCCGCGTGGCCGCCCTGGCTTCGGGGGCCATCATGCTCGACGCCTTCTGCCACACGGGCGGCTTCGGGCTGGTGGCGGCACAGGCGGGTGCGGCGCATGTGACGCTGCTGGACCGCTCGGAGCCCGCGCTGGCACTCGCGCAGCGCACCGCCGCCGCGCATGGGCTGGGCGAGCGCGTCACCGCCCAGCGCGGGGAGGCGCTGGAGGCGCTGGAACGCATGGTCGGCCTTGGCCGGCGCTTCGACGTGGTGGTGGCCGACCCGCCCGCCTTCGCCAAGGCGCGCAAGGACATCCCAGCGGCACTCCGGGCCTATCTGCGCCTCGCGCGGCTTTGCGCGCAGCTGGTGGCGCCGGGGGGCGTGCTGTTCATCGCCTCCTGCTCCCACCATGTGGCGCCGCCCGACTTCGCCGATGCCGTGGCGCAAGGGGTGTGGCGGGCGCGGCGCGAGGCGCGGCTGCTGTTCCAGGGCGGCGCGGGGCCGGACCACCCGGTGCATCCCCTGCTGCCCGAGAGCGCCTACCTCAAGGCGCTGCTGTTCCAGCTGCGATGACGCGCGAAGGGGCCTGGCGCGCCTCGACCTATCGCGCGGGACCGGTGGTGGCCTGGGCCGGGCGGCGTTCGCCCTCGGCCGATGCCTGGCTGGCGGCCCATGGCGCGCGGGCGGGTGCCATCATCACCGCCTGGAACCCGATGTGCCGCTGGCATCCGCGCGGCTGGAACGACCGCGCCCAGGAGCGCCTGCGCGCGGCCACGCGGCGCTGGGCGCGCGCGGAAGGGTTCAGTGGCACCAAACGCTGGCAGGAACACAATCTGCTGCTGGCCGCGAACCCGCGCGCGGTGACGGTGCTGGCCCGACGGTTTCGGCAGGCGGCGATCCTGGTGCTGCGAAAGGGTCAGCCGGCGCGGCTGCGCGTCTGCGCCTGAGGGCGTTGCCGGGCGGCCGATTCACGCCCTCGGTGCCTTCCCACCGAGGACGATCGGACGCCATGCCTCAGCGGCCGATTCACGCCCTCGGTGCCTTCCCACCGAGGACGATCGGACGCCATGCCTCAGCGGCCGATTCACGCCCTCGGTGCTTCCCACCGAGGACGATCGGACGCCAAGCCTCAGTCGCCGTGGCGGTCATGGTCCGCCGCGTCGAACCAGGCCTTCACCGCCCGGTAGGCGAAGAACACCCCGCCGAGGATCAGCACGACCCCCAGTTGCTCCTGCGTCACCCGCAGCTCGATCGTGGTCCGCGTCGCCAGCACGAGGCCCAGCAACGCCACCACCGCCCCCGCTCCGATGCGGAGCACAATGCCCATGTCCATGACTCGGGCTTTGCTACAGATAGCGCTGGATGTCGAGGGTGCTTTCGCGCCCCAGCCTGGACGCGTCCTCGCGCAGGAACTTGTCCGCCGCCTCGCGCCCGTAGTCGCGCAGGGTGGAGAGGAAATCCCAGTCGCCATTGAACTTGGTGCTGAGCTTGAAGGCGCGCATCCGCGCCTCGTCCTCGATGGCGTGCAGGTAGATGCGGCGATAGCGCGGCTGCTCCAGCCGGCCGGATTCGAGCATGCGCTGCACGAAGTCTATGGCCCGCATCTCGCTCATCAGGCTGGCGTTGAAGGTGATCTCGTTCAGCCGGTTCATGATGTCCGACGAGGTGGTGGGCACCTCGGGCCGGATGAGCGGGTTCAACTGGACGATGATGATGTCCGATGCCGGGCGGTCATGATAGAGCGGCCAAAGCGCCGGGTTGCCCAGGTAGCCGCCATCCCAATAGGCCTCGCCATCAATCTCAACGGCCTTGAAGATGTTGGGCAGGCAGGCCGAGGCCAGCAGCGCATCCACCGTGATCTCGGCGCGATTGAACACCCGCGGCTTGCCCGTGCGGACATTGGTGGCGGAAATATAGAGCCGCATGGCGCTGCGGTCGGCCCGCAGGCGCTCAAGGTCCAGGCTCTGTTCCAGCGCCTTCCGCAGCGGGTTGAACTCCATCGGGAAGGGGTTGAACTGGTAGGGGCTGAGCATCCGCGTCGCGGTGTCGAAGGCGTTGTAGGCGAAGCTGTAGGTCAGGTCCCAGCCCCACAGCGCCTTCTCGAAGGGGGTGGAGCGGAGCGGCGAGACGGCGAACTTGGCGCCCAGCGCCCGCCAGAAGCGGTCCAGCGCGGCCTTGGCGCCCTCGCGCCCACCTTCCAGCAGGCCCAGCGCCAGCACGGCGCCGTTGATGGCGCCGGCGGAGGTGCCGGAGAGGCCGTCGAAGTCAATCGACTCCTCCTCCAGCAGGCGGTCCAGCGCGCCCCAGGTGAAGGCGCCATGCGTGCCGCCGCCCTGCAGGGCGAGGTTGACGCGGCGGGGCTTCACCTCGCGCAAGGCGGGCGCGGCCGGGGGCTTGGCCGCCACCTCCTCGACCATGACGGGGGCCGAGACCTCTGAAGGCGTCATGCCGCGAGCCAACCGCCATCAATGGACAGCGCCGCGCCATTCACCCCGCCCGAGCCGGGGCCGACCAGATAGAGCGCCATGCGCGCCACCTCCTCCACCTCGACCCAGCGCTTGGAGGGCTGCTTGGCGAGAAGGTGGTCCTTCAACGCCACCTCCTCCGAGACGCCGTGCTTCTCGGCCAGCGGCTTGACCTGCGCCTCGGCCAGCGGCGTGCGGACGAAGCCCGGGCAGATGGCGTTGCAGGTGATGGGGCTTTCCGCGATCTCCAGCGCGATGGACTTGGTCATGCCCACCACCCCGTGCTTGGCGGCCACATAGGCGCTCTTGTAGGGGCTGGCGACCAGGCCGTGCGCCGAAGCCACGTTGATGATGCGCCCGTATTTCCGCGCCAGCATCCCCGGCATGGCCGCCTTGATGGCGTGGAAGTTGGACGACATGTTGATGGCGATGATGGCGTCCCACTTCTCGTCCGGGAAATCCTGGACGGCCGAGACGAACTGGATGCCCGCATTGTTCACCAGGATGTCCAGCCGCCCGAAGGCGGATTCGGCCGCGGCCACCATGGCGCGCACCTCGGCGGGCTTGGACATGTCGGCGGGGCTGTAGGGGCACTCGCCGCCGCCCATCAGCGCGCCGATCTCGGCGCGGGCCTTGGCGATTTCCTCGGGCTTGCCGAATCCGTTCAGCATCACCTTGGCACCCGCCTCGGCGTAAAGCCGCGCGATGCCGAGGCCGATGCCCGAGGTGGATCCGGTGATGAGGGCCGCCTGGCCTTCGAGGATGCGTTCCATGCCGCCTGTCTCCAAACCCTTACAACGCGTGGATAGGCCCATTGCTGCACCGCATCAACAACCCGTCCCCCCGGGGGATCCCGAGCAGTGCCGGGTGGGCCGGAGGTTGACGCGGAGGCCGCCCCCTTCCTATACCCGCCACAGCACGGGACAGCCTATGGCGGTCCCGCCCTTTCCATTTGCCTTACGCCCGTTCAGGAGCCTGCCGTGAAGCGCACCTATCAGCCCTCCAAGCTCGTCCGCAAGCGGCGCCATGGCTTCCGTGCCCGTTCGGCCACGGTGGCGGGCCGCAAGATCCTGGCCAACCGCCGCTCGAAGGGCCGCGCCAAGCTCTCCGCCTGATCGCGCCACACGCGGCGCGGGAGACCCCGCGATGCCAGCTGCCCCGCCCGCACGGCTGAAGCGCCGCGCGGAATTCCTCCGTGCTGCGCGCGAAGGCCGCAAGGTCGGGCGCGGGACGCTTGTCGTGCAGGCCCTGCCGCGCGCCGACGAGGCCACGCGGCTGGGCTTCACCGCGACGAAAAAGATCGGCAACGCCGTGGTCCGCAACCGTGCCAAGCGCCGGCTGCGCGCCATGGCGCGCCTGGCGCTGGACGCCACCCCGGCCCCGGGCTGGGACCTGGTGCTCATTGCCCGTGACGGGACCGCGACCTGCCCCTTCCCCACCCTGCGGGCCGAATTCGAATCGGCCCTGGCCAAGGCCGGGGTGCGCGCGACATGAACCCCGCGCAGCATGTGCTGAAGGGCGCCATCGTCACCTATCAGTGGACGCTGCGCCCCTTCATCGGGGCGAATTGCCGTTTCCACCCCTCCTGCTCGCACTATGCGATCGAGGCCGTGACCGAACACGGCGCGGTGAAGGGTGCCGCCATGTCCGCCTGGCGCATCCTGCGCTGCAATCCCTGGAATGCCGGCGGCTATGATCCCGTGCCGCCGCGCAGGCCGGGCCTCAATCGCCTCAGTTCCGCCTCCCCTTCCGCCGGCCCCCCCTCCATAAGCCCAGCGACCCGCCCCGAGAGTTGATCGAGACCCATGGACCAGAAGCGCCTCCTGGCGGCCATCGCCCTTTCCGTCGGCATCCTGCTGCTGTTCGAGATGTGGAACCGCGGCAACGCCCCGGTGCCGCCGCCGCGCCCGGTGGCCACGCAGCAGGCCGATGTGCCGCTGCCGGCCGTGCCCGCGCCCGCCACGCCCCAGGGGGTGCCGGGTGCGGTGCCTGGCGCGCCGCAAGCGGCCAGCCCTGGTGAGACCGCCGTCACCGCCGCCCCGCCCGCCATCCCGGCGCAGCGCGTGCAGGTGGAGAACACCCGCGTGCAGGGCGCCCTCTCGGCCCGCGGCCTCTCGCTCGACCAGCTGATCCTGCGCGACTACCGCGAGACGGTGGAGCGTGACAGCCCGAACGTCACCCTTCTGGCTCCGCGCGGCCGGCCGGAGGGCTACTTCGCGCAATGGGGCTGGACCCAGGCCGATGGCCGCACCCCCGTCCCCGACAACGACACCGACTGGACCATCACGGGCGGCCCGCTCGGCCCCGACAGCCCCGTGACCTTCCGCTGGGAGAATGGCCAGGGCCAGATCTTCCAGGCGGTGGTCTGGCTCGACGCGAACTACATGTTCGAGGTGCGGCAATCGGTGGAGAACACCTCCGATCAGGCCGTGACCGTGCTGCCCTGGGCCCGCATCCGCCGCGAGCGCACGCCCCAGGTGCAGGGCTTCTTCATCCTGCATGAGGGCTTCATCGCCGTGCAGGATGGCCGCCTGACGGAAATGACCTACAGCAACGGGCGCGACCAGGGGAATTCCCGCCGCGCCCTGGGCTCGGCCTGGGAGAACGAGGCGGCCGAAGGCTGGGCCGGCCTGTCCGACAAGTACTGGCTGACGGCGCTGACCCGCCTGGACAGCAATGAGCGTATCCGCAGCGCCTTCCGCCACATCCCCGATGCCGGGGTGGACCGTTGGCAGGTGGACATCGCGCCCGCCGCGCCGCAGCTGATCGCGCCCGGGCAGAGTGCGGGCTTCGGCAGCCGCCTCTTCGCCGGCGCCAAGGAAGTGCGCCTGCTGGACGATTACCGCGACCGTCTGCAAATCCAGGATTTCGACAAGGCGATTGATTTCGGCTGGTTCTACTTCATCACCAAGCCGTTCTTCTATGCGCTGGACTATCTGTTCATCCTGACCGGCAATTTCGGCGTGGCCATCCTGATCTTCACGCTGGCGCTCAAGATCCTGTTCTTCCCGCTGGCCAACAAGGCCTACAAGTCCATGAGCCGTATGCGGCTGGTGGCGCCGAAGATGCAGGAAATCCGCGAGCGCTACAAAGAAGACCCGCAGAAGATGCAAGCGGAGATGATGGCGCTCTACAAGAGCGAGAAGATCAATCCCGCCTCGGGCTGCCTGCCCATCCTGGTGCAGATTCCCGTCTTCTTCGCGCTCTACAAGGTGCTCTTCGTCACCATCGAGATGCGCCACGCGCCCTTCTTCGGCTGGATCCGTGACCTTTCGGACATGGACCCGACCAACGCCTTCACGCTGTTCGGCCTCATTCCCTGGGATCCGCCGCTGTTCCTGCACCTGCCGGTCTGGGCGATCCTGATGGGCCTGACCATGTTCGTGCAGCAGAAGCTGAACCCGCAGCCGCCCGACCCGATCCAGCAGAAGATCTTCGCCTGGCTGCCGGTGATCTTCACCTTCATGCTGGCGAGCTTCCCCGCGGGCCTGGTCATCTACTGGACCTGGAACAACCTGCTCTCCATCGCGCAGCAGTGGTACATCATGCGGCTCGACGCCAAGGCGCAGGCGGCCAAGCCGCCGGCCCAGGGCGGCACGGGTGGCGCGCCCCCGCCCGCTCCCAAGGGGGGCGGCAAGCTGGCCGGCCCGGCCGCGGCGAAGAAGTGACGGAGCTTCCCGCCGGCGGCCTGCTGGAGGCGCGCGACGAGGAGGAGCGCGCCGCCCTCATCGAGGCCGGGCGCCTGCTCTTCGCCCGGCCCTGCACCTTCTTCACCGCCGCCCAGGCGCTGGACCACCTCCCACCGCCGGACGGCGTGGAGGTGGCGCTGGCCGGCCGCTCGAACGTGGGCAAGTCCTCGCTGATGAACGCGCTGACGGGGCAAAACGCCCTGGCCCGCGTCTCGCACACGCCCGGGCGCACCAAGCAGCTGAACTTCTTCACCATCGAAGGCCGCCTCACCCTGGTGGACATGCCGGGCTACGGCTTCGCCAAGGCCGCCAAGTCGGTGAAGGAGGATTGGCAGGGCCTCATGTTCAACTTCCTGCGCGGCCGGCCCAATCTGCGCCGTGTGCTGCTGCTGCTCGATGCCCGCATCGAGACCAAGCCTTCCGACAACGCGGTGATGGACCTGCTGGACAAGGCCGCCGTCGCCTTCCAGCTCGTGCTGACCAAGGCCGATGACGTGAAGCCCACGGCCCTGGCCGCCCGCCAGGCGGAGGTGGAAGCGCTGGCCCGCAAGCACCCCGCCGGACACCCCCTGGTGCTGACCACCAGCAGCCGCACCGGCCGCGGCATGGATGAACTGCGCGCGGAACTCGCCGCCCTCGCTTGACGGATCGCGCCCCGCGCCGGATAGCGCGGGCAAGGTTTCGAGGAATGCCAGATGGCCGATGACGCGCTCACCCAGATGCAGACCCTGATCGGCGCGCTGCCCTACCTGAAGCGCTATGACGACCAGATCGTCGTCGTGAAGTATGGCGGCCACGCCATGGGCGAGGAGCACGCCGCCGACCGCTTCGGCCGCGACATCGCGCTGCTGGAGCAGGTGGGCGTGAACCCCGTGGTGGTCCATGGCGGCGGGCCGCAGATCAACGCGATGCTCTCGCGCCTCGGCGTGAAGTCCACCTTCGTCCAGGGCCTGCGCGTGACGGACGCGCAGATGGTGGAGGTGGTCGAGATGGTGCTGGCCGGCACCGTCAACAAGCAGCTCGCCTCCGCCATCACCCGGGCGGGCTGCATGGCGGTGGGCATCTCGGGCAAGGATGGCGGGCTGGTGCGCGCCCGCAAGGCCACCCGCACCATGAAGGACCCCGGCTCCAACATCGAGCAGGTGCTGGACCTCGGCCTGGTGGGCGAGCCGGAGAGCGTGGACACCCGCGTCCTGGAACTGCTGATCCATGCGGACATCGTCCCCGTCATCGCGCCCGTGGGCGTGGGGGCGGATGGGCAGACCTACAACATCAACGCCGACACGGTCTCGGGCGCCATCGCGGGCGCGCTCCGGGCCGAGCGGATGCTGATGCTGACCGACGTGGCCGGCGTGATGGACGCGAACAAGAACTTCATCCCCGAGATGACGGTGGCCGAGGCGCGCGCCGGCATCGCGGCCGGATGGATCGCGGGCGGGATGATCCCCAAGGTCGAGACCTGCATCCATGCGGTCGAGCAGGGGGTGAAGGGCGCCGTCATCCTGGATGGCCGCCTGCCCCACGCCGTCCTGCGCGAGTTGCTGACCGATGGCGGGGCCGGCACGCTGATCAGGCCGTGAGGGTGTTCGGGAAGGCTTAACCCGCGCCTGACATTCTGGCAGGGCATGGCCGCTATGGGGGTGGCCATCCCCTGGCGGCCGCCAGGCGCCGCAGGAACCAGATGTTGCACCGCCGACGCGCCAGACCGACGGAGCCTCGCGCCTTCGCCGGTGCTGGCGCCACATGATGCTTCCCGGTCTGCTGGAGGAATCTGGCTGGGCCTTGCGTGCGGTCGGCCTGATGGCCGTCGGCGTAGCGCTGGGCGCGGGGCTGGCCTTGGCCTGGACGCGCCCCCAACCCCGGCGCCCCCCCTCCTCCCCCGACTATCGCCCCGTCGTTGCGGGCTTCGAAAGCAGCCCGCACGCCGTGGCCCTCTGGGATGGAAAGGGACGGCTGCTGCGCTGCAACAGCCGCTATGGCGCGCTCTTCACCGACCCGCCGCCTCCGCCAGGCCCCAAGCCGCAGCCACAGCCCGATGGGCGTTGGGTGCTGGCCAGTACGGCGACGTTGCCAGGCGGCTTCCGCCTGGGCCTCTACAGCGAGGTGCCGCCCCCCGCGGCGCCGCCCCCGCCCGCGGCCGCACCCTTGCCCCTGTCCCAGCCGCCCACGGCACCCTGGCCCAGCGGGCGGCTTCGGCTGCTGGGAGTGGATGATTCGCCCGCCAACCTCTCCGTCCTGCGCGCGCTGCTCTCCAATACGGGCTTCACGCTGGAGACGGTGACGGATGGCCCCGCGGCGCTGGAGGCCCTCACCGCCGCCGCCGCCAGCGGGCAACCCTTCGACGCCGTGCTGATGGATGTGGTGATGCCGGGCATGGACGGGCTGGAATGCACGCGCCGGATCCGCGCCCTGCCCGGGGCGCTGGGCCAGGTGCCCGTCATCCCCGTCACCGCCAGCAGCTTCCCCGAGGACATCGCCGCCTGCCACGCGGCCGGCATGACGGGACATGTGCCCAAGCCCGTGGAGCGGGTGGGACTCATGCGCGGCATTGTCCTCGCCCTCGGCCAGGGCGACCTGCCGGAGGAGGAGGCGCTGCGGCCACTCTTCCGGAGCGAACTCGCCACCCGCCTGCGTGAGCTGGACGCCGCCCTGGTGAACGACCTGCCACTTCTTGGCCCCGTGCACGCCATCGCGGGCACCGTGGGCCACCTGGGCGGGGCGGGCTTCGTGGAAGAGGCCCGCGCCGCGATGCGCGCGCTGCGCGACAACCACCCCGACGCCCGCAGCCGGGTGGCCGAGCTGCTGGACCGTCTTCGCGCGGCCTATCCGGAGAGTAGGGAGTAGGGCGCTGCCCTCCCCAGCCCCCGGCTCAGGCCGGACGGGGACCGTTCAGTCGCCACATGGTGAGGTTCAGGAAGCCGGCGAAGCTCACCCAGGCCAGATAGGGCACGAACAGCCAGGCGGCGGCGGCGCTGATGGGCGCGAACAGGGCAATGCAGACGGCAATGCTCACCCAGAGCGCGCAGAGATCCCAGAAGGCAAGGTCCGGCCGGCGCATCCCGAAGAACAGCGCGGACCAGGCGAAGTTCAGCACGAGCTGCACGCCATAGACCGCCAGCGCCAGCCCGAACCCCACCTCGCGCCACACCAGCCAGCCGGCCACGGCGATGCAGCAGAACAACACCCCCCAGGCCGGGCCGAACAGCCAGTTGGGCGGACGCCACCAGGGCTTGCGCAGCCCCTCATACCAGGCGCCCGGCGTGAAGATGGCGCCCGAAGCCGCGGTGGCGAAGCAGGCGGCGAAGAAGCCCAGCAGGGGAAGCCAATCGCTCATTCGGTCCAGCCCATGGTCACGGCCTCCTGGATTTTCAGTGCTTCGACGGTGGCGCCCACATCATGCACCCGCAGGATATGGGCCCCGCGCCGCGCCGCCTCCAGGGCCAGGGCGACACTTCCCGCCACGCGGCGCGAAGGCTCGGCCACGCCGGTGATACGCCCGATGAAGCCCTTGCGCGAGGCCCCCACCAGAATGGTGCAGCCCAAGGCGGCCAAAAGCGGCAGCCGCGCCACGAGGTCCAGATTGTCCCGCACCCGCTTGCCGAAGCCGATGCCGGGGTCCACCGCGATGCGCGCGCGGGAAATGCCCGCTTCCTCGCAGGCGGCGATGCGGGCGGCCAGGTGCGCGGCCACCTCGCGCGCGGCGTCCGTGTAGGCGACGCCTTGCTGCATGGTGCGCGGGTCGAGCGTCCGCATGTGCATCAGCACCACCGGGCAGCCGGCGGCGGCGACGGTGGCGAGGCTCTCCGGGTCATGGGCCAGCGCGCTGACATCGTTCACGATGCTGGCCCCGGCGGCGAGTGCGGCGCGCATGGTGGCGGCGTGACGCGTGTCCACGCTGACCGGCCCGCCCGAGGCCAGGGCCGCGATGACGGGCAGGATGCGCGCCTGCTCTTCCTCGGGCGTGACGGGGGCGGCGCCGGGGCGGGTGCTTTCGCCGCCCACATCCAGGATGTCCGCGCCCTCGGCCCGCAGCGCATGGCCATGGGCGATGGCGGTCGCATGCGCCGCGCGCCCGTCCCCGGAAAAGCTGTCCGGCGTGCAGTTGACGATGCCCATGACCAGCGGCCGGAAGCGGTGGCGCGCGATGCCGGCGAAGGGCGCGGGCGGGGCGGTCAGCGCGGCGGATGCGGCGGCAAGCGGCAAGGGCGCGCCGGTGTCATCGCGCAGCCCCATGAAGGCAAAGGGCCCGCCCTGCAATGGCAGGGCGAGCCCCTCACGGATCGCCGCCTCTGCCGCCGGCCCGTCAAGCAGGCCGTGCGGCTCGATCAGCGTCAACTCAGCCCGCGGGCTGGGGCGAAAGCCCGCCCCCCGTGTCCGGCCGCGGGGTCCGCCCGCCGCCCGAGCTGGGAACGCTGCCACGCCCCGCGCTGGTCGGCTCGTCGGGGCGCACGCGCACCACCGGCTCGCCGCGCAGCACCTGGCGGATTTCGTCGCCCGAGAGGGTCTCGTATTCCAGCAGGCCCTTGGCCAGCCGCTCCAGCTCCTCCCGGTTCTCGGTCAGGATGTGCTTGGCGCGGACATAGGCGCTGTCGATGATGCCCCGGATTTCACTGTCGATGATCCGCGCGGTCTCTTCCGACAGGTTCTTCGACTGGGTGACCGAATGGCCGAGGAAGACCTCCTGGCTGTTCTCGCCATAGGCCACCATGCCGATCTTGTCGGACATGCCCCACTCGGTGACCATCATGCGGGCCATGTTGGTGGCCATCTTGATGTCGCCCGAGGCGCCGTTGGAGACCTTGTCGGAGCCGAAGACGACCTCCTCCGCGACGCGACCGCCCATGGCCATCGCAAGCTCGGCCTTCATCTTGGACTTGTGCTTGCTGTAGCGATCGCCGGCGGGCAGCGACATGACGAGGCCCAGCGCGCGCCCGCGCGGGATGATGGTGGCCTTGTGCACCGGATCGCACTCCGGCTCGTGCATCGCCACCAGCGCGTGGCCCGCCTCGTGATAGGCGGTCATGCGCTTCTCGTCCTCGGACATGACGAGGCTGCGGCGCTCCGCACCCATCATCACCTTGTCCTTGGCGGCCTCGAACTCGGCCATGCCCACGGTGCGGCGGCCGGTGCGCGCGGCCAGCAGGGCGGCCTCGTTCACCAGGTTCGCCAGGTCCGCGCCGGAGAAGCCGGGCGTGCCGCGCGCGATCGTCTTGGGGTCAACGTCAGAGGCCAGCGGCACCTTCCGCATGTGCACGCGCAGGATCTTCTCGCGCCCGTTCACGTCGGGGTTGGGCACGACCACCTGGCGGTCGAAGCGGCCGGGACGCAGCAGCGCGGGGTCCAGCACGTCCGGCCGGTTGGTGGCCGCGATGATGATGACGCCCTCGTTCGACTCGAAGCCGTCCATCTCCACGAGCATCTGGTTCAGCGTCTGCTCGCGCTCGTCATTGCCGCCGCCCAGGCCCGCACCACGATGGCGGCCCACGGCGTCAATTTCGTCGATGAAGATCAGGCAGGGGGCGTTCTTCTTGCCCTGCTCGAACATGTCGCGCACGCGGGAGGCGCCCACGCCCACGAACATCTCCACGAAGTCCGAGCCCGAGATGGTGAAGAAGGGCACGTTCGCCTCGCCGGCGATGGAGCGGGCCAGCAGCGTCTTGCCCGTGCCCGGCGGCCCGATCAACAGCACGCCCTTGGGGATCTTGCCGCCCAGGCGCTGGAACTTCTGGGGATCGCGGAGGAAGTCCACGATCTCCTCCAGCTCGGCCTTGGCCTCGTCAATGCCGGCCACGTCCTCGAAGGTCACGCGGCCATGCTTCTCGGTCAGCAGCTTGGCCTTGGACTTGCCGAAGCCCATGGCGCGCCCGCCGCCACCCTGCATCTGGCGCATGAAGAAGATCCAGACGCCGATCAGCAGCAGCATCGGGAACCAGGAGATCAGGATCTGGAAGAGCGGGTTCACGTCGCTCTCCTCCGGCCGGGCCACCACGCGCACGCCGCGCTCGGTCAGGCGCGAGACGAGGGCCGGGTCCTCCGGGGTAAAGGTGGTGAAGCTGCGCCCGTCGGTGAGCTGGCCCGACACGGTGCGGCCCTGGATCACCACGTCACGCACCTGGCCCTGGTTCACCTCATTCAGGAAGTCGCTGTAGGCCACCTGGAGCTGGGCGCGGTTCTGCCCGCCCGAAGGCTGGAACAGGTTGAACAGCGCCACCAGCAGCAGCGCCACGATCACCCACAAGGCCAGGTTCCGGCCGAAATTGCTCACGATCCGCATTCCCCTTCACCGGCGACCCTGGCCGGCTCGTCCTAGAGATAGTGTCTACGCCTGGTTCGGAAATGGCCGCCGGGAAAAACTCAACCCGCAAGCGGCCCGCCGAGGGGCGTGAAGCGCGCGGCGGACAAGCCCGCGCACAACGTCTCACGGTAGGGGAGATGGGCGGCCTTGGCCAGCATTGCATCCCCCCCGCGCAGGACGGGAAGTGCCGCGAGGGCGAGGCTCGGCAGATGGCGGTGGCGGGCGCGCATCCGAGCCGCCGCGGCCGGGCCCAGGGCGGCCACCTGCCCGTCTTCCAGGGAGGGGTCGCGGGGCAGGCGGAACCTCCCATCCCACAACGCGCCGGGCCGGGCCGGGATGGTTTGGGCGGCGGCCTCACGCGCCAGCCAGCCACCCCGCCAGACGCAGCCGCCCAGGCTGCCCTGGCCCGCCGCCAGCAGCCGCGCCACGGCGTTGGAGGAGGGCGCGTGCGGCCGCCCACCCACCATCCGCACCAGGGCGGCCAGCAGGGCGCGGGCCGTGGCATCCCGGCCCAGGGCCGCGTGGTCGAGGAAGGCACAACCTTCGGGCAGCAGGCGCAGGCAGGTCGCGGCGCGCGCCAGCACCGCCGCCTCCTCTCGCGCGCGCCGCGCGGCGAAGGCGGGGGCGGCGGCCAACAGGGCCTCCAGCCCACCCACCTGGCGCAACCGGGCGCGGGCGAAGCGCGGGTCGGCATTGGAGGGGTCCGTCACCGGACGCAGCCCCGCCGCCGCGCAGGTGGCGAACAGCCGCGCTTGCGGCACGTCCAGCAAGGGCCGCAGCAGCAGGGCCTCGGCCGCCACGGAGAGCGGCGCCATGCCCGCCAGCCCGCGCGCCCCGCTGCCGCGCAGGGCACGGAAGGCGATGGTCTCGGCCTGGTCGCGCGCGTGGTGGCCCAGCAGCAGATGGACGGCGCCGGCCGCGTGGCAGGCCTCCAGCAGCGCCGCCCGCCGTGCGGCCCGGGCGCGTTCCTGCAGGCCCGCGCCGCCCGGCAAGGACAGCGCAAGCACCCGCGCCGCGATGCCGTGTTCGGCCAACTGGGCAGCGACGCCGGCCGCCTCGGCGGCGCTTTCCGGTCGCAGCCCATGGTCCACGATCAGCGCCATCACCCTCCCCCCAGCCCAGCGATGGGCCAGCCAAGTCAGGGCCAGCGAATCCGGCCCGCCCGAGCAGGCGATGGCAATGGGAAAAACAAAGGGGCCGAGCGGCGCCATCAGCGCGGCGAATTCCGCCGCGCCGATGGGCTCGGCCGGGGCCGTCAGCGGCAGCCGGCCCGCTGCCGCGCGGCCGCCGCCTGTTCGGAGATCGGCGCGCGCAGGTTGGGGAACTGGCTGCGCAAATCATTCAGCGTGTCGCAGGCCTCACGCCGACTGTTCAGCGCGGCGAAGGAGTTGGCGAGGCCAAGCAGCGCCTCGGGTGCGCGAGGGCCGGTGCGGGCGCGCACATAGGCCTCATTGTAGGCAATGGCCGCATTGGCATGGTCGCGCCGGCCGGACAGGGCCTCGGCCAGCAGCAACTGCGCCGCCACCTGCTGGGGCGCGGCACGGCTCGCGATCACCTCGCGCGCGGCGGCCTCGGCGGTGGGGAAGTCACGCCGGGCCAGCGCCGTCTGACCTTCCTGCAGCGCGCGCTCCGGCGTGCGGGGCGGGCGGGCGGCGGGCTCGGCCGCCGGGGCGGCGGGGCGGGAGGGCGCTGCCGCCGGCGGGGCCGCGGCGGGCGCGCCCTGCTGGCTGAAGCGGAACTCCATGTCGCCCTGGAGCTTTTCCAGGTCCTCGCGCAGGCGGGTGTTCTGATTTTCCAGGACATCGGTGCGGCCACGCAGGCGGCGCACCTCCTCCTCCAGCACGTTCACCCGGTCGAGCAGCCGGGCCACGAGGTCATTGGCGGACCCCGTCATGGGCGGGGCCATGGAGGGCCCGGCCATCGGCGGGGCCGCGCCACGGCCGCGGAGCGCCTGCTCCATCTCCTGCCGCAACTGCAGGATCTGGTTTTGCAGCGCGATACCCTCGCGGCTTTCCATCTGCGCGGCCGCCGGCCCGGCCAGGAGGGTCAACCCCAGGATGAAGGTGGCGGCCACGCGCATGGTCATGCCTCAGCGCACCACGGTGACGGCGCGGCGGTTCTGCGCCCAGGCGTCCTCGTTGGAGCCCAGCGCCTCCGGACGGTCCTTGCCGTAGCTGATGGTCTGGATGCGCGCGGGGGCGACGCCGCCGGCCACCAGCACGTCACGGGCGGAATTGGCGCGGCGCTGGCCGAGCGCCAGGTTGTATTCGCGCGTCCCGCGCTCGTCCGCATGGCCTTCCACGGTCACCTGCACGGCGGCGTTCTGCTGCATCCAGGAGGCCTGGCGGTCCAGAACCGTGCGCTGGTCGGCGCGGATGGTGCTGCGGTCGGTGTCGAAGAACACCCGGTCACCGACATTGGCGACGAGATCCTCCTGGCTGCCCGGGCGGATCTGGCCGGCGCCGCCGGCACCCGCACCGGCCGTCACGGCGGCCTGTTCGGTGTTCGAACAGGCAACCAGAAGGCCGGTGGCGGCCATCAGGGAGAGAAGGGTCTTGGCGGTGGACATCATGAACTCCTGTCTAGCAGCGCGGGGCTGCGCCACGCACCCCCGGACCATCCCGGGGGCGGCGGCAGAAATGCGCGGCAACCTCTAATCAATCGTGGCCAGTGGTGCGCGGGCATGGCGCAAACATGGCGGGAAGACGGCGGCGTGCCGTGATTGTGTAACCATTGGTGTCAACTGAGCAGCGGCGACCAGGACGGGTCGGTCGCGTCATTGGGCGTCACGACCTGGCGCTCGTTGAAACCGGCGATGTCGATGGAGGAGATGCGCGCCGAGAAGCCCGCGCCACGCGCGTCGCGTGCCGGGGTCTCGCGGTAGAACATCAGCACCCGGCCATTGGGGGCGAAGGTGGGGCTTTCCATGGACCAGCCCTCGCTCAGGATGCGCTCGCCCGAGCCGTCGGGCCGCATCACGCCGATGGCGAACTGCCCGCGCCCGATGCGCGTGAAGGCGATCAGGTCCCCGCGTGGCGACCAGACGGGCGTCGCGTAGCGGCCATTGCCGAAGCTGATGCGCCGCACCCCGCCGCCATTGGCGTCCATAACGTAGAGCTGCTGGTCCCCGCCGCGATCCGAGTTGAACACGATCTGCTGCCCATCCGGCGAGAAGCAGGGCGACACGTCGAGGCCCGCCGCATTGGTCAGCTGGCGCTCGCGCCGCGAGGCCAAATCCACCACGAAGATCGAGGCATCCCCGCCCCGGATGGCGGAGAGGATCACCGACCGCCCATCGGGCGAGAAGCGCGGGCTCAGCGTCATGCCGCCGAAATTGCCCAGCACCTCCTGCCGCCCGGTCTGGAGGTTGAACAGATAGACCCGCGGCTCATTCCGCAGATAGGACATGAAGGCGATCTGGGTCGCGTTCGGGTGGAAGCGCGGCGTCAGGGCCTGGAACTGGCCGTCGGTCAGGAAGCGATGGTTCTCGCCATCCTGGTCCATGATGGCGAGGCGCCGGGTGCGGCGGTCGCGAGGCCCGCTTTCGCTGACATAGGCGACGCGGGTGTTGAAATACCCGTCCTCGCCCAGCAGCCGCTTGTAGATGTCATCCGAGATGATGTGCGCGATCTGCCGCCAGTTGGAGGCGGTGGCGTTGTAGGCGGTGCCCAGCGCCTGCTGCTCGGGCAGGATGTCCCACAGGCGGAACTCCACCCGCAGCCGGTCGCCCGACAGTTCCACCCGGCCGGTGGTGAGCGCCACGGCGCCCAGCACGCGCCAGTCCTGGAAGCGCGGCGCCTGGGCCGCGGCCTCGGGCGTCTGGATGAAGGCCGCGCGCTCGATGGGGCGGAACAGGCCCGAGCTGCGCAAATTGTTCACGATGACGCGGGCGATGTTCTGCCCCATGCGCTGCGCGTCCGGTCCCGCGCCCGCCATGTCGGGCACGGCGATCGGAATGGGCTCGGTGCGGGCGCGCGTGATGTCGATCACGGTTCCGCCCGTCCCCTGCGCCGCGGCGGGCAGCGGCGTGGACCAGATGCCAGGGGCCACCAGCGTGGCGGCCGCGCTGGCGAAGAGGGCACGGCGATGGATGGCGGGTGTCTTCACCGGGACGGAACTCCAACCGCATTGATACTCCGCCCGCACTTCGGCCGGTCCAAGGCATGGGTCAAGGGGCGCGACTGTAACGCTTTCACGCAGACACGGTTGCGGACGCGCGTCAGCGCATTCCCACATCGCGCGGGTTGAAGCGGAAGACGGCGTCGCGCAGCGCGGCCAGGCGGTCGGGCGGCAGGGGCATGGGGTTGCAGCGCGGGTCCAGCAGGGCGCGGCGCGCGGCCTCGAACACCATGCGGGCGCGCGGGTCGCTCGGCACCGCGCCATTGGGCGTCACCACGCGGACGATGCCCTGCGCGTCCACCTGCACGCGCAGTTCCACGATGATGTCGCGCAGGTTGGGCGCGCCGGCATCCACCACCCAGCATTCCGCGATGCGGTCGGCGATGCCCGTGCGCTCACCGGCCGTGAGCGGCGCGGACCCCGTGGGCGCGCCACCGCCGCGCTGCGGGGCGCCTTGGGGCGGGCTGGGCCGGGCGCGGGGCGGTTCCTGCTGCTGCTGTTGCTGGCGCAGGCGCTCCAGCGTGTTCAGCACGCTCTGGCTGCGCTCCTCCGGCCGCGCCACGGGCGGCGTGCGGCCGGTGCCCGGCGTCTGGGCGGGCTGCGGCGGCGGCGGGGTGGGCGGCGGCGGCGTGGGCAAGGGCGGGGCGGGCGTGGGGCGCGCGGCGGCGGGCGGCGGCGGCGGGGTGGCCGGGCGCGGCGGGGTGGGCGCGGGGGCCGGGGTGGGCGGCGTGGGGGTCGCGGGCGTGGGCGGCGTCGCGGCCGGAGCGGGCGGCGTCGGCGTGGGCGGCGGCGGGGCCGGCAGCATCACCGTCGGCGCGGGCGGGGTGGGCGCGGGCGGCGCGGCCGAGGCCGCGGGGGCCGGCGGTGGCGGAGGGGGAGGCGGCGGTGGGCTCGGCGTCGCCTGCGTCACCTCGGGCGCGGGCGGCTCCGGCGTGGGAGGCTGCGGGACATTCTGCGGAGGGGCCGGGCTGGGCGCGGGCTCATCGCCCTGCGCCACCTGGGCGGGGGCGATGAGTTCCACCGCGATCGCCGTCTCACGCGGCTCCTCCAGCCGGCGCGAATCGAACTGGACCAAAGCGAGGCCGAGCAGCGCCAGGTGCAGGGCGAGCGACGCCCCCACCCACAGGCGAAACCGCCCCTCCTCCGTGGTCCCGAGCGGCATGGTCAGCGGCGCGGTGCCGGCGCGGCCTGCTGCTGCTCGGCCAGCAGCGCCACGCGGCTGAACCCGCCCGCGCTGATCGTGCCCATCACCTCCATGACGCGGCCATAGGAGATGGCGCGGTCACCGCGCACGAAGATGCGCGGCTCCGGCGTGCCCTCGGGCCGCGCCTGGGCGATGGCCTGCAGCCGGGCCACGAGGCCATCCAACGGCACCTCGGTCTCCTGCAGGAAGATGGCGCCCTCGCTGTTGACCGAGATGGTCAGCGGCTCCTGCTCCTGGTTCAGCGGCTGGGCGGCGGTGCGCGGCAGGTCCACGGGCACGCCCGTGGTCATCATGGGCGCGGCGACCATGAAGATGATCAGCAACACCAGCATCACGTCCACGAAGGGTGTCACGTTGATGTCGGACATGGGGCGGTAGCGGGAGCGGCCACCGCCGCCGCGCTTCATCAGGGGGCCTGCCATGACGTTATTCCGCCGCGGCCCGGGGCGCCTGGGCGGCGGCCTCGGTCTGGCGGGCCAGGATGGCGCCGAATTCGGCCGCGAAACCCTCCAGCCGCCCAGCGAACTTGGCCGATTCGGAGGAGAGGCTGTTGTAGAGGATCACGGCCGGGATGGCGGCGACGAGGCCGATGGCGGTGGCCAGCAGCGCCTCCGCGATGCCGGGTGCGACCACGGCCAGGTTCGTGCTCTGCATGCCGGCGATGGCGGTGAAGCTGTTCATGATGCCCCAGACCGTGCCGAACAGCCCGACGAAGGGGGCGGCCGAGCCGGTGGAGGCCAGGAAGGTCATCCGCTTCTCGATGCGCTCCATCTCACGCTGGATGGTGACGGACATGGCGCGCTCGACGCGTTCCTTGGTGCCGACCACCAGGAAGGGGCTGGTGCCCGCCTCGGTGCTGCGCCGCCATTCGCCCATGCCGGCGGAAAACACGGCGGCGAGCGGGTGCGTGGGCGCCTCGCCATGGCGCTTGTAGAGCTCATCCACGCTGCCGCCCTTCCAGAACTCGTCCTCGAAGGTGTCGGCGTCGCGCTTGGCGCGGCGGAGCTGCCCGTATTTGTCGAAGGCGATGGCCCAGACGATGATGGACGCCAGCAGCAACCCGATCATGACCGTCTTCACGACCCAGTCGGCCATCATGAAGAGGCCGAGCACCGACATGTCGTGCGTGGCGCCGAGCGCTGCGGTGGTCACGTTGTTCACGGCGCGAGGCCTCCTTCGGCGGGACAGTCGGATATGCGGGCGCGGAGCGCGCCCAGCCAGGGTTCGGGCAACCGGCGCGCGGACAAGGTGGCCTGGTCCACGCAGGCCAGCTTCACCTCGATGCGCACCAGCCTCTCCTCCCCCCGCCAGGCCTGCTGGTCGAGCAGGAGCGAGGCGGCCGCGCGGCGGATCCGGGTGATGACCACCAGCGAATCGTCGAGCCGCGCGGGCCGCTCATACTCCAGCGCCGCGCGTTTCACCACCAGGAAGCAGCCATGTTCTTCCTGCATCCGCGAATGCGGCAGGCCGATGTCACGCAGGGCCTCGGTCCGCGCCCGTTCCGCGAACCGGAGGTAGGCGGCGTGATAGACGATGCCGCCCGCATCCGTGTCCTCGTAATAGACGCGCAGTGTGTGGCGATGGGCGAAGTCACTCATCGAGCAGGTCCGGCTGGACGGTGGTGCCGGCGGGCGGCGTCAGGCCCAGGTGCCGCCACCCCGGTTCGCCCAGCATGCGGCCGCGGGGGGTGCGCAGCACGAAACCCTCCTGGATGAGGAAGGGCTCGATCACATCCTCCAGCGTGTCGCGGCTTTCGGACAGCGCGGCGGCCAGGGTCTCGACGCCAACGGGCCCGCCATTGTGGTGCTCCGCGATGCGGCGGAGGTAGCGGCGGTCCATCGCGTCCAGGCCCTTGGCGTCCACCTCCAGCCGGTCCAGGGCCATGTCCACCAGCGCGCGGTCGGCCACGCGGCCGCCCACCGCCGCGAAGTCCCGCACGCGCCGCAGCAGCCTTCCCGCGATTCGCGGGGTGCCGCGGGAGCGGGTCGAGATTTCGCGCGCCCCCTCCTCGCTGAGCGAGAAGCCAAGCTTCACGGCGCCGCGTTGCAGGATGCCGAACAGTTCCTCCGGCGCGTAGAGGTTCAGCCGCAGCGGAATGCCGAAGCGGTCGCGCAGCGGCGTGGAGAGCAGGCCCGAGCGCGTGGTGGCCCCCACCAGGGTGAAGGGCGGCAGATCAATGCGGACGGTGCGCGCCGCCGGCCCCTCGCCGATGATGAGGTCGAGCTGGAAGTCCTCCATGGCCGGGTAGAGGGTTTCCTCGATCACCGGCTGCAGGCGGTGGATCTCATCCACGAACAGCACGTCGCGCGGCTGCAGGTTCGTCAGGATGGCGGCGAGATCCCCCGCGCGTTGCAACACGGGGCCGGAGGTGGCGCGGAAGCCCACGCCCATCTCCCGCGCCACGATCTGCGCGAGCGTGGTCTTGCCGAGGCCAGGCGGCCCGTGCAGCAGCACATGGTCCAGCGCCTCGCCGCGCGCGGAGGCGGCCTGGATGTAGACCAGCAGGTTCTCGCGCAGCCGCTGCTGGCCGGTGAATTCCGCGAGGCGCTGCGGGCGGAGGGAGGCCTCGCCCGCGTCCTCATCCTGGCGGGCGCCGGAGGTGAGGCGTTCACTCATCTCGCGCTTTCCCGAAGCGCCAGGGTGATCAGCGCGTTCAGCTCAGCCCCCTCCCCCAGCAGCGCCTTGGCCCGCGCCACCGCGCGCTCCGCCTCGGGCCGCTTGAGGCCGAGATTGGACAGCGCACTGACCGCATCCGCCTCCACGCCCTGCGCCGGCAGGGGCGCGGCCAGCGTGGCCTCGCCCCCCTCCTCCGGCGTCGCGCGGCCCACGGCCCATTTCTGCATGGCCGGTTCGTCAATGATGCGATTGGCGGTGGTGGGCCCCACCCCCTTGGCGGCGGAGAGTGCCTTGCGGTCCTTGGCCGCGATCACCCGCGCCAGTTGCTCGGGCGAGAGGGTGGAGAGCACGGCCAGCGCCGTCTTGGCGGCCACGTTCTTCACCTCGTTCAGCGCGCGGAAGGCCTCACGCTCGGCCGCATCCAGGAAGCCGTAGAGGGTCAGGCCCGTCTCGGCGGCGAAGCGCGCCTCCACCAGCAGGCGCTGCATGCCCTCGCGCGCTGTCAGCCGGTCCAGCGTCTTGCGCGAGCAGGCGACGAGATAGCCCACGCCGCCCACCTCCAGCACGCATTGCCCCTCGCCCGTGGACTGCACCGTGCCGGTCAGCGAGGCGATCATGGCAGCGCCGCCATCCGGGCGAGTGCGGCGCGCGTGCCACGGTGATGCGCGTGGCAGATGGCGATCGCCAGCGCATCGGCCGCGTCCGCGCGCTTCAGCACCGCACCCGGCAGCAGGCGCTTCACCATGTCCTGCACCTGCACCTTGTCGGCATGGCCGGTGCCGACGACCGCACGCTTCACCTCCATCGCCTGGTATTCGGCCACGGGCAGGCCGGCCAGCGCGGGCGCCAGCAGCACCACGCCCCGCGCCTGGCCGAGCTTCAGCGCGGCGGCGGGGTTCTTGTTCACATAGGTGTGTTCGACCGCCGCCTCATCGGGCGTCCATTCGCCGATCAGCGCCGCCAGTGCGCGATGCAGCACCACCAGCCGCGCGGAGAGCTCCTCGGCCGGCGTGGTGCTGATGGCGCCCGCCGCGATGAAGCGCAGATGCGACCCGGCACTCTCCACCACCCCCCAGCCCGTATGGGTGAGGCCAGGGTCCAGCCCCAGGATGCGGACGGGCGGCAGCGGTCAGCCTTCGGAGAGCTTGGCCAGCACGGCGTCGCTCACCTCGAAATTGGCATAGACGTTCTGCACGTCGTCATGGTCGTCCAGCGCCTCGATCAGCTTGAAGATGGCGGTGGCACCTTCTTCATCCAGCGGCACGGTCAGGTTGGGGCGCCAGTCGAGCCGGGCCGAGAGCGCCTCGCCGAAGCGGGCCTCCAGCGCGTCACGCACGGTGTTGAGATCTTCCGGGGCGGAGAGGATCTCATGCGCCTCCTCCCCGCTGATGACGTCCTGCGCGCCGGCCTCGATGGCCGCTTCCAGCACCGTGTCGGCATCGGCGACGCTGGCCGGGTAGCGCACCACCCCCAGCCGGTCGAACTGGAAGGCCACCGTCTCGCCCAGCGCGCCGCCATGCTTGCTGAACATGGAGCGCACGTCGCTCGCCGTGCGGTTGCGGTTGTCGGTCAGCCCTTCCACGATGAGCGCCACGCCGGCGGGGCCGCGGCCCTCGTAGCGGACCTCGGTGTAGTCATCGCCCTGGCCCGCACCGCTGGCCTTCTTGATGGCCCGCTCCACCGCATCCTTGGTCATGTTCGCCTGGCGGGCGGCGATGAGGGCGGCGCGCAGGCGCGGGTTGAAGGCGGGGTCGGGCTGCCCCATCCGGGCCGCGACCGTGATCTCGCGCCCCAGCTTGGAGAAGATGCGGGCGCGCTTCGCGTCCTGCGCCCCCTTGCGGTGCATGATGTTCTTGAATTGCGAATGGCCGGCCATGGCAAACTTCAGATATTGGTGGAAGAGATTGATATAGCGGCCCCGGCCCCATTGCGCCACCATGCCCCCATGGACGCGCACATTCCCGACCCGCACGGCATCTCCACCCTGGCCGAGCTGGAAGCCCTCTACGGACCCGTGTCGGAACTGGCGAAGAACAAGGTGACGGATCAGGTGGACCCGCGAACCGCCGCCTTCATCGCCGCCAGCCCCTTCCTGCTGATGGGCACCAGCGGGTCGCGCGGCCTGCACATCACGCCGCGCGGCGACGCGCCGGGCTTCGTGACGGTGGCGGACCCGCGGACCCTCATCCTGCCGGACCGGCGCGGCAACAACCGCATTGACGGGCTGCGCGACCTGATGGAGGACAACCGGGTCTCGCTGCTGTTCCTGGTGCCCGGCGTGGCCGAGACGCTGCGCGTTCACGGCACCGCCCACATCACCACCGACCCCGCCCTGCGCGCCGCCCATGTGGCCCAGGGCAAGGAGCCGGCCACGCTGCTGGTCATCGCGGTGCAGAGCCTGTTCATGCAATGCGCCAAGGCGCTGATGCGCTCGAAGCTGTGGGACGGGCGCAAGCGGCCCGAGGGCGTGCCGACCATGGGCCAGCTGATGGCCAGCCATATGGGCGGGCGCGTGGCGGCCGAGGATGTGGACGCCACCTACCCGGAACGCATCCGCACCACGATGTACTAACCTCTGGGCAGGAAGCGGTACCCCGCCATCCCCGCCGCCAACGCGCCCCCCAGCAGCAGGAAGCCCGCCCGGTAGCCGGCCTCCGCCACGCCGAACCCGTCCAGCGCCACCCCCACCAGCACCGGCAGCAGCGCCGAGCCCAGCACCTGCGCCAGGTTCACCGTGGTGACGCCCCGCCCCACCCGATGCTCGGGGAACAGCCCCCTGCCCTGCGTCACCAGCAGGATGGGGTAGGCCGAGAAGAAGCACACCGCGACCAGCAGCACCGCCGCCGGCCATAGCGCCAACCCCGGCCAGGCCAACGCCAGCAGCGCCACCAGCGCGACACCCGCCATGGCAAGCACCGTGCGCTCCCGCCCCAGGGCACGTTCGGCCATCGGCAGGGCGAGCTGCCCCGCCGGCACCGCGATGCCCATGGCCAGCAGCACCGCCCCGCGCGCGGCGGGGTCGAGCCCATGCACATCGTTCAGGTAGGGCCCGGCCCAGAGGGCCAGCAACGTCGCCATCACGCCATAGCCCACCGTGTGCAGGGCGAGGATGCGCGGCAGGCCGGGCGTGACCCAGACCTGGAACTGCCCGGCCAGCACCTCGGCCAGCGTCTCGCGCGGGGCCATGCGGGGGGCGGCACCAGGCGGGTCATCGGCCGCGAAGCGCCACCACAGCAGGCCCAGCATCAGGGTCAGCCCCGCCGAGGCCGCATAGGCCCCCCGCCAGCCAATGACACCCGACACCACCGCCAGCGGCGCCCCGGCCGCGAGAATGCCCAACTGGCTCCAGGCGAAGATGCGCGCCACCGCCCCCGTCATGGCCGGCCCCCGGTGCCAGCGCCCGGCCAGCACCACCACCGACATGAAGCTGGCCGCGCAGCCCAGGCCCAGCAGGAAGCGCGCGGCGAGGAATTGCGCGCCATCCTGCGCCAGCGCCTGCAACAGCGCGGCCGGCACGGCGATGGCCGTCAACGCCAGGACGAGGCGCCGCGGCCCCATCCGGTCGAGCGCCACGCCGACGGGGATCTGCGCCAGCAGCAGCGCGCCGAAGAAGGCGGTGTTGGCGGCGCCCAGGGCACCGGGCCCCATGCCGAGATCGGCCGCCAGTTCCGGCGCCACCACCCCCACCGCCGCGCGATGGAACTGGGACACCACCGTCATGCCCGCGAGCGCCACGCCCAGCCGCGCCGAAGGCCCGAGGCCCAGCCGCGCCGAAGGGCTCACGCGGCCAGCCCGAATTCGGATTCCAGCGCGCGCCGCCCCTCGGGCGTGCATTCCAGGCGGCGGCGGCGCAAGGCCTCGTCCGCGCGGGGCTCGATGCGGTTCAGCCAGCGTCGGCGCAGCAGCAGGGAGGTGACCTCGCGCCCCAGCCCGCCCGCCAGATGCGGCCGGCGTTCGGACCAGTCCATGCAGTCACAGGCGAAGCGGGTGGCGGCCCGGGCGGCGGCGAGGTCCACGCCGAGTTCCGTAAAGCGTGCCTCGCCCCGCGCCGTGGTGGCCCAGCCGCCGGGGGCGGGTTCCAGCCAGCCATCTTCCGTCAGGCGGGCGTAGAGGGCCACGCCAAGCCGCCCCGCCAGGTGGTGCCAGCACAGGCGCCCCGTGCGGAAAGCTTCGCCATGCGGCCAGGGGGGCCGCACCGAAACGGCAGGGCGCGCGAGGCAAAGCAGCGTTTCCAGCGCCGCCGCCACCTCCTCCCCACCCAGGGCGAAATAGCGGTGGCGGCCCTGGGCATGGACGCGGAGCAGGCCCGCCTCGACCAGCGCCTTCAGGTGCGATGAGGCCGCGGGCGCGCCGATCCCGGCCACGCGGGCGAGTTCACCGGCCGTCAGTGCCTCGCCCGGCAGCAGGGCCTGGAGCATGGCGGCGCGGGAGGGGTCGCCGATCAGGGCGGCGATGGCGGCGAGGCTGGACATGTGCGGAGGATAGACTGCGCCGATACGCCGCGCTTCGCCCAGCCCCGAAGATTAGGGCCCGAAGATCAGGGCCCGAAGCCTTACGCGAGGCTTTCGTAGACCAGCATGTTGTGGCCGCGATGCGGAAACTCGGCGCAGAGCGTCATCCCGCAATCGGTGAGCACCGCGCGCGAGGCGAGGTTGGTCTCGCGCGCCACGCCGATGATGCGCGGCAGGCCCGCCGCATGTCCGAAATCGAGTGCGGCGCGGGCCGCTTCGCGCGCATAGCCCTTGCCGCGGCACTGCGGCCAGAGGGCGAAGCGCACGGCCACGCCGCGCCCGTCCGGCCGTTCCATCAGCCCCGTGATGCCCAGGAACTCGCCCGTGCCGCGCTCGAAGACCGACCAGGTGCCGTAGCCGCGCACCTGCCAGAAATCCATGTCGTCCTCGAGTTCCTCGCGCGTGCGCTGGGCGCTGCGGGTGCCGTGCAGCATGTAGCCGAACACGGCCTCATCCCCCTTGAGGCGGATGAGGTCCGGCAGGTGCTCCGGCCCCGGCGGCAGCAGGGACAGGCGCGGCGTGGTGACCGTGCGCGGCGCACGGAAAAGCTGGTGCGTCATGACGTCCCCAGAGGAACAGAAAAGAACAGGCAGGTCCCACCCACGCGCCCGCGCAGGAAGGCGGCGCGGCTTCGCCGCGCCAACTGGCGCAGGGGCTCAGGAAAGGCACCAAACCGGGGCCCCCGCAAAGGCGCGAAGCGACTTTGCGGGGAACGCGATTAGCGTTCGAGAGGGCGATACTTGATCCGGTGCGGCTGGTCCGCGTCCTTGCCCAGGCGTCGCTTCTTGTCCGCCTCATAGGCCTGGAAGTTGCCCTCGAACCATTCGACATGGCTGTCGCCCTCGAAGGCCAGGATGTGGGTGGCGAGACGATCGAGGAACCAGCGATCGTGGCTGATGACCACGACGCAGCCCGCGAATTCCATCAGCGCCTCTTCCAAGGCGCGCAGCGTGTCCACGTCGAGGTCGTTGGTCGGCTCGTCGAGCAGCAGCACGTTGTGCGGCGTGCGCAGCATCTTGGCGAGATGGACGCGGTTGCGCTCACCGCCCGAGAGCACCCCCACGCGCTTCTGCTGATCCGCGCCCTTGAAGTTGAAGGCGGCGGTGTAGGCGCGCGACGGGATGGAGCGCTTGCCGATGTTGATCACATCATCGCCGCCCGAGATTTCCTGCCAGACGGACTTCTTGTCATCCAGGCTGTCGCGCGACTGGTCCACATAGCCCAGCTGCACCGTCTCGCCGATGCGCAAGCTGCCGGCATCGGGCTCCTCATTGCCGGTGATCATGCGGAACAGCGTGGTCTTGCCCGCGCCGTTCGGCCCGATCACGCCCACGATGCCACCGGGCGGCAGCTTGAACGACAGGTCGTCGATCAGCAGGCGGTTGCCATAGGCCTTCCGCAGCCCCTCGGCCTCGATGACGGTGTTGCCCAGGCGCGGCGGCGGCGAGATGAGGATTTCCAGCTCCCCGGGGCCACGCTCCTGGCTCTTTTCCAGCAGCTCCTCGTAGCGCTGGATGCGCGCCTTGCTCTTGGCCTGGCGGGCGGAGGGGCTGCGCCCGATCCACTCCTGCTCCTGCGCCAGGGCGCGGATGCGGGCCTGGTCCTCGCGGTTCTCCTGCTCCAGCCGCTTGCGCTTCTGGTCGAGGTAGGCCGAGTAGTTGCCCTGGTAGGGGAAGCCGCGGCCGCGATCCACTTCCAGGATCCAGTTGGTGACGTTGTCCAGGAAGTAGCGGTCGTGCGTCACGATCAGCACGGCGCCCTGGTATTCGCGCAGCGTGGTTTCCAGCCAGGAGACGCTCTCGGCGTCCAGGTGGTTGGTGGGCTCGTCCAGCAGCAGCAGGTCGGGCTTTTCCAGCAGCAGGCGGCACAGCGCCACGCGCCGGCGCTCACCGCCCGAGAGGTTGGTCACCGCGCTTTCGGCCGGCGGGCAGCGCAGGGCGTCCAGCGCGATGTCCACGCGGCGATCAATGTCCCAGCCATCGGCAGCATCAATGGCCTCCTGCAGGCGGCCCTGCTCGGCGAGGAGGTCGTTCATCTCGTCCTCCTCCATCGGCTCGGCGAATTTCTCGCTGATCTCGTTGAAGCGCTTGAGCTGGGCTTCAAGCTCCGTGAAGGCGGCGCGGACGTTCTCGCCCACATTCTTGTCGGGGTCGAGCTGCGGCTCCTGCGAGAGGTAGCCCACGCGCGCGCCCTCCGCGACCCAGGCCTCGCCGCCGTAATCCGTGTCCTGGCCTGACATGATGCGCATCAGGGTGGACTTGCCCGCGCCGTTGGGGCCGAGCACGCCGATCTTGGCATCGGGCAGGAAGGAGAGGGTGATGCCTTTGAAGACCTCGCGCCCACCCGGATAGCTCTTGGTGAGGTCCTTCATCACATAGACATACTGGTAGGCGGGCATGGCAATTCCTGTCGGCGCGAAGGGGGGTTGGCGCCGTTCTACAGCCCGGGGGGTGGGGCTTCAATGGCAGCCGGGGGGGCGGTCCCAGACCCCGTCATGTAGGGCGGCCGCCTCGGGGTCGTCCTCCAGCAGGGGCCCGATCACCTCCACGGGCCGCTGGCCGCTTTCCAGCACCACGCGGCAGGGCAAATCAAGCGTCAGATTGTCGGGGTGGGGGCCGATGATGCGCTTCAGCTTCTCCTCGCTCATCGCGTAGACGAGGCGGCCGATGCCGGCCCAGTAGAGGGAACCCGCGCACATGGCGCAGGGCTCGGCGCTCACATACATGGTGGTCCGGGCCAACTCCTCGGCGCTGTAGGCGGCGCAGGCGCGGCGGGACAGCACCGTCTCGGCATGGCCGGTGCGGCCTTCCGTGTCGAAGGCGTTCTCCTGTTCCATCAGCACGCGGCCCTGTTCGTCCACCAGGGTGGCGCCGAAGGGGTGCTTTCCATTCGCCCGCGCCCGGCGGGCGACGGTGAAGGCGTGGCGGAGATGGGCGATGTCGTCGGGGTCCGGCATGGCCATCAGGCTGCCATGCCGGCGCAGCGCCCCGCTACACCCAGTCGCGCATGGTCTCGGAGAGGGTGGTGGGGCCGGTGCGCAGGGGCGCGGCACCGCTGAAGCGCAACTGCCCGGAATGAAGGCCATCATAAAGGCCGCTCAGCAGCCGCGCGTAATCGGCACCCAGCCCGGCGCCACGCAGGATGCCCTCCCAGGCCTCGCGCGGCGGGCGCACCACCTGGACCGGGCGGCCCAGAACCTGGGCGGCGGCGGCGGCGGCATCTGCGTCGGTGGCCTGGATGGCGCTGGTGAACTCCACCACCGGCGGCGGCGCGGATTCGGTCAGCAGCCGGGCGGCCTCGGCCCCGATGTCGCGGGTGGCGACCATGCCGCGCGGGGGCGCGTCCTCAGGGTGGAAGCTGGGCAGCACCCCCTCATGCCGCGCCGCGTCGAAGACGCCGCGCCAATTCTCCTGGAAATAGGAAGGCCGCAGGAAGGTGACGCTGGGCGCCGCATCGGCCAGCAGCGCCTCGGCCATGTACAGCGCCCGCACGGCGCCGGTGCCCGAGGCGAGGTGCGCGCCCTCCGAGGAAAGGAACACCAGGCGCGGCAACCCCGCCGCCCGCGCCGCCGCGCGGATGCTGGTGGCGATCGTGATGTAGTCGCCGATCACATCCTCCGCCTGGACGGGGGCGGCGATCAGCAGATAGGCGCCCGCCACGCCGCGCATGGCCTC
The DNA here is from genome assembly GCF_014196305.1 of Roseococcus suduntuyensis. Lineage (GTDB taxonomy): Bacteria > Pseudomonadota > Alphaproteobacteria > Acetobacterales > Acetobacteraceae > Roseococcus > Roseococcus suduntuyensis. Next base: position 446,601 of record NZ_JACIDJ010000002.1, read on the forward strand.
GGTCAGCGCCGCGGTGTCGCGCAGGTCGGCCGTGGCGAGTTCGACGCCGCGCGCGGCCCAGTCCGCCGCGCGGGAGGGGTCGCGGACCAGGCCGCGAACCTGCTCCCCCTGGCCGAGAAGCGTCTGGGCCGCCGCGGCGCCCGTGTTTCCGGTGAGTCCGGCGATGAGGAACATGGCTTTGGTTCTCCTGTGGTGGCGACAGGAATGCCGGAAGGCTGGACATGTTCCCAATGCATGTTCGTTAATTGGCACATGCACGAAGTGAAACTGCGCGGCATGGATCTCAACCTGCTGACGGTGCTGGGCGCCCTGCTGCGCCACGCCTCCGTCACCCGCGCGGCCGAGGAGCTGGGCATGAGCCAGCCCGCCGTCTCGCGCGCGCTGGGCCGGCTGCGCGGCATGCTGGGCGATGCGCTGCTGGTGCGCGGCCCGACCGGCGCCCTGATCCCCACCCCGCGCGCCCAGGCCCTGGCCCCGCGCCTCGCATCGCTGCTGGCCGAGACGGCGGACCTCATCTCCCGCGAGGGCTTCGACCCAGCGCGGCTGCAAAGCGTGATGCGCCTCGCCGCCACCGACCATGACACGCTGATGCTGCTGCCCCGCCTGGTGCCGCTTCTGGCCGCCGAGGCGCCGGGCCTCGCGCTGCGCGTGCTGCCCATCACGGGCAGCACGGTGGAGGAATTGGCGGCGGGGCGGCTCGACCTCGCCTTTTCGGTGATGGGGGCGCCGCTGCCGGCCAGCCTGCGGCAGTCACCCCTCTACAAGGACCGGCTGGTGACGGTGCTGCGCGCGGGCCATCCCGCGCTGGAAGACTGGTCGCTGGAGGGGTTTTGCGCGCTGGACCACATCCTGGTCTCCATCACCGGGCGCGGGACGGGGGCGGTGGATGACGCGCTGGCGGGAATGGGCATGCGGCGGCGCGTGGCGCTCTGGCTGCCGCATTTCCACGCCGCCCTTCGCATGGTGGCGCAGACGCGGATGGCCGTGACCCTGCCGCGCAGCCTCGCCCTGGAACATGGACCGGCGCTGGGGCTGGAGGTGCGCGAGGCGCCGCTGCCCCTTCCCGGCTTCACCACCACCGCGATCTGGCCCGAGGTTCTGGGGGGTGCCCCCGCCCATCGCTGGCTGCGCGGGCGGGTGGCGGCGGCGGCGCGCGGCCTGCCGCATGTGCTGCCGCCCAACGGCGTGATCACCATTCGTTGATCACGCCGTTGGTTTTGCAGAGCGGCTGCTTCACGCCTCGGCGATTCCGCCAAAGGCGTGAAGCAGCCGCCAAGGAAATGGACTTGCGCCCGGCAGGACTTGAACCCGCAACCAAGCCGTTATGAGCGGCCCGCTCTAACCAATTGAGCTACGGGCGCATGGGGGCGCGAGGATGCAAAGACCCGCGCGCCCCGTCCAGGGGGCGCTTACTCCGTCGGCTTGCGCCGCTCGTGCATGGGCCAGGAGGCTTCCTTGCCGCGCTCGATGGATTCCAGGATGTAGCGCTTCGCCTCGTCCGCATCGCCCCAGCCGGCGATCTTCACCCACTTGCCGGGCTCCAGGTCCTTGTAGTGCTCGAAGAAGTGGCGGATCTGGTCGAGCGTGATCTGGGGCAGGTCCGTGTAGTTGAACACGTTCTCGTAGCGCTTGGTCAGCTTGGGCGAGGGCACGGCGATGATCTTCTCGTCCATGCCGCCGTCATCCTCCATCTTCAGCACGCCCACCGGGCGCACATTGATGACGGCGCCGGGCGCGATGGGGCGGGTGTTGGCCACCAGCACGTCCAGCGGGTCCCCGTCGCCGCACAGGGTGTGGGGCACGAAGCCGTAATTCCCGGGGTAGCGCATGGGGGTGTAGAGGAAGCGGTCCACGAAGAGCGTGCCGGCATCCTTGTCCAGCTCGTACTTCACCGGCTCCCCGCCCACGCCCACCTCGATGATGACGTTCAGGTCCTCGGGCGGGTTCTTGCCGATGGGGATGGCGTCGATACGCATGGGCTCTGGGCTCCGGTTTGGGAAGGCCCGGCTTTCCACCACAAAATCCGTGCCGGCGCGAGGGGGGATGCGCATGGCCTGCCTCCATCCCCCGGGAAAATACCGCAAAAACCCGCCCGGGGGGGCTTGCAGGGCCGTGGACGCTGGCCGTGCGATAGTTCTAGGCTTTCAAAACGATCGCCGATTACCGCGACGCAACAATAAACATGGGAGAGCAAAGTGATCACAGCGACGTTGCTGCTGGTCCTCCTGCTGGGCGCGACTTCCATCGCCTATGGCTGGATCACGACCAAGGAAATCATGGCGAAACCGGCGGGCGATGCCCGCATGCAGGAAATCGCCCGCGCCATCCAGGAAGGCGCCTCCGCCTATCTTCGCCGGCAATACATCACCATCGGGGGCGTGGGCGTGGTGCTCATGGCCCTGGTGTGGGTGCTGCTGGGCGGGCCCGTCGCCATCGGCTTCCTGATCGGCGCGGTGCTGTCGGGGGCCGCGGGCTTCATCGGGATGAACGTCTCGGTGCGCGCCAATGTCCGCACGGCGGAAGCGAGCCGGCTGGGCCTGGCGGCGGGGCTCGACCTCGCCTTCAAGTCGGGCGCCATCACCGGCATGCTGGTGGCGGGCCTCGCCCTGATGGGGGTCGCGGGCTATTTCTTCATCCTGGTCGTCATCGGCGGGCACGCCATCAATTCCCGCCTCGTGATCGACAGCCTGGTGGCGCTGGGCTTCGGCGCCAGCCTCATCTCCATCTTCGCGCGACTGGGCGGCGGCATCTTCACCAAGGGCGCCGATGTGGGCGGCGACATGGTGGGCAAGGTGGAAGCCGGCATCCCCGAGGACGACCCCCGCAACCCCGCCACCATCGCCGACAACGTGGGCGACAACGTGGGCGACTGCGCGGGCATGGCCGCCGACCTCTTCGAGACCTATGCCGTGACCGCGGTCGCCACCATGGTGCTGGCCGCCATCAGCTTCACCGATGTCGGCCGCGCCTCGGGCATGCTGTTCCCGCTGGCCATCGGCGCGGTCTGCGTCATCACCTCCATCGTCGGCACCTATTATGTGAAGCTGCCGGCCAACAACTCCATCATGGGGGCCATGTATCGCGGCCTGATGGTGACGGGGGCGCTGTCGCTGGTCGCGATCCTGCCGCTCGCCTTCATCTTCTTCGGCTTCTCGGGGGTGGAGGCCGGGGGCCGCACCGTCGGCGCCTTTGGGCTTTGGCTCTGCGCGGCCGTGGGGCTGGCCGTCACCGCCGCCATCGTCTGGGTGACGGAATACTACACGGGCACGGGCTTCCGCCCGGTGCGCTCCATCGCCGAGGCCTCGCAGACCGGCCATGGCACCAACGTGATCCGTGGCCTCGCGGTCAGCATGGAGAGCACGGCGCTTCCCGCGCTCATCATCATCGCGGGGGTCATCTCCACCCATGCGCTGGCCGGCCTCTACGGCATCGCCATCGCCACCACCACCATGCTGGCGCTGGCCGGCATGATCGTGGCCCTCGACGCCTTCGGCCCCGTCACCGACAATGCCGGCGGCATCGCGGAAATGGCGGGCCTGCCGGCCGAGACGCGCGTGACCACCGACGCGCTGGACGCGGTGGGCAACACCACCAAGGCCGTGACGAAGGGCTATGCCATCGGCTCGGCCGGCCTGGGTGCCCTGGTGCTGTTCGCGGCCTACACGCAGGACCTGAACTACTTCATCGCCCGGCCCGAGGCCTACCCATACTTCGCGGGCCTGGGGGCGATCGATTTCAGCCTGGCCAACCCCTATGTCGTGGTGGGCCTGCTGTTCGGCGGCCTGCTGCCCTACCTGTTCGGCGGCATGGCGATGACGGCGGTGGGGCGCGCGGCGCAATCCGTCGTCGAGGAGGTCCGCCGCCAGTTCCGCGAGAAGCCCGGCATCATGGCCGGCACCGAGAAGCCCGATTACGGCCGGGCGGTGGACATGCTGACCAAGTCCGCCATCCGGGAAATGATCCTGCCCTCGCTGCTGCCGGTGCTCAGCCCCGTGGTCTGCTACTTCGTGGTGCTGATGATCGCGGGCAAGGCCGCGGCCTTCTCCGCGCTGGGGGCGATGCTGCTCGGTGTCATCGTCACGGGCTTCTTCGTGGCCGTCTCCATGACCACGGGCGGCGGCGCCTGGGACAATGCCAAGAAGTACATCGAGGAGGGCCATTACGGCGGCAAGGGCAGCGATGCCCATAAGGCCGCCGTGACGGGCGACACGGTGGGCGACCCTTACAAGGACACCTCCGGGCCGGCCGTGAATCCGATGATCAAGATCACCAACATCGTCGCACTTCTGCTTCTGGCGATCCTGGCGGCATAACTCATTCCCCACGAAATCGCCTTTGGCGCTTTCGTGGGGGCCCCGATCAATCCCCATGAAGCTGCGCTTCATGGGGGCCCCGGTTTGGTGCCCATCCTCTCGGGTGGGCACCGCCTGCCGTGGCAAAGCCACGGCAGGGCACCGGGGGGCCACCCTTCCATGCACGCTTTGCCCTTGTCGCGCGGACGGTTTGGGGCCTTTTATCCCCGCATGGCCCGCCTGTTCTTCGTTCTGCTGCTGACATTCTTCGCCCTGCCGGCACGGGCCGCCGATTCCGTGCCCGTCGTGTCACCCCGCGCCACCGTCACCCTCCACGCCGACCGCGCCGCCATCGCCCCGGGGGAGGAATTCCGCGCGCTGCTTCGCATCCGCCTCGCACCAGGCTGGCACACCTACTGGTCCAATGCGGGCGATGCCGGCGCGCCGCCCGAACTCGACCTGGCCCTTCCGGAGGGCTGGCAGTCCGGGCCGCTGCAATTCCCCGCCCCCAGCCGCATCCCCTTCGGCCCGCTGATGAATTTCGGCTATCTGGGCGAGGCCGCCTTCCCCTTCACCCTCACCGCGCCCACCACCCTGCGCCCCGGCGACACCGTCACCCTGGACGCCACCGGCACCTGGCTCGCCTGCGCCGATGTCTGCATCCCGGAGGATGGCGCCTTCCGCCTCACCCTGCCCGTGGAGGCGAGCCCCCGCCCGGCCAACCTGCCCCTCTTCCTCGCGGCCGAGGCCGCCCTGCCCCGCCCCGCCCCCTTCACCGCCCGCTTCGCCCGCGAGGGCGGCCGCGCCGCGCTGACCGTGGAGGGCGAGGGGCTGAACCCCACGAGCCTGCGCGAGGCCGTCTTCTTCCCCTTCGCCCAGAACCTGATCGAGAACGCCCCCGCCCAGCCGCTGGCGGTGCGCGAGGGCGCCCTGACCCTGGCGCTGCCCTCCGCCGAAGCCCCCTGGCCCACGCGGTTGGACGGCGTGCTAGCCCTGACCGATGCGGCCGGCGTGCGCGGCGCCTACCTCATCTCCGCCGAGCCCGGCGGCGCCCTGCCTGCCCTGGGCCTGCCGCTGTGGCAGGTGCTGGGCCTCGCTTTGCTGGGCGGGCTGATCCTGAACCTGATGCCCTGCGTCTTCCCCGTGCTGGCCATGAAGGCCATGGCGCTGGCGCGGCTGGGCGGCGCGGCCCGCGGCGCCATCCGGGCCGAGGCCGCGGGCTATACGGCCGGCGTGCTGGTGGCGTTCCTCGCCATCGGCGGGCTGATGCTGGGGCTGCGCGGGGCCGGGCTCGCCGCCGGCTGGGGCTTCCAATTCACCTGGGCGCCCTTCGTGGCCGGCATGGCCTGGCTGATGCTGGCGGTGGGGCTGAACCTTTCGGGCGTCTTCGCCGTGCGGGGGCCGGTGCTGTCGGGCCATGCGGGCGGCAGCTTCGGCACGGGCGTGCTGGCCGTGCTGGTGGCCACCCCCTGCACGGCGCCCTTCATGGCGACGGCCATCGGCGCCTCGCTCACCCTGCCCGCGCCGGCCACCCTGGGCGTCTTCGCCGCACTCGGCCTGGGGCTGGCCCTGCCCTATGCGCTGCTGGGGGTCTTCCCCGGCCTGGCCCGCGCCCTGCCACGCCCCGGCGCCTGGATGGAGCGGCTGCGGCAATTCCTGGCCTTCCCCATGTATGGCGCGGCCGCGTGGCTGGTCTGGGTGCTGGCCCAGCAGGCGGGGCCCGATGGCGTGCTGATGGTGCTGGTGGGCGGCGTGCTGGTGGGCCTCGCCGCCTGGGCCTTCGGCACGGCGCAGGCCAGCGGCGGCACGGGCCGGCTGGGCCGGACCACCGCTGCGGTCGCGGTGATCGCAGCCCTCGCCCTGCTGCCCCTGCTCTCGACCGCGCCCACGGCCAGCGCCGCCGTCTCCGGGAACGCAGAGCCCTGGTCCGCCGCGCGCGTCGCGGAGCTGCGCGCCGAGGGCCGCCCCATCTTCGTGAACCTGACGGCGGCGTGGTGCATCTCCTGCAAGGTGAATGAGCGCATCGCCATCCACACGGAGGCGACGCAGCGCGCGATGGGCGAGGCGGGCATGGTGCAGCTCACCGGCGACTGGACGCGCGGCGATACCGCCATCACCGCGCTGCTGCGCGCACATGGGCGCGACGGCGTGCCGCTCTACCTGCTTTATCCCGCCGGCGGCGGCGCGCCCCTGATCCTGCCGCAAATCCTGACGGAGGGAATGCTGCGGGAGGCGATCAGCCAGGGGACGGGCCGCGCGACGCCGGGGGCCATCGCCTCGCCTGGCTGACCGCCGCCGGGGCCACGGCATGAAGATGCATCACGGCGCCGCCGTGCGGGCGATCGGCATCCTGCATGTCCTGCGGGAGTTCGACGCGCGCCTCGCGGGCACCCCCCCGCTCAACCTCGACCTCCCGGGGAGCGACATCGATGTCCTGTGCCACGCCCCGGACCCCATCCGCTTCGCCGCCATCCTGTGGCGCGAATGGAGAGACGCCCCAGGCTTCTCCCTCCACCAGTGGACAGGCGCGGGGCGGCCGGTCGTCGCGCGCTTCCACGCCCATGGGTGGGAGTTCGAGGTGTTCGGGCAGGCCCTCCCCGTGGAGCAGCAGATGGGCTGGCGACATTTCGCCGTCGAGCGGCGCCTGCTGGCACGCGGCACCCCCGCCCTGCGCGAGGCCGTGATGGCGCGGCGCCGGTCCGGCGCGAAGACGGAGCCCGCCTTCGCCCAGGTGCTTGGCCTGGAGGGTGATCCTTACGAGACGCTCGCGGCCCTCGCCCTTGCGCCCGATGACACGCTGGATCGCCACCTCGCCAGGGCCGGCTACGCGCCGGCGGCCACCCGGTCTTCGTGACGCCCGGCGCCAAATGGCGGCGTCGTGCCTTCGCGGAGGGCTGAAACCCCTTGAAGCGCGCCCGTGGCGGGACCATTCCTGATGCCGTGGTTCGGGCCCCTCTGGCGCCGATGTCTCCTTCACGGGGGCCGGCGCGATGTCGAACCCTCCGTCACGGAATGAGGGAACCGACATGACACCGAACATCATCGCCCCGCGCCCGCGCGAGGCCGCCCCATGCTGAACGACCTGCTGGCCTTCCTGCTCAGCACCTTCCTCATTGCGCCGCTGCAATCGGAATTCGCCTCGCGCCTCCAGGACGCGCCGCGCCAGGTGGTGAGCGACGTCACGGCCTGCGTCACCCAGGCCACACCTGCCCTGCTGGCACGCGCCGCGCAGGACCCCTGGTGGGCCATCAGCACCGGCATCGGCGTCTGGATCGGCCGCCTGCCGGCCGAGGCCACCCTGCGCGAGGCGGCATCCAGCTGCGGCCCGGCGCTGAACGCGGCCCGGCCCTTCCTGAACCGGAGCTGATCAGCCCCGCACCCGCTCCGGAATGGGCAGGCCCAAGCGGTCGGGGATGGGCCATTCCTCGCGCAGCGTCCGCAGCACCCGGAAGCCCGCCTTCACATAGTTGGGCAGGGCGCGCGGATGGTCCGCCGTGCAGGTGTTGACCGTCAGCGCGCTGCAACCCTCCGCCCAGGCGGTGCGGATGGCATGGTGCAGGAAGGCAATGCCCACCCCGCGCCCGATCGCCGCCGGCATCAGCCCGAAATAGGCGAGGTTGATGTGCGGCCAGTTGCGCCGGTCCAGCTCGTAGAAGCCAAGCTCCTCGCCGCGGTCATGCAGCAGGTGGACGCTGATGGCGCGGTCCCCCAGCACCGCGTCCAGCTCGGCATCGGAGAGCGTGCGGCGCAGCCACCACAGATAGTCATGGCCCACGCCGTCATAGAGGCGGCGATACTGCGCCACCTCGCAGCGCGGCCGCAGCCTTTCGACGGCCAGCGAAGCCGGCAGGGCGGGGCCGGGCTCCGCGGGCGCGCGGTCCATTCGCAGGAAGGTGACATCCACCGTGACCTGGGTGGATGGCTCCGTCGTCCACATCGCGCGCTCGTCAGGTTTCGAGGAAGCTGCGCAGCTTGCGCGACCGGCTGGGGTGCTTGAGCTTGCGCAGCGCCTTCGCCTCGATCTGCCGGATGCGCTCGCGCGTCACGTTGAACTGCTGGCCGACCTCTTCCAGGGTGTGGTCGGTGTTCATGCCGATGCCGAAGCGCATCCGCAGCACGCGCTCCTCGCGCGGGGTGAGCGAACCCAGCACCCGCGTCGTGGCCTCGCGCAGGTTGGACTGGATGGCCGCGTCCAGCGGGATAATGGCGTTCTTGTCCTCGATGAAGTCGCCGAGGTGGCTGTCCTCCTCATCGCCGATGGGCGTTTCGAGGGAGATCGGCTCCTTCGCGATCTTCAGCACCTTCCGCACCTTTTCCAAGGGCATGCCGAGCTTCTCGGCCAGCTCCTCGGGCTGCGGCTCGCGGCCGATCTCGTGCAGCATCTGGCGGCTGGTGCGGACCAGCTTGTTGATGGTCTCGATCATGTGGACCGGGATGCGGATGGTCCGCGCCTGGTCCGCGATGCTGCGCGTGATGGCCTGGCGGATCCACCAGGTGGCATAGGTGCTGAACTTGTAGCCGCGGCGATACTCGAACTTGTCCACCGCCTTCATCAGGCCGATGTTGCCCTCCTGGATCAAATCCAGGAACTGCAGCCCGCGGTTGGTGTATTTCTTGGCGATGGAGATCACGAGGCGCAGGTTCGCCTCGATCATCTCCTTCTTCGCCTGGTTCATGTCGCGCTCGCCGCGGCTCACCGTGGCATAGACGCGGCGGAACTCGCTCACCGGCAGGCCGGTGGCGCCGGCGACGGCCGAAATCTCGACGCGGATGCGCTCCAGGTCCTCGCGCGACTTGGACGAGAAGTTCATCCAGGCCTTGCCCTTCATCTGGGCGGCGCGGTCCATGAAGGCCTGGTCCAGCTCGGACCCCTTCCACAGCGGCAGGAAGTCCTCGCGCCGCACCTTGTGGCTTTCCGCGAGGCGCAGCACCTGGCCGTCCAGCGCGTTCAGCTTGCGGCTGAGCTGCTTGAGCTGGTCCACCAGCTCCTCGATGCGGTTGTTGTGGAGGTGCACCTTCTCCACCAGCGCCACCAGCTCCTGGCGCTGCTTCTCGTAGCTCTTCTCGCTGCGGCCCGCGAAATCGCCGCCCGAGGTGTAGGCGTCCATCCGCTTGGACGAGATCTTGTTCAGCTTGGAATAGATGCCCTCGATGGCCTCGAAATTGGCCAGGACCTCGGGCTTCAGCTTCTCTTCCAGCGCGGAGAGCGACAGGCCGGCACCCTCGCCTTCCTCGCCCTCCTCGAATTCCTCGGGCTCGGCGGGCGCGCCATCGGGGTTGTCGGCGTTGTTGGTGGCCTCGAGGTCGATCACGTCGCGCAGCAGCATGCGGCCTTCGCGCACCGCGTCATGCCAGGCGACGATGGCCTTGAAGGTCAGCGGGCTTTCGCATAGCCCGCCGATCATCATGTCCCGGCCGGCCTCGATGCGCTTGGCGATCGCGATCTCGCCCTCGCGCGAGAGCAGCTCCACGCTGCCCATCTCGCGCAGATACATCCGGACGGGGTCGTCGGTGCGGCCGAGGCTTTCCTCGTCCACATTGCCGCCGCTCTCCTCCTCGTCCTCCTCGCCCTCGGCCTTGGCGGGCTTGGGGGCGCCGTCCTCCTCGGTCTCCTCGGCCTCGACCACGTTGATGCCGGCCTCGGAGAGGGAGGAGAGGGTGTCCTCCATGAATTCAGGGGAGACCTGGCCCTCGGGCATGGCGGAGTTCACCTCGTCGAAGGTGACGTAGCCACGCTCCTTGCCGCGGGCGATGAGCTTCTTCACGGCCGCCGACGTGATGTCGAGCAACGCGCCCTCGACCGCTTCCTCGCGTGCCTCGGCCGTCTCGCCCGCCGCTGCCGTTTTGCTCGCCATGCCTCACTCCATGCTTGCGGGGGAAAAAACCCCCTACCCTATGCCACCGCCCTCAGGCGGGGGAGAATTCATCCTCGACCTCACCCCGGCGCAGCGCATCCAGCGCGGCGCGGAGACGGATCAACCGCGCCTGTGCGGCCGGGTCGTTCGACCCCGCGAAGGCGGCCTCCGCCGCCCGCGCATCCTCCGCCAGCTCCGCCTCGCCGCGGAGAAAGCCGAATATCTGCCAGAAGGCGTCCAGCGCCTCCTTCGGTTGGGCCCCGGAACGGGCTTCCATGGGCAGCCCCGCGGGGCGGAGCACCCAGGCGCTGGCGGCCGAGACGGGACTCTTTTCGAGGTGGGCGATCAACTCCACGGAGTCAAGGCGTTCGGCCCGGGGAATCCAGGCAAGGAGGGCATCCCTGACCTGCTTGGCCGGCCCCTCGGGCAGATCGAGCAGTGCCAGCGGCTCCTCAACCTCGCGTAGCAGGTCCGGATGGTGGAGGCATATCGCCAGCAGCAGCCGCGCCCGCTGCGCCTGGATGGCCGTCGCATCGGGCACCGGGCGGGGGTGGCGCGGGGCCGCGCGCGCGCCGGGCCGGCGGGATTGCGCGAAGAAGCGGTTGAACAGCGCCCCCCGGAATTCGGCGGCCAAGGCCTTGTCCGGAATGGCGGCCGCGGCGGCGGCGAGGCGGTTGCGGATGGCGGCGCGCGCCTCCGGCCCCTCGGGCAGCTTCGCCCCCGCGATCAAGCCGAACAGGGCGTCGGCCAGGGGCTGGGCCTTGTCCAGCAGGGATTGCATGCCCTGCGCGCCGGATTTTCGGATCAGCGTGTCCGGGTCATCGCCCGCCGGCAGGGTGGCGAAGCGCAGCGTGCGCTCCGGCGTCAGCAGGGGCAGCGCCACCTCGGCCGCGCGGCCGGCGGCGCGGCTGCCGGCGGCGTCCCCGTCGAAGCAGAGCACGGGCTCGGGGCTGACGCGCCACAGGGCTTCCAGCTGTTCGGGCGTCAGCGCGGTGCCGAGTGGCGCCACCGCACCCGTGAAGCCCGCCTGGTGCAGCGCGATCACGTCCATATAGCCCTCGGCCACGATCAGGGTGGCACCGCGGAACACGCCCTCCCGCGCCAGGTCCAGGCCGTAGAGGTTGCGGCGCTTGGAAAACAGCGCCGTCTCGGGCCCGTTCACATATTTGGGCTGGCCCTCCCCCAGCATGCGGCCACCGAAGCTGATGGTGCGGCCGCGCCGGTCGCGGATGGGGAACATGACGCGGTTGAAGAAGAGGTCACTGGCGCCGCCCTCCTCGCGCGGCTGCATCAGCCCGGCCTCGATGAGCTGCGCGGGCGTGATGCCCAGCTCCCGCAATTCCGCCGCCAGCACCCCGCGCCCCCCGCCCGACCAGCCCAGGCCGAAGCGGGCGATGGTCTCGTCGGTCAGGCCGCGCTTTCGCAGATAGGCCAGGCCGTCCGCGCCCTCGGCGCTGCGCAGGCGCCGGCGATAGGCGGCCTCGGCCGCTTCCAGCACGCCGTGCAGGTCGCGCGCCCGGGCCTCGCGCGCCGCGGCCTCGGGGGTGGCCTTGGGGACATCGAGGCCGGCCTCGCCCGAGAGGCGTTCCACCGCCTCCATGAAGCCCATTCCCTCGGCCCGCATGACATAGGCGAAGGCATCGCCATGCGCCCCGCAGCCGAAGCAATGGAAACTGTCCTCATAGACATAGAAGGACGGGGATTTTTCGTTATGAAAGGGGCACAGGCCCTTCCAGTTGCGGCCCGACTTGGACAGCCGCACCCGCCGCCCCACCAGCGAGGGCATGGGGGTGCGGGCACGGAGTTCGTCCAGGAAGGAGGGCGGGAGGGCCATGGGTCGCGCACACTAGCCGAGCCGCATCGCCGCCGCATCGGCCCGGGGCGCACCCCTGCCTCACGAATATTCAGCCGGGTCCATCATGCCCACGAGATCAAGCGTGATGTGCCGGCTGGAGAGAAGGGACGCGGGCCGCTGGCGCGCGGCGGTCACGGCCAGGGCCCAGAGATCCTGCGCCCTCGCCACGGACTTCATGGTCGCGGGGTCCGCGCAAAGGGCGATATCGCCGGGCGACATGTTGTGCGGGTCATCGGGGCTGAGCGGCAGGCCGACGGAAGCCCAGGCCGCGGCGCAGAAGGAGCTGCACACGAGCATTCCTTGCACGTCCTCCTGCCGGAGGCCCGAATTGAGCCGGTTGAGCCCCATCCAGACCGAGAGGACATACTGCGGATCCACGGCTCGAAACCCATGCACCATCTTTCGCGCATTGATGAGCACCTGTGGCCGGTTGTGGCCATTGGAGCCGCGCCGGCGAAAGACATGCGCCACCGCCGGCACATCCCGTCCTCCATCCGTCAATGAATCGCGGAGGGATTTCTCCTTCATCGTCTTGCGGAACTCGATGATCCGGCCGGGCTCGGCAACCAGGATCGCGTGGGAGTAGGCCGACACCGTCGCAACATTGATGAAGTTGTTCTCGACGACGGGGATCAGTGCCGTTGTGACCGACGTCGTCGGGCCGAGCCGGGTGCGCATGGAAGTCAGGATGATGTCGCCGCGGTAGAGATCGGGCGCGCGCAAATGCCTGGCCATGGGTTGGCCTCCCTCTGCTGTCGTGGCTGGCTGGAGCGGCGGGAGGCGGCGTCTTCGCCAGCCCGCCCGCCCGGCTCGGGATCTAGGGGCGCGGCCCGTGCAGCGCCTCCTTCAGCGGGTCGAGATCCGGCAAGGGCAGGTCCGCGGGCCACAGCGCCGCGCGGAAGCCCCGCCTCCCGGCCGAAAGCGAGCCGGCGAAGCCCACGCCATAGGGCCGCATGCTGACCCTGAACTGCCCCGGCACTCCCTCGCAGGGGCAGATGTTGAAGCGCAGAAGCCCATGGGAATCCTGGCTCGGCTCGCCCAGCGGGCCGGTCGTGCCGGCCAACTGCGTCCCGCCCAGCGCCGGCAGCAGCTCGAAGCGGCCCGTGATCGGCCCGTCCATTCCTTCTCGCCGCATCTGGACATCCAGCATCGGGATCGGCGGCGTCGGGTTGGTGTGCGGCGGGATCATGAAGAGGCGCCACTGGCCGTTCAGCGGCGATTCATGCCGCACCTCCTCCGGCACCGGCACCATTTGCACCGTGAAGACATTCTCCTGCCCGGGCAGGATTTCGACATCGGCGGTGAACTCCACCTCGCCGGGGGCGATGGCCGTCACGCGGTAGCGGCCGGGGGCGAAGCGGCCCTCGCCCACCACGCTGGCCTCCTGCGGCGCCCAGGCCTCGGGCGGCAGGTCGGGGTCGAGCGGCACGGCCGACCAGGTGACGGGGCCGGGCGGCACGCCATCCGGCAGGCGGAAGCGGGCCTCCACCTCGGGCAGGTTGTCCTGCTCGGGGGCGGCGCGGGTGGCGGCGGCCGCCTGCGCGGCGAGGGCCGCCACATTGGTCGTGTCGGCATCCTCGAAGGGCACGCCCACGCCGAAGCGGCGGGCGAACATCACCTCGGTGCGGCTGGCATTCAGGTAGCGCACCTCATACTCGCCCGGCTCGGTAGGGACGCGCAGCCTGGCCCGCCCACGGGTGGACAGGGCGAAGTTCCAGTTCGGGCCGTATTGGGCCGGCGGATCACCCGGGCGGGCGATGACGATCCGCTCACTGGCCTGGTCGGGACCACGATAGACGAAGACGAAGCTGCTGCCCGGCGCCACGGAGCCCACCGGATCGAACCCCATGCTGGGCGCCACCACCTCCACCGCCTGGCGGGCGATGATGACGCCGTGAGCGCCGCGGATGATGAGGTCATACTCACCCGGCTGCTCCGGCGCCCGACGGCGGGCGGGGTTGTTCGGTCGCGCCGAAGTGCCGCCGATCACGTTGAAGCCGGCGCTCGATGGCGCGCGATCGGCACCGCGCTGCACGAAGCCCATATAGTCCACATTGCGCGCCTCGCCCCGCCAGCGGATGCTGTAGGTGAAGCCGGCCTCGGCGCGGGCATCGAGGTCGAAGGCCGCCTCGCGCTCCGGCGGGGGCGGTGTCGGTGCCACGACGGGGGGCGCCACGGCGGGGGGCGGCACGGCGGCGCTCACCTCGCGCAGCGCCTCGGCCAGCTCCGCGCCGGAATTGGTCTCGAACAGCCGCCCGCCGGTCTGCTCCGTGATGCAGGAGAGCGCCTGCACCTCCGTCCGGCTCAACCCGAAGCCCACGACATGGGCGCGGATGTTGATGCCCTCGGCGGCGAATTCGGCGGCCAGGGCGCAGGGGTCGCCCTGGCAGGTCTCAAGCCCGTCGGTGACCAGGATGATGTCGGCGCTTTCCGCCGTGGCCGGGATTTGCGCGCGGGCCTGGCGCAGGCTGTCGGTCAGCGGCGTCATGCCGCGCGGCGTCAGGGCGCGCAGCCGTTGCGCCAGCGTGCCGCCTGCGGCGCGGCCCATGGGCGCGATCACCTCGATGTCGCGGCAATCTCCACGCCGGTTGTGCCCATAGGCGATGACGGCGAGCGGCACCGACTGGTCACGCCGGGTGAAATAGTCGCCCACCACATCGCGCGCCACCTCGATGCGGGTGCGGTTGCCCTCGACCCGGTTCCACATCGAGCCGGAGGCGTCGAAGACCAGCACGCCCACGCGCTCGGCCATGGCCGCGGGAGAAGCACCGAGCGCCATGGCGGCGCCGAGGAACAGGGCATGGGGTTTCAAGCGACACGCTCCGTAAGAGGGGGCCAGCAGAGGGGCCATCGCTCGTCGCACCCCGATTGCAGGGTGACAATCTATGGAAAACCGTAGTCTTGTTCTGGAATGCTTGATCTTGCCCATCTTCTGGAAGTGCTGGCGCCGGCGGATGCGGACACGTCCTGGATGCGCTTCAGCGAATACATGGCGCATTTTGGAGTGGATCGTCTCATTCTTTACGATGTGCGGGGCGCATCACCGAAGATCAGGACGAACATGGGCCATGACTGGGTGGCGCACTACATGGCGCAGGGCTATGCGCGCATTGATCCGTTCTACGAGCATTGCATGACGCCCGGCCGCTCCATGCCGACCGGGGCGGCGCATCTGGCGGCATTGCGCCACCTCGACCCCAGGCAGCAGCGGCTGATCGAGGAGGCGGGGGAGGCCGGCTTCCATTCGGGCTTCTCCCTCATGCTGCCGGGGCAGCCGGGCGTGGCGTGGAACATCGGCTCCGGCCTGCAACCGGAGGCCTTGGCGCGGCTGCGCCTCGCCCTGGGCGAAAGCCTGCCGCTGGCGCTGCGCCTGCTGCAGATGCGCCTGGATGCCCCGCCGCCCCTCACGGCACGGGAGGCGGAGGTCCTGGAGTGGCTGGCAGAGGGGCTGCGCACGAAGGAGATCGCGCACCGGATGGCCATCACCCCCGTGACGGTGGAGCTGCACCTGCGGTCGGCCCGCACCAAGCTGGGGGCCCGCACACGGGACCAGGCGCTGTTGCAGGCGGTGCTGCGGGGGATGGTGCGGCCCTATGGGAGGCCAGGGCGCGGGTAGACCCGCGGGGCCGGCAAAAATCCTAACCTGACACGCTTGTCATTTCAGAAATTCCTGAACATATCGTCCTCCATGGACCTGCCCCCCTCCACCGCCGCCTTCGTCCTCCACTTCGGCGAGATGGGCTCGCGCTGGGGCATCAACCGCACGGTGGGGCAGATCTATGCCCTGCTGTTCCTGTCCGACCGGCCGTTGCCGGCGGATGAGATCGCGCAATCGCTCGGCTTCTCCCGCTCCAACGTCTCCATGGGGCTGAAGGAGCTGGAGAACTGGCGCCTCATCAAGCTGCAGCACCTGCCCGGCGACCGGCGCGAGCATTTCACGACGCCCGACGACGTCTGGGCCATCGTCCGCACGCTGGCCGAGGAGCGCCGCAAGCGCGAGGTGGACCCCACGCTGACCCTGCTGCGCGACACGCTGATGCAGACGCCCCGCAGCGACGCCGAGCGCCACGCGCACAAGCGCATGGAGAGCCTGCACGAGGTCATCTCCCTGCTCACCGGCTGGATGGATGACGTGCAGAAGCTGCCCGACGAACGGCTGGTGGCGCTGCTCAAGCTCGGCGGGCGCGTGGCCCGCGTGCTGGAGGCCACCGACCGCTTCCACGAAATCGTGACCCGCAAGCCCCGCCGGAAGGCACAGGAAGGCTGACCCGCCATGGACCTGGACCCGATCCTCCTCGCCCGCATCCAGTTCGCGGCGAACATCTCCTTCCACATCCTGTTCCCCACCATCACCATCGCGCTGGGCTGGGTGCTGCTGTTCTTCAAGCTGCGCTTCAACGCGACGGGCGATGTGGCCTGGATGGACGCCTATAAATTCTGGGTGAAGGTCTTCGCGCTGAGCTTCGCGCTCGGCGTGGTGTCGGGCGTGGTCATGTCCTTCCAGTTCGGCACCAACTGGCCGGGCTTCATGGAGCGCGTGGGCAATGTGGCCGGGCCGCTGCTGGCCTATGAGGTCATCACGGCCTTCTTCCTGGAAGCGAGCTTCCTCGCCATCATGCTGTTCGGCTATGGGCGGGTGTCCAACCGCATCCATACGCTCGCCACCGTGCTGGTGGCGGGCGGCACCACGCTGTCCGCCTTCTGGATCCTGGTGCTGAATTCCTGGATGCACACGCCGGCGGGGCATGAGATCCGCGACGGCGTGGTCTATGCGGCCGACTGGTGGGCCATCGTGTTCAACCCCTCCATGCCCTATCGCCTGGCGCACATGCTGCTGGCCTCGGGGCTGACGGTGGCCTTCCTGGTGGCCGGCCTCTCCGCCTGGCGCTGGCTGCGTGGCGACCGCGCGCCGGGCGTGCTCAAGGCGCTGCGGACGGGCGTGGTGATGGGCGCGGTGCTGATCCCCGCGCAGATCCTGGCGGGTGACCTGCACGGGCTGAACACCCTGCAGCACCAGCCGCAGAAGGTGGCCGCCATGGAGGGCATCTGGGAGACCGAGCGGGGGGCGGCGCTGCGCCTCTTCGCCATCCCCGACGAGGCCAACCGCACCAACCGCTTCGAGGTGAACATCCCCTACCTCGCCTCGCTCATCCTGACGCACCGGATGGATGGCGAGATCCGCGGCCTGAACGAGTTCGTGGGCGAGCACCCGCCCGTGGCGCCGGTCTTCTACGCCTTCCGCGTGATGGTGGGCATCGGCATGCTGATGCTGCTGGTCTCCTGGTGGGGGGCCTGGGTGCTGTGGCGCCGCGGCGTCACCCCCTGGCTGGCCCGCGCCCTGGTGGGCATGACCTTCTCGGGCTGGGTGGCCACGCTGGCCGGCTGGTATGTGACGGAAATCGGCCGCCAGCCCTGGCTCGTCACCGGCATCCTGCGCACGGGCGAGGCGGCGGGGCCGGTCGCGGCCACCACCATCATGGGCTCGCTGCTCATGTACCTGCTGATCTACGTGGCGCTGCTGGCCGCCTATATCGGCACGCTGATGCACCTGGCCCGCCGCCCCACCGCGCCGGAGCCCGAGGAGCTGGGCCGACGCGACCCCCTTCGCCCCATCGTCCCCGCGGAGTGACGCCCATGGAAACCCTCCCCGACGGCGCCTGGCTGCCCATCACCTTCGCGGTGCTGCTGGCCGTCGCGATGCTGCTCTACGCCATCCTGGACGGCTATGACCTCGGCGTGGGCGTGCTGCTGCGCGCCACCGGCGAGGAGGCGCAGCGCGACCGGATGATCGCCTCCATCGGCCCCTTCTGGGACGCGAACGAGACCTGGCTGGTGCTGGGGGTGGGGCTGCTGCTGGTGGCCTTCCCCGTGGCCCATGGCATGATCCTGACGGCGCTCTACATCCCCGTGGCGCTCATGCTGGCCGGCCTCGTCCTGCGCGGCGTGGCCTTCGAGTTCCGCGCCAAGGCGCCCGAGCCGCAAAAGCCCAAATGGGATGTGGCCTTCCAGATGGGCTCCATCCTCGCCGCCTTCAGCCAGGGCTGGATGCTGGGCAGCTACATCCTGGGCTTCGACCCCTCCTGGCCCGCCTTCGCCTTCTCCCTGCTGGTGGGGGTCTTCACGGTGGCCGGCTACACGCTGGTCGGCGCCTGCTGGCTGGTCTGGCGGGCCGAGGGCGAGTTGCAGCTGCGCGCCGCCCGATGGGCCCGGGGGGCGCTCTATGCCACCTGGGCGGGCGTGCTGGTGGTGAGTGCCGCAACACCCCTGGCCTCCCCCCGCATCTTCGAGCGCTGGTTCTCCATGCCCGAGGCGCTGATGCTGGCGCCCATCCCGCTGGCCACCGGCGCGCTGTTCCTGGTGCTGCACATCTTCCTGCGCCGCTTCCCCCGCGTGGACCACAGCCTGGACTGGGTGCCCTTCGCCGCCACCGCCGCCATCTTCGTGCTGTGCTTCCAGGGGCTGGCCTATTCCTTCTGGCCCTATGTGGTGCCCGAGCAGGTGACGATCTTCGAGGCGGCCTCGGCGCCGGAATCGCTGCTGATCATCCTGTTCGGCGCGGCGGCGGTGCTGCCGATGATCTTCCTCTACACCTTCTATGTGTGGCGGGTGTTCGGCGGGAAGGCGCAGGATTTGAAGTATTACTGACCTGCTCCGCAACCTGACATAGCATGGCCCGCGGCATAGCGACGGGCAGGGCATGGCGAAGAGCACGGCGGAGCTTCAGGCCGACTGGTGGGCGGCGTGGTGGATACACGACTTCTCCTGGGCCGGGCTCGCGGGGAAGCCCGTGGGCCAATACGGAGACGTGCTCCATGGGGGGGCGCACGGCGAGCAGGACCTGCAGGCGTGGTGGCGGCGCGACCCCGCGACGGGCTTGCTTCGCGACGACGCGACGCTGCGCGCGGTAGGGGAGTTGGTGCGCGGGCCGGATGGCCGGGACTGGCACATCGCGCATGTGCCGTTGCGGTGGTCGGACGGGTCGGCCGCCAAGGACGGATGGCCCGAGGCGGAGCGCGACTGCCTGGCGGCAGTGATCGGGCACCGGGTAGCCGCTGCCTCGGAGACGGCCACGGACCGTTTCTGCATTGCCACGGCACCGGACGGAAGGGCGCAGCTCTGGGGCACGGTGCTGCTGCGGGCTCCCACCGACCCGGCGCGGGTGCTGCACGCCGTGTGCGATTGGGCCATGCTCCCGCGGGAGTGGGAGGACACGCCGATGCTCGGCGCGGGCTTTCGTTGCGAGTACGCAAATTTTTTCGACGGTGCGCTGTTTCGTCGCGCGACCTTCTCCGCAGACGCCAGCTTCAACGGCGCGATCTTCTCCGGAGTCGCCCACTTCTTCAGAGCGACCTTCTCCGGAGAGGCCAGCTTCAACAGCTCAACCTTCTCCGGAGGCGCTATTTTCTATAGCGCGACCTTCTCTGGAGCCGCCCACTTCTCCAGCGCGACCTTGTCCGGAGACGCCAGCTTTACCAGCGCGACCTTCTCCGGATACGCCTTCTTCGACAGAGCTACCTTCTCCGGACGCGCCTTCTTCGAGAGTGCGACCTTCTCTAAAGACGCCGGCTTCCAAAGCGCAAATTTCTCCAAAGACGCCGGCTTCCACAGCGCGACCTTCTCCGGAGACGCCCACTTCTACAGCACTACCTTCTCCGGAAACACCCGCTTCGACAGAGCGACTTTCTCCGGGGAAGCCGGCTTCCACAGCGCGATCTTCTCCGGAGACGTCCGCTTAGACAGCGCGACTTTCTCCGGGGAAACCAGCTTCTACAGCGTGACCTTCTCCGGAAACACCAGCTTCAAAAGCGCGACCTTCGCCGGAGAAACTGGCTTGAACAGCGCGACCTTCTTCGGAAACGCTAACTTCGACAACGCGACCTTCTCCGGAAACACCCACTTCGGCAGCGCGACCTTCTCCGGAGAAATCAACTTCAACAGCGCCACCTTCTCCGCCGACGCCCGCCTCGACAGCGCGACCTTCTCCGGAAACGCAAGTTTCGACCGTGTGACCTTCTCCGGAAACGCAAGCTTCGGCTGCGCGATCTTCTCCGGAGAAATCAACTTCAACAGCGCCACCTTCTCCGCCGACGCCCGCTTCGACAGCGCGACCTTCTCCGGAAACGCAAGTTTCGACCGTGTGACCTTCTCCGGAAACGCAAGCTTCGACGGGGGCGAATTCGCCGCGCGCGTCTCGTTCCAGCATGCTGGGTTCCTGTTTCCGAGCCCGCCAAACGACGCCCGGTCCATTCGCTTCCGCGACTGGCACTTTGGCGGCGTTACGGAGTTCGATCACGCCCGCTTCGAGCGGCGCGTGGAGTTCACCGCCTCCATCTTCGCGCGGCTCGCGTCCTTCCAGCAATTGACTTGGCCCAAGTGCTTGGCTGACGCGCAGGGGATGTTCAGCCAGGCCGTGTTCAAGGACCTCGCCAGCTTCCAAGGCGCCGGCGTCCGCCGTTTCGCGGCTTTCGACGGAGTGGTGCTGCAAGGCGGGTTACAGCTCGATGATGCGGACGAACCCACCGCCAACGCCACTTTCCACACCGAGCGCAAGGAGGCAGAGGCTTACGCCGAGCGCGAAGCCGCGCTGCGGCACCTGGAGGGCGGCTGCCGCGTCCTGAAGCAGGCCATGGAGAAATCCTCCAACAAGGCACGGGAGCAAATGTTCTACGCCTTCGAACTCATGGCGCGCCGCCACCAGCGGGCAATCCCCTGGTGGGAGCGCCTGATCTCCCACGCCTATGGTGCCGTGGCCGACTACGGCCGCTCCATCGGCCGCCCGCTGCTGTGGCTGGTGCTCCTGGTCCCGGCCTTCGCGGCCGCCTATGCGGGGCTGCTCTACGGGGGGCGGGGTGAGGCGCTGGCGGGGCCGACGCCCCGCGTCGTCCTCGTCGAATGCCTCAGCCACTCGGCCCAGCGCGTCCTGCCCTTCGGCCCCTGGACGCTCACCCCCGCCCAGATCGCGCAGAGCCCAGTGCAGTCGCTGCTGCAAGGCCCCACGGATGCGTTGTTCTCCCTCGCCATCCGCGGCCTGGGCTCCCTGCAATCCCTGCTGGCGCTGATCCTCGCCTTCCTCGCCGGCCTTTCCATCCGCCGCCGCTTCCAGATCAACTGACGCGGGCGCGGCCGGGGGGTTTTCACCGCCCCCCGCCCGGTCCATCTCTTGGGGCGATGAATTCCGTCCCTGGAGGACCCCCATGAGCGACACCACCCGCGCGCCCGTCCCCGTCACCGTGCTGACCGGCTACCTGGGTGCGGGCAAGACCACCCTGCTGAACCGCATCCTCACCGAGAACCACGGCAAGAAATTCGCCGTTATCATCAATGAGTTCGGGGAGCTGGGGGTGGACAATGACCTCGTCGTGGATGCCGACGAGGAAGTGTTCGAGATGAACAATGGCTGCATCTGCTGCACCGTCCGCGGCGACATGATCCGCATCCTCTCGGGCCTGATGAAGCGGCGCGACAGGTTCGACGGCATCATCCTCGAGACCACGGGCCTGGCCGACCCCGCCCCCGTCGCCCAGACCTTCTTCGTGGACGAGGACGTGAAGAAGGCCACGCGCCTGGACAGCATCGTGACCGTCGTGGACGCGAAGCACCTCTCCGCCCGCCTGAACGACAGCAAGGAAGCGGAGGAGCAGATCGCCTTCGCCGACCTCATCCTGCTGAACAAGATGGACCTCGTGTCGGAGGAGGAGGCGCAGGCCGTCGAGGCGAAGATCCGCGCCATCAACCCGATGGCCGAGCTGGTCCGCAGCACCAAGTCCAACGTGGCCATCGACAGCGTCATCGGCCGCGACGCCTTCAACCTGGAGCGCATCCTGGCCCGCGAACCCGATTTCCTCTCGGGCGAGGACGACCACGAGCATGACAGCGAAGTGAACTCCGTCAGCTTCGAGGTGGAGCGCGCCATAGACCCCGAGAAGTTCAACAGCTGGATGACGGACCTGCTCGCCGCCAAGGGCCAGGACCTGCTGCGGACCAAGGGCATCCTGGCCTATCCCGGCGAGGACCGTCGCTTCGCCTTCCAGGCCGTCCACATGATCGCGGATGGCGACTACATCTCGCCCTGGAAGGAGGGTGATGCCCGCCGTTCCAAGATCGTCTTCATCGGGCGCGACCTGAACCGGCCCCAGCTGCGCCGCGGCTTCGAGGCCTGCCAGGTGCCGGCCTGATGCAGGCGGAAGACGACATCGCCTATCTGCTCGACAGCCGCGGCGTCTCGCGCGACCTCGGCGCCTGGGTGGTCGGCATCGCCTTCGGCCGCGACGGGCGCAGCCTCGGCTTCGGCCTGGGCGATGGCAGCGTGCATCTCACCACCGCGGCCGGAGCCGAATGGCGGCGCGTCGAGGTGCATGACGGCGCCTGCCTCGACCTCTGCGCCGACATCCGCGAGGGCGTCCTGACCGGCGGCGACGATGGGCGGCTGATGCAGGTCGCCCCCGACGGCACCGCCACCGAACTCGCCCGCTTCGGCCGGAAGTGGGTGGAGCATGTGGCGGCCCATGAGGGCGGCTTCCGCGCCGCCTCCGTCGCCAAGGCCGTTCATGTGCTGGACGCGAAGGGCGAGGCGGTGAAGTCGCTGGCCCACCCCTCCACCGTGGGCGGGCTGTGCTTCGACGCCAAGGGCAAGCGCATCGCCGCCAGCCACTATAACGGGGCATCCCTCTGGTTCGTGAACGCGAAGGAGGACAAGCCGCGGGTCCTGGAGTGGAAGGGCAGCCACCACGCCATCGCCTTCAGCCCGGACGGCACGCATGTGGTCACCGCCATGCAGGAGATGTCGCTGCATGGCTGGCGCCTCGCGGACGGCCAGCACATGCGGATGTCGGGCTACCCCACCAAGACGCACAGCCTGAGCTTCAGCGCCAAGGGCAAGTGGCTCGCCACCAGCGGGGCCGAGGCCGTGGTGCTCTGGCCCTTCTTCGGCGGCGGGCCCATGGGCAAGGCGCCCACCGAACTCGCCGGCGGCGACCAGGTGATGTGCACCCGCGTGGCCTGCCACCCGCAGCACGAGATGGTGGCGGCGGGCTTCGAGGACGGGCTGGTGCTGCTGGCCGAGGTCGGTTCGGGCCGGGTGCTGCCGCTGGCCCCGCCCGGGCATGGCGGCGTCTCGGCATTGGCCTGGAACGCCAGCGGGACCCACCTCGCCTTCGGCACGGAGACGGGTTTCGCCGGCCTGATTGACCTGTCGAAGCGTTGAACTTCGCCTTCCTCGCGTGATTCACGCCCCCCGGCGATCACGCTTCACCGTTGTCTCCTCGCGTGATTCACGCCTTCGGGCCTTCCGCCCTTCGGCGATCACGCTCCATCAGCAGGACACGCCGCATGGGCCAGAGCCCCGTCATCACCACCCCGCACATGTCCATGCCGCGCCTGGGCCTCGGCACCTGGCCGTTGAAGGGCGCCGAAGGCCAGGCGGCGGTGGAATCCGCCCTCGGCCTCGGCTACCGCCACGTGGACACGGCCGAGATGTATGGCAATGAGGTGGAGGTGGGGGCCGCGATCCGCGCCAGCGGCGTCGCGCGCGGGGACATCTTCCTCACCACCAAGGTCTGGTTCGACAAGCCCGACGGGCCGCGCTTCCGCGCCGCCGCGCTGGCCTGCCTCGACCGCCTCGCCACCCCCTATGTGGACCTGCTGCTGGTGCATTGGCCCTCGCCGCAGCTGGACCTCCCCTCGGTCCTGGAGGCGCTGGAGGCGCTGCGCCAGGGCGG
Source organism: Roseococcus suduntuyensis (assembly GCF_014196305.1). Classification (GTDB taxonomy): domain Bacteria; phylum Pseudomonadota; class Alphaproteobacteria; order Acetobacterales; family Acetobacteraceae; genus Roseococcus; species Roseococcus suduntuyensis. The sequence continues at coordinate 470,320 of NZ_JACIDJ010000002.1, forward strand.
GCAGGCGCGCGCGGTGGGCGTCTCCAACTTCCCGCCGGGCCTGCTGCGCCAGGCGCTGAACCTCAAGATCACGCCGCTGGCCTGCCTGCAGGTGGAACACCATGTCCTGCTGGACCAGTCGGCGCTGCTGTCCATCACGGGGCCGGCCGGCATGGTGCTGACCAGCTACACCCCCCTCGGCAAGGGAAAGGCCGCGGAAGGGCCCGAGATCGCGTCCATCGCCGCACGGCATGGGGTGACGCCCGCGCAGGTGGCGCTGGCCTATCTTCTCGCCAAGGGCGATGTCTCGGCCATTCCCAAGGCGGCCAGCCCCACGCGCCAGAAGGAGAACCTGGGCGCGCTGGACGTGACGCTCACGGCGGCCGACATCGCGGCGCTGGACGCCCTGCCCAAGGGGCGGCGCCTCGTGGACCCCGACTTCGCGCCCGACTGGGCGGCCTGAGGCCTCAGACCCAGCGCTTCACCCAGTCGAGGTCGAAGCACAGCACGATGTCGTCATGCCGGCCCGGCGACATCAGGATGTCGTGCACCATCTTGCTCCGCGCATGCACGCCCTCGACGGGGCGCGGGCCGGCCTCGGTGAAGTGCACGACATGCGGGAACCACTTCGCCCATGTCTCGATCACGCGCAGCGGGTTGGCACCGGCGAAGCGCAGCTGCGTCCAGATGTTCAGCTCCGCATAGACGGCCGTGCGCAGGCGCCGCAGGCTCCGGAGGCCACCTTTGATGGCCTGTGTCTCCGAGCCCTCGATGTCCAGCTTCACGAGGTCGAGGCGCGCAAGCGGCCGCGCGAGCTCGTCCAGCGTCACCCCCGGAACGGCATGGCGCGCGCCGCTGCCCACGCCATTCTCGGCCGCCGTCACGAAGGCCACCGACGCACTCGCGGGGTCGTGCAGCAGCACCTCGCCGGGGGTGGCCACCAGCGCGGCCTGATGGATCTCGGCGTGCGCCAGCCCGTTCCGGGCCAGGTTGTCCCGCAGAAGGGCACCCAGCCGTGGATTGGGCTCCATGGCGAGCAGCCGCGCATGGCGCGGCGCGCCGGCCGCCATGGCCAGCGCGCTCAGCCCCAGATTCGCCCCGCCATCGAGCAGCACCGCGCCCTCGCCGCCATCGGGCAGCAGGGCGCGCGTGAGCCGGACAAGGCGCTGCAGCATGGCCGCCTCGTTCGGCGCGTTTCGCAGATAGGGATCGCCCGCGATGCCGCGCACCCAATGCGGCCTGCCATCCACCTCCACCAGGACCGCATCGGGGGGGACGTCCGGCAGGGTGTCCCAGCCATGCAGCAGCGCCTCGCGCAGGGTGAGGAAGGGGGGCACGGGCCCCGTCTCCCCGGGCGCCGGCCGCCCATGGCGCAGCCAGTGCCAGGCATCGAGCGCGTCCGCATCCGCCGGCACCAGGCTTTCGGGCGACAGGCCGCGGCCGGCACGGGTCTGGCGGAATTCGGCGCTGCCCATGAAATGGCGCACCAGCGCCGGCGCATCGCCCAGCGACTGCCATTGCCGAATGACTTCCTTGCTCTCGGCATCGCGGCCTAGAATAAGGCGGTAGGCCCAGACGACGACATGCGCCGGAATTTCGGGGCCAGGGGTGGCGGACATGCACGCCCCCTCCCCGGGGCAACCGGATGCGTGGCCCCATGGGTGGCACACCGGGCGCGAAAGAAGCCCGTAACGCGGACGAGGAAGACTTAGCATGGCAGTCGAAGAGAACGAAGACGGCGAGGTGGACCTGGGCATCAGCCTTGAGGTGGTGGCCACGGTGGTGGACCTGGCCCGCGCCGTCCAGGAAGCCGAGGAGGCCGAGGCCGGCCGCGCCGATGACGACGAGGAGCTGGACGACGACCTCGAGGACGAGATCACCGAGGAAATGCTGACCGACTACCTCGACGAGCTGAACGAGGAACAGCAGGTGGTGCTGATCGCGCTCGCCTGGGTGGGCCGCGGCGACCATGAGCCGGAGGAATGGGCCGAGGCGCTGAAGCTCGCCACCGAGCGCAATGCCGCCGGCCCGGCCAGCGCCTACCTGGCCGGGATGGAAGGCCTGGGCGACCTGCTGGCCGAGGGCGTGGCCGCCTTCGGGCTGAGCGTGGAGGAGGTGGACCGGTAGAGCGGGATGCGTTGAGGTGGAATCACCGAAAACGCTGAATCCCGCTCTCAGCGAGGGCTCGAGCAGGCTGTGTGAACGCATCTGAACGCAGCATGCTCGAGCGCCCGGCCCGCCCTATTTCGCCACCGCGGAAGGCCCCAGCGCCTTCTCCAGCGCGGCGCGCAGCCGCGGCAACTCGGTGCGCAGGGCGGGACGCAGCCCGGCCAGGACGGCGGGGGCGGCCTCGCCCTCGCGCAGGCGGCGATGGGCGGCCTCCAGCGCCGCGATCACGGGCCGGTCGCCCAGGCTGGCGGCGGCGCCCTGGCCGCGATGGATGAGCGCGTTCAGGATCTGGCCCGACACGCCCGGCACCTCCAGCGCGGCCGCCACCTCGTCCAGTTCGTCCATGAAGCCGTGCAACAGGGGAAGCGCCGCCTCGCCCAGCTCGGCGCGCAGCGCGGCCACGGGGTCGGGCGGAACGGCCTCGGCGGGCGGGGCCTCGGGCCCGGCGGTGATGCGCGCGAGCAACCCCAGCAGCACCGCCCGGTCCACGGGCTTGGCCACATGCGTGTCCATGCCCGCCGCGCGGCATTCCGTGATTTCCTCCGGCAAGGCCGAGGCCGTGACCGCGATCACGGGCAGGCGGGCCTCGGGCCCCGGCAGGGCGCGCAGGCGTCGCGTCGCCTCCAGCCCGTCCATGCCCGGCATGCGGACATCCATCAGCACCGCGTCGAAAGGCTGGGACTGGACGGCGGCCAGCGCCTCGGCGCCATCCGTCACTACCGTCACCTCATGGCCGGCCGCGCCGAGCAGGGCGCGCATCAGCAGGCGGTTGGGCGCGATGTCGTCCGCCACCAGGAGGCGCAGCGGCCGCACGGAGCCGCCGGCCATGCCGGGCTGCGCGGGCTCGCGCGGGGGGGTCGCCTCGGCGAGCGGCACCTCCACCCAGAACATCGCCCCCTGGCCGGGTTCACTCTCCACGCCGATCCTCCCCTGCATGAGCGCCACCAGCCGCGCGGTGATGGCAAGGCCGAGGCCCGTTCCCGGGCTCTCGGGGTCGCCCAGCTCGCCCAGCTGGGTGAAATCCTGGAACAGCAGGTGGCGCTTCTCACGCGGCACACCCGGCCCGCTGTCCTGGACCTCGACGCGGATGCCGCCCGAGATGGGGCGCACCCGCAGCTCCACCCGCCCGCCCACGGGGGTGAACTTCACCGCGTTGGACAACAGGTTCAGGATCATCTGCCGCAGCCGGGTCGCGTCGCCCAGCACGCCGGCCGGCAGGTCCGGGTCGGCCACCATGCGCAGCGTGATCTGCTTGCGCCGCGCATCCGGGCTGAGGAAACCCAGGCAACCCTCCAGCAGCGGCGTGAGCGCGAGCGGCGCCTGCTCCAGCTCCAGCTTGCCGGCATTGATCTTGGCGAGGTCCAGCAGCCCGTTCACCAGTTCCCGCACATGGGACCCCGCCTCGTGCAGCAGGCGCAGCTGCTCGTAGTGGGCGGGCGTCATGCTGCGGTCTGACAGCAACAGCCCGGCGAAGCCCAGGATGGCGTTCAGCGGCGTGCGCAGCTCATGCGACATGCGGGCCAGGAACATGCTCTTGGCCTCGGCCGCGGCCTCGACCTCGCGCACGGCCTCCTTCAGCGCGGTGATGTCGGTGCGGATGCCCACCGTGCCGCCATCGGGGGTGGGGCGTTCCGTGATCAGGATCCAGCGGCCATCGGGCAGCAGCCGCTCGATCGGCGCGCCGCCGGAGCGGCGCCAGACCTTCAGCTCGGCGATGAAGCCGTCCACATCGCCTTCGAACTGCGGGTATTGCCCGTTGGCGACGCCGCCGCGGATGATGTCGTCGAAGAAGGCGCCCTCCTCGATGAAGGGCGCGCTCTCGGCGTAGAATTCACGGTAGCGCTGGTTGCAGATGACCAGACGGTCCTCGGCGTCGAACATGACGAAGCCGTCAGTCATGCTCTCCAGCGCGTTCTCCAGCGTGCGGCGCCAGCGCAGGCGCTCCTCGTCCACGCGCGCGCGCTGGCGCAGCGCCACCAGCATGGCGGCCACCACCGCCAGCACCAGCAGCGTCAACGCCGTCGCGACCACCGCCGCGCGGTCGCGCTGGACCCGCCACGCGGCGAGCGCCACGTCGCGGTCGAGCGAGACGCTGATGGCGAGCGAGGGGTAGAGCGTGGGCCGTTCGACCCCGATCACCGAAGTGCCGTCGAAGCGCGAGACGCTGACCAGCCCCTGCCCCACGGCGCGGTCCAGGCGCTGGCCCATGCGCGCCTCATCGGGCGGCAGGGTGGCCAGCAAGGTGCCGTCGCGCATCTCGAGGCTGACGCGCAGCCCCTCGGGCTCCCCGCCCGCGCCCAGCAGGCCGGTGACGACGGCGACCGGCATCTCGGCCACGGCCATCATCGCCCCCAGGCCCTGGATGCTGACGTTCCGGGCGAAGAAGAGCGACCATTCGCCCGTGCCCGGGTTCCGCACCGGCCCGGCCAGTTGCAGCCCCGCCCCCGGAAGCCCCGCGGGGCGAAGGTCCCGCGCCAGGTCTATGGGCAGGGCGCGGCGGCGCGAGACGGTCAGGCCCGAGACCTCCGGCCCGCCTGGCCCCACCAGCAGGATGTCGCGGACGGTCAGGTTCTGGTTGTTCAGCTCCCGCAGCAGCCGCCCCGCCGCGGCGCGGTCGAAGCTGCCCCCGGGCCCCCAGCCCTCAAAGGGGCTGAGCAGCGTGGGCAGGCCGAGCAGGAGGCTGTCCACCTGCAGGAAGGTGCGGTTCATCGTCGCCTCGACCGAGCGCGCCACGCGGGTCACGGTCTCCTCGGCGGTGTCGAGCGCGCTGCGATGCGCACGCTCGGTCAGCAGCAGGTTGGCCGCGATCTGGGCCAGCAGGATGATGAGGCCCGCCGCGACCACCGCGGCGCGCAGAAGGCGGCCGGTCTGCATTCACTCAACCACGGCGCGGAAGCCGGTCACGGGTGCGAGATGGCGGTTCCAGACCTCGGCGCAGTCATCGCCGCAACGGCTGACCCAGCGCGGCACCACCGTCTCGCGCAGCAGCCGGTCGCGCAGCGCCGTGTCCGCGGGCGAGACGGGGACGATCTGCATGCGGCCGGGCGACCCGCGCTCGCAGCCCGGCCGGCCGGCATTGCAGGCCAGGCCCTCGCCCGTCTCGCGGTCGGCGCCGTCCCAGATGTCGCGCTCCAACCCCGCCACCGCCTCGCGCAGCAGCGCCTGGATGTCGGGCGGCAGGGCGGCCCAGGCCCCGCGCGAGGCGCCGAAGGCCGAGAGCCCCCAGGAGATGGCCATGGCATGGACATGCCCCGTCACCTCGTGCAGCCCGATGGCATTGCCCGAAAGCGTGCCCGTGATGGCGCATTCCACGAGATTGTTGCGGACCGCGGGGACGATCTCGGCGAAGGGGATCACGACGGGCGTGGCGCCCAGCGCCTCCACCAGTTCCGACTGCGCGACGCCCGAGGTGCGGATACGCCGTCCCCGCAGATCGCCCAGCCCGTTGAAGGGCCGGCGGCAGAACAGGACCTGGGCGGGATAGGTGTAGAGGCCCAGGACCTCGACATTGTGCCGGTCGCGCAGGAGGGATTCCACATAGGGCCGCACCCGCGCCACGTTGCGGCGCAGCGTGGCGAAGTCGGGGCTCAGCGCCGGCAGGTCCAGCACGTTGAACTCGGGCTCATCCGCCGCGGCCGCGCCCAGCAACACGGTGCCGAAGGGCACGACGCCGAGGCGCAGCATGGCCAGCAACTCGGGCGCGCGCAGCCCGCTCTCGTCGAAGGGGGCGATCTGCGCGGTGATCCGCCCGCCCGACAGCGCCTGGATGCGCTGTTCCCAGAAGGGTTTCTCGAAGCGAACATACTGGCTGATGCTGGCCAGCCCACCCACCACGCGCAGGTGCAAGGTGCCTGGCGTGGCCGCCGTGCCGGCAGGCTGCGCTGCAGCGGGCGAGGCGGCGGCGATCATGGCGAAACCCAGCGAAACCAGGACCGCCAGGGCCGCCATTCGCATCCGTCGCCCCATTCGACCACCCTCTCTCATCGCACGCCCGCAACCCCAGGTTACATTTCTGCACGCCGGAAAGGGCGCGGTGCAACCGCGCGACAATGCCCCAGCTGGGGGTTCCGGGCCAAGGGGCATGATGGCCCCCCGGCATGGGGCACCATCACACCGTGAAGTACTTGGCCCGCGGGTGGTGCAGCACAATGGCGCTGGTGCTCTGCTCGGGGTGAAGCTGCCATTCGTCGCTGATCTCGACGCCGATGCGCTCCGCCTGGAGAAGTTTCAGGAGCGGCACCTGGTCCTCCAGTCGCGGGCAGGCCGGGTAGCCGAAGGAATAGCGCCCGCCGCGATAGCCTTGGCTCAGCATCTTCTCCATGTCGCGCGCATCCTCGCCGGCGAAGCCCAGCTCGGCGCGGATGCGCTTGTGGACGTATTCCGCCAGCGCCTCGGCCATCTCGACCGAGAGACCGTGGAGATAGAGATAGTCCTGGTAGCGGTTCCCGTCGAACCACTCCCGCGCCATGTCGGAGGCCTTCTGGCCCACCGTCACGACCTGCAGCCCGATCACGTCGCGCTCGGCATCGTCCACGTCGCGCACGAAGTCGGCGATGCAGTCGCCGTCATCCTTCGGTTGGCGCGGCAGGTGGAAGCGGGCGGCCTCGGTGGTGCCGTCCTCCTCGAAGAGGATCAGTTCGTTGCCCTGGCCCGCGCATTTCCAGTAGCCGTAGATGGCCTGGGGCTTGAGGATCTCCTGCTCCTGCGCCAGCGCCAGCATGCGCTTGAGCACCGGGCGCAGCTCCTGCTTCGCCCAGCCCAGGAAATCGTCGAGGCTGCGGCCGGCCTTCCGGAAGCCCCACTGGAATTGATACAGGCTGCGCTCATTGATGAAGGGCACCAGCGCCTTGGGGTCCGCCTCCATGAGGCGCGCGCCCCAGAAGGGCGGCGTGGGCACGGGCAGGTCCTTCGTCTCGCGCCGGCGGCGGGTCTGGGCATAGGCCAGGTCCACGGGGGCGAAGCCGCGCGGGTCGGCGGTGCCAAGCTGGCGCTTCTCGCTTTTCGACTTGCCCGAGCGCTTCTGCTGGATGGTGCCCAGATAGCCCTCGAAGTCGTTGCCCATCACCTTGTCCATCAGGTGCAGGCCGTCGAAGGCGTCGCGCGCATAGACCACGCGGCCGCTGGCATAGGCCTGCACGCAATCCTCCTCCACATAGTTGCGCGTGAGTGCCGCGCCGCCCAGCAGCACGGGGATGTCCACGCCCTGGCGGGACATCTCCTCCAGGTTCTCGCGCATCACGACGGTGGACTTCACCAGCAGGCCGGACATGCCGATGGCATGCGCCTTGTGCTCGCGCGCCGCGTCCACGATCTGCTGCAAGGGCACCTTGATGCCGAGGTTCACCACCTTGTAGCCGTTGTTGGTGAGGATGATGTCCACCAGGTTCTTGCCGATGTCGTGCACGTCGCCGCGCACGGTGCCGAGCACGATGATGCCCTTCTCCTGGCCCTCCACGCGCTCCATGTGCGGCTCCAGGTAGGCGACGGCCGCCTTCATGGTCTCGGCACTCTGGAGCACGAAGGGCAGCTGCATCTTGCCGGCGCCGAACAGCTCGCCCACCACCTTCATGCCGTCCAGCAGCACGTCGTTGATGATGGCGAGCGGCGTCATGCCCTCCGCCATGGCGTCGGCCAGCTCCGTCTCCAGCCCCTTGCGGTCGCCATCCACGATGCGGTCCTTAAGGCGACCCTGCACGGTGGCCGCCTTCACCTTGGCCACATTGTCCGCGGCCTTGCGGCCGGAGAACATCTCCAGGACCTTCTGCAGGGGGTCATAGCCCTCCGTGCGGCGGTCGTAGATCAAATCCTCCATCACCTGCACCTCCTCCGGCGGGATCTGGTGCAGCGGCTTGATCTTGGAGACGTGCACGATGGCGCCCGTCATGCCGGCCTTCACCGCATGGTCCAGGAAGACGCTGTTCAGCACGTGGCGCGCGGCCGGGTTCAGGCCGAAGGAGATGTTGGACAGGCCCAGGATGATCTGGATCTCGGGGAACTTCTCCCGGATCATCCGGATGCCATCCAGCGTCCAGACGCCCAGCTTGCGGTCATCCTCGTTGCCGGTGGCGACGGTGAAGGTCAGCGGGTCGATCATCAGGTCGGATTGCGGCAGGCCATAGTGCGTGCAGGCGAAGTCCACCAGGCGCTCGGCGATGCGCAGCTTGTCCTCGGCCGTCTTGGCCATGCCCACCTCGTCGATGGTGAGCGCGATGACGGCCGCGCCGAACTTCTTCGCGAGCTTCATGCGGTCATGCGCGGCACCCTCGCCTTCCTCGAAATTGATCGAGTTGATGATGGGCTTGCCGCCATGCAGCTTCAGCGAGGCCTCGATGACGTTGGTCTCGGTGCTGTCGATCACCAGCGGCGCGTTCACGCTGGAGGTGAAGCGGGTGATGACCTCGCTCATCTCCATCATCTCGTCGCGGCCCACGAAGGCGGTGCAGATGTCGAGGCTGTTGGAGCCCTCGCCCACCTGTTCGCGCCCGATGGCCAGGCACCCGTCCCAGTCATGCGCCGCCTGCCGCTCGCGCCAGGCCTTGGAACCGTTGGCGTTGCAGCGCTCGCCGATCGAGAAGTAGGAATTCTCCTGCCGCAGCGAGACGGCCGAGTAGAGCGAGGCGACACTCGGCACCCAGTGATACTTGCGCTTCACGGGCGCGGGGCGGTGCTTGTCCCCGCCCAGGCGGCGCAGCATCGCATCCTGCGCCGCGATATGGGGCGTGGAGGTGCCGCAGCAGCCGCCGATGAGGTTGAAGCCGTCCTCGACGACGAAACGCTCCATCCAGGTGGCCATCTCCTCGGCGCCCAGCGGGTAGTGCGTCTTGCCATCCACCAGTTCGGGCAGGCCGGCATTGGGCTGCACGCTGAGCAGGCCGGGCCAGTTCTGGCTGAGCCACTTCAGGTGCTCCGCCATCTCCTGCGGGCCCGAGGCGCAGTTCAGCCCGATCAGCGGCACGTCCAGCGAATGCACCACGGCCGCGGCGGCCGCGATGTCGGGGCCCACCAGCAGCGTGCCCGTCGTCTCCACCGTCACCTGCACGAAGATGGGGATGTCGGACTTCGTCTTGGCCTTCGCGATCTTGGCCGCGTTCACGGCGGCCTTGATGTAGAGCGTGTCCTGGTTCGTCTCGGTCAGGATCGCGTCCGCCCCGCCGGCGATGAGGCCGAGGCATTGTTCGGTCAGCGCCGCCTCCAGCGCGTCATAGGTGACGTGCCCCAGGCTCGGCAGCTTCGTGCCGGGCCCGATATCGCCCACCACCCAGCGGTGGCGGCCATCGGCGAAGCTCTCCGCCGCCTCGCGCGCCAGCTCCACGCCGATCTTGTTGATCTCGAAGGCCCGGTCGCCGAGCTCGAACTCCTCCAGCGTGATGGGGCTGCCGCCGAAGGTGTTGGTCAGCACCATGTCGGCGCCGGCCTCGTAGTAGCCGCGGTGGATCTCGCGGATCAGCTCCGGGCGCGAGAGGGAGAGCACCTCCGTGCAGTTCTCCTTGTCCCAGAAATCCTTGACGATATCGAGCGTCAGCGCCTGGACGCGGCTGCCCATCCCGCCATCGCAGAGCAGGACGCGGTCACGCAGGGCATCGAGGAGGTGCGGTCTGGAGGCCATGTGTCGGTGTTCTCTGGGTGTCGGTGTGAAGATTCAGGCAACGGCGAGGGCATGGGCCGGCAGGCGCGTCGCGCACCACAGCCGCACCTCGAGCGGACCCGGGAGTTGGGCGGTGCCGGCCAGCGCGCAACCCGCCCCGCCCAGCCAGCCGGCCATGGCGGCATCGTCGAAGCCCGGCCAGCGATGGGCGAAGCGGGACAGCACCTCGGTGCGGCCATGCGCGGCGAGGTCCAGCACCAGCAGGCTGCCCCCCGGCTGCAGCACCCGCGCGGCCTCGGCCAGCGCGGCCGCCGGGTCCTCGGCGTAGTGCAGCACCATCTGCATCGTCACCACGTCGAAGCGCGCATCCGCGAGCGGCAGGCGATACATGTCCGCCAGCCGCACGGAGCAGCGCTCCGCGAGGCCGCGTTCGGACAGCCGCGCGCGGGCCAGCGCCAGCATCTCGCGGCTGGCATCCACGCCGAGCGCCCGGCGCACGCGGTCGGCCAGCAGTTCCAGCAGCCGGCCTGTGCCGGTGCCGATGTCGAGCAGATGTTCCACGCCAGGCGGCAAAGCATCCAGCAGCGCCGCCTCGATGGCGCCGGCATCGAGGCCGAGGGCGCGGATTTCATCCCAGTCCATGCCGTCGCGGCGGAAGGCTTCGGAGGCGGCACGGGCCCGCTCGGCCGCGATGCGCGCGGCCTGGCGGCGGTCGGCCTGGAGCACGGGCTCGTCTTCCGGCAGGCGCGCCAGGATCAGCCGCGCGAGGTCGGCGCCGGCGGGAAGCTGGAAATAGACATGCGGCCCCTCGGGCAGGCGTTCCAGCAGATTCGCCTCGGCCAGCAGCTTCAGGTGGCGGGAGAGGCGCGGCTGGGACTGGCCCAGCACGGCGCAAAGCTCGGACACGTTGAAGGCCCCCCGGGCGCAGAGGGCCAGCAGCCTCAGGCGCGTCGGCTCGGCCGCGGCGCGCAATTGCGTGAGGAGGTCTTCCATGGGCTTGCAAATGGCATAAACATATCCTTATGTCCAGCGCATGACGTGGTCCATTGACGCCCGAATCCCGGTCCACCTGCTGGCGAACGAGGACAACCTCGCGCTGGCCCTCTCGCGCGGGAAACCCGCCGCCGTGCTGACGGCGGGGGGAGAGGCCGCGCCCGATGGCGCGGTGGCCATCACCGAGTTCAAGCCCGGCGAGGCCCCCCACGCCGCCGCCTGCGGCTGCTGCCTGGGCCGGGGCGAGGCGGCCAAGGCGCTGGACATGCTCTTCCAGGGGCGCGTGCGCGGCACCGTGCCCTGGTTCGACCGTGTGCTGGCGCTGGACCCGCATGGGGATGTGGCGGCCGCGCTGCGGGAGGATGCGGTGACGGCGGCGCGCTACCGAAGGGCCTAATCCACCCCCTCCCCAGGAAACCTCTCCGCGATCCGTCCCAGCGCCACGTTCAGCACCGCGAGTTCCTCGGTGGTCAGGCCCTGCACCACCTCCGCCTCCATCTCCCGCGCCATGGGCACGATGGCGGCATGCACCCCCTGCCCGGCCTTGGACAATGCCAACCAGTGCAGCCGCGCATCCGCCGCATCGGCCGCGCGCTCCAGGAAGCCGCGCGCCTGAAGCTGCCGCACCGCGCGGCTGACCTTCACCTTGTCCATGGCGGTGCGCGCCGCGATCTCACGCGCGGGCAGCCGGCCGAAGCGACCCAGCACCGCCATCACCCGCCATTCCGGAATCGAGAGCCCGAAGGCCGCGCCATAGCGGTCCGCGAAGCGGCGCGAGACGCGATTGGCCGCCACCGAAAGCCGGTAGGGCAGGAAGTCCTCCAGGCGGAAATCGGGCGCTTCGCTTGACATCAGTTGCATTTGAAACTACCTCGGAGGCGACCGCAAGGCGGGAAAAAAGGCAGGGAAAAGCGTCCATGGCCAGCAAACAATACATCGCCTTCCCGCGCAGCGAGGGCCTGTCCTCGCGCCAGGCCCATGCCGACCTGCCCCAGGGCACCTATGAGCGTGAGATGGGCAAGGAAGGTTTCTTCGGCCCCGCCACCCACATGTACCACGCCAACCCGCCCACCGGCTGGACGCGCTGGGAGGGCCCGCTGCGCCCCCGCGCCTTCGACCTGGCACGCATCAACGCCGAGCAGCCCAGCCCCTGGGACGCCGCCGACATCCTGCACAACGCCCATTGCCGCCTGCGCTTCTGGCGGGCGCCGGCCGCCATGGACCACCTGGCGCGCAACGCCGATGGCGACGAGCTGCTGTTCATCCACACCGGATCCGGCCGCCTGTTCTGCGACTACGGCCACATGCCCTTCCGCGCCGGCGACTACATCCTGCTGCCGCGCAGCACCATGTGGCGCATCGAGTGCGACGCGCCCGTGGCCGCCCTGCTGATCGAGGCCACCGGCAGCACCTACCAGCTGCCCGACCGCGGCATCCTGGGCAAGCACGCGCAGTTCGACCCGGCGGTGCTGGCCACGCCGGCGATAGACGACGCCTTCCGGGCGCAGCAGGGCGCGCGGGAGACGCGCGTGGTCATTAAGCGGCGCGACGCGCTCTCCACCGTCACCTATCCGTTCAACCCGCTGGACGCGGTGGGCTGGCATGGGGACCTGGCACCCGTGAAGCTCAACGTGGAGGACATCCGACCGCTGATGTCCCACCGCTACCACCTGCCGCCCAGCGCCCAGACCACCTTCGTGGCCAACCGCTTCGTGGTCTGCACCTTCACGCCCCGCCCCTTCGAGACGGACCCGGGTGCGCTGAAGGTCCCCTTCTTCCACAACAATGACGACTACGACGAGGTGCTGTTCTACCACGCGGGCGACTTCTTCAGCCGCGACAACATCCATGCCGGCATGATGACGCTGCACCCCTGCGGCTTCACCCATGGCCCCCACCCCAAGGCGCTGGGCAACGCCTTCACGCCAAAGAAGCCCGCGACCGACGAATATGCCGTGATGCTCGACACGCGCGACGCACTGGACATGGGCGAGGCCGCGCGCCAGGTGGAATGGGAGGATTATGCCTATTCCTGGGGCGTGAAGCCCCAGCCCCGATGAGGGCCCGGGACCGTTGCTGTCCAACGATGGGGACTGGGCTATGATGCCGCACAGTAAATTGGAGGAAAGCCCATGGCCACGAAGCGACGCAGCCGGTCCCGCAACAGCCGGATCGTGCCCGCCAAGCCCGCGCCGCAGCCCGCCTCCATGGGGGCCGCGGCCGTGACATCCACTGACGCCCCGCCGGCCCCCGCCCCCGCGCCCTCGCCCGCCCCGCGGGCCGCGGGCTTCGCCTCCAGCCAGGATCTCGGCGAGAAGCGCATCTCCTTCGACGAGCTGGGCTCGGGCCTCTACGCCTACACCGCCGAGGGCGACCCGAATTCCGGCGTCGTCGTGGGCGACAAGGGCGTCCTGGTGGTGGACGCCCAGGCCACGCCTCTGCTGGCGCGCGAGGTCCAGTCGCGGATCGCGGGCGTCACCTCCCTGCCCGTCCAGAAGGTGGTGCTCACGCATTACCATGCGGTGCGCGTGCTGGGCGCATCCGCCTATGACGGGGCCGCGATCATCGCCTCCGATGCCACGCGCGACCTGATCAAGGAACGCGGCCAGCAGGACATGGACAGCGAGATCGGCCGCTTCCCCCGCCTCTTCCGCGGGCGGGAGGAGGTGCCGGGCCTCACCTGGCCCACCGAGACCTTCCGCGCCCGCATGTCGCTGTGGCAGGCCAAGCGCGAGGTGCAGATCATCCAGATCGGCCGCAGCCACACTTCCGGCGACACGGTGGTCTGGCTGCCGAAGGAGAAGGTGCTCTTCGCCGGCGACACGGTGGAGTCCGGGGCGACCCCCTATTGCGGCGACGCCTGGTTCAACGACTGGTCGGCCACCATCGCCGCCCTCCGCCGCCTGCGCCCCGAGAAGCTCGTCCCCGGCCGCGGCCCCGCCCTGACCACGAGGGCCGATTGCGAGCAGGCCCTGCACGAGACGGCCACCTATGTGGAGACGCTCTTCGCCATGGCCCTGGCCGCGGTGGAGAAGGGCTGGTCGCTCAAGCAGTTCTACGATGACGCCATGGACCGGATGCGCCCGCGCTACGGCCATTGGGTGATCTTCGACCACTGCATGCCCTTCAACGTCTCCCGCGCCTATGACGAGGCGAACGGCATCGTGAAGCCGCGCATCTGGACGGCCGAGCGCGACCTCGAGATGTGGCGGGCGCTCGAACAGGACGCGCCCCCCAAGCCGGCCGACGCGCCCTGACATGCGCTTCCCCGCAGCACCCCCCGGCCCGCCCGGTGAAACCGCCCCGGTGGTGGTGGCGGGCGGGGGCCTGGTGGGGCTGACGGCGGCGCTGGACCTCGCCCGGCGCGGCCTGCGCGTCGTTCTGCTGGATGAGGACGACCAGGTGAGCGAGGGCAGCCGCGCCATCTGCTTCGCCAAGCGCACGCTGGAGATCTATGGCCGCCTCGGCCTCGGCCAGCGGTTTCTGGACAAGGGCATCACCTGGAATCGCGGCCGCGTCTTCCGCCAGGACCGCGAGGCCTACAGCTTCGACCTGCTGCCTGAGCAGGGTCACGAATACCCCGCCTTCGTGAACCTGCAGCAGTATTACGCGGAGCAATGGTTGGTGGAGGCCTGCGCTGCCACGGGCCTTGTTGATCTGCGCTGGCGCCACCGGGTGGTGGCCGTGGAGAACCGCCCGGACGGTGCGCGCCTCGCCATCGAGACCCCCGGAGGGAACTACACGCTGCATGCCCGATGGCTGCTGGCCTGCGACGGCGCCCGCAGCTTCATCCGCCGCGCGCTGGGCCTGCCCTTCGAGGGGCAGGTCTTCCGCGACCGCTTCCTCATCGCCGACGTCACCACGAAAGCGGAATTTCCCACCGAACGCTGGTTCTGGTTCGACCCACCCTTCCACCCCGGGCAATCCGTGCTGCTGCACCGCCAGCCGGATGATGTGTGGCGGATCGATTTCCAGCTCGGCTGGGACGCGGACCCGGAGGCGGAGCGCGACCCCGAACGCGTGCGCGCCCGCGTCGCCGCCATGCTGGGGCCGGAGGTGGCGTTCGAGATCGCCTGGATCAGCATCTACACCTTCCGCTGCCGGCGCCTGGAACGCTTCCGCCATGGCCGCACGATCTTCCTGGGCGATGCGGCGCACCAGGTCTCGCCCTTCGGCGCGCGCGGCGGCAATGGCGGGGTGCAGGATGCGGACAACCTCTGCTGGCGCCTGGCCGCCGTGCTGGCGGGCGAGGCGCCCGAGGCGCTGCTCGATGGCTATGACGCCGAGCGCATCCCGGCGGCGGAGGAGAACATCCTCCACTCCACCCGCGCCACCGACTTCATCACGCCCAAGAACGCCGCCGCGGCGGCCTACAGGGATGCCGTGCTGGAACTGGCCGAGGACCAAGCCTTTGCCCGTCCCTTCGTGAATTCCGGCCGCCTCTCCCGCCCCTGGTCCGGGCAGGAGGTGGCGGCGGATGCGCCGGTGCTGCGCGACAACACCCCCGACTGGCTGCTGCGCCATATCGGCACCGATGGCCGCTTCACGCTCGTGGCGCGCGACGCCGTGCCGCCCGCCCTCCCCGGCATCACGACCATCCTGCTGGCCGATGCGCCGCGGTCGGACGCGCTGCTGGACCATTCCGGCCTGGCCGCCGCGCGCCTGGGCCTGGCGCCCGGCGAGGCCGCGCTGTTCCGGCCCGACCAGGTGCTCGCCGCCCGCCTGCCGGCGACAGTGGCCGCGCCCATCCTCGCCGCGCATGACAGGGCGCTCGGCCGATGACGCATCTGCGCACCGAACCGCGCGTGGCCGACCCCGACGCGCTCTACGCCCTGTTGATGGAGGCGCATCGCGGGCTGGACGACGCCGCCTCGCGCCGGCTGGACGCGAAGCTGGTGCTGATCCTGGCCAACCACATCGGCGATGCGGAAGTGCTGCGGGAGGCGGTCGCGCTAGCGCGCGGACGTGTCGCGCTGGCGCGCGGGGGTGTTGCGCTGGCGCGCGGGGGTGTCGCGCTGGCGGGCGGGGGTGTTGCGCTCGCCACGCAGGGGCGCAAATCTGGGGCATGAGCACCCCAGTCGAACAGATCGCCACCTGGCAGGATGAGTTCACCGCCATCCGCCGCGACATCCACGCCCACCCGGAACTCGGGCTGGAGGAACACCGCACCGCCGCCCTGGTCGCCGCCAAGCTGCGCGAATGGGGCATCGAGGTGCATGAGGGGGTGGGCCAGACCGGCGTGGTCGGCGTGATCCGCAACGGCAACGGCCTCGCCGTCGGCCTGCGCGCGGATATGGACGCGCTGGCCATGACCGAGGCCAATGACTTCCCGCACGCCAGCACCATCCCGGGCCGCATGCATGCCTGCGGCCATGACGGCCACACGACCATGCTGCTGGCCGCCGCCAAATACCTGGCCGCGACGAAGAACTTCAACGGCACCGTGAACCTGATCTTCCAGCCCGGCGAGGAGGGCGCCGGCGGCGCGCTGGCCATGCTGGAGGACGGCCTCTTCACCCGCTTCCCCTGCGATGCCGTCTACGGCATCCACAACAGGCCCGGCATGCCGCTCGGCGAATTCGGCCTGCGCGCGGGGCCGATGATGGCGGGTGTGGCCTTCTACGACATGGTCATCACCGGCAAGGGCGGCCATGGCGCGCGCCCCGAGACCACGCACGACCCCGTGGTGATGGGCGCGGCCGTGGTGCAGGCGCTGCAATCCGTCGTCGCGCGCAACGTGCCGGCGGCCGAGCGCGCCGTCCTCTCCGTCACCCGCTTCGACGCCGGCCAGGCCTACAACGTGATCCCGAACGAGGTGCGCCTGGGCGGCACCGTCCGCGCCTTCTCCAACGAGATCATGGCGCTGGTGGAAAGCCGCATGCGCGCCATCGGCGAAGGCGTGGCGGCGGGCCTGGGCGGTTCGGCCGTGCTGGATTTCCGTGTCATCACCACGCCGCTGGTGAACGACGCGGCCGAGGCCGAGGCGCTGGGCGACGCCGCCGCCGAACTGGTGGGCGAGGGCCGGCTGAAGCGCGAATTCCCCGCCGTGATGGGCGGCGAGGATTTCGCCTACATGCTGGAGGCCTGCCCCGGCGCCTATATCGTCTGCGGCAATGGCGACAGCGCGGAGGTCCACAACCCCCGCTTCGACTTCAACGACGAAGCCATCCCCTATGGCGCGGGCGTGCTGGCCGCGGTGGTGGAGCGGAAGCTGAAAGGTCTCTGAACATTCCCCTGGGGGGGACCTCACCCCCCCAGATGCCGCGCGAAGAATTCCAGGGTGCGGCGCTGCGCCACCTCGGCATCGCCCTCCACATAGCTGCCGCGTTCCTCGCAGCCGAAGCCGTGACCGGCGCCCTTGTAGATGAAGACCTCCACCTCCGGCCGCGCCTGCTCGATGGCATGGACATCGGTGAGCGGAATGGAGGCGTCCACCTCCCCGAAATGCAGCTGCACCGGGCAGCGCGGGGCCTCGTCCTTGGCGGCCGCGATGCCGCCGCCATACCAGCCCACCGAAGCCTGGAAGGCGCTGCTGCGCGTGGCACCATGCCAGGCGACCGTGCCGCCCCAGCAATAGCCCACGATGCCGCGCGCGGCGCCGGCGGGCAGGGCGCCGGCCGCGGCCAGGATGTCCAGCAGCGTCTTGTGCTCGTTGATCTCGCCGCGCAGGGCACGCCCGCGCGTCACGTCGTCGCCGGTGTAGCCCAGCTCCACGCCGCGCTCGGTGCGGTCGAACAGGGCGGGCACCACCACCGCATAGCCCTCGGCCGCGAAGCTGTCGGCCACGCGGCGCATGTGGCGGTTCACGCCGAAAATCTCCTGCACGATGACCAGAGCGCGGGTCGCATCCTCGGGGCCGGCCTTGTAGGCGGCGAGGCGGTGGCCGTCGGCGGCGGTGAGCGCGATGTTCATGGGCAGGGCCTTTCCTGGACGGGTCGCGGGCGTTTCCTGTAGCTTCGCAGCATGGCCGAGGTCGTGAACCTGCGAAAGTGGCGCGCCGCCAAGGCGAAGACGGAGGCCGAGGTCCAGGCCGCCGCCAACCGTGTCGCCTTCGGCCGCACCAAGGGGCAGAAGGCGCGCGATGCCGCGGAGGAAGCCCGCCGCCGCACCCTGCTCGACCAGGCGCGGCGTGAGGATGAACCGCCAGGCGCATAGCGCGCAATCGGCGCGAATTCGCTATGCTGCGCGCCATGGACCAGCCCGCCCCCCACCCGTATCGCGACGGATTGCCGCCCGCCCCGCCCGGCCCGCCCGAGGGCGAGCAGCACGCCCTGCTGCGCGCCGCCCAGGTGCCGCTGCTGGCGGGCCTGGCCCAGGGCCCGCTGCTGCCGGTGGCGCTGGTGGTGGCGCTGCTGGCGGCCGGGACCACCGCCACGGCGGCGCTGGCGGGCGGGTTCGCGGCCCTCGCCGCCGGCGCCATCCTGGCCGGGCTCGGCCGCTATTTCGCGGTGCTGGGCGCGGCCGAACGCTACGCCGCCGAACGCCGCCGCGAGGAGGAGGAAACCCACCTCTACCCAGAGCGCGAACGCTGGGAAGTGGCGGCCATCCTCCACCGCTACGGGCTGCGCGGCGACACCCTGGCCCGCGCGGTGGAGGGCATCGCCGCCGACCGCCGCCGCTGGGTGGACTTCATGATGCGCTTCGAACTGGACCTCATCGAGCCCCAGCCCGCCCATGCGGCGCGCGAGGCGCTGCTGCTGGTGCTGGGCTTCGTGGGCGGCGGGCTGCTGACGCTGCTGCCGCTCTGGCTCGCACCCGAACTGGGCTGGCCGGGACCCGTGGCGCTGGGTGCCGTGGTCATGCTGGGCGCGGGCTGGGGCCTGGCCGCGGCGAAGGGCCAGGTGCGCGCGGGGGGTGCGGCGCGCGCGCTGGCGCTGGGTGTCGCGGGCGCGCTCGCCGCGCTGCTGGCCAGCATGCTGGCCTGAGCGTGGTCAGGCTTCGTTAAGCTTCGGCCGCCCATCATGAGGGGTGGAGACCCTCATGCGCCCTCGCCGCCGCCGCCCTGTCACGCTGCCCTGGCCTTTCCCTGATGTCATTTCGGCCCCTCTCCCGGCGCGGCCCGCGCCGCGCGGCCGGCTGGCGCCTCTCCTGCCGGCGGGATTCCTGGCGGGGCTGCTGCTCGGTGCGCTGATGGGCTGGCCCTGGCGGGGGGCGGTGGCGTCGGGGCTGCTGGGCAGCCTCCTCACCTGGGTCGCCCTGCGCGAGATCGCCCTGCGCGACGCCCTGGCCGTGCTGCGCGTCATGCCCTGCCATGCCTTGGTGATGCGGCCGGACCGCCGGCCGCTCTGGCAGGCGGGCAGCGGCCCGAGCTTCACCGCGGCGGAGGCCGCCGGACGCGAGGAGGATCGCCTCAGGACCGCCCATGGCCACCTGCCGCCCCATGCGCGGGAGGCCATGGTCAATGCCGGCCTCGACGCCCATCTGCGCGCCGACGGCACGCCGCAGTGCGTGCAGGACGCCCAGGGGCGCTGGTTCGAGCGGCGGCAATTCCGCCTGCCCGGCGGGGGCACCGTGTGCTTCTCGGCCGAGATCACGGAGACGCGGCAGCGCGAGCAATCCCTCGCCGGTTCGGAGGCGCGGCTGCTCGCCCTGCTGGAACACGCCCCGGTCGGGCTGTGGAAGCTGGACGCCCACGGCCGCACGCTCTTCGCCAACGCCAGGCTGCGTCGCCTCTTCCAGGGCGAGGTGCCGTCCCGCTTCCCCCGCGACACCCTGCCCCAGCCGACCCCCACCGAGGGCATCGAGACCGTGCTGCCCCTGCCTGACGGCACCGAACGCCCGGTGCTGCTGGGCGTCGTCCCCTGGGACCCGCCCGGCGGGGCGCCACAGGGGCGGCTGCTCTCCGTGCTCGACCTCGGCGCGCTGCGCCATGCCCAGGCGCGCCTTGCCCATCTTTCGGAACATGACCCGCTGACGGGCCTCGCCAACCGCGCGACCTTCCAGGCCGCCCTCGCCGCCATGGCCGAGGACCCGAAAGGTGGGGTGGTGATGCTGGTGGATCTCGACGCCTTCGCCCAGCACAATGACCGCCACGGCCATGCGGTGGGCGATGCGCTGCTGCGCGAGGCGGCGCACCGGCTGCGCGGCGCCCTCTGCCCCTCGGACCTGGTGTGCCGGACGCGCGGCGACGAATTCGCGGTGCTGGCCTTCGAGGCCGGGGCCCATGCGGCGCCGGCGCTCGCTGGGCGGGTGCGAGCCGCGCTGCGCACGCCGCTGCGGGCCGAGGGAAGGGAGGTGCCGGTCACCGCCTCCATCGGCCTCGCGGTGGCGCCCCAGCATGGCGGCGACCCGGCCACGCTGCTGCGCGCCGCGGGCCTCGCCGTCATCGAGGCCAAGGAGATGGGCGGCGACACCGTCAGCCTCTTCACCCACGCCCTGCGCGAAAGGGACGAGCAGCGCGCGCGACTGCGCGAGGCGCTGGCGGCCGCGCTGGAGGCGGAGGAGCTGGAACTGCACCTCCAGCCGCAGCGGAACCTGGAGAACGGCAGCCTCGCCGGGGTGGAGGCGTTGCTGCGCTGGAACAGCCCGCGCCTGGGCCGCTGGGTCGCGCCCGCCGAAATCCTCTCCGCGGCGGCCGAGCTGGGGCTGGTGGGCCGGCTGGACCGCCAGGTGCTGCGCCGTGCCGTCCAGCTGCTGGCCGGCTGGCCCGGCCCGCCGCCCTGCCTCGCCATCAACATCTCCGTCAGCACCCTGCACGACCAGCGCTTCGCGGAGGAAGTCCGGGACGCGCTGCACGCCGCCAGGGTGGCGCCGGGACGGCTCGAGATCGAAATCCCCGAAGACCTGGCGGTGCGCGACCTGCCCGCCGTCCATCAGACACTGACGGCCCTGCGCGAGGTGGGAGTGACGCTCGCCCTCGATGATTTCGGCAGCGGACACTCGGGCCTGCCCCATGTGGTGCGGCTGCCGGTGCAGCGCCTCAAGCTCGACCGCTCCATCGTCGCGCAACTGCCCGAGGACGCGAAGGCCATGGCCGTGCTGCGCGCGACCATGGCGCTGGCGCGCGGGATGGGAATCGAGGTGGTGGGAGAAGGGGTGGAGACCGAGGCCCAGGCCACGTCCCTGCACGAGGCCGGTTGCCATGTCATCCAGGGTTGGCTGATTGCGCGACCGATGCCGGTGGAGGCCTTCCTGGCTTCGCTGCCGCCGCCCCTGCTGCTGCCGGCCCCAGCGCAAACGACGCGCGTGGGCGCCGGAATGTAACCGGAAATCCTTGGTTGTTCCATGACATAGGTTGCAATTTCGCCTTGCGGCGCCGGGCCGTGATGGTTAGGCAAGGGGCCCATGGCCCGTCGGAAGGCCGTGGGGAAAATACACACCGCATGATGAAGTTGCGCCGCGCGACACACTTGCTGCTGCCCGCCCTCCTGTTGCTGCCCGCCGTGCATTTCGCATGGCCGACAGCGGAGCAGGTGAACGTGGAAGCCGCGGCCTTACCCGACGCGGCTCTGGCCCCCGCCCCGGTGGCCCCCTCCGCCTTCCTGGAGGAACCGGCCATCGAGGAGCGGGCCGAAGCCCCCCTCACCCTCGACGCGCCCGAAGCCGCGCTGGTCGAGGCCGTGCCCTATGCGCCCCCCGGCACCCCGGACCCGGAGCCCGAGCCCGCCTTCACGGAGCAGACCGTGACGGTCGCTTCCGGCGACACGCTGCTCGGCCTGCTCACCGAGGCCGGCGTGCCGGGCGCCGACGCCCATGCGGCACTGGCCGAGCTGCTGCCTCTCTTCCCGGCCAACCGCCTCCGCCCCGGACAGGAATTGCTGCTGCGCTTCGACGCCGAGGACGAGACGCGCCTCATGGCGCTGGAGATCAACCCCGGACCCGGCCACACGGTTGCGGTGGAACGGCAAGGCGAAGGCTGGCAGGCCGACGAGGCACGCCTGCCCGAGCACCCGCACCTCGCCCAGGTGGAGGCTGTGGTGACGGGCGGCGTCTTCCCGGCGCTGGTGAATGCGGGCCTTCCGGCCAACCTCGCCTATTCCATCGTGCGCGCCTATTCGCACCGGGTGGACTTCCAGCGCGACCTGCGCGCGGGCGACCGCGTGGCCGTGGCCTTCGAGCGCATGCGCAGCGAGGATGGCACGCTGCTGCGCCATGGGCGCGTGCTCTACGCCGCCCTCACCCTGTCGGGCCAGACCCAGGAAATCTGGCGCCACGAAGGCCCGGATGGCGAGGTGGGCTGGTATGACGCGGCCGGGCGGCCGCTCGCCGGCGGCTTCCTGCGCACGCCGCTGAACGGCGCGCGCATGTCCTCGGGCTTCGGCCCGCGGCGGCACCCCATCCTGGGCTACAACCGCATGCACCGCGGCGTGGACTTCGCGGCCCCCACCGGCACGCCCATCTACGCGGCGTCCGACGGCGTGGTGCTGTCGGTGCGGCGCGAGCGCGGCTATGGCAACGTCATCCGCGTCCGCCACGCGGGCAACACCATGACCCTTTACGCCCACCTCTCGCGCTTCGCGCCGGGCATGGCGGCCGGCACCCGCGTCCGCCAGGGACAGACCATCGGCCGCGTGGGCTCTACCGGCATGTCCACCGGCCCCCATCTGCACTACGAACTGCACGTGAACGGCCAGGCGGTGAACCCCGCCACCAGCCGCCTGCCCGCCCCGCCCGCCCTGGCCGGTCGCGCCCTGCTGCAATACCAGACCGCCCGCACCGACCTGAACCGTCAGCGCGCCCGCCTGGCCCGCGGCCTGACCGAAGTGGCCCTGGCGCCGCAATAGGGCGAGGGTGCGCCCTGGCAGGGGCTGCCGCCCCCGCCAGACCACCCCCGCCAGGGGCCATGGGCCCCTGACCCCTTGAGATTCAGGTGGGGATTCAGAGGGAGGGGCATGGCCCGCCCGTGATGACAGGCGCGCCTGCGACGCCCCTCCCTCTGAATCCCCATTGAGTCACGGGTTCCGAGGGCCAAGGCCCTCGGCGGGAGGGGTTCGGGGAGGGCAGCGCCCTCCGCGGGACGCACCCCCTGCCCCATCGCGGCCTCAGGGCCGCCGGTTGGCCCGGGCCAGCACCGCCTCGAACAGCACCTGGCAGCCGGCTTCGGCCTCTTCGGGGAGGATGCTTTCCGCTTCGTTGTGGCTCAGGCCATCCTTGCAGGGGGTGAAGATCATGGCGGCCGGGATGCGTCGGGCGGCATAGACGGCGTCATGCCCCGCGCCCGAGACCATGTCGCGTGCGCTGTAGCCGAGGCGTTGGGCGGCCTCGCGCACCAGCGCCACGCAGTCCGGGTCGAAGGGCTGGTGCGGGATGCGGAAGAGTTCGCTCAGTTCGAGACGACAGCCGGTTTCGGCGACCAGCGCGGCGGCTTCGGCCGGAAAGCGGGCGGCGATGGCCTCCATCTCCTCCGTGCGCGGGTGGCGGAACTCGACCGAGAATCGCACCTCGCCCGGCACCACGTTGCGGCTGTTCGGCAGCACGGTGAGCTGACCCACCGTGCCGCGGCCATCGGCGCCGCGCGCGCGCATGGTGGCGTCCACATGGGTGATGACGCGGGCGGCCGCCACCAGCGCATCGCGCCGGTTGGCGGGCGGCGTGGTGCCGGCATGGCTGTCCTGGCCGGTGATGACGGCGTCATACCACACCTGGGCCTGGGCGCCGGTGACGACGCCGATCATCTTCCCCTCGGCCTCCAGGATGGGGCCCTGCTCGATGTGCAGCTCGAAATAGGCATCGGCGGGGAAGGGCCTGGCGGGGTGCGGGCCACGGGCGCCGATGGCGTCCAGCGCCTCGCCCACGGTCACGCCGTCCAGGTCGCGCAGGGCCTCGGCCTTCTCCAGCTCATAGACGCCCGACCACACGCCGCTGCCCATCAGCGAATGGCCGAAGCGGCTGCCTTCCTCATCGGTCCAGTTGACCAGCTCGATGGGGGCCTCGGTCTCGATGCCGAGGTCGTTCAGCGTGCGGATCACCTCCAGGCCGGCGATGACGCCCAGCGCCCCGTCGAACTTGCCGCCCGTGGGCTGGCTGTCGAGGTGGCTGCCCAGCAGCACGGGTGGGCGGGACGGGTCGCGCCCCTCGCGCCGGGCGAACATGTTGCCGATGGCGTCCACGCGGACGGCGAGGCCCTGCGCCTCGCACCATTCGGTGAAGCGGGCGCGGCCCTGGCGGTCCACCTCGGTCAGCGTCAGGCGCTTCACGCCGCCCTTGGGCGTGGCGCCGATCTCGGCCATGGCCATCAGGCTGTCCCACAGCCGCTTGCCGTCAATGCGCTGGTTGGTGGTCATGGGCCGCGGTCCCCTTGCTGTTCCTGCGCGGCAACATAAGGGGTTGGGCGATGATTGGCAGGGGCGGCGCGAGGCGCCATGCTGCGCCCATGGCCCATGCGCTGAACACCGCCCCCGCCCTGCTCCGCAACAGCGACCTCGACCGCCCGGAGGTGCGCCAGGCGCGCCTTGATCTCGCCGCCTGCTTCCGGATGGCGGCGAAGCTGGGTCTCAGCGAGGGCATCTGCAATCACTTCAGCTTCGTCGTGCCCGGCCGCGACGACCTGATGCTGGTGAACCCGTATGGCTACGCGTTTGCGGAGGTCACCGCCTCCAACCTCGTCATCTGCGACTTCCAGGGCCGCGTGGTGGCGGGCCAGGGCGTGCCGGAGGCGACGGCCTTCTACATCCACGCCCGCCTGCACATGAAGCACCCGCGCGCCAAGGCCGCCTTCCACACCCACATGCCCAACGCCACGGCACTCTCCATGCTGGAAGGCCCACCCCTGGTCTGGGCCGGGCAGACCGCGCTGAAATTCTACGGCCGCACCCTGGTGGACGAGGACTACAATGGCCTCGCGCTCGACGAGGCCGAGGGCGACCGCATCGCGGCGTCGCTGGGTGACGCCGACATCGTCTTCATGAAGAACCACGGCGTGATGGTGGTGGGCCCCAGCATCGCCGAGGCGTGGGACGACCTCTACTACCTCGAACGCGCGGCCGAGGTGCAGCGCCTGGCCATGGCGACCGGCCGCACGCTGAAGCCCGTCTCGCCCGAGCTGGCCCAGGCCACCTATGCCCAGATGCGCGAGGGCGACCGCGAAAGCGCCCGCCTGCACCTGGAGAGCGTCAAGCGCATCCTGCTGAAGGAACAGCCGGACTTCGCGGATTAGCGCCTGATCGTCTTCGGGGGAATCACCGAAGGCGTGAATCAGCCGCTCGGCTGGGGATTAGCCCTGCCGCGCGCGGAGCACGAACAGCCGGTGGCTCGCGATGTCCACGAAGCGGGCCATGCCCTCGCGCCAGCGGCGGATGGCCGATTCCTCGTCATGGAAGGGGCCGTAGAATTCCTCCTTGCCTGCTTCCAGCGTGGTGAAGGTCATGTCGGTGAAGACGCCGCCCCACACGACCCAGATCTGCGGTTCCGCCATGCTTTACCTCTTCCTCAACACCGTCATGTTGCGGTGCGGCATGGGTGTGCCGCAAACCGCGCGCGGGCGCTACCGCATGATCAAGTTTCGCCGATCATGCTTTCGAGATGGTTGAGCGGCCGGTTCACGGCGTCGGCGCATCCGAACCCGATCAGGCGCCAGCATCCGTGATCGCCGGAGGGCAACCCGAAGGCGTGAATCACGGCGCCAGACAGCCTCAGACCTCCGGCCAGTCCTCGCGCTCGAAACGCTGGAATTCGATGGTGTAGCCGGCCGGATCGGTCACGAAGAAATGCGTGACGCGATAGGTCTCTGAATATTCCGGCTTGGGCGGCAAGGCGACGCCGCGCGCCTTCAGGAATTCGTGCCAACCCTCCACATCCGGGGTCACGAAGGTGAAGACCACGCCCCCCACCACCCGCGGATTGTCCGAGGCGCGGGGCGCGCGGGCGCGGCACACGCCCAGGAAGGCACGATCGCCCGGGGCGGCGGCATAGATGCGGCAGGTGCCCTGGTCCTGCACCAAGGGCAGTTCCAGGGTCTTTTCGTAGAAGCGCCAGGAGGCTTCGGTGTCCTCGGCATAGAGGAAGGTCACCTGCTGGGCGAGATCGGGGCGTGTCATGCCCCCGATCCTGCCACGAGCTTGCCCGAGGCGGAAAGCAGGGCGATGCGCGCGAGCAAGGCGGTGCTGGCCGCCGCCTCCAGCCCCAGCATCCGCGCCACGCCTGCGGCCAGTTCCGCCTCGGTCGCGCGGGGCTGCAGTTCCAGCAGCAGGCGGGAAGCGGCCTCGATCTCGGCGGGCGGGATCATGGCCGCGCGGCGCAGATGGGCGCCGGCGGCGCGGCGGTCGCGCGGGGTGGCGGGCGGCGTGTCCTCCAGCACGTAGAAGCCGCCCGATTCGCGGGCGCCGTGCAGCAATTCGGCCTCGCGCAGCGCGGCGGCCGTCTCTCGCGCGTCGAAGCCATCGCCCAGCAGCAGGCGGGCGCGTTCCAGCAGCGCGTCGCGGTGCAGCGGCGCCTCGATCCGGAGGATGGCCACCACCAGGTCGGTCAGTTCCGCGCGGTTGGCGGGCGCGCGCTCCAGCACCGCCTCGCGATAGGGTTCGGCCAAGACCACGTCCGCGGGGGCGGCCCCCACGGGCGCGACAGGGGCGGCCGCGGCCGGCGCCTCCAGCCCCAGCGCCGCGCGCATCCGCGCCCGCGCCGCCTCGGGCTGGTTCAGCCAGTCGAGCGACCACGCGCGCGCCAGCCGCCAGCCCATCATCCCCAGCGCCATCTGCCGGCCGCGATCACGGTCACGCGCGCAGCGCAGCCCGGCCCAATCGGCGGCATCCAGTTCCACGCCCAGCTCGAACCCCTCCGGCCCGCGCCCCGCCACATCCAGGAACAGGCCGGACAGCCCCACGCGCGGCACCGCCTCCTGCCCGGCCTCCGCCATCACCTGGCCGATAAGGGCCGCGATGGGCGAGGCCTCGCCCGACACCACCTCGCGCACCCCGCCATTGGCCGCGAAGCCCAGGAAGGTCTTGAGTGCGGCCACGCCACGGCCCTTGGCGCGCTCCGTGTCCACCTCTTCCGCGCCGATGCCGGAGAAGACGATGCAGCGCTTCTTGGCCCGCGTGATGAGCACGTTCAGCCGCCGCTCGCCGCCGTCATTGGACAAAGGCCCGAAGCGCATGGCGAGCCTGCCATTGGCGTCGCGGCCATAGCCGACACTGATCAGGATGGCGTCGCGCTCATCGCCCTGCACGTTCTCCAGGTTCTTGATGAAGAAGGGCTCGTCGGGGTGGGCGTTGAAGAAGGCCTCGGTCTCGGGGCTCTCGCGCCGCAGCTTCTCCACCGCGTCCATGATCGCGTCGCGCTGGGTGACCGAGAAGGCGGCGACGC
This sequence comes from Roseococcus suduntuyensis, assembly GCF_014196305.1. Taxonomy (GTDB): domain Bacteria; phylum Pseudomonadota; class Alphaproteobacteria; order Acetobacterales; family Acetobacteraceae; genus Roseococcus; species Roseococcus suduntuyensis. The sequence continues at coordinate 497,285 of NZ_JACIDJ010000002.1, forward strand.
CCAGCGTGTCGCCTGGCGTCTCGCGCGCGTGGCGCATCACGGCTTGCGCCACGGCCTCCGCCTCGGCGGCATTGCCGCTGGCCACGAAGCGCCCCTCCACCCGCACCAGCGACAGGCCAAGTGCGGCGCTGCGCGGCCGCGGCGAGGGCAGCACCAGCAGCCGGTTCTCGTAGAACTCCGCGTTGGAGGTGGCGATCAGGCTCTCGTGCCGGCTGCGGTAGTGCCAGCGCAGCATCATGCGCGGGACGCCGCGGGCATTGGCGAGGCCCAGGATGCTCTCGACATCGCGCGCCGCCAGCGCGGCGTCCTCGTCAAGCGGCGCCTCGGCGTCGTCCTCGGTCATGCGCTGGAAGAAGCGGGTGGGCGGCATCTGCCGGTCATCGCCCACCACCACCACCTGGCGCGCGCGGGCGATGGCGCCCAGCGCGTCCACGGGCTCGATCTGGCTGGCCTCGTCCATCACCAGCAGGTCGAATTCGGGGAAGCCCGGCAGCGTCGCGTGGTGCGGGTTGCCCAGGAATTGCGCGACCGAGAGCGGGCTCATCATCAAAATGGGCTTGGCCTGGCGGATCAGCGGTGCCGCGCGGGCCAGCAGCACGCGCACCGGCGCATGGCCGCGCTTGCGCTCGAACTCGCCGCGCAGGAAGGCGAGTGCGGCGGGGTGCGCGCCCTGCCGCAGCTCGGCCACGCGGGCGGCATGGACGGAGGCGGCCTCGTGGCGCGCCAGGCGCACGCGCGCCGCGTCGGCATGGCGGAAACCTTCCACCAGCCGATCCGCGCCCTCGCCGTCGAAACCGGCCAGCGCCGGGTGCTGGCGCAAGGCCACCCCGCGCAGGGATTCCAGCAGGGCGAATTCGAAGGCGTCGCCCGCCGCCTCGGGGGCGAGGGAGCCGCCCTCCAGCGCGGCCGCCAGCGCCGCCAGTTCCGGCGCCGCCGCCACCGCCCGCGCCCAGCCCTGCCAGGCGGCCAGCCCCTCGGGCTCGGCGGCCCAGAGGGCGAGCGTCTCGGCCAGGGCCGCGAAGCTGGGCGGCGCGTCCAGGCCTGTGGCGGCGTGCAGCCCCTCCCATTCCTCCAGCGCCGCGCGCTGGGCCGGCGTGGGGCCGGGCAGGCGCAGGCGCTGGGCGTGGCCCTCCACCCACCCGATCTCGCGCGCCAGCGCGGCGGCGGCGAGGCCGGCGGATTCGGGGCCATGGCGCAGCCGCAGGGCCGCTGCCTGCGCGGCCAGCAGCGCCTCAAGTGCGACGCCATCTTCCGGGTCGCGCAGGGCCGCGGCGAGAAGCGCCCTGGCCTCGCGCCGTGCGCTGTTCAGGAAGCCCAACAGCCCCGCGGGCTGGGCCAGGAGGGCGCGCGCCGCCTCCAGCCCCGTGGCCCCCAGCGCGCCCGAGAGGAAGCGCGGGTCGCGCCCCGCCGCGTCCAGCAATTGCAGGTCCGCGAGACGCGCGCGGGCGGCGGGGAGTGTCTCCAGTGGCATGGGGGCCTGGGCACGCAGCGCCTCGGCCTCCACGGCCGCCCGCGCCTCGGCCACGCCGCCCGGGCAGGCGGCGAAGGCGCGCAGCAGGCGCGGCAGGTCACCCAGCAGGCGTTCGGCGGCCAGGCTGTCGAATTCGGGCCGCACCCCGCGCCAGGGGCTGCGGGCCCCGGACAGCCGTGCCGCCAGCTCCGCCACCACGCCGCGCAGGGCGGTGATGCGCGCGGCCTGCCAGCCCGAGGCGTCCAGCGTGAAGCCAGGCGGGGTGGCGCCGCGCGCGCGCAGGGCGGCCAGCCGCGCGATCACCTCCTGAACCGTCAGCCCGCTCTGCCCCACCGGGGCGCGCATGGACGCCGCGTGGCGGTTCAGCCTTCCGCGCAGCTCGCCCAGGCGCTGGATCGCCTCCTCGCGCGCGCAGGGCGGCACGGGGGGCAGGGCCAGGGTCGCGCGCAACTCGTCCAGCACGGCGCGCTTGCTGGGCTTGCCGCTGTGCAGCTCCAGCACCGCGGCACCCAGCCCCATGCTGTCCATGCGGCGCTTCACCACCTCCAGCGCCGCCGCCTTCTCCGCCACGAAGAGCACGCTGCGCCCGTCCAGCACCGCCTGGGCCAGGATGTTCACGATGGTCTGGCTCTTGCCCGTGCCGGGCGGGCCCTGGACCACCAGGGAATGGCCGCGCCGCACCGCCTCGGCCGCCAGCGCCTGGCTGCCATCCATCTCCTGCACATGGTCCAGCTTCTCGACGGGGATTTCCGCGTCCACATCCGCGTCGTCCGCGAAGGGCACGGGCTCGGGCGGCGGCGGGACGGGGTCCAGCAGGCGGCGCATCAGCGGGTGGGTCAGCAGGCCGGGATGGATCTCCGGGTCCAGGTCCCGCCACATCAGGAACTTCGTGAAGGCGAAGAGGCCAAGCGCCATGGCATCCGCCTCCACCGACCAGCCCTCGCGCCCGGTGGCGGCGGTGGCGACGGCGGCGGCCCAGGCTTCCGGGTCATATTCGGAAAATTCCGGCAGGGTGATCTGGAACTCGGCGGCGAGCTTCTCGCGCAGGGAGAGGTTCTCCACCACCTCCTCCGGGTTCGCGCGCAGGCGGAAGCGGCTGGTGGCCCCTTCCCGCTCCAGCGTGGCCGGAATCAGCGCCAAAGGGGCCAGGCGCGGCGTGGCCGGCGTGCCCGGGTCGCGCCAATGCAGCCCGCCCACCGCCAGGAACAGGCTCGGCACGCCGCTTTCCTCCCGCGTGGTGCGGGCATCGGTCAGGATGTCGCGCAGGCGGCGGGCCAGGTCCTCCGGGGGGGCCGCCACGCGCAGGTGGTCATCGGCCTGCCATTCGGCCTCGGTCGCGCTGGCGCTGGCGGCGCGCACGCCCTCCGACTTGCGGCGGCCGCGGGCTTGGCTCGCCTCGGTGGCCTCGAAGCCGAAGGCGCGGCCGGCGGCCAGCCGCTCCACCACGAAGGCGGCGCGCTCGCCCTCGATGCGCAGCACCCCGCGCGCGCGGGATGTGGCGGGCAAGGCCAGCAGGCGGTTGCGGGTGGAGAGGTCGAGCAGGGCGCGGCGGGCATCCTGGAGCGTGGCGGCAAGGGTCATGCCGCCGATATAGGGTCAGCCCAGGGCGCGCCGCAGCCGATTCTCCTCATAGTCCAGCTCCTCGGCGAGCTTGGTCAGGATGTCCTCCGGCACGTCGCCGCGGGCATGGTGTTCGCGCAGCACGGCGCGGGCCGCCTCCAGCCCCTCCAGGCGCAGCGCGCGGCGGGCCGCGCGCTCGGCCGACGCGGCGCCGCCACCGCGCGAGACGCGCTCCAGATGGGCCGCGCGGTCCCGGTGCTCGGCCAGCAGGTCCTGCGCCATGGGGCCATAGAGCACGTCCGTGGCGCGCGTCTCGATGGCGCCCAGCATGGCGCGGGCCGCCTGGTGGCGCAGCGCGGCCTCCTGGAGGTTGATGCCGTCCCGGTGCGGCGGCTGCACCAGGCCCAGGCGGCGGATCAGCCAGCCCAGCGTCGTGCCCTGCACCACCAGCGTGGCGAGGATGGCGCAGAAGGCGAGGAAGACGATCAGCTCCCGCTCCGGAAAGTCGAGCGGCAGGGCAATGGCGGCGGCCAGCGACACCACGCCGCGCATCCCCGCCCAGGACAGAACGGTGAGTTGTGCCACGGGCATCCGGTCGCCCAGCAGCGCCTGCGCGCCCCCCGCCACGAAGACCCAGAGGAAGCGCGAGGCGATGAGGCCGGCCGAGACCGCGAAGGCAAGCCAGGCCAACTCGCCCACACCGCGCCCGGCCAGCCCCTCCAGCACGGCGCGCAACTGCAGCCCGATCAGGATGAACACCAGCGAGGTGAGGACGAATTCGACGAATTGCCACACCACCCGCGTCTCGATGCGTGTGCGCGCCGACAGCACCCGATACTGCGCGCGGGAGAGCATGATGCCCGTGGTCACCACCGCCAGCACGCCCGAGACGCTGAGCGCCTCCGCCGCCAGGAAGGCACCATAGCAGGCCAGGAAGGACAGCGCCGTCTCCAGCAGCGTGTCGTTCAGCCGCGCCAGCGCCCAGAGCGTGGCGCGAGCCACCAGCCAACCCACCACCACGCCGCCCGCCGCCACCGCCAGGAAGCTGGCCGCGGCCATGTGTGGCGCCAGGGTGCCCACCGCCGCGGCCGCGATGGCGAAGCGGTAGAGCACCAGCGCCGTGGCGTCGTTCATCAGGCTCTCGCCCTCCAGCAGGGTGACGAGGCGGCGGGGCAGGTTGAGGCGTTGCAGCACGGCGGCCGCGGCCACGGCATCGGGCGGGGCCAGGATGGCCCCCAGGGCGAGGGCGGCCGCCCAGGGCATCTCGGGCACCAGCACCCGGGCCAGCGCGCCCATCAGGAAGGCCGTGAAGATCACCGCGCCCACCGCCAGCAGCAGGATGGGCCGCAGGTCGCGGCGGAAGGCCTTCCAGTCGGTGCGATAGGCGCTGCCTTGCAGCAGCGGCGGCAGGAAGAAGGCCAGCGCCAGGGCGGGGTCCAGCGTCACGACCGGCACGCCGGGGATGAAGGCCAGCACCATGCCGGCCAGGATCAGCACCACCGCGTAGGGAAGTTGCAGCCGCCGCGCCAGCAGGGCGAGCAGCACGCAAGCCCCCATCAGGGCCAGGACGAGCTGCACGACCTCCATGGGCGCGGCGCGGCCGGGTGGGCGGTCAGCCCATCCGTTCGATCTGGCCGCGCATGGCGTCCAGCAGGGCGGCGACGCGGTTGCCGCTGCGGGTGATGACCGCGCTGTATTCGCTGCGCTGCGTCAGGCGCAGGGAGGCACCCTCGGCCACCAGGTCCACGATGCGCGGTTGCCCGCCCACTTCGCCCACGCGCCAGTCCAGCGTCACGCCCGGGGCATTGGGGCGCTCGACCACGGTCGTGACCAGCACGTCCTCCTCGCTGCGGGTCTGGCTGCGGCCCACGTTGAAGCGCACGCCCTGGAACTCGCCAAAGCGGGAGGCCAGGTTGCGGATCAGCGTCTCCTCGAAGAGGCGCAGGTATTCACGCTGCTCCTCGGGCGTCGCCACGCGCCACCAGCGGCCCAGGATGAAGCGGCCCGTGCCCTCGATGTCCACCGCGCGGCGCAGGATGGTGGCCACGCGCTCGCGGCGCTGCTCCACGGGGGCGTCGCTGTTCAGCACGGCCACCAGCTCCTCGCCGGTGGTGGTGATGAAGCCCGCGGCGCGGCCGGGGTCCATGGTCTGGCCCTGGGCGGGGAAGGTGAGCGGGGCCAGGGCCGGCAGCGCCAGCAGGCCGAGCGCCAGGCGGCGCGTCACGGCACTCACGGCGTCAGCCCGGTGCGGCGGCCGGCCGGCACGAGTTCGTTGCGGATCTCGGCCTCACGCCGCTGGCGATAGCCGCTGCGAATGGTCGTGTAGGGGTCGAGGGAGGTGCGGTTGATGTCGTCCAAGGTATCGATCACCCCTTCGCGCGTGTCCACGATGGTGGCGCCGGTGCGCGAGTACCGCAGCGCCTCCACGGCGGCGCCCTGCCCCACCCAGAACCAGGGGCTGGCCACCGCATCCACCCCAAACCCGAAAAGGTCGCGCGGGTTGCTGGGGCCGAGGCCGGGGACGAAGAGGTAGGGGCCGCCCTGCACGCCCCAGGCGGCCAGGGTCTGGCCGAAATCCTCGTTGTGGCCGCGGATGCCGAAGCCACGGTCCGCCACGTCGATGATGCCGCCGAGGCCCAGCGTGGAATTGATGACGAAGCGCGAGGCGGTGCGGCCCGCGCGCTGGGTCTGGCCCTGCAGCAGGTCATTGGCCAGGACGGTGGGCGCGCGCAGGTTGGTCAGCACGTTGCGAACGCCGAGCCGCACCTCGTAGGGCAGGAAGAAGCGGTAGATCTCGGCCGCGGGCCGCAGCACCAGCGTGTCCAGGCCCTCATTCACCTGGTACATGGTCCGGTTCAGCGGCTCGAGCGGGTCATTGGCCGCCTGGAACTCGGCCACCGCCTCAGGCTCGTTGGCCGGGGGGCGGGTGGCGCAGGCGCTGAGGCCCACTGCCAGGGCGGCCATGACGAGAAGGCGGGGGTCGAGGAGGCGGGAGAGGCGCATGGCCGGGTGGAAACCTTTCCGGGCGCAAGGCCCATGGGACATCAGGCCGGGGCGCGGCTGACGATTGAAGAAAACACACACCCCTCCCCAAGGCAAGTATCGCGGGCAGGTGGGGCGCCCCGACATTGTATCAGCGGCCTCGGCAAACCCCTTGCGCAAACTCCGACAAGCCCCCATTCCGACCGCATGGACACCGCGCCCCCGAACACGCTGGAACGCTGGCTCACCGGGCCGCGCGTCGGCACCCTGCCCGCCCCCGCCGCCATGCCGGCCCCGAAGCTCTCCTTCGAGTTCTTCCCGCCGAAGAACGAGAAGCTGGAGGCCGACCTCTGGGCCTGCATCCGCCGGCTGGAGCCGCTGGGGCCGCGCTTCGTCTCCGTCACCTATGGCGCGGGCGGCTCCACCCGCAGCCGCACCCATGACACGGTGGCGCGCCTCGCCCGCGAAACCTCGCTGACGCCGGCCGCGCACCTCACCTGCGTGGGCGCAACCCAGGACGAGGTGAACGAGGTGGCCCGCGAATACCTGGCGGCCGGCGTGCGTCACATCGTGGCCCTGCGCGGCGACCCGCCGACGGGTGCCTCGCGCTACGAACCCCACCCGGGAGGCTATGCCCAGGCCGAGGACCTCGTGCGCGGCCTGCGCCGAATCGGCGATTTCGACATCAGCGTGGGCGCCTATCCGGAGACGCATCCGGCGGCGCTGAACGCCGACGCCGATCTCGACTTCCTGAAGCGCAAGATCGACGCGGGCGCCAACCGCGCCATCACGCAGTATTTCTTCGACACCGACATCTACCTGCGCTTCCTCGATCGCTGCCACGCGGCGGGGATCACGGTGCCGATCGTCCCCGGCATCATGCCGGTGACCAACTTCGCCAGCGTGAAGCGGTTCTCGGCCATGTGCGGCGCCTCGGTGCCGGATTGGCTGGGCAAGCTGTTCGAGGGCCTGGACGAGGATGAGAGCACCCGCCGCATGGTGGCCGCGACCGTGGCCGCCGAGCAGGTCCGCATCCTGCAGGCCAATGGCGTGGACGAGTTCCACTTCTACACGCTGAACCGCCCGGACCTGACCTATGCCATCGCGCATATCCTGGGCGCGCGCCCGGCCGGCGTCACCGCTGCCGCCTGAGTATTTTCCGGGCAAACATGCGGATTCACCCGTTGAATCCCGCATGTTTGCCCATTTTTTCGCCGCCCCGCTTTTGACAAGCCGGGGCGGAGGCGGTCTCCTCCGCGCGACATCCGCCGGAGACATGCCATGGCCACCCGCCGTTCCCTCCTTGCCGCGCCGCTTCTGCTGCCCGCCGCCGCCCTCGCCCAGCCGCGCTACCCGGACCGCCCTGTGCGCATCATCGTGCCCTTCAATGCGGGGGGCCTGATCGACGTCACCGCGCGGCTGATCCAGGAACCGCTGGGCCAGGAACTCGGCCAGACCGTCGTGGTCGAGAACATGGGCGGCGCCGGCACCACCATCGGCGCGCGCCAGGTGGCCCGCGCCACGCCCGATGGGCACACCATCATGGTGACGGGGGCGGCGCACAGCGTCATCCCCGCGCTGTTCCCCGATGCGGGCTTCGACAATGTCGCGGATTTCGCGCCGATCTCGCTGATTTCCGAACAGCCCTTCGTGCTCTGCGTCCATCCGGGCGTGCCGGCCAGCACCCTGCCCGAACTGCTGGCCTGGCTGCGGACACGCGGCGGGGATGCGACCTTCTCCACCACCGGCATCGGCGCGGCTTCGCATCTGGCGGGTGAGTTGCTGAAGAACATGGGGGGCGTGAACTTCACCTTCGTCTCCTACCGCGGCACGCCCGCCGCCGTGACCGACTTCCTGGCCGGCCGCGTGGACATGATGATCGACAGCCAGACCCTGCTGGCGCCCATGATCCGCGACGGGCGGGTGAAGGGCATCGCGGTCACGACCGCGCGGCGCTCCGCCATGCTGCCCGACCTGCCGACCATCGCGGAGGCGGGGGTTTCGGGCTACCAGACCTCCTCGCTCCAGATGATGCTGGCGCCGGCCGCGACCCCCGCGCCCATCCTGGCCACGCTGGGCGCCGCCATGAAGAAGGTGCTGGACGACCCGGCCGTGCGCGCCCGCTTCACCGAGCGCGGCATCGAGGTGTTGAACGGCGACGCCGCCGCCCTGGCCCGCACCATCCGCGAAGAGGGCGCGCGCTGGCTTCCCATCCTGCGGAGGGCCTGAGCCATGGCGCAGCTTCTGCTGATGGAGCCCTTCCGGGCCGTCTTCTACACCCCCTACTACGTGGCGCTGGACCGTGGCCTCTTCGCCGCCCATGGCGCCGACATCCGCATCGAGACGGCCGGCACGCCGGACGCCGCGGCCGGGCGCCTGCTGGATGGCAGCGCGGACCTGGCCTGGTCCGGCCCCATGCGCCCCATGCTGGAGCGCAGCCGCAACGACGCGAGCCCGCTGCGCAGCTTCGGCGCGGCCATCATGCGCGACCCCTTCCTGCTGATGGGCATGGGCGCGCGCCCCGGCTTCGCCATGGCGGAGCTGGCTTCGATGCGCGTCGCCATCCCTTCCGAGGTGCCCACCCCCTGGTGGTGCCTGCAACAGGATCTGCGCGACGCGGGCGTGGACCCGGCCGCCATGCCGGGCATCCGCTTCATGCCCATGGGGGATGGCGCCAAGGCCCTGCTCGCCGGCGAGGTGGACACGGTGCTGCTGTTCGAGCCCTTCGCCTCCGCGCTGGAAGAACAGGGCGCCGCGCTGTGGTATGCGGCGGCGAGCCGCGGCCCCACGGCCTATAGCGCGCTCTATGCCATCACGCCGCGCATCGCCGAGAAGGAGGCGGCCTTCCGTGGCGCGGTGGCCGCACTCGGCGAGGCGCTGGAATGGATCGCCGCCAGCACGCCCGAGGCCATCGCCGAACTGCTGGCGCCCCGCTTCGCGGACACGCAGCCCGCACACCTGCTGGCGGCCGTGCGGCGCTACAAATCGCTGGGCCTGTGGGAGGGCACGACGCGCCTGCCGGAAGCGGCGCTGGACCGGCTGGCCGTCTCCATGATCGGCGCCGGGGCGATGAGCCACCACCCCGGCTATGCGGCCTGCATCGACAGCCGTTTTGATTGAAGGGCTGGAGGGTCAGTCCAGCACCGCCGTGCACTCGATCTCCAGCAGGAAATTGGGGCGCGGCAGGGAATAGACGATGCAGGTGGTGCGGGCGGGGTATTTCCCGTCCGGGAAATGGGCCGCGTAGATGCGGTTCATCTCCTCGAAATCCTCGCGGCGCGTGAGGAAGACGTTCACCTTCACCACCCGGTCCCAGCCCGCGCCGGCCTCCTTCAGGATCTTGGTGATGATGGCCATCACCTGGTTCATCTGCGCGGTGAAATCGCCCACCGCCAGCTTGCCCTCCGCGTCATAGGCCGGGATGCCAGAGATCCAGAGCTGGTTGCCGCAGCGCACGGCGGGCGAGAGCGGGGCCGAGACCTTGAACTCGCCCTCGGGGAAGATGTGTTCCAGCGGCGTCATGTGGCGTTCCTTCCTCAGTTCACGGTGATGTTGTTGGCGCGGATCACCTGCGCATAGGTCTCGGCATAGCGGCGGATTTCCGTGCCGAACTGCGCGGAGGGCCGCGCCAGCACGGTGAAGCCCTGTTCCTCCAGCCGCGCCTTCACCTCGGGTCGGGCCAGGGCGGCCACCCAGGCGGCCTCAAGCCGGGCGCGGGCGGGGGCGGGCACCTCGGCGCGGGTGATGAGGCCGAACCAGGAATCCGACAGCACCAGCGGGAAGCCGAGCTCCGCCATGGTGGGCACGTCGGGCAATTCGCGCGCGCGGGTCTCGTTGGAGATGCCCACCGCCACGACGCGCCCCGACTGCACCAGCGGGATCATGTCCGGCAGGTTCGCGAACATGAATTGCAGCCGCCCGCCGATGAGGTCCGTATTGGCCTGGCTGGAGCCGCTATAGGGCACATGGGTGGCGTTGAGCCCCGCCAGCTCGCGGAACTGCTCGCCGCCCAGATGGTTGGAGGTGCCGATGCCGTAGGAGCCGAAGCTCATCCCCTGCCCCGGCCGGCGCGCCGCCTCCAGAAAGCCCGCGAAGTCGCGCGCGACCGAGGGGTGAACGGCCAGCACATGCGGCACCACGGTCGCCATCACCAGCGGCGCGAAGTCACGAAGCCCCTGGTAGGGGGTGTTGGGCCGCAGCGTGACGTTCGCGGAAAAGCTGTTCGCGATCATCAGCATGGTGTGGCCATCGGGGGCCGCGCGCTGCAATTCGATGGTGCCCACCACGGTCGCTCCGCCCGGCCGGTGCTCCACCACCACGGGCCGCCCCAGATCGGCCGCCAGGATGTCCTGCGCGAGGCGCACAACGGGGTCCATGGTGCCGCCCGGCGGAAAGGGGATGATGACGCGAAGTGGCTGGGTCGGTGCCCATCCAGCCCCTCCCCCTTGGGCACTGGCCAGGCCCGGCAGGAGGAAGGGGGAGGCCAGCAAACCGGCCCGGCGGGAGAAACCCATGCCCGAAATCCCTCGATGGAGATGACAAGCCTGTGGGCACCCTGCCAGTGCGTCAAGCAGTCCTCAGGTCACAATCGCGCCTTTGCCCAGAAGACGTGCATAAATGGGCCGCAACAGGAAGGGGCTGAGAAACAGGGGAAACTGGCAGAGCACCAGGAACAGCAGCACCAGCGGGTCCGTCGCCGCCGGCAGCACGGCCAGGTAGAGCGCCATGTTCCGGTTCCCCGAGAGAAGCCCCGCCGACAGCCCCAGCCGCAGCCCCGCCCCCCTAAAGGCCAGCGCCGTGATCAGGTTCAGCCCCAGCATCCCCGCGAAGGCCAGCGCGATGCCGCCCAGCACCAGCACGGGGTCGGCCAGCAATAGCGCCAGCACGCCATCCATCACGCCGAAGCCGTAGAACACCACCAGCAGCACCACGGCCCCGTCCACCGACCGGCCCCAATAGCCCAGCCGCACCGGCCCCATCATGCGCCGCAGGATGATGGAGATCACCAGCGGCAGCCCCACCAGCAAGGCCAGCCGCAGCATCAACCCCTGCAAGGAAATGGCGAGGTCTATGCCCATCAGGCCCAAGGCCAGCGGCGGCGCGGTGAAGGGCACCAGCAGGGTGGAGAGCAGGGACACGACCAGCGCGATCTCCCCATCCAGCCCCACCAGCCGCGCGAAGGCGGGCGAGGAGGTGGCGGCGCACCCCGTGGCCACCACCACCAGCCCCGCGGCCAGCCCGCCGCTGAACCCCATGGCGCTCACCACCGCCCAGGCCAGCACCGGACAGGCCACCAGCAGGAACAGCAGCATGGCCCCCACCAGCACCGGCCGGCGCAAATAGGCCAGCACCTGCGCCGGGTCCACGCGCAGCAGCACCAGCACCATCAGGAAGAAGACCACGGCCGTGATCGCGTCGCGGAACAGGGCGGCCAGCGGGGGCACGAAGAGCCCCACGAAGATCGCGGCCGCCAGGAGCTGCGCGCCGCGCATGGCGCAGCCTTCGAGGAAGGTCCGGATCAGGGGCGTTCCTCCGCGCGGTTGGTGGGCCAGGGGCAGTGTTCTATACCCCCCCGGTGTCCGCAACACCGTCCCCCTCCGAATACCTGTCCCGCCTGAACCCGGAGCAGCGCGCCGCCGTCGAAACCCTCGACGGGCCGCTGCTGGTGCTGGCGGGCGCCGGCACGGGCAAGACCCGCGTACTGACCACGCGCTTCGCCCATCTGCTGATGACGGGGCGTGCCCAGCCGCACCAGGTGCTCTCCGTCACTTTCACCAACAAGGCCGCGCGCGAGATGCGCGAGCGGGTCGGCGCCATCATCGGCCGCCCGGTGGAGGGGCTGTGGCTCGGCACCTTCCATGCGCTCGCCGCCCGCATGCTGCGCCGCCATGCGGAGCTGGTGGGGCTGAAATCCGACTTCACCATCCTCGACCCCGACGACCAGACGCGGCTGCTCAAGCAGGTGATGGAAGCCGGCGGCGTGGACATGAAGCGCTGGCCCGTGGCCGGCCTCATGGGCATCATCCAGCGCTGGAAGGACCGCGGGCTGACACCCGGCCGCATTCCCGTGGCCGAGACCTCGGACTACGCGAACAACCGCGCCGAAGCCCTCTACGCCGCCTACCAGGCGCGGCTGGTCGCGCTCAACGCCGCCGATTTCGGCGACCTGCTGCTGCATGTGACCGAGATTCTCCGCACCAACCCCGAGGTGCTGGAACGCTACCACCGCCTGTTCCGCTACATCCTGGTGGACGAATACCAGGACACGAACCTCGTCCAGTATCTCTGGCTGCGGCTGCTCGCGCAGGGGCACAGGAACATCTGCTGCGTGGGCGATGACGACCAGTCCATCTATTCCTGGCGCGGCGCCGAGATCGAGAACATCCTGCGCTTCGAGAAGGATTTCCCGGGCGCCGTCATCGTGCGGCTGGAGGCCAACTACCGTTCCTCCCGCCCCATCCTCGCCGCCGCCTCGGGCCTCATCGCGAAGAACGAGGGCCGGCTGGGCAAGACGCTCCGCCCCGGCCGCGCCGATGCCTCGGGTGAGAAGGTCCGCGTCGTCTCGCTGTGGGACAGCGAGGAGGAGGCGCGCATGGTGGGCGGCCGCATCGAGGAGGCGCAGCGCGCGGGCCAGGACCTGAGCGAAATCGCCATCCTCGTGCGTGCGGGCTTCCAGACGCGCAGCTTCGAGGAACGCCTGGTCACGCAGGGCATTCCCTATCGCGTCTATGGCGGCGCCAAGTTCTACGAACGCCAGGAAATTCGCGACGCCATCGCCTATTTCCGCGCCATGGTGAACCCGGCCGATGACCTGGCCTTCGAGCGCATCGTGAACACCCCCAAGCGCGGCCTGGGTGACACGGCGCTGGCCACGCTGCACCGCGCCGCGCGCGAACAGGGCGTGCCGCTGCGGATCGCGGCGGGTGGATTGATCCAGACAGACGCGCTCCGTCCCCGCCCCCGCGCCGCGCTCCGCGAATTGCTGGAGGGCTTCGCGCGCTGGCATGCGGGCCTGGAATCCCTCGGCCACGTCGTCGTCGCCTCCCAGATCCTGGAGGAGAGCGGCTATATCGAGATGTGGAAGCTGGACCGCACGCCGGAGGCGCCCGGCCGCCTCGACAACCTCAAGGAACTGCTCTGCGCCATGGGCGATTTCGGCACCATGGCCGCCTTCCTGGAACACATCGCCCTCGTCATGGAGAACGACCAGAACGCGGAGGGGGCGCGCGTGTCGCTGATGACGCTGCACGCGGCCAAGGGGCTGGAATTCGACATGGTCTTCCTGCCGGGCTGGGAGGAGGGCCTCTTCCCCAGCCAGCGCAGCCTGGATGAGGGCGGCAACAAGAGCCTGGAGGAGGAACGCCGCCTCGCCTATGTCGGCATCACCCGCGCGCGGCGGCACTGCATCATCAGCCATGCCGCCAACCGGCGCATCTATGGCAACTGGACCAGCACCATCCCCTCGCGCTTTCTCGACGAGTTGCCGCCGGACGAGGTGGTGCGGGAGGGCGCGGAGCCCGTCCGCCACATCCCCAGCTCCGTCTTCGGCGCGGGGCCGCTGTCCAGCCAGCGCCGCCCGCGGCTGATCGAGGCCGGCGCCTGGGAGGTCGCGGCCCGTCCCGCGCGCGAGGGCGGCTTCGCCGCGGGCCAGCGCGTCTTCCACCAGAAATTCGGCTATGGCCGCGTCATCGCCGTCGAGGATGACAAGCTCGACATCGCATTCGAGAAGGCGGGCCAAAAGCGCGTCCTCGACCGCTTCGTGGATCCCGCATGAAACGCCACATCCAACCCCTCGAAACCCTCATCCTCGACCAGCTTCCGGACGAGGCGGTGCCGGCCTATGAGGCCGCGCTCCAGGCCGTCAGCGCCACGGTCGCCCTCTTCCGCGACGAGGCCACCGACACCTGGCGCATCGAGGCGGTGCGCGAGGCGACGGCCGACCAGGATGCGCTGTCCGCCGCGCTGGCGCTCGCCGCCGGCCTCACCGGCCATGACGCGACCCTCGCCCGCAATCCCACCGAGGCCGAGGGCTGGCTCGCCCGCACCGTCGAGGCCTTTCCCGAACAGCCCATCGCCACCCGCTTCCTCGTGCGCCCCTCCCATGCCGAGCAGCGGCGCGTCTGGGGGCGCCACGTGCTGACGCTGGATGCGGGCCTCGCTTTCGGCTCGGGCGAGCATTCCTCCACCCGTGGCTGCCTCACCGCCCTCGAAGCCCTGCGCCTGCCGCCCAATGCCCGCGTGCTGGACCTGGGCGCGGGCAGCGGCATCCTCGCCATGGGGGCGGCCAAGCTCGCCCATGTGCGCGTGCTGGCCAGCGACCTCGACCCCTGGTCGGTGCGCGTGGCCGAGGAGAACGCCGTCGCCAACGGGCTGCGCGGGCGCATCCGCGCGGTGCTCGCGCTCGGCTGGAACCACCGCGAGATCCACGCCCGCGCGCCCTATGACCTCGTCTTCGCCAACATCCTGGCGCGCCCCCTGTGCGCCATGGCCAAGGACCTGGCCCAACACCTCGCCCCGGGCGGCCGCGCCATCCTGGCCGGGCTGCTCGACAGCCAGGTCCAGATGGTCCTCGCCGCCCACCGCCGCCAAGGCCTGGTCCTGGAACGCCGGATTTCGCTCTCCCCCTGGGCGACCCTGGTGCTGCGGCGGAGGGGATAAGAGCGGCACTGGGCGCCGCTGGGGAGGGCGCCGCCCTCCCCAGACCCCTCCCGCCGAGGGCCCAGGCCCTCGGAACCCGTCTCATGGCCATTTGCAGGGAGGGGCGTCACGGGCGCGCCTGTGATCACGAACACGCCACGCCCCTCCCTGCAAATGGCCATCACACGCGGGGTCAGGGGCCCATGGCCCCTGGCGGGGGTTCGGGGGCGGCAGCCCCCGCCAGCGCCCTCAGCGCCGCTCTTCCCCTTCGCCGCGCAGCAGTGTGCCCAGGAGGTGGGCGTAGCCTTCGGCGTCGTCGAGGGCGACATGGGAATGGGGGTGTCCGCCCAGCCAGCTCTCCGGGAAGGTCTTGTGGGTCAGGCTGTCGTAGTCGAGGCCGGTGCGGCCCAGGGCGAAGGAGGCGATGTCGAGGCCTCCGCCCAGGAAAAGGGTCTCCGTGCTGCGCGGCGCGGTCAGCAGGCGCAGGCTGGCGTAGCGGCGCAGGTACCAGTCCACCCAGGCCCCGTCGAAGATGAGGGGGTAGGCCGTGAAGACCGGCGTGCCGCCCAGGCCGCGCACCCAGGCGACGTAGCGGGCGATGGCCTCGGCGGGGGGCAGGCGGTTGGAGAGGGTCGCGGTCCAGGCTTCGGGTTCGGTGTTCCACCAGTCCATCGTGCCCGGGTCGGCGGCATGGCCGGGGATGGGTTCGAGGTTGAGGGCCAGGTGGGACAGGCGCGCCCCTGTTTCATCGCAGGCGACGGCGGCCAGGCTGATCATGGAATGGATGCCGGGATCGGGCCCATCCGTCTCGATATCCGTCACCACATGGATCAGCACGCGCGCACCTCCGGCAAAGCGCCACAGTGCCGGGACAGCGGTGTGGCTGGAAGGGGCGGCTACAGCATGATCAACCTTCGTTGATCATGCTTTCGTAATGGCTGAGCGGCTGATTCACGCCTTCGGTGATTCCACCGAAGCCGATCAGACGCTGTATGGCTGAGCGGCTGATTCACGCCTTCGGTGATTCCACCGAAGCCGATCAGACGCTGTATGGCTGCGCGGCTGATTCACGCCTTCGGCGAGTCCACCGAAGCCGATCAGACGCTGTATGGCTGAGCGACTGATTCACGCCTTCGGTGATTCCACCGAAGGCGATCAGACGCTATCCGGCCTCCACCAGAACCTCCTCCAGCGGGCGGCGGACGGAGGGGCTGATGTCCGGCCCATACCCGGCGCGCAGCAGGATTTGCGGGAATTCGCGCGTGCCCAGCAGCGCGGCGAGCTTCAGGCGCAGCGCCGGCACCTCGATGGGCTGGTTCAGGTAGGAATGCTTCAGCCCGGCGGCGGTCAGCGCCAGGGTGGCGCGGCTCAGCGCCTCGCCGGCCCGCAGCCAGTCGCGCGGGGTGTCGCCCGGCGTGGTGAGGACGCCCAGCGCGGGGGAATTCTCGGCCAGCGCCATGTCGTGCGCCGCCTGCCCCGCGCCCATGTCGAAGCGGCGGATGGCCATGGCGCCCATGAAGCTGAGCAGGTCCGGCATGCCGAAGGCGGCACCCGACATGCCATCGCGCGAGGCGGCGTGGCGGGACCGCACCCAGGCGGCGAGTTCGCCCCGGAAGCCAGGGTCGGCCATCTGCGCGCGATCCCCTTCCGCCACGAGCTCCGCGATGGCGTGGCGCTCGGCCGGCGCGGTGCGCCAATGCAGGGTGACGCCCGGTGCCTCGGCCAAGGGGAGCGGCTGCGCCAAAGCTTCGGTGGTGAAGGCGGCGCGGGTGGTGCGGCGGGCATGGATGGCGGCCAGCAATTCGGCCCGCATGGGCGCGCGGACAGGGCCGGGCAGAATGCGCGCCAGCAGGTCAGGCTCCGCCGGCTCGGGCAGGAGGGTGACGTCCAGCCCCTGCCCCAGCGCCTCGGCCGCCACGCGCAGATGGCCGAGTGCCGCGCCGCAGGAGATGACCAGCGCCCGGTCCTCAGGGTCCACCACCGGCAGGGCGCGGCTGCGGTCGGCCAGCAGGTCCAGCCGATCGGCGCCCAGGCGGAACCGCCAGGGCTGGGTGTTGTGCGAGGAGGGAGCCAGGATGGCATGGCCCGCCAGCACAAGCAGCCGGGCCCGCGGCGTGGCGAGGCCGGCGAAACCATCGGCGGAGAGGGTCCAGGGGTCGGTCATGCCCGGCAGTATGGAACATGTGCCGGCGCATGCCCTTGCGCCGGCGCAAGCCCTGCGGGAGGCTGCCGCCATGCGACGCTTGGCTGCCCTTCTCCTGCTGCTCGCGCTGCCCGCGCGGGCCGAGGTCATCGCCCTTCCCGGCCCTGAGGGGGCCCCGCTGCGCGCCATCCTGGAACGCCCCGCCGAGGCCACGCGCCCGACCATCATAGCCCTGCATGGCTGCGGCGGGCTGGGTGGGGCCGCGCGCCCGCCCCGGCTTTCGGCACGGGAGCGCGAATGGGTGGCGCTGCTGGTGGCGGCGGGGCATCCGGTGGTCTTTCCCGACAGCTTCGGCAGCCGCGACCTCGGCCCCGCCTGCGGCCGCGCCGACCACCCCGCCCCGCCTTCCTTGCGCGCCGGCGATGCCCTGGCCGCGCGCGACTGGGCGGCGGCGCAGCCGTGGAACCGCGGCGCGCCGGTGCTGCTGGGCTGGTCGCATGGCGGCAGCACCACGCTCCATGCCTGGGCGCGGGCCGAGCCCGGGGCGCTTTCGGCGGCCATCGCCTTCTACCCCGGCTGCGGGCCGGGCCCCATGGGGCGCGGCTGGCAGCCCCGCGGCACCGCGCCCCTGCTGATGCAACTGGGCGACGCCGATGATTGGACGCCCGCCTTCCGCTGCGTGGAACTGGCGTCCCGCGCCGGGGGCCGCATGGCCTATGACCTCTACGCCGGCGCCCATCACGCCTTCGACGCGCCGGACACGGTGGCGCTGCGCCGCGTGACCCTGCACGATGGCCGCCAGGTGACGGCCGGCCCCGATCCGGCGGCGCGGGTGGCGTCCCGCGCGGCGGTGATGGAGTTCCTCGCGCGGAACGCGCGGCAGTAGAGGGCGTGCGGCACGCGCGGCAGTAGAGGGCACGCGGAACGCGCGGCCCTAACCTGCTTGGGGCGCGATTGCGCCATGCCGGTTGCGCGCTTCATGCCGGGCCACGGAATTGGTAAGCGACCAGGCATGATCATCGCCATCGGCTCCGACCATGCCGGCCTGCCGCTGAAGCAGGCCCTCAAGACCGCGCTGGAGGCCCAGGGCCATTCGGTGCTCGACGCCGGGACCCATGGCCCCGACAGCGTGGACTATCCGGACTTCGCCCATGCGGTGTCGCGCCAGGTGGCCGCGGGCTGCGCGCGCTTCGGCGTGCTAGTCTGCGGCAGCGGCATCGGCATGGCGATCGCGGCCAACCGGCACCCCGGCATCCGCGCCGCCGTCCTGCATGATGCCACCGAGGCGCGGCTGACCCGCGCCCACAATGACGCGAACATCGCCTGCTTCGGCGCCCGCACCACGGGGGTGGAGGTGGCGCTGGACGCGCTGGCCGCCTTTCTCGCCACGGGTTACGAGGGCGGGCGGCATGACAACCGCCTGGCCAAGCTCGCGCCCTCCACGCTCGCCATGGCCGGCTGAGCGCCCATATCCCTTGCGTCGCGCCCTGTGGTAATGCCGGGGCAGCCAGCGATTCCGCCCGAGAAAAGGCCAGGCCGATGAACGAGAGCACCGCCCGCTTCCTCCCCGCCCGCTTCTTCCAGGCGCCCGTCGCCGAGAGCGACCCCGAGATCGCCGCCGCCATCGGCCAGGAGCTGGTGCGCCAGCAGGACGGCATCGAGCTGATCGCCTCGGAGAACATCGTCAGCCGCGCCGTGCTGGAGGCGCAGGGCTCGGTGCT
Source organism: Roseococcus suduntuyensis (assembly GCF_014196305.1). Classification (GTDB taxonomy): domain Bacteria; phylum Pseudomonadota; class Alphaproteobacteria; order Acetobacterales; family Acetobacteraceae; genus Roseococcus; species Roseococcus suduntuyensis. Next base: position 515,799 of record NZ_JACIDJ010000002.1, read on the forward strand.
GACCAACAAATATGCCGAGGGTTATCCCGGCCGCCGCTACTATGGCGGCTGCGAATATGTGGACGTGGCCGAGACGCTGGCCATCGAGCGCGCGAAGCAGCTCTTCGGCGCCGCGTTTGCCAATGTGCAGCCGCATAGCGGCGCCAGCGCGAACCTGGCCGTGTTCTTCGCCCTGCTCCAGCCCGGCGACAGCTTCCTGGCGATGGACCTGGCCGCCGGTGGGCACCTGACGCATGGCGCCCCGGTGAACTTCTCCGGCAAGTGGTTCAAGCCCATCGCCTATGGCGTGCGCGAGGCCGATGGCCTGCTGGACTACGAGACGATGGAGCGCCTGGCGCGCGAGCACAGGCCCAAGCTGATCATCGCCGGCGGTTCCGCCTATTCGCGCGAGATCGATTTCGCCCGCTTCCGCGCCGTGGCCGATGAGATCGGCGCCATCCTGATGGTGGACATGGCCCATTACGCGGGGCTGGTGGCGGCGGGTGCCTATCCTTCGCCCGTGCCGCACGCGCATGTGACGACCACCACCACCCACAAGACCCTGCGCGGGCCGCGTGGTGGCCTGGTGCTGACCAATGACGAGGCCATCTCGAAGAAGATCAATTCCGCGATGTTCCCAGGGCTCCAGGGCGGGCCGCTGATGCATGTCATCGCCGCCAAGGCCGTGGCCTTTGGCGAGGCGCTCCGCCCCGAATTCCGCGCCTATGCGAAGCAGGTGGTGGCCAATGCCCGGGCGCTCGCCGATGAACTGGTGAAGGGCGGGCTGGCCATCGTCTCGGGCGGCACGGACAGCCACCTGATGCTGGTGGACCTGCGGCCGAAGAACCTGACCGGCAAGGCGGCGGAAGCCGCGTTGGGCCGTGCGCACCTGACCTGCAACAAGAACGCCATCCCCTTCGACCCGGCCAAGCCCATGGTGACGAGCGGCGTGCGCCTCGGCACGCCCGCCGGCACCACGCGCGGCTTCACCGAAGCCGAATTCCGCGAAGTGGGCCGCATGATCGTGCGCGTGCTGGACGGGCTGGCCCAGGCCAACGACCCCGAGGCGAACAGCGCGGTGGAACAGGCGGTGGCGAAGGATGTGAAGGCGCTGTGCCAGCGCTTCCCGATCTACTGAGCAGATGGCGCCACGCCGCAAAACCAGCGGTCCTTCCCCACGCTCCGGCCGCAACGCGGCCGGCGCCGCCCAACTGACCGCGCAGCTTGGCGCACCCGCAGCGCGGCGAAGCCAAGCGCGCGAAGCGCGCGCCCGGCGCTTGAGGGCATAAACAATGCGCTGCCCCTACTGTGGTAACGACGACACCCAGGTGAAGGACAGCCGCCCCTCCGAGGACGGCTCCTCCATCCGCCGCCGCCGCTTCTGCCCGGCCTGCGGCAACCGCTTCACCACCTTCGAGCGGGTGCAGCTCAAGGAACTCGTCGTCACCAAGTCCGATGGCCGCCGCGTGCCCTTCGACCGCGACAAGATGGCGAAGTCCATCCGCATCGCCTGCCGCAAGCGCCCCGTGGACGATGAACGGATCGAGCGCGTCGTGAACGGCATCCAGCGCCGCCTGGAGATGGAGACCGAGGCCGAAATCCCCTCCCGACGCATCGGCGAGATGGTGATGGAGGCACTGCGCGGCGTGGACGAGGTGGCCTATGTGCGCTTCGCCTCCGTCTACCAGAATTTCTCCGAGGCCAAGGATTTCGGCGCCTTCCTCAGCGACCTCGAGAAGCCCTGACGTGGCGGCGGAGGACGAGGCCCATATGCGCGCCGCACTCCGGCTCGCGGCGCGGGGCCTTGGCAACACCTGGCCCAACCCCGCGGTCGGCTGCGTGCTGGTGCGTGACGGCCAGGTGGTGGGCCGCGGCTGGACCCAGCCCGGCGGCCGCCCCCATGCGGAGGTGGAGGCGCTGACCCGCGCCGGCGAGGCCGCCCGCGGCGCCACCGCCTATGTCACCCTCGAACCCTGTTCCCATTACGGCCGCACGCCCCCCTGCTGCGATGCGCTGATCCGCGCCGGCGTCGCGCGCGTGGTGGTCGCCATGCGCGACCCCGATGCGCGGGTGGATGGCCGCGGCTTCGTGCGGCTGCGCGAGGCGGGCATCGCGGTCGAGGAGGGCCTCTTCGGCGCCGAGGCCGCGCGGCTGAACGCGGGCTTCGTGAACCGCATCACCCAGGGGCGGCCTTTGGTGACGCTCAAGCTCGCCGCCACGCTGGACGGGCGCATCGCCACCGCCACCGGCGAAAGCCGCTGGATCACGGGCGCCGAGGCGCGCCGCGCGGTCCATGCCCTCCGCGCCCGGCATGACGCGGTGATGGTGGGCAGCGGCACCGTGATCGCGGATGACCCGGACCTGACCTGCCGCATCGCGGGGCTCGATCCCGTGCCCATGCTGCGCGTGGTGGCCGATGCGCGGCTGCGCACGCCCCCCGGCGCGCGCCTGGTGCGCGACGCCCCCGCCCACCCCACATGGCTGCTGACGGGTTCGGGGCATCGCCCTTCCGTGCTTTCGCCCTATATCCGCGCGGGCGTGCAGGTCATCGCGATCCGCCGCGCGCCGGGTGGGGGTCTGCTGCCCAAGGCCATGCTGTCCGCATTGGGCACGCGCGGCGTCACCCGCGTGCTGGTGGAGGGCGGCGCGGGGCTCGCCGCCGGGCTGCTCGCGGCGGGGCTGGTGGACCGGCTGGTCTGGTTCCACGCTCCGGGCGTGATGGGTGCCGAGGGCTGGCCGAGCGCCGGCCCCTTGCACGTCGCGCCGCTGGCGCGCATGCCCCGCTTCCGGCGTGTGTCGGTCGCGGCGGTGGGCGAGGATGTGATGACCGAGTTCGAAAAGGAGCCTGGCTGAGATGTTCACGGGGATCGTCACGGCGCTGGGCAGCCTGCGCGAGGTGCAGCCCATCGGCGGCGGGCACGACATGCGCCTGGTCATCGGCGTGGAGCCGGAATTCCTGGCCGGCGCGGTGGTGGGCTGTTCCATCGCCTGCTCGGGCGCCTGCCTCACGGCGGTGGACCTCTACGCCGACAGTTTTTCCGCCAATGCCAGCGCGGAGACGCTCTCCAAGACCACGCTCGGCGCCTGGAAGCCCGGGCGGCGCATCAACCTGGAGCGGTCCCTGAAGCTCGGCGACGAGCTGGGCGGGCACCTCATGTCCGGCCATGTGGACGGGGTGGGCGAGGTGGTGGCCGCGACGCCCGAGAACGCCTCGGTGCGTTGGCGCTTCCGCGCGCCGGCCCATGTGGCGCCGCACATCGCGGTGAAGGGCAGCATCGCCATCGATGGCGTCTCGCTGACGGTCAATGAGGTTGACGGGCTGGAATTCGGGGTGAACATCATCCCCCACACCGCCGCCGTGACCAGCTTCGGCACGCTGCAGCCCGGCGATGCGGTGAACCTCGAAATCGACACGCTGGCGCGCTACGTGGCCCGCCTGATGGAGTTCCGCGCGTGAGCGTCCAGACCACCACCACCAGCCTCCATGAATTCATCACCCCCACCGAGGAGCTGCTCGAGGAGGCGCGGCGCGGCCGCATGTTCATCCTGGTGGATGACGAGGACCGCGAGAATGAGGGCGACCTCGTCATTCCCGCCCAGTTCGCGACCCCCGATGCCATCAACTTCATGGCCCGCCACGCGCGCGGGCTGATCTGCCTCGCCATGACGCGGCAGCGGGTGGAGCAGCTGGGCCTGCCACTGATGGCGCAGTCCAACGGCACGCGGCATCAGACGGCCTTCACCGTCTCCATCGAGGCGCGCGACGGCGTGACCACGGGCATCAGCGCCGCCGACCGCGCGCGCACCGTGGCCGTCGCAATCAACCCCGAACTGGGGCGCGAGCACATCGTGACCCCGGGCCATGTCTTCCCGCTCGTGGCGCGCGAGGGCGGCACGCTGGTCCGCGCCGGCCACACCGAAGCCGCGGTGGATTTCGCGCGGCTGGCGGGCCTCAACCCCTCGGGCGTGATCTGCGAGATCATGAACGATGACGGCACCATGGCCCGCCTGCCGGACCTGGTGGCCTTCGCGCAGCACCATGGCCTGAAGCTCGGCACCATCGCGGACCTGATCGCCCATCGCCGCCGCACCGAGCGCATGGCCAAGCGCGTGGAGGAGGGCACCATCCGCAACGCCATCGGCGGCGAATGGAAGCTCTATGTCTATGAATCCGGCCTGGAGCGGGGCGAGCACATCGCCCTGGTGAAGGGCGACATCACCGGGCCGGAGCCGGTCCTGGCCCGGATGCACGCCGGCAACCTGCTGAACGACATGGTGGTGGGGCGCTCGATCTTCGAGCTGCACGCGGCCATGGAGGCCATCGCGGCCGAGGGGCGCGGCGTGGTCGTCATCCTGCGCGACTGGCGGCGCGATGGGCTGTCCAGCCAGCTCCGCGCCGAGCGCCTGCCTTCGGGCCAGCCCATGCTGCGCGACTATGGCATCGGCGCGCAGATCCTGGCCGACCTGGGTGTCACCGACATCATCCGCCTGTCCAACCACCCGCGCCCGCTGGTGGGGCTGGAAGGCTGGGGGCTGCGCGTGGTCGAGACCCGTCCTCTCGCCGGGGAGAAGCAACGGTGATGTTCCCCACGATCCCCGGAACGCGCCCATGAGCACCGCCGACGCCCCCGCCCGCGAGACCATCCGCCTCGATGGCCCCGCCCCCCGCCTGCTGCTGATCCAGGCGCCCTATTACGCCGAGATCGTGGGCGGCATGCGCGCCGGCGTGGAGCGCGTGGCCGCCGAGGCCGGCGCGAGCCTGGACATCGTGGACGTGGCCGGCGCCTATGAATTGCCCGCCACCCTCCGCATGGCGCTGAACGCGCCCCCCAACCCCGCCCCCCGCTGGGATGCCTTCGTGCTGCTGGGCTGCGTCATCCGCGGCGAGACGGACCATTACGACCACATCTGCCGCGAGGCGATGTCGGGCGTGATGCAGATCTCGGCCGAAACCGGCGCCGCCATCGGCTGTGGCCTGCTGACCGTCCACACCGAGGACCAGGCCATCGCCCGCTCGCGCGACGACCACCACAACAAGGGCGCCGAGGCCGCGCAGGCCGCGCTGATGCAGCTGGGCCTGCGCCGCCGCTGGGGGCTGGCGTGAAGCCGCGCCCCCAGCCCCGCCCCACGGGAAACCCCGCCCGCCCCCGCACGGGCGCGCGCGTGGCCGCCGTGCAGGCGCTGTTCCAGGCCGAGCAGTCGGGCGAGAGCGTGGAGACGGTGCTGGACCAGTTCGTCCGCCACCGCCTGGGCTCCCTTCCGGGCCAGGAGGGCTTCGAGGATGGGCGCGTGGAGGCCGCCGATGTCTCGCTCTTCGCGCGCGTGCTGCGCGGCGCCGCCACCAACCCCGATGACCTGGACCAGGTCATCACCCAGCACCTGGCCCAGGGCTGGGCACTGAACCGCCTCGACCCCGTGCTGCGCGCCATCCTGCGCGCCGCCGGCGGCGAGATGCGCGACATGGGCGGCCCGCCCGCCCGCGTCGTCATCAAGGAGTACATGGACATCGCCCATGGCTTCTTCGGCGGCGAGGAACCGCGCTTCTGCAACGGCGTGCTGGACGCCATGGCCCGCAGCTTCCGCGCGGAGGAGTTCGCCCGGCAGTGAGTTTGCCCCCGGAGTTCTCCCTCATCGGCCGGCACTTCCGGCCGCTGGCGGGGGAAGGGGCGCTGGACCTCGCCGATGACGCGGCGCTGCTGACGCCGCCCGCCGGCCAGGAACTGGTGCTGGCGGCCGATGCCATGGTGGCCGGCGTGCATTTCCTGCCCGACGACCCGGCCCAGACCATCGGGCGCAAGCTGCTGCGGGTGAACCTGTCCGACCTGGCCGCCATGGGCGCCGACCCGCTGGGCTACCTGATGACCGTGGCCCTGCCCCGCGGGACGCCCGATGAATGGGTGGCGGGTTTCGCGGCCGGGTTGCTGGAGGACCAGCGGGAATTCGGCCTCTCGGTGCTGGGGGGCGACACGGTCTCCACCCCCGGGCCGCTCACCTTGTCGCTGACCATCCTGGGCACGGTCCCGCGCGGGCAGGCGCTGCGGCGCGAGGGCGCGCGGGCGGGCGATGACATCTGGGTGAGCGGGCGCATCGGCGATGGCTGGCTCGGCCTGCGCGCGGCGCGGGGCGAACGCCCGGACCCGGACGGCGCGTTGGCCCGCCGCTACCGCCTGCCTGAACCACGCCTCGCCCTGGGGCGCGCGCTCCGGGGCCTTGCCCATGCCGCCATGGATGTCTCGGACGGGCTGTTGCAGGACCTGTCGCATCTCTGCCGCGCGGGCGGCGTGGCGGCCGAAGTCGAGGCCGCACGCGTGCCCGTCTCCGACACCACGGCACCCATCGCGGCCCTGGTGACAGGCGGCGATGACTACGAACTGCTCTTCGCCGCCGCCGCCCAGGACCGCGCCCGCATCGAGGCCGCCGCCGCCGCCGCCCGCACGCCCGTCATGCGCCTGGGTCGCTTCACCCAAGGCGAACCCCATGTGACGCTGCGCGACGCGGCGGGCCAGGACATCACGCCCGCGACCCTGGGCTGGAGCCACCTGTGAGCGAAGCAGAAGACGGAGCCCAAGCCGATCGGGCCATGAAGGCCACCGTGTGGCGGCTCTTCTTCTGCCAGGCGCTGATGAACGCCACCATGATCGGCCAGGTGGCCATGGGCGCGTTGATCGGCCATTCCCTCTCGGGCGACGCCGCGCTCGCCACCCTGCCCATGGCGGTGCAGATGACGGCGGTGATGGCCATCTCCATCCCGGCCTCCATCGTCTTCAGCCGCTATGGCCGGCGGACGGGCTTCTTCCTGGGCGCGGTGCTGTCCATCCTGGGCTCGGTCACCTTCGCCACCGGGTTGCTGGTGCAGGATTTCGTGGTCTATTGCGCGGGCGCGGTCTTCGCCGGCGCGGGCTTCGGCATCGCCCAGCACTACCGCTTCGCCGCCGCCGAGGCCGCCACCCCCGCCTATCGCCCCCGCGCCATCGCGCTGGTCATGGCCGGGCCCGTCCTGTCCGCGATCTTCGGCCCCGAGATCGTGAAGCACACCAACCAGCTTTTCCTGCCCTACATGTTCCTGGGCACCTACATGGTCATGGCGCTGCTGCCGCTCGCCTGCATGGTGCTGCTGGCGGGGCTGCGCCTGCCGCCGCCGCCGCCCAAGCCCAAGGTGGCGACGCCGGTGGGCGAGATCACTCGCCGCCCCGCCTTCGTGGCCGCCGCCGTGGCCGGCCTCGTGGCCTATGGCACCATGAACCTCGCCATGACGGCGACCCCGCTGGAGATGATGCTCTGCGGCTTCTCGGTCAGTGCCTCGGCCACCGTCATCCAGGCCCATGCGGTCGCCATGTTCGCGCCGGGCTTCGTCACCGGCCACCTCATCGCGCGCTTCGGGGTGATGCGGATCATCACGATCGGCGCGGGGCTGACGGCGGCCAGCGTGGCCGTGGCGCTCACGGGGCAGAGCTTCTGGCATTTCTCGGCCGGGCTCGCGCTGCTGGGGGTGGGGTGGAACTTCATGTTCGTGGGCGCCACCACCCTGCTCGCCACCAGCTACGCGCCGGCGGAGCGGGTGCGCGCCCAGGCGGCGAACGACTTCATCGTCTTCGGCACGGTGGCCTGCACGGCCTTCCTTTCGGGCTTCCTCCATGCCCGCTTCGGCTGGTCGGTGCTGAACCTGACCCTGTTGCCGCCGCTGGTGGCGGCGCTCGCCCTCTTGGCCTGGCAGAGGACGCGGGCGCGGCGGGTGGCCGCGGCCTGAAGAGCGGTGGCCGGCGGCCGATTCACCGCTCCGGCGTGACCGCCTCCGCGGATCGGACGCACCATACGCGGCCGATTCACCGCTCCGGCGTGACCGCCTCCGCGGATCGGACGCGATCCACCCCCTCCCCCGCCAGTAGCCTCTTCTTCGCCGCCAACCCCCAGCGATAGCCCGTCAGATTCCCATCCTTCGCCACCACCCGGTGGCAGGGAATGATCGGCGCCAGCGGGTTCTGCGCGCAGGCCCGGGCCACGGCGCGGGTGGCGGCGGGTGCGCCCATCTGGGCGGCCAGCCCCGCATAGCTGCGCGTCTCGCCGGAGGGGATGGCCTGCAACGCCTCCCACACCCGCCGCTGGAAGGCGGTGCCGCGGATGTCCAATGGAAGGTGCAGCGCCGCCGCGGGTTCGCGCAGATGGGCCGCGATGGCGGCCACCGTCTCCGCCAGTGCGGGGTCCTCCTGCAGGGTGGCGTGGGGGAAGCGGCGGCGCAAATCGCCCTCCAGCGCGTCAAACGGTTCCGCGAAGCCGATGAAGCAGACGCCGCGCGCGGTCGCGCCCACCAGCAGCGGCCCCATGACCGACTCCGCGCGGGCGATGGAGATCACCTCGCCCCGCGCGCCCCGGCGTGCCGCGCCCGGCGTCATGCCCAGCGCGGGCCGGCCATAGACGCGGCTTTCGCTGCCGAACCCCGCCTCGGCCACCGCATCGGCCACCCTGGCACCCCCCGCCAAGGCCGACTGCAAGCGCCGCCCGCGCACGGATTCGGCGAAGGAACGCGGTGTGACGCCCGTCACCTCGCGGAACATCCGCAGGAAATGGTGGCGCGCATAGCCCGCGCGGGCGGCGAGCGTGGCCAGGCTCGGGATGGTCTCCGATGCCTCGATCAACGCGCAGGCAGCGGCGACCGCGTCGCGGTGCAAAGCGGCGCGTTCCCCCTTGGGGTCGCAGCGCTTGCAGGCGCGGAAGCCCGCCGCCTCGGCGGTGGCGATGCAGGCGAAGAACCGGGTGTTGCGCCGCAAGGGCGGCCGCGCCGGGCAGCCCGGCCGGCAAAAGACGCCCTGCGTGGTGACGGCATAGAGGAAATCCCCGCAGGCGGGCGCGGCGTCCCGCCCCAGCACCGCCTGCCAGCGGAGATCGTCGAGGGGAGGGGCGATGCTGTCCATGCGGGCGAGTGTGGCGCGGCAAGGCCCGCCCGCGCCATCCGCGCGTTGCCCCGCTATCGCGGGATCGCTACAGCGGCCCCGCCTTCCCGAACAGCCAGCCCTGGCCGAACTTCACGCCCAGCTCCTGCATCAGGGCGGCGCATTCCTCGGTCTCGATATGCTCGGCCACCACGGCGGCACCCACGGCCTGGGAGAGGTCCACCATGGCCTGCACGAAGCTGCGGTCCCGCTCGCTGGTCAGGGCGGCGACGACATAGCTGCCATCCACCTTCACGTAGTCCACCGGGAATGCGCGCAGGTAGCGGAAGGAGGCGGCCCCCGCGCCGAAATCATCGAGGCAGACCCGCACCCCGCGCTCCCGCAGCTGGGAGAGGGTGAGGGCAGCGCTGGCCTGGTTCTCGATCTCGGCGCTCTCGGTCAGCTCCACCATCAGCCGGGCGGCGGCGCGGCGATCACGGTCCACCAGGGCCAGCAGCCGCGTGCGGAAGGATTTCGACTGCGCCGACAGGCCCGAAATGTTGAAGGCCAGGTGTCGCCCCGGGGGCAGGGCGGGAATGGAGGCGATGGCGAGCGAGGCCACGGCCAGGTCCAGCTCCTCCGTCAGCCCCACCGTCTCGGCCAGGGTGATGAAGTCCTGCGGGCCCTCGCCGGGCTTCAGCACCTCGGGGTGGGGCCGCAGCAGGGCCTCGTAATGGTGGATCTGGCGGGTGGCGAGCGTCGCGATGGGCTGGAATTCCAGCCGGAAGCGGCGTTCGGCCACCGCGAGGCGCAACGCGCCCGCCCGGGCCGCGATGCGCGAGACGACACCCTCCAGCCCGTTCTCGAAGCCGGCCTCCTTCAGCCCCTCCGCCCCCAGCCGCGCGAAGACCGACAGCCCGTGGCGCAGCGCGCGCGCGGCCTGGATGGGCGAGAGCGCGCCGGGGGCGAGATCGATTTGCGCGGCAAGGTTCACCGAGACCTCGGCCTGGTCACCCAGCACCGCCTCCACCGCGCGGGCGATGGCGGCGAGGTCCGGCGTGGCGTCGGGTTCCTGCAACACGCCGTAGCGGCCGGGGGCGAGGCGCGCGACCAGGGCGCCGCCCGTCTCCCGCGTCAGGATGTTGCGGAGCGATTCCACGTCCTGCATCCGTGCGCGGATGGGGTGGTCCGGAACCGCGCCCGGCGCCGTGGGGTCATGGCAGAAGGACAGGCCGCCCCCCCGGCCGGAGGCGAGCATCCCGCGCAGCGCGTCCGCCTCGGCTTCCGGCACGCCCGCCACCTCGATGAGGGCGAGGCGCGCCCGCTCCCCCTCCCGCAGGCGTTGCTCGGCCGCGCGGGTGAGAAGGCTGGGGCTGGTCTTGGTGGCGGCATGCGCGCTGCCCTGGGGCAGCGGCGCGAAGGTCAGGCAGAAGCGGGAGGTGCCGCAGGCATGGGGCATGGAGAGGCCCGCCACGGCGAAGGGGGTGCGCTCGCCGTCATTCAGCGCATAGGCGCTGGGCGGCAGGCGGCCGCGGGTGGGCAGCAGGGCCATGGCGGCGGCGAAGGCGTCACGGTCCTCGGGGGCGAGGATTTCGCTGGGAAGACGCCCCACCAGGCTTTCGGGTTCGCGCCCCAGGCGCTGGCGAAAGGCGCCGGCGGCGAAGACGACCCTGCCATCCGCCCCCACCTCCACCAGAAGCTCGGCGGCGGCGAAGGCGAAGGCGATGAAGCGCTCTCGGTCGGCCTGGTGGCGCGGTAGGTCCATGCGCCTTTATGCGCATGGCGCGGTTAACGGCGGGTGAAGGCCCGTCTCAGGCGGCGAGCGCGGCCTCGGCGTCCAGCGTGGCGGCGGTGGCATGGACCACCGCGGCGATGCGGACGGCGGCCTGGACCTGTTCCTTGCTCACGCCGTGCTGAAGCAGGATTTTCTCATGGCTTTCCATGCACATGCCGCAGCCATTGATGGCCGAGACGGCGAGCGACCACAGCTCGAAGTCCATCTTCTCCACGCCGGGCTTGGCCATGATGTTCATCCGCAGCTTGGCCGGCATCGTTGCATAGTCGCCATGCACCAGGTGCGTGAAGCGGTAGTAGATGTTGTTCATGCCCATGATGGAGGCCGCGGCCTTGGCGGCGTTCAGCGCCTCGGCGGAAAGCTGCGGGCCGAACTCCGCCACGATGTGCTTCGAGACCATGGCGTTGCGGCTGGCGAGTGCGGAGACGATGAAGCAGCCCGCGCGCTGCTGCGCGGTCAGCACGGGTTCGGTGGACAGGGAACCCAGGTTCAGCTTCTGGTCCTTGGCGTATTCGGGCAGGGCATTGCGCAGCGCTTCCAGCGACATGGCGGGCTCCAACAACAGGTGACAAGGGGAACACACCAACCTTTCGGCCGCACAGGCGGCCGAAAGCGGGGGGTCTAAGGGGGGCTGGCTGCCCCCCTTTCGCCGGCGGCGGTAGGGTTGGTGTGGCGGCTACCGCTGCCGGCGACAGAGGGCCGCCTCAGGCGGCCTTTTCAAACAGTTCCTGCGGCTTCAGGGCCTCTTCGCCCTTGGTCCAGTTGCAGGGGCACAGCTCGTCGGTCTGCAGCGCGTCGAGCACGCGCAGCGTCTCCTGCGGGTTGCGGCCCACATTCAGCCCGTTCACCGTCACGTGCTGGATGGTGTTGTCCGGGTCCACGATGAAGGTGACGCGCAGCGGCACGCCGGCTTCCTTGTCCAGAACGCCCAGCGCCGTGGACAGCTCGCGCTTCACATCCGCCAGCATGGGGAAGGGCAGCGTCTTGATGTCCTCGTTGTAGACGCGCCAGTTCAGGTGGACGAACTCGCTGTCGGTGGACACGCCATAGACCACGGCGTCACGGTCGGCGAACTCGGTGTTGAGCTTGCCGAAGGCCGCGATCTCGGTCGGGCAGATGAAGGTGAAGTCCTTCGGCCAGAAGAAGACGATCTTCCACTTGCCGGCATTGCTGTCCGACGAGATCTCCTCGAAGGACTTGCCGGGGCCGGCCAGGCCATCCGGGCCACCCTTGACGGCGGTGAGCTTGAAGGCGGGGAACTTGTCGCCAACGGTCAGCATGCGGCTTCTCCTGTGGTGCCGCGCGGGGCGCGGCGCCGGTTCAGATGCGCCGGTTCGTTCCGGCTGCGCGTTCACATATCGCAGCGCAGCATGATTTGGCCAATGAAGAGTTTTCAACGGCCTGATCGAGATTCCCGATCAAAGCCCCGCGCTGACGGCGGCGCAGACGCGCTCCACATCCGCCTCGGTCAGATAGGGGTGCATGGGCAGGGAGAGCACCTGGTCGCACAGGCTCTCGCTGACCGGCAGCGGCGGCGGGGCACCCGCGAAACCCGCCGCATGAGCCGCCTGGTAGGCCGGCTGGTGGTGCAGGGGCTTGGGGTAATAGACGCCGAAGGGAATGCCCTGGGCCTTGAGCGAGGCCTGCACCCGCCCGCGCTCGGCCGCATCGGCGCAGCGGATGGTGTAGAGGCCCCAGGCGCTCTCGCAGCCCGCCGGCTGGGCCTGGAGCGCCACCTGCCCCGAAAGCCGCGCGTGATACCAGCCGGCCACGCGGGCGCGGGCGGCGATCTCGCCGGGGAACAGCGTCATCTTGCACAGCAGGATGGCCGCCTGGAGCGTGTCCAGCCGGCCGTTCATGCCCGTCCGCAGCACCTCGTAGCGCGACCCGCCCTCGCCATGGGTGCGGAGTGACCGATACAGCTCCGCCCGCTCGGCGCTGTTGGTCAGCAGCGCGCCGCCATCGCCGTAGCAGCCCAGCGTCTTGGTCGGGTAGAAGCTCAGCGCCGTCGCCTCGGCATGGCCCCCCAGCGGGCTGCCATGCAGCCGCGCGCCGAAGGCCTGGGCCGCGTCGTCCAGGGTGAACATGCCATGCCGCGCGCAAAGGCCACGGATGGCGGGCCAGTCCGCCGGCAGGCCGAAGAGGTCCACGCCGACCACGGCGCGGGGGCGCAGCCGGCCCTCGCGCGCCACCTGCTCCACGCGGGCCGTGAGGTCCGCCATGTCCATGTTGAAGCTATCGGGGTCCACATCCACGAAGATGGGCGTGGCGCCCAGCACCAGCGGCACCTCGGCGGTGGCGGTGTAGGTGAAGGCGGGCAGGAAGACCGCGTCGCCCCGGCCGATCCCCTCGGCCATCATGGCGATCTGCAGGGCATCCGTCCCGGAGGAGACGCCGACGGCATGGGCCACCCCCGCGAAGGCGGCGAGCTGGCCTTCCAGCTCCGCCACCTCGGGTCCGTTGATGAAGCGGCCGGAGGAGAGGACCGAGGCGATGCGCGCATCCAGCGCCTCGCGGATCAGCGCCTGCTGCGCCTGCATGTCGAAGAGGGCGATGGGCGTGGGGCTAGCGTTCATGATGGCCTCGTCCAACGCCGCGCGGGAAGGATCAAGCCCCCTCCCCCCCTTGGGGCGGTCCCGTTTCATGTCCCCATGTGACAAAGCACGGCCAGGCGGCTTCAGCCCGCCGCACTGCCGCTTTGGCCGGGGTTCGCCTCATGCTCGAATTCCGGAACCAGCCGCGAGAGCTGCGCGAGCGCGAGCCGCGCCTGCCCGGCCCGCGCCGTGGCCGCGATCTCCTCCAGCGCGCGGCCGACCAGGGCCGGGTCGGCCGTGCGCGGCGTGGCCACCAGCAGGCCCGGAAAGCGCGTGGGCCGCGGCGGCTCCTGCCCGTGGAACATCTCCTCGAACAGCTTCTCGCCGGGGCGCAGGCCGGTGAAGCGGATTTCCACATCCTCGTCCGGGCGCAGGCCGGCGAGGCGGATCATGCGCCGCGCCAGGTCCACGATCTTCACGGGGTTGCCCATGTCGAGCACGAAGATGCCGCCGTCGCGCAATTCGGGCGGCGTGTCCTCGCGGTCGGCGGCCCCCACCACCGCGGCCTGGAGCACGAGGCCCACCGCCTCGCGCACCGTCATGAAATAGCGGCGCATGTCGGGGTGGGTGACAGTCAGCGGCCCGCCGCGTTCGAGCTGCCGGCGGAACAGCGGCACCACGCTGCCCGTGCTGCCCAGCACATTGCCGAAGCGCACGGTGATGCAGCGCATCTGGCCCTCGCCCGCCCGCGCCTGCTTGTCCAGCGCCTGGCAGAACATCTCGGCCAGGCGCTTGGTGGCGCCCATGACCGAGGTCGGGTTCACCGCCTTGTCGGTCGAGATGAACACCATCAGCCCGCAGCCCGAAGCGCGCGCGGCCTCGGCCACCACGCGGGTGCCATGGGCGTTGGTCAGCATGCCTTCCAGCGGGTCGTTCTCGACCATGGGGACGTGCTTGAGCGCGGCGGCGTGGAACAGCAGTTCGGGCCGCGCCTCCTCCATCAGGCGGCGGATGCGCGCCTCGTCGCGGATATCGGCCAGGATGGCGCGGCGGGGCACGCCCGGATGGCGCTCGCTCAGTTCGAGGTTGATCTCATAGAGCGCGTATTCCCCGTGATCGAGCAGCGTCAGCATGGCGGGACCCAGGGCCGCCACCTGCCGCGCCAGCTCGCCGCCGATGGTGCCGCCGGCACCCGTGATCAGCACACGCCGCCCCTGCACGAGGCGCGCCATCCCCTCGCGGTCCAGCGGCACCTGGGGGCGGTCGAGCAATTCCTCGATGGAGACGGGGCGCAGATCCATGCGCGGCCCTTCGCCCGAGGACCGCGCGGCATGGCTCAGCGCCGTGGGCAGGGGGGCGGCGCGCACCGGGATGCCGTGGCGGTCGGCGGCGTCGAGCAGCGTCTCCAGCGCGGGCCCGCGCGTCTCGGGCGCGGCCAGCACCAGCAGGGCGGGCAGGCGGCCTTCGGCGCGCAGGCGGTCCAGCACCGCCTCCACCTCCTCGATGGCGCCCAGGATGGGCTGGCCGTGCAGGCGCCTTCCCGTCTGGCGGGTGCGGCGCGTCAGCACGCCCAGCACGCGGTAGCTGGGGCGCTTCTCCCGCCCCATGGCATGGATGAAGATGTCCACCTGGTCGGCCGAGCCCGCCACCAGGATGGGCGGCAGCCCCTGCTGCTCCCACACGCGGCGCAACGCCTGCAGCCGGCTGACCAGCCGTGGAACCCCCAGCAGGCCGGCCAGCACCATGGCGTGCAGCACCGGAAAAGCGGGATTGGCGGGCCGCCAGGCCCCCAGGGCCGCGCCCACCAGCCAGAAGAACAGCGCGGCCATGAGGGAGGCGGCCATCACCGCCAGCAGGTCGCGCAGCCCGGCGAAGCGCCAATACTGGTTGTGCAGGCCGAAGGCCCAGGCCGGAAGCAGCACCGTCAGCGCCGCCAGGGTGAAGCCCATGCCCCACCAACCGGAGCCGGGCGGCCAGCTTCCCGGCCCCGCCAGCCAGAGCGCCAGCGGAAGGGCCAGCACCGCGAGGACCGCATCCAGCGCGAAATTCAGCAGGACGCGGGCCGAGGCAAGCTTGTTCATGGCGCCCTCCTTAACTCACTGGTTCACGCTTCTCCACCCAAGAGCGCATGATACAATCCCACAAGGCGGGCCGCCTCCTCAGGCCAACCCCAGCGTGTGGCGGCCGCTTCGCGCCCGGCCGCCCCCATCGCCGCCCGGCGTGCGGGGTCGGCCAGGGCCGAAACGGCCTCCGCGATGGCCTCTGGCCGCGTCACATCCACCAGCAGGCCGCAGCCCGTGTCCTCCAATATGGTGGCCACCGGCTCCGCGAAGCCGGGCGCGATGACGGGCAGGCCCATCGCCATCCCGTCGAACAGCTTGTGCGGCAGGGCGAGGCGGTGGTTCTCCTCGCCGGGCTGGAAGAGGATGAGGTTCACATCCGCCTCCGCCGCCGCGCGCGCCAGCGCCGCCTCGGCCGGCATCCAGCCCGCCAGCGTGATGCGCGGGGTGAGGCCGAGCGCCTCGGCCCGCGCACGGAAACCCTCCTCGCTGCCGTCGGTGAAGCGGCCGATCACGAGCAGGCGCGTGTCGGGCGGGGCGAGCGCCAGCGCGTCCAGCATCTGCGGCCAGCCCCGCGCGACGCCGATGGCCCCCAGATGCAGCAGGGTCAGCGGCCCCGGCCCGTGGCGGCGCGGCGCGATGCCCTCGGGGGCCAGGGCGTGGTTGCGGACCTCCACCGCGCGGGGTGCCGCAGGGTAGTCGGCCGCCAGCCCCTCCTTGGCCAGCACCACCGCGTCGGAGCCGCGCGCCAGGCCTCCCAGCACGCGGCGCAGCACCGCCCGCGCCGGCGGGCGCAGGGCAGCGGGCAGGCGCGCATCGAGGCGCGAGGGGTAATGCTCATGCACATCCAGCACCACCGGGCAGCCCAGCCGCGCGCCGGCCAGCCGCGCCACGGCCCAGGCATCGGGCTCGGAGGCATGGATGGCCCGCGGCCGCAGCGCCATGGCGCGCCGATACAGCGCCGGCAGTCGAGCAAGCCGCCCGCGCCCGGCCACCGTCTCGATGGCCACGCCGGCCACCGGGGGCAGCGCGCCGCCCGGCCCGGGGCAGAGATGCGTCACCTCCCACCCCGCCGCCGCCAGCGCGGCACCCTCCTTGCGAACCACGCGCATGTCATCGGCCGGATGGGCGACGGAGAGCATCAGGATCATGGCAGGCAGGCCTCCACCTCGGCCACGAAGCGGGCCGTGAGCAGGCGCCGGTCGAAGCGGCGCATGGCCAGCGCGCGGGCGGCCTCGCCCATGGCGCGGCGGCGGGCGGGGTCGTCGGCCAGGCGCGTCAGCGCATCCGCGAGGCCCGCGGCGTCGCGCGGGCCCACCGTCTCGCCCGCGCCATGGGCGGCCAGCAATTCGGCCGTCTCGCCGGGCAGGTTGGACAGCACGGGCAGGCCCGCCGCCAGCACGTCCACCAGCTTGTTGGGCGCCACATGCCCCGCGAATTCCGGCACGGGGGCGAGGCAGAGCAGCCCCACCTGCGCGCCCGCCAGCAGCCCCGCCAACTGGCGCTTGGGCAGGGGGTCGAGGAAGGTGAGGTTGGGCAGGCCCTCCGCCTGCCGGACCAGGGCGGGCTTCGCCGCCCCCTCGCCCACCAGCACCAGCCGGACCCGCCGCTCGCCCCCCGCTGCTGGAGGCCGGGCGGCCAGCAGGCGCGCGGCCTCCAGCAGCAGGCCGAGCCCGTTCGCCGCCCCATGCGCCCCGGCATAGACGGCCAGGATTTCATGGCTGCCCACCCCCTCCGGCCGCCAGGGCGCCACCTGCGGGCCGAAGAGGTCGAGGTCGGCCCCCTGGGGAATGACCGCCACCTCCGCCGCACCGCGACCGCGGGCGATGGCCGCCATGCCCTCGCTCAGCGCCACCACGCGCCGCGCGCGGCGGCAGGCGGCATCGGCCAGCGCGCCCATCGCCGCCAGCACGGGCCGCGCGCGCAGGCCCAATGCGGCGGGCAGCTCGGGCCAGGGGTCGCGCATCTCAAACAGGAAGGGCGTGCCATGCCGCCGCCGCGCCTCCAGCGCCGGCAGCGCCACCGTGAGCGGCGTGGAGGAGGCGATCACCGCATCCCAGGGCTCCGCCGCCGCCAGCCGCGTGGCGCGCGCCGCATAGCGCAAGAAGGCCAGGCTGCGCGCGGCGAGGCCCATCGCGTTTCCGTAGGGGATGGCGAACTCCACCACGCGGATGCCATCCACCAGCCCCTCGCGCCGTCCCCGCCGGAGGGGGGTGTCGAGGCCCGTCACCGCGCCCTCGAAGCGGCCGGTGGCCAGCGTCACCGCATGGCCGGCGCGCACCAGCGCCCGCGCCTGGGCATGGCTGCGCGTGGCCGTGCTGCCGGCGGGCGTGGAGAAGTGCTGGTGCAGGTAGAGAAGGCGCGCCATCCGGCCTCAACCCCGCCGCGCCACCCCGAGGATCGCGTCGATGACGCGCCCCTGCTCGGCCGCCTCAAGCCCACTGCCGGAGGGCAGGCAGAGCCCGTCCTCGAAGAGCCCCGCCGCGAAGGCCCCGCCCGAGCGCGGCGCGTCGCGGAAGGCCGGCTGCAGGTGCATGGGCTTCCAGACCGGGCGGCTCTCGATGCCCTGGGCGGCCAGCGCCATGCGGATCAGCTCGCGGTCGGCGCCGAAGCGCTGCGGATCCACCACCATGGCGGTGAGCCAGCGCGAGGACCGCGCCCAGCCCGGCTCCGGCATGAAGGTGATGCCGGGCAGGTGGCCCAGCGCCTCCTGGTAGCGGCGGAAGATGGCGCGGCGCGCGATGACCCGGCGCTCCAGCTCCGGCAATTGCGCGAGGCCGATGGCGGCGGTGACGCTGCCCATGGCGTAGTTGTGGCCGGTCGTCTCGTGCTGGTAGTGCGCCGCGACCTCCCGCGCCTGGTGCGCCAGGTGCCGGGCGCGGGCCAGCAGGGCGGGGTCGCCCAGCAGGGCGCCGCCGCCGCCGGTGGTGATGATCTTGTTGCCGTTGAAGCTGACCACCGACATGTCGGCCCCCGCGCCGGCCGGCCGGCCGTGCTGGAGGCCCCCCATGGCGCAGGCGCTGTCCGACAGCACGGGCACGCCCCAGCGCGCGCAGGCGGCGCGGATGGCGGGCATGTCGGAGGGCTGGCCGAAGAGGTCCGCCGGCACCACCACCCGCGGCAGACGGCCCCGCCGCGCCGCGGCCGCGAGTTCGCGCCGCAGCCGCGCGGGGTCGAGCGTCCAGCTCTGCGGGCAGACATCGAGGAAGCGCGGCGTGGCGCCCATCTGCACGGCGGGGGCGATGGTCGCGATGAAGGTGAGCGTGGTGGTCCAGACCTCGTCGCCCGGCGCCACGCCCAGCACGCGATAGGCCAGGTGCAGCGCCGCCGTGCCGGAGTTCAGCGCCAGCGCCTCGGGCGCCTGCATGCTGGCGGCCACGGCCTGTTCGAAGGCCGCCAGGGTGGGGCCGGCGGGGGCGAGCCAGCCGCTGCGCAGGGTCTGCGCCACCTCGTCCAGCTCGTTGCCCGAAAGCTCGGGCGGCGAGAGGAGGATGGGCCGCTGCCCGACCCGCGCTTCACGGGGGAAGCGCAGGATGGACGCCACCGGCGTCTTGGATATTGGGTGAAGTTGCACTTTTTGCGACAACCCGAATGAGGAATTTTAACTAGAACGAAATATTGTTTGCATGCAAGCGCGGGTTAAGTAAAATTTCCGTTAACGTCATGCGTGAAGGTTGACATGTTCCCTGGGTGGCGATTCGGCGTATCACCCTGATTTGAGGGCACTCCGGCCAACCCATCGAAGGTTGATCGCGCCGGGCGATGGCCCGGGGATAACAAGGTGGCAAGGGAATGGCGGGTTTCCGCGCCCCGCGCGGACAAAAAGAGCGCCGCATGCCTGGCATGCCGGGTCGGCGGGCCAGGGCCCGGGCGGCGAAACAAGGGCGGGATGCGTCCAGGCCAAATCACCTGAATCCCTGCATCCCGCCCCCGCAAGAACGGTCGCCGGGCGCGCGGCCCGGCGCCGGGTCAGGCGTGGCCGACGGCCGGCGAGGCACCCGCCTGCTGCTGGCGCTTGGCGTGCAGAAGCTGTGCCACGTCGATCGGCGGCAGCATCAGCGTGGGGAAGCCGCCCTGGGCGCTGAGTTCGGACACCATCGTCCGCGCATAGGGATAGAGCAGCCGCGGGCAATCCACGTGCAGCACCTGGTCCGCATGCTCGGCCGGCAGGTTCAGCGTGAAGACGCCGCAATAGGTGACCTCGACGATGTAGCACACCGCCTCCTGCGCGCGGGCCTCCACGCGCAGCATCAGCGCCACCTCGAAGACATTGGCGCCTTCCTGGAGCTGCTTCACCTCCAGGTCCGCGTCCAGGTTCACCTGGGGCTGGGCGCGGAGCGTGGTGAAGATGGCGGGCGCGCCGGGCACCTCGAAGGAGATGTCCTTCGCATACTGGATCTCGACGATGAGCGGCGGCGGCGGATTGCCGTTGGCGTCGCCATTCTGGGTGGGGTTGGGCTGGTCGGACATCGGGGGTGGCCCCTTCTCTGGCTCTGGAACAGGTGGGGCGCGCTACCACGCCCCCCGCCGGGCCGGAAGCCCGCGCCGCTTCGCGGTGCCTCTTCCCCGCGCCGCTTTGCGGTGCCTCTCTCCCGCGCCGCTTTGCGGTACCTCCCTCCCGCGCCGCTTTGCGGCGACACGCCCCGCGCCGCTTTGCGGTACCTCTCTCCCGCGCCGCTTTGCGGCGACGCAGCAATCCGCCTATTGTCCGGACATGCCCCTCCCCGCCCCCACCCCCCGCAAGCTCGAACACCTGCGCGACATCTCGCTGCGCGGCTACCTGCGGGAGGATGGGCTGGTGGACGTGGAGGCGCACCTCACCGACACCAAGACCTACGGCTTCCCCTCCGAGCACCGCGGCCAGGTGAACCCCGGCGACCCCATCCATGGCATGTGGATCCGCCTGACGGTGAACGAGGACATGGTCATCACCGCCTGCGAGGCCGCCTCCGACCACACGCCCTTCGCCGTCTGCCCCGGCGCCACGGCCAATTTCGCGCGGCTGGCGGGCCTGTCCATCGGCCCCGGCTTCAACCGCGCCGTGAATGAGCGCGTGGGCGGCGTCGAGGGCTGCACCCATCTGCGGGAATTGCTGGCGCAGATGGCCACCGTCGCCTTCCAGACCATGTGGCCCATCCGCAGCCGCCGCATGGCCGCCCAGCGCGCGGCCGAGGCGCAGGGCGCGCCGCGCAAGCGCCCCATGCTGCTCGGCACCTGCCATGCCTATGCGCCGTCCAGCCCGGTCGTCCGGAAGAAATGGCCGGAATGGAGCGACCAGCCGCCCGAACCCGCCAAGGCCGAATAGCGCCTGATCCGAGGAGGCGGGATCGCCGAAGCGGTGAATCAGTCGCGCGATAGCGCCTGATCCGCGGAGGCGGAATCGCCGGCGCGGTGAATCAGTCGCTCAGCAAGGCTAACCCACTTCCTCGGGCGCGCGCAGCGTCAGCGCCAGTGCGTGCAGCCCATTGGCGAATTCCGCCGCCAGCGCGGCATGCACGGCGCGCGAACGGTTCACCCGCGACATGCCCGTGAAGCTCGGGCACACCAGCAGCACGCTGTAATGCGTCTCGCCCTCCGGCCGCGCGCCGGCATGGCCGGCATGCATGTGGCTGTCGTCCACCACCTCGAGGCGAAGCGGCTGGAATTGCGCTTCAAGCGCGGTGCGGATGCGGGTGGCGCGATGGGACATGCGATCGAAACTTGCCCAACGCCGCGATGTTGCCAAGCCCGCACCCCGAACCCATAACCGCCCGATGGCCCGGCGCACGAGCTTCCAGCCCCAGACCGACCCGAAGGCCCCGCCCCGTGGCTGCGCCGCGCCCGGCTGCGCCGAGGCCGGTGAATTCCGTGCGCCCAAGGACCGCCGCCTCAGCGAATATCTCTGGTTTTGCCTGGAGCATGTGCGCGAATACAACAAGGGCTGGGATTTCTACCGCGGCATGGGTCCCAACGACATCGAGCACGCCATCCGCTCCGACACCGGCTGGCAGCGTCCCACCTGGCCGCTGGGCCGCCTCGGCGCGCGGCTGGACCCCGAGCGCGTGGCGGACCCGCTGGGCATCCTGCGCGACACCGCCCTGCACGAGAAGCGCCGCGTCGAACCCAGGCGCGAGGCCCCGCCCGAGTTGCGCGCCGCGCTCGGCTTGCTGGAACTCTCCTGGCCACTCGAAGCCGCCACGCTGAAGGCGCGCTACAAGGAACTGGCCAAGCGCTACCACCCCGACGCCAATGGCGGCGACCGCAGCGCGGAGGAGCGGCTGAAGGACATCAACCGCGCCTATTCCCTGCTGCGCCGCCGCGTGGGCACCCAGGCCGAGCCCGCGGCCGCGGCGGGCTGATGGCGGGTTTCGCCCGCCGGCCCCTGCTGGCCGCCGCGCTGCTGCCGGGCTGCGCCAGCCTGCACCAGCCGCAGGTGACCTCCTGCGCGCTCGATCCGGGCGGGCTGCCGGCCTGGGTGGTCGCCATCTCCTGGCACAGCGACCTGGTCCTGCCGATGGACGCGCTGCAAGGCCCCGTGCTGGGCGCGGTGGCGTCCCGCCTGCCCGGCGCGCACACGGTCATGTTCGGCTTCGGCAAGCGCAGCTTCATCACCTCGCCCGAGCCCTCGCTGGCGGAATGGCTGCGCGGCCCCCTGCCCGGCCCGGCCGCCCTTCAGGTGACGCCGCTGCGCGCGCGCCCTGAACAGGCGGTGCCGGGGCGCAAGGTGGCGGCGCTGCCCATTGCGCCCGCCGCCCGCGCGCGGCTGGCCGCCTTCCTGGCCGATGCCTTCGCGGGCGAGGCGCCCATTCCCATCCGAGTGGACGCCTTGCCGCGAAACTTCTTCTTCGAAGCGCGCGAGACCTATACGCTGGAAAACAACTGCAATGCCTGGACGGCGCGGGCGCTGGCCAGCGCGGGCCTGCCCTTCAGCCCCACGGGCGTGACCTGGCCCGATGCGGTGATGCGCCAGGCACGCGCGCTGGAACGGGCTTGCGCCCGCGCGCCGCGTCACCATGCCTTGCTAGAGCGGGATGCGTAGAGGTGGAATCACCGAAAACGCTGAATCCCGCTCTCATCGATGGCTGGAGCAGGCGGCGTGAACGCATGTGAACGCAGTATACTCTAGCCATCGCCCCGGGGTGACGCCCGGGAACGACTGCCCTAACATCCCGAAACTCTCCCTTGCAGCGAAGCGGAAGCGTGATGAACCAAGTGGCCCCGATCGGTGAAGTGCGCCCGACCAGCGCGATCAACATGCCGGATGTGACGGTGAACGCGCGCGAGGTCTTCGGCCTCGATATCGACATGGAAGTGCCGGCCTTCTCCGTCCGCACCGAACACGTGCCGGAGCCCGACCCCGCCTACCGCTTCGACCGCGAGACGACGCTCGCCATCCTCGCCGGCTTCGCGCACAACCGCCGCGTGATGATCCAGGGCTACCACGGCACGGGCAAGTCTACCCATGTCGAGCAGGTGGCCGCGCGCCTCAACTGGCCCTGCATCCGCGTGAACCTGGACAGCCACATCAGCCGAATTGATCTCATCGGCAAGGACGCCATCGTCCTGAAGGATGGCAAGCAGATCACGGAGTTCCGCGAGGGCATCCTCCCCTGGGCACTCCAGCACCCCTGCGCGCTGGTGTTCGACGAGTATGACGCGGGTCGTCCGGACGTGATGTTCGTGATCCAGCGCGTGCTGGAGGTCGAGGGCAAGCTGACCCTGCTCGACCAGAACCGCGTGATCCGCCCGCACCCGATGTTCCGGCTGTTCGCCACCGCCAACACGGTGGGCCTGGGCGACACGACCGGCCTCTATCACGGCACGCAGCAGATCAACCAGGGCCAGATGGACCGCTGGAACATCGTGGCGACCCTGAACTACCTGCCGCACGCGCAGGAGACCGAGATCGTCATGGCCAAGATCGGCACCACCGACCCCAAGATGAAGAAGCAGGTCGAGGCCATGGTGGCGCTGGCCGACCTGACGCGCGCCGGCTTCATCGCGGGCGACATCAGCACCGTCATGTCGCCGCGCACGGTCATCACCTGGGCGGACAACGCGCGCATCTTCGGCGATGTGGGCTTCGCCTTCCGCCTGACCTTCCTCAACAAGTGCGACGAGGCCGAGCGTTCGACGGTGGCGGAATACTACCAGCGCTGCTTCAACGAGGAGATCTCGACCGGCCTCTACAAGAAGGCGGGCTGAGGCGAGGGTGGGGCGCCGGGCGGCACAGGCCATTCCACGCAGCGCCCGGCAGCGGCTGGGGCCGCGTCGGCGCGCGCCCAAGGCGCAGGCCGCCACGGCCCAGCCCCGCCCCGTCCAGACCCCCGCGCAGGAGCGCGCCGCCACCTTCACCCGCTGGATGGTGGCGGGCGCGCTGGCCGGCCTCATCCTCTCGCTGACCCAGTCCTACGACAGCTGGGCGGGCGCGGGCGTCACTTCCAATCTCGTCCAGGCATCCTTTGTGCAAGCATTGGGCGCCTCGATCGCCACCGGCCTGCTCGCGCGCGGCGCGTGCTGGATCTGGCTCGCAAGGCAGGCATGACATGAGCAAACAGGACCTCACGCGGCAGGAAGAGTTCAAGCGGGCCACCGCCGGCGCCGTGCGCGCCATCGCCCAGCAGACGGAAGTCCAGGTCGCCTTCCAGCCCGGCCCCGCCGGCGTCTCGGGCAAGCGCGCCCGCCTGCCGCTGCCCACCCGCTCCCTTCCCCCCGCCGAGATGGCCAAGCTGCGCGGCGCGGCCGATGCCGTGGCCCTCAAGCTGCGCCACCACGACGAGGCGACCCACGCCGCCCGCGCCCCCGCCCGCAAGGAGGCGCGCGAGGTCTTCGACGCGCTGGAGGATGTGCGCGTGCAGGCCGTGGGCAGCCGCCACATGGCCGGTGTCGCCGCCAACCTCCGCGCGCGCCTCTCGGAGGAGTGCGAGGCGGAGGGCTATGACCGCATGACCCGCAAGGACCAGTTGCCGCTGCATTCGGCCCTGGCCCTGATGGCGCGCGAACGCATCTCGGGCGAGGCCGTGCCGCCCGCGGCCCAGCGCGTGCTGGACATGTGGCGCGACAGCCTGGACGACAAAGCCAGCGCCGCGATGGACGAGCTCTGCACGGCCACCGACGACCAGGAGGGCTTCGCCCGCGCCGCGCGCAAGCTGCTCGCCGCCATGGACCTGGCCGAGGCGGAGCTGGAATCGGAATCCAGCGACGACCAGGAAGGCGACGAGGGCGCCGAGGAAGCCAGCCAGCAGGACCAGTCCTCGGCCGGCGAGGCGCAGTCGCAGGACCAGGAATCCATGCAGGGCGCCGAGCCCGAGACCATGGAGGGCGACGCCGCCGACGAGGAGGCGCAGGAATCCGAGGAGGAAGGCGCCGCCGCCGAGGGCGACGAGAAGCCCGGCGGCCCCCAGGCCCGCCGCGAGGTTCCCGTCACCGACGATGCCAGCCGCTACCGCGCCTTCTCCACCCAGTTCGACGAGGTGGTGGAGGCCGATGACCTCTGCGACCCCGACGAGCTGACGCGCCTGCGCCAGCAGCTCGACCAGCAGCTGCAGCATCTGCAAGGCGTCGTCTCCAAGCTTGCCAACCGCCTGCAGCGCCGCCTGATGGCGCAGCAGCAGCGCGCCTGGGACTTTGACCTGGAGGAAGGCATCCTGGACGTGGCGCGGCTCGCGCGCGTGGTGGCCAACCCCACCCTCTCGCTCTCCTACAAGCGGGAGCGCGACGCGGATTTCCGCGACACGGTGGTCACGCTGCTGATCGACAATTCCGGCTCCATGCGCGGCCGGCCCATCACGGTCGCGGCCATGTGCGCCGACATCCTGGCGCGCACGCTGGAACGATGCGCGGTCAAGACCGAGATCCTGGGCTTCACCACCCGCGCCTGGAAGGGCGGCCAATCGCGCGAGCGCTGGGTGCAGGAGGGCAAGCCGCGCAACCCCGGCCGCCTGAACGACCTGCGGCACATCGTCTACAAGGCCGCCGACGCGCCCTGGCGCCGTTCGCGCCGCGCCATCGGCCTCATGCTGCGCGAGGGGCTGCTGAAGGAGAACATTGATGGCGAGGCGCTGGACTGGGCCTACAAGCGCCTGCTGACCCGCAGCGAGCATCGCCGCATCCTGATGGTGATCAGCGACGGCGCGCCGGTGGATGACAGCACCCTCTCGGTGAACCCGGGCAACTACCTGGAACGCCATCTGCGCGACGTGATCAAGACCATCGAGACGCGCAACCAGGTGGAGCTGATCGCCATCGGCATCGGCCACGACGTGACGCGCTACTACCGCCGCGCCGTGACGATCGTGGACGCCGAGGAGCTCGGCGGCACCATGATGAAGAAGCTGGCCGAACTCTTTGACGAGGACGCCGCCGAGGCATGGCAACGGGCCGCCTCCGAACGCGCGCCGGCGGTCATCTGATGCAGCGCGCCCCGGCGGTGATCTGACACCAAGGCGCGCCTTCCTCGCCCTCCCCCTCGCCCTGCCCGCCTGCGCGGCGCAGGGCGACCCGCTGCCGCGCGCCGGCGCCTTCCCACTGCCCGAGCCTGCGACACCCGGCCTGCGCCCTCTGGGCGGGCTGGTGCTGGACACCAGCGCCTGGCGCTTCGGCGGGTTTTCCGGCTTGCACATGACGTCCGACCTCACCCTGACCGCCGTCAGCGACCGCGGCCGCTGGTGGCGGGCGCGGCTGGAGCTGGACGCGGCGGGCGCGCCACGCAGCATCTCCGGCGTGCGGCACGGCCCGCTGCGCGATGCCACCGGCGCGCCCCTGCGGGGCATCACCCATGGCGATGCCGAAGCGCTGACCCGCCTGCCCGATGGCGACTGGCTGGTGGGCTTCGAGCGCCGCCACCGCATTCAGCGCCACCGCCAACTGGAAGGGCCTGGCGCACCCTTCCCCACCCCGCCGGGCCTGACGGACGCGCCCTCCAATGGGGGGTTGGAGGGGCTGACCCTGCTGGCCGATGGCCGGCTGCTGGCCCTGGCCGAACAGTTGCGCGGCACCGCCCCCGGCACCACCCGCGCGTGGCTCGGCACCATCGAGGGCCGCCGCGTGGCCTGGACCCCGCGCGACTATGCCCCGGCCACCCCCATGGTGCCGACCGGCGCGGCCGGCCTGCCCGATGGCGGTGCGCTGGTGGTCGAACGGGATTTTTCGCTGTTCAGTGGCTTCCGGTGCCGGCTGGCGCATCTGCCGCCCCAGGCCTTTGCGGGCCACGCCCCGCTGCGCGGTGAGACGCTGCTGCGCCTGCCCGGCGACGGCCCGGCCGACAATTGGGAAGGCGTGGCCGTGGCCCGTCGCGCCGGGCGCACCCTGGTCGCCCTCATCTCCGACGACAATGAACGCGCCGCCCAGCGCAGCATGATCCTGCTTTACGAGATGCCCTGAGGGGAGATGCCCTGAGGGGAGATGGCCTGAGGGGAGATGGCCTGAGGGGCGCGCGTCAGTTCACCACCACCCGGTTCGCGGGCAGGGAGAGGAAGGCACGCGCCCCCACGCCGGGTGCGGCCTCCATCACCAGTTCCCCGCCATGGGCGCGCAGCAGGGCACGGGCGAGCGAAAGGCCCAGCACCAGGCCGCGCGTGCGCGGCTCCTCACCGCAATGCAAGGTGGGCGAGAGATCATCCACGGCGAGGCCCAGCCCCTCATCCTCCACCACGATGGTGACGCCCTGGGGGGTCTGCACGGCGCGGATGTCAATGAAATCGCCCTCGCCCGTCGCGCGGGCGGCGCGGCAGAGCACCTGCACCAGCGCGCCCCGCAGCGCCCGGGCATCGGCCCGCACCACGAGCGATTCGAGCAGGGGGTCCAGGCGCCAATGGCGCAGCCCGGGGCCGAGTTGGCGCTGCGCGGCTTCCACCGAATCGGCCAGGACGGGGCCCAGGGCGAAGCGCTCATCGCGCAGGGCGCGCGCGGCGCTGACCACGCCATGCGCCTCCACCACCGCATCGGCGAGGGAGAGGATGCGCCGCGCCTCGGCCTCGAAGCCGGCCCCCGCCTCGCCGCCCAGCACCTGGGCGCGGCCGAGCAGGCCCAGGCCCAGCCCGTGCACCTCCCGCGCCATGAGGTCGAGGGCGCGGCCGCCGCGGGTGGCGCGTGCCTCCGCGGCGGTCAGGCGCGCCATCAGCTGGCGCTGCCGGAAGAGGGACACCACGACCAGGCCCGCCGCGAGGACCAGGAAGGAGAGGCAGAAGAGGATGGAACCGCTCGACATGACGCGGAAGATAACTTGCGAGGGTTAACAAACCCTGGACCGTCTCACTCCGCGAGACTCGGCGAAAACGAAAACGCGCCGGCCCTTGCGGGCACGGCGCGTTTCCCGGGGCTTGCGCCCGTCCGTGCTGTCAGGCCGCGGCCTTCTTCGCCTGGGCGCGCTCGACGCGGCGCTTCAGGGTGATGGCCTCGGCCGGCAGGCGACGGTCCGGCGTGGTGAGCAGGAAGGCGTCGAGGCCGCCATTGTGCTCGATGGTGCGGATGCCGTGCGTCGTCAGGCGGATCTGGATGGAGGTGCCCAGCACGTCCGACCAGAAGGACTGGTGCTGCAGGTTGGGCAGGAAGCGCCGGCGCGTCTTGTTGTTCGCGTGGCTGACGTTGTTGCCAGACTGAACCGTCTTGCCGGTGATGCCGCAGCGGCGAGCCATGATCGTGATCCCAAACGAAAAGCGCGCACGGCGTGCCGCGCGCGGTGTCAATGCGTGGGGTTGTTTGCGTCAGCCGGCGCGCGAAGTCAAGCGCGCGCGGCCGATTCCAACCCCCCCTGGTCCTCCCCCTGGTCCACCCCTTTGGGAGGTCAGCGCGGCAGGGTGGGAAGCTGGCGCAGCTCCCCCGCCTCCACGCTCGCCAGCGCCTGGCGCAGCACGCCCGCGATGGAGCGGTCATCCATGCTGCGCGAGAGCAGCCCCAGCGCCCCGCCCAACAGGGCCGAGGCCGCCGAGACCGGGGCGATGTTCTGCTCCAGCATGTATTCGATCGCCTTGTCCACGACCGAGCCCGCGTGGCTCAGATCCTCGGGCGTCTGTTGCTCCATGCTCATTCTTTCCCGGTTACATACGCTGGCCCCGACATGGGGCAGGCGGTGCCGCGACGGAAGGGGGCAAAGCTTACGGCTGCTTCATGTATGGACAACTGATTCACCGCGCCTGCGCGGATCAGGCGCCGGGGCGATGCTCGCCCTGCTGCCTTGCGCTGAGCCCCTCGCCAAACCGTGCCTCGGCCTCCGCCCGCGCCGCCGCCTCGGCCGCCGCCACCGCATCGGCCTGACGCTGCCACATCTGCGCGTAGAGCCCGCCCTCCGCGATCAGCGCCGCATGGGTGCCACGCTCCGCGATGCGCCCATCCTGCAGCACGATGATCTCGTCCGCCTCCACCACCGTGGAAAGCCGGTGCGCGATGACCAGCGTGGTGCGCCCCGTCGCCACCTGCCGCAGCGCGGACTGGATCTCCTGTTCCGTCGCGGTGTCGAGCGCGCTGGTCGCCTCGTCCAGGATCAGCACGCGGGGGTTCTTCAGGATGGTGCGCGCGATGGCGACGCGCTGCTTCTCGCCACCCGAGAGCTTGAGGCCCCGCTCGCCCACCCGCGTCCTGTAGCCATCGGGCAGTTTCATCACGAAGTCATGCACCTGGGCGAGCTTCGCGGCCTCGATGATCTCGGCCTCGCTCGCCCCCGGCCGCCCATAGCCGATGTTGTAGGCGATGGTGTCGTTGAACAGCACCGTGTCCTGCGGCACCACGCCGATGGCGTGGCGCAGGCTGTCCTGCGTCACGCCGCGCACATCCTGCCCATCCACCAGCACACGGCCGCCGGTGGCATCGTAGAAGCGGAACAGCAGGCGCGAGATGGTGGACTTCCCCGCCCCCGTGGGCCCGACGATGGCCAGCATGCGCCCCGGCGGCACCTCGAAGCTGACGCCCTTCAGGATCTCCCGGTCGGGGCGGTAGTGGAAGCGGACGTCGTCGAAGACCACGCGCCCCTCCGGCACGCTCAGCTCGGGGGCTCCGGGCGCGTCCTCGACCTCGCGCGGGACATCGAGCAGGGAAAACATCTGCTCCATGTCCGTCAGCCCCTGGCGGATTTCGCGATAGGCGAAGCCCAGGATGTTCAGCGGCAGATAGAGCTGGATGAGGTAGGTATTCACCATCACGAAGTCGCCCACGCTCATCGTGCCATTGCCGATGCCGCCGCCGGCCAGCAGCATCACCACCGTCAGCCCCGCCGACATGATCAGCGCCTGGCCGGCATTGAGCATGTTCAGGGTGGTCTCGCTGCGGGTGTAGGCCACCTCGTAGCGCTTCAGGCTTTCGTCGTAGCGCGCGGCCTCGTGGCGTTCGTTGTTGAAGTACTTCACCGTCTCGTAGTTCAGCAGGCTGTCGATGGCCTTGGTGTTGGCCTCCTCGTCCATCGCGTTCATCGCGCGACGGAAGCGCAGCCGCCAATTGGTGAAGATCAGCGTGAAGGCGATGTAGCCGACGATGGTGACGATGACCGTCAACGCGAAGCTGACGTCGAACATCCACCACAGGATGCCCGCCACCAGGAAGATTTCCACGATGGTCGGGATGATGTTGAACAGCAGGAAGTTCAGCGCGATGGCGATGCCGCGCGTGCCGCGCTCGATCACGCGCGACAGTCCACCCGTGGCGCGGTCCATGTGGAAGCGCATGGACAGCGCGTGCATGTGGCGGAACACCCGCAGCGCCACCCAGCGCGCGGCGCGCGCCTGCACCTTGGCGAAGACGGCGTTGCGAAGCTCCGCCAGCCCCGCGCTCACCACCCGCAGCAGCCCGTAGCCCAGGATGAGCGCGATGGGGATGGCGA
Source organism: Roseococcus suduntuyensis (assembly GCF_014196305.1). GTDB lineage: Bacteria > Pseudomonadota > Alphaproteobacteria > Acetobacterales > Acetobacteraceae > Roseococcus > Roseococcus suduntuyensis. The sequence goes on from NZ_JACIDJ010000002.1 coordinate 545,822, forward strand.
GCATGGCCCCCACCCCCTCGCGCGGGGCCAGCGCGTCCACCGCGCGGGCATAGGCGATGGGCACCAGCACGCCCGCGGCCTTGGCGAGGATGAGGCAGATCACCGCCACCACCACCCGGACCTTCATCTCCGTCTCGCCGCGTGGCCAGAGATAGGGGAGGATGGAGATCAGGGCGCTGCGGTGGTTTCCGGGGGGCTTCGGTTGCATCGCAGCCACATGGCGCGGAACGCGCAGGTTGGAAAGCGCGGGCCCGGTGTTAGATGGATGACATGTCCTCCACGCTGATGCGCCACATCCTGGCCTGCAACAACACGCCCTCCCCCGCGCACCTGCTGCCCTTCCGCTTCGGGGGGCCGCAGGTGGGCTGGGTGTCGAAGGAGCTGGCCCAGGCGCTGACCTTCCTGCCGCAGAGCTTCCATTTCGACGGGGACGGGGTCGCCATGGCCGGGCGGCTGCGCAGCGCCGGCGCGCGCTCCGACGCGCTGGCCGCCGCCTGCCGCGACCTGGCGCGCCAGGGCTATCTCCGCATCCGGGGCGAGAATTTCGACATCCGCACGGGCTTCGAGGGGCCGGTGCTGGGCACGCTGGACCGGGGCGCCATCCCCGCCTTCGGCGTCATCGGCCATGGGGTTCACCTCAATGGCCTGGTGCGGCGCGCCGATGGGCTGCATGTCTGGGTGGGGGTGCGGGCGCGCGACAAGGCGGTGGCCCCGGGGCAGCTCGACAACCTGGTGGGCGGCGGGGTGCCCGCGGGACTGACGCCGGCCGAGACGCTGGTGAAGGAGGCGGCCGAGGAGGCCTCCATCCCACCCGAATTGGTGGCGCAGGCCCGCCACGCCGGCCGCGTCTCCTACATCCTGACGCTGCCCGAGGGCCTCCGGCGCGACGTGCTGCACATCTATGACCTGGACCTGCCCGAGGGTTTCACCCCCACGCCGCATGACGACGAGGTGGAGCGCTTCGAGCTCTGGCCCGCCACCCGCCTGCTGGAGGCGGTGCGCGAGACGGACAGCGTGAAGTTCAACGTGAACCTGGTGCTGATCCATCTCTTTCTGCGCGAGGGCCTGCTGCCGGAGGCAGAAGCCGCGAACCTGGCGCCGCTGCTCGACCAGGGGGCGTGACGGCTGCTTGCACGGGGGGTCCCAGGTTCGGCATAGTTTCCCGCAGAAGTTGTGGAGATGCTCATGCCTCGCCTCGCCCTCGGCTTGCTGAAGGTCAGCAAGCACAACTTCCCCGCCGACCCTGCGGGGCGCATGGACGAGTTCGCCCTGACCGTCTCCCAGGCCGATACGTTGCTGCGCGCGAAGTTCGGCGGCGCGCCGGACCTGCGGATGCTGGTGGCCCCGGAGTATTTCTGGTCTGGCTACGGGGTCATCGGCCGGACTGTGCCCGTCCTCGGCCCCATCGCCATGGACCGCGACGACAAGCACCGCATCTATGGCGGACTGAAGAAGATCTCAAAGCGCGCGGGCTCGCTCGTGCTGGTCGCGGGCTCCATCTTCTACCACAAGCCCGGTCAGACCCGCGCGCTCGCTTACAATGTCTGCCCCGTGCTGCGGCGCGGGAGCTTCCTGCTGAAGCAGTACAAGGAGTTCGACGACGGTGCGGCGGGCAAGAATGCCGGCCGCTTCGGCTATGACGTCAAGGACAGCGACCCCTTCTTCGAGGTGGACGGCGTGGGCGTAGGGCTTGAGATCTGCGGTGAGCACGGGCGGCTGGCGACCTGGAACGCCAATGCGAACCGCACGGTGGACTTGCAGATCCTCATCTCGGACGGCAGCCGCTTCCTGCCCGCGAACATGGTGGTGCGCAACGGCGGCTTCGCCATTCACACCGACATGAACGGCAACAGCGTCAGCGCGGGCGTCTATCCCGCCGGCGGCCCCTACACCACCGCGCATGCCCTGCCGCCAGACGGCATCTCGGGCGCACAGGTGAACGGCGGCATGGTGATGACCTATTCACTGACCATCTGAGCGCATGAACAAGGAGTAGGCTCCGCCCAAGAGACAGAGTGAGAGCCGTGCCATCGGCCAAGGCCGCCTGCACGACATCCGCCTTGGGCGGCATCCCGCTACCTGCACCTTTCCAGCTCGTCCTTGAACGATGCCATGCCGTGAATTCCTTCGCCCAACCAGGCGAAGAAACGCCCAGGCCTTCGCCTGGCTGGAAGCGAGCGGCGTCAGAGCCCCCGCGTGCCGATATCCCGCCGGCAGAATCCGCCCGGCCAATCCACCACATCCACCGCCGCATAGGCTGAACCGCGGGCTTCGCGCAGGCTGGCCCCCACCGCCGCCACCCCCAGCACGCGCCCGCCGGCGGCGACCAGCGCGCCATCCTCCCGCCGGGCCGTGCCGGCGTGGAAGATGGTCACATCCGGCACCTGCGCCGCCGCCTCCAGCGCGCGGATCTCGCTGCCCGTGACGGGGGCCACCGGATAACCCTCGGCGGCCATGACCACCACGATGGAGGACAGCCCCTCCCACCGCAGGTCGAAATGGGCAAGCTCGCCCTGGGTCGCGGCCAGCAGGGCGGGCAGCAGGTCGCTCTTCAGGCGCAGCATCAGCGCCTGGCATTCGGGGTCGCCGAAGCGGGTGTTGAATTCCAGCAGCTTCGGCCCCGCCTCCGTCAGCATCAGCCCGGCGAAGAGCACCCCCCGGAAGGGCGCGCCACGCCGCGCCATCTCGGCCAGCACGGGGCGGATGCAGGTGGCCATCACCTCCTCCTGCAGCGCGGGCGTGAAGGCGGGCGGGGGCGAATAGGCGCCCATGCCGCCGGTGTTGGGCCCCGTATCGCCGTCATGGGCGCGCTTGTGGTCCTGCGCGGCGCCGAAGGGGATGGCGGTGGTGCCATCGCACAAGGCGAAGAAGCTGATCTCCTCGCCCACCAGGCATTCCTCGATGACCACGCGCGCGCCGGCCGCGCCATGGATGCCCGCCTCCATCATGTCGGTGACGGCCTCCAGCGCCTCCGCCTCCGTCATGGCGACCACCACGCCCTTGCCGGCGGCCAGCCCATCGGCCTTCACCACGATGGGGGCGCCGCGCGAGGCGATATGGGCGCGCGCGGCATCGGCCTCGGTGAAGACGGCGTAGTGTGCGGTGGGGGCGCCGGCGGCCACCGCCACCTCCTTGAAGAAGGCCTTGCTGCCCTCGAGTCGCGCCGCGGCCGCACTCGGCCCGAAGCAGGGAATGCCCGCCGCCGCGCAGGCATCGGCGAGGCCCAGCGTCAATGGCGCCTCCGGGCCAACCACCACCAGGTCCGCGCGTTCAGACTTCGCAAACCCCACCAGGGCTTCGATGTCGGTGGCGCCTACGCCCACGCATTCCGCCACCTCCGCGATGCCCGGGTTGCCCGGCGCGCACCACAGCTTGCTCAACAGGGGCGATGCCGCGATGGCCCAGCACAGCGCATGTTCCCGCCCGCCGCCACCCACCACGAGAACCCGCATCACCCTGCCTCCGCAAAACCTGAAACGATCCGTATAAGGCCCCGATGGACGGAACCATCTCCAACATCCCGGAATACGGTGTCGGCGAATTGGCGGGCGCCATCAAGCGCACCCTGGAAGGGAGTTTCGCGCGCGTGCGCGTGCGCGGCGAACTCACCGAGGTGAAGCCCTACCCATCCGGCCACATCTACCTCTCGCTCAAGGACCAGGACGCCAAGATCGAGAGCGTGGTGTGGAAGAGCGCCGTGCGGAACCTCGGCCTCAAGCCAGAGAACGGCGTGGAGGTGATCGCGACCGGCCGCCTCTCCACCTATGCGGACCGTTCCAAATACCAGCTCATCATCGACAAGCTGGAATATGCCGGCGAGGGCGCGCTGCTGGCGCGCATCGAACGCCTGCGCGTGGCCCTGCTCAAGCAAGGCCTGTTCGAGCGCAAGCGGCCCCTGCCCCTGCTGCCCCGCGTCATCGGCGTGGTGACGAGCGAGCGCGGCGCCGTCATCCAGGACATCCGCACCACGCTCGCCCGCCGCTTCCCGCGCCATGTCATCCTGTGGCCCGTGGCCGTGCAGGGCGAGGGTGCCGCCGCGCAGATCGCGGCCGCCATCAATGGGTTCTCGGCCCTGCCCGAGGGTGGCGCCATCCCGCGCCCCGACGTCATCATCGTGGCGCGCGGCGGCGGTTCCCTCGAAGACCTCATGGCCTTCAACGAGGAGGAGGTGGTCCGCGCCGCCGCCACCTGCACCATCCCCCTCATCAGCGCCGTGGGGCATGAGACCGACACCACGCTGATAGATTTCGCCTCGGACCGGCGCGCGCCCACGCCGACCGCGGCGGCGGAACTGGCCGTGCCCTCCCGCGTCGAGATCGCGGCCGACATCGCGCAGAAATCCGCGCGGCTGGACCAGGCCGTGCAGGCCAGGCTGCGCGCCGCCCACCTGAACCTGACCCGCGCCGAGCGCTTCCTGCCCGATGCGCCCGCCCTGCTGGCCCAGGCCCGCCAGCGCCTGGACGACCGCGGCGAAAGGCTCACGGGCGCCCTGCCCGCTTTGGTGCAGGTGAAGCGCGGGCAATTGGTGCGCGCCGAGGCGGGGCTGCGCCACCCGCGCGAAATCCTGGCGGCCGCCCGCGCCGGCCTCGCTTCCCTGGCCCAGCGCGCCGATGCCGCCTGGGCGCGCGCGCAGCAGCGCCGCTCGGCCGCGCCGGCGCTGAGCCGCCTTTCCTCCGCCCCCGTCGCCGGGCTGATCCGCGAACGCGCGGCGCAACTGGCCGGGCTGTCGGCGCGGCTGGAGGCCGTCAGCTACCACGCCGTCCTGGCGCGGGGCTTTGCCCTGGTGCAGGACGCCAAGGGGGCCGCCGTGACCAGCGCCGCCACGGTTCGGCCGGGCCAAAAGCTGCGGCTCACCTTCCGGGATGGGCAGGTGGAGGCCCAATCCGCCCGCACGCCCAGCGCCGAGGACAAGCAAGGGACGCTGCTATGATCGCCCGCCGCCTCGCCCTCGCCCTGCCCGCGCTCGTTTTGGCCCGGCCGGCCGCCGCCTTCACCTTGCAAGGCCGCGCCGAACAGGGCGGTCTGCTGCGCGGCGAAGGGGCCATGGGCCGCAGCGTCACCCTCGACGGGCGCGCCGTGCGCGTCTCGCCCGAGGGCCGCTTCGCCCTGGGCTTCGGCCGCGACCACGGCCCGCGCGCCACGCTGCGCGTGGGTCAGGAAACGCGCGTGCTGGAGGTCGCCCCGCGCGACTGGCGCATCCAGCACATCACCGGCCTGCCGCCCGCCCAGGTGACGCCCGATGCCGAGGCGCTGCGCCGCATCGGCGCGGAGCGCACGCGCCTCGCCCAGGCGCGCGCCACCGACACGCCCCGCACGGATTTCACGGGCGACCTGGCCTGGCCGGCGCGCGGGCGCATCAGCGGCGTGTTCGGCAGCCAGCGCGTGCTGAACGGCCAGCCCCGCGCGCCGCATTATGGGTTGGACATCGCGGAGCCTACCGGCACGCCCATCGCCGCCACCCTGCCCGGCCGCGTGACCTTGGCCGCGGATTTCTTCTTCTTCGGCAAGCTGGTGGTGCTGGACCATGGCCACGGGGTCCACAGCCTCTACGCCCACCTGAACGACATCCATGTGGCCGAGGGCGCCGAGGTGAACCAAGGCGCCCGCATCGCCGACATGGGCGCCACGGGCCGCGTCACCGGCCCGCATCTCCATTTCAGCCTGGGCTGGTATGCGACCTGGCTGGATCCGGAACCGCTGCTGCCGGGATGACCCCCGGCCGCGGGCGCCAGAACACCACGGCCGCCAGTGGCAGGAACCAGGCGATGCGCGCCTGGTAGCGCGGATGCGGCCCCGACAGCGCGCCCACCGCCAGCGCATTGCCCGTCATTCCCACCAGCAGCGCCAGCAGCAGCCCCAGCGCCCGCGCATCCCGCGCCGCATGGGCCCGTGCCCAGCCGAGCAGCGCGAAGGGCGCGGCCAGGATCAGCACCAGGGGGAAGACCCGCGCCACGGCCAGGGCCCAGGCGTTCAGCTCGTCGCGCTGCTGCAGGGCGGACTGGAAGCGGGCCTCCTCGGCGGCCGGAAAGCCGTTGCGCAGATGCGGGATGACGCCATAGCCCACATCCCGCCGGCGCGTGGTGTCGCCGAGCCCGGAGCGCGTCATCTGCGTCAGGAAATTGCCCAGCCCCAGCATCACCACCGTGCCGGGCTCGCGCCGCAGCGTCTCCATCACGATCTCACGCGCCTCGGGCGCGATCTCCCGCCCGCCGAGGAAGATGGCAGTGCCGTCGGGGCGGCGGTTCATCGCGCTGGTCTGGTTCCAGAGGAACTCATCCGCGTCATCCGGCAATCGCCCCACGAAGGCGCAGAGATACCAGCCGCGCTCCGGGCAGAGTGCGGCGATGGTGCGCTGCGCCGGCCCGTCCGCGATCATCCGCGCCAGCAGGAAGGTGCTGCCATAGGGCGAGATGGAGAGGCGCCCATGCCCCACCACATTCGTCACCAGCAGCAGGGCAATGGCGCCCACCAGCGGCACCGCCGCCCGCATCACCACGCCCCAGCCCGCCCGCAGCAGCAGGGCCAGCACCAGCACCGCGAAGATCACGGGCAGGTTCGAGAGATGCGAGGCGACGGCGATGGGCGTCAGCACCAGCAGCCAGGCGCGCTCCGCCCGGCTCAGCGCCGGCCAGCCCCAGGCCAGCAGCGCCGTCCCCAGGATGGCGACCGGCGTCAGCACATCGGGCATGACGATGGAGACAGACCAGGGCAGCGCCGTCAGCGCCGCCAATGCCAGGCACAGCGCCACATGCCGCCGGGGCGAGCCCCAGCCCACCACGCGCCCCAGCAGCCAGACCATGTGCGAGACGATGAGGGCATGCGCGATGATGGTGAACCACAGCGACACATGCTGGTGGAACACCCAGGCGAAGGGCCCGTAGATCCAGGGCTTGTCCCAGATCATCAGCGGCACGACGGTCTGGGAGATGAAGGCCCCCGTGTCGCTGAAGATGACGGGATAGCCGTTCAGCACCGCGGGCCAGAGCAACAGCAGCGCCCCGCCCAGTATGGCGACCAGCGCCGCCGCCCTCTTGACGGGAGGGGGCGCGGGGATGGGCTTCGGCGGGGCTACCAACGCGCGGCCGCCGCGTCATCCTCGGCGCGGGCCTCGACCCAGCGCGGCGCGCCCTCGCGCGGTTCCTCGCGCTTCCAGAAGGGCGCGCGGGTCTTGAGCCAGTCCATGAGGAAGGCGCAGGCCTCCAGCGCCGCGGCCCGGTGGGCGCTGGCGGCCAGCACCAGCACGATGGGCTCGCCGGGCGTGAGGCGCCCCACGCGATGGATGATGGTGCAGCCGGTCAGCGGCCAGCGCTCCATGGCCTGCTCCGCGATGCGCGTCAGCGCGCGTTCGGTCATGGCCGGGTAGTGTTCCAGCACCATGGCCGCCAGGCCGTCATCGGCGCGGCAGAGCCCCGTGAAGCTGGCCAGCGCGCCGATGTCGTGGCGCGATTCGGTGAGGCGCGCCATCTCGGCCGCCACGTCGAAGGGGGCTTCCTGGACCAGGACACGAGGCACCGGCTCAGCCCCCCGTGACGGGCGGGAAGAAGGCCACCTCATCGCCGGGCTTCACCGGGTCATCGGGGGTCGCGAAGTCGAGGTTGACCGCGCAGCGCACCCCCTTGCCGGCGGCGAAGGCCTCGGCATGGGCGGGGCTGCGCGCGGCCATGTGCGCGATGAGGTCGCGGACGGTGACGACACCCGCGGGGGGCGTGATCTCCTCCTCGGCCACGCCGAGTTTTTCGCGCAGCCAGGCGAAATACAGGATCTTCATGCCGCTCAGCGGGGCGCGGGCACGAGTCGGGGCGGCGAGCCGGGCTCGATGATGGTGACGGTCCCGCCATCGCGAATCGCCACGCCCGAGCCGCGCGGCGAGAGCGTGCCCTGCACCCGGTCATTGCCGCCGGTGGTCACGGCCGCGCCATCGGGCGTGTTGATGATGCGCCCATCGGCGCGGGGCGCGATGCGCTGCATGGGCGGCTGGCGGGGCGCCTCGGGGAAGGTGGCACGCGGCAGGCCGCGCAGGGCGGCGTCAGGGTCGGCCATGGTGGCGCGCTGGCCTTCCTGCTCCGGCCAGACATTGCCGGGTTCGACCGTCAGAATGCTGGGCTCGGCCACCGGTGCGCGGCGGATACGCTGGATGGTCATGCTGTCCGTCGGAAACTCCACCCCGCCGGCCGAGAAGGAGGGCGACATGCCCGGCACGCGCATCCCGCCCGCGCCGCCACAGGCCGAGAGCAGCAGCCCGGCCAGGGCGAGGGCGGCGAAATTTCCACCGGGGATCACAGGCTTGGCCACGTCCAGCACCTTTCCTATCGCGGCGCGTCCCGCGCCGGGTCCTATCGCGGCGCGCGAAGCGCCGGGGCCTGTCGCGGCGCGCAGGGCGCCGGGCAGGGATTGTTCGGTCATCGGCGGTCGGCCTCGGGGGCCGCGCCGGGGGGGCGGGCGGCGTGGCGCAGCCCGGCCACCCAGTAGTCCCACCCTGTCATGAGGGTGAGCGCGGCCGCCGTCCAGAGCATGGCCTCGCCGATGATGGAGATGGGCAGGAAGCCGAGGCCGATCACCGCCGCCCCCGTATCGCCGGCCAGCAGCACGCCGAGCGCGCCCATCTGGAAACCGGTTTTCCACTTGGCGAGCTTCGTCACCGGCAGCCCCACCTTCAGCCCCGCCAGATACTCGCGCAGGCCCGAGACCAGGATCTCGCGCAGGAGGATGACGATGGCGGGCAGCAGGCCGAATTCGCCCAGGCGGTCGAAGCCGGCCAGCAGCATCAGCGCGGCGCCCACCAGCAGCTTGTCCGCGATGGGGTCCAGCATGCGGCCGAAGTCGGAGGTGATCTGCCGGTCGCGCGCGATCTTGCCGTCGAAATAATCGGTGATGCCGGCGACGGCAAAGACCGCGCAGGCCGCCATGTCCGCCCAGGGCGCCTGGATGGCAACCAGGAGCACCATCACCGGAATGGCGAGGATGCGGGAGATGGTGAGCAGGTTGGGAAGATCGGTGGGCACGGGGGTTATGTAGCTTGCCCGGGGGGTGGGTGGGAATGGCGGTGATTCAGGGGGTGGGGGGGAGTTTGGCGAGGAGGGAGTCGCGGAGGCGGGTGGCCTTTTCGATATGGTACTCGGCGTTGGCGCGGCGGTATTCCTCCAGGGCGGCCTCGACATGCTGTAGGGCGGCGCGCCAGCGGGCGGGGTCCTTGGTTTGGTTGCCCCACGTTGCTTCGACAATGGCGAGGTTTTCCATGGTTAGCGCCCAGGGGAAGGGTACCCGGTCACGAGTCCACTCCTCCAGCACCGCGTGATATGTCGCCATTGCATCCTCCAGACGCGTCGTGCTGCTTTCGCGCGCGCCAAGTGCCTCAAGCGCGGCACCAAGGTTGTTCTGCGTCAGTGCCCAGTCCAGCGGCCCCCGCTCACGAGTGCGTTCCTCCAGCGCGGCGCGATAGGCCGCCACCGCGTCTTCCAGGCGCGCCGTGCCGCTCTCGCGGTCGCCAAGTGCCTTGAGCGCGTTACCAAGGTTGTTCTGCGTCTGCGCCCACTCCAGTGGCCCCCGCTCACGAGTGCGTTCTTCCAGCGCCGCGCGATTGGCCGCCACCGCCTGCTCCAGGCGCACCGTGCCGATCTCCCGCGTGCCAAGCGTATGGAGTGCCATGCCTAGGTTGTTCTGCGTCAGCGCCCAGTCCAGAGGTACACGCTCACGCCGGTATTCCTCCAGCGCTGCGCGATAGGTCGCGACAGCCTCCTCCACACGCGCCGTGCCGCTCTCGCGCGCGCCAAGCGTATGGAGTGCGATGCCGAACAGGTTGTTCGCCACGCCCCGCTCATCCGCCGTCGCTGCCGTGGCGAGCATGCGGCGCGCCATGGCAATGGCAATTTCGAGTGACAAATTCAGGCCCTTGTCGCGCCCTTCCTTGTGGAATGCGTCCCAGCGCGTACGGAGTGCAGGCGCCCAAGCGGCCCGCACCGGCTGGTCCAGTGCCACCAGGGCCTCCACCCGTTTCGCCACCGCCTCCGCATCGCGGCGCAGCAGGTCCTGGTTGATGCCGGCTTCCAGCAACGTCGCACGCGCGCGCCGCATAGCATCGCGCTGCTCAGCCGCGCGGATTTCCAGCTCCGCCAAGCCGTCATCCACGGCCTGCGCCGCGTCATCCAGCTTGCCCGAACGGGTCCGCCGCGCCACCTCGGCCAGCACGGCATCCACGAAGGCATCCTCGTTGGAGGCGGGACGTTCGCCACGGCGGATGGTGGTGAGCGCGATCTCCACCGCATGCTCCACCTCGCGCACAGCCTGCTCAAGATTCGCAGCCGTGGCAGGGTTCAGGCGCTGCGCCAGGGCGAGAACCGTGCGCTCTGCCAGACCCTCCGCCGCGGCGCTTGACAGAACGCCGCTTTGCCGGAGCGCAGCCATCAGTTGGGCGGTGATGGCATGGGGCAATTCGTCAAGCTTCGTGTGGGTGTTAGCGTCCGCCCCCCGCGCGCGCTCCGCCTCCTCAGTCTGCGCTTCCTCGATGCGCCTTACCGCGCCCTTCAACGCCGACAGCCCAGCCACGAAGAAGGCGTTCCGGGCGCCGGGCTTGTCCTTCAGGCTCGCCCGCAGGAAGGCGATGGCATAGGCGAACCAGCCGGGGCTGTTGGCATCATTGCTCGCGAAGCGCTCCTGAAACCCAGGTGGGATCGCCGCGCCGGGCAACGCCTGGGTCAGTTCCACCCACATGGCCAACTCGGCCGCCTGGCGTAGCCGCCAAGCCTCAGCCGTGTCGCGCGGGTCATGTCGCGGCGGCAAGGCGGTGTCGAGCGTGGCGCGGAAGGCCTCGATCTCCGCCCCATGCGCCCCCTTCGGCAGTTCATCCAGCGCGCCGAGCCGTCCGTGCAGCCAGGCGCGCGCGTCGGGCGTGAATGTATCGGGCGGCGCGCCGCGGTCGTCGAACTTCGCGCCTTGCTCCGCCACCGCTTCGTCATTCACCACGGCCAAGCATGCCACGAGCATGGAGAAACGCAGGCTGCGTTCCAGGTCGTGATTCAACGGCCTGTCAAGATAGGCCACGGCGTGAAGCCGCGCTTCTTCCCAAGCCCGGCCAAGAAGCCTCTCGACCGCCTCCCCGGCCAGCTTGCCCCCGACATCGCCGACGCCGCCCAAAGCCCCGCCGAGGGCGACCTTCATGAGCCCGAGCGCCACTGCCGTCCTCTCCTGCAGAGCCCGGCAAGCTTGCCTCAACGCCAAGTATTTTCAAGCGAGATGATCTAGGGGGTCCGGGGAGAAGTCCAAGCTCCCTTCCCTGTCCTCACCCCCCCACCGGGTGGAAATGCTGATGAATGCGTTTCGCCAATGAGGGCCCCACGCCGGGGCAATTGGCGAGGTCCGTCTCCCCCGCCTGCTTCACCCCCCGCGCCGAGCCGAAATGGTTCAGCAAACGGCGCTTCACCGCGGGCCCCACGCCCGGAATGTCATCCAGCTCCGACTTCGTCAGCGCCTTGGCCCGTCCCGCCCGGTGGCTGCCGATGACGAAACGGTGCGCCTCGTCACGCAGACGTTGCAGATAATACAGCACGGGGTCACGTGGCGGCAGCTGGAAGGGCTCGCGCCCGGCCATGAAGAACCATTCGCGGCCGGCGTCCCGGTCAGGTCCCTTGGCCATGGCCAGCAGCGGGATGTCATGCAGGCCGAGTTCCTCCATGACCGCCGCCGCCGCCGACAACTGCCCCTGCCCGCCATCAATGACCACCAGATCCGGCCAGCCCTCGCCGGTGCGCGAGGGGTCCTCCTTCAGGGCACGGCCGAAGCGGCGTTCCAGCATCTCGCGCATCATGCCGAAATCGTCGCCGGCCTTCGCTTCCTTGATGCCGAACTTGCGGTAGGCGGATTTCAGGAACCCCGAAGGCCCGCCCACGATCATGGCGCCGTAAGCATTGGTGCCCATGATATGGCTGTTGTCATAGACCTCGATCCGCTCCGGCCTGTCGGGCAGGTCGAGCAGGCGCTGCACCCCCTCCAGCAACTGCCCCTGGGCGGTGGATTCGGCCAGGCGCCGTTCCAGCGCCTCGCGCGCATTGGTCTCGGCGTGCTCCACCACGGCGCGCTTGTCGCCACGCTGGGGGCGGTGCAGCTCCACGCGCCGCCCGGCCTTGAGCGCCAGTGCCTCGGCCACCAGCGGCGCCTCGGGCGCGTCGTGGCTCAGCAGCACCAAAGGCGGCGGGGGCAGGTCGTCATAGAGCTGGGCCAGGAAGCTGCCCATGACCTCCTCGGGCGTGATGTCGGCCTTGGAATGGGTCAGGAAATAGGGGCGGTTGCCGTTGTTCCGCCCACCCCGGAAGAAGAAGACCTGCACGCAGGACTGCCCGGCGGCCATGTGCAGCGCCACCACATCGGCATCGCCCACGCCGTCGAGGTTGATGCGGCTGCTGCCCTGCACATGGGTCAGGCCGCGGATGCGGTCGCGCAGGCTGGCCGCGCGCTCGAATTCCAGGGCTTCGGCGGCGGCCTCCATCTCGGCGGCCAGGCGCTTCTGGATGGTCGGCACCTCGCCGGCCAGGAACTGCTTGGCCTCGGCCACCAGCGCGGCGTAGTCCGGCTGGCTGATGCGGTCCACGCAGGGGGCCGAGCAGCGCTTGATTTGATACAGCAGGCAGGGCCGGTCGCGGCATTCGAACACCGTGTCGCGGCAGGTCCGCAGCAGGAACACCCGCTGCAAGGCCGTGATGGTCTGGTTCACCGCCCAGACGCTGGCGAAGGGGCCGTAATAGCTGGCGCCCTTCCGCCGCTCGCCCCGGTGCTTGGCGATCTGCGGGTGGGGGTGGTCGTCGCTCACCATCAGCCAGGGGTAGGATTTGTCGTCGCGCAGGACGATGTTGAAGCGCGGCCGCAGCTTCTTGATGAGGTTGGCTTCCAGCAGCAGCGCCTCGGCCTCGCTGGCGGTGGTGATGACCTCCACCCGCCGCGTCTCGAACACCATGCGCCGCAGCCGCTCCGGCAGGCGGGCGGTCTGGGTGTATTGCGCGACCCGTTTGCGGATGGCCCGCGCCTTGCCGACATAGAGCACATCCCCCTTGCCATCGAGCATCCGATACACGCCCGGCGACAGCGGCAGGTTGGGCAGCGCCCCCTCCAGCACCGCCAGGCCCGAGGGCGGCGGCGCCTCTGGAATGGCCCCGGAAACTTCGTCAGTGGACATAACGCTTTGGCAACCTGTGGCTGTGCCGGCCCCGCGCCGTGACACCGGGCAGGGGCGCGCGGCCTGTTTTTCCCCCCTCCGGCGCGACTTCGCAAACTATCCCCGGAAGCTGTGGATAACCCTGTGGGCGACAATGGGCCCGCATTCCTGTGTTCGGCCTTTGGACTGGACTTGCAAGAGATTGCCCAGAAACTCGGCAAAATTGTAAGTAATTGATTTTTATAGACATTAGCACGAAGAGATTAAGGCTTGTGGCAGCGCGGTTACGCATATGTGGTGCTTTGCGAACCCCTTGGCGTGCATGTCTGGGCGGTGGATGAAATCCACGGCCCACCCAATTTGGGGATTGACTTGGCCCTTCCGCTGGCTTCCCGGACAGGTCAACCCGCTCCGGCCGCGCACGCGAAAGTAGCGCCTCAACCGGCGCGGGCGCGCTCCACCGTGACGCCCACCGCCGCCACGTCCGAGAAGGCGTCCGGCTTCTCGATGGAGACCCGGGCGCGCAGCACCCGCGCATCGCGCAGCGCCAGCGCGGCCACCTGCTCGGCCAGCGTCTCCACCAGCAGCACATGCCCGCCCGCGACCGCCTGGCGGGCGGCGATCACCACCTGCTCATAGTCCACGACACGCGCCAGGTCATCGGCGCCCACATCGGGCCCGTCATCGCGCACGTCCAGCTCCACATGCACCACGATGCGCTGCGGCCCCACCTTCTCATGCGCATGGACGCCCAGGCGCGCCTGCAGTTCCAGGCCGCGGATAAAGACGCGGCGCAGGCGCGGCGAGGGGATTTCCGTCATCGCCGGCGCTTAGCATGAGTCGCGCCGGTGGTCATTCCTCCGGCGCCGCCCCCATCGCCACCGGGGCCCATTGCAGGTGCTGGCCGCCATCGAGGCACATCACCTGCCCCGTGAAGCTCGGCATGGCCAGGATGGCGAGCAAAGCGTGCCCCACCTCCTCCGGGCTGGTGCCGCGGCGCAGGGGCACGGAAGCGCATTGCCGGTCGAACTGCGCCTGGCTCTGGCGGGGGCTGGGCAGCGCCGGCCCCGGCCCGATGGCCGCCACCCGGATTCGCGGCGCCAGGGCGAGTGCCATCTGCTGCGTCAGCGCCCAGAGCCCGGCCTTGGAGACGGTGTAGGAGACGAAATGCGGCGTGAGCGACAGCACGCGCTGGTCCAGCATGTTCACCACGACCCCCTCGGCGCCGGGCGGCAGGGCGCGGGCGAAATCCTGGGTCAGCTTGAAGGGCGCACGCAGGTTGGGCTCCAGATGCGCGTCCCAGCTTTCGCGGGTCGCGTCCTCCCACTCGTCACGCTCGAAGACGGAGGCATTGTTGACCAGCACGCCGAGCGGCCCGAGTGCGGCCGTGGCGTCCGCCACCAGGTGCGCCACCTCGCCCTCCCGGCCCAGATCGGCCTGCAGCACATGGGCGAGGCGGCCCATGGCCCGGATCTCGTCGGCCAGCGCCTCGGCCTCGGCGCGCGACTGGTTCGCGTGCAGCGTCACGTCGAAGCCCGCGCCCGCCAGCGCCCGCGCCATGGCGGCACCCAGCCGCTTCGCCCCCCCGGTGACGAGGGCATGGCGGGGCATGGCGGGGGCGATGGGAAAGCCGGTCACGGAAGCTCCTTGCGGTCATGGCCGCGCTCAATTGGGGCGTCAGGCCGGGCGCGCAACCGGGGGTCTTCGCTCCACCCATGCCCAGGCGGCGAGGCCGGGCAGGTACAGCACCACCTCGCGGAAGCGCCGCATGAGGGCGAGTGCCACGCTGGTGGTGGCGTCCAGCCCCATCAGGGCGCCCACGCCGATGAAGCCCGCCTCCAGCACGCCCAGGCCGCCGGGCACGGCGAAGCCGAAGGCGACCACGGCCTGGACCAGCGCCTCGATGATCACGGCCTCCAGGAAGGTGATGGGCATGCCCATCAGCCACAGCGCCACCCAAATCTGCAAGGCGCCCAGGATGTTGGCGAAAAGCTGCCAGGCGAAGCACCAGATCAGCAGCTTCGGCAGCCGCCAGGCGCGGCGCAGGAAGGCGTCTATGCGGCGGCTCTCCTCGGCCAGCCCCGCGATCTTCCCGGCCGTGATGCGGTTCAGCCAGGCCGAGACGCGGCCGAACACGCGGGCGTTCTGGATGGCGATGAAGGGGGCCGCCAGCACGATGCCACCGAGTGTCACCCCCAGGATGACGGCCAGCCCCACCTCCTGCCCGCTGGCCAGCAGCAGCGCCAACCCCAGCAGCGCGAAAGCCATCTGCGACAGGACGGACAGGCCCATGTCCATCAGCAGCCCCCCCGCCGCGGCGCCCGAGCCCACGCCCTGCCGCCGCATCAGCCGGTAGCAGGCAAGTTCGCCGCCCACCCGGCCCACCGGCAGCAGGGTGTTGATGCTCTCGCGGATCCAGATGAGTTCCATCATGGCCACGGCATTCGGGCGCTGGTACCGCGGCATCAGCATGGCCCAGGCCCAGGCATTGGCCGCCATGAAGGGCAGATGCGCCGGCAGCAGCAGCAGCAGCCCGAAGCCCGCGGTGGCGAAAAGCCCCGCCAGCGCGTCCAGGTCCTGCATGGCGATGAGCCACACGCCCACCACCAGGCCCAGCAGGGCCAGGACAAGTCCAAGACGATTCACGGGAACAGCATGGGCGTGCAGCCGCCGCGCGGCAGGGTGGCGACGGCCTCGATCACGGCCGGGTCGGTCAGCGCCGCCAGTTCCGCCTCGTGGCGGTAGCCCGGCCCGCCACGGCCGAAGCCGTCGCGCGCGGCGGGGTGGAAGTAGAGTTCCGTCACCCCCTCGGGCAGCAGGGGCAGCACGGCGCGCAGCCGGGCCGGGGTGAAATGGCCGGACCAGGAATGGCCCACCATCAGGTCCGGCGCGCGCAGGCCGCGACGGGCGGCGCGGGCGCGCAGAACACGGCCGGCGGGGCGCAGCGCCCATTCGCCCACGTCATCGCCCCTTCCCTCACCACTGATGGCCTCGGCCGCGCGGATCAGGCGCTGGGGTTCCCAGGGCACGCGGATGGCGCGCACCCCGGCTTCCGCCGCCGCGCGGATCAGGGCGCCGGCAATCCAGGGGTGGTTGTGGAAATGCTTGTGGGCGTTGACGTGGTCGCAGGGGAGGCCGGTTTCACGGAAGCGGGCCATCTGCGCGGCCACCTCCGCCGCCAGCTCGTCCTGCGCGGCGCGGGACAGCGCGATGCGCGCGCCCATCCGGTCCATGTCGTCGCGGAAGAGGCCGTTGGCCTGGGTCAGGCTCGGGATCTGCGCGGGGGGCAGCACGGGGCGGCCATCGGTCAGCGTGAGGTGCAAGCCCACCGCCAGTCCCGGATTGGCGCGAGCGATGCGAACGCCCTCCTCGAAGCCAGGCTCGCCCACCATGAGGCTGGCGGCGGACAGCACGCCGTCGCGGTGGGCGCGCTCGATGCCCTCGTTCACGGCGGCATGCAGGCCGAGGTCGTCGGCGTTGAAGATGAGGCGGCGCGTCATGCGCGGCCTTGTGTCAGGCGGGGGCGTGTTCGGCAATCACGGCCGAGGCCCCGGTGTTGTCCACCGAGACGGGGGTGTCGAAGAACCGCACCTCCGGTGGCGCGCCATACTTGGCGGTGACGCGGGCCAGCCATTCGGCGCCATGCCCGGCCTCGGCCGCCGCGCGGCTTTCCCAGGTGTAGGCGCCGCCCGCTTCCACATGGGTGTCCAGCGCGCGGTAGAGGTATTGCTTGCGCACCAGCCCCGGCAGCTTGGCGTAGAGCGGCGCCGTCTGCCGGAACATGGCGGCGGCGTCCTCGCGGGTTGTGGAGGCAGGCAGTCGGAAGGTGACGACAGCGAGGATCATGTGCCAACCTCTACTTGTGGTGGGGGCAAGAGGCACGAATGTCATCTTTCGATAGTCCGATCGCTGGAGTAATCCTCGGCTTTGTTCTTGCAAAAATAGGCGACTTGTGGCGGTGGCTGAAACGACCGAATATCAGCATCGAATACATTGCCATGATTGACGACAATAGTATCCAGCTAGAGGATGGTAACTGGACCCACCAAAGAGTATTTGGTGTCAAAATTCAAAATACGGGAAAAACTGTGGCAAATGACGTTAAGGTCGCGATTTCTGACTGGAGATTAGAAGATTGCGGAAGAATTAGTAGCAATTGGATACCAAACCCCACTCAACTAGCCCTCTACGGGAGAAAAGAGACCGTTAACGTCACAATATTACCAGGCAGATCAGCCACCTTTAAACTTGCGGTCTGGGTAAGGTATCCTGGAGACCCCATCAAACCAGCCGTCATAATCGATTTGCCACATTACTATCACTGGGGCCCAAATTCTACTGCACGGGTCGAGGTTGTTGCATGGGATACATCAAATAAAGCTGTCTCGAAAACGGGCCGCCTTAGCGTAGCGTAATTCAAGCGGCCCGCGCCTTCGCCCGCTCGCGGAGAAAACCGAAGAACTCCACCCCTTCCCGCAGGCGCCGCACCAGCATCTGCCGGTCACGGATCATCTCGCCGCAGATGGAGGCGATCTTGGGCGCACGGAAGTAGAAGCGCTTGTAGAAGGTCTCGACGCTGTTGAAGATTTCCGTGTGGCTCAGATGCTCATAGGCCAGGGGCGCGATCTGCACGCCATGCGCGTCCACGTAGTCGGTGTTCGCCGTGTCCAGCCAGCCCTCGCGCGCCGCCTGCTCATAGAGGAAGGTGCCGGGATAGGGGGCGGCCAGGCTCACCTGCAGGGTGTGCGGGTTGGTCTCGATGGCGAAGCGGATGGTCTCCTCGATGGTTTCCTTCGTCTCGCCGGGCAGGCCCAGGATGAAGGTGCCATGGATGGCGATGCCAAGCTCGTGGCAGTCCTTGGTGAACTGCTTCGCGACCTCGATCCGCATGCCCTTCTTGATGTTGTGCAGGATCTGCTGGTTGCCGCTCTCGTATCCGACCAGCAGCAGGCGCAGCCCGTTGTCGCGCATGATCTTGAGGCTGTCGCGCGGCACGTTCGCCTTGGCATTGCAGGACCACGTGACACCCATCCGGCCCAGCCCGCGCGCGATCTCCTCCGCGCGGGGCAGGTTGTCGGTGAAGGTGTCGTCGTCGAAGAAGATCTCCTTCACGTCCGGGTAGGCCTGCTTGATGAAGGCGATCTCCTCCAGCACATGGCCCACGCTGCGCGTGCGGTAGCGGTGCCCGCCCACGGTCTGCGGCCAGAGGCAGAAGGTGCAGCGGCTCTTGCAGCCGCGGCCGGTGTAGAAGCTGATATAGGGGTGCTTCAGGTAGCCGATGAAATACTTCTTGTGGTCGAGGTCGCGCTTGTAGACCTCGCTCACGAAGGGCAGGTCGTCCATGTTTTCCAGCATCGGCCGGTCGTCATTGTGGACGATCACGCCTTCGCCGTTGCGGAAGCTCAGCCCCTTGATGGAGGAGAGGTCCCGCCCCTCGGCGGCCTCCTTCACCGTGAAGTCGAACTCGTTGCGCGCCACCCAGTCCACCACGGGCGCGTCGCGCAGGCTCTCCATCGCCTGCACCGCCACCTTGGCGCCGATGAGGCCCACCTTGAGGTTCGGGTTCTCGGCCTTCAGCCGCTCCGCCACCTTGATGTCGGAGGCGAAGCTGGGCGTGGAGGTGTGCATCACGCACAGATCATAGTCCCGCGCCATGCCGGCCACATCGGCCAGGGTCTGGTTGTGCGGCGGCGCGTCCACCAGCTTCGAGCCGGGCACGAGGGCCGCCGGCTGCGCCAGCCAGGTGGGGAACCAGTAGCTCTTGATCTCGCGCCGCGCCTGGTAGCGGGCGCCGGCGCCGCCGTCGAACCCGTCGAAGGAGGGAGCCTGGAGGAACAGGGTGCGCATCATCTCAGGAAACGGCCTCTCGGGTGGGTTCGGGCGCCTCGGCCATGCGTCCGCCGGCGCCGAGGGTGAAGCGCCTCCCTTGCCAGGTGACGCGGCCCTTGTGCAGAGCCGTGGCCCAGACGGCGAAGGAAAGCAAGTCCCGAATAGGGAGCCACAGCATGCGGCGCCAGCAGGGCCGCCCCGTCAGCACATCCGCCCGGCGCGCCAGGGCGCCGCGCGCCAGCAGCACGGCCCCCAACAGGGCCAGTGTCCAGGCGCCCGGGGCGGCCGCCAGCGCCATCAGCGCGAAGGGCAGCGGGTGGGTGAAAACCAGCCCCACATGCCCCCAGGGGTGCACCAGCCGCGTGGTCCGCGCCCAGCGCAGCTCATGCGCCCAGAGGGCCTGGAAGCTCGGCTCGTGCATGACATGGCCGGGCAGGATGGGCGGCACCACCACCTTCAGCCCCAGTTCGCGCACCGCCTCGCCCAGCGCGTGGTCATCGGCCAGCAGGGGCAGCAGGCGTTCATAACCGCCGATGCGCGCCAGGGTGTCGGCCCGCAGCGCCAGCGTCGCGCCATAGGCGCCATCGGCCGCGCCCAGGCTCTCGCCCAGCGCCGCATTGGGCAGGAAGTGCCAGTTGATGGAAAGCGCGGCCAGCTCGGACCAGGGCCCGTCATCGGCCGGCAGCCCGGCATAGAGGCAGGTGACGAGGCCAACCTCGGGGTCGGCCAGCGGCGCCGTCACCGTAGTCAGCCAGTGCGGCGGGCAGGCCATGTCGGAATCGGCGGCCACCAGCACGGGGTATTGCGCCACGCGGGCCATGTGGACCTGCTGGCTCACCTTGCGGTTGGCGCCCAGCACCTCGCCCCCGGCCAGCATGCGCGAGGGGGTGGGGCTGCGCGCCATGGCGGCCTCGGCCACCGCCCGCGCCGGGTCGGCGGGGTTGGCCACGGCGAAGAGGACTTCGTATGGCGCTGCATGTTGCTGCGCCAAAGCCTGGGAAAGATGCAATTCCAGCCCCGGCTCATTCCCGTGCAGCGGCTTCAGCACGCTGGCCGGCAGGGCCGGGCCCGAGGGCGGCACGCGACCGAACATGCGGCCCAAGGCCCGTCGCGCGGCCAGCGCCTGCGCCAGGCCCGCCACCGCCAAAAGCCCCAGGATGATCGCCGCAAGGTTCATCGCCCTTGCCCCATCGCACAGCCGCGCGGCCTGCGATAGAGTGGGAAAGTGATGCGCGCCCTTGCCCTTTCGACATGCCTCCTGCTCGGCGCCTGCGCCACCGCGGACAACCGCGACCCCTTCGAGCGGATCAACCGCCACATCTTCGAATTCAACGACGCGATGGATGCCGGCATCATCCGGCCCGCCGCCGAATCCTGGCGGGCCACGGTGCCGGAACCCGCGCGGCGGGGCATCCGCAACGCCCTGAACAACCTTCAGGAACCGGTCGTCTTCATCAACAACGTGCTGCAGTTCCGCCTGGCCGATGCCGGCACCACCCTGCTGCGCTTCTCGATGAACACCACGGTGGGCGTGCTGGGCGTGATGGACGTGGCCACCCAAGCCGGCCACCCCCAGCGCATGGGCGATTTCGGGCAGACCCTCTACGCCGCCGGCATCGGCGACGGGCCCTTCCTGATGCTGCCCCTGCTCGGCCCCTCCAACGTCCGGGACGCGATCGGCGGCGGCGTCGATTCGTTCATCGACCCCGTGGGCTACGCCATCGGATACGCCCTGCCCCGCACCGCCGCCACCGGCGTGGGCATCGGCCGCGGCGTCATCCAGGGCATCGACCTGCGCGCCGAGAACATCGAGAACCTGGACGCGCTGCGCGCCGACAGCCTCGACTACTACGCCCGCCTGCGCTCCATCATGCAGCAGCGCCGCGACGCCCAGCTCGGCCGCACGACCGAGGGCGGCGAAGGGCTCATGACGCTGGACGACCCCGGGGGCTGAAAGCCGCGCCGCTGGAGGCCCCGCCACGGAACCGCGTTTCGCGCACAGGCTTCAGAGACCGTTTGGGAACGCTGGCGGCGGAGGATGCGCGAGGAATTTTTCGTCCCTGAAAGGCGCCGGGCGCGGCCGATGCTGGTGGCATCGGCAAGGCCGGCAACGCATCAGGGGCGGAAAAGACCCGCACAGCAGACCCGTCAGCGTTCTCAAACGGTCTCTCAGGACGAAGCCGCGAGCCACCCCCTCGACACTTCCGCCAGCAACCCCGCATAATAAATCCTGCGCCCGAGAATGCTGGCGCATAAAAATGAAGTTTCGAGGAACATAGTCATGCAATTCATTCATCGCCGCGCGGCATTGGCGCTTGCCGGTACCGCGCTGACGATTTCCGCGGCCGGCGCACAGACTTCCGATTTTCCCAACAGGCCGCTGCGTATCATTGTTCCGTACACGCCGGGTGGCACGACCGATATTGCAACGCGCCTGGTCGCGGAGCCGCTGTCCCGCGCCCTGGGCCAGCCCGTGGTGGTCGAGAACCGCCCTGGCGCGAACAGCATCATCGGCGTCGGCGCCGCCGCGACCAGCGCGCCGGATGGCCACACGATGGTGATGGTCCTCCCGGCCCACGCCGCCAATGCCACGCTCCAGGCCGGGCGCATGCCGTTCGACCCGCTGGGCTTCGCGCCCGTCTCGCTCGTGGTCCAGGCGCCGCTCGTGCTGGCGGGCAGCCGCCATGTGTCGGCGCAGAACCTGCGCGAATACCTGGAGGTGGCCCGCGCGCGCCCCGGACAGATGAACTACGGTTCGAGCGGAATCGGCGCCACCGCGCATCTCGCCATGGAGGACCTGCAGCTCCGGACCGGCGTGCGGATGGTGCATGTCCCCTATCGCGGCACCCAGCCCGCGCTGGCAGACCTCATGGCCGGCCATATCGGCATGATGTTCGACACCTATTCGACGCTGAAGCCGCATTTCGAGGCCGGCACCATCCGCCCGCTCGGCATCGCCACCCCCACCCGGCCCAGCTTCGCGTCCGAACTGCCCACGGTCGTCGAAAGTGGCGTCGAGGATTTCGCCGCGAGTTCGTGGTGCATGTTGCTCGCTCCTCCCCGCACGCCGCAGCCCCTGGTGGACCGCCTCGCCGCCGAGGTTGGGCGCATCGTGCGCGAACCCGAGATGGCGCGGCGCCTGCAGGAGCTGGGCTTCGTGGTCGAGGGCCGCTCCTCCGCGGACACGGATGCGTTCCTGCGTGCGGAGGTCACGCGCTGGGCGAACGTCATCCGCTCGGCCAATGTGCGGGTGGATGGCTAAAAGCAAGCGCCAGGGAGGGGCAATGCCCTCCCTGGCGGCCACGGCTCACGCCCGGAGCAGCCGGTCCGTCCGTGCCTCCAGTTCGCGGGTGACCCGCGTGGCGCCGCCCTCGCGGATCAGGCTCGTGAATTCCGCCCGGCGCGAGGCCAGTTCGCTGATGGTGCCGGTCAGGTAGATGTCCACCACGCGCGGGGGCGTGCCCCGCAGCAGGTAGGACAGCAGCACGGGCCCCTCCCCCCCGGTGCGGTTGAGCTGGGTGCGGACGAGGGTGCCGTTGTTCACCGCCTGGCTACCCAGGGTCTGGAAGGTCTCGCCCGAATAGCCGTCGAAGCGGTTGGCGTAGGTGGCGATGGACCAGCGGGTGAAGGCGTTGGTCAGCGCGGCCTGGTCCTCCGGCGAGAAGCCGGTCCAGGGGGGCCCGACCGCGATGCGCGTCATGGCCGGCAGGTCGAAGACGCGGCCCATCACGGGTTCGAGCTGGGCGTAGCGCCCCCGCACACCCAATTGCCGCGCCTGCCGCATCAGGTTGATCAGCGTGGCGTGGAAGCCCTCGATGACCTGGGCCGGATCGGACTGGGCCAATGCCGGCAGGGGCGCGAGCGTGACCGGGAGGGCGAGGAGAATCTGGCGACGTGTCATGCCCGCAATATAGCGTCAGATGCCCGCTGGACCATGGCCCCCGAACCCGTCAGAACCGCGCCATGCCCCCCACCACCATCCTGCTCACCGGCGCCAATGGTTTCCTGGGGGCCTCGCTGGCGCGGGTGCTGCTGGCGCGCGGCCATGCGGTGCGGGCCTTCGTGCGGCCGAATTCCGTCCGGCGCACGCTGGACGGACTGCCCGTCGAGGTCGCGCTGGGCGACCTGACCGACGCGCAAAGCCTGCGCTACGCCATGGCCGGCGTGGGCGCCGTGATCCACGCCGCGGCCGATTACCGCATCTTCGTGCCCGACCCCGCCCGCATGTTCGAGGTGAACGTGGCCGGCACCGGGCATGTGATGGCGGCCGCGCTGGAGGCCAGCGTGCCGCGCATCGTCCATGTCTCCTCCGTGGCGACGCTCAAGCCCCGCCCCGGCGGTGTCGCGACCGAGGCGGATGCGGCGAGGCCCGAGGAGGCCATCGGCCCCTACAAGCAGAGCAAGACGGCGGCGGAACGGCTGGTGGAGGAGATGGTCCGCACCCATGCCCTGCCGGTGGTGATCGTGAACCCCTCCACCCCCATCGGCCCGCGCGACAGCCGGCCCACCCCCACCGGCCGCATCATCCTGGAGGCGGCGCGCGGCAAGATGCCCGCCTATGTCGAGACGGGGCTGAACCTCGTCCATGTCGAGGATTGCGCGGCGGGGGTGGTGGCCGCGCTGGATCACGGCACCCCCGGCGAGCGGCACATATTGGGCGGCCAGGACGTGACGCTCGCCGAGATGCTGGGCTTCATCGCCACCGAATGCGGCCACCGCCCGCCCTTCCGCCTGCCCCGCGCGCCATTGTTGCCGATGGCCCATATCAGCGAGGCCTGGGCGCGGATCACCGGGAAGGAACCGATGCTGACGCGCGACGGGCTCAAGATGTCGGCGCAGACCATGTTCTTCTCGTCCGACAAGGCGGCCCGCGTGCTGGGCCACCAGGCCCGCCCCTGGCAGGAGGGGGTGCGGGACGCCATCGCCTGGTTCCAGGCGGAGCGCATGCTGTGATCTGGCTCGCCGCCGCCGCCGCCATCGCCTGGCTGGTGCTGCTGCTGGGCCGCGGCTTCTTCTGGCGCGCCGATGTGACGGACGAGGACGCCGACACCCTGCCCGACCCCGCCGAATGGCCCGAGGTCGCCATCCTCATCCCCGCCCGCAACGAGGCCGAGACCATCGGGCAGGTGGTGGCGGCCCTGCGCGTCCAGGACTATCCGGGCCGCTTCACCATCACGGTGGTGGATGACCGCAGCACGGACGGCACGGGCGAGATCGCCCGCGCGGCAGGCGCGAACGTGGTCACGGGCGGCACCCGTCCGCCCGGCTGGTCGGGCAAGCTGAACGCGCTGCGCCAGGGGCTGGAGGCGCTCGCCCCCGGCACCCACACCCATATCCTGCTGACCGATGCCGACATCGCCCACGCGCCCGACAGCCTGCGCCGCCTGGTGCAGCGGGCCGAGGCGGGGAGCTACGCGCTCGTGTCGCTCATGGCGCGGCTGCGCTGCCAGAGCCGGGCCGAGCGCTGGCTGATCCCGGCCTTCGTCTTCTTCTTCATGATGCTCTACCCCTTCGCCTGGTCCAACGACCCGCGCGCGCGCACGGCGGCGGCGGCCGGCGGCTGCGTGCTGCTGCGGCGGCGCGACTTCGAGGCGGTGGGCGGCCTCGCCCCCATCCATGACCGCATCATTGACGATTGCGCCCTGGCGGGCCTCGTGAAGGGCCCCGGACGCGCCACCTGGGTGGGGCTGACGGGCCGCGTCGTGTCGCTGCGCGCCTATCCCCACATGGCCGACATCCGCGCCATGGTGGCCCGCACCGCCTATGCCCAGCTGCTCTACAACCCGGTCCTGCTGCTGGGCATGGTGGCGGCGCTGGCGCTGGTTTTCCTGGCGCCGCCCTTGCTCGCGCTGCTGGCGCCAGGGTGGGCCGGCTGGCTCGGCGCCTTCGCCTGGGCGGCGATGGTGGTGGCCTATGCGCCCATGCTGCGCTTCTACGGGCTTTCGGCGTGGCGGGGCTTCGCCTTGCCGCTGGTGGCGGCGGCCTATCTCCTGTTCACTCTCGATTCCGCCCGGGCTGAATGGCAGGGCCGTGGCGGGTTGTGGAAAGGCGAATCCCTATCGCGCAAGTAATTCGCAACTTCCCGGCCACACCCTTCCGGAATCAACCCTTTCCGTCTTATGCACCTTGGTTGACACAAGGTGCGGCTTTCTTCGAGGAATTCCTGGTTTGAACGTCCTGCGGCAACCCATCGGCGCGGCCCTTCCCCAGCACAGCGATCCTTCCGCCCTCGACCACGCGGTGGAGAGCGCGGCCGCGCATCTCCTGGCCCGCCAGCGCCCTGACGGCCACTGGGTCTTCGAGCTGGAGGCGGACGCCACCATCCCCGCCGAATACCTGATGCTCAAGCATTTCTTCGGCCAGATCGAACCGGAGCGCGAAGCCCGCATCGGCCGCTACCTCCGCCGCGTGCAGGCCGAGCAGGCGGGCAACACGGGGGGCGGCTGGCCGCTTTTCCATGGCGGGCCGCTCGACATCTCCTGTTCGGTCAAGGCCTACCTCGCCCTGCGGTTGATCGGCGACGCGCCGGACGCGCCGCACATGATCCAGGCGCGCGACGCCATCCTGGCCGCCGGCGGGGCCGAGCGCAGCAACGTCTTCACCCGTTCCTCGCTGGCGCTCTATGGCATCGTCCCCTGGCGGGCGGTGCCGGTGATGCCGCCCGAGATCATGCTGCTGCCGCGCTGGTTCCCCTTCCACATCAGCAAGATCAGCTATTGGGCGCGCACCGTGCTGGTGCCGCTGACGGTGGTGATGGAACGCCGCCCCCAGGCGGCCAACCCGCGCGGCGTCACCATCAACGAACTCTTCCGCACGCCGCCCGAGCAGGTGCGCGAATGGCCCGGCGGCGCCCACCAGGCCGAACCCTGGTCCAGCCTGTTCAAGGGCCTCGACGGCGCCCTGCACCGCGCCCGCAAGATCTTCCCGAGCAGCCACCGCAGCCGCGCCGAGGCCGCCTGCGAACGCTTCGTCACCGAGCGCCTGAACGGCGAGGACGGGCTGGGCGCCATCTACCCCGCCATGGCAAATGCCATCCTGATGTATCACTGCCTGGGCGTGCCCGCCGATGACCCGCGCGTGGTCACGGCGTGGTCGGCCATCGAGAAGCTGGTCGAGGATCGCCCCGCCGGCGGCGCCGGCCAGGAAGATGAGGACGAGACCTACGTCCAGCCCTGCCTCTCCCCCATCTGGGACACGGCGCTGGTGTCCCACGCCCTGCTGGAAGCGGGCGGCGAGGCGCAGGTGCAGGCGGCGGGCCAGGGGCTTCGCTGGCTGGTCGGCCGCGAAATCCGCGACGTGCGGGGCGACTGGGCCTGGAAGCGCCCGCACCTCCAGCCCGGCGGCTGGGCCTTCCAGTACGCCAACGCCCATTACCCGGACGTGGACGACACCGCCGTGGTCGTGCTCGCCATGGACCGCTGGCGCGGGGCCACGGGTGCCGCCGATGCCGAGATGGACGGCGCCATCCAGCGCGCGACCGACTGGACCGTGGGCATGCAGTCCCGCGGCGGCGGCTGGGGCGCCTTCGACGCCGACAACACCTTCCACTACCTGAACCACATCCCCTTCGCCGACCATGGCGCGCTGCTGGACCCGCCCACGGTGGATGTCTCGGGCCGGTGCCTGGCCATGATGGCGCAGCTCGGCCGGGGCGACGAAGCCGCCGCCAAATCCGCCATCGAATACCTGCTGCGCGAGCAGGAGGCCGATGGCTCCTGGTATGGCCGCTGGGGCGTGAACTACGTCTATGGTACCTGGTCGGCGCTGACGGCGTTGAACGCCGCCGGCCTGCCGCACAACCACCCCGCCATGCGCCGCGCGGTCGGCTGGCTGCTGGAGCGGCAGAACGAGGATGGCGGCTGGGGCGAGGACGGCATGTCCTACCCCGCGCGCGGCGGCACCCGCCCCGATGCGCGTGAGGCCGCGCCCTCCTCGGCCAGCCAGACGGCCTGGGGCATGCTGGCCCTGATGGCCGCCGGCGAGGCCGGGCACCCCGCCGTGCAGCGCGCCGCCGAATGGCTGATGGAACACCAGACCGCCGATGGCGACTGGCCCGAGGATGACTACACGGGCACCGGTTTCCCGCGCGTCTTCTACCTGCGCTACCACGGCTACCGGCGGATCTTCCCGCTCTGGGCCCTGGCGCGGCTGAGGAATTTGCGCGCCAGCAACACGAAGCGCGTCGCCTTCGGCCTGTAGGGTCAAGCCCCAGCTTGCCGCCCCCCTCCCCCCGGCGCAGAGTGTCTGGGCGGTGACGGAGCGCGCCCCATGAGTTCAGGCCTTCTGGCCCTGCTGGACGATGTCGCGGGGCTGGCCAAGCTCGCCGCCGCCTCGCTGGACGACATCGCGGCCAAGGCCGCCAAGGCCGGCGCCAAGGCGGCGGGCGTGGCCATTGACGACGCCGCCGTCACGCCCCGCTACATGGTGGGCTTCGCCGCGAGCCGCGAATTGCCGATGGTCTGGCGCATCGCCCGCGGGTCGCTCAGGAACAAGCTGCTCTTCCTGCTGCCGGCGGCGCTGGCGCTGGGCGCCTTTGCTCCCTTCCTGATCACGCCGCTGCTCATGCTGGGCGGGCTCTACCTGTGCCTGGAGGGGGCCGAGAAGGTGCTGGAGGCGCTGGGCCTGGTGGAGGGCCATGTCACCCCCGTGGCCGTCGCCGCCGACCCCGTGGCGGAGGAGAATGCCCGCGTGGCCGGCGCCATCCGCACCGACTTCATCCTCTCGGCCGAGATCATGGCGCTGGCCCTCTCCACCCTCCCCGCCGGCGGCCTGGTGGAACAGGCGGTGGTGCTGGCCGTGGTGGCCATCGGCATCACGGTGCTGATCTATGGCGCCGTGGCCCTCATCGTGAAGGCCGATGACGCCGGGGTGGCGCTGGCGGCGGGCGGGCGGCCGGTGCTGGCGCCGCTCGGCCGGGCCCTGGTGCGCGGCATGCCGGGCGTGCTGAAGGCGCTGTCGGTCGTGGGGACGCTCGCCATGCTCTGGGTGGGTGGCGGCATCCTGCTGCACGGGCTGGAGGAATTCGGCCTGGCCGCGCCCGCGCATGCGCTGCATGCCGCGGCCGTGGCCATCGGCGGCGGCGTGCAGGGCTGGCTGCTGGAAGCCACGGGCGCGGGCGTTCTGGGCCTGGCGCTGGGCGCGGTGGTGCTGGGCGCGAAGCGGGCAGCGGGGCGGTAGCGGCCGACCCGCCGAGGCGGATCACGCCTCAGCCGCGGCCGGCGAAGGACCCGGCGCCCCTGCCCTCCGGTCAGCCCAGGCGCGCCGCCACCTCGGCCAGCGGCACCTCCGCCTGCGTCCCCGCATCGAGGTCGCGCAGTTGCGCCACGCCGCGCGACACCTCGGCCTCGCCCAGGATCAGCGCGGCGCGCGCGCCCTGCTTGTTGGCGCGCTCCATCCGGCGCTTGAGGTTGCCACGATAGCCCATCTCCGCCGCCACGCCGGCCGCGCGCAGCGATTGCAGCAGCGCCAGCGCCGCGCCCTCCTCCGCCTCGCCCACGGGGATGACGGTGACGAGGCGCGGGGCGGCCGGCGTCAGGCCCCCGCGCTCCAGCAGCATGGACAGACGCTCCACCCCCGCCGCCCAGCCGACGCTGGGGGTGGGCGGGCCGCCCATTTCCTCGACCAGCCCGTCATAGCGGCCGCCGCCCATGACGGTGCCCTGCGCGCCCAGGCGGTCGGTCACGAACTCGAAGGCGGTGTGGCTGTAGTAGTCGAGGCCGCGGACGATGCGCGGGTTCTCCCGCCAGGGCAGCTTGAAGCCGTCCAGGTGCCGGCGCAGCGCGTCCCAATGGGCACGGGCGGCGTCGGTCAGGAAGGTCTCGATGGTGGGCGCGTCGGCCACCAGGGCGCGGTCCTGCGCCTCCTTGCTGTCGATGATCCGCAGCGGGTTCTTTTCCAGCCGGCGCTGGCTGTCCTCGGACAGCTTGTCCCGGTTGGCGCTGAAATGCGCGATGAGGGCCGCGCGGTAGGCGTCGCGGCTGGGGGCGTCGCCCAGCGTGTTCACCTCCAGCACCACGCCCTCATCCAGGCCCAGTTCGCGGATGATGTGGTGGCCGCAGGCGATGACCTCGGCATCGGCCAGCGGTTCGGCCGCGCCCAGGATTTCGGCGCCGATCTGGTGGAATTGCCGGTAGCGCCCGGCCTGGGGCCGCTCATAGCGGAACATGGGGCCGGCGTAGAAGACCTTGCGCGGCAGCGACTGCGTCAGCCCGCCCGAGACCAGCGCGCGGCACACGCCCGCCGTGTTCTCCGGCCGCAGCGTGACCGATTCGCCGCCACGGTCCTGGAAGACATACATCTCCTTGCTGACCACATCGCTCGTCTCGCCCAGGCCGCGGGCGAAGACGCGCGTGTCCTCGAAGATGGGGGTGGCCCATTCCTCAAAACCATAGAGGGCGGCGATGCGCCGCGCCGTCTCGATGACGTGGTGGTGCCGGCGGAATTCCTCGCCAATGAGGTCACGGGTTCCGCGGGGCGGTTGCAGCTTGATGTTGGCCATGATGTTGCGGCGGTAGCGCCGCGAGGGCCGCGCGGCAAGGTGGCTGCGCGTCTGATCGGCTTCGGTGAATCGCCGAAGCCGTGAATCAGCCGCTGTAGGGAGGTTCCAGCCCGCCCGCGCGCAGGGCTTCGGGCGTCATGGCCGCCGCGATGGCGTCCAACAGCGCCTTGGCGCCCGGGTCGGCGCCCGCGAAGAGCGCGCCCGAGAACACCGCGCAGGTATTGGCGCCCTCGGGCAGCTTTCCCAGGACCTCCACACCCTCCACGGCCATGAGTTCGCTGACCTGCTGGATGGCCAGCGCCACCTCGCCCCGCGCCGCCAGCTCGGCGGTGAAACCGTGGGGGATCACGGTGGCCTTGGCGTTGACCTCGGCCGCGATGCCCTGCGCTTCCAGCCATTCCGCGAAGAAGATGCCGCTGGCCCCCGCGCGCGAATAGGCCAGGCTGGGCGCGGCCAGCAGCGTCTCGCGCCACTCCGCGACGGTGCCGAAGCGCGGATGCGGCGCGCCGGGCGGCACGGCCAGGCCCACATAGGAATGCGCCAGATCCCGCCGCGTGCCGGCGGCCAGGATGCCCTGCGCCGTCAGCGCCTCGATGCCCGCATCGGTCAGGATGGCGATGTCCGCGCGCTCACCTTCTGCAATGGCGGAAAGCAGCCGCGCCGTCGGGTCGAAGCGGATTTCGGCCGGCAGGTCGAGGCGCCGCAACACGGTGGCGACGCCCAGCGTGGAGAAGAGGCGCAAGCGCCTATTCCGCCGCGACCTTCGCCTCGGCCTCCTTCTTGGCGCGCGCCTCGGCGTCCAGCGCGGCCGCCCGCGCCTCCACCAGGCCGACCAGGTGGTTGATCATGGCGTCGGTGTCGGTGGTGTGGTCCTGCTTGCCGGCGGAATAGACCATGTGCCGCCCCGCGCCGCCGCCGGTCAGGCCGATATCCGTCATCAGCGCCTCGCCCGGCCCGTTCACCACGCAGCCGATGATGGAGAGGGAAATGGGCTGGGTGACGTGGGCCAGCCTCTCCTCCAGCTTCTCCACCGTGCGGATCACGTCGAAGCCCTGCCGCGCGCAGGAGGGGCAGGAGATGATCTTCACGCCCCGGTGCCGCAGGTGCAGGGACTTCAGGATGTCCCAGGCGACCGAGACCTCCTCCTCCGGCTCCGCGCTCAGCGAGACGCGCATGGTGTCGCCAATGCCCGCCCAGAGCAGGTTCCCCAGGCCGATCGCGGACTTCACCGTGCCCGCGCGCTTGCCGCCCGCTTCCGTGATGCCGATGTGCAGCGGGTGGTCGCAGGCCTCGGCCAGCTGCGTGTAGGCGGCGACGGCCATGAAGACGTCGCTCGCCTTCACGCTGATCTTGAACTCGTGGAAGTCGTTTTGCAGCAGATGGTCGGCGTGCCAGAGGGCGCTCTCGACCAGCGCCTCCGGGTTGGGCTCCCCATACTTCTCCAGCAGATGCTTTTCCAGCGAACCGGCATTGACGCCGATGCGGATGGAGCAGCCATGGTCACGGGCCGCCTTGATCACTTCCTTCACCCGCTCGGCGCTGCCGATATTGCCGGGATTGATGCGCAGGCAGGCGGCCCCGGCCTGCGCGGCCTCGATGGCGCGGCGATAGTGGAAATGGATGTCAGCCACGATGGGCACGTTCACCTCGCGCACGATCTCGGCGAGTGCCGCCGTGCTCTCCTCGTCCGGGCAGGAGACGCGGACGATGTCCACCCCCGCCACCTCCGACTTGCGGATCTGCGCAATGGTGGCCGCGGCGTCCGAAGTCAGCGTGTTGGTCATGGTCTGCACGCTGATGGGCGCATCGCCGCCCACCAGCACCTTCCCCACTCGGATCTGGCGGGACTTGCGGCGGGTGATCTGCTGGTAGGGCCGGTAGCTCATGCTTGTCCTCGGGCGGCGCGTGTGCCGCGAATATAGGGCAGCGCCCCCCATGCCGCGAGGGCTTGCGCGTGACAGGTCAACTTGTCGCGTGATTCACGCCGCCGGGCATCCCGCCCATGGGCGATCACGCGCTACTGCGGAGACAGCGCCATCAGCGCGCGGGGTTCGAGCGGAATGTTGCGCCGCACCCCGCGCAGATCGGTCGAGAAGGGCGCCACCTGGCCGCCCACCACGATGTCCATGTTCTGCCCGGCGCCGGTGGAAAGCGTCAGCCCCGTCTGGCCGGCGGGCACCTCCCAGCTCTCGCCCGCGCGCATGACGCGGGAGAGCAGCACGCGGTTGCCCGGCGCGCGCACCTCCGTCCAGGCATCGCCGCGGAAACGCAGGACGATGGGCGCGTTGGCCGCGGGCGGCGCGGGTGTGGCGGGGGCCTGCGCGGCGGGGGCGGGCGGCGGGGGCGGCACCTGCACCGGCACCGGGGTCGGCACCGGCAAGGGCGGCAGGCCCAATCCGGCTTGGGGGCCGGGTTGGGGGGCCGGCTGGGCTGTCGGCGCCGGAGGGGGCGTGGGCGCCGGCGCCTCCGCCACGCGCGGCGGGCGCAGCGCCTCGCCATCGCGCACGGCGGGGTCGAGCCGCCCGGGCACGGGCGGCACCGCATCCACCACCCGCTCGCCCGAACCACTCCAATTGTACCAGGCGACGTAGCTGCCCACCGCGATCACGGCGCCCAGCAGCAGCACGACGCCGGTGGGGAAGCCGCGTTCCGGCACCGGCTCGGGGAAGACGAGGTCGCTGCGCCTGGCCACCACCCCCGTCGCCGCGTCGCGGAAACGGCGGACGATGTCGTTGGAATCGAGGCCCAG
Organism: Roseococcus suduntuyensis; assembly: GCF_014196305.1. GTDB lineage: Bacteria > Pseudomonadota > Alphaproteobacteria > Acetobacterales > Acetobacteraceae > Roseococcus > Roseococcus suduntuyensis. Next base: position 578,039 of record NZ_JACIDJ010000002.1, read on the forward strand.
CAGCGCCGCGTAGTTGCGGATGAAGCCGATGGCGTAGGCGGGCGAGGGCAAATCCCCGATCCGCCCCTCCTCCAGCGCCACCAGGTACACGCGGCGGATTCGAAGCTGCGTCGCCACGTCCTGGATGTCCCAGCCGAGCGCCAGCCGCGCGTCGCGCAGCTCCTCGCCCACCCGGGTGGCGTCCACCGCATTGGCCTCGGAGGGCCGGAAGCGCTTCATGTCGTTGAACACGGGGCTATGGTTACCGCCAACCGCGCCGCGCGCCCAGCGCGCAACTGTGACACGGGGAAAACATCACGCGGTCCGCGCCGCCAGGGCCGCCGCCGCCTGCGCGATGAGTTCGGCCACGATCTCCGCGGCCGGCTGTTCGCGCGAGACCATGCCCACGCTTTGCCCAGCCATCAGGCTGCCATTCTCCACATCGCCGTCAATGACGGCGCGGCGCAGCGCGCCGGCCCAGAAATGCTCGATGTCGAGCTGGGCTTCCTCCTTGGTGAACTCCCCCGCCTGGAAGCGGGCCAGCACCTTGGCCTGGTGCTCCATGAAGCGCTTGGTGCCCTCGTTCTGCAAGGCGCGCACCGGAATCACGGGGAAGCGTTCGTCGAGCTGCACCGTGGGCAGGGCATCACGCGCCGCACCCCGGATGAAGGCGCGCTTGAAGTTGGGGTGGGCGATGCATTCGCTGGCGCAGACGAAGCGCGTGCCGAGCTGCGCCCCCGCCGCGCCCATCTCCAGGTAGGAGAGGATGGCCTCGCCGCGCCCGATGCCGCCCGCCACGAAGACCGGCACCTCCGGCCCCATCACGGGCAGGATTTCCTGCGCCAGCACGTTCAGGCTGACCGGGCCGATATGCCCGCCCGCCTCGCTGCCCTCGATGACCAGCGCATCGGCGCCCGACCGCACCAGCTTCTTGGCCAAGGCCAGCGCGGGCGCGAAGCACACCACGCGGGCACCGCCCTCCTTGGCCCGCTTCAGCGCCGAACCGGGGGGAATGCCGCCCGCGAAGACGATGTGCGTGACCTTGTGGGCCAGGCAGGTGTCCACCAGCTGCTCCAGCCGGGGGTGCATGGTGATGAGGTTCACGCCGAAGGGCTTGTCCGTCAGCGCCTTCGTGCCCGCGATCTCGGCATCCAGGTGGTGCGGCTCCATCGCCCCGCAGGCGATGACCCCGAAGGCGCCCGCGTTGGAGAGTGCCGCGACCAGGTTGCGCTCGCTCACCCAGGACATCGCCCCCCCCAGCAGCGCATAGCGCGAACCGAAGAAGGCGGCGCCGCGCGCCATCAGGCGGTCCACCGCCGCGAAACCCGCGGGCGAGACGGGGGTGTTCATGTCCATGCGTCGGGCCCTGCTGCTGCCATCACGGGAGTTTGGCCGCGCCGGCGCGCAGCCCCAAGCATTTTCCGGCCGGGAGGCGATGCCTCAGGCATCCAGCCCATAAGCGGTGTGCAACGCGCGCACCGCAAGCTCGGTGTAGTCGGAGGCCACCAGCACGCTCACCTTGATCTCGCTGGTCGAGATCACCTGGATGTTGATGCCCTTCTCCGCCAGCGCCTTGAACATGGTGGAAGCGACGCCGGCATGGGTCCGCATGCCGATGCCGACCACGCTGATCTTGGCCACCTCGGGGTCCGAGACCAGCGCCTCGAAGCCCAGCTCGTCCTTGGCCTTGTTCAGGATGTCCTGGGCACGCGGCAGGTCGGCCCGGCCCACCGTGAAGGTCATGTCCGTGCTGCCATCGGCGCCGATGTTCTGCACGATCATGTCCACGTTCACATTGGCGGCGGACAGCGGGCCAAACACGCGGGCGGCCACGCCCGGCCGGTCCGGCAGGCGGCGCAGCGTCACCTTCGCCTCATCGCGCGAATAGGCGATGCCCGACACGATGGGCTTTTCCATGATCTCGTCCTCATCCACGACCAATGAGCCAGGCTTGTCCTCGAAGCTGGACAGCACCTGCACCCGCACGCCTTCCTTCATCGCCAGCTCGACCGAGCGGGTCTGGAGAACCTTGGCCCCCACGCTCGCCAGTTCCAGCATCTCCTCATAGGAAATGCGTTCGAGCTTCTTGGCCCGCGGCACGATGCGCGGGTCGGTCGTATAGACCCCGTCCACATCGGTATAGATGTCGCAGCGATCGGCCTTCAACGCCGCGGCCAGCGCCACCGCCGAGAGGTCCGAACCGCCCCGACCCAGCGTCGTCACGCGGTTGCGCGTGGTCTCGATGCCCTGGAAGCCGGCGACGACGGGCACCTGGCCCTCCTCCATCCGGCGGATCAGTTCGGCGCCCTCGATGCCCTCGACGCGCGCCTTGCCATGGGCGTTGTCGGTGACGATGGGCACCTGCCAGCCCTGCCAGGAGCGTGCCTCGACGCCGATGGCCTGCAAGGCGATGGCGACCAGGCCGATCGTCACCTGCTCACCCGTCGCGACCACCACGTCATATTCCCGCGCGTCATGCAGCGGCGAGAGGTCCTGGCACCATTTCACCAGCTGGTTCGTGGTGCCCGCCATGGCGGAGACCACCACGGCCACCTGGTGGCCGGCGTCCACCTCGCGCTTCACGCGGGCGGCCACATTGCGGATCCGGTCGAGGTCGCCGACCGAGGTTCCGCCGAACTTCATCACAATACGTGCCATGGGAATTCCCGGCCCCAATCCATACAACCAGGCCTTGCGGGGGCCTCAAGCGCGCGTCAGATACCGGGCATGGACCCGACCGGCAACAGGGGCAGCCCTGCAAATCCCTCCAGCGCGCCCCCGTCCAGTGCGGATGCGCGCGAGGTGGCGAAGTTCGACGCCCTGGCCGATCAGTGGTGGAACCCCCGCGGCCCCATGGCCCCGCTGCACGCCATGAACCCGGCCCGCATGGGCTGGATCGCGGGGCTGCTGGGCGATGTGGCCGGCCAGCGCGTGCTGGATGTGGGCTGTGGGGCGGGGCTCGCTTCGGAATGGCTGGCCCGGCGCGGGGCGCGCGTGGTGGGGCTGGACGCCGCCGGTGCGGCGCTGGACGCCGCCCGCGCCCATGCGATGGCCGAGGGTGTCACGGTGGAATACCGCACGGGCACCCCCGAGACCCTGGAGGAGACCGGCTTCGATGCCGTCCTGGCGCTGGAAGTGATCGAACACGTGCCGCCGGAGGAGCGTTCCGCCTTCCTCGCCGCGCTCGCCCGCGCGGTGAAGCCGGGCGGCTGGGTGGTGCTGTCCACGCTGAACCGCACGCCGCGTGCCTATGCGGTGGCGAAACTGGGCGCGGAATATCTGCTGCGCTGGCTGCCGGTGGGCACGCATGACTGGAAGCTGTTCCTCCGCCCGGCCGAACTGGGTGCCCTGATGCGCGGCGCGGGCGTGGCGGTGACGGAGGTGGCGGGGCTGACGCCCAGCCTGCGCCAGGGCTTCCGCATCAGCCGGGATGTGGGGGTGAACTACATCATGGCGGGGCGTCGGGTTTAGCGACCCCGCAGGCCTGGGTCCGGCCGCAAGGCGGCCGGCGCGCCCAGTGGACCCGACCCGTCAGCGCACCCGTCGCGGCGCGGAAGCCAAGCCGCCGGAGGCGGCGCCCGGCGCTTGAGGGCGGGAAAATCCGGCTGAGGCGGCGCCCGGCGCCTGAGGGCGGAAACACTCACCCGTCGCTGGGCGGCACCCAGGGCAGTTGCGCCACCTCGATGCCTTCCTCGCGCAGCGCCTCGGTCTCCTCCTCGGTCGCCTCGCCATAAATGCCGCGGGCCTCGGCCTCGCCCTGGTGGATGCGGCGCGCCTCCTCCGCGAAGTCGGGGCCCACATAGTCGCAATTCTTCTCGACCTCGGCGCGCATGCGCTGCAGCAGGGCCAGCATCTGCGCGGGCAGCGGGCCGGCGGCGACGCGGCCCCCAGGGGCTGCGGGTATGGCGGCGGGCTGCGTGGGCTGCGGCTTGGCGGGGGGCGTGTCGGCGGGGGCCTCCGCCCGGCCCTTCACGCCAGGCACCTTGCGGATGGCCGGCGCCATCAGCGCCTTGGTCACATGCGTGTCGCCACAGACGGGGCATTCCACCAGCCCCGCGGCCGACATGCGGTCGAAACCCGCGCCGTCCTTGAACCAGCTTTCGAATTCATGCGCCTCGGCGCAGCGGAGCGAAAAACGGATCATCCCGGTCTATCCAAGCCGGTCCATCCCGGCCGTATGACATATGTAAGGCATTCGCCCGGCTTGCGAAGGTCAGACGGCCAGCAGCGCGTCCAGCTTGCCCGCGCGGTCCAGCGCGGCCAGGTCATCGGAGCCGCCGATGGCTTCGCCATTGATGAAGATCTGCGGCACCGTGGTCCGGCCGCCCGAACGCGCGATGGCGTCCTTCCGGGCCTGGCTGCCATTGGGTGCGTCTATCTCGGTGAAATCCGCGCCCTTGCGCGTCAGCAGGCCCACGGCGCGCGCGCAGTAGGGGCAGAAGGGCTGGGTGTAGATCTCGACTTTTGCCATGACGAAATAGAAGGGGGCCGCCCCCCCGCCTCGTCAAGGGGTGTGGCTGCCGCCCGCGGCTGGTTCCAGCTTGCGGGCCAGCTTGCGCGCCAGCACATAGCCCAGCATGCCGGCCACGGGCGCGGAGGGCAGCACCAGCAGCCAGCCGATATGCGCGCTCTGCACCACGAGGCCCATGCCGATGCCGAACATCATGCCGCCCACCAGGCAGCCGACCACGCCCGCCGTGAGGCCAAGCACCAGGATATCCGCGCGCGTTACCATGCGTGGGGAGTAAGGGTGCGGCGGCCGGTTTGACAAGGCCCACGCCACCCCCTAAGCCCGCGTCATTCCTGGGAACGAGGACACGCCTTCGGGGCGTGCGCCCGCATCTGCCATCCGGCAGGAGCCTACCGGGACAATCCAGCGGCCCATGCCCCGCACGGGTGGCCGCGAGAAGAAGGCCCATCCCCGCAAGGGCGATGGGGTGCCGCGCATGACGAAGCGCCTTGCCAGCAAGTACAAGATCAATCGCCGCCTGGGTGAGAACCTCTGGGGCCGCGCGAAGTCGCCGGTGTCCAAGCCCCGCAAGGGCGAGCAGGGTGCCCGCACCTATGGTCCCGGCCAGCACGGCCAGCGCCGCAAGCAGAAGCCGACGGATTTCGGCGTGCAGCTCATGGCGAAGCAGAAGCTGAAGGGCTACTACGGCAACATCGGCGAGAAGCAGTTCCGCAAGTACTACGAGGAAGCCGTCCGCCGGAAGGGCGACACCTCGGAGAACCTGATCGACCTGCTGGAGCGCCGGCTGGACACCATCATCTACCGCATGAAGTTCGCGGTGACGCCCTTCGCGGCGCGCCAGTTCGTGAACCATGGCCATGTGACGGTGAACGGCAAGCGGCTGAACATTCCCTCCTACAGCGTCCGCGACACGGACGTGATCGAGGTGAAGGAAAAGTCCAAGCAGCTGACCATGGTGCTGGACGCCACCCACGAGGCCGGCCGCGACGTGCCGGAATACATCGAGGTGGACCACCGCGCCATGAAGGGCCGCATCCTGCGCACCCCGAAGTTCGCGGACGTTCCCTACCCGGTGCAGATGGAACCGAACCTGGTGGTCGAGTTCTACTCGCGCTGATGACACCGCCGCCCCGGCCCTCGCGCCGGGGCGGCCACCCTTCCGCCCTCCGTTGACGCCGGCCGCACCGCGCGCGACACAGGGGCCATGCCCGTCCCCGACCCGACTCCCCTCCGCGATGTGGTGGAAGCCATCATCCGCGGCTCCCATCTCGCGCTCCTCAAGCGGGATGTGGATCCGACCTGGCTGACCAAGTTCTCGCAGGAATTGGAGAAGCGCCTGCGGGACCGCAGCCTGACGGATGTCAGCAGCGACTTCATCCGCATGATCGCGAACACCGAGGAAGCGCAGAAGAAGCAGCTCACCTCCGGTATCGGCAAGCCCACCGAATATGTGATGACCCCCGCCATGGAAGCGCGCCCCGTGGCGCTGTCCTGCATCGGCCTGGGCTGCGAACCCTCCGTGGCCGGGATGCTGCGTCGCTCCGGACTGCGCCGCTGGGCCAACCCCTTCGATTGGATGACCATCCCGCCCGAGGCCGTGCGCGATTGCCTGGTGGATGATTTCAACCTGCTCCTCTCCCCGGACGAGCATGAACACATCCCCGCCTCGGTGCGCCCCCCGGGCGCCACTGGGCATCTGTGCCGGCACACGCGCTTCTCGGAACTGTATGGGTCCACCATCTTCCACGTGAAGGATCCGACCACCAAGGAAGGATATGCGGCCCTTCAACGCGGTGTGATCCGCATGCGTGAGGCCCTGCGGGGCCTGCACGGCAAGCTGCTGCTGCAGGTCACGGAGGAGTTCGAAAACACCCGGGACGTCTTCGCCGAAACAGCCGAGTTCCTGGACCGTTCCGCGCGGGGTGTCACCATGGTCACCATTGCCCTGGTGGAAGGTCCGCCCGAAGGCCCCTTCCCCGAGATGGAACTGGCCGAAAGCTTCGGCCCCCATCGCCTGCTGCGCTGCCGCCCGCTGGCCGGCGCGCAGGGCATCGCCTTCCTGGATCCGCTGGACGAAGTCGTGATGCTGCGGGGTGCGCTCGGCAGCATCGCACTGTAGGCCGCATCATCGGCGCGACCCGCGGCCAGGCTGGGCCGGGCCGCGCCGTTCATCATTCGGGGCCCGGCGGTTGGCGGCGCAACACCTCCGCATGACGCACCTGCGCCAGGCTGTAGATGATGCGGTCCAGCTCCGTGTTCTGCTTCAGCAAGTCGAGGTGTTCATCATCCAGCACCTCTTCCTGCACCGTTTCCAGGTCAGGCCGCAGCTCATCGCGCGTGTTCTTTCTCGGAAACGCCGGCACCGGATCTATGCCGAGCATTTTACACAGTATGGGAAAGTCTCGGCCCAGCGTTTCGACGAAGAAAACGAAATCCATCTGGTTTAGCGTTGCCGTTGCGCGCCTGATGATTTCAGATTTCTCGATGGAAATCCGCTTCCCATCCTTCACTTCGTAATATGTATCATTTTTTTCGGTGAATACATCGCCAGCCAACACCCTAGCCATTTCATTTCTGATGTAATTTCTCGGAATCGGCATATCAATAGATAAAAATTCCTTCAGACTAACTTGGCGTGCCAATCGCGGGCCAGCCAAATTATTCGCTTGAATAACTGAATCACTATGTCGCCGCCAAAAATAGTAAAGCGACATGATCCGCTCATAGGGATTGCGGAGGACAGTGAACGCGAATTTCCTCCCCGGCACCCTCGCGATCGATTCCGCGGTGAAATGCCCAGAAAAGAAACGGTAGGGCTTGAAGTATTCCTTTGGCTTATGGGACAGGTCACGCCGCCGTTCCGGGCAGATTTCTTTCCTTTGGAAATACCCTGTCAGGACATCATGCAGCGAAGTGCCGGCTGTCTTGGGAATATGAAGAAAAATAAGCCGTCCGTGATCAATAAAGGCGTCAGACATCAAACATACCCAGCAGAGGGGAATAGGCCAAAGCACCCGCATCCGGGTTCAAAGGCAGGCGCCGCACCCCGCACATCCCCCCGCGCAAAGCCTGGGTCGGGAAAAGGAGGTGCGGCGTGCCGCGGGACAGGGCGGATCGCCCCGCCGTCACGCCTGTTCCGTGGTCGGCAGGCCCTTTTCCTTCAGCATGGCCTGCAGCTCGCCCGACTGGAACATCTCCATCACGATGTCGCAGCCGCCCACGAACTCGCCCTGGACGTAGAGCTGCGGGATGGTCGGCCAGTTCGTGTAGGCCTTGATGCCCTCGCGGATTTCCATGTCCTCCAGCACGTTCACGCCCTTGAAGGGGACGCCGACGTGGCTCAGGATCTGCACCACCCGGGCCGAGAAGCCGCACTGCGGGAAGACCGGCGTGCCCTTCATGTAGAGCACAACGGGGTTGGCCTTCAGCTCGGCCTCGATACGCGCGTTCACGTCGCTCATGGAAAGGTTCCTTGGAAGGGGTGGCGGATCATTCGGGCGCGCTCGTCTGCAGGGCGAGGGCGTGCAGCACACCCCCCATACGGCCCTGCAAGGCGGCATAGACAAGCTGGTGCTGCTTGACGCGGGACAGGCCCCGGAAGGATTCCGAGACGACGCGCGCCGCATAGTGGTCCCCGTCGCCCGCCAAATCCTCGATGGTGACCTGGGCGTCGGGCAGGGCCGATTTGATCAGGGCCTCGATCTCGACGGGTTGCATCGGCATGTGGTCAGACCCCCTGCATCAGCGCCGGCAGCGTCGCCTCATGCGCCGCGGCCAGCCTTGATATATCTATGGCATTCGCCCCCGGCAGAACCAAGGTGCGGCCTGAGGATTGTCCCAATCGTTCCGCGGGCACACCGGCCGCCCGCGCGGCCTCCAGCAGGGCCGCGCCATCCTCAACGGCCAGGATGTAGCGGCCCTGGTCCTCGCCGAACCAGAAGGCGTGGTCGCCTTGGCGGGTGATCTCCGCACCGACCCCGGAGGCCATGCACATCTCGGCCAGTGCCACCAGCATCCCGCCATCGGCGGCGTCATGGCAGGCGCGCACGCGACCGGCCAGGATCTGCCCCCGCACGAAATCCCCGTTCCGGCGCTCGGCGGCGAGGTCCACGGGCGGCGGCGCCCCCTCCTCCCTTCCTGCGATCTCGCGCAGCCAGAGCGACTGGCCGAGCCAGCCCCGGGTCTCACCCACCACCACGATGTCGCAGCCGGCGGGCATGGCCAGCCCCACCGCCTGGGCCACATCCTCCAGCACGCCCACCCCGCCGATGGCGGGCGTGGGCAGGATCGCGCGGCCCTCGGTCTCGTTGTAGAGGCTCACATTCCCGCTGATCACCGGGAAATCCAGCGCCGTGCAGGCCGCGGCCATCCCGCGCACGGCACCTGCGAACTGCCCCATGATGCGGGGCTTTTCCGGGTTGCCGAAATTCATGTTGTCGGTGATGGCGCGCGGCAGCGCGCCCACCGCCGTCAGGTTGCGCCAGGCCTCGGCCACCGCCTGCTTGCCCCCCTCCTCGGGGTCCGCCAGCACATAGCGCGGCGTGCAGTCGGTGGTCATGGCGAGCGCCAGCTTGTGGTCCTCGACGCGGACCACCGCCGCATCGGCCTGGCCGGGGCGCTTGCTGGTCTGCCCGCCCACCTGGGCGTCATACTGGTCCCAGATCCAGCGGCGGCTGCACAGGTCGGGGCTGGCCACCAGCTTCTCCAGCGCGGCCGCGATCCCCACCGGGTCCGCCACCGGGCCCAGCATGGGCTGCTTCGGCGTCTCCTCCGTGGGGCGGTGGTAGAGCGGCGCCTCGCTTTCCAGCGGCGCCAGCGGGATGTCGGCTTCCAGCACCCCGTGGTGGCGGATCTCGATGCGGCCCGTGTCGGTCAGATGGCCGATGACCGCGAAGTCCAGCTCCCATTTGTGGAAGATGGCCTCGGCCACATGCTCCTGCCCGGGCTTGAGCACCATGAGCATGCGCTCCTGGCTTTCGCTCAGCATCATCTCATAGGCGGTCATGCCCGTCTCGCGTTGGGGCACCTTTTCCATGTCCAGCACGATGCCCATGCCGCCCTTGCCGGCCATCTCGACGCTGCTGCTGGTCAGGCCCGCGGCCCCCATGTCCTGGATGGCGACGATGGCGTCCGTCTCCATCAATTCCAGGCAGGCCTCGATCAGCAGCTTTTCCGCGAAGGGGTCGCCAATCTGGACCGTGGGGCGCTTTTCCTCGGCATCGGCGTTGAATTCGGCGCTGGACATGGTGGCGCCATGGATGCCGTCGCGCCCGGTCTTGGAGCCCACATAGACCACCGGATTGCCCACCCCCGTCGCGGCCGCGGTGAAGATGCGGTCCTCCTTCAGGATGCCCACCGTCATGGCGTTCACCAGCGGGTTGCCATTGTAGGCGGGGTGGAAATTCACCTCGCCGCCCACGGTCGGCACGCCCACGCAGTTGCCATAGCCGCCGATGCCGCGCACCACCCCGTCCAGGATGCGACGGGTGCGGGGGTGCGTGGGTTCCCCGAAGCGCAGCGCGTTCAGGTTCGCGATGGGGCGCGCGCCCATGGTGAACACATCGCGCAGGATGCCGCCCACGCCGGTGGCCGCGCCGTTGTAGGGCTCGATGAAACTCGGATGGTTGTGGCTTTCCATCTTGAAGACGGCGGCCAGGCCCTGACCGATCTCGATCACGCCCGCATTCTCACCAGGCCCGACCAGCACCCAGGGCGCCTTGGTGGGCAACTGCTTCAGCCAGACGCGGGAGGATTTGTAGGAGCAATGCTCGCTCCACATCACGGAAAATATGCCTAGCTCCGTGAGGCTGGGCGTGCGGCCGAGGATGGCCAGCGCCCTCTCATACTCATCGGGCTTGAGGCCGAATTCGGCGCCGAGCTGGCGGGCGCGCGCGGGGTCGAGGGGCGTGACGTGGCTCATGCCCGGTTTGTCGGGCGGGGCGTGGCGCTTGTCCAGACCGGGCTTCGCTGGGCTGGGGCGCGGCACGCCCAGGTGCCTCATACCCAGGCCCCTCACACCCAGGCCAGGCGCACGGCGCGGGGGATGGATTGCCGCCCGACCAGCGCCTTCAGCACACGCAGCCAGGGTTTTCGCAAATGCGGCGCGGGCGGGCCGGCCTCCAGCAGGTTTTCGGACAAATCCGGGTGGGGCAGCAGCCAGGGCGGGCCGTTCAGGGCGCGGCGGAAGCCCAGGCGCCGGGCCAGGACCAGCAGGCCCAACCCCCGCAGACGATGGGCGCGGCGGGCGGCGCGGCAGATCATGGCCTCGATGCCGCGCAGCGGATGGTTCGGCGCCGCGTCGTGCAGGGCCTGGAGCAGGCGTTCCCACAACCCGGCATGCGTGAGGCGGCGGTAGTAGCGGGCCAGGCTCTCGGCCGCGATTCCCGGCGCGGCGGCGTCCTTCCAAGGGGCGTCGGTGGCGGTGAGGCGAAACAGCGCGTTCATCCGCGCGCGCAGATCCCCGATCTGGCGGCCCTGGGGAGAGCGGCGGAGGACGTAGGGAAGAAGGGCGTGCCACTCCAGGTCGGTCAGGGGACGGATGGGGATGCGCGGCGCGTAGGACATTTTTCCTGTATAGCCACCCGCTCATTGCGGTGGCAAGGAAAACCCTGGTGGTGCGAAAGGTCCGGATATGGTCGAGGAAACGCTGGAAGAGCGATGGGGCGGCAAGCTGGCCGGGATATGGGGCTTCTTGCTGTCCCTGTTCTGAAAGGCGGGCGCGGCCTCAGCCGCGCCCGACTCGTGTCAGCGGCACACCCGCCGCTGCTCCATCCGCCAGGACGGGCGGCCGAAGCGGTCCGTGTAGCGCACGCGGACATTCTCGATCCAGCAGCGCCGGCGGCGGCGGCGCGGCGGGGGGCCGCGGCGGGGCGGCGGGCCACGGTGCGGCGGCGGGCCCCACTGGACCTCTTCCAGCAGCGCGTCGAATTCCGCGGCGTCATCGGCCGGCAGGTCGAGTGTCTGCGGCGTGGTGGGGCCCTCGGGCAGGGTGGGGGTGATGGGGCGGGGCAGCGCGGCCTCGGCCTCGGGGACGCTGGCGGCCACGCCACCCATGGCGACGGCGGCACCCAGGAACAGGAATTTGCGGCGGTTCATACTACGCCTCCCTCTCTCACATCGGCCCGGGACTTCCGGGGCTTGAGGGAGATGTAACGTTCACAAACCGTCCGGGATGCGTTGCGAAGATGGCGAGGAAGGGGCGCGCGGTATCGGTCGGTGACGGCGGTGTCAGGCCGCCACATGCGCCGCGATGGAAGTGAAGATCGGCAGGCCTTCCGTGCCGCCCACCAGCGGGTCCACGCAGTTCTCGGGGTGGGGCATCAGCCCCAGCACGCGCGCATTGGCCGAGCAGATGCCGGCGATGGCGTCGATGCTGCCATTGCGGTTCTCGCCTTCGTAGCGGAACACGACGCGCCCCTCGCCTTCCAGCCTGGCCAGCGTCTCGGCGTCGCAGAAATAGTTGCCGTCGCCATGGGCCATGGTGGCGCGGAAGGTGGCGCCGCGCTGGAAATGGGCGGTGTAGGGCGTGTCCGCGCGCTCCACCCGCATCACGCAATCCATGGCGAGGAAGCGCAGGGACGCGTTGCGCAGCAGGGCGCCGGGCAGCAGGCCGGCCTCGGTCAGCATCTGGAAGCCGTTGCAGACGCCCAGCACATGGCCGCCGCGCGCGGCGAAGTCCCGCACCGCGGCCATGATGGGCGATTGCGCGGCCATGGCGCCGCAGCGCAGGTAGTCGCCATAGGAGAAGCCGCCGGGCAGCACGACCAGGTCCAGACCGCTCGGCAGCGCCGTCTCGCGGTGCCAGAGCATGGTGGGCCGGCGGCCGGTGGCGGCGCGGAGCGCGAGCGCCATGTCGCGCTCGCGGTTGGTGCCGGGGAAGGTGATGATGGCGGCGTTCATGTGTGCCCTATCCCTGCGCCACGCGCAGCCAGTGGATGCCGCCCAGGATCAGCATGGTGCTGATGGCCGCGATGGCCGCGGCGGCGAAGACGCGGTTGATGAGGTTCTTCTTGCGGGCGAACCAGCCCAGGCGGGGCTGCGCCTGCCCGGCCGAGAGGCGCTGTTCCCGCCAGCCCAGCAGCATCGTGATCAGCACCGTCAGCACGATGAGGATCAGGATGGAGGTCTTCACCACGGGTAGAAGATCCAGCCCAGCGGGTTGCGCCAGCCCTCGATGGCCAGCGAGATGGGCCAGAACAACCCGCCCAGGAAGGCCTTGGAGAGCAGGAAGAAGGCCTCGGTCAGCGGCAGGTCGCCGGGGAGCGGCGGGCCGAAGGCGAGATAGGCCAGCGCCAGCAGCACGCGCCAGGCCGCGAAGCCGAAGGAGACGGCCACGAAGACGCGCAGCGAGCGTTCGCGCGCGTTGGGGGCCGTCGTCCCGCTCATGCGGGCTCCACCGTGAAGCTTTCGATGACGGTGTTGGCGAGCAGCTTGCGGGCCATGTCCTCGCCCTGGGCACGGGCGCGGGTGGGGTCGGTCTCGCTGACCTCCACGATCATGACCTTGCCCACGCGGACCTCGCCCACGCCCTCGAAGCCGAGGCCCGAGAGGGCGCGTTCGATGGCCTTGCCCTGCGGGTCCAGCACGCCCGCCTTGGGGAACACAGTGACCCGAAGCTTGGTCATCAACACACCCTTCCCAATACCAATGGCCCCCCGGTGCCCTCGGCGGGCTTTGCCGGGTGTCCTCGGCGGGCTTTGCCCGACGAGGCGGAGCCGTCCCAACAGAATGCAGCGCCCCGAACGGGGTCCTCATGAAAGCGCCGAAGGCGATTTCATGAGGGTCATTGCATGACTTCTGGACCCTTCATGTCGCGCACACCCGCTTCCGGCAGGATGCCGAGGCGGCGGGCCACTTCCTGGTAGCCCTCCTCGACCTTTCCCAGGTCGCGGCGGAAGCGGTCCTTGTCCATCTTCTCGCCGGTCTTGGCGTCCCAGAGGCGGCAATTGTCGGGGCTGATCTCGTCGGCCAGGACGATGCGCATCTCGTCATTCTCGTAGAGGCGGCCGAATTCCAGCTTGAAGTCCACCAGCGTGATGCCGACGCCCAGCAGCAGGCCGGTCAGGAAGTCGTTCACCCGCAGGGTGAGCTGGACGATGTCGTCCAGGTCGTGCGTGGAGGCCCAGCCGAAGGCGGTGATGTGCTCCTCGCTCACCATCGGGTCCTGCAGGGCGTCGTTCTTGTAGTAGTATTCGATGATGGAGCGCGGCAGGCGCGTGCCTTCCTGGATGCCCAGGCGCGTGGCGAGGGAGCCTGCCGCCACGTTGCGGACCACGATCTCGAGGGGGATGATCTCCACCTCGCGCACCAGCTGCTCGCGCATGTTCAGGCGGCGGATGAAGTGGGTGGGGATGCCGATCTCGCCCAGGCGCTGCATCAGGTACTCGCTGATGCGGTTGTTCAGCACGCCCTTGCCGGTGATCGTGCCCTTCTTCTGGGCGTTGAAGGCGGTGGCGTCATCCTTGAAGTATTGGACGAGGGTGCCGGGCTCGGGCCCCTCGAACAGGATCTTGGCCTTGCCTTCGTAAAGTTGGCGGCGGCGAGCCATGGCGTGCAGTCCTTCTGGCGAATCAGCGCCCGTATAGCAGCAAAGAATTATCGTGCCACGCGGGCCGCCACCGGCTTGACCGGCGCGAAGGGCGTGCGGTCGGGCGGGCCGGGCGCGAAGATCCATTCCCGCGCGCCACCCGGCCCCAGCGCCAGCAGCGAACTGCACAGCGTCCCGAACCCGCCGAGTGGAGGAATGTTCAGCATTTCGGCCGCTTCCCCCTCGGAATCCGCGAGCAAAGCGGGCCAGGCGCCCCAGTCGGGCAAGGCGGGCCGGGGGGCGGCCTGGAAGCGCGGCAGGTGGCGGGCGGTGCGGGGGCTCGACGGATCATTGGGCGGATGGGCCGTCACCATGTGCAGGCCGGGCGGCAGGGCTGTGGCGGTCGCATGGCCCTCACCGAGCCCGGCGACGAACCAGGCGGAGTCGGCGTCCGCCACCACGGCGTTGAAGGGGCGCCAGGCGCCGGCATCGAGGCGGCACAGAGCGTCGGCGGCGGCCTCGGCCGTGGGCGCCGCCAATGCCAGCAGGGGCAATTCGCCGCGCGAGCGCTTGCCCTCGGCGGGGCCGAGGCTGCCAGGGCGGTTCAGCACGGTGGCGACGACGCCCGCCGCGCTCACCGCCATCCAACTGCCGCCGCCCGTGCGGTCCCGCCCGCCGACCAGGCCCGGGGCCTCGGGCCAATGCGCCCCCGGCGGGTCCCAGGGGCGGTCCAGGCGTTCATCGCGGTTGGCGGCCAGCAGCAGCGGCCAGGCGGCGCCGGGCTGGCGCGAGAGGATCACGGTGCACATCGGGTCCCATCTGGCCCCGATGCGCCGCCGCGAACAAGGCGGCCCCTACCAGTGACGCCCTACCAGTGGCGGTGGTGGCGCGGCCGGTCCCAATGGCGCGGCGGCGGGCCGTAGTAGCGCGGCGGCGGTGGCGCGTAATAGACGGGCGGCGGCGGCGGGTAATAATAGCGCGGCGGCGGCGCGTAATATCGCGGCCGTGGGGGCGGCGCGTAGTAGATGGGCGGCGGCGGGCGCCAGCCCCGGCGGTCCCAACCCACCTGCAGCTCCAGCACCGGCTGGGCGCTGGCCGGCGCGGGGGCGGCAATGCCGAGGCCCAGCAGGCCCAGGACGGCGCCGAAGATCAGCTTTCGCATCGCGCGGAACTCCCTTTCGATGTTCCTAATTCCACGCGCCCCGCATGGCCAAAGCGTGGCGCGATTGCGCCCCTTCAGTGCCGTCCGTGATGATGGCGGCGGTGATGGGACGGGGGCCGGTGGTGGCGCGGCGCATGATGCACGCGCGGCCGATGCCCAGGCCCGCGGTAGGCAGGCCCGCGATGGAAATGCCCGCGATGAACGGGGCCCCGGTAGCCATGGCCGCGATACACCGGTGCGCGATAGACGGGCGCCCGGTAGACGGGCCCACGGTAGACGGGAACAGGTGCGCGATACACCGGCGCCGCATGCACGGGCCCGCGCCAATGCCCAGGGCCCGCATGATAGACGGGCCCCTGGGCCACGCAGCCGGCCAGCACCAGGCCCATCACGCTCAACAGCAGCACACGCATCACGTTACCCTTCCCTTTCAGCCGCCCCGCTCCCTCATGAGGCGGGGGGCGCCACCTCGGCTGTGGTCTGGCCGGTCGCCGCCAGGCCACGCGCCACGAAGCCCGAGGCCTTCATCTCCTCCACGAAGGCGCGCAGCCAGGGCATCGCGGCCTCACGGTCCTGCGGAATGCCCACCGCCTGCTCGATCACCATGAAGCGGCCGGGCAGCACCCGCACATCGGGGTTCGCCGCCGCATAGGCCACCAGCGGCTGCTTCACGTTGGCCGCCACCTCCAGGTTGTCGGCGCGGAACTGTTCCAGCGAGGCGGGCGAGGTCGGCGCGCGCACCAGCGTCGCGTGGCGCAGCTCGCGCGTCAGGAACAGGTCATAGGCGCTGCCACGGCCCACGGCCACGCGGATGCCGGGGCGGTCCACCTCGGCATTGTCGCGGATGGGGCTGTCCTGCCGCACCAGATAGGCGCCCTCGATCACCACATAGGGCGCGGTGAAGGTGATGCCGCGCGCGCGCACAGGGTCAATGGCCAGGAAGCACAGGTCCCAGGCGCCCTCGCGCAGCGCCTCGGTCACGCGCCCGGCGGCGGGGTAGGTGATCATCTCGATGGGCAGGTTGAGGCGGCGGCCGATCTCCTGGGCCAGCTCCACCGACAGGCCGCGCGGCGCGCCGCCCGCGGGGTCGCGCTGGGCCAGCACCGGGTTGCCGAAATTGATGGCGACGCGAAGCGTGCCGGAGGGCGCCATGATGCGCGCGACCTCGGCGGGGCTTTGCGCCCGCAGTGGGGTGGCGGCGAGCGGGACGGCGGCCAGCAGGGCGGGCGCGGCCAGGAGGCCACGGCGACGAAGATGCATTGGAGTTTCTTCCCTTTTCGTAATCCACCCAGGATGCCCAGACTGCCCCGCCCGGGCAATCTGCGCCCCCCGCCTCGGGATCAGGGGCGCCCGGTCAGCGGCGCGGGTTGATCAGGTCGCGGAAGGCATCGCCCGTGTTGTCGCGCCGCTGCTGGGGCGGCGGGCCCTGGCGCTGCGGCGGCGGGGGGGATGGCCGCGCGCGGCGGTCATCGCGCCGGTCGTAGCGCCGATCGTCAGGTCGGTAATAGCCGCGCGACGGGGGCGCGTAATAGCTGGGGCCGCGATAGGCGGGGGCGCGATAGACCGGACCCGCGGCATAACCGCCACGGTAATAACCGCCGCCGCCGCCGCGATACCCGTCATCCACGCAGCCGGCCAGGAACAGTCCCAGCCCCGCCACCAGCCCCAGCCTTGTCATGTTGCGCATCATCATCCTCCCGCAACGCACGAGGGGCGGAGTGGTTGACCCCGCCGCCGCCGCCGCTGTCAGAGATGAGATGTGACCATTTGGTCATGGCGCAAAGGCGGCGAAATCAAGTTGCTCCAAAGACCCGCGCGAAAATCGTCTCGACGTGGCGGAAATCGCGCATGGGGTCCATGGCGGCATCCAGTGCGGCGGCATCCATGACGGGCGCCACCTCGGGGTCGGCCAGCAGGTTGTCGCGGAAGTTGCGCCCATCCGCCTTGCCGAGCTTCGTCCAGGTCGCCATCGCGGCACGCTGCACCGCCGCATAGGCGCCCTCGCGCGAGAGGCCGGCCTGGGTCAGCGCCAGCAGCACCTTCTGCGAGTGCACGACGCCGCCCAGGCTTTCCAGGTTTTCCGTCATGCGCTCGGGGTAGATGGTGAGCTTCTCCATCATGCCCGCCAGCCGCATCAGCGCGAAGTCCAGCGCGATGGTGGCATCGGGCGCGATCACGCGCTCCACGCTCGAATGGCTGATGTCGCGCTCATGCCACAGCGTGATGTTCTCCAGCGCCGGCATGGCATAGCCGCGCACCAGCCGCGCGAGGCCCGTCAGGTTCTCGCTCAGCACCGGGTTGCGCTTGTGGGGCATGGCGCTGCTGCCCTTCTGCCCGGCGTGGAAAAACTCCTCCGCCTCGCGCACCTCGCTGCGCTGCAGGTGGCGCACCTCGGTCGCCAGCCGCTCCACGCCGCCCGCCACGACCGCCAGGGCGGCGAAGAAGGCCGCGTGGCGGTCGCGCGGGATGACCTGGGTGGAGACGGGCTCCACCGCGAGGCCCATGTGCTTCGCCACATGCGTCTCGATGGCCGGGTCCACGGAGGCGAAGGTGCCGACGGGGCCGGAGATGGCACAGGTGGCGACCTCTGCGCGCGCGGCCACGAGGCGCGCGCGGTTGCGGGCGAACTCGGCGTAGTGGCCCGCGAGCTTGAGGCCGAAGGTGGTGGGCTCGGCATGGATGCCGTGGCTGCGGCCGATGCTCGGCGTGTGCTTGTGCTCGATCGCGCGCGCCTTGAGCGCCGCCAGCACCGCGTCCACATCGGCGATCAGCAGGTCGGCCGCGCGGGTCATCTGCACGGCGAGCGTGGTGTCGAGCACGTCGGAACTCGTCATGCCCTGGTGCATGAAGCGGGCATCCTCGCCCATGCCCTCGCCCAGCCAGGTGAGGAAGGCGATGACGTCGTGGCGCGTCACGCGCTCGATCTCGTCAATGCGCTCCACATCGGCGGCGCTGATGTTGGCGACGCGGGCCGCGCCCTTCTCGCGGATGGTGCGGGCGGCGGCTTCGGGGATGGTGCCCTGGGCCGCCATGGCCTCGGCGGCCAGCGCCTCGATCTCGAACCAGATGCGATAGCGCGCCTCGGGCGACCAGATCTCGGCCATCTGCGGGCGGGAATAGCGGGGAACCATGGGCGTTGATCCTGCAAGCGTGCGTCGGCCAAGGGTTTCGCGCAGCGGGGGCGGATGGGCAAGCCGCCGCCGGGGATGGCGCAGATGTAACCGCTGGGTCAGGCCCTTGTAGGCCCCCGGCGCTTGGAAGCCACCCCAGGGCGGGAGTAGTGTTTTCCGCGGAGCCTCCTTCCGCGATGACAAAAATGCAAGGTTGAGGCTTCCATGCCGGAATGGGTCGTTCCACTTCTCCAGGTGCTCGCGATTGACATCGTCCTCGCGGGAGACAACGCGATCGTCGTCGGCATGGCGGCTGCCGGCCTGCCGGCCGCGCAGCGCCGCACCGCCATCTTCTGGGGCATCGTCGCCGCCACCGTGATGCGCATCGCCTTCGCGAGCATCACGGTGCAGCTTCTCGCCATCGTGGGGCTGACGCTGGCGGGCGGCGTCCTGCTGCTGTGGGTCTGCTGGAAGATGTACCGGGAGCTGCGCGAGGGCGGCCACGGCGAGGTGGTGAACGAGGATGGCTCGGTCACGGTGAAGGAGGCGCCGCGCAAGAGCATGCGCCAGGCCATCACCCAGATCCTGATCGCCGACATCTCCATGAGCCTCGACAATGTGCTGGCCGTGGCGGGTGCCGCGAAGGACCACCCCTATGTGCTGATCGTGGGCCTCGCCATCTCGGTCGTGCTGATGGGTGTCGCCGCCACCTTCATCGCGAACCTGCTGAACAAGCACCGTTGGATCGCCTGGGTGGGGCTTCTCATCATCCTCTACGTGGCGGGCAGCATGATCTATGCCGGCACGAATGAGGTGGCGGAGGTCGTTCCCGGCTCCTACGCCTTCCTCATGCTGCCGCTGGGCTACCTGGCGCTGCCGGGTGTGTTTCCCGCCTGGATCTGGGCGGGGGCGACGGTGCTGCAGGTGCTGGTGCTGACGGCGGTGGTGGTGCTGATGGCCGATGCGGTACTGCGGGCGCGGCGGCGCGCGGACCGGCCGGCGGAGTAACCTTCCCACGCGGAAAGGTTTCACGCCGGGCGCTTCCCCTCCCGGCGTGATCTGCTCTAGACCCTGGGGCATGTCGAACGGGACGCGCCACCACACTCATCGCCTTGCCACCTCTCGCCTTGCCTGGGCTGGAGCGGGGCTTCTCCTCCTTCTGGCGGGCTGCGAGGCGCCGCGACAGGCGGGCCAGGCCCCCGCCCCCACGGCGGTGCGCGCCGGCCCCGCCACGGCCGAGGCCCTGGCCGCCGCCCTGCCCGCCAGCGCCGACAGCTTCACCCGCGGCGCCACCGTGCCCGTGCGCCAGCCCATGGAAGGGCTGGAGGTGAACTACGCCACCTCCAACCGCCGCGGTGCCGCCTTCGTGCAGGTGGTGCGACCGGCGCAGGGCGACGCTCCGGCGGCGGCGGCCGGCGAATACACCCGCTGGCTGGACGAGGTCTCGACCGGCGCGCGGCCGGGCCGGCGGCTGAACGTGGTGCAGGAATTCACCGAACCCGCCGGCCCCGGGCTGCGCTGCGCCGCGCTGGAGGGCAGCTATGGCCGCCAGCCGGTGCAGAGCACCTTCTGCGTGGGCACGGCGGGCGGGCATGTGTTGCGCCTGCGCGTGACCATGATGCGCGACGCCGCCCCCGTGGCCGATGCGCGGGCCTTCCTGCTGCAGGTGGCGCGGTCCCTGCCCGCGCGCTGAACGCGCACGCCCTGAGAGGGGGTGAGGTTCCCCTGCCCCGTGAAGCGGCGTTACGCTCCCCCTTACAACAGAGGGAGAGCGCGCCATGGACCAGCAGGCCCACACCTACCACCCCGCCCATTTCCGCGGCCTGAGCTGGCTGGATGCCCTGCCCGGCTTCGCCAATGGCAGCGACACGCCCCGCGCCTATCTCGAACGCTGCCTGGAGGTGATGGCGGCGCGCGAACCCGTGGTGCGCGCCTTCGTCACCGTGAACGAGGCGGGGGCGCGTGCGGCGGCGGATGCCAGCACGGCGCGCTGGAAGGCGGGCCAGGCGCTCTCGCCGCTCGATGGCATGCCCATCGGCATCAAAGACCTGCTGGAAACCCGCGACATGCCGACCGAGATGGGCTGCGAGGCCTATCGCGGGAACCACACCGGGCGCGACAACGCCGCCGTCTGGGCGTTGCGCGAGGCGGGGGCCGTCATCCTGGGCAAGACGGTCACGGCGGAACTGGGCGGGGCCCATCCCGGCCCCACCACCAACCCCTTCGACGCGGGGCGGACGCCGGGCGGGTCCTCCTCGGGCTCGGCGGCGGCGGTGGGGGCGCGGATGGTGCCGGCGGCCATCGGCACGCAGGTGGGCGGCTCCATTCTCCGGCCCGCCAGCTTCTGCGGGAATTTCGCCCTGAAGCCCACCCAGGGCGCCATCACCCGCGGCGAGCGCCAGGCCACCAGCCAGAGCACCAGCGGCCCGCATGCCGCGACCCTGGAGGATTGCTGGCAGGTCGCCATCGAGATCACGAAGCGCGCGGGCGGCGACCCCGGCCACCCCGGCCTGATGGGCCCCGACACCTGCCCCGAGGCGCGCCGCCCCGGCCGCCTGGTGGTGCTGGAGACCGAGGGCTGGGCGCGGCTGGATGACGCGAGCCGCACCGCCTTCGAGATGCTGCTGGAGCAGATGGCCGCCGCCGGCATCACCCTGCTGCGCCGGCGCGACCACGCCTGGATCGAGACGCTGGAGCGGCGGGTGGACGGCGCCTCGGCCTATGGCAACGCCATCACCCGATGGGAGAACCGCATGGCGCACCGGGCGCTGGTGGAGAAGAACCCCGATGGCGTCAGCGAGCGGCTGAAGAAGGTCCTGGCGGGGGCCGAGGCCATGCGTGTGGCCGACTACCAGGCCGCGCTGCGCGAACGCGCCGAGGCCCAGGCCGCCTATGCCGCGGTGATGACCATGGCCGATGCGGTGGTGACGCTCACCTCGGTCGGGCCCGCGCCGGTGTGGTCGGGCGATGTGCCCGGTCAGCCGCTGAACCCCCGCCCGACCGGCGACATCGCCTTCAACGCGCCGGCCAGCGCCATCTTCTGCCCGGCGGTGACGCTGCCGCTGATGGCGGTGGGCGGGCTGCCGGTGGGGCTGCAGGTGATGGGGGCCCAGCAGCGCGACGCGGATGCGGTGGGGGTGGCGCGGTGGCTGATGGGCAAGCTGACGCCCGTGGCCGTGTGAGGCGAGGGGAACAGGTGCGGCCCTCATGCGGCGCGACGGCTCTTTCGGACCCGGGGTGGCGCCGGCATCGGTTCCTCAAAGCGCGCCGTCAGGATCAGAAGCTGGCGCAGCCTGTCCGCCGCACCCGACAAGATATCATAGCAGCTAAAATAGCCTTCGTCACGTGCAATCTGGGATAGACTGTCCACTTGGCGAATGAGATGCCGCCGGCGCTGAAGTTCACGCCAGGCTTCCGCATCCGGCACAGCGAAAGGGGCCCAGTCCGTCAGTGGCTGATCCTTACCTTGCGACTGCTTGACCATTTTTTGTGCCCTTTTCTGCACTTCCACCGAGATCATTATTTGCCATCACGAAATTTTAACGCCGTAACGAGAAACCAACGCTGATACCTCGACGTTTCGATACCAACATATGGCCCGGTAACCTCGCGCGTCCTGCCAGAGGCTATGTACGCTACCGGTGATAGATCTCTGACAAAATTTTCGTAGAAAGTAAATAGCGGATCCAAAAAATTATCTTTTTGTACGAAATTTTATTATTACGTTCAATTTCATTCCTAAACATGTTTAGCGTTTGGCTAGAAGGCTTTTTTTAAACGATAATTTTTTGTGACTAGGTTCTGCGCATTTTTAGAAGATGAATGTTCCTGTCTCTCATCAACAAGGGGCGAGACGATGTCCGACCCAGATCTCATGGCCGCGCTGCGGGAAGCCTTGCGGCGAAAGCTGGCCGACGCGTCTGTTCCAGCAGCGGTTCTCGACAGAGCGGAGCAGGAGCTGCGCCAATGGGCGGATCAGCAGCCACCGGCGCTTTCCCGGCGGAAACTGATCGAGATGATCCGGGAGGTTGTGGAAGAAGAACGCGCTCGGCTGCGGCCATAGAGACCGACCGCATTGTCCTTGAAGTTTTAGAGGGCTTGCGGGACGGCGCTGCCCCCCATCTACAGCAGCCCCTCCCGCCGGAAGGACAGGATCACCCCCCGCCCCACGATCAAATGATCATGCACCGTGATGCCCAGCGCGGCCGCGGCCCCCTTCACCTCCGCCGTCATCTCGATGTCGGCGCGCGAGGGGGTGGGATCGCCGCTCGGGTGGTTGTGCACCAGGATCAGCGCGGTCGCGTGCAGCTCCAGCGCGCGCTTCACAACCTCGCGCGGATAGACGGGCGTGTGGTTCACCGTGCCGCGCGCCTGGGCCTCGTCGGCGATCAGGCGGTTCTTGCTGTCGAGAAACAGGATGCGGAACTGCTCGATCGGCTCGCGCGCCAGCACGATGGTGAGATATTCCTCCAGCCGCGACCAGTTGTTCAGCAGCGGCAAGTCCCGCACTTCGGCCGCGGCCAGGCGCGTGGCACCCGCCTGCACGACGCGCAGCGCCGCGATGCCCGCCTCGCCCAGGCCCTCCACCTGGCGCAACTCCACCACCGGGGCCGTCACGGCATTGGCGAAGCTGCCGAAACGCGCCAGCAGGGCGCGGGCGATGGGCTTGGTGTCCCGCCGCGGCAGGGCCAGGAACAGGATCATCTCGATCAGTTCATGGTCCAGCAGCGCCGTGGGCCCCGCCTCGATCAGCTTCTGGCGCATGCGCGCGCGGTGGCCCTCCGCGCCGGGCACGGCCACGCTGGCCTGGACCGGGGCGGGCGGAAGCGACGGGAACATCCCGCCCGCCTCCTCCATGCCCCGGCGGCGCGCCATCAGCCCGCCTGGAAGACGGGCTTGTGCAGCCCGGCGGGCGAAAGGGTGAAGATCTCGCAGCCCGTCTCGGTGATGCCCACCATGTGCTCGAACTGCGCCGACAGGCTGCGGTCGCGCGTCACGGCGGTCCAGCCATCATCCAGGATCTTCACCTCGGGCCGGCCGGCATTCACCATGGGCTCGATGGTGAAGAACATGCCCGGCGCCAGCCGCGCGCCCTCGCCGGGGCGGCCGAAATGCAGCACGTTCGGCGGTTCATGGAACTGCCGGCCGATGCCATGGCCGCAGAAATCCCGCACGATCGAGAAACGGTGCTTCTCGGCATAGGCCTGGATGGCGTGGCCGATATCGCCGAAGGTGTTGCCGGGCCGCGCGGCGGCGATGCCGCGCATCATGGCCTCGTGCGTCACCTCCATCAGCAGCCGCGCCTTGGTGCTGACCTGGCCCACCGCATACATGCGGCTGCTGTCGCCATGCCAGCCATCGAGCAGCGCCGTCACGTCGATGTTGAGGATGTCGCCCTCGGCCAGCACCCGCTCGCCCGGAATGCCGTGGCAGACCACATGGTTGATCGAGATGCAGGAGGAATGCGCATAGCCGCGGTAGCCCAGCGTGGCCGGCACGGCGCCGCGCTCCACCAGGAAATCATGACACAGGCGGTCCAGTTCGCCCGTCGTCACCCCCGGCCGCACATGCGCGCCGATCATGTCGAGGCACTCCGCCGCCAGCCGCCCGGCCCGACGCGCGCCGTCGAAATCCTGCGGGGCGTGTAGAGTGATCCGGCGAGCCTCGCCGCGCTGCTTGTCCATACCTGGTTCCGACCAAACGCATTCCCAATCCAGCCGCCAAGATGCGCGCGCGGGGCCACGGCTTCAACCCGAATTCGTCGAAGCCCTGGGCGCCGCTGGGAACATGGGGCGTGATGGAAACCGGCGCTACCCGATCAGCAGCACCCCCAGCAGGGCCAGCGTGGTGATGAAGAGCGTGCTGGCGATGCCCAGCAGCAGGGGGGCGGCGCCGCGCGCATGCAGCGCCCGCAGGTCGGTCTGCAGGCCAAGGGCCGCGACGCTCGCGGCGAGCATCAGCGGCACGAGGAAGCGGCTGGCATCCACCGCGAACTGCGGCACGAGGCCCGTGCTGCCCAGCGCCACCAGCGCCAGGAAGCCGAAGGCGAACCAGGGCACCGGCGCCTTCACCTTGGCCGCGTCCGCGTGCTGGCGGCGGGCCACCCACCAGCCGAGTGCCAGGATGGCCGGCGCCAGCAGGAAGACGCGGGCCAGCTTCATCACGGTGCCGCTTTGCGAAGCCTCCTCGCCGCCCGCCGCGGCTGCGCCCACGGCCTGGACCACCTCATGGATGGCCGCCCCGGCCCAGAGGCCATAGACGCGCGCGGAAAGCCCCAGCAGCTCGCCCAGATAGGGAAACACCACCAGCGCCACGGTCCCGCAGAGGGTGATGACGGCCAGCGAATAGGTCACGTCCTCCTCGCGCCCGCGCACCACCTGGTTGGCGGCGACGATGGCCGACGCCCCGCAGATGGCCGTGCCCGTGCCGATCAGCATGGACAGACCCGGGTCCACGCCCATGACGCGGCCGAGCCAGATGGTGAAGGGCAGGGTCGCGGCCACCACGACCAGCGCCAGCACCAGCGCCCCCGGCCCCAGCGCCCAGAGCATGCCGAGCGTGAGCTGCAGCCCCAGCAGCACGATGGCCGCGCGCAGGATGGGCCGCACCGCATAGCCGATGCCAGGCTTGAGGCTGGCCGGGCGGCCGATGACGGCGCCGAGCCCCACGCCCAGGATCAGCGCCACGACCACGGCATTGAGTGCCGCCACCCCCGTCATGTTCCGCAAGGTGATGGCGATGATGGCGATGCCGAAGCAGAGGGCGAGGCCGGGGGCGAGGCTGCGAAGCTTGTCCGGGAAGGATTGCCCGGTGGGGGACGCGGTGGTGGGGGCTGCCATCAGTCTGAATTCGCCTGGAACGTGAGATGCGCGGCACGGTCCACCCGCGCGGCGGGGGCGTCAACCCGGGCCGCCGGGCGTTATTCCGCGGCAAGCGGGAGGCTGGGTTGCAGCCCGAAGGCCTCGGCCAGCAGGGTGATGCTGTGGGCGCGGGCGAATTTGTCGTGGCAGGGGGTCAGCACCGCCACCTCCTGCACGC
This sequence comes from Roseococcus suduntuyensis, assembly GCF_014196305.1. Classification (GTDB taxonomy): domain Bacteria; phylum Pseudomonadota; class Alphaproteobacteria; order Acetobacterales; family Acetobacteraceae; genus Roseococcus; species Roseococcus suduntuyensis. The sequence continues at coordinate 603,325 of NZ_JACIDJ010000002.1, forward strand.
CCAGTTCGGCGGCCATGGCGGCCAGCCGGTCACGCACCTCCGCCCCGGTGCCGATGATGGCACGTTCGCGCATGCGGTCCACGCGCGCGCGCTCGGCCTCGGTGTAGGGGTGGGCTTCGGCTTCCTCGGCGGTCGGGAAGGGTGGGAAGTTGCCGCGGTCGCGGAAGAGGCGCCACAGGGCGCGCGGCGCGAAGAGGCGCTCGGCCTCGGCGCGGCTGTCGGCGGCCAGCGCATAGACGGCGACGGCGGCGTTGGGCGTGGTGCCGCGGGTGGCCTGGAAGGTCTCGCGGTAGAGGGAGAGCGCCTGTTCGGCCCCCTGCCCGTCCGTGATGAAGCTCGCGAAGCAATAGGGCAGGCCGAAGAAGCCGGCCACCTGCGCGCCGTAGTCGCTGCTGCCCAGCACCCAGACCTCCGGCACGGTCCCCACCTCGGGCGAGGCGCGGACCATGCGGAAGGGGTGGTTCTCCGGCAGGCCCTCGCCCAGCCAGCCCAGCAGGTCACGGATTTGCGCGGGGAAGTTGTCGGCGGCCTGGGCGGCGTTGGGGTTGAGCGCGAAGGCGGTGCGCCCGTCGCTGCCCGGCGCGCGGCCGACGCCGAGGTCAATGCGGCCGGGGGCGATGGCCTCCAGCGCGCGGAACTGCTCGGCCACCTTCAGCGCGGAATAATGCGGCAGCATGACGCCCGCGCTGCCCACGCGGATGCGCCTGGTGGTGGCGGCGATGGCGCTGATCAGGATTTCGGGCGCGCTGCCGGCATGGCTCTGGCTGTTGTGGTGCTCGGCCAGCCAGTAGCGCGCATAGCCGAGGCGGTCCGCGAGGCGGGCCACCGCCAGCGTTTCCTGGATCGCGTCGGCGGCGTCGCGGCCGGAGACGATGGTGGACTGGTCGAGGATGGAGAGCGCGGGCAACATTCCCCGAGCTTACAGACCCAGGGACCCACCATGGAAGAGAGCTTCATGCGCCGCGCCCTCGACCTCGCCGCCGAGGGTGTGGCGGCGGGCGGCGGCCCCTTCGGCGCGGTGGTGGTGCGCGACGGCCGCATCATCGGCGAAGGCCGCAACAACGTGGTTCCCGGCCGCGACCCCACGCAGCACGCCGAGGTGGTGGCCATCCGCGCCGCCTGCGAGGCCGTGGGCAGCCATGACCTCTCCGGCGCCACCATCTACACGAGCTGCGAGCCCTGCCCAATGTGCCTCGGCGCCATCTGGTGGTCGCGCATCGGCGCCATCGTCTATGGCAATGACCGGGTGGATGCGGCCGCGATCGGCTTCGACGATGACGCGCTGTATCAGGAGGTGGCGCGGCCCATCACGGACCGCGCCCTGCCGCTCCGCCGCCTGATGGCGGCCGAGGCGCGCGAGGCCTTCCGCCTGTGGTCGGAGAAGCCCGACCGGGTGCCCTACTGACGCCTCACGCCGCGCGGACGCCCTGGGCCAGGTAGGCGAGGCCCGCGCGGTCGCCCCGCGCATGGCGCAGCTCGACCTCGACGGCGCCCTTCTGCGGCATGTGCAGGGTGCCGCGCTGCCCGGGCCGCAGCCCTTCCGGCACGCCCGCCACGCCCACACCGCCCGCCGAGGTGTCCAGCAACCGCACCTCGAAGGACTGCCCGTCCAGCATCAGCCGCGCCTGGCCATGGGCGGGCTGGCGCGCCTCGCGCCGGCGATCCACCTCGGGCACCGCGCCGCGGACGATGCTCACCACCTGATGCGTCAGCTCCGCGGCGCGGGCGGCGAGGTCGGCGGTGTCGGCCTGCATGCGTTCGGTGCGGGTGCCGTTTTCCTCCGCGTCGTCGCGCACGTCCGAAATCCGCGCGGCACCGGCGCGCGTGGCCTGGGTCGCCTCGCTGATGCTGCGCGCGATCTCGCGCGTGGCGCCATCCTGCCGGTCCACCGCCTCGGCCAGGCTGGCCGCGAGCTGGTCGATGCGCGTGACGGAACGGGCGATGCGCCGCACCGTCTCCACCGCGGCCTCGGTGCGGCGGCTGACGGCGTCAATGTGCTGGCTGATCTCCTGCGTGGCGCGGGCCGTCTGGGAGGCGAGTTCCTTCACCTCGCCCGCCACCACGGCGAAGCCCTTGCCGGCATCGCCGGCGCGCGCGGCCTCGATGGTCGCGTTCAGCGCCAGCAGATTGGTCTTGCCCGCGATCTCGCTGATGAGGCGCGTCACATCGCCGATCTGCCCCACCGCGCCGGAGAGGGAGACGATCGCCTCCTCCGTCCGGCTGCTGTCGGCCGCGGTCTCGCGGCTGACATTGGCGGCCTCGCGCACCTCCTGGGTGATGGCGCGGATGGCGGCGGAGAGCTGTTCGGCCGCCGTGGCCACCGTCTCCGACATGGCGAGCGATTCGCGCGCCGCCTCGCCCGCCGCGCCGGCATTGCCGCTGACGCGGCCGGCGGTCGCGGCCATCTCCTCCGCCCCGGTGGCCAGCGTCCGCGCCTGGTCGGCGATGCGGGTCATGGCCGCTAGGGTCTCGCCTTCCACGCGGTCGGCCATGTGGCGCAGCGCCTGGATTTGCGCGGCCTGGGCGGCGGCGCGATCCTCCTCCTGGCGGGCACGGGCGGCGCGGGCCTCCTCGCCCTGGGTGCGGAAGACGGCGACGGCGGCGGCCATCTGCCCCACCTCGTCACGCCTGCCCTGGCCGGGGATCTCCACCGAGAGGTCACCCTCCGCCATCCGCAGCATGGTCTGGGAAAGCGCGCGCAGCGGCCGCGCCGCGGCGGTGGCCCAGAGCGCGATGCCCAGGCCCAGCGCGAGCCCAAGCCCCAGCATGACCAGCATGAGGGTCTGGAAACCCTCGGCCACCGCGCGCGTCTCGCGCGCCACGACGCGGTTCTTCTCCTCCTGCAGGTCAATGAACTGGTTGATGCGCGCCAGCCATTCGACGAAGGCGGGGCGGGCCTGCTCCATCAGCAGAGAATGCGCCTGCGCCGCCTCACCCGCCGCGCGCGCGGCGATGACGGCGCGGACCATGGGCATGGTGCGCGCCTCGGTCTCCTAGATGGAGGCGAGGATGCGGCGCTCGTCCGGCGTGACACCGGCACCCGTCGCCATCATCGCGTCCAGCGAGGTGGCGCTGCGGGCATAGAATTCCTCCAGCCGCGTGATCTCGCGCAGGGCCTCGGCGCGCTCGTTCTCATTCGTGACCAGCACCACGTCGCGCAGGCTGATGGCGCGGTCATGCACGCTGCCGCGGAAATTGATGGCGAAGCGCTGCTTCACCCCGTTCACGTCGTTCACCACCGCGAGGCTTTCGCTGATGGAGTTCACCTGGTGCGCCGCGATGGCGGCCAGCGCCACGAGCAGCGCCAGCACCGCACCGAAGCCCAGCATCAGACGACGGCCGATGCCGACGCGCGGGCGTGCGGCATCGGCACCGGTGGAGGGTGCGGTAACGGTCAAGGCCATGCGGGAGCAGCTCAGGGCAGAATGCCGGGCGCGCCTCATGTCGCCGTCATAATGAAGATCGGGTTAGCAAGCGGCGCCTCCGCCTGTAGAAACCAGGGCATCAGCCGCGCAGGTCCGCCCGTGACGAAGCCCCCCGCCCCACATGTGCTCCAGGCCGTGGCCTGCGGCGGCACCCGCGACGCGATCGAGGAGGTGGCGCTGTTCCACGCGCGCGGCCTGGTCGAGATGGGCGCGCGCGTCACCACGCTCGCCAAGCTGCCGGCGCCGCGCATGGAAGCGCACCGCGACAGCGGCGCCACGGTCGTGCATGTGGGGATGCTCGACACCACGCTCTCGGCCGCGAACCCCTGGCTCGTGCTGCGCCTGGCCTGGCGGATGCGGCGCGAGGCGGTGCGGGGCGTGCTGATCCACACGGGCAAGGCCTATCCGCTGCTGCGGCTCGCCGCGCCGCGCGGCGTGCCGCTGATCTCGGTCTGCCACGGGCCCAATTTCGGGCTGCGCCTGGGGGCGGACATCATCCTCTGCCTGAACGCGGAACAGGAGGCGCGGGTGCGCGCGGCCCTAGGCCCCCGCGCGGCGGGCAAGCGCATCCTGGTGCTGCCCAACCCCTCGGTGCTGCCGGACATGGACCCCCTTCCCGCGCCGGCCTCGCGGCTCATGGGCGCCACGGCGCGGGGCGAGGTGGTGGTGGGCTTCCTCGGTCAGTTGCGCGCGGTCAAGGGGCTGGACCTGCTGGTGGAGGCGGCGGCTTCGCTGGTCGCCGAGGGCGTGAAGCTGCGCCTGCGCATCGGCGGCACGGGCGAGGCGCGCGCGGCGATGGAGGCCGAGGCCGCGCGCCGCGGCATCATGGATCGCGTGGAGTTCCTGGGCTGGGTGGAGGACCGCGCCGCCTTCTTCGCAGGCGTGGACATCTTCGCCTGCCCCTCGCGCGACGAACCCTTCGGCCTGGTGGCGGCGCAGGCCATGCTGCTGGGCGTGCCGGTGGTGGCGTCCGACGCGGCGGGGTTTCGCGCGCAGATCACACCGAACGAGACGGGCCTGTTGGTGCCGCGCGGCGATGCGGGGGCGCTGGCGGCGGCGATCCGAGCGGTGATGGAGGCGCCCGAGGCGGCGCGGGACATGGCGGCGGCGGCGCAGCGCCAGGCCAGCGCGCAAGGGGATCGCCGGCGGGTCGCCGAACATATCCTGGCCGAAATCGAGGAGTGGCGCGCGGCCCGCGCGCAGTAGAGCGGGATGCGTTGAGGTGAAATCACCGAAAACGCTGAATCCCGCTGTCAACAATGGCTGGAGCAGGGTGCGTGAGCGCGGCCCGCTCTGGCAGGTTCCGCCCCGGCGCGCGCGGCACCGGGGCGGAGAGTTCACGCGGCCTCAGCTCGCCGGCGTGTCGCCGGTGGCTTCCGGCGCGGGTGCGGCGGGGGCCTCGGTCTGGGCGGCCTTGCGCGCGGCGCGCGTGGCGGCGGCCTTGCGGGCGGCCTCGACGCGCTTCGGGTCAGGCCCGGCGGCGGGCTTCGCGGCCTTCTTCGGAGCGGGCTTGGCAGCCGCCTTCTTCGCGGGTGCCGCCTTCTTCGCGGCGGCCTTCTTCACAGGGGCCGCCTTCTTCGCGGCGGGCTTGGCGGCGGCCTTCTTGGCGGGCGCCGCCTTCTTCGCGGCGGGCTTGGCAGCGGCCTTCTTGGCGGGCGCCGCCTTCTTCGCGGCGGGCTTGGCGGCGGCCTTCTTGGCGGGCGCCGCCTTCTTGGCCGCGGCCTTCTTCGCGGGCGCCGCCTTCTTCGCGGGCGCGGCCTTCTTCGCGGCGGCCTTCTTCACGGGGGCGGCCTTCCTCGCGGCGGGCTTGGCGGCAGCCTTCTTCGCGGGCGCGGCCTTCTTGGCGGCGGCCTTCTTCGCAGGCGCGGCCTTCTTGGCGGGCGCGGCCTTCTTCGCCGCGGGCTTCTTCGCGGCCGGCTTCTTGGCCGCGACGCGCGCGCGCGCGCTGGCGGGCTTGGCGCTGCGGCGGCCGCCGGGCGCCACGGCCATCGCCATGGCGCGTGGGTTGCTGTCGCTGGTCTCGTTGCTGTCAGTCACTGTGGCATCTCCTTCGCGCGGGGCGCGCGTTTTCCTTTGAGGGCAAATCAACCGGGGTGGGCATGGCCCGCGCGGCGCACGCCGCGAGAGGCCAGGCCCGGCACGCAGGCAGGGCGATGCGGAGACGGCGCCACGGATGCGCCGCGCGGAGAGAAGCGGCGCCATGCCGCCTGCCCTTGCGCCTCTTCCTTCGGGAGATGTCCCGCGGGGGAGTCCGAACCACGAATCACGAATGATTCCTCTGCACGACGCCCGCGCTGTCCAGCGATTCCAGGCATCCGATCCTTGCTCTCGCGCCACGCGCGGATGAGCGTTGGAAGGGACGAATCGCGCGTCAATGCGTGCGTGTGGAACGCTATCGGAACGCGCATGATGCGTGTCAAACACTATCTGCTTTTTCGCGCGCAAAATCCTTCGCCGCGCGCGTGCAACCCAGCGCGAAGATGATGCGCGGCGCGACGTGACCGTCGCGCCGCGATGCCGTCAGCCGCGCTGCGCGATGGGCGAAGCGTCCCTGGCGCGCCGCGTCCCGCGCAGCGCTAACCGCGCTGCGCGAGCGGCACGACCGGCCGCTGCTCAAGCCCGTTGTAGAGCGACAGCGGGCGGATGAGGCGGTTGTCGGCCGCCTGTTCCAGCACATGCGCGGCCCAGCCGGTGATGCGGCTGCACACGAAGATGGGCGTGAACATCGGGATGTCGAAACCCATCAGGTAGTAGGCGGGGCCGGCCGGGAAATCGAGGTTGGGGTGGATGCGCTTCTCCTCCAGCATCACCTTCGCGAGCACGGCGGACGTGTTCATCCAGCGCTTGTCGCCCACCACCTCCGCCATGATCTCGGCGTATTTCTTCATGGTGGGCACGCGGCTGTCGCCGTTCTTGTAGACGCGGTGGCCGAAGCCCATCACCAGCGCCTTGTGGTCGAAACGCTCGCGCAGCCAGGCTTCCGCGGCCTCGGGCGAGGGGATCTCCTTCAGCATGTGCATCACCGCCTCGTTGGCGCCGCCGTGCAGCGGGCCCTTGAGTGCGGCGATGCCCGCCGTGATGGCGCCATGGATGTCGGCCATGGTGGAGGTGACGACACGGGCGGCGAAGGTGGAGGCGTTGAAGGTGTGCTCGGCGTAGAGGATCATCGAGACGTCAAAGGCCTTGATGACCTCCTTCGCCGGCACCTTCCCGAAGACCATGTGGAAGAAGTTCTCGCAGAAGGGCAGCGAGGCATCGGGCGCGATGGGGTCGAGCCCCTTGCTGAGGCGGTTGGTGGCCGCCACCGCCGTCGGGATGCGCGCCAGCAGGCGCACGGCCTTGCGGCGCTGCGCGGCGTCGCTGATGTCGGCGCATTCCGGGTCTTCCATGCCCATGAAGGAAACCGCGGTGCGGATGGCGTCCATCGGGTGCGCGTCGCGCGGGAAGTCGCGCAGCACGCGCAGCAGGGCGGGGCTGAGGGCGCGTTCGGCCTTCTCGGCGGCCTGGAATTCACGGAGCTGCTGGGGGTTGGGCAGTTCGCCGTTCCACAGCAGGTAGGCGACCTCGTCGAAGCTCGCCTCCTCGCACAGATCCTGCACGGCATAGCCGCGATAGGTGAGGCTGTTGGTCTCCGGCATCACCTTGGAGACGCTGGACTCATCGGCATAGACGCCGACCAGTCCCTTGCGGACATCAATGGCTTCGGACATGGCGTGACTTCCTCTCTCTTGTTGCACCGCAGCTTAAGCGCGCATGGCGGCGAAACAAGCGGGGGGGCGTCCGATCGGCGCGGGCGCGGCCCGCGACGTGAATCGGCCGCGCGGCCCAGCGTCCGATCGGCGCGGGCGAAGGCCGCGGCGTGAATCGGCCGCGTTAAGCTTTCGGTGCCGCGGCGCGCGCCAGCCGGTCGCGGATGGCGGGCGCCAGGCCCTCGCCCGGCACGGGCATGGCGGCGATGCCACGAAGGCTGAGGCGCTGCCCCTCGGCATCCAGATGGCGCAGCGCGCCGAAGAGGTGGCGCGCGGCTTCCGTCGCATCGCGCGCCTCTGAGAGTTGCGCGACCAGCGCGGCCCCCGCCAGCGGCGTTCCATAGGCCAGCAGCGCCTCATCCGCGCCGACATCGGTGGCGTCCAGGCGCAGCGGCAGCGTGGGCGCGTAATGCGACAGCAGCAGGCCCGGGCTGCGCAGCGTGGGCGCGGGGCCCGCGCCATGCGGGATGGGCCGGCCCACGGGGCCGATCACGGCCTCGATCGCCTCCACCGGCACGCCACCCGGGCGCAGCAGCGCCGCGCCACCCGCGCTGAGGTCCAGCACGGTGGATTCCACGCCCACCGCGCATTCCCCGCCATCCAGGATGGCGGCGATGCGGCCTTCCAGCTCCTCGCGCACATGCGCGGGCGTGGTGGGGCTGACGCGGCCGGAGCGGTTGGCCGAAGGTGCCGCGACAGGCGTGCCCACCGCGCGCAGCACGGCCAGCGCCAGCGGATGGTCGGGCACGCGCACCGCCAGCGTGTCGAGCCCCGCGCCCGCCAGCAGGTCCACGCGGCAATCGGCGCGGCGCGGCAGCACCAGCGTCAGCGGGCCCGGCCAGAAGGCGGCGGCCAGCGCGCGCGCGCGACCGTCGGCGCGCACTTCCGCGAAGGCGGCCTCAGCATCGGGGAAGTGGCAGATCAGCGGGTTGAAGTGCGGGCGGCCCTTCGCCTCGAAGATGGCCGCCACCGCCGCGCCGTTGCGCGCATCGGCGCCGAGGCCATAGACCGTCTCGGTGGGCAAGGCGACGAGGGCGCCGGCGCGCAGCAGCGCGGCCGCGTCCAGCGGGTCGTCCAGCAGGGCGGTCACGGCGTTATTCGGCGCCCCAGGCGATGAAGCCTTCGTTGCGGTACTGGGCCTTGCCATAGCGCAGCGTGTGGCCGTGCGGGTCGAACATGCGCCCGCCCGCCGCCTCCAGCACCGCCTGCGCCGCCGCCGTGTCCCATTCCATGGTGCGGCCATCGAGGCGCGGGCACACATCGGCCACGCCCTCCGCGATGCGGGCGTATTTGAGAGCGGAGCCCATGGGGATGGTCTCGATCACCGGCACCGGGGGCCTGAAGCCCGCCTCGCCCGTGTCCTTGCGGTGGCTGCGGCTGGCCATCAGCACCAGGCCCGTGGCGGGTGTGGGGCGTGCCTTCATGGGCCTGCGCACGCCGCCCCGCTCCACCCAGGCACCCTGGCCCAGGATGCCGGCATAGATGGCGGGCTCGGCCGGCGCGCCCAGCACGCCCAGCACGGCGCGGCCATTCTCGATCAGCGCGATGCAGGTGCAGTATTCGGGGATGCCGGCGGCGAATTCCTTGGTGCCGTCCAGCGGGTCCACCAGCCAGAAGCGCGGGGCCACGGGCGGGATCACGCCGTCCGACATCGCCTCCTCGGCGATGATGGGGATGTCCGGCGCGGCCGCGCGCAGGCCCTCGGTGATGATGCCCTCGCTGATGCGGTCGGCCGCGGTGACGGGGCTGGCATCGCCCTTCCGCTCGACTTCAAATCCGGCGCGGCGGATGGCTTCGATGGCCTGACCCGCGTCATGCGCGAGGCGGGCGGCGAGTTCGAGGAGGGCGGAATGATCCATGTCCTTCCGTGTATCCCCGCGCCATGGGCTGACGCAATCGGCGCCAGGGCCTATCTTCCAGCCTTCATGTCCTTGCCAGGAGCCCCCATGCTCGACATCGCCTTCGCCAAGCCCGCGCTGCCCAAGGCGGGCGGCCTCGTCCTGCTGCTGGCCGAGGAGGCCGCGCCCACCGGCCTCGCGGCCCAGCTGGATGCCGCGATGGAAGGGGGCCTCGTCCGCGCGCTGGAGGCCGCGGGCTTCAAGGGCCGCAAGGGGCAGAGCGCGACCCTCTGGGCGCCCGCCCCGGGCATCGGCAAGCTGCTGGTGCTGGGCATGGGCAAGGAAGGGGGTGCCGCCGCGGCCGAGAAGCTGGGCGGGTCCGCCGCCGCCGCCATGGCGGGCGAGGTGACGGCGATGATCGCCGCCGACGGGCTGCCGGCGGCCGAGGCGGCTTCGGTGGCGATGGGGGCCGCGCTGCGCCACTACCGCTTCGACCGCTACCGCACCACGGAGAAGGCCGAGGACAAGCCGAAGCTGTCCAAGCTGACCGTGGCCACCGGTGAAGGCACGGCGGCCAAGGCGGCCTGGGCGCCGATGAAGGCCGTGGTGGAGGGCGTGTTCCTGGCGCGCGACCTGGTCTCCGAGCCGCCCAATGTGCTGAACCCGGTCGAATTCGCGAAGCGCTGCGAGGCGCTGTCCTCCCTCGGCCTGGAGGTGGACGTGCTGGGCGTGAAGGAGATGAGGAAGCTCGGCATGGGCGCGCTGCTGGGCGTGGCGCAGGGCTCCATCAACGAGCCGCGCCTGGTGGTGATGCGCTGGAACGGCGCGTCCAAGGGCAAGAAGGCCAGCAACCCGGTCTGCTTCATCGGCAAGGGCGTGACCTTCGACACGGGCGGCATCTCCATCAAGCCCGCGGGCGGCATGGAGGACATGAAGTGGGACATGGCGGGTGCGGGCACCGTCGCGGGGCTGATGGCGGCACTCGCCGGGCGCAAGGCGAAGGTGGATGCGGTGGGGCTGCTCGGCCTCGTCGAGAACATGCCGGGCCACAACGCGCAGCGGCCGGGCGATGTCGTGACCAGCGCCTCGGGCCAGACCATCGAGGTGATCAACACCGACGCGGAAGGCCGCCTCGTGCTGGCGGACGTGATCCACTACGCCATCGAGAAGTATGATCCGAAGTTCATGGTGGACCTGGCCACGCTGACCGGCGCCATCATCGTGGCGCTGGGCCATGAGCATGCCGGCCTCTTCGCCAATGATGACGAACTCGCGGCCAGGATCGTGGCGGCGGGCCAGGCCACGGGCGAGGCCTGCTGGCGCATGCCGCTGGGCGATGCCTATGACAAGCAGATCAAGTCCGACATCGCCGACATGAAGAATGTGGGCGGCGGGCGCGCCGGCGGATCCATCACGGCCGCGCAGTTCATCCAGCGCTTCGTGCAGAAGAAGCCCTGGGCGCATCTCGACATCGCGGGTACCGCCTGGTCGTCCAAGGACGCGCCCACCACGCCCAAGGGTGCGACGGCCTTCGGCGTGCGGCTGCTCGACCGCATGGTGGCCGAGCACTACGAGGGCTGAGCCGGGTGCTGCGCCTCCGCGCGGAGGCCCCGCCCGGCGCGCTGGTGCTGCGGCCCGTCCTGGAAGGTGGCGAGGCGCATCCCTCGGGCTTCGAGGGGCGGCCGGGCCAGGTGCTGGACCTGCACCCGCGCCTGCGCTGGGTGGGGGCGGATGGTGCCTCCAACGCCCCGCAATGGGAGGCGGTGGGCGCGGCCTGCATCCGCGCGGCCGGCGAGGCGACGCGCGTGGCCATTGATGCGCGCGGCCTGCCCGACGCGGTGGCGGTGGCGCTGGGCGCGGGGGCGGTGCTGCGCGCCTGGCGGTTCGAGGCGCTGAAGTCGCGCCGCACGCCGGGGCCGCGCCGCCTCTCCCTGCTGGTGGATGATCCCGACCGCGCCGCGCCGCACTGGGCGCGGGCCAAGGCCGGGGTGGAGGGCGCGCTGCTGGCCCGCGAACTGGTGGCCGAGCCCGCCAACCGCCTGCACCCGCGCGAATTCGCGCGCCGCCTGAAGGCGCTGGAGAGCGAGGGGCTGGAGGTGGAAGTGCTGAAGCCCGCCCAGCTTCGCAAGCTCGGCGCCGGTGGGTTGCTCGCCGTCGGCCAAGGGGCGGCGGAGGGGCCGCGCATGGTCATCCTGCGCTGGAAGGGGCGTTTCGCCGCACCTCCCGTCGCCTTCGTCGGAAAAGGCATTTGCTTCGACACGGGCGGCATCTCCATCAAGCCCGCCGCGGGCATGGAGAAGATGCGCGGCGACATGGCCGGCGCCGCCGCCTGTGCGGGCGCCATGCTGGCGCTGGCCCGCCGCAACTCGCCCTGCCCCGCCGTGGCCGTGCTGGCGCTGGCCGAGAACGCCACCAGCGGCCACGCCTATCGGCCGGGCGATGTGCTGACCATGCTCTCCGGCCGCAGCGTCGAGATCATTGATACCGATGCCGAGGGCCGCCTGGTGCTGGCCGATGCGCTGCATTACGCCGCCACCCGCTACAAACCGCAGGCCATCCTGGACCTGGCCACGCTGACCGGCAGCGTCGTCACGGCGCTCGGCCACCATCGCGCCGGTCTCTATGGCAATGAAGCGGCACTCGGCGCCGCCGTGGCCGCGGCGGGCGAGGCGGTGGGTGAGCGTCTCTGGCCGCTCCCCATCGGGCAGGCGCATCGGCGCGACCTGGACAGCCCCATCGCCGATCTGCGCCAATGCGCGCCCGCGGGTCCGATGCTGCCCGATGCCTGCCACGCCGCCGCCTTCCTGCGCGAATTCGTGGGGCTGCTGCCCTGGGCGCATCTGGACATCGCGGGTGTGTCGGAGGAAGCCGGCGCCGAGGGCCTCGCCCCGCGCCATGCCCCCACGGGCTTCGGCGCGCGGCTGCTCGACGCGCTGGTGGAACGCCATTTCGAGGACCCCCACCGGGTCTGACCAGGGAGAGACATGCCATGAAGGCCGTCTGGTACGAACGCACCGGCCCCGCGCGCGAGGTGCTGGTCTTTGGCGACATGCCCACGCCCATCCCCGGCCCCGGGGAGGTGCTGGTGCGGCTGGCGGCCTCGGGCGTGAACCCGTCCGACTGGAAGGCGCGCGGCGGCAGCCGGCCCATGCTGGCACCCCGCATCATCCCGCACAGCGATGGCGCGGGCATCATCGAGGCGGTGGGGCTGGGGGTGGAGCCGTCGCGCATCGGTCAGCGGGTGTGGGTGTGGAACGGGCAGTGGAAGCGCGCCCATGGCACCGCCGCGCAATGCATCGCCATCCCCGAGGCGCAGGCCGTGCCCCTGCCCGCCAACACCAGCTTCGAGGCGGGGGCGTGCCTCGGCATCCCCGCACTCACCGCGCTGCGCGCCTGCCTGACCGATGGCGGTGTGGCGGGGCAGAGCGTGCTGGTGGCGGGCGGCGCGGGGGCCGTGGGGCATTACGCCATCCAGTTCGCCAGGCTGCTGGGCGCGCGCAGCATCATCGCCACCGTCAGCAGTCCGCAGAAGGCAGCGCACGCCATGGAGGCCGGCGCCGATGCCTGCGTGGACTACCGGCGCGAGGATGCGGGTGCGCGCGTGCGCGAACTGACCGATGGCCGCGGCGTGGACCGGGTGATCGAGGTGGACATCGCGGCCAACGCGAAGCTGCTGCCGCAGGTGCTGGCGCAGGATGGGCTTTGCGTCGCCTATGGATCGGGTGCGGCGGAATTCACCCTGCCCTTCTTCCCCATGATCCTGGGGGGCATCGGGCTGCGCTGCTTCATCGTCTATGAACTCTCCGCCGCCGCGCGGGCGGAGTGCGAGGGGCTGCTGACGCGCTTCCTGGCGGAGGGCCGGTTGCAGCACGCCATCGCGGGCACGCTGCCGCTGGCCGAATGCGCGGCGGCGCATGAGATCGTGCAGGCGGGGGATGCCATGGGCAACATCGTGTTGAGCATCGCTTGAGCGGGCCGATTCACGCGGCCGGCGCTGCGCGCCGTCCACGATCGGAACCTTGCTCCGCCGGGCCGATTCACGCGGCCGGCGCTGCGCGCCGTCCACGATCGGGCCTTGGATGACCGAGATCGGCTTCTACCACCTGACCCGCTCCAGCCTGGAGCAGGCCCTGCCCCGGCTGCTGGGCCGCGTGCTGGCGCTGCCGGCACGCGCGCTGGTGCTCTGCGCCGGGCCGGAGCGGCTGACCTCCCTGGACGACGCGCTCTGGACCTGCCCGGAGCCGGAGTGGCTGCCGCATGGCACGCGCGATGCCGAACTCCAGCCCATCTTCCTCACGACCGAGGACGGGCCGCCCGCCAATGGGGCCCAGCACCTCTTCCTGACCGACGGGGCGGAAAGCGCCTGCCTCGACCTCTATGCGCGCGTCTTCGACCTGTTCGACGGGGGCGATGAGGGCGCGGTGGCGGCCGCGCGGCGGCGCTGGGCGGCGGCCAAGGCGGCGGGCCATACCCTCGCCTATTGGCAGCAGACGCCATCGGGCTGGGAGCGGAAGGCCTGAGGGTCTGCAAAACCCCGCCCCCCATGCTATCTTACGGACTGGACACACACGCCCCCGCCGCCGGGGCGGCAGGGGTTGGATCGGATTTTGGGGTTCTGGGGCAAGATCATCGGCGGCATCGCCGGCTTCGCGACCGGCGGGCCGCTGGGGGCCGTGCTGGGCGCCGCCGCCGGCCATGCCGCCGATGCGGGCGGGCTGCGCCGGCGCCTGGGGCCCGATGCGGCCAGCCTCGCCTCCATGCTCGGTTCCAAGGAGCAGTTGTTCGCCATCTGCGTGGTGGTGCTCTCGGCCAAGCTTGCCAAGTGCGACGGGCCGGTGGTGCGGGCGGAGATTGACGCCTTCAAGCGCCTGTTCCGCATCCCGCCGCAGAACATGAAGGATGTGGCGCGGCTGTTTGACGAGGCGCGCGACAGTGCCGACGAGTTCGAGCCTTTCGCCGACCGGCTGGGCCAGGCCTTCGCAGACAACCGCACCATCCTGGAGGATGTGCTGGCGGCCCTCTTCCAGATCGCCCGCGCGGACGGGCCGCTGACGCGCGGCGAGGTGCGCTTCCTCCAGCGCGTGCAGACGGGCTTCGGCCTCGATGCGCGCAGCTGGGAACGCGCGCGCGACGGCCAGGCGCGGATGGATGGCGGGCAGCCGGGCTTCGACCCCTATGCGGTGCTGGGCATCCCGGCCAATGCCTCGGACGAGGATGTGCGCGCGGCCTGGAAGCGGCTGATGCGGGAGAACCACCCGGACGCGCTGGCCTCGCGCGGGGTGCCGGCGGAGTTCATCCAGCGGGCCACGGGGAAGGTGGCCGAGATCAATGCCGCCTGGGACCGGATCAAGCGGGACAGGAAGCTTTAGCCCCACGAAATCGCTTCGCGCTTTCGCGAGGACCCCGGTTTGGCGCCGGACCTGGTCGGTGCCGCCGTTGGCGCGGCGAAGCCGCGCCGCCGACCACAGGGGGCGGGTTGGAAAGGCACCCCACCTCCCATGCGCTTCCCCTGCCGGCCAAGGCGCTGTTAGCATCGGTTAAACCCGCGCAGCGGAGACGTCCATGCCCGACACCGGCCTGCACCCCGAAGCCACGCACACCGCCGCCACCGAGCATTTCGACGTGCTCATCGTGGGCGCCGGCATTTCCGGGGTGGGGGCGGCCTGGCACCTCACGACGCAACGGCCGGGCACAAGCTTCGTGGTGCTGGAAGCCCTGCACAGCTTCGGCGGCACCTGGCTGACGCACAAATACCCGGGCATCCGCTCGGACAGCGACCTCTACACCTTCGGCTACCGCTTCAAGCCCTGGGTGGGGCCGCCCATCGCCGCCGCCTCGGAAATCCTGAACTACATGGGCGAGGTGATCGAGGACGCGAAGCTCGCCCCGCATATCCGCTACAACCACGCCATCCACACCGCCGCCTGGAACAGCGACGCCAAGCTCTGGACGCTGGAGGCGACCGACACCGCCACCGGCCAGCGCCGCCGCTTCACGTGCAACTTCCTCTGGATGTGCCAGGGCTATTACCGCCACGCGGAGGGCTACACGCCCGAGTGGCCGGGCATGGCGGATTTCCAGGGCGACATCGTCCACCCCCAGCAATGGCCCGAGGGGCTGGGCTACTCCGGCAAGCGCGTCATCGTCATCGGCTCCGGCGCCTCGGCCGCCACCATCGTGCCGGCCATGGCGGGGCGTGCCGCGCATGTGACCATGCTCCAGCGCTCGCCCACCTGGTTCCGCATCGGGCGCAACGGCATTGATATCGCGGACCAGCTGCGCGAACTGGCCGTGGACGAGACATGGGTGCACGAGATCGTCCGCCGCAAGATCCTGTTCGAGCAGGCGAAGTTCACCGCCCGCAGCTTCAATGAACCGGACAAGGTGGCCGAGGAACTGCTCGCCAATGTCCGTGCCGTGGTGGGCGAGGATTACGACATCGGGACCCACTTCACCCCGCGCTATCGCCCCTGGCACCAGCGCCTGGCCTATGTGCCCGATGGCGACCTGTTCCAGGCGGTGGCGGCCGGCACGGCCAGCGTCGTGACCGACGAGATCGAGCGATTCACCCCTGGCGGCATCCTTCTGAAGTCTGGCCAGGAGCTGGAGGCGGACCTCATCGTCACCGCCACGGGCTTCGAGTTGAACGTGCTGGGCGACATCGCCTTCACCATTGATGGCCGGCCGCTCGCCTTCCACGAGACGGTGACCTATCGCGGCATGATGTTCACGGGCGTGCCCAACATGGCCTGGGTGTTTGGGTATTTCCGCGCCTCCTGGACGCTGCGGGCCGACCTGGTGGGGGATTTCGTCTGCCGTCTGCTGGCCGAGATGGAGCAGCGGGGCGCGCGCCAGGTGGAGGTGGCGCTGCGGCCCGAGGACCACAACATGCCCCTGCTGCCCTGGATAGACCCGCAAAACTTCAACCCGGGCTACCTGATGCGCGGCATGCACCTGCTGCCCAAGCGCGGCGACAAGCCCGAATGGCAGCACAACCAGGACTACTGGCGCGAGAAGGACCAGTTCCCGGCCATTGACCTGAAGGACGCGGCCTTCGTCTATAGGTGATGCTCTCCGTCACCGACCGCCCCTCGCCCAACCATGACCCGCGGCCCGAGGGGGCGGCGGTGGACATGCTGATCCTGCACTACACCGGCATGAAGTCCGGCCCCGAGGCGCTGGCACGGCTGCGCGACCCGGAGGCCGGCGTGTCCTCGCATTACCTGGTGGAGGAGGATGGCCGCATCTTCCGCCTGGTGGAGGAAGGGCGCCGCGCGCGGCACGCCGGCGTCTCGCATTGGGGCGGGCGGAGCGCGCTGAACGCATTCTCCATCGGCATCGAGATCGTGAATCCCGGCCATGAATGGGGCTACCGCCCCTTCCCCGCCTTGCAGATGGCGGCGGTGGCGGAACTCTGCCTCGACATACTGGCCCGCCACCCCATCCCCGCCCGCCATGTGCTGGCTCACAGCGACGTGGCGCCCGACCGCAAGGAAGACCCGGGCGAGCTGTTCGACTGGCCGGGGCTGGCCAAATGCGGCGTGGGGCTCTGGCCGGAGCGGGACGCCGAACCCGATGCCGATGCGCTGACCCTGCTCGGCCGCATCGGCTACCGCACCGACCTGCCGCTGCCCGTGCTCGTCACCGCCTTCCAGCGGCATTGGCGGCCGGAGCGTGTGGACGGCATCGCGGATGCGGTGACGCTGGCGCGGATGGCGGCCGTGGCCGGGGCGTGACGCCCGAGGCGCTGGCCCGCCGCGTGGCGGCGCATCCCCGCATGGCGCATCTGCTGCGCCTCGCGGCCCTGCACGGGCCGCCGGGTGGCTGGCTCGGCGCGGGCTTCCTTCGCAATGCCGCCTGGGACTGGCTGCATGGGCGTGAGGTCGACCCGGATGCGGCCGATCTCGACCTCGTCTTCCACGCGCCTGGCCTTGATGCCGCGCCCTTCGCCGCGCGCCTGGCCGCGGCTGAACCCCGTGCGCGCTGGGAGGTGGTGAACCAGGCCGGATTGATGCCCGCCCACGACCTGACGGGCACCATCGCCCTCTGGCCCGAGACCGCCACCTGCGTGGCCGCGCGCTGGGAGGATGGCCAGGTGGCGCTGCTGGCGCCGCACGGGTGGGAGGACCTGTTTGCGCTTCGCCTGCGTCCCACCCCGGCCTTCGCCGAACGCCGTGCGGTGGTCGAGGCACGGGCCGCCGCACGGGGCTGGTTCGCGCGCTGGCCAGGGTTGTGCTGGGCTTGACCCCACCCGCCCCCGGGCGCAACAGAAGCGCGGTGCCGGGGGGCCGGGCGACCGCTGGCGGGCGAGAGATCGCGCGCTGGAGGAAAGTCCGGGCTCCACGGAAAGACGGTGCCGGCTAACGGCCGGCGGGGGCGAGAGCCCTCAGGGAAAGTGCCACAGAGAACAGACCGCCACGCCCGAGAAATCCGGCGCGGCAAGGGTGAAACGGTGGGGCAAGAGCCCACCGCGCTTCCAGCAATGGCGGCGGCACGGCAAACCCCACCGGGAGCAAGGCCGAATAGGGAGGGCCGCGGTAACGCAGGGGTTTTTCGCCCCGCCCTCCGGGTTGGCCGCGCGAAGCGGGTGGTGACACCCGCTCCAGAGGAATGGTCGCACAGGCGCGCAAGCGCTGGACAGAACCCGGCTTACAGGCCCTCCGGCACCACAACACCCCCTTCCTGAGCCGAGTGTGGCCGCGCTGCCACACCCCCACGCGAAACCCACAGCGGGCTACAACCCGATTGTCACGCTTAAGTTCAAGCGACTGATTTTGATATGTTTCTTTAAAGGCTGCGTCGGTGCTGTCCCATAATATCCCTTGATTAGGGGCATCCACCCAGATACAACACACCCAGCCCAGACGGGGTGAGCAAGCTCGGGGGGGCGAGCCATCACCGAAAGGGTTTGGTCGGGCGAGCCGGCGGGGTCGGGGGGCCTCGTCGGCCGCTGTTCCTCCCCAAAGCCGGGGCGGGGCGGCGTCGCCGAACCCCCCAGGGCGCAACGGGGGGTCACCGACGGTCGCGATGGTCGAATTCGTCGGATCCCTCGATGGCACGCTGGACAAGAAGGGGCGCTGCTCCGTTCCCGCCACGTTCCGCAGCCAGCTCAACAACCAGCCTCTCTATCTCCGGCCTTCCGTGCGCGGCACCTTCCTCGAAGCCTGGCCCTCCATGGATTTCGCGGCCACCGATGCGCCGCGCCTCGGCCCGCTCGACATCCCGAGCGAGGAGGAGGATGACCGCCTCTATGCCCTCATCGCCGTGGTCGTGCCCGTCCAGCCGGACGCGGAAGGGCGCATCATCGTCCCGCCGCACTTGATCCGTCACGCGGAACTCGGCAACGAATTGTATTTCGTGGGCCGCCGCAGCTTCTTCGAGATCTGGTCGCGCCAGGCCTTCGAGGCGCGCCTGGCCCGCGCGCTGGCCGCCACCCGCCCGATGCCGAGGGCGTCATGACGCATATCCCCGTCATGCTCGCCGAAGTGCTGCACACGCTGGCCCCCCGCGCCGGCGAGGTGATCCTGGACGGCACCTTCGGCGGCGGCGGCTATGCGGCCGCCTTCCTCGACGCCGCCCCCTGCACCCTCTGGGCCATGGACCGCGACCCCGACGCCATCGCGCGCGGCGCCGCTCTCGCCGCGCGGCATCCCGGGCGGCTGCACCTCATCGAAGGCCGATTCGGCGACATGGTGGCGCATCTCGCCGCGCGCGGTGTCACCGCGCTCGATGGCGCGGTGCTCGATCTCGGCGTCTCCTCCTTCCAGCTCGATACGCCCGATCGCGGATTCTCCTTCCGCACGGACGGGCCGCTCGACATGCGCATGGGCCGCGACGGGCCTTCCGCCGCCGACCTCGTGAACACGCTGGACGAGCGCGAGCTGGCCGAGCTGATCTGGGAATTCGGCGAGGAACGCCATTCGCGCCGCGTGGCCCGCGCCATCCTGCGCGCGCGCGGCGAAGCGCCCTTCACCACCACCGCGCAGCTCGCCGAAGTGATCCGCCGCGCCGTCCCGCGCGACCCCTCGGGCCTCGATGGCGCGACGCGCAGCTTCCAGGCGCTGCGCATCCGCGTGAATGACGAGCTGGGGGAGGTCACGCGCGGGCTGGAAGCTGCGATGAGTCTTCTCTCACCCGGTGGGCGAATCGTTGTGGTGTCTTTTCACTCGCTGGAAGATCGCATCGTGAAGCGCGCCTTCCAGAAAGCCGCCGGCCGCATGCCCGCCGCCTCCCGCCACGATCCAGGCGCGCTGCTCTCCGCCCCCGCGCCCACCGGCTTCGAGCTGCTGACGCCGCGCTCGCTCCGTCCTTCCGCCGCCGAGATCGCCGCCAACCCACGTTCCCGCAGCGCGCATCTGCGCGCGCTGCGCCGCAAGCCCGAGGCTGTGCCATGCTGATCCGACCCCTCGCCTTCCTGGGCTGCCTCGCCTTCCTGGGCACGGGCTTCCACGTCTATTCCATCAAGGCCGAGGTGGACGCGGTGGAGGCGGAGCTGCGCCGCACGCTCCAGGCCACCGAGGCCGAGCGCGTGCAGACACGCACCCTCTCGGCCGAATGGGCGCGACTGACCGACCAGGACCGGCTGCAGGCGCTGGCCTCGGCGCACCTGCCGGACCTGGTGCCCACCACGCCGCAGCAATTCCTGCGCGTGGCCGATGCCGGGCGGCGCCTGCCCGCGCCCGCGGATTTCGCGGGCGGCCCCAGCGCCTTCCGCACGCGCACCGATGTGGCGGCCGGGCCGGGCGAGGTGCTGGTTTTCTCCGCGCGCACCATGGTCGCTGACGCGCGGCCCGCCGCGACGTTTGCCGATGCGCGGCCTGCCGCGACGTTCTCGGATGCGCGGCCTGCCGCGACCTTCTCGGACGCGCGGCCCGCCGTCGTGTCGGACGCGCCGGTCACGCCGGTGGCGATTCCGACGGCCGTCTCCGGGCCCGCACCGCAGCCCGTGGCGGCGGCGCCGGTCGTGGCCGCCTTGGCCGTCCCCACCCCCGTCATTGCCCCCACCCCTCGCGCCACCCCCGTGGCCGCGCGCCCGCCCGAACCCCGCCGCGCGCCGGAACCCCGCCCCGCCCCGCGCCTGGCCGAGGCCCCGGTTCGCCCGGCCCCGGCCCCGCGTGACGTCGCCGCCGCACGCCCCGCCGCCGACCCCGCGCTGCGCACGGCCATGCATGTCCGCGCCGCGCCCATGGCGCCGCCCATGCCGCAGGCGGGCTCCATGCTGGGCGGCGGCGTCTCCCTGCCGCCCCCCGTGCCCTTCGGCCGATGAACCTGCCCCCCGCGCCCCCGCCGCTGCCCCCCGAGGCCTCGCCCGTCCGGTCCACGCCGCGCGCGGCACTCCGTCGTCCGCCACCGCGCCAGCCTGACCACCATCGCCAGATGCGCACGCGGCTGGGCTTCGCCACCTTCGGCTTCGCGGTGCTGTTCGGCGCGGTCGCGGTCACGCTGGCGGACCGCACGGTGATCAACCCGGCTTCGTCGGCCATCGCGCAGCCGCGCCCCCTCCCGCGCGCCGAGCCGCCGGTGACGCGCGCCGAGATCGTGGACCGCAACAACGAGGTGCTGGCGGTGACGGTGCGCGGACGCGCGCTCTACGCCCGCCCCGCCCATATCCAGGACCCCGAGGCGGTGGCGGCGCTGCTGCACCCCATCCTGCCGCATCTGGACCGCGAACGGCTGGTGGCGCGCCTCTCGCCGCCCTACGTCTTCGCCTACATTGATCGCTTCATCACGCCGCGCCAGGAAGAGGCGATCAACGCGCTCGGCATCGTGGGCCTGAACTTCGAGACGGCCGAGCGCCGCACCTATCCCCGCGGGCGCGACGCCGCCCACGTGCTGGGCCTGGTGGACGTGGACAACCAGGGCCTCTTCGGCGCCGAACGCTGGTTCGACGAACGCCTGCGCGTGGACCGCAACGCGCTGCGCCTCTCGCTCGACATCCGCGTCCAGCGCGAACTGCGCGAGACGCTGGCCCACACCGTCGAACGCTTCAGCGGCATCGGCGGCGTGGCCATGCTGATGGACGTGAACACGGGCGAGATGCTGGGCATGGCCTCCCTGCCCGATTTCAGCGGCGCGGACCCGGCCGGCTCGCCCCCCGGCAACCGCTTCCACCGCGCGGTGGAGGGCGTCTATGAGCCCGGCTCCACCATGAAGCTGCTGACGGCGGCCATGGCGCTGGAACTGGGCACGGTGCAGATGCATTCGGGCTTCGACGCCTCGCGCCCCATCCGCTTCGGCCGGCATTCCATCAGCGATTTCCGGGGCAAGAACCGCTGGCTCGCCCTGCCCGAGATCATCGCCTATTCGTCCAACATCGCCTCCGCGCACATGGCGATGACGGTGGGCACGGGGCGGCACCGGGAGTTCCTGGCGCGCTTCGGCATCGCGCGGCACCAGCGCCTGGGCATCGAGCTGCCGGAATCGGCGGCCATCCTGCTGCCCGGCGAGCGCGACTGGCGCGACATCCACACCATGACCATCGGCTTCGGCCATGGCGTGTCCATCACGCCGCTGCACGTCATCAACAGCGCCGCCACGCTGGCCAATGGCGGGCTGTTCCGCACGCCCACCATCCTGGCGCAGCCCGACGGGGCGGAGCGCGAGGGCACGCGCGTGATCAGCGAGCGCACCTCGCACCAGATGCGCCGGCTGATGCGGATCGCGGTGACGGAGGGCTCGGCCCGCGGCGCCAATGCGCCCGGCTATTTCGTGGGCGGCAAGACGGGCACGGCGCTGAAGCCCAACCCCGGCGGGCGCGGCTATTCGACCGACCGGCGCGTCTCCGCCTTCGTGGGCGTCTTCCCGATGCACGCCCCGCGCTACGCCGTCTATCTCATGGTGGACGAGCCGCGGCCGCGCGCCGACACCGGCCCCTTCGCGACCGCGGGCGTGGTCGCCGCCCCCGCCGCGCGCCGCGTGATCGAGCGTGTGGCCCCCATCCTGGGCCTGGTGCCCGAGACGGAGCGCCTGGCCGAGATCGAGCAATCGCTGCATGTGCCGCTGCAGCCCGGCCGGCCGCGCGCCCCCGCCGCGGCGCCCATGGCGGCACCGCGCCAGCCGGCCGCGCGCCCCGCGCCCGCCATCGCGCCCAGCCTGCCCGAGGTGGCGCCCATCCGGCGCACCAGTTTGCCCCAGGGCGCCATCCAGACGGCCGAGGGCCGCCATGCGGCTCCATGACCTGCTGGCCCGCGCGGGTCTGACCGCCGAAGGCCCCGACGCCGAGATCATGGGGCTGACGGCCGACAGCCGCGCGGTGCGGCCGGGCTTTCTTTTCGCCGCCCTGCCCGGTGTTCGCGCCGATGGCGCGCGCTTCATCGCCGATGCGCGCACACGCGGCGCGGTGGCCGTGCTGGCGGGGCCGGGCGTGGCGGCGGAACCGGGCCTGGCCTGGATCACGGCCGCCGACCCGCGCCTCGCGCTGGCGCGCCTCGCCGCGGCCTTCCATGGCGCGCAGCCCGCGCATGTGGTCGCCGTCACGGGCACCAATGGCAAGACCAGCACGGTGGATTTCACCCGGCAGTTGCTGGCGGCGGAGGGGATGGCCGCGGCCTCGCTCGGCACGCTCGGCCTGCGCGCACCCGGACTGCCGGAGGAGGAGAGCCTCACCACCCCCGACCCCGTGGCGCTGCACGCGACATTGGCGAAGCTGCACGCGGCCGGCGTGACGCACCTGGCCATGGAGGCGAGCTCGCACGGGCTGGACCAGCGGCGGCTCGATGGCGTGGCGCTGGCGGGTGCCGGCTTCACCAACCTGACGCGCGACCACCTGGACTATCACGGCGGCATGGCCGCATACCGCGCGGCCAAGCTGCGGCTGTTCGACACGCTTCTGCCCGCCGGCGCGCCCGCCGTGCTGCACGCGGGCATGGAGGCCGAGACGCTGGCCGCGCTGCGCGCTCTCGTGGCGGCACGGGGGCTGCGCGGCATTGAGGTGGGCGAGGGCGCGGGCGAGGTGTCGCTGCTCTCCCACACGCCGCTGCCGCGGGGGCAGCGCCTCACCCTCGATGTCGCGGGCGTGCGGGGCGAGGTGGAAATCCCCCTCCCCGGCCGCTTCCAGGCGGACAACCTGCTGGTGGCGGTGGGCCTCGCGCTCGGCCTCGGCGTGGCGCCCGACCGGCTGCTGGCCGCGCTGCCGGGCCTTTCGGGCGTGCGCGGGCGGATGGAGCTGGCGGCCACCCTGCCCAACGGCGCCGCCATCTATGTGGACTACGCCCACACGCCCGACGCGCTGGCCCGGCTGCTGGCGGCACTCAGGCCCCATGTCGCGCCGGGGGCGCGGCTGCATGTGCTGTTCGGCGCCGGCGGCGACCGGGACCCGGGCAAGCGGCCCCTGATGGGTGCGGCCGCCGCCCAGGGCGCCGACTGGGTCTGGGTGACGGATGACAACCCGCGCTCCGAAGACCCCGCCGCCATCCGCGCCGCCGTGCGCCTCGGCGCGCCGGGGGCGGTGGATGCGGGGGGACGCGAGGACGCCATCGCCGCCGCCCTTTCGGCCCTCGGCCCCGGCGACGTGCTGGCCGTGGCCGGCAAGGGGCATGAGCGGGGGCAGAGCATCGCGGGCGTGACCCACCCCTTCGACGATGTGGAGGTGGTGCGCCGCCTCGCAGGACGGGTGGCGGCATGAGCGCGCTCTGGACCGCCGAGGAATTGCGCGCGGCGACCGGCGGCGCCTGCGCCGAAGGGCTCGCCGTGACCGGCATCACCATCGACACCCGCGCGACCGGGGCGGGCGACCTCTTCGTGGCGCTGCGCGCCGCGCGCGACGGGCATGACTTCGTGGCCGAGGCCTTCCTGCGCGGCGCGGCCGCCATGGTGGACCGCGACATTTCGGGCGGCCCCACCCTGCGCGTGGCCGACACGCTGGCCGGGCTGACGGCGCTGGGCGCGGCCGGGCGGGCGCGCAGCAAGGCGCGCGTGATCGCCGTGACGGGCTCGGTCGGCAAGACCACCACCAAGGACATGCTGGCGCGGGCCTGCGCGGGGCTCGGCCCCACCCATGCGGCGGCGGCCAGCCACAACAACCATTGGGGCGTGCCGCTGACGCTGGCCCGCCTGCCGCGCGACGCCGCCTGGGCCATCATCGAGATCGGCATGAACAACCCGGGCGAGATCGCGCCGCTGGCGCGCCTCGCCGCGCCGCATGTGGCCGTCATCACCACCATCGGCACGGCGCATATCGGCAACATGGGCAGCGTGGAGGCCATCGCGGACGAGAAGGCCGCGATCATGTCGGGCCTGGGCGCGGGCGGGATCGCGGTGCTGCCGCAGGACAGCCCGCACTTCCCCCGCCTCGCGGCCCATGCCGCCGGGTTCGGCGCGCGGGTCATCGGCTTCGGCGAGGGCCCGGAATGCGCCGCCCGCCTGCTCGCCTTCCGGGGCGAGGCCATGGGCAGCGTCTCCGAATGCGACCTGCTGGGGCGGCATGTGGAAATCCGCCTCGCCCAGCCGGGCCGGCACATGGCGCTGAACGCGCTGGCGGCACTCACGGCCGTGCAGGCGGCGGGCGGCGATGCGGGGCTGGCCGCCGCCGCGCTGGACGGCTTCGGCGCCGCGGCCGGGCGGGGTGCCATGCGGCATATCCCCACCCCCGATGGCGGGACGGCCCTGCTGCTGGACGAGAGCTACAACGCCTCCGACACCGCCGTGCGCGCGGCCCTCGCGGTCCTCGCCGGGCAGAAGGCCCGCCGGCGCATCGCGGTGCTGGGCGACATGCTGGAAATGGGCCAATTCGGCCGGGACCTGCATGCCGGGCTGGCCAGCGATGCGGCGGACGCGGCCGACCTCGTGTTTGCCTGCGGGCCGATGATGGGGCATCTCTTCGCCGCCCTGCCCCCCGCGCGCCGGGGGGCGCACATGCCGGACGCGGCCAGCCTTGCCCCCGTGGTGGCGGCGGCGCTGCGCGAGGGCGATGCGGTGCTGGTGAAAGGTTCCCTCGGCATGCGGATGGCCGAGATCATCCGCGCCCTGACCGAGAGGACTGCCTGATGCTGCCCATTCTGCTCGCCCCGCTCGCGGACGAGTTCATCATGTTCAACCTGGTGCGCTACCTGACCTTCCGCGCGGGGGCCGCCTGCATGACGGCGCTGGTGCTCTGCCTCGCCTTCGGCAAGCCCATCATCGCCTGGCTGCGGACCTTCCAGCCGGCCGGCCAGCCCATCCGCGAGGACGGGCCGCAAAGCCATCTGCTGACCAAGAAGGGCACGCCCACCATGGGCGGCGTGCTGATCCTCTTCTCGCTCACCATCGCGGTGCTGCTCTGGGCCGATCTGCGCAACGGCTTCGTCTGGCCGGTGCTGCTGGTCACGCTGGGCTATGGCGCGCTGGGCTTCGCCGATGACTGGATGAAGGTGACCAAGCGCAACACCAAGGGCGTGTCGGGGCGGATGAAGCTGCTGGTGCAGGGCGGCATCGCGCTGGTGGCTTCCATCTGGCTGAGCCTGCTGCTGCCGCCGGGGCTGTCCAGCAACATGGCGGTGCCCTTCTTCAAGGACATCCTGGTGCCGCTGGGCATCCTGTTCCCGCTGATCGCCGCTTTCGTGATGGTGGGGGCCTCCAACGCGGTGAACCTGACGGACGGGCTGGACGGGCTGGCCATCGTGCCGGTGATGATCGCGGCGGCGGTCTTCGCGCTGATCGCCTACCTGGTCGGCAACCGCATCTTCGCCGACTACCTGCAGCTGCATGGCGTGCCGGGGGCGGGGGAGCTCGCGGTGTTCTGCTCGGCGCTGATCGGCGCCTCGCTGGGATTCCTGTGGTTCAACGCGCCGCCGGCGGCGGTGTTCATGGGCGACACGGGTTCGCTCGCGCTGGGCGGCGCGCTGGGCTCCATCGCGGTGGCGACCAAGCATGAGATGGTGCTGGCCATCGTGGGCGGGCTGTTCGTGGTGGAGACGCTCTCCGTCATCATCCAGGTGTTCTGGTTCAAGCGGACGGGGCGGCGGGTGTTTCTGATGGCGCCGCTGCACCACCATTTCGAGAAGAAGGGCTGGGCCGAGCCCACCATCGTGATCCGCTTCTGGATCATCGCGATGGTGCTGGGGCTGGTCGGCCTCTCCACCTTGAAAATCCGATGAGGGGGAAGATCCGCTGATGGCGTCCTTCGCCCCCTTCGCCGGGATGCGCGTGGCCGTGGTGGGGCTCGGCCGCGCCGGGCTGCCGGCCGCGCGGCGACTGGCCGAATGGGGCGCGGAGGTGACGGCGTGGGATGACCGCGAGGGGGCGCGGGCGGAGGCCGTCGGGCTGCGGGTCGCGGACCCCGCCGCAGGCTTCGATTTCGACGCGCTGCTGCTCTCGCCGGGCATTCCGCACCTGCTGCCGCAGCCCCACCCGGCGGCGGTCGCCGCGCGCGCGGCGGGCCGGCCCGTGCTGAGCGATGTGGAGTTCCTCTATCGCGCCGTGCGCGCCAGCGGTTCGCGCGCGCGCTTCGCGGGCATCACCGGCACCAATGGCAAGAGCACGACCACGGCGCTGCTGGGCCACCTGCTGGAACGCGCCGGCATGGCCTGCGCCGTGGGCGGCAATCTGGGCCCGGCGGCGCTGGACATGCCGCTGCTGGGCGATGACGGCGTGTATGTGCTGGAGATGTCCTCCTACATGCTGGAGCGAATCGAAACGCTTCGATTCAACTGCGCCGCGATGCTGAACCTCAGCCCCGACCATCTGGACCGGCATGGCGACATGGCGGGCTACTTCGCCGCCAAGGCGCGTATCTTCGCGCGGCAGGAGGCGGGCGACGTGGCGGTGCTGGGCCAGGGCGACGACCACACGCGCGGGCTGGCCCAGGGGCTGGCCGGGCGCGTCGTGCCGCTCGGCCCCGGTGGCGTCTGGTGGGAGGGTTCCCTGCTGCGCGACGGCGCCGGCGTCATCGCGGACCTCGCCGCCTGCCCCACCTTGCCCGGCGCGCACAACGCGCAGAATGCGGCGGCCGCCTGCGGCATGGCGCTGGCACTCGGCGTGTCGCGCGCCACGCTGGCCGAGGGGCTTTCCACCTATCCCGGCCTGCCGCACCGGCAGGAGGTGGTGCGGCGCATCGGCCCCGTCGCCTTCGTGAATGACAGCAAGGCCACCAATGCCGACAGCACGGCCTGGGCGCTCTCCTCCTATCCGCGCGTGGTCTGGATCGCGGGCGGGATGGGCAAGGCGGGCGGCATCGAGCCCCTTTCCCCCCTGTTCGACCGCGTGGCCGAGGCCTTCCTGATCGGCCGCGACGCCGCCGAATTCGCCACCACCCTGGCCGCGCATGGCGTGCGGCACCGGCTTTGCGGCACGCTGGAGGCGGCGGTGCCGCTGGCCGCGCAGGCCGCCATGTCGGGTGCGGCGGAGGTGGTGCTGCTCTCGCCCGCCGCCGCCTCCTGGGACCAGTTCACGGGCTTCGACGCGCGGGGCGATGCCTTCCGCGCCATGGTCGCCGCCCTCGATGCCCCCTTGCCGGAAAGTATGCCCGCATGAGCCTCGTCCGCGTGGACCATTCGACGGTGGGGCGCTGGTGGGCCAGCCTGGACCGCTGGACACTCGCCGCGCTGCTGGCGCTGGTGGGCATCGGCTATGTGATGATGCTCTCGGCCTCGCCGGCGGTGGCCGAGCGGATCGGGGCCTCTTCCCGCCACATGTTCCTCACGCGCCAGGTGGTTTATTCGATGATCGCCGTCATCGTGATGGTGGGCGTCTCCATGCTGCCGGTGAAGTGGGTGCTGCGCGCGGCCATGCTGGGCGCGCTGGGGGCGCTGGCGCTGACGGCAGCGACGCTGGTCATCGGCACCGAGATCAAGGGCGCGCGGCGCTGGATCTCCTTCCCCGGCGGTTCGCTGCAGCCCACCGAATTCCTGAAGCCCTGCCTGGCCGTGGCCGTGGCCTGGCTGCTGGCGGAAGGCAAGCGCGAGGGGCGTTTCCCCGGCCTGCTCATCGCCATCGCGCTGATCGGCGGCGTCTCCTGGCTGATGAAGCAGCAGCCCGATATCGGCATGCTGGCCGTCATCGTGGCGGTGTTCCTCGCGCAGGTCTTCGTCTCGGGCATCAACCTGATGTGGGTGGTGGCCGGCGCGGGCGCGGTGGTGGGGATGGCGGTGCTGGCCTTCACCCTGCATGGCCATGTGCGCTCCCGCATCCAACGCTTCCTCAACCCGGAATCGGGCGACAATTTCCAGATCCGCATGTCGCTGGAGGCCTTCGGCAATGGCGGCATGTTCGGCCGCGGCCCCGGCGAGGGCCGCGTGAAGGACGTGCTGCCCGACGCCCATGCGGATTTCGTCTTCCCCGTGGCGGCGGAGGAATTCGGCCTCATCACCTGCCTGCTGATCCTGGGCCTGTTCGCCTTCATCGTGCTGCGCGGCCTCTGGCGCCTGATGGACGAGCGGGACGTGTTCGTGAGCCTGGCGGCCACGGGCCTGCTGGTGCAGTTCGGGCTGCAGGCCTTCATCAACATGGGAAGCTCGCTGCACCTGATCCCGACCAAGGGGATGACCTTGCCCTTCGTGAGCTATGGCGGTTCCTCGGTGGTGGCGCTGGCGCTCGGCATGGGCTTCCTGCTGGCGCTGACGCGGCGGCGCCCCGCGCGGGGCGAGGAAGCCAACCCCTTCACGGCGGGGCTTCGCGCCCCCTTCCCCACGTGACCATGCGCGGACCCGCCATCCGCCCCATCGCCATCGCCGCCGGCGGCACGGGGGGGCACCTGTTCCCGGCCGAGGCGCTGGCCGCCGAACTCATGGCGCGCGGGCAGCGGGTTGTGCTGTTCACCGATGCGCGCTCCGCCGCGTTTGACAGCCCGGCCTTCGCCTCGGCGGAACGCTTCGTGCTGAAGGGCGCGGGCATCGCGGGGCGGGGTGTCGTGAAGGGGCTGCGCGGCGCGGCCCAACTCGCCGCCGGCACGCTGACGGCGCGGCGGTTGCTGAAGCAGCTGGACGCGGCGGCGGTGGTGGGCTTTGGTGGCTACCCCTCCATCCCGCCCGCGCTGGCCGCGCTGACGCTCGGGCGCCGCCGCCCCGCCTTGGTGCTGCACGAGCAGAATGGCGTGCTGGGCCGCGCCAACCGGGCATTGGCGAAGCGGGCGGATTTGCTGGCGCTCGCTTATGCCCGCACGGCGCGGGTGCCCGCGGGTGCGCGCACGCAACATGTGGGCAACCCGGTGCGGCCCGCCCTGGCCGCGCTGGTGGGCCAGCCCTACCCGCCGACGACGGGCGCGCTGCGGCTGCTGGTCATCGGCGGTTCGCTGGGGGCGCGGGTGTTCTCGGACCTGATCCCGCCCGCCATCGCCGCCCTGCCGGATTCGCTGCGGGCGCGGCTGCTGGTGGCCCAGCAGGTGCGCGTGGAGGACCAGGAGCGCGTGCGCGCGGCCTATGCCGACACGGGCATTCCGGTGGAGCTCTCGCCCTTTTTCCCCGACATCGCGGTGCGGCTTTCGGGGGCACATCTCGTCATCGCGCGGGCCGGCGCCTCCACGGTGGCGGAACTCGCCTGCGCGGGGCGGCCTTCGCTGTTGATTCCGCTGCCCTCCGCCATTGACGACCACCAGCGGGCCAATGCGGCCGCGCTGGCCGAAAGCGGGGCCGCGCAGGTGCTGCTCCAGCCCGGGCTGACACCGGAGGTTCTGGGGGCTGCGCTGGCGGCCTGGCTCGACGCGCCGGAAAGGCTTGCCGAAGCGGCCCGACATGCGGCAAGCCTCGCCCGACCCCAGGCGGCGCGGGAATTGGCCGACGCCGTGCTCGACTGCGCCGCGCGCACCACCTCTGTCCAGGAGCCTCGCTGATGCGCGCGCTGCCACTCTCGATCGGGACCATCCATTTTGTTGGAATCGCCCCCCGCGGAGCGGGCCAAGGAAAGGGCCGCTGATGCGCGCGCTCCCTCTCTCCATCGGGACCATCCACTTCGTCGGCATCGGCGGTATCGGCATGTCCGGCATCGCCGAGGTGCTGCACAATCTCGGCTATTCCGTGCAGGGCAGCGACATCGCGGAGGGCTACAACGTGGCCCGCCTGCGCGAGGCCGGCATTCCCGTCATGGTGGGCCATGCGGCCGAGAACCTGGGTGCGGCGCAGGTCGTCGTCGTCTCCACCGCCGTGAAGCGGGACAACCCCGAGGTCCAGGCCGCGCGCGCCCGCCTGCTGCCCGTGGTGCGCCGCGCCGAGATGCTGGCGGAGCTGATGCGCCTCAAATGGGGCATCGCCGTCGGGGGCACCCATGGCAAGACGACGACGACGAGCCTCGTCGCCGCGGTGCTGGAGGCCGCGCGCCTCGACCCCACCGTCATCAATGGCGGCATCATCAACGCCTATGGCACCAACACCCGCATGGGCACCGGCGAATGGATGGTGGTCGAGGCCGATGAGAGCGATGGCAGCTTCCTGCGCCTGCCCTCCACCGTCGCCATCGTCACCAACATGGACGCCGAGCACCTGGACCACTGGGGCACCGAGGAGGCGATGCGCGAGGGCTACGCGCAGTTCGTCGGCAACATCCCCTTCTACGGCTTCGCGGTGCTCTGCGTGGACCACCCGGCGGTGCAGGCCATGATCCCACGCCTGGATCGGCGCCTCGTCACCTACGGCTTCTCGCCCCAGGCCGATGTGCGGGCCGAGAAGCTGCTGACCGACCGCATGGGCGCGACCTTCGAGGTCTCCGTGCAGGACCGCGTGAGCAAGCGCGTCCGCACCATGAAGCCCTTCCGCCTGCCCATGCTGGGGCAGCACAATGTGCAGAACGCGCTGGCCGCCATCGCGGTCGGCGTCGAGATGGACGTGCCGGAGAACGTGATCCGCGAGGCTCTGGCCGGCTTCAAGGGCGTGAAGCGCCGCTTCACCCGCGTGGGCGAGACGGGTGGCGTCACCATCATTGACGACTACGGCCACCACCCGGTCGAGATCGCGGCCGTGCTCAAGGCCGCGCGGCAGGCGGGGGCGCGGGATGTCATCGCCGTTGTGCAGCCGCACCGCTATTCGCGGCTGCAACAGCTCTTCACCGAATTCTGCACCTGCATGAACGACGCCGGCACCGTGATCGTGGCCGATGTCTATGCGGCGGGCGAAGCGCCCATCGAGGGCATGGACAAGGATGGGCTGGTGGAGGGGCTGCGCGCGCGCGGCCATCGCAGCGTGGTGCCGCTGGCCGCCCCGGACCACCTGCCGGAGATGATCCACGCCATCGCCCGCCCCGGCGACTATGTCGTGTGCCTGGGGGCCGGCAGCATCACCAACTGGGCGCATGCGCTGCCGCAGCAACTGGGCGAGTTGCAGGCCAAGGCGGGCGCGCGTGTCGCGCCGCTGCGCCGTGCTTGACGCCATGCCCAAGCTGCGCGGCCGTCTCGACTTCGACGCGCCGCTGGCCCCCTTCACCTGGTTCCGCGTGGGCGGGCCGGCGGAGCGGCTGGCACGCCCGGCCGATGCCGAGGACCTGCTGGCGCTGCTGGCCGAGGAGGCGGGGCCGGTGACGGTGCTGGGCGCGGCGTCCAACCTCATCATCCGCGATGGCGGCATTCGGGGCCTGGTGCTGCGCCTGCCCGCGCGCGGGTTCGGCGCCGTCGAGGTGCAGTCCGATGGCGTGGTGGCGGGCGCGGCCGCGCTGGATGCGACCATCGCCGAGCACGCGGCGGCGGCGGGGCTGTCGGGGCTGGAATTCCTCTGCGGCATTCCGGGCAGCCTGGGCGGCGCGGTGGCGATGAATGCCGGCGCCTATGGGCGCGAAATACGTGACGTGTTGGACTGGGCAGAGATTGCCACGCCCAACGGGCTGCTGCGGCTGGATGCGGCGGGGCTGCGCCTGGACTACCGGCATGCGGAACTGCCCGCGCGCGGCGTGGTGGTGCGCGCCCGGCTGCGCGCCGAACCCGGCGATGCTTCCGCCATCGCCGCCCGCATGGCGGACATCCGCGCGGCGCGCGAGGCCACGCAGCCCGTGCGCGCGCGCACCGGCGGCAGCACCTTCCGCAACCCGGAAGGCCACAAGGCCTGGGCGCTGATTGACGCCGCCGGTTGCCGGGGCCTCACGCTGGGCGGCGCGCAGGTGAGCGAGAAGCACTGCAACTTCCTGCTCAACACCGGCGGCGCCACGGCGGCGGAGCTTGAGGCGCTGGGCGAGGCGGTGCGCGCGCGGGTGCTGGCGCATTCGGGCATCGCGCTGGAATGGGAAATCAAGCGGCTGGGAGAGGTTGCATGATGGCCACCGATTCACGGCTCCGGGCCAAGGCCCTCCGCCGATCGGGGGCGGCATGATGGCCACCGATTCACGGCTCCGGGCCGCGGCCCTCCGCCGATCGGGGGCGGCATGACCAAGGTGGCCGTTCTCCATGGCGGCGTCTCGGCCGAGCGCGAGGTGAGCCTCGCCACCGGCCGCCAGGTGATCCCGGCGCTGGAGGCGGCGGGCTTCACCGTCCTGCCCATCGAGGTGACCGAGGATCTCGGCGCCCTCATCGCCACGCTGCGTGCCGAGCGGCCGGACGCCGTGTTCAACGCGTTGCATGGCCGCTTCGGCGAAGATGGCTGCGTCCAGGGTGTGCTGGACTGGCTCGGTTTGCCCTACACGCATTCGGGCGTGCGCGCCTCCTCCGTCGCCATGGACAAGGGCGCGGCCAAGGCCGTGTTCCAGGCGCATGGGCTGCCGGTGGCGCAGCACCGCATCGTCTCCCCGGAGGAGCTGGAGCAGGAAGACCCCCTGCCCCGCCCCTATGTGGTGAAGCCGGTGGATGAGGGCAGCTCGGTCGGCGTCACCATCCTGCGCACGGGCGACAACCGCCGCGCGGAGGTCGCGCGGAGCTGGCGCTTCGGCAGCCGCATCATGGCCGAAAGCTACGTCCCCGGCCGCGAGATCACGGTGGCCATCATGGGCGACCGGCCGCTGGGTGTGACCGAGATCGCGACCGGCCACGCCTTCTACGACTACGAGGCCAAGTATGCGGAAGGCGGCAGCCGCCACCTCCTGCCCGCGCCCATCCATGCCGACATCGCGGCCGAGGCGATGCGCGTGGCCCTGGCCGCCCACCAGGCGCTGGGCTGCCGCGGCGTCTCCCGCGCGGATTTCCGCTATGACGACACGGCGGGCGAACCCGGGCGCCTCGTGCTGCTGGAGGTGAACACCCAGCCGGGCATGACGCCCACCTCGCTGCTGCCCGAACAGGCGGCGCACCAGGGCATTCCCTTCCCCGAGCTCTGCGCCTGGATGGTGCGGGAGGCGCGGCATGGCGCGTGAGCCGCGCAAGAAGGTCGCCGTCCGCGCCCGCGCCGCCGCACCCCCGCCGCGCCGGCCTTCCGCCGCCGCGCTGTGGTTTCGCCGGCAGCGGCGCATCTTGCGCGGCATGGGTTTTGGTTTGCTGGGGCTGGGCGCGCTCGCGGGCCTGGCCTGGGGTGTGGCGCGGATGGACCCCGAGGCGCGGGCGCGGGATACGGCGCTGGCGCTGGTGAATCTGGGGCGCGACCATGGCCTCGTCGTGCAGGAAATCCGCGTCGAGGGGCGGGAATTCACCCCGCGCGAGGCGCTGCTGACCGCCATCGGCACCGTGCCCGGCGATGCCATCCTGGATTTCGACCCGGATGCCGCGCGCACGCGACTGATGGAGATCGCCTGGGTGCGGGGCGCGCATGTGGAACGCCGCCTGCCCGGCACCATCCTGGTGCGGCTGGAGGAACGCCAGGCCTTCGCCATCTGGCAGCAGGACGGGCGCTATTCCGTCATTGACCGCAGCGGCAACGAGATGGCGAGCGAGCGCTTCGAGGCCTTCGGCCCCCTGCCCTTCGTGGTGGGCGCCGGCGCCAACACCGCCGCCGCCTCCATCGTGGACGTGCTGCGCCGGCACCCCGCCATCGCGGACCGGGTGGAGGCCGCGGTGCGCGTCTCCGAACGGCGCTGGAATCTGCGCCTGCACAATGGCGCCGACGTGCTGCTGCCCGAGGGGCATGAGGAAGCGGCGGTGGAACGCCTCGCCACGCTGCAGGCGCAGGACCGGCTGCTCGACCGGCCGCTCGCGGTGGTGGACATGCGCCTGCCCGACCGCCTGGTGGTCCGCATGCCGCCCGAGGCCCCCGCCACGCCGCCCGCCACCCCCGCGCAAGCCCGGAGACAACGTGGATGAACGAGATCATTCGCCACGCCGCCGCCGACACCCCGCCCGCGCGCGGCCTGCGCCTGGGCCGGGCGCGCGCCGGCGCCTTCGGGGTGCTGGACATCGGCACCACCAAGATCGTCTGCATCATCGCGCGCATCGAGAGCGACGGCACGCCGCGCGCGCTGGGCTTCGGCTGGCAGAAGGCGCGCGGCATCAAGGCCGGCTCCGTCGTGGACATGGAGGAGGCCGAGCGCAGCATCCGCGCCGCCGTGGCCGGCGCCGAGCAGATGGCCGACACGCGGCTGCAGGGCGTCATCGTCAACCTTTCCTGCGGGCAGCCGGGCGGGCGCATCCATCACATCGACTGGCCCATCGGCGGGCGGGCGGTGACGGAGGCCGACCTGCGCTCCATTCTCCAAGAAGGCGTGCGCCGGACCCATGCCGATGGGCGCGAGGTGGTGCACTGCTTCCCCGCCGGCTTCATGGTGGACGAGACGGGCGGCGTGGAAGACCCGCGCGCCATGGTGTGCGAACGCCTGCAGGCGCGGCTGCATGTGGTGGACGCGGCCAGCCACGCGCTGTTCAACCTGGGCCAGACGCTGCACCGCTGCGAACTGGAGGCGGAGGAGATGATCGCCTCGCCCTTCGCGGCCGGGCTTGCGACGCTGGTGGATGATGAGCGCGAGTTGGGCGCCATCTGCGTGGACATGGGCGGCGGCACCACCAGCCTCGCCTGCTTCGCGGAAGGCCGGCTGCTGCACACGGCGCAGCTTCCCGTGGGCGGCTGGCAGGTGACCAATGATCTGGCGCGCGTGCTGTCCACGCCGATCAGCCACGCGGAGCGGCTGAAGACCATGCATGGCAGCGTCCTCGAATCCGACGAGGACCGGGGCGAGCTTCTGCCCGTGCCGATGGTGGGCGAGGAGGAGGACCAGATCGCGCGCATCCCGCGCGAGATGATCGTGAAGATCATGCGCCCGCGCCTGGAGGAAAGCTTCGAACTGCTGCGCGACCGGCTGGAGGCCTCGGGCCTGCCCATGGAGATGCGCCGCCGCGTGGTGCTGACGGGCGGTGCCAGCCAGGTGATCGGCGTGCGCGAACTGGCCGCCCGCGTGCTGGGCAAGCCGGTGACGGTGCGCCTCGGCCGCCCGCGAATCGTGCGCGGGCTGCCGGAGACGGCGGCGGGGCCGGCCTTCGCCAGCTGCATCGGGCTGCTGGCCTGGGCCGCGGGCGAGGGGCGCCCGCTGCTCGACATCACGCCGGGTCCGGCGGCGCCGAAGGGGATGGTGTCGCGTGCCTTCGCCTGGCTGCGCGAAAGATTGTGAAAACGCGAATCCACCGCCTGTGGATTATGTGGAACACGGGGATGAGTGCGGCGGGAGGGGGAGACGCGACTCGCCGCACGCGTCTAGACTCGAGGGGAGGAGATCCGAGGCCATGACGTTGAACCTGACTCTGCCAGTGACGCAGCACACCGATTTCTCGCCCCGGATCGCCGTCATCGGCATCGGCGGCGGCGGCACCAATGCCGTGAACAACATGATCAACCTGGGCCTCGAGGGGGTTGATTTCATTGTCGCCAACACCGACGCCCAGTCGCTGGTGAACAGCCGCGCGGAACGCCGCGTGCAGCTCGGCCCGCACCTGACGCAGGGGCTGGGCGCGGGTGCCAAGCCCGAGATCGGCCGCGCCGCCGCCGAGGAAGCGATGGACGAGCTGGCCCGCCACCTGGAAGGCTGCCACATGGTCTTCGTCACCGCCGGCATGGGCGGCGGCACGGGCACGGGGGCGGCGCCCGTCGTGGCGCGCATGGCGCGCGAGCGCGGCATCCTGACCGTGGGCGTCGTGACGCGCCCCTTCGACTTCGAAGGGCCCAAGCGCAAGCGCGCCGCCGACCTCGGCCTCGATGAGCTGCAGCAGTTCGTGGACACGCTGATCGTGGTGCCCAACCAGAACCTGTTCAGGCTGGCCAATGAGCGCACGACCTTCCAGGACGCCTTCCGCATGGCGGACAACGTCCTCTACATGGGCGTGCGCGGCGTCACCGACCTGATGGTGGCCCCCGGCCTCGTGAACCTCGACTTCGCCGACATCCGCACCGTCATGGCCGAGATGGGCAAGGCGATGATGGGCACGGGCGAGGCCGAGGGCGAGGACCGCGCGGTGAAGGCCGCCGAGGCCGCCATCAGCAACCCGCTGCTGGAGGACACCTCCATGCGCGGCGCGCGCGGCGTGCTGATCAACATCACGGGCGGCCTCGACATGACGCTGTTCGAGGTGGACGAGGCGGCGACGCGCATCCGTCGC
Source organism: Roseococcus suduntuyensis (assembly GCF_014196305.1). Taxonomy (GTDB): domain Bacteria; phylum Pseudomonadota; class Alphaproteobacteria; order Acetobacterales; family Acetobacteraceae; genus Roseococcus; species Roseococcus suduntuyensis. The sequence goes on from NZ_JACIDJ010000002.1 coordinate 639,668, forward strand.
GAGGTGGACGAGGATGCGAACATCATCTTCGGCTCCTCCGTTGATGAGACGATGAACGGGCGCGTGCGCGTCTCGGTCGTCGCCACCGGCATCGATGTGGCGAGTGCGGCTTCGACGGGCGCGCCGCGCCTGGCCGTCGTCGCCCCCGCGCCGGTCGAGGCGCCGGCGCCGCGCGCGGCCCAAGGGGCGGCGCAGGGGCCGTTTGGCGCCCCCGTCCCGCCGCAGCCCGCCCGCCGGCCGGTGCAGGCCACGGGTGCGGGCCTGCTGCGCCAGGCGGCCGCGCCGGCGGTGGCCGTGACACCCGTCCCGGCGGCGCAGGAGGAGGAGATGCCGGCCCCGCAGCCCGTGCCGACCCCTGCCCCGCAGATGGCACCGCCCGTCATGGCGGCCCCCGCGCAGATGGAAGGCCCGGCGCCGCAGCATGGCGGCGAATCGGGTTGGCGCAGCCTGTTCCGCAACGCGACGGGCGCCATTCGCCAGCCGCGCGCGCCGGAAGCCACCGCCCCGCGCCGCGCCGAGCCGGGCCTCGGCCTTCCCCAGCCCGCGCCGCAGCGCACGGCGCCCGCGGCCTCGCCCACGGGTCCGGATGAGAAGAACCTCGACATCCCGACCTTTCTGCGCCGCATGAGCAACTGATCCGGAACAGCTTTGTGCCGAATGACCCCGCGGCTGAAAGGCCGCGGGGTTTTTCATGTCCAGGTCAAGCAAACCGCACCGCCAGGACTTTGCCGCGACGCAATGAAGCGCGTGCGGGAATTGCCGTCAGCGCAAATATGGCGAGAAAAGGGCGCGCCCTTTCAGGGTTTTAGCGGGAAACATCGGGAAACAACGCTTGACTGGCCTGCACGGCCCAGCCCTGGCATGCAGGGTGTCGAAACCTTGCCGACGGCCCGATTGTGGCCGCATGAACTGGGCAGGGTCCGGTGCCTCCCCCTCCGGGCGGGGCGCGGTTCTGGGGAGGGCCGTAATCCGGAATGCCGCGCCACTGGCGCGGGCTTTGTGTGTCACGGGCGGTTTGGCCCAGCTTTGGGGATTTTGCTCAGCATGGATGGATTCGCGCAGCTTCCGGGTGGTCGCCGCCGTCGCCTCGCGCAGGGGATTTCCTGCCGCGGCGTGGGCCTCCACAGCGGGTTGACGCTGACGCTCTCCCTCCTGCCCGCCCCCAGCGGCGCCGGCATCAGCTTCCGTCGCACCGACCTCGGCGTCACCATCCCCGCCCGCGCCGACCATGTGGTGGACACGCGGCTCTGCACCGCCATCGGGATGGAGGGCCAGCCGCAAGCCCGCGTCGGCACCATCGAGCATGTGATGGCGGCGCTGGCCGCCGCCGGCATCGACGACGCGCTGGTCGAGGTGGACGGGCCGGAGGTGCCCATCCTCGACGGTTCGGCGGAGCCCTTCATCTTCCTCATCAACTGCGCCGGCGCGGCCGAGCAATATGGCCAGCGGCATTCGCTGCAGGTGCTCAAGGCCGTGCGCGTCGAGGATGAGACGGGCGCCTGGGCCGAGCTTTCGCCGCTCGATGACTTCGCCTTCGAGGCCGAGCTGGAAATCGCCTTCCCCGGCACCGCCATCGGCACCCAGTCGCTCGCCCTGCGCGTCTCCACGGCCAGCTTCCGCGCGGAACTCGCCAATGCCCGCACCTTCACCCTCGCCGAGGATGTGGCGCGGCTGCGCGCGGCGGGCCTCGCGCGCGGCGGCAGCCTCGCCAATGCCGTGGTGGTGGACGGGCCGCTGGTGGTGAACCCGGGCGGGCTGCGCAGCCCCGATGAATTCGTGCGCCACAAGCTGCTGGACGTGGTGGGCGACCTGGCGCTGGCCGGCCACCCCATCGCGGGGCGCTTCCGCGGCGCGCGCTCGGGCCATGCGCTGAACAACCGGCTGGTGCGCGCCCTGCTGGCGGACCCCACGGCCACGCGCCTCGTCACCGGCCATGCGCTGGAGGCGGTGGAAGCCCCCGCCCTGCTCGCCGCCACCGCGGCCTGATTTCCCACTTCCTGGCCCCCCTTGCCGGCGTTCGGCGGGCGCGTGGTATAAGCCCGCCATCCGGAGTAGAACGCCCCACATGCGACAGACCCTTCCCCGCCTCGCCCTCCTGTGCAGCCTCCTGCCGCTCGCGGCCTGCGGGGGTGCTACGGGCTGGGACGGGCGCCTGGGCTCCCTGTTCGACAGCAGCCCCACCGCCGCCCTCCAGGACCGCTCGCCCGAGGCGCTCTACGCCGCCGGCATCCAGGCCCTGCAGGAACAACGCTACGCCCAGGCCGGCCAGATCTTCGACGCGCTGGAGCGCGAACATCCCTTCTCCACCTGGGCCACCAACGCGAAGCTGATGTCGGCCTATGCCGACTACATGCGCAACCGCTACACCGAGGCCATCGGCACGCTGGACCGCTTCATCCAGCTGCACCCGGCGCACCGCGACATCGCCTACGCGCACTACCTGCGCGCGCTCTCGCTCTACGAGCAGATCAACGACGCGCAGCGCGACCAGCGCTCGACCGAGCTCGCCATGGCCGCGCTGCAGGATGTGGTGAACCGCTTCCCCGAGACCGCCTATGCCCGCGACGCCCGCCTCAAGATGGACCTGGCGCGCGACCACCTGGCCGGGCGCGAGATGAACATCGGCCGCTTCTACCAGCGCCAGCGCCTGCTCAACGCCGCCATCGGCCGCTACCGCCGCGTGGTGGAGCAATACCAGACCACCAACCATGTGCCCGAGGCGCTGCACCGGCTGACGGAGATCTACCTCTCCCTCGGCCTGCGGGAGGAGGCGGCGCGCACCGCCTCCGTGCTGGGCTACAACTTCCCGGGCAGCCCCTGGTACCAGGACAGCTACGCGCTGCTGACGCCGGGGGCCGCGCCGTCGGACGCCGCGCGGCCGGGGCTGCTGCGGCGGGCCTGGGGCAACATCTTCTAGCGGGGCGCCATGCTCGCCTCGCTCGCCATCCACGACGTGGTGCTGATCGAGCGGCTGGACCTCTCCTTCGGCCCCGGCCTCTCGGTGCTGACCGGCGAGACGGGCGCGGGCAAGTCCATCCTGCTGGACAGCCTGGGCCTCGCGCTGGGCATGCGCGCCGAGGCAGGGCTGGTGCGCGTGGGGCAATCGCAAGCGAGCGTCGCCGCCGTCTTCACCCCGCCGCCCCACCACCCCGCCCATGCGCTGCTGGCCGAGCTGGGCCTGGAGGCAGAGGATGCGCTGGTGCTGCGCCGCGTGGTGCAGGCCGATGGACGCTCCCGCGCCTTCGTGAACGACCATCCGGTGGGGGTGGCGGCGTTGAAGCGCCTCGCCGCCACGCTGGTCGAGGTGCAGGGGCAGCATGACCAGGTGGGCCTCGCCGACCCCGCAACCCATGGCGCGCTGCTCGATGCCTTTGGCGGCCTCGATGCCCCGCGCGGCGAGGCCGCGGCCGCCTTCCGCGCCTGGCGTGCGGCGGATGCCGCGCTGCGCGAGGCGGAGGAGGCGGTGGCGGCCGCCCTGCGCGACGAGGAATGGCTGCGCCACGCCGTCGAGGAATTGGCGAAGCTCGCCCCGGGAGAGGGCGAGGAGGAGACGCTCGCCCAGGAACGCCAGCACCTCCAGGCCGCCGAACGTCGCACCGAGGCGCTGGCCGGGGCGCTGGCCGAACTCCAGCCGCGCGACCGGCGCAGCGCCAACCCGGCGGCCGCGCTGCGCAACGCCGCGCGTGCTTTGGAACGCCTGCCACCCGGCGCGGTGGGGCCGGGGCAAGACGCGGTGCTGGCGGCCCTTGGGGCCGCACAGGACGCGCTGGCGGAGGCCGAGCAGCTTCTGGAACGCCTGGCCCAGGACGCCCTGCCCGACCCGCGCCGGCTGGAGGCGCTGGACGACCGGCTCTACGCGCTGCGTTCGGCGGCGCGGAAGCATGGCGTGCCGGTGGTGGAATTGCCGGCGCTGCTGGACACGCTGCGCGGGCGGCTCTCCGCGCTCGATGCCGGGACGGATCGCGTCAGCGCGCTGAGCCTGGCCGCGCGGGCGGCGCGCGAGACCTATGTGGCGGCGGCCACCGCGCTGACGGCGCTGCGGCGCGAGGCGGCGGCGGCGCTGGAAGCCGCGCTGGCGCAGGAATTGCCGCCCTTGAAGCTCGACCGCGCGCGGGTGGTGGTGGAGGTGGCGGCGCGCGAGGAAGCGGCCTGGGGCGCCGATGGCGCCGATCGCGTCACGCTGCTGGTGGCGACCAACCCAGGACAGACGCCGGGGGCGTTGGTGAAGATCGCCTCGGGCGGGGAATTGTCGCGGCTGATGCTGGCCTTGAAGGTCGTGCTGGCGCGGGGCTCACCGGTGCCGACGCTCGTTTTCGACGAGGTGGATGCGGGCATCGGCGGCGCCACGGCGGCCGCGGTGGGCGAACGGTTGCAGCGCGTGGCCGAGCGGCTGCAGGTGCTGGTGGTGACGCATTCGCCCCAGGTGGCGGCGCGCGGGGCGCGGCATCTGCAGGTGGCGAAGTCGGTCGCCGGCGGGCGGGCGGAGACGCGCGTGACGCCGCTGGACGCCGAGGAACGCCGCGAGGAAATCGCACGGATGCTGGCGGGCGAGGTGGTGACGGAGGCCGCGCGCGCGGCGGCGGAAAGCCTGCTGCGGGGGGCGGCGTGACCCCCCGCCCCTTCACCGCCGAGGATGGTGATGCCGTCGCCGCGCTGGTGCGCGCGCTGAACGCCGAGGAGGGCTATGATCCCGCCCTGAGCCCCGACGCGGCGGCGCTGCGCGAGGCCTTCCTGGGCCCGCGGGCGGTCGGCCAATTGCTGGTGGTAGGCCGCCCGGCCGTAGGCTACCTCACCCTGCACCCGAGCTTCGAAACCACCAAGGGCGTGCGCTGCGCGCGGATGGGCGACCTCTACGTGGCGCCCGGCCATCGGCGGCAAGGCCTGGCCCGCGCCCTGGTGGCCGCCGCGGCGGCCGAGGTGCGGGCGGCAGGCGGCAGCTTCATCGAATGGACCGCGCTGCCCGGCAATGCAGGAGGCCTCGCCTTCTACAACGCGATCGGCGCGGAGGCCGAGACACTCAGCGTCCTCTCCCTCGAAGGCGCCGCCTTCGAGGCCCTGGCCGACAGCGCATGACCGAGGGCCCGGAGGCGCGCATCGCCGCGCTGATCGAACAGATCACGGCGCATGACCGCGCCTATTACGAGCAGGACGCACCCACCGTCAGCGACGCCGAATATGACGCGCTGATGCGGGAGCTGCGCGCGCTGGAGGCGGCGCACCCCGAGCTGGTGCAGGCGGATAGCCCGACGCAGAAGGTGTCCGGCAAGGTGGCCGAGGGCTTCGCCAAGTCCCGGCACCTGGCGCCCATGCTCAGCCTGGACAATGCCTTCGACGCGAATGACTTCGCGGAGTTCGCGGCCCGCATCCGCCGCTTCCTCAGCCTGCCCGAGGACGCGCCGCTCGATTTCGTGGCGGAGCCCAAGATTGATGGGCTCAGCGTGAACCTGCTCTACGAGGGTGGCCGCTTCATCCGCGGCGCCACGCGCGGCGATGGCGCCGAGGGCGAGGACATCACCGCCAACCTGCTGACGCTGCGCGACCTGCCGCAGACCCTTCCCGCCCCCTTCCCCGCCCGCATCGAAATCCGCGGCGAGGTCTTCATGGAGCGCCCGGATTTCCTGGCCTTCCGCGCCCAGCAGGAGGCCGCCTTCGCGGCGCGTGAGGCGCGCAAGGCGGCGGGCGAGAAGCTCGGCCCTGCCGTCACCATCCCGGTGAATGCGCGCAACGCGGCGGCCGGTTCATTGCGGCAACTGGATGCGGGCATCACCGCGCAGCGCCCGCTGAAGCTCTTCGCCTATGCCATGGGCGAGGCAAGCGAGGCGCCGGCCGCGACACATTGGGAATGGCTGGAACGGCTGAAGCAATGGGGCTTCACGGTGAACCCGCTCTCGGCGCGCGTCACCGATGCCGCGGAATTCCAGGCGCGGATGGAGGGTGCGCGCCCCGGCCTCGCCTATGACATTGACGGCGTGGTCTACAAGCTGGACCGGCTGGACTGGCAGCAGCGGCTGGGCTTCGTGGGCCGCGCGCCGCGCTGGGCCATCGCCTGGAAATTCGCGGCGGAACAGGCCACCACGCGGCTTCTCCGCATCGAGATCCAGGTGGGGCGCACGGGCGCGCTGACGCCGCGGGCGGTGATGGAGCCGGTGTTCGTGGGCGGTGTGACCGTCACCCACGCCACCCTGCACAATGAGGACGAGATCGCGCGCAAGGATGTGCGCGAGGGGGACATCGTCACCATCCAGCGCGCGGGCGATGTGATCCCGCAGGTGGTGGGTGTCGCCAACCCCGAGGGCGCCACGCGCGGCCCGTCCTTCGCCTTCCCCACAATCTGCCCCGCCTGCGGCAGCCATGCGGTGCGCGAGGGCGACGACGTGGTGCGCCGCTGCACCGGCGGCCTGATCTGCCCCGCACAGACCACCGAGCGCCTGAAGCACTTCGTCAGCCGCCGTGCGATGGACATCGAGGGCATGGGCGAGGAGGTGATCGAGCTTCTCCACGCCGAAGGCCTGGTGAAAAGCCCCGCCGACATCTTCCGCCTTCACCAGCACGCGGCCACGCTGCGCGGCTTCAAGGGCTGGGGCGCCAACGCCAAGCGGCCGGAAGAGGCGAAGAAGGTGCCCAACCTTCTCGCCGCCATCGAGGCGCGGCGGCGCGTGCCGCTGGAACGCTTCCTCTTCGGCTTGGGCATCCGGCGCATCGGCGAGCAGAACGCGAAGCTGCTGGCGCGGCACTACCAGTCCGTCACGGCGCTGCGGGCGCGGATGGTGGAGGCGCGCATCATCGGCAGCGAGGCGCGGGAGGAGCTGGGCTCCATCCAGGGCATCGGGCCGGCCATCGCGACCGAGCTGGTGGAGTTCTTCGCCGAACCCCACAACCAGGAGGCGCTGGACGACCTGCTGGGCCAGGTGACGCCCGAGGATGCGGCCCCCGTGGCGGCGGAGGACAACCCCTTCGCCGGCAAGGCGCTGGTCTTCACCGGCACGCTGGAGACCCTCTCCCGCCAGGAGGCGGAGGCGCGGGCCGAGGCGCTGGGCGCGCGTGTCACCAAGAGCGTGTCGAAGAAGACCGACTTCGTGGTGGTGGGGGCCGATGCCGGCTCCAAGGCCGCCAAGGCCGCGGAGCTGGGGGTGACGGTGCTCACCGAGGCGGAGTTCCGAGCGCAAGCGGGGCTGGACGCCGGCTGAGGCCGGCCCGCGCACGCCGGGGCGGGATACCGGGCCTGAAGCGCGCCGGGCGCGGACGCGCCCGCCATGACGCACAGGTTGCGGATTTGGCCGCCTCCCCGCCGCGTGACAGGATGGCGCCCTTCCAGAGGGAGAAACCGCGATGACCGACAGCATCAAGCCGCTCGCCACCGCCCGCGCCACCGCCCAGGGCGGCCGCAATGGCCGCACCGCCACCGAGGACGGGCTGGTGGCCGTGGACCTCTCCGTGCCCAAGGACATGGGCGGCCCCGGCCGCGAGGGCACGACCACGCCCGAGCACCTCTTCGCCGCCGGCTATGCCGCTTGCTTCGCCGGCGCGCTGGATTTCATCGGCCGCCAGCACAAGAAGGACGCCAGCAAGGCCGAGGTGACGGCCGAGGTCTCGGTGGGCCCGCGCGAGGGCGGGGGCTTCGGCCTCGCCGTCGTGCTGCATGTGAACGACCCGGGTCTGCCCCAGGCCGAATTGGCGGCGCTGGCGCAGGAGGCGCATGAGAAGATCTGCCCCTACAGCCACGCCACCCGCGGCAACGTGGATGTGCAGATCAAGGCCACGGGCGGCTGATCAGAGGGGGGCGCACTCCGCCTCCAGCCAGGCCCGGCTGGATGTGTCCAGCCCCGGCCCCACCTCGCGCCACACCCGCGCGTGGTATGCATCCACCCATTCCCGCTCGAAGCGCGTCAGCGCTGCCGCGTCCAGCAGGGCGCGGCAATAGGGCGCGAGCGTCAGCGTCTCGAATTCGAGGAAGGGGCGGGCCTGGTCGGGCTGGGGCTCGGCGGGGCGGGCCAGCAGCAGGTTCTCGATGCGGATGCCGTAATGGCCGGGCAAATAGTAGCCGGGCTCGTTGGACAGGATCATGCCCGGACGGATGGGCACCACGCGGGCCGCGCGGCTGAAGGCGGCCGGACCCTCATGCACCGAGAGGAAGCTGCCCACGCCATGCCCGGTGCCGTGGTCGTAGTCGAGGCCCATGTCCCAGAGCGGCCGGCGCGCGATGGCATCCAGGTGCGGCCCCGCCACCCCTTCCGGAAAGCGCAGCGTGCCGAGCGCGATGTGGCCGCGCAACACCGCCGTGTAGCGCGCCCGCAGCGCGGCCGGCGCGGCGTCCGGCCCGGTCCAGATTGTGCGGGTGATGTCGGTGGTGCCGTCCGGGAACTGCGCGCCGCTGTCGATCAGGTAGCACTCGTTGGGGCGGATGGGCCGGTCGGTCTCGGGGGTGACGCGGTAGTGGACGATGGCGCCATTCTCGCCGGCGCCCGAGATGGCGGGGAAGCTCTCGGCCACGAAACCCGGCAGCAGGCGGCGCTGGTCCAGCAGGTGGGCGGCGGCGGACATCTCGGTCAGGCCGCCCCGCGGCGCATGCTCGGCGAACCAGGCCAGGAAGCGCGCCACGGCGCCGGCATCGCGCAGCTGCGCGGCGCGGGCGCCTTCCTGCTCCACGGGGTTCTTCATGGCGCGGGGCAGGCGGCAAGGGTCCTCGCCCGTCGTCACCTTGGCGCCGGCCTCGCGCAGGGTCGCGGCGAACCAGGCGGGGGTGGCCTCGGCATCGAGGCGCACGGTGCGGCCGGACAGGGCGCGCAGCGCGCCCGGCAGCGCCGTGCGGGGCGCGATGCTGACGGCATTGCCCAGATGGGCGCGCGTCGTTTCCGGCACCCGCTCCGGCGCGTTCAGGAACAGCGCCACCGAGGCATCGTCGTGCAGCACCGCGAAGGCCAGCGGCAGGGGCGTGTGCGCCAGGTCCGCCCCGCGGATGTTCAGCAGCCAGGCGACGGAATGGGCATCGGCCAGCACGCAGGCCTGTTCGCCGGCCGCGCGCAGGGCGGCGGCGGCGGCCTCGCGCTTGGCGGCGCCCGTGACCCCGGCCTGGGCCAGGGCATGCGGCAGCACGGGGGTTGCGGGGGGCGCGGGCCGGTCGGTCCAGAGCGCATCAATGGGGTTGGGCGAGAGGGGCACGAGCGTCACGCCCGCGAAACGCTGCAAGGCGGCCTCGCTGTGCAACCAGGGGTCGTAGCCGATGGCCAGGCCCTGGGCGTGCTCACGCAGCCATTCGGCGGGCGGTTCCTCGGTGATGTGGCGGCGTTCCCACAGCGCGGCATCGGTCTCGGCGGCGAGCTGGGTGGTGTAGCGGCCATCGGTGAAGACGGCGGCGCGGCCCGGCAACACCACGGCCATGCCCGCGCTGCCGGTGAAGCCGGTCAGCCAGGCCAGGCGTTCGCCGGCGCGGGGGACGTATTCGCCCAGATGCTCGTCGCCGCGCGGGACAAGGAAGCCCGCGACACCCTGGGCGGCCAAAGCCTCACGCAGGGCGGAGAGGCGGTGCAACTTTTCGTTCATTTCTGCCTCAGTTCCGTCATAATGACATAAGTCCACAGGATGTCATGCGCTGAGCGCATGTGTGCAGTCGCAGCATAGCGCAACCACAAGACGCAAAGCCCCCCTATATCCTGCCTCACGAGAGCGGCGCCGCCGCCTTCAGAACCCGGGCGATGACCGCCCACAGATATTCGGATGGACCACATGGACTCCCGCATCACCCCGGCCGAAGCCGCGATGCTGATGCCTTACCCGCACCTCGACCGCCTGAACGCGGCCGAGCGCGCCGAGGTGCTGACCGCCCGTGCCCGCGCCCTGCGTGCCGCTGTCATCCTGGCAGCCATCACGGGCGCCTTCCAGGCCCTGGGCCGTGGCTTCGCCGCGATGCAGCGCCGCAACCGCACCGCCGAGGAGCTGAGCCAGCTCAGCGACCGCGCCCTTGCCGATATCGGCATCGCCCGCGGCAATATCTATGAGATCGCCGCCCGCCCCTTCCCGCAGGCGGCGAATGACGTGGCCGGGACCCGCCACGCGGCCTGAACGGGCTGCACGGTCGCTTCCGCCCCGCGCCGGGTGCATAACTGCCCCGGCGCGGTTCTTTCTTGTGCAAGGCTGACGCTTCCTCTCAGCTTTCGCTTATGCAAAACGCCCCCGCCCGATCGGCCAAGACCATCCTCTGGGTGGCGATCATCGGGGCGGCGGCCACCTCCTCCCTCGCCATGGGCATCCGGCAGACCTACGGGCTGCTGCTGCTGCCCATGTCCGCCGAGCACGCCGTGGCCCCCTGGGCCTTCGGCCTGGCGGTCGCGCTGCACAACCTCACCTGGGGCCTGGCCCAGCCCGTCTCGGGCAGCATGGCCGACAAGTATGGCTCCGGCCGCGTCATGGCGGTGGGCGGCGTCTTCTACCTGATCGGCTGCGGGCTGCCCGCGATCTTTCCCACCAATGCGATGGTGCTGCTGGGCATCGGCCTCTTCTCGGGCTTCGGCGTGGCCTGCGCGGGCACGGGGCTGGCGCTGGCCGCCATCGGCCGCCTCGCGCCGCCGGAGAAGCGGGGCGAGTATATCGGCATCGCCAGTGCCGGCGGGTCGCTGGGGCAGGCGGCCATGGTGCCCATCACCTTCGGCGCCATCGGCTGGCTGGGTTCGGCCGGCGCGCTGGCCATGCTGGCGGTGACCGCGCTGCTCATCATCCCCATCGCGCGCAACATCGAATGGCGGCCCGCGCCCCGCGTGGGCGCGCCGGCCGCGGGGCTGATGGGGCTGCCGGGCCTCGCCAAGCGGGCGCTGGCCGACCGCGACTTCGCCCTGCTGACGGGCGGTTTCTTCGCCTGCGGCTTCCAGCTCGCCTTCCTGACCACCCACCTGCCCTCGCACATCGCGCTCTGCGGCCTGGCCCCCAGCCTGGGCATGACGGCGCTGATGCTGATCGGGCTGTTCAACATCCCGGGGTCCTGGTTCTGCGGCTGGCTGTCCTCGCGCATCAAGCCCGAGACGGGCTTGGGCTGGATCTACCTGGTGCGGACGCTGGCCATCGCGGCCTTCGCCGTCTCCACGCCCACCGAATGGGGCACCATGGTCTTCGCGGCCGTGATGGGCTTCGTCTGGCTGGGCACGGTGCCGCTGACCTCGGCCGCCATCGCGCGGCGCTTCGGAGTTGGCGATCTGGGCGCCCTCTATGGCGTGTGCTTCTTCAGCCACCAGATCGGCGGCTTCCTCGGCGCGGGCGCGGGCGCGCTGCTGCTGGGCGTGACCGGCAGTTACGACGCCTTCTGGCCGGTGATGATCGTGGTGGGGCTGGCGGCCAGCGTGTTGAACTGGATGACGAAGCCACCCGGCGCGCGCCCCCTGCCCGCCTGACGGCACGCCCTGCCCATCGCCTGGGCAGAACGGGGGTTGGGGCGGGGCTTCTACGGGAGTTTACGGGTGTGCGGGGGTCGCCCCCGGTGGTCCGCTGCGGGCAACCCGTCCGGAGGACCGTCCCATGAACCGCCGCAGCCTGCTGCTCGCCGCCCCTGCCCTCGCGCTGCCCGCCACCACGCGCGCCCAGGGCGCGTTCCCCGACCGCCCCATCCGCGTCATCATCGGCTACCCGGCCGGCGGCGGCACCGATGTGGTGGGCCGCCCCATCATGACGCGCCTGTCCGAGCATCTGGGCGTGCCCGTGGTGGTGGAGAACCGCGCCGGCGCCAATGGCAACATCGCCATGGAGCACATGACGCGCGTGGAGCCGGACGGGCACACGCTGTTCATGGGGGATGCGGGCAATCTCGGCATCACCCATGCGCTCTACCCCAGCCTGCCCTTCGACACGCAGCGGGATTTCGTGGGGGTCGCGCAGCTCACCGCCGGGCCGGTCGTGCTGGTCATCGGCGGCGGCGTGCCGGCGCAGAACCTCGCTGAATGGACCGCCCTGCTGAAGTCGCGGCCCGAGGCCTTCAACTTCGGCTCGGCCGGGGTGGGGTCGGGGCCGCACCTCTTCTACGAAAGCTGGCGCCGCGCGGCGGGCGTGTCCATGACGCATGTGCCCTATCGCGGCACGGGCCCCGCGCTGGTCGGGCTGCTGGCCGGCGATGTCCACATGATGATCGGCAATTACGGCGTGTTCCGCGGCGCGCATGAGGCCGGGCGCGTGAAGGTGCTGGCCATCTCCACCCCCACGCGCCACCCGAACCTGCCCGACATCCCCACGGTGCGGGAGGCCGGCACGGATTGGGGCGTGATCGGCTTCAACGGCATCATCGCCCCGCGCCGCATCGCGCCCGAGCGGCGGCAGAGGCTGGAGGACGGGTTCCGCCACGTCATGTCCCAGCCCGAAATGCGCGAGCAGATGCACGGCTTCGGCTCGCTGGTGGATTTCGCCCCGGGCGCGGAGCTCGACCGCCGCATGGCCGCCGAGCGCGAGAGCTGGACGCGCCTGGTGCGCGAGGCGAACATCCAACCCGAATAAAGGGAGGGCGCGCGCATGACGCTGCTGATCACCAACGCGACCATCGTCACCGGCGATGACGCGAACACCGTCTGGCATGGCGGCGCCATCGCCATCGAGGGACGGCGCATCGTGGGGCTGGGGAAGGCGGCGGAAATGGCGGCGCGCTTCCCCGGCGCCGAGGTGCTGGATGCGCGCGGCCGCGCCATCTTCCCGGGCTTCGCCAACATCCACACCCATCTGGTGATGACCATGGCGCGCGGGGTCTTCGAGGACCTCTCGCCACCGCACCAGCCGCCCTTCGACGGCGGGCTCTCGCCCATCCCGCTGCCGCCCATGACAGCGCATGAGCAGAAGGTGATGTGCCAACTGGGTGCCTTGGAAGCCATCCGCTCCGGCACCACGGCGGTGCTGGAGGATGCGGCGGGCATCGAGGGCTATGCCCAGGCCATGCTCGACACGGGGCTGCGGATGCTGCTGGCCGAGCGCGCCTGGGACCGCGCGGGCGCCTCCATCGGCGACCCTTCGGAGTTCCGCCGCGACCCGGCACTTGGCGCGCGTGGGGTGCAGCGTATCCGCGACCTGCACGCGAAATGGCATGGCGCGGGAGAGGGCCGCATCACGGTGGGTGTCTCGGCCTGGGCGCCCGATGTGTGCTCGGAGGAATTGCTGCGCGAGCTGCGCGCGCTGCAGCAGGAGCTGGACACGGTCTGCACCATTCACCTCAACCAGATCTGGGGCGAGGTCGCGGCCATCAAGGCGCATCACAACATGCTGCCCAGCGAATTCCTGGACAGCATCGGCTTCATCCATGACCGGATGATCGGCGCGCATTGCCGCTGCATGGCGCCCTTCGAGGAGAAGGTGCTGGGCAAGCACCGCGCGCATGTGGCGTTCAACTCCGCCATCGCGGCGCGGCGGGGGCTTTCCCCGCGCGTGTGCGAGATGGAAGAGGCCGGCTGCAACATCGCCATGGGCACGGACAACATGGCCGAGGACATGGTGGAGGTGATGCGCACCGGCCTCTTCATGGAGCGCATCCGCCGCCAGGACGGCCGCAACCCCACGCCCGAGGAGGCGCTGCGCTGGGCCACGCGCAATGGCTACAAGGCCATGGGCATCGCGGGCGGCGGCTGGCTGGCGGAGGGGAACCTGGCGGACCTCATCATGATCCGGGTGGACCGGGCGCATCTGGCGCCCTTCCTGCGGCCCGTCGCGGCCTTCGTCCACCAGGGCCAGGCGAGCGACGTCTCGGACGTGATGGTGGATGGCGCATGGGTGATGCGCGACGGCACGGTGCTGACCATGGACGAGGCGGCGATCATCGCGGAGGCGGAGGAGATCGCCTCCCGCGCCTGGTCGCGGCTCTTCGCGGAGAACCCGGGGATCGAAATCCCCGATGGGTTCCGGCCGCTGCCCGCGCATGTGGCCGATGGCGCGGCGCGGGTGAACATGCAGCCGGTGTCGAAGAGCGGGTGAGCCCGCCCTTCCCAGTGCCTCAGTAGAGGGGGCCTCAGTAGATCACCACCGACCTGATGCTCTCGCCCTTGTGCATCAGGTCGAAGCCCGTGTTGATCTCGTCCAGCTTGAGGCGGTGGGTGATCAGCGGGTCGATCCTGATCTTGCCCTCCATGTACCAGTCCACGATGCGCGGGACGTCGGTGCGGCCGCGCGCGCCGCCGAAGGCCGTGCCGCGCCAGTTGCGGCCCGTCACCAGCTGGAAGGGGCGCGTGGAGATCTCCTGCCCCGAGGCGGCGACGCCGATGATGATGGAGGTGCCCCAGCCGCGATGCGTGCATTCCAGCGCCTGGCGCATCAGGTTCGTGTTGCCCACGCATTCGAAGCTGAAATCGGCGCCGCCATCGGTCAGGTCCTGGATGGCCTGGATGACCTTGTCCCGGCCCACGCTGTCCGGATTCACGAAATGCGTCATGCCGAATTCGCGCGCCATGGCCTCGCGGCCCGGGTTGATGTCCACGCCGATGATCTTGTCGGCGCCGACCAGCTTGGCACCCTGGATCACGTTCAGCCCGATGCCGCCCAAACCAAAGACGGCCACGGTCGCGCCCGGCCAGACCTTGGCCGTGTTTACCACCGCGCCGATGCCCGTGGTCACGCCGCAGCCGATGTAGCAGATGACGTCGAAGGGCGCGTCCTCGCGCACCTTGGCCAGCGCGATCTCGGGCAGCACCGTGAAGTTCGCGAAGGTGGAGCAGCCCATGTAGTGCATGATGGCGTTGGACGTGCTGCCCGCGACACGCGGCGTGTCGCAGCGGAAACGGCTGGTGCCATCCGGCATCACCCCCTTGCCCTGCGTGGCCCGGATGGCGGTGCACAGGTTGCTGCGCTGGCTCAGGCAGGTTTTGCACTGCCGGCATTCGGGCGTGTAGAGCGGGATGACATGGTCGCCCACCTTCAGCGAGGTCACGCCAGCGCCCACCTCGCGCACGATGCCGGCCCCCTCATGGCCCAGGATGGCGGGGAACAGCCCCTCCGGGTCCGCGCCCGAGAGGGTGTAGGCGTCGGTGTGGCAGATGCCGGTGGCCATCACCTCCACCAGCACCTCGCCGGGCTTGGGGCCCTCGATGTCGATGGTCTCGATGGAGAGGGGCTTGCCGGCCTCCCAGGCCACGGCGGCGCGGGTCTTCATCGGGCGTTTCCTTCGCGAATCACCGGCGCAACTTAGCCAGCCGCGCGCCCCCGGTCCAACAGCGCCATCACGAAGCCCAGCAGCGCCAGCAGCCCCACCACCGCAAGCATCCAGACCGCGGGCGTGTAGCTCTCGCCCCATTGCCACGCGAGTGCCACCACCAGCGGCGCGAAGGCGCGCATGGGCGCGCTGGCCATGGCGAGCGCGCCGGTGACGGCGCCATAGCCCTCGCGCCCCAGGAATTCGGCGGGGGCGCCGGCGCGCACGATGGACATCAGCCCATCCGCCACCGCCCAGCCCATGGTGAAGACCAGGATCCAGCCGAAGGTGGAGGGCGCCAGCGCCAGCCACACCATCGCGGCTGGCATCAGCACCATGCAGATCAGCCCCACCACCGCCATGCGCGCGCGCGGGCCCAGCGCGAAGAGGCAACCCCGCGCCGCGACCTGGAAGGGCCCGTGCAGGGCGGCCAGCCAGATGACGCTGATCTCGTCCAGGCCGCGTTCGCGCAGCAGCGGCACCAGATGCGCGGCCAGCCCCACCCCCACGAAGGAATGCGCGGACAGCACCAGGGCAAGGCCCCAGAAGGCGGGGCGGCGCAGCGTGGCCCGCAGCGTGAAGGGCGCCGCCCCCGCGCGCGGCGGCGGCGGCCGCGCCCCCTGGAACTGCCACAGCGCCAGCAGCCCCGCGCAGCACTGGATGCCCGCCAGCACCCACAGCGCGCCGCGCCATCCGAAGGACTGGATCAGCGCCTCGGCGAGCGGGATGAAGATGGTGGCCGTGAAGCCCGTGATGAAGGTGATGCCGGTGATGACGCGCATGGGCTGCTTGGCCAGCGAGACCACCACCGCCATGGCCGGCGCCCACAGCGCCGTCGCCTGCACCAGCCCCATGGCCAGCCAGATGGCGTAGAAGGCCCAGAGGCTCTCCACCAGCGCCCAGGCCACCAGCACCAAGGCCCCCGCGATGCCGCCCAGGCCCAGCGGCAGCCGCCCGCCATTGCGGTCCACGAAACGGCCCACATGCACCGCCGCCAGGCCCGACAGCAGCAGCCCCAAAGTCAACGCCCCGCTGATGGAGGCGCGTGCCCAGCCGAGCTCGCGCTCCATGGGCTCGATGAACAGGGTGAAAGGCACGAAGAGCGTGCCCCAGCCCAGCACCTGGTTGATGGCAATGCCGAAGATGAGGGCGCGGTCGCTGGTGCGGGCGATCGGCATGGGGCCTTTCTACGGCCCGATCAGGATGCCGCGTTCCGCATGGTAGCGTTGGAAATCCTCGGCGCGAAGCCGGGCGTCGCGGCGCGTCGCCTCGTCATGGCCGGAGGGGTTGTGGAAGCGCAACCGCCCCTCCCCATCGGTCCCGAAGACCAGCACGAGGTGGCCGCCGCGCCGGGGCGGCGCCACCTCCGGCGTGCGGATCGTGGCGTGGACCGAGGCGATATAGAGCTGGCCCGGGGCCAGCGCCGGCATGGGTTCGTCCAGCACGATGCGGGCCGCGATGCCGCGTGACTGCAGCCAGGCGACGGCGCCGGCATAGATCAGGCCGCGGATCTCGCCATCCGGTTCCTCGACATAGCCGCCCAGGGCCTGAACGGCGCGGCGCAGGTCATGAATGCGGTGATGCTCGCCCCGCACGGCCAAGGCCATGCGCAGGCATGCCATGCCACAGAGGTGGTGCGCCCAGCGCGCATATTCCGCCGGGCTTTCCGCGCCGGAGGCGGCCCAGAGCGGGTCCGTCGCCGCGTCCCGCCCCGCCAGGAACTCGGCCACCAGCGCGGCCGATTCCCATTGGGCGAAATAGGGGGGCGCGGCGTTCATTCGTGGGTCGGGCACGTCTTCATCGCCATCCGGCCGCAACGCGGCCGGCGCCGCCAGACCAGCCTGCCCCATGGCCCGCCATTGGCGCGGCGAAGCCAAGCGGCCAGAGGTGTCGTGCCGAAGGCACGCCTGCGGCGTGACGCCCGGCGCTTGAGGCCATCAAGAATTCAGATGGCAGGCCGAGAAGTGCCCTGGCGCCACTTCCTTCAGCTTCGGCACCTCCTGGCTGCAGCGCGGCATGGCGTGCGGGCAGCGGGGGTGGAAGTGGCAGCCCGTGGGCGGGTTCAGCGGCGAGGGGATTTCGCCCTTCACCGTGGTGAAGGCCCGCTTGCGCGCCTCGATCCGCGGCACGGAGTTGAGCAGCGAGACGGTGTAGGGGTGGTTGGCGCGGGCGAAGATTTCCTCCGCCGGCGCCTGCTCCACCACCCGGCCCAGATACATGATCACCACGCGGTCGCTGAGGTGTTCCACCACGCTGAGGTCATGGCTGATGAAGAGATAGGTGAGGTCCAGCTCCGACCGCAGCTTCATGAACAGGTTTAGGATCTGCGCCTGGATGGAGACGTCGAGTGCCGCCACCGCCTCGTCGCAGACGATGAATTCCGGCTTCACGGCCAGCGCGCGCGCGATGCCGATGCGCTGGCGCTGCCCGCCCGAGAACTGGTGCGGGTAGCGGCGCTTGAAGGCGGGGTCGAGCCCCGCGCGGCGCATCTGCTCCTCGACATAGGCGCTGAAGCCGGCGCGCGTGGTCATGCCGTGCACCAGCGGCGCCTCGCCCACGATGTCCTCCACGCGCATGCGCGGGTTCAGCGAGGCATAGGGGTCCTGGAAGATCATCTGCGCGCGCAGCCGGGCCTCGCGCGAGGCGGGGCCGTCCAGCTTCGTCACATCCGTCCCGCGCCACAGCACCTGGCCGTTCGAGGGCGGCATGATGCCGGCGGCGATACGGCCCAGCGTGGACTTGCCGCAGCCGCTCTCTCCCACCAGGCCCACCACCTCGCCCTTGCGGATGCCGATGGTGACGTCGTCCACGGCATGCACCACCTCCTCACGGAGCGGCGCGCCGAGGAAGCGGGCGATCTTGCCGGCGAAGTCGAGCTTCTTCTCGAAGCGGCGCGAGATGCCGCGCAGCTCCAGCAGCGGGGTGTCGTTGGTGGCGCTCATGCCCCCGCCCCTTCCAGATGCGGGTGGAAACAGCGGGCGCGGCGGCCCGGCCGCAGTTCGAGCAGGTCCGGCATGGCGAGGCAGGCCTCGTCCGCGCGCGGGCAGCGGCTGCGGAAGGCGCAGCCGGCCGGCAGCTTGAGCAGCGAGGGCGTCATGCCCGGGATTTGCCGCAGCGGCTCACCGCGGCGGTTGCGGCTGGGGACGGAGCCGATGAGGCCCACCGTGTAGGGGTGGAAGGGCGCGTCCAGCACGGCACCCACCTCGCCGCCCTCGACGACGCGGCCGGCATACATGACCGCGATCTCGTCCGCGAGGCCGGCGACCACCGAGAGGTCATGCGTGATCCAGATCAGGCTGGTGCCGGTGGTGGCGGCGAGCTTCTGCACCTCGGCCAGGATTTGCCCCTGGATGGTGACGTCCAGCGCCGTGGTGGGTTCGTCCGCGATGATGAGCTCGGGCCGGTGCAGCAGCGCGATGGCGATGGCGACGCGCTGGCGCATGCCGCCCGAGAACTGGTGCGGGTAGGATTTCAGGCGCTCATCCGGGCTCGGGATGCCCACCATGCCGAGCGCGTCGCGCGAGCGCTGGCGGGCCTCTTCGCGGCTGACCTTCTCATGCGCCAGGACCGTCTCGATCATCTGCGTGTCCACCCGGAGCACCGGGTTCAACGTCATCATCGGGTCCTGGAAGATCATGGCGATGCGGTTGCCGCGCAGGTGGCGGAGTTCCTCCTCGCTGGCGGTGGCGAGGTTGCGGCCGTGGAAGAGGATTTCGCCTTCCACGACGCGCCCCGGCGGGTCCACCAGGCCGATGATGGAGAAGCCCGTCACGGTCTTGCCCGAGCCGGATTCACCGACCAGCCCCAGCACCTGGCCGCGGCCCACGGTGAAGCTGACGCCGTCCACGGCCTTCACCACGCCCGCGCGCGTGAAGAAATGCGTGCGGAGGTTCCGCACTTCGAGAGTGGTGGACATGTTACTTCTTCAGCCTTGGATTCAGTACGTCGCGGAGGTGGTCGCCCATCAGGTTGATGCTGACGATCGTGACCAGAAGCGCGATGCCCGGGTAGAAGCTGATCCAGTAATTGCCGCTCAGCATGTATTCGAACCCGTTGGCGATGAGCAGGCCGAGCGAGGGCTCGGTGATGGGCACGCCGAGGCCGAGGAAGGAGAGCGTCGCCTCCAGCGCGATGGCGCGCGCGATCTGGATGGTGCCGATGACGATCAGCGGCGGCAGGCAGTTCGGGAACAGATGCCGGAACAGGATGCGGCTCGTGGGCAGCACCAGGCATTGCGCCGCCTCGATGTATTCGCGCCGCCGCTCCACCAGGGCCGAGCCGCGCACCGTGCGCGCGTAATAAGCCCATTCCACGATGACCAGCGCGATGACGACGTTCAGCACGCCCTTGCCCAGGAAGGCCAGGATCATCAGCGCGGCGAGGATGGTGGGGAAGCTGAGCTGCAGGTCCACCAGGCGCATGATGAAGCTGTCGGTCCGCCCGCCCGCATAGGCCGCCAGCAGCCCGAGCGAGGCGCCGACCAGGCAGGCGATCACGGCCGAGCCGATGCCCACGATCAGCGAGATGCGCAGCCCGTAGATGATGCCCGAGAGCATGTCGCGCCCCTGGTCGTCGGTGCCGAGCCAGTGGGTGATGCCCGAGCCGCCGACCTCGCCGGGCGGCAGGCGGCCGTCCATGATGTCGAGCTGCGCGAGGTCATAGGGGTTCTGCGGCGCGATCCAGGGCGCGAAGATGGCCAGCAGGGCGATGGTCACGAAGACCAGCAGCCCGCCGACGGCCACCTTGTTGGCCGCGAATTCGGAGACGAAGCGGCGGAAGGGGGTTTCCTCCTTCGCCGCGACCGGGGCGGGCGCCGTGGTGTCGCTCATGCCTTGGACTCCAGCCGCACCCGCGGGTCCAGCACCGAATAGAGGATGTCCACGATCAGGTTGATGGTGATGAACATGAGCACGATGACCATGAGGTAGGCGACGATCACCGGCCTATCGAGCACGTTGATGCTGTCGATGATGAGCTTGCCCATGCCCGGCCAGGCAAAGACCGTCTCCGTCACCACCGAGAAGGCGATGGTGGAACCGAGTTCCAGCCCCACCACGGTGACGACCGGGATCAGGATGTTCTTGAACACATGCACGAAGGTGACGCGCGTGGGCGAAAGCCCCTTGGCGCGGGCGAACTTCACATAATCCATCAGCATCGCCTCCCGCACGCCTGAGCGCGTGAGGCGGATGACGAGGCTGATCTTGAACAGGGCGAGGTTGAAGGCCGGCATGGCCAGGTGCATCCAGCCATTGGCCGTCAGGAAGGACCAGTGCAGGCCCAGGATCTGCACCGTCTCGCCCCGGCCCGAACTGGGCAGCCAGCCCAGCTGCACGGCGAAGACCATGATGAGCATCAGCCCCACCCAGAAGGTGGGCAGCGAGAAGCCCAGGATGCTGCCCGCCATGATGACGCGCGAACCCACGCTGTCCGGCTTCAGCCCGGCATAGAGGCCGAGCGGCAGGCCGATCAGCACCGAGAGGAACATGGCCCCGAAGGCCAGCTCCAGCGTCGCCGGCATGCGGTTGAGGATGAGCTGCAAGGCAGGCTCGTTGAACACGAAGCTGCGCCCCAGATCCCCCCGCAGCGCGTTCTGCAGGAAGACCAGGTATTGCTGCCACAGCGGCAGGTCGAGCCCGAGGGCGGCGATGGCGCGCTCACGCTCCATCTGGTCGGCGTCGGGCGAGATCAGGATCTCGACCGGGTCGCCGATGGCATAGACGCCCACGAAGACGATGACGCTCATGGCCAGAAGGACCATGAGCGACTGGAGAATCCGCCGCAGCAGGTAGACGGTCATTAGCGGGGCCGGATGTCCTGGGCGCGCGTCAGCTCATCGGCGCGGGCCTCGTGTTGCAGCGTGTTCCGCATCGCCCAGATGTTGGTCTGGATGTGGATGGGGATGATGCCCACGTCGTCGAGCGCGATGCGCTGCGCTTCCTGCAGGATGACCTCGCGGCGCGCGTCGTCGATCTCGACCAGCGCGGCCTCCAGGCGGCGGTCCACCTCGGGGTTGCTGTAGCGGCCGCGGTTGGACGCGCCCCAGCCGCGGTCACGGTTGGCGGTGGCCAGGATGTTGCGGACGGGGTGCGAACCCTCGGGGTTGGAGCCCCAGCCGATCAGGAAGGCCGAGAATTCCTGGCGCCCGGCGCGGCCCACGAAGGTGGTCCAGGGCTGCGCCTCGACCGTGGTCCGCACGCCGATGCGCGTCCACATCTGGCCCACCGCCTGCACGATGCGGCCGTCATTCGGGTAGCGGTTGTTGGGGCCGTGCAGGGTGATGCGGAAGCCCTCGGGGAATCCCGCCTCGGCCAGCAGGGCACGGGCGCGCGCGGCGTCCGGCGCCGGCGGCGCGAAGTTCGGGATGTGCGAGAAGACGCCCGGCGGCAGGAACTGCGCCGACGGCGTGGCCGAGCCTTCCATGACGCGGTTCGCGATGGCCGGGCGGTCGATGGCGATGGACAGCGCCTGGCGCACCCGCAGGTCGCGCAGCGGGTTGCGCGCGATGGGCTGGCCATTGTTGTCGGTGACGAAGGGCGAGGCATCCTCGCGCATGTGGTCGAGGCCGAGGAAGATCAGCCGCAGACCCACCTTCTCGCTGACCGCGAGGCGGCGGTCGCCGCGGACGCGCGCGAGGTCGGGCGTGGGAACCTGGTCGATGAAGTCCACATCGCCCGAGAGCAGCGCGGCCGTGCGCGCGCCACCATTGGTGATCATGCGGTAGTTCACCGTGGCCCAGGCCGGGCGGGTGCCGAAATAGCTGTCATTGCGGGCGAATTCGATGCGGTCGCCCATGGTGTGGCTGACCACGCGGAAGGGCCCGGTGCCGATGGCGGCGACGCCGCTGTTGAACTGCTCCGTGGTCGCGTTCTCGTGCGTCTCGCGGTCCAGGATGAAGATGTTCGTCATGTCCTGCGGCAGCAGGGGCGAGGGGTTCTGCGTGGTGATGCGCAGCGTGTGGCTGTCCACCACCTCCACATTCGTGATCGGCCGCACGAAGGCCGCGAAGGAGGAGGGGCTGTTGGGCACGTTGGGCACGCGCCGGAAGGTGAAGGCCACGTCTTCCGCGGTGAAGGGGTTGCCGTTGTGGAAGGTGACGCCGCGGCGCAGGCGGAATTCCCACACATTGGGCTCGATCGCGCGCCAGCTTTCCGCGAGGCCGGGCTGCATCCGCGCGTCGCCATCGGTGTTGATCAGCCGGTCGAAGATCATGCCGGCGGCGGCGTTGTTGGGGGAGAGCTGGTGGTAGTGCGGGTCGAGCGAGGTGACCGGGGCGCCCACCGCCATGTTCAGGTTCTGCGCTTGCGCCCCATGGGCCGCCAACGCCATCGCGGCGCCCATCACGGCGCCGGCGGCCAGCTTGCGGCCGCGCATCTTCATTGCCATTGCCTCTTCCCCACTCAGTTCCAGGCGGCAGGGCTTAGCAGCATCGGCGCGGGGCTGGCCAGATACGTTTCGCCATATTGCAGCGCGATATTCCCCGCCCGCTGCAACCCAGGCCCCGCCATGCTATATAGGTGTCATGACCGATAACGTTACGCCTCCGACCCGGCTCGCTGTGGAGTCAAAGCCGGCCGCCGGCCGCACGCGCACGCGCCAAGCTTCCCCGAAGGCGGCGCCCAAGGCAGCACCGCGCCGCCGCTTCCGGCTGTTCGGCGGCTTGCTGCGGACCCTCTTCGTCGTGGCGGTGGCCGGCTCGCTGGCGGGTGGTGTCGCGGCATATGGCGTGTATCGCCAGGTCGAGGCGGACCTGCCCGACTACCGCTGGCTCGCCGATTATTCCCCCCCGCAGATGAGCCGCATCTTCGCGACCGACAGCCGGCTGATGGCGGAGCTGGCAGCCGAGCGCCGGGTCTTCGTCCCCATCGAGGCGATTCCGCGGCAGCTCCAGCAGGCCTTCATCTCGGCCGAGGACCAGAATTTCGAGACGCATTTCGGCGTGGACCCCATGGCCCTGGCCCGCGCCGTGGTGATGAACGTGGAGAACTACCTGGGCGGGCGGCGGATGCTGGGCGCCTCCACCATCACCCAGCAGGTCGCGAAGAACATGCTGGTGGGTTCCGACCGCACCATCCTGCGCAAGGTGCGCGAGGCGCTGCTGGCCATCCGGCTGGAGAATGCGCTGCCCAAGTCGCGCATCCTGGAGATCTACCTCAACGAGATCTTCCTGGGCGCCCAGGCCTATGGCGTGGCCGCCGCCGCCCAGGCCTATTTCGACAAGGCGCTGGACGACCTGACGCTGAGCGAGATGGCCTTCCTGGCCGCGCTGCCCAAGGCGCCCAACAACTACAACCCGCTGCGCTTCCCCGAGCAGGCACGCATCCGCCGCGACTGGGTGCTGGGCCGCATGCTGGCCGATGGCGCCATCACGCAGGAACAGCACGACACCGCCCGCGCCGAGCCCATCCAGGCCCGCCCCACCCGCCGGCCGGAGGTGGTGCCGGTGGGCCAGCACTTCACCGAGGAGGTGCGGCGCGAGCTGCTGAGCCGCTTCGGCGCCGACCGCACCCAGGGCGGCGGCCTCGTGGTCCGCACCAGCCTCGACCCGGAATTGCAGGCCGCGACCGAGACGGCCCTTCGCACCCACCTGCTGGACTATGACCGCAGGCGCGGCGGCTGGCGCGGCCCCGTGACCAACATCGCGCACGGCCCGACCGAATGGCTGCCCGCCCTGGAAGCGACCCCCCGCCCCCCCGGCATGGAGCGCGCCTGGCGCCACGCCGTGGTGCTGGAGGTGGCGGATCGCGAAGCCCGGTTGGGCTGGTTCGAACGCGCCCAGCCGCGCGCCCCGGCCGAGCCGCGCACGGGCCGGCTGTTCCTCGACGAACTTTCCTGGGCGCGTCCCGTCATCGCGGGCGCGGGCGGGCAGCCAGCGCGCCTCGGCCCCGCGCCGCGCCGCATGTCCGACGTGCTGAACCCCGGCGATGTCGTGATGGTGGAACTGGAGGAGGCGCGCCCCGCCCAGGGCCGCACCCCCGCCCGGCCCGAGCGCCTGGGCCTGCGTCAGGCGCCCGAGGTGGAAGGCGCCGTCGTGGCGCTGGACCCCAATACGGGCCGCGTGCTGGCCATGGCGGGCGGGTGGAGCTTTGAACGGTCCTGGTTCAACCGCGCGACGCAGGCGATGCGCCAGCCCGGCTCCTCCTTCAAGCCCTTCGTCTTCCTGCCGGCGCTGGAGGCGGGCATCCCGCCCAACCAGCGCTATCTCGACGCCGAGATCGAGGTGCCGACCGGTGCCGGCGTCTGGCGCCCCGGCAACGCCGATGGCCGTGTCATGGGCTACATGTCCATGCGCCGCGCCCTGGAACTCAGCCGCAACCTCGCCACCGTGCGCGTGGCGCAGGAGGTGGGGATTGACCGCGTGGCCGAGGTGGCCAACCGCTTCGGCGTGATCGAGAACATGCCGCACTTCCTGGCGATGAGCCTGGGTGCCGGCGAGACCACCGTGCTGCGCCAGGCTGCCGCTTACGCCAGCTTCGTCAATGGCGGCCGGCGCGTGGAGCCCAGCTTCATCGACAGCGTGCAGGACGCGCGCGGCCGCGTGCTGTGGCGCACCCAGGCGCGGGAATGCGTGGGCTGCGAGGCGGGGCCCGAATCCGGCCCGCCGCAGCTCTCCGACAACCGCCGCGCCATCGTGGACCCGATCGCGGCCTATCAGATCACCTCCATCCTGCAGGGCGCGGTGCAGCGCGGCACCGGCGGGCGGGCGGCCACGGGGCTGAACCGGCCCATCGCCGGCAAGACCGGCACCACCAATGATTTCCAGGACGCCTGGTTCGTCGGCTACACGCCCGACATCGTGATCGCGGTCTGGGTGGGCTATGACGAGCCGCGCACGCTGCGCCGCGCGGGCGAGGCGGGCGGCGATGTGGGCGGCGGGCGCCTGGCCGCCCCCATCTTCCGCGACGTGCTGGCCGCGGCCCTCGGCGACAGCCCGCCCGTGCCCTTCCGCGCGCCGCCGGGCGTCGCCTTGGTGCGGCTGCAGCACGACACGGGCCAGACCATCATCGAGGCCTTCCGCCCCGGCACCGAGAACGCGGCGCGCGACCCCACCGAGGTCTCGGGCATCGGCGCGGCGGAGCGCGTGGACAGCGGGCTGGGCGGGTTGTATTGATCCGCCATGCGCGCTGATGCCACACAATTGCACGAGCAGATCACGGCCTCCGTGTCCCTGCTGAGGAGGCATCTTTGACTGGGATGCCGCAACCGCCCGCCTCGCCGAGCTGAACGCCCGGGCCGAGGACCCCGACCTTTGGAACAAGCCCGAAGCCGCGCAGGCCGTGATGCGCGAGCGCGGGCGCCTGGCCGACCAGGTGGAGGGCGTCCAGCGCCTCGAACAATCCGTCAGCGACGCGATGGAGCTGATCGAGATGGCCGAGGCGGAGAATGACACCGCCACCGCCGACACGCTGGTCGAGGACCTCAAGACCTTCGCCGCCGAGGCCAAGCGCCGCGAGATCGAGAGCCTGCTCTCCGGCGAGGCCGACCAGAATGATTGCTATGTCGAGGTGAATGCCGGCGCCGGCGGCACCGAGGCGCAGGATTGGGCCGAGATGCTGATGCGCATGTACATGCGCTGGGCCGAGGCGCGCGGCTACAAGGTGTCCATCACCGAGCAGTCCGAGGGCGAGCAGGCCGGCATCAAGTCCGTGACGCTGCAGGTCACGGGCCCCAACGCCTATGGCTGGATGAAGACCGAGACGGGGGTGCACCGGCTGGTGCGCATCTCGCCCTTCGACGCGGCGGCGCGGCGCCAGACCAGCTTCGCCAGCGTCTATGTCTATCCGGTGGTGGACGACAAGATCGAGATCGAGATCAACCCGGCCGACATCAAGACCGACACCTTCCGCGCCTCCGGCGCCGGCGGGCAGCACGTGAACAAGACGGACAGCGGCGTGCGCTTCACCCATTTGCCCACGGGCATCGTGGCGGCCTCGACCCAGGACCGCAGCCAGCACAAGAACCGCGTGATCGCGATGAACATGCTGAAGGCGCGGCTCTACGAGCTGGAACTCAAGAAGCGCGAAGCCATCAGCGACGCGGCCGAAGCGAGCAAGACCGATATCGGCTGGGGCCACCAGATCCGCAGCTACGTCTTGCAGCCGTACCAGATGGTGAAGGACCTCCGCACCGGCGTGGAAAAGGGCAACCCCGCCGCCGTGCTGGATGGCGAGCTGGATGAGTTCATGGCCGCCGCCCTGGCGCAGCGCGTCGGTGCGACGCGCAGCGAGGCGAGTGCCAACTCGCAATGAGGGCCGCGCCTTGAGCGGCGGGTCCATGAAATGGCTGCGTGCCCCCGCCCGCCTGGCGGATGGGCTGCGCGTCTATGCCATCGGTGACGTGCATGGCTGCGCCGACAAGCTGCGCGCGCTGCACGCCGCCATCCGCGACGACCTCAAGGCACACCCCACGCGCGGCGCCACCCTCGTGCACCTGGGCGACTACATTGACCGCGGGCCGGACAGCGCGGGCGTGGTCGAGGCGGCAATGGGCTTCGACGCCTGCCCGGTGGTGAACCTGATGGGCAACCATGAGGCGACGCTGCTGGCGGCGCTGGACGGCGACGCGCCGGCGGCCACCGACTGGATCTATTATGGCGGGCGGGAGGCACTGACCTCCTGGGGCATGGCCCCGCACGCCCCGCGCGAGAGCTGGGCCACGGGCATTCCCGCCGCGCACATCGCCTTCCTGCGCGGGCTCGCGCTTCGGCACCGCATCGGCCCCTATTTCTTCGCCCATGCCGGCATCCGCCCCGGGGTGGCGCTGGAAGACCAGGCGCCCGACGACCTGATCCGCATCCGCGGCGCCTTCCTCAACAGCGAGGCCGACCACGGCGTCATCGTGGTGCATGGCCACACCCCCGTGCGCGAGCGCGAGGCCGATCTGCGCGAAAACCGCATCAACCTCGACACCGGCGCCGTCTTCGGCGGGCCGCTGACCTGCGGCGTGTTCGAGGAAGACCGGGTGGGCCTACTCACTGCCTAGACGGCTTGGCGCAGCACATGCTTCTGGATCTTGCCCGTGCTGGTCTTGGGCAGTTCCTGGAACACCACGCGCTTGGGCACCTTGAAGCCGGGCAGAATGGTGCGGCAATGGGCGGTCAATTCCGCCTCGCTCGCCTCCATCCCCGGCTTGAGTTCGACGAAGGCGCAGGGCACCTCGCCCCATTTCTCGTCAGGCTGCGCCACCACGGCGGCCACGGCCACGGATGGGTGCTTGTAGAGCGCGTCCTCCACCTCGATGCTGCTGATGTTCTCGCCGCCCGAGATGATGATGTCCTTCGAGCGGTCGCGCAGCTGGATGTAGCCATCGGGGTACTTCACCGCGAGGTCGCCCGAATGGAACCAGCCGCCGGCGAAGGCCTTCTGCGTGGCGTCCGGATCCTTGAGGTAGCCCTTCATCACCACATTGCCGCGGAACATCACCTCGCCCATCGTCGCGCCATCGGCGGGCACGGGCGTCATGGTCTCGGGGTCCATCACCTCCAGCCCCTCCAGCGGCACGTAGCGCACGCCCTGGCGGGCCATCAGGCGCGCCTGTTCCGGGGCGGGCAGCGCATCCCATTCACCGTGCCATTCATTCGTGACGGCGGGGCCATAGACCTCGGTCAGCCCATAGACGTGCAGCACACCGAAACCCGCCTGCTTCATGGCGGCCAGCACCGCCTCGGGCGGGGGCGCGCCGGCGACGACGAAGGTGACGGGGCCGGGCAGATGGCGTTGCTCCTTCTCGGGCGTCTGCAACAGCGCGCTCATCACGATGGGCGCGCCGCACATGTGGGTGACGCCCTCGCCCGCGATCAGCGACCACATGACGGGCCCGCGCACGGCGCGCAGGCAGACATGGGTGCCGGCCATGGCGGTGATGGTCCAGGGGAAGCACCAGCCATTGCAGTGGAACATGGGCAGCGTCCAGAGATAGACCGGATGCCGCGCCATCCCCGCCGCCAGCACATTGCCCACCGCCAGCAGATGCGCGCCGCGGTGGTGATAGACCACGCCCTTCGGTTTTCCAGTTGTGCCGGAGGTGTAGTTCAACGCGATGGCGTCCCACTCATCCCGCGGCAGGGGCCAGGCGAAGCCCGGGTCGCCTTGGCGGAGGAATTCCTCGTAATCCTGCGCGCCCAGGGTTTCGTGGGAAGGCGCCTCGCGGTCCTCCACCTCGATGATCGTGGGCTTCACGCGGCATTGCGCGAGGGCCGCGCACACCACCGGCACCCATTCGCGGTCCAGGATCAGCGCGCGGGCTTCGCCATGGTCCAGGATGTAGGCGATGGTCGCGGCATCGAGCCGCGTGTTGATGGTGTTCAGCACGCAGCCCGCCATGGCCACGCCGAAATGCGCCTCGACCATTTCCGGGATATTGGGCAGCAGCACCGCCACCGTGTCGCCGCGCCCGAGGCCCAGCTTCGTCAGCGCATGGGCCAGGCGCACGCAGCGTTCGCGCAATTCGCGATAGCTGCGGCGCGTGCCGCCATAGGCGACGGCCACATGGTCAGGGAAGGTCGTGGCCGTGCGTTCCAGGAACAGCAGCGGCGTCAGCGGCTGGTGGTTGGCGTCCTGGCGGGGAAGGGCGTCGTAGTCGGCGGCGGCCATGCTCAGCGATCCTGCCATGTGGGTTTGCGCTTTTCGAGGAAGGCGCCGATGCCCTCGGCGGCGTCGGCGGCCAGCATGTTGTCGACCATCACCTGCGAGGCGGTGGCGTAGGCCGCGTCCAGCGCGCATCCCTCCTGCGCGAGGAAGCCACGCTTGCCCATGCGGATGGTCAGCGCCGAGCGCGCGGCCACCTGCGCCGCCAGTTCCAGCGCCGCCGCCCGCGCGTCTTCCGCCACGCGGTTGACGAGGCCGAGCGCGCGCGCCTCCTCGGCACCCACCATGCGGCCGGTCAGCAGCATCTCCATGGCCGCCTTGCGCGGCACGGCGCGCGAGAGCGCCACGGCGGGCGTCGAGCAGAACAGGCCGATATCCACGCCCGGCGTGCAGAAGCGCGCGGTGGGGCTGGCCACCGCCATGTCGCAGCTCGCGACTAGCTGGCAGCCGGCGGCCGTCGCCACCCCTTCCACGGCGCCAATCACCGGCACGGGGTGCTGCACCACCTGGCGCATCACCTGGCTGCACAGCGCCATGGTGCGCGCGAAGAACTCATGCCCGCCATCGGCGGCACCCCGCGCGGCGGTGAGTTCGCGCAGGTCATGCCCCGCGCAGAAGGCGGGGCCGTTGGCGGCGAGCACCACGCAGCGGGCATCCTCGGCCTCGCGCAGCGCATCGGCCAGGGCTTCGAGCATGGCGAGCGAGAGCGCGTTGCGCGCGGCCGGCCGGTCCAGCACCAGCAGCGCCACGCCGTCATTGCGCCGTTCGGTGGTGATCATCGCGCCAGCACCTCCTGGATTTCCTGCAGGATCACGGGGTCGTCAATCGTGGGCGGCACGGTGAATTCCTGCCCGTCGGCGATCTTGCGGATGGTGGCGCGCAATATCTTGCCCGAGCGCGTCTTGGGCAGGCGCGGCACCACGCGCGCGTCGCGGAAGGCGGCGACGGGGCCGATGCGTTCGCGCACCAGGGCCACGAGTTCGCGCGCTACCTGGTCCTCGGGCCGTGCGGCGCCGGATTTCAGCACGACGAGGCCCACGGGCACCTGGCCCTTCAGCCCGTCGGCCGCGCCCACCACAGCGCATTCCGCCACATCGGGGTGGGATGCCAGCACCTCCTCCATCGCGCCCGTGGAGAGGCGGTGGCCGGCCACGTTGATGATGTCGTCCGTGCGGCCCATCACCCAGACGAAGCCCTCCCCGTCCACCATCCCGGCGTCGGAGGTGTCGTAGAAGCCCGGGAAGGTGGAGAGATAGGCCTCGCGGTAGCGCGCCTCGGCGTTCCACAGCGTGGGGGCGCAGCCGGGCGGCAGGGGCAGCTTGATCACCAGCGCGCCCTCGGCGCCGGGCGGCACCTCGGCGCCGGACGCGTCCAGCACGCGCACCTCGAAGCCGGGCGTGGGCTTGCCGCCGGCGCCCGGGCGCGGATCGAACAGACCGAATTCCCGGAAGCCCGCGGTGATGGGCCAGCCCGTCTCGGTCTGCCACCAATGGTCCACCACGGGCTTGCCGAGCTTCGCCGCCGCCCATTCCGCCGTGGGCGGGTCGCAGCGTTCGCCGGCCAGATACAGCGCCTCCAGCCGCGACAGGTCGTGGTGGGCGAGGTGCGTCCCCTCCGGGTCCTCCTTCTTGATGGCGCGGATGGCGGTGGGCGCGGTGAAGAGCAGCTTCACCCCATGCTGCGCGCAGACGCGCCAGAAGGTGCCGGGGTCCGGCGTGCCCACGGGCTTTCCTTCGAACAGCACCGAAGTGCAGCCGGCCAGAAGCGGCGCATAGACGATGTAGGAATGCCCCACGACCCAGCCCACATCGGACGCCGCCCAGAAGACCTCGCCCGGCGCCATGCCATAGATCATGGACATGGAGCGGTGCAGCGCCACCGCATGGCCGCCATGGTCGCGCACGATGCCCTTGGGCTTCCCGGTCGTGCCGCTGGTGTAGAGGATGTAGAGCGGGTCCGTTGCCGCCACCTCCACGCAGGGGTGGGGCTCGCCCGCCGCTTCCTCCGCCGCGTAGTCGAAGTCGCGCCCGGGGGTGAGGTCGGCCCGCAGCTGCTCGCGTTGCAGCACCAGGCAGAAATCGGGCTTGTGCGCGGCCATGCCGATGGCGGCGTCCAGCAGCGGCTTGTAGGGCACGACGCGCCCCGGTTCGAGCCCGCAACTGGCCGAGATCACGGCACGCGGCGTGGCATCGGTGATGCGCGTGGCCAGTTCCGCCGCCGCGAAGCCGCCGAACACCACGGAATGGATGGCGCCCAGCCGCGCGCAGGCCAGCATGGCGATGGCCGCCTCGGGCACCATGGGCATGTAGATCAGCACGCGATCGCCATGGCCCACGCCGCGCGCGGCCAAGGCACCCGCCAGCCGCGCCACGCGGGATTGCAGGGTGGCATAGGTGATGTGTTCCACACGCCCGGTCATCGGGCTGTCGTAGAGCAGCGCCGTGTGGCCACCCCGCCCCGCCGCCACATGCCGGTCCACCGCGTTGTGGCAGGTGTTGAGCCGCCCATCCGGGAACCAGCGCCCATAGAGGCCCGAGGACGCATCGAAGGCGCGGCGGGGCGGCACCGACCAGTCGAGGCCGGCGGCCGCCTCCAGCCACCACGCCTCCGGGTCCGCCCGCCATGCGGCATAGGCCGCGTCATAGCCGGACATGTTCTTCCCTCCCGCCCTGTGCCGGGCGCGGGACAGGGTGGCGTTCCGGCCGTTGCTTCGCAAGCGCCGCGACAGCACCATGGCCCGATGCGCTTCGCCTCCCTGCCCGGCAATCTGCGCGGCGCCATCCTGATGTCGCTGGGAACCGTGCTCTTCGCGGTGGAGGTGCTGTTCATCCGCTGGATGAACGACCGCGGCATTCCCACCACCACCCAGGTCTTCGCGCGGTCCATGGGGCAGTTGCTCTGGGTGCTGCCGCTGATCCTGGGGGCGGGGCTGGCGGTGTTCCGCACGCACAGGCTCGGGCTGCATCTGTTCCGGGGGCTGGCTTCGGCGCTGACCTGGGGGCTGTATTTCCTCAGCTTCGCCTTCCTCGACCTCGCCACCGCCACGGTGCTGTCCTTCACCAACGTGATGTTCACCACGCTGCTGGCGGGACCGATTTTGCGGGAGCGGGTGGACGCGGCGCGCTGGGCCGGCACGCTGCTGGGGCTGCTGGGGGTCGCCATCATGCTGCGGCCGGGCACGGACATCCCGCTGCTGGGTGCGCTGACGGCACTGGGGGCGGCGCTGGCCTGGTGCGGCATCACGCTGTCCTCGCGCGCGCTGTCGCGCACCGAATCCACGCAGACGGTGGTGGCCTGGGTGGGCATCGTGACGAGCCTCTGCACCCTGCCCTTCTTCCTCTGGGGCTGGGCGCCGATCGGGCTGGGGGACGCCGCGATCCTGCTGGTCTTCGCGCTGTTCACGCCCGGCATCATCTGGTTCGTGACCGAGGCGCTGCGCGCGGGCGAGGCGAGTGCCGTGGCGCCGTTCCAGTATCTGCGCCTGGTGGTCATCATGGCGTTCGGCTGGGTGCTGTTCGCGGAAGTGCCCGATGGCTGGACCCTGCTGGGGGCGGCCGTGATCCTGACGGGCGCCGTCGTCATCACGGTGCGGGAGGCGCGGCGGGCATGACATTGCTGCTCCAGGCCGCGCCGCTGCTGGCGCTGCTGGCCCTGCTGGGCAGCGGGCGCGCGGGGCCGCTGCTGGCCTGCGGGGTGGCGCTGGCGCTGGCGCTGCCGGCCATCGCGGTCAGCCTGCCCGAGGGGGCGACGCTGGCCGGCTTCCTGCCGGCCGAAACGCTCCGCGCATTGTGGCTCGCCCTGCAGGTGGTCGCCATCATCACGGGCGGGCTTCTGTTCCAGGCCGCGGTGGCGCGCGATGCCGACACGGCGCCACGCCTGCCCACCCCCGCGCGCATCTTCGCCGCCACCCTGCCGCTGGGCTGTTTCCTGGAAAGTGTCACCGGCTTCGCCATCGGCGGCATCTTCGCGCTGGCCGCGCTGCGCGCCATGGGGATCGGCGGCGCGGTGGCGGTGGCGCTGTCGGTGCAGGCGCTGGTGCTGGTGCCCTGGGGCGGGCTTGGCCCCGGCACGCTGCTCGGCGCCACCATGACCGGGCTGCCGCCGCATGAGGTGGCGCGCATCTCCGCCATTCCGACGGCGCTGTGGATGCCCTGCCTCGCCCCCCTGCTCTGGGCCCTTCAGGCGAGGGCCGGCGTGGTGGTGCCCGCGCGCGAGAAGGCCATGCAGGCGCTGATGCTGGCGGTGCTGGGCGCGCTGATGCTGGGGCTGCACTGGGTGCTGCCCTTCGAGGTGATCGGCGTCGTCGCCACCGGCCTCGTGCTGCTTTGGGCGCTGTGGCGGGCCGATCCGCCGCGCGACCCGGGTGCCGCGCTGCGGTCGGCCGGCCCCTACCTGGTGCTGGCGGCCGCACTCCTGGCGTCCCGCGCCATCCCGGGCGCGCCCGCCTGGCAGCCCTTCGCGGAACTGCCGGCCTTCCCGCTGACCCATGTGGGGCTGGTGCTCTGGGCCGTCGCGCTGCCGCTGCTGGCGCTGCGGCCGCGGCCGGTGTCGGGTTTCGCGGGGGCGCTGCGGCGTTCGGGGCGGCCCATCGCGGTGCTGCTGCTCTATGTGCTGCTGGGGCGGTGGCTGGCGGGCGGCGGCGTGGCGGCTGGGCTGGCCGAGGCCATGGCCGCGGCAGCGGGCGGGACGGCGCTATTCCTGGTGGCGCCGCTTGGCCTGCTGGCGGGCTTCGTCACGGGCAGCAATGTGGGCGGCAATGCCGCGCTGATGCCGGTTCAGCAGGCGCTGGGCGCCACGCTGGGCCTGCCCTCCCTGCTGGTGCCGGGGGTGCAGAACTTCGCCAGTGGCGCGGGGGCGGGGATGAGCATCGCCGTCGTCGCCATGCTCTGCGCCATCGCCGGCGGCGGCACGCGGCCCACGCAGGTGTGGCGCCTGGTGTGGCCCTCCATGCTGATGGTGCTGGCCCTTGGCACCGCGACCCTCTGGGTGTTGAGCTAGGCCCATGCACGACTGGTCCATCGCCGAACGCAAGCTGCTGCGGGTGCCCGCCATGCGCCCGCTGGTGAAGCGCATCGGCCCCTGCGCGCTGACGCCCCTGCCCCGCCCGCCTTACGAGGCGCTGGTGCGGGCCATCGCGCACCAGCAGGTGCATGGCCGCGCGGCCGAGGCGATGCTGAACCGGTTGATCGCGCTGCACCCTGGCGAGGGCTTCCCGCCGCCCGACTTCGTGCTGGCCCTGCCGCTTGAGGCGCTGCGCGGCTGCGGCTTCTCCGGCGGCAAATGCGCGGCCATCCAGGACATCGCGGCCAAGAGCGTCTCGGGCCAGGTGCCGGCGCTGGACGAGGCGCTCTCCCTGCCCGACGAGGCGCTGGTGGAACGCCTGCTGCCCTTGCGCGGCGTGGGGCGCTGGACGGTAGAGATGCTGCTGATCTTCACCCTCGGGCGGCCCGATGTCTGGCCGGTGGATGATTTCGGCGTGCGCGAGGGCTGGCGGCGGGTGACGGGCGCGGAGGCGCAACCCAAGCCGCGCGAATTGATGGAGTTGGGCGCGCCCTTCCGCCCCTGGCGCAGCGTGGCCGCCTGGTATCTCTGGCGCGCGGCCGATGAAGGCAAGAAGGTGAAGCCGCTGGCCGTGTAGTGGCGCGTCAGTTCTTCCGGATCACCATTCGGCCCGCTATCCCCGATTCGTCGATTTCCAGTGCCAGCACGTCATGGCCCAGTTCCCGCGCGCTGCGGGGCAGGTTCTCGGCCGGTTCAGCCCCCGCGAATCGGACTTCGAGCACCTGTCCCGCCGCCATCCGATCCAGACGCAGCCGGGTCCGGACAAAGGTCATGGGGCAACGATCGGCCGTGACGTCAAGACTTTCATGAATTTCGGCCAAATCGGTATTTTTTTGCCCATCATTGCTTGCCACAAGTGATCTCCCTGCTTGTCCAGCAGCGGAAAACCTCTATATCACGACGAAGTCAGAGGGTTATTCCGCCATGGTTGAAAATGTTCAATCCGCCGACCTGTTGGGTTTGACGGCTGAAATTGTATCCGCACATGTGTCCAACAATCCCGTTCCGGTTGCCGAATTGCCGGGTCTGATTGTGGAAGTTCACAAGACCTTGGCGTCTCTTGGCACCAGTGCGCCTCCCGTGGAAATGGAGAAGAAGGCCCCGGCCGTTCCCGTGAAGAAGTCCATCACGCCGGACTATCTGATCTGCCTCGAGGACGGCAAGAAGCTGAAGATGCTCAAGCGCCACCTGCAGACCTCCTACAACCTCTCGCCGGAACAGTACCGCGAGAAGTGGGGCCTGCCGCCGGACTACCCGATGGTCGCGCCGAACTACGCGCGCCACCGTTCCTCGCTGGCCAAGAAGATCGGCCTTGGAACGCAGTCGCGCAAGGGCGAGGCGTCTGCTAAGGCCTGAGGCTTCCGCAACGACAGGAGCCTCCGGCCATCACCGCCGACATGTCCCGGATCGAGCGCATGTGCGTCGAGCGCGGCCTGAAGATGACAGGCCAGCGCAGGTTGATCGCGCGCGTGCTCTCGGAAAGCGAAGACCACCCCGACGTCGAGGAGCTGTACCGCCGCGCGGTGGCCCTCGATGCCCGGGTCTCCGTCGCCACCGTCTATCGCACCGTCCGGCTGCTTGAGGAAAAGGGCATCCTGGAGCGGCGCGATTTCGGCGGCGGCCGCGCCCGCTATGACCCCGCCGACCGCGGGCACCATCACCATCTGATTGACGTGGACACGGGCAACGTCATCGAGTTCGCTGATGCCGAGCACGACACCGTGGCCCGCGCCATCGCGACCCGGCTGGGCTTCGAGCTGGTGCAGATGCGCCTGGAGATCTTCGGCCGGCGCCTGCCCGCGCCGCCGCCCGCCACCCCCGCCCGCGCGCGGCGTCGCACATGATGGCCGAACCGATCGGGCAGGAATTCCACTTCGAGGAGCTGCGCTCCGGCCATCTCGGCGTGCGCGTGGCCTCCAGCGAATGGGAAATCCGCGCCGCCCAGGCGCTGCGCTTCCGCGTCTTCTATGGCGAGATGGGGGCCCAGGCCGATGCGGCGACCCAGGCGAGCGGCCTCGACGCCGACGCCTATGACGCGGTGGCCGACCACCTGCTGGTGGTGGACCATGACCGCGGCGAGGGGCCGGAAAGCGTGGTGGGCACCTATCGCCTCATCCGCCGCGCCGCCGCCGGGCGAATCGGGCGCTTCTACTCCGCCGATGAATACGACATCTCGCGGCTGGAGGCCTTCCCGGGCGAGGTGCTGGAACTCGGCCGGTCCTGCAC
Source organism: Roseococcus suduntuyensis (assembly GCF_014196305.1). GTDB lineage: Bacteria > Pseudomonadota > Alphaproteobacteria > Acetobacterales > Acetobacteraceae > Roseococcus > Roseococcus suduntuyensis. The sequence continues at coordinate 675,677 of NZ_JACIDJ010000002.1, forward strand.
CGATGTGGCCTATCGCACGCGCGGCACGCTGCAACTGCTCTGGGGCGGCATCGCGGCCTATGTCTTCCGGCACAAGATCACGCTGATGTTCGGCTGCGCGAGCCTGCCCGGCGTGGAACTCGACGCGAATGCGGAGCGCCTTTCCTACCTGGCGCATCACCACATGGCGCCCGAGAACCTCCGCGCCCGCGCCCTGCCCCAGCGCTACATCCCCATGGAGCAGCTGCCCCAGGGCAGCTACGACGCCAAGCGGGCGCTGATGGACTTGCCGCCGCTCATCAAGGGTTATCTGCGCCTGGGTGGCTTCGTGGGCGAAGGCGCGGTGCTGGACCACCAGTTCAACACCACCGATGTCTGCGTGGTGGTGAAGACCGACCTGATCACGGACAAGTACTTCAAGCATTACGAGCGCCAGTCCGGCCCGAAGGGCTGAGAGAACGTCTGGCGGCCCCCGTGCCGCGTGTTAACCTCCCGCTTATGTTCCGCCATCGCCTTTTCCTGCCGGCCCTGCTGCTGCTCGCGGCCGGCGGGGCCTGGGCCTGGTTCAGCGCAGCGCCCCGCCTGGCGCTGGCCCCCGTCACCACCGGGCCGGCGCTGGAGGCCGTCTATGCCACCGGCTCGGTCGAGCCGGTGCAGATGGCCCGCGTGGGCCCCGCCACCCGTGGCCGCCTGACCGCCCTGCTGGTGGATGAGGGCCAGCGCGTCACCGACGGCCAGCCCATGGCGCGCCTCGATGACCGGCAGACCCGTGCCCTGGCCGAGGAGGCCGAGGCCCGCGCCCGCTTCGCCCAGGACGACCTGTCCCGCACCCGCGCCCTTGTCACCCGCGACATCGCGGCCCGCGCCACGCTGGACCGCGCCGAGCGCGACGCCGAGGCCGCCCGCGCCACCGCCGAGGCCGCGCGCCAGCGCCTCGACGACCATGTGGTGCGGGCGCCGGCCGGCGGCGTGGTGCTGCGCCGCGATGGCGAGGTGGGCGAGGTGGTGGACACCCCCACCACCCTCTTCTGGATCGGCGAGACGCGGCCCCTGCGGATCACCGCCGAGGTGGATGAGGAGGACATCGCCCGCGTCATGATCGGCCAGCCCGCCTTGCTGCGCGCCGATGCCTTCCCGGGCCAGGTGCTGCGCGGCGAGGTGGCGCAAATCACGCCGCGCGGCGACACCACGCGCAAGGCCTATCGCGTGCGGCTCGCCCTGCCGGAGGACACGCCGCTGATGGTGGGCATGACGGTCGAGGCCAACATCGTGCTGCGCGAGGAAAGCGAGGCCCTGCTGGTGCCTCCCGCCGCCGTGGCGCTGGACGCCGACAGCCCGCCCGGCCGCACAAGGCGTGGGCATGTCTGGCTGGTGCGCGAGGGGCGGCTGGAACGTCGCGCGGTGCTGCTGGGCGTGCAGGGCGCGCGGGCGGTGGAGGTGCTGGAAGGGCTCGCCCCCGGCGTTTCGGTGGTGGCCGAGGCCCGGCCCTCCTTCCGCGAGGGCCAGCGGGTCCGGGCGCCGTGAACCTCATCCTGGACCTGGCGCGGGGCATGCTGCGGCGGCGGCGGCGGCAGACGCTGGTCTCGGTGCTGGGCGTGGCGCTGGGGGTCGCCTTCTTCATCGCCATCGCGGGGATGATGCGCGGCTTCCAGACCTATTTCGTGGCGCAGATCATCGACGTGGCGCCGCACATCACCATCAAGGACGAAACGCGCGAGCCGCCGGTGCAGGCCGCCATGCTGGCGAGCCCCGAGGGCGCCGTCTCCGTGCGGGGCGTGCGGCCGCAGGACAGCATCCGCGGCATCCGCGCCGCGGGCGAGAAGCTCGCCACGCTGGAGGCCATGCCGGGGGTCGCCGCGGCGCCCGTGCTGGGGGGCCAGGCGCTGCTGCGCTATGGCTCGCGCGACGTCTCGGCCACGCTGCTGGGCCTGGACCCGGAGCGGCACCGGCGCGTCTCCAACATCGAGAAGGACATGTTCGCCGGGCGGCTGGAGGACCTGCGCGCCACGGCGAACGGCATCATCATCGGCGAGGCGCTGGCGCAGCGGCTGGGGGTGGGCATGGGCGACACCATCTCGGCCATCTCGCCGGCCGGGGTGGTGCTGTCCATGCGCGTCGCGGGGCTGTTCCGCACCGGCATCCAGAATGTGGACCAGGGCCAGGGCTTCGTGCTGCTGACGGTGCAGCAGGTGTTGCAGAACCGGCCCAACACGGTGAACCAGATCCTGGTGCGGCTGGCGGACGTGACCCAGGCCGAACCCATGGCACGCCGCATCGAGGCGCGTTTCGGCAACCGCACCGAAAGCTGGGAGGAGCAGAACCGGAACATCCTGACGGTCTTCGTGATCCAGAACGCCATCATGTATTCGGTGACGGGGGCCATCCTGCTGGTGGCGGCGTTTGGCATCTACAACATCATCTCGACCGTGGTGTTCGAGAAGACGCGCGACATCGCCATCCTGAAGTCGCTCGGCTTCGCGGAGGGCGACATCCAGCGGCTGTTCCTGGTGCAGGGGCTGGTGGTGGGGGTGCTGGGGGCGGTGCTGGGCTGCGCGCTGGGGGCGGCCATGATCGAGGGGCTGGCGCAGGTGCGCTTCGGCGTGGACACGCCGGCGGGGCAGGACCGCTTCGTGCTGTCGCGCGACTGGCGCATCTACCTGATCGCCTCGGGCTTCGCGGTGGCGTCCTCGGCGGTGGCCGCACTCGTGCCGGCGCGGCGGGCCTCGCGGCTTGACCCCGTGCAGGTGGTGCGGGGGGCGGCGTGACCCCGCTGCTGGAGGCGCGGGGCATGACGCGGCGCCTCGTGGCCGAGGGTGTGACGCTGGTGCGCGACGTGAACCTCTCCTTCGGCCATGGGGAGTTCGTCGCCATCACGGGGCCCTCGGGCTCGGGCAAGTCGTCGCTGCTGTATCTGCTGGGGCTGCTGGACCGGCCCACCGAGGGCCAGGTGCTCCTGGAGGGCCAGGACACGGTGGGCCTCGCGCCGCCGGCCATGGCGGCGCTGCGCCTCAGGCACCTGGGCTTCGTGTTCCAGTTCCATTTCCTGCTGCCGGAGTTCACGGCGCTGGAGAACGTGCTGATCCCCATCCGCAAGCTGGGGGCGCTGGAGGGCGAGGCCGCGCGTCATTCCGCGCTGGCGCTGCTGGACGGGCTGGGCCTCGCCCCCGCCGCGGCCAAGCTGCCGGAGCAGTTGTCGGGTGGCATGCGCCAGCGCGTGGCCATCGCGCGCGCGCTGGCCAATAACCCGGTGCTGGTGCTGGCGGACGAACCCACGGGCAACCTCGACACGAAGAACGCCGCCGCCGTCTTCGACATCTTCGAGCGGATGACGCGGGCCGAAGGCCGCACCGTGCTGGTGGTGACCCATGACCCCGACCTGGCCGCGCGGGCCACGCGGCGGGTGCATCTGGTGGATGGGGCGGTGGTGTCGGACAGGCAGGTCTGAAACAGCCCCAGGAAGGCAAGCGTTAAGCCCTTATGCGCGCAGCGGGAAACAGCCCTGCGTGCGGAACGGAATCGGCCCGATAACCCTTGCATGGGGGCGAATCAGGGCGTATGTCCCCCCTCACAAGACGCAGTACGCACGTGCCTCTGGCCCCAGGCCCACGGAGCTGAGCCAAAGTTAAGGCTTGCCACCGCGGCGCAAGGTTTACGCAACGACGTCAAGCGTTCTGGCAACCCCGTGTGTTGCCCCTGATGGGGGCCGCGCACGGTTTTCTTCTGGTCGCTGGTTCGTTCGACCGTTTCGTCAATCTGGGGCGGCCCCTTGGATGGGGGCGTTCCACATATTTAGTGGAGGATGGTGCGATGACCCCCAAGGTCGCTCGCTATCTCGCGGACATGCAGCCGGTCACGCCGTGCCTCGTGCTGGACGTGGACCGCGTGGAAGACAATTTCCGCCGACTTCAGGCGGCGCTTCCGCTCGCGCGCATCTATTATGCCGTGAAGGCGAACCCAGCCGCGCCCATCCTGGAGCGCCTGGTGGGGCTCGGCTCCTTCTTCGATGCCGCCTCCTTCCAGGAGGTGTCCATGTGCCTCGACGCCGGCTCCGCGCCGGGCGCGATCAGCTATGGCAACACCATCAAGAAGGAGCGCGACATCGCGGCGGCCTATGCGGCCGGCGTGCGGATGTTCGCCTTCGACAGCGAGGCGGAGCTGGAGAAGCTCGCCCGCGCCGCGCCGGGTGCCAGCGTCTATTGCCGCATCCTGGTGGGCAATGACGGCGCCGAATGGCCGCTCAGCCGCAAGTTCGGCTGCGAGGTCGAGATGGCGCGCGCGCTGATGATCCGCGCGGGCGAACTGGGTCTCGACGCCTTCGGCCTGTCCTTCCATGTGGGCAGCCAGCAGACGCAGACCGCGGCCTATGAGGCGGCCATCGCCAAGGTCGCCATGCTCTTCACCGACCTCGAGGAGGCCGGCGTGAAGGTGCGCATGGTGAACCTCGGCGGCGGCTACCCGGTGCGCTACAAGGCGGAAGTGCCCGAGATCGATGATTTCGGCGCGGCCATCATGGGCGCCATGGTCAAGCATTTCGGCAACTCCCTGCCCGAGATCGTGATCGAGCCGGGCCGCTTCCTGGTGGCCGATGCGGGCGTGGTGCAGGCCGAGGTGGTGCTCGTCTCGCGCAAGGGCGCGGAAGACCCGGTGCGCTGGGTCTATCTCGACATCGGCCGCTTCGGTGGCCTGGCCGAGACCGAGGGCGAGGCCATCAAGTATGCCTTCCGCACGCCGCATGATGGCGCGTCGGAGGGCCCGGTCACCATCGCGGGGCCGACCTGCGACAGCACGGACACGCTCTACGAGAAGAGCAATTACCGGCTGCCCATGGCGCTGCGCGACGGTGACAAGGTGGAGATGCTGGCGACCGGCGCCTACGTCACCACCTATGCCAGCCAGAAGTTCAACGGCTTCACGCCGCTGGCCGAGCACTACATCTGACCCTCAGGGTCTGAGCCGCATGGGGGGGAGGCGCATCGCGCCTCCCCCGTTTCGCTTGCCGGGCCCCTGCGGCGGAGTGACGCTACGGCATGCCGGATTCAGACGCGCTTCCCCTCGCCGCGGCCTTCTTCCTGATCGCGCTGGTCTATGCCTCGGTCGGCCAGGCCGGGGCCACGGGCTATATCGCGCTCATGGCCTGGCTGGGCTTCGCGCCGCTGGCCATGAAGACCGCGGCGCTGGCGCTGAACCTGCTGGTCGCCGCGATCGGCACCGCGCTGTTCCTGCGCGCGGGGCGGCTCTCCTGGCGCCACGTCTGGCCCTATGCGGCGCTGGGCTTTCCCTTCTCGCTGCTGGGGGGTGCGGTGCAATTGCCGCCCGGCCTGTATTTCCCCGTGGTGGGCCTGGTGCTGGTGGCCGCGGCGGCGCAGATGGCGCGGTCGGCATTGCGTGGCGCCGAGACGGCCGAGGCTGCGCCCCGCCACCCGACCTTCCTCGCCGCACTCGCCACCGGCGCGGTGATCGGCTTCGTCTCGGGGACGACCGGCACCGGGGGCGGCGTGTTCCTCGCCCCCGTGATCCTCGCGATGAACTGGGCCACGGCGCGCCAGACCGCGGCCCTGACGGCCGTCTACAACCTCATGAATTCCGGCGCCGCGCTGCTGGGCGCCTTCGCCTGGTGGGGCGAGATGCCCCCTGCCCTGCCGCTCTGGCTGGTCGCGGTCGCGCTGGGGGGCGTGGCGGGGGCCGTGCTGGGCAGCCGCTATTTGCCCGACCGGGGGCTGCGCATCGTCCTGGCGCTGATCCTGCTGGTCTCGGGCGCCAGGCTGTTGCTGGGGTAGCTCAGCCCTCCCGCCCCAGCGCGTCCAGCGCCGCGCCGAAGCCGCGCAGGCTCATGGTCAGGTGGATTTCCCGCCCCGCGCTGTCGCGGAAGGTGACGCGCCCCGGCGCATCGCCGCGCGCGCGCAGGCGGCGGAGCGCGGCGTCATTGGGCAGCTCGGCCTCGGCGAAGCAGCCGCCGCGCGCCACCGAGCACAGCTTGAAGGGCAGGCTCAACGCCTCGCCCGCGGCCGCGGCGGGGTCGGCCTGGAGGCGCGCCGCCTCCTCCACCCGCACCTCCAGCGGCACCTGGAGAATGACGCGCATGGGCTCGGCACGGGCGGTACGGCCCATCACCATCTGCGCGACGGGCTGGTTGCGGGCATCGGTGAAGGTGAGCGCGATCTCGCACAGGCGCTGGGCGGGCTGGCCGGCGGGGCGGGTGGTTTCGCAGCGCAGCGTCCAGTCGCCATAGGCGGCGGAGGTGCGGTCGGGCGCCGCCGGCGGCGTGGCCGGGGGCGCCGCGGGCGCGGGCGCGGCCTGGCGTGATTGCGCCAGCGCCGTCATGGGCGCCGCCAGCAAGGCGAGGGTGAGTAGCAGCTTGACCTTCATGAAGGCTCCTGGTCGGTTGGTCCCATGGTCAGCGCAAAGGCCAGGGCAGGTCCAGATAGGCTTGCAGCACGCCGCCCGGAAACAGCAGGTTAAGGGAGGAGGCCAGCACCAGGATGAAGGTGCAGGCCGCACCTGTCAGCACCAGCACCTGCCACCAGGGGCAGCGCGCCACCACGCGCAGGAAGGCCAGGAAGAACAGCACCAGCGCCGCGAAGAAGCCGATGAGCCCGGTCAACGCCACGATGCCCAGGAACCAGCCCAGGAAGGGCCATGGGCCGTAATCCTTGGCCTGGGCCTCGGTGTCGAAATTGGCGCTGCCCGACGCCACCGCCCCGCGCGACTGCCAGAACAGCACCCACAGCGCGCAGGCCCCGCCCACGCAGGCCACCGCCACGGGAAACATCAGGGCGAGGTAGGAGTTCTTCATCCCCTCCGCGAAGGTGAAGACGAACAGACCCAGCACCACCGCGGCGAAGGCGAGTTGCGGCCACATGCGGGAGGCGCGGCTGTCCTCGGCCGCGCCCTCGGTGTTGATGGCGCCCGAACCGCTGCTCTTGCGCAGACCCGCCCAGAGCGAGAGCAGCGTGAGGGCGAGGATGACCAGCACCAGCGGCCGCGTCAGGAAGTCCCAGCCCGAGAACTGCACCGCCTGGTAGAGGTAACGCTCCGCCCCCAATGACAGCACGAAGCCGATGAGGAAGGCCGGGCGCGACCAGCCGAAGCGGCGCATGAAGACGCCGAGCACGCCGACGGCCAGCAGCGCCAGCAGATCGTAGTAGCTGCGCGTCGCCTGGAAGGCCGCGAAGCACAGCACCATCACCATGAAGGGCGCGATGAGCGTGTAGCGCACGAGCGTCAGCTTCGCGATGCCCGGCGCCAGCGCGATGCACAGCGCCGTGCCCAGCAGGTTCGCGATCGCGAGCGACCAGATGATGGTGTAGGTGATGCCAAGGTCACGCTCGGCCATCGCGGGGCCGGGCTGCAGCCCCAGCAGGATCATCCCCGCCAGGAAGATCGCCATGGAGCCCGAGCCCGGGATGCCGAACAGCAGCGTGGGCAGCAGCGCGCCGCCCTGCACCGCGTTGTTGGCGGATTCCGGGGCGATGACGCCGCGGATCTCGCCCTTGCCGTATTGGCTGCGGTCCTTCGAGGTCTGCATGGCGTGGCTGTAGGCGATCCAGTCCACCACGCTGCCGCCGATGCCGGGGATGGCGCCGATCAGCGCGCCGATGCCCGAGCAGCGCAGCACCAGGCCCGGGTTGCGGATCACGTCGCGCACGCCCTGGAACCAGCCGCGCCCGAGGCTCTGCCCCTGCTTCGCGATGGCGCCGCCGCCGCGCAGCAGGTCGAACATCTCGGGCAGGGCGAAGATGCCCAGGCCCACGATGACGAGCGGCAAGCCATCGCTGAGATAGAGCGTGTCGAAATCCATCCGGTATTCGCCGGTGGCGGGTGCCGCGCCGATCATCCCGAAGGCCAGGCCCAGGCAGGCCGCCGCCACCCCCTTGGCGAGGTTGCCGCCCGACAGCGCCGCCACGGTGGATAATCCAAATAGTGTCAGCATGAACAATTCGGCCGAACCGAAGGCCAGGATGATGGGCCGCGCCGCCAGCACCGCCGCCGTCAGCACGATGGCGCCGAACATCCCCCCCAGCATGGAGGCGAAGAAGGCCGCCGCCAGGGCGCGGGCCGCCTCGCCCTGCCGGGCGAGGGGGAAGCCGTCCAGCACCGTGGCCTGGCTGGCCGAGGAGCCGGGGATGCCCATCAGGATGGAGGAGAAGGTGTCGGCCGTCGGCACCACCGCCACCAGGCCGATCAGCATGGCCAGCGCGGAGGTCTGGTCCATGCCGTAGATGAAGGGCAGCAGCAGCGACAGCCCCGCGATGCCACCCAGCCCCGGCAGCACGCCGATGACGAGGCCCACCGTCACCCCCACCATCATGAAGGTCATGTGCTTGAGGGTGAGCAGGTCGAGCAACGTGCTCAGCAGCAGGTCCAGCATGCGGGGGGCTTTCGGTGGGTGCGGGGGGCCGCGCCGCCCCCAGCCGGCGGTTTCAGAAGCGCACGTTGTGGGTGGTGGTCAGGAAGTTCCGTGCCCATTCCCGCGCCTCGGGCGAGATGGTGGTGGCGTGGCGGTAGAGGCTGTCCGCCGCATCGCCCACCGCCTGCGGATACACGCCCAGCACGGCCTCGCCCCGCGCCTTCAGCTCGGGATCGGCCACGATGGCCTCGAAGGCGCGGCGGTAGGCGGCGATGATGGGGGCCGGCGTGGACTTCAGCAGCACGGCCGGCTTCTGCCCCGCGAAGGCCGCGGTGGAGGCAGCGCGATAGGCCTCATAGGCCTGGCCCGAGGGGGCGCGGCCGTGCATGCGCTGATACACTTCCTCGAAGGTCGGGATGTCGGGGAAGGAGGGGTCGCGCTGGACCACGCCCTGCGCGTCCGGCAGGCCGTAGGAAAACAGCGGCACGCCCTGCCCCGCCTGCACCAGCGGCACCACCTGGCTGAGATAGGCGGGTGTGGTCTGGTGGTCGATGGAGGCGTCGCCGCGTTCCACCGCGATGCGCGCCTCGCCGCGGCCGCGCATGCCGAAGACGTAGCGCACGTTCAGCCCCAGCAGGTGCAGCGCCAGGATGGGCACGAGGTCGAAGCCCGTGGCGCCCTGGCTCGGGAAGACCAGTTCCTGCCCGCGCAGGCGCGCGATGTCCGCACCGTCCGTGATGCCCGTGCGGGTCGAGACCCAGACCACGCCGCCGGTGGGCGAGACGATGACGGGCGTCCAGTTCGCGTAGTCGTAGCGCACCCGCCGGTCGCCCAGCAGGAAGGGCAGATGCGTGGAGGCGGAGGGGCCGAAGAGGCTCGACCCGTCCGGTCGCGCCCGCTGCGCCCAGTCATTGCTGCCCGTGATGGAACCGCCGCCCGGCACGTTGCGCACGATGACATTGGGCTGGCCCGGCAAGTGCCGCGCCAGGAAGGGGGCCAGGAAACGCGCCCAGACATCGCTGCCGCCGGCCTCGGCGAAGGGGATCACGAATTCGATGGTGCGGCCGGCGAAACTCACGGGCGCCTGGGCGATGGCGGGCGCGGCGAAGGTGGCGGCCCCCGCGGCCCCCAGCAGCGTGCGGCGCCCAAGCAGCGTGCGGTCATGCAGCTTCGTCATGGCGTTGTCCTTCCTTGATTTGTTCTTGGTGGCGGGCGCACCTGCCAGGCGCGCCCGCCGCGCGCGTCAGAAGCGCACGTTGTGGTTCGTCGTCAGGTAGGTGCGCACCCATTCCCGTGCCTCGGGCGCGATGGTGGTGCCGAGGCGATAGAGCGGCCCGATGGCATCGCCCGTGGCCTGCACGTATTCACCAAGGGCCGCGTCCTTGTTCGCCAGCAATTCGGGGTCGGTCATCATCGAGGCGAAGGCGGCCTTGTAGGTCTCCACGATGTTGGCCGGCGTGTTGGGCGGCAGCATCACGGGCTTCTGGGCCGCGAAGCCCGCGGTGGCGAAGGCCAGGTAGGCGTCGTAGGCCAGGCCCGAGGGCTTGCGCCCGTTCATCATCTCATAGGCTTCGGTGAAGTGCGGAATGTCGGGGAAGGTCGGGTCGCGCTGCGGCACGCCCTGCGCGTCCACCACGCCCCAGGAGAACAGCGGCACGGCGTTGCCCGCCTGCACCATGGGCACCACCTGGCGGAGGTAGGCGGAGCTGGTCTGGTAGTCGATGCTGGCCTCGCCGCGCTCGAGCGCGAGCCGCCCCTCGCCGCGGCCGCGCATGCCGAAGACATGGCGCACGCGCAGGCCCAGCGCCTCGAAGGCCAGCATGGGCACGACGTCGAGCGAGGTCGCCCCCTGGCTGGCATAGACCAGCTCCTGCCCGCGCAGGCGCCCCAGTTCCGCCGCATTGGCCACGCCGAAGCGCGCGGGCAGGTAGCACACCCCCCCGGTCGGCGAGACGAAGACGGGCGGCATGTTGGCGTAGCTGAAGCGCACGCGCCGGTCGCCCAGCAGGAAGGGCACCTGGGTGGAGCCGGAGGTGCCGATGAAGCTCATCCCATCCGGCCGCGCGCGGGCGTAGAAGTCGTTGGTGCCGGTGATGGAGCCACCACCCGGCACGTTGCGGATGATGATGGTGGGCCGGCCCGGCATATGGCGCGACAGGAAGGGGGCCAGGAAGCGCGCCCAGACATCGCTGCCGCCGCCCTCGGCGAAGGGGATCACCCATTCCAGTGTGCGGCCGCTGAAATCCACGCGCGAATCCCCGCGCGTCTGGGCCTGCGCCACGACGGGGGCTGAGGCGAGGGCGGCGCCGCCGGCCATCAGGGTACGGCGGGTGATGGAGGTCATGATGGAGGTCTCCCTGGAATCGGCTTCTCGCCCGGGCCGGCGCGCCGGGGGGCTTTGTTGCAGGGTTGCCGGGCGGATGCGCCAGGGTCAAGCCAGGATTGCATGTAGCCCGCGGCTCCGCACGTCCGGTCATATCAGGCACGGAGCGAAGGCGGGCAGGCAGAAAACACCACCATGGGTTGAAGTGCGGACGAGGTGCCCGAGACGTACACTTTGGACGTGTCTTCCCATTGCGCTTCTGTAGAATAACGCCAGTCTGGCGTAATACTTGCCTGATGGGCGCCGAATGTTGCGGGTAAGCTGAGGCGATGCGGGGGGGTCACGATGGGGGGTTCGCGAGTTTGCCTGCGGCGCGGCCGCCATCGGTTCGCGCCGCGCCGAAGCCTGGCCCTTGCCGTGTTCGTCGCGACCCTGCCGGTCATGGCCCAGGCCCAGCCCGCGCCGCCCGCCATCGCGCCGCCCGCCATTGCGCCGCAGGAGGTGCTGCGCGACATCGCGCCCCCCGCCCCGCCGCGCCTCTCGCCCGGCCTGCAAGGTCCGGCCATCACCGCCACGCCCATCGCCCCGGGCGCGCCCGATGTGCGGATCGCCCGCGTCAGCCTCACCGGCAACGAGACCCTGCCGGCCGCGCGGCTCGAACGCCATGTCGCGGGGCTGGCGGGCCGCCAGGTGAGCCAGGCCGAGATCGAGGCCGCGCGCATCGCGGTCCTGACCGAATACCGACAGGCCGGCTATCCCTTCATCAGCGTGGCCATCACCGGCGAGCCCACCGCCGAGGGCTTCGACCTCAGCGTGACGGTGCGCGAGGGGCGCATCGCGCGCGTGCGCCTCAGCCAGGATATCGGCCCCGCCGGCGTACAGGTGCTGCGCTTCCTGCAGGGCGCGGTGTCGGAGGGTGCCGCCTCGGTCGCGCGGATCGAGCGTGCGTTGCTGCTGGCGGGCGACGTGCCCGGCGTGACCGTGCGCGGCGTGCTGCGCCCGCTGGAAGGCGGCGTGGCGGGTGAGCTGGAATTGCTGGCCGATGTCTCGCGCCGCCCCTACTCGGGGCTGCTGACGGTGGACAACCGCGGCTTCCGCCTGACGGGGCCGGTGCAGTTCCTCGCACTTGCCCAGGCCAATTCCTTCACCTCGCTGGGCGAGCGGACGGAGGCCGCCTTCTTCACCTCGGCCGAGGGGGAATCCCTCTTCGGCCAGGCGACGACGGAATTCTTCGTGGGCGGCTCCGGCCTGCGGGTGCGGCTCTATGCGGGGGCGGGGCGCACCACGCCCAGCGGGCCGCTCGCTGAGATCGGCTATGCGGGCTTCACCACCACGGCGGGCGCGGCGCTCTCCTACCCCGTCATCCGCAGCCGGGCCGCGAACCTGACGGTCGGCGCCCAGTTCGACATCTTCGACAACACGGTGGACACGGGCTCGGCCCCGGCCGTGCGGGCCAGCCATGACAGCCTGCGCGTGCTGCGCGCGGGCTTCGACGGGAATTTCCGCGACACGCTGCTGTCCTTCGCGCCGGCGGCCGCCACCACCCAGGGCTTCGTGCGCCTGCACCAGGGCATCGCGGCGCTGGGCGCCACGCGCGCGGGCAGCCTGCCCGGCCCCTCGCGCCGCGGCAGCGATGCGGGCTTCACCAAGATCTCGGGCGAGCTGACACGCACCCAGCCGCTCCTTGCCATCAGCGAGAACGCGCTGTTCAGCCTGCAGGGCACGCTGGCCGGTCAATGGAGCGATGCCGTGCTGCCGGCGGCGGAGAAATACTTCCTGGGCGGCAACCGCATCGGCCGCGGCTTCTACACGGGCCAGGTGAGCGGCGACCGCGCGGTCGCCATCGCGCTGGAGGCGCAGCTCGACCTGCGGCTGCCCAACTTCACGCTGGAATTCACCCCGGGCCAGCCCACCGAGATCCGGCACAGCGCGCAGTTCTACATGTTCTACGATGCGGGCCGGACCTACGAGAACCTGCCCACCGACCCCGACCGCCGCGTGGAATCCTTCGGTGGCGGGATACGCACGGTGTTCAACGACGTCTTCCACCTCGACATCGAGGCCGCGCACCGCATCACCCGCCGGGTGGATGCGGGCGGGGCCGCGGTGTCGCCGCTCGCCGCCACGGCGGGCTATGTGCGCGCCCTGATGCGGTTCTGAGCCGACCCAACCCTTCCGCCCCCGGCCAGGATGGCCGTGGCCCGATGCTGGAGCAACCGAGCATGGCCCAGAAGAGCATGGCTCAGAAGAGCATGGCCCAGAAGAGCCCGCGGATGACGGCCTGGGCCTCGCCACGCGTGCTGTTGCTGGGCACCACCGCCCTGCTGCCGCTCGGCCTGCTGTCACCCGCGCATGCCCAGGCGCCCAATGCCATGCCCACGGGCGGCCAGGTCACGGCCGGCCAGGCGCTCATTCAGCAGCAGGGCAACCGCACCCAGATCACCCAGGGCAGCGACCGCGCGGTGATCGACTGGCAGCGCTTCGACGTGGGGCGCGACGCCACGGTCAACTTCACCCAGCCCAGCCAGAATGCCTGGACGCTGAACCGGGTGAACACGCCCGACCCCTCGCTCATCGCGGGGCGCATCACGGCCAATGGCGGCGTCGCCATCGTGAACCCCTCGGGCGTGGTCTTCGCGGAGGGCGCGCAGGTCAATGTGGGCTCGTTGGTCGCCACCGCCTCGGGCATCACGAACCAGAACTTCATGGCCGGGCGGATGGTCTTCGACGGCACGCCCAATCCCGGCGCGCGCGTGGAGAACCGCGGCGAGATCACGGTGGCCGATCGTGGCCTCGCCGCCCTCGTGGCGCCCGGCGTGGCCAACCAGGGCGCCATCCGCGCGCGGCTGGGCACGGCCATCGTGGCCGGGGCGGAGACCTACCGCCTCGATCTCGCGGGGGATGGGCTGCTGTCCATCGACGTGACGCAGGCGGTGCGCCAGCGCCCCGATGGCGGCGCGGCGCTGGTGACCAATTCGGGCGTCATCGTGGCCGAGGGCGGGCAGGTCATCCTCACCGCCCAGGCGGTGAGTGGCCTCGTCGAGCAGGTGGTCCGCAACACGGGCCAGGTGACGGGCGCGCGCGTGGCCATCGAGGGCCGTGGCGGCGAGGTCGCCATCGCGGGCGGCGCGGTGACGGCGCCGGGCGGGCGGGTGGACATCACGGCCCCCGGCGCGGGGGTGACGGTGGCGGCGGGGGCCCGCGTCTCGGCCTCCGGTGCCACGGGTGGCGGCCAGGTGCGGGTGGGCGGCAATGGCACGGCGCGCACGCGTGTCGAAGGCCGCGTCGCGGCGCGTGGCACGGGCCCGGGCGCGCGCGGCGGCCGCGTGGCCGTGCAGGCGACCGAGCGGGTGACGGTGGCGGCGGGTGCGGCGGTGGATGCCTCCGGCAGCGCGGGCGGCGGCGAGGCGCTGGTCGGCACCACGGGGCTGGGCCGCGCCCAGACCATGGCGCGCGAGACGCTGCTGGAGACGGGTGCCACGGTGCGCGCGGACGCGACGGCCACGGGGCCGGGCGGCGTCATCGTCGTGAACAGCGCCGAGCGCACCGTGATGGCCGCGCAGCTTTCCACGCGCGGCGGCCCGCAGGGCGGCGATGGCGGCTTCGTCGAAGTCTCGGGCATGCGCGCGCTCACGCTGGACATCATGCGGGTGGATGTGGGCGCGGGGCCGGGCGGGGCGCCCGGCACGCTGCTGATCGACCCGGTCAGCATCATCGTGCGCGACACGGCGGCCACGCCGCCGGGGGAGACGGATGGCGCCCTGGTGGGCGGCGACTTCACCACCGACGGCGCGCCCGGCGACCCCACCACCGTCGTCATCGCGCCGGCCGGCATCGCGGCCTTCGTCGGCAATGTGACGCTGGAGGCGCAGGACAGCCTGACCGTGGCCAGCGCCATCACCAAGGTCAACGGCAGCCTCACGCTGCGGGTCACCGGCGCGGGGGGCGCGGGCATCACGGTCGCGGCCCCGATCAACGTGATGCCCGGGTTGCTCACCCTCACCTCCAACAGCTCCCTCACCCTCAACGCCGACGTGGTCGGCGCCGCCGGCGTCAACCTGAACGTCACCGGCAACATCGGCGGCACGGGCAGCGTGCAGACGCCGGTCACGCTGCGCGTGCGCGGCTTCGACGGGACCGATGCCTCGGGCGTGCAGGGGTTGAACCTGACGGGCGCGAACGCGGTGGGGGCGCTGGACCTGATCGGAAGCGCGGCCACCGTGACCTTCACGCAGACCAATGCGCTGGTCGTGTCGCGCGGCGAGGTGGGGGCCGCCGGCACCCTGACCCTCGGCTCGGACGGGGTGATCTCGGGCGGCAACATCACGGCGGGAGACCTCGTCATCCGCGGGGCGGGGCTGGCCAACACGGCGGCGGCCGGCCTGTCCATGACCACCGGCATGGCGGTGCCGCGGCTCGACGCGCGCGTGAGCGGGGGGCTGCTCGAATTCGCCCAGGTGGGCGCGCTGGACGATGTGCAGGCCCACAACCCGGGCGGCGTGGTGCGGCTGGGGTCGGACGGGCTGATCGACGCGTTTGACATCGTCGCGGACCAGCTCGTCATCCGGGGGTCGAGCCTTGCGGCCGACAGCCGCGCGGGCGGGCTGTGGGGGGGGGGCATAAGGAACGCCATCGCCACCCTGGACGCGCGCACCGCCAATACGGAGTTGACCTTCGGACAGATCGGCGGCTTCAGCGTCACCCAGGCCGATGCGGGCACGGCCAATGTGAGGCTGGGCTCGGACGGCATCATCTCGGGCGGGGGCGTGGTGGGCGACCGGCTGCGCATCCGCGACCGTGACCATACCCTCGACCCTGGCGGCGGGGTTGACCTGACCGGCCCCGGCAACGCCATCGCGAGGCTCGACGTGGCGGCCTTCCCCGCCGGCCGGAACGTGGTCTTCGCGCAAGTGGGCGGCTTCGAGGTCGTGCGCGCAACCGCGAGCCAGGGCTCAGTGACGCTCGGCTCGGACGGGGTCATCACCGGGGTGGGCGTGGGCGCGTCCCTCGGCGTGGTGATCCGCGGCGCGGCGCTGGGCGACACCCGCGCCGGCGGCCTCGACATCCGCACCATATTCTCGGGGGGAACGCTCGACGCGCGGACCAACAACGCCGCGCTGACCTGGGCGCGACCCGCCGCCTTCACCGTCATCCAGGCCGATGCGGGCACGGGCAACGTCACGCTGGGCTCGGACGGCATCATCTCGGGCGGGGGCGTGGTGGGCGGCACGCTGACCATCCGCAACAGCGACCTCACCCTCGCGACCGGCCGCGCGGGCGGGCTGGACATCACCGGCACCAACGCCATCAGCACCCTCGACGCCCGCACCAACAACGCGGCGCTGACCTTCGCGCAGGCCGGCGCCTTCGGCGTGACCCAGGCCGATGCGGGGACGGGCAACGTCACGCTGGGCTCGGACGGCCTGATCTCCGGCGGCGGCGTGGTGGGCGGGACGCTCTTCATCCGCGACGCCGCGCTCGACCTCGCCGATGGCCGCGCGGGCGGGCTGAACCTGACGGGCAACTTCTCCGGCACGCTGGATGCCCGGGTGAACAACGCCGCCCTGACCTACACCCAGAACAACGGCTTCGAGGTGCTGCAGGCGGATGCGGGCACGGGCGATGTCACGCTCGGCTCGAACTTCGCCATCACGGGCGGCAATGTCGTCGCGGACACCCTGATCATCCGAGACGCCTCGCTGACGGGCTTCGGCGCCGGCGCGCTGGAGCTGACCGGGGCGGGCAACGCCATCGCCACGCTCGATGCGCGGACAATGGGCGGCAACCTGACCTTCGCACAGACGGCGGGCTTTTCCGTCACCAATGCGGTCGCGGCCTTCGCCGATGTCACGCTGGGTTCGGACGGCGTCATCCAGGGCGCGGGCGGGGGCGGCACCAACCTCATCATCCGCGGCGCCGACCTGGATGCGGCGAGCCGCGCGGGCGGGCTGGAGCTGGAGGGCAACTTCTCCGGCACGCTGGATGCCCGGGTGAACAACGCCGCCCTGACCTACACCCAGAACAACGGCTTCGAGGTGCTGCAAGCGGATGCGGGCACGGGCGACGTCACGCTCGGCTCGAACTTCGCCATCACGGGCGGCCATGTCACGGGCGGCATGCTGATCATCCGTGGCCTGGGCCTCGCCGAGACGCCGGCGGGCAGCCTCGACCTCCGCGGCAACGCCATCGCCACGCTCGACGCGCGGACGCAGGGCGCGCTGACCTTCGCCCAGGCGGGGGGCTTCGCGGTGGCCCGGGCGGCTTCCGCCTCCGGTGACGTGACGCTGGGCTCGGACGGGATCATCTCCGGCGGCGGCGTGGTGGCCGGCACCCTGGTCATCCGCGACGCCGCGCTCGACCTCGCCGATGGACGCGCGGGCGGGCTGGACATAACCGGCACCAACGCCATCGCCACGCTCGATGCGCGGACGGACGGCGCGGCGCTGAACTATCGGCAGGCCACGGGCTTCGCGGTGCTGCAGGCCAATGCGCGCACCGGCGCGGGCGCGGGCACGGGAGACACGGGCGGCGCGGTGGAACTCATCGCCACGAATGCCGACAGCACCCTGGTGGTGCGCGCGGATGGCCATGTGCAGGGCGGCAACATCCGTCTCCAGGCGGGCGAGGAAGTCAGCATCCTGGGGCCGGTGCTCAGCGTCGCGCCGCTGCTGGGCTTCACCCAGGGCCACATCACCCTCGCCACCACCGAGGCCGATGGGCGGATCGTGCAGGGCGCGGGCGGGACCGTCACCGCCCCCGACGCGCGCTCCATCGTGATGACGGCCGATGTCCTGACGCTGGCCGCGAACATGAGCGCGGGCGCATCGGGCCTGGTGGAATTCAACCGGCTGAGCCCCGGCCGCATCACCATCGGCCTGGGCGGCCCCGGCACCACGGCCTTCAACCCGGCCCTTCTCACCAGCTTCCTCGGCACCGGGCATCTGCGCCTCGTGGCCTCCGACGCCGTGCAGGTGCTGGCGGACCTGACCCGCACCACGGGCGAGCTGACGCTGCGCGCCACCTCCGCCACGGGCACGACGATCGCGGTGGACGCGGCGGTGAACGCGGGCACGAACCCCGTGAACCTGGAGACGCCGGGCGGCATCCTGGGCACCGGCGTCATCACCACCAACAACCTGGTGGCGCGCGGCGACGGCGATGTCCTCTCGCGCGCGGGCAGCGTGAACCTCACGGGCGACAACCAGGCCCAGCGCCTCAATGCGCGCACCGATGGCGGCGACATCGAGTTCCGCAACGCCGCCAACCTGCGCGTGACGCGCATCGACGCCCTGGGCGGCTCGGGCGGCGGGGCGGTCGGCATCACGCTGGCCGGTGCCGGGCTGCTGCTGGAGGTGGCCAACGACATCTCGGCCGGGCAGCTCACGATGCTGGCCGACAACATGGCCATCGCCACGGGCTCTCCCGCGCTGATCGTGCCGGGCGGCGAGGTGCGGCTGCTGCCCTTCACGGCGGGGCGCGCGGTCACGCTGGGGGCCGAGGTGGCGGACACGCTCTCGCTCTCCACCGCCGAGCTGGCCGCCATCGGCGGCGCCGGCCCGGACGGGACCACCAACCCGGCCACTGTGCTGCGGATCGGCGCGGGGCGGTCGGGCGACATCCGGGCCGGCGACATCACGGTGGCGGGCGATGTGGACCTCGATGGGCGCGTGCTGGCGCTGGAAATATTTTCGGGCGGCAGCCTGACGGGCGCGGGCGCCATCACGGTGGGCGATTTCGGGGCGGTGGCGGCGCGCGACCTGGTGCTGGACGGCGCCAATGCCGTGGGGCGCCTCGCCGCCATCACCGACACGACCACGGTGAATGGCGTGGCGCTTTCCGGGGTCTCGCTCTGGGGCGGCACGCGCAACGCGGACGCAACCGCCCTGCCCGCCGACCGGGACCCGGACCGGCTGGAGTTCCGCAACACCGCGCCCGCGCTGACCGTGGCGGGCTCGGTGCTGGCCTCGGGCAGCGGCGGCCTCGTGCTGACGCAGACGGCCGACCTGACGGTGAACAGCAACCGCTGGATCGCGGCCGAGGCCGGGACCCTGCAGGTCAACGTGACGGGCAGCCTGCTCAACAACGGCACCCTGGTCGCGGCGCCCATCGCCCTGAATGCGGGCGGGCCGGATTCCCATGTGCTGGCCGGCGGCGGCACCAACAACGGCACCATCGCGCTCGGCCTCGACGCCACGCCCGCGCCGGATGGCACGCGCATCGCCGGCATCACCACCAACAACGGCCTGATGGTGGCGCGGACCATCACGGGCGTGACGGTAAATTCCGGCGCGCTCATCACCGGCACGGGCATCGCCGGGCAGTTCGGGACGGTCTTCGTGGGCGACCGGACCGTGGCCGGCACGCTCGTCAACACGGGCACCATCATCGGCGATGTCACGGCCGATTCCATCGTGAACGAGGCCGGGGGGCGCCTCCTCGGCGGCACCATCCGGGCGACCGCGGGCGACATCACCAATGCGGGCGTGATGCTGGGCACCGCCATCGAGGCCCAGGGCAGCGTGCTGCAAAATGACGGCACCATGGGCGCGGGCGGCGGCACCGCCACCGCCGAATTCAGCCTGACCTCCGCCGAGGCGCGCACGGGCGCCCTCACCGGCGGCGCGGCACCCGCGACCCCGCCCGCCACCGTCACCGAGACCCTCGGCGCCACGGCCACCCTCCGCGCCGAGACGGGCAACATCACCCAGGCCGGCGGCACCTGGGTGGCCGCGCCGGACAGCGTCTCGCTGCCCGGGGGCGGCACGCTGCACGTCATCGCGCAGGCCGGCGACGTCACGCAGACCGGCGGCACCATCACCGCGCCGGGCATCACCGCGCGCGCCCAGGGGCTGATCCATCTCGACCAGGCGGGGAACAGCTTCGCGCGGATCGGCGTCTCGCCGGGCAGCCTGCCCGCCTTCCCCGACGCCCCCGCCATGGGCGCCTTCGGCATCGGCGCCGCGACGGGAGAGGTGCGCCTCACGACCCAGGCCAACACGCTGACGGTGGAGGCCGGGGGCGGCATCCGCGCCGGCACCGATGCCCTGCTGCGCGTGGATGGTGGCGGTCTCGTCGTGGATGCGCCCATCCGGGTGGGCGCGACGCGCACCCTGACCCTGGTCGCGGACGAGATGGCGCTGGGCGCCGTCGCGGGCGGCATGACGCTGGTGGCCCCCGGCGGCACGGTGCGGCTGCTGCCGCACAGCGACGGGCGCGCCATCACCCTGGGCACGGAAGTCGCCGGCACGCTCTCGCTCACCAGCGCGGAGCTGGCGCGCATCGGCGGCACGGGCGCCGATGGCGCGACCAACGCCGCGCAGCGCCTGCGCATCGGCGAGGCCGCGGCCGGGGCCATCACCCTCACCGGCGACGTGCTGCTGCGCCAGGATGTCGCCCCCAGCGACGCCGCCAGCCTCACCGACGCCATCGGCGGGGCGCGGGTCGCGGCACTCGAACTCGTCTCCGGCGCGGGCATCACGCAGGATGCGGGTGCGCGCGTGAGCGTGGCCGGCCTCGCCGCGCGCGCCCTCGGCGGCGATGTGCTGCTGCATGACGGCGCGGCGCCGGGTGCCGCCAGCGGCAACGCGATTGATCGCATCATCGCCGGCACGGAGCTTGGCACCCTGCGCACGCCCGGCGCGGAGCGCACCCAGGACGGGCTGCGGGCCAGCGGGAACCTGACCCTGTCCACCTGGCGCAGCCTGGCGGTGGAGGCGCCGGTCACGGCGGGGGGCGACGCGGTGCTGCGCGTGGCGCCGGGCGGGGGCCCGGGGCCGGCAGGCGTGCTGACCGTGGGCAGCGCCATCACGGTGGGCAGCGGCCGGGCGCTGACGCTCGTCGCCGACGACATGGCGCTGGGCGCCGTCGCGGGCGGCATGACGCTGGTGGCGCCGGCTGGCGCGGTGCGCCTCATGCCCTTCACCGCGGGGCGCGGCGTGACGCTGGGCGATGACGCGGCGGGCACCCTCTCCCTCACCTGGGCGGAGCTGGCGCGGATCGGCGGCACGGGCGCGGATGGCACGACCAACGCCACGGCCGTGCTGCGCATCGGCGCGCTGGACGGGACCACGGTGGGCGACATCGCCGTGCCGGGCGCCGTGGACCTGTCCAACCGGGTGCGGGCGCTGGAGCTCTACGCGGGCGGGTCCATCGCGGGCTCGGGCACGATCTGGGTCCACGATTTCGGCGCCGTGGCGGGGCGTGACCTGGTGCTGGACGGCGACAATTCGGTGAGACGCCTCGCGCCGCTGACCGATGCGGGCACGGTGAATGGCGTGGCCCCCAACCTGATCTCGCTCTGGGGCGGGACGCGTAACTCGGACCCGCAAGGCCTGGCCCCGGCGCGGCAGCCCGACCGGTTGGAGTTCCGCTTCGTCGACTCGAGGCTCAACGTGGACGGGTCGGTCCTGGCCTCGGGCAGCGGGGGGCTCAGCCTCTCCAGCCCCTATGCCCTCATCGAGATCGCGCAGAACCGCTGGGTCACCGCCGAGGCCGGCACGGTCTCCGTCGTCGGTATGAGTGTGACCAATCGCGGGGGGATCTACGCGCAGGACCTCTCGGGCGGCCGGGTCCAGAGCACGCTCATGGGCTCCGTCGACAATTACGGCACCATCATCCTGGGCTGTGGCTGCTCTCCCGCCGACACCTCCGTGATTGATGCGTGGCACGGGCTGAACAACCACGGGCTCATGGTCGCGGGCAGCGTCGTCGTGGGCAGGGGTCTCGTGATCAATGTCGTCGGCGCCGAGCTGCGCGCGCATCGCATCGAGTCCTATGACGGCGTCATCAATACCGGCCTGCTGGCCGCGGGCGAGACTTTCGGCAGTCTCATCAATGCCGGCACCGTGGTCGCCGGGTCCATCAGGGGCGGCTTCACCAACTACAGCCTGATCGCCGCGACGGAGATCCTGGACTGGAGCGTGCGGAATCACGGCCTGGTCGTGACCCAGGGCGCGACCGTCACGAGCCTGGTCAACGAGGCCGGGGCGCGGATCGAAAGCGGCACGGGGCAGGCCGCGCTCAACCTGTCCATGCCCGACGCCCGGGCCGCGGCGCTGGCGGGCACGCCTGCCCCCAGCGGCGGGGCGCTGGTGCTGGGCACCACCCGTGGGGGCGACCTCGCGCTCCGGACGACGCTGGGCGGGCTCAGCAATGCCGGAGCCATCGAGGCGGATGGGGCCGCGCGCCTCACCGCGGCGGGCGACCTCACCCTCACCGCCGGCTCGGTGCGGGCCGGGGGCGCCGTGGAACTCTCCGCCGGGCAGGATGTGCTGCAATCGGGCGGCAGCCTCGTCGCCGGCGGGGCGATGCGCCTGGTGGCCGGGCGCGACGCGCTGCAGACCAGCGGCACCGCGCAGGCGACCAGCCTGGGGGATGCGGGCGGCGCCCTCACGATCGGGCGCGACCTGGCCTGGCGTGTCACGACGCCCGAAGTCTTCGCCATCACGGCGGGGCGCGACCTCGACCTGCGCGTGGCGGGCGGGCCGGTGGCGCTGCGGGGCAACCTCCAGGCCACGGGGGGCGACCTGGCGCTGGCAGTGCCCGACGGCACGCTGTCGCTGGACCCCGGGGTTTCCGTCATCGCCGGCGCCGCCATGACGCTGGAGACCGGCGGCACCCTCGTGGCCCCGCAGGCCACGCTCACGGCCGGGGCCGACCTGGCGCTGACGGCAGCGGGCGCGCTGGCGCTGGGCGACATCACCGCGCAGGCGGGTGGCGCGCTGACGGCGCTGGCGGGCGGGGCCTTCGAGCTGGGCGGCGGGGGGCTCTCAGCGGGTGGCGGGCTGTTGGCGCGCTCGGGCGCGGGAATGGTGATGCGCGGGGGCGCCTCGGCGCTCGGTGATGTCAGGCTGGAGGCGGGCACCACCCTGCGGCTGGAAGCGCCGGGCAGCGCGGGCCGGGACCTCCTGCTGGTTGCGGGCGGGGCCATGGCCCTGGGCGGCACGACGCTCGGCGCGGCTGGCGCCATGGAGGCACGGGCCGGGAGCGCGATGACGTTGGGCGCGGGGCTCTCCGCTGCCAGCGGGACTGCCCTGACGCTGGAGGCGGGCGGGGCGCTGGAGGCACCTTTGGCCACGCTCAGCGCGGGCGGGGCCATGGCGCTGACGGCGGGGACGGGACTTGCCCTTGGCGGCGGCAGCCTGACGGCCGGGCAGTCGCTCGGCCTCACGGCCGGCGGCGCGGGGATCAGCCTGCGGGATGTGGTGGCGCGGGCCGAGACGGGGGGCATCACCCTCGCCTCCACCGGGGGGGCGAGCCTTCGCAACACCTCCCTCACCGCCGGCCAGGGCGTGGAGCTCCAGGCGGCCGGCGATGTGGTGGTGAACCCCAGCACGCTGGTCGCGGGCGGGGCGATGCGCCTGGTGGCCGGCGGCGCGTTGGACGTCACGGGCGGGGCCATGCAGGCCGGGCTTGGGCTGCTGCTGCGGTCGGACGGCGGGATGCGCCTCTCCGGCGTGGCGCTGGGCGCCAGCACGGCACCCGCCGCGACACAAGGGGAATTCCAGCCGCTGCGGCTTGAGGCGGGGGCCGACATGTCGGTCGCGGACAGCGCGCTGCGCGCCGAGCGGGCGGAGCTGGTCGCGGGCGGCACCCTGACCACCGCGGGCAGCGGCTTCGCCGTCGGCACGGGGCTGCTGCTGGCGGCCCCGGGTGGGATCGGCCAGGCGGGCGAGGCACCGACGAATGTCGCGGCGCTCGACCCGGCCCGCGCACCGCTGGTCATTCTCGACACGCGTCGTGGCGTGGCCGTGGTGCGCCTGCCCGATGCGCTGACGCCCGCCACCACGGACCAGCCGGGCGTGGCGCCCACCGACCAGCGCTGGCAGGTGGCCGGGACGTTGAACCAGCCCGGCCAACTGCTCTTCGGCGCCGATGACGGCAGCCCGGCCACGCCCAGTTCCGCGCCGGCCGGGAACATCGCCTTCAACATGAATGCGGGGCGGCTTCCCGTCTTCGTGCTCATCAATGGCGGGACCGCCACGGGGCGGCTGGAGGCGGGGCGCCTCGGCGTGTTCGGCCGCCCCGGCAACCCGCTCGCCACCGGCCGCGCCTTCGAGGTGCTGGGCGACCTCGGCGGGGTCGGCGGGGTGGGTGCGGCGCGGCTGGGCCTGCTGGCCGGCGACCAGCGGGGCCTTGGCCCGAGCGCGACCGGGCTGAGCCAGTTCCGCTTCAACGACTGCGTGCTCTCGTCCGTCAACTGCGTGGCGCCCGTCAGCTTCAGCCTGCCTTCGGTGCCACAGGTGAACACGCTGGTGCTGACGAACTCCATGCCGAGCTTGGATGAGTCGGACGTGCTGCTGCCCAATGTCGCCGATGAGGATTACTGAGACATGCGCCCCTTCGCCGCGCTGACCCTCTCCTCGCTGCTGGGCGTGGCCTTGCTCGGCGCCTGCGCGACGCCGCCGCCCGAGGCTTATGCGCCCCTGGCCCGCGACCGCGCCGCCATCGAGACGCGCCCCGTCGCGGCCAATGCGCGCGGCGAGGCCTGCTTCGCACAGGCGACGCAGGCGCCCGGCCTCGATACGCCCGTGCGCCGCGCGGAGGAGGTGTTCTGCGGCGGCTGGACCCAGCCCTCCGCGCGCATCTACCGGATGGCCGGCGGGCTCTCCGCGTCGCAGGCGGCCGGCGGGGGCGCATGGCGGGCCTGGCTCGACCAGCGCTTCGTCTGCGATGCGCCGGTCGCCACCAACGTGGCCGGCGGGGCGCCGGCGCAGCTGCTGGCCTGCCGGCGGCGCTCCAGCGGTGCCGCGCATGTGGCGCTGGCCATCGAGGCGCCGGGCGGGCTGGTGCTGGCCGACGGCATTCCCGCCGCCATCCCGCCCATCGAGCAGGTGGCGACGGGAGCGGCGGCCACGGGCGGGGCCGTGGCGCGCTCCGGCGCATTGCAGATCGCGGTGGCGCGCCTGGCCGCGGACCGCACCGGCGCCGCGGACGAGGCCCTCTACGAACGCGTGATGCGGCTGGGGCGGGAGCTGAACCAGGCCGAGAACTTCGCCGCCGCCGAGGACGCCTATCGCCAGGCGCTGGCGGTGCGGGTGGCGGCGCTGGGCAATGACCGGGACCCGAGCCTCGCCACGCCCATCATGCACATCGCGCTGAACCTCTCGAACCAGGGGCGCGTGCAGGAGGCCGAGCGCCTCTTCGCCCGCGCCGAGGCCCTGCTGCCCGGCGCGCCCGACCGCACGGCGGCACCCCGCCTCGCGCAGTATCGCGCCATGCACGCGCTGAACCGCGGCGACCTCGCGGCGGCCGAGGCGGGCTTCGCCACGGCCGAGGCGGGATTTGGCGCGCTGGTGCCGGCCGGCGTGCGCGCCGGCACGCCGGCCGGCGGCCTTCTGCCCGAGCTGCTGGAACCGCAGGCGCAGAGCGCCGTGCTGGGCCTGGCGGAGAGCATCCGCTACCGCGGCGTCATCGCCTCGCGGCGCGGGGACGACGCCGCCTCCCGCGAGGGGGTGCGGCGCAGCGGCGAGGTGCTGCGCGCGGCCGGGCTCGCGCCCGCCACGCTGGAGGGAAGGCGGCTGCGAACCGAAGGGATGTTGCTGACGCGCGCGGGGCAGAGCCTGCCCGCGGCCCAGCTGCTGACACAGGCGAGCGCGCGGCTGGCCGCAACCCTGCCGGGCGAGCGCCCGGTGGCCTCCACCCTCTTCCTCGCCGGCCGGGAGTGGGTGGGGGCCGGCCGCACCGAGGAGGCGCTGGCCGCCTTCCGCCAGGGGGCCGCGCTGCTGCGCGAGCGGCAGATCGGCGTGGCCGTGGCGGACCTCATCCCCTATCTCGACGCGCTGGACGCGCAGGCCCGGGCCCGCCCGGCCGAGGCACCCGCCCTGCGGGCCGAGGCCTTCGCCGCCGCCCAGCTCGCGCGGCGCAGCGAGACGGCGCGCTTCCTGGCCCAGGCCAGCGCGCGGCTTGCCGCCGCCGACGGCAATGAGGCGGTGGCGGCCGCCGTGCGCCGGCGCGAGGATGCCGACATCCAGCTCCGCACCCTGCTGACCGAGCGCGACGCCCTGCTCGCCGCGGGCCGCCCGGCGGGCGCGCTCGACCAGCGCATCGCCACCCAGCGCGCGGCGCGCGAGGAGGCGGAGGCCGAGGCGCTGGCCGCGGCCCCGGGCTTCCGCCAGCTCCGCGACGAGGCGGTGTCGGCACAGGCCGCGCTGGCCGTGCTGGGCCAGGGCGAGGCCATGGTGCAGTTCCTCCTCGGGCCCCGGCATTCCTATGCCCTGGCCCTGCGGCCGGGCCGTCCGGCGGCGCTGGCGCGGCTTTCCCTCACCGTGGCCGAGGCCGGGCGCCTCGTCGCCGCCACGCGGGCGGCGGTGGATGGGGAGGGGCCGCAGGGCGGCCGCCTGCCCGCCTTCGACACGGCGGCGGCGGCGGCGCTGCATGCCGCGCTGCTCGGCCCCCTCGATGCCTATCTGGAGGGCGCGGGCACGCTGGTGGTGGTGCCGGACGGGCCGCTGCTGGCCCTGCCCTTCGCCATGCTGCTGACGGGCCCGGCCGAGCCTGGGAACCTCTCGGCCGCGCCCTGGCTGATCCGCCGCCACGCCATCGTCCACGCGCCCTCGGTGCAGGCGCTGGTGCGGCTGCGCGAGGCCTCGCCGGCCAGCGCGGCCCCGCGCCCCTATATCGGCTTCGGGGATTTCCTGCCGCCCGCCGAGGCGCAGCTGCGCGCGAGCTTCCCCGCCGCCACCTGCGGCGAGGATGCGGCCGTGGCGCGCGGCCTGGGCCGCCTGCCCGGCACGCTGGGCGAGGTGCGGGTCGCGGCCTCCATCATGGGTGCCGGGGCCACGCAGGTGCTGGGCCGCGACTTTACCGCCGCCGCCGTGGCCGGGGCGGGGCTCGGCCAGTATCGCATCGTGCATTTCGCGACCCACGGGCTGCTGCCCGGGGACCTTGCCTGCCTGACCGAACCGGCGGTGATGGTCTCGAACCCGCCCGGCGCGGCCGATGCCGCGGGCAGCTTCGTGCCGGCCAGCGCCATCATGGGCCTCAGGATGGATGCGGACCTCGCCATCCTCTCGGCCTGCAACACGGCGGGCGCGGGGACGGTGGAGGGCGCCGCCCAGGCGGCCGAGGCGCTGTCGGGCCTGGCGCGCGCCTTCTTCGTGGCCGGCGCGCGCGGGCTGCTGGCGACGCATTGGCTGGCCTCCGACGCGGCGGCGCAGTTCATCGTGCCGGTGATGCTCTCGGCGCAGAACCAGGGCACGCCGAGTGCCGCCGCGCTGCGTGCCGCGCAGCTCGCCCTGCTGACGGACCAGCCGGGGCGGCCGAGCCTGGCCCATCCCTTCTACTGGGCCCCCTTCGCCCTGCTGGGCGATGGGCGGCGCGGTGGGCCGACCCGCACCACCCAGGGCGTGCCCCTCGCCGCAGGGGGGTAGCTTCCCGCCACGCTCAAGCCGCAACCGCCTTGTTGCGGCGGCGTTATTCCCATGGGCGCGCTTTTGGCGCGTCCAGCATCAGGGCCAGACGGCCCCAGCGGGAGGACACGCCAATGCCAGTCGGAACCATCTTGATCATCGTGGTGGTGATTCTCCTGCTGGGCGGGTTCTCCGGCCGCATCGGCGGCTACGGCTATGGCTATGGCCATGGCAGCATGGGTGTGCTGGGCGTCGTGCTGGTCGTGCTGCTGGTCCTGCTCATCCTCGGGAGGATCTGAGCATGGCGCTTCGCCACATCGCGCTGGGCGTGGCGACGGCGGGCCTGCTGGCCGCGTCACCCGCCACGGCGCAACCCCGCTGGGAGGGCAATCCGCCCACCCATGTCGAGACGGTGCGCGACCTCGCCCGCATGTGCGACCCCCAGCGCGGCGGCGTGCCGCGGCTGGAGGCCATCGCCTATTGCCAGGGCTACATCACGGCGGCCGTGCAGTTCCACCAGGTCACGCGGCGCGGCGCGCCCCTGTTCTGCGTGCCGGGCCGCGGGCCCAGCATCGCGGAATCCGGCGTGGGCTTCGCCGCCTGGGCGCGCGACAACCGCCGATACGCCAATGAACCGGCTCTCGACGGCATGCTGCGCTGGGCGCAGGTGAGCTTCCCCTGCCGTGGCCCCGGCCCCGGCCCGCGGCGCTGAGGAGCGACATGATGAACATGCGAACCAAAGGCATGGGCCTGTTGATGGCGGGCGGGCTGATCCTGTCCGGCTGCGCGGGCCTCGATGACACGTCCCAGCGCACCCTGACCGGCGCGGCCGGCGGGGCGGCCGTGGGCGGCATCCTCGGCTCCTTCAGCGGCGACACGGCGCTGGGTGCGGTGCTCGGCGCGGGTGTGGGCGGCGTGGGCGGCTATCTCTACGACCAGTCGCAGCAGCCGCGCTACGACTCCCGCCGCCCGCCGCCGCGCCGCGATTATCGCCGCCGCTATTGATTTCCCCCTTCCACCCGATTTTCGGAGATACGACCATGCGACGCTTCGCCCCCCTCCTGCCCGCCGTGATGCTGCTGGGCCTGGCCGCCTGCGGCGGCGCCGGTCTGACCGGCCAGCAGCCCCAGCGCCCCGCCGCGCCGCCGGTGGCCTACAACCCGCCGCCGCAGGCGCTGACGCAGCCGGAGGCGGATGTGCGCTGGCACCAGGTGCGCTTCGCCACCGCCAGCACGCGCCTGACCGAGAGCGACCGCGAGACCGTCCGCGAGGTGGCTGCCTCCATGCGGGACGAGAGCGCGCTGCGCGCCACCGTGATCGGCCGTGCCGACCCGGTGGGCCGTGACCAGGCGAATATGCGCCTCTCCCGCCAGCGGGCCGTGGCCGTGCGCGACGCGCTGGTGCGCGAGGGCGTGGCCCGCGACCGCATCGACACCCGCTGGACCGGCGACCGTCGTCCGCCCGCGGCCCAGGGCCCGGCGAGCACCGAGGAAGGTGGCGACCGCGTGGTGGACATCGCGCTGCAGCGGCGCGGCCAGGCGGACTGAGCCTGTTCCCGCACGCGGCCGCGCTTCGGCCGCGTGCGGACTTGACTGGAGCATGCTGCGTTCACGCCGCCTGCTCAATCCATCCTTGAGAGTGGGATTCGGCGTTTTCGCCGATTCCGCCTCAGCGCATCCCGCTCAGGGGTTGGAGACCGCCGGCGGTGCCGCGGTCTCCACCGGCGGCGCCAGGCTGGGCGGCGGGACAACGCAATTCTGTTCCCGCAGCGCGGTCTGGACCGCGTCATGCTCGCCGCGAAGGCGGCCGAGTTCCTCCCGACGATCCGTCGTGGCCGCCATCCCGATCAGCGCCGGCCAGAAGATGATCAACCCGACCGTCAGCAGTGCCGCATCCGCATTGGCATTCTCCCGCTGAAGGTTGGCGACGCGCGCGACCTCTCCATCCAGGCGGATGCGTTCCTCCTGGAGCTGGGCGCAGTTCCACGCGCGATAGGTGCTTGGACTGACATAGCGCGCGGTGATGTTCTCGGGCCGCGTGGCGCAGGCCGAGAGCAGCACGCCGCCGGCAAGCATCAGGGAAAGGGTGGATCGGTTCATGGTCGCCTCCTTGCGAGGCCACGATGAAGACTCAACCTCAAGTCAAAACCGGACGCCCCGCGAGCACGCGGAGGGAGTAGATTGTCAGTATCGGACGCATGGCTCGCATTCAGGAAGTCCGGACAACCCGATATTGTCGCCTATCCCCCCGCCCCGCATCATGGAGCCTGTTCTTTCAAGAGGTTCCCATGTCCCCAGGCCCCAACCGCAGCTTCCTCTTCGCCCCGGGAGACCATCCGCGCCGCGCGGAGAAGGTGCTGGAGGTGGGCGCCGACGCCGCCATCCTGGACCTGGAGGATGCGGTGGCCGTGGCCGCCAAGCCCGGCGCGCGCGAGGCCGTGCGCGCCGCGCTCGCCCGCCCCCGGCGCTGCCGCGGCTTCGTGCGGGTGAACGCCTTCGGCACGGAATGGTGCTTCGCAGACCTGCATGCCGTGGTGGGCCCGACGCTGGACGGCATCGTCCTGCCCAAGCTGGAAGATGGGGCGGAGCTGGTGGCCGTGGACTGGATGCTCTCGGCGCTGGAGCGCGAGCGCGGGCTGCCCCCGCGCGGCATAGAGGTCATGCCCATCCTGGAGACGGCGCTGGGTTTTTCCCGCCTGGGCGCGCTGGCCGCGCAGGCCAAGGCGCTGGGGGGGCGCGTGAGGCGGCTGGCCTTCGGCGCGGGGGATTACACGCTCGACCTCGGCCTCTCCTGGGGGCGCGCCGAGACGGAGCTGGAGACGGCCCGCGCCGCCATCGTGCTGCACAGCCGCGCGGCCGGGCTGGAGCCACCCATAGATACCGTCTGGATCGAGCTGCGCGACGCGGAGGGCTTTGCGGCCTCCTGCGCGCGGGGGGTGGCGCTGGGCTTCCAGGGCCGGCTCTGCATCCACCCGGACCAGGTGGGCGTGGTCAATGCCGCCTTCTCGCCGCCGCCCGAGGAGGTCGCGCGGGCCGAGCGCATCATCGCCGCCTTCGCCGAAGCCGAGGCGCGTGGCCTCGCCTCCATCCAGGTGGAGGGGCGCTTCGTGGACTACCCGATCGTGGAGCGGGCGCAGCGCCTGGTGGCGCTGGCTCGGTTGATCAGGGAAGCTCCGGGATCCGCTTGAGTGTCGCGCGGTAGGTGAAGCGGGGCGCCGGGTGGGCGCCTTCCGAAATCTCGTAGACGCGCCCCTGCCCGTCCAGGTAGCGGCGGCGGATGAGCAGGGCGGGCGTGCCGGGTTCCACCTCCAGCAGTTCCGCCTGGTGAGGGGGCACGTTGGAGGCGGCGATGTCCACCTCGATCAGTGCCGCCTGCACGCCGTAGCGGCGCTCGATCAGCGCGTAGAGCGGGCCGGGCAGCACGCCGATATCGTCCAGCGCCTCGGCGTATTCGGCGCGGATCAGCAGGGTGGTGAAGCACAGCGGCGCGGTGGTGACGCGCAGGCGGCGGATGGCCTCGACGCGCACCCAGGCCTCCCCCTCGCCGCAGCCGATCTGGGCCGCGGTCTCCGCATCGGCCTCGAAGGTACGGGCGCGCAGCACGGTCAGGCGGGTTTCCTGCGGGTATTGCAGCAGCTCCGCCATGTCCGTGATGTCCTGGACGAAGCGGTCGGGCGTGGCGAGCGCCAGCACGGTGGTGCCGCTGCCCTGGCGGCGCTGCACGAGGCCCGATTCCTCCAGCAGGCGCAGCGCCTCGCGCACCGTGTGGCGGGAGACGGCGAAGGTGGCGCACAGTTCGGTCTCGGTGGGCAGCATGGCGCCCACGGGCCAGACGCCGGCGCGCAGCTGGGCCGTCAATTCGTCCGCCACCTGGCGGTAGCGCGGACGGGGGTCCGCCTGCTCGCGCTTGTTCATTCCCAGTCCCGGGCCCGTGTTCATGGGTTTTCCATACATCGGCGGGCGGGCATGCGCCAAACCCACGGCCTTGCCACCCCGCCCCGCCTGACTTGACCGGACAAATGAAATGATCGCAAATTGCGGGAATCCAAGGAGAAATCACTGCATGTCCGACCCCACTCCGAACCCGCTCGACGGCGTTCGCGTCGTGGATGTCTCGAGCTTCCTGGCCGGCCCCTTCTGCACCACGCAGCTCGCCGAGTTCGGCGCCGAGGTGTTCAAGCTGGAACTGCCGGTGGTGGGCGACCCGTTGCGGAAGTTCGGCAGCGTGACCGAATGCGGTGAGACCCTGCCCTGGCTTTCGGAATGCCGAAACAAGAAATCCGCGACGCTGGACCTGCGCAAGCCCGAGGGGGCGGAACTGCTCAAGCGCATGGTGCGCGACGCCGACGTGCTGGTGGAGAACTTCCAGCCCGGCACCATGGAGAAATGGGGCCTGGGCTGGGAGGTGCTGCGCGAGGTCAACCCGCGCCTCATCATGGTCCGCATCTCGGGCTTCGGGCAGACGGGCCCTTATCGCGGGCGGCCGGGCTTCGGGCGGATCGGCAATGCCTTCGGCGGCCTCTCCTTCCTGGCGGGCTATCCGGACCGGCCGCCAGTGACACCCGGCTCGGCCACCATCCCGGACTACCTGGCTGGCCTCTATGGCGCGCTGGGCACGCTGCTGGCCATGCAGGCGCGGGAGAAGACGGGGCGCGGGCAGGTCGTGGATATCGGCCTCTACGAGCCCATCTTCCGCATCCTGGATGAGCTGGCGCCGTCCTATCAGCTCAACGGCTATATCCGGCAGCGCATGGGGCCCGGCACGGTGAACGTGGTACCGCACAGCCACTACCCGACCCAGGATGGCCGCTGGATCGCCATCGCCTGCACCTCCGACAAGATCTTCGCGCGCCTCGCCGAGGCCATGGGCGTGCCTGAATACGCCGAGGGCGGGAAGTGGGAGACGCTGGCCCAGCGCGAGGCGGAGCGCGCCATCGTGGACGAGTATGTCTCCGACTGGACCAGCACCATGACGCGCGACGAGGCCATCGCCACCTGCGAGAAGTTCCAGGTGCCCTGCGGCCCGGTCTATGCCATCGACGAGATCTTCGAGGACCCGCAATACAAGGCGCGGGAGAACATCAAGTGGATGAAGGACCCCCGCGTGGGCGAACTCGCCATCCCGAACCTGGTGCCCCGCCTGTCCGAGACGCCGGGCGAGGTGAAGTGGCTCGGCCCCTCCATGGGCGCGCACAATGACGAGGTGTATCGCGACTGGCTGCGCCTGGACGAGGCCGAGATCGAAAGGCTGACGTCGCTGCGCGTGATCTGACGCTTCCAGCCAAGTTCAAGCTGGCGGGCAACCCCTGCCGCCCTGCCACGTTCCCCCTTCGCAGCCCATGCGCGAGGGGAGGGACTGAGCATTGCCGATCGCCTATTGCGGCATCCCGGCCATACCGGCCGATGTCTGGATGCGTTGGAACTTCGACCCCGCGGTGTTGCTGGCGTTGGGCCTGCTGGGCTTGGCGGCCCATCGCGCGGGGGCCGCGCGCGCCGGCTGGGGCGCGGTGGCGGTGGGCTTCGTCATCTTCATCTCGCCGCTCTGCGCGCTGAGCGCGGCGCTCTTCTCGGCCCGCGTCGCGCACCACGCGCTGCTGGTGGCGGTGATGGCGCCGCTGCTGGCGCTGGCCTTTCCCAAGGGAGGGATGGGCCGGCGCGCGCTGCCGCTGGCGCCGCTGTTCGCCGTCCACATGCTCATCCTCTGGGCCTGGCATGTGCCGGCCTTCTACGCCTGGGCGCTGGAGACCGTCGCCGGCTACTGGTTCATGCAGGCCACCCTGCTGGCGAGTGCCATGCTGCTGTGGCGCGCGGCGCTGCGCCCCGGGGCCGAGGCCCATGGCATCGCGGCGCTGATCGGCACCGTGGGGCAGATGGGCATGCTGGGCGCCATCATCACCTTCGCGCCCCGCCCGCTCTACTTCGCCCATTGGCTGACGACGGAAAGCTGGGGCCTGAGCGCGCTGGAGGACCAGCAACTGGCCGGCCTCATCATGTGGGTGCCCGCGGTGCTGCCCTATCTGGCGGTGGCGGCCTGGCTGGGGCTGCGGCTGCTCGCCACCCCGCGCCCGGCCCGCTGAGGCGCCGCGCGTGCTGCTCTGGATCACGAAATACGTGCATGTCACGGCCATCAGCCTCTGGGCGGGCGGGCTGATCGCCATGCCCTTCCTGCTGCGGCAGACCGACGGGCTGCGCGGTTTCTCGCTGCACCGCCTGCACCGGATGTCGCGCATCTTCTACGTGGGCTGGCTCTCGCCCGCCGCCTTCCTGGCGATCGCGAGCGGCACGCTGCTGATCTTCCTGCGCGAGACCTTCGTCGAGTGGTTCACGCTGAAGCTCATCTTCGTCATGGCCCTGGCCGCGCTGCATGTGCGTCTGGGCCTGATCATCCTCTGGGTCTTCGACCCGCGCGAGCGGCTGAGCCCTTGGGGCGCGCGCCTGCTGACCACGGGCATCCTCGTCACCATCTGCGCCATCCTGGCCGTGGTGCTGTGGAAGCCCGTCCTGCCCTCCGAGGCCTGGGCGCCGGACCTGTTCCAGCCCGGCCGCCTCGGCGAGCTTTTCCCCCGCATTACCGCTTGGGTGACACCATGACGCCGACGCCATGATCCAGCACCAGCTTGCCCCCGTGCCAGCCAGCCACCGCGGTGAAGATCGCGGCCAGGACGGAGAGCGCCAGGCCATGCGGCAGCACCGGCGCCTCGACCAGCCGCACGCCCCAGTTGGCGGCCATGATGGAGATCAGCGTCATGGCGGCGGTGGCGTGAGTCCAGCTCGCCACGCGGATGCGGATGCCCTTCACGAAGACCAGCTCCGCCGTGCCGGCAATGGCGGCCGCGACACCCGTGATGAAGGCGAAGGCCGCGGCCCAGAGGCCGGTGCGGAGGAAGAACTCATCGCCCGTGATCCAGTAGAAGACGTCGCTGCCCAGCGTCGCGATCACCAGCGCGATGGGGAAATGCACCATCATGGCGTGGATGGGGTGACCCACGAGCGCGACGACCGAGCCGGTGCCCTCGCGCTCGATGGCCTCGATCACGGGGCTCGTGGGCGGCGCGTCATTGCGTTCTTCGCGGGGAATATCCGACATGGGGTACCTTTCGTGGCGGCGCTGCCGCTGCTGGGCTGCGCGGGGGAGCTGTCGGTGCTTCAACCCGCGGGCCCCATCGCGGGTTCCATCGCCACCCTCTCATGGGTGATGATGATCGGCAGCCTGTTCCTGACGGCGCTGATGACGGCGATCTTCTTCTTCGTCGTGTGGTGGCCTCGGCGGGCGGCGCGCATCTCGGCGCGCGCCTGGATCATCGGCGGCGGGCTGATCCTGCCCGGCCTGGTGCTGCCTCCGCTGGTGGTGGCGGCCGTGGTGGTGGGCGAGCGGATGATGCCGCATGACCCCGTGCCGCGCATCGAGGCGCACGCGCAGCAATTCTTCTGGACCTTCCGCTACCCCGACCATGGCGGCGCCGAGACGCGGGACCTGCTGCACCTGCCCGCCGGCCAGCCCGTGGACATCCACATCACCGCCGAAGATGTGATGCACGCCTTCTGGGTGCCGCGTCTGGCGGGCAAGCTCGACGCCGTGCCGGGCCATACCAACGTGCTGCGCCTGCAGGCCGATACGCCGGGGCGGCTTGAAGGGCTCTGCGCCGAGTTCTGCGGCCTGGGCCACAGCCATATGCGCTTCGAGGTGCGCGTCCACGCTCCGGACGAATTCGCGTCCGCCGTGGCGGCGGAGACCACACCCAGCGCGCCGGAGGCACGGCCATGAGCCAGGACCCCATCCGCCTGCACAAGGCATTGTCACGCATTTGGGCCACCGCGCCGGGCTTCGGGCGCGCCGCGGCGGTGAACCACAGCATCGTGGGCATGCGCTTCATGATCACGGCGGCCTTCTTCTTCGCCGTCGGCGGCATGCTGGCCATGCTGATCCGCGCGCAGCTCGCCACGCCGCAATCCGCCTTCATCGGGCCGGAGATCTACAACCAGATCTTCACGATGCACGGCACCATCATGATGTTCCTCTTCGCGATCCCGATGCTGGAGGGGCTCGCGATCTACATGCTGCCCAAGCTGCTGGGCGCGCGTGACCTCGCCTTCCCGCGCCTCTCGGCCTATGGCTACTGGTGCTACCTGTTTGGCGGCTTGATCCTGCTGGGCGCGCTGTTCGCGGGTGTGGCACCCGACAGTGGCTGGTTCATGTACACGCCGCTCTCCTCCAGCACCTATTCGCCGGGCATCAACGCCGATGTCTGGCTGCTCGGCGTCACCTTCGTGGAAATCTCCGCGATGACGCTGGCGGTGGAGCTGGTGGTCTCCATCCTGAAGCTGCGCGCGCCGGGGATGACACTCTCCCGCATGCCCATCTTCGGCTGGTACATCCTGGTGACGGCGCTGATGATGGTGGTGGGGTTCCCGCCGCTGATCCTGGGCTCGATCCTGCTGGAGATGGAGCGGGCCTTCGACCTGCCCTTCTTCGACCCGAACCGCGGCGGCGACCCGCTGCTCTGGGCGCACCTGTTCTGGCTGTTCGGGCACCCGGAGGTGTACATCATCTTCCTGCCGGCGGCGGGCGCGCTCTCCACCATCATCCCCGTTTTCGCGCAACGGCCGCTGGTGGGCTACAACGCGGTCGTCATCGCCATCATCGTGCTGGGCTTCCTGAGCTTCCTGATCTGGGCGCACCACATGTTCACGGTGGGCATCCCGCATCTGTCGCTCGCTTTCTTCTCCTTCGGCTCGGCGCTGGTGGCGGTGCCGACGGCGGTGCAGATCTTCGCCTGGCTGGCCACGCTGGCGCATGGGCGTCCGCGCTGGGACGTGCCCATGCTCTACATCGCGGGCTTCCTGGTGATCTTCGTGCTGGGGGGGCTGACGGGCGTCATGCTCGCCATCGTGCCCTTCAACTGGCAGGTGCATGACACCCACTTCGTGGTGGCGCATTTCCACTACGTGCTGGTGGGCGGCTTCGTCTTCCCGATGCTGGCGGCACTCTACTACTGGCTGCCGCAGGTGACGGGAAAGCTGCCCATGCACCGGCTCTCGGTGCCGGCCTTCTGGCTGCTGTTCATCGGGTTCAACCTCACCTTCCTGGTGATGCACTGGACCGGGCTGCTGGGCATGCCGCGCCGCGTCTACACCTTCTTGCCGGATGATGGCTGGACTTGGCTGAACCTGACCTCCTCCATCGGCGGCTTCCTGCTGACCATGGGCTTCGCGCTGGTGGCGATGGACGTCTTCCTGCAACGCAAGCTGGGCAAGGCCTTCCGCCGCGACCCATGGCAGGCGGCCACGCTGGAATGGGCAATGCCGACACCGGCCACGCCCTATGGCTTCGCGTCCCTGCCGCGGGTGGAAATGCGGGCGGACCGGCTCTCCCCGCGCGAGATCGGCCCCGAACTGGCCGCAGGCCGCGGATATCTCGGCCATGCGCGTAATGGCTGGCAAGAGACGTTGGGCGTGCACCGCGTCACGGGCGAGCCGGACCAGATCATCATCCTGCCGCGCCCGACCTTCCTGCCGCTCTGGACCGGGCTGTCCACGCTGGTGGTGGTGCTGGCCATGCTGTTCAAGCTCTACCCGCTGGCGCTGGCCGCGGCGATCTTCACGGCGGGGCTCTTGGTCTGGAGCGGGCGCGATGCCGGCCAGCCCCGGGACCATGGGCTGATGCCCGCCGGGCATGGCCTCGACCTTCCCCTGCACACCGAGGCGGCCGACCCGCCGCCCTTGCTGGCGCTGGCCTTCGCGCTGCTGGCGACGGGCACCATCCTGGCCTCGCTGCTGTTTGGCGTGGTCTATCTCTGGCTGAACGCGCCCAATTGGCCGCCGCCCGAGGTGATGGCACCCGGCCTGGTGCTGCCGGCGTTCATCGCGCTCGGCCTCGTGGCGGGGCCGGTGGGGGCGCGGCTGGCGCGCGGCGGCGTGGCACGGGGCGGCACGCCCTGGCTGGGCCTTGGCGTGCAGGCCCTGGGCAGTGTCGCCGCGATGGTGCTGCTGGTGCTGCTGATCCAGGACGCCCTGCCCGACCCGCGCGCTCATGCCTATGCGGCCACCAGCTTCGCGCTGCTGGGCTATGCCTGGCTGCATGTGGGGATCGCGCTGCTCTTCGTGATCAGCAACGCGCAGCGATGGGCGGGGGGCTACATCTCGCCGCGCCGGATACTGGATCTGCGGCTGACCCGGCTCTGGCAGGACTATGTGGCGGGGGCGGGGCTTGTCGCGCTGGCCGTGGCCATGGGGCTGCCGGCGCTGCTGTGATCGGGCCACCAGCCCTGGGCGTCGCGAGTCAGGGCTGGGGTTTCGAAGACGGAAACGACGGGGATCTCGCCGGGCCAGGAAGGCGCCCAGCGCCGCGTCTGCACCATGGCGACGCAGAGCCCCACCGGCACCACCCCCGCCTTGGCCAGCAGCCCAAGCCCGGCCTGGGCCGAGGCGCCGCTGCTCACCACGTCATCCACCAGCAGCACGCGCTTGCCGCGCAACCGGTCCAGCATCAGCGGGTCCAGCCAGAGGCGGCGTTCGCCCGTGGTGGTGATGGAATGGATGGTGACGCTCAGCGCCTCCTCATACCATCGCTTGCGCGAATAACCGGCGGCGACCCAATTGGAGTGGCCCAGCGCCTCGGCCACGAGGGGCGCGAAGACATGGCCCAGTGTGGGCAGGCCCAGCACGGCCTCCGCGCCCAGCGGCCGTGCCGCTTCCGCCATCCAGCCGGACAGCGCGCGGATCACGGGAAAGCTGGCCTGGGTGGCGATGAGGCCCGCCACGCCGATGTCCCGGATGGGCAGATGCAGCCAGCGTCCATCGGGCATGCGCGCCGGGTAGCGCGCCGTGAAGGGCGGGCCGGGGTCCGGCGCCGCGTCGAAATCCTGCCAGAAGTCCAGCTTTATTCGGCCGCCTGCTGGGGCGCGGTGGCGCCGTGCTTCGCACCCTTCTTGGCTTCCTTGGGGGGCTCATGCGCCATATCCTTCATCGCCTCCTGCACATGGCGGGAGAAGACGAATTCGGCCGGGCGCTGGTTGGAGAGATCAATCTCCGGCGCCATCGGTCCCTCGGTGCGCGGCCCGCGCAGCTGGGCGGCCACGGCCTTCCAGGGCTTGGTGATGGCGTCCAGCGCGGCGGTGGCCTCGAAGCCCGAATGCACCATGCAGTCGGCGCATTTCTCGTAGTTGCCGACGCCGTACTTGTCCCAATCCGTGCTGTCCATCAGCTCGGCGAAGGTCTTGGCGTAGCCCTCGCCCAGCAGGTAGCAGGGGCGCTGCCAGCCGAAGATGTTGCGCGTGGGGTTGCCCCAGGGCGTGCAGCCATAGGTCTGGTTGCCGGCCAGGAAGTCCAGGAACAGGGGCGAGTTGCCCATGCGCCAGCCTTTCCCCTTGCCCCGCGCGAAGATGTCGCGGAACAGGTTCTTGGTGGCCTGGCGGTTCAGGAAGTGCTTCTGGTCCGGCGCGCGCTCATAGGCATAGCCGGGCGAGAGCATGATGTTGTCCACGCCCATCGCCGTCACGTCGTCGAAGAACTTCGCGGTGCGCTCGGCGTCGGCGTTGTTGAACAGGGTGCAGTTGATGGCGGTGCGGAAGCCGCGCGCGCGAGCGTTCTTCAGCGCGGCCACCGCGCGGTCATAGACGCCTTCCTGGCTCACGGCCCAGTCGTGCTGGGCGCGGTCGCCATCCAGGTGGATGTCCCAGATGAAGCGCGGATGGGGCTTGTAGGCCTCGATACGCTTGTCCAGCAGCAGGGCGTTCGTGCAGAGGATGACGATGCGGCCCTGGGCCAGCAGCCCTTCCACGATCTGCGGCATTTCCTTGTGCAGCAGCGGCTCGCCGCCCGCGATGGCCACGACGGGGGCGCCGCATTCCTCAGCCGCGCCCAGGCAGTCCTCGACGGAGAGGCGCTTGTTCAGGATGGCGTCCGGATAGTCGATCTTCCCGCAGCCGGCGCAGGCCAAGTTGCAGCGGAACAAGGGTTCCAGCATCAGCACCAGGGGGAAGCGCTTGCGGCCCGCCAGCTTCTGGCGCACCACATAGGCCGCGACTTTCGCCTGCTGCGTCAAGGGGATGCCCATCAGGCGCTCTCCGATTCCGGGATAGGAAAGCACCGCTTACCATAGCTGCAACCCCGGCGCGAGGCCCGCTTCATGCGCGCCGGCCGAACCAGCCCCGCACCAGGCGGCGCAGCAGGGCCCAGAGGCCGGGCGCGGGCGGCGGTGCCTCGCCACGGGCGGCGCCTTCCAGGTTGCGGGCGAAATCCGCGGCCAGACCCGCCACCAGCCCCCGCACCAGGGCGGGGCGCGAGAACTGCGCGAGCGGGCCGGTCAGCCGCCAGCCGATGTCGAGGCGCAGCAGGCTGCCCGCGCCGGCCGGTTCCACCTGCCAGGTGACCTCGCCCTCGGCGGCATTGGCGCCCTCCGCCCCCCGGCCGCGCAGCACGCCCGTGCGCGTGGCGGCATCCAGGCGCAGCGTGCCCTCGCCCGCGAAGCGCGCGGCCAGCGGGCCCAACGCCACGCGGATTTCGCCCGCGATGGCCTCGCCCTCCCGGTGCAGCAGCCGCGCGCCGGGCAGGCAGGACACGGCCCGCGCGGGGTCGGAGAGGATGGCCCAGGCGGCGTCGGGGGCGAGCGCCAACGTCTCGGCATGCTCCAGCCGGTTGGTGAGCGCGGCCGTGGGCGCGGCGACGGCGGGCGGGGGTGCGGCGGTCGGCACCGCGACCGGGCGCGGCGGCGGCGCCGGCAAAGCGGGCCGCGTGGCCGCGACCTCCGCGATGGCGCGCACGATGCCGCGATAACCGGTGCAGCGGCAGAGATTGCCCGCCAGCTCCGCCCGGATGCGGTCCTCGTCCACGGCGCCCAGGCGCGTCACGATGTCGCGCGCCGTCACCATCATGCCCGGCGTGCAATAGCCGCATTGCAGGGCATGGTGGCGGTTGAAGGCGTCGCGCAGGGCGGCGGCCACGGGGTCGTCGTCCAGCCCCTCGATCGTGGTGACCTCCATGCCCGCCGCCTCATGCGCGTAGAGCAGGCAGGACCGCATGGGCTGGCCTTCCACCAGCACCGTGCAGGCACCGCAGACGCCCTGCTCGCAGCCCAGATGCGTGCCGGTCAGGCCGCAATGCTCGCGCAGCGCGTCGGCCAGGTGGGTGCGGGCGGGGGCGGCGATGTCGCGCGCCTCGCCATTCACGGTGAGCGTGATCATGCGTCCCTCATGGCCTGGGCGCGGGTGACGGCGATGGCGGCCAGGCGCTGGGCGGCCGGGTCGAGCCAGGGGAGACGCGCGGGGATGTCCTCCACGCGGTCCAGCAGGGTGGGCGGGCCTTCCACCGCGCCGGCCAGCAGGCGCCCGGGCGTGGCGATGCCGATGGCCTTGGCGAATTCACCGATCTTGCGGTTGATCTTGCAGTAACCCCAGCGCGCGCCGGGCGGCAGGCGCGGGATTTCGACGGCGGTGACGATCTCGCCGGCATCGAGCGCCGTGGTGAAGGGGGCGCGCAGGAAGCCATCGGCCGGAATGCGCCGACCGTCGCTGGTCAGGAGGGTGGCGCCCAGCGCCGCCATCACGCTCGGCCAGTCGGCGGCGGGGTCGGCGTGGGCGAGGCTGCCACCCAGCGTGCCGCGGTTGCGGACGGCGCGGTAGGCGATGCCCTGGGCGACGTGGCGCATGAGGCCGTTGGTCACGTCGGGGACGCGGCCATCCTCGATCTCGGCATGGGTGGTGGCGGCCCCCAAGGTCAGGTGCGTGGCGCTTTCGGTGAAGCCGCGCAGTCCGGGCAGGCGCTTGATGTCCACAACGCGCTCGGGCCGCACGAGGCGCAGGTTCAGCATGGGGCCGAGGGATTGCCCGCCGGCCAGGGGCTTGGCGCCGGCGGCCAGCAGCGTGCGCGCCTCGTCCAGCGTGGCGGCCGTGGCGTGTTCGAAGGCGACTGGCTTCACGACAGAGCCGCCAGCACACGCTCAGGCGTCGCCGGAATATCCGTCACCTCGCGCCCCAGATGCGCGATGGCGTCGTTGATGGCGTTCACGATGGCGGCCGGCGGGCCGATGGCGCCGCTCTCGCCGATGCCCTTCTGGCCGAAGCGGCTGATGGGCGAGGGCGTCTCCATGTGCAGGATCTCGATGTCCGGCACGTCCGACGCCCCTGGCAGCATGTAGTCCGCGAAGGTGGAGGCCAGCGGCTGTCCCGCCGCATCATAGGGCATCTCCTCGAACAGCGCGGTGCCGATGCCCTGCGCCGTGCCGCCCAGCACCTGGCCGTCGGCCACCAGCGGGTTCAGCAGCACGCCGCCATCCTCCACGATGACATAGCGCAGCAGGTCCACATGGCCGGTGGCGGGGTCCACCTCCACCTCCACGGCGTGCGCCGCGTAGCTGAAGGTGCCGGTATCGCGCGCCGTCTTGTGGCCCGCGGTGCATTCCAGGCCGCGCGCCTGCATGGCCTCGGTCAGGTTCTGGGGCGCGCGGTGGAAGGTGCGGGCCATTTCGGCCACGCTCACGCTCGCATTGCCCGCGCGCACGGCGCCTGCCTCGAACACCGCGTCCGGCGCCTGCAACAGGTGTTGGCCGATGGGCAGCAGGCGCTCGCGCAGCTCCGTGCAGGCCTCGGCCACGGCACCACCCGCCATCACGGCGCAGCGGCTGCCCCAGGTGCCGGTGCTGTAGGGGGTCAACGCCGTGTCGCCATGGATGAGCTGCACCCGCTCCACCGGCACGCCCAGGATTTCATGCGCGACCTGGGCCAGCGTCGTCTCCATGCCCTGCCCGTGGCTGTGGACGCCCACGCGCAGTTCCAGCCCGCCATCAGGGGTGAGGCGCGCCTGGCACGGCTCCGCGCCCGGCACGAAGGGAATGCCCCAGCCGTGATAGACGCTGGTGCCATGCGCCCCCTGCTCGCAGAAGATGGCGAAGCCCTGGCCGAGCAGGCGCCCCTTGTCGCGCGCGGCGCGCTGGCGTTGCGCGAAGCCGTCGCGGTCCATGGCGTCGGCCGCGCGGCGCAGCGCCTCGGGATAGTCGCCGCTGTCGAAGATTTTCTTCGTGATGTTGGTGTAGGGCATGTCCGCGGGGCCCGGCAGGTTGCGCAGCCGTACCGCGATGGGGTCCAGCCCCCCTGCCCGCGCCACCGCGTCCAGCGTGGTCTCCAGCGCGTAGCACACGCCCGTCCGCGCCACGCCGCGATAGGGCAGGATGGGCGGCTTGTTGGTGGCGACACTCCAGGTGCGGCAGCGATAGCGCGGCACCACATAGGGGCCGGGCAGGATGGAGCCGATCTGCGCCCCCTCCAGGCAGGCGCTGAAGGGGTAGGCGCTGTAGGCGCCCACATCCACATGCGCCTCGCAGTCCAGGGCCAGGATGGTGCCGTCATGGTCGGCATGGACGGTGATGTCGTAGTGGTGCTCGCGGCAATTGGCCTGGCCAGCGAGCCCCTCGCGCCGATCCTCGATCCAGCGCAGCGGCGTGCCACCCAGGCGCCGGGCGAGCCAGCCGATGGCGACCTCCTCCTGGAGAAGAATTCCCTTGTAGCCGAAGCCGCCGCCCACATCGGGGCTGATGATCCGCACCTGCGATTCCTGCAGGCCGAGGCATTCCGCCAGCCCCGTCTTGGTCACATGCACCATCTGGGAGGAGGTGTGCATTTCCAGCTGCGACAGCCGCGTGTCCCAGCGGGCGACCACGCCGCGACCTTCCAGCGGGGCCATGTGCTGGCGCGCGGTGCGCAGGCGGCGGCGGACCACGATGGGGGCCTGCACCGCGGAAAGGTCATCCTCCACCAGCGAATGCAGCACGACATTGTCCGGCCAGCCCTCATGGATGGGCGGGCCGGCGCGATGCGCCAGCATGTCGGTGGCGGGCGGCAGTTCCTCGATGTCCAGCGCGATGGCGTCGAGGATGTCCTCGGCCTCGGCGCGGGTGGCGGCGACCACCATGGCGATGGGCTCGCCCACCTGGCGCACGCGGTCCGTGGCAAGCGGCCACTGGTCGGTGCGGCGGAAGCCCGGCAGGGCGGAGGGCGCGCGGATAGGTTGCACGCCATCCAGGTCCGCCATGGTGAACACCATTGCCCCCTGCGGCGCCCGCAGCCCCCGCACCACCCCATGCGCCACCGGGCTGCGGAGGAAGGCCACCTCGCGCATGCCGGCCATCGCGATGTCCGCCACATAGCGGCCGCGGCCGCGCAGGAAGCGGTCATCCTCGCGCCTCGGCAGCGCGGCGCCCACACCCTGCGCCGACATGGTCACGCCGCGATGGCGGCGGGCAGGATGGGCGCGGTAGCGTCGAAGCGCACGCCACCCTTAAGGCAGAAGGCGGGTTGCAGCAGGCGGTCGGCAACGACCTCGGTGCCCTCGTTGTCGGCCATCTTGAAGCGGCCGCGCAGGTCGTCCAGCACCGAGACATCCGCCATCGCACCGATGCGCAGCGTGCCGATGCCATCGTCCAGCTTCAGCATGGCGGCGGGACCGGTGGTCACCATGGGCACCAC
The DNA here is from genome assembly GCF_014196305.1 of Roseococcus suduntuyensis. Taxonomy (GTDB): domain Bacteria; phylum Pseudomonadota; class Alphaproteobacteria; order Acetobacterales; family Acetobacteraceae; genus Roseococcus; species Roseococcus suduntuyensis. The sequence goes on from NZ_JACIDJ010000002.1 coordinate 719,131, forward strand.
CTGCTCGAAGGGCACGCCCAGCGCGATCATCTCGCTCATCGCCAGCGTCAGCGAGAAGCGGGCCTTGCCGGTGAAGGGATGGTCTTCCTCCGGGTCCGAGTGGTTGGCGGGCGTGCCGGGCGGGGCCGGGATGCGCGTGTTGTAGCCGTGCATGTCGGCGCCCAGCGTGTCGGGCATGATGCCGGCGTCGAGGCTGATGCGCGCCATCTTGAAGCTGAAATGGCTGCCATGGCCCACATCCACCTTCAGCCCGGCATCGAGGGCGGCCTGCACCATGGCATGCACCTTGCCGGTGCGCCGGTCCACGAAGCCGCCGGGGTGGCGGGTGAAGGGGTGCGCCAGGATATCGCCCGGGCGCAGGAGGGGAACCACCAGCGGCAGGATCTCATCCGCGTCCACACCGTTGTTGCCCGTCTCGGGCGTGGGCCAGAGCTGGCCGAAATGGCAGTAGACGGGCAGGTCCGCCTCGCGCCCGATCTGCGCGGCCTTCTTCAGCACCTCAAGCCCGTAGCGCGCCATGTTGCCGATCTCGGCATGGGCCTTCACGCCGCGCACCAGGCCGGGATTGGCGCGGGCGGCCTTCACGGTGGCGTCCACATCCACATGCTCGGGACCGTACAGGGTTGGGTAGTAATGGCCCTCCAGCCCGCCCACGACATAGGCGCTGATGAAGCTGAAGACGCGCGAATGCGCGGGCTTGGCGATGAACTCGTTGAAGCCCGGCAGCGTCATGCACGACGCCCCGCCCTGGTCCACCAGCGCCGTCACGCCGCTGTGCACGCCGGCCATGTCCGCCGGCAGGCCGAAGCGGCCGGAGACATAGGTGTAGATGTGCGCATGCGTGTCCACCATGCCGGGCAGGACGATCTTGTCCTTCACCGACACCACCTCGCGCGCGGAGCTCGCCAGGATGTCGGGCTGGATGGCGGCGATGCGGCCATCCTTGATCGCCACGTCCATGATACCGTCGAGTTGGCTCGCCGGGCAGACCACACGTCCGCCCTTCAGCAGGATGTCATATTGCATGGTCGTTTCCCTCGGTCAGTGTCCGTATTTGCGGAGGATGAGGCGTTCCAGCCCAGCCACCGCGCCATAGAGAACCAGCCCCACCACGCAGAGCATGGCGATGGAGGCCATGATGAGCGACGTCTCGGCCTGGCTGGAGGCGAAGAGGATCAGGTAGCCTAGCCCCGCCTGCGCCGTGATGAACTCACCCACGATCACGCCGATGATGGCGAAGGTGACGGCGATCTTCAGCCCCGAGAAGATGTGCGGCAGCGCATAGGGAAAGCGCACCGACAGGAACACCTGCCAGGAGCGCGCCGTCAGCGCCTTGCACAGGCGCAGCATGTCGGGCGGCGTGGCGTTCAGCCCCGTCAGCGTCGCGATCACCACCGGGAAGAAGGCGATGAACATGGAAAAGGCCAAACGGGACGGTGAGCCGATGCCCAGCCACACGATGAACAGTGGCGCGAGCGCAATCTTGGGAATCAGCTGGAAGAAGATCACGTTGGGATAGAGCGCCGCATAGGCCCAGCGGGAATAGGACAGCAGCACGGCCAGCGCGATGCCCAGCACCGTCGCCAGCAGGAAGCCGATGGCGGCCTCGGTGCCTGTGGGCACGGCATGCTGCACCAGGAAGGGCCAGGCGGAGATGATGCGCGCGTAGATGGCCGAAGGCGTGGGCAGGATCACCTCCGGCACCGCATAGGCGCGGCAGAGGAACTCCCACAGCAGCAGCACCGCCGCCGCGAACAGGACGGGCAGGCCGAGTTGCAGCGCGGGGTGGCGCGACAGGTCGCGCCGCTCCAGGTTTGGCGGCGCCACGGCCACCGGCGTCACATCGCCCAATTGCGTGGCACTCATGCCGCCACCTTGATGCTGTGCTCGATCATGCCGCGCAGGCGCGCCACGATGGCGGTGAATTCAGGGCTGTCCTGCACGCTCTCATCGCGCGGGCGGGCGAAGGGGATCTTCACATCGGCCACCACCACGGCGGGGCGCTTGGTCATGACCAGCACACGGTCGGAGAGCAGCACCGCCTCGCGGATGGAGTGGGTGATGAAGATGCCGGTCTTGCGGTGCCGCGCCCAGAGATCGAGCAGCACCAGCGCCATCTCGTCGCGCGTGATGGCGTCCAGCGCGCTGAAGGGCTCGTCCATCAGCATGATAGAGGGGGTGTGGACCAGCGAACGGCACAATGCCACGCGCTGGCGCATGCCGCCCGACAACTCGCGCGGGCGCTTCTCCATGAAGTCGCCGAGGCCCACGGAATGCAGCAGTTCCTCCGCGCGGGCCACGTATTTCTCGCGCGGCAGGCGCATCATCTTGATGGGGAACAGCACGTTGTCCAGCGCCGAAAGCCAGGGCAGCAGCGTCGCGTCCTGGAACACCAGCCCCGCATCGCGCCGCGGTCCCACCATGGGCTGCCCCGCGATGGTGATGCTGCCGGCGGTGATGTTCTCCAGCCCCGCCAGCATCATCAGCAGCGTGGATTTCCCGCAGCCCGAGGGGCCGAGGATGGAGACGAACTCCCCCTCGGCGATGTCCACCGAGACGCCGGCCACCGCCTCGATCGGCCCGGCCGGCGAGGCATAGGTCTTGCGGACTCCACGCAGGCTGATCATCAGCCGAGCATCGCGCCGAAGGGGGCGAGGCGCGTGCGCTGCGCTTCCCATTCCGCCGGCGTCAGCTTGATGCGGCCGGCGAAGCGGTTGGAGATGATGGCGTCGGTGTCCGGGCGGCGGGCATCGGCCGGCGCGCCGAATTCCATCACCAGGTCGGTCATGGCGTTCCACTTGGCCATGTCGGTGTAGCCCAGGCCGTTGTCGATGGCCTCGGGCGCCAGCATGGTCCACTGCATCAGACCCTGCGAGAGCGCCGCGTTCTGCCGCCCGCCCGAGGTGATGCCGATCTCGGGCACCTGGCGCACGAACATGTCCAGCGCGCGGTCGGGCTCGCGCAGCTGCAGCGCGGCGGCTTCCAGCAGCGCGTCGGTGATGGCCTCGGCCTGGGCGGCATTGTTCCGCAGCGTCTCCGGCCGCGTGCAGATCACGTTGGCGTAGAAGTTCAGCCCGGCCGAGGAATAGGGGATGAACCGGTGCTGGGCGTTCTGCGCCTGCATCACCGGAATGGTGGAGGAGCCGATGGCCGTGATCGCGTCCACCTGGCGGTCGATCAGCGACCGCTCCAGCACGCGGTTGTCCATCTGCTGGATGGTGACGGTGGAGAGGTCAATGTTCGCGCGCCGCGCGAAGGCCGGCCAGAAGGGGAATTCCGCGCTGGTCGGCACGGCGCCGAGGCGCTTGCCCTCCAGATCCTTCGCGGTGCGGATGGGGCTGTCGGCGCGGACCGCGATGCCCATGGTCATGTCGTAGTTGACCGTCGCCATGCCCGTGATGGGCAGCTGCCGCGCGGCGGCCAGCACCATGGGGCCGGCGCCCACGATCGCGTAGTCGAACTGCCCCTGCGCCAGCGCCTGGGCGGCGGCGACGGAGCCGAAGCCGCGCGTCACGTCCACGTTCAAGCCGCGGCTGCGGAAGGCGCCCATCTCGCGCGCGATGAAGGCATAGGCGGTGGAGCCCTGCGCCAGCCAGGGCAGCGTCAGCCGGATCGCGGCCTGGGCGCGCGCAATCTGCGGCGTGGCGAGGATGGCGGTGCCGGCGACAAGCGCGGTGCGGCGGGACAGCAAGGGCATGGGCAGGCTCCAGCGCGATATTGCGTGTACGGAGCATCTGTGCCCTTCACCTCCGGCCCCGCGCAACCGCCATCCGGACCTCCATGCGATGAAACCACAGGCTTCCGCCCAGCATCAGGGCAGTTCCATCACCACACCGCCCGGAAGTGAGGCAGAAGCCCCCCTCCCCGCCTGGCCGCTTGCGGAACGCCCCGGCCTGCTCATCCGCCGGTTGCACCAGCTTCACCTGTCGCTCTTCGCCGCGCAGGTGCGGGGCCTCATCACGCCGGTGCAGTTCAGCCTGCTCAGCGCGCTCGCCGCGCGGGGGAGCGCCGACCAGACCACGCTGGCCACCGATGTGGCGCTGGACCGCAGCACGGCCGCCGCCACCCTGGCGCGCATGGAGGCGCATGGCTGGATCGCGCGCGGGCGCGACGACGCCGATGGCCGCGCCATGCGCTGCCGCATGACCGAGGCGGGGCGCACCCTGCTGGCGCGTGTCGAGCCCTTGGCGCGCGAGGCGCACCGCCAGACCCTCGCCGCCCTCCCGCCCGAAGACGGCGCGCATCTGATGGCGCTGATGCGCGCCGCGTTGCACGGGGTCTCCGACTGACGGGCAACGCCCGCGCCTGCCGGATGTTCTGCCCCGGAAGGAACGCCCATGGATTCCGTCACGAGCTTCCTCGCCTCCTCCTGGCCGCACATGCGTGACCTGGTGGTGGCCTATGTGCTGGCCCTCATCATCGGCTGGAACCGCGCGCGCGCGACGCGTAGCGCCGGCTTGCGCACCTTCCCCCTGGTGGCGGTGGCGAGCTGCGGCTTCATGCTTTCGGTCGAGGGCATCAGCGAGCAGGACACCGAGGCGACCGCGCGCGTGCTGACGGGTGTCGCCACCGGCATCGGCTTCATCGGCGCGGGCGCCATCATGAAGAGCGGCGAGCAGGTGCATGGCACGGCGACGGCCGCCGCCATCTGGGCCACGGGCGCCATCGGGGCGGCGGTGGCGCTGGGCGCCTATCACATCGCGGTGGCCATCGCGGCCTTCACCGCGGGCACGCTGTATCTGCTGACGCCGCTGAAGCCCCACGCGCCGGAAGATAGGGCGTGAGCACGCCGGACGCGCCCGCCTGGCTCGCCCCCCTGCTCGTGCTGGCGCTGGCGGCGGTGCATGCGCGCGGGCGCTGGCCACTGCGCAACCCCTGGCGCTCGGCCGCGGCGGGGGCCTCGGTCGCCTACATCTTCCTGCATCTGCTGCCCCAGCTGGCAGGGGCGCATGCGGCGCAAGGCCTGGACTCGGAGGTGGTGTTCTTCGCGCTGGCTCTGGCGGGCCTCGTGACCTTCTACGGGCTGGAACACGCGCTGCGCCGCCATGACGAGGGGCGGGCCGACACGGGCGTGTTCCGCCTGCATGTGGCGGCCTTCGCCACCTACAGCCTCACCATCGGCTACCTGATGATGCAGCGCGAGGCGGAGGGCACCCTGCCCCTGCTGCTCTATGCCGGGGCCATGGCGCTGCATTTCCTGGCGAGCGACAGCAGCCTGCGCATCGGTCATCGCGCGGCGCAGGCGACCCGCGCCCGCCATGTGCTGGCCGGCGCTGTGCTGCTGGGCGGCGCGCTGGGCGCCGCCTTCACGGCGCCGCCGATGCTGGTGGATGCGCTCTTCGCCCTGGTGGCGGGCGACATCGTGCTGAACGTGCTGAAGGAGGAGCTGCCCGATGAGGCCGGCAGCCATTTCGGCGGCTTCGCCCTGGGGGCGGGCCTCTATGGTGCGCTGCTGCTGGCCCTGGAGTAGCCGGCGGATTTCACGGAGATGTCACGCCACGCACATTCCCTTGGGCACCTGGGAATGCAACCTCCCATCGCCATCCGCGAAGGGACCGCCCATGCGCCGCCTGCTTCTCACGAGCCTCGCCTTCCTCGCCCTCGGCACCGCCGCCGAGGCGCAGAACCGCACGCGGCTGACGGTCTACACCGCGCTGGAGAACGAGCAGCTCGCCCCCTTCAAGGCAGCGGCAGAACGCGCGGTGCCGGGCATCGAGATCGCCTGGGTGCGCGACAGCACGGGCATCATCACCGCCCGCCTGATCGCGGAGCGCGCCAACCCCCGCGCCGACGTGATCTGGGGGCTTTCGGTGTTCAGCCTGCTGGCGCTGGAAGGCCAGGACATGCTGGAGCCCTACACGCCCGCCGGCGCCGCTGCCCTTCGCCCGAATTTCCGCAGCGGGCGCGAGCCCATGACCTGGACGGGCATGGACGCCTTCGTCTCGGCCATCTGCTTCAACCGCGTGGTGGCGGCGCAGCGCGGCCTGCCGCGGCCCACCAGCTGGGCCGACCTGTTGCAGCCCGCCTTCCGCAACCAGGTGGCGATGCCCAACCCCGCCTCCTCCGGCACGGGCTTCCTGACCATGGCGGGCTGGATCAGCAGCCAGGGCGAGGCGCCTGCCTGGAACTTCATGACGCGGCTGCACGACAACATCCAGGTCTATACCCACTCCGGCAGCGCGCCCTGCAACAACGCCGCGCGCGGCGAATACGCGGTGGGGCTCAGCTTCGACATGCGCTCGGTGGCGCTACGGAACCAGGGCGCGCCCATTGACGTGATCGTGCCGACCGATGGCGTGGGCTTCGACCTGGAGGCCACCGCCATTGTCCGCGGCACCCGCAACCTCGACGCCGCGCGGCGCCTGGTGGACTGGACCGTCTCGCGCGAAGCCAACGAACTCTATGGCCGCTTCTACGCGCTGGTCGCGCACCCCGAGGCCGTGACCACCGTGCAGAACTACCCGGCCGACTTCGCCGAGCGCCTGGTCAACCAGGATTTCGCGGCCCTGGCCGGCCGCCGCGACGAGCTGCTGCGCGAATGGGCCCGCCGCTTCGACGGCAAGTCAGCCCCGCGCTGAGGCCCGCCCCTTGGACCTCGCGGCGCGGGCCGTCGCAGCCGGCATCTACCTGACGGTGCAGGACGTCACGAAGCGCTTCGGCCGCTTCGTGGCGCTGGACCGCGTCTCGCTCGACATCCGCGAGGGGGAGTTCGTCTCCTTCCTCGGTCCCTCGGGCTGCGGCAAGACCACGCTGCTGCGCGCCATCGCGGGGCTCGACCCGCCGAGCGAGGGGCGCATCGTGCAAGCGGGCCGCGACATCACCCACCTGCCGCCCGGCGAGCGGGATTTCGGCATCGTCTTCCAGTCCTACGCGCTGTTTCCCAACCTCGATATGCGGGCGAACATCGGCTATGGGCTGCGCGGCCCGGCCTGGCCGCGCGCCAAGGCGGCCGCGCGCGTCGAGCAGCTCATCGCCATGGTGGGGCTGGAGGAACACGCGCGGAAATACCCGGCCCAGCTTTCCGGCGGGCAGCAACAGCGCGTGGCGCTGGCGCGCGCGCTGGCGAACCATCCCGGCCTGCTGCTGCTGGACGAGCCGCTCTCGGCGCTCGATGCCACCGTGCGCGCGCGGCTTCGCACCGAAATCCGCGCGCTGCAGAAGGCGCTGGGCGTCACCACCATCATGGTGACGCATGACCAGGAGGAGGCGCTTTCCGTCTCCGACCGCATCGTGGTGATGCGCGAGGGTCGCATCGAGCAGATCGGCACGCCCGAGGAAGTCTATCGCCGCCCCGCCTCGGCCTTCGTGGCCGGCTTCGTGGGCCGCACCGGCAGCTTCCGCGCGGAGGTGGAACACCCGCATGCCGCGACGCCACGGCTGCGCGCGGGGCCCGTCTCGCTGGCCGCCACGGCCGCGGCCTCGCTTTCGCCGGGCGAGGCGGCGCGCGCTTTCATCCGCCCCGAGGATGTGCGGCTGGGCGATGACGCGCTGGGCCATGAGGGCGCCTTCCAGGCCGTGGTGACAGGCGTGGAGTTCCTGGGCCCCGTCTGCCGCGTCCATCTGCTGGCGGAAGGCGTGGCGCTGGAGGCGGAGCTGCCATCGGGCGACATCGGCAAGCTCGGCCTCGGCCACACCGCCCGGCTATGGGTGGCGGTGCCGGCCGAGCGCATCATGACCTATCCGGATGCCTGACGGCGGCGCCTTCCACCCGCGCGTCTCGGACGAGCAGCGGCTGATGAAGCTGGCCCTGGGCGGTGCCGCGACCTTCCTGCTGTTGGGCTTGATCCTTCCGCTGGGCTGGCTCTTCGCGCGGGCCTTCCAGGATGCCTCCGGCGGCTTCGTCGGGTTCGCCAATTTCGCGGAGTATGTGGCGACGCCGAGCCTCGCCGTCTCGGCCTGGAACAGCCTCTGGACGGCGGCGCTGACCACGCTGCTGGTGGTGCCGGCGGCCTTCACCTACGCCTACGCCCTGACGCGCTCCCGTATGCCGGGCAAGCCCGTGTTCCGCGCGGTGATGCTGCTGCCGGTGCTGGCGCCCTCGCTGCTGCCGGCGCTGGCGCTGGTCTACCTCTTCGGCAACCAGGGCATGCTGCGGGGCCTGCTGATGGGCGAGAGCCTCTACGGCCCCATCGGCATCATCATGGCGCAGGTCTTCTACTGCTTCCCCCATGCCGCGCTGATCCTCTGCGTGGCGCTGTCGGGCGCGGATGGGCGGCTCTATGAGGCGGCGGCGGCGCTCAAGGCCGGGCGGGGACGCATCTTCCTGACGGTGACGCTGCCGGGCGCGCGCGGCGGGCTGATCTCGGCCGCCGTGGTCGTCTTCACCCTGGTGGTGACGGATTTCGGCATTCCGAAGGTGATCGGCGGGCAATTCCCCGTGCTGGCGACCGAGGTCTACAAGCAGGTCGTCGGCCAGCAGAACTTCAACATGGGCGCGGTGGTGGGCCTGGTTCTGCTGCTGCCGGCCGTGGGCGCCTTCCTGCTCGACCAATGGGCGCGGCGGCGGCAGGGCGGCTTCCTCTCGGGCCGCGCCGTGCCGCTGGAACCCAAGCCTCGTCCGGCGCGCGACCTGCCGCTGCTGGGCTTCTGCACACTGGTCGCGGCGCTGCTGCTGCTGGTGGTGGGGCTGGCCGCCTGGGGCAGCTTCATCCGCTTCTGGCCCTGGAACCTGTCGCTGACACTCGACAACTACGACTTCAACCGCTTCGACAGCGCGGGCTGGGGCAGCCTCTGGACCTCGGTGCGGATGGCCGCGATGGCGGCGCTGATCGGCACCGCGCTGATCTTCGTGGTGGCCTGGATGTTCGAACGCGGGCGCGTGGCGGGCCCCCTGCCGCGGGTGGTGGGCTTCGCGACCGCCATTCCGCTGGCGGTGCCGGGGCTGGTGCTGGGCCTCGCCTATATCCTGTTCTTCAACGACCCCTGGAACCCGCTGGGCTTCCTCTACGGGACGCTGGCCATCCTGGTGCTGAACTCACTGGTCCACTTCTACACGGTCTGCCACCTGGCGGCCGTGACGGCGATCCGTCAGCTCGACCCGGAATTCGAGGCGGTCAGCGCCAGCCTGAAGGTGCCGCTCTGGGTCACCTTCACGCGCGTGACCTTGCCCATCTGCCTGCCGGCCATCCTGGAAATCTTCGTCTATCTCTTCGTGAATGCCATGGCGACGGTCTCGGCGGTGATCTTCCTCTACGGGCCGGATACCAAGCCCGCCTCGGTCGCCGTGGTGCACATGGAGGAGGCAGGGCAGATCAGCGCCGCCGCCGCCATGGCGGTGGCCATCCTGATGGTGAATGTCGCGCTGAAGGCGCTGCACCTGGCCATGGCGGGGCGGGTGGAGCGTTGGACCCAGGCTTGGCGCCTGCGCTAGATCTTCAGCCGATGGAGATTGCATCGTTGGAAGTCGAACCATGATGGCATGGCCCGCGGGTGGTGTAGCCTCACGGCCAGCACGCAAGGAGGCCTCCATGATGCAGCGTCGAACCTTCCTCTCGAGCGGCAGCGGGCTGCTGGCCGCACCCCTTCTGCTTCGCGCCCCCGCGGCGCGGGCCAACCCGGCCACGCCGCCGGGCTTTCGCGTGACCTATTTCGACGTGTCCTCGCCCCAGGGCCGCGTCGGTTCCCGCGACATCACGGCGGCTGGCGACGGGCGCTTCTGGTTCTGTGGCCAGCGCAACGGCACGCTGAACCTGCTGGACCCGGCGACCGGCGCGGTCCACCCGGTGAACCTCGGGCCGGGGGCCCGCCCGCACGGGGTGGTGCGCGGGCCGGACGGCGCCGCCTGGGTGACCGAAGGGGGCCAGAACGCCATCGCGCGCGTGGATCCACGCGACCATCGCGTCCAGCTCTGGCGCCTGCCCGAGCGCTTCGCGAATGCCAACCTCAACACCGGCGTGTTCGACGCCCGGGGCACCTACTGGTTCACCGGGCAGAATGGCGTGGTGGGCCGCTTCGACCCGGCCAGCGAACGGATGGAGGTGCGCGAGGCCCCCGGCGGCCGCGGCGCCTACGGCATCACGCTGACGCCGCAGGGCGGGATCTGGTATGTGTCGCTGGCGGGCAGCCACCTGGCCGAGATCCGGGATCTCGACCTCGCCAACATCCGTGTCCTCCAGCCACCCACCCCCAACCAGGGCGCGCGCCGCGTCTGGTCCGACAGCCAGGGCCGGCTGTGGATCAGCGAATGGAACAGCGGCAACGTCTCCCTGCACGACCCGCGCGACGGCAGCTGGCGCGCCTGGCGCCTGCCCGGTGAACGCCCGCGCGCCTACTCCGTCTATGTGGACACGGCCGACAAGGTGTGGCTGACGGACTTCCCGGCGAACAGCATTGTCCGCTTTGACCCGCAGACCGAGAGCTTCCTGGCCTTCCCCTCCGACCGGGCGGGGGCGAATGTCCGCCAGATGGACGGGGTGGAAGGCGCGGCCTGGGGCGGCGAGAGCGGCACCGACCGGATCGTGCGGATCGAGTACGGGCTGTGATCCGCCTCGCGGCCAGCCTCTGGCTGGTCGCAGCACCCGCCTTCGCCACCAGCGGGGCGGCGCTCTTCGAGGCACATTGCGCCTCCTGCCACGCCGCGGCGCGCGGCGCGCCGGCGGGGGCGGGGCCGAACCTCGCGGGGCTGAGCGGTCGCGCCGTGGGAGGCGATCCGGCCTTCGACTACTCCCCGGCCCTGCAGGCGGCACGGGCCGCGGGCGAGGCCTGGGATGAGGGGCGGCTGCGGCGCTTCCTGGACGATCCGGAGGCCACGTATCCCGGCCTCTGGATGGGCGGGACCAGCCTGCGCGGTACGGCGGATGTCGCGGCGGTCGTGGCGTACCTGATGGGCGGGAGCGAGAGGTAAGGGCGGATCACCTTGCCGATATGCGTCCCGGCCGCGTTCGTCCTGTCTTCTGCGAGCCCCGTGCGAAGGCTTGAGTGGGCTCGATTTATTGTCGAGGATGCTTAAGTATTCCATGTTTCGCGACTTGCTTCAGCGAATTGGGGGTCCAGCTTCGAACCTGGCCGTGGAGTTCGGCCGCATCAGATCCCAAGCCAACAGGAAGACGCGCATGAGTTGGAACCCAGCCCTCGAACCGGGTTGCCCCGATGACGTCGGGACCGATGCGATCGAGACCCTCATCGTCCCCCGGGCCCGCGACCTTGGCGGGTTCGAGGTGCGGCGCGCCTTGCCCGCGCCGAAGCGGCAGATGGTCGGGCCCTTCATCTTCTTCGACCAGGCGGGGCCGGCCGAGCTGCTGACCGGGCAAGGCGTGGACGTGCGGCCGCATCCGCATATCGGCCTCGGCACCGTGACCTACCTGTTCAAGGGCGACTTCCATCACCGCGACAGCACGGGCGCCGACCAGGTCATCCGCCCCGGGGCGCTCAACTGGATGGTGGCCGGGCGTGGCGTCACGCATTCGGAACGCACTTCCGCCGCCGCGCGGCGCGGCCCGAACAGCCTCTTCGGCATCCAGACCTGGCTCGCCCTGCCGGAAAACCACGAAGACGTGGCGCCGAGCTTCGAGCATCACGGCCAGGAGACGCTGCCCGTCATCGAGGACCATGGCGTCTCGGTCCGGCTCATTCTGGGCCAGGCCTATGGCCAGTCGGCGCCCGCCACGATGCTGTCCGAGACCTTCTATGCCGATGTGAAGCTCGAACCCGGCGCCCGGCTGCCCATGCCCGACAACCACGAGGACCGCGGCATCTACATCGTGGACGGCGCCATCTCCGTGGCCGGGCAGGTGTTCGAGGCGGGGCGGATGATGGTCTTCCGGCCCGGCGACCGCATCACGGTCGCGGCCGGGGAACAAGGCGCGCGACTGATGATCCTGGGCGGCGCGACCTTCAGCGGGCCGCGCTACATCTGGTGGAACTTCGTCGCTTCCTCGCGCGAGCGCATCGAGCGCGCCAAGGAGGAATGGCGCGCGGCCAACTGGGGCCAGGGGCGCTTCGACCTGCCAGCGGAGGACCGGCAGGAGCACATCCCCTTGCCGGACTGAGGCGGGACGGCCGTGGCCTTGCCGCCATGGCCGCCGATGATGGTCTCAGGCGCGGATGAGGGCCAGCAGGTCAGGATTGATCACACCGGGATGCGTGGCGAACAGCCCGTGCGAAAGGCTAGGAAAGCCGTGCCGCGCGAGTTGCAGCACGTGCAGGCGCACGAAGCCGGCGAACAGGTCTCGGTGTGACATGGTCAATTCGTAGCACGTAGCGGCGGGCTTCGCCGCGCCTGGCGGTGTTCGCCTTCATGGGAGGCTTCCACCATCCGATCAGGCGACACTCGACTTCGGGTTATCCTTCACCCATCGAATGCGAAGCCAGAACCGAGGCCAGGGACGACTGATCCCCACCCGATCTCCGTCCACGGAAGTGGGGCAACCTCAACTCCGGTTTCACCGCAGCGGTGCAGGCACGCACGAGCGTCCTGCCTGCCCTGCAGGGGCTTAGGCCATGAGCGTGAAGCCCTCATACCCCTTTGCTGCCACGTCGGCGCAGATCTTGGCGTAATGCGCCATGCCGCCGGCATAGGGCATGAAGACACGGGGCTTGCCTGGCACGTTGGCGCCCAGATACCAGGAACTGGACGCCTGTGGCAGCAGCGTGGCCTCGGCGGCGCGGTTCACCTCCGCGACCCACGCATCGGCCGCTTCCTCCGTCGCCTCCATGCGCGCGATGCGCTGGCCGCGGTGATGGGAGATGCAATCGGCGATCCATTCCGCATGCTGCTCGATCGCCACGGGCATGTTGCACAGGACGGAGGGGCTGCCCGGGCCGGTGATGGTGAACATGTTCGGAAAGCCCGGCACCTGCAGCCCCAGATAGCTGCGCGGCCCCGCGGCCCAGGCCTCGCGCAGCGTCAGGCCATCGCGCCCTTCGATGTTCAGGCGCAGCAGGGGGCCGGTCATGGCGTCGAAACCGGTGGCGAAGACGATGATGTCGAGCTCGTATTCCGCCGTGGTGGTCGCGAGGCCCGTCGGCGTGATGCGCGCGATGGGGGCAGAACGCACATCCACCAGCGCCACGTTCTCCCGGTTGAAGGTCTCGAAGTAGTGGCTGTCGATCGGAGGGCGCTTGGCGGCATAGGGGTGGTCGATATCGGCCAGCAGTTCCGCGGTGGCCGGATCCCGCACGATGCTGCGGATCTTGCGCTTGATGAATTCCGCGGCGGTCGCGTTGGCGTCGAGGCTGGAGAGCAGGTCCTTGAAGATCGCGCGGAACTGCAGGCCGCCCTTGGCCCAGGCCTGCTCGAACAGCGCCTCGCGTTCGACGTCGTCGGCATCGAGCGCCGAGCGCTCGGCGATGGTGAAGGGGTGCCCGTTGGTGGTGCTGCGCATGAGGGCGCGCAATTGTTCGTAATTGGCCTTCACCCATTGCTTGAATTCAGGCGTCAGCGGCGCGTTGTGCGCGGGCACGCTGTAGTTGGCCGTGCGCTGGAACACCGTGAGGTGCTTCGCCTGCGCCGCGATGACGGGGGCCGCCTGGATGCCGGTGGAGCCGGTGCCGATCAGCCCGACCCGCTTGCCCGCGAAATCCACCCCCGACTGCGGCCATTCGCCGGTGTGGTACCAGTCGCCCGCGAAGGTTTCGAGGCCGGGCATCTGCGGCACGTTTGCGGTCGAGAGGCAGCCCACCGCCGTGATCAGGTAGATGGCCTGGAAGCTCTCCCCACCCTGGGTGTCGACATGCCAGCGATTGGCGGCCGCATCATAGCGCGCGCCGGTGACGCGGGTGCCGAAGCGGATGCTGCGCCGCAGGTCCAGCCGATCCGCCACGAAGTTCATGTAGCGCATGATCTCGGGCTGCTCCGGATAGCGCTCGGACCATTCCCACTCCTGCTGCAACTCGCGCGAGAACATGTAGCAGTAGGAATGGCTCTCGGAATCGCAGCGCGCCCCGGGATAGCGGTTCCAGTACCAGGTGCCGCCCACGCCCTCGCCCGCTTCGAGCACGGTGACGTTCATCCCCAGCCGGTCACGCAGGAGGTGCAGCTGGTACATGCCCGAAAAGCCCGCGCCGATGATGACGGCATCGAGGGCCACGGGCGGGGTCATCGTGTCGGGCATGGCGGGCTTCTCCTCGAAACGCGGTGGGACCGCATGGTTTTGCCGGGGGCGCCATGCGTCAAGGGCGCGATGGCAGGTCAGACCTGGAGGTAGCGCGCCTGCACATCGGGGTCGGCGCGGAACTGCGCCACGTCGCCGCGCCAGACGACGGCCCCCTTGTCGATCACCGCGACGCGCGTGGCGACGGCCAGGCAGAAGCGGCTGTTCTGCTCGGCCAGGATGATGGTGGTGCCCAGTTCGCGCAGGCGACGTATCAGGGCGCCGATCTGCTGCACGATCAGCGGCGCCAGGCCCTCCGACGGCTCATCCAGCAGGAGCACGGCCGGGTTGCCCATCAGGCTGCGGGCGATGGTGAGCATCTGCTGCTCACCGCCCGAAAGCCGGCCCGCCATGCGGCCGCGCAATGGCTGCAGCATGGGGAACATCTCGAAGGCGCGGGCGCGGTTCCATTCGCGGCCGCCCACGCCCTCGCGCTCGGCGATTTCCAGGTTTTCCTCGACGCTGTGCTCGGGGAACACCTGCCGGTCCTCCGGCACATAGGCGATGCCGGCGCGGGCGATGCGGTAGGGCTTCTGGCCCGCCACATCATGCCCGCGGACCATGACACGCCCGGCGCGCGGCGGCAGCAGGCCGGCGATCGCCTTGAAGGTGGTGCTCTTGCCCGCGCCGTTGCGGCCCATCAGCGCGAGGGTTTCGCCGCGCTCCACCTCCAGCTTCACGCCGAAGAGCACCTGGCTTGCGCCATAGGCGGCATCCAGCCCGTCCACGAGAAGTTCACTCGCTCCTTTATCGTTCATAGCGCGTGCTCGGCACCGAGATAGGCTTCCACCACGGCCGGGTTGCGGCGCACCTCCTCCGGTGTTCCTTCCGCCAGAACGGCGCCATAGCGCAGCACACGGACCGATTGCGCGATCTTGAAGACGATATCCATGTCATGCTCGATGAAGATGAGCGTGAGCTTGCGCGCCTCCCAGAGCCGATAGACGCGCTCGATCATCCGCCAGCGTTCATCGGGGCCCATGCCGGCGGTGGGTTCGTCCAGCAGCAGCACCTTGGGGTTCAGCGCCAGGGCGAGGGCGATGTCGAGCAGCTTCTGGTCGCCATGGCTGAGATGCCGCGCCTCGGTGCGGGACAGATGCGTCAGGCCGCAAAGCTCCATCACCTCCTCGGCCTGGCGCTGCACGTCGGGCGGCGGGAAGGTGCTGAACAATCCGGCGGTACGCCCGGCATGGGCCATCAGCGCGGCCGCCAGGCTGTCCTGCACCGAGAAGCTGGGGAACAGGTTCGCCACCTGGAAGGCACGACCGATGCCGCGCCGGACGATCTCGCGCCGGTCGAGCCCCGTGATCTCCGCGCCGTCCAGCAGCACGCGCCCGGCCGTGACCGGCAGCTTGCCGGTGATGAGGTGGAACAGCGTGGTCTTGCCCGCGCCATTCGGCCCGATGATGGCCGAGAGCGTGCCGGGCTCGAAGCCCAGCGTCACGTCATCGGTGGCGACCACGCCGCCGAAGCTCTTGCGCAGGCCCTGCAGTTCGAGGCGCCCGCTCATGGAAGGTTGCCCCGCGCCGGCGGCAGCCCGCCATAGGTGGCCCAGGAACCCGCCACCAGCCAGCCCGCATCCACCGGCAGGTTGATGCCGGTGATGCAGCGTGCCGCATCCGAGGCGAGGAAGCACACCGCCTCCGCGATGTCGTCGGGCGTCACCATGCAGCCCAGGGCGCTGCTGCCCTCCAGCAGGCTCGGGTCGCGCTCGCCCGCCGCGATGGCCTGGCCGAGCGCCGGCGTCAGCGTGAAGCCCGGCGAGACGGCGTTCACGCGCACGCCGGAGCGCCCCCATTCGGCGGCCAGGCAGCGCGTCATCTCGATCACCGCGGCCTTGGCCGGCGAATAGGCGTGCAGCGGCATGGAGCGTTCCCCCGCGATGGAGGCGATGGTGATGATGGAACCCCGGCCGCGCCTTGCCATCCGTGCACCGAAGGCCACGGCGGAATTCCAGGTGCCGATCTGGTCGATCCGCACCACCTCCTCCACGTCCGCCTCGCTCAGTTCCTCCGCGCGCAGCGGGCGTTGCAGCACGCCGGCCGAGGTGACGAGGATGTCCACCGGCCCGAGGCGCGCCTCGATCTCGGCGGCGGCGTCGTCATTGGCGACGCGGCGGCCGACATCCAGCGCCATGGCCGTCCCGCCGATCTCGGTGGCGAGGGCTTCGGCACGGGCGACGTCACGGTCGGTCACCACCACCTGCGCGCCGCGGGCGGCCAGCATGCGGGCGCAGGCGGCGCCGATGCCGCTGGCGCCGCCGGTGATGACCGCGATGCGCCCGGCGAAGCTCATGGCTGGTTTCCTCTGCGGGCGCGCCAATGCTCGACCGCGAAGTCCAGCAGCCCCTTGCGCAGCCCCAGCACGATGATGAGCAGGATGATGCCGAGGAACAGCCCGTGATGCTCGGTCACCGCCGTGATCCAGTCGTTCAACATCAGGAAGATCGCGGTGCCGACGAGCGGGCCCAGGAAGACCGACACGCCCCCCAGCATGATCATGAAGATGGCCTCGCCCGAGGTCGTCCAGAAGGCGAAGGAGGGGAAGGCCCCCGAGACATAGAGGCTCATCAGCACGCCCGCGAGGCCCGCGAAGCTGCCCGCGATGACGAAGGCCGCCAAGCGATACCGGAAGACGGACAGCCCCAGGAACGCCGCGCGGTCCGGGTTGTCGCGCAGCATGCGAAGCGCGGCACCGAAGGGCGAGCGCAGGATCTGCCGCAGAGCGACCGCCGAGGCCACCAGGCAGAACAGGCTGAACGCGGCCAGATGGTCCTGCCGTGCAAGATCGACGCCCAGGAAGGGCGGCTTGGGAATGCCGCCCATCAGCCCCTGGTCGCCCCCCGTCAGTCCGATCCAGGAGAGGATGAGCGAATGCAGCAGCATCTGGAAGGCAAGGGTGAGGAAGGCGAAGTAGATCTCGGAGAGCCGCACGCACAGCGCGCCGATCACCAACGCCAGCAGCGCCGTCATCGCCACGGCGGCCAGGATGGCGGCGGGCACGGACCAGGCGCCGGTCTGCATCAGCAGGCCGAAGCTGTAGGCGCCCATGCCGAAATAGGCCGCATGCCCGAAGGAGACGAGGCCGGCGCTGCCGATCAGCAGGTTGAGCGAGAGTGCCAGCAGGCCGAAGGTGGCGAAGCGGATGGCGAAGTCCACCAGCCCCGCAGAACGCAGCCCGGTGAATTCCAGCAGGATGAACACGAGCAGGACGGCGAGTGCGATCGCACTGTCTCGGCCAAAGCCCATCAGCCGCGCCTCCCGCCCAGGCCGCTGGGCCGGAGGATCAGCACGAGGGCCATGATGACGAACATCGCTCCCTCCACGAAGAGCGGGAAGCCAATGGAGCCGAAGGAGCGCGTGAGGCCCAGGATGAGCGAGGCCGCCAGCGCGCCGCCGATCGAGCCCATGCCGCCGATGACGGTGACGATGAAGCTCTCGATCAGGATGGAGACGCCCGCCCCCGGCACGACCGAGCGGATGGGCGCGGAGAGTGCCCCCGCCGCCCCCGCCAGCCCCGCGCCGATCGCGAAGACCGCCGCGTAGACCACCGTGGTGTTGATGCCGAGCGCCCCCACCATGCCCGGATTGACCGCGGCGGCGCGCACGATGCGGCCGAAGCGCGTGCGGCTCATGCCATAGGACAGCGCGACGGCGATCAGCGCCGTGATGCCGAACAGGATCGCGTAGAAATAGGGCACGACGCCGCCGCCGATGATGAAGGGCGGGTGCAGGAAGGCCGGCGGCACGCCCATGTTCCGGAAATCGGCACCCCAGATGATCTTCACCACGTCATCGAGGATGAGGATGATGGCGTAGCAGACCAGCAGCTGCATCAGCACGTCCTGGCCATAGATGCGGCTGAGCAGGAAGCGCTCGAAGAACAGGCCGAGCAGCGCGGCACCCAGCGTGCCCGCCAGCACGGCCAGGGCGAAGCTCCCCGTCGGGCCATAGGCCGCCAGCGCGAAATAGGCGCCCATCATGTAGAGCGAGCCATGGGCGAAGTTGACCAGGCCCAGCACGCCGAAGATCAGCGTCAGCCCCGACGCGACCAGGAACAGCAGCATCCCGATCGTCAGCCCCGCCGCCAGTTGCGTGACGACACAGGACAGGGAGGAGACGCATTCGCCGAGTTCGGTGAGTTCCATCGGAGGCTTTCGCGCGGGAGGTCAGGGGCGCGGCCGCGCGGCCGCACCCGGGGCAGGCTGCGGCGGGCTCAGCCCCAGCCCTTGCCGCGCTTCCACTCGGCCTCGAGGCGCCGGATCGTCGCCCAATCGGCCTTCTGCATGTTCTCCACGAAGGGGTCGGCGCTGATGGTCGTGCCCCAGCCGATCGCGTAGTCCACCAGCGTCTGGTCCTCCGCGCGCATGGTGACGGTGCCTTCGGCGCCGAAGGGGCTTTCGATGGTCATCCCCTTCAGCTTGGCCGCGACCTCGCGCGGGTTGGTGCCGCCCACCTGGCGCAGCGCCGTGGTCAGCAGCCGCACGGCGGTGGCCGATTGCCAGGACCAGTTGGTGGGGAAGGTGTTGAAGCGGCGGTTGTATTCCGTGGCGAAGGCGAGGTTTTCCGGCACCGTCGGGAAGTTGCGCAGGTAGCGGTTGCCCGAATGCACCCCGCGCGGCAGGTTCCGCACCTGTTGCAGCGTCGTGTAGTCGGCCATGTTCACGGCAAAGAGCTGCGACTGCGCGAAGAGGCCGAAGATCGAGGCCTGTTCGACGAAGGTGACCAGATCACCGGCCCAGAGGCAGGAATAGACCGCCTGCGGCCGTCCCTGGTTCAGCCGGGTGATGTTCTCCGTGTAGTCGGCCTGGAACAGGCGCGGCCAGGTCTCGCCGGTGATCTGGATGTCGGCGTTGAAGCTGCGGGCGAATTCCACGAATTCAGCAGTGGTGTCGCGGCCATAGGCGTAGTCCGGCGAGATGGTCATCCAGCGGCGCAGATTGCGGCTTCGGGCCACGCTGGCGGCGTAGTAGCCGCCGGCGATGGAATCATGGATGCCCTGTCGTGCGACCCGGAAGGCATTCCAGAAGCGCTGGCGTGGATCGGCCGTCAGCGAGGAGGTCTCGGAGTTGATGTGCAGCGTGACGGTGCCCGTCTCGCGCACCACCTCATGGATGGCGAAGCCGCCGGATGAGGGTTCCGCGTCGAACAGGAACTCCACGGCGTCGCTGCTGATCATCTCGCGCGCGATGCGCGCGGCTTCGGCCGGCACGCCGCGGCTGTCGCGCACGATCAGTTCGATGGGGCGGCCATCGAGGCCACCGGAAGCGTTGAAGGCATCCACCTCGATCTGCATGGCGTTGCGCGAGGAGATGCCCAGCTGCGCGACGCGGCCCGACAGGATGGTCGGCACGCCGATCTTGATGGGCTGGCGGGCCTGGGTGAAGCCGATGTTCGGGAAGCCGGTGATGGCGGCGGCGGCGCCGACGCCTATGAGGCGGCGCCGATGTAAGCCCGGGGGCTTGATGGTGGACATGACGAGACCCTCCCTTGGGTTCGCGGCCCTTGGCTGGCCGGGTATTTTTCCACCGGCGTCTTGTGCGCCGGCTGAGATCCTGGACGACCAGACGCTAGACAGGTGCTGGACCCACTGTCAAACTAAGACGAAGCGCATCGGTGCACCGGGGCGGTGCCGCATGTAGCCGGCCTTTGGCAGTCTGGTCTGGTTATCCGCGCCGTCACCGATGGCCGCCCCACCTATGGCGACCGCCGCGTCACCGCCCTGCTGAACCGGGCCAGGCGCAGCTCCGGCGAGCCATCTCTGAACCACAAGCGCATCTTCCGGCTGATCTCCTCAACGTTTCTTCAGCCCCACACCGGCAGGCGGCCTATCCGCGCCCAAGAGGGTACCCTCGTCGCGCCCGCATCCAATCAGCGCTGGGCTTCCGATGACCTCGAGATCTCCTGTTGGAACGGCGAAGTGTTCCGTATCGCCTTTGGCATCGACACCCATAACCGCGAGAGCATCGCCTGGGTCGCCACCTGCGGCGGAGGCATCTCCTGCGAGATGATCAGAGACATGATGCTGGACTGCGTCGAGCACCGGTTCGGTGCAATCTGCGCCCCGCAGCCTGTGCAGTGACGTGCCGATAATAGCTCCGCCTACATCGTCGCCGAGACGACCAATTTCGCCGCCACGCTGAACCTCAATTCTATGCTTCATGCCGGTCCGCATCCTCGAAAGCAACGGCGTCTGAGGGGAACCCTCAAGCGGGACTATGCCCGCGTAAACTCCCAGGCCGGACGCCATCTCCGTCCTTCAGTGGACCCCCGCCTGGTTCGACGACTACAACACCGCATGCGCGCGCCGCGTGAGTTCATCGCCAAGTAGTCAGCCAACCAAGCCGCCTGTCCGGTATGAGAGGGGCTACTCCAAAGGCCTGGGAGTGGGCGCAGGAGCGCCTGGGAGGCCAGCCGTGAGGCGCTGGGTGATCCCACGACTACGGCGGTGGCGGCGGAGGTTCACCGGCGCCATGTGGATGCGACTTTCGTCTTTCTTTTAGCCAAGCGCGGAGAGGTGACGTTGGGCGCCTGGCGGGAGCAGATGGACGCGCTGCTGGCCTCGAACGCGGCCAAGCCCAGCCGTGAGCGGCTGACGCTGATCAGGCTGCACGCCCTCGTCCGGCTGGGAGAATGGCCAGGTCGAGAACCAGGTCGGGCTGGTGCGCGAACGGTTTTTCACGCCGCGCGTCCGGGTCAAGAACCTGGACGAGCTGAACGCCTGGCTGCTGGACCAGTGCGTGGCCTATGCGCGGGCACACCGCGATCCCGAGCTGCGCGACCAGACGATCTGGTCGGTGTTCGAGGCCGAGCGGCCCAGCCTTGTGCCCTATGGCGGGCGGTTCGACGGCTTTCACACAATGTCGGCGTCGGTGTCCAAGACGTGCCTCGTGCGGTTCGACAACAATCGCTATTCGGTATCGGCGCACGCGGTCGGGCGGTCGGTGGAAATCCGGGCCTATGCCGACAGGATCGAACTGCGCCGGGCGGTGCGGCCGGTCGGCGAGCATCCGCGGTGCTTTGGCCGCGACCAGACGGTGTTCGACCCCTGGCATGTCGTGCGAGGAGCACGCCTTCGGCGTGACGTGCCTGTCCTGGCGCGCAAACCCGGCGCGTTGCGCAATGGCGCACCCTTCAAGGATTGGCTGCTGCGCGCGGGGCTGGAGCGGATCCGCCGCAAGCTGGCGGGCACCGCCGATGACGACCGGCAGATGGTGTCCATCCTGGCGGCCGTGCCGAGCGACGGGCTTGCGGCGGTGGAGGCCGCCTGCCTGGGGGCTCTGCGCGAGGGTGTCCAGCCCTCACCTACGGCTCCGGGCCGGGCGACACGAGGGCGCGATCTGCGCTCGAAAGGGGGTCCCTTTTGCGCGCCGATGGGGGGGCCTTCTTGCGCGCCGATTGACACTGGCCGGCGCGGGTGCCGGGCCAGATCGCCGCCGAGATCGGCGGCGATCCGCATCTCATGCAGACCATCCTGCAGGAACAGACGCGCTGCTGCTGAAGGTTGCCGATCGGCTGGATCCGATTGATTCGATCGATCCAGAGCCACGCACATGACGCGCGATCCGAAGCGACTTCCCAGCGGCGGGAAGTCGATGGGCGGGCGCCGGACCGAAGATGGTCAGGGGCGCGCGGCTCGCCGCGCGGAGACTTCGCCGGTATCCGCGGTTCCATCCGTTCAACGAAGCGGGATCCGCACGACGGAAGGGCTGTGGCGCCTCCGGTTCCAGCATCCAGGCCGGGAAGTCGCGCTGCGTGTGCAATACCCGCCAGACGTCGAGGTGGTCCTCCCACTCGACGTAGGACACCAGATACGGGTAGCGCTGCAGCGACCAGGCGCGAAGCCTTTCCAGCAGCAACTCGAAGGCATAGCGTGGCGAGCCCACGGCCGGATGCTGCGCGATCCGCCTGAAGGCCCGCTCCAGCGCATCGATGAAGGCCAGCGCGAACGGCTCGCCGACTTCCGCCGCGTAGCGGGCGATGGCCTAGTCGATATCCCGCTGCGCCGCTTCCCGCGGAATGACTGGCTTGGCGGTCACGCCTGCGGTTGGCGGACGCGGCGGCGGAGCATGTCGAAATAGCCGTCATCCGCTGCCACTGTCGGAGCAGATGCCGCGCTGTCCAGCAGCAGGCCGCGCAGGCGCTCACGCTCCTGGTCCTGGTCCTGGTCCTGTTCCTGGTCCTTGCGGATCAACTCGCGGACATACTCGCTGCTGGTGGAGTAGCCACGCGCTGCGACCTGCTCATCCACGAAGGATTTCAGCCCATTCGGCAGGGGAGACGTTCATAGTGCCCATGGGTTAGACGATACCCGAGTTTGGCAAAAATTGGCAATAATGATTTGGGCCGGGAGGCGCTCCAGGCCGGCGCCCGGCAGGATCATGATGTGATGCAGATCACCGAATCATAGCACGAAGACAACGCCGCATCTTGTTTGGCTCGTGCGCGGCACAGCGCGAATGATCCGTCACACGCAGGAAACGCCCCGCACCACGACGGAGACCAGCATGACCGACCGCGAAGCCCGCGCCGCCCGCAACCAAGAACGCATCCTGGCCGCTTTCCTGGCGAAGAAGGCCGAATTCAACGCCCTCCTCGCGGAACTCGCCCAGGCCAGCGAGGACCATTTCGGCGCGGACCCCGAGACGGTGCTTTGGAGCGAAGCGGCCTGGCTTTCGGATGCCACCGCGAAGCTGAAGGACATCGCGGACCAGTATTTCCGCCGCGGCGAACATGCCTGCTGAAGCGGGCTGCCCCCGCACCGCCCCGACCGGCGAAGCCGGCGGGGCTCCCGGCAGTACGGGCCGATGACCGGCACCCGGAACCGGAGACCACCACGATGACGAATCTTTCCGACGGCCAGCGCGTGATCCTCAGCGCCGCCGCGCAGCATGAGAAGGGCCTCGCCCGCACGCCGAAGACGCTCCCGGCCGCGGCGCGCAACGCGGTGTTCCGCAGCCTGATCAAGAACAATCTGCTCACCGAGATCAACGCGCCGCGGGAGCATGTCGGGCTCGGCTGGCGCCAGGACGAGGACGACACCTGGATCTTGGCCCTCATCACCGACGAGGGGCTGCGCGCCATCGGCATCGACCCGAATGAGGGCGACACGGGGGCCGGCTAGAGCGGGATGCGTTGAGGTGGAAGCACCGAAAACGCTGAACCCCGCTCTCAAGGATGGCTGGAGCAGGCGGCGTGAACGCAGCATGCTCTAGGCTCTGGACTCATGCAGCGCCAGCAGATGATCACGGCGGCGATGGCGATGGCGACGGCGGGCGCGGACGACGCCGCCGAGGGGAATGCCCCCGCGCAGGAAGCCGAGCACGCCCAGGGCGCGTACACACCCGCCCCGCGCGCCAGCCTGCGCGACGCCGCTGCGGCGATTCTGAACGCCTGGGACGCCAGCGCGGCGCAGGACGCGAGCAACAGCCCGGCCAACCAAACTGGGGCGAAGGGTTCCTTCACGGTCTACCGCATCGCGCCCTGATCTGGCGCCGACAGCGAATGGCGGGGCGTGTCCTGCGTCGAGGAACTTCTCATGCAGCGGTGGGCCTCGACGCCCAGTACGGGCCCGGCCAGGATCGGGTGCATGCTTTTCACTGTGCGCCGTGATTGATCCGAGTGCGTTCCTGTCACAAGCTCGACCCTGCACAGGGCAGGACGCACGACGATGACCGAGACCCTTCTCTTCCCCGGACACGTCGAATGGTCCGGCGAGAACCCCGGCATTTCCCTCAAGACGGACCCCGCCGGGCCCTTCACGACGCTCGCCTCCTTCTTCCGGGTCGTGCTGTCGCCGCACGGGCGCGGCCATGCGCTGGTGCTCCTGCAGGCGCCGCAAACCGAAGGGGAGGGCAATGTCTGCCTGACCGACAATGAGCCGCTCGCGCGCTGGCTGGTCAGCGACTACGTGGCGCATTTCGGCGCGTGGCGCGGGCTGCCCGGCCTGCGCAACCTCGACTACCGCCCGCTCGACAGCGTGGCCGCCGGCGGCGACGCCATCACCCACTACAGCGAGACGGTGACGGCCGCCGGCATGACGGTGGCACTGGAGTGGAAGGGGCTGGGCAAGCCCTTCTGCTTCGCGCTCGCCCCCGCGCAATCGGCCACCGGCAAGCACCACATGCCGAGCCTCTTTGTGGGCTGCGAGACGGCGACGGTCACCGTCAACGGTGTGGCGCGGCCAGGCGCGCCCATCCCGCGCGAGATTGTGGGCCAGCACATCTCGACGGCGATGCTGGCCTTCTCGGAAACATGGCTGCGGGTCTGAACCCGACCCGCGCAAGCGCCGCCGATAACAACCGAGGCCGGGCACAGCCGAGCAGAAGCATGCGGGTCCCCATCGCGGCTGCGCGAAGGGAGCATGAGTGGCCGCCAGGCCCGAGCTGACCGCGTTCCACGCGCGAGGCCGCCCGCCGCCTGCGCGTCAGCAACATGCGACCATCCCCGCCCGCGGGTCGCGGGTGTCCTGCGGCATCCATGGCATCAGGAACTCTTCCAGTGCCGGCTCCGGCCCTGCCGGCAGCTGCAACTTCAGCAAGGCGATGAACGCCATTGCCGAGATGACGATCGCCAAACGCAGCCGCCTTTGCGCCAGAGCGTTCAGCGATTCGGAAGAATTCAATCGACTTGACCAAATATTCTGGCCCGCGGCATGGCGCGCAACTCTTGCGCGCTGAAGGCGTTGTCAGCTCGCACGCTGACGTGCGGGAGCCTCAACGCAGTGCTCCAAAATCCATTCATGCGCGCGCCTCAGGCGATCTGGAACGACAAGGCTCCGGTCCGTGCCGAGATCTTCGGCGTCGAGCGCCTCGAGATGCACGGGCGAAGCCTCGCTGCTGACCAGGCGGTGACCGCTCGGAAAAGGCGTGGGGATCCGCTGGGTCGACGCCTCGCTGCCAATGGCGAGTGTTTGCTCGCGTGCTACGCAGGAATGGTGGAAGCGGTGGATGAGGCACGGCCCATCACCCCGGCCGGAGAATGGCTGATCGACAATTTTCATCTGGTGGAGCGCCAGATCCGGGCGGTGCGCCTGCATCTGCCACCAGGCTTCTACCGCCAGTTGCCCAAGCTCGTCAGCGGCCCCTTCGCGGGCTACCCGCGCATGCTGGGCGTCGCCTGGGCATATGTCGCGCACACGGACAGCAGCTTCAATCCGGCAACGTTCACGCGCTTCCTGCGCGCCTACCAGACGGTGCAACCGCTCTCGATCGGTGAGCTGTGGGCGAGCTCCATCACCCTGCGTATCGTCCTGATCGAGAACCTCCGGCGCCTCGCGGAGCGGATCCACGGCAATCATCTGGCGGAACAGGCCGCTGACCGCATCGCCGACAGGCTGGCGGGCGCCACGGGCGCGCCGGCCGAGACGACTGCGGGTGTCTTTGCCGGCCACGCCGAGGGCCCGCTCGACGACGCCTTTGCCGTGCAGCTCGTGCATCGGCTGCGCGATCAGGACCCGTCGGTCACCCCCGCACTCGCCTGGCTGGACCAGCGCCTGGAAATGGAGGGCCGGAATGCCGAAGCGGTGGTGCAGGAGCTGCACCGGACCGAGGGTGCGGCGAACGTCACTGTGCGGAACATCATCACCAGCCTGCGCCTGATTGCCGATGTCAACTGGAACGAGATGTTCGAGAGTGTCAGCCTCGTGGATGATATCCTCGCCGCTGGCAGCGCATTCACCACCATGGATTTCGCCACGCGAAACCTCTACCGCAGTGCCATCGAGGAGTTGGCGGCGCGTTCCGAGGGGAGTGAGCTGGACGTCGCCCGCGCCGCCGTGGCCACCGCGCAGCGTGCGCCGAATGACCCGCGAAAATCGGACCCCGGCTATCACCTCCTCGCCGGCGGGCGGCGCGATTTCGAGATCGAGATCGGGTTCCGCCCACCGTTCCGCGCCTGGCCGGGTCGGCTGAACCGCGCCTCCGGAATCGGCGGCTATGCGGCGGCCGTCGCGTGCACGACGTGCCTGGTGCTGGCCGTCCCCCTCTTCGTCATGGGCGCCCTGGGGCTTGGTTGGGTGTGGCTGGCGGCATTGGCCGTCCTCGGGATCATCCCGGCCCAGGATCTGGCCGTCTCCCTGGTCAACCGCGCCGTCACCAGCGGATTCGGAGCCAGGCTGCTGCCAGGGCTGGAATTGCTCGACGGCGTGCCGCCAGAGCTTCGCACGATGGTGGTGGTGCCGACGCTGCTGACGTCCGAGGAGGCCATTGCCGAGCTGGTGGAACGGCTGGAAGTGCATCATCTGGCCAGTCCCGCCGGCTGCATGCACTACGCGCTACTGACCGACTGGACGGATGCCGAGGCCGAGCACGCGCCGGACGACGACAGCCTGCTGGCGGCGGCAGCGGCCGGCATTGCCGAACTGAACAAACGGCTTGGCCCCGGACCCGATGGCGAACGCTTCTTCCTGTTCCACCGCCTCAGGGTCTGGAACGCCGGCGAGGCGCGCTGGATGGGCTGGGAGCGAAAGCGCGGCAAGCTGCATGAGCTGAACCAACTGCTGCGCGGCGCCCTCGATACCACCTACATCGCCATCAACGGGCTCGAACCCCGCGCGCCCGCCGATGTCCGCTACGTCATCACGCTCGATGCCGATACCAGGCTGCCGCGCGATGCGGTGGGCCGGCTGATCGGCAAGATGGCGCACCCGCTCAACCGGCCGCGCTTCGATGTGGCGGCGGGGCGCGTGCTTGAGGGCTATGCCGTCCTGCAGCCACGGGTCACGCCGTCGCAGCCGGTGGGTGCCGAGGGGTCGCTGTTCCAGCGCATCTTCTCGAGCCTCAGCGGCATCGACCCCTACGCGCTCGCGGTATCGGATGTGTACCAGGACCTCTTTGGCGAGGGCTCCTACAACGGCAAGGGCATCTACGAAGTGGATGCCTTCGAGGCCTCGCTGGCCGGCCGGGTGCCCGATTCGACCCTGCTGAGCCATGACCTGTTCGAGGGCGTGTTTGCGCGCTCGGGCCTCGCCTCCGATGTCGAGGTGGTCGAGGAGTTCCCGTCCCGCTACGACGTGGGCGCGCAGCGGCACCATAGATGGGCACGCGGCGATTGGCAGTTGCTGCCCTGGATTCTGGGCCGGAAGGCACTCGGCACAGCGCGCGACGACGGGGCCATGCCGGCGATCGGCCGCTGGAAGATGCTCGACAATCTGCGCAGGTCCCTGTCGGCCCCGGCGGCGGTGCTGGCGCTGCTGGTTGGCTGGATGCTGCCGCTGCCGGTGGCCGCGCTGCTCTGGACCTTGTTCATCCTGGCGACCATCGCCCTGCCGACGCTGGTGCCGGTGATCGCCGCCATCGCGCCGTGGCGACCCGGGGTGACGCTCGCCAGCCATGGGCGCGCCCTGGCGCACGATCTGCGCACGGCCATCGCGCTGTCCGGTCTTCTCATCACCTTCCTGGCGCACCAGGCCTGGCTGATGGGCGATGCCATCACGCGCACCTTGTGGCGGCTCTTCGCCTCGCACCGCCATCTCCTGCAATGGGTGCCGGCCGCGCAAGCGACGCGCAGTCGCCGACTTGGCTTGGGCGGTTCTTTCCGAACCATGAGCGGCGGGTTGGTGATCGGCGCGACCGCCGGTCTGGTCGCGCTGCTGTCGGCGCAGTGGTGGCTGGCCGCTCCCTTCGCATTGCTCTGGCTGGCCTCGCCCGCCGTGGCGCGCTGGGCGAGTTCGGCGCCGCGCTCTGCAGCAAGCCTGGAGGTGTCGCCAAGCGATCGCCATGCCCTGCGGCTGACGGCGCGCCGGACCTGGCGATTCTTCGAGACATTCGTGACCGCCGCCGACCACATGCTGCCGCCTGACAATTTTCAGGAGGATCCGGCGCCGCTGCTGGCTCGCCGCACCTCGCCCACGAACCTCGGCCTCTACCTGCTCTCCACGGTCAGCGCGCGTGATTTCGGCTGGATCGGGACGCCTGACATGGTGGACCGGCTGGAGGCGACGCTGGAGACCATGGCGGGCATGGAACGCTGCCACGGCCATTTCTACAACTGGTACGACACTGGCAGCCTGCGCCCGCTGGATCCGAAATACATCTCCGCCGTCGATAGCGGCAACCTGGCCGGCCATCTGATCGCCCTGGCCAATGCCTGCCGCGAGTTCTCCCGCGCCGCGTCCTTGCCGGTGGCCGGCATCGCCGATGCGATCGACCTCGCACGGGAGGAGGCCGGCCTCCTGAACGACGGGCGGAGAACCCAGACGACCACTTGGTGGCAACTTGACGGAGCGCTCGCGGCACTCAGCTCCGCGGTCGCATCGCAGCCCCTCCCTGACCTCGCGGCCCAGGCGGATACGGTGGTCGAGATCGCTCAGGCGCTGGCCTTCGAGCGTGGCAACGGCGCCGGCGAGAACCTGCTGTTCTGGGTGCATGCCTGCCGGAACACGCTCCGCAGCCATCAGCGTGAACGGGAACTGGACGACGAGACCCGGGCGCGGCTGATCGAAAGGCTTGGGGCACTCGAAGCCACCGCCCGCGCGATGGCCATGGCCATGGAGTTCGGCTTCCTGCTGGACCCCGAGCGCACACTCCTCTCCATCGGCTACCGGGTGCCGGAAGGCACGCTGGACCCGAGTTGCTACGACCTGCTGGCCTCCGAGGCGCGGCTCGCCAGTTTCTTCGCGATCGCCAAGGGCGATGTTCCGGCGCGGCATTGGTTCCGGCTGGGCCGTGCCATGGTGCCGGTTGGGCACGGTGCCGCCCTGGTCTCGTGGTCCGGCTCGATGTTCGAATACCTGATGCCGTCCCTGGTGATGCGGGCGCCCGGCGGCAGCCTGCTCGAGAAGACCAATCGCCTGGTGGTGAGGCGCCAGATCGAGCACGCGGCGGAGTTCCGGATTCCGTGGGGCATCTCGGAATCCGCGTACAACGCGCGCGATCTCGAACTGACCTATCAGTATTCCAATTTCGGCGTGCCCAGCCTGGGGCTGAAGCGCGGCCTGAGCGAGAACCGCGTCATCGCGCCCTACGCCACGGCCCTCGCCGCGATGGTCGATCCCGCGGCGGCCTGCGCCAACCTGGCGCGCCTTGTGGAGGCGGGCGCACGCGGCCGCTATGGCTTCTACGAGGCGGTGGACTACACCCGCCTGCGCCTTCCCAAGGGCGCCGTCAGCGCGGTCATCCATGCCTACATGGCGCATCACCAGGGGATGACGATCGTGGCGCTGGCGGCCGCTCTCGATGGCGGCGCGATGCGGCGTCGCTTCCATGCCGAACCCATGGTGCAGGCAACCGAATTGCTGCTGCAGGAACGCATGCCGCGCGAGGTCGCAATCGTCCGACCTTTCGCCGTGGAGGTGAAATCGGCCGATCGCACGGTCGAGGAGGACCGCTCCGGCACCCGCCACTTCACCACGGCGCAGCAGGCCACGCCGGCCACCCACGTGATGTCGAATGGCCGCTTTTCCACCATGCTGACGGCTGCCGGTTCCGGCTACATCCGGTGGGGCAACATCGCGGTCACGCGCTGGCGCGAGGATGCGACCTGCGACGATTTCGGCTCCTACACCTACCTTCGCGACATAGGGTCCGGTCGGGTCTGGTCGGCGGGAGCGCAGCCTACCGGTGCGAAGCCCGACAGCTATGGCGTGACCTTCCATGAAGACCGCGCTGAGTTCACCCGCACCGACGGCACGCTGACGACGACGCTTGAGGTGATCGTCTCGTCGGAGAGCGATGCGGAGGTCCGGCGCGTTTCGGTGTCGAACACGGGTGACACCGTCCGCGAGGTCGAGGTGACCTCCCTTGCCGAGCTCGCGCTGGCCCGGCAGGACGACGACATCGCGCACCCGGCCTTCTCCAAGCTGTTCGTGGAGACCGAGTACCTGCCCGAAATGGGCGCCCTTCTGGCAACGCGTCGCAAGCGTGGGTCGGGCGACCCGGCCATCTGGGCAGCGCAGTTGAGCGTCGTGGAGGGCGAGGGGGATGCGGCGCCGCAATTCGAAACCGACCGTGCCCGCTTCCTGGGGCGCGGTCACGGTGCGCGCAACCCGGCGGCGATGTCTGGCGGCGGCCGTTTGTCGGGCACGGTCGGCACCGTGCTCGATCCGATCTTCGCCCTGCGCCGGCGCCTTCGCGTGGCGCCCGGCGCGGTTGCGCGCGTTGCCTTCTGGACGGTCGTTGCTCCCACGCGGGAGTCACTGCTGGACGCACTGGACAAGCACCGCGACGCTGGCGCCTTCTCGCGGGCCGCCACGCTGGCCTGGACACAGGCGCAGGTACAGATGCACCACCTGGACATTTCCCCTGGAACGGCGGCGCTGTTTCAGCAGTTGGCGGGGCATCTGCTCCATGCCGCGCCAAGCACACGCGCCAGCTCCGACATGATCTGCCGTGGCGGCGGCGCGCAATCGGGTCTTTGGCCGCACGGGATCTCGGGCGATCTGCCGATCCTGCTGCTGCGGATCGACGAGATGGAGCACCTCGGCGTGGCACGGGAGTTGATGCGTGCCGTCGACTACTGGCGGGCAAAGCACATCGCCGTGGACGTCGTCTTCCTGAATGATCGCCAGTCCTCCTACATCCAGGATCTGCAGGAGGCGCTGCAGGCGCTGGTGCGCACCAGCCGCGTGCCGCAGGGTGCCGACCCTCGGCTGGGCCGGGTCTACGTCCTGCGGGTCGATCTGATCTCGCCTGAGGCGGTTGCCTTGCTTGCGGCCGCGGCACGCGTGGCGCTGGTGGCCCGGCGAGGCGGCCTGGCCGAGCAGATCGCCAGGATTTCGCCGGATGCGCGGATCATGCCGGTCCCGGCAGCAAGGCTCATTCCTGCTCACCTGGTGCGCCCTGCGGTCGAGGCGCCGACGGCCCCGACGCCAACGCTCGAACTCTTCAACGGGCTCGGCGGCTTCGACCTGGATGGCCGCGAATACGTCACCATCCTGAGCCCCGGCCAATCCACCCCGGCGCCCTGGATCAACGTCGTCGCGAATCCAGGATTCGGCTTCCACGTTCCGACCGAGGGCGGCGGCTTCACATGGGCCGTCAACAGCCGCGAGAACCAGATCACCCCATGGTCGAACGACCCGGTCAGCGACCGCACGGGTGAGGCCATCTACCTGCGCGACGATGAGAGCGGCGCGGTCTGGACCCCCACCGCGCAACCGATGCGCGACGAGGCGCTGACCTACGTGGCGCGGCACGGCCATGGCTACAGCCGCTTCGAACATGACGCGCACGGCATCCGGTCCGCGCTGACGCAATCGGTGCCGCTGGGTGACAGCCTCAAGATTTCGCGGCTGGTGTTGACCAATCGGTCGGGCCGCGCCCGCCGGCTGAGCGTGACGGCCTATGTCGAATGGGTGCTTGGCCCTTCACGCTCGGCAACCCTGCCCTTCGTCACCACGGCGATCGATCCCGAGACGGGGGCGATGTTCGCGCGCAATCCATGGAGCATCCCCTTCGGATCACGCGTCGCCTTCCTCGACCTGCGCGGCGCGCAGACCGACTGGACGGGTGACCGGCGGGAGTTCATCGGGCGCAACGGCTCCCTCTCGGACCCGGCCGCTCTCGCCACTGGGGCGGCTCTGTCGGGCAACACGGGCGGGGGGCTCGACCCCTGTGGGGCCATGCGAAGACAGATCACGTTGCCTGCGCATGGCAGCGTCGAAATCGTCTGCCTGCTGGGCCAGGCGGACGATGCCCATGCGGCGCGAGACTTGGTCAGGCGGTATCGCGCCGCTGACCTCGATGCCGTGGCGGCTCAGGTTGCGGCGCATTGGGACGATGTCCTGGGCCGCATCCAGGTCCGCACGCCCGAACGTTCGACGGACATCATGCTGAACGGCTGGCTGCTGTATCAGGCCCTGGCATGTCGGGTCTGGGCACGAGCGGGCTTCTACCAGGCCAGTGGTGCCTATGGGTTTCGGGATCAGTTGCAGGATGGCATGGCGCTGGTCACATCCCGCCCCGCGGAGACGCGCGCGCACCTGCTTCGTGCGGCATCCCGACAGTTCACCGAGGGCGACGTGCAGCATTGGTGGCTGCCGCATTCCGGGCAGGGCGTGCGAACCCGCATCTCCGACGACCGCGCCTGGCTGGCGCTGGCGGTGGACCACTACATCACGGCCACCGGCGATACCGGTGTGCTCGACGAACAGGTGCCGTTCCTGGAAGCCGCGATGCTCGCGCCGGGCGAACATGATCGCTTCTTCCAACCGCAGGCGAGTGAGACGACAGCCACCCTGTTCGAGCATTGCGCACGCGCGCTCGACCAGAGCATGGCGGTCGGCCGTCATGGACTGCCGCTGATGGGCACCGGTGACTGGAATGACGGCATGAACCGGGTGGGCGAAAAGGGCGAGGGCGAAAGCGTCTGGCTCGGCTGGATGCTGCACAGCGCCTGCACCGTGTTCGCCCGGCGCGCCGAGGCCCGCGATGACGTGGCCCATGCCACGGCGTGGCGCGCCCATGCGTCCGCATTGGCGACGGCACTGGAACGCGAGGCCTGGGATGGCGACTGGTACCGGCGTGCCTTCTACGATGACGGTACGCCGCTCGGTACCGCCGCCGGGACGGAATGCCGGATCGACTCCATTGCTCAATCATGGGCCGTGCTGTCCGGCGCGGCAGACCCGGTGCGCGCCGCCCATGCGACGGCCTCGGCCGAACGCGAATTGATCCGGCCGGCAGATCGCCTGGCGCTGCTGTTCGCGCCTCCCTTCGACAAGACCGAGCGTGACCCCGGCTACATCAAGGCGTATCCGCCTGGCGTGCGGGAGAATGGTGGCCAGTACACCCATGCCGGGCTGTGGCTGGTCATGGCCTTTGCCGCACTGGGCGAGGGCAGCAAGGCCGGCCGGCTGTTCACGATGCTCAACCCGATCAGCCATACCCGCACGCGTTCGGACGTGCATCGCTACAAGGTCGAGCCCTATGTCGTGGCCGCCGATATCAATGCCACGCCGCCACATGCCGGTCGGGGCGGCTGGACCTGGTACACGGGATCATCCGGCTGGATGCAGCGCGCCGGCATGGAGAGCATCCTGGGGTTGCGTGTCCAGGCAGGAACCCTGCTGTTCAACCCGTGCATCCCGGCGGATTGGCCCAGCTTCGAGTTGACGTTGCGGCACGGCACGGCACGCTACGAAATCCGCGTCGAGAACCCCGAGGGCTTCGAGCGTGGCATCGCGGAGGCAACCCTCGATGGGGCGTCACTCGGAAGCGGCCCGCTGCTTCTGCGCCTGGTCGAAGACGGCGCCGTCCACCGGTTGCTGGTTCGCCTGGGGCCGCAGAGGCCGGCATCGGGCCAGGGCATCGGGCCCGCGCATGACTCGGACATCGCTGGCGAACGGAGCGGAAGCGCCATCGCCACGCGGCCAAGCGATGAGGAAACGATAATCGCCAGCCAAACACCGGCAGGGCTGCTGCCATGACCGATACGGGGACTTCCGAGGCGATCGTGATGTCCGTGCGCGGTGCGGTCGTGGAACTTCACTTCGAAGGCACCACCGTGCCGGCGATCAACACGGCCGTCGGGTGCGCGCCTGGTCCTGCAGCCGCTCTGCCTCGCATCCGTCATGGCCATGCACGTCGCCGCTCATCACGGGCGTCCTTCTTCATCCGCCCGAGAGGTTGCCACCGGTCGCGCCCCGGCGTTGCCCGGCGCGTCATGCCGCGGTGGCAGGGTCCGCATCACGCCGAAGGCGAGCGCGATAGGCGGTCGGCGAAAGGCCGGTCTGCCGGCGGAGATGACGCCGCAGCACCTGCACGTCACTGAAGCCGACCAGCCGCGCGACCTCCTCCACGGGCAGCGTCGTCGTCTCCAGCAGGTCGCGCGCACGCGCCACGCGCTCGGCCAGCAGCCACTCCCCCGGGGGCAGGCCCACCGCCTCTTGGAAGCGCCGGTGCAGGCCGCGCGGGCTGGTCGCGGCCTCCTCGGCCAGCCGCGCGATGGGCCACGCCTCCGCGAGCGTCGCCCGCACACGGTCGAGCGTGGCGGCGAGGCGCGACCCCCCCGCCCGCTCGCGCGGGACCGGTCGCCGCAGCCGCTGGGCGCGGTCGCCATCGCGGTGCGCGGGCACCACCAGGCGCTCCGCCACGCTGTTGGCCGCCGCCGGCCCGAAGTCGCGGCGGATGAGGTGCAGGCAAAGGTCGAGCCCCGCCGCGCTGCCCGCGGCCGTGAGCACATCGCCCTCGTCCACATAGAGCACGTCCGGCACGACGCGCAGGCCGGGGTTGCGTGCGGCCAACGCGTCGAAGTAGCGCCAATGCGTCGTGGCGCGCCGGCCCTCCAGCAGCCCCGCGGCGGCCAGCACGAATACGCCGGAGCACAGCGAGAGGATGCGCGCCCCCTTCGCATGCGCCGCGCGCAGCGCCGCGCACAGGCCCTCGGGCACCGGCTCCGCCGGGCCGCGCCACCCGGGGATGATGATCGTGCCCGCCTGCCCGATCAGCTCCGCCCCGCCATCCACCAGCACGCGCACGCCGCCCGCGGCGCGCAGCGGGCCAGGCTCGGCCGCCGCCACGGCGAAGCGATACCAGCCCTCGCCCATCTCTGGCCGCGGCAGGCCGAACACCTCCACCGCGCAGCCGAACTCGAAGGTGCACAGCCCGTCATAGGCGACGGCCACAACGAGGCGATTGGCCGGCGGCCCGGGGCGGGGGCGCTTTGGCACGATCCGAAGCTCTGCTGGCAGGCGCATCCCTCACCTCATCCTGGGCCACGCGGGCATCCTAGCCCGCGACGGCGCGACATGGCGCGCCGATCCTGCCATCGAGGAGTTCACATCGTGCCAGACCCCGTTACCGAAGTCCCGCCCGTCAGCCCCGCCGAGATGCGCGCGCATGCCGCGCGTCGCCTGGCGCTCGAGACCGACTGCGCCGACGTCTTCGCCGGGCTGCGCGAAGCGGCGGAGCAGGGGGCGAGCCCGGCCTTCGCGGTGCTCGACGTGCGCGGCCGGGCCGCCTATGCGGCGGGCCACCTGCCGGGCGCCACCAGTCTGCCGCACCGCGACATCACCGCCGAGCGGCTCGCCGCCTGGCCGGAGGGCACCGTGTTCGTCACCTACTGCGCGGGCCCGCATTGCAACGGCGCCGATCGTGGCGCGCTGCGCATCGCGGTGCTCGGCCGCCCGGTGAAGACCATGCCAGGCGGCATGACCGGCTGGCGCGACGAGGGCCTGCCGGTGGCCACGGGGCGCGAACCCGGTGCAATGCCGGCGGCATGAGGTCGGGGCGGAACGGGCCGCCTCGTGCCGTCCACCTGCCAGCGCGGCAAGCATGAGCGAACGGGCGCGGCCGCACCGGCATCAGTGATGGCGCGGGGGCGCTTCATGCTCTTGAGCCCCCGTCGTGGCCGGGCTAGTCAGCCCAGCGTATGCGCCCACGCGCCCGGCATCGCGCCGGTGACCTGAAGGAAGGCGCGGTTCATGTGGCTCTGGTCCGCGAAGCCCACGTAGACCGCCGCCTCGGCCAGGCTGGTGCCGGCCCGGATGAGGTCCCGCGCGCGCTGTACGCGCCGCACGCGGCGGCAGGCCTGCGGGCTCAGGCCCGTCTCGCGCTGGAAGGCACGCAGCAGCTGGAAGCGGGTCACCCCGGCCTCGGCCGCCAGGGCGTCGAGGCTCGCATCAGCGGCCGGGTCGTCGTCGATGCGCTGGCGGACCCGTGCCACTCGGCCCATGGCCTCAGGCCGGTTCTGGCGCACCGACGAGGCGTGCCGCACCAAAAGCCCCTCGTAGAGGCCGACCAGCCGCCTCGCGCGCGAGCGCCTCCGCGCTCGGGTTGGTCACCATTGCGAAGGCCTCGGCGAAGCGGCGCGCCAGCGGCGCATCGTGAAGGACGGCGCGGCGGATCTCAATGGACGCGGCCGAGGCTAGCCCTTACTCCGCCGCGGCCGCGGCCGCGTGGATGAGGGGCGGGTCGAAATACAGCATCCGCCAGGCGCGTCATTCGCCGATTGGCGCGCCGTCATGGACCTCGCCGGGGTTGACGGTGATGACGTCGCCCGGCCCGGCCTCGACCGGACCGCGTCCGCTGGAGGACGCTGCGCGCCGGCGCAGATGGGCGAGGGGCGAGCGGGCTGCGCAGGCCGCATGGCGGAGTATCTGTGCCGAATGGATTTCGTGGTGCTGGACGAGCTCGGCTACCTGCCCTTTCCGCAGTCCAGCGGACAGCTGCTGTTCCACATGATCAGCCGCCTCTACGAGCAGACTTCTGTAATCGTGACCACGAACTTGGCATTTGGCGAGTGGCCGAGCGTGTTCGGCGACGCGAAGATGACGACGGTGCTGCTCGACCGTCTGACTCACCACTGCGACATCGTCGAGACCGGCAACGAGAGCTGGCGGTTCAAGAACAGGACCTGAACAACGGCCGGGTCCTTCTTGTGCGCCGGTTGACAATCCTCGCCCTCGATGCCGCAGCCTTTCCTGCGACGCGCGCATTGGCGCAGGAGTTTCGCAGCTTCGATCCGCGTGCGGCCGCGGCGTTTGGGGTGGCGGCGTTCATTGCGGGTTTGGAGACCAGCCTGGGCACCACCTGATCCACATGCTTTTCCCCCCGGCCACGCGCGGTGCGCGAAGCGCCTCCTCATACTTGCAGAGCGGGAATGCTCCCAGAGAAGGTTGAATTCCGGTTTCGACCCCTGCTCCAGTCGGTCTCCCAACCTCACATGTCTTCTGCACCGCTGGCGCCGTAAACCGCAGGTTTCCTGGGGTTTCGGATAGTGCCCCTCGGCGTGGTGGAGGAGTTGTGCTCCTTAGCGGGTTGAGCCGCCGCGTCAGGCGGCCACGTCGGGCAGGCTGACGGTGGGATTATGGCTCACGGAGCCAATGGTTTCCAGGGTCATGTAACGGGCGCGCTGGGTGGCCCATTCGTCGGACTGTTCCAGGAGAATGGCGCCGATCAGGCGGGTGATGGCACCCTCGTTCGGGAAGATGCCGACGACATCGGTGCGGCGCTTGATCTCGCCGTTGAGGCGCTCGATGGGGTTGGTGCTATGGATCTTGGCGCGGTGCTCGCGCGGGAAGTCCATGTAGGCGAGCACGTCATGCTCGGCGGCGTCCATCAACTCGGCCAGGTTGGGCACCTTGGGGCGGAGTTGGTCGGCCACCCGGCGCATTGGGCATGGGCGGCGGGCGCATCAGCCTCGGCGAAAGCGGTGCCGATCCAGGCGGAGACGAGGCGGCGCTGGGTCTTGTCGGCGTGCGCCGTGGCATTGCGCATGAAGTGGACGCGGCAGCGCTGCTAGGTGGCCCGCAGCACCTTGGTCACGGCGGCTTTTTGGCCCTTCATGGGCGTCGGAGATCACCAGCTTCACGCCGGGCAGGCCGCGGCGCGTGAGGGAGCGGAGGAAGTCGAGCCAGAAGGTCTCGGCCTTGGAGGCCCGTGGGGTGGGCGGCCAGATATGCCGCGGCCTTGATGGCATTAGGCTCCAAACCCAATCAGTTCTAGCTCCGACGCGGCGTTGTGTGATTCAAGCTTTGTGTTGAGCGGAGCATGATCATGGCGGGCGAGTTCTGGCTGACGGACCGGCAATGGGAAGCGATCGCGCCCTTGCTTCCCAGCAACCAACCTGGCGCGCGGCGTGTGGATGACCGGCGCGTGCTGAGCGGCATCGTGCATATGCTGCGCAACGGCGGCCGCTGGCAGGATTGCCCAGCCTGCTACGGCCCTCCGACCACCATCTACAACCGCTATCACCGCTGGTCGCAGCGCGGCATTTGGACCGGCATGCTGGCGGCACTGGTACAAGCGACGCCAGGCGGGCTGCACCTGATCGACAGCACGACGGCCAAGGCGCACCGGTCGGCCGCCGGCGGAAAAGGGGGGCCGACTTCCAAGCCATCGGCCAGTCACGGGGCGGGCGGGGGACCAAAATCCATCTTGTGACGGAT